>CAXBOT010000017.1:0-2245 GCA_963977495.1 uncultured Alphaproteobacteria bacterium | reverse complement strand
GTAAGCGTACGGTGAAGGCCGTCTATTTTGATTTTTCGACTGGTGTCCAGTTATGCGGTAGCAATTGCTCCACTTTATTGACCGGATGATCGGCAATGCGGCTTAGCACATCAGCCAGATAATCTTGCGGATTGATCTTATTGAGCTTACAGGTTTCAATCAAGGAATAAAAACTTGCTGCAATTGTTCCACCACGATCAGAACCTGCGAACAAGTAATTCTTACGCCCTAAAGCAATCGGCCTCATAGCACGTTCGGCAATGTTATTATCAATCTCAACGCGCCCGTCATACAGATAAACACCAAGAGCATCCCATCTTTTCAGCGCATAGCGAATGGCGCCTCCGAGCGTTGATTTACCCGAGATTTTACCCTGCAATCTTTCCATAGTCGCTTTTAAGTCCTTAAACACCGGCAGTGCTTTTTCTTCTCGGACTGTTTTGCGCTCATCAGGCGGTTTACCTTTAACCTCACGCTCAATATCATAAAGAAGGCTGATTTTCTTCAATATCTCTTTAGAATATGGTGATTGTGTATGTTCATGATCTTCAAAAAACTTCCGCCTCACATGAGCCCAACACGCCGCTTCCGTAATATTTGCCCTATAAAGCTCATTATAGCCGGCATACCCATCAGCCTGTAAAATACCCTTAAAACCTTTTAAGTGTTCTTGCGGGTGAATCCCCTTACGGTTTTCACTATAGCTATAAAAAGCAATTGGTTTGCTCTCGCCCCCGAAGCCACGATCATCACGCACATAAACCCAAAGCCGCCCTGTCTTTGTTTTTCCAAGTCCCGGCATTAAAACAGGCACGGTGGTGTCATCGCCATGCAATTTATCTGAATCAAGAACATCACGGTGCAAAGCATTTGATAAGGGTTCGATCAGAGCATCAACCTGGCGCATCCAACCTGCCATCGTCGAGCGTGAGAGATGAATGCCTTCACGCGCAAAGATCTCACTCTGGCGATAGAGCGGTAAATGATCACAATATTTTGAGAGAATAATATGTGCCAGTAACCCTGCGCCGGCTTTACCTTTGGTGATGGGCATGGATGGTAAATCAGACTGACGGATTGTTTCACATTTAGAGCAAGAATGCTTGGGGCGGACATGGCGCAAGACCTTAAAATGTGACGGCACATATTCCAGTGTTTCTGTTATATCATCTGCAATTTTAGAATAACCGGTTTCACCACATTCGGGGCAATGCTCCTGCGGTGTTAAAATAACATCTTCGCGTGGTAAATCTTCGGGGAGTTTTTGACGTGCAGGCTTGGATTTGTGGACTTCATCTGCATCTTGATCTGCCGCAGGGTTATCAATCAGATCACCATCATAGGCCATCTCATCTAAAAGCAATTCCAACTGCTCAATATCGCAGTTCAGTTTTTCTGATGATTGCCCGTATCGTGCGCGGCGTAACGCTGCAAGCTGTGCCTCAAGTGCAGTAATAATCGCATTCTGCTTATGAATGATCTTCTGCAATTCCTGCGGATCATGGGACAAAATTATAGGTGCGCGTGTCATGTCAAAATCATACACAAAACCGCATAAAAACCAAGCAAAACTGCACTGTTACGCCTTATTCATACGCAGATTTATCACTCCATTTCGGCCTGCGCCAATCAATGCCCTCAAGCAACATTGAAAGCTGTGCTTTGCTCAATTGTGCAAGCCCGTCTTCTGCCTGTGGCCATATGAATTTACCGGTTTCCAAGCGCTTATAATACAGGCACAGGCCTTGTCCATCCCACCATAACAGCTTCACACGATCAGCCTGACGACCACGAAACACAAAAACTGCGCGGCTTTGCAAAATATCGCGGCCTAATTCCTCACGCACAATGGCAGATAAACCATCAAGACCCTTTCGCATACTTGTAATACCGCACGCCAGATACACTTTAGGAGGCAGAGAAATCGCCATGATCTAATCCACTATTCTAGCCAAGACAAAACCGGGCTCTTCTTTTAGCTCATAAGTCTCTGCATTATGCCGAGCACGCCTGCACCAATGTGAAATCGCGCAAACAGGAATATTGTGCTGCACAGAAACTTCCGCTATATTCGATCCGTCAGGCAAGACATCGCGCAGAACTGTTCGTATGCTTTCATGTGAATATTGCATCGATAAAATAATAATCTCGGCGGTCGTTAGCATCGGCAAGCCCTTTCAAATCTCTTGCCAAAACTTACAACAACACACACACTGAAAACAGGCGGACTTCACCAGACGCTTAC
>CAXBOT010000016.1:0-2743 GCA_963977495.1 uncultured Alphaproteobacteria bacterium | reverse complement strand
TGCTCTACCCTCTTTTGATGAAATGGAAAACTCTTCTCTTTGCCAAAGCTTGCAAGGGTTGCCTGCCATGTGCCACTGCCCTCGCCGTCTTCATCATCGCGCTCGATTTCCAAAGCAAGCAATGCCCATTTTTGCTCAAGCAAAAGCTGCTGCTTCTGATCTTTAAGCTGCATTGTGGTGCTGCCCATATTGTCATTACTGGCTTTGATGGCTCGATTCAGCTCGCCGCGTTCTGTCTTTTCACCTTGGCGCTCTAGCTTGGTGGCCAACCATCCCATTTTCTTGGTTGGCTCTTTATCAATGCCGCGCGCTTCAAAGCTCAAATGCTCCGTTTTCACACCCAAATTATCCCGCTCAGAAATGCGGTTCATTTCTTGGGCTGTGAACGCACGCAAGGATTTGACTTCTTCTTTCCCTCTGGTGGTGGCCTCACCATCAATCGTGATTTTATCAGCCGCCAAATCACGAAACTTATTTTTAGACCATCCATCCTTTGATCCCTCATCAAAGCCCCTGGTCGTAAATAAGATATGGGCATGGAAATTTCGTTGATCCCCTTCCCTGTTGGGTTGGTGATACGCAATATCCACTGCGCAGTTGTAACGGTTCATAAGCTCACGAGATATCGCATCCCCTGCCTCGCGCCGTTGCAATGCGTTGAACTCATGCGGGAATGCAATTTCTAATTCATGCGCGGTTGTTGAGTTGCGACGATTTTCTTTTTGCTCTACGGCGTTCCATAGATTTGAACGATCACGCAAATCTTCGGGTGCATTATACGGGGTATAAACACGCGAATATTCAACGCCGCTTTTTTTGGTGTAATCATGAACAAGGCCTGTACGCTCATCAATCATGAGCGTGGCCGAACGATACGCAGCCGCCGCAACAGATGAACGCCCGGAAGAGCGTCCCACCTGTTTAGCCGTTGCATGTAATTCGTTCGTTCTCATGATTACTCCATATATGCCAATTGGCATTGGGTTCAAACACCCTTGTTTGTCGTCAAGTTTAAGAAGGGCGAAACCTTCTTTATTGCCCATCAGGGCAACGGGACGGTGACAACGGAATGTCCCTTTTTGAATACCAAAGCGTACCCGCGTGCCGGTATTCATTGTCAGAGTTTGAGAGGGGCAACACCCTCTCTTTGTGCCGCCAGGTACATGGCTAAGCGCGTCGCGCATCCGCTAGGAATTGAGAACGCACACAAAGTATAAAATTAACGCAGTTAATTGTTAGTTTGTATAAGTGCGCCATTCAATTATCTTGAACGGATGGTTCTTCTGTTACTATAGGGCGTTTGGTGCTATATTTGCAATCATCATGAACGATTTCGATTTTTAAGCTGGCACAGGATTTTAGAGATGGATGACAAGGAAAAGACACTCGAAGAAAAACGCGAGGCCATCATTGCGGCGTACAAGAAGAAGATAGATCAGATAGATGCTCAGCTCGCCGATCTCTCAGCCCGTGAAAAGCTTGCCGAGCGCAAACGCGACACACGCCGTAAAGTTATTATGGGCGCTCTGGCCGCTCACCATATGCGCAAGAACCCACGCTCAAGCTTTGCCAAAAAGCTTGCAAGCTTAATTGATGAATATGTTATCGGTGACAGAGAACGCTCCCTCTTCGATCTTGATCCCCTTCCCAAAGAAGAACAGGCAAGCCGGAAGCTGGAGCAAAAAGAAGCCAATCTTGAAATGGGATTAAATCAGAAAACATAGGCACGGGTTATCAGATGAAAAACTTAGGATGGAATGTATTAGCTCTTATCATCTTTGGTGCTGCTGCCGCTTGGCCTCTTTATAATGCTTATCTCAATTACTCTAGTGAAGGTGATGCGATAAGCTGTTACAGGCCGCATATCACTGACGGTGACACGCTCAAATGCAATGGAACACGCATAAGGCTCTACAGTATTGATTCACCAGAAATGGAAGGACACTGCAAAGAAGGACGTAAATGTGTTGAGGGTGATCCCTATGCTGCCAAGGATTATCTGATTTCATTAACCAGGGACATCGTAACATGCAACCCAATCGAAAAAGATCATTACGGGCGCACCGTTGCCGCCTGCAAATCAGAACAATCCGAAAATATATCTTGTGACATGGTGAAAGCAGGTCACGCTATTTTGCGCTATGGAAATCTGAGGTGTGATTAATAAAAGATCGTCAATATCATTCGCAAACCAGACCGTCTTGAGGGTCACGCCCTCCATAATGAGGATTATCCCATTTATCACATAAAGATTGCCATATGATGTTGGAATCTTCGTAATCAAATCGAACTTGCTCAACTTTGTAAATTCTATCGTTTGCACATGAAAGTGACAAATCTTTGAAAAGTCCAAAGGTTACTGCATCATATACACACGGCACTAAATTCTTATATTCAAAATCTTGAATACCTGTCATGTCTTTATCTGTAGAAATATAAATCCCTAAATTTCTCGATGTCTTTCCATTTTTATTTTCTGGGAAATCACGATTATCAAAAACACCATCACGATTAACATCATGTTTTTTTAATTTAGGGATTAAATTCGTTAGCACAGACAAAAGCCAGCTTACACGGCGTTTTTTAGAATTGAATCTATCATTATCGTCCATAATCATAACAAAGGCATCGTCAGGATGAACCCAAGCTGTTCTTTCAGCTAGCCCATCCCCATCAACGTCAAAATATACATTTGAATTTTCCAAAGGAATAAGTTCAACACCATCTCCATCCATATCTATAA
>CAXBOT010000015.1:0-3131 GCA_963977495.1 uncultured Alphaproteobacteria bacterium | reverse complement strand
ATCTAAAGTAATTTTTTACACTAAATTCTATTTGCTCAAAGAATATTTGTTTAAAGGCCGCCAGGTTGTTTTGTTCATAAAACAGCAGCATCGCCTTTTTATAATCCAGTGAATCGACGCTTCGATATGAAAGTGGACATATCCCCTCTTGTATAAGCAAGGCATTGCTGATCATGCGTCCTGTTCTTTTATTCCCATCCTCGAAAGGTTGAATATAAGAAATGAACACAACAGCCAAAAGCGCCTTTTCAAATCCGTTTGGCTTGGCATTAATAATATCGCACATCTTCTCCATGGCCTCTTTGATTTGAAATTCATTATCGAGTGGCTTGTATGCCGTGCCGGTAATACCGACCGTGCGCGTTCTGACATTACGGCTCACGCCTAAATCTTGAATGAGCAAAGAATGAATTTCTTCCAGCATTCTAAGATCAACATGCTCTGCGATATTGTTATTAGCCAACAGATAATCCAATGCGACTTTATGATTCAGAAGCATTGTTGCATCTTCTTTTGGCTTGCCCTCAGCTTCTTCTTTTTCAAGGAAAAGGCGTTCAGTTTCTAAAAGAGAATATGTGTTGCCTTCAATCTGTGCAGATTTCCAACTTAGCTCGATGGTTAGTCGCTCCAGTTCTTTTTGATAGAGTGTCTCAGGGTAATCAGAAATATTGTCCTGATACTCTTCTTTTAAGGCCTGAAGCTTGTTCTTTTCATCGTCTGTGAAAAGCTCGACCTCACCCAAAATATCAAAAACGTCATGATTAAAATCTGCGCGTGATTGGCGCGCATCAGGATCAAGATCAAAATATGCATCACTGTTATATGGTGCAAAGACCTTGTAAACGGGTGAGACTTTATACGCTGTTGCCCTGCCCTTTCCTGTTTTGATGAGGCAGTTTTGCGCAACAAGATCAGCTAAGTCTCTATTGAGTGTAGGCACACTGATATTCTCAGATAGTTTATCCTTTATCTGAGAGATTGCGCTATTATCGTTTCCCTTAACGATCTCGATAATTTCTAATTGTCTGGCTGTAAGTTGCATTTTAAATCCTATCACTAAAGCACAGTTATTCTATCATACTTGATAGGATAATAAATATAAAATGATAGGATTGTGCGTTTTGGGGCTTCTCTCGAATTTCGTCTTCATATATCGTGTTGGTTGTAGCAGGTTATAGAGGGGCGATAAAATGACATTTGAAGAAGCATTAGAGCTGTTTGGTTTAAGTAGAATACCGTCTGAAGCAGTTTTGAAGGTCTTGCGTAATGACGCTGTTAAAGAGGCAATGGAAGCCAAAGATGAAGAGCGTCAAAAAGATATTCACCGCGCCTTTGCCGTTCTGACAGGTAAGGAAGATGCGGAGCTGAATGTTGGTCAAGGCGTAAGTGACGCCGGACCAACGGGCATCGTTAAAGCGTCATGCCGTGAGCATAAAGATAAGCCCTTTGTCTTAGAATGGGTCAAAGCCCATAAATCACCACTTGATGATATTGATAAAGTGGTGATGAGCAATCCGCAAAAACTGGAATGGGATTCCAATATTGATGGTTTTGTTCGTATTAATAGCGAAGGCAAACGCTTTAATTATGATGATAAGGATTACAGTAAGGCTGATGGAAGCCCATTTGATCCGAACGGTGAAAACTGGAAATCAAACTTCGAAGCTGAAATTGTCTTTAGTCATGATGCGCCCTGCCCGTCTTGCCAAGCGCCTTATATGCAATGGTGTGAGCATTGTGACACGATCTTTTGTCACAGAGGGCGTGATGATTACCCTGATCAAAAATACTCATGCCCTAATTGTGAGGCGAGCTATGGTTGGGGGGAAGGCTTTACAGGTGGCCCCGTTAAGAAAGCCTTTGATGGAAAACATCTCAGATCACTCACAGCAGAAGAACGCAAGAGCCTGACCAATACCAAGCTCTTAAAGTAAAAGAAGGTGTGTAAATCATGCCTCTCGTTGTTCTTGGAATTTTAGGCTCTATTCTCTATGGCATTTATTGGGTGGTTATAAATTACTGGCCGTTTCTATTGGCGGGTGCAATTTCGATTTGGGCAGTGCCTAAAATTGCCCGTTATGTTTCAGGGAAATGGAAAGAGTATCAAGCGCAGCTTAACGATCATAAAAAATGCGAACAGGGGCAGAATGAACTCTTTTCTCGCTTTTCTGATAAGCCAATTAGAATGCGCTCCTTTCATCCTGCGTATGCCCTCTTCATAATCATTGGTTTTGTTGTGGCGACCTATGCTGTGATTGAGGCGTATGATTATGCGCGAAGTGATGGATGGATAAGGGAGATACCCCGCGATTATCGCGATGTGCAATATGTGATCTGGGCGGCGCTCTTTTGTGTTGTCACAATCAGTGTGTTTAGCATCGTCACCAAAATTATAAGCCGAATTGTTCCTAGTGTAGATTTCTATCCAACCTATGGCCAAATGTTAAAGGAAGCACATAAAGTAAATTCTGCATACGTAGCTCTGGAAATTGCACCGTCATTACGCGCAGCGTCTAAATTTCATGTCAGATCAATGTATGATTTTTTTGTGGCCGGACAAGCCTTCTTCTCCAAATCTGATGATACGGCATTTTATAAAAATACACGTCTGCTCGATGCGCTCAAGTTTTTAGAAACACATTATCCGCATGACAATTCTGATGAAACATTCAGACTAAAATATTGGAATTACGCGCGGCATATTTTTAAGCTTTTGCATTTTCGGGAATGCGAAAATATAGAAGATTCATTCTTCGCCCTGCCCTACCCGGAAGATGACAAAGTGAAAGAGCAGGAATTAAAAGAGCGCCTCAAAACCGAGCGCGAAAAATTCGAAAATGAACCGATTATTGTCTGGTCAAAATCACCCGATCAGATCACTTTGGGTGATGCGCTTGAGATTGTCGGTTTGAGTGATGTGCCCCCCTTAAAGATACTTCATAAACTTCATTTGGCCGTAGAAGAGGATCACAAAGATGATCCTAAAAAACAGAAACTCACGGCCAAGGCCTTCGAGATTTTAGGGCGGGAAGCTGTTCAAAAAGAAATGGGCTAAGCCTCAAGTATTCCCACAAGTTAGGGTGACGCTTTTTGTGTTTTTGTTCTTAATGCAAAACTTGAAAACCTTTTTG
>CAXBOT010000014.1:0-9727 GCA_963977495.1 uncultured Alphaproteobacteria bacterium | reverse complement strand
AAATGCGAACAAGGGCAGAATGAACTCTTCACTCGCTTTTCTGATAAGCCGATTAGAATGCGCTCTTTTCATCCTGTATATGTCCTCTTCATGATTATTGGTTTTGTTGTGGCGACCTATGCTGTGATTGAGGCGCATGATTATGCGCGAAGCGAGGGATGGATAAGAGAGATTCCACGAGATTACTGTGATGTGCAATATGTGATCTGGGCGGCGCTCTTTTGTGTCGTGACATTAAGTGTGTTTAGCATCGTCACTAAAATTATCAGCCGTGTTGTTCCTGGCACCGATTTTTACCCGACCTATGGCCAGATGCTAAAGGAAGCACATAAAGTAAATTCTGCATATGCAGCTTTGGAAATTGCACCGTCATTACGTGCAGCGTCTAAATTTCATATTCGATCACTCTATGATTTTTTTGTGGCCGGGCACGCCCTGCTCTCGAAGTCTGATGATACAGCTTTTTATAAAAGTGCACGTTTGCTCGATGCGCTTAATTTTTTAGAAGCACATTATCCGCATGATAATTCTGATGAAACATTCAGACTAAAATATTGGAATTACGCGCGGCATATTTTTAAGCTTTTGCATTTTCGGGAATGCGAAAATATAGAAGATTCATTCTTCGCCCTCCCCTACCCGGAAGATGAAAATGTGAAGGAGCAGGAATTAAAAGAGCGCCTTAAAACCGAGCGTGAGAAATTCAAAAATGAGCCGATTATTGTCTGGTCAAAATCCCCTGATCAGATCACTTTAAATGATGCTCTTGAGATAGTCGGGTTGAGTGATGTGCCGCAATTGAAGATACTACACAAACTTCATTTGGCCGTGGAAGAGGATCATAAAGATGATCCTCAAAAACAGAAACTCACAGCCAAGGCGTTCGAGCTTCTAGGCCGCGCCGCCGTTGAAAAAGAAATGGCCTAGCTCTTAAATAGCCCCAAAAGTTAGGGCGCCGCTTTTTGTGTTTTTGCACTTAATGCAAAACTTCAAGGTCTTTGTATATCAATACTTAGGGCAACAATTCAGTAAATTAAGAAACGCCACAAACGAAACACCATGTTTCTTATGTGCGTTGTGCGTGTTTCTCTTCTTAAAGTAAATTCTAAAGAGAGTTATGAGTGTTTTGAAAAGGGGTCTGCGCCCTCTTCAATTCGCCGTTTGTTGAATCAACATTTCCAGCTTATATCGACGCCCCCGCCTATCTCAATAGCCTTGCTTTCCCCTGCCCGCTTAAACGTGTTGGGGCAAGTAAATTCCGCCCTGCGGAACAAGTCTGTGAAGTCGGTTTCTTTCGATTGATCGTCATACCGCATGCGCGGGTTTTAGATATGACGCTCGCCGCTTGGCAAGGTTTCATGAACGGGGCTGTTCCCGTTTGGTCACTTAAAAAGAGGATTAAAAAATCATGTCAGAGACATTCACAGAGGAAGAAAAAAGAGGCGTATTTTTACGCGCTGTATGTAGTACGGAAGGCTTTAAACAGCGATGGGAAAAACGCTCTGAAAACCCCATGAGCGATGAAGAGTTACAAGAGGCTTTAAAATATGAATTGGGCATTTATGGCGGCGGCGGCTGTCGTGATTCAATCAGTATCGCATATCAAGGATGCGGCCTTAAAATATGGGCAGATCGTGACTATGCAAATTCTAGTTTAGATGAACCACTGTTCCAAGGGTCGCAAACTGTCAAAATGGCGCGGCTTGTTTTTAACATCATAGATGCGGCCAGCCTTCAAACTGATTTGTTTGGAGGTGCGTAATGAATATCTATGATGCAGCCAAGATTTTAGGATTAACAGGAAGCCTAAATCCAGAAGATACAAAAGCAGTCTATCGCGCCGCGTGTAAAAAATATCATCCAGATATTAACCCTGTAGGGGAAGAGATGATGAAAATCATCAATCAGGCTTTTGACGCCTTGAAAGATTACACAGGAGAAATGAAATCAGAGCAGACAGACTATGGTGACTTGCTCAATGATGCTTTAAATGCGGTTTCCGGCCTCCCTGCCCTCGTGATTGAAATATGTGGTTCTTGGGTATGGGTAACAGGTGAAACGCGTGAGCATAAAGATGCGCTCAAAGAGGCGGGCTTTAAATGGGCAGCCAAAAAGAAGGCATGGTATTTTAGACCTGAAGAATTTTCGAGCCGCTCTAAAGGTACAAAGAGCCTTGAAGAGATACGCGAGAAATACGGATCAAAAAGACCGCAAAGAAGTAGCAACTTAATAGCGCGGAGATCAGCATGACCCCGCAAGCAAAAGTAGAAGAGATTGCTCTTTATCTTGGCAAGCCGTGGAAATTTTCACGGCTTGGTGAGCCTTCAAATTGGAGGTTTGAAATCATAGACGGATGCGGGCGCGGCTTATATTTTAGGCTCGAAAAAGAGCGGTTCAAAATTGGTGGAATGTTTCCGCGCCAAAAATGCCGTGCGTGGCACGAAGATTATAAAGATATTGGCGTTAGTATTGCACGTTCATCAAAAGACATTGCAGCCGACATCAAGCGCCGCCTGATCCCTCATTATCTGAAAGCGTATGAGGCCGCCCTCCTCCGATATAACGAAGAACAGGAAAAAGAAGCGCATTTGAATTTGATTGCTCAATCTATTGTTACTGTAACACAGGGGCGCATTGCAGATCATAGTCGCGCACGTAAAACGGTTTACTTTGAAAATGGAACGGCTGAAATTTGGACGAGCGGTGATATAAATTTAAATTTGAACAGATTGCCGATTGAGAAGGCTATTCAAATTTTGGCAATGCTAAAGGCCTAAATATAGCCCCGAAAAATTGAAGGGGGCGAAAGCCCCCTGCCCTATTCTTTTTTAAAATATCTAAAGTGAGATTGTAATTATACCTGCCTGTATGGCAGCCAAGGTTAATATTCCAAAAATCGTCAGCATAGCTAAACCTGCATACATTTTGTTTGCCTTGCTTAGGTCTTTTTTTTCTGCTTCATGCTCTGTAACTTTGGCTAGTAATGCTTGTTTTTCTTCAGCTTCTTTTTCTAACTTCTCTTGAACTTCCTTTTCCTGATTGGCTATTTTTTGTTCCAGAGCTTTAATTGAGTCTTTCCATTCTGCGTCATTTTGAACAGGCTTGTTTCTTTGGTCTTCTAATAATGTCACAGTTTTATTTTGGACTTCTTGGCTCGTTTTTAATGCGTCTTTAAGTGTTACAATCTGCTCTTCCATAATGTCACGCTCGCGGCGCATCTGTGTTTCAAGCATATCTATCTGCTTTGTCGCAGAATTCAGCCGTTCTTCAATAACTTTGATTTCTGGTGATGGTGTGTCACTCTTTGTAACTGGCTGTAACTTTTTCTTGTTACTGTTACTTGTATCTTTACTGTCACCATCATTTTTGAGTGCTTCAAAGTTTATATCATTGCCGTAAACCCTAATAAGTTCGGAGGCATCAATGAAAATATTACCATCGTCATCCTTCTCAGTGGTTATGGGCTTTTTATCTATATGACGATAAATTGTCTGTCTAGTAATCCCTACTATTTTAGCGGCTTCTATGACTGTGTATTTCATGATTTTTAACCCTGTAACAACATGTAACGTACTGCGATAACTTACATGTAATACCTGTTATTTGCAACATGACGCACGTGTAACACACTGATTTTTGTACCGTACATGTAACATGATACGTGTAACACGTAAAAAAGTTACTCACATATGTAACCGAGTTACGTGTAACGATACATGTCGTGTTACATATAATGTTACATGTAATATGTATAAGTCATTGTTATATATGTGTTGCACAGGTTGTATCATGATGTAACATTACATAAATGAGTTACACGCTTGTTACTGTTACATTTTTTTGTTATCGTTCTTATACCGATTCCTTCCACAGGATTCGATTTTTCTACCGACATTTCGTCAATATTACCAATTTTAAGGAGAAGGAAAGCATATAGCCTAAAAGCCAAATAAAAAAGCCACTGCTCTAACAGTGACTTTTTAAATAAGAGCGGTGCTCTTCAAATTCCTAATTAAATAGTACCGCTCAGCCGAATCGGATGCAAGTCAAAAGTGACTTTTGCAAACCCTTTTTTGCGTCTTATTCACATGGTTTTGAGGATCAGCTTTTTAAACAGATATGAGCAACACTTTATTAAATATAGCAGAGCTAAAGCAGAGTAGGGGAGGGCGTATCAGCTCATCCTCACATCGTAAATCTTATGAACAAGTTGAAGATTTCACAGGACTAGAAGATAACGTGAACCGTTATGATCTTCTTTTGCTTGTGAAACGCATCGGCAAACAAGCCGGATTTACACCGCGCATGATTAACTTGCTTGATTACTATATGGCTTTCACAAGAGATTGTGACTGGGAGCAGGGGAGTTCACCGATTGTTTACCAAAGCATTTCAAAAACCGCTCTTGATATGGGCGTGAGCGAGCGTCAGGTGCAACGCCTTGAACAATCATTGTTCAAAGTAGGGGCTTTGACCTGGCATGATAGCGGTAATCATAGACGATATGGCAATCGTGATGAATCCGGGCGCATTATGTATGCTTATGGCGTTGATCTTACGCCTCTGGCTTACCTGAAGGCTGAACTTGAAGAGAAGTTACAAGAAAAACGCCTTATAGATGCCGCTTGGATGGAAACCAAACGCCAGATTTCATACTATCGCGGCCAGATCAAAGCCGTTATGTGTGAAATGGAGCTGCTCTCATTGGACGGGCAGGGCGATTATACTGATATCATCACAGAGCTAGACAAGAAATATGCGCCGATCTCAATCCAGATCAGAACGCACTTGCCTTTAGAAAAAGTTCGCGAGCTTCTGGCAAGCCATAAAGAGCTATACGCACTGGCCGTGGACGCGTTAGAAGAGCATGATTCATCTGAAGTGGATAACTCATTGAATAAGAGTCAGGAAACACATCAAATGTCGCCCAAAAACGACTCTGATGTCGTTCACTATAACTCTACAATAAAAAAACAATCTAATAAATTAGATACAAACAGTATGGCTTCGCCCAGAGGCTTTCAGGAAAGCAGTAACGAACTTTACGAGCGTCAAAGGCAAACAACTGCGCAGGACGAGAGTAGGGCAGTAAAGGAAGATGTAGGCGAGGAATTCACAGAAGAAGAAAACCTTATTCTTCAAACAGGGCTACAGCACATCACACTCAAACAAGCGCTCAATGCAGCAAGTGAACGTTTTCGTGCGCACATGCCAATGGAAGGGCGTCCGATGAATTGGAATGATTTTGTTGAAGCCGCTTACAAAATGAAGGGTGAGCTGATGATTTCTCAGAAGTCTTGGGCCAATGCCTGTGCTTTGTTAGGACGTCCCGGCGCTGCTATATGCTTACTTCTGACAGATCAGGCTGAGCTGAGAGAGCATAAACCCGTTCGTAAAACCGGTGCTTACTTCAATGCGATGATAAACCGCGCAAAAGCAGGTGAGCTTCATTTGCACAATTCAGTTTTTGGGATATTGAAAAGGGAATATGGCGAGCCTGATAGTGAGCAAAACGTTTCTAAAGCGTGATGTTGGCAAATGAAACCTTACTCAATTGAGTAATTGAGTAAGGTTGGTGTTATGGTTTGCTTAAATAATCGATCCAGAGCTGGCGCGTGATATCAGAAATAGAACGATCTTCCATCACAGCCTTTGTTTTGATTTGCTTATACAAGTTGGCTTCAACATCTGCATTTAAACGTTTTTTAGGAGCATCTGTATCTTGCACATCTTCAATCAGTTTTTCTTTGATGGTCTTACTTGGTCTTTTGGCACTAAGCGACATGACGAAGATCTCCTTCTAACATTTGTTCGATTTCCAAGGCGATTGACTTGATTTCATTTCTGGCTTGAATAGCCGCAATAGTGTCAAAAACGCTTAAACCCTGTGAAGCTGTTCTTGGATAGATTTGGCGTTGTGTCGTACAGGCTTCGAATACGGGTAGGTCATATTCTGCCAATGCTTCATAAGTCTCTTTTTCAAGAAGCGTTCTTTTCACAGCTCTTGAGACAACAAAAGAGGCGAGTGGTTTTCCTTCAGTGACTTCACGGCGCGCTTGTATAAGATCGACAAGATCTGCCGTGGCCCAAATATCATAGGGGCTCGGTTGAACCGGTATCAAAATAATGTCTGAAACTTTTATAACAGCGCCCATCATGCCTTCAAGTTTGGCCGCACCATCGATGATCACAGTATCGTATGCAGCTGCAATGCCCGGAAGGGCTTTGAGGTTTTCGGGTTTATTATAGGCAACGAAGGGCAGGGGATTATCTTCTCTGGCCGCATGCCAATCACTGGCACTGCCTTGAGGGTCTGTATCAACAAGCAGCGTTGTGATGTCCTTATCATGGTAGTAGCGCGCGAGATTTGTACTTAACGTTGTTTTACCGCAGCCGCCTTTTGGATTGAGAATTGATATGATCGGCATGATTATATTTTCCTATTGAGTAAATGTGTGAACACACAAAAGATGATATACTCATTTACTCATATTTTAGTGGTTTTTTCAAGCGGTTACTCTGAGTATTATCAAAAACTTTTACAGTAAAGCGTCTTATGGTATTTTGATGCATAGAAAAAAAGGGGTTGGTTTGTGTCACAAGAATATGAATATGTAGGGAGCTATGGACATCCTGTTCACGCGTTTAGAAATAGTGTGACAGGTGAAGAGGTCGTCATAAAATTTCTTGTTTCTGATAAAGAAGCAATGATGGCGCAAAGAGCCAGTGATCACGCTGATGAAATACGAGAAGCTTCGGAGGGGGCTGTTAATATTCCCAAAGTTATTTCAAATAATTTTGATTATTCACAGTTATCCGAAAAGGCAATCAATGATTTGACTGAGGCGGTTGGCTTTCCTCCAAATCTCAAAGGCCGTGCCTTGGTGATGGAAAAAGCTGATGGTTCTGAGTTAGATTATATTATCGATCAATACGCTCATCCTACAAGAACACCACCGACATTAGAAGCCTTTGAAGAGATGCAGCCTGATTGGAATGGATTGCGTGCAGGTGTTGATAAGATGAATGATCTTGGGATCATTCACGAGGATTTAAAAGCTCATAATATTATCGTCGGTGATGATGAAGGAAGAGCGGTTTTTAATATTATAGATTGGGGTGGACCCAAGAACCGCGATATTGAAATATTGCCTGATGCTCAACAATTAGAACAAACATTGGGGCATGAAAAACTAGCAGGCATGATTGGTAGATACGATGCGAGGGTGGTTCAAGAAGCATCACAATCAGCCGAAGCCGTACAAAATGCAAAAAAAATGAATGCACTTACAGAAATTCGTGATGCTTACAAGGGCGTAAAAACATTACGTGAGGCTTTAACGGCAACAAAGAATTTAAGCAAAGGCGCCAAATTAACGTTAGCTGGCGGTGCGGTCGTGGCTGCAGGCGTTATATATGCGATTAAACACACACATGAGTCTCAGCGTGACCTTGCTAAAAATCTTTTAGAACAGGGGCTGATGACGCAAGAAGCCTATGACGAATATATTGAATTAAATAAAGACATCGAAAATAAGCTGTTAGCAGAAAACGTAGTCTCCCAAGGGCCAGCCTTTATTCTTACAACACCACTTCTTGAGAATTATGCGAAAGAGCAATTTGCAGAGCTTTCTATCAGACATAATCTTAGACCTGAAGTACATGAAGCTCTAGGGATGAGCATGTTTGATGAAAAATCTTTAGGCGCACAATTTGCTGAAAGTGCCGCTAAAATTATGCCGGATAAAATCACTGATGTAGATCCTGCATTACACAGTTTGTGGCGTACTACTCAGAGATTAAATGTAGCCCAAGCACAATCTGATTACGCGCAGCGAACTATTGATGGTGGTAGTCGCCTAGGGCCAATTAATGAGCCAGCTCCGCCTACAGAAGCAGAAAAGGAAAATGCTGCGCTTGAGTTAAATATTGCTGAAAATGCACATCGCACTGAATTTGCTAGAGTATTGAGTAACGACTATGCGGGTAACAAATTGTTATCAATGATTCCTGAAAATGTTTTACTTGATATGGCAACGCAAACAGCACCCCATCAGCTTGAGGAACAGCATCCTCTGATATCACAGTTATCTTACGCTCAACAAAAATTCGATGCATACGCACCGCCTCTGTATGATGATCCAATTATTTCTCGAGAGCCAAACCCGCGTTATGAACTTATAAGCGCAAAAAGAGACCTGAGGGAGAACCCTGAAATTCTACGTGAATATCTCAGAAACACATTTGGAGAAGAGTCTGCTGGAGACCTTCTACAGACCAATCATATTGCGGGATATGTTGGTCCTAGCCAAGAAGAAATGGATCGAGCTTTAAATACTGGGGGTGGACCTGTTCAGAATTACACTGCACCTGAAATAGGGGAGCCTTCCGGGCCTTTGGATTGGGATAATTTTCAAGAAACAATAGCGCCATTAACTGTTGGTTTGCCGCATGACTACCAATTTAACCTGGATACGAGTTATTCCTTCTCATGGACACTATACTTTCCTGCACTTCAGGTGCCTGATTTGATGAATGAGTCTGCTGGTTCTTCTATAGATAGTCTACAGCCAGGTCCATACGATGAAGGTGTTTATCCTACCATTTTAAAAACATCACCTTAGATCTCAATTTTTAGTTTTTGGAACGAACGGCTTGTATTTTCTCACATCCGTAATATCTGAAGGATCGGTTTCGTGGTTTTCGTGTTGATGACAATCGCATTCATTGTGTTTAAAGTCGTGTGCGTTGGCGATATGGAAGCGGCTTAGCAATAAAATCGCGAAAAATGTTCTTGTTATGTTCTTTGAATGGATATATATGTGATTTATGTGGAACGCATCTCCAAATACTATACCCAGAGAACAGATATTACAGGCGCATTTGCGTGTACTCTCTGAAGCGGTCAAAGATGCGGAAATGTATGACATACGCTCGGCGGCTGTTTATGACGCGCTCGAATGGATTAGGCAAGAATATCCGCATGCGCGTTGGCCGTGTTGCCAGTTTCGAAATGCCCTTGAAGTATGGTCGCCCCATTTTTTACAGAGCTCATGGTATGCTCTTCAAAAGTCATTAAGCATCACAACAAATGACCTTTAATGGAAATCAGTGATTGCTTTTTGAGGCGTTGCTTTGTTTTATGAGGGAGGGCGCAGTCTTTTGAAGGGAAAAACCATGCCAAACAATGATTTGAATGAAGAAAAATACATTGAAGAGCAGCTTGAAGCGTTGGATGGTGAGCGCTCAGCTATTCAAGAGCAATATGACGCCGGTAATCTCTCTGAAAAAGACTATAAGGTTCTATTGGCCAAGAATGAATATCTTGCCGCCCAGATTAAAGAGCGTAATCAAGAGAGCCAGGACAAAGATCGTGAGCATGTGCATGAGCGCAAACGTGATCTGTTCAATGATTAGAGGGTAACTTAATGGGGCAACAAAAGGCTGCGGCGCAGCGGAAAATTGGATTTACAGCGCGTCTTTATTATTTCGGGTTTGGCCTTATTGCACTGATTTGGTTCTTAGTATTTTCTCTTGAGCATGTCATAGGCGTTATAGACGCAGTATCAAACCGCTCAGAATTTCTGAATTTTGATGGGCGTAAGGCCTTACAAGATTTGTTCTTACTTCTGGCAGCGATCAGCGCCGTAGTTTTTGTTTTAGTGGGTAGTCGATATAGCATCATCAAAGCCCCGCGCATTGTCTCAAATCTTGAAGTGGTTTCTGT
>CAXBOT010000013.1:0-10404 GCA_963977495.1 uncultured Alphaproteobacteria bacterium | reverse complement strand
GGGTAAAGTGAGCGTAGCTGTCATATGAGGCCACAAAAATAATTACCATTTGTTTTCAATTGGTTAGGTGGGTTATGATTTTGAAAAACAGGGATCGTTTTGTAAGGCGCACACTCTGTAACATATTGAAAAACAATAATGCTCAAAACAAATGAGCTGATATGACACGTATGCTTACTTTAAGCCATAAAAGTCTGGATTCTGCGACCATTTAAACAATTTTTGTAAGTAAGAATTTATTGTCGGGTTCGTTTTTTTGTACATTCTTTCTCATAAATTCCATAAACGCTTTGATCCGGGCGGTGTTTTTAAGATCCGGATGCGTCAAAATCCATATCTTGTTGGTTTGAATGCTACTCGGCAGCTCGCCTACACATTTTAGGTTTGGATCTGGATCACCGACATAGGTAGGTAGGGCAGCAATACCAAGGCCATTTCTACAAAAATGATAAAGCCCTGTGAGCTTATCTGCTGTTGTTACAATTTGCTGATCGTCTATGTGTTTTCTTATAAAAATATTTGTTGGCAAGCCAGCCAGCTGATCATTTGGTAGCAAGAATTCATGCTGTCTATAATCTTCTGGCTGAATGTCGGACGCTTCATATCCTAAATGCGCATAGAGTTTAAAAGTTAATGGCTCTAATTCACGCCCGATCATATAATCGGGCTGGCGATTAATAGCAGGTATGGCGATATCCGCTTCTCTTTTTGTCAAGTTTGTATGGCGCGTGGTGATATCTATATCCAGAGTAATGTCCGGATATTGCTCTTTGAATGCTGTAACCTTCTTAGGTAGCCAGAAGTAACCAATCGTATCTGTTGTTGAAATTTTGATCGTACCACTGAGTTTAACGTCTTCTCCCAGCACAACCCGTTCTGCATGATAGATTTCATCTTTGAGGTGTTGAACAGTTTCTAGCATTTTTTCACCAGATACGGTCAAGACGTAGCCAGTTTTTAGTCGTTCAAACAATCTTACAGATAGTCGCTCTTCCAAGGCGTTAATGCGGCGTAAGACTGTGGAGTGCTGTATTCCGAGATTTTTTCCAGCTTGCAGAAGAGACCCTGCTTCAGCCAAGGCAATAAAGACTCTGTAATCATCCCAATTTTCATTCATAACCTTAGCTTACACCATATTGTGCAAAAATGCACATCAAAAGTGCAAAGTAAAACATTTATTGTGCGCATAAAGTTGTTATATCCTTAAAATATAAGTTAGCCAAAGAAAGGAAAGTAAAATGAACATCTCAATATTAGGAACTGGGAATGTCGGAAGCGGCCTCGCCAAAACATTCTCTAAAACAGATCATGTGATCTATCTCGGATCTCGTGATCAGGCTACAGCGCAAGCGAAAGCTAAAGAAATGAATACAGAAACAACAAGACCCATCACAGGCGTTACAACTGCGGAGGCGATTGATAAGTCTAAAGTGATTTTTCTTGCTGTGCCTTTTGATGGCGCTATTGAGCTTTTGAAAAGTGCGAATGTTGATTTGACAGACAAAATTATTGTTGATGTAACCAATCCGCTTACTGAAGACTTTATGAACTTAACCGTTGGTCACGATACGTCAGCTGCGGAAGAAATTCAGAGTGCATTTCCAGGCGCGCATGTTGTGAAGGCTTTTAATACCGTCTTTGCACAAATTTTACACGAAGGGCCAGATTTTGGATCACAAAACGTACCTGTTTATGTCGCTAGCGATAAAGAATGCGCACAATCTGCCGTGATGAAGCTCGTTGAAGCCACAGGCTTTGAAGCCATAAATTCAGGCATTCTCAAAAATGCACGCTATCTTGAGCCAATGGCCGCAATGAATATCCAGTTTGGCTATGTATTGGGTCTTGGTACTCAGATCGCACCAGCCTGGATTTCACGTTAACCCCCCTCAAACCATCATTCAAAAATAAGGAGAAAGACCATGAAAAACAAACTTTTAGCAACGGCTGCGATTGCAGCATTAACATTCAGTGTGTTCAGTCCAGCTTATGCAGGCGGAACGGATTACAAGGAAATGCCTGCAGGCGTTTAGTCGGAGGTAATCATGTCAGATAAGAAGATATTATACCCCCATACAAAACCTGTATTTGTCGAGCGCTTCAATTTGATCGTGCGTGATCTGGATCTTGTCTCCTCATATTACCAGCACGCAATCGGTCTGGAGAAAATTGAAGGTGGACAGCGCGGTCATGTTTTGGGTGCTGGCAGAAAGCCGCTGTTAACACTGGAATATGATCCGGGTGCGCATCCTTCTCCACGCCGCGCAGCAGGGTTATTTCACACGGCTTTTCTTTTACCGACCAGAAAAGATCTTGGACACTTTCTCAGGCACGTTGCTGAAGATCAAATACCGCTCATTGGTGTGGCAGACCATCTGGTCAGCGAAGCTATTTATCTACAAGACCCTGAGGGCAACGGAATAGAGGTTTATGCGGATCGTCCACACCAAGAATGGCAGTTTGATGAAGAGGGCGTCGTGATGGATACGGTTGGACTTAATACGGATGCGCTTCTGAATATCGCACCTCATGAATCTTGGTACGGGCTGCCTAGTGATACTGCTATCGGTCATATTCATCTGCAAGTTGGCGACCTCCCCAAGGCCGAGAATTTCTACCGCGATGTGATGGGGCTGGATGTGATGGAGCGTTTCCCCGGCGGTACGTTTTTCGCTAGCGGTGATTATCATCACCATCTCGCGGCCAATGTCTGGGTGTCTCCCGGGGCACAAGGACGTGAAGAGCGCATGGCTGGCTTGAAAGGCTACACACTGAAATTTAATGACAATGCTGCTCTGCTTAGAGTGCAACAAACCATTGAAGATCAAGAATTAGAAGTCAAAAACACACTCACAGGTAAGGCTGTGCGTGATCCATGGAATATCGAACTCACTTTAACCACTTAATTATAATATGGAAGGAACTAAAAATGTTAGTAAATGGTAAATGGACAAAAGAATGGGACCCTGTTCAGGCTAAAGATGAAAAGGGTGGATTTCAAAGGCAACAATCCGGTTTTCGTGACTGGATTGGTGACGAAAAATTTCCGGCAGAAGCAGGGGTAATGTGAGTGTACGTGTCATATGAGGCCACAAAAATAATTACCATTTGTTTTCAATTGGTTAGTGTGGGTTATAATTTTGAAAAACAGGGATCGTTTTGTAAGGCGCACACTCTGTAACATATTGAAAAACAATAATGCTCAAAACAAATGAGCTGATATGACACGTATGCTTACTTTAAGCCTATAACGAAAGGATATGGACATGATTACAAAGAGATACAGAGATGAGCGTGGGCCAACAGACGCTGGATGGCTTAAGAGTATGCACAGCTTCTCTTTTGGTCACTATCAGGACCCAGATCACATGGGGTTTGGACCTCTTCGGGTTATAAACGAAGACCGTGTTGTTCCCGGAGCGGGCTTTGGTGAGCATGGACACAGCAACATGGAGATTATCTCCTACGTTCTGAAAGGTGAGCTTGCGCATAAAGATAGCATGGGTAACGGTTCTTCTATTAAACCGGGCGATGTGCAGATCATGAGTGCAGGGTCAGGGGTCCGGCATAGCGAGTTTAATGGTTCCGATGAGCAGGAGGTTCATTTTCTGCAAATTTGGATCATGCCGAATGTCGAAAATCAGGCGCCTGATTATCAGGAAAAGTCGTTTAGCGATGATGAACTTCAAAGCAACTTCCGTGTTGTGGTTTCGCCGGATGGTGAAAACGGCTCGCTGATCATCAAGCAAGATGCGCGCATGCTTGCGGGAAAGTTTGCAGAAGGCGAAAGCGGCGAATTTCAAATGCAAAAGGGGCGCAAATATTGGCTGCAAGTTGCACAAGGTATTGCCGAGTTGAATGGTGAGAAGGCTGCTGCCGGAGATGGTTTTGCGATTGAAGACGAAGATTCAATTGAGGTCAAGGCTATCACTGACGCTGAAGTTTTACTTTTCGATTTACCGTAGTTTTTTTATGAAGAGCCTTTTCACGAAGGCTCTTTTTTATAGTTTCAAAAGAAAGGACATAGAACAATGAAAACATTACTTTTAACATCTGCGTTGGCTTTTACTCTGGGATTTGCCACCCCGGCACATGCTGAAACCAAGCATCTGGATACCTATATTTTCGATGCCGCCCATACCAATATATTGTTGCGGGTCTCGCATCTCGGGTTTTCCGATATGGTTTTGGAGGCTTTAAAGCCTGAAGGTACATTGATGTTTCATCCTGATCACCCGGGTGCGAGTAGCGTTGATATCGTTTTGAAAGCAGCGCATATTGATGGTGATGATGAGAAATTCAATGCGCATTTACAATCTGCGGATTTCTTTAACGTTTCAGAATTTCCAGTGGTGACGTTTAAAAGTCATAATATTGAGGTGACGGGCGAAAAAACAGGTGTCGTGACGGGCGATTTAACATTGCTCGGCGTGACCAAACCTGTGTCTCTTGATGTAACGTTTAATCAGGCTGGCAAAAACCCATTTACCCAAGCGGAAACCGTTGGCTTCACAGCTACGGGCAGCTTGAAGCGTTCAGATTTTGGAATGGGTTACGGTTTGCCGGGCATCGGTGATGAGGTTAAGCTCGATATCAACTTCGAAGCCATCAAACAGCAATAAAACCATAGAGAAAGGATTTAAAACGATGTCAACTATTCTACATATTACAGCCAGTATTCGTGGCGATGAGTCTGTTTCACGCACTTTAAGCACAAAGCTTGCAGAAAAATTAGCTGCTGAGCAAAGCGCGGAAGTGGTTGAGCGTGATTTAAGCAAAAATGATATTCCTTATGTCAGTGCGGAGCGTTTCGAAGCCAATGGCAAAGCAAAAGAGGAACGCACAGCTGAGCAACAAGAGTTAGCGGCGATTGCCGATACGTTGATTGAGGAGTTGCAATCCGCCGATACGATTGTGCTTGGTGTTCCAGTTTATAATTTCGGTGTTCCGGCGACGTTTAAGGCTTGGGCTGATTTGGTTGCGCGCGCGGGTACAACATTTAAATACGGTGAGAATGGTCCTGAAGGATTGCTGAGCGGTAAGAAAGCGTATTTGGTGGCTGTGTCCGGTGGAACGCCAATGGGCAGCGATTTTGACTTCATGTCACCATGGGTGAAATTCTTCTTAGGCTTCCTTGGTATACAGAATGTGGAAGTGATTGCCGCGGATGGTATTATGGGACAGGATGGCGAGGAGAAAATCAATGCCGCCAAGCAAACCATCGAAGCAATGGCCGCTTAAGAAAAAAGGGGCTTAAGATCATGGAGCTTAAGAATACAAAAGAACGCTTCGGAATTATTGCCATGACCCTTCACTTTTAAAGAAATTCACTGGTTCTGAGTTAGAATAAATTCATGTGGAAGTCATAGGAAGGAGGCTTAAAGTAAGCATACGTGGCGGTGTTTCGAATACGGAAGACTTTTCCTCTTATGCTTTTTCTCTCGAAGGGGAAAATGCAGGTGGCATTGAAAACCTGTATTATCAATTGGCCTATCGCGATCAGGACGAAGGGAATGCCGATACAGGCGGCGAACGTGAGCGCGGCTATCAGGCATATCTTTTCGTTTTAAAGAGTTGGAAGTTATTTTTTTAAATAATTGCCGACCGTTCGGATGGTGACGTTAAGAGCTTGTGCGATTTCTGCATGAGTGAGCCCTTGCTCTTTCAAGATTTTAGCACGCTCGGGCTTGGCTTTGGTCGTGCCTTTCTTCCGTCCAGTGTAAATGCCTTTTTCTTTGGCCAAAGCAATTCCGGCCGCTTGTCGCTCTTTGATATGTTGATGCTCGATCTGGGCAATACCGAAGAGAACACCGGCCACCATCTGGCCAACTGTGCCGGAAAGATCAATTTGCTGTGTGACAGAAACAACGCGCACACCGGATTCACATAAGGAAGACAGGACATTGATCCCTTCTTTCATGGATCGGGCTAGTCGATCCAGCTTCCAGACCACAATCGTTTTGACCGTTCCAGCAAACACGGCTTCCGTCAGTAAATTGAATTCCCTGCGGTTCATGGTGGTGCCGGTTTCGTGATCTTCGTACCACATGACCTCACTCAAATTATGGCCATGCGCTTTCAGCCAACGGGATATTTCAGCCTTTTGACTATCTGATTTTTGTGAGTGGGTCGAAACCCGGATGTAAACGGCGATGCTCATAGCAAATTAGGGTACACCCTATTTTGCTCTATGTCACGTATGTTCAAAACTTCCGGAATCCAACGATTAAAATCAGCGATTTACGGATAGACCCTATTTTTCCTGTTTTTAAGCTGCCATGAGCAAATTATCATTTTCTGGAAACAATCTCTGATCCATATCCAGATCGAATGAGCCATAGGGTGTAATATGTCCATAAATCAGAGGGGTGAGTGCACGGAAA
The DNA here is from genome assembly GCA_963977495.1 of uncultured Alphaproteobacteria bacterium. GTDB lineage: Bacteria > Pseudomonadota > Alphaproteobacteria > Micavibrionales > Micavibrionaceae > UBA1672. The sequence goes on along the minus strand of CAXBOT010000013.1, from coordinate 4,021 downwards.
TCTTCTTCACGCATTTTGTTCATCATTTTCGGTTCTGCCAATATTTGCTGAATCATGATGGTGTTGACGTAAACCAAACAAACTTGAAGCAGATGTAAAGACAAGATTGAAAGCTCTTGTGCTTCGAGCTGGTTCGATGAAATCTCGTTGCCCCGCGCAAAGAATATAAAATCCACGGTACTGTTACAATTCTCAACCACATTTAGAGCTTCGTGGATTTCTCGCCTCACATCTTCGGAGTGCAAATATTCGCAAAGGAATATGGTTTTTACTGTGCGGCCTAATTCTGCCAAAGCCTGATAGGTCGGATGTTGGCGGTTATTACGGGTAAAGCGATTTAAAATGGATTCTGCGCTTGCCGTTCCTTTTTGCAAAGCCGTTGCAAACTTCACCATCTGATCGTATTGCTGGGCAATCAGTTCCCAGTTGATCGGATGTTTCTTCAAAATCGGTTGCAAATTATGAAGTTCAGAGCGCATATCATTGTCCGGCAGATAGAGCTTTTGCTGGGCGATGGCTTTTAGACGAGGCATTAGTGAAAAACCCAAAAGCTCACAAAACGCAAAGGCTACTTCGCTCTGCCCGTGGCTATCAACATACTGCTTATCAATCTCTATGTCCGTGCAATGGCGGAGAACACCTTCAATCATGCTGCTCACCTCAGATGAAGAGCAGCGTTTCAGTTGCGAATGGACACAAAGCGAGTTTTTCTCAACATGCCAGTACACCATGACACCGCGCCCTTTATAGCGGACATGCCATTCGCTCATAAGATTCTGATCCCAGGCATGGAGCTTTTTGGAATCAGACGCGCAGGATGTTGTGCCATCTCCCCAGATTTGTGATTGTCTGACTTGCAATGTCGCATTGATAATCTTGGCAATGGCAGCCTTCAAGCCATCTTTGTGCACATATCGTTCCTTAACGTATCGTAATTCATCAAGCGTCACAGTTGCGCCTCCGGCCAATACGCGCTTCAACCCTGTATTTGTCCCAAGGGCATAAAGGCAGAGTAAAAGACGCTTTTGCAAAACATCACGTGATAAAATTTCACGGTCGCCGTAGCTTTTAAGCAGATTGGTAAATCCAATCTGACAATCAGCCTCTTTCAGCACATCGAGCAAACTTGTCATTGGCCATTGCATCATAACCTGAGATTTTAGGTGTTTCAGGAAGGCCGGTTCAGCCTGTGGTTCCAGAGGCGAAACTTTAATCAGATTTTTGCCATGAAGCCTGATAAACACTCTGTCATTTTTGTAGAGGCTGCTGTCTAGTGTTCTCAAAGCATTTTCCATGCGAACTTGAAGATCCCTAATGAAATCATTTGAACGCATCGGAAGGCTCAAACCTTCATAATAAGCTGTTCTTTTGTCTTCAAAATCCTGCGGTACATCTTCATCCGGATTGCGATAGCGCCGCGCACCTTTCACCCAAATCTCTCGACACCGTAGAGCATTGCGTAATGCGCGTAAGACACAGATTTCATAGCTAATGCGGTTGATCTTGCCATCTTCGATGAGTAGAGATCGCAGGGATTTGGGAATAATGCCGGAGATGGGTAGCGCATCTACGTGTAAAACCCGTTGCCCAAAATTCAAGCTTTTCAGGATAGTGATCGCGTCAATTACCGGTCTGTGATGCTGATTATTGCAGCGGAATTTCAAAACTTCTAAAATTGGCGGCACCATCCGCCGGTAGTGGCTTTTATATGAGTTGCGTGCCACCAGCTCGACTTGCTCATTGTAAAAGGGGCTGCTGGCCTCGAACTCCTTGACCAAATCATTGAATGTAGTTTCTCCGATAATCGGAAACAAAGCATCACGAATGGTCGCATCAGGGTTTTCGATGACCGTTTGCGCGATTTTGAACAGTAACGCTTTCTTGGCCGAAACCTCTCGCACACCGCCAGCTATATCTTTGGTAACTCTGCGCTCGGCCTTAACCTGAATCTTATGGACGATCTGGATCAGTAAATCTGTGAGATTATCCAAGACCTCTTCTCGCCGTTCCAGACAAAATGCGGCCAATAGTGCATAGCGGATATGATCCGGATGACGGCGTAATTCTCGTATCGGTTCACGAATAGAACGGTGACGGTATGTTTTTCGCAGTTTTTGCCAGTCGGCAGGGAATAAATCCAATGGTAGGCACACAGTATCAATGCGTTCCAGCTTTGATAACTCAATGAAAACGCTGCTCAGACACGGTTTGCCCGGATCATCCTTGAGCAACACTAACGGTGCAGATGTTTCACCGGTCTGTGTTTTGAGCAGGTCATCCAAACTCTGTTTACAGGCATCAGAAATCTGATCGGTAATATGTTGATAGCGCCTCTCTTCAAGGCTTACACGCACTGCATTAAGGATACGCTCTTCGCGCAAAACGGTCGGACGCTCAATACCCCGGTCCTGAAACCATTGTTTTAAAAGTCGTGGCAAGGCGTTTTCTGCATCAAAATCGTGAAAACAAACATCAACAAGATCGGATTGTGCTGTTTCCCAGTCTTCCGGCAGTGAATTTCTTATTTTCAGGAGATCACGAATAGTCTGCCGTAAGCGCTTTCCCGTACGATCCATGTAATCATAATCAGGATCAACATCATCACGAACTTGCAGGCTTTCGGATAAAATCCTGCGCCCGACATCAGGAATGTCGCTGAATTTTTCTGGGAAACGCCCCTCAATCTGGTAGTATTTGAGCAGAGCAGCACATTTTAGGCGGTTTACACCACGATATTTTTTTATGAATTGATGCTCTTGGCCAGATAAATGCCAAAAATATAAATCCTGTGTTGCCTTGGACATGCTGGAAATCTCCTGTTTTTGTAAACTGAAAGATTATCCATAGCACTTTTGGCCCCATTTGACAGCTACGCTCACTTTACCCCTATTTTGCGCTAAGGGAACCTGTATTAGGCTTCGTTCTAAAAGTTTTGATAGATTTTAACACGACAACGATTTATATGGGGATGTAACCTAATATAAAAATCCGCACAGGAGCACATAAGTTATGACAAAAATAGAGCTATCTGAGCTTTCAAATATTCCTGAATGTACTACTGGTGCGCCTTTACCTGTTGTCGTAAGCGACGAAGAACATGTGTACCTTATTTATTATTCTCAAGATGACGATTCTAGTTACTACGGTGAGTACCCTGCTAGCATAAACAGAAGAGTTAACGGTATTTGCGCAATAATAACATTTGAATTTTGTAGAATTTATAAATTTGGGAGTCCGAACGATGAAACGCTCCATGGTCATCCACTCTATAAATATGGGTTAAAGCATTATAGTGCCTTTTCGATAAAAAACTCCCCCTGGATAAATGAAGTTCAGCAAATTAACAAAGTTCATTCTTCGCATAACTCAAAAATGTTTGAAAAAGATAGGCATTATATCTGGACTTTTCAGGACAGTACCTTTGAATGCATATCTGAAAATTACTCACATAGAGTTGTGCACGGTAGTATGTCTGAAGTTATCAAAAGCACTGTAAACAGCTTTTAATGTTCTATACTTTTTACAACATTGAAAAAAACCATGCCTTCATAGAAAATCATGAGATTTCACCCAAACTTATTCCCCTTCACTGTTCCGTATTTCCTAAAATTCTTTTTAAAGCTCACAAGCTTCAAGCGCATCGGCAATCCATCAGCCGGTAATACATATTGTAATCCTGAGCCTTTCTTCAGCTCTTCCATGACTTCAGATGGTGATCGAAGCGCCCTGTTCTTATCAATGTAAGATGTTGAACCCTCTTTACCCTCAAGCCAACGCTCAACATATTCACCAAGCATATCAGAAATCTCTTCGGCTGTTCCGTGGTCATTCACCGCAAAGAACTGTTTATCACATGAACTCATAAAGTCCTGCCAATTCCCATACCGCTCTTTGAGCTGTCCAAGGTTCTGAAGGTGCATCCAGATTTTAACATCGCGGCTTCGAAGGGTTACAAGCCCCTCTTTAATCGGGCTGAATGTTCCAAGCTGCGGAAACTCATCGAGCATATAAAGCGTTTTTA
>CAXBOT010000012.1:0-11524 GCA_963977495.1 uncultured Alphaproteobacteria bacterium | reverse complement strand
ATCAAAGACTGTAATCGGCAGCGTGCTTATGGTACAGTTTCCTTCGTTGCGCACAATCATGTGGGGGATAATTATGCTGAGTGTTTATCAGTTAAAAGCTCATTTTCAGGATATTTTACGCCCTGTATGCGGGGTGTTGGCAACGCGTAATATTACCGCCAATCATGTGACGTTGTTCGCGCTGTATACCAGCATCCTCTATGGCATTGTATTGTCGTGTGATGTGCGGATTTTCTGGATATTATTGCCGCTTTTTCTGGTGTTTCGTATGGCGCTCAATGCGATTGACGGGATGCTTGCGCGTGAGTTTGGCATGAAATCAAAATTGGGCATGGCGCTGAATGAGGTGGGCGACGTGCTGTCTGATACCGCGCTGTTTATTCCCTTTATTTTCTTTGCACCGCAGGCGGCGTGGATTGTTGCGCTGTTTATTTATCTGGCGGCGCTGAGCGAGATGTGCGGCGTTGTCGGGTTTATGATGAGCGGCAAGCGTTGCTATGACGGGCCGATGGGCAAAAGCGACCGCGCGGTGGCAACGGGCGCGCTGGGCTTTTTGATCGGGGTGGGGCTTGTGTCCTCTAAGGGCATTGGCGCTGTGTTCCTGATTTTATCGATTTTAACCGTCTGGTCATGCGTGAACCGCATTCGGTCTGCCATCCGCCGCGAAGAAGAAGAACAATAAAGAAAGAGCCTAACCCATGATATCCAATTATTTGACGGAGCCTGTTCATTACGGCCTTGCCATTGTGCTTGGGCTTTTGATTGCTGCGAGCGTGATTGTGTCGGTTTTGCGTATGAACGATACGGAGAATAAACATAAGGAACTGGCGGATCGCGTCAAAAGCTGGTGGGTGATGATTGCCGTGTTCTCGGTTGCGCTTTTATCCTCGCCGTTGGTGTCGGTGATTTTGTTCGGGTTAATCAGCTTTCTGGCGTTTAAGGAATTTATATCCATCATCCCGCTGCGCCGCGCCGATCGGCGGGTGTTGTTTTGGGCATATCTGACCATTCCGGTGCAGTATTTTTTCGTGGCAACGGGGCAATATGGATTGTTCATTGTGTTTATCCCTGTGTGGGTGTTTTTCCTGCTGCCGTTTCGTTTGTTGATGGCGGGGCAAACCGACGGGTTCTTGCGCTCGGTCAGTGCGATCAGTTGGGGGTTGATGATTACGGTTTTTGCCGTATCCCACGCGGCGATGTTGATGAAGTTGCCTTTGGTGGGCGGCGGTGTCGGCGGCCCTGCGCTTATTTTATTCTTGGCGGTGCTCAATCAGGGGAATGACGTCGCGCAATATGTGTGGGGCAAATTATTCGGCAAGCATAAGATCATGCCCGCCGTCAGCCCGAAAAAAACATGGGAAGGGTTTTTGGGCGGCGTGGCCACCACCACCGTGATGTCGGTTTTGCTGTCGTTCTTTTTAACACCGTTCAGTATTCCCTTTGCGATTGCGGTTGGGATTATGCTGGGCGTGACGGGCTTTATTGGTGATGTGACCTTCTCGGCGCTCAAGCGTGATTTGAAAATTAAGGACGCTGGGGCCTTAATTCCGGGGCATGGCGGTATCCTCGATCGGATCGATTCTTTGAGCCTGAGCGCGCCGCTATTCTTCCACATGGTGCGGTATTTCTATTATGGCGGATAAAATGATCAGATTATTACGCGCTTTGTTTTACGGTGTGATTGTACGCCCCGTTCTGATGATTATGTTGGGGCTGAACGTACGGCATTTAAAACGGTTGAGCATTGATACGCCGCGCCTGATTGCCGCCAATCATAACTCCCATTTGGATGCGCTGGTTTTGATGAGCCTGTTTAAGCTGCGGGATTTACCGCGTGTAAAGGTGGTCGCGGCCAAGGATTATTTTTGCCGTACGCCTTTTTTGACATGGTTTTCGATCAATATTATCGGCATTATTCCGATTGACCGAAAGAACGCGGATAAAACGCAAGACCCGCTCACCCCTGTGGTGGAGGCGCTGGATGCGGGCTTTACCGTGGTGATCTTCCCTGAGGGGACGCGCGGCGATCCTGAACAACGCCAGCCGCTTAAATATGGTATTTCCAAGCTGCTCGAAACCAAACCCGAAATTGAAATCACGCCTGTATTTATGCATGGGCTTGGTAAATCGCTACCACGCGGTGAGGCGTTGCTGGTTCCGTTTGTGTGCGAGATCAATATCGGCGAAGCGGTGCATTGGACGGGTGATCGCACCGTACTGATGGACGCATTACAAAACAGTTTTGACTCGCTCGCCGCGGAGATGGAGCCGAAAGAATGGCTCTGAAAACGCGGTTGGTCAGCTTTATTTGGGGCTTTGCCGAGGCGACGTTTTTCTTCTTTGTCCCCGATGTTTGGCTCAGCCGCATTGTGTTAACCAACCCGCGCGAAGCCTATATCAATATTGCTATTGCCACGCTGGGCGCGATTACGGGCGGCGCGGTGATGTATTATTTGGGCGCGCAGTATTTTGCACAAATCGAAGCCGCCCTGCCCCTTGTTCCCGCGGTATCGACGGATATGGTGGATAAGGTCGGCGCGGATATCGGCGCGCATTCGCTGCTCTATGCGATGAGCCAAGGCATGTTTGCGGGCGTGCCTTATAAGATTTACGCCAGTTGGGCGGGGCATCTTTCGGCGCCGCTTTTGGTGTTTATTGTGGCGACCATTATTGCGCGTATGGCGCGTTTTATCACCGTGACCGCCCTTGCTCATTTGATCAGCAAAGCCTTGAAAAAACGGCTGTCACAATCGGTCATCTTGCGTATTCATATCGGCGCGTGGGTATGTTTTTACGTCTTTTACTTTTATACAATGGGAATCTGAATGCGATCTGTGCTATTTTGTAGGTAAGATTATAGGAGGCACATGGATATGTTCAGACAAGGTGAAATCCTGAGTATCAATTGGCGCATGGGCGTCGAGCATGACGGCATCTATACCGCCGCCGGTACTGTGATTGCGGGATCAAAGCGCACAGGCTGCGTTGTTGAGGAAGATTTGCAAAGCTTTTCGGGCGGTCGCAAAATTCGCTCCAAAGGATTCCCCAGTGATCTTAACCCCGCCATGGTCGAATCCAACGCTCGTAATAAAATCGGCAAAGCCTATAATCTGTTCGGCTATAATTGCCAGCATTTCGCAACCGAATGCCACGGGCGCAAGCACTCACCGCAATTGCGCTCAACCATGATCGGTCTTGCAGGAATTGTCCTAATGGGCATCCTGACCAGAGGCCGCGTCTGGCGGGTGTAAAAAAATCCCCCTAAATAACAGAAATTAAGACCTATCCCCGTAATTCACAAGCATGTTTACGTTTTGTTCTTGATACTAGAGTGGTGCAATACGATAATTTAGCTGACTAGAATCAGTAAAGCTCAGGGTTAGTTCCACACGCACCCTGAGCCTTGAAAATTCTACCTGCAAATTATTTTGCAATGACCGCAGGAGAACGTATTTTATGCTCACCAGTTTTGGTGATTTACACATGCTTGTCAAGGTCGTTGCTTTAAACTTTAACGGCATAAGGAGAAAACGCCATGCCTGTTTTTATTATATCTTACGACTTGAATAACCAAAAAGATTATCAATCTTTATGGGAAGAACTGAGGAAGTTAGGGTGTGTTAGAGCGCTTGAATCTGTATGGATTGGAGCAATCAAAGGTACACCTGAAACAATCAGAAACCATTTCATAAACAGAAATTTTGTAGATGATGACGATAGTCTAATCGTTGTTCAGACTAGTGCAGATAAAATAGCCTTCGAAAGACCTTATCAAGAAGCTTTAGATTGGGTAGATAAAAGACTAGCTTAACCAAAGTGTATCTTAGGCTATAAAATAAATAATCCCCCTTCTTTACATCAAAGGGGGATTATCAAACTAAAAAACGTAATTAACCACGCCCGCGATAGGGTGCGACGCCTTGATCGGGAATCCACACGCCTTTGGGTGGCTCGCCTGTTTGGTAGAACACATCAATCGGCATACCGCCGCGTGGATACCAATAGCCACCAATCCGCAGCCAAGTCGGGATCGCGCGCTTGATAATGCGGTGTGCAATTTCCAATGTGCAATCTTCGTGAAACGCGCCGTGATTGCGGAAGGAACCCAGAAATAATTTCAGGGATTTGCTCTCGATAATGTATTTATTGGGCACGTAGTCAATGACCAGATGCGCATAATCCGGCGCGCCTGTGACAGGGCACAAAGAGGTAAATTCCGGCGCGGTAAAACGCGCACAATAGGGCATGTCAGGCTTGGGATTTAAAACGCGGTCCAGTTCTGCCTCATCAGGGTTTTGCGGCAGATCGACCTTTTTCCCCAATGTTGTAATGTCTTCAAGTTTTTCGTCATCGCTCATTTTGTTTCAATCCTGTTTGTTAATATGGTCATAGTCTGCATTCAAGCGCTCGATTTTTTCGCGGTCTGATGGTTTATCAAGCGTACGGAGCTTTAAGGCATCGTACGGAGAGCATCCTACATCGTTTCGGGCGTAAACAAAAATTTGGGAATATTGGGATTTGTTCGTCGTTTTATGTTTCCCATCACACAGGACATATTCGGTGCCCTCTTTATTGATATAATGATCAACATAGTACAGCGTGAGCGGTCTTTCAAAACTATAAAAAATCCAGATCCATAATCCGAAAAACAGCGCCCCGAACAAGGCCGATATCAGTTTTGATTTTTTTGTGTCAACGTCAGGGGACATTTTCGTGAGCATAAAAATGCCGAGAATGAGCAATGACCAAACGATTGCAATCAATAATCCCGACATGCCACTATATAAAACGAAGGCTTTGTTAAAACTGCTCTGCGCGGTTATGAATTCTGACAGCCCCATGACGATGGGCGCTAAAACACATACCAATAAGATAAGGATGAAAAACCCCATGATGAGCATTGCGCCTAATGAGCGCTCTTTATACGGTTTTTTCGGATGTGGAAGGTCTGTTTTCATGCCGTCTTTTACACGCCGCGTTTATTGCCCCAGAGCAGAACATGCAGTTGCGGAAGGATGTGCACATTATGCCAATGATCTTGCGCGGCGCGATCAATCAGCCAGCGCATGCGCGTCATAATACCATCTATGTCGATTTCATCACAGGGTTTATCCACAAGCGGCGGTGTGTGGTTCACAGGTTGCAGATACATCGGTAAATTGGGGTAGCGTGTTGCCAGATCGCGTGCATAGAAATAATCCGCTTCGTCTTGAATAACAATTTTAAGCGAGATATCCGCACTATCCCCAGCCAGCGTGATGCATTCTGTCAACAGGGCGTAGTCCGTGTCCATCGCGCTGCTCGGTGGTTTGGGGGATAGGGTCAGCACATCCAGATCAGCAAACCAATCCTTGGCGATAGAGCCTTGGGTTTCAAGGGCGAATTTATACCCTTTTTCATGACCAAGTTCGATGAGTGGGCGCAGCGGTTGAATGGCGGGATTACCACCGGACAACGACACCATAATCGGCACGCCCCCTGATAAAGTTTCAATTTCGGTGCAAATTTCTGCAGCGCTCATCGGCGTCCAGTCGGCGCGAAAATCATTATCCACCGCGTGCAATGTATCGCACCATGAACATCTGTAATCACACCCGCCTGTGCGTACAAAAACGGTGGGCTGCCCGATTAAGGCGCCCTCCCCCTGAATTGTGGGGCCGAAAATCTCGGAAATGCGGATTGTCGCTGCCATTGGTTTTTCAATTTCTTATATGTTGCTCGCGCGGTCTGTCTTTATGCCTGTGTCGGTCTGTATTCCGCGCAGGATTTCGGGGTTTCGCGTACACGTACGGCGGTGACCTCACCCCAGCGATTGGCGCACCAATCATAAAGGAATTTCGCCAGATTTTCCGCCGTGACATTATCATCGCCCAGCACATCATTCAGGTGGCGGTGGTCGATGGTGGAATCGATATAGATTTTCAACTCGTCGAGCTCGCGGTAATCACGCACGAAACCGTATTGGTCAAGCTCTTCGGATTGCAATTCGACCTCCACCACATAATTATGCCCATGCATCCGCGCGCAAGGGTGATCTGCGGGCAGTTGCGGCAGGATGTGCGAAGCAGAGAAATGATATTCTTTATAAATCGTGTACATCGGTTATTGCGCTCCTCTTTTAACGGCTTCAATCCAGAAATCCTGATCGAGATAGGTGGTCGGGTCTTTGATATGGGCAAGGTCAAAGGCTTCGCGGCGTTCTACGCATGTACCGCAGCGCCCGCAATGGTGCTCCCCGCCTTTATAGCATGACCATGTATCATCAAACGGAACGCCCAACTGTGCGCCTTGCGCGGTGATGTCGGCCTTGGTTTTATCTAAAAACGGCGTATAGAGCGTGATGTCAGACAGCCCCTCCAGCGCGTGATTTTGCATGGTTTCGAATGTATGGATGAAATCCGGTCTGCAATCGGGATAGATAAAATGATCCCCCCCATGAACGGCGGTCGCTACCGCGTCGGCCTTGCGCGCACTGGCAACGCCATAGGCAATGCTCAACATGATGGCATTGCGGTTTGGTACGACGGTGATCTTCATTGTTTGCTCGGCGTAATGCCCGTCAGGTACGGCGATATTATCAGTGAGCGAGGAGCCGGTCAGCAACGCGCCGATATTTGAAATATCAATAATGTCATGGGGCACGCCCAGTGCTTCGGCTGCGCGCGCGGCGTAGGCCAGCTCCTTCTTATGACGCTGTCCGTAATCAAAGGAAACCAAACCGAGAAGCGTATGCTCGGCGGCGACTTTATAAGCCAGTGTCACAGAATCTAATCCGCCGGAGCAGATAACGATGGTCTTCATGGTTTCGTGTCCTTGTTTTCGTTTTACATGGGGTAGGCTGCGACCCATTATTTCGGGATTATCCCAAGATGCGCGTTTTATAGCAAGGATTTGGCATTATGGGAAGGGTTTAGGTTTTAAAAAATATGACCTTGCTTTCGAAAATATAAAACACTTTATCCACAGAACAAATTAAAAACATTGAGCATGTTTGTTATTGTTTTATGAAAGTTGAGAACAAACAGTAAATATAAGGTGTATTTTGCGGGAACTCTATAGTGCAATTAATTGTGATTTTTGTTTTACAAATTGTCAAACTGTGCCTACAGTATGTAGGAGCATTGATCTTTAAAGGTCAATGTTAAAAAAATCAGGTCACCCTCGATGCAATGAAAGTGACCTGAATGCGAGTGTTATCGCTCCATTTTGAAGAATCAGGGTTTTCCGGACCCTATTCTTCTGGGCGGTTCTACCACCATCTCGAGTATTCATTATTCTAATGAATATCTGAATATTAAACTGCAGGTATATAGATTCCGAGTCCAAAAGCGATTTTAATCGGTTGTTTGTGGATAGTTTTATTTAACACCCTTCAACTTCTCCCATAACGGATCGGTGAGTTCGCCTAGGAATTCTTTGTGTGCGGCGATTTCTTCGGGGCTTGCTGCGTGCGGGCGCGGTTCGCGGAAGGGGCGAGCAACTGTGCCGCCTGCGCCGTTTGCGCCCTTTTTATCATCCATCAGGCCAAGGCCGCGCTGGCGTCCGCCCAAAAGCTCCAGATACACTTCGGCGAGTAATTCGGAGTCGAGCAGCGCGCCGTGATAGGTACGCTCTGTATTATCAATGGCGAAACGACGACACAGCGCATCAAGGTTGGCAGGCGATCCGGGGAATTTCTGCCGCGCGATTTTCAGGCTGTCCACCACGCGATTGGGCGCGATGGCTTTATGCCCGACCTGCTCCAACTCCCAATTCACGAATCTCATATCGAATTCCGCGTTATGGGCAACCAGTATGGAATCGGCGCCGATAAAGTCGAGAAAATCGCTATAGACTTGCGAAAAGATCGGCTTATCGCGCAAAAATTCATTGGTGATGCCATGGACGGCGGTGGCCTCGGCGGGCACTTCGCGCTCAGGATTGATATAAAGCTGGAGCGTTTTGCCCGTGGGCAAATGGTTGATCAACTCCACCGCGCCGATCTCTACAATGCGGTCGCCGGCAAACGGATCCATGCCCGTGGTTTCTGTATCGAATACGATTTCGCGAATCATCGAGGTGTCCTCATGCTGCTTACGCTACCGAGTGTAACCATTCATTCAGGAATTTGGAAGTTTGCGTTTTCAATGTGTCGATATAGTTCTTGGTATCAATTCTGATTTGATGCACATCGGCAATCGGATTCGGGCCGGAGAGGTCATTCGCATGTTTGATCAAAAATTCCTCAACGATGTCTGTTTCGACTTCGGGGTGGAACTGGGTTGCGATGATATTCTTGCCGTATGAATAGGCTTGGTTCTTATATAGCTCTGAGGAGGCGAGAAGCACCGCGCCTTCGGGCAAATCAAATGTATCGCCGTGCGAGAAGAACATTTGCGTGTGCGCGCTATCTAAATGCTTTATGGGGGAGTTTTGCCCCGCATCTGTTGCGGTGAGCGGCAACCAGCCGAATTCCTGACCCTTTTCGCCAACATATACTTTCGCGCCAAGGGCGGCGGCGATCATTTGTGACCCCAAACAAATGCCGATTGTCGGTTTATCGGCGGCAATGCGCGCTTTTAAGAAAGCCAACTCATTTTTCAAAACGGGAAATTCATTTTGATTATAAACACCAAACGAACCGCCAAGCATTACAACAACGTCATGCGCCAACGGATCAATCACCGTAATATCATCCTTATAGGTATAGACAGGCTGTACATCGAAGTCGTTTTGTTTAAGCACATTGGTAAATGAGCCAAGATGCACAGATGATTGGTGTATGATGATAAGAGCAGTCTTTTTCATTATATGTTCCTAAATATAAGCAGTCATGATTGGTCGCATAATATAGTTTGTAATAATGCGGAAACCAACAAATTTCTCTTTAAAACAGAATAGTTTTTGCCCACATCATAAAAGGGATAAAGGCGAGCGCCATAAATGTTGTGACCAAAACCATGCAAGAGGTGAGCGCGGGGTGTAGGTCGAGCTTTACCGCATAGGCCACCGTATTGGCAGCGAGCGGGCAGGCGACAATCAAAATCACCAAGCCGTGGATCGTGTCGGGCAGGACATGGAAATAATGAATATCGGCAAACACCCAGAGCAGGCCAAGCACAGGCCAAAGAATATAGCGCAGCAGCACAACGCCGACAAAAAACGACGTGTCAAAACGCACGCGATCCATTTGCGCAAGGCCGGAGCCGATAATCATCATTCCCAGAATAATCATCGTGCCGGTAAAGCGCTCCCAATATTCCAGTGCCAAAGGCGGTAAATCATAGCCCGTCAGATTGAACAGCAGCCCCAAAATCGCGCCGTATAAAATAGGCAGTCTGGCCACGCGCACAAGGCTTTGTTTGATTGTGCTTTCGCCGCGCACCGCAAAGTAATAGCCCAGCGTGCAGTCGAGTATAAAAAGCGGCAGCACCATAATCATATAAACGCTAAGCCATTCCTTACCCATCAGGGCGATGGCAATAGGAACACCGAAATAGGTGGCGTTGGAGCTGACCCCCAGCATGCCGAGCAAATTATGCCGCTTATCATTCGCGCCCCAGATTTTGCGCGCAATCAGATAGCCTGTGGTCGAGGCAACAATCGAAATTGTGCCGATGATAAAGGGCGGGAAAAAGTAATCTGCCGTGAAATTCATCGTACCTGTTGCGCCGAACATCACCACGGGCAGCAGCGCATAGAGCATCAAGGTGGCGATGGGCTTTACATCCAGATCGGTGGTTTTGCCGATAATAAAGCCGAGCAATATTAACCCATAGAGTGGAATAACGTTCAGGATCAGTGTTTCAAATACCATGGTTTTTGGCCTATTATCAGCGGTGCTTTATGCTTAATAACTTCTGTAACATTTAAAGCAGGGCTGTAAAAGACTGTATTTAAAGAAAAAATCTATTTTCTTGACGCATATCGAAAAACCTGTCATGTTCCGCCCCAGCGTGAAAGCGCGTAAGTAAATTGATAAGCTAAATAAATCAGAGCTTTTAGCAAAGTATCCACCAATCAAAGCATGTGGATGCGTGAAATCTAAGAATTCACTCTTTCCTGAAAAGTTCGTTTTTACCGGTCGATAAAAAGAAAAGACCGGAACATGACAACGCCGCATGGTGTGGTTCTTGTTGTGCAGGCTTTACAGTGAAAGAAATACAATGAAAAACTTTGATGGCCTAGGCCTGAACAGTGTGCTGCAGGATTCCCTTGCACGCATGAAATACACAGTCCCAACACCAATTCAAGCACAAGCAATTCCGGTTGCTTTGGACGGCCGCGATATTCTCGGCTCTGCGCAAACAGGTACGGGTAAAACGGCGGCATTCGCTATTCCTCTTGTTGAGGCTTTGTTGAATGATGAACGTAAATGCGCCTTGGTGATGACACCAACGCGTGAGCTTGGTAAGCAGGTCATGGAGATCATGCAGCAGCTTTTAGGCCCGAAATCGAATATCAAAACAGCGTTTTTGATCGGTGGCGAGTCGATGAACAAACAATATGCACAATTGAAACGCCGTCCGCGTTTGGTTGTTGGAACACCCGGTCGTATCAATGACCATCTAGAGCGCAGAAATCTGCATCTTGATCAAACACGTTTCCTTGTTTTGGATGAAACAGACCGTATGCTTGATATGGGTTTCAGTATCCAGATCGATCGTATCGTGAAACATATTCCTGATGACCGTCAAACATTGCTGTTTTCTGCAACGATGCCGAAAAACATCATTAAGATGGCTGATAAATACCAACATAATCCTGAACGCATCGCGATTGGCTCATCCATTAATGTGGCTGAGAATATCGACCAGAAAGTTGTGCGCGTTGATCAGGATAAGAAATATGAAGTTCTGACAGATGAACTTGATGTGCGCGGTGGTTCTGTGATCGTTTTTGTGAAAACAAAACGCGGTGCAGATAAACTCGCCAGAAAGTTGCAAGATCATGATTATAAGGCTGATGCCATTCATGGTGATTTGAAACAGAGCAAGCGTGATCGCGTTATCAAAGCCTATCGCGGCAAAGCATTCCGCATTCTTGTTGCAACTGACGTTGTTGCACGTGGCCTTGATGTGCCGCATGTAGAGCATGTGATTAACTATGATCTGCCACAAGTACCGGAAGATTACATCCACCGTATTGGCCGTACAGCGCGCGCCGGTGCAAAGGGTGAATCTCTTTGCTTGATTACACCGCAAGACGGTCGTAAATGGCACGCGATTGAGCAAATGTTGTTCCCTGACAAACATCCTGGCAAACCCGCCAATGATGAGCGTTCACGTAACAGCAGCAAGCGCAAAAGACCACATCGCGGACAAGCTGACGGTAACAAGTTCGGTGCAAAGCGTCGTGATGATCGCAATGATGATCGTCAAGGTCGTTCGGATCGCCCTGCTTATAAAGGCAAACGTAGCTTTGGTGATCGTAATGAAGATGGCGCGCCGCAGAAGAAAAGAAACTTCAGAGACGGCAAGCCGGGCGAGAACAGATCAGAAGGGCGTAATTTCTCTAAAGATCGTTCAGAGAACGGCGAAAGAAG
>CAXBOT010000011.1:0-14742 GCA_963977495.1 uncultured Alphaproteobacteria bacterium | reverse complement strand
CATAACTGGACACCAGTCGAAAAATCAAAATAGACGGCCTTCACCGTACGCTTACCAACCACCATAATTTTTCGATGGGCATAACACTGGTGCAGGATTCTGACATGAACAACAAAGAAAAGACACTCGCAGAAAAACGCGAAGCCATTATTCAAGCTTATCAAAAGAAGATTGATCAGATTGATGCTCAACTCGCAGACCTCACAGCCCGTGAAAAACTGGCAGAGCGCAAACGCGACACACGCCGTAAAGTTATCATGGGGGCACTGGCCGGATTCCACATGCGCAAAAATCCCAATTCAGACTTCGCCAAAAAGCTCGCAAGTTTGATTGATGAATATGTTATTGGAGACAAAGAACGTAGCTTATTCGATCTTGATCCCTTACCAAAGACCGAGGCTGAAATTCGCAGGATTAAGCACAAGGAAGAGATAAAAAAGAATAAGACCTAGTCTTTGTTATGCCTATTGCCGCGAGCAAACCTTCTCAAACGTTCCTTTATATTCCAATCATCTGCGCCTCTTGCTCCCCCGCACGTACTTCTAAAGTTTGGCTTCCATTTATTTTCAGGTTCTTCTAACGAAAATGCTCCATAAGCATAAACAATATACTCTTCACCTAATTCGTATTCTTTTTCGCACCCTACAATACTAGCCGTTATTTTTTTGATTTCTTCTGTCTCACGATTAGTATCTTTATTCTTATAAATTTCTTGAATTTCAAAGTCTGCAATTGCACGAGTCATATGCCTATTTTTTAGTATTATCTTTTGAGATATTTCTTTACGAACAACCTTGCCCTTAAATATTAAATGAATGGTTTTTCCTGTCTTTTCTTCAAACTGAATAGGATCTTCTGCCCACTTATTTAACTGATAAATATGCCCCTCAGGAGAAAGCCTTGTTTTTGAACACGGAGAAAGTCCTATCATCCATTTATCATTATCATCAGGAAATGAGCCGTAAAAAATATATTCTGTTTCAGGGTCTACTAGATGTAAATTCACGCCCCAAAAATAATTAGAACCGCCATGAAAGTATTGAAGGCTTTCTATTTTTGCATCACTCCCGCGAATTTTATCTTTAAATAATTCTGTAATTTTAAACTCGGTGATAGGTTTAGTCTTACTCGGCCTCACATATCCAGAAAATATTACATCATACCTCATATAAATTTCTTTAAGTGTTGAATATTCCTTCACACAACTCATTGCATTAGCGTGCTTTAAAGGCATAAACAAAACTAAAAACAGAACACATATGTAATATTTTCTATCCAAACTTATTCCCCTTCACTGTTCCGTATTTATTTAAGACTAACCTTACACAGCTTCCATGTCTCCAAATTCTTTCTGCAATATCCCAAAGATTGACTTGTGCAGATGAAGTTCTCCCTCTTTCGCGCGGTTAATCATCGCATTGAAGTAAGCACCAGTCTTTTCAACGGGTTTGATATCCCTTTGCTGCGCTTGATCGGTCAGAAGTAAACAAATTGCTGCACCTGAACGCCCTAACAAACCACAAGCCTTCGCCCAAGAAGACTGAGAAATCATCAGCTCGCCTTTCATTCGGTAGGCCGCCTCAACAAAATCATTCCAGTTCATCGGACGCTCTTCCATCGGCATGTGATCTTTGAACTTCTCACTTGAAGCATTGAGGGCTTGTTTAAGCGTAATATGCTGTAATCCTGTTTTGAGGATTAAGGCTTCTTCTTCATTTTCTGGATGATCTTCTAGCCTGTCTTGTTCGATCTCTTGTCCCAAAATTTCATTATTACTGTTTTTTTGAAAGCTTTGAGCTTCAGCTCTATTTGTATCTAATTTATTAGATTGTTTCTTTATTGTAGAGTTATAGTGAATGAACTCTGGTTCGCTTCTGGATGAACCTTTATTTGTTTTATGAATCTCTTTCAATGACTTAGAATCAACATGTGAACCTAATGTGAATCGCGCCGTATCATATAGTTCCTTATGCTTTGCAAGCAGCTCTCTGGTGCTATCCAACTTTAATGAGGTTCTGATTTGAATGGATATAGGATCATATTGGTTTTGAAGGTCAATGAGTTCACGGCTGTAATCTATCCCCTCCTCTTCCATGGATATTTCCATCTCGCTCATCATGGTGCGGATTTGGCCTCTATAGAATGATATCTGTCTTTTGGTCTCCATCCACGCTTCATCGTACATGCGTTTTTCTTGGAGCTTCTCTTCCAGTTGTTCTTTCATGTAAGCCAATGGTGTTAGGTCAACGCCATAAGCATATAGAATACGCCCTGTCTTATCGTCACGTCTTCCATAGCGGCGATGATTGCCACTATCATGCCATGTTAGCGCTCCTGCCTCGAACAAGGCCTTTTCTAGTTTCTGGATTTGGCGTTCTGTGACCCCATTATCTAATGCTGTCTTTGAAAGGGACTGATAGATGATCGGGGAACTCCCCTGCTCCCAGTCACAATCTCTCGTAAAGCTCATATAATAATCAAGCAATGAAATCATACGTGGGGTGAAGCCGGACTTCTTCCCTATGCGTTTAACCAGCAAGAGAAGATCATAACGGTTCACGTTAGCCTCTAATCCTGTGAAGTCCTCACACTGTTCA
This sequence comes from uncultured Alphaproteobacteria bacterium, assembly GCA_963977495.1. GTDB lineage: Bacteria > Pseudomonadota > Alphaproteobacteria > Micavibrionales > Micavibrionaceae > UBA1672. The sequence continues at coordinate 12,145 of CAXBOT010000011.1, read as the reverse complement.
ATGGAATGACGAAGGGCTGAAGAACCTGAGCGCCCTCCTCTGCTCTTGTGATAGTGTTTAGATAGTGTCGTGTTTTGTGTAATATATTGCATAGTACATTTATAAGCGCGCCTTCTGTTATCTCATGTGAATAAGCATGCAAAATTCCGTTGCAGAATCATATTTGACTTGCATGAATAATCACAGCGCAGTACTATAATTTTACGAGATTAGGAGTACTGCTCCAATTTTAAAGACCGCCGCGCCAACGGCGGTTTTTTAGTATATTGAGACTAGAAGTCTTATTGCCTCTCCTCTGAATTTATTTGATTTAGCTTCGTTTGATCCGAAACCGTGGGGATAATTACGCTGTGATTCTAGTTATACGTCAAATAGCCTGTTAGTATCTAGTAAGCGAATCTGTGTACAACTGTAATACAACGCTATTAACTAATACTGTAAGGCTGTTAGCTTGTCAAAATGTTTTAATTGGCTAACAGTGGTAACTTACTAGCAATATTTACAAAGGCTAACACCATGAAACTTACACTAGGGCAAGCTGCTAAAGAAGCAGGAATTTCTAAACCATCCTTATCCGCTGCCATTAAAAAAGGTAGACTTTCGGCCAGTAAGAATGATAGTGGGGTTTATGAAATTGACCCTGCCGAACTCTTTAGGGTTTACCCCAAGAAACAGGAAGCTAACCCGTTAGATAACAGTTCATCTTTAACACTAACTAACGGCAAAAAAAGTGTTAGCTCAGGGGTTAATAAAGAAGTGTTAGACTTACTGTTAGCCGAACGGGATAAGCTACTGGAAGAAAAAGATAAAACTATAAAACGGCTTGAAGAAGAAAAATCAGAGATTCGTGAGGATTTACAAGATCAGAAAGACCAGTCAAAGAGAATAACGCTTTTACTGGAGAATCAATCTAGTAAAGGAGCAGGGGACTGGGAAAAAGGGTTGAAAGCTCTCGAAGAGCGTATAGCTAACCAAGAAAAGTCAGCCAAGGAAATAGAAGATAAAGCGCTCAAGCTCGAAGAAGAAAATAGAAAATTAAAAAAAATGGTGACGACAAAAGAACAAGCCTTAAAAGAAGAGAAATCTAAGGGTTTTTTCAAACGGCTGTTAGGGTAGGGGGTTAGGCAATGTTAGCCTATAATAAATCCAGTATTTTGTTACATTTACGGTGTAATACAAAGTGAAAAACAAAAATCACACTGAACAATGTTGCAAACTATAGTTTGCGGTGATATAATACAAATATATAAGGCTCAGATATGGCACAGGCGGTACAACCAAAAGAAATTATTATCTACTGTGATAAAGAAGGAAAAGAACCCTTCACTGAATGGCTCAATAAGCTACGCGACAAATCTGGCCGTCGCAGAATTCTGACCCGCCTGAGAAGACTTGAACAAGGCAACTATGGTGATTGTGAACCGATCGGGGAGGGGCTTTCAGAATTGAGAATGTTTTTCGGCTCCGGGTATCGTGTTTATTTTGGAGAAGATGCCGAGAATATCATAATCGTTATTTGTGGCGGCGACAAAGGAAGCCAAAGCAAAGATATTAAATTCGCTAAGCTCTGCTGGAAGGAGTACACAGACAATGACAAAGAATAATTTTAGAAGCCTCAATGATATTGAAGCCGAATATTTTCAGAACAATCCTGAAGAGATTGATACATATATAACCGAACTCTTTGCAGAGTACGCACAAGATAGTGATACAGCATCATTACTTGCATCTCTACGCATTATTGCAAAAGTTAAAGGGATTTCAGATATAGCTGAAGCTGTTGGCATAACACGCCAAGGCTTACAAAAGGCGCTGTCCAATAAAGGAAACCCAAGACTGGAAAATATAAATGCCATTATGCAAGCCATGGGTTATCAACTAATGCCTCAAAAAATTGAAAACAGGGTGTAGCCAGAGTAGGGGCTTAAAAATATGAAAAATGATGGCGTATATATATATTGGATAGATAAAGACCTCAGAGCACAATTAACAACGGTTCGTCCTTATCATTTAAAAGGAAATGCCACATATGAATCAGAAGCTATACACGTTACTGACTGCGCTGAACACGTTGAAATAATTCCGATTGAAGGAGCTGAAGAACCACAATATAAACAAGCCCTAGAAAGGCTAAAGTTAAAAGCGAAAGAGCTACAAAGCAACGACGAAAGCGCATGAAATTCAGAAACCCCAACAACGGACGTATCGAAGTTGTAAAAAATGCGTTTCTATGGTGTTTGCTACTTTGCCCGATATATCTGCTATACAAACGCGTATGGTTACATGCGATTATTTGCCTCATTTTGCTTGATCCAACAGACGGCCTTGTCTGGTTAATTTACCCGTTCTTTGCTCATAATATCGTTGTTAAACGATATAGAAAAAGAGGGTGGAAAGAAATTTCAGAATATTCTTAGCAAGAGTAGTGCTGGATATTATAGGAATAATTTCATAAAATTTTTGAGTGATAATATTACTTACGGAAAATAATTTCTGTTTTTTAATTCCACAATGGATGATTTTTCCAATCTTCCGGCAATCCCATTGCATTTCGCCATAACGGATTTTGAGCAACAGGTTCAATCAGTTTTGTTACATCCTGATGCCAATTTTCTCCCATATCTAGCGGCTTAAGTAATGTACGAATAACCAATAAAACGAAAAACAATCTTTTATTTGTCGGTGTAACTGGGTGTCTCCATAAAGCATTCTTAGGCAACACACTCTTAATTGCCAACTCTCTATTCCAAAGTCGTCCATGATGCGTACAAATATTCCGAATGTAAGTTAAGACGTGTAACCAATCAGCAAGTTGCTTATGGTGTAATCCAAATTCTTTAGATACTAATTTCTTATCATCGTTTTTCATGCCCTTATACGCAGTTGAAAGCGCGCCTAAAGTCATAACCTCCGTGACCATCCATATAGGAAGCGTTGGAAATCCATTATATTTTGATTGATAATGTGTAATGAACTCCTCGCTTGAACGATTAGTTTCGCTTTCTACTTTTGTAAGCCAATCATTGTGCCAAAATTTTGGATGAAAATTGTTAGAATCCGTGTGTGCAAAAGCACCATATTTATGCGCCAATACATAAGAAATTCTTGTCCGAACAGCAACTTCAATGCGCTCTATGGCATCTATAAGTAATAATCTCAAATGACGATCAAATTCATAAAGAGCAATAATATCGTCGAAATTTATATTGGCCTTAAACTCACTTGTAATAATTGCATTTGCATCTTTTTTCCGAAATGGATACCAGTACGCACTTAATCTATAATAATTTATAGCTGCTAATATTGCTTGTGCCTTCAATTCATCATCAACTATCAGACCGCGCTTTACGAGCTGATCTATTTGTTTTTTGAATGTAAGCGGCGGCTTCGAATAGTTTTCAGGCATATTCCCACAATGATTTCAGGCAAAAAGAAAGCCGCCAAGGTTTCGCTTCCGTGGATAGGCGTGGCGGCTGTGTTAAATATAGAAATATTATATTCTTAGTTTAAATGCAAACTATTTCTAAAACATTAAAAACAGCGAAAATATAATTTATAGGAAATATTCCTACCCTTTGGATGAAAGACCGCTTAATTCAATTTTCTTCTCAGCTAATTTATCTATTGTCTCAAACAATGGCATTTTATCGCCATGCTTTCCATCTAACGTTATAGATGCATTGAACGCGATGGCCGAAATAGCTTTTTGGGGTAAAGTGAGCATAGCTGTCATATGAGCTCAAAACTTACTTATTCCCAAACACTAATGCGGTCAGTTTTTTTCTTAAATGCCGATGATAAGGCTCTTGTTCTTGCTTGAAGCAGTGTTACGCGCCCTTCCAACGATCTTGTATAAACAAGCGTTGCAGTCCCGACATAATAGTTCCATCTTTTTGTGAAAAACTCAGCATTCTTTTTGTTTTGCCCTAAAACGCTTGGAACAGCATGATAATCAACTTGCAACAAACGGCCTAAGTAAGATTGTCTGACAAGCAGATACCGTGGGCTATCAACCGGGCCGAGAACGTCTTGCATAGCTTCCAGAAAATGTCGCCTTTCAATCGTTGTTGCGCCTTCCAGCCTACAATACACAACACCAATCTTATCTTTGACTGTTTCGATCCTTAAATTGCGGGGGTTGGTTTTTATCAAATCCATGTTTTGTAGGCTTTCCAAAACAGCCCAACCAACCTGTTTCATGCTGTTTTCCAGCGTCCCGTTTCTAATCCAGAGATAGAGGGCTTTTATTAATTTCGGAAACGCATAGATCGCCGCAATACCTAGCCCAACCACAAGCAAGAGAAAAAGCTCTCTTCCTGAATGATGGCCTCTAAATACTGACATTCCCCATGCGGCACCGCCTATCAGAGCATTCATGACCATATATTTGAGTGTGTCCATAAAGGCTAAGCCCGTTGGGGCGGCGTTTGTTTCAACCTTTTCACGCATTTCTGGCCGGGGACTTGATCCTTCGAGTGCTTGCCCCCATCGTTCCGGTAAACTTTCTCTGTCACGAGCACGGGCAAGCATGTCATCGTTCAGCGTTTTAACGCCTTTATCATCCCACTGGGTTTTCGATAACCCAAGCCGTTTGAAACCGTTTTCAATGATAATGGGATCGTGGTAAGAGAGCCCTTCAAACGCCCTGAAACGCCTTCGCAACTTTTGCACATCGTGGCCTAAATCTTCTTTAATCTCATCGAAAGGATCGAAGTGTTTCCGGCGATCCGTTTGCCCTGTAAACCAATACCGCACTATCTCTTGCATGGTTTCTGTATCTACGGCCACGAGGTGCCAAACATTCGCAACTTTATTTGGCGCGTTTGGATCAATGCGAATGGCCCGACCTCTCATTTGGTTGGACAGCATGTAAGAGCCAACATAGCTTGCAAGGATCAGGGTATTCACCGAAGGCGCATCCCAGCCCTCGCCAAGTAGGGCTTGTGTGCCTACTAAAACCGTGATGCCGCCAGCATTAAAGACTTCGGTAATCAGATGAACAATCTTTTGCCGTTGCTCACCCTTTATTTTGATACGCAGATAGTTTTCATCATGAACTACCGAGCCATAGCGAATGTGTGATGCAGGAATACCCATAGTTTTTGCGACACTTTCAACAAGCGGCTTGGCTTGCTTTGGAATGAAGATAATTGATCCTGTGAGCACCCCCAGTTTAACACCGCTTATTTGAGCGCGTCTCAAATACTCAAAGATGGGTACAACACCAATCTTATCAATCGGGCGCAGATCATTGGCATTTTTCGGCAATTCTGTTTTACGAATATAATCAGCCAAAACAACCATTCGCAGATTATCATTTAAATGCTCTGCTTCCGCTTTTGCAATCTCAACAATGCTTTCCAGCTTTCCCAAACTGCTTGCAAGCATCTTCTTAATGTCTTTGGTGTTGTCGATAATGACTTTTCGCCGTTCAATTGCCCGAATACGCTTTAACTCTTTCCTGATGGCATTTAACTTTTCTTCATGATCAATGAGTTGCTCGGCGTGTGTGTACAAAAACCCTGTCAGAAACACTTCCAGCCATTTTGCATCAAGCTCTGGAATGTCTGCCTTACCTATGCCAAGAACATTTAAGGCGTATCTTGGCGGCTTAAAGCCACACGCATTGAGGAAGATGATAATCGAAGAAAAAAACTGTGGTTCGGATAGTATACCCTCAATGTGGTTTTCGGTGTCATTCACCCAACTATGGGCAGATACAATTTCCAAGAAGCCTTGATCATTTTTCAGGCGTTCTAAAAACTGTTTTAGGTCATTCTTGAATTGTTCCAGTTTTACTGCTTCTTTTTGTGTCGGCAAGGAGAAGTAAACATAGTCTTGGTGCGGACATAGATCACCGCGTTTTACAAGCTCCGGCACAGATATTTCAGTATCAATAGGGCCGCACAGCTCTTCATAACGTTGCCATTCTTTGTAATCGACATCATAAGGCGGCGTTGCTGTGAGCGAAACAATCGTTGTTTCTTCCAACCCTTTTTTAAGGTCTGTCAGAGCCTTCCACCATTCTTTGCGCAAATGGTGTGCTTCATCCAAAACGATCGTTGATATTTTTTGTTTGTTAAGAAGAGCAATAACGTCGGCTTTTTCTGACTTTTTGGCTTTTATTTTTTGAGCACCTTCTTCCTCTTCTTCAATTACATCATTTTCTTCATCCTCCTCTTCTTCACCAGAAAACGCGGCATGAAGAGCCTGATAAGTAATAACTGTCAGGTGCTTAGGATTGCGAATGTCTTTTGAAACCCAGTCTGGTTGAGCGGTGCCCCCTGGAAAAAACATAGAGATCAAACGTTCAATCCATTGGTTACGAATAGTGATTGTCGGCGCGAGTATAAGACTTGGTTTCCCCAGCCTTCGCATAACTTCAAGGCCAAGGATCGTCTTGCCCGAACCCGGTGCGGCGACGACATGTAGGTGATCGTCATCAAGATGGTCTTCTAATTCATACAGAACCCGCTCTTGATAGTCTCGCCAAGGGTATCGGAATTTGAGATTTTCAAACGGATTTTTTAATAAAACATTCTCCTCCATGGCTAATCCTTCCATAAATTTTCGAAACGGTGAGAAGCGACACGGGTGTAATGGGCTGTGTGCTTAGGATCACGGTGTCCAAGATAATCCTGTATCAAGCGTAAATCATAGCCTTTATTGGCAAGGTAGAAACCACAGGAATGGCACAGCATGTGGGGATAGACAGAGCCAAGCTTTGCACGCCCTCCCGCCGTAGCAATGATATAGTTGACCGATTGCCGCGTCATAGGCTGGCCGCGCTCACTCAAAAACAGCCATAGCAATGCACTATCTCTGATTTTGAGATAACGCTTGATGGCACGAAGCTCATCACCGGCTAATGGCTGTTCAACGGATAATCCATTTTTCAGCCGCCTGATCCAGAGTCTCCCCTGCTGTAAATTCAGATCGGCCAGTTTGATGGATATAACTTCGCTGACCCGCAATCCATGTCGATACATCATGAGCAGGAGGAGGTGGTCACGTGTGCCATGTCGATTTTTGCGGGCAGCATTGAGAAGTTGTTCAATTTCTTTTTCGCTCAGAAAATTCTTACCGCGCTCATGTGCATCGGCAACGGTGTTTTTATCACTCTTTACATTTAGCCTGTTGGTCATGGTTTTTTAGCATGCCTGTATTCGTTGGAATGATTGGCTTCTTATTTCATTACTCTAAACAAAAAGCGCTTTTTGTAAAGACTATGCGGCCAGCAACAAATTATCGTTTTCTGGAAACAACCGCCGATCCATATCCAGATCGAATGAGCCGTAGGGTGTAAAATGTCCATAAATGAGAGGCGTGAGCGCTCGAAAATCTTCCTCCCTCATTTTACCCATCATATTCAGTTTTGACAAAACCTGCTGGATCATGATTGTGTTCACGTAAACCAGACAGGCTTGCAGAAGGTGCAGAGACAGGATCGAAAGCTCCTGTGCTTCGAGCTGGTTCGATGAAATCTCATTGCCACGGGCAAAAAAGATGAAATCCACGGTACTGTTACAATTCTCAACCACGTTCAGAGCTTCATGAATTTCCCGCCGCATCTCTTCCGAGTGCAGATATTCGCACAGGAATATGGTTTTGACGGCCCAGCCCAGTTCCGCCAAAGCCTGATATGTCGGATGTTGCCGGTTATTACGGGTAAAACGGTTCAGGATAGATTCCGCACTGGCCGTTCCCTTTTGTAAAGCCGTGGCATATTTCACCATCTGGTCATATTGTTGCGAAATCAATTCCCAGTTGATCGGGTGTTTTTTCAATACCGGCGTTGGTATCGTAACGGAGAACACCTTCGATCATGGAACTGACTTCCGAAGACGAGCAGCGTTTAAGCTGAGAGTGAATGCACAGCGAATTTTTTTCAACATGCCAGTACACCATAACGCCGCGGCCTTTATAGCGCACATGCCATTCGCTCATGAGATTTTGATCCCAAGCATGAAGTTTTTTGGAATCGGATGCACAGGATGTCGTTCCCCCTCCCCATATTTGAGATTTGCGGACTTGTAAAGTGGCATTGACAACCTTAGAAATAGCCGCTTTTAGTCCGTCTTTTTGAATATATCGATCCTTGATATAGCGTAATTCATCATGCGTAATATCAGTGCCTCCGGCCAAAACCCGTTTCAGACCAGTATTTGTATCAAAAGCGTAGAGGCAGAGTAACAGGCGCTTTTGGAGAATATCGCGCGGCAACACTTCCCGTGTCCCATAGCTTTTAAGAACATCTGTAAAGCCAGTCTGACAGTCAGCCTCTTTCAAAACATACAGCAAACTGGTCATCGGCCATTGTGCCATCACCTGCGATTTTAGCTGCCGTAGAAAAGCTGGTTCAGGCTGCGGTTCCAGAGGGGACACTTTAATTAGGTTTTTACCGTGCAAACAGATGAAACCTTGTCATTTTTGTACAAGCCCTTGTCAAAAGTGCGTAGCGCCTTTTCCATACGGGTTTTCAGGTCGTCGATAAAATTGCCCGCGCTGAGCGGCAGCGTTAAATCTTCATAATAATCATGCCGCTTTTCTTCGAAATCCTGCGGTACATCTTCATCGGGATTACGATAGCGCTGTGCGCCTTCCACCCAGATTTCCCGGCAGCGCAGACCGTTGCGCAAAGCCCGCTATACCCCAGTTATCGGTGGCGATTTCTTCGATTGTAACGATGGTTGTTTCTGGATTCTTGGAAAGCACTCGCTTCAAAAGTGCCGTGACCTCGCGGATCAGAATCTTCTTTTTCTCCGCCGTTAAGCCTTCGGGAGTCAGCCTAAAATGAACACTGGGCATTTTTAAGCTTCCTTGAGCGCTAAAACGCCCTGCTGATAGTGTGCTAGAAGCTCCGGTTCCTCTATAGAGCCGTGGTGGTGGAGCTGTTTATAACGGCCTTCTTGCATGACAAAGGTCCGCGATGTTCTGATTTTCAGATCAATGCAGGTCTCGCCGATCTCGAAATAACCGCGCTCCCGCCCAACCGCCTGAAAAAAACCTTCTCCTTGCGCGATGGTATAATCATAATATTCGACATAAACGCGGGCTGTGCCAACAAAGATGTTTTGATAAACGGTTTTAATCTCCTCCCAACCGCGCCTGATTCCGCCAAGAGGATTGGACATGGAGGCCTCCGGTGAGGCTATCCAGTTTTGCTCCATGAGAGAAAATTCCCGGCCGTTAAAGGCGTTGTAAAATTCGCTCAAGGCCTGAACGGGATTTGACAAATCCTCAACAGGTTCATTTCCTGTGATCGGGTTTTGCACGGGCGCATTCACGTTAGAGACCCTTCCTATTTTTTGTCTGTTAGGAGCTTGTAGATGGAAACAAAATGCGCGTTGATGAAAATCGGTGCAGCGAACAGCGCGGCATACATCACGCCGTGATGCGGCCCAACATCTTTTAGCAGATAGAAAGACAGACCGTACACGACAATGGCGATATCGCTCAGGCCGAATATATTGGCCGTCCACAGGCCCTTTTTACCGCTACAACCGCTATCTTTCACGTTCAATAGCAGTCCGGCCTTTAGTGCCAGAAAAGCCGATGTGATATGAAAGAATCCATCCGTAATTCCGAAATAAAGCGGCATGATGCCGAGCGCGCCCTGAATGAGGAACCCCATGCCGAAGAATACCCGCAAGCCTTGAATCAGCATCAGATATTCCTGACGGATGGAAAGTACTTTGTCCCTGATCGGTGTAAGAAAGAGCAGGCCACTGACGGCACCGACACCAACGACTAAAAATGCCATAAAGCCAAGAGAACTAACATCTTCTGGCAGGATCAGCTTTTGGCTAACGTACATGTGTACGCCGAAAAGCCAAAGTGTAATAAGGGTAAGTAAACCAAGCTTCTGAGGTTTGGATAAGCCGGTTTCGGTGCGGCGCAGTGCCTCCAGACAAAATCCGCCCAACACGAAGCTGAACAAGAGCGTATAAAAATCGGTGTATGACGGCATCATGTCGAATATCCTTTCTCTAATTAAAATACTGAACCATTCGGTCCATAATTTAACAATAACAGACCAATCGGTCCAAAATCAAGTGAAATTTTTTAAGGCGTTTTTAGTGTCTTGAATATCGTATCAATCATGGCTTTCAGAGCCAACTTATCTACTCCGGCCTTTGCCAGCGTTTTAATGCCGACGTAATTTGAAAGTAGGAATTCGGCCATAGCCTGGGGATCTTTATCTCCCGAAATATCACCTTGTTTTTGCGCCAGCTCAATTGCATGCTGAAACAGGGTCTGGGTTTGTGAAAGACTGTCTTTGACCAGTTGTGCGATGCCGGGGTGACGCTGCGCGAATTCTCCAGCTGTGTTGATCATTAGGCAGCCTTTATCCGCAACTTTTCTATAGTCTTCGGCAATATCAAAAAACAAATGTTCCAGAAAAGCATAAGCGGAGGGCGCTTCGCTTAAACCCTTCATTATATCCTTGACGACCTGCTCCCGGTAACGACTGAGGCAGGACTTAAAAAGCTCTTCTTTGCTTGAAAAGGATTGGTAAAAGCTGCTTTTGGATATGCGCATCGCCTTCAACAGGTCTTGCAGCGAACTCGCCTCATACCCTTTGTTCCAGAAAACATCCAGAGCCTTATCCAAAACTTTATCTTTGTCGAATTCTAAGGGTCTCGCCATATGCGTATCTTAACACAAAAAGAACCGATCAGTCCAGAAATTCATCCGCTCTTGGTTCTGTGTTTGAGTGGTTCCCCGCCCCTAGCTTATATGGAGGAGTGGGAGCGGGGAATGAGTTTTAAGCGACCTCTTTTACAGGATGGGTGTTCCCGCGAGATATTTTGTTCTGGTCAAACAGGCGCAAGATAGGATAATCGATATCCGTGCGCGCTACTTTCCAGGCGTAGTTGGTGAGGAAGTTCAGGATCATGTGGCCAAAAAGCTCGGCAATGTCCTCATCCCCCCAACAGGCATCTTTCACAACCGTAATCAAGAAATCCAGTAAAGCCTGTTCTACCGCGCTTTTTCCTAGTGTCTTAAAACGTCCGTGCAACCAAACATTTAGGTATTATGAGAAATTATATTAATCAAGTCTATTCCCTACCCCGACCTTTTCCATCATCAGGACTTTGCTCGCTCTCTTGTTGTGCGCGCTCAATGTAGGCTTCTTTTCTTTCCTCTTTAGACAATGAAGTATCATTCTCCGGCAGGCTCTCATAAGAAGATTTTTCGGCTTCCTGCTCTTGCTCCTTTTGAGCAGCTTCTTTCTCACGCTGTTCTTGCATCCGATCAAGATAAGCCTGCTTACGCTCTTCCACCGATAATGATTTATCGTTTTCGGGCAAATTTTCGGCAGGCGCTTCTTCGCGCGTCTGCTTCTGGCTATGACTTTTGGATTTATCTTCACGCTCTTTGGCCGCGTCTTTCAGATATTGCTGCTTACGAGCTTCTATATCTGCCTTGTTATCATTCGAGCGTGATTGATCTCTTTCTTTGGCTTCCTCAGCCTGACGCGCCCGATCAATCTGCCGCTGCTTGATTTCTTCCAAACGCTTATCAGCCTCATAGGTTTTTATATTCCCCTGAAGCTCTTCAAGGCGCGCACTCTGTTCTTTGGTTTTGCCTGTAATTGCACCGATGATTTTTTCAATATTCGTACGGTTTTCAAGCGTTGCTTGAAGTGCCACCGCTTCGCCCTGCTCCTGTTTGTATTGGGCTGTGCGAACCGCCGTCACCGCGCGCGCGTTCTCAATCTCTTCTAATTGAGCGGCCAGTGCTTTTTTATCTGATTTGATCTCTTTAAGAGAATCCTGCGCCTCTTTCAAATTCTGTTCTTTGACCTGTATTTCTGCTTCATAGGCTGCCTTCTTGCCAATCATCCGATCCATAAGGCTCATGGATGCCAGTTGCTCTTTGGCCTTAGCAAGATCATCTTGCGCCTGCTCTACCCTCTTTTGATGAAATGGAAAAACCTTCTCTTTGCCAAAGCTTGCAAGTGTCGCCTGCCATGTGCCACTGCCCTTCCCGTCTTCATCCTCCCGCTCAAACTCTAAGGCGAGCAATGCACGTTTCTGTTCAAGCAAAAGCTGCTGTTTTTGCTCTTTAAGCTGCATCGTGGTGTTGCCCATATTATCATTACTGGCTTTGATGGCGCGGTTAAGATCACCTCTCTCGG
>CAXBOT010000010.1:0-40297 GCA_963977495.1 uncultured Alphaproteobacteria bacterium | reverse complement strand
CTAACGCGCTGCGAATACTTTCTTTAATAAGTCCGTTGTTCTTGCCGCAGGGTTTTCACGTATCGCCGCTTCTTCCTGTGCTACATAGTAGAAAATACCATTCATAGCCTGTTCGACAACGTAATTATTTAAATCAGATTTGACGTCCGGCATAAAGGGGAGCTTTTGATATTGCCCCATCACACCATCATAGGCCTGAATCGCCCCGGCGCTGGCTAAGGCATTTTGCACAATCGGCTGCATTTCCTCACTGAGCCCCGGCCCCATCGTCTTGCGCAAATATGTGCTCGCCGCATCATTGGGGCCTGTCAAAATTTGTTTGGCATCCTCAATCGTCATTTCACTGATCGCCGTGATAAACAGCGCTTTCGCCTTGGGCGTTGCGGCCTCTGCTGCGCGGTTAATCCGAAGCTCCAAATCATCGGTCAATGACCCCATACCGATCTTTGAAAGCGCTGAATCAACCTTTCCCAATGCACCGGGCAAGGGGATATGAATTGTCGGATCAAGGTTAAAACCATCCTTCACGCCGATTTTACCGACCACTTTTTGCGTGCCGATTCTCAAAGCCTCACGCAGGCCCGCGCTCACATCACTATTCGATAAGCCCGTCGCACCATTATAAGGCGATTGTATCGTTTTCGAAATCGTATTGCCCGTATCTGAATTAAGAATTTCCTTGGCTTTGTTCCACCAATCCGATGCATGCGATTGTGGTGTGCCCGCACAAACAAACATCGTCGCCAAAATAGCCGTTGAAAATAGTACCCGCATGTTATTCCCCCTAAATTTATAATTGAAGAAATGATAGACACAATACACCCGCAAAACAAACACAAAAATAGACTAATTGTGAAAATTATATGCTTATGAATGCCCGTCAATGAATATCAAATACCCCATTAAAATATTACCTTAAATTAAGGCATATCATGTTCTTAAATAGAGATGATGGAAAAGTGTAAATTTGAGATTAGTCATGCAACATGAACCGTTAAGTCTTGCATTATACACCGCTTCTAGAGCAAAAATTCCGAGAGCATAAACGGCCTATTCATCGTATCTAGCATATCTCTTGATTTTGGCAATTGCGGGAATTTTTAAACTCAGTTAGACTTTGTGACACGACAACGTATGATTTGATTATAATAGCACTTGGAATTGATATATGTGCGGAATTGCAGGCTTCATTGATTTTGGAAATGAGCTTTCTGAAGCCAACTTAGGCACTCTTACCAAGATGACAGACGCGTTGACTCATCGTGGCCCTGATAGCGATGGTATGTGGTCGGACCAAGATAACCGTGTTTATTTCGGGCATAGGCGGTTGGCAATTTTGGATCTTTCCTCAATGGGGCATCAGCCGATGACATCCCACTGCGGACGCTATGTCATTTGTTATAACGGTGAAATATATAATCACTTAACTCTCAAGAAAAAAATAGAAAATCTGGGCAGCGCTTTTAAAGGGAACTCGGATACAGAGACTCTACTCGAAGCTATCTCTTTTCTTGGACTGGAAGAAACCTTAAAACTCATCAAGGGCATGTTTGCCTTTGCATTGTGGGACAAGAAAACAAAAAACCTAACTTTGGTACGTGACCATTTGGGTAAAAAGCCTATGTATTTCGGGTTTTCTGACAATAAACTTTATTTTTGTTCTGAGCTTAAAGCGGCCTTTGCTCTTTTTAAGAAAAAACCTGAGATTGATAGGGATGCATTTAATCAATACATAAAATTTGGCTATATTTCCGCTCCGCACTGTATATATAAAAACAGCTATAAATTAAAGCCCGCACACAGCATTACTTTCAATCTACAAGAACGTAATAAACAATATAATCAGAATATCATCAATAGAATGATACCTTACTGGTCTGTACAGGATGTAAGGTGCAATCAGAGCACGCAAGAACCCGAAAATATACAAGAAACTCTCAAATCTCTTTTAGGGCAGGCGGTTAAAGAGCGCATGTTATCAGATGTACCGATAGGGTCGTTTTTATCAGGTGGAATAGATTCAAGCCTAATTACCGCGCTTATGCAGGAACAATCACCCAAACCTATTCGAACATACACAATCGGGTTCGAGGACGAAGATTTCAACGAAGCGGGTTATGCAAAGGCCGTCGCAAAGCATTTGGGCACAGAACATCAAAGCCATATCGTGACGAGCGAGGAAGCACGCTCAATCATTCCCGATTTATGCGAGATTTATGATGAACCGTTTTCTGATATTTCCCAGATTCCTACATATCATGTGTGCAAAATGGCTAAGCAGGAGGCCACTGTTGTTCTCAGTGGTGATGGTGGTGATGAAATATTCTGTGGCTATTCACGGTATTTTATGGCGCAAACACTTTTTGATAATATTAAGTCCAAACCTTTATTTTTAAGACGTTTTTTAGGGGGTGCCCTGTCGTCATGCTCGGCACAATCTTTAGATAGAGTATGTTCCGCTCTTTCCGTGATCAAAAGTTTGGAACAGCATAATTTAAGCGGAAAACGCCTGCATTCCATAGGTCGTTACCTGAATTCCAGATCACTCGATGAGCTGGTTGAAAAAGTCATGACGGTATATCAGGCGCCCGAACGTTTAACAGGTTACGCGGGAATATCAGGTGACGTCTTTTCAAGAAAGGACATCAGACCCGAGATTTCTAATAGTTTTGACAGGATGATGATTTCCGATATTTTGATGTATCTGACGGATGATATTCTGGTGAAAGTAGATCGCGCGAGTATGGCCAATTCTCTAGAGGTGCGATCTCCCTTGCTGGATATAGACCTGATGGAATGGGCTATGAACATTCCCGTAAAACAAAAAGTTTTTAATGACCAAAACCGTGGGAAAAAGCCGCTTTATGATTTGTTGCAGGATTATGTGCCCAAAGATTTAATTGATCGTCCCAAACAGGGGTTTTCAGTGCCTATCGCACGATGGTTGAGAGGGCCGCTGAATGATTGGGCTAATGATCTTTTGAGTAAGCAGGCTCTTGATCAAACGAGCTTATATGATAGCGATGAAGTCATGAAAATTTGGAGTCGTTTTCAAGCCGGAAAAATAGAAACTGCCGAAATAATATGGTCGATATTAATGGCACAGGCATGGTATAGAAGGTGGCTTATACCGTCATAATGGTAATAATTTTAAATTAGGATAGTCTGTATCATGCATTATTTACTAAAAGTCATGGAGAAAGAGGGATTTAATATATCTCTTGTCGATAAGATACTGGACTTCGGGCGTGATAATGGGTCTTTGATGCAGAGTTTTCGGCTGTTTTAACGCAAAAAGTAAGGGCAAAAAATTATGCAACCTGATCTGGGTGCTATTAAAAACAATGGGACCCTCATGGAACCGTATCTCCATCTTGTCAGGCAGTTCAAAGACAATAATATCAAGTGGTGCAGTTGGAAAAGTAATGAGCATCTTCTTGCGGGATTACAAGGAGATACAGATGTCGACATGCTCTTTTTTGAAGGTGATCGCCATAGAGTGATCAATTTAATGCATGATTGCGGGTTCATACTTTTTTCTACGGCAAAGCACAGATCATATCCAGGGATTATAGATTTCATATCGATTGATGCGCAGAACGGAAAAATTCTTCATGCGCATGCGCATTTCTTATTAACGGTCGGGGAAAAATATCTAAAAAGTGTTATTTTGCCCTGGAATAAAAAAATTCTGGAAACAACTGTCCCATCGGAAATAAACCCTGCAATTAATAACGCTTCCCCACAGATGGAGGCGGTTCTACTTATTGTCAGAGAAGCCCTGAAGATTAGATGGCGCGATATTAGAAAAACAAAAGATAGTGCTATATGGGGAGGAAAGGGCTTTCACAAAGAATTAGAATGGGTGAAGGACAGAGCCACACCTGAGGAAATAAAGGCATGTGCCGAGGAAATGCTTAATGAAAATTGTGCGGAACTTGTGCATAATATGGTGCTTGAAGGCATCAAATTCAACAAGTTGCTATGCCTCAAAAAAACTCTCAATAACATAGCTAAAAAACAAGAATGGCGCAGGATTGGACCGTATCTAGCACTATACAGTATCTGGTCTCATGAGGTTTTTTATATTCTGACAAGGATAGCCGAGAAACTGAGCTTATCACAACAAATGATCATTAGAAGGCGTGTTCTTCCGGGGAGCGGCGTTGTCATTGCTTTCTTGGGCCCGGATGGTTCGGGAAAGTCAACGGTTACAAAAACCCTTATTTCGCAATGGGACAGTAAACTTGATATTGTCCATCTATATTTTGGGAGCGGCGATGGACATTCTTCCTTTTTACACCGGTGCCTGAAAAGTGGCATTGCGGCAGGTCTTAAAATTAAAAAAATATTGAATAATACGCCGCCTTCGAAAGAAAATAAGCTTGCGCTATCTTCTGAAAAGAAGTCTTCAAAGCCATCTTTGGTACAATCTTTATGGGCGGTTACTGGTACGCTGGATAAGAAAAAGAAAATTAAAAAAGCACTCAAGTTAAGGAAACGCGGCTTTTTGGTTGTTTGCGATCGGTGGCCCCAAAATCAGGTATCTGGCATAAATGATGGTCCTCTTTTATCGGAGAATATAAATCATCCGAAATGGTTGTTCCGAAATATGGCGCGCTGGGAAAAAAGGCAGTTCGAGATCTTACGTGAAACCATGACCCCTGATGTTGTTTTCAGACTTATTCCATCTTTGGACGTTGCTATTAATCGAAAACCTGAGAATAAAGATATTGCGGAGATTATTGAACGTAAAATTAATTTGTTGAAAGATCTCACCATTGATCAAAACAAAACTTTATACGATATCGACGCAGATAAGCCTTTTGATGCCGTCATGACGGATGTGCGCTATAGCATCTGGAACCATATACAAAAAAAGCCCGTGCTTGGAACCAATCTCTATGAGTGCATTGGGTTGCCTGGCGCAGGAAAAACAACCGTTTGCAGAGAAGTTATAAAAAGTATAGATATAAAATCAATTGATCATGCATTCTCTCCTGAAAAACCAATAAGTAAGATAAAAAAAGCTGTTCTAACAATTTGGACTATAATTTTAGATCCTATAATTTATGCGCTCATAATCAAGCTTGCCTTTGATTATAAGCTTTGGAAAAAAAGAGTATCACTTGGCTATCTTTTTAGACTCCCTGTTCAGAAACTCCGCCTAAAAAAAGCGATCCAATCGGAGGTTTATCTTGTCGAACAACTTATATTGCAAAATATATGGTCAGCTTTTGTTTCTGCCGACATTCAAACAGTCCGGCCTGATTATCTTACACCATTGATTGCACAGCTATATCGCGATATGGACGGAACCATTTTCTACTTTGATATTACACCTCATGAAGCATCAGGACGTGTTTTAGAAAGACAAGACGGGAAAAGTCGCTTTGATAATTTACCTGAATCTGAAATATCAAAATATCTCGATAAAACACAAAATCTAATGCGTGATATTGTCAGAGCTGCATCGTATGCGGGGCTAAGTATTGTTCAGGTTAATGCATCCTTACCGATCAATCAGAACATCGCAAATACAATTTTGCCTGTAATTAAGGACAATAAATGAGCGCAGAAACAAAGAATATGACCAAAGTTATTTTTATTTTGCCTGCCCTCACAGGCGGAGGTGCCGAACGTGTTCTGATCACACTTATGAATGCGTTAGATCGTTCAAAATATGAACCCGTATTTATCACAATTAGTGATGATGGCCCCATGAAAGAGATCATTCATCCAGATATCCCTTTTCACAGCCTGCATGGGAAACGGACGTCGCGGTCCTTACTAAAGCTTTATACTAAGCTTAAAAAACTGAAGCCAGACATTGTCGTATCAACGATGGCACATATGAATTTCTGTACATTACTGCTAAAGCCTTTTTTCCCAAAAACCCGTTTTATAGTTAGAGAAGCCATTACGCCTTCCTTTTTTTTGACGACACCTTCAATGAAGTCCACAATAATAAAAGAGGGGTACAAACGACTATATCCACATGCCGATTGTGTTATCAGTCCAGCACAAGTGATTATTGACGAATTTCAGGATGTTTTAGGCATGGCATGTAAAAATCATGCATTGCTTCGTAATCCGCTAGATCTCTCTCGTATTCGAAAAGAAGAAAACACATCTTTCAAAATAACAAACGAACGCAATAATACGCTTCATTTTATTGCTGCAGGACGACTACATAGTCAAAAAGGGTTCGATAGGCTTATTAGTATTCTACCTCAAATCAACAGTCCTTACGATTGGGAACTGACAATTTTAGGGGAAGGTTCTGAACGCCAAGCATTAGAGAACCTAATCGAAAAGCACGGATTACAGAATAAAATTAAACTATCAGGATTTAGCACTCACCCATGGCCACATTATGCTGCTGCCGATTGCTTTTTAATGCCCTCACGTTGGGAAGGGTTGCCCAATGCGGCATTAGAAGCATTGGCCTGCGGTACGCCAGTAATTGCAACACGTGAATCCGGTGGTATAGAGGAAATTATGGAGTGCGCCTCTGAAGGTGCTGTTACCGTTGTTAATGATATGAAATCTTTTCTAAAGGCCATGGAAAGGCACAAACCAAATCCAACTGAGAAATTTCGACCATCACTTTTACCGAAAGACTTTAGTGAAGAAGCGGTCATGGCACAGTTTTCTAATATACTTGATTCCTCATTAGCATAAGCAGCGAGCAAAAATCATATTCTAAGTAACCATGCTCCTTACATAATCTGCGATTGCCAAAGATGCCGTTAATCCCGGAGACTCTATGCCAAATAAATTGACGAGTCCCTGAATATTATGTGTCTCAGGGCCTTGGACAATAAAATCATTTCCAAGGTGGCTATTCTCAGAAGATTGGGATTTAGATCTAATGCCGGAATAATCAGGCACAAGTGCATTATCTTCCAAATTCGGCCAATATTCACGAATTTTAGGATAAAAAAGCGTCGCTCTGTCAGGGTTAACTTTGTAATCAATATGATCTACCCATTCTACGTCAGGCCCGAACCGTGCGCGGCCTGCTAAATCTATTGTTAGATGTATTCCTAACCCCGCCTTTTCAGGAACCGGGTAGATGAGATGTTTAAAAGGGTTAGACTTCGTTAAAGAAAAATAATTTCCTTTGGCGAAATGTTGCTTTGGTATTTTTTCTGCCTCTGTGCCTTCTATGTTTTTTGCAAAAGATATAGCACCAAGCCCCGAAGCATTGATAAGAGTATTAGAGACCAGACGCATTTTTTGTCCTTGAGATATAACATTTATCCTAATTTTATGATCATCTCTAACCGATGCCGATAAAGCGCGCGTTTGATAAACAATATCACCACCATTATTTTCAATATCACCAAGTAATGAAAGCATATAGCTATGCGTATCGAGTATCCCTGTTGATGGTGACAATAAAGCCCCAAAACAACGCAATTCCTTTTCCAAAATTTTTGCATCTGCTTCAAGCAAAAACCTAAGGTCATGAACGCCGTTTTGTTCGGCCTTTGATTTGATGTCCTGCAATGTACCAAGTTGATTTCTATTGGTGGCAACGATAAGTTTTCCGCATTGATCATAGCCAATACCCCGCTCTTTCAAATAGCGATATAAAAGTTCTTTGCCCTCTACGCAAAATTTCGCTTTGAGTGAATCTTTAGGATAGTAAATACCAGCGTGAATAACTTCGCTGTTTCTTGCCGACGTTTCTGAACCAATTTGTTTGGTGGATTCTAATATAAGAACATACCGCCCGTTCAGCGCTAACGCGCGGGCAACAGCCAATCCGATGACACCGGCACCAACAACAACACAATCAACATGTTCTTCATACATTGTAATACACTCGGAGGCCAAAGCTTGTTATATAGCCGAAGAACTCAAATTTTTTAATTGCGGAAAGGTTTGATCTCTATCGCTTAAATCAGGTGTTTTCGTCGGCCATTTAATATTCAAATCAGGGTCTGACCACAATACGCCACCTTCATCTATCGGGCTGTAATACTGTGAACACTTATAATTCATACATGCAACTTCACTGAATACGTAAAACCCTCCGGCAAATCCTGGTGGCATATAAATTTGTGTCGGCTGTGTATGCTTAAGCTCAATAGAAAAATGCTGTCCATATGTTTCTGATTCCGGCCTAACATCTAGTGTAACTTGCATCACGTGCCCATAAGACGGCCACAAGATTTGGCCTTGTGATCTTTGAATATGTAACCCTCGTAAAACATTCTTCCGTGATAATGAACAATTATCCTGAACAAAATCTACTTCGATCCCAAGGTTCTTGTAATCTTGCGACCGCCAAGATTCATAAAAATAACCACGTGAATCCTCAAAAGCTTTTGGCTGTATAATCAGCAGACCTTTAAGGGGTGTTTCTGTAATGATTGCTCCACTCATGATTCTAACGTTTGCCTCAAAGAGTTTTTATATGATGAATTTGGCATAGCCTCGATCAAATGTTTATAATCTTGAACGGTTATCAGCCCGACACGCCATGCGACCTCCTCCGGACTGCAAATAAGGATATCCTGGCGGTTCTGCAAAACCTCAACAAAATTCGACGCTTGCAACAATGCATCAGGAGACCCGACATCAAACCAAACATAGCCGCGATTTAATTTTCTTAAATCAACTAAATCATCCTTAATATATTCCCTGATCAGATCTGTAATTTCCAATTCACCGCGTTTTGATGGGCGAAGATTTTTGGAACGTTCAACAACATCTGCGGGAAAGAAATACAAACCTGTAACTGCCCATTGTGAAATCAGAGATGACGGTTTTTCGATGACATCTAAGAGCTTCTCACCGGTTTGATCGAGTTTGGCCACACCATAAGCGGAGGGATCTTTGACGCTGTATAAGAATACATGGGCTTTTTCTATATGAGAGGCCACATCTAATATCACAGTGGAAAACCCGTGACCGTAGAAAAAATTATCTCCCAAAATCATAGCAACAGGTTCGTTATTGATGAAATCTTCACCAATCGTGAATGCTTCTGGTAAGCCAGAGGGCTTATCCTGCACTTTATACTGGATAGACAAACCCAAATGTGAACCATCCCCCAAAAGAGACTGCATCCCGACAATATCCTTCGGTGAACTTATAATCAGAACTTCATCCAACCCTGCCAACATAAGGGCAGAAAGCGGGTAATATATCGTCGGCTTATCATAAATAGGCATGAGTTGCTTATTTACAGATACGGTTAAAGGAAATAAACGGCTCCCAGTACCTCCGGCCAAAATAATGCCTTTCTTGCACTTCATGCTGAGCCGACCTTTCCTTGTCTTTGTCTTTTATGAACATCCAAAAGCCTATCTTTCTGGGCAGCATACCAATGAACCGTTTGCTCCAAACGTTGATCAAAGGATTGTTTAGGGTGCCAACCCAGCTCTTTTTGTGCTTTGCCGGAATCAATTGCATATCTGAAATCATGTCCCGGACGATCTGCAACAAATTGGATGAGATCACGATACGACCGAGCACCCTCCCTTGGATAATGCGCATCTAAAATGTCGCATATCGTATGGACAATATCGATATTCCTTTTTTCACAATTGCCCCCAATGCAGTAAGTTTCACCCGCTTTACCATCATTCATAGCGCGCCATAAACCATCAATGTGATCTTCGACATAAAGCCAGTCTCTGATTTGCTTGCCCTCCCCATAGACAGGAAGCGGGTTTTCCTCTAGCGCGCTGAGCACAATCAGCGGTATTAGTTTTTCTGGATATTGCCTAGGGCCATAGTTATTAGATGTATTAATAATAATCGCTGGAAAATCATACGTTTTATAATAGCTCCGTACCAAAAGATCAGATGATGCCTTTGATGCTGAATACGGAGAATTGGGTTTATATGGTGATTCTTCTGTAAAGGGTGCGCCTTCTTCTCCCAATGCGCCAAAAACCTCATCAGTTGATAAATGGACGAACCTGAAATATGACTTTTCCGTGCCTTCAAGGCCTACCCAAAAATCATAGGCGGCCTTTAAAATATTATGTGTACCATTCACATTTGTTTCAATGAAGGTTTGTGGACTGTCAATTGAACGATCAACATGGCTTTCTGCGGCCATATGGATAACTTTTTGAGGCTTAAAATCATTAAACAAGTTTTTGATAGCGCTAGCATCGCAAATATCCACTTTTTCAAAGCGGTGTTTGTCATGATTCAGATGCGCACCCAAATTATCGAGCGACCCTGCATATGTAAGTTTATCGATATTCAGGACATCACAGCCTTGATCGAGTAAGTAACAAATCATATGTGAACCAATAAAACCTGCACCACCAGTTGCTAAAATCCGCATTGCTTTGACCATCTTTCAAATTTTTACTGTACTAAGTCTGCGCGCAAAAGATAAACCGTATCTTTAATTGCGGCTTCTAAATCATCGTGAAACACAAAAGATTTATTTTTTATTTTTTCACTGGAAACATTGTAGGAAAGTTGATTCATAATCAAGTTATCTACAAATTCAACGTTTAGATCGGGCACAAACTTCTGAATAGTTTCAACAACATCCCGCACTGTATAATTTTCTGTGACTACGTTATAAAGCTGATTATCAAATAATTCGTTCTCTATTACAAACCCGAAAAAACGGCACGCATCATTTAACCCTAAATACGGTCTCTTCTGATCCATCGCGGTAGACCATACAGTAATCGGCATTTTCATGGTCGCCTGCCAACAGAATTTATTAACGGCGGTGTGGAACCTCATCCCCTTAGATGTACCGAAAATGGTTCCCAAACGCGCAAGACAAAAACGTAGTCCCTTCCCCTCATATGATCTGATCAATTCTTCTTCTTGGATTTTACAATCAGCATACGGGCTTTGGGGCTTTACATCTTCACATTCCTCATCAACCACACCTTCTTGCACCCCGTAAACACTGGTTGATGATGGGAAAATAAAGGGGACATTATATTCTATACAATCTTGAATTAATGACTCAGTCGCAGGAAGGTTATTATCAAAAATCAAATTTGGGTTATGTGCCGTTCCCGCCGCATCA
This sequence comes from uncultured Alphaproteobacteria bacterium, assembly GCA_963977495.1. GTDB lineage: Bacteria > Pseudomonadota > Alphaproteobacteria > Micavibrionales > Micavibrionaceae > UBA1672. The sequence continues at coordinate 29,268 of CAXBOT010000010.1, read as the reverse complement.
GTTGTTGCACCTAAATGAATGAGTGCATCAGCACCATTTAAATGCTTGGACATATCAATATCTTGAATACGACCTTCGATAAATTCATAAGATAAGGACTTTGGCAAATCGAATAGGCTGCAATAACGCTGCGTAGACAAATCATCAATCACAACGATATGCGCGTCCGGCAATATTTTTGGTGCTTGCTGTAAGAAAGCAGATCCTATATGCCCTAAGCCACCAGTCAAAACGATCTTCATAATTATGCCTTTTTGTATGCTTTAAAATCTACGTAAGTTCTGAAATAATCGCCCTCATCGTAAGGCAGATCAGTAAGAACCATAAGAAGGCTCCCTAATTCGTATTCCTGCTCCGCCCATAGCCCTGGGGTGATCAAAAGACCTTTATCAGGTCGATCAAGTAATATTGTGACAGTTTCGTTGGCATCATCAACCGTTACTTTGATCTTTCCTTTCATGCTCACAAGAAGCTGCTGACATTCTTTGTGAGCATGCGCGCCGCGTTGGCAGGCTTGTTTAGCATCCACAGTAAAAACACGCGCAATGGCAAAGGGCACCTGATCATTATGCTCATAAACATACAAGCTTGCTTCGTCAGAAGTATGCGCCGGAAAATCGACATATTGAATATCATGTATTGTTGCACTTGTAGACATCATCCATCCAAAGCTTTTTTAATACATAGGGAATAATGCGCGATTTGCTCTTCGGTTAATGTATATGAACAAGGTAGGTGAATGCCTCTGTTTGAAACATCATAAGCAACAGGCGCATTTTCTTTCGAGTTTTTTGCATAATCTGCAAAAGCCGGCAACAAAGAAAGTGGATAAAAGAAGGGACGCGCAGGAACATTTTGGGCAGTTAAACGATCTAAAACCTCCTGCTTTTCGACATTGTGTGTTTGGCCAAAAACAATAGCAGGCGCCCAAACACTGTTATAAACCCCATCAGGTTCAGGATTAATCAGCAGATCGGGGACATCGGAAAGGTGTTTTTCGAACGTTTTCCAAATCCATCTTTTACGATCAACCAGTTCATCAATTCTTTGGAATTGCGCGTAAGCAAGTGATGCTTGCAGATTAGAAGGCATATATTTGAATGTTACTTCAGTGTTGAAATACGTTCCTGGTGCGCGCCCGTGATCCCGCAGAAATTTACACCGCTCAAATAAATCATCATCATCAAGTAAAAGGCAGCCCCCTTCACCTGTTGTAATTGTTTTTGTGCGGTGAAAACTAAAAACCGAACCAACACCAAACTTCCCAGCACGCGTACCATTTAAAACTGAGCCAAGTGCTTCGGCAGAGTCCTCGATTAAATAAATGCCTGCATCATCACAGATCTTTTGTAATGCCTCCATATCAGGCATATTACCGTATAAATCGACCGCAATCACGGCCTTCGTTTTTGGTGTTATCAGACGTTTTACCGATTCAGGACAAATGCACCAACTGATAGGGTCAATATCGGCAAATACAGGCACTGCGCGTTGATAAACGACCGGCGCAGCAGAGGCAACCCAAGTACATTCAGGGACAATAACCTCATCGCCGTCTGTAACCCCTAACCCATCAAGCAATAGATGGATAGACGTTGTACAATTAGGAGTCATAAGCGCGTGTTTACGGCCATGCCAAGTTGCAAAATCACGCTCAAACGTTTCTACGTACTTATAGGCATCTTTGCCATACCAACCATTGCGCAGCATATCCGTCACAATCGCAATATCCTCCTCGGTCACCCAAGGGCCTGCCATTTCAATATTGTCTGAGTGTGGTAAATCTGACATGCTGATTACTCTTTGTCTATTTCTTGTAGCTTTAATTCAATACTATAAGTCTTACTGCCTGATTTTAACAAGGCTGTATACCCATTTTCCGAAAAGTCATGCGCGAGAATTTTACGGACAAACTTGGCAATTTCAGGATCATCCATAGACAACGTTCTATCGCTTAACAAATCCTTACGTCTGCGCGTAGGGAGATCGGGACGTTCTTGCGCTACTAAAGACAATTTATTTTCAAGCAATAGATTCCAATTATCACAAAAAAGTTCAATGCACGCTTTTTCAACCCGTCCATAAACATCTTGCCCTGTTTCCGGAAAACTATAATCCACCTTTTTTTGTGCCCAGATTGGCCCTTCATCGATACCCTCCGTTAGTTCATGAAGGGTCGCACCAGCAAAAACCTCATCCTGAATGGCCCACACCACAGGGTCGCGACCACGGCCATAAGGCAGATAACTTGGGTGCAAATTCATCGAATGCGTCACTCTTTCAAGCAAGCCTTTACGAAAAATATAAGGACTCCATATGTTAATCAGCCAATCATATCTTTGGCCTTTTGTCACTTGCTCCGGATCAGACTTCTCCAGATCATGGTACCGAACCCCCTTGCCCTCAAGGTATTTTGTAATGAGATCCCTATCAGGATTGGATACAAAAATTTCATAGGAATCATTTTGATTATTTTCCAACAGCCACTTCAGGCACTCATACCCCGTTGTTTTTGCAACAAAAACAAGTATTTTCATTGTGACCCCCTTCTTACCTTTTTGTAACCAAAGCTTTAATCTTTTGACGCACGAATAAAAACACATAGTGATACCAAAGCCTTATCCATAACAATGGGATATACTTTTCAAGTGCTTTGTTTTTATTGATACGCAATAACCAAGGCAGGCATAAACATACAGCTTTCAAACGGAATAAAAGACTTGCTCTTCCCACTGAAAATTCATCGTTTGGATACTTATCAGAAAATTTTCCCAGCTTCTTTCTATGATATAAAACATCAGGGATGGCAATCATCGCTCCTTGTAAAAGCATAGCAACAAGCATTGATATTTCGATACAAAGAACCGCTGATAAAAGTTTCCGGTCATTCGGAAAGATCGTTCGCATTTCAGAAAATCTGATCAGCCCTTGTATCATGCCATTATAATGGGTTTTCGCATGAGCAGGGCCGTGTGACAAAAATACTTTTTTTGCATCTGCATAGGTTTGCGGATTAATCGTAGACAGGACATGCTCTGTTTTATGACTGCTTTCAACGAAGACCATTTCATACCCGGTCTGACTGACAATAGCTTGCGGGTTATCTAACAATGCTTGGCGCGTTTTCTCGAGATATTCCGGTGACCATGTATCATCGGGGCTCGCCCACATAAAAAAACCAGAGTCAGGAAATAAACGTTCAATTTCCTGCAGAGAACAAAAATAATTTTCGATAACACCTTTGTTTTTCTTATTTTCTATTATATGACAATTTTTGAATTTTGATTGGTATCGTTTTGCGATTTCAAGCGATTTATCCGAAGACACATCGTCGACGATCAAAAGATTAAAATCCTGATACGTTTGTGCTAAAAGGGCGTCTAATGTTTCAGAAATCCATTCTCCATGATTGTACAACATCATGAGTATCGAAATATCTTGCGGCTTTTGTCCCATACGATTTGTCTATTTCTGTTTACAGGAAAACACCATATGGCATGCTGTATTGATACGGTGTGTTTCTGGTAATCCTTGATTGGGAAAATACACATCACCCTCTAAGGGTTGGAAGTAACTTTTATAGATAAGATTAAAATCCTTGCTCCGCCAATAATCTTCAAATTCACTAATATTGATAAAGCGCGCGCGTATAGTTTGGTCGTAATATCTTTGTATCGTCACAAAGCTAGGCACATCACCAACCAGTAAATCCGATAGAATAAAGAGTTTTGGTTGAAACTTTTCGGAGAGTTGGTCCAAGAATAACGGCCAATCATCAATATATTGTAGCGTACTTCCGATATGAACCACATCTGCCGTTCCGGTGAGCGTATCCACATCATCTGTAAATGTTAGGTTTTCGAACGCTTTCATCTCATCGGGAACATTTTTAACCAGCGCCTCGGTTTCTACGACTGTATAATCAAGATCGCTTCGCGCTTTCGGAATTTTTGCAAGCAAATCCAGATATGATTGCCCCATAGCACCGCCAAAATCAATCACACGCAATGATTTGCACATCTCTAACAGTAAAGACACCATCGTTGGCAGAGGGTAATCTTTTGCGATCGCGTTATCAGGAATAACGTGCCCATCTGATAAAGTGGACAATATCTCACGAACACGCACCTGTTGTTTCTCTACCCATATATCTGAATTAAAGACGGGTTCTACTTCGGGCGCGTCATCAAAAGACGTATAAACACCAGACCAAATACTATTTTCTTGAGAGGTTTTTGCCATTTACTTCACGCACTTTATGTACCCTCCCTTATCGAAGGTCACCAGAGCTTTTGCATTATAATAAGGATCCAAAACAAAGCGATCCGTCGTTTCCAAAAATGCATTAACTGCTGTTTTGGGATTATCACCTGGCCCCCAAGGTCTTGGGCGATGCTCTTGTGGGGGAATATCTTCAACGACAGTATCCGATACAATGATAAAGGAATCTTTAGTGACAAGATGTTCATACATTTCGAGCTCTTTCAGAACATGCTCATGCGTATGATTACTATCGAGCATTAACATCACAGTATCACCTGATTTTACGTGACTAGCAGCCTGATCAACAATTGCCTGATCTACTGAAGATCCCTGAATCAGCTCTATACGATCTGAAAAAGGATAAGCCATGATTTTATCAATATTTTTCTGTGGTAGAGCCACATCAATGCCTACAATTTTACCTTTACCAATCAACTGTAAAAGAGAAGCATAGAAAACAATACTGCCGCCCCATGCAATGCCTGTTTCGATAATAACATCCGGCTTAACTTTCCAGACAAGCTCTTGCGCGGCAATAATATCCTCTGTCGATTGGATAATTGGAAGGTCTAGCCAAGTCCATTGGTAGGCATGGCCATGTTTATCAGATTTTGCAATAAGATCTATGGCCAGATCCTGAAGCTCATTATCTTGTTCTAAAGAAGCAGCATTATTTAAGCGATCTTCTTCAAATTTTTCACGATCAAAACTCATTTAAAAACTCCGTAATTTTTTGCACTGCTGATAAAGGCAATTCAGGGTATATAGGCAAACTCAGCACGACACTACTTAAGTGATCCGTTGTTGTCAAACCATCCTTTGGGACCACAATTCCATCTTGATAGCCCGGATTTTTATGAACCGAGTGCTCATAGTGAATACCTAAAAACACATTTTGCTCTTTGAATTTTTCTATAATCTCTTGGCGCCTATCGCTCATAATAACGTACAGATGATAAGAAGGTTCAGTATCGGCAAGAGCAACGGGCTTATCAAAATTCTGCCAGTCAATCAACCTGTCATACTCTGCAGCAATATCCCTACGTTTTTGAACATCAGCTTCCAGATATTTTAACTTTACCGAAAGAACAGAGGCCTGAAGGGGGTCCAAACGTGACACAACGCTTTGTATTTGCCCCACACGGTTTTCATCCCATCCATATTGTCTAAGTTGGCGCACTTTATCGGCAATCTCTTTATTGTCAGTTATAACGCCGCCGCCATCACCGATGGCACCAAGATTCTTAGTAGGATAGAAACTAAAACAGCCGGCATCGCCAATTGAACCAACCTTTTTACCCTTATAAAGGGCGCCATGTGCCTGCGCACAATCTTCAATCACAACAAGGCTATGTTCTTTTGCAAAATCTAAAATAGCATCCATATCACAGGGAAACCCATAAAGATGAACAGGCATAATGGCCTTCGTTTTAGGTGTTAAAGCAGATTTTAATTTATCCACGTCTAAGGTGCATGTACTTTGCTTAACATCAACCAAGACAGGCGTCGCACCCGCAGATAAAACAGCCGACGCTGTGGCCAAAGCCGTGTGCGAAACAGTTATGACTTCATCGCCTTTTCCTATGCCGAAAGCTTCTATCGTCAGGCGCAACGCATCTGTTCCGCTACCGACACCCACCGCATATTTTGTATTATTCCACGCAGCAAATCCCTGTTCAAATTTCTCAACCTTAGGCCCAAGAATGTGAAACGGCCCATCACAGACATCTTCTATCGCACTTAGAATTTCATCACGATGTGCTTTGAATTGGTGGACAGGACTTCCGAAATATATATTTTCCTCAAATAAAGCCATCAGCTTAGGCAACCCTTACATCAGGACAGAAGAAAATCCATTTTTTGCCGCGATCAGCATAATCATGCTCTTTTGCAAGAATTTCCTTCGAGTGATTCCACGCAAATAAAACCGAATAATCTGGCAACTCTTCATAAAACTCTGAAAAATCTTTGATTGGAATATGCGTCCCAGGAGAGCACTTCCCTTGCTTAATAGGTGTTGTATCATAAATACACTCAATAAGATCAGGCCCAATACCGCAATAATTCAGGATTGTCGTACTCTTGGACGTTGCCGCATATCCTACGACGCGCTTCCCTTCTTCTTTAAGAGATTTTAGTAAAGCAACAAGCTCTTGCTTATTTCTTTCACAATTTTGCGCGAATTTTTCATAGGTCTCAACTTGACCAAGCCCTATGTCTTTTTCAATTTCTCTTTGTTTAACAACACTATCACGAATATCGTAAGCACCTTTTCTGCACAAGAAATAGCGCATTGATCCGCCATGTGTTTCAAGTGGCTCTACATGAAACACTTCAAGCCCGTAAGGTGCAAAGGCATTTGATACTGATGTAACAGAGAAAATATATACGTGTTCATCATAAATTTGATCATAGGTTGTTTTTGTGATCATTGCGCCTAGATAAGGATCTTCAAATTCAAACACACCAGTATCTTTGAGTAAGATATCGACACCGCGACCAACCGAGTTTAGATCCGGGATATGGCACATAACATTTGAAGCACTAATAATATCGGCAGAGCCATGGCTATCCAATACTTTTTGCGCTGTTTCTTCGCCAAAAAACTCAACGATCGTATCAACACCGTTATCACGTGCGACCTGCGCAACATTGGCCGATGGCTCGATCCCCAAATGTTTAATGCTTTTTTGTGCATAATGTTTCAGCATTATGCCGTCATTACTACCGAGTTCCACAACAAAAGCATTATCAATATCTGGAATGAAATTATCGATATGATGGTTGGCCTTTGCTTCAAAATGAGACGCCATCGCTTTTGAGGTGCCTGAGAAAAAAGCATATTCCTCATGAAACATCAGTTCTGGATCAGGCTGTTCTGTAAGTTGGAACATTTTACAGTTTGGGCAATGTGCCACAGCTAATTCGAAAAAATACTCTTTGTCATATTGCTCAGGCTTCAGGAATGCATTGGCAAGGGGCATATCACCATAGGATATTACGGGCACCATCTGTGTTGAACATACACGGCATTGATCTGTCATTTAAATATTCCTTTTCTATACTTTTAAATCAGGCTGCATCTTTCTTGCCTTTTTTATCTTTGGTTATCTGCCCTTTTTCGATCGTGATAACGCGATCTGCTTTTTTAAGTGTATCCAATCTATGGGTAACCGCAATAATTGTCATATCCTTATCCTTGAGAGTTATAACAGCATCCATAATCGACTTTTCTGTATCTAAATCAAGTGCAGAAGTGGCTTCGTCAAGCATCAAAATCTCAGGCTTAGGATAAAGTGCCCGCGCTAAAGCGATACGCTGCCGCTCTCCGCCAGAAATCAGCACCCCTTTTTCACCGATTGTTGTTTCCAGACCACCGGGAAGACTATCGACAAAACGATCAAGCTGCGCATCCTTTATGACCGCTTTAACCCTCTCAATATCACGATCTTCGACAGAAACACCAAATGCTATATTATCAGCGATTGACCCGTCAATCAGATGAAAATCTTGTGCGGCATATCCAATTTTTGAATGCCACTCACATGAACTCGCAATGTATTTACCATCAATAAGTATGTCGCCGTTACTTGGTAGCAAAAGGCCGAGTATTAAATGCAGCAATGTAGACTTGCCTGACCCTGTTTCACCAATAATACCGATAAATTCGCCTTTGCTAATCTCAAGATTAATCTGATCTAATACCGTTTTTTCTTTGTTGGGATATGAAAATGATACGTTTTGAATGCCAATTTTATGATCAAACGTCAATTGCGGTTCAGACACATAAACCCCCTTATGATAAGGAGATTGCATTTCACTGACTATGCGCTCTATGCTTGCTTCGGACATTTTTATACTATTGATCTGAATAATCATGCGATTAAGGCTTGGTAGCAACCTAAAGCCCGCATAAAGATAAGCGCTTAAGACTGTCGCCAGATTACTAATCTCGTTACCAGTCCATAAAAATGCAAGGACCAAGCCAACAAAAAAGAGAATAAAAACAATTTCCAGACTAACACGTGGAATGACTTGAGAGACAGCAGCTTTAACTGCTACTTGGGCACGCAAAACAGATTGATCCATATATCTTTTAACGAAATAGTCGGTTTTCCCAAAAATCAATATGTCTTTATATGATTGTAAAATCAGAAGGGCGGCTTCATATCCTGCTTGGACAGTTTCCTGAACGATTTTACCCCAAACTTTGAAAACGGGCATCAGGCGTTTTACAAAGACAAGCCCGAAAAGCGAAAACATACCCAATAAAATAATGGTAATAACGGGCTGAAGGTACATTAAAAAACACATCAGAACAAAAAAAACTGTTGTTTCAGAGAGCAAAACCCCAACAGATGTTAACCCCATACGCATATATACATCAGCATCATTATATAGGACAGATAGGGACCTACTTGAATTCATTGTTACCTGATGTGCATAATCCATCTGTGTGTAGCGCGTGATCAAGCGCTTTTTAAAATCCAAAATAAGTGTTTGTATCCATCTATTTTGAACATAGCTGTCTGTGAGCGCTATTATTCCTTTAAGAATAAAAACCACCAGACACCCAATAGCTAACCAAGCAAGAAACACAGGGTTCCCGTCAGGAGAAGTAATTTGTGTAGCAATAGCAACAATAAGGCTTGCAGCAACAATCTCTGAAAATGCCAGTATCATCATAACAATAACACATATGATTCCCCCCTTCTTCTGCTTTGGTGTAAGCATTAAAAACAAAGAAAAAACAGGTTTGCATATCTTAGAAAGCATTATGATCTCAGAGGCTCTAAACAATGCAAAAACATTGCGTATATTTCATTTTTTAGGTGGAATTATTTAGAAGTAACATTAGGAAAAGTCAAGTATATTGGGTGTAATCACGTTTTTGAATATAAGTTTTGGCTGCATCACAAAACTTAACTGAGTTTAAAAATTCCTACAATTACCAAAAATAGAAATCTGGAGACCTCCCTAAACTATACCGCCGCCTAAGTTTATATTTACCCGATAAAATAGAAGAGTTTGCAACACTGCCTTCAAAAATACGGGCAAAAATTAGAACGCGTCGACAAAACACAGCCATCAAAAATATGGCGGCTGATCAAATTATCCTGCACATGCCATACATAATTCTGTACGGCCACAGAATCTGAGAGCAGCGCCACCAATAATGCACCCAAAACGCTGGCTGTCAGGATTACCAAAGACAAATCCCCCATGACAATACCATCATCCGTAAAGCTCATCGATTGAAGCGCGAGTAGCACGACAAAAAACAGAAAAAACGATGCAAACATCAGGTAATACCCAACATTACTGTGCAACAAAAATAGATAGAACATGTCATAGTCAAAAACAAACACAGACAACCAAATGCACCCTGCGGCCACGACAGACATAATGATAACCCCGATGAGACAATATGTTTTTCGAATGCTCAACGGCACCATTTCGGTGGTGTTTGTTTCATTGCAGACATGAGCGATAATCGGGATAAATGAAATCAAAATCACAAACAAAATACAGCCCTGATACAGCACATATTCATAGAGATCAAACAACTGCCCCACCGCCATAACCCCGACCAAGGGCAGTGATCCGGCAAATATCGGTAAGCAAAAATAAATATAGCCCTGAAAGGATAAATATTTTGCATTATCCTGAAAAGCAGCCGCCAGACACATAAATATAAACCCGCTGATCGCAGAGAGGATCGTCAGGTTAATCAACACAAAAAAGTTCTTAATAATAATAAAGAACCCCGCATACACACCCAAGGGACAATCATATAAATACCCCGGGCGCGTTCCGACGATCTCTGTATGATGCCGCTTACAAATCGCGCTGCGGATAAGCACTTGAATGGAATCGGATATATAATCAAAAAAGGACGGCAGCAGGTCGATAAAAAGCGATAACGGCACATACACGCACCCTGCCAAAACCAGCATCAGGGTCGCCCGCATTTTCACTTTTGCTGCGCCAAAAACAATAAACCCAATCAAAATCGCAACAGCAGATATAAAAATTAACTCTATAAACGGCTCAAAATAAAAGCCGCCATTGAACATAAAAAACGTCTGCCCCTTATTAGGCGGATAGCTAACCTGACCGAGGTCAGCATCTACAAAAATAAGCGGTGCAAAAAGCGCGATAACGCACCCTAAATAAATCAGCACAGATGTCACCGTGCGGACGCTTCCGCTATATCTGTTATTTTTCATCAGGGTTTTACCTTTTCACACACCGATATACTAAACTCTATCGCGCAGTCTAAACAAGTTTTTGAAATGCTTCAATAAAACTGGGATAAACACACACCTAATTTTGTAAATGTTAAAACATCACATGTAAATAACACAGCGCTTATTTACTCTATCATTGGAATGATTTATACTACCTTGGATTATCTGAGTACTTAATTCTAGGTATTCGTGTTTTGAGGAGAAAAGCAATGTACAGAAGTAGGAAACTTCTATTTGCAGCTGCACTTTTGGGGACTGCAACTTTCGGAATAGCACCCGCCCACGCAACAGATATTGATGTTGATGCTACAATGACCGCTTCTGCCGCTGTTACAGTCGCAAAGGACGCGGATATGGATTTTGGCGGAATAGACTTTGTTACAGGACATTCCGGAACAATTGAATTAGGGCCGGATGGCAATGCCGCTCTGGGGGGCGGATCTTCAAACCTGACCCTCACAGGAACGCCTGCCGCCGGTGAATTGTCTGTCACGTCCAGTTCAGGCGTGTTGGAAATCACATGCGATCAAACTGGTATTATCAGTGATGGTGCTATTGATCTTTCCATCTCAGCCGTAGTCTGGGATACATCCGCCGCCGCGACATATGGCGGTGCGACGAACACATGCGCTGGTCTGGGTACAAGCCCCGTTGTCATTGATACTGGTACAGTAGGCGATCCTACCTTGTATATTGGCGGAGAACTGACAATCGGCAGTAACGTTTTGGATGCAAGTAGTGGCTCCACCCCGTTTAACACAACAAACACGAATGGCGATCCCATCACATTCAGGTTTGTCTTTCAATAAACAGGCAACACATATAATATAAGGACTGCGGCGTTTATCCGCAGTTTTTTTTATGTTCAGTTTTTGAAAGTTCGAACCGTTGAAACTTACAAAACGATATGTTGCGCTTCCCATTGTTGTCATCCTCACGACACTATCGCTTTATGCCTCTGCACAAACCATCAACACAGTATCAGGCATAAATTTCGGCGCCTATGATTTCGCGACAACCTTTAATGTTCGCATCCAATTAGGCACTGACGGCAATGCCAGCCTAACGGGTTCGGGCGCATCCTTTCAGGGCGGTGAAGCCGCAGGGCATATTCGCATCACCTCCCCCGACACAGGGATCATTGAAATAAAATGCACAACCACGGCGCAATTATTCGACCCAACCGCAACCACCCTCACCATTGAAAATATAGAAATCTCGGTCAATACGGGCGCTCCGTTTGGTGATGGGAATGCCTGTAACGGCTTGGGCGGCGGCGATGCCACAGCGGCCACAATTGACATGGACGCCCTGCCCGATCCCGATGTTTTTATCGGCGGTGAGATCACCCTTTCCAGCCCCATCACCCTGCCGGCAGATCATAGCTACAGCACAACCGGATCAGGCACACCTATCATGTTGTCTATCGTCATACAGTAGGGTATGATTACCGCATCAAAACAACATTTTTAGATGAATTGGACGCCGCCGGTCATGCATAAGACACGATTCCTGCTTTTATTGAGTTTTCTGATGATTTCTATGCCATTTGCACAGGTTTGGGCGGATACCGTTCTGTTCTTTGCGCCAACACGTGTGGAAATTATTGACCAAAAACCCGTGCAAGAAATCCGCATCACCAATATGTCAAACATCGCGCGATCATACAGCGTCTCTCTTAAGAATTTAGCCATGGATGAAAACGGACACACTGCGCGCGTTGACACATTTGATTATTCCGCCAAGCGTATGTTGCGCTTTGTCCCGCGCCAATTCGACATCAAGCCCGGTGAAAAACAAATCATCCGCATTATGGCGCGCTTCCCCGAAGGCACACAGGACGGTGAATATCATGCGCACCTCGAATTTCTGGAAAATATCAGCAAACGCGCCGAATTAAACAAGGAAGCCTCCCCCGAAAATCAAGCGAAAGCCAAGGCTCAAATCGCCTATGCAACAGCCATCCCTGTTGTGATTTCCAAGGGCGCCATTAAAACAGATATCGCCGTTCATAACATCGTTGTCGGCAAAGATGGAAAAAGCGGCCGCCCCAACATATCTATGGTTTTGGATCGCTCCGGCAATGGACAGGGCAACGCCCTGATAGAGGCCGATTATATAGCGCCCGATGGGACAGAGAAAAAGGCCGCCGTGCGCCGATCCGTCTTTATATACCGTGAGATAGACCAGCGTAAACACGCCTTCATTCTGGAACTTCTCGACCAAAAAGACATCCAAAATGGCGGGAAGATAAGGGTTAAGCTATTTAACAAAAATATTTCTGAGTCAACGCCCGTTGATACGGTTTTAGTACCTGTATCACACTGAATATGCCCGATGGGCATATCACTGATTATTTGTGTTCTTTCTAAAAAGTATTTGTAAACCATGCGTTATGCATTGATAAGCATTGCACCTGTCAAAAGGATGCGAATTTGTCTGTACTGCGTCCTCGGCCTTGTTCTGATACAACAGGTATTTGCCGGACAGGTTCTTGCATCCGTAAATCAGGTGGAACGACCGGAAGAAGAGCTTTTGATTCTGGAGCTTTACGTCAATGACCAGATCAGAAATAGCGGCATGATCGCCTATCTGCCAAAGGGCGCATCGCTGGATCAAACACTCATTCCCATTGCTGCCTTTGCAAGAATCCTTAGCCTGTCGGTCAGCGTTGAGCCGTCCGAGGGCATTGCCGAAGGTTGGCTTTATAAGGAGCGCAATGTTTTCCAGTTGGATTTAAACAGGAATATTGTTTTTGCAAACGGCAAAGAACGCCCGATATCCCAAAACGACGCAGAAGCGCATTTCGAAGATATCTATGTGAAGGCGTCGGTGCTGGAAAATTGGCTGGGTATCAGCATCAGACCGGATTTAAGCACCCTGCGCATGTTTGTCACCGGCAGCATCCCCTTCCCCTTTGAAGAAGATCTCGCCCGCAAAAAACGCGCCGATTCCTTAGCGAGCAATACAGCCAACGCGGGCGTTTCCTATAACCCTGATACGCTCGTCCCTTATCAATGGATTGCCCCGCCCAGTTTTGTCTGGCAACAAACCCTGCAGGCGCGGCGCGATGACACCAGCACCAGCGCCAATACAAATTTCTCCCTGCAATCCTATGGTGATGTCTTAAAATCAGGGGCGCGTTTTATCGTGTCGGGCACGACGGGAACGGACGATAACGCAACAAAAATCAATACCGCCCAAGGCTTTTTCCAAAAACGCGATCCGGGGAAAACACTCCTCGGCCCCTTGCAGGCCGGACGGATTACCGTTGGTGATGTGACCTACCCCGATGTACCGTTGGTCGTTGGACGTAAACGCGGGCGCGGCGTTGCGATCTCCTCAGATTCAACCCTGCATCTGTCACGATCCTTCGGCGCGGAAACATACGATGTCGATGGGGATGCCCCGCTTGGTTGGGACGCGGAATTATACCGCAACGGTTATTTCGTGGCCTTTCAAGAGGTCGGCGATAACGGACGTTACAGCTTCGAAGACGTGGAATTGGTGCGCGGTTACAACTTGTTTCAAATTGTTCTCTATGGTCCCGAAGGGCAAAAACGCACACAAACCCAGCGCATTATTCGCGGGCAAGAAATGTTGCAGGCGGGCGAGGTGAATTACGATATTGCCGCAGGACAACCCGAAGCCGACTTCATCCCCATCGCCGAAAATGCCCGCACTGATTCCACATTCGGCGGCAGTGCCAGAGTGGCCTACGGAATCAAAAATTACCTAACCGTCAGCGCGAGTGCCTTTACAGGATCTGATTCAACGAGCAGTGAAGACACAAGATTATCAGCGGTTAATATGTCTGCCGTCACATCCTTTTTAGGGTTTAAAACGCAAGTGCAATATATGAAAGCCAATGAAGGGCGCAGCGCCTATTCCGTGGAAACAACCACCCGCGTAGCAGGCGCAAACGTCACCGTCAGCCATACAAAATATGATGGATTTCAAAAAGATGATCGTGATTTAGTATCCACTACGGGGATCGACGCAAACCGCAATTTTGGTATATTTTCCGCAAGCTTACGCGCAGAAAAAAATAAGTTCCAAACCGATGCGTTTCAGAATAAAGATGATGAAATATACCTGCAGGGCAATGTGTCAACACGCATCGCAGGGGTGAGTATCAGTAATTCCTTGGAACGTACAATTTCGGATAATGCCGCGCAAGAAGACTATGAAGGCGACCTATCCATTTTAACCAATTTGATGGATTGGCGTTTACGCGGCAACTTACAATTTGATCTGGATCACGAAGCGCGCGACACCTTCCGCAATGCCAATATCTCCGCTTATAAAAAATTAAGCCGCACAGCAACGCTGCGTTTGAATACGGCCTATGACTTCCCCAATAACATCCTGTCCAGTGATCTGAGATACTCGCAAGAATTTGATAAATATTCCATTGATGCGAATGTGGGCGGATCAACGCGCAATGATTTATTCGGCGGCGTCACATTCCGCACAGGATTCCAACCTGATTCCGACGGGCGCTATCAAATGGTCAGCGCGCGCGATGGCGGGTTGGGCGCGGTGAGTTTGCGTGCCTATCTGGATGAAGATGGCAGTCATACCTATGAAATGGGCGAAAAACTCCTCTCTAATATCACCTTCCGATCCAATCGCGGCTTGGTCGATGCCCAAACCAATCAAGACGGCGCGGTCTTCGTCAATGGCCTGAGCGAAGGTCTCACGCGCTTCGAAGTTGACGAAGCCAGCTTGCCGAGCATCTATATCAAGCCCTATCAGGATCACATTGATATCATCCCGCGCAGCGGCGCATCCACCACGCTTTATATGGGCTTTGAGCAGTTGGGCGAAATTGACGGCTTTATACAAATGCCGACAGACACCGATCCGAAAAAAGCCGTCCCCGGTGTTGATATTCGTTTGGTTGACAATGATACAGGCGAAGAAATCGCCACAGCCACCAGCGAATATGATGGCTATTACGTGTTTCCCGCCATCGCACTTGGCTCTTACCATATCAATGTCACACCGTCATGGCGCGGCGATGACGTCTTTGCCTTGGATGTTGACCTCACGCTGGACAGGCCCATCGCAACAGATCAAAACATCATGATCCCGCCCCGTGCCAAGATACAATTGGCGAGCGCACTCCTGCCCTCAACCCAGCATGCAGATGTCAAAAATGTTATTGAAGACGAACCATTGCCCGTTGTCACAGATGGCTTGGACATGGCAACAGGCGAAGCTTTGCGCGGCCTGTTTATTCACCTCGGGTCGTTAAGCAGCTTTGACAGCGCGCAACAAGAACAAAAACGGTTATGGGCGCGCTATCCCGCCCTGCTTAAGGATACACCGCTTTATATTTATAAGATCAAAGTGGGCAGTAAAACATTCTTCCGCATTGTCGGCCTGATACCAACCTACGAAGATGGTCGCCGCGTTTGTGATGCCTTAATCAAACAAAGCGCAGCAGGCGGCTGTCGCTTGGTCGAGCTTTAAACCTGAGCCGTAGCATTCCAAACAAAGAAGCGTACGCTTTTGCAATCAATAACTAAAGCTTCGCTTCATTGATCCAATATTCTTCGGTAATAATCGATAATGGAATACCCGCGTCCCGGTATTCCATCGCCTTTTCAATTTTTCGTCCAAAATTTTCATGCACCCAGCTATCCGTAACATACGTGCCTAGAACCAAATAATTTAAATTTTTTGTCACGCCACTTGCATTAATTCCACCCAGAGATTCAACAGCTTCTTGACAACGTTTACGTGTGCCATAGACGCATGTGCCCGTAAATAAAAACGTGCCCGTAAAATCAATGTTTGGTGCTGGTAAACAAATAGGAAGACTGGATGTTTTAGCAACTTCCCCTAACTCTGATTTCTCGCCCGAAATACGATGAAGAATAGAAAGTAGTTCGGAAGCTTCTTCATCATCCAAAATATTATCACTTAACATTTCCGAAACCTTGCCAAACAAATTAACGATAATCGGATTATTTGTTTCACCGTTTTGAACAAGCCACGTTTGAAGAAATTCCGCTTCTGCCTGATCAACCTGTCCATTCGCAGTAATACCCTTACTAAGGCCAATTAGAGTATCAATTTGCCTATCTTGAATATCTTTCCTATTAAATTTTGTGAAAATCTCCACCCTCTTCTCCTCATATCCTAAGATAAAACAATTATTCTGCAAAAACAGACCAAGTTCATACAGAACATTATTAACTGCAATCTAAATCTGTAAAGTGGTTTTTCTATTTTTTTCAACGGTATATCGTTGATCTTATTGAACCTACAGCCCGTTCAAATACGTTTGCAATATAAGTGCATGCGTGTGGTTTTTATCTTTGGCACCATAAAGCAGTACAAGGTCTTCGCCGGATATTGCATCCAAATATTCTTTGGCTATGGCCTTGCTGTCCTCCAACTCATCCCGATATTGCGCGCTGAAGGCTTCCCATTTCACGGGGTCATGATCAAACCATTTACGGAGCGTATGGCTGGGGGCGAGCTCTTTCCACCAACCATCAAGGTTGGCAACGTCCTTTGAAATGCCACGCGGCCACAAGCGATCAACAAGAACGCGGTGGCCTTGCGTGGTGTTTTCATCATAAATACGTTGAAGATGAATATTTATGCAGCAGCCTTTTCCAGTTCTTCGCGTGGTCCGAAAAATTCGAAATGAACCTGCGATGCGGGTATGCCCCATTTTAACAAATCTTGGTAGATATTCACCATAAAGGGTTTGGGGCCACAGAAATAGTAATCCGCGTGACGTTCCGGCACAAAAGATTCAATCAGATCGGCATCCACAAAACCGGTAGAGCACTGTCCGCTCCGCTTTGTTTCGCCCTGCTCCGGATCGCTATAACGATAATGCACTGTCAGATTGGGGTTGTTTTGTTGCAAGCCATCAATCGTTTCTTTAAACGCCTGCACCTTTTCATTTAAACAGCCGTGAATGAAAATAACTTTACGCTCCGGCATCGCTTCTGTGACTGTTTTCAAGATACTCAAGATGGGTGTAATACCAACACCTGCCGCCAACAAAACAAGCGGACGTTCATGGCGATCTTTCACGTTTAAGAAAAACTCCCCGCATGGCGGTGCAATCTCAAAGCCATCTCCGACGTCTTTTTCATCATGCAACAAATTGGATACATAACCTTTCGGCGTAGCGGCGTTCGCGCCAACCTCTTTTTTCACGCTGATGCGGAAATAATCTTGCCCGGGTTTATCAGACAAGCTGTAATTACGCATGGTGGTAGAGCCATCGGGCGTTGGCATACGCACCGTTATATATTGCCCGGGCATATATGTCGGCAACGCGCCGCCATCTTCGGGTTTTAGATAAAATGATGTGATAATGTCACTTTCGCGCTCTTTACGCTCAATCTTAAAGCGTCTAAAGCCGTCCCAGCCGCCCTCTTTTTCCGCGCTTTCTTTGTATATTTGTTTTTCACGTCCAATCAGAATATCAGCCAAAAATCCATAGGCTTCCGCCCATGCGTTGATGACATCATCGGTCGCCCCATCCCCCAGAACTTCACGGATCGACGCCAACAGGTTCTCACCCACAATCGGGTAATGCTCGGGCTTGATCTGCAAAGACGTATGTTTATGCGCAATCAATTCAACCGCGCCGCCAAGAACTTCCAGATTATCAATATTCGCCGCATAAGCGCATATCGCCGAAGCGAGCGCTCTTTGCTGTGTGCCACCAGCCTGATTGGCCGGATTAAAGAATGGTGCGACCTCTGGATTATGCGTGAACATACGCTTATAAAAATGCTTGGTTAACGTTTCCCCGTGTTCATCCAGAATAGGAGCAGTAGATTTAACGATATCAATGGTTTTTTGACTGAGCATAATGAAGACCTCTTATAATATGTATTTTGAATACACATTATATTTTCTGTTATAAAAAGACAACCCTATTTTTTAAAAAGGTGACCTATGCAATTAACGTCATTTACAGACTATGGATTAAGAACGCTCATGTACCTCGCTGTCCACACGGACAGATTATCGAGCGTCAAAGAAATCGCCGATCATTACGGTATTTCGCGCAATCATTTGGTCAAAGTCGTCCATCGCCTATCGCAACTTTCTTACATCGAAACCACCAAAGGAAAAGGCGGCGGCATCAAAATCGCAGCGGGTACCGACAAGCTACGCTTGGGTGATTTGATTGTAAAGCTTGAGCCCAATATGTTTACAGTCGAATGCTTTAACGTCGAAACAAACACCTGCAAAATCACAGGAGCGTGCCAACTCAAACATTATTTATTTGACGCCACAAAATCATTCGTTGATACCCTCAATCAGCACACGCTGGCCGATACGGTAAAACATAAAAACCTATTATTTTCTGCGCCGCCTCAATAACGTAAAAGAAGAGTAATCATGCTTATTGACGACATTACTGAAGACACAATAAAAACACTAGTCGATGGTTTCTACCAAAAGGTGCGCGCAGATGCAGAACTTGGCTCTGTTTTCAGCGCCGCGATTGGCGAAAAAGATGAGCAATGGACACCGCATTTAGAGCGCATGTATGCTTTTTGGTCATCGGTGATGCTGACATCCGGACGCTACCACGGCAACCCCATGAAAAAACATAGCGACCTCCCCGCTTTTGATGAACGTCTTTTTGATCGGTGGCTTACTCTGTTTGCAGATACGGCGCGCGAAATACACACAGCGAAAATCGCAGAACAATATGTCAAAACAAGCCAAAGAATCGCAGAAAGCTTAAAGCTTGGTCTCTATTACAGAGCCTAGAATTACGGTTTCACGACGCAATCAAATAGCAACGCACAGCATTTAAGCGCATCATGTTGACGAATGCAGATGGCCTGTTAGGATAGCGGCACTTTAGGGAAATATTAGGGCATTTAAAAATCATGGCGCATGTCATTAATACGACTGAAAGTAACCCCATAGAAAACATCATTGATCCTGCATATATTCTGTCATCCGTATTTGGGTATAGCCATTTCCGTGAAGAGCAGGAAGATATTATAAAGGCGGTTATCGCCGGTCAGAGTTGCTGCGTTCTGATGCCAACGGGCAGCGGCAAATCGCTCTGTTATCAAATTCCCGCACTGTGCCTTAAAGGTACGGGGGTGATTGTCTCCCCGCTCATCGCCCTGATGCAAGATCAGGTGACCGCCCTAAAAGAACTGGACGTCAAGGCCGCGGCCATTCATTCCGCATTAGAGCCCGCGCACTTACAAGGTACGATGGAAGATCTGAGGGCGGGCAGACTTGATCTCGTCTATGTTGCGCCCGAACGTCTGGTGCATGATGCGTTCCTCGATATTTTAGATCATATTGATCTCGCGCTCTTTGCCATTGATGAGGCGCATTGTATTTCGCAATGGGGGCATGATTTCAGGCAAGAATACAGACAGCTTTCACTCTTGCGTACGCGCTATCCCAATGTGCCTTGCATTGCTGTTACCGCAACCGCCGATGCACCGACGCGCAAGGATATTGTTGAGCGGCTCGACCTACAGAAAACCTATCTTTCCGGCTTTGACAGACCCAACATCACCTATAATGTCGCCATTAAAGATAATCCGCGCCAGCAACTCTTGCGGTTTCTTAAGACAAGAGAGAAAGGCGAAAGCGGCATTGTCTATTGCCTGTCCCGCCGCAAGGTCGAAGAAACGGCGGCGTGGCTGGTCAAACAAGGCTATAATGCCCTGCCCTATCACGCCCGCCTTGACAAAAATGTCCGCGCGAAAAACCAAGAAAGCTTTATCAAGGATGAAGACGTCATCATTGTGGCGACCATTGCTTTTGGTATGGGGATTAATAAGCCCGATGTCAGGTTTGTCGCGCATCTTGATTTGCCTAAGAATATCGAAGCTTATTATCAGGAAACAGGGCGCGCAGGGCGTGATGGCCTGCCCGCGATGGCGTGGATGGTCTATAGCTTGCAAGATTTAGTCCTGCAACGCCAAATGATTGAATCCTCCGAAAGCAACGAAGATCAAAAACGCATCGAGCGGCAAAAGCTCAGTGCTTTTTTAGGATTTTGTGAAACGGCAACATGCAGACGGCAAGTGCTGTTGCATTATTTTGATGATCATTGCGAGGCCTGCAATAATTGTGATACCTGCGTTAATCCCCCCAAAACATTCGACGCCACCATAGCGGTGCAAAAGGTCATTTCCTGCGTTTACCGAACGGATCAGCGTTTCGGCTCGGGCTATGTGATTGACATCTTGCTTGGCAAGGATAGTGAGCGTATCCAGAATTTTGGTCACCATAGTTTAAGCACCTATGGCATCGGCAAGGAGCACACGCAAAAAGAATGGCAAAGCCTGATCAGGCAAGTTGTGGCGCGTAATTTCCTATATGTTGATATGGATGCCCATGGCGGATTAAAAATCACAAATCAAGGCATGGCGTTTCTCAAAAGCAAAGACACAATACAGCTGCGTTTAGAACCAAAAACAGCGCACTCATCCTCAAAAAGCTTCAATAAAACAGACCCCGCAATAAGTTTGGATAGCGCAGAAGATCAGGCCTTATTCGCAGAGCTGAAAGCGCTGCGCCTGTCCATCGCCAAGGAAAATAATATCCCGCCTTATGTTGTGTTTCATGATAAAACACTCATTGATATGGCGAAAAACAAACCGGCAACGCTTGAGGCAATGTCCTCGGTGCCGGGGGTTGGGCAATCAAAACTGAATAAATACGGTCAAAATTTCCTGAATGTTATTGCCTCGGCTTAAAGCGCATCATTCGGGGGAACAACCAATATAAACATAGCTCTACACATGCTTTTGCAGTATGTACACTCACAGTATTTAACTTACCAAATGGATATCTGAAATGCCGCATCTCTATCAAATGAACCTATTAACGATCATAGAGGTCGGTAAAGACGGCGTTTTCCTTGAGGGCGACGAATATGGCGATATCTATCTGCTTGATGCGCCCAACACCCTAAAAGAAGGCGAAGAGGTAGAGGTTTTTATCTATCGCAACGCCTCTGATAATGTTGTCGCCACCGTTGCCCCCGCCTATGTCAGAGTTGGTGAGTGCGCGAATTTAGAGGTGGTTTCCGCAGGCGATAACGGCGCGTTTTTGGACTGGGGTTTGCCCAAGGATTTGTTCCTCCCCCATTCAGAGCAAGCCTATTACGTGGATGAAGGCGATTATTGCGTCGTGCATGTGTATCTCGATAAAAAAGGCCGCCCCGCCGCGTCGTCCTTGCTCTACCATTATTTGGATGAATTTCAGGGTGATTTGAAAGAAGGCCAGCAAGTCGATCTTCTCATTGCCGATGAAACTGAATTGGGGTTTAAGGCAGTCATCAATCACACGCAACTCGGCCTTATTTATCACAGCGAGCTTTCACAACCGCTACAGCTCGGAACGAAAATGAAAGGCTGGATCAAGGGCATTCGCGATGACGGGAAAATCAATCTCAATATTAACGCGTTTGATACAGATACACGCGACGCGCTGGAGGCACAGATTCTCAATCGGCTCAAACAAGAAAACGGGCGCATTGATATCTCAGATAAAAGCCCCCCCGAAGAAATCTTCGCGACGTTCAAAGTCAGTAAAAAGAACTTTAAACGCGCAATCGGCAGCCTGTATAAACAACGCCTGATTAAAATCTCACCGGAATATATTGAATTGGTTTAGTTGGCTTTTTTAACGCGGATTTTGTTTTTCCCGACGGCGCTACCGTGAAGCTCTTTAATAGCGATCTCGCCCTCATGCTCCAACGCCATTTCGACAAAGGCAAAACCTTTGGACTTGCCGCTATCCTCATTAAGAACCAGATCACACGCTTTGATATTGCCGTAGGCCTTAAAGAGTTCGGCGACTGATTGCTCACTAAGATCACGAGGCAAATTAAGGGCAATGAGTTTCATGTTATAGCTCCGATGGACAAAAGGTTAGTGTCTGAGTACCATAGGTGCGCAATATTGCAAAGTTTAAAGGAGCATGAACACCATGTCAGACACAAATATAGACATTGAAACAATGGGACGCTTGGCCGGTGCCTTATCCTTTATTACCTCCCCCGATGATCCGGCTGTCGTTGCCATGCGCGCCGCGGTTGAGAGCAGCGCGCCCAAAGACATCAAACACGCCCGCACCCTATTCCTGCGCGTTAAACCCGCGCACCGCAACGCCGCCCTCGCCACACTTATGGATGATTAAGTTTCCTTAAACCCGCAAAAGGTGCGTTGATAGGAAACATTATGCCTCGCAAGAACAGTAGCAATGGCGAGGCTGCGATGACGAAACTGGCGGAATTTATTGTTTAAGCGTGGCGTTTTTACCCACCCTCAACCCGTCTGCACTTCAAGCCACTGCGCTTCGACGTTTTCCAAATCTTCGCTCACCTTTGTGTGTTTGTCTTGCACTTCGGATGTGACGGCGTGAGGTTTGGTGTAGAATCCATCCGCGCTCATTTGGTTTTCAAGCTCGGTTTTTTGTGCTTCCAGTTTGATAATCTTCTTTTCAAGCTTAACGATCGCTTGCGGGTTTAGGCTTGGCGCAGCCTTTTCCGGCGCAGCGGCGGCTTTATCTTTTTTCTTTTTGTCGCCCTTGCGTTCCTCACGGCGCGCTTTAATCGTAAACTTGCGGTAATCTTCCAAGTCCCCATCAAAATGCGTGCACGCACCGTCCTTCACCAACCATAAACGATCGGCGACACGCTCAATCATATTCGGGTCGTGACTGACAATGATGATCGCGCCGTCATAGCCATTAAGCGCCTGCACCAAGGCCTCGCGCGCATCAATATCAAGGTGGTTTGTCGGCTCATCCAACAGAAGGAGGTGCGGGGCATCAAAGCTCATAAATGCGAAAAGTAGTCGCGCTTTCTCGCCCCCGCTCAATGTTGATATTTTGTTATCGGAAAGCTGACGCGAAAACCCGAAAGCCCCCAGCTTCGCGCGCACGACAGGCTCGCTGACTTCGGGATATTTCTGGCGCATCATGGCCATCATTTCTTCATAAGGCGTCGCATTGACATCCAGCTCTTCTGTCTGGTGCTGCGAGAAATACCCAATGCGTAATTTGTTCGAGCGAAAAAGACTGCCCTCCATCACATCTAATTTTCCGGCAATCAGCTTCATCATCGTTGATTTACCATTACCGTTCGCGCCAAGGATGGCGATGCGGTCGTCACGGTCAATGCTCTCATGGACATTGCGCAAGATGGGGTTGCCTGCCGAATATCCGACATCGGCCTTATCAATAGACACCATGGGCGATGGGATTTTATCAGGGCTGGGGAAAGAAAATCTGACCGCTCTGTTTGCAATCACGGCATCAACAATATCCATGCGCTCCAACGCTTTCATGCGGCTTTGTGCTTGGCGGGCTTTACTGGCCTGCGCCTTAAAGCGATCCACGAATTTTTGCATATGCTCGCGTTCGGCCTGTTGTTTTTCGAACATTTTTTGTTGCAAGCCGAGCCGCTCTGCGCGCTCACGCTCAAAGGTATCATAATTTCCGGTATATAACGTCAGTTGCTGGTTATCGACATGGACAACATGATCAATACATCTATTGAGCACTTCGCGATCATGCGAGATAATCAAAAGCGTGTGCGGGTACGCCGCCAAATACGCCTCTAACCACATAATGGCTTCAAGGTCTAAGTGGTTGGTCGGTTCATCAAGCAACAGGATTTCAGGCTCTACGAACAAGGCGGCGGCCAAAGCCACCCGCATGCGCCAGCCACCACTGAATGATGAAAATGGCTCTTGCAGTTGCTCTTCCTTAAACCCAAGCCCCGTTAACAACCGAGAAGCTTTAGAGGGCGCAGAATACGCATCCATATCCGTCAGCTTCTCATATATTTCTGCAATTTTATTGGGGTCTGTTTCGGTTTCCGTCGCTTTCCAAAGCGCCGCTAATTCTTCGTCTGCCGCCAAAACCATATCAATCAGGGGCGTATCGGTTTCAGGAATATCTTGTCGCACCATGCCGAGCTTTTGGCTGGAGGGATAACTGACTGTGCCGCCATCCGCTTGCAATTCGCCAGCGATCAATTTGAACAACGTCGATTTACCCGCGCCATTCAAGCCAATAACACCAACCTTCCAGTTGTCGATAATACTGACGCCACATTCATCAAGAATCGTGCGATTTCCAATTTTATAGGTCAGATTTGATACGGTTAACATTACTCTTACTCCTTAAACAAAGGAGCTTATGGCACAGAATAGGCCGAAGAGGAAGTATTCTTCGTAAAACAAGTGGCCAGCTTAATTGTAACGTGCCTTGATCAAGGGGGTCACTATCGCTTTTGCGTTATAATATCTTACTGATATCGGTTTATTATAAAGTGCGCTTTAAATGCATCCTTTTTTCTTCCAAGGAATCTTTATGTTATTTCGTCTTATTAATAAGATATAATTTTTGTACACTCGAAAGGCATAGGCAGATTAAATGAAAAAGTCATTTTACAAACCCGGGCGGCTCTATTTTTTTCCGGCCTTTTTACCGTTAATTGAGCTTGTGCCGTGGCTTATAACCCTTGTTGGCGTGGTGACTGGGGCGGCTAGTTTTTCATTGCTGGGGTTTTTAGGAACATATAAAAAGCCCTTAATCGGCCTGAGCGTCCTTTGTTTCGGCGCGGTCGCCACCATTTCTATGAATACTGCGTTCAGTGATAATATCGGTCAAAAGGGAGCCGTTTTAGTCAATCCCGCGGATTTCCCTGTCGCTACGCTGTATCCGAACCCCAAAGCGCTCAACACTATTACTGCCTCCACTTTTCAAAAAACATGGGCTTTAAAAACAGATCATCAAATTCTTTCGGCGCCTGTTATACAAGGCGGCCTTTTGATTTACGGTTCTTATAAGGGCTCGGTTGAGGCGGTATCGCTGCAGGGGGATCATATTTGGTCATTGCCATTAAAGACATACGCTACGTCTCTGTCCAGTGATCAAGACGGTAATATCTATGTCGGCGAGGGCTTGCACGAAACCAAGCTTGCCACGCTGACATCCTTTAATGTGACAACAAGAACAGTAAACTGGCAACGACAATTTACCGGACATATTGAAAGCCACCCCGTCATTGATGCTGCGCGAAACCACATTTGGATGAGCGCAGGACCCGGAGGGTTATGGTCGCTGGATAAGGATGATGCAACGGTGCATCAGCACGTTTCTTTCGGGCATATAGATTCAAAGCCCCTTATCCTGAACAACCGCGTTTATATTCAGGCGCAAGAAAATGAAAATATCAACCTCACGACTTTGTTCGCATTCAATGAAGAGGATGGCGAGATCATTTGGCAACTGGATTTGCCGGGGCAACCTTGGGGGTCTGCGCTGCGCCATAAAAATGGGAAAGCCATTCTAACCACGACGGGTTTGGGGCAAATCGGCGTTCAAAAACAAACGGATAAAGGCTGGGCTTATTCTATATCGCTGGATGGCACAATCATTTGGCAAAAGGCGCTGCCCGGCATGGCGTTGCAACCCGGCATTTACTTGCCTAAATATGATTTGATTATACATACCCTGAAATCAGGGGAAATAATCGCCCTTGATGCAACGAAGGGCACGACAAAATGGCACGTGCGCGCAGGCGAAAGCTTCATGGCGACATCTATCCTGATTGATCTTGAGGTTCCGATGATTGCCTCAATCTCCAACGATGGCAGGTTCACAATCAGGGATGCAAGAACAGGACGGGGGATTATGAATAACACGGTCGGCAAAAATTCATCCTCCGCCCCCATCGTTCAGGGTGATACAATTTATGTCCTGAGCGCCTATGAAATACAGGCATATGGCGGTCTTCAGAGTTTGGTGGAGCATTAAAGGAATGGCAACGCTTTGGCTGAAATTTCCGGATGAGGTTTTATTGTGCCACGTTTTCACAGCCGAAACGCAAGCCAGATTAGAGCAAATATTTTCGCCGTCTCAGACCCAATCGCCGTGGCTGCACTCTTTATCGTTATTGGGTTTCAAAACATCACATGATACTGCGGCGCCCATGATCAAATGGCACAATAACGCGCCCTATTTTAATTGGTCACACTATATTAAAATGATTAGCGGCGGCAGCGTCGCTATGATAAAAGCGCCCGATGGCGGCTATACGCAGTCTTTCAATTATAACGTCAAACATATTATAGCCTTTGTGGGCACACAGTGGAAAATCGCCCGTTTCCTTGGCAAAACACCAAACATTGAAAATCCGTTGGTTGAGAGCATTACCCTTGGCATCGCTTTGCAGGGTTTAATCATAGGGCTGGGCACGAACGATGATAATCTCGAAAAATGGCTGGCGGCACCCGAATCTGTTCCCCCCAAACATCGAAAAGCCATCAAGCAGATGCAAGCTGTTCAAATGAGGCGCACAGAAATCACAGATGTTTGGCGTACGCAGTTTATACCTGCGCAGCATTCTGAAAAGATAGACGAAGACTTACCCGACTATTTTTGGGATGATCAAATCCCTGCGCCGAATAAGAAACCACGCCCCGAAAACACAACCCTAGATAGTAATACATGGAAAGGGAAATCTGTTTGCTCCGGAAATGTTACAGGGATGGCCATTTTGATCGACTCTCAGTCTACCCTTGACCATTTGAAAGCGATTAAAAAGGGCAACAATGCACCCCTTATCCTTGTGTTCAAAAGCGCCCGCCCTGATACAACAGAATTATTCGAGGGCACGGATGCACTCGTCTTTTGTAACGGCGGCGTTCTGTCCCACGCCTGCGCCGTCGCGCGCGAGATGCATATTCCCTGTGTCACCGCGCTTGGCTCTGCTTTTTTCAGCGACGTCCAAAGTCATGAGAAAACTGTTTGGCTGCACGTTGATGCGCATAATGCCAGAGTGACGAAAATTGAAAATGCGCAATAATGTGGCGGGGGCATCCTTCATTTATAAGCCTTAATCTACTGATATATAATAATTCATACAGATATGAACTTTAAATGTACCATCTTTCATACCAACAAATTACTTTTTATCTTGAGCAATCAATAGTGATGATTTTAAGAAGCTCTTTCAAAACTTCAAAGAATGCCCCTCATATACAAAACTCCCTACTCAATTTCCGTTTGACAATACATGTTATGACAACTAGTGAGTTTTTGTAGAAAAGTTAGAATGATCAGTGAAAAAGACTGTTTCATTTTTCATGCTCTTTGATAAAATTATACACTCCATCTACAACCTGTTTCATTTTTTTAAAATCAAGACGATCTAGAGTATCACCATCAGTATGGTACTTAAAATTTCTATAAAATGATGTGTCTGTTACCATTACTGCATCATATCCATGTGCCCAGTAACTTCGATGATCTGAAAAATCTACACCTGGAATGAATGCTGGTGCGTTCATAGAGTATACAGGCATTTCCATTTTCTGAGACATGGCCTTTTTTACTTTGTAGGCATTGTTAGAAAAAACTCTATCAATTACTGCTATAAAATTTCCTGTATTTGGATAAACATATTTTAATATATTTATTGGAAATTTCTGACTGCCTTCCTTGTCAGAATAATAGCCAATCATTTCAAGAGAAATCATTAACTCTATTTTAGAATTCTGCTCTTTTTCGGATTTAGCATGAACAAAACTCCCCATATTTTGAGAGGCGTAATACGGCGGTTCTTCTAATGTGTAGGCTACAAAAGTAATAGGTCGATTAAGTTGATTGTTTTTTACAAGGCGGGAAAGTTCAATTAATCCGGCAACGCCGCTAGCATTGTCATCCGCTCCGGGGGTTGTACCAGCTGAGTCATAGTGTGCGCCTACTACAAATTTAGAGTTATTCTGAGGCCCTATATTTACAATGATGTTTTTATATATAAAATCATTTACTTCGTATTTTTGTTCAATAACATCATAACCAATCTCTTCAAATTGATGTTTAATATATGCGGCAGCAGCATTCAGGTTTTGATGATTTCTAGGGGTGTAATCCACAGACAATTTTTTGACGTGTTGATATAGTTTTTTTTCAACAAATTCATTCGATTCTGACTTAAGCGCGGCCTGCTGGAAAATTAGTGGCCTTGCTAAAGCAACCCAGAGCATTGTAGCAATTATAAACCCTACAATAGACATTCCAACGGTGATTTTAATAGCTAACTTCATTCTTTAGTGCTTCTACATTGGTTAAAAACATATTTTTTTGACGAGTCTACGATAAATGTTAGATATGATTGTAGAATCTAAAAAAAATAGCGATGCTTCCTAACCAATTGATATTAAATGGTGATAATGTATCCTACGCAAACTAAAGGGTTATGTTACAGCTTTTATTTTTTCTTATTAACCCATTTATTAAGTATTTCATATTGTAGCACCCCTGTAAGAAACCCAGCACAACCAAAAATAGACAAATTTCTAAACATAGGAATATCTTCGAGTGTGTCTGTGCTATCAATAAGTGATCGTGATAAGACATAACCAGCAAATACAGAAATTATTGTTGCTATAGATATAAAGCTTATACGATTGAAAAATTTCTTAGATATATAATATATAACAGGCAAATAGCATATTATCAGAAAGGGTATTACTGAGATATACCCTAATATAAGAGCCGTTAAAATAGACATCTTTGTAATGAGTATGTGGTATATTATGTGAGCTGGTACCACTAAGATCGCAGCAGCAAGAAAAGACGATACAAAAGTAGTCAGCATCAATTTTAAAAAATAATATTTATTTTCCATACTTTGTTTTATCGCTTTTTAGATTCTAGTTTTCACCTTGAATGACATTAGTTAAATCAATTTTTTTAC
>CAXBOT010000009.1:0-61779 GCA_963977495.1 uncultured Alphaproteobacteria bacterium | reverse complement strand
GCAGGTCCCAAGGGTATGGCTGTTCGCCATTTAAAGAGGTACGTGAGCTGGGTTCAGAACGTCGTGAGACAGTTCGGTCCCTATCTGCCGTGAGAGTTGGAGTCTTGAGAAGAGTTGCCCTTAGTACGAGAGGACCGGGGTGAACGAACCTCTGGTGTATCTGTTGTTCCGCCAGGAGCATCGCAGAGTAGCTATGTTCGGACAGGATAACCGCTGAAAGCATCTAAGCGGGAAGCCCCCTTCGATACAAGGACTCCCTATCAGAGCCGTGGAAGACCACCACGTTGATAGGCTGGATGTGGAAGCTTGGTAACAAGTGAAGCTAACCAGTACTAATTGCTCGATTGGCTTGAATTTAAATTATGCATAGGTACTAACAAAAGGCCTATGTCTACGCGCAGTGATAAAGTCACTGAACGTTTATTAAGTTCAGGTTTTGTACCCTTAACAATCATTGTGTTGTTGAGGTTTAGATAAAACATTAAGCTACAGAATAATATTTGGAAAAGAATGAGTTTGAATGATTTGGTGGTTATAGCGAGAGTGAAACACCCCATCCCATTCCGAACTGGGCCGTGAAACCTCTTTGCGACGATGGTACTGCATCTTAAGGTGTGGGAGAGTAGTTCGCTGCCAAATCTTTCAAGCTCATTCTTAGATTTCAAATCGATTACGAATTAAGATTTAAAAGCCGCTCTTCATTGAGCGGTTTTTTTATGCTTGAATTTAAAAGGTTTTGTTCTTGGAAGGCTGGGTATCTCTACGTTTTTATAGCGTGCGCAGCGTGTTCATGCTCTTTACGAAGCTGAGCGATAAGCTCTTTTATGGAGTGCTCTTTTTCAATTACGCCAACACCTTGTCCTGCAGACCAGATGTTTTTCCAGGCTTTGGCTTCGTCGTCTAAGCCGGCTAACTCACCTTTACGGGCGGTGCCATTTTTCAGATCTTTTAAATCAAACCCTGCTTTTTCAAGGCTTTGTCTTAGAAAGTTTGCGGGAACACCGCTCACCGCATCGGTATAGATAATATCGCTGGCTTGCGCCGTGGTAATCAAGTCTTTGTAATCTTGCGTGGCGGCGGCTTCGCGGGTGCTGATAAAGCGTGTCCCCATATAGGCAAAGTCCGCCCCCATAACGTGCGCGGCCAAAACATCGCGCCCTGTTGAGAGGCATCCGGCCAAGGCCAGAATGCCGCCGAAAAACTGACGTATTTCTCCGATGAGCGCAAAGGGGTTAAGTGTGCCGGCATGTCCGCCCGCGCCCGCGCTGACTGCGATTAAACCATCAACACCCGCATCGGCGGCTTTGTGTGCGTGGCGAAGGGTTGTGATGTCGTGCAAAATAATCCCGCCATAGCCGTGTACGGCCTTAATAAGGTCGGGATTGATCCCAAGCGATGTGATGATAATCGGGACTTTATGTTTGATGCATAATTTTAAATCTGCTTCCAGTCGTGTATTAACGGGATTGACGATTAAATTAACGGCATAGGGCGCGATGACTTTATCAGGATGCTCTTGCTTTAGAGCATCGAGCGCCGCGTTAATTTCAATGATCCATGATTCAAACCCATCGCTCGTCCGTTGGTTGAGTGCAGGCACACTGCCGATAATACCGTTTTCACAGCATGCAATGACCATGGCCGGATTGGAGATTAAAAACATGGGCGCTGCAATGATCGGAAGTGATGTGCAGTTTGATAACGGATTGTTTTTGAATGGCAAAACTGTGTTCATGTTTTAAGGATATCATAAAGCAAAGGGCAGGGCGACAATATTGCTTGCGCGCGCATCACCTGAAAGCGAAGGTTTGTGCGTTCCCTTCACGTATAAGATTTATAGCGCATGTTTGCGTTTGGCGCGGTGTGATCGCTATACTAAGAACATAGAAGTGAGGCTGGAATTTAAAATGACACGATTTTTACCTTTAATGGTGCTTATATTGCTGGTCTGCGCGGTACCTTCTTTGGCTTATGCAGGCGTGCGTTGTGGTGATATCGAAGATGACGCCGCTGATGACGCGCTGGATGCGGCGGATCGAGTTGATTTTTATTTCGATGTTGAGGGCGATTTAGAAAATATTTGTGCAGCGGCGGAAGCGTTTCGTAAATGGGAAAGAGATCAACCACGCGAATTTAAAGACAGAGCCTATAAAGAAAAACGCGATAAAATAATAGCTTCTATGGAAGAGGATATGCGTAATGTTTCGGCTTCTCTCACTATTTATCGGGCATGGCTCCATAATAATGTGCATGGCTCAATTCAAGAAGCCAAACGCTTGGCATGGATACGGAACGCGAAAAATGATACGCGGTTTTATATAGAAAGACTTGAAATACAGGTGGGTCGTCTTAAAAAGATGATGGTATAAAGTTTTTTTGCATTTCGGCGAAATACGATGATTTTTTCGCGGAAAATAGAGGATAAGCACAGATACTTCTTTTGCTTCCTTTAAAAAAATAAACAAATTTTTAGCACTCTTTTCTTGCGTTTGTTGTTAAAACGCAGTTTAATCACCGATATCTTTGGGACTAAGCTATCTTGGAATTAAGAACAGCTGAATATCACGAAGAGCTGTTGTTAAATTTAAGATATAAGGAGTTTTTAAGTAATGGCACAAACAGGAACCGTAAAATGGTTTAATACAACAAAAGGTTTCGGTTTTATCGTACCTGATGATGGAAGTAACGATGTATTTGTTCACATTTCTGCAGTTGAACAAGCAGGTTTGAGAACATTGAATGAAGGTCAAAAAGTAGAATATGATCTTCAGGAAAATCGTGGCAAACAGGCTGCGTCCAACTTGAAAGAAGTTGACTAATCCATTCTGCGATCTAGATTTTTTAAAGCGCCCCTCAATGGGGCGTTTTTATTATGTTCTTCTCATATTGCAACGCGTCACGCTAAAAAATTGTGAGATAGGGGAAAAACAGCTATAATCCGCTTCATTACACAGTGAATGAAGGAGAGTAGAATATGACAACTGCATATGCTTGTGGATCAGGAGGCGTAATGTTTGTGCCGGAGAAAATCGAACGGACAATGCCGAGAGTGATCGTACGTCGTTCAAACGACAATAAGACAGAAGACAAAAAAGACGACAAGCAGGAGTAGCTTATTCCTGCTTTTTTGTGACTTTTTTCATGGAAAAACCCTTGCCGTTTCGGGGTGTGGCTTGTATGAATGGTCGTATATAATCAAGACGATCAACCCTTTGTTTAAGGAAGCGGCATAATGGATATTTCAAAAATCGCAGTCGGCAAAGATGCGCCGAATAATATTAATGTAATCATAGAAAATACAGCAGGCGGTACGCCTGTGAAGTATGAGTTGGACAAAGATTCGGGCGCGTTGTTCGTTGACCGTTTCGTACACACATCTATGGTTTATCCGGCCAATTATGGATTTATACCCAATACGCTTGGCGGTGATGGTGACCCTGTTGACGTTCTTGTCTATGCCCAACATGCAATTATGCCCGGCGCAGTGATTGCCGCGCGTCCGGTTGGTGTTTTGGTTATGGAAGATGATGGCGGACAGGATGAAAAAATTCTGGCTGTTCCGGTTGATAAAACGCACCCGATGTTTGCAGGCATTCAGGAATATAATGAATTGCCGCAAATATTGTTGGATGAGATCGAGCATTTCTTTACTCATTACAAAGACCTTGAAAAGGGCAAGTGGGTTAAGATGCAAGGCTGGGAAGGATCAGAAAGAGCAAAAGCTCTGATCGAGGAAGGCATCGAAAACGAACGCGCCAAGAAAGCCGCATAAATATTATTTTTACGAATAAATGTTGAAGTGGCGCAAAAGCACAGGCTTTGCGCCATTTTGTTTGGGTTTTAAAAAGGAAAAGAAAAATGGAAATAATGCCGGTTTGGATCGCTCATGGTTTAGAAGTACTCGCAGCAATGTTGATTGTTGTGGTTGGGGTTATGGTTGTCGCATTGGTTGCGATGTTTGTCATTGATGCAACACAAACCAAAGATGCCGTACGTCATAACTTTCCGGTTCTGGGGCGGTTTCGTTATGTATTTTCGGCGTTGGGCGAGTTTTTCCGCCAGTATTTCTTCGCGATGGATCGTGAGGAAATGCCCTTTAACCGCGCCGAACGTGAATGGGTTTATCGTGCCGCCAAAGGGAGAGATAATACGGTTGCGTTTGGTTCAACAAAAAACCTGAATCCGGCGGGTACATTTATTTTCATTAACTGCCCGTTTCCAATGCTGGAGGCCGACGCCGCTGTAACGCAGCCCATTATCATAGGGCCTTATTGTATGGAGCCATACGCCGCGCCTTCATTCTTTAATATATCGGGGATGAGCTATGGCGCGCTTTCTAAACCCGCTGTGCAGGCCTTGTCACGCGGTGCGCGCATGGCAGGATGCTGGATGAATACAGGCGAAGGCGGTTTGGCGCCATTTCATCTGGAGGGGGGCTGCGACATTGTATTTCAAATTGGAACGGCAAAGTACGGCGTGCGCAAACCCGACGGAACGTTCAGTGCTGAGGGCTTAAAGAAAATCGCCGCGCATCAGCAAGTAAAAATGATTGAGCTTAAACTCTCACAAGGCGCGAAGCCGGGCAAGGGCGGCATTCTACCGGCCTCTAAGGTCACACAGGAGATTGCCGATGTTCGCGGTATTCCGGAAGGTGAGGCATCGATATCGCCTAACCGACACCCCGAAGTGAATAGTGTTACAGATCTGCTTGATTTTATCGCACATATTCGCGAGATAAGCGGCAAACCGACAGGTTTTAAGGCAGTGGTGGGCACACATGAATGGCTTGATGATTTGTGTCAGGAAATTCACAAGCGCGGCATAGAAAGCGCGCCGGACTTTATCACGGTTGATAGTGGTGATGGCGGAACGGGCGCTGCGCCAATGTCACTGATGGATAATGTTGGGCTTTGTATTGAGGAAAGTTTGCCGTTGGTATCGGATACGCTGCATAAATATGGCTTGCGTGATCGTATAAAAATTATTGCCTCAGGCAAATTGATCACTCCGTCCGATGTTGCGTGGGCAATTTGCGCGGGTGCCGATTTTGTAACCAGCGCGCGTGGCTTTATGTTCTCTTTGGGCTGTATTCAGGCGTTGAAATGTAACAAGAACACGTGCCCGACCGGTATTACAACACATGATAAACGCTTGCAAAGCGGGCTCAATCCTGAGGATAAAGCCGTGAAGGTGGCAAATTATCAAAAGAACCTTGTGCATGAGGTCGAAGTGATTGCCCATTCCTGCGGCGCGTCAGAGCCACGCGGGTTACGCCGTAAACATGTGCGCATTGTGCAAGCCAGCGGAAAGTCTGTGCCGATGGATCAGCTCTACCCAAGACCAGAGGTGATTGCCTCATTCGATAAGGCGGCTTAATGGGGGCGTGCGGTGATGCAGTGATCGTCAAATCGTGAATTTATTCAGCACACACACATTCTCATATCCCTTTGCGTAGAGATATTCCGCGGCTTGAACGCTGCGGATGTTGCCTGCACACACAAAGGCCAGGCGTTTATCGGCGGGCAATTCATCCAGCCGCCCAAGCAATTCAGGCAGGGGAATGTTTAGCGGTTCGTTTGTAATCAACGGGTTGTCAAGCGGATCAGCGATCAATTCTTCGGGTTGGCGCACATCAATAATGAGCGTATCAGCGGCGGCCAATTCATCGATTGTAATCATCGTTAACATGGTTTTATCCTGTTTCTTTTTCCTGATGCCAAAACGGGCGATCAAGCAATGGTGTGGAGGGGCTGGCATTTTCTTGCGGGGCGATAATACCGGCAAGGTAGGCATCGCGCCCCGCCTTAACGGCACCTGCAAAAGCACCAGCCATTAGGGCAGGATCATTGGCCTTGGCCACCGCCGTATTCAAAAGCACCGCATCATAGCCCATCTCCATCGCCGCCGCCGCGTGAGAGGGGCTGCCGATTCCTGCATCAATCACGAGCGTTTTATTTGGAAATCTGCTCCGTAATTGTTTGAGCGCATAAACATTATTCAACCCGCGCCCCGAGCCAATCGGCGCGCCCCACGGCATTAAAATATCGCAGCCCAGATCGACAAGGCGCTGTGCCAATATCAAATCATCGGTCATATAGGGGTAGACTTCGAAACCTAAAGCGATGAGTTTTTCTGTGGCCTCCAAAAGCCCGTAAGGGTCTGGTTGTAATGTATAATCATCGCCGATTATTTCTAATTTTATACGGCTCGTTTCGAATATTTCTCGCGCCATTTGTGCGGTTGTGACGGCCTCTTCCACGCCGAAGCATCCCGCTGTATTGGGCAGGACGGGAATGTTGAATGCTTTGATAATATCCCAAAAGGCTTGCCCTTTGCCGGCGGCATTTTCACGGCGCAAGGATACGGTCAGTAATCCGGGCGCGGCGGCCTCGATGCTTTTACGCAAGATCTCAGGTGAGGGGTAGGCGGCTGTACCTAAAAACAGGCGCGAGGAGATCGTCGTTTGACCAATGGTCCAATCTGTATCCATCTTGGCTTTAGCCCCCCTGCATCGGCGCGACGATTTCAACGCGGTCATTATCTTGTATCAGGTAATCTGAATAAGACTCCCTTGCGACAAAGCTGTCATTCACGGCAACGGCAACCGTTTTCCCGCCATAGCCCGCATGCGCCAGCAGTGCGTCAATGCTCATGGCGGCCTCAATGCTATGCTGTTTTCCGTTCAAAGTGATTATCATGGTCACGATTCCTAACAAATAGAGGGTTAAATTCATAGGCTTTGCCCGAAATAATACTTGCAACGCATTGTGCCATAATCGGCGCGAAAAGAAAGCCATGACGATATAATCCATTGCAGGAAATCACGTTATCATCAATCGTCACACGCGGCATATTATCAGGATATGACGGGCGTATCCCTGCGTTCATTTCCAATATTTGTGCATCGCCAAAGCTTGGGTGCAGGCTGTATAGGGCGCTCATAAGTTCCATGCCGGATCGTATTGATATATGGTTATCGTTTTCACTCTCAATGATGGTTGCGCCAATCATAAACACATTATTATCACGCGGCACAATATAAAGCGGATAGCGCGGATGCATCAGGCGCAGTGGTCGTGAAAGGGTAAAGTCAGGGTTATGCACGACCAGCGTTTCCCCCTTTACACCGCGCAACGTCGGGCTGTCCTTCTTTGCGCCCATGCCGCGGCAATCAATCACCCAATCGGTCTGTTGCTTGTCTGCGCCTATATTGATGGCTGTGGTGCTCTTATTGTCTAAAACGCTCAGCATGGCCTCTATGGCTTTTTTCGGATGCAGATGCGCTTCGCCGTCAATATGGATGCCGCTGCGAAATAAGTTCGCGGGTAGGGCGGGCTCAAGCGTGCGAATGGCTTGGGCGTCAATAGGTTGCCATAAATCATGTTTGGGTAAGATGGCCTTGAACCGCTCCAATATATGGCGATCCTCCGCATGGGAAATGAGCAAGCTGCCCTTGCGGGAGAATTCGAAACAATCATTAAGGATGCGGCTGATCTCGCTCCATAAATCGATAGAGGCCAGCCCCGCGCTTAAATAACGCTCTGGCATGTGATCCAGCTCGCTAAACGGGCTGATCATACCGCCCGCCATGAAACTGGCGTTATGGGCAGGGAATCCTTCGGGGTCATACAGGGTGATTGCCGCATTCGGAAATGCCTGTTGCAGCGTATAGGCGTTCATAATGCCCATGATGCCCGCACCGGCAATCGAAATTGTCTTTGGATTTTTGTTCATTATTGCTCTCACATTCCTACGGCGTTTTATCACGCGTCAGGTTCCAAGAGTCTGCTCTCAGCCTTCTTATCCGCAGGAAGGCACCCCTTGTGAGTTTCTTTTCTCTTCAACGTTATGGCATGCATATGCGTAAAGTCAATTGATTGAAATATATTTTTTGAATACGCCCCTTGCTTTTCAAGGGATGCGGGTCTATAACATGCCATCTAATCGAAGGCAGAGCAGTTTAGTTCATGTTTTCGATCATTGTCGCGGGGTGGAGCAGCCCGGTAGCTCGTCAGGCTCATAACCTGAAGGTCGTAGGTTCAAATCCTACCCCCGCAACCAATGACCTCTCCCCTTCGTTCCGAGGCATTATAGAGTAAGGCTTTCCTACATATTACAGACATTCGTTGTTAACCAAGTGTTACAGGGTTTGTTACAGTGAAAGCTATAGAGCATCATCTTTATATTCGTGGTCGTTACTATTATTATCGTAGCGCATTACCCCAGAACTTACATCAAGTGTTCTCTCGCAAAGAAGTATGTGTATCCCTTCAAACACAGGACAGGGCTTTAGCACGCTTATATGTCGCTAAACTGGATATTGAGATACAAAATCTTATCCATCAGGTTTATGACGCTCGGGATATAGAGGCAGCACAAAACATTATTATGCTAGGCATAGAGGGGATGAAGGGGAAAGTAGGGTTACCTCAACGACAAAGCTTTAATCTCGGATTACTATCATCAAGTATGGGGGGAGCACATAAGCCATTCTCGCAAGTGGCAAGGGAATATCTAAATGATTGCGTGACCAACTCTCCAAAGACTATCGAGCATAAGCGTCAAACCTATGAAATATTCCAAAGTATTTGTGGGGATGTGTCTTTTAACAGCATAGCTAAGAACGAGGCTCGAAAATTCAAAGCCGTTATGCTTAAGACTCCTGCAAACCTTACTAAAATATTGGGTGTAAGATCATACAAGAATGTTGATTGGGATAATTTACCAAAGAAAGAGCCGCAAAGCCTAGTAACGGTGAATAATCGCCTTATCGCTATGACGTCCTTGTTTATGTGGGGTGAGAGAAATGATCTGTTTAAAGGGAAAAATCCATTCTCAGGGTTGATCATTAGTAAGGCAAAGAAACATGCTAATAAACGACCACCATTCTCTAACCAACAGCTTCAAACATTGTTCTCTTACTTAATGGATACTGATCGTGTTGTTACTAAAGATTATAAGTATTGGATACCGCTTATAGGCTTGTATACAGGAATGAGGTTAAATGAAATATGCCAGCTTTTAGTGAGTGATATTATGTGTGTTGATGGTGTTTGGATCATCAATATTGACGATAATGATCATAAGAAGCTTAAAACAGCCTCCAGTCGCCGTAGAATCCCCGTACATAAGCGTTTAATTGATTTAGGACTACTTGCGTATGTTAAAGAACAAGACTCTCCACGGCTCTTTAAATCGCTTCCCGTAAGTGGTCAAGGATCGTACTCATATAAGTTTAGTAAAGAGTTCACGAGTATATTAAAAAGCCTTGGTTTAAAGGAGCAGGGGCTATGTTTCCATTCATTTAGGCACACATTTATTGATGGCTTGCGTAACGCTGGGGTGGAGAAGTCTATAGCGATGAAGTTAGTAGGGCATCACAACTCTAATGACGTCCATAATGGTTACGGCTACGGGCACAGTCTTGAAGTTTTACAAGAGCACATAAATAAATTATCGTTTCCCGTACTGCTCAAACGAAAATATTCTTAGAGAACTTAAAGATGAAATAAAAAAAACAGGATGAAATAATGCACTTTGTTTATTTTCTTAGAAGTGAGAGTGACACATCAAAAGTCTATACGGGCGAGACTGCGGATTTAGATAGGCGGTTAGGCGAGCATAACAGTGATGATAACGCTGGGTATACAAGAAGGTACAGACCTTGGCGTATAGAGGCTTGTGTTGTATGTGATACCAAAGAAACGGCTGTGATCGTTGAGGTGTATTTTAAGAATAATGCTGGGCAAGAAAAGTTTAATAACTTTGCTTTAGCTAATCCACACCACCCAAGTCCTAAACAAGGTTTCTTTGATACCTTAAAAGAGGGGCGAGCTTTTGGGAGAGGGGGCAGGCGCTTTAGAATGGGCGATGGAAGGGCTTTTGTTATGGTTAACTAGGTAAGGATCGTTTTTCGACAGTGTATTTTACGGAAGATAGTGGGTTATGTTTCTTTAAATATGTTATCCCATTCTTCGTCTGATACAGATTTATGTATTTCATTTGCATCTGAAAAAACTTTGTTAAATTTAGGGTCTTCTCTAGCTTTAACCCTGACTAGATCAAGCATTAAATCCGAATGATGAAGAAGAAGGCTTTCAAATGGTCCTATAGCCAAAATAGACAAACAGTGTTCATTTTCAGTTTGATGCAGGATTTTTAAAATTATTTTCCAACATTTTTTCGGATTAGATAAAGTAAGGTCAGATAACTCTTGTTCTGCCCATTCAAAATTTTTTTCTTGATCAGAATCCTCTAAGGAATAATAGGAAATCCAATCATTGGCAATTGCTTCAACACTTATCTTAACCACATATTTTCCATACTTTGCCTTATCACGTCACGGGATAAATGGAGATTTCCAATTTTATTTTCAATGAAACAAACAGCTCAAAATCTTCCAAATTTATGGTACATGTTAGTTTATCATTAAAACAAGCAACCCTTAAGACAGGAGAAGATAATTCCATCCATTTTTTTATTGGTAAGACCCCCGTTATAAAAGCCTTAACCTGATCATTTAGAGATTCCAATTCATTTTCTGAATCCAGTCTGATAACAATCCCCCAACCTTTATTCGAGCGATCTTCAACTAAATATCCTGCAGGTAGAACTTTTGATATCTCTTGAAGCTCTTTCTTAGGGAGATTAATTAAAGCAAGTTCAATATCATAACTTTTCATATTTTGCCTTATCACTCTAAACTTTCGTATCGGTTATTAGCTTGTTTTAATACAGACTGTACTCGTTTACGAAAGTTCTCATTCTTAAATGATTTTACCAGCCCTTCCCGTTTCTTATATTCTAGGATTTGTGCTTGATAGCGGTCTACAAAAGTAGGTGGTAACATTACAAAGAAGTTTTTGAAGTCCGGGTCTGAATGTACGCCCTCTTCTGTCAAAATATACTCGTACAAGAAAGGGTCTTTTTCCAAGTATAATCCTGCCTGTATATATAAATCACCTAAATTACCACCATCATGATAATCACGGCAGCGTATGAAATCTATAAGTGAACTGTATTCTAATGAATCCATTCCCTTTAACAGTATTTCATAGGTTTTGTTTTTACAGGTTTCTACATTTTCCTTGGCATATGAAGCTAAAGGAATAAATAAAAGAGCTACAAATATAAGAATTTTCATATTGGCCATTATCACGCTCTCAACTAATTTCTTTAAACTAAATTTTTGTTAATTCTAAAGCTATAAGTCGTTTTTACAACCACCCATGCTTGATGAATGCGTTACTTGTATGATGCTATCTTCTTCAATTTTATAATCAAGCAAAACTCCTATCATGCCGTATGTTTTAGACTGCATACACTGGCCTTTAATTTGCAATCGACTGCTCGAAAATAATTCATCAGCATTCGTTTGAAAGTTTGCGTCATCATGAGAATACCATCTTGATATAACATTATTTATCATCATTTTGTGTGCGCTTAAGCCTAAACCATTGTCCGACATACAACTAGGATCATCAAATGTTATAACACCAATGTTTTGAGTATGTTTCTTACTAAAATATATGACATCATCTATGAATTTTTGCGTATACCAGCACTTTTCTCCCTCATCATTTTGCACATACCCTTTGGTTAT
Organism: uncultured Alphaproteobacteria bacterium; assembly: GCA_963977495.1. GTDB lineage: Bacteria > Pseudomonadota > Alphaproteobacteria > Micavibrionales > Micavibrionaceae > UBA1672. The sequence continues at coordinate 50,177 of CAXBOT010000009.1, read as the reverse complement.
TTCTTTTGTAGGGCCAGCCTCACAAATATTTGCTGTAAATAGGCTTAGTATCAAGATTAATGCTGTTCTCACTTTTTTAAACCCTCAATTATTTTCTTCAAACAAGTTACCTTGCCTATTATCATTAGCAACAACTTCATCAACTATCAAATTATGCTCACGGCTAAACGTCTATTCGATAAAGCTTAAAGGATAGTCATCTTAAATGAGTCAAAAACAAAAAGAGAGCAAAAATAAGAGCGGCGTTTAATTTCTTTCGTTTATCAAGCCTTCAACTATTTTTACTAGCTTTTTTCTTTGAATTACATCCTTGAGAGTACTGAGCCTCAAGAGCTCAATTAGTATATCAATATTAAACTGATCTTTTTCAATATTGCCTAGTCCATGAGCATAATTTGATCTAATTTTATGAAGGCGTAACATTTCTTTGTTTATAATGTCTGAGTGCAAGTCATTTTTGCAAAAATTAGATCGTTCTTCACCTTGCCCGATTTGGCATTCAAGAGCCATCCACAGAAATAAAAAACAATGATGCTTGTTTGGGCTTTCCATGGCCTCATTCAATAAAGCAGAGGCATCAAGTTTAAGGCTAAAGTCCTCTAGAGATTTGATTCCACTTTTCTTACTGTGTTCGTAAAATTTGTTTTCATCTCTTCCATTGCCATGAACGCGTGGAATTACATTATTACCCTTTATAGAGTGACTGCCAGAAATTAAATCCCAGTAGATTTGTTTCGCACATTCTAGTGCTGATCCATGACCTTCTTTTAACTTCAAGAGATTGACTGAGTGAGTAATATATTGCTGAATGTATTCAATTTGATGCTCTTCAGGATATGCAAAAATAATTCGTAAGTATTTGCCCTTTAAAGTTCGGCTTTTGGTATCTGCTCGAAGTTTAAATTGTTTATCAAAATGCTGAGTAATATGGATGTGACTATCAGGGACTTCCTCAGGGAATACAACGAATTGAGTGAAGGCTGTATCACCAAGATATGGAAACTTCCCCATGTTTTCTGTAAGAGAGCCATCTTCTAAATTGCTAACATAATATGAATCATATGCGAACTTACACCCTTTTTCTTCGGCCCAAAATTTTACTGCATCAGGGAGGGAGAGCACCATAACTTTATCCTAGTATTTAACTTTTCCAGCTAGGATAGATAATAAACTAAAAAAGAAAAATGAATTATCTAAATAATTCTTCAACATTTACATCTAATGCTTTGGCTATTTTTAACAAAACTGGAACTGAAAAGGCGACATGACCATTTTCAATCCTTGATATATACCCACGATTTACGTCTGCTGCACCAGCCAAATCTTCCTGAGAAAGACCTTTTTGTGCTCTCAGCTTTACAATATTTCTGCCTATGGTTTCTAAGCTTGCCATAAGCGAATTGTTTATTATAATGAACAAAATTACCGTACACAATCGTGAACAAAAAGGGCGAGCAATGAAAATAATCTGGGCTACTATCATTTCACTTTCTTTAACTGCTTGTGCAGGAGTTCAAACACAAAACCAAATCAATAGTATGGCTAAGGCCGAGTTTGGTGCGTGGGATAGGGTACAGGTGCTTAACAAGGAACAATGCCCCAATAGTACGAATGAAAAACCACTTCCTAGTTCAATGGCATTAGAGTTACATGAGTGCTGGGCTAGTCTTGTTAATGAATATGTTTCGCCTGTTGCTATGGCCCCTGACTTGCTTATGAAGTTTATGATTGATAGCAAACAAAGTGCGTTAGATTATAAAAAGGGAAAAATCGATAGGGACGAGGTAAATCTTGCACATGAAAAGCTATGGGTTGAATATTATACTGCTTTGGATGCTCGTGCTCGTAATTCCCTCATGTACGCTAATCAACAAGATCAGGCCTTTGCACAAAGTATTCAAAACGCATCACAACAAGTTAATCAAGCAGAATTAGCACGACAACAAGCATTGCAAGCTAATAGGCCAACAAATACGAATTGCCATGTGTGGAATAACACAATGAACTGTACTAGTTGGTAAAATTGTCGGTAAGGCTTAGTTATTACTAAAAGTGGCAGGACTTACTATTGGGCGTTGAAGGTTTTCAAAATAAAAGGCTACTCTTGATCCTTGTATCGTGTCGGAAAGCGTAAGGATTGCGAAATTTCGGTCAGATTTATAAAATATATTCCTTGCTGTTATCGTTGTATTTACTGGTTCGGTATCAGAGTTGTTAAGAATAATTTTATAATCTTTTTCCTCAGTGGTTTTGTCTTTGGCTATCTTTTTCATGGGGGCATACCCGATAGGGCTACTAACAACTTGTGGAATACATATGGTTTCTTTTTCATGCTCAATAAAAATTTCTGATATACCACCAGTATGAATATCGCCACTTAAGATATAAGCCTGTTTGTTATTCACGCTTACTAATGTTGCGAGTCTTTCTAAAATACTGACTAGAAATTTTCTGTTTAGAGATGATGATAATCCGTCTTTAAGATCGTCTGTTAGATCGGCAACGCCAAATCTACTTGATGCCCAAAATATAGACTGCCAGACCCACTGGTATTTATTTGTGGCAGACCTCATTTTAATCTCTGCGGCACCTCTTATCTGATATAAGAGTTCAGAAATAAAGTTCAGTGTTTCTTCTTCGGTAGGGTTTATACGAACTGGCACAACAGGGCTTAATATTAAAACATTTTCAAGGCGATCAGGTACTGTATCAATTGACTCAAGTAAGGATGTGGCGTGTTCTGCGCTTATCAGGGGGAATTCTTTGTTCTTGATGTTTTTCTCTTTACGTAAGTCTAGAAGATAAACTCTGTTTTTACCAAAATCAAGATAAGTGGTTTCTACTCCATCATATAATCGAACTGTTGGGTTTTTTAATGATTGATAGGCTTTAAAAGCATCGTAGGTGATATCGAAATAATGTTGCCATTCGGGTCTAATTTCATTTTTATCAAAGCTTGCATTGCGTCCCCCCCATCCATCTGTAATGTCATGATCATCAAGCATAGCAACGCTTGGTATACGCGCTAAAATCCGTCGATAGTTAAGGTTGCTATAATAGTGCTGATAATTTTTGATAACATTATTTTGAACAGCCTCTAAATTAGGTTCGTGTTCCTTCAATTTCTGTAAGCTATCTGCCTCTATGTCATCGTGATAAACTTGATCACCACCCTGTATAAGGAGTTTTATTGTTTGGTCTTGTTCAGTTACTTCGAACAATCGTTTCCACATTCCAAAGCGATCATCGCCATCCTTCTTTGAGTGGAAGGGGTTGTTACAGCTTAAAAGGACGAATTTATCATCGTCATTAAATTCAGGGGCAAAAAACCAACAATCTTGGTAATCCAACCCACCTTCTAAATTTATTTCATTACCAGCCGAATCTAAAAATTTGTAATAATATTTTTCTCCAGAATTGAGGCTATTAAATTCAAACAAAAAAGTTCGAAATTTTGCGTGTAAAGCATTGGAATATAATGGTTCGCCAGCTTTCTTTCCGCTTTTGTCAAAGAGATGGCAGCTTAGGGTTTCGTCTTGTCTGCTTGGAAGGGCGATGGTTATTCGTACGCCACATTGTTCAAAGCAAGGTCCAAGTTGGGGGCCAATTACATTCGATACGGGTTCTTCATGAAAATATTTTTCTGTAATCACCATTACTTGTAACTTACATCCTTATGATTGTGATTAAAATAGATTAAAATATCTAATTATACGATCTAATATGCAAGAATTATCAGAACATATAAAGGGGGGCTACTCATGACTATCATCAAAAGGGAGGCTGCGCTGCTAAGGGGGAGATTACCACCACAGAGACGCTAGAGACGCTTCTTTTCTAAAATAAATATAATAATAGAAAAAGAGATTAAAGTTCTTTGGTGTTGTGATTGTTACTTTCATGAAAAAGGAGGGCATTTTTGAATATCCCCCCTTTTATGTTTTTTTAATTAAGCGTCTCCAGCGTCTCAATCATCAAACATAGATGGATCATCCCAATTTCCTGTAGTTTTAGAACGCCCATCTACCATATTATCAAAGAAATCATCAGGAATATCCGCAACACGGTTAGGAACGGCTTCTTCCTTTTTTACCGTCTCCAATTGTCTATCTTCAAAATTTCCAAGTTTACGAAGAATTAGAATTTTATTGTCTCTATTTCCCAAACCAGTGTTTTTGTGAGACACATACTCAATTCCAATTTTAGGCAGGCTTCGTTCAAGTCTATTTAATCGACTAGCCAAGTGATGCGCAGTAGTAGGCCAAGACTTTGATCTTTCTTCATATCCAGCATTACTAGATAATATTTCTAGAAGTTCTTCAGCTTTACCCCGCCATTCAGATGTGTTTGATAAAAGACGTTTAATGGCATTCGCTATCACATCCGTAGAAAGGGCATTAACGATACTCTTGGATTGGTTATCTTCAAGGATCGTGTAAAATGTCATCGGCTCCCATTGCCAAGAAATCTCAGCAGCAGTTCCCCATTTCGCAAAATCTGATAAACGAATTTGAGAATCCAAATTGACAGATGCATAGTTTTTAAGGGCAGACTGAACGCCGTCTAATAGGTAACCCAACATATAAGGTTTATCTTTGTCGAATTCTTGCCACAGTGTTTCCTCATCCTTTGATTTTTCGGGGGGGACAAGATCAATCATGATGCTACGGCTTATCAGATCAGGTAATTTTGCTAAATCTGTAATCCCATTCATTACAATAGGATTGCATTGTTTGATAATGTGCTCCTCATCATCAGCGTAATTTTTCTTGCGTCCGTACGTTCCCCCTGTAGCTAAGCGACACAAAGCATCAGAGAATTTTGCTCTGATATTACTTAAATTATCCTGACATACCACATGGTCATATTTAGCAGAGATAAATAAATCTCTTTCACTTTCAGGAGGGGAGCGGTCTTCTGTAAGACTCGGATCGACCAAACGTTTTAATTTACGAGTACACGTTGATTTACAACTGCCCTCTGGCCCTTTGAACGCTACGATTGGATATGGCCCTTGAGGCCTGAAATAATAACACATAACGGAAACAAGCAGTTTCAACTCATCATCTGTATTTGTATTAAAGTGCTTTTCAAACAATTCTAGAGTACCGCCTTTTTTAGGCTTTGGTAGATTTTTCATTGCTCTGGGTCTGTAGAAATAGTTTGTGGGCTTTGTTATTTCCCAACCGTCAGGTTTAACAAGAATACATTCCCCATTCTCATTATTTAGGTCTATCTCAATACCATTGCTAACAGGCCCGACTCTTACATAAACTGATTTTTTGTCTCCCGAAAAACGCGCGAAAGCGTCCAATCCGTCAATGATACTTTGTACCCTGTCTTTCTTTATTAGTTCCCCTGCATTTTTGTATGCTGTGCCAGTCACAAACTGCTTCATTTCGTCTGATCTGACTTTGATTGTGTCGTTTTTTTCACCAATTTTTACTATTACGTATGTTGTAAAATCTTCTGTATGGAAAAGATCAACTATTTCATTTCTTACTTCCTCGGGAAGTTGAGATGTGTCTATGTTTTTGGGTGTTGTCTCACCGCTTATTGTATTATTCATTTTTTTTCTTTCTTATTTTCCTTCATTTTTAGTGTTTAAGTTTTTTAACCATTCTTTGATTTCTGATGATCTGTAACGGGGGGTATTCCCAATAATTACAGGATCAATGTTTAGTGAATGCGGTTTACCTGATCTTCTCAGCCAACGTTCTTTACGAACCCAAGCAACAGAAAAGTTTACAAGACTTGCCACATCCTTATCGTTAAGCAACTTCTCATTACGAAGCTCCTCAACAGAGATGTTTCTTTCTATCATTTTATGGATTTTTCCTTATGCGAGCCTAAGAGCTTTTGCTCCCTGCGCCTGCAATGCTCAAACAGACACAGTACTATATTGTTCTTTTACATACTATAATTATAACATATTACAACAGGCTATCCAAAGAAGTCGATAGTAAAAAGAATCGTTTAAATACATTAACTTACAGGGAGGGTTGTGCTCTTTTAGGGCAAAAGTGTTTTATGTGCTTTTACAGAGGCATATATACAATAATCAGGACTACATCAATGACCGCGTAACATGTATTGATTGTGTATTTTGCATGTAGTGAGACACATGTAACTGTCATCTTACGGTCATAAGCGGACATTGAATAATGAGATATTTTATGGCTTATCCCGTCAGCACAAGCCATGTTAATGCCGAAATATCGTTTTCTGTTATAAAATTCTTATTAGCAACAATATGCTCAATATTAGTCATTGTGTGGTGCTCCCCTTTTACTAGACAAGCCGAATAGTGATTTGATGTTCGACAGTAGTTTTTGTCGCTTTATGGCTTCACTATTCTCGCAAGATACATAAATTCCTGTACAAGCTGATTCATTACAAATAGTAGCATCAAGTGTCTTGGAATCTTTATCACATGTATAATAGCAAATTGAAGTCAACTCACATATCTGACGCCTAACTGATATAGAAAAAAAACTAATAACCATTAGTAAAAGACACAAAACGATAATCCATTGCCACATAGTTTTTGTTTTTAATTTATATTCTATTTGTTCTTCTTCACTCATGATGTTTACCTTAACAATGCCACATCATCTGTTCAACTTTTGCTGACGGGTTACAGTGAATCTTTCTTATGGCGGATCTTTGCCTTTTGATCATTTATTTAGTCGTTTTCGACAAGATCTAATATTCTACCATCGGAACTTCTTACAGGCCCAGACAGCTTGGGATTGCTTTTCAATTGATCTTCAATAACTGAATTAACTTTCGCTATATGTTCCTCAAGAAGTTTTTTATCTGAAGTATCCCAATATTCAGCTTCATCCTCGACTATTAAATTTACGAAGAACTTTTTAAATGATCGAAGTAATTGGATTACAATTATATGAGTTTCAGCTCCAACAAATTGAGTTTTGATAAACTCTTGTATATATAACGTCTCGTCAAACTCTAGAAAAAGCGGATCGCAATGATCATCGAGTATTATCTTTAATCCCTTTACGGGCCCTTCATAATCCCAAGGTTCTTCTTCCCTGACTCTAGATAGTTTTTTACACGCCTCATAAATTGGCTTGTGTTCCATGCCATAACTATCTGCAAAGGCGATTGCTTCTTCAATAATACCTTTGTAGCTAACTTCATCATTCTTTAATTGGCCTTCAAAATGAATTGTAACTCCCATAAAACTTTAATCTCCTAATTAAGTGCTAAAACAGTTTATTAGATTGTTTAGATTCCTTAACGCTTACTTTGGGACGAAAACAGAAATTGTAACAAATATGACAAAATCATAACGATATATTTTTTAGAAAAATACACCAAAAATTCCGGTGCACCTTAACTATAACAAACAGACTCCCCCTTATTTTTCCTCCCCCCACCTTAGAGAAACGTTTTGCTGTGAAATGGGGGCTAAAACATAATAGTTAAGTCCACTAATCTTTCTTTAAAAGTGATACAGAAAGTGTTACAATTCTGTTACAGAATGTCCGTTTTATGAGAAAGATTGAAGCTCATAAATGGCTCGGAACAAGGGGTTACCCGCGAGTAGAGTTATCGAGGTTCAAATCCTACCCCCGCAATCAATAAAATAAATCGCTTATGTTGTATTTAGAGTTTGGAAGCCACATTGTTTTCTCTCGCGGTACATTTTTGTAACTTTTTTTGGCTGCTGCGAGAATGCCTGTTTCTGAATAAATCCATTAGTATAAAAGGCATTTTATGACGATAGATACGCTACAAAGGAAAAAATTTGATGACCCGCTGCTGACAGCTAGGGGTGAGAGAAGAGCATGGGTCGATTTAACAGCCCTCAGGACTTTATGGTTCAATACCGGAACGCTCTGCAATCTGGCTTGCCAGAATTGCTATATTGAATCTACGCCTACAAATGATGCGCTTGTTTATTTAACCCACGCAGAAGTGACAGCTTATCTAGATGAGATTGCCGAAGAGGGGTATCCGACTAAGGAAATAGGCATTACAGGCGGTGAGCCGTTTATGAATCCGGATATTATTCCGATTATGAGAGAATGTCTGGATCGTGGTTTGCAATTGTTGGTTCTAACGAATGCCATGCGTCCTATGATGAAATGTGAAGACGAATTACTGCTTTTGAAGGAGAAGTATGGGGCTCTACTCACCATTCGTGTGTCTGTCGATCATTTCAAGCGGGTGCTTCATGAAGAGGAGCGTGGATTAAGATCATGGGAGCCCATGATGCTGGGGCTAAAATGGCTGTCTGATAAGGGCTTTACGATTGATATAGCTGGCCGAACGAGATGGGGAGAAGATGAACAGGTACTCAGGGATGGGTTTGATGTCTTCTTTAAGGAAAACGACATTAAAATTGATGCGCAAGATCCCAAACAATTAATGCTGTTCCCCGAAATGGATGAAAATGTTCCTGTTCCGGAAATTACAACGGCTTGCTGGGACATTTTGGGCGTTCATCCAGATGATATGATGTGCTCTAGTTCACGTATGGTGGTTAAGCGAAAAGGCGACGAAAAACCCTCCGTCATGGCCTGCACGTTGCTTGCGTATGCCCAGAAATTTAATATGGGGCAGACATTAGCAGAAGCCTCGAAATCAGTGCACCTGAACCATCCGCATTGTGCTAAATTTTGTGTTCTTGGTGGTGGGGCATGTTCGGTTTCAGAAAAATAGTCAGGTTTAGTCACTCGCTATCGTGCGGCATTACCCGTGCATAGAAACAGGACGTTCATGGTTCTTGATCCACTCTATGACTTTTTGTTGTTCATGAGTTTGTTCTTCGGGCATTTCCTTTGTGACCAGATGCAAATCTTGCTGTGTATCCACATCCGTCAATGTCGGTAAATGGTGTGCCTTCGTGGGAAGAAGCGCTTCAAGGCGCTCTCGTGTAAGGTGGCTACTCCATGGAACGGAGGTCCATGTTTTTGCAGGTAAGGACAAGCGTCCCCCGAACAAGTAATATCCTCCATCAGTGGCAGGACCAATAACAAAATCATTGCTATCCAGTGCGATGATCGCATCGTCGAGCAGGTTCTTTGAAATCTGTGGCGTATCTGATCCAATAAGAATGACACGATCATGTTTGGACAATAGCTTTTCATAGATATAGTGTTGCCGCAGCCCAAGACACCCTTCTTCGGTATAGAGTGCTTTGTAATCCGCCCATAGAGGGTTTTTTATGCCGTTCTTTTCAGCGATGGCCCAGTAAGGTTGTGCATCGACTTTGTTGACGATTCCCTTTACTGTGGAAAGGCTGAGTAAATAAAATTTAAGAGCCAAATCGGTCCCAATTGTTTTGGCTAATCTCGTTTTCACGGGTGATAAGGAAGGCGTTTTCGCAAACGTGGCTATTGCTGTTGTCATTTATGCCCCCTCATGAGCTTAGCTATTTCGGGCAAAGACATTGATATCCAGCGCCATTGATAAAGTAATGTTAATTTTCCCCAGCCATGCACCATATATTTTCGCGGGCTCGTTCTTAATGATGATGAAAGGGCATTTAAGCGTATGCCTGCTTGTCGCGCTCTCCAAATAAACATCAGATCTTCTCCATAAGGAACATCTTCTGGATACCCACCGACTTTGTGGAAGTTACGTTTCGAAAGACAATAGCCTTGATCTCCAAAGGGAGTTCCAAACAGACGGGAGCGCATATTGGCTCCCCAAGCGTTAAGTGTGGGCAGTCCGCGCCCTTCGAAGGCCAGTTTGAAATAGTGAATATTATGTGTTTTCATTCGTGTGGCTTGTGCAATCTCGATAATATTTTCGGCAGAAACGCGGCTATCAGCGTGTAAAAACCATAAAAAATCTTTGGTGGCTTTTGCTGCGCCGGCATTCAGGCTTTTGGCGCGGGTGCCTTCGGATGACGTGATAATCTCATTCCGGCAGTATTTCAGGTCCTGCAGCAGAGTTTCCAATGCAGGTTCGTTTGGCGCAACCGGAATGATGATGCTTACATTTTCAAGCAAAAGAGTATCCTCATGGTTAGCAACAGGCTCCCTCTTGCGTGCTGCCGGTAGAAGGGGCGGGCGCGCAATCAAATACACCGTAATGCGTTGAGAAATCGCCGTCTATGCGGAAATGATCCTTAAAGCGCGTTTGCCCGAGCATATTGGCCGTATTGCCGCAAACCGGCACAGGCATGCCCGTTTTGAATTCATGGTGATCGTCCAGAACGAAACTGTGCGGATATTCCGGGATTGTGCCTTTGTAATAGGCGACATGTCCGTAATTCTCGCAAATATCTTCCAGATCGACTTTGAAGGCGCGAACGGTCATAGAATAGAAATCAATCATGCCTGCTTTGTTCTGAATGTCGGGATCATCGAGTGTCAAAAGTCGTTTCGATAATGTACGGGTATCGGCAATACCGATTTGCGTCATCATGCGGCGGAAATCTTCCGTATATAGCGCGCCGCCCAAACATTCACCGAGCATGATTTTATCGGTTTGCAGTTCTTTGGAAATACGCCGTCCGGCAAAAACATCAGAGAAATATAGCTCACCGCCCGGTTTCAAAACGCGGTGGATCTCTTCAAACACTTTTTGTTTATCTGCGGACAGGTTAATCACACAGTTCGAGATTACGATATCAATGCTTTCATCGGCGATATCGGCTGACTTCAAATCCTCGATATAACCTTTTTTGAATATGACATTCGGCGCTTTAAAGCCAAATTTATCCATATGCCAGCCGACATATTGATTGGCAACGGTAAGCTGTTCATCGGTCATATCAACGCCAATGACTTTGCCGTCTTCGCCGACAATCTGGCTGAGGATATAGGCATCGCGGCCTGTGCCGCATCCCAAATCAAGAATGGTGCACCCTTTGGCAGCCAGCGGAATAGGCGAGCCGCACCCGTAGAATTTGGCCTGCACTGTGTCATGTACGTTTTTAAGGTACTGCCTGATAAATGCGGGCGGGGCTTCTAACGGGCAGCAGGCGCTTGTTTTCAAATCTTCGCTGGTTTCAAGAACCTTGCCGTAATAATCCTGAACGTCTTCAATTATCTGTGTCGTCATTTTTTTCTCCTTGGTTATAAGTTTTATCCTGCTTCACCGGAAACATATGCTGCGGTTAATTCATGTCCGGGGTTTTCGAATAAATGATGGCATTGGCCAAATTCAATAAGTTTTCCCACACGCTCTTTCATCCAGAAAAAGGCGGCGTAATTGGCAACACGTTTTGCCTGTGCCAAATTATGGGTAACGATGATGATTGTATAATGACCTTTTAGGCTTTTAATCAGATTTTCCACGACTTTGGAGGAAATGGGGTCTAGCGCGCTGCATGGTTCATCCATTAATAATATTTCAGGCTCTAGGACTAAAGCTCTGGCTATACATAAGCGTTGCTGTTGTCCGCCTGATAATTGTAGTGCTGATTTATCCAGATGATCTTTTACGTCTTCCCATAGTCCCACATCTTTGAGAGCTTTTTCAATTTTTTGTTGCCTGATTTTACGATTTTTGATGCCATGCTCTTTTAATGGCAGGTCTAGGTTTCGGTAAATAGATATCGGAAACGGGTTAGGGGTTTGAAAAATCATTCCAATCCGGCGCCGTAGCTTTAAAACATCAATGTCATCACCAATAAGATCTTGTCCTTCAAAATGTATTTCCCCCGAAACACGCGCATTGCTCTTTAAGTCCAAAAGTTTATTCAAGGCAGACAGGAAGCTGGTTTTCCCGCAGCCCGATGGGCCAATAAGCGCGGTGATACACCCTTTGTAAATATCCAGTGAGACATTATCCAGCACTGTTTTGTTATCATATGAAATTTGTAAATCTTTGATTTCAAGATGCGGTACAGGCAAGCAACAGGGCTCGCCAACCTCTATTTCCCCGATTGTATAGGGTGATTGTATTTTATTCTCTGTCGTCACTTGACTATTCTCCTATGAAGCCATCGATTCATTATTATCTGCGCCGAAATGTTCAAAACAATAATGATACAAATAAGGGTGAGCGCCGATGTGTAGGCGGCTTGGTCGCCGCCTGTGACATTCATTGATAAATCATAAATATGCACGGAAAGGGCGCGTCCTGAATCCATTACTGATCCGGGCATACGATCAACATATCCGCTTGTAAAAATGAGTGCCGCTGTTTCAGCTGTCGCGCGGCCAATACTTAGAATTAAGCCTGCAATAATTGCTGGAGAGGCCGCCGGTAGGAGAATGTGCCAAACTGTTGAAATTCTTGTAATACCAAGGGCGTGACCACCTTGCCGCCAATGCGTGTTCACTGCAGACAATCCTGCTTCACACGTACGTATAAACACAGGAAGGATCATAAAAGCCAATGTAAGGCCGCCAGATAAAATTGAAAAGCCAAGCCCCAAAAAGACGCAGAAAAATGCGTTGCCAAATAAACCATATACAATGGAAGGGATACCGGCGAGGACGTCGAGTGTGAGGCTGGTTATTGTGGCAAATCTTTCATTATCCTTTGCGAATTCCGAAAGCCATATAGCGGTGGCAAGACCCAGAGGTATGGCGACGCTTAATGCAATAAATAAGAGGGCGGCAGTTGAAACCAGAATGGGGCCGATACCTCCCGAGCGTCCGGAATTTTCAGGGGCTGAGATGAGAAAATCCCATGAAAGATGGACGAGGCCTTTCAATAAAACATCCCCCGTAATCCAGACGAAGATGATGCTTACAAAGAGTGAACTGGAGAGGATCATGGCGTCAAACATGCGCGAGGTCATACAAACCTCCCTTTTGAGGCTTTGCTTGCTAATATTGAGAGGATTAGAACCAGTAGCGTCAGGATTAAGCCTGCTGCGAACAATCCGGCGCGATGGCCGTCCATAGCATATGCCATTTCCAAAGCGATATTGGCTGTTAAGGTTCTGATCGGTTGGAATAGTCCGGTCGGGTACTGCACAACATTTCCAGCAACCATAACAACAGCCATAGTCTCGCCTAATGCCCGCGCCATGGATAGCAGGAGACCACTGTAAATACCTGTTTTGGCCGCTGGGATTGCAATATGTAAGATTTGACCTTGTCGCGAAAGACCAAGGGCTTTTGCACCAGATAGAATATTTTCAGGAATTGATTTCAAGGCCGCAGTGCTTGTGATGGCGACGGTTGGTAATATCATAAGAGCCAAAACCAGTGTAGCGGCAAGCAGGCTGGTTCCGGGAGGGTGGAGCTTCGTTATAAGCGGCACAAGTTCCGTCAGTCCCCACAAGCCAAAAACCACAGAGGGAATACCCGCCAAAACATATAAAATAAGTCGGTAGAACCGTTCGACGGACCCCCGAGCATAAAATCTCAGGAAAACCGCGCTGGCAATACCTAGTGGTCCGGCCAGTGCTATCGCGCCGACCATTACCGCAATGGAGGACAAGATCATCGGCAACATGCCGAATTGGCCTTCTAGCGGATACCATTTGCTGCCGTTCAAAAACTCAAAAAACCGTCCGTCTGCTATTATGGGCCATGTTTCATAAACAAGAAATGACAGGACAAGCAGCAACAAGACGGAACTGATAGCAGCAAACATGCCTAAGAACATGTTGGCCATGTTATCAGTGTTCGACAGGGACAAAGAACTGTGCTTCGACAAGATCATAAACCTCCTGTGACTGTGCGTACTGAATGAATTTATTGAGTAGTAGGGATGAAGTGTTTTTCGCCACCAAGTTTAGCGGTCTGGATAAAGGGAATGTTCCGTTCTTGACGTTTTCAGTCGTCGCCTCAATATCCATTATTGGAAGAAGCTTGATTGATGCGCCTGATTTTATTTCATATTCCGCCGTACCAATTGACACATATCCAATAGCGCCAATGTTACCGGATACCGTTTTTATTCCTTGCTGATTATCGCCGATAATAACGCTGGGCTTAATCTGGCTGTTTTTTAAAGAAAAGTATTTAAGGAATAGCTCAAGCGTTGAACGTCCTTCGGCTTTGTTAACAACTGTGATTGGCAGATCTCTGCCCCCTAAATTTTTCCAATTGTTAATCTGGCCAATATAAATATGTATGATTTGATCATTTGTGAGCTTTTTTATGCCATTTTCTTTGTGCAAGATGATGCCTATGCCGTCCATAGCGATTGTGTAAGCAGTTAGGTCATTCTCGCTCGCTTTGAGTGCGCGTGAAACCATGCCGATATCAGACAGTCCGGATCGGGCATCATTTATGCCTCTGGCAGAGCCGCCTGTTTGAACATCAATTCTGGTTCCGGAATGCGTTTTTTCAAATCGTTTTGCGATTTCGGTGACAAGGGGGGCAACCGTACTTGAACCTGTGAGCGTCAGATGCCCACTCTGCGCATAAGCAGGTGCGGACAGAACGGTTATCAATAGTGATAAAAAAGAAAGCAGTCTGTAATGCATATGAAAAGAAGTCCTTCAGAGCTCAATAATTGTATTAAAAGCATTATGGCTAAGGACTTCGGCATAGTTTTTTAAATAGTTACAGTTTTAAAAAATCATCTCCATTTTAAAGATATTTTCCCTAAAACCATGCCGACCATACACATCAACATGACGGGCAGAGCATGCCATATGATTAGGTGAGCGAGATTGTCATTTTGCTCGGCGATGCGCATGGCAATATAAGCAAGAGAGGCAACAGACCAAGTCGCCATCGTACCGGCCCAGCAACATTGGATAGGCGCAGCTTTGCGAATGATATAAAACAAACAAGCACCCGGAGGTATGCTAAAAATTGCGATATGCCAAGGGCAATCAAACTTGCTGGCACATAAAGAGCTGTACAAGCTTTCGAAGTCAATATGTCCGGAAGAGTTGAAGTATGCGATCATTGCCCAAGGCATAAAAAGCACAAAAGGTATCACTTTAATCCAAGGCTTTTGATGGACGTCAGGGCGTGCAAGACAAAAGGCAGCAAGTGCCGTGGAAACACTCATTAAACCCAGAAAAAAGAGTTCAAGCCCATAAAGGGGTGTGCTTAGTTTTTCATATAAATCTGGACGAAATCCATTGTAAGCGCAGAGGCCGAAAATATATATTAAAGCGCCGCTTAGCCAATAAGCTGCCTGTATATGCGGGCGAGCCAGAGGTTTTTTGGCACCTTCATCTATGATTTTGCTGATGAGTAAATCTGTATTCATTACGTTACATATCCTTTTCAGCTATGAGAGATAAAGCTTTATATGCTCTATGCGCACTTACCTTTACGGCGCTTTCGGTCATGTTAAGTTTTGCTGCCGTTTCCTTGGCCGTATAACCCTCAATCTTCATCATGACGACTATCTTTTGTTGTTTTTCTGGCAAATGTTCCAGAAGGCTAGACAGGTATTCTTGGTTTTCGTAGCGTTCGGTTACATTTTCTTTGTTGGGAAGGTCATAAGAGACATCATCAAAATTTACATCCTGTCCGTATTCTCTTTTTTTGTAGACGTTTCTTAAATGATCATTCAGTCGATATCGTGCAATAGCAAACATCCATGCTTTAAACGGACGGTCTGTGTCGTATGTGTGTCCCGCTTTGTGTACAGAAATGAGAATTTCTTGTACAATATCTTCGACATCTTCTTGACGATTTATTTTCTTTGAAATGAATGATCTGAGGATTGGCGTTATCTCGTAGAAAAGCTGACCGTATGCACTTTTGTCGCCTTGCTGCGATTTCTGCATCAAGTTCTCAAGAGAGCATTCTGCTTCTTTTGTATTCTTTGTCACGTGCGTTTATAAACCTCATGTAACTTTATTTTTTATTATTCCGAATGCCTGCACAATCTAATTCAAGAATAAAGTATTGGAAAATCAATGAATTTAATAGTGTTAAAAAAATGGGCGCCTTTGATTATAATTTTAGTTCTAATGATTAGTGCTTATGCTGCGGGTCTGCATGAAAAAATTTCGTTGGAAATATTGCAAGATAACAAAGAAAATCTTTTGCAAGCTGTCGCGGATCGTCCTGTTGTTACGGCTATTGCTTTTATCGCCACCTATATCTTTTTTGTTGCGCTGTCTTTGCCCGCGGCAACGCTTCTGACCCTGACGGGCGGGTTTCTATTTGGGAAATGGCTGGGCACGCTCTATGTTGTGAGTGCAGCGACTATCGGTGCAACTATTATTTTCTTTATTGCAAAGACGTCGCTTGGCACAACCCTACGAGAAAAGGCCGGTATCCTTTACAATCGTATTGAAGGCAATATGAATGAAAATGCGGTTGGTTATCTCTTATTTATGCGGCTTGTGCCTGTTTTCCCATTCTTTCTTGTGAACATTGTTCCGGCGTTATTCAATGTAAAGCCGCGTATTTTTATTATGACGACGTTCTTCGGTATCATTCCCGGCAGTTTTGTTTATGTGAATCTTGGCCAGCAATTGGGACAGATTGAAAGCATCAAAGATCTTGTTTCAACAGAAACGATCCTGTCTTTTGCGTTACTAGGTGTTTTCGCTCTTTTACCTACAATTTATAAACAAATTAAAACCCGCAAAAAAACGATGTTAACGGTACTTGCCAGCGTGTGTGTTTTGTCATCGGGTTCTGCATATGCGAGCGATCAATATAATAAATTTCTGGATATGTATGACGGGCTGCTGAAAGAGCATGTCGCTCTTGTTGCAACACATAAAAGCGGCATTCAATTCAATGGTGTTGATTATGATGGCTGGGCAAAGGATGCGCGTTACGCCACAGCAAAAGAGTTATTACTCTCTACCAATCCTAAAGCATTTTTGGATCAAAAAGAAAAAATGGCATATTGGGTTAATAGCTATAATTTTCTGACGATTGATCTGATTGTTCAAACAAAGGAAAGAGAGACGATCCGAAATCAGGGCACATTTTTTACAAATGTCTGGAAGTCACACAAGTGGACGCTTGCAGGACAAGAATATTCTCTTGATCAGATAGAACACCGGATTCTCCGTCCCATGGGCGATGCCCGTATACATTTTGCGATTAATTGCGCGTCTATATCATGCCCCGATTTACGACAGGAAAGCTATCGTTCAGAAAAACTTGATGCGCAGCTGGATGAACAGGTTCGGGCTACAATTTCCAATACGGGCAAGGGCACACGTGCGCATAATGGGACGTTATATATCAGTAAGATTTTTGATTGGTTTTTTGAAGATTTTAATAACGGTGATGTGAAGGCATGGTTGTCTGCGTACGTGCCTGCCGCGGGAGAGGCTCCCATTGCATATATGGATTACAACTGGTCACTCAACAAAACACAATAAGAAGAATAATCCGTCTTGCATGTAGCTTTTTTTTGATTTGAACGAAACCCTTGAAACCAGACATCAATGAATATGACTGGTTTACGAATATTTATAATGAAAGAAATGGACATGAGCACATCAGAAATCAAAGTGGATATATGCATTATAGGAGCTGGATCTGGTGGGTTGTCTGTCGCCGCGGGCGCTGCTCAATTGGGTTTGAAGACTGTTTTGTTAGAACGTGCCGAGATGGGCGGGGATTGTCTTAATACAGGGTGTGTGCCTTCCAAGGCGCTGCTTGCGGCAGGAAAGCGTGCGCAAATGCATCGTAAAAACGATATAAAAGGTATCGCGCCGCATGAGCCGGATATTGATTTTTCCGCCGTGAAAGATCATGTGTTCGATACAATTAAGGCGATTGAACCAAATGATTCACCAGAACGGTTCAGAGAACTCGGCGTTAACGTTATCTTGGAAGAAGGGCGTTTTGTCGGGCCGAACACCGTACAGGCGGGCGAGCATGTGATTACAGCGCGTCATTTTGTTATAGCGACCGGATCTCGGGCTGTTGTGCCGCCAATTCCCGGATTAGATAAAGATAAGGTTTTTACCAATGAAACCATATTTGAATTGCGGGAAAAACCAGATCATCTTTTGGTGATTGGCGGCGGCCCTATTGGCATAGAAATGGCGCAGGCACACGTGCGGCTGGGTTGTAATGTTAGTGTTTTTGATATGGGGCCAATTCTTCCCCGTGACGACCAAAGCAATGTTGAGATTGTTCGGCAAGCGCTTTTGACGGAAGGCATTGGTCTGCATGAACGTGTGTCTATCAAGGAAGTTAAACATGATGCATCAGGTGTCGTTCTTGTTATCGAGAAAGATGGTGAGGCGAAGGAAATCAGAGGGTCTCACTTGTTGGTTGCAGCAGGGCGCGCACCGAATACAGGCGGTCTTGATTTGGAAAAGGCGCATGTCGCCTATGAAAAACAAGGGATCACGGTCGATGGACATCTAAAAACATCCAACCGGAAAATATTCGCGATCGGTGATGTTTCCGGTGGGCCGCAATTTACTCATGTGGCGGGTTATCATGCGGGGGTTATTATCCGCCAAATCTGCTTTAAAATGTTCTGGGCGAAGGTGGATTATACGGCTTTGCCATGGGTGACATATACTGATCCGGAATTGGCGCAGGTTGGATTGACAGAAGAGATGGCGCGCAAGGAGCATGGTGAGAATATTAAAATAGCGGAATGGCATTTTGATGAAAATGATCGTGCGATTGCCGAACGTGCCACGAAAGGACAAATTCGGGTGGTCACCAATAAAAAAGGGTTGGTTTTAGGGGCATCCATCGTAGGGCCGCAGGCGGGAGAGTTGATCGGTCTTTGGGCACTGGCGATTTCATCTGGTCTCAAAATAAGTGCTGTGACAGGGATGATTGCGCCTTATCCGACACTGGGGGAGATTAGTAAACGCGCGGCGGGAGCATGGTACACACCAAGTTTGTTCAGTGATAAAACACGAAGAATTGTAAAGATGCTGCAAAAACTACCCATATAATAATAACTAAGGCATTCAATGGCCTTAGTCATGCGAACATGGAAAACATTAAGGGGACAATATTTCATGTCCCCTTTTTATTTCAGGTTATATATTTTCTATTCAAATGCACCGAGGGGCTATTTTTGTAATACAAACTTTTTATCAAGATCACGCAATAGATACAACGCAACGCATGCTGCCAGCATCGGCCAAGCGGCGAAGAAAAGAAGATTTATATCAATAGTGTATTGCTTCCATGATGAAAATGTTGATAAACCGTGCAAAATCATGACAAATCCGTAGGTATAGCGTTTCCATACCCCACCGAGGAAAGCCAGAATGATTAGAAGTTCAATCGCGCCGATAACCATCATTATTCCTGCGCCCATACCGTCGATAAGGTAGAATTTCTCAAAAACCTTGGACGCATGGCCAGGGTTTATAAATTTATCCAGTGTCCAAGCGGCCATAACGAAGAAGACGCCCAGCCGTAGTAAGAATAGCGACCATTCGATGCGGTTTTGTTGAGAAAGTTCAAGCATATTATAGTCCTTTTTCTTTTGTTTTAATAATAACTTCACTGGACAGTGTTTTATGAACGGGGCATTTATCCGCGATTTCGATCAGGCGTTTACGGTTTTCATCTGTTAATTTATCGCCCTTAATAACAATTTCGCAGGTAAATTGGTCCAACTGACCTTCCTTGGTTTCACAGGGTGCACAATCTTCGGCATGAATTTTGTCATGTCTTATATGAACGTCCACGCCTTCCAGCGGTAGTTTTTTGCGTTCGGCATACATGGCAAGTGTCATAGACTTACAAGAGCCCAATGCTATTTTTAGAAAATCATAAGGTGTTGGGCCGGTATCATTTCCGCCATAGCTTTCCGGCTCATCTGCCAATAAATGGTGATGACCAACCCTGATACTTTGTTGGAACTTGCCGTTCCCCGTTGAACTGACAATGACCGTATCCGCAGGCGCTGGTTCGACGTCCTTTTGTGTGCTTTCGATTTGAACATACCGTCGCGCCCAAGCCGCGATGACATAAGCGGCATATTCCGCATCGTCTTTCTTGCTGAGGAGGTGATCGGCATCATCAAGCGTAATAAAGCTTTTGGGGTGTTTGGCTGTTTTGAAAATTTGGGCTGCGTTATCAATACTGACTGTTTGATCGAGTGGCCCATGGATGACCAGTAAGGCGCGCTTCAAATTGGCAATATCATCGTTAAGGTTCTGTGCTTTGATATCCTCTAAAAATTGTTTGCGAATGCGAAACGGGCGACCGGCAAGCGAAACTTCAGCCTCTCCCTTTTCCATGATTTCAGCTTCCTTGTCTCCAAAGTTATGAGCGACATGCGCTGCATCAGCAGGTGCGCCGATGGTGACGACGGCCTTGACCTCTTGAATGTGTTTTGCGGCCGCCAGCACAGCAGCCCCGCCAAGGGAATGCCCAATCAGAATAGAGGGGGCGTGTATATGAGCACGCATATAATCGGCAGCTTTAACGAGATCTTGCACATTGGACGTAAAGTTCGTGTTGGCAAATTCACCTTCGCTTTGCCCGAGGCCGGTAAAGTCAAAGCGAAGAACGGCAATCCCTTTATCGGTCAGAGCCTTGGCAATGCGGGAGGCGGCGAAAATATCTTTGCTGCATGTGAAGCAATGCGCGAATAAAGCACAGGCTTTTATCTCGCCTTCTGGCTTATCGAGCCGTGCCGCAAGTTTTTTATCCTGTGATCCGTTAAATTCTATTTTTTGCATGATGTTTCCGTTTTAAGGTTGATAATAGTGCAATATGTATTACAGGAATTTAGCGGCGCTGCGTTAAGCAAGAACTGTAAATATCGTAACTTTCATAGTCTGGAGTTCGAATACTACGTTGAAAGAGTTACAAAAAATTTGAGAGGGGTGGGAGGTAATATTTATGCAGGAGATTATTGAATATAAAGGCTGGATAATCGCTGTATCATTTTTACTTTTTTTGGGTTTGGAACATCTTTTTCCTGTTGTTAAAATCGGTGCGAATGCGCTGCGCCGAATTCTGAAAAACTTGCTTTTTTGGCCTATCAATATTGCGTTGTCTTTATTGATTATTCTTCCTGTTAGCTACGGTGCTTCAGAGTATGTTTTATGGGGGCGGCCTGAGTGGTTTACAGGAAATATATATTCTTTTTTCTTCGATATTCTTATTTTGGATATGTTCATATTCTGGTGGCATAAAACCGTTCATGAGGTTCCTTTTCTCTGGCGTTTTCATGAAGTGCACCATCTTGATGAGCATCTTGATACAACATCGGCTATACGGTTTCATTTCGGGGAAATATTCTTTTCTGCTTTTGTAAGGGGCGCGCTTATTATTGGGTTTGCCATTCCGTTTACTTCTATTGTTGTATTTGAAACGCTGGTGCTGGTTTTTACACTTTTTCACCACTCCAATGTTTCTTTGCCATTAAGGATAGAAAAACCGCTCTCCTATCTTATTGTGACGCCTTCTTTGCATTGGGTTCATCATCATGCCCTTAGGCAAGATACTGATTCAAACTATGGTACTATTTTTAGTTTTTGGGATCGTCTGTTTAGGACAAAAAGCGATACGCTGCGTAGAAAAGAAATGAAAATTGGCGTTGAGGGAAAGTCTGATAAAGCGTTAAGCGAACTGTTGATTTTGCCTTTTATAAAAAAAGATGGATCGTAGGGGGGGCGTAGCCCATGAAATCAATTTATGGTTCAAGCGGATAGCAAGGGGCGAGCATAAAACGAAACATCTGAGGGAATTAAATATTGATCTGCAGATCTGCAAAGCCATCAGGGATATTACGGTGTGTAATGAGTATAATGGTCATATCCGGTCTGGCGGCAGTGATGTTTTTGTAAATATTTTTCTCAACCGGAATGCTGACGGCGCTGGTTGCTTCATCCATAATCAAAACATCAGGGTGGGCGGCTATTGCACGCGCCAATACGATACGTTGCCTTTGTCCGCCGGAAAGCCGTACACCGCGTTCTCCGACTTTGGTTTCTAATCCTTCGGGCAGACCGCTAACAAAATCTTTAATCTCTGCAATTTCGAGGGCATCCATGATGAGCTCATCGGAAATATTGCGCCCTAATGTCAGGTTTTCACGTAATGTCCCATCGGGCAGTTCAAAGTCTTGTCCTGCGGCAGCAACGCCGCAAAGCCACGCCTGTCTTTTAATGTCATTAAAGTCCAAATCATCAAGCCATATAGTGCCATTTGTTGGCTCTGTTAATTTCAGAAATAAATTCACGAGGGTCGTTTTACCGATACCGCTTTCACCCTTTACAGCCAGTGTTTGGCACCTGTGCAATTCGAAATTAATATCTTTAAGAATGATGTTCGTGTCATAGGCAAAACCAACATTTTCAAAGCGCATGACAGACCAACTCTCCGGCATTTCAAGGGTTGCGCTGACTTGTGTTCTGATGTCTTCGGCTTCCAGTTGGGTAAGGACGGCCTCTAAAGGGCCTTGCGATCTGTG
Organism: uncultured Alphaproteobacteria bacterium; assembly: GCA_963977495.1. Lineage (GTDB taxonomy): Bacteria > Pseudomonadota > Alphaproteobacteria > Micavibrionales > Micavibrionaceae > UBA1672. The sequence goes on along the minus strand of CAXBOT010000009.1, from coordinate 27,941 downwards.
CAGATTGATAAATTCGCCTTCCAAACCATTCAAATGCGGCTGTAAGCGGTAGAGCAGGGCAATGATTGTTGCTGTAACGGTTACGGGATTGCCTAACGCTGTTGAAAACCAGACCAGAAAAGCAATCATGATTAAAACGGTGATATCATTGATAGGGCGGATATAGGTTTCAACCCATGACATGCGTGTAAAGGCTTTGGCCACCGCGTTTGATAGTGCCACAAAGGCGTCGGTTTCTCGTTTTTCCAAACCATGGGCGCGGATGGTTTTTAAAGCCTGCATACGCGTATACATATGCGCCGTCAGCTCTTCATTAATTTGTGTAACCTGATAGCCAATTCTGCGGATAGGCAGTTTCAAACCCGCCAAAGCAAGCTTAATAAGCGTTCCCAAAATAAGAAGAACCAGTGCGACCTGCCAAGAGAAAACCGCGATAACCACCAAATAAACACTGATAGCGCACAGGGTGATGACGATGCGGAAAACGGAATAGATAATTTCCGTGATGTACCAGCATTCAACCTGCAATGCATTTGTCATCGTGCCGTAATCAAGCTTGGATATTTCCTTATATGGCAGCGACATATATTTTTCGAACAAACCTGAACGGATACGGTGATGTATTGTGTTGACGATATGGTCACTGAGCAGGTTATAGCTCCCGACAATCAGTGTTTTTAAAATCAAGATCCCAATAATCGTTCCCCATATGATCAGAACGTTATCTTCGGTCATCGCATCAATATGCTGAAAAAAATCATCGAGCATTTTATTGCCGAAGTAGAAATCATCATTCAGGACAGTCTTGAAAATAAAGAACATCACCAAACTGACGGCAAAACTCTCAATCACTGAAGAGGCAAACCCAAGGATGAGTGATAAACCCAACCATTTCTGTAGGCCATCAAGAAAGGGTCTGAGCTTTGCCAATATTTTCAGGTCGGATAAAAAGCGGTTAATCGGTTTTATCATCAGCTCGGCAATCAGACCCATTTTTAAAAAGGGTCTTAAAGTTTTCGTTGTTTAAATCGTAGTCATCCGGCGCAGGTAAGCTCGCCGGGAAGTTTTCGCTAAAGCCATTTAAATCTTGTGTACCATCGGGGAATACTCTGGACAATACGGTGTGTCCATTCTCCGCCCAGCCACCATCATTGATTCCGAAGATACTACCATATCCTGCGATCTGGAAGATGCGTTCTTCTCGTCTGCCGAACACACCATAGGGGGGCGCGACACTGGTGATCAGCTTGCCCAATTTTTGCTCAAGGATGGTCTTGGATACGATGGCTTCTTCCAGTAATTCTTCAAGGCTGAGTTCCGTAGAAGGGCGGTGGCTAACCAAATGACTGCCGAATGTGACGCCTTGTTTTGATAAATATTTGATTTGATCCCAATTCATAATCGGGGCTGCGTCGCCATATTCATTATCCCAATCGGCTTTACCACCAACATAGCCGGTCGGCACAAACATATGCGCGCCAAACCCATTGCGCTGTAGGATCGGCCATGCGGTTTCCAGAAAATCAACATAGGCATCATCAAACGTAATGACTGTCGGGCGGCCTTCTATATCCCAAGGGAAATATTGCGCTGGGTTTAAAAGCGTTGGGTCGATGGAATAAAAGCCGCGGCGATGCATATATCTGAGTTGTTTTTCAAATTCATCGGGCTTTACCGTATAACGGCGCAGCGCTTCGGGCGCGTCCTCAGCAATGCGATGATACATCGGAATTGGTAAGTGGCGCGTGCGCTCACTGGCCTGTGTTTGATAGCGCGTTGCGTGCGCGCCGCCCCAAACAATATCTGCGGCGACATGACCGGGCAATGGTGTTCCGAAATCGGTTGTGACGTCCTTTGGCTTCGGTGCGGGTGCCTCTGATTTTTTCTGAATAAGGTGAAGCTGGTAAAGCTCGGTCGATAATACTGAGGCGGAATCCAGATCAGCATGGGATAGGAATGTTTTGATGATGGTATCTACGCCCTGCGTATCGCCCCACCCAAATGCGGTTTTCGATGTGTCATCTTCAATCAACCATGCATGTGCCATCAATAAATACCCTCCGGCATTCAGCGCATTGGCGATTTTATCGGCAACTTCGTAAAGCTTCGCTTTGTCTTTTGTGTAATATAAAACCTCTGAACAGACGATCAAATCATATTGGCCTTCGATCGGATTTTTTACAAAATCAAGAACCCCGTATTCGATGTTGGTTTTAGATTTGCATCGTTCTGCCGCTCTTTTTACGGCGGTTTCAGAGATGTCGGTGGCTAAAAGCTTATCCACGTGATCGGCCAGATCAATCGTGAAATGCCCCTCAGCGCAGGCCAGTTCTAACGCAGAGTGAAGTTTTTGATCTGGTAACAGGCCAAGCGTTTGTTTGTATTTTAGCTGTTCATACGGGTTATCGTAGTTCCACGGGTTTTCCGTTTTGAAAATCTTTTCCCAAACATCGTCTGAGAAATAATCAAGATATTCCTCTTCTTCCTGTCCGGATTTAGAGCTTTCCAACTCTTTTGGTACTTTATCCTTGATGTCCCTGATGATTTTTTTCAGAGCAGGCGAGCCATACGCTTTTAATGCTCTGTTTTCAGGGCCGGTTCTTTTGAATAATTTTGCTCTGATTTTTCTTCTGAGCTTTACAAATTTTCTGAAAACTTTTGCAGAAAACCCAATGGGGAATTTAGCTTTTGTAGCACCCAGCAATTTGTCGCAAAGCTCATAGGCAATAACGCGCAGTAATCTTAAACGCGTCAACGGTTGAAAAATCGGAAGTTCTTGCAGGCGAATTGTTTTCTCACCAATTCTTAAATACAGGCTGACACAATCAATATCATCAGGCAGGGATGGATTAAGCATAAACGGGATCGCGCGTATATACGCTTTGTTCTTGTAATATAATGGTTCTTTGATTTCACATTTTTTGGAAAACGTATCATAGAGATCATGCATGAGCATATCAGCCGCGCCCTTATGTGCGGTGCGTTCTTCTATGATGGTGAAGAGTTTCTCAATCGTTTTTTGCGCTGTTGGCCATATTTTGAAAGTGTCACGCGTTTTCAGGCAAGACCCGATATTTAAACCTTCGAACACACATTCGCTTAACCAGACATCACCCTGAAATGGTGAGGCGAGTTGTTCGAAAGTGTCATTGATATAGGTTTTATCATGCCCTTGCGCCGCATCGACGGCCACATACCAGCAGAATTCCTGCGTATCTTTTAAGATGGACTGCACTTCGTCCATTTCATGTTCTGCGGCTAACGCGCCATAGATATGTTCTTTTTGTCTGCGGCGAATTTCGCGGCAATCTGCGAACATATCCGATGCGCCCTTGGACAGAGAATCCGGCGTGTTGTGATAATAGGCCAATACTTCATTCACGTTGGAATATCGTATGCCTTCTTGTGTTAAAATCTTGATCCAGAAATCCCAATCTTCGCACGTTCTAAGGGTCGTATCGAACCCTTCGGTCTTAAGGACATGCTCGCGCTTGGTGATGGCGGCATGAACGGCGAAGTAAGGCCAGATCATAAGCTCGGTAATGGCATCTTCGGGCAGCTTTGAGCTTTTCCCACTGATATTAACCTTTTCGCCTTCGTTACAATGTAGATATTCGCAAATGACAATATCCGAGCGATTGTCATTGGCTGAGCCCATCATTTTGGAGAGAAAGCGCGGATCAATCGTGTCGTCGCTATCTAAAAATAATATCCAGTCACCGCCAGCTTTGGTCAGGCCTGTATTACGCGCCGCAGAAACGCCGGCGTTATTTTGTTTGAAATAAGAAATGCGTTTATCTTTTTTAACGAAAGCTTGGGCAAGTTGCGGCGTATCATCGGTTGACCCGTCATCAATCAGTATGATTTCCCAATTCTTATAGTCTTGCGCTTTGACTGACGCGATGGTGCGTTCCAGTGTCGTTGACGCATTATACGCAGGCACAATGATCGAAACTTTTTGATTTTGTTGAGTAGGCATTGAAGAAACCTTATATCTGCTGATTAAGCATATTCCTGTAGAGAGCTTGTTTTAGGGAGGCTATAGGGCAGGGGGGTGATTTCCCCTTGTTGCTCAAGCTTTTCCGTAAACCATTCCATTGTTTTCACAATGCCGGCTTCGTAAGCCACACCACAACTCCAGCCCGGCAGTACTTTTTGCGCGAGCGTTAAATCGGGACAGCGGTTCGTTGGGTCATCGGGGGCAGGCGGGCGGTGAATAATCTGCGTTCCCGGTACTAAATCAGCAATATATTGCGCGACCTCCAGAACAGATATTTCGCGGTTATTTCCGATGTTAAGGGGGCCTTTATAGCTCACCTCATCACGCCAGAAAAAACGTTCAAAACCTTCTATGATGTCATCAATATAGCCCCAACTTCTTGTCTGCTGACCCGTTCCATAGACCGTAATCGGCGCGCCACTGAGGGCTTGCGTAACAAAGTTAGAGACGCAGCGACCATCATCGGCTTTTGTACGGGGGCCATAAATGTTAAATGGTCGTACAACGCGGACATCCATATCGTAAACGCGCTGGCATTCAAACAAGAACGCCTCCGTGCATCTTTTGGCTTCATCATAGGAAGAACGCGGCCCTGTGCAATCAACGGAACCAAGATAGCTTTCCGGCTGCGGCGTTATTTTTGGATCGCCATAAACTTCGGATGATGAGGTAAAGCAGAATTTCCCCTCAGGCTTCATCAACTCTTTTAGGCGCATAGCACCCAAAATATTGGCCGAGATCGTTTTATCGGGTCTGGTGGAATAATGCTGCGGTGAAGCGGGGGAGGCGAGGTGATAAACTTCATCAAAACGAATATCACTTCGGAAAATTTCGATATCTTGAATTTCGATCTTGAGACGCAAATCGGAGATATGGCTGAGGTTATTTATGTCCCCTGTCCATAAATTATCAACAACTATAAGTTTTGCAATATCCTGTCTGGCCAAAAGCCTGTCAACAAGATGGGAGCCTACAAAGCCCGCGCCCCCTGAAACAATAATATTTTTCACGTTCAACTCCTGAGCAATACGGCCTCAAGTCGTTGGGGGCTGCTTTGCTATGTCTGAAAATCCTAGTTTTTCATCCTCCTTGCTCTTGGGAAGAAAAACAGTCTTTAGATTTTCTATGATCTTTTTCAGTAGCTTGTATAGTATGGTTTTCCATATTATGCAAACAAAATGAGCTGGGCTGTATATTTGCTTTATGATTGGTTTGAGTTCGCGCCAAGATTTAATCATTTGGTGCTTTTTGCAAAGTTTCAAAATATGGAAGAATAGCGCACTTTTCTTACCTTGAGCGACCTGTTCTTCATCGAGTTCATATTCGCTTTGCAAAAAGTCATAAACCAGAAAACGGGATTTGAGCATTTTGATCTCATCCGAAGACATATTCCCTTCATAGACTCTGTATCCAATCAAATAATATGGAACGGCGACATAATGGTAGTGAAAGGCGAGCATCATTTGAACCATGTAATCTTCACACCCTTGCGCGCCCTTTTCTCTGAGCATGGGAGAATATCCACCGATCTTCGTGAGCGCATCCTTGCGTATCGTCAGGCCGCTGCCGTTTCCGACAAAATTAACATCCAGTTGCTCTGAAAAAACATTGCCCGAGAGTTCAAACTTTTTAGGCTTATGGATGATATAACCCTTTTCGTCGAGGATGTAGGCGGGTGAATAGGCAACCGCCACGCTGGGCGAGGCTTGCTCTAACGCGTCGACATGCATTTCAACACGCATAGGGTGCCATAAATCATCCGCATCAATGGGGGCTATGTACTCGCCTTTACTGGCGGCGATTCCTGTATTTCTGGCGGCGGCAACGCCTGCATTATCCTGCGTAATAACCGTGATGGTTTCATGGGAATGGCGAAGATGTTCAATGATTTTTACAGCGCCATCAGTTGATCCATCATTAACCAATATAATCTCAATATTAGGGTAAGTCTGGTTTAGTACGCTTTGCAATGTTTCCTGAATAGTATTTTCAGCATTGTAAAATGGTATGACAACGGAAACGAGGGGGCGTTCAGCCATTTATAATATCCCTAAGCATTGAAATAGGCGGATCATAGTGATTTTGTGGATTATGTCAATGAATCTACGATTTCGCAGTCTATATTTCACTTTAATTGTTGTTAAAAATATATTTTATGTGGTCGGAGTGCAGGGCTTGACGCGGTGGTTTCATTGGACCATGTTACTGTCAAAATACCATAACAAAAATCAGGTTAGATACATACAATGTTTTTAGATTTAGACCCTGTCTTACTTGCGCGTATTCAGTTTGCTTTTACGATATCATTCCATATTGTTTTTCCGGCCTTTACGATCGGATTGGCGAGCTGGTTGGCCGTTGTTGAAGGGTTGTGGTTGAAGACAGGCAATAATGTTTACAAGGAAGTTTACAAATTCTGGATTAAAATCTTTGCCGTTTGTTTTGGTATGGGCGTGGTTTCCGGCGTTGTGTTGTCGTACCAGTTGGGGACGAATTGGTCGGTATTTTCTGATAGAACCGGCAGTGTGATTGGCCCGTTATTGGGGTTTGAGGTTTTAACCGCCTTTTTCCTCGAGGCATCCTTCCTTGGGGTCATGTTGTTCGGGTGGAGCAGGGTGAGCGATAGGATGCATTTCTTTGCAACCCTTATGGTTGCTATCGGCACATTATGCTCTGCTTTCTGGATATTGGCTGCGAACAGTTGGATGCAAACACCGCAAGGGTTTGAAATTGATCCGAATGGTATTTTAAAGCCGACAAATTGGATGGAAATTATCTTTACGCCGTCCTTTCCGTTTCGTTTGGTGCACATGGTTCTGGCGGCATATTTGACAACGGCCTTTACCGTCGGCGGTGTGGGCGCTTGGTATCTTTGGAATAAAAGACATGTGGCGCATGCGCGGGTGATGCTGGGTATGGCGATGATTATTGCCGTATTCATTGCGCCGACCCAATTGTTTGTGGGTGATTTACATGGCTTGAATACTTTGGAACATCAACCGGCCAAGGTCGCGGCAATGGAAGGTATCTGGAACACGGAAAAAGGCGCTGGGCTTCGTATTTTTGCTATTCCTGATCAAGAGGCCGAAATGAACCATTATGAGGTCGTAATCCCGCATTTGGCGAGCCTGATCCTGACCCACCACAAGGATGGTGAGATTAAAGGGTTGAAAGAATGGGCAAAAGAAGACCGCCCGCCGGTATTGATAGTATTTTGGTCATTCCGCGTTATGGTCGGCTTGGGCATGGCGATGATTTTGACGGGCATTATGGCAGTCATCTTGTTTTTCAGAAAAAGGTTGTTTGATACACGCTGGTTCCAGCTTTGGTGTATGGCTCTGACGCCTGCCGGATTTATAGCGCTGTTGGCGGGGTGGTTTGTGACCGAGGTCGGGCGACAGCCCTATGTTGTTTATGGGGTGGTGCGCACATCAGAGGCCGTGTCGCCTGTATTAGGGCAATATGTTGCCATATCACTTTTGGCCTTTGTTGTTGTCTATACGTTTTTGTTCGGCGCGGCGACATACTATATTCTGAAATTGATCCGCAAGGGCATTGATACACAAGACGAGGGCTTTGAAGAGCATAGTAAAATTGCGGCCCCGTTTCAAAACCCAACAGATGAAAAGGCATAAAAATGTTTACGTTTGAAAATTACATTGATCTTCCTTTGATTTGGGCAGGCGTCATCGGTGTCGCGGTGTTGCTCTATGTGCTTCTTGATGGCTTTGATTTAGGGCTGGGAATTTTGTTTCCCTTCGCGCCGTCGGATAAATGCCGCGATAAAATGATGAACTCCATCGCACCGTTTTGGGATGGTAATGAAACATGGTTGGTGTTGGGCGGCGGTGGGCTGTTTGCGGCCTTTCCGTTGGCCTATGCCATTGTGATGCCGGCAATGTATATTCCGATCATCATTATGTTGCTGTGCTTGATCTTCAGGGGGGTCGCCTTTGAATTTCGTTTTAAGGCCGATACCTCTCGCGCCTTATGGGACTATTCTTTCCATTTCGGCTCGCTTGGTGCGGCCTTGATGCAGGGCATGATCTTGGGCGGGATTGTTCAAGGCATAGCTGTAGAAGGGCGAGGCTTTTCCGGCGGCGCATTTGACTGGCTTACCGCATTTTCCTTTATGACAGGATTGGGTGTGGTGTGTGGTTATATCTTACTGGGCGCAACATGGCTGATAATGAAAACGGACGGTCCGACGCAGTTATGGGCGCGGCGTACTGCGAAATATATTCTGCTGTTTGTTGTTATTTTTATGGCTTTGGTCAGTCTGTGGGTACCGTATCTTGATAATGATCTTCATATACGTTGGTTTGGCGAGATGTTCTTCTGGCTTTTGCCGATCCCTGTTATAACGGCCACCTTGTTTGGCACGCTGATTTATAGCCTAAGAGCCGATCGTGAAGTACTCCCCTTTATCAGTACCTTGCTTATATTCCTGATGGGCTTCATCGGTTTGGCTGTGAGCCTTTGGCCTTTTGCCGTGCCTTATGATGTCACAATCTGGACAGCGGCGGCGGCGAATGAATCGCTTTCGTTGATGCTGGTCGGGGTGGTGATTATGTTACCGATTATCCTAAGCTATACGGCTTATTGCTATTATATTTTCAGAGGTAAAGCCAGTGACGAGCACATCTATTAAACCTGACCACACAAAGCCAAAGCATGAGAAGAAAAAACAATGGGCGTGGTTTGTCGGTATTTGGACGGCGAGCTTGCTGGTAACGATGAGCATAGGCTACGTGATAAAGATCCTTATCAAGGCGATATAGGACGTATCGTTATATATCGATTTTGTAAGCATCACTCTGCGCCATCGACGGGTTTTGTTTGTTCTGTGATTTTTTCTGAAACACAATAGGCGAAATTAAATTCACGATAGATGTCTTGATGTTTATAGGCCATCACCATGCGCACTGTACCAACATCCGGGGCTGGTCTTTTCTTTTCCGAGCCATTCGTATCTTTGTAAGATAACGGATCATAGATACCGATTGTACGCTGTTTGGCGGAACCAAAGCCCTTAAGTGGTGTCAGGATTTCATACTCAACTCTAGCGCGTCTTTCATAGACATCACCAACAGAGATCACCTTACCGACAAATAAGAGCGTGGTGTGTTTATATATGAAATCATATTGATTAACCCAGTCCCGCGCACATTCTTCGCCCATGGGCTTAACGCGCGTGGTTTTCATGTCTTGCAACAAGGATTGGGCTGTGTCCGTATCCGAAGCGTGCGCAGGTGATGTGAGCGCCCCGCAGAGGCCCAATGTGATTATTGTTAAATAACGGCTTATCTTCATCATCTTCATTTCTTGTAAATCGGTATTTTATAATTTTACATGTATTGGCTGTATTTAAAAGGGGTTATGGTTTTTGCACCGTGACGTCATCAGGTTGGTCGGCATGATCTTCGGGTGCGAAGTCCCATCCGCCGCCCAGAGCCGCATAAAGCGCAATCAGTTTTGTAATGGAATTTGTTTCGGAGATAACCAAATCATCTTCACTCGCGGTCAATTCACGCTCTGAATCCAGAACGGCGAGATAATCTGTTTCGCCTGTGTTAAATAAATCTTTGGCAAGGCGCACCGATTGGCGGCGGCTTTGTACGCCGTCATTCAGACGTTTGCGCGTTTCAATTTCTTGGCCGTAACGGGTGAGGGTGGTTTCCACATCTGCAAGCGCTTCGAGAACTGTTTTTTCATACAAGGCCAATGCGCCCTCGCTCTGTGCCTCTTTGGCTTTGATGCGCGCACGAATGGCACCCCCTTCAAAGACAGACCATTGCACCAGCGAGCCCAGTGACCAAATACCGCCTGATGCGCTGAAGAGATCACCAAAGACGCGTGCTTGTGATCCGATATCACCTGTCAGGAATAGTTTGGGAAACAGCGCCGACGTTTCTACGCCGATTTCGGCAGTGTAGGCGGCAAGTGCGCGTTCGGCGATTTTTATATCCGGTCTGCGGCGCAGAATGTCAGAGCGCAAGCCCACGGGCACGATGTCGGGCGGCGCGGGCAGTGGTTTAACCGTACTCATCTCGGCGAGTAATGCTTCGGGCGGCTGCCCCAGTAAAACCGAAAGGGTATAGATGGACGCGTTCAACTCTGCCTTTAAATTGGGCACGCGGGCGCGGGTTAATTGATATTCACCGCGTGCGCGTGACAGGTCAAATTCGCTGGCTTCACCAACCTCAAGGCGCGCTTTGACGACCTCAAATGTTTGCTGCTGTAAATCGGCATTATTTTCAAGCAGGGTGATACGTTTTTGCAGCCCCCGCGCTTCGTAATAGTTACGCGCGACTTCTGCCAATGTTGATAACATCACATCGTGATAGCTCGCCTGTGCGCTTCCGATGCGTGCATCGGCTGCTTCTATTGCGCGGCGATTACCGCCAAAGATGTCGAGCTCCCACGAGGCATCAAAGCCTGTATCATATAAATTACGAATATTCGCATTGCCGGTTGTTGAGGTGGCTGCGCTTGATTTTGAGCGACTGGCTTGCGCCGCGCCGCCGATTTGTGGCAGGAAGGCGGCGTTTTCTTCACGGCGCAGGGCGCGGGCATAGCGTAAATTTGCCAGTGCGATTTCCAGATCTTTATTCTGCTGCGCGGCTTGATTGATATAGTCATTGAGCAGGGGATCATTGAAAATTGTCCACCATTCCACTGTTATCGGGTCGAGCGATATATGTGCAGGATCCACGGATGCCCATTGATCGGACGCCGCGTTGATCGGTGAAAAATAATCAGGGCCGACAGTGCATGCGCTCAGGCATAATGCAGCGATAAGAATGACAGGTTTTGTGGTCATGCGGCCTTTTCCTTTTGCTCTTGTTCAAGCTTGCGTTTGACATCATTGGGCGAGCCAGTGCCGCGTGCCAGTAAATCATAGGCGACGGGAACAATAAAGAGCGTAAAGAATGTGGCTGCGGTAACGCCGAATAAAATAACAACCCCGATGGCAACGCGTGTTTCCGCCCCTGCGCCGGTGGATAGGATAAGGGGGAGGGAACCCGCCACCGTTGTGATGCCGGTCATGGCAATCGGACGCAGACGTATTTGCGCGGCTCCGATTAAGGCTTGAGAAAACTCAACACCTTCGTCGCGCAACTGGTTCACGAATTCCACGATTAAAATACCGTTTTTAGAGGCCAGCCCGATCAACATAATCAATCCGATTTGCGTATAGACATTCAGGCTGTTGCCCGTTAAATATAGCCCCGCCAAGGCCCCGGAAATAGCCAGTGGCACCGTTAAAATAATAACGAGCGGGTGGATGTAGCTTTCGAATTGTGCAGCCAGAACAAGGAAGACCACAATAAAGCCAAGACCGAAAATGAAGGCAAGGGAGGAGCCACTGCTTTGGAAGTCCAGTGATTCACCTTTGTAATCTATGATGACATCTTCGGGCAGATTTTCACGCGTTAATTTGCGCATATAGTCCAGCGCTTCGCCTAAGGAATAGCCTTCTTTCAGTCCGGCCTCAATCGTGACGGCGCGCACGCGGTTATAACGGTTCAGTGTACCTGAATCGGCGTATTCTTCGATGGTCACAAGGTTAGATAGCGGGATAAGTTTGTCGCTTTTATCGGCGCGCACATAGATGTTTTGCATATTGGTCGGCGTGCGTTGTTCTGCGCGTTCCCCTTCGAGGATGACGTCATATTCTTCGCCATCTTCGATATAGGTCGTTACTTTGCGTGAGCCGAGCATGGTTTCCAATGTGCGTCCGATGGTTTCAATACTGACACCGATGTCGGCGGCGCGGTCTTTGTTTATGATTAAACGCAGTTGCGGTTTCGTTTCCTTATAATCGCTGTCGATATCCGTGAGTCCCGGATTATTTTCATTGATTTTTTCAATAAGGATATCGCGCCATGCCGCCAGTTGGCCATATGTACCGCCGCCAAGAACAAACTGCACAGGTTTACCGATACCACCGCCAAAGCCTTGCCGCATCACAGGGAAGGCGCGCACGCCCGGTAGATCGCTCAATTTTCCGGCGACCTCTGCCATGATGGCTTTTGCAGGGCGGCGTTTTGACCAATCGTTGAGAACGACAATGACAATACCATCGTTAAAGCTGGCGAGTGTGCCGAAGGAACGCGGTGCGCGTACCAACAGGCGATTAACTTCACCACTCTCAACATAGGGCATCAGGCGGTGTTCTATTTCATTCATATATTCGCTGGTATATTGGAAGGACGCACCTTCCTGACCGTTAACGAGTATGAAAAAGGCGCCGCGATCTTCTTTCGGGGCGTATTCTGAGGGGATTGCGTTAAACAGGAATACTGCGCTTGCGGCGATGGCTGCAAATAAGATCAGTGTGAGCATGCGGTATTTAAGAACGAATTTTAACCATGATGTATAGCGCGCCTTGAATTTTTCAAACACATAATCGACTTTTGCGCTGAGGGCGCCGCGTTCTGTTTTCTTCAGGATTTTTGAGGCAATCATCGGGCAAAGCGTGACGGCGACAAACGTTGAGAAAATAACGGCCGCGGACATCGTGACCGAAAATTCTGTAAAGAGCCGTCCAAGATCACCTTCCAAAAAGGTGATGGGGGCGAACACCGACACCAAAACAACTGTGGTTGCGATAACAGCAAAACTGACCTGCCGTGTGCCTTCATAGGCTGCGGAGAGGGGCGGTTCGCCGTCTTCTATGCGGCGATAGATGTTTTCAAGCACAACAATGGCGTCATCAACAACCAATCCAATAGCGAGCACAAGGGCGAGCAAGGTTAAAAGATTAATGGAGTAGCCAAACGCATAAAGCACGATAAAGGTGGCAACCAAGGACACCGGCACAGTCACGGCAGGCACCAGCATGGCGCGGAAACTGCCCAAAAACAGGTAAATTACGGCGACAACCAAAACCATCGCAATGATGAGCGTTTTATACACTTCGGTAATGGAGTTTTGAATAAAAACAGAGGTGTCATAGGAGTTGTGAAGCTCCATACCCGGGGGGAGGTTAGGGCCTAAACGCTCAGTCAGGGCAATCGCGCCTTGAGCAACCGCAATGGTGTTGGCTTTGGATTGTTTAATGATACCAATGCCCACCATGGGAATACCGTTTCCACGGAAAAATGTTCTGTTTTCAATGGCGGCTTTTTCAATGCGCGCCACATCGGCGAGGCGCACCAGATAGCTGTCAGAGCGTGCAATGACCAGTTTTTTGAAGTCCTCTGGTGTGCTGTAGGCGCGCTGTATCCTTGCGGTGAATTGTGTTTCTTCTGATTCAATGCTGCCAGCGGGAAGCTCTATATTCTCACTGCGCAGGGCTTGTTCGATATCGCTTACGGTTAAGCCGCGCGCGGCCATCTTGCTTCGATCCAGCCAAACACGCATGGCGTATTCAAGTCCGCCACCAACGCGCACACGTGCCACACCGGGCAGGATAGAGAAACGATCCTGCAAGTGTCGTTTCGCATAGTCTGTGAGTTCCAGCGTGTTCATGCGGTCACTGGTTAGGTTCAGCCATATAATAACATCGTCACTGGAATCGGCCTTTTGAATATCCGGCGGATCAGCTTCTTCGGGAAGGTTATCGATCACGCCTGATACGCGATCACGCACATCGTTTGTTGCGGCTTCTATATCGCGTCCGACTTCAAATTCAATATTGATGCGAGAGCGCCCATCAGAGGAACTGGAAGAGATGAATTTAATGCCTTCGACGCCCGAAATACGGTCTTCAATGACCTCTGTAATGCGGGTTTCGACAATGTTTGCTGATGCCCCTTGATAGCTGGTGTCTACGGACACGATCGGCGGATCAATGTCGGGATATTCACGTAAGGGCAGGCGTGTGAAAGAGATAATTCCGAAAGCAATCAAGAGCAAAGAAAGCACTGATGCAAAAACCGGACGCGTAACAGAAACGTCGGATAAAATCATGATGTCTTACCCTTTCTGTTTTTGTTTGAGTAATGCGTCAAGGGGGGCGTTCTCTGTTTCTGTTGCGCGGATGCTGACTTCTGCGCCGTCACTGACCTTGACAGTGCCGTGGGCGACAACGAGATCATCGGGTTGCAGCCCTGAAAGAACCTCTACATCGCCGGGTTGGCGTCCGCCAATTGTGATTTCGGTTTGTCTGGCGATAAGTTTTTCACCATTCTTAACAACGACATAAACAAAATTCCTCTCACCACGTTTCAGGAGGGCTTCTTCCGGAATTAGAATAGCCTGCCTTTGGTTTTTGAGCAGGGTTATGTTCATTAACAATCCGGGTTTAAGCGCATAGTCCGGGTTTGGTAATATTGCCCGCACCTTGATTGTACGCGTTACCGGATCGACTTGTGTGTTGACGGTGCGCACTGTGCCAATAAATTCACGATCACCAAAGGCTTCGACTTTGCCGGATATTGGTAGGCCGGGTTTCAGGGTTGATAGAAAGATTGAGGGCACTTCAAAATCAACTTTGATTTGGCTGAGATCGTCGATGGTTGTGATCATGTCACCGGGTTGTACCAATGTGCCGACACTGACTTCGCGTAAGCCCAAGATGCCGTCAAACGGCGCGGTGATGGTTAATTCATCAATGCGCGCCTTCATGGATTCAACGGCGGCTTCGCTTTGTCTTAAGGCCGCTAGTCTTTCTTGTAGTGTCCCTTTTGATAAGGCGTTGCTGCTCTGTAAGTTTTTGGCGCGATCATAGGCGGATTGTGTTTCAGAAAGCGAGGCTTCTGCGGCTCTTAAATCGGCTTCTTCTTCGTTCTTATCCAATGTGAGTAAGAGGTCGCCTTTTTTAACGTTTTGACCGTCATCGAAATGGATATGCTCCACTTTTTCCGTCGTATCGGGCGTGATGACCACACTTTCATTGGCTTTTGTTGTGCCCAGAGCTTCAACACGATCAGAAAAGCTTTTCAGGGTCGCTGGGGATACGATAACCGATGTTGGGCCTTTGGGGCCTTTTTGTTGCGCGATGGCGTGTGTTACCGGAACGCTAAGCGCGCATAGTGCAATAAGTGTAAAAATAAGTTTGGTCATTCGTTCTCCGCAATCTAACGATATTCATTCAAAAGTTTGTGATGGTTACATTTTTTCTTTTTAGAAGGTTGGATAATGCACAGCATCAAACTTATACGCTGCATGCATCCATATCCTTCGTTTTTACCGGATTTTATTTTGCCTTTGTTTCTATCGGGTATTTAATTTCTAAAATCTCAATGGTTTCGACCTTTCCATCGGTGCGTACCTTTACAACATCGCCTTCTTCGGCCTTCATCAGCGCCTTACCAACGGGGGAGAGCCAGTTGATTTTCCCCTCATCAAAATTGGCTTCGTCAACACCGACAAGTATGATGGTGACTTCGCTGTCATCTTCTTTGGCATAGGTCACCGTTGCGCCGAAATAAACACGGCTCAGACTTTGTTGTTGTTTTGGGTCAACGATTTCTGTGTTTTCCAGCTTTTTGCTTAAATAGCGTACGCGGCGGTCAATTTCCCGCAGGCGTTTTTTATTATAAATATAATCCCCATTTTCAGAACGGTCACCATTGCCAGCCGCCCATGACACAATATCAACAATTTTGGGGCGCTCATCATGCAACAGCCAATAGAGTTCCTTTTCAAGAACAGCATGCCCATGCGGGGTCATATAATGAATTTCTCCATTTGCGGCGGTTTTGGCGGGTGTCTTTTTACTCATAAGCCTATTTTATAAAAGTTTTCTTGGTAATGAAACGACATATATGATGCGTCGCTTTATTATAAGCTATTTAAAAATGTGATAAGGGCGTCACGTTTTTCTTTGTTCATCGCTTTAAAAGCTTCTTGTGAAGCTTCGGCCTCACCGCCATGCCAGAGAATGGCTTCTTCTATGTTGCGCGCGCGGCCATCATGAAGGAAGTTTGTGTGCTTATTGACGATTTTCACAAGGCCAATCCCCCATAGTGGCGCGGTGCGCCATTCTGTTCCCGTGGCTTCATAATCGGGTCTGTGATCGGCCAAACCCTCGCCCATATCGTGCAGAAGCATGTCTGTGAAGGGCTGTATCAGTTGGTTGGATAGGGCATCAACGGCATGCTCGCCGGTCATTGCTTTTGGCTTGTGACATTGAATGCAGCGCGCTTGTTCAAAGGCACGCGCGCCTGCTAACACTTGTGGGTCATCAATGCTGCGCCGCGCAGGAACGGCCAGCGTACTGACATAAAACGTCATTTTATCAAGTTGCGTATCCGACATTTCAGGTGCGCCGCCATGAGGGGCGTTTATGCATTCTGTTTGTGCATTTTGGCAGTTTTGTTCAGGGAATACAGATGTTGTGACGCCCATATCACCAACGGCTGCACCCGCATCTTGCAAGCGTAGTGACGAGACGTTGGCTTTCCAGCCAAACCGCCCTAATGCCTTTGTGTTGTTTATGGGGTCCCAAACCATGTTCGGGCGGCCTGATATGCCATCTGCGTCGGCGTCGTTCGGATCAGCCCACGCCATGATGGTGTCCTCGGGGATGGCTTCGAGTAATCCCGCGCCATGCAGGGCAGGGGCAACGCGCGGCGAAAACATAATGTCATCACCAAGCGGGCCATAAGCCATTTCGATAAATTTGTAATTGGGTTTGCGTAGGCTGTAAGGCGTGCCGTCTGGATATTGGCCTTTTATGTCCTCATAAAAAATTTGAGCCATGCCCTCTGCGGGAACGCCGTGAACAGCCCGATCATTGAGCTGTCCGCCATAAACAGGGTGACCCAAGGGCCCGCCATCGGCAGCATTTCCGGGGACGCTGAGGCGCACCAGCATCGACATCATCGGTTCATCGGGGGAAGAAGGGGGCTTGCCGCGGCCGTCTTTAAAATGACAGGCGGCGCAGGATTTGCGGTTAAAGGTCGGCCCCAAACCATCCAATGATGTGACCGAAGCAGGCGCCGTTACCCATCTTGTATTGAACATTTTATTGCCGAAGGTGAAATCTCTTAGTTTCTTGGTCGGCAAATTTGCTGCGGGTTTTGCAAAAGCATCGCGGGAATAATTAAAGACGGTGGTCTCGCCGCCTGACAGCGCATTGTCGAGTATAGCAGAATCATACGTATCCTTTGCGGCGTAAACAACGCCCCAAAAGGATACATACGCAATGATGGCTATGGCAAAATGCTTTATGTGCATTTCTTACTCGTTAATCGAAACTTTGATCCCTAAAACGTCCCCAGCTTTCTTAAACAGGTCAGCTTCTTTTTGCAAGGATGATACAGCCATTTCCATTTTCTGGCGGGCTTCACTCCCCTTGGGTGTGCTTAAGATTTCGCGATCAATCGGATGCGGCAGGGCGGCGATTAATTTCTTGGTTTCAAGAATTTGTTCTTCAAGCTCTTCGGCAAGATCATCATCCTTCGTTTCCAGATATTCATAAAGCCCTGCACTGAAGAAAACATTCATAATACCTTGGGCATTATAGATAAAGTCATTATGCGTGTTGTCTGAAAAACAGGAATGTTCATCTTCCTGATCCCCTGAATCCAAGGCGGTCGCCATGCGTTCGGAAGCCAGTTCAAAACCGCTTAATGTTGCAAGCGCCGTCATGATTTTGGAAAGGGCATCTTTATCCTGAACAAATGTTTTCGCGTAGTTGTCTTGGTTCGGCGCCCACTGATCGACGAGGAATTTCAAATCATCAACCACCAATTCTGTCACAACTTTTAAATATGCGCGGCGGCGTTCATTGTTGGCCGTCTTGGCATAGTCGGAAACCGGACGATTACCCGGGCCGTCGATGTTGAGGTCTTGTCCCCATAAAAGGAACTCAATCGCATGATAACCCGTGGATACTTCGGCTTCGTCATTGGCTTGGTTTTCACCTGACAAAGAGTCTTTGGTGATTTTAACGCCTTTATTATTGACCAGTCCGGCATTGGGATTGCCCTGAACATAGTCAATATAGGCTTCATCCAGAGGCCACGCATTCAAGCGGCCTTCCGGCCCTTCATTGCCATCGGCATCGGCAAAGTCAATCGGCCCTTCGTAAAAGCGGAAGGCTTCTGTTTGTCCGTATGAATTGCGCGAGGTAAGCCATGCTTGCTTGGCGCCGTTCAACGTATCGTCGTTTGGGTTTGCAAGAAAACCGTCAATGGCTTGTTGTAGCTTTAACCCGTCCTGATAGGCGGCGTTATAGCTGGTATAAACAAGACCTGCATAATTTTGAACGACGACTTCTTGTGTGATCGGCGTTGTATCCGCGTGAGATACCGTGCTGAATAGCGCCAAAGAAACACCAGCGGCTAATGTTAAAATTGTTTTTTTCATCAGTTTGCTCTTTTCTATTTTGATTAGAATTCAAATGTGTGTCGGATGAGGGCGCCAACGATATCGGTGTCTACGCCAGCTTCTTCCGAATTACGCCAACCAAGCTCGGCGGTTGTGCCTTGGCCAAAGTCGTAACCACCAGAGAGTTGGAACAAGTGATCATCTGAATCGCCGCTGGGGCTGTCCGTATTGCGCGCCGTATAACTGGCGGTCACATTCCATTGATTGTCGATTGTTGTGATCAGGCTGGTTGTCAGATATTGCTTGTCATCTGTGCCGGCTTCGAAATTGTCGATATCCACATATTCAACAAGGGCATCCATACCAACATGATCGTTCACGGCGAAGTTATGCCCCAATGTCACAGCGTATCCTGTTTCGCGATCACCGCCTGCGCTGACGTCACCTTCGTCTTGGTTGCGATAGCCGAGTTTATAATAAAGGTTTTCAACGCCTGCGAGGTCTTCGCCTTGCAATGAAACAACGAATGAGGAGAAATCTTCGGTATTGGAAACGCCGCCATCATTTTTGTTCAAAGTGTTACGATTTGTGATAAGCGAACCTGATAGGAAAGTTGTGTCAGCAAAGAATGTATTCGCGGTTACTGTGTGTTCGCCGATTGTATCATTTCCGAAAGTGTAGTTTGCGCCAACGCCGATTTTTTCGGTGATTTCATAATCTTCGGCGAAATCTTCGCCCCAAATACCGCGAAAGTCCCATGCTGCGCCAAAGCCAGGGTTGAATTTACCCGCAAACACTGACAAAGGGCCGTTTTCATAGTTGACTTTGATCTCTTCAATAAAGATCCCTTCATTGTCGAAGAAATTACTTTCAAATAGATCGCGGTCTTGGATGTTTTCAAGAACGGCAACACCATCGATAAAGAAATGCTCATTGAAACGTAAGGTCGGGGCGACTTCTGTGCGGAAGAATATGTTGTTATAACCGTCTGTCGCGGGATCGTCGGAGTTAGCCGTGTATTCATTTTGCAGTTCCATCACGACTTCACCGGAAATCGTCGGATATTCCTGAGCGTGGGAGGGGGCAATATACCCAACTGATAATAATACACCTGAGAGAAGGCACAATCTTCTCCTGTTTGAAACCAACATTATAAATATCCTTCATTAAATTAAAATAGAATCAGTGAATGCAAATCATTCGCATCTAGTAAGAGGGAATACAATTGCGCCATTACAGAGTCAACCATTTATTTGATAATGATTATCATTTTCTTTTGATTAAGCGGTTTTTTATATTTTGTATGTAAGCTCTTATATTATATAATAAAATAATATTTATTCAGGTGAATCAGGGCGTTATAATAATAGTTTGATTATTTGCATCGTAATTGTTATTTTTTAGAAAAAATGAGGGTGGTTAAGGCTATGAAGGTTCTGTTGTTAGGGGTTGATATCAATCGTTCCAGTTGTGACCCTGCGCTATATTTTGAAGAAGGTTCCGGGGAGTATAATTCCTCTCTTTATCTTGATGAAACGGCGGCGCGTATTGCTGATTTTACAAATGAGGTGCGTAAGGATTGTAACAAAGTGGCGTGGACGCTGCAGCATGTTACGACTTCAGCGGATTTCGATCCTGAGCCGATGAGCGCCGAAGAGCGTGCATTCCATCGTGTTATGCCGTTTGAAAATGAGGATGCCATTCTGCCGAAAACACAAATGTCCGCCTATCCTGAACATGAAGAGTTTTTTGATAAACTTAAAGAGGAGGGCGTGGATACCGTGGTTTTGACTGGGTTTTATGCATCGAAATGTATTTACTGGACAATGGATAGTCTGCTGGATAACGGGTTTAAGGTGATAGTGCCGACTGATTTAATCGCAGATTTCGCCCCCAACCATCCCATGGCCTCCTTCGATGATTTTATGAATCAGGTGTATCATGGTCAGCTTGTTTTTACCGATAGCGAACGCGTTGCGGAGATGATTTTAACACCTGAAGAAGATAGAAAGCCGCCTGTAGCGACATATACGTGGAGTGATATTAATAATCTTCATTACGGTCCGGGGTCTTGAAACTTAATAGACTTTTAGGACGAATAGCATATTATGAGTTCTGATATGAAAAAGAACATACTTGGATTATTAGCATTTTTGACGTTCTTGCCCTCGCTGGTGTGCATTATGGCGATTTGCCCGATGCAGCAAGCCCAAGCGCAGAGTGGCGAAGCGATGCCTTGTCATGAGGCATCGAATGATGGTGATTATCGTAAAATTGGCCCTGACGGCCTTATGCTGGTTCAAGATTGCATGGGCGTTGGCTTCTTTTATCAGGATGCAAACCATGATTTCAGCCCCGATCAAGTTTTGAGCGATATTCATTTTGTATGGGCTGATATTACAGCCGTTCATAATTTTGCCCCATCATTCACGAATGATATTCGCGGGCCGCCTCGACTGCCGGATATGACGCTTGCCCGTCTGCCGGTTTATTTCTCTACTCAAAGAATCCGCATATAAATCCCTATCTTTTTTAAGTGCCCCGTCGCATGTGTTTGCGTCGGGTGTTTGGCGCCTTTACGCGCGAATTCGCTATAAAAAAGAAGGTTATTCCTATGCGAAATTTGACTTTATATACCCGATTATGGGTAACAGCTTTGGCTTTAATATCAGTGGCTCCACACGCACAGGCCGCGACATTCGAAGAGTATGTGCAGCGTTTAACAGATCATCCGCAGATTGCGTCCATATTGGCGCAAAGCGACGCTGCGCAGGCGCAGGCGCAAGGGGAACTGGGCTTGCCCGATCCGGTGGTCACAATCGGCGTGGATAATGTTCCCGTCTCTGATCCGTCCTTTGATCGTTTTTTGCCGACAGCAAAATTGATTGGCTTTAATCAAAAAATCCCCAACCCCGCGTTGCGCGCGGCAAAGTCAGGGCGCTTGGATCAATTATCAAAAAAATTCGCGCTGGTGGCTGATTATACCAAGGCCAGAATGCGCTTTATGTTGATTGCCAAACTGGCCGAATATCAGAGCGCAAAAACACGCAAAGCGCTGATCAAAAAACAATTAGAGTATTACACAGCCTTGGAGAACACCTTTGAGGGACAGGTCGAATCCGGCGGCTCTTAATACCAAAGATTTTCAGAAATCGATGTCGAGCGTGCGGAGGCAGAGCGCAAGTTGAATAATCTGGATGCGGATATTACGGCAATTGAGGCGGAGTTTATTCGTCTGGTCGGTGATGTGCCCGCGTTGGATGTTCCTGATGTGCCCGATATGCAATGGGATGAAACCCCTGATGCGTTATACCCCGTTATGATCGCTGCGCAAGATATTGATATTGCATCGAAAAGTGTCGGCGTGGCAGAGGCAGCGTTTTTGCCTGATTTTGGTGTGAACGCCATTTATAAACAGCGCGAAAGCGGCGAGCATAACAGCTTTAACGGCGATGATTGGTTTTCTCTGCAGGCGCAAATCACGATCCCGCTATGGGCTGATAAAAATCAAAAACCGAAATTGAAAGCGGCCAAAGATCAGGAGCGCAGCGCGCAGTTTGCTTATGACGATATGGCGCGCCAATGGATACAGCAAATGACCGCATTACACGCCGCACGCGATGCGGCGGGGCGGAATGTTAAGGTTTTGCAGGATAAAGATTGGGCGATGAAAAAGAAAATCGCCGCGGCGGAGCGGAATTATGAAGCGGGAACGGAAAATCTGGACTCTGTCTTACTGGCAAAGATTGACCGTCTGAACATCCAAAGCCAACGCGCGATTGTGAAGGCGCTTTATGTGTCCAGATCAGCAGAATTTAACGCCAATATTATTGGTGCATATCAGGAGGTTTCAAAATGAAACACACAGTACATATCCTTATGATGGTCGTTCTTGTTTTTTGTGTCACGCCTGCGCTGGCGCAAACGCAGCACTATACCTGTCCCATGCACACACATTATTTTTCAGATCATGCGGGAACATGCCCGATCTGCGGCATGGATCTTATCGCTGTGGAAAGTGGGGAAGAGCAAGCGCAAATGTCGCCTGCACCTCAAGCTACGGGGGAAAAGGAGATTTTATATTGGCGCGCGCCGATGGACCCGAATTACAGAAGTGATAAGCCGGGCAAATCGCCGATGGGGATGGACCTTGTTCCTGTCTATGCGCAAGACACGTCGATGACGACGGAAGGACGCGCCGTCGTGCAAATTAGTTCTGAAATGATACAAAACACAGGCGTTCGCTTTGAACGCGCACAGATGAACGATTTCGGTAGTGTGGTGCGTGGTTATGGTGATGTGACAGAAAATACGCGTTTACAGTTTGATATTTCAAGCCGCGTTGAAGGCTGGATTGAAAATCTTAAAATCAAGGCAGTCGGAGATGATGTGAAGAAGGGGGATTTACTCTTTAATTTTTACAGCCCCGCATTGATTTCAGCGCAAAAAGACCTTGTGAGCGCTTTGGCGACGGGGTTGAGTGGACGCATCGATTCCGCCGCTAAACGGTTGATTTCTTTGGGTATGCAAAAGCAGGCGATTGACGCCGTTAAAAAACAGCGCAAGCCTTTTGATAGTGTGCCGTTTTATGCTGAGGCTAATGGCGTGGTTAGCCGTATTGATATCAGAGATGGCACATACGCGAAACCCGGCATGAACCTTATGGTTTTGCAAAATTACGATACGGTTTGGATCGAAGTTGATATAGCCGAGCAGGATATTGCATTTATGACCCAAAAAACCAAGGCGAGCGTTTCTATGCCTGCATTTGGTGTGAAGGATCAAGTTGCCAAGGTGGATTATATCTATCCCACAATGAACAGGGCAACGCGCACAGGGCGCATTCGTTTGGTTCTGGATAACCCTGACGGCCAGTTTAAGCCGGGGGCTTATGCAGATGTGACACTTGAAACCAATGTCAAAAAGCGTTTGTCCATTCCAAGTGATGCAATCTTAAAAAGCAAAGATGGTGATTATGTTGTGTTGGCAAAGGGTCAGGGACGTTTCCAGCCTGTGGAGGTGGTGATCGGCCTAAGCTATAAAGGGCGTGCGGAGGTCGTGAGCGGCCTTTCCGAAGAGGATGATGTCGTTATCAGCGGTCAATTCCTGATTGATTCAGAAAGTGCGCTGCGGGAATCCTTTCGCAAAATGAAATCCCCTAGTGCGGCGATGGATAAAGACCAAATGATCGGAGAGTCGCATGACCAGCATTAATAAGAATAAACACCTCTCTCACGATCCGACACAATCCTTTATTGCTAAGGTGATTGATTGGTCAGTGCAAAACCAACTGCTTGTCGTTGTTATGATGATTGCCTTGCTGATTGGCGGTATTTTGGCGGTGCAGAAAATGCCGCTTGATGCTATTCCCGATATGTCGGATACGCAGGTTATTATCCGCACAGATTTTGCAGGACAATCACCGCAAATTGTTGAGGATTTGATTACCTATCCGCTTTCAACAACGATGCTGGGGCTGCCTAAGACAAAGGATGTGCGTGGCTATTCCATGTTTGGAACATCGTTTGTTTATATTATTTTCGAAGATGTTGTCGATCAATATTGGGCGCGCAGCCGCGTGGTCGAGGCTCTGTCGAAAATTCAAGGTGACTTGCCCGACGGCGCGCGTCCGCAAATGGGGCCTGATGCCACAGGTGTCGGTTGGGTGTATCAATATGCGCTGGTTGATAAAAGCGGGAAATATGATCTCTCCCAACTGCGTAGCTTGCAAGACTGGTTTTTGAAATTCGAATTGGCAACGGTTGATGGTGTGTCAGAGGTCGCCTCTGTTGGTGGGTTTGTCAAAGAATATCAGGTTTTGATTGATCCCAATCGGTTGCGTGCCTTTGATATTCCGCTGAAACGCGTTATGGATGCTCTTAAAAGCGCCAGCATGGATGCTGGCGGGCGCGTGATTGAAAAGGCGGAAATGGAACTGATGATCCGTTCCAAGGGCTATATCACGAACATCGATCAGTTGAAAAAGATCGTCCTTTATGCGCCTGACGGCACGCCTGTTCTGTTGGAGAATGTTGCCCGCGTGATTGAGGGGCCAGCGCTTCGGCGCGGTGTGACAGAGTTGGATGGAGAAGGGGAGGTTGTTGCGGGAATTGTGGTCATGCGCTCTGGTGAGAACGCCCTGCATGTTATTGAAGGCGTTAAGAAAAAGCTATCCGAACTTCAGCAAGGTTTGCCCGATGGTGTCGAGATCGTCACGGTTTATGACCGCGCCCCGTTGATTGAGGGGGCAATCCATTATCTGCGCAGTAAATTGCTTGAGGAAGCCATCGTTGTTGCGCTGGTGTCCCTGATATTCTTGCTTCATGCCAGATCGGCGTTGGTTGCGATTGTGACATTGCCGCTGGCGATTTTAGCGGCCTTCATTGTGATGTCTGCGCAGGGCATTACGGCTAATATTATGTCTTTGGGCGGTATTGCAATTGCAATCGGTGCGATGGTGGATGCGTCGATTGTTATGGTTGAAAATGCACATCGAAAAATATCGGAACTGCCCGAGAGCGCTTCACGCCATGATAAGCACGATGCGATTTTATTGGCGACCAAAGAGGTCGGGCCGGGGTTGTTTTTCTCGCTATTGATTATCACGGTATCGTTTTTGCCGGTCTTCGCTTTGAGCGGCCAATCCTATCGTTTATTTTCACCGCTTGCTTATACAAAAACCTATGCAATGGCGTTTGCTTCTATTCTGTCTGTTACGGTTGTGCCGGTGCTGATGCTGTGGTTGATCCGCGGGAAAATCCGCAAAGAAGAAGAAAACCCGATCAATCGCTGGTTTATTCATGTCTATAAACCGCTTTTGAGCATCGCACTCAAGCGTAAATGGGTGACCATTGTTTTGGCGTTGTGCTTGTTGGGCTCTATGGCGTGGCCGATTGCCAAGACGGGATCAGAGTTTATGCCCGCTTTGTATGAAGGTGAGTTGCTCTATATGCCGACGACCTTACCCGGTGTATCTATCACCAAAGCCAAGGAAATTTTACAGCAAACAAACCGTTTGATTAAAACCACACCGGAAGTGGAGCTTGTATTTGGTAAAGTAGGCCGCGCTGATACCGCCACTGACCCTGCGCCGATTTCTATGATTGAAACATGGATACGCCTGAAACCGCGTGATCAATGGCGCAAAGGCATGGTGGTTGATGATCTGATTAAGGATATGAACGCCCGTTTGAAACTGCCGGGGGTGGTTAATTCGTGGGGATATCCGATTAAAATTCGCATGGATATGATTTCCACAGGTATACGCACGCCCATCGGAATTAAAATTGCAGGCGATAATTTGGATGAGATCGGGCGCGTCGCGTTGGATGTCGAGGCCGCGATTAAGGCGGTTCTGGGTACGCGTTCGGCCTTTGCAGACCGCGTGCAAGGTGGAAAATATCTTGAGGTAACCCCAAATCGTGATGCGCTTGCGCGGCGTAATATTGACATGGGCGTGTTCCAAAATGTTATCGGAACCGCGCTGGGCGGTATGAAAATGGCCGAATCCATTCAGGGGCGAGAGCGTTATAACATCATGCTGCGTTATGATCGGCCTTTCCGCGAAGATCCTGATGATTTGAATAACATCCTTGTGCCGACACCGCAGGGGCAGCATATCCCGCTGGGCGAACTGGCCACGATTGAATTCGTGGAAGGCCCGCCAATGATTAAGTCTGAAAATGCACGGCTTACGGGTTGGGTTTATGTTGATATTGAGGGACGCGATATCGGATCCTATGTGAAGGAGGCACAAAAGATCATAGCCGAAACCGTTGATTTGCCCTCCGGCTATGCGTTGATTTGGTCGGGGCAGTTTGAACAAATGCAAGAAGCCAAGGTGCGGATGCAATTTGCGATACCTGCGGCCGTTTTTATAATCTTTACGCTGTTAATGATTCATTTCGGGCGCGTTGATCGTACGTTGATCATCATGCTTTCGCTGCCGTTCGGATTGATCGGCGGGGTGTGGGCGCTGTATTGGGCGGGGTATAATTTCTCTGTTGCCGTTGGTGTCGGGTTTATTGCCTTGGCGGGGATCGCGGTGGAAACGGCGGTGGTGATGTTGATTTATATCGATCACCAGATGCGCGAACATCCGCCGCAATCACGGCAGGATTTATTCGAAGCGGTTATGCATGGCGCCGTCTTGCGAGTGCGACCCAAATTGATGACCGTTGCCACAACGATGATCGGGTTAACGCCGATTTTCATCACAGAAGGATTAGGATCGGACGTGATGCGCCGCATTGCCTTGCCGATGATTGGCGGTATGGCGACCACAACGCTGCTTACCCTTATTGTTATTCCTGTGGTTTATTACATCTGGGAAGGGCGGCATTACGATCGGGATTAACCGTCTCTGATTTGCGCTTTTTGGAAAAAATTGGATTGTGACTTGGTTTTCCTGTGTTGCTGATCTAAGCTTGCGCCATCACATGCTGGTGGGAATTTATTCTGCTCAAGTTAAACAACATATCCTTGGCGCGACAGGTTTCTTATGCTGGAAGTTATAAAAAATACTTTAAAATCATGGGTGTCGAACACCCCTTTAACATATAGCGCCGCCGCCGCCTATTATGCTGTTTTCTCATTGCCCGGAATGCTTATTATTCTGTTTTCTATCACAACATTTTTTCTGGATGAAGAAATGGTGCGCACCCAAATTCAGGAATATATCGGGAGCTTTATGGGGCAGGAGGCCGCCGAAACCATTCAGAAAATTATTGATAATGCGCGCCTGACGGATAATGGCCCCAAAACATTGATTATTGGTGGTGGCGTTTTGTTGTTCGGGGCAACGGGGTTCTTCGCACAGCTCAAAAATTCCTTTAACGCGGTTTGGGGGGTGAAGCCGAAGCCTGAAAAAACGGTGCTTCGTTTTCTTGTATATCGGGGCGTTTCACTGTTCGTTGCGATCATGTTCAGTTTTTGCGTTTTGGTGTCGATGTATGTTTCTGCGGCGCTCAAAGTATTTGGCAGTTGGGTCGTAAGCCAGTTCCCTCAGCTTGAGTTTTTATGGATATTGGAGCTCAGCGTGTCGTTCACCACGATTGCCTTGTTGTTCACGTTGATCTTTAAAATGCTGACCGATGTGAAAATTAAATTGCGCTACGCCTTTGTCGGGGGGACGCTGTCTTCTCTGTTGTTTTTGCTGGGCGGGTTGTTTTTTACAAAAGCCCTTGCCGTGGTTGCACCGCAATCGGTTTTTGGTGCGGCGGGGTCTATTATCCTGCTTATGATTTGGGTGACGTATGCGTGTATGATCCTGCAGTTCGGCGCGGAGTTTATTAAGGCATTGGTGCAGCATACGGAAGAGGAAATCAAAACATCGCGCTTTGTTGTGCGGCGATAGTAATTTTTTGAGCGCGCGTATTTTGATATAACAAATTTCATATTGCGCTATTGATTTTTGCTTCAAAAGTCGATAGGTGATATCACTGTCTTTGGCAATGCGAGTGTAGTTCAATGGTAGAACGTCAGCCTTCCAAGCTGAATATGCCGGTTCGATCCCGGTCACTCGCTCCAATGAAATAGAAACCACCACTAAAAATCGCGTATATCCGTAAAAAACCCATTGACATTGTGGGGTGGTTTTTCTACACCAAAGCAATAGTTTTTCTGCCGGGAGCGGCAAAGTTTAGATGTAAGGAGCATATGAGATATGTCGAAGGAAAAGTTTGAGCGGAACAAGCCGCATTGTAATATTGGAACG
>CAXBOT010000008.1:0-62381 GCA_963977495.1 uncultured Alphaproteobacteria bacterium | reverse complement strand
ACGAAGGTGTGTAAATCATGCCTGTCGTTGTTCTCGGTATTATTGGCTATCTTCTTTATTTGTTATATCAGGCGTTAGTTGATTTCTTGCCATTGGTATTGGCAGGGATATTTTGCTTATTTGCCGTTCCCAAGCTTGCTCGCTTCATACATCAAAAATGGAAATTTGCTAAACAAGCTTTGAGCGATCATAAAGAGCGTGAGCATGATCAGAATGATCTGTTTTCACGGCTATCTGATAAGCCTGTTTTCTTGCGTTCATTTCATCCCATATATCCGCTCTTCGTTCTTATTGGTTTTGTTGTGGCTGGATATGCCGTGTTAGAAATTCAGGACTATGCGAAACAAGAGCGATGGATATATGAAATTCCAAGAGACTATCGTGATCTTCAATATGTGATTTGGGCAGCTCTTTTTTGTCTTGTGAGTGTCACCGGTTTTCATATCGTGGTTCAAATCGTTAGCCGTATAATTCCTAAGTATGAATTATTTTCGAGTTATAGCGCGTTATTAAAACATGCGCATAGTGCAAGAGATGCACATCAAGCTTTGAGCTATGCACCATCATTACGAGAAGCGGCCAGATACCATATTAGATCATCTTATGATCTGTTTGTATTTGGGCATGCCCTCCTCTCAAAGAAAACAGAAACAGCTTATTACAAAAACAAAAGATTGCTCGATACGCTTTCCTATCTTGAAACGTATTTTCCACATGATGAAGTCGATGAAAATTTCCGTCGTCGGTACTGGAATTATGCACGTCATATTTTCAGGCTTTTGTATGCTCGTGATCCTGATTTGGTGGAGGGGTCATTATTCGAAGCCCCCTATCCCGAAGATGAAAAAGTTAAAGAGCAAGAGACTAAAGAGCGTCTCCAAAGAGAGCGTGAAAAGTTTCAAAATGAGCCGCTCGATGTTTGGTCTAAATCACCCGATCAGATCACTTTGGATGATGCTCTTGAGATCATCGGATTGAATGACGTGCCGCCTGTGAAGATACTCCATAAACTTCATTTGGCTATCGAAGAAGATCACAAAGATGATCCAAAGAAAGAGAAGCTAACAGCCAAAGCTTTCGAAGTTTTAGGACGTGCGGCTGTTAAGAATGAAATGATGTAAGCCCCCTGCTCTGCCCAATTATTAGGGCGACGTTTTTCGTGTTTTTGCACTTAATGTAATGCCTTAATATCGTTGTGTATAAACAGATACAGCCTTAATTCAGCATATTAAAAAACGCCACAAACGAAACACTGTGTTTCTTTATGCGTTTTGTTGTGTTTCCCTACTTAAAGTAAAATCTAAGTGTAAATTTTTACGATTCAAGTCGTTTTGAAAAGAGGTCTTTGCCCTCTTTGATTAGCCGTTGATGAATCAACATTTCCAGCTTACATCGACGTCCCCGCCTATCTCAATAGACTTGCTTACCCCTGCCCGCTTAAACGTGTTGGGGCAAGTGAATTCCGTTTTACGGAACAAGTCTGTGAAGTCGGTTTCTAACGATTGATCGTCATACCGCATGCGCGGGTTTTAGATATGACGCTCGCCGCTTGGCAAGGTTTCATGAACGGGGCTGTTCCCGTTTGGTCACTTAAAAAGAGGATTAAAAAATCATGTCAGAGACATTCACAGAGGAAGAAAAAAGAGGCGTATTTTTACGCGCTGTCTGTAATACGGAAGGCTATAAAAAGCGATGGGCAAAACGCTCTGAAAACCCGATGAGCGATGAAGAGTTACAAGAGGCTTTAAAATATGAATTGGGTATATATGGTGGCGGTGGGTGTCGAGATTCAATCAGTATCGCTTATCAAGGAAGTGGCCTAAAGATATGGGCAGATCGAGATTATGCGAATTCTAGTTTAGATGAACCACTCTTTAAGGGTTCGCAAACTGTCAAAATGGCGCGGCTTGTTTTTAACATTATAGACGCGGCCAATCCTCAAACTGATTTGTTTGGGGGTGCGTAATGAATATCTATGATGCAGCCAAAATTTTAGGATTAACAGGAAGCCTAAACCCAGACGATACAAAAGCAGCCTATCGCGCCGCGTGTAAAAAATATCATCCAGACATTAATCCAGTTGGCGAAGAGATGATGAAAATCATCAATCAAGCATATGATGCCTTGAAAGATTACACAGGCGAAATGAAGTCAGAGCAGACAGATTACGGAGACATGCTCAATGATGCTTTAAATGCGATTTCTGGCCTCCCTGCCCTCGTGATTGAAATTTGTGGATCTTGGGTGTGGATTACAGGTGAAACGCGTGAGCATAAAGATATGCTCAAAACAGCGGGCTTCAAATGGGCAGCAAAAAAGAAGGCATGGTATTTTAGACCTGAAGAATTTTCTAGCCGCTCTAAAGGCACAAAGAGTCTTGAAGAGATCCGCGCCAAATACGGATCACAAAGACCGCATAGAAATAACAACCTCATTGCGCGTAGGTCAGCATGAGCACACAAGCAAAAATAGAAGAGATAGCTCTTTATCTTGGCAAGCCGTGGAAGTTTTCGCGGCTTGGCGAACTATCGCATTGGCGTTTTGAAATTATAGACGGATGCGGGCGCGGTTTATATTTTCGCCTCGATGGTCAGAAGTTTAAAATAGGCGGAATGTTTCCGCGTCAAAAATGCCGTGCGTGGCACGAAGATTATAAAGATATTGGCGTGAGTATTACGCGCCCAGCAAAAGACATTGCAGCGGACATCATGCGTCGCCTAATGCCTCATTATTTAAAAGCCTATGAAAGCGCCCTCCTCCGTAATGCTGAAGAGCAAGAAAAAGAAAACCACTTACACTTGATTGCAGCTTCAATTGTAAAAGTTACACAAGGACGTATTCCTGATCATAGCCGCGCTCGTAAAACAGTTTACTTTCAAAAAGGCACAGCTGAGATTTGGTCGAGCGGCGACATCAATTTACAATTGCCGAGATTGTCTGTTGAGCAAGTTATTCGGATTGTGGCTATTTTGAAAGAAGATGAACCATGAAATAACCCTAAAAAAATTGAAGGGGACATAAGCCCCCTACCCTACTTTTATTTTCCAAGCATTCGATGAATGAATGATTTATGTTTTTCCAGCTCCAGAGCCTCTTCCTTCTCTTTGAGTAATTGTTCTTTTTCTTCGAGCTCTTTCTGGATTTCTTCTTTTTCCCTGGCTTCTGTCTTAGCCTTTTCCTTGGCTTCTGTTTCTTGGTTAGCTATACGCTCTTCTAGTGCGTTTATAGATTTTTTCCAATCGTCATTTGTGTCAGTTTTGTCACCTCTTTGATCTTCTAGAAGTTTAGTGAAGTTCTTTATGCTTTCAGCTTGGTTGTCAATTTGGGCTTTAAAGTAGTCCTCAAACTCCTTAGAGGCTTCACGTTCACGCCTTCTGTCTTCGCGTTCTCTTTCTAGCATGGCCTCTAAAAGCTCTGTTTGCTTGCGCTGAGCTTCAATTCGCTCTTGCAGCACTGCGACCTTCTCTGACTGCTGAGGGCTTGCGACCTCACGTTTTTTATCAGACTTGACACTTTTAGAATTGTCAGCATCGTCAGGATTTTTTAAATTCTTATATACGCGAGACAGTTCTGAAACATCTACCATTTTTCTATTTTTGGCACCTAACTCAACGGATAGAGTGCCGGAATCTATATCGTTGTATATCGTGGCTCTGCTAACACCAGCCATTTTTGACGCTTTTGATATTGTAACGAGCATATTATTATCCAGTACATAATTAGACGAATTTTACAGTCTTATAATATATATATCCGTCAGGTTTGTCACAGGCAAATTTTTACAAATTTTTACAAAACTGACGAAATAATACAGAATTTACGATTTTTTTAATTTCTAATTGTGTTTAATACTGTCAGGTATGTAACTGGTTTAAAAGTGAAAATAGTGTATATATCGCGGAATTACGGCGTTTAACGTTTCGTTATTGACACTTTTAAACACAAAATTAGAAATGACAGTGTCAGTTGCGTATCTTCTGTATTTTTGATAGGATTTTTATACCGATTCCTTCCACAGGATTCGATTTTCTTAGGCGTCTCGCCATCTTTATCAATTATAGGAAAGGTTAAGCACAGTATCTAAAAACCCTACAAAAAAACCACTGCGCTAACAGTGGTTCTTTAAAATAGAGCGGCGCTCCTTAACAATCTAAATAAATAGTACCGCTCAGCCGAATCGGATGCAAGTCAAAAGTGACTTTTGCAAACCCTTTTTTGCGTCTTATTCACATGGTTTTGAGGATCAGCTTTTTAAACACACATGAGCAACTATTTACAAAATATTGACCAAATAAAACAGAGTAGGGGAGGGCGCATAAGCTCTTCTTCACATCGTAAATCTTATGAGCAAGTCGAAGACTTCACAGGATTAGAGGATAACGTGAACCGTTATGATCTTCTTTTGCTTGTGAAACGCATCGGCAAACAAGCCGGATTTACACCGCGCATGATTTCATTACTCGATTACTATATGGCTTTCACAAGAGATTGCGATTGGGAGCAGGGCAGCTCACCAATCATTTATCAATCACTTTCAAAAACAGCTTTGGATTTAGGCGTGAGTGAACGCCAAGTGCAACGCCTTGAACAAAGCTTGTTCGAAGCGGGTGCATTAACATGGCACGATAGCGGAAATCATAGACGATACGGCAAACGCGATGAATCAGGACGCATCATGTATGCCTATGGCGTTGATCTTACACCTTTGGCTTATCTCAAAGCCTCCTTAGAGGAAAGGCTTCAAGAAAAACGCCTCATTGACGCTGCGTGGATGGAGACAAAACGCCAAATCTCATACTATAGAGGCCAGATCAGAGCCATTATGTGTGAAATGGAGCTGCTCACATTAGACGGGCAGGGCGATTATGCGGATATCCTCACCGACCTTGAAAAGAAATATGAACCGTTATCGCTTCAAATCAGAACGCACCTTGGTCTTGAGCGTGTTCGCGACCTACTGGCGAGCCATAAAGAGCTTTATGCACTGGCGGTGGGCATTCTTGAACCTCAAGCAGTGGATAACTTAGGTGATAACATCAAAGAAACAAAAGAAATGTCGCCTAAAAACGACACAGATGACGTTCACTATAATTCTACAATAAAAAAACAATCTAATAAATTAGATACAAATAGTATGGCTTCGCCCAGTTTCCTTCAGGAAGGGGTAGCCGAGAATCCACAACGTCAATTAGACATCGGTTCAAAAGGAGAGGGGAGCAAAAGAAAAGAGCCAGAACAGGAATCATCACAAGAACATTCTACCATTCTTTCTACAGGGCTTCAGCATGTTACTCTCAAACAACTTCTCAATATTTCAAGCGAGAGATTAAAGGCTGAGCTTCCAATGGAGCCGCGGCCTATGAACGCTAATGATTTTATTGAAGCCGCTTACCGTTTGAACCGGACTTTGGGGATTTCTCAAAGCTCATGGGGACATGCGTGCATGACGCTCAGCCGAGTAGGGGCCGCCGTTTGTGTGATCTTGACCGATCAGGCGAATTTACGCGAAGAAAACCGCGTCATGAAGCCAGGTGCTTACTTCAATGCGATGGTTAACCGCGCCAAATCAGGCGAATTAAAGCTTCACAAGTCTGTCATGGGTAAATTGCGTCGTGATAACGATAACGAACAGACTGAAAGTGATCAAACCAGAGGAAGAGCTTAATTTGAAAGTAATGCCCAAAAGACGCTGTTTATCCACAAATTCGGTGGATGAAACTGGGGTTTATTTACAAAGTTACAGCAAACAAACCAAATCCCTATAGACACCTCAACAGTTATTAACTACTATTATAACAGTTAATAACTAACAACATGGAGACACCATATGTCTGTTATCGTTTTCGCAAGTCCAAAAGGGGGAGCTGGCAAAACTACATCTGCATTTTTGCTTGCAACAGAGCTTGCCCATAGAGGTCTAAATACGCATGTCATTGATGCCGACCCTAATCACCCGATTGCAAAATGGCACGCAGGGGGAGGGAAAGCAGAAAACCTAATTGTAACTTCAAATGATAGTGAAGAGAAAATTCTTGAAGACATCGATGCCGCTGCGAAAACTTCTGACATTGTTGTTGTTGATTTAGAGGGGACGGCGAATTTGTCTGTCGCTTATGCGATTTCGAAAGCGGATTTGGTTATTATACCGTCACAACGCTCCACATTGGACGCAGAAGAAGCCGCGCGCGCGGTGGCTCTGGTAAAAAGGCAATGTAATGTAACCGGACGACAAATTCCTGTTTCTATTCTTCTGACAAGAACCAGCCCAGCCATCCGTTCTAAAGGTTTAAAACGCATGGTGAATAGTCTTGAAAAAAATAAAATTGATAGTTTTTTAACGGAGGTGCATGAGAGAGAAGCCTATAAAGCTGTTTTTGATCATAAGTTGACTTTAAATCAAATCACATCGTCACAGGTGAGTGGCTTGGATAAAGCACGGAGTAATGCAGCAAATTTTGCAGCAGAAGCTATGAAAAAAATACAAGATCAGAAGTCTAATAAAACACCAGGGGAGATAGCCGCATGAGTGATGTAGATAATTCTGCCGATCCTTTCTCAAATATCAATTTTGAAGATTTTAAATCTGATCAGAAAAGCAGCTCTCCTTCAAAAGATGTTGATGAAAAAGCAATTCGGCGTCTTGCGGAAGAAAACAATTTCAAAAGTCGCGAGGGGACAAAGAAAAAAGAACGTATTACAACAAAATCATTTTCTTTGTTTCCCTCTGAACAAGACATTATCAATAAAGCGATTAAGAACTCTATTGATAAGCACGGAAAAACATCTTCCGGCTCAGACATTATACGTGCAGCACTTCATGCATTTGCTTTGCTGAATCCTGAAGAACAAGACAATCTTGTGCAAAAGCATAAAGGGCGAGGGCGAAAGAGTTATTAGTTATTAGTTGTTAACTAATAACTCTGAATGCATCGTAGTACAATATGGTATCAGTTCACTGAGCATCACATTGATAAACCAAAAATTTTAAATTAACCCTTAGGTTTATATTTTCGGGTTATTTTTAATCTATAGGTTAATTTTTAAGATGTTTATGAGCTGTAAAGAACATCTTTAAGGTTCTTAAGTGCTTCACTATGGCGGTTTTTATCCATTTTCTCAAGATTGTGCATTTTCCACCTTACCGCAGGCAAATTCTCAATGTTAGATAAGCCAAGCAGTGTCCAATTTGGTTTAAGTGCTTTAAAAGAGAGTAAAAAGCGCTTTTCTTCATCAGTTAGAGATTTATTCAGCTCAGAAATCATCGTTTCTCTAACGGCCTCCAATTCTTCAAGAGGAACATCAATTTGAGCCATACGAATGAATTCGTTGTCGTAGGTTGCCTGAAGTTCTTTGCGGGTAGGGCGCAAAAGCTCTGCCATCGTTCTATTGTGGCTTATCAGGTAAACCAAGAAGGTCTTTCTTAAATCCTGGCTTAAACCCTCATTTTCTAGCAGGAATTTTACATCAAACAAGTCACGCGGATGTTGTCGATCAAGCGCAGCACATAACTTTCCTGCATAGAGGTCGGCCAAAGACACTACTGGCATTTCGACGTAACCGAATTGTTCTTCAACTTTTTCAGTGACCTCTCGTAATTTCTCTGGAAACACAGTGCCGCGCAGAACAGGCGAGAGTTCTATTTTAATTTGCGCATCACCTTGCTTAACAATAAGTCGGAGGGCATCAACGCGGCTTTCAAAGGATTTTTGAATTTTCACGCCATTTATTTTTTCAACTATAGAATCTGCTATGCGGTTGAGAGCGTCTGTTATATGGGTGAGCGCCGTTTCACGATCATCCATTGGCAAATATACCAAATCAATATCAACCGACAGACGTGGTAAATCACGAATAAAAAGATTGATAGCCGTGCCTCCTTTAAGGGCAAAGCATTTCTCTTCTGCCACAATGGGCAGAACGCTTATCAAAAGCTGGACTTGTTTGTAGTATTTTGAGCTTGTGTCCACATATCCTCCGGTACGGTTATCATATATTTTGTATCAAGTTTTCCGCCTTTTATCAGCATTCTTTTTCCTGACCCTAACCCAAGATCATCGAGAGTAGGGGGGGCAGGCAGCTTTTTAAACCATGCATAGCTATGCCGCTCGGCAAACCAATAAAACAAACGCCGAACTTTGATGTTTTGGGTTCTTTTTAATAGGCGTTCTAAGCGGCGCGGTGATAAAGTCGTTAATCCCTGTAATAGTTGGTCAGCGTGTTCAAACGATACGCTCTTTGGAACATCCATCAATATTTCTAGATAAGCGCGCTCTGGTGACGATCTTGTAAACGGCCAGACATTCTGGTTTTCTGTTCGCGTTTGCTGAAATCCTGACAGAGGATCGCGACTATATAATTTTTTAAAGCCTGTATCATATTCATCATTCACTAGGCCCGATGCACCCATATCATCTTGTGTATCAAACTGCGACCTCAAAGCGTGCCGTTTGAATTCAACATCAGGTAAAACATCATTGACCCATTTAGGAAGAGTGTCATTGCCGTATAAGTGGATGACTTTTTTTGAGGACAGCGCGACATAGTGACCTAAACCTCTTAATTCTAAGGCTGTTAATCCCCCAACCGTCAAATCTGTTTTGACAATATTTTGCAAGCAGCAGACTACACCCTCCCATGTTAGCGTCGTGCCAAAACGTATATAGAGGCCATGTGCTATTGAAACAAGCTGGCCGCTTTTAACAAGGTTATCGAGCGTATGACGCTCTAAATTCTTATCTTTATCTATAAGCCATTGCCGCGTAACCGGCATAGCGTCGGGTATAAGTCTTAGCAATTCTTGTTTTGTTGAAACATTCATGGTTTATATCTTTTCTTATTTGCGGCATATATTGCCGTAAACTACAGTATTTTTAAACTATATCATAAAAAGTTAGTTTATAAAACTTTAATATTGCGGCATATATTGCCGTATTCAAGTGAATTATTAAACTAATTTGAACAAATCCTGCTTCTTATCGAAATTTTATACGACCTAATGCGGCTAATTTTGCGGCGGAAGCAATTAAAAAAGTAAAGGGCCAAGCTATGCATGCATTGAGGAAATTAGGGGTATGAATTCAGCACTGGTAAAATCATTTAAATAATACTATAATAGTAGTTAATAGATAGAAAAGGCATTAAATAATATAATGGTATCACTTATAACATCATCAAAAGCGCAAAAAAAACTGGTAGAATATACCCGTTTAAAGCGCTTAAGCATGGATTTAACACAAGCTGGTCTTGCTGAACGGGCAGGGGTTCCTTTGCCGACATTGCGTAAGTTTGAGCAGCAGGGGGCTATTTCCCTCGAAGCGTTTTTAAAATTATACGTGGTTCTTGGTGGATTGGAAAAAATCTTAAGCGCGCTTGAAACCTCGCAGCATAATTTTTCATCTATTGATGATGTGCTGGAAGACGACGACAAGCCGAAAAAACAAAGAGGGCGGCGCACATGAACGATATAAATTCAATTAAAGAAATCAAAGTCGGCCTTAAATTCACTGATAACACTATTCCGGTTGGCCGCTTGGCTTTGCGCGATCGCATTATTTATTTTGAATATGATGCCTCATTCATAGAAACAAATATTGCGTTATCACCATATCGCTTGCCTTTACAATCAGGCGTTCAGCGCTTTGATAATCAACTTTTTGAGGGTCTGCCGGGGTTGTTTAATGACAGTCTGCCTGATGGGTGGGGGCGATTATTATTTGATCGCTTTGCACGCTCACAAGGTATTTTACCCTCGGATATTACGCCGCTTGATAGATTGGCTCATGTTGGTATGAATGCTTTAGGCGCGCTAGTTTATGAACCAGATCAAAGTGAAGAGACACACCATGATCCTGTGCGGCTTGATGAGCTGGCGCAAAATGCGCGCGATGTTTTAGAAGGGGAGGCCGATGAGGTTTTAGCTGAACTTATCGCATTAAATGGCTCTTCTGGCGGCGCGCGCCCTAAAGCCCTCATCGGTGTTGATAAGAGCTTTGAAAATATTATTCATGGCGCATCAGACCTGCCCGCCGGCTATGAGCCTTGGATGGTGAAATTCCCGAACTCGCAAGATGGCAATGATGCAGGTGCTATTGAATATGTTTATGCGCTCATGGCTATCGAGGCCGGTATTAATATGCCGCCCGTTCATTTGTTTAATGCTCAAGATGGCGCAGGTTTTTTTGCGATTAAACGCTTTGATAGAGTGGGATCAAAGAGATTGCACATGCACACCGCGTGCGGTTTGCTTCATTCTGATTATAGAACCCCGTCACTGGACTATGAAGATCTGATTACCTTAACATCGTCATTAACACGCGATGTGCGCGAGGTTGAAAAAATGTATCAGCTGGCCGTTTTTAATGTCATGGCGCATAACCGCGACGATCATTCTAAAAACTTTAGCTACTTGCTTGATGAACAAGGTAGTTGGGTTTTATCACCTGCTTATGATTTGACGTTTTCATCCGGCCCGCGCGGTGAACAAAGCACAATGGTTATGGGAGAGGGGAGTCGTCCTGGTTTTTCGCATCTGCGCTCGCTCGGCGAGGAGGCCAAAATTGCCACTGCTCGCATTGATGAAATTATAGAGTCCACACGCGCTGTTTTGTCGCGTTGGGAAAATCTGGCAAATGAGCATGGTGTCAGCTCATCTAATATCAGATTGATTAGCTCCAAAATCCACACTGGCGAGTAAAGAAAATTAACTCTTGGGTTAATATTTTTCCGGTTTTTTTAACACATAGGCTAATTAAATACGGTAAAGCAGGATTTGTTTTGCAGTTTGGGCGTTCCCCGCAAGTGCGGGTCAGGCTTTACTCGCCAAGGCTCCCCGAACCACTTTGAAGAAAAGCGTTTCGGCCCTTCGGGTGACAATCCTTAACGCGTTATCTTTGGCCGCGAGACGATAGACCAAATGACCTACCGTCTGTTGGTTACCTACTCAAATAAATGAGTATAGCAACTATGATTTTCAAAATTAGAATTATCAGTTCCATATCGTCCTCCTATGTTGGGTGTTGATATGGATATTTATGCTTTGAGTGATTTTGCTCCCCGGTGGCCTTGCAAAAAGGTCAGTTGAGTCATGACCCTTAAATGACTTCTGATTGGTCTTGGCGCGCTCCGTCAATTCCCAAAGCCAAAAAATAGTAAAAATGACGGCTTTCACGCCGCTACGCTTGCCGCGAACCTTCCGCAATTTTTCCGATTTTCCGCCCAAGCCCTTTTGCAAAGGGTTTGGGAATTGACCTCTCTTGCCGCTTTGAAGCTCCAGTTCCTGTCGCCCCGAAAAAAGTATGTTTCGGGGCGCAATTTAAAGAAGAAAGGAATTGAAAATGAACCAAACAGCTAAACTTACAGATACACCAACCCTTAGAGCAGAAGATTTAAGAAATTTCTGCGGTACGGAAACTTGGTTTCGTCACTCGCTATATAGAAAATACCTTTACACAGAGGGCGTTCAATATGTTGCGGAAACAGGCGGGGCATACTGGCTGATAGATAAAATCTTTGATTGCCAATCTTGCGTTCCAACGCTTCAAAACGAACCTTTTTGTGTCTGGACTTTAACGCTTAACAAAGAAGGGCAGGGGGCAAAACTCACTTGCACCGATGGCAATGAAAAACAGCTTTATGCCGAAAATATCCTCTTTACCGATTTTCCGCTAACCCAAATCCGCTTTTATTTTCAGAACAATGTCTTGCTTCTGACAAGCGAATATTAAGGGGGAAATCATCATGCAGGTTTACCCGTTCAAAATCAGAACTACACAAATCACAATCCAAACCCCCGCCAAAGACGAGGAAACAGCCATACAGCTTGTTATGGACTCCGAGCGTTGCCCACGCTCCGCAATCCTAAGCGTAGAGCGTCTAGGCGTACCAATCAGACTTTAACCAACCCACCAAAAGAAAAGGAAAAACACATGACGTATAAAACACACATTTCAAAAGGCTATGACGGATGGCAAGCCACAAGTGAGGCCGTTTTAGGCGAAACAGAAGAAGGCACACGCATTTTAAAATTGCGAACTGCCAAAGTAAGAGGGGGGTTATCCGCAAGCGCAAGCGTTTGTATTCGCAAAGGCGCGGACGGATATGCAACCGAAACCACCGTCATTTTTCAAGATTTTTTCAAGTCAGGCATTGCACTACAGCCGTGTAAGCGCGTGACCGAAAAAGCAATTCAAAGCGCACATGAAAACGCTTTGGAACACATGGGGCAACTCGTTAAAGACGCAACCGCGTTTTACGAGGCGCAAGAGCCAATCGCGGCTTAACCCATTTTTTAAACCAACCAACAGCAAAAAAGGAGCTGATACTATGACTACTCAAACTTTAAAACTAAACCAAATCAAAACCTCAAAGGACAATCCCAGAAAGGATTTTGATGAACAATCCATCGAAGGATTAGCACAGTCCATTTTAACAGATGGCTTATTGCAAAATCTCATTGTTCAAGCCCCGAAAACCAAACGCGCCAAACACAGCATTATTTGTGGTGAACGCCGTTTTCGTGCAATGAACTTGCTTTTAGAGCGCGGCGATATTGACGCGGATTTTCCGGTAAAAGTTGAAATCAAAGACGACCTCACAGAAGAAGAAATTCTTCGCATGGCAACAGTCGAAAATGTTCAACGTGAAAATCTAAGCCCTTTGGAAGAGGCACACGCCATCTCAAGCTTGATTAAGGACGGTGAAACACTGGACAATATCACAAGCCAAACAGGATTAGCCGTTAGCACCATTCGCAGACGTTTAATGCTTTTGGAATTAAGCATCGAGGTCACACAAGCCTTTACAACAGGCGAATTGACACTGGCACAGGCTGAAAGTTTTGCGCTTGGTTCACATGAAGAACAAGCCCGTGTTTTAAAACAAGCCCTCAATGGATGGTGTGACAGCGTTGAGGATATTAAAGACGCGCTCATTGATGAAAAACCCAATGTCGCTTTGGCTATTTTTGAACCTGCGCTTTATGAGGGTGATTATACCTCTGACCTTTTGGCAGAAGACAAAACCACATATTTCAATGACCGTGAGCAATTTGACGAATTGCAAAAACAAGCGGCTGAAAAACTGGTTGATGAATTTAGCCAAAGCCATGATTGGGCAGAACTTGAAGAAGGCTATTTTTCTTCATGGCAGTATGAGAAAGCCGAAATCGAGGCGGCAGGGGGCGTTATCGTTAATTTGCGCCCCAATGGTGAAGTGGAAATTCACAAAGGACTTATCAAACCAGAAATTGATGAATCCAATGTGGTTGCCCTGAAACCCAAACCAAAAGCCACCTATGGCAAGCCGTTAGTGCGTTATATGAATATGCACAAATGCGTTGCCGTTCAAAATGCGATTATCAGTAATCCGCGCAAAGCCAAAGAAATCTTGGTAGCCAAAAAACTGGCAACTTTCCAAGATCATCCAGCCTTGCGCTATTTTGATGATGGGGCAACACATTCCCCTGCACTGGACGCAGTTAATGCAAAGGCGCGTGTCATTTTGGGATATTTTGACAAGGAAGACGAGGAAAGCACATGGAGCGATTTAAAATATTTGTTCCAGTATGATGTGCAAGAGGCTTATTACGCCGTTCAATCTCTATCCGATGAACAGCTTGAAGATATCGCCCTGACATTGGAATCCTTGGAATTTGGCACAACCTATCTTGATACGCTCGATACGTATGAAGACAGCATTTCAAACCATGTTGCAAATGCTTTGAAAGTCGATATGCGAGGGGCTTGGCGACCTGATGAAGCGTTTTTGAAAAGACGTAACAAAGAACAGCTACAAGGCATTATTCAAGATGCAGGGTGTTCTTTGAAGTTCGGCAACGGACAAGGGTACAAAAAAGGCGAATTGGTGGATTCAATGGCAAAGCATTTTGCCCATGTCCTCAGCCTTGAATCGCCAAGCGCGGATGAATTGAAAGCCCAATTCTGGATTCCAGAGGCTATGCAATTCCCTGCCATTGACCCTGACACACCCTCGCAAGTCGCAGACGAGCCACTTGATGAAGATGAACAGGACGAGCCATTAGCCGCTTAACCCCCAAAGCCACGCGCTAAAGCCTAGCGCGTGGTTTCACTTATCACAAAAATTAAAAGGATTTTTAGCCATGTTTACAGACGAATTTTTTCCAACCCCTCAAGCCGTTATTAAGACCATGTTTTCTAAAATCAGCCGTTCGGCAGAGCATTTTTTAGAACCAAGCGCAGGCAAAGGCGACATTGCAGAATTTATGCGGCAATCAAGACGCTCCGCGTCGATTGATTGCATCGAAAATTCCCCAGAATTATGCGCGGTTTTGCGCGATAAGGATTTTCCAATCGTGGGGCATGATTTTTTAAGCTATGACGGGGTTTGCTATTATGACGCAATTTTAATGAACCCGCCCTTTTCCAATGGGGACGAGCATTTATTAAAAGCGTGGAATTTTATGTATTCGGGAGAAATTGTTTGCTTGCTGAACGCAGAAACAATTAAGAACCCTCATACAAAAACCCGCAAACTCTTGGCTGAAATTATTGAAGCGCATGGAGAGGTTGAATATTTGGGTGATTGTTTTGCGACCGCAGAGCGCAAAACGGGTGTAAATGTTGCGTTAGTGTATCTGAAAAAAGAAGCTGAAGACGATACCTTTGATTTATGGGAGAGCGACAAACAAGAGCGCGCCGTAAATGATGATATAGACACATCTAATATCCCCGCCGTTATTGACCGCTTGGGTAATATGCAACATTTTTATGATGAGGCGAATGCCCATATGTTCAAGGCGTTTCAGCATATCCGCAAAGCCCAAAGCTATATGGATGCCAATAATGTGACGATTTATCAAAGCGATTTATCCTCGATTTTGGGTATGGCAACCAAGAATATTAATTCTGCTAAAGCCGCTTTTATTAAAAAGCACCGCAATAC
This sequence comes from uncultured Alphaproteobacteria bacterium, assembly GCA_963977495.1. Lineage (GTDB taxonomy): Bacteria > Pseudomonadota > Alphaproteobacteria > Micavibrionales > Micavibrionaceae > UBA1672. The sequence continues at coordinate 47,462 of CAXBOT010000008.1, read as the reverse complement.
GGCATGGCATGAGGTGTTTTCTAAGATGGAGTTTCACAAACATCTTGATAGAAAACAGCGCGACGAGCTTTTACGCGATGTTGATAGAAACGGAAATATCCCGTTCACCAAGGAAAATATTAAAGGCACGCTCCAAAATGTGTTCGCGCAACGCCAAAAGCTGTTTGAACAATCGGTTGCCAATGTCTTTGATGAGTTATGCCGATATTACAAAGGCAATAGCAATCATAGTGAGGGCTGGAAAAGCAACGATAACTATAAAATCAATAAGAAGATTATCTTCCCCTATGGCTGTGAGTTTGACCATAAATGGAGCAGGAACTTTAATATGAGGTGGGGGCACTCAATGGATATCTATAATGATCTGGATCGTGTTTTATGCTTTATGACAGGCCGCCCGTTTGAATCTTGTGAAACGATAGGGCAGGCGCTAAAGCGCAAGTTTGATATTTTGGGGCGCGATATTCACAGCCCTTTTGATAATCTAACCGAGAGCCGATTTTTCGATATAAAATTCTTCATGAAGGGAACGGTTCATTTGACGTTCAAAAATGATGAAGACTGGGCTCTTTTTAATAAGACGGCTGCAAAGGGTCGTGAATGGCTCGGCACTGATACGCAGACAGAAGAGGCCGCTTAAAATCTATTCCTGCCCCTGCTTCGAAGCTACCGATTTTAAAAAGTCATGCTGGTGATCGTTGCTAGTGTGGCTTTTTTTATATGAGGAGAATAGGGACGCGCACCTTGTTAAAAACCACCATTTGTTATGTCATATAAGAAATTGCCCTAAAGCATTTGCCGTTTAATAATTTACCGCCCAAACAGCCTTATGCCTTTCTAGATTGGCTAATTTAACTGACCTGCCTTCGCCTATGCGTCAAGAATAAATTTCCCCTTTATCGCAAGCGATAAATTCCTCGCGGAAAACAAATTTACTCTGTGACGCGTCGAACGCGGCCAGTGAATTTTTACGCCATAAGAAAGAGCAACAAGGTGTTGTTCTAAGACTAAAATTAAAAGGAAAATACAATGTCAATTATAGCAAATATGAAAAAACAAGAGAATGGAAGTTTTGAAGGCAAGTTGAAAACAGCGACCCTAAATGTCCACCTCAAATTACAGCCAATCGGCGATCTCGATGCCAACGATAATAAGCCTGATTTCAGAGCAAAAATCGGTAGCTTCGAAGCAGGGGCAGGATGGAATAAGATTAGCGATAATCAAAATCCTTATGTCTCCGTACAGATTGACGCACCGGAATTTCCAAATCCGATTTACGCTAACCTGGTTCAAAAAGACGATCAATATATTCTTATCTGGTCTCGACAAAACTAATGAACCAAGCCCCTCGCAATGAGGGGCTTTTTTCTTATCGCAAATGAAACTCTGGCTCTCAAAGGTCAGAGTTTTTTGTGCGTTCAGTGCTTCCAGTTACACAGATTTGAAAACGGAAAAGCGTGGAAGGGCGATAGAGGATAGATAGTGATAAAGGTGAATGGTATTGTACGTAGTGGAGAGAATAATATTAAAACAAGATAAAAGATATAAATTATGTTTATATGAACTTATTGTTATTGTTGTGTTTATTGTAAGTTTAAGTTGCTTGCAATAAGTTTATTTAAGTTGTATAGTAAGGGGGTAAATTAGCGCATATTTTCTCTGCAAACAGGCAGGGCTTTGCGATAAGAAAAGGTAAAAAGAATGTTCTTAGACAGGCTCAATAATGAGGAAGATACAGGCGGCATTGAAGCTGCCCGTTCTCTTGTTGTGACCAGAGATAGCCCAAGAAAAGCCTTCTTCAAAAAGCTCAATCGTCATGGCCATAGATCATCAGGGCCATCTAGGATTAAACGCCGGAATGGTATCTTACGTGGCAACTCATTTGCAGGAATGGCATCAGCGCAGCGCGTAGTGGTGAAGATCAATCCCGTTAAAAACAAGACAAAAGGAGTAGGGGTCGGTGCAGGAAGTGGTGGCCAAAATCTCTATCATCACATCCATTATATTAGCCGTAAAAAAGCCGGTAAGGATGGCGAGCAAGCATTCCTCTTTGATGGTGAAAACGAGTCTTTAACCCGCCAAGATTTCTTTGAATTATGTAAGAATGACCGCCATCACTTTCGGATGATTATCTCCCCGGAGCGCGGCGAAGATATCGAAGATTTTCAGGGGTATGTTCGTAAGGTCATGAAGCGCGTTGAGCGTGATTTGAAAACCAAATTAGAGTGGGTGGGAGCCGTTCATTACGATACTGATGATACCCATGCCCATGTCATAATTCGGGGTAAAGATGCGCGCGGTGAAGATCTGGTTATAGGGCGAGATTACATTGCTTTTGGCATCCGCGCACGCGCTCAAGAAATTGCAACAGAGCTTTTAGGCGAGCGTAGTTTAGATGATATTCAGAAATCTATTGAGAAGGAGGTTGATGCTTTAAGGGTTACTTCTTTGGATTGTTTCATCGAAAAACAGGCCAATGAAGAGCGTGTTATTGATGTGCGCAAAGAGAATAATTTTGATAAATCAGCTCATTATGAAGCCTCATTGAAAGGGCGTTTGCGCTATCTTGAAACAGCAGGATTGGCAATCGAGTCGCCTCCGGGTGTCTTTAGATTGCAAGAAGACTATCAAGATGTTCTCTACAAGATAGCAACACGTAATGATGTTATTAAACAGCTTTATAATAGGTTGGATGACGAGCTTGATGATTTAGAGGTGTATTCACTGAAAGTAGGTGAGGGGGTAACCGTAGAAGGCCGCGTTCTCGACAAAGGCCCAGCTGATGAATTGACTGATAAGAAGTATATTGTTGTTGAAGCTCTTGGCGGCGGTAAACACTATGTGCCAGTTGGTGAGCCATTCAATTACGAGAAACTGGATAAGGGCGCTTTGATACGTGTGCGGCCATTTGATCAGTCTAGCGGTCGTGCGGATTACAATATCAACCTGATTGCACGCCAAAATGACGGTATTTACGATATTGAAAAGCATCGCCTTTACATCGAAAAAGAGCAGAATTACATCGAAGAAGATGCCAGAGAGGGATATTTAGCTTCTCACATCAAACGCATTGAAACACTAGAGCAAAATGAAGCTGTCGTTGATATGGGGCAGGGGAGATATAAAGTGCCAGAAGATGTTATAAAACAAGGCGCGGAAATATCAGCCAAAATCAATGCGCGTGAGAAAAAGCGTTTCTATCCAAAACTGGATATTTTATCTGCCCATGCGCCAGAAGATTTAACCGATGCGGCTAAGAAAACATGGCTTGATAAAGAATTGTATGCGCGTTCTCGATCAAAGTCAGGCATTACTCATAGTGATGAGAATTTAGAAAAAGCGTTGGAAAAACGTCAAGACTGGCTTGTGAAAAACAATCTTGGTCTTATTCAATCCAATGGTGATTTTGCTCTTAGAAAGACTGCTTTACGCGATCTAACAGTCATGGAAGTGCATCAGGAAGGTAAATTCTTAGCCACAAAAGCAGGATTAGAGTTTAAAACTCAAAAAGTCGCGGCTAATAAAGAATATACCTATCTTGGTCATACAGAGCTTGAAAGTGGTAAATGGGCTGTTGTGATGCAAGGCAAGGATTTGCAAATGGCACGATTAGATAAAACGCCAGAGATAGAGAAGGGGTCAAAAATCATCTTTAATGAGCTTGACCGCGGCACCTTCCAAATGAAAGCGGCAGAGCAAGATCAACAGCAAATCAGGCAACAAGAACAGGCGCGCGCAAGCGATAAAGATCAAGAAAGAGAACTATAAAAATGGCAAAAGCAAAACGCGTCCAAAAAACAGTCTATTTTGACGAAGATGTATGGGAAGCACTAGAGAAGCAAATGAAAGCCTCTCATAATCCAAATGTATCAGCGATTACCAATGATGGGCTTCGCTATGCCATGTTTCCTGAACATAGAAATGATCGGGATGCTGATTTGGTGAAACTCTATAACCAATTCTCTGCGTCCTTGGCATCACACCGTAAAAAAAGCGCAAGAGATATGGCTTTTATCCAAGAGTTGATCTTGAAATTTACACATGAGTTTTTCATGCACCATCCTTCCATTCCGGAAGATGATAAAACCCCGAAAGAGGTCGAAGCGAATGCGCGTCTGGATTCCTTCATGGAAACCATCGTGCGCGGTATGGGCGAGCTAAAACCTCTTTCTGATCGGGGTGAGGGGGTTTAATTATGGCTTACAGACGCGTTGGCGATGATTTTATGGATGAAGAAGAATACGAAGTCCACGCTATTGGGGTATGGAGTTTCTGGGCCTTCATCATTGCTGCCGGCTTTACCGGTTATAATCTTCAAGAGTTTATTCCTGATGAATGGCCGAAATGGGCAAGATTTGCGTCCACTATTGTTCCATCCGTTATTGTTGGCGGCATCCTTGGTGCTTTAGGCATTTTTATCCGTGCAGCCTTCTTTATGGCTTTATTCTGGGGTGCGCTTGGATTGATTGGTATGTGGGTTTGGCAATCTATTTAAGATTGTCAGAAGACGTATTATACAATATGCCTGCGACAACCCCTAGAAACTTGACAATACTACGGCATTGCCGTATAGTGGAGAATATAAGATGCAAACTGTTGTAGAGTTGCCGGAATTTATTAAATGTGCCAAGAAATTGGGCTTATCGGATGAAGAACGGGAAGCGATTGTTGATCTGATTGCCTCTAATCCGGATGCAGGTGATGAAATCTCCGGTACAGGTGGAATGCGAAAGTTAAGAATTGCAGGTAAGGGTAAAGGAAAAAGTGGTGGATATAGAGCCATTACGTTTTTTAGTGGCGCCGATATTCCAGTTTTTCTTGTCACGATGTATGGGAAAAGTCAGAAAGATAATATTACCGCCGCAGATAAGAACGTCATGAAGTCCTTGGCCAGTGCTATTGTAGATATATACAGGAGTAAGAAGAAATGAGCGAAGTAAGCGAAAGTATTATTAAGGGTATGGAAGAAGCGCTTGCCTTTGCAAAAGGTGAGAAGAACGGTGCTGTCGTGCATATTCCAGAAGAAATCAATGTGCGGCGTATACGCAAGAAATTGAAAATGAGTCAAACGGTTTTTGCAGATTATTTTGGTGTGAACGTTCGGACAATTCAAGACTGGGAGCAGGGAAGACGTATGCCCACCGGAGCCGCAAAAAATTTCTTATTTGTGATTGATCAAGAGCCAGACGCTGTACGGCGCGCCCTTGTTCAAGGAAGTGCTTAAATAGAAAAATGGGTTTTATACTTTGAGTCTTATTATTTAAGGTTGCCAGAAAGCCGTTTCACAATTTCTAAATCTTCTTCTTTCTCCAAATCTGGTATCCCGTCTGTCAAATCTTCGGGGGGATTATAATTAATCTCTGTTTGATTGGGGTCTTTTTCCTGAGCTTTAGAATTTTGATCCGATTGAATATCAAAATATGGAATGGCATTATCGCTGATTATAAGTTCTGGGACTGCCGGAGGAGGCACTTCTCGATCTTTGAAAGTTTTGTCTTTGTAATATTCAATTTTCTTACATTTTATGGGCTGTGAGCCTTCAACAAGAATAATTTGCTCATTGATATTAAAGTCTCTCATTTCATGCTTGGCGATAAGCGGCGTTCCCCGCTGTGATGTATTATGAGTAGGAGCTTCATATTTCATGGATTTTCGTTTCGATTTAGATACGGTTTCAATCGTTTGATTACCGCAAGATTCAGATACATATTGTGCCGTTGCAAGATCATTGGTTGCAAAGAATATTTGATGGGCACAACAGGATAGAATTCCGTTTCTTTTGTCGCGATCATAGGTAACATCGAGCCAATTTAATGACTGAACCACAGCCAGTACGCGAACATTATAGCCAGCAAGCAAGGTAAATGCCGTTGTCATAGCATCAATGCGGCCAAGCATATGAAACTCATCGAGCAGCATTAAAACCTTATGAGGTTCACTCTCGTCAGGCTCCTTCATGGAGAGTTTAGTAATAATTTGCTCAAAGAATATTCGGAGCAGGGGAGTCAGTGTTTCAATTTGCCCCGTTAAGACACCAACATAAATTGACATTTTTTCTTTGCGAAGATCCTCAATTTTAAAATCTGTTGCTGATGTTGCCGCATCAATTAAAGGATTGTCCCATAGGTTGATTGCCTGATTTAGAGAAGATTTAACCCCGCTACGCTCTTTAGCGGCTTTGTTGGCAAAATTCATAAGTGATTTTTTGACGGCTGCGGTTAATTCAGGATGCTTTTTAACAATATGCCGGCAAACATCGCCTAAGTCGGCTTCAGTTCCCAAAAGCCTATTGATTGCTCCGATCGTTGAAGGCATTTCAGCACTATCTATGACATAGAGAGCCAGCCCTACAAAAAGTGCACGCGCCTCTGATGCCCAAACGGGGTCACTCTTAGGTGGGTCTTGAATTAAAATCCGCGCAATAACCTGAAGATCACTGACTTGTTGGTGTGGATTATCGCTCACAGCATCTAGCGGGTTATATCTATGAGATTTTAGATTTTCATCCATTGGCGACCACATAAACACTTTTTGGCCATGGGCAGCTCGAAAACCCGCTGTCTTTCTATAATTTTCATGTTTTACATCAAAACATATGACCGAACCTTTCCATGCCAATAGATTAGGAACGACTATTCCGATGCCTTTTCCTGACCTTGTAGGGGCAACACAGATTGAATGCGTTGGCAGATTGCTCATGAGGTACTGGCCGTTATATTTGCCAACAATCAGGCCATCTTTTTCTAAGAGCTTTGCTTTTCTTAAATCGCGAAGACCTCCCCATCTGGCTTTACCGAATTGATCTTTATCATTAAATAATGTCTCGTAAAGTTGACCGCCAACAAAAATCAAAGCTACAGCAGGGGCGCCAAAAGCGACAAAGAGCCGTGATTGAATCTGATCTGTAATAGGGCTTGTGAACACCGAAAATATGAAGAAAGGGCTAGCTGCGTCCAAAGAAATTTTAGCTAAGAGGCAGTACATTAAAGACACTGCGTAGAAATAAAATATTAAGCTGAATAGTCCAGCTAGAGCATAGATGACTTTATTATTTGTCATGGTTTGGATACCAGATTTCGGAGATATAACGCTTACCACCTTCACGCTTCATTTGAACCACGATATCCACGATAGAGCGGATGTAGGCCATAATTTGATCGTGATCTAATCCTAGATTGGCTTGCATGACCATAAGACAAATTTGTTCCATAGCGCCATGCGGCGTATCAGCATGAACGGTTGATATAGAGCCGGGATGCCCTGTATTTACTGCGCGTAAAAACGTATAGGCTTCCTTGCCTCGAAGCTCACCGAGTAAAACGCGATCCGGCCTAAAACGTAGCGATGCTTCTAATAAATCTTGAATAGTCACGCGGCTTTGACCTTGATCTCCCTTTGAGGCCAGCAGCGAGAGGTGGTTTTTATGATGAGGCAAAACTTCTGGTGCGTCTTCAATGGTTACAATCCGCTCAGATTGATCAATTTCTTTTAGAACAGCGTTTAATAATGTTGTTTTCCCCGTTGAAGTCCCGCCCGAAATAATAATGTTTTTCTTATTGCGCGCGGCTGTGGAGATAAATTCTTGAAAAGCGCCTTTCTCATAAAGACTGTCTAATTTTTTCTTGGCCTTTTGTGCGGCATTACAATTTAATTTTAAACCATCAAAAGCGCCCATTTTCTTATAATCTTCAAGGCTCATATCCTTTACAACTTGCTTACGAATCGAAAGCGCAACTCCAAATCTTGAAACAGGGGGCGTAGCAAATTGAATACGTTCTCCAGAGGGGAGGGAGGCCGATAACAAAGGCTTATCCACTGCGATAGATTGATCGGAATAATTGGCAACTAAACGGCCTAATCTCCATAGGACTTCATTTGTTATTTCTGAATCCTCGACAAATTCCATTTCTGGTACGCCAGAGCGCTCAATCCATACTTGCCCAGGTTTATTAACGCAGATTTCCGATACTTCGGGGTCATTTAGAAATTTTTGAAAAATTCCAAGATATTGTTGCAAAAAAACACTGGAGTTTTCTTCTTGCTTCGCAGATGAAGCAACAGATTGGTTTGCAACCTCAATATCCTTAATGGTTTTATCTTCTGCCATTACCGGCCACTTGTGAAAAATCTAAATCTTTCCCGACAAACACTTTAATACGAGAGCCTTGATGGACATGAACTGTAGGGGGAATTCCAATAGTATTTTCCAATGCGATCTCAGCTGAATGGCTGAAATCTGATCCAGTCTCTAGGGCTACTGTTGCTTGATCCTCATCATCAACGGCATTGACGCCAATTTGAAGCCCTGTATCAATAAGAGACAATAAGACGGATGAGCCAAATCGTTCAAAGAAGTGGGTATCAACAACACCGGCTAAACCGCTACGCCCTAAATCATCCGTTCCGTATGAGCCAATATTAATACTGACACCATCACTTCTAATCAAACGGTTCCAAATCACAAAAACGCGGGATTGTCCTGTAGTCAGGGCTGATCTATATCTGCCTACAAGTTTTGATCCTTTTGGAATCACAAGTGTAGAATTATCAAAAGAGTAAACATCTTCACTGACGATTGCCCTAACCATGCCCGGTAAGTCGCTTTGAATGGCTGTTTCTAAAATGCCATCTATAACTGTCCCTTGTGTCACAAGAGTTTCAAGGTTTTGCAACTGTGAGGCTTGAGCAGTTTCAACATCAGCATTGGCATATTGGTTAGCAAAAGCGATATTGGGATCTTCCTGCCCACCTAAAAGAGAGCCGCTTTGTGAAGATACGGCGGGGGTATCACCAGATGGGCTGTTTTTTGATTCATCGAAAATTATTTGCGGCGATCTTCTGCGCTCTTCCATGCGCTTTTTTTGCTCTCGCGCCATACGCAAGGCTTCTTGCTGCATTTGAAATTCTCGCTGTGCTTCAAGTGGATCGTAAAGCTCTCTTTCATCAATAGGAGGCACAAGTTGTTCTATTGGCAATTCAGGTTCGGCAATATCTATGTAAGGGCCTGAAGGCGCACTGGTGCGGTATTCAATTTCTTCAGCTGCCGTTAATGGCTTTGGATCGTTTTTATCTAGACCATCTTTTGCAACCAGAATAATTGCAATTAAACCCACAGCAATAAAAGCAATAATTCCTAATTTGGAAAAATCCCTATTATGAGCCACAGATGGGATATCACGATCTCCGTCTATAGGCTTACTGGCATGTAATTCATTTTTGTCTGGATTGTTTATATCGTCATCACTCATGATAATTCCTAATCGTTAAATCTTGGCCCTTGTGCCAATTTTATGTCTTCGCGCGTTCCAAAAATTTTAGTAAATAAGCTCGGCTTCTCTTCAGCTGCCAGCTTGATAGCTTCTATGTTTGGTTTACGCGTTGGCTTAGGAGTAGCGTGAGATAAAACAACGTCTTCGGATGCTTCTTCAAGCTCCACTAATGGAATCACACCAGTTTCAATTTCAGGTTTTTGCATTGGCTTAGGGAAAGCTTCATTAAAGATGCATGTGGCTGTATCACCATCACGCAAAGTGAATTGAGAGCCTAATCCAGAAACCACAACGTATTTGCCCTGAACATTAAAGTTTACTAAACGCTCATTGCCATTTTCATCGACTGCGAAAACAGCAGGCATGACATCAAAATCCTCAAACTGAAAATAAGTAAAGACCCCATCATCAAATGCTCTGACAGGGCGTAATCTTTTAGAGCCTGAATAGCTGTAATCAAAATTTAGATCAGTAGCATCGGTTCCTTCTAATGGATTGTAATGTGCCTGAGATACGCTTCCTATATAAGCAAGTTCCTGAGTAGCATCATCCGCATAATGAAATTTCAAACGAAATGTAAGATCAGATGATCTGTGAGAATAGGCTTGGCTCGCTGTTAGTTCAAAAGTGTACATTCTCTTATCTGTAATCACTGTCATATTTGTAGCGGCATCTTCTTCAAGAGGCTTTATGAACATGATATTGGGCTTTCCAGGTTTTATGACTTGCCAGCTTTGTGTGTCACCAAGCGATATGGTTTCGATACGCTCTTTGGGAGATAATTCAATCACGGTTGAATATCCGTAGTGACCTCTAACTTGATAAACATCACTTTCATGATAAGTCACAATTTTGACGCGTGAATCTGCTGTCATAGGTCTCGGGTCTTTTCCGGCTAATGCGGGACTTATGAACAGACAAGAAATAATGGCTGTGTTTAAGAGTAGGGGTTTAAGTTTCATCGTATATTCTCCAATACTTCTGGGTTGACGCGGTAGTTTGTTACTTGAAATCCAAGGGGGTTAGAAAATCTGTCCTTCATTTGCATAGGTTTTTGTGAGTAGCGGAATTGAATAATGGCGTTCCATTCACTCACTCTTAATCTGTCACTTTCTCGGACTTCGCGAAGAAAGCGAATAGATGCAGTCTTGTCATTGATGAAAGAAACAGACTTTATTTTAATGTCTATGGAGCCTCTATCCCGCATTTTTCTTGATGGGTTATTAGGATTATTTTCTGCCCATAGCTCACGATATTCCTTGAGAGCCTCTCCATCTGACATATTGGCAACAGCTTCATAATTTTGCTGTAAAATGGCTGGATTATATTGTTCTCTCAAAGAAACATACTTCACAAGATTTGCTTCCGTGACAGCTTCATCTTCTGAAAGCGTTAAATCATTTAATCCCTTTGAAACCTCTAAATAGCCCGTAGAACGATCAACTGTCACAACATAAGGTTCAAATGTTTTGAGCGGTAAAATCAGAATAAGAGTAAGTAAGCTGAGAATTGAAATTCCCATGCAAATAAAAGCAAAAATCCATGCCCGTTTCTTAGAAAGGAGTGCGTTTGCTATGATCTCCTGATCCCATGTAGATGCTTTGTCGTAGTAATCGTCTCTATTTTTAGACATTTCTTAAAACCCTCTAATATTCTTTGCTGATGCAGCCAATCGTTTACCAATAGCTTTTGATGATTGGATGGGATGGCGTGCTGCGTTGTAAGCAACAACACCTGTCGTAAACCCGCCTTTTGGCGTCGCTTTTCCGACCCTTCCGGCAGCTTTGGTTCCCCATGCCGCGGCGCCCATCGTAGATAGAGATAATCCACCTGTTATAGATGCTGCGATGTTCATCACTTGCATCAGCAAAAGCACCGAAACAAAGGATATGAACAAAAATGCGCCTATGTATGAAAGCGTATTGGCTGAGCCTGTTGTATTGTTTTCTAAATTAGTTATGGCTGGATCAGAGAGCGTTAAAAGCAACGCCAATAGCGTATACACAAAGATAGGTATCACAGCATAGTTAAGTAGGGTTCTTAGCCACCCTTCAAATAAATTGCGGGTATTGGAGAAAATTAAAAGAAGAATAAATAAAGGCCCAATGGCCAATAATATTGCTACTGCAATTTTAGAGAGAACAATCAACATGGCTGCATAGCCAGCAAGGGATAATGCGCCAAACCAAACTATTAAAGCATAGAAATATTTTCCAACATCATACCACCTTGCGCCTTCTAGGATTTCAGAAACAATGACTAAAGACCTGTCATAAAAGCTAGAAAGAACCTGATTGGCTGTTGCCCCGTCTCCGGCAACTGATCCTGGTGTTGCGTTTGCAGCACCGGTCATAATTTGTCCAGCTATATCAGATGGAAGGTCTGTTGCCATGTTATAGACAAGCAAGAAGAAGGTGTCCCATTCCGTTGCAATGAGTAATAGAACAATGATTTTAAGAGTATTTACGATTAATTCGTTTGCTCCAAATCTCCCTGAAATAATCACCTTATACCCAAAAACAGCTATGAAAATGATGAACATTAATCGCCATAAAATCTGAACGATAGGTGTTAAGCTCCCGAATGCACCCTGAACAAAAGCAAGTATAATTGAGTCAACATTATTGATTATCAATTCAATCAATTTTGTTTGCTCCAATCTGGGAAAGAGTTCTTCATTGTTTCGCTCATATTGTCGCGGCGTTCTTTTCTGAGAGCTTTTACTTCAGTTTCAATCATTTTCCAGTTTGGGAGAGTTTTGACATTATTAGCAGTGATTTCTCCATAGCCAGCTTGCGTAAAATGAATTGCAATTTTTGAAGCTGTATCTCCGCAAGTTTTATAAATAAATCCCTCTGGACTTGCAGTTTCAGGGTTGGCCCAAAGTTGCATGCAATCATTAGAGTCTTCGCCAATATCGAAGACCTCTTTTGCAATGATCTGAGGAGATATATCGGTAAGAGGATTATCTTCATTAGAGCATGCAGACAAGCTGAGTACAGCGGCTATAGAACTAAAAAGGAATTTTCTTTTCATGATTCAGTAACATCCTTTGTTTCGACCATTGCGACATTTATAGGAAGAGGATCACAAGGATTGCTGGATAGAGAGGCGGTTTTACTGTCACCGCATGGGGCTTTTTTCTCTTTGTATTGTGATGCACACCCACCAAGGGCTAAAGCAGAGATTAAGCAAGTAATTGTTAGAAATTTTTTCATATTTTTTCTCCTTAGTTGTTAGGTAATTCCATTGCTGCTCTTGCTAAAGCAGGATCATAAACATTGAACGAACTGGCTCTTCTTGAATTCATGAGAGTTTCATTATCAATAGAAGCATCTTGCTGAATACGAATGGCATTCAGGCGCATCAACTCATTGAGAGCCACACCGTTCTCAGCAGAAATTCTGGCTTGCAAATCAACAGACGTTTTTAAATCATCGCTGCTATTCAATTCATTTAGCAAAGTGTTGTAGGTTTGCATTCTTACGGGAACATTATTATAGGCTTGCTCACTTGCTGATAAAGCAGCGTATGTTGTGCCGGTTCTACGATCTATAGCTTTGGCCACATTACTTGTCGGATCGGAAGGCATCAAATCCGCACCCGAAAGAGGGGAGTAGTCATTGTAAAGGTCGTTATAAATGCTCTGTGTGCCTAGCGCGCCGGTAGGAATATTTCCACTATTAATGATATTCATGGTGTCTTGCCATGTGTTAGGCAAATATTCGCGTAATTGTTGCTCTAAAAGACCATTTGCGACATCACCCATATTGCGCGAGCCAGTCATAGCGTTTGATTGCCTGACAGCTTCTTCTAGTTGCTCAAGCTGTTTTTGGTAATCATCAGCCATAGCATCAACTTGCGCTATAAGCTGTGCGAAGCTCGATGCATCATAAACAGGGATACCTTGCGCTTTTGCGTCAGCACTTTGCAAAAACATTATTGCAGCTGAAAGGATAACGAGTTTTAAAATTTTCATTGTTTTCTCCTTTGTAAAAATGTGTCGAGCCAATCTTCAGGTGAGTCGCCTTTTTCTTTCATAATATCTTCGAGAAGCTTTACAGTTTCGGTTCGTCCTGAAAGAACCGAAATAAAATCATCCATATTGCTTAAATCCAATTTGGCGATCACTGAATCCGTACCATGCTTAATAAGAAAGCATCTTGATTCCGGTGTAAGCTCACGAATAATCATGAGTTCTTGTTGAGTAAGTCCAAAACCCTTGCAGTAATCTTCTTCTGAAGCCTTGTTATTGGGTAAGAAAATTTGCGTGAATGATTGTTCAATAATCGTATCGCCAACCTCTGAATTGAGGGCATCCCTCACAGACTGGGTGGCAAATCCCAGAATTCCGTTTTGCTTTCTTATGGTCTTCATCCAATCTTTTATGCGAGCGGTAAAGACTGGATCATCAAGCATTTTCCAACCTTCATCGAGCATGAGAATTGTTTTTTCACCATCGAGAAGTTCATCAATTCTATGGAAGATATAAAGGAGCCAAGGAGCGCGGCTAATTTTGTCGTCTAAAATTGAGGTTAAATCAAAACCTATTGTGCTGTTATCCAAGGCAAGACTGTCTTTCTCATTATCAAAAAGCCATGCGCGTTCACCTTTGGTGTGCCATTTTGCAATCTTTTCTCCAAGTGATGAGCCTTGTTCAGCACCATAGCCTGCTAAAAGTTCTGCAATATAACGAAGTCGCCTATTTTCTGGAGGAGCTTCAAAATTTGCATTAACAGCATCCGAAATAATATCAATTTCCTTAGACGTCAGGCGTTGATGATTATCATCTGACACAAGCAGCTGAAGCCAATCTCTAAGAAACCCTCTGTTTTTGGGTGTATCTTCAAGTTGAAGCGGGTTTAATCCTGTAGGTTTACCGGGGCTTACTACAGTGTATTCACCGCCAATAGCGCGAATAAAAATCTCCGCTCCACGGTCTTTATCAAAATATACAGATCGAGGTTTGAGACGTTGAGCCTGCGCCATTAAAAATGTGAGCAAAACTGTCTTCCCCGTTCCTGTCGGGCCAATAACCGTGAAATTCCCGACATCACGCTCATGAAAATTGAACCAATACGGCGTGCCAGAGGTTGTTTCAAGCCTTGTAATAGCTGATCCCCAATGATTTTCTTGCTTACTGCCAGCAGGGAAGGTGTGAAGACTGGCAAAGCTCGCAAAATTGCGATTAGAAATTAATGATCTTCGCGAAATATAGTTAAAGTTAGCAGGTAAATTTGCCCAGAACGCAGGTTCTAAATTTACATCTTCTCGAACGCAAATTAACCCAAGGTTGGTAAAAGCACTCAAAGAGTCGCTTATGGATTTATCTAATTGGTCTTTATTATCTGCAAACACAGTTAGAGAAATGTGATGCTCACCAAATGATGACTTGCCAGAAGAGAGATCATTTTTTGCTTCTTGAATATCAACAATTAGACTTTCTGCGCCTTGTTCAGACGCGATCATCTTTCTTTCAGCTTCATTCATTGCACTTAAAGAAGTTTGGCGGTCAACAAATCCAAAAGACTGGGTGAGAATAAATTCATGGGGCAGGCGAAGAAATGAATCCAGCATACCCGGCCCTGTGGCATTATCGTATTCTTTTACGGAGAGAACCGCACCGAGCTTTACATCACTAGATGCAGCGCCTCGTAACTCAAAGGTTTCCCTGCCGAATGATAATCTTTTTTCAGGTAAATAATCTGCAATAGAACAAGCTGGAAGACGTATAGGTTTATCTTCTAAATTCACTAAGTAAGACAGGAATGATAGCGGTTCGGAAAACGAACCATTTTCTGTATCATAAACCTTCAAAACTCTTGGTTTGTATGGCTCTAAAGTTGATAAAATATTATTTACGGCTTCATTGATAGCGCGTAAATTTTCAATATCTTTTTGCTGTCGTGCTGAACGGTCAACGGATGAGAATAAAGTTCCGCTGATATTGGCCATGATGCCGATTTTACTTTGGGGAGGGCGGCGAACGATTGTTATAAATTGCTCGTTCACAAACATATTTTTTTGAGAGAGCTTTTCTTGATATTCGTTATCAAGTTTCCTGCACCAGTCGTTCTCAAATATTCCTGGCAATTTATCACATACACGCCTTCGAATTGTATGATGATAAATTGCAAAGCGAGAGTTGCTAATACCCCTTAGCAATGTTGCTCTTATATTTTTACGAGTGTTAAGGTCTATCTGATCTGCGGTTTCGAAGGGTAATCCTTCTATTTTAATAACTTTGAGAAGATATCCAGCTTTTGTTTTGAGGGTAGTGTCGCCGAAATGCCGCGAGTACGGAATAAAGCTCGAAGCCTTTACTTCACGTTCTGCGATCCTTCCAAGTTGCGTATCTTTTTTTCTTGCAGCTCGTAACACTTTAAAATTTCGATCCTCATGGTTTATAGCTATTGGACTTCCAAAAGCCTCTGTTTTGTATTGGCCCGCATTTTGTCAATTTGGTTAAATAGATGCTCATCCAGTGCGGCTCTTTTTCAGTGGCGATATATCCAAAAACGTGAAGAGGCAAACAAACCACTAAAACGAAAAGTGCCTTTGCTGACAGTGATGCAAAGGCAATCATTCCAATTCCAAAAATAATGAAGTTTATACCGAAAAATTCCATTGGCACGCCCATGACTATTGGGGGTCTGGTCATACCAACGAATAAAGGGTCATAATCTATTTCATTATCAAAGCTCATTTATCGGCTCTCTATAATGAGCCGGCAATGCTATCAACAATAGCAGGTGCGCCAAATACAAGGATAATTCCGCCAATTATTGAAGCGGCAACACCCCAAGCTAATCTGCCTGTCATCCAGAGTATCCCAAGGCCAATAACCGCGATAATGGCGATGATACGAGCCCAAGTGTTTGTGAGAAGGTTCTGAAGAGCCGTTAGGAAATTTGTACCTGAATCAAATAATGCTTGAGCATGTGCGGTTTCAGGAATTGAGATCAATATCAGTGCAAGGATTAAAAATAATAGATGTGTGCTGCGCATGTAACTCCCTCACTAATATTGGTTTATTTTATCCCATAAAAGAGTAAATCTCTGTAATTTCAAGGGCTTTCATCTCACAGTTTAAAAATGGCCTAAACTTATACGCAATAGGTTGAATCCTGTTATGTGAGCAGATATTCCCGATCATAATCTCAACATTAACCCGCACATGTCCTTGTCAACCTAATTTTAGGGATATGTGCTTATGAAGTAACGAGATTTGAAACTTTGGCTTGTGCTTGTGAACCAAAAGAAGGGATATAAAATGCAGCAAGCTGGAAACGAACAATTAGATTTTAACGTCAACTTAGGAAAAAAATTAAGCTTTCTAAGGCAAAACAGGAGGCTATCGCAGGGCGAATTAGGTGATCTTCTAGGCGTAAGGGCGCAACAAATTCATAAATATGAAACTGGCGAAAATAAGCTATCGGCAGAAAGACTTAAAGATTGTGCAGATGTTTTAGGTGTTTCCATCAATTATTTTTTTATTGAAAAATTGGCACCGTTTAACACGGAAGATACGGAATTACTTCAACTTGTAAGCGAATTTTATAGTGTTCCAAAGGATATTAGAGTTGAATTCTTAGCGCTTATCAGAAAATTGCGCCAGTTTTCACAACAGTTTCAAAGTTCATTTCCAAACAAGGAGAATAAGAGAAAATGAGGGCGTTCGTTCTAATTGTGATGGCTATGTTGTTATTTTCTCCGAGCAAAATAGCAACAGCCTCTAGTCAAGACGCTTGTGCTATTTGGATTTGTTTACCGGGCGGATTCCCATCAGGATGCAGCGGGCCATATAGCGAATTTAAAAAACGTATAAAGAAGGGGCGAGATCCTTTGCCAAAGCTATCGTCATGTACCACAGGCCCGAATGGTGAGAAAATTGATGGGCATTATCAGTTAGGATATGAGCGTTTTGAGCCGTGTAATGACGGCTTTGTTTTAAGAGAAAGACAACAGGGATACAGAGTTACGCAAGGGTTGTGCTATCGTACGGGGTGTGCTCCACAACAGTATCAAGAGAATAATAGGTGCGAGAGTTACCAAGCCCTGATACGACCAAAGCCAAATTTCGTCAAAATGTGGGTGGACGGAGATTATCTGGGGCAATATTTTTATTAGTTCTTTTCTTGATTTAAGATTGCACAGGTTACTGGTGGTTTAAATATCACGAGGCTGGTGTTTTTCACAGTCCTGTAAACAAGACCATCCATCTGATGCAGCATAACGCCGCCAATCTATCATGACATACGCGTCCTTGCCCTTTTTGTCGTCGGCTTTGCTTCGGTGACACATGCTCATGCTGGTACAGATGTAGGCAAACAGGAAGCCAACAGCGAAAGCGCTGTTGGCTTTAGCGAAAGGGCTCGACGTAACGTTTAAAGTATTCCCTTGAAAGCCTTTGGGCCTCCGCAAGCGAAGCGGCATCAAGCCGGGCAGCTACATGCTCTTGTGCGTCTTTGGCGTTCTGGTCTCCTTGGTCTGCCGCAATGTTCAGCCACGCATAGGCAATGGCTGAGTTCTGTGGAACGCCATAGCCTTCGGCGTAGAGAAGTCCCAGATTAAGCTGGGAAACAGGATTGCTTTGTTCGGCAGATTTAAGCCACCATTTTCGTGCTTCTGTGTAATCTTGCGCAACGCCGTTACCTTCAGCATAGAGAAGACCAAGATTGTGTTGAGAAAGATGGTTGCCCTGCTTGGCCGATTTGAGCCACCATTTTCGTGCTTCTGTGTAATCTTGCGCAACGCCGTTACCTTCAGCATAGAAAAAGCCAAGCATGTATTGAGAAAGATGGTTGCCTTGCTCGGCAGCCTTAAGATGCCATTTTCGCGCCTCAACGTAATCCTGAGGAACACCGTTACCTTTGGCGTAGAGAAGGGCAAGATTGTACTGAGCATTGGTATCGCCACGCTCGGCTAAGGGCTGAATGCTGGCAAAAAGATTGGCGGCGTCCGAAGGCTCAGCCGATTGAACCAGCGAAGCCGGAAGAAGCAAAAACAGCAACAATAACAAAGAAGCCAAGGGAGTGATTTTAAATACAATCTTCATAGCTACTCATACCACGGGCAATCATGAAAAACAATACGGTGCTGGACAGAACAGAAATCGTACAGCACTCAATTTTGCTCTAGAATGGGAAGAGAATATCATACAGCTGTTGGCCGTAGCGCGGTTGCTGAACGTCTGAAATTTGTCCCTCGCCACCATAGGTAATACGCGCCTCAGCAACCCTTTCATAATCCACACTGTTCTCGACAGAGATATCTTCAGGACGGACAATACCTGTAATCTGGACAATACGTTTTTCATAGTTTACGGCAATTTCTTGCCGTCCCGCAATCACAAGGTTGCCGTTTGGCAGAACCTGTATGACACTAGCGGCCAGCTTGACTTCAATTTTTTCTTTACGATCAATGGAACCCTCTCCAGTGTAAGTTGATTCTGCATCCAGAGCGCTCAAATTGGTATTGTCAACAGCTTGCGGAAGGATGCGGTCGAGGCTGGCTTCATAGCCTAAAAGCTGGTCAAGGCCGGAATTTTCCGTACTGGAACGTGTGCGTTCAGTATCATTGTCCAGCTTCGCTTTGTCTGAAATTTTTATAACAACGGTCAGAATGTCGCCCGCATCTTTGGCGCGTTGGTCCTCAAAGAAAGAGCGGCGGTTTGAAGTCCACAGAGAGTTTAGCTGCTGCTCAGTGGCTCTTGGAGCTGGCATGGGCATGCTGACAGGCTGATATCCAGGTTGCGTTTGCGGGTTTGCAATTTCACTCATTTCCGGCTGCTGACCGATGCGCGCAATTCTGTCAGCAGTACTGCAAGCGCTCAGACCGCAGCCAACAAGCAAAGCCAGACATAATTTTGAATATTTGTTGATACTACACATCTAAAAATTTGCCATTTATAAAGCCTCTTCCTAGCGCGAGGGTAACATGACTGGCCAGCAATGTAGAGCAAAAAAACTTTGAGCATAATGTTGTGATTTATACTTCAAGAGGAAAAGCCAACCTTCCGGCAGTCAATTTTTTCAATCGAAGCCTTCCTAAAAATAATTTAAAAATAGGGGCTGTCCCAGATAACCGAGAAAGGTTATCAATATGGACATGCGAAAAAGCCGTTTAAGCAAATATAAACAGGATCGATTGATCGAGCATTTTGTGTCTGGCTCAACCGCCAGAACAGCCGCCGAATTGGTGAATGTAAACAAGACAACAGCGGCTTATTATTTCCATCGTTTGCGAGAAATTATTGCTGCCGAGACGCAAAACCGAGATGTTCTATCAGGAGAATTTGAGGTTGATGAGAGCTATTTCGGCGGCACGCGAAAAGGACGCCGCGGACGGGGTGCGGCAGGTAAAGTTCCTGTCTTCGGAATCCTAAAGCGCGGCGGTAAGGTTTACACACAGGTCATTCCCGACGCATCCGGCAAGACGCTTATTCCGATCATAGAGAAGCGCATTATGCCTGACAGCATCGTCTATTCTGACTGCTGGAAAGGTTATGATGTGCTCGATGTTTCAGAGTTCAAGCATTACCGGATCAACCATTCGATTTTGTTTGCCGATCAGAAAAATCATATCAACGGGATTGAGAATTTCTGGAACCAGGCCAAACGGCACATGCGTAAATTTAACGGTATTCCTGCCAAGCATTTTTCGCTATTTTTGAAGGAGTGTGAATGGCGTTTTAATAACAGTGATTCTAAAACGCAATTAAAACAGATAAAGCAATGGGTTAATAAATATATTAGCTAATTATCTAGGACAGCCCCTAAAAATAATTTAACCTTTTTAGGCTATTGTACGAATGAGGACATGATGCTATCTTGGATGACAATGAAGAATATTTTATTTTTGGTATTTGCTTTTTCTCTTTTCGCCGCTGGCTTTGTTTCAGCGGCGCATGCCCATGCTGGTGAACAAGGTTCTAATCAGCAGATTGAATTGAGCGCGGATCAGGACAATACGGATAACAGCAATGTTGTTGATCCTCTATGTGACATGCACTGTCATAATCATCTTGCTCCTACAGATTTTACACAGGCTGGCTTTCAAAAAAATGCGGGTAAACTGCTTATCTCGTTTTCTGAAAGCCCTGTTTCTTCCCTCATTTACGGTCTTAAACGCCCTCCCAAAGTCTAATTTCAGGGGTGTGGTGTATCTTGATTCAGGCGTAAATGGTCTAATCTGATTCCAAAACATTCCCCTGTATGTTGCAACGAAAGCCCCGCTTTCGCCGCGCACCCCCTTGCGTATTGTCTAAAAATTTAAAAATAAGGAGGCTTCCAATGAAAGCTTTACTCGTTCTACTTAGCGTCTCTGTATTAAGCGCTTGCAGCGCCACAACCCATAACGGTGTAGCGATTGACAATTCCGCAGAGAACCCACGCGGCCATATCACCGCCGAACAAAGGCAATGTCCCAAATCCCGCTATTCCTCCTTAAAAAAACGATGGGAATGCAAGCAGGAGGTTCATCAGGCATTGATTGAGAAAAACCAAACCAAGGCCAACACGGAGGAATCCACAGGGTCAAATCAGGAGGAAACACTATGAACAAAACTTTACGAATACTCACATGCGTGGCCGTTATGGGCTTAAGTGTTCCGGCGCAAGCGCAGGAACAGGAACAGGAACAGACAAAACCGCAAAAGCCCAGCATAGAGTCTTTTATCAGCTATGTATGGAAGGCTAATCCGGCTGTCGCCGAAGCCGAGGCGCGGGTTGCCGCAGCCGCAGCCGGACAGAAAGCCGCTTCACGCTGGCAGCATAATCCAGAGCTGGCATATGAAGTCGAGGATGTTGATGGTGAGGATAAAACCAAGCTACTTGGTATAAGCCAAACGATTGACTGGAGCGGTAAATTCCTGTCATCGGGGAAAACGGCTGAGTTTGAATTGAACGCCACCACTGCCGAACGCGATGGTATTCGCCAGAGTGTCGCCGTTGATGTGCTGGCTTCACTGGCCAATTACAGCGCTGCAAAGGAAATTTTCGGGCTGGCGGTGCAGCGTTCAAGCCTTATGGAGCGTTTCGCGGGGCTGGCCAAAAAAGGCTTTAATGCAGGTGATATAGATCAGAGCGAATATAATCTGGCGCAGCTGGCCTTGTCCGAAGCCCTGATCATACAGGCTGAGACAGAAACGGCGCTGGCTGAAAACAGACAATCTCTGGATTCCTCTATTGGTTTCCTGCCGGATAATTTATTTGCCTTGCCGAATTTGCCGGAAACATTGCCGGAGATCCCTGCAGACAGCGTAAGTGAGGAAGAAATTCTTATGCAGCTTCCGGCTGTTCGCGCCATGAGAAACCGCGAAGACGCTGCTAAATCTGTTATCACACAAGCCCGCAAGGATATGTTGCCCGACCCGACCATCGGTATAGTCGGCGGCGAAGATGGGGGAGCCGATATGATTGGTTTCTCCGTATCCGTACCGTTGCATGTTTTCAACACTTACGGCGCAGAAGTCGACCAAGCCAAACAGGAGGCACTCGCCGAAGCCAAAGCCGGACAAAATGCTTTTCATGCCGCCAGAACGCGGCTGCAAGCCAGCCGCAGCGCCTATCATCTTTCCAAAAAAGCGTGGACAAACTGGCAGGATAACGGGGCGCAGGCTTTAGCCGAACAGATCGATATTCTTGACCGTAAATTCAAGGTCGGGGAACTGAGCGCCACTGATTATCTGGTGCAAATCGAACAGGCACTGGACACACAGGTGGCCGCAGAAGAGCTGCATAGCAAGGTATGGCAATCATGGTTTGCATGGCTGGCCGCTTCGGGAACTGTCGAACAATGGATTCAAAACTAAGGAGAAAACCAATGAGAAGATTGTTATTTTTAACCGTATTAATTTCTTCTGCAGTTCCTTCCTTTTCCTTTGCTAAAGATAATGGGGGTGAGCGCCATATGACAAAAACACAAGAGCGTAAATATGAGCAACGCAAGCCGGATATTGAAAGAATAGACCTGAACAAAGATGGGATACTCCAACAAAAGGAAGTGAAAGCTGGAATTCAAAGCAAATTTGATGAAATGGATTTAGACAAAGATAGTCTCATTTCTAAAAAGGAACGCAAGAAAGCCATTGCAGTAATTAAGAAAAAAAACAGGAAGAGTGATACCCAGCTCAGCGATCAACGATTGAATGACCGCATGAATAATATAGATGCCAACAAAGATGGCGTTATTTCAGTTGGTGAATATTCCAGCCATTCTGGTGATCGTTTTCAGAAGATGGATAAAGATAAGGATGGAGCAATTAACAAAAAAGAATTTCGAACTGATTTTGAGCATATACATTCACGCCCACATTAGATTATGCGCTCTCGATGAGAAAAATTAAAATTTAGAAAGGAACCAACAATGAAAAACTTATTATTTTTGACTGTCCTGATAGCTTTGAGCTTTCAATTTCCGGCACTCGCCGCCGATGATGGTCACGGCCATGAAGAAGCGGGTCATAAAGAAGCCAGCCCTGTTGAAGAAAAACATGAGGAAGCCGAGCACGAAGAGCACGGCGATAGCCATGAAGATCACGGCGAAGAAAAAAATCATGACGAAAAAGAGGACGGCCACGGCGATCATGGAAGTGAAGAAGGCGGGCATGAGGAAGAGGAAGAAAGCGGAGCCGTTGACCTTACACCCGAATCTATGAAGGAGGCAGGTATTCTGGTCGAGCCTTTAACCCTGCAAAATTTAGAAGCCGAAGTGAAGGCTCCGGGCGAAGTGAAGCTTAATTCTTACTTGAGCAGTAAGGTCACACCACGCATTGAAGCGCAAATCGTAGCCCGCTATGCAAAGCTGGGCGATACGGTTGAAAAAGGCCAGCCGCTTGTCACGCTGTCCGGTGTGGATATGGCTGAGGCGATTGGTGAGTTAATGGTCGCCCACAAAGAATGGCGGCGCGTGCAACAACTTGGATCATCGGCTGTTTCCGCCAAGCGCTACAGCGAGGCCAAGATTGCTGACGAGCAGGCCACAGCAAAAGTCATGGCTTATGGTATGACAGAAGCGCAGATCAAGGTATTGCATGAAAAAGGTTCGGGCGGAAGTCCCGGCTCATTTCAACTTGTCGCGCCGCAGGGCGGCACCATCGTGAGTGATGATTTCATCGAAGGCGAATTGATCGAACCGGGCCGCGTATTGTTTAACATCGTGAACGAGGACTCTCTATGGGTGGAAAGCCGTCTGTCGCCGGAGCGCGCCAAAGAGGTTGAAGTCGGCGCGGGTGCCCGCGTTCATATTCCCGGTAACGGCTGGCTGCAAGGCACTGTCGTACAAAAACACCATTTGCTGGATGAAGAAACCCGCACGATTGGCGTTCGCATTGAAGTTGATAACGAGGAAGACCGTCTGCATCCCGGTATGTATGTCGATACGAAGATTCAAAGCGGTAGCGATCAAAAATATCTGGCCGTTCCCACGGCTTCCGTCTTGCGCTCTCCCGATGGTGATTGGGTGGTCTTTGTCGAAGCAAAGCCCGGCGAGTTCAAACCGCAGGAAGTCAAAACCCTGCGCACGGTTGAAGATTACACCGTAATAGATAGCCTGCCGGAAGGGACAAGAGTTGTTACCGAAGGCGCATTTTTTGTTCAATCCGAACTCGCCAAAAGCGGCTTTTCAGTTCACAACCATTAAAAATTGACGCTAAGCGCAGAATTTAGGAGATAAAATATGTTGAATACAATTATTGACGGGGCTGTCAGACACCGCTTAATGGTGATCTTGATGCTCATATCCATTGTGGTTGGGGCTATTATCGTTCTGCCAAAGCTTAATCTGGACGCCTTTCCCGATGTTACCAATGTACAGGTAACAATCAATACCGAAGCCGAAGGACTAGCCTCCGAAGAGGTTGAGCAGATTATCACTTATCCGGTGGAAGCCGTGATGTACTCTTTGCCTGATGTAAAAGAAGTGCGCTCAATCTCAAAGACCGGGCTTTCAAGCGTGACTGTTGTATTCAAGGAAGGCATGGATATTTACTTTGCGCGTCAGCTTGTGTTTGAGCGGTTGCAAGATGCGCGGGAGCAAATCCCCGAAGGTATGGCAACGCCGGAAATGGGGCCGAATTCCTCCGGTCTGGGGCAGGTCTTTCAATATATGCTGACCACCAGCGATCCTGAAAAATTTGATTCAATGGCCTTGCGCTCCCTTAACGATTGGGTCGTAAAATTACTGCTTATGCCGATTGACGGTGTGACCGAAATTCTCTCATTTGGCGGTGAAGTGCGCCAATATCAGGTACAATTAGAACCTGCTAAGCTCCTGTCATACCAACTTCATGCAGAAGATGTTGTTGCGGCGATTGAAGAAAATAACAGCAATGCCGGAGGATGGTATTTAAATCGCGGCGCAGAACAACTTGTTATTCGCGGTGTGGGATGGGTGCGCGGCGGCGCGGACGGTATTCGTGATATTTCTAATATTCCTGTGAAGGATGAAGACGGCGTTGTTGTGCGTGTGCGCGATGTTGCTAAAATTGCATATGGTTCTGAAATTCGTCAAGGCGCGGTGAGCATTACCGTGCGCGACGAGGCTGGAAACCCAAAACAAATGGGTGAAGTCGTTACAGGAATCATCATGAAGCGCATGGGCGCAAACACCAAGAACACAATTGATGAGATTAATGAGCGCTTACCAATTATTCAAAATGCATTGCCGCAAGGTGTTAAGATTGAAGCATTTTACGATCAAGCCGAATTGATAAGCAAGGCCGTGCATACGGTCAGCAAAGCGTTAATCGAGGCTTTTGTTCTGATTGTTCTCGTCTTGCTCTTATTCCTGATGAATCTTCGCGCCGCAGTTTTGGTTTTGTTGTCGGTGCCAATTTCCATTGCTCTGGCGCTTATGGCGATGGCCTATTGGGGCATATCAGCAAATTTGATGTCACTCGGCGGTTTGGCGATTGCTATCGGTATGATGGTTGATGGTTCGGTGGTGATGATGGAAAATATTTTCAAACATCTTTCCCATCATGAAGAAAGTGGCAATCCAGATGGCATAAAGTTGCGCATATTAGGGGCCGCCCGCGAAGTTGGTCGCCCGGTATTTTTTGCAGTGCTGATTATCATCGTGGTCTTTACCCCGCTCTTTACATTAGAAGGCGTGGAAGGAAAATTATTCCAGCCTATGGCAATGAGTATCGTACTGGCTATGTTGGCCTCGCTCATGGTGGCACTGGTTGTCATTCCTGCGCTGTCGATATTCCTATTTAAAAAGGGCGTGGATCATAAATCAAATTTTCTGATTGATGCGATTGATGTGGTTTATAAAAAATCCTTGTCTGGAGCGCTTAAAGCTAAAAAAACAGTCATAATCGTGGCTGTTGGTATCTTCATAGGATCACTTGCCCTTGTGCCATTTCTTGGCACCGAGTTTGTGCCCGAATTGGAGGAAGGCACGATGAATATTCGTGTCACGCTGGCCCCATCTTCTTCGTTGGAAACTTCTTTGGCTGTTGCGCAAAAGCTGGAGCGTAAACTTATGGAGTTTCCCGAAGTTCTTTATGCTTCTAGCCGCGTTGGACGGGCGGAGGTTGGCGGCGACCCTGAACCTGTTTCCAATGTTGAGATTTACGTTGGTCTAAAACCTGTGAAGAAATGGACATCTGCCAAAGATCGGTTCGAGCTACAAAAATTGATGGAAGAGAAAATGTCTACTCATCCGGGCTTGCTCTTTACCTTCTCCCAGCCCATCGCCACCCGCGTGGATGAATTGCTCTCCGGTGTTAAAGCGCAGCTTGCGATCAAGCTGTTCGGGCCTGATTTAAAAGTTTTAGCCGAAAAAGGCAAAGCTATTGAAACACTAGTACGCACAATTGACGGCGCACAATCAGTGGAAATGGAGCAAATTGCAGGAGAAGCGCAATTGGTTGTGCGCCCTGATCGCGATAAGCTGGCCCGTTACGGTATTCCGGTGGGGCAAGTCATGTCCTTGGTTTCCGATGCCATTGGTGGCAGCACTGCCGGGCAGGTTATCCAAGGCAATGAACGCTACGATATCTATGTGCGTTTCGCCAAAGAATATCGCAATGACATGCAGGCCATCTCTGACCTTATTATGCAAGCGCCAAGCGGGGCATGGGTAAGGCTTGGTGATGTTTCCGATGTGTCGATTGAAGCAGGGCCACCACAAATCCGCCGTGATGATGTGCAGCGCCGCGTGGTGATCCAGTCCAACTTAACCGGGCGCGATATGGGAAGCTTTGTTGAAGAAATTAACAAACGCATTAAAGAAGAGGTCAACCTCCCACCCGGTTATTCAGTCGTATTTGGTGGGCAGTTTGAAAACCAGCAACGTGCGCAGGCAAAGCTTATGATCGTTGTGCCGCTTTCACTCGGCTTGATATTCCTGCTGCTGTTCTTCGCCTTTGGCTCGGTCAAGCAAGCCGCACTGATAATGCTTAACGTGCCACTTGCCATGATTGGCGGTATCGCCGCGCTTTATTTCTCCGGCCAGTATTTATCCGTACCGGGGTCTATTGGCTTTATTGCTCTGTTTGGGGTGGCTGTCCTCAATGGCGTGGTGATGGTAAATGCTATTAACTTGCTGGTTGAAACAGGAACAGAAGCCGGAAAGGCTGTTTTTGATGGCGCATTATCTCGCTTACGCCCTGTATTGATGACAGCCTCCATTGCGGCGCTGGGGCTTATTCCGATGCTGTTGGCTACAGGTATAGGCTCAGAAGTGCAAAAACCACTGGCGACCGTGGTGGTTGGCGGGCTGATTTCTTCAACTTTGCTGACATTGTTTGTTTTACCAGCGCTGTATAGCGCATTTTCCAAACGAATTATTGAGGAACACAGAACAACGGATTCATAAAGAAAGGAAGGATCGTTATGTTTGAAAAGTTACTATCGGGTCTTCATGCCAAAACAGCAAACGATACGTTGGCAATGCGCCGCCGTTTTCAGCGCTACGAAGGCAAAAAGTGCGAGATTGACATTAACGGCAAAACCTATCCGGTCGAAAACTGGAGTGAGGGGGGCATTTTATTTACAAACAATGACCGCATCTTCGTAGTCGGGCTGGAGATCCAGATGAGCATAAAGTTCAAAGTGCGCAACACTGTTTTAAATCTGGATCATAAAGGGCGCGTTATTTGGAAAGGTTACAACAAGACCGCCGTTGAGCTTGCCTCTTCGACCAAACAGACCCACCAAAGTTTCCAGCAAATCATAGATGACCATGTCGCCAGTGAATTCGTTCATTCCCAGATAGATCGTGGAAGATACGCATCATAAAGGAGAGTTTTGTTATGTTTAACACAAGGTTTTTAATTTATGCCATCACGATAGCGGTTTTTGTCGCCCCGCATTCTGTTAAGGCAGGACGTGATGATGACGAAGTACCAGCGCACATTCAGAGAAAATATGATCGACGGCTCGAAGAAATGAAAACGCTCGATACAAATCAAGACGGCATCCTGCAAACAGATGAGCTTAAGCAAAAATCAAAAACATCTTTTAACGGCGCAGATACGGATAAAGATGGAATTTTATCTAAAAAAGAGATTGAAGCCGCTCGAGAGAACACCAAGAAAAAAAGTAAAGAAAAATACGATAGTAAAAACCTTGCCAATCGCCATGCCATGAAAACTAAAGTACAACTCAAAAATGCCGATAAAAATGATGATGGCAAAGTTTCGCAAGAAGAATATGAAGCCTACTATGGAGCTAGGCATAATATATTTGACCGTGATGGAGACGGCGTTGTTACAGAAAAAGAATATCGCAGTGATCTCGAAAAACTTCCCGGTTCCTATAGAAAAGAGCTTAGATGAGGCACCGCCCAACAGTTTTTACATCAATTAGAAAATGGAAGAAAGGACTTAAATAAGACATGAAAAAAGCCATACCCATCTTAATCGCATGCCTTGCACTCTCTGGATGCGAATCCTTTAGAGCGCCCACGCCGGAGCAAAGGCTGGAAGGCAAAACGGGCGCAGAACGTCAGCAGGAGCTTTATTACATCTGTCTGGAGCGTTTTGACGGCCCGATCTACGGCGGCGGTGGCTACCCAGGCCATGAAGCGTATAGAGAAGCGCTGTGCCACCACATGAACAACGTTAATGAAGAAGCGGAGAAGTAATCATGAACAAGAAACTCTTATTGCTATTGCCTGTTTTAGCGTTGATGTCTGCCTGTAGCTGGTCACATTACGGCAAGCTGGAAACGAAGCTGGAAGGCAAAACCGAAGACGAAAAACGCTTGATTTTAGCCGAGGAATGCCGCATTGAAATCGAAAAAGGCTTGCTCAAAGACAATCCCAAAAATGTGAAGCAGCACAAACTCATGGAGCGCGTCTGTGAAGAAATGACGGACAAGCCTGTGGGTGTTGAGTATTAACCAAAGCGTGAGAAATGGTCAGAGAATATTACAATCCAAAAGATTTCAATGCACCATATTATTCAGGCGCTGTACACCGAGACAACAAAAGAAAGGACTTAAACATGAAAACCCTATTGGCCGCACTTGTGGTGCTTGTCGCTTCGACAGCACATGCAGAAAACCCTCAATCAAACTTCACGCCGGAACAACAGGCAGAGCTTGAAGTTATGATGCAGGGAAAAGTGGAAACCTATATTGCCGAGCATCCAGAAGCGCTGGCTGCTTCGCTGGAGGCCCATAAAAATCAACAGGCGCAACTTGCCGCGCAGCCCACAGATGAAGATGTAGTTTTGGGAGATGATAACGCCCCCGTAACGTTGATTGAATATGCGTCCCTGTCCTGCGGACACTGCGCCAAATTTAGCAATGAGGTTTTCCCCGAACTGAAAACAAAATACATCGACACCGGAAAAGTAAAATTTATTTTACGGGATTTTCCACTGAATGCTTCGGCTTTACACGGTTCTATTCTGGCGCGGTGCGCGGGCAAGGACAACTATTACGATGTGGTGCATACTCTGTTTACAGAGCAGGAAAAATGGGCCTTTGACCAGGACTTCATGAAGAAGCTAGCGGCATACGGAAAGCAATACGGGGTGACGCAAGAGCAATTCGATGCCTGTGTAGCCGATAAACAGCTACAGGAAAAAATTATGGCGCGGATGCAGGACGGCAGCGAGAAATTCGCCATAAGTTCCACGCCGAGCTTTGTGCTGAACGGCCAGAAAACGGAAAGCCTGAACAGTATTCCAAGACTGACCAAAGTCCTTGATGCAGCGTTAGAGAAGGAATAGGCCATGAAGAAGCTTGCCTTCCTGCTTGTTGGTCTATTGTTTTTGCAAACACCGTCCTTCGCGCAGGAAACAGGTGGGTTTCGCTCTGATTTCACCCGCCTGGAGCTTAAGACGAATATCGAGAACATTCAGTCCGGTGCGCCGTTCAAGGTGTTTCTGGACTTCGATCTGGCGGAAGGCTGGCACACCTATACTGATCCGCCTGGGGATTCAGGTTTGCCTGTCAGGGTCGCATGGACATTGCCGCCTGATTTTAAGGCCGGAGCGATTGAATGGCCGCCAGCAGAAACATATGAGGATTTTGGTTTCACCACCTATGGATACAGCGAAAAAGTTACGCTGCCGATTATGATCACTCCGCCGGAAAATGCACCCTCCGGCACAGTGATGCTAAAGGCTAAGGTGGATTGGATGGTATGCGAAAAAACCTGCATTCCTGAATCCGCTGAATTGGCTTTATCGCTGCCTGTAACGGCGCAGAGTACGGTCTTGGAAAAACAACAGCTTGGGAATATAAAATGAAAAATGTTCTCTCAAAATTCTGGCTTCCCGTTATAGCACTCATACTGGCCGCTTTGGTTGTTATGATAGACCGCTTCACCGAACAGGCCGTTTCGCTGCATTTACAGGATACAGAGGGGTTCGTGAAAATCACCCCGTTTTTTAATCTGGTCTGGACAGGCAATGACGGTGTGAGTTTTGGCATGCTGCAGGGCTTGGCGTATGGCAAATGGCTGCTTTCGGCCTTGGCCTTTGCGATTACAGGCTTTTTCTTTGTCTGGCTCCTGCGGACACAATCACTATGGATGGCCTGTGCCTTGGGGCTGATCATCGGCGGTGCTTTGGGGAATACGTTTGAACGGTTGGCCTATGGTCATGTGATCGACATTCTGGATTTCCATGCCTATGGGTATCACTGGCCCGCCTTTAATTTGACTGACAGCGCCATTGTCAGCGGCATAGCTTTGCTCATGTTTTACGAGTTTTTTAAAGCGCCGAAGCATCAAAAAATTAGGAGGACGAACATTGGCTGAAAATCGCGGCGATTCATGCGCTGCTGGCGCATATGATCGTTTTTGTATACCTCCTATGTACACCATGCATGGCTCAAAACACAATGAAAAAGTTAATTCAATATGGTAAAAAAATGGCTGTCCTGCGCCTACTTTGTCTGCGCGGGAATCGTCTTTGTCTCCGCCTTTTCGCTGGGCTCGGCGTTGACGGCGCAATATGCGTTCGGACTACTGCCCTGCAATCTGTGCATCCTGCAGCGCTGGCCTTACGGGATCGCCATTGTGCTCGGGCTGATCGGGCTGGTTTTTGTGAAGAAGAGCGTCAGGGTTTCTGCGGTCATGGTGGCTCTTGCGGGGCTGACCTTTCTGGCAAACGCCGTTATCGCCTTCTACCATACCGGCGTAGAGCGGCACTGGTGGAAAAGCTTTCTTGAAGGCTGCAACGTGCCCGACCTGTTCGGCGGCGACCTGCTCACCAAAATCCAGAGCGCACCGGTCGTGCGCTGCGACGAAATTCCGTGGGCCGATCCGATCCTCGGCCTGTCCATGGCCAATTATAATGTGATGCTGTGTCTTGGTCTGGCCGTGGGCTGCGCCCTGTGCGCCGTCCTCATTCTGCGCCGGGCCAACGGGGCTCCGGATTGAACGCACTGAAACCAGGTCCGCAACGGGTTCGGCGTCATCCCCCCAAAAGCCTGATGATACCCATCACGGCGAGAATGACCGTTGTGTGATAGCCGTAAAAAATGGCGGCACCCTTGGCGTCGCGCTTTTTGGAAAAATCGAACATATCGTCAAACATTTTTGTGCTCTCTAATAAAATTATGCAATATAAAAATGCAGCTCTTTTGCTGTCTTCATTGATTGCCTTGTCATTGCCGGTATCATAGATCTCTTCGTGGTCAGGTTTTCTGCCACATGTTAGTGTTAGAAGCATTCGGCTACCCTAAAGAGTGATCCGCAATCAGCTTTTTCGTTTGTCCAGTTCGAAAAAGGCTGTTCGCTGCAAGAGCAATACCGGGTTTCGCCGATCGCCTTCGTCCCGGCAGGGGACAGGCAATCCTTTTGGGACAGTTTTAAGGACTGCAAACTCCATTCTTTACTGTTTACGCATAAACCGTTCCTCCCTAGTTGGTAGCAGCAATGAAAAAACGCTCCCCTGTAACGCTGATTGAATGACCCTTCCGGATTGGGCGGACCAGTTGAAAAAGAATGAGATAGCCCTTAAACTCTGCGCAACAAAAAGGAATTGATATGTCTGAATCCACTCAAGCCAAAGAAAGCGTTTTTATTGTCCGTAATATGGATTGCCCGACAGAGGAGCGAATCATCCGCAACGCTCTTGCGAGTATCGAAGGCATTAAGGAGTTGCGCTTCAACCTTATGCAGCGCGAGTTGACTGTTCTACATGAGCTTAAAGATGACGGCGCGGTTCTTTCCGCGCTGCAGGATCTTAAAATGGACCCCGAACGTAAAGACGGCGCGGATGATACCGCCGAAAATTTTGAGCCCGGGGTTTCGCTGCGCGATAAAATTCTGGTAGGGCTATCCGCCATCGCGGCGCTGGCAGCGGAGTTTGTCGGCTGGACGCTGGAGAATGAGCTATCCGCGCCTGTTATCGCTCTTTCTCTTTTCGCTATTGCCGCCGCCGGAACGCAGACCTTTAAAAAAGGCATGATCGCCCTGCGGACGCTGACGCTGAATATCAATTTTCTGATGATGATCGCCGTTGCCGGCGCCATGCTGATCGGCGAATGGCCGGAAGCGGCAATGGTAATGTCTCTTTTCGCGCTGGCCGAGATGATCGAGGCCTATTCGCTCGACCGCGCCCGCAATGCGATCCGCAGCCTCATGGAAATGACCCCGGAAACGGCCATGGTTCAGCAGCCTGACGGCGGCTGGAAAGAAATCACCGCCGCGGAGGTGCCGATGGAAGCCGTCGTGCGCGTGAAACCCGGGGAACGTATTCCGCTTGACGGGGTGATCACGGAGGGCAAGTCCAGCGTTAATCAGGCGCCAATTACCGGGGAAAGCATGCCGGTGGATAAAAATCCCGGCGATACGGTCTTTGCGGGCACGATTAACGAACGCGGCACGTTCGAGTTTCGCGTAACCGCCAATAAGGGCAACACCACGCTGGCCCGCATTATCCGCTCCGTGCAGGAAGCGCAGGGGCAGCGCGCCCCGACCCAGCGTTTTGTGGATCTTTTTGCTTCTTATTATACGCCGGCCATTGTCGTCCTGGCCGCGTTTATCGCGATTGTGCCGCCGGTTTTCTTCGGCGCAGAGTTTATGCCGTGGGCTTACAAGGCGCTGGTAACGCTGGTGATCGCCTGCCCGTGCGCGCTGGTGATTTCCACACCGGTGACAGTGGTCAGCGGCCTTGCCGCCGCGGCGCGGCGCGGCATTCTCATCAAGGGCGGCGTGTATCTGGAGGAAGGGCGCAAGCTCAAGGCGCTGGCGCTGGATAAAACCGGAACGCTCACCTATGGCAGACCGGAAGTTACGGATATTTTCCCGCTGGAGGGGCAAGCGGAGAATGAAGAGAGGCTTTTGCAACTGGCCGCAAGTCTTGAAAGCCACTCTGAACACCCGGTTGCCTCGGCTGTTCTTGATTTTTGGGAGAAGAAAAAAGGTGATTTAGTGGATGTTCGCGATTTTGAATCGATAACCGGGCGTGGCGCCAAAGCTGTCGTGGACGGAAAGCTTTATTATATAGGCAATCACCGGCTGATGGAGGAGCGCGGGGTTTGCAGCGCCGAGGTTGAATCCGCGCTGGAAAAATTCGAAAAAGAGGGCAAAACCGTTGTCGTTCTGGCCAGTGAGACGGCGGCTCTTTGCATTATCGCCGTGGCCGATACGATCCGCGATTCCAGTGTTCAGGCGATCAAGGATATGCAGGCGCACGGCGTGCATTGTGTGGTATTGACCGGCGATAACCAGACAACCGCCGATGCGATCGGCAGGGAAGTCGGGCTTGAAGATGTGCGCGGCAATATGCTGCCGGAAGATAAGCTTAAGGCTGTTGAGGAACTGGGCTTACGCTATGGCGTAATCGGCATGGTCGGCGATGGCATTAACGATGCGCCGGCTCTGGCGAAATCCTCGATCGGTTTCGCGATGGGGGTGGCGGGCACGGATACCGCACTGGAAACGGCGGATGTGGCGCTGATGGAGGATGATCTGCGCCGTCTGCCGCTTTTTATTTCTCTCAGCCGGAAAACCGGCGCTATTCTGAAACAGAACATTACGCTGTCCATTGGCATCAAGGTGCTGTTTCTGGCGCTTAATTTTGCGGGTATGGCGACCTTGTGGATGGCGGTATTCGCCGATATGGGCGCAAGCCTGATCGTGGTGTTTAACGGGCTCAGGCTTTTACGGTTTAAAAACATATGAGCAAATATCTCTATTTGACATTAGCCGTTCTTTTTATTGTCGCCGCTCATCAACTGACACGCCTTTAATTTGACCGATAGCGCCATTGTCAGCGGCATAGCGCTGCTCATGTTGCTTTCTGTGTATCTTATTTTGATTGCGACATTGGGCAAATCAAATCCTTTCACTTTCCTCAAAACTATAGCGCCGGTGCAGCTTTTAGCTTTTTCAACCTCCAGCTCCGCTGCTGTTATGCCGCTTTCAATTGAAACCGCCACCCAAAAACTGAATGTTCCGAGGAATGTTGCTGATGTAGTCATTCCACTGGGAGCAACAGTCAATATGGCTGGGACAGCCCTTTATCAAGCCGTAGCCATTATTTTTCTTGCCCAGATGTTTGGGATAAGTCTAAGCGTGGGGGAACAATCTGCGCTTGTAATGATGCTTGTTTTAACTTCAGTAGGTGCGCCAGGAACACCGGGCGTTAGCATTGCTATTTTAGCGACAGTTTCTGCCAAGTTTGGCATTCCAGCCTCTGGTATGGCTTTGATTATCGGCGTTGATAGAATCTTAGATATGTGTCGAACGGTTGTAAACGTTACAGGAGATTTAACTGCAGCTGTATTGTTGCGCAATATAGAAGCTTCAGAGGAGGAGTTTTAAGGTGATAGGTGAACTTCGCAATAAAGCACGCCCCCCTACTACAAAATATAACAGTACTTTTCATAACATATATTATCACACAAAAAGTTTATGAAATTATTCCTATAATTTTCAGCCCTACTCTTGCTAAGAATATTCTGAAATCTCTTTCCATCCTTGTTATAGCTAGTTTTAATTAATTATGAGCGTCCGTGTTTACGTTTAGATTTTTTCTTCTCAACGACCACTGAGTTTTCTGTTTTCATTCGTAGGAGCTGTTCTGCTCTGCGTTTTCTACATTGTTCAAAAATGTCATCAAAAGAAATATGTGATTTAATCCAATCGTGAATTTCTATAGACTGTTTCGTTAGTTTCCTTTTGATATGACGGGGTATGTTTAACGGTAAGGGTCTGCCGACCATCTCCGCCCATATATAGCTTTTTATAAATCTTCGTTCGCTTTCTTCTAGTTGCTTATTATTCTTATCTTTAGTTTGTACGGGCTTTTTTTTCTCGGTTTTTTTAGTTTTCTTTTTTAGAGAAAACTCTATTAAAAGCGTTTTTTTGATCCAATTATCAACTCCTTCTGCCTCTAAAATGGCTTTTTGGAGGGCTTCGTTGTTGGGAATGCACGGTATTTCCAGACCATTTTTTTGTGCTTTAAGGCACTTTTTATAATAACTTTTTGCGATTCTCTTGTCTTTTTCTTTATAAAAATTGCTTGGTATACATCGCTCTTTTGATTTTCTAAAGAGTGCGGAGCCTCCATGGAGTAGTGTACCTCCACCAATGTAAGACCCTTTGCTCATTTACTTTACCTGATCTAAAAAAGTGTCATAATCGCTCGCGACCACATAACTTGCTTCTGCCCCAAGGGCTTTAAAATGTGCGTGGCCACATTTTATTTTATCTTGTTCACTCGCCTTGAGAAGATCCTCAATAACTGTGCCGGTGCTTGTATTTTTTGTTTCAATCACAAAATATAAGCGTTCTGTTCCTTCCATTTCTAACAAAACTGCCCAGTCTGGGTTATACGTGCCAAGAGGCGTATCTATTTTGAACCATGATGGAAGTTTAGTATAAACCTTCACCTCATCATTGATTTCAAAAGACTCGGCAATTTTTGATTCTGTGTCCGAATCATAGACAACGTGATCATAGATTGAATGCTTTGCTTCGATCATATTTTTGTTGAGGTATCCTATTAGCTCTTCGTTTTCAAACAACTCTTGAGCATAAAAGTAGTCATCGCCAATTTTCTGATATTTAATGCCATCGATTACAAAACGACACATTTCACGCTTAATTATACCCTTCACCTCATCAATGAACTTCTGAGGATTATTTTTAAAATCTTCTAAGCGCTCACTCTTAATTAAAATATCTAAGATTGATTTTCTTTTTAGATTTGTTTCATTTTGTAAAAAGCTTAAAATATCAGGAATTTGATAATCCCTTACATCATATAAATGAGTGCTTTCTTTGCGGTTTGTGATATCCACACCACCTCGCGTTATTTCAGTCGTAGCTCTACCATAGGTAAATTTAGTTTTACCAACGACAAGAGTGTTTTTGATTTTCTCAGCACATTTTTTAACAAGTTCTTCTGGGTCAAAATCAACATTATATGTTGTTTTATACTTCACCTTATCCCACAGCTCTTTAAAATCTGGGCTTTCAAAAACTGCTTTATTTAAACGTACTGTACGCTTATCGTCGTTATTTTTAATATTAAGCCCTCCAGCCACTCTCTTAAGCGATCCCAGGACTTGATCAGCGTATTCGGCATGTTCCTCTGGCAAATCAACGGTATCGTTTTTTAAAGCCACTCTTAGATCATCAGTCACCTTATCGCGCTGGTCGATGTATTTTTTTGTCAAAAGGTGCTGGTGTATTTCTTCTGATTTATCCGCCCCAAGTAACTTATCGTTGCCCTCAGCGTCCTGAATGACAATATTCGCAAACAAGTGGTCATTTACGACTCCAAAGCGAATGCCCTCTTCCTTTTCTATTTCTTTCTGCAAACCATCAACGAAGTCTTCATAGGATTCATTTGCCATGACGGTGAGTGTGTTCACCTCAAATCCATGGACTCGTTCCCCGTCTTGATTGACGGATATGCGAAGCCCGCGCCCGATTTCTTGACGTTTTTTGATTGTAGATTTTGTTTCATTTAAGGTGCAGATTTGGAAAACATTCGGATTATCCCAGCCTTCTTTTAACGCTGAGTGTGAAAATATAAACTTCAGCTTTGAATCAAAACTCAGAAGCTTCTCCTTATCTTTCATAATCAAAGTGTAGGTATCTTCATCTGCCGCAGTCGTTCCCTTGGTATCTTTCAGAACACCTTTTTTATCAGCAGAGAAATATCCGTTATGAACCAGCTCAGGCAAGCTATCCGTATCCATGTCAGAAAACAGGCTGTTATATTTAGGTTTCTTAATTGCCTTCCCGTATTCCTCTTCAAACATACGAGCATATTTACCCTTTTGATCAGGTGCTTCGTAATCTCGGTAATTTGAGACTTTATCAATAAAGAACAGGCTTAAAACTTTAATACCCATTGGCGTTAGCCTTAGCTCTTTATCCAAATGTTCTTCGATGGTTTTGCGAATTTGCAGGCGTTTATATTCATCTTCGTCCACTTCACCAATGGCGTGGTGCAGACTAATAATGTCTTCCTTACTGGTGAAGTCGATATATTCGTTGCCTTCTTCACAATAGATGTCGTTAACGACATAGCCATCGTAAATGCTGCGCTTTGCCAGCTCCATCAAATCTTGGCCAGGTTTGACCCATTTTGAGTTACGCTTAACTTTCCCCTTTTGTTGTTCATCATATTCTATTTTGGCGCGGTGGCCGTTCTTGTTATCGACAGCAAGTAATTTTATATACGCCTTGTTATTGCCGTCTTTGACCTCAAGAGAGGCAACTTCAATTTGTTTTACCAACTTTTGCTCATACGCATCTATAGAGTCCAGCTTGTAAAGCATGTGGTGTTTATCAACGTGGGTGGCGGAATAACGGAATGTGCAGAGGGGGTTTAGTGATTTAATCGCATCTGACGCCTTAACGGTAGTGTCAACGCTCTGTGGCTCATCAATAATTACAACGGGGTTTGTCTCTTGAATGAAATCAATCGGCACACCCTGCATTTTATCATTCCAACGATGGATGATGTTTGCAGTGGTTTCTTTTGTTTTATCTGTAAAGCTTCTGCGGAAGGCATCAATATTAATCACCATTATCTGGATATAATCGTTGGTCGCAAAAGATCGCACCTTGGAAGGGTCACTTGAATTATAAGTGAAATAGTCAAAGGGTGTATTGTCGTAAAGCTCCTTAAAGTGATCCTCTGTCATTTGTAGAGATTTAAGCACACCTTCTTTAATTGCAATGCTCGGCACAACAATGATGAATTTGGTGAAGCCATAAAGCTGGTTCATCTCAAAAACAGAGCGTAAATAAACGTAAGTTTTACCAGTACCCGTTTCCATCTCCACGGTGAAGTCGAGGTCTTTCATCTCACCTTTGGACTGCTTAAGGCCGTTTTTTAATTGAATTTGACGCACATTCGCCAGCACTTCTTCGGGCAATAGCTTCAGGCGGTTGGCGTATCCGCGATCCGTTTGATTGGAATACATGTCGGGTGTTGATTTATCGCTATGCTGGATAGTGGGCATAGAGAACGTGGTTTTGTTCAGCTCTTGCCCTTCAAAAACACTGTACACAGACTCTAGCGCAAGGCGCTGATGGTTCTGGTTCGGGTCGAATTTAATCTTCATGACTTAACACCTGCTTACCCTTAGCTGTTAAACCTGCATAGGCGGCAGCAACTATAGAGCCATTATCATCTAATTTTTTTAGATTGATATAACCTTGCTCCTCTAACTTTAATTTTGTTGGAATATCTAGAGAATTACTATCACTCTCTAGTTGCTGTAATTTTTCTTTTATATTATTCATGTTTTCCTCTCTACAAGCTTTTGACATCTTCAATACCAAAACGCTTGAGCGTCTGTAGGGCATTAGTTTTCACAACGTCATCTTTGAACCCATCATCTTTGAACACAACATGCATGCCGTCCTCGGGGACGAGTTCTTCTTTGAGCGCACCAATACCCTCGACCAAATCCATGGTGATAGCATCATCCAAACACACAACCAGATAGCCACGCCCGAGAATAAATAACTTTTTATCTGCGATGGTTTTTTCTTCAATTTTAATGGATAGGTCTAAGCCTAGTTTTAAGCAAAGCTCATACAACACGTCTTCGTCGGTGCGGTCTTTAACCAGATAGTCAACAGCATCCATAAGGTCGCTTTCAAGCGTATCAAAATCAGCATCCCATCGTTTGATGTTGGAACTGTCTAGCTTGAAGACTTTAAAGCCCAAATCACCTTTATAATCTGGGTTTTTTTGTGAAACTTCTCTTGATGAGAGTCTAATTCGTTCTTTCGATAATTCAGAAATATTTGAAAATCCAGCTTTAAAGGCTTCTGATTTTTCGTCACAAATTTCAGGAATTTGTACCATTATGAATTTTGTATTTGTTTTGTTTTCAGCATTGGCTTTCATTACGGCATGGGCTGTACTGCCAGATCCGCAGAAAAAATCTAAAACTAAAAATTCATTTTCTTCAAAAAGAGTAATTAAGGCTTTTAGCAAGCCTATATTTTTAGGCGCTGGAAATACGGCATCTTTGGTTCCGAATAATTCCTTTATGTGTGTCCCCGCTGAAGTTGTCTTTAAGTCTAATTTATAATCAACTTTATTGCCATTAACTACAGCTTCGTACTCTTTGTTGGTTAGCAGGCTTTTAATTCTGATTGAGCTACTAAAGTTTTTTTCGAATATTTTGTCTTCTTTAAATTCTAATGCCTCATCATCATAAAGCTCTATGAGCTTACTTTTTGTATAAGTATTTTCAATAAAGTGATCATCTCTTGATGAAATATAACGACTATATCCTTTTTGCATGAGAGTTTCGTTTTGGTCTTCGATGTTTCTTTCTTGCTCAAGAATTAAATCATTGTTTTCCTGATTGTAATAAACAGAATAATGTTTTTCAGAGGAAAAGTTTTTTACTTCTTTGTTAAAACTATTTTCTCCAACTAAAACTCTTTTACCACTGTTGTGAACAAAAACTCCGTTTTCGTCTTCTTTCATATCTGAAGCACTTTTAGGAACGTTTTCTACAAAAGAGCTTATTTCTTTATTCTTTGCATAGATTAAACAGTAATCATTGCTTACTGAGACAAATCGTGAGTTTTTACGACCTTTCGGATTATTTTCTACCGATAATAAACCCACATAATTTTCTTCTCCAAACACATCATCGCAAAGCTTCATGAGATTTGATAATTCATTGTCATCAATAGAAATAAAAATAACGCCATCATCCCGCATCAAATTTCTAGCCAGCTTTAAACGTGGGTACATCATATTCAACCAGTTGGTATGGTAACGGCCAGCCGCACTAGAATTTGTTCCCATTTTCTTGCCGGCGCTATCCACTTGCCCTGTCATTTCTAGGTAGTTTTTTACACCGTCTTTAAAATCATCTTCATAAACAAAATCATTCCCTGTGTTATAAGGTGGGTCGATATAGATCATTTTGACTTGGCGGTGATATGATTTTTGGAGGAGCTTGAGGACTTCCAAATTATCGCCCTCGATGAACAAATTCTCTGTATTGTCCCAATCAACGCTTTCGTCCTTGCAGGGGCGCAATGTGCCTGTACTAGGTGTTTGTGCCAAACGACCTGCTTTACGCTTACCATGCCATGTAAAGTTATAATGATCTTCATCATCAACCACATAATTGCCGAGCAGCTCTTCCAGCTTATTAAACTGAACTTTCCCTTCGGAAAACACACTGGGGAACAGCCCCCTTAACTGCTCAATATTCTGCTCCACTATATCCATAGTTTTCCCGTTCAGTTTTTCTATTTCAGCCATTGTTATCTCTCTCTGTTATAACTTCTGTTCCAGTTGCGTGATTGCGTCTTGGCATTCTTTAACAGCAACGTTCAATTTTAATTTTGTATTAAATTGCGTTTCTTTCTTTAATGAGGCACGCAATTCAGCCATTTTGCTTTCCAGTTCATCGATACGCTTTAGGTTTTTAAGTCGAGCATCGGTGTCTGTCTTTGCTGTAATTGTATATGTTCCACTTCTTTGTGCGGAATTCAATGCAATGACACAGTTTTTTATGTCTGAGTAGAATGAATAGAAGTCTAGAAAAGACAAGTTTTTAATGGCAATATTTTCAATAAAGTTACGCTCATTGACTGTAGGTGAGCTGGGATTAAACCAAGGCGTTATCCAACCGTCTTCTAAGACCCACTTATCTTTGTCAGCCTGATTGATACGCTTGTCAGCAACATTGAGCGCAATCAAGTCACCATGTGTAAAGATTAAGACCAAGGGGTAAGGTATAGCCTTATTGACGAACGATGCTACACGTTTGACGCGAGTGGCGTTGGTAAGATCAATCTGTAAAATTGCCACTTCATCATATTCTCGAATATCATCTTTATATGGCTCGATATTTATCGTGCTAGGTTTTAATGTGTAAAGCCAGCGGATTTTATCAATATCGTCTTTGAGCGCTTTTTTATCTGTAATGTCCAGCATGCCACTTTCTAAAAACAGCTTTTTGAAAAGCGTTTTATTCAGGAAACATTTATGCGGAACACCTAAGCCGTCAAGGAAGTTTTGTATCATTCAGCGACCTCCTTGATAATCAAATAAGAAATAACTTCAAAATCTTCAATGCCAGAGAAGTGATCTTGCGTCAGCACTGTGCCGCCACGCGCAAACAGGCTTTCAACGCCTTTCTCTTCGGTTTTACCAACAATGGATTGCATGGCGCATTCCAGCATATATTGATATGCGCGCATGTCTTTGCCGTTTTTGGTTCTCTTATTGAAGGCATCTATAGACTTGCTATCCAGCTCTTTGTTCATGGAGCAAAGCTTTTTGAAAATGTCTAAGCTCTTTTTGCCCTGTAGGTGGTTTAAAACAATACCGCCATTTTCAGCAACATAAACGATATAGTAAGGCGCTAAAGCGTAGTTCGCATCGAATTCAACTTTGCCATGAATATCTTTGAGGCAAAATATCGTACCGGCAACGAACTCATTCTTCGGGTTTTGAATAGCAGCATAAAACCCTGAAGGCGATTTTTCTAATTGTGGCAGGTTTTCTTTCATATAGCCTGATAAATCCATGCGGAAGTCATTGAGCGTCATATCTGTGATTGAAACGCTACCATCCATATCTTCTAAATCGATAACCGATGTTTGAAGCTGTTTCATTTGCTTCCTACGGTAATCAAGATCATTCATCTGCTTGTCTTTGTCATACTCAATAACGTTCTCTTCACCAGTGGCCGATATATCAAGCAGTACCATACGCCCGCTAACGCGCGCTTCTAGGTTAATATATTCATCCAACTCCATATTTGGCCAAAAATTCACCAACTGAATCGCTGTATTGCGAGACCCCAGACGATCCACACGACCAAAGCGTTGGATGATGCGAACTGGATTCCAGTGGATATCGTAGTTCACCAACATATCGCAATCTTGCAGGTTTTGACCTTCGGAAATACAGTCTGTCGCAATTAGAATATCAATTTCAGTCGTCGCACTAGCATCAACTTTATCGCGCTCTTTTGATATAGGAGAGAAGTGAGTTAGCAAATTGTTTAAATCTTTATTGAGGCCTTTGATAGTGCATTTTCGTGCCTGCCCTGTTACAAGAGCCGAATGAAGGCCTAACTCGTCAGAGACCCATTTTGATATGTGTTCATAAAGATATTCCGCAGTATCAGAAAATGCTGTGAATATAACAAGTTTCTTATTATTGGGATTAAATGGATTGTTGGCTTTTTCATTTATAGCTGTCTTCAGCTTAAGAAGCTTTGCATCACGGGTTGAGTCAACTGTAACGGCATCAGCGAGAAGGTCTTTGAGTAACGCCAGGTCTTCTTCTAAGTCTTGTTTCCAACGTACTAAATCCATGTCTTGCACGAGTACTTTTATCTTGTTTCCAATTAGGTAGTCTTCTAGCGCGGGATCGTCTGTTTCAATATCTTCAATGCTTAGCTCTTCAATCTCATTATTCTCATGAGCATCAATTTGCTCTAACAAGCCGCTAATTTTACCGTGAACCTTATCAACAGTAAGTGCAAAAGAGTTGATCGAACTTTCCATGCGCTTGAGAAGGTTAATTCGCATCAAATGAATGATGTTTGTTTCACGGTCAATCTGACGGAAAACGGACTTGCCGCCTTGCACTTCTTGGTCATACTTGCGGCTATACTCATCCTTTTTGTCCATGCGCACATATGCCAGAGGTGAGTATGCTGCTAAATTGAGCCGCTTAATCGCCATGTTCACGTCTTTAAGAGGGGGGAACTGTGAACTGGTATCAATATCAGATTTGATATTCATCGGCTTTAAGCGTTCTGGGAATTTTCCAATCTCCGAAACATCATAGTATTTTTCAATGTGCTTACGAGAGCGAGCAATGGTCATTAAGTCGAGGAGCTTGAAATAGTCAAAGTTCAGGTTTTCCAATAAGGCTTCAGCTTTCCGATGTTCACTTGGGAGCTTCAACCATTTATTAAAATTTGTTTGGGCTTTTTTGAGAGTTTGCTCAATGCTATTGATCCCAAAATCGGCCAGAGCTGTATCGCGGCCTTCAGTAATGAAGGCGACTTGGTTTTTAAGATCATTCATACGACTGTTCACTGGGGTAGCAGAGAGCATCAATACTTTGGTTTTAACACCCGATCTAATAATTTGATCCATTAATCGCTGATAGCGCGTAGCCCCGTCTGTTTTTGTTCCGCTGTTTCTAAAGTTGTGAGATTCGTCGATGACGAGCAGGTCGTAATTTCCCCAATTAAGGGTCTCTAGGTTAATCTCACCTGACTTTCCTTTGTCACGGCTCAAATCTGTGTGGTTTAGGACATCATAATTAAAGCGATCCGTTGCCAGCAGGTTTCGTTTGTCATTGATTGTGTAAACAGTCCAGTTTTCACGTAGCTTTTTGGGGCAAAGAACAAGGACGCGGTCATTGCGTAGTTCATAATATTTTATGACGGCGAGTGCTTCAAA
The DNA here is from genome assembly GCA_963977495.1 of uncultured Alphaproteobacteria bacterium. GTDB lineage: Bacteria > Pseudomonadota > Alphaproteobacteria > Micavibrionales > Micavibrionaceae > UBA1672. The sequence goes on along the minus strand of CAXBOT010000008.1, from coordinate 3,840 downwards.
GGTTTTACCCAAACCAACACTATCGGCAATGATGCATCCATTGTATTTTTCTAGTTTATCAATAGCGCCCATTACGCCGTCACATTGGAACTTATAAAGTTTGTTCCAAATGACGGTATCTTTAAAGCCTGTTTTAGAACGGATAATGCTCTCTTCATCGATGTCCTCCAGGTAATCTTTAAAGATATTGTAGAGGGTAATGAAATAAACTAGGTTTGCTGGTTTTTCTGAGGCAAGATATTCCAAGTGAGCAAGTAATTCATTTTTTATATCTTGTGTAGCCTTGCTATCATTCCAAATCGTATTAAACCACTGCAAAAGCTGTTTTGTGGTTTCTGTATCTGAAATACCCATATTTATTTCAAAGCTATCAGACTTAACTTCACCAAGGCCTGCGGCAGTAAAGTGAGATGCTCCTTGGATCACAAAGGAATTTTCTTCATTACTCACATGAAACATGTTCTGAGGGGGAAATGCCATTTGCCCCGTCATTGCCATTGTTTGTGTATTTTTTTTAAGCCAAGCCGCACACTCTTTTGCAATACGGCTCTGGTCTAGCTTATTTTTAAGACGGGTTTCTTGCTGTGTGCCTGCGATTGTATGAAGTGATGCATCATCCCATTTTGAAAGCAGTAAGCGTATGTCTGTAATGCTGCCCAATTCTTTTTTTAGGGCTGCGTATCCGTAGATAGAAAATAGGCCTGAAAGGACAGTAAGTTTTGAAGAAGGGTCTAAAGACTTCTTCAATTCCGTAATAACTTTCCCATGATTTTTATTATCTAGAAGCATATTTGATTTGGGCTTTATTTTAATAATTAATATTTATCAGCGTAAGCAGAAAAATATAGCCCTAAATACCTTGTTTAAAAAGGTTTTATTAAATTCATCAAAATAAAATGTAATGTTTCTAACATATGGATTATACTCTGGGTACAAAATGCCTTCACTCATCTAACGGCTCCGTATGGAGTTCAAGCTTCTAGCTGAAGTGAGGTGGCGGGGGCTTAATTTCTTCAGGAATATGCCGTACTCTACACGACAGTGGTAAAAATTGGAGTTGCTTGGTGGTGAATTTTGGAAAGCTCAACATTAAGTTACCCACATTTTTGGTGGATTGAATCGTGGGTAAAAACTGTAAATCCTTACTTTCGAAGGGGTTTACGCCATAACGCGTATCCATGTTTTACTTGACAAAATTGTGCTCAAAGTGTTTAATGTCCCTTGTCCATGGACAAAGGACGGGAGCGTAGAGTGCAAAGCCAAGATATACTTATATTAATAAAACTAATCAGTTTACGAAGAAAACAGTTGTCGATTCCTTTCAATGTTTCTTACAGCCCCTATCATATCCCTAATGGATTAGAAGGTTGGGAGCCTAAGAAAAACTTTGAGACAGAAGAGGAAGCAAATCGGAGCATTTTAGAAAAGTTTACTGTGCGCGGTTTGGCTGATGTGTCGGGCGTTAGTAAAAGTGCGGTAAACATTTCTATCAATAGAAGCGTTGATAGTGGTTTAGCCATATATGATCGTAAGAGCGGTTTGCCAAGAGCAAACGAAAAAGCGCTATATGAGTTCATTGTGTATGGGTTAAAGTATGTGTTTCCGGTCAAGGCCGCTGAAATTACACGCGGAATTCCTACATCTTTCGGCGCCCCTGCTCTTTCTAAAGAAATAAAGAGTGCTGGCGATTATATATATGTTTGGCCAGATGCTAGAGGAAAAGAAAAAGGTCAGTCTCTAGAGCCATTATATAAAAGCGTCCCCTTTGCAGTAAAACATGATCTGTTTTTATATGAGGTCATGGCATTAATTGATGCCGTGCGAATAGGGTCTCCTCGTGAGGCCAATTTAGCAAAAGAGATATTGTCAGAAAGGCTGTTAAATTATGAAACAGATATATAGTCAACTTCATGGCATGCTTCAGAAAGTAGCAGAAGCTTTAGGAGATGAGCTTTTAAAACAAGTTGTTTTTGTTGGAGGGTGTACCACAGCATTGCTTATAACAGACGAGATAACTAAAGAGGATGTGCGATACACCGATGATGTGGATTTAATTATTGATGTGCTCGGGCATGCAGATTGGAACAATTTTCAAAGTAAATTAAAAGACAACGGATTCACCGTTTCTATGGAGGATAGTATTATCTGTAGAATGAGGCTTGGTGAGCTTAAAGTCGATTTTATGCCCTCTGACGAAAAGATATTAGGGTTTAGTAACCGTTGGTATTCAAAAGCAATAGATACCGCCTCAATATTTCCTTTATCAAATGAAATTCATATTCAATTGATCAGCCCGCCTTACTTCTTGGCAACGAAATTAGAGGCTTATAAAGGTAGGGGTAATGATGATCCTATCGGAAGTCATGACATAGAAGACATACTAAACATAGTCGATGGCCGTGAAGAATTGATAAATGAAGTTAGTGCCGAAAGTGCGGAGGTAAAACAGTATATATCAACTGAAATAGAGAGCCTCTTCAGTAATGATGGGTTTCAATATGCGGTTCAGAGTGCCGCAGGCATTTCAGGACGTGAAGAGGTCATTTTTGAACGCTTGGAAGCATTGATAGATATGAAGGATCAATGATGTCAAAGTTTTTGGATCATTCATGGATTAGTTTTCAAGGAAAATTAACACCAGACAAAAGAGATTTTTACGGAGCTGCTGCTCAAGAAGAAGAACAGTGCTTTGTGATCGCTGATGGCTCTACAAGTAGCCCATATGGTGCTGAAACAGCGCAAGCAATAACAAGAAAAGTTCTGGCGTGTTTCAATAAAGATGCCAAGGGTTTTGGCCAAGATGGGGCGCTGGTGTGTTTGAAAGAATTGCAGAACGACCTTAAAATGAAATACACAAGCGGCGTCGCAAGTTATGCAATTGTGATATTGTCTGCTGATAAAGTAAAAGTAATTTGGGCGGGAGACTGCTGTTTAGGTAATTTAAACGACGACTTGTCTATTTCGTGGTTGACGCCGGTTCATACGTTGGCAAATGCTACAACGCCTTTGACACATGAAGAAATAGCTGAGAATGCAGATCGGCACATTTTGACCCGATCTTTTAAATGTAGAAGATATGTTGAACCCGATTACAGAGAATTTTCGTTGGCTGAATTTAATGCAATCATCCTCGCTACAGATGGTTTTTGGGCTGATCTTTCGTTTAAAGATCAAAGCTTGGCGCTTAAGGGCGAAAAAAATTTCAACGGTTTAGTACATGACGATACAAGCGTACTTTTGATTAATTAAGGAAAAGTCTATGACATTTGAGGAAGCATTAGAGCTATTTGGGTTAAGAAGAATACCGTCTGAAGCCGTGTTGAAGGTTCTTAGGAATGATGCGGTCAAAGAAGCCATAGAAAATAAGGATGAAGATCGCCAGAAAGATATTCACCGCGCCTTTGCTGTTCTCACCGGAAAAGAAGATGCTGAGCTGAATGTTGGTCAAGGCGCGAAAGCTTCAGGACCAACTGGATTTGTGAAGGCTGTATGCCGCGAGCATAAAGATAAGCCTTTTGTTCTTGAATGGAGCAAAGCAGAAACATCCACCACAGAGAACATCGATCAAGTCATCATGAATAATCCGCAAGCCTTAGAGTGGGATTCCAATGTTGATGGATATGTGCGTATAGACGCAGAAGGCAAACGGTTCAATTATGATGGTAAGGATTACAGCAAAGCGGAGAATAGCCCATTTGATATACATGGCAAAGACTGGGCATCTGGCTTTGAAGCAGAGATTCAGTTTAGTGCTGATGCCCCCTGCCCTTCATGTGACGCACCGTATATGCAATGGTGTCAGCATTGCGACACAATCTTTTGTCACAGAACCAAAGATGA
>CAXBOT010000007.1:0-84323 GCA_963977495.1 uncultured Alphaproteobacteria bacterium | reverse complement strand
CTTGCATGTGTTAGGCCTGCCGCCAGCGTTCGTTCTGAGCCAGGATCAAACTCTTAAGTTTAGATCCATCAAATCACTCAAAAAATTGTTTGGTATTTGAAGTATAAATATTTCAAAGACCTGCTTGCGATGTAGCGCCAGCATAAAGCTGACATTACATTTTTACTGTCTGTGACTACCGAAGTAGTCACGTGCGTCATAGTAGATACACAGTACAAACAGGGCTTTTTGTTTAATGCACTCAATGCATCTTACCGATCAATCATACCGAAGTATTTCAAGAACGGGCACTGCTGCCTGCGTATCTCTTCTTTCCTATTCACGATGTACAAGAACCTAGCACCACCCAAAACAAACTCTCGCCTATCTTGGGCCGCAAAAAAGACCGAACCAGTCGGTCAGTTACTTTTGATTGAGCCACTATATAAACATAAGCTTATAAGTCTGTCAATCGAAACTTTGAAGAAAAAGAATTATTATTTCTTGTTTTTCAAAGCCTTAGAAGCTTCACACCTAAGGGTTTTTAAAGAAGCACAAGAAGGTTTATTTTCCTGCTTTCGAACCTCTGATTAGCACCGCCAATCTTCGGCCTACACACTCATTTGCGTCTCGGTGCGTCTGAATGTTTGGTGGTTATAGGGGCTGGTTTCTTTCCTGTCAAATAAGTTTTTACTTTTTTTTCACTTTTTTTTCATTAAATCGAAAAAATGGCAGAAAACCGTAGAAATTACTCAGAATTATCTGTCACTTTTTCTGCGCGCCTATCATTTGGCTTTGGCGCGTGTAAAAAACATCGCGCAGACAGGCCGCATATAATGGCTATTATTATCACCATAGTAAGTGCACTTAATATGCCACCTAATATGTCACCTAATATATGACGCACATGATTTTGCAGTGCAGAACAAGTGCCCCCTTGCAAAAACTCTCTATTCAAGCTACATAATCTATCTTTCAAGGGTGAATTTATTACAAATAATCATAAAAGAACTTAAGGGGACGAAAGATCTCTGTAACACTCATCTTACTTAAAATTGTCGGTGCCGTTTCGCTTCTCCTCTGGGGAACGCGAATGATTAAGAATGGCTTCACGCGTGCTTACGCCACTTCACTGCAAAAAGTGATTGCCGCCAACACGAATAACCGGATCAAAGCCTTCTTTGCAGGATTAGGGGTAACAACCATCCTGCAAAGCTCCACAGCGACAACAATGATCTGTGCTTCTTTTGCATCCAAGCAAATGATCGGCCCTACCGCAGGGCTGGCCGTTGTCATCGGCGCGGACATCGGCACAACGCTGGTCGCGCAAATTTTAACCTTTGACTTATCATGGTTAATGCCAATGCTTTTATTTGTTGGCGTGGCAATGCACCACCGCTACGAGCATAAGGGTCGCAAAAAACATATTGCCCGTGCCTTAATCGGTCTTGGCTTAGTTTTACTGTCTCTGACCATTATAAAAGAGAGCGCCGCACCATTAGGCACATCTGAAATTCTACCCATTATACTTCAACCTCTTGAGAAAGAGCCTTTGCTCGCACTATTAGTTGCGGCATGCCTGACATGGTTACTGCACTCCTCTTTGGCATCGGTGCTTATTATCGCATCATTTACCTCAAGCGGGCTCATCACATTAAAGCTTGGCTTGCTCCTCGTCCTTGGCGCAAACCTCGGTGGAGCGATCATTCCGTTTGTTATGACCTATGCCATGGATACCCGCGCGCGATGGATTACAATCGGCAACATGCTCATGCGCGTCAGCAGCGTCCTGCTGATTATACCGTTCCTTGGCATCTTTATGATGCTGTTCAATAATCTGGAAATCGCCGCCGCGCGTGAGATTATCCACTTCCACACGCTGTTTAATGTGTTGCTGGCTATTATTTTCCTACCGCTGGTCAATAAGGTGTCCATGCTCTGTCAAAAAATCGCGCCTTATGAAGAGGTCGAACAGAATAACGACATCAAACCACTCTACCTTGATGAAACCTCACTTGAATCGCCCACAATCGCCCTAGCCGGCGCAGGGCGGGAAACGTTACGCGTTGCCAACATCGTAGAGAAAATGTTCGCAGACACCATAACCGCCCTCAAAAACGAGGATATGGATATGATTGCACATATAAAAGAAGCTGATGACAGTGTTGATACCCTTCACAACAAGATCAAGCTATACCTCACCCGCGTAAATGAGGAAGCTCTTGACCCGAAAGAATCAGACCGCTTTGTCCAAATCCTGGGCTTCTCAACCAACCTTGAGCATATCGGCGATATCATTGATAAAAGCCTGACCGGGCTGATCGAAACAAAGATTCAGCAGCAAAAGCGCTTCTCCACCGAAGGGTTTAAGGAAATACAGAGTTTCCACCAAACCATCTTGAACAACATGAAAATTGCACAAGCCATCTTCATGTCTGAAGATCCTAAGTTGGCGCGTCAATTGGTAGAAGGTAAAACCAACGTCCGCAAGGCCGCCCAAGAAAGTGCCGAACGCCATTTCCAACGCTTGCGCGAAGGCGTGCCGGAAACCCACCTGACCAGCGCCCTGCACACGGACATCATCCGCGATTTCAAGAGAATCAACAGCTACATTACAACCGTAGCGTACTCAATTCTTGATAACGCAGAAATGCACAAGGACAGCCGCAAAGACAATACGTCAGAAGAGTAGCCGGATTTCAAAAGCCTGAGCGTTTACCTACAGGGGCATTCACAAAGAATACAAAAGCATGTAGTATGATTATGTCTTTTGTATCCCCTACCCAATTGCGTCTCATGCTATATACCCGCCTCACACAAACACTGCTCCTAACATTCGCCTTATGCTTGTGTGCCCTTCCGTCTTTGGCGCAAACTCAATCACAGTCACAATACCCCCCTTGGTTTGGGCAGGAGGATTCCACTTCTGCACAATCAGATCGCGATGCTCAGCGTACAAATGCACTTCCCCGCGCCGACCAACATGATTTTGATTTCGAAGATGGTCTTAATGAAGCAGCGCCGAGCAATCCCCCCTCCACCATCGAGAAAATGTACGCCGCGCGCTTAACCAACCTAACCAATGCACCCGAACAATTCGGATATGACTTATTCAGCCAGAAAGACAACGCCCGACAAACACCAAACGCCCCCATAGGCGCCGTGCAAGATGATTTTGTTCTGGGCAGCGGTGACGAGCTTCTCATCACCTTTACAGGGCAGCGCACAGATCAAAATACATATAAGGTCGATACCAGCGGCATGATCGTCATCAAAGATCTCGCCCCAATTGCCGCCATGGGCAAGACCATCGCTCAATTACGCGAATCACTTGATACGCAACTGGCCTCAATGCCAAATACACAAAGCTACATCTCGCTTTCTGCCGTTCGGCAAATTGGCGTTCTTGTTATCGGGCATGTCAAAAAGCCGGGGCGCAAAACCCTCAACGCCTTCCACAGTGTTCTTGATGCGCTGGATTATGCCGGCGGCATCAATAAGGATGGCTCTCTCAGACAAATTAAGCTGATACGAGGCGGACACACAACGATGATCGACCTTTATGCACTCCTCCTCAACGGTGCGCCGCATATTGATCTGAACCTCAAAGATGGTGATCGCCTTATCATTCCCCCGATCGGCCCCACAGTTGCCATCTCAGGCGCTGTTAAACGCCCCGGCATTTATGAGATCAGAAAAATTACAAAGGGCTTACGCCAATATACAAAGGCAAACAGCGAGAAATTGAATTTGAACGCTATGCTTGGTTTGGCTGGCGGTGTTTTAAGCCCCGGGCAAAATCGATTCGTGATGCTCGCACCGAATGCAAACGGACAAGAAAACGTCACAGAAATACGCAACCATTTTGACAAGGTTTTTGGTGACGGTACAATCTTAAGTGTACCTGCTGGTGAGGCAAAAAGACACGACACTGTGAAGCTGATCGGTCAGACATCAAGGCCCGGATTATACGATTTATCACACAACAAAACGCTCTCCTCTTTGTTACAAAACCAAGACATCTTGGGGAAAGATATTTACCCCCTGATCGGCATCATTGAACGGCATGATTCAGACCAGCTCACGACACAATATATTAGCTTTCCCATCCGATCCGTATTGAAAAAAGAAATAGACCTCAATTTAAAAGACAGTGACGTCATCATAACCCTATCTAATAAAGATATATCAGATGCTTAAACGAAAACAATAAACGAAACACTTAGAAGTGAAAAGAACAACAAATCAGAGGATTTATCGCGCTTTAATATAAAAGACCACCCTGCCCTCATATCGTTCCTGAAGGAACGCTCCATCTCCATTCGTGGCGCCATTAGAAAGCCTGGTTTATACCCTATATCAAGCGGCATTACCCTCGACAATATCCTTGCCGTGGCGGGCGGCCTGACATTAGAGGCTGACACGGATTCCATTGAAATTACATCGGCACATACCCAAGATTTTGGATCGCCTCAGACAGCGAACACGACAAAGAAAAGAACAACGATAAGCTTTAGCAATACAGCGCCCGAAAGCTACATAATTTCAGCGGGTGATTCCGTGCGCATCAATCAGAAATTCAGCAAGATTGATAATAATACTGTCCTGATAATTGGTGAGGTACGCCATCCGGGGGAATATGATCTTCTGGCTGGCGATTATGTGTCTGACTTAATCGAACGCGCCGGAGGGTTAAACCAACAAGCCTATGCACAAGGCGCTATATTCAGCCGCGAATCAGAACGTCGCGCAGAAGAAATAAGGTTTCGTGCCAATGCGCAAGATATGGAGCGCTCCTTGGCAACGGCCATACAGCGCGATAAAAATCCCCCCGATGCCACGCAAATCGAACTGGTAAGGTCCTTGGCCGATGAACTGTCAAATATTGAGGCTGTCGGGCGCATCACGGTTGAAACCAACCCTGACATTCTGGCCGCCAATCCTGAGCAGGACATGCTGCTTGAAAAAGGTGATCGGCTTTATATCCCGAAACGCCCACTAACCGTACGTGTCAGCGGCGAAGTCCTCTCCCCCTCTAACTTACAATTCATATCGGATAAAGACCCGATTGATTACATCCATGAGGCAGGCGGGTTCACATTTCATGCCGATAAGGGACGCACCTTTGTTTTATACCCCAACGGAAGCGCGCAGCCCTTACAGGTAAGCAACTGGAATCACAAACCCATTTTCATCCCACCCGGATCAACCATCATCGTGCCGCGTGACCCCGAACCTTTCAGCTTTATCGAGAGCGCAAAAGAAATTGGTCAAATATTAAGCAATTTGGCTGTAACATCAGTCTTTATTGACGATATCCGTGATTAAGATTTAAATAGAAACCTATGTGCGCACTCAAAAAACATTTTCCGGTCTTTACAATTATCACCATTACCCTGAATAACTTTTCAGGGCTGCAAAAGACATATGAGTCGATTCAAAAACAAACATTCGAAGATTATGAATGGCTCGTCATTGACGGTGGCTCAACTGACGGCACTGTTGACTTCCTGCGTGATAGACGCAGTGCAACGCGCAGTGCGCTTAACCCGTTTCGTTTTATAAGTGGTAAAGATCAAGGGATTTACGATGCCATGAATATCGGCATTGCAGAGGCCAACGGACAATATTTATTGTTCTTAAACGCTGGTGACGCGCTCGCCTCCCCCGATATACTGACGCTCATCCATCCTTTTACCGAAAAAAAACCGCAATTTATTTACGGGGATGCGCTAGAGCCGCGTAAAAACGGACAAACGCCAATCTATAAAAAAGCGCGCCGTTATAAAGATTTGGTCTGGGGCATGATTACCCACCATCAGGCTATGCTTTACCGCAGGCACACCGCCAGAGATTTTAAAATCCATTACAGCCTTCTCTATGACATCGCCTCTGACTATGAATTCACAGTGCGTTTTTTGCTGAAAGCCAAAAAGATTCTTTATATTCCAAAACCAATTTGCATCTTTGAACAGGGGGGCATTTCACAAAAGAATGCCGCGTTAGGACGTAAAGAGCAATATATTATCCGCGAAAATTTAGACATGGTTTCGCAGCCTAAGAACCTATGGATCTTGCTTGTACAGGCGCTTTCATGGCGATTAAGAACGCTCTCACCTTCGCTTTATCGTTCGGTGAAATCCATCATCTTGAATTTTAAAGACCGCAAATAAGCCTTAAGATCACGGCTTAGCAGACGACCGCAATGCCCGCTTGACCATATGGCCATATCGTTTACGACTGCGCGCAAATTGGTATCCACGAACGCCGTCAAGAAAACCCAACTTCACAATATAGGAATAAATGAACGTTAAATAAGGGCGCGAAAACGAGGTGCGCGTAATATTTTTCAGCACTTGGCGTAAACGTACAGGATCAGAAGGAAAAGCATTACGCCTTATCATTTCCGCTTCCCATTGCGCGTAATGTTCGTGCCGCGTTAACCAGTGCGTTTGGTTGTCATACGCATAATGCAACAACGCATGGCGCAACTGCCCGACCATTTCGTGGTGAAGGCCGTCTTTTAAAACAGGTTGGTAATGCCCCTCAATCTCGCCCATACCCGCAATATCCAAATCATCCACCACGGGGAATTCGATTTTTCGTTTATCAAATAAAGCGAGCTTGTTATTCATCAAACCATGTTTCAGAACCCTGCCCGTCCAGACATATTGCCCTTTGACAAAATAGCCGGCGCAGCGCGGCTCCCCCTCAAACAAAGTGCGGATTTCCTGAATGGCATCAAATGGTAAGACCTCATCCGCATCGACCCACAGCACCCAATCATGCTTGATTTTCAACATATTAAGGCACCATTGCCGTTTTTTCGGATAACGCCCATCCCATTGAAATAAAACAACATCTGCACCTGCCTCACGCGCGCATTCAACCGTTTTATCCTGACTGTGGGAATCGATGACAATCACCTCATCAAAGGCAGAAAGCGCCTTCACGCAGCGCTCAATATGGCGCTCCTCATTCTTTGTCGTCACAAGAACGGAGACAGGTATTTTAGGCATGATGTCTAAGCCCATACGTCACAAACCCGAACAATAACCCGATAAGAATAAACACCGAATAAATAACATAAGGGTCAGGCCAGCGCGGCCTTGCAGAAACATAGGCAGGCTCAATGACGCTCGCGGCGTATGGCTGATCGAGTGACACCATCATTTTAAGGCGCTCTTGCTCCATCAATAATCCGGCTAATGTGCGCCTATGATCGGGATTGGTGGTTTTTACGATAGAGGCATTTAAATAATCAATACGCTGATTCGTTTCCACCAAAATCCGCGCGCGGATCATCTCATCGGTTATACGGTGAACGCGCTTGATCAAATCAACCGCGAATAATTTATCAGTGTGCATATAGGTCAAGCGTCTGAGCGGCGTTCCGCTAATCGGCTCTAACCGTACTTTCTTTTTCAGATATTCAGACAGACTTTGAGCATCCCAATGGGTGCGCCCTTCTGAAAACGTAAATGCGCGATCAAGCGCAAACGCGGCAACGATATCTTTATCCTGCACAAGGAAAGACGCCACCGACGTACCATCATAAATATTCTCAAACCTTAAAAACGCCGCGTTACTTTGAAAGTCGCCTTGTTGCGTTTGTATTGTCCCCTCCGGCGTTTTAGCGCCCTCGCTTAACGCGCTGCCCATAGGGCTTGCAGGGGCAATAATCATTTCTGCCTGATAAAAATTATGCGACAGGGATAGGAAGATAAAAGCCGCCAGAACCATCATCACAGCAAAGCCGAGCATAAAGAACTTCGCCGCCCAGATATCGCGCAAAACATCATAAAGTGTTTTTTCAGCCATCAATTGATTTTCAGGGGGGCGTGCAACCATCATGCATCATCATACGTAAATATCTGATTTTACAAAAGACCAAAAATGTCATGCACCAAGATCATTCTTCACAACATCCCAAGCTTTCTCCATCCATGCATCAATGGATTGCTTCGGTGTAAAAACCTCGCGCGCCTGCACCGCGCCGCGGTGGGCTTCGAACCACGCTTCGCCGCTGTCTCTGTATTTTTTAATCGCCGCCACCAGTGCATCGGCATTCCCCTGCGGCACAACGCAACCCGTTTTAAAATCACGGATAACTTTCGCCGTTTCAGATTGCTCCGACCCGATCAAAATACAAGGCCGCGCCACAGCCAAAGCCGCATAGAGCTTGCTTGGCACAACAAAGCCTGCCGCCTCTTCCTTCAGCGAAATTAAATGCACATCACCGCTTTCAAGGATATCGCGCAACTGGGAAATGGGCTGGTACGGCAAAAGGCGAATATTATCAAGCCCACGGTCAGAGCGTTCCTTCGCAATATAATCAAAACGTTTTCCATCACCAACGAACACAAACTCAACATCGCTGTCTTGTTCTTCCAATTTTTGCGCGGCGTCTAGTATGGCATCAATGGGGTGCGCCAAACCGATATTGCCTGCATATAAGATACGAAACCGTTGTTTGGTTTTAAGCTGCTTTTCAAAAGGGCGTAGCCCGTCAACATCGGGCTTTTCATACGGAACGCCTTCCATATCAATCATTTCAGGGTCTGTCAGTTCAAGATCAGGCCAATTGGGAACCATCGCAACGCGCCTGGCATCCAAACCGTCTTTCGTCAGATATTTGGCCATACACCGCCCGCTTACGATGACTTTGTCACATTTTTTCATGGCTTTGCGCCGTAGGGACACAAACAAATTCATCAGAAAGTCAGGCATCTCCATATCCAAGGCAGGCATAACCTCCGGATATAGATCATGACACCAATTGATATGACGGCACTTTTTATATTTTGCGACAATGTAGCCAGCATAAACCAGCATCGGCGGATCGCTCATCGTCACAACAATGTGACGGCGCTTTAGACGAAGGGCGAGATACAACATCTTCACCCAAACCCATATATAAGACAGCGCGCCGCTTGGTTTCTCCGCGCCTTTTACGCGGATGATACGGATACCCGATTCGCGTGTTTCCCCTGCAACAGGCCCCGATGAAATCACGGTGACATGCCAGCCTTCATGCGCAAAAGACTTCGCCAAATCCTTTAAGACACGCCCCGTTGCCCCGCGCACAGGCGGGTAGACTCTGTTCATAAACAATATTGTTGGTCTACGCATATAAGGATCTTTAAGTCTGAACTGATTCGGATTGTCTTGAGTATACCAGAGAGCTTGAAATCATCAAAAGCACCAAACCAAAATCTAAGGATTTAAAGCTGGCATAGAGGGTTAAATCGATCAAAATCGGGGCTGCTAAGGCCAAACCAATCACAGGATTCTTGATAATGACGCGCGATAATCGCTCCAAAAGCCCCGCTATATAAGAGATACATAAAATAACTCCGATAAGGCCCGTTTTCAAAAAGATGCTGGAAAAAAAATTATGTGTAAAATTCACATTCAAGCCGCCAACCGCCGGAGAATTGAAATGCCCACCCCAACCGATGCCAAATAAAAACGTCATAGGATCGTACGTCATGACCGACCACACGGCTTCGAATTCCTGCGGACGCATATTTAACCCGACGCTTTGCGTTTTATCCCACAACGCCATAAAGATCGCGGCAAAAGATAAATTGAGAATCGCCGCAACGATCACCAACATGAACAAAGCATTCGTGCCGCGCACTGGCATCTTGTATATAAAGAACCCCTGTATCAGGAGCACATAAAGCGCCACAGCGCCAAGGCTGGCGCGCTGCACCGTTATCACCATCGCGGCAATCGGAACCAGCGCAAACATAAGCAACGCGCAGAACACAGCCGTATTTTTAAGTGTCAGCCCACGCATCATAACGGCCAAACCCGTTCCGATCAGAAACAAGGCAGTAAACAGAACCGTTGGCATATTTTCAAGATACAGGCGCTCATCCGTGCACCAAATATGACAGCCCATAACGTTATGCATCAGGATAGAGCGGAAAGAAAACAACATACCGATCATCAGAATAACAAATAATGTGCTGCGGAAATAGTAAGGCCGCGCACGCATTAATGGCAATAAAAACAACGGCATAAACAAAAACAGGAACGGCATGATATCGCGCACGACTTCTCTGACATCATGCCCTGAAAAGACGCCGATAAGACAGGGGATCGTCAGTCCGTAAAGCAGAAAAACCTGCCCCGCGCTTTTCCAAAAACGCCTGTGAGAACGCTGGAACAAAACATCGCGGGCGCGGCCAATCCCCACCGATAGGCACAATAATGCCCCAACGCTAATCTCAACAATGCTGAGATGCTCGGGCGTGGGTGATCCGAATAATCCATATAACAGGCAGGCAAAAAACAGGCATATCGCGCGGTAGTCGTAGGAATCAATATTGAGCGGTATTTGTATAGGCGGTCTATAGGATGCAAAGCGAAGCGCAAATGACATATCGCCTTATGCCCCCATCAATATTTTCCGCCACATATTGAGGGCTACGATGATCATGAAAACAGAAAAGGTAATCTTCAATCGTCTGACGCTGATTTTATGCGCGGCCTTTGCGCCCAAAGGTGCGATCAACACACTCACGGGAATAATACAGATCCACGCAAGCATATTCACATACCCCAGTGAATATGGCGGTAAGTTATCAAGCCCCCATCCAATCACTATATAACCAATCGTTGCGGGAATAGAAATCACCAGACCAAGCGCAGAGGCCGTCCCCACCGCGCGGTGCATCGATACACCATGCATACTCATATAAGGAACGCTCAGCGTTGCGCCGCCAATACCGATCAATGCAGAAATTCCGCCGATAACAACACCGGCAAAGGTTGTCTTGGGTTGTTTTGGCGGCGCGCCCTCGGCTTGGAACCGCGCGCGTCCTAATATCATAATAAAAGCCAGAAGCAATACAGCCGTCGCAAAAATCATGCGCATGGTCTGACCGTCGAGGCCCTTTGCGATCCATGTTGAAATCAAAACACCGATGACAATCCCGATTCCAATGGCCTTGAGCAATTCAAAATCAACGCTGCCTTTTTTATAATGGGAAAAGGCCGAGGAAGAGCCTGTCGGCACAATAATCGCCAGCGACGTCGCCACAGACAGATGCATAAGATAAGATGGATCAAAGCCGTAATTGGGTTGCAAGCTACTGAAAACATAGTAAAGACCGGGAACAAGAACAATGCCGCCGCCCACCCCCAAAAGCCCCGCCATGAAGCCTGCAACTGCCCCAAGGGACATCAATAATAAAACAAGCGGGAGTATATCAAATACATGTTCCATGCAGCGAGTGTAGCAGATTTATTATTTTTGAAAATGCCCGCAAACAAAAAAGGCGTCTTTAATGAACGCCTTTTATTTTCACAATATATGAAGATATCCTACCGATTAGGATCATTAAACAAACGTTTGGGCTTTTTAAGCTTGGTATTTGTTTCTGTCGATTCTTTGGAGGTTACGTACAGCTTCTTTTTGCCGCTGCCACTCGCACTATAAGTCTTCTTACGATGGCTCGTTCCACCATTCAGAGCTTGCTCTTTCTTCTGTTGCGCGGCGAGCTCTTCGGCTTGTTTCTTCTGCTGATATTCTGACAATGTGTTCTGATATTCTTTGTCCGCTTTCATTTGTGCGGTCTGAACCTCTTTAAACACCGTGGTTATGTGGGCTGCCGTTATTTTGCGCGTGTCATATTCGACTTGCAATGCATGCTCAATATCAGCTTGACGATTAGCCAAGGCCGACGGCGACATCAAGCCCCATAATTTAGAACTATGCTGTCCGCTCACTTCGACTTTTTGATAGCCCTGCAATGTTTGCTTCAGGCCGCCATTCTTCGATGTATTATAGGCTGGTGGTGTCGTTGTATTGTACAGCGTTACATTTCCACTCGTAGAAGATTTCGACTTGTTATAGTAATAAGTCTTACCGCCTGAATTGCTTTTCTTCTGCGAATTCCATAGCTCTGTCGCATATGACGCGACAAAAGGCTGCGCTGTCGTCAACGTCAGAAACAAAGTAAACAATGTGCATAAAACGGGGTGTTTCATCTTTTATCTCACCAAATAGATACATAACCTTCAGTGACAGTTTAACAGGTATTCCCTCCACTATGCAAAATAGAAATGTGGATTCTTTGTGACAACGCAGCAAAATTAAGCGATTTTTAATGTTTTGGGGTAATTATAAACATACTTATGGAAACTATATGCGTAAGCACTAAGCACGGTTCGCCGTTGTGACTTTTGGAGTAAGAGTATGCTGATTAATGTTAAAGAATTTTTAGATCACGCCGATGTGCAGGAATCCCTTTATCCGGGGAAGCGAATCGTCAAACCCTGCAAGCAAATCGGGCAATATAAAAATCATTGTGTTGTCATTGATTGGCGCGATCCTGAAACCATCAATATTGATGTCAGACCCGGTTTAAGCGGGAAATTACTTGCACCCGAGGTCATGAAGGAATACCCCGTTTGTTTCCAAATGCCGACCAAAGTTAAAATCAAAGTCATGAATGATAATGATGATTCGAAAGACGATGATGACGATGAAAAAGGCTCTAAGGGCAAGAGCGGCGGTGGCGGTAAAAAACCGGCGCAAAAGAAAAAGCTCGAAGATATAGAAGTGATTGCCGCACGTTTCGGCAACAGCGCAGAAGGTAAAATCCCCCTGCTCGGTGAGATTAAAGAAATGATGGTGATGGGCGTAGAGATCGCCAAAGAAGCCTTCACCAATGCCTTTACAGAACTTACCAATCAAATCAGTCATGCCAAAATTTCTGCGACAGAGATACTGTCCAAGGCCGCCGACATCGTGACACGCGTACAGCCACCGGGCTTTATGAAGCCCACAGGTGACGAAACGGCGAACTATAAATATGACCGTGATAAAAACGCGAATATCGGATTCAGGATGAGTTTTAACTGAATATTTTCCTCTATCGAATTTACAAAAAGGCCGCGTCACCGTGGCTTTTTTTATGCCTCCGCATTGTTTAAGCACAATGCATTAACGCTTGCCTGTACGCGCAAATCTCATTAGTGATATTGTTCAGATAAAAGGAGCACACGCATCATGGGTGACGGCAAAGACAACAAAAACGATAGCACCGAAGATGAAGGTAAAATCATTTACTTCCCCGAACGTGATCAGCGCGCCCAACTGGCAAAACGCAAAAAGCGCGAAGAAAAAGAATCTAATAAAGAAGACAAAGAGCGCGAGCGGATCGAAGAAGAATACCGCCGCCAATACCAACAAGAACGTGCGGCGCGGGCGCGCCTACAGGGCAAAATCGCACAAGTCAGCGCATCAGGTAAGCAGCCTTTCATCAATTGGGATCGCATCCCGCCCTTTACACGCACCATTATTGCCGTTTTCCTGATTGTGCATCTTGCCACGTCATTTTTAATCACTGATATTGAGCGCGCGTCGCTTGTTATGCATTTTGGCTTTGTTCCGGCCTACTACACAGGCGTGCTGCCATGGAATTGGAGCGCACTGGCCGCCCCTTTCACAACCTTGTTTTTGCATGGTGGCTGGATGCATCTTTTGGTCAACAGCATTATGATGATGGCCATGGGCGTGTTCTTTGAGCGACAATTCGGTGCGAAACGTACGCTGTTATTCTTCTTGCTATGCGGTATGGCGGGGAATTTGGTTTATTTCATCCTTAACCCTGCTTTGACCACGCCGGTTATCGGGGCGTCAGGGGCCATCAGTGGCCTGTTTGGTGCGACAATGTTGATGATGACCTCCAGTGGCCTTGCAGGGCCTGAGGCGCAGAAACGCGGGCCTGCCCCCTTCATATTGCTATGGATTTCAATCATCGTTGTGTTTGGTATGCTCAGCGAAGATACAGCATGGCAATCGCACCTTGGTGGGTTTCTTGGTGGACTTGGGTTCTTTCACCTTTGGCGTACTGGCAAAGTACGATTTTAAACGCGCCCATTACGGCCGTAGAGGGCAACCGGTAAATGCCGCGCCCTACTTCGCCACCTCAAGCAATGGCGCTGTCATATGATACGGTGTCGCCAATAGCGTCTGATTTACAGAGCGCCCTTGCGGGAAGTCCCAAATAATTGTGTTGAACAAGCCCTGATCGGAAATTGGTGTCCATTCATCATAGATGCGTCCGGTCTCAGAACATATCCATACACGCTCACGCGGCGCATCTGTTGCTTTTTCCAACCAAACACGCACCGCTGCGTCGTCATGGGTGGCACGTTCTTCCAATCGTGCCCAAATTTTATAGAGATGAACATTCGGACGAATCGTTTCGGCCTTTTCCAAATGCTTTCTCGCCTCGCCCCACAGGCCTTCCTGAATCAAGATGTTCGCCACTGCCAACAACCCTTCAACACTTTCAGGATTAAAACTCAAAAGCTTCTCGAACCAGCGCACGCGCATCATCGGATCACTATCCTTAGGCGGTTGGTAGGCCTCTGCCCATAATGCAACCAAGCCTGGGTGGGGATTACGTTTCCACGTTTTTTCAATCAAGGAAATCGCGGCCTTATGTTTGCCGCGTTCGATATACATTTGCCCCAAACGAAGTGCTGTTGGCAAAAACTTATTATCAAATTTATACGCCTTGTTCAGCGCGCGGAAGAAAAACTCCTCCTGCCCTGCCGCTTTAAATTCTTCGGCTTCCGCCAAAAGCATCGCAACACGGTCACTCTGCGCTTTACCTGCTGTAATCGCTCCGGCTTTTTCGGTGCGGTATAGTATTTTTCTGGCGGAATCCCAATGACGCGCTTTGATCTCCAAATCATACACAATACATAAAATCCAGCCCTGCTTGGGATAATCACTCAACGCGCGGTGCCCTAATTCAAGCGCCCCGACATAATCGCCATGATCCAACGCCGATTGTA
Organism: uncultured Alphaproteobacteria bacterium; assembly: GCA_963977495.1. Taxonomy (GTDB): domain Bacteria; phylum Pseudomonadota; class Alphaproteobacteria; order Micavibrionales; family Micavibrionaceae; genus UBA1672. The sequence continues at coordinate 69,518 of CAXBOT010000007.1, read as the reverse complement.
ACAAACCGCGTACACCCATAAAGGATGAATCCTTGTTATCCATCAAAGCAATAAAGGCGCGTGATGCTTCAAGCTCATCGCCTTTTAGCCTCGCGGCTTGTGCCTCTAATAATGTGGGGAGCGGGTTATCATTGCTCAAAAACTGGCGCGCACGATGTGCCTGATAGGCCGCCGCCTTGGCGTCCCCCGCAGCAACCGCCGTCAAACCAATGGTTAAAGCCTTAAAGCCCTTATCCTTATTGGTCATGTCACGATAGCGCACAAGGTTTTTAGGCAAGTCCATGGCGCCTTTAACAATCGAAAAGATAACAATGCCTGTGACAACAAGCAAAAGAAGTGCAACCAAGAAAAACCCAATCTGAAACTCGAGGTTATACTCAAGCCAGTCAATTTTGATTTTTCCGGGATGTTCTGCCACCCAAACAACAACGGCAACAATAATACTAATTTTGACAAGTGTCCAAAGTGCGCGAATCATGATCTTCCTTTTCCTAAAGGTTGTGCGTAAGTACTTTTACCAAGAAACAAAGAATAGCCCTAACTAATTCCTGCTTTCTTTTAAGCCGCCCGATTTTCCGAGATGCGAACTGCCGCCGAGAAGATCACTACCAAAATTCTGTTCCATGGCTTTGTCGATCAAATGATCCAGCTCTCTTGAGCTAATCAATTTTTCGACCTCATTGATCCATGGACGTAAAGGTTCTAATTCTTTCGCCTTTAGCTTTTTCCGAACAAGATTTAACGCCTCTTGCCAATTGTCATTATTGATCAAATGTTCGGCCTCGTTCAACGTCGCTTGCGTTTCAGTACCCGTTACCAATTCATCGTCTTTCTCAATTTTAAGAATTTCATTGAATTTAGCGGAAAGCTTTTCACTGACAGAGACATCCTCGCCGCGCAAAGATGCCGCAACCGCATCACCGGCAACAGTTTGAAACTCTACTCTCAAACCACCGGGGGTTAAGATACCGCTTTTTGAATATGGCGCCAGCTTGTCTATAGAATTATAAAGCTGCGTATTATCCTTACCGACCATATTTTTAAGCAAAACCAAATCGCCATCAAAATCCTTATCGCCTCTGTTCAATGCGGAGCGCACCTGTGTCATCGCCAGCAACATCGCCGCCGCCTTCAACTCATCCTTTGGTACGCTGTTCAAACTTTCTTGAAGCGCCGCATTTTTCTGACGCGCCGAATCAATCATGGCATTAACCTGAGTTTCGCTTTTGCCTTCCACACTTGAGAAGATCGGAAGCAAAGCCGCAACCGAACTATCCAGCGTCTTTTCACCCATTAGGCTGTTCCGCATCTCATCGAAACGTCCTTTCAAGGCATAAATGCCGCTTTCGCCGCCAATCTCGGAAACATAAGTCTGCAACTGCGTCACGCGCTCATTCAAACCTGATTCTGTCGTTAAATCATGGGAAATGGCCTTAACCGTGTTGACGGTGCTATTCACTGATTGCTTAGCATGCGCTGCCTGCTCCTTTAATAGCTCCAACTCTTCTGCCCAGTTTTCAGGGACCAACCCTTTGAAAGAGGATTGATCTTTCTTTAAATCAGAAAGCCTGCCCTCCAACTCTGCAATGCGCGCTTCACGTTTTTCGATTTTATCGTATTTTGGCTTCACGATGCCTATAACAGCGGCCAAAACAACCAATATGATCACACTTGCAATCGCGACGCTGCGTTTAACGGCGTTGTGTTGTATGTTCACGGCAATTTCTGTGTAATCTTGATTTACTGGTTTCGATGACGTTTTGTTTACGGCTGTAAACTCGTCCTTCTTTACAACAATGACTTTACTATCCTGTGCCTGCGCGTCGATATCATTGCGATCATCTTCATCATCAACAATATCGCCTGTTACAACATCCGCAGAGTCGTCTGCACTGTCTTGTGCGCCGTCGTTATCTGTTGCGTCTGTATTATGATCCGCGTTTGAGGAAACAGGCTCCGCCGCGCTACCACCTATAAAGGCTGAAAGATCAACACCATGTTTTTGTGCTGCTTGTATGATCAGGGCTGTGCGCGTTGCAGGAATAACACCGCGTTTCTTCCAGCCTTGTATGGTCGTCACAGCCACATTAATTTTAGAGGACATTGGTCGTATGCCACCAAATTTTTCAATAATATCTGCCGCATTCTCTATCGGTTGCTTATCCGTTTTGCTCATCTTACGTGTTCCTTATAATTTGCTGCATCTATATTCATAACACATACAAGGCCAATTAAACAAAATTCAATGCCAGCCCGTACGTGATCATTTCGCAGGGCTTACCCTGCTATTTTTCAGAGAAGTATTTCTCTACCGCATCCAGCATACCTGCCCTATCAGGGCGCGCGGACACAATCACTTTATCTCTGTTAAAAAACGTATGCATATACTCTACCACGGGCGGGCTGATACACAAGATATGAATCTGCGCAGCATCCACAGAATTTTCTGCGCTTTCCTTTTCCCAGTTCTGTAAAACACGTACAAAAACCTCTGCTGTACGTTTGGAGAAAAGCGTCAAAAGAACGGTTTCTTTGCGCTGAAACATCTCCAGACATCGGGGCGATAAATGATCAACCGGCGTTGCGCTATAACAAACGACGTCCTCAATACTTAAACCTGCTTTTTGGGTGCGCTGTTTGATGTCACACATAATGTCGCGGCCACGTAAATATAATAAGTGTGCCTGCGCATGGTTGCCCGTCACTATTTTATGGATAAGCTCCTCCGCCGTGTCCGCACATAATGAGATATTGGCCGCGCCGGCTTTCTGTAATTTCTCCGCGGTTTTTTCTCCAACGCAATAAAAGGGCTTATCCAAAAACGCGCGATTCTTCAAAAGGGTCGGGAGTGCATTTGCGCTTGTTACGATCACACCGTCATAGTGATCCGCATCTTTTAAACCCACATCATTATGCTCAATATGTAACAGCGGCTCCAAAACCACATCATCAGCGCTGACCTGTGCGAGGCGCTCTAAAATACGCGCTGCAAAATCCTGCGCTTGATCTATTGGTCGTGTGATGAGTATTTTGGTCACGCTAATTGGCCTTTATTGGTTAATCACATGAGCAGGAACAACCGATTTCAAAAGCATACCAACCTCTTGCCCAATTGTGACAGCATCTTCGAGATCATTGATCTTCACGCGCACATCTTCGCACCACATCTCTGCACCATCAGGGGAGACAACGCGCACCTGCAACGACAACATACCATCCTCCAACGTTGCTATGACCCCCACGGGCGTATGACACGTGCCATTAAGAGCATGCAGCACCGCCCGCTCGCATGACACACAAACATATGTATCAAAACAAGAAAATTGGCTAAAAAAGGATAACTTCTTACAATCTCCTTGTCGCATCTCTATACCAACAGCCCCCTGCCCGACCGCAGGCAACATATCATCCACATCCATGATCGAGCGCACTTCATGGGACATGCCCAACCTACTCAAACCTGCAACGGCCAGAAAGGTTGCATCAACCTGCCCCGCACGTAGCTTCTCAATACGTGTCTCAACATTACCGCGAAACGGCACGATTTTTAAGTCCGGACGCTTATTAAGCAAGAATGCCTGACGGCGGACACTTGCCGTGCCTACGACAGAACCCACTGGTAGGTCATGTATATTTTGGCTGTTATTGGATAAATATGCATCCCTAACGTCCGCGCGGGGCAACATAAAGGGAATAACCAAACCATCAGGCAATGCGGTCTCCATATCCTTCATGGAGTGAACGGCGATATCAATACCGCCTGCCAAAAGTGACTCTTCCAGCTCTTTTGCAAACTGAGCTTTGCCCCCCTCCAATGCATCAAGGCGCTCCTCACCATCCTCAGGTCGCCAATCACCGGAAGTCTTTATGACACGTATAGTTACGTCTATATTTTGACCGATATTGTCTATTTCTGATTTGACTTTATTCGCCTGCCACAACGCCAACGGTGAACCACGCGTTCCGATTACGATTTTTTCAGGATATTTATATTCCAGTTTGACACTCATCTTCTACAGCTTTATCTCTTACGTATGATCGTTTTGGGCATTGAAACCAGCTGTGATGAAACAGCCGCTGCAATTGTCACCGACACTAGAGAAATACGCTCTAATGTCGTGCTGAGTCAACTGCAACAACACGCCGTTTATGGTGGCGTTGTGCCTGAGATTGCCGCGAGAGAACATCTGAAACATATCGATAAAGTGATTCAAGCCGCGCTGAGCGATGCCAACGTGACATTTGATGATCTGGACGGTGTTGCCGCAACCTGCGGTCCTGGCCTTATTGGCGGCGTTATGGTGGGCATGATGAGCGCCAAGACCATTGCCACAATCAAAGACATTCCGTTTATCGGCGTAAACCATCTGGAGGGGCATATCCTGACCGCCCGCCTGACAGATCATACGGCCTTCCCCTATCTGGTTTTGCTGGTATCGGGTGGACACACACAAATTCTAGTCGCCGAAGGGCTGGGGCGTTACAAACGTTGGGGCACGACGCTTGATGATGCCGCCGGTGAATGTTTTGACAAAAGCGCCAAGCTTATGGGGCTGCCCTATCCGGGTGGACCGAATATCGAAAAGATCGCCGCGCAATGCACCGATACAAAGGCCGCAATCGAGCGCTTCCCTCTGCCCAGCCCGATGAATGGGCGTAAAAATTGCGACTTTTCATTCTCCGGCCTTAAAACCGCGGTGCGTGTGCATGTGGATAAGCTGCCCGCTGGTGATCTTGAAAAAGACGACGTAGCCCAACTCTCATATGCTATGCAGTCTAAAATGGCCGAAATATTGGCCGATAGGTGCGGGGGCGCTATGGCGCGGTTTTTAAAGGAATATGGCGATCAAACAGATACGCCAACACTGGTGGTGTGCGGCGGTGTGGCGGCTAACCGAGCTATTGCAGGGGCGCTTACATCACTCGCGGCGCACTATGACATGACATTAAACACCCCGCCCCTATCGCTTTCGGGGGATAACGGTGCCATGATCGCGTGGGCAGGTTTAGAACGATTAAATCAAGGGCAGAGCGATGCACTAGACTTCAAAGCGCAACCACGCTGGCCGCTTGATCCAAACGCCGCGCCGCGTCATGGTGCAGGCGTAAAAGCATAAAAAAGGAAACGACCAATGGAAACTATCAGTGTAATCGGCGCAGGCGCATGGGGAACAGCTTTGGCACAGACCATTGCCTTTCAGGGGCAGCCTGTATGCCTATGGGCGCGCAAACCCGAATTGGCTGATGAAATCAACACAGCGCACACAAACAGCCGATACCTAAACGGCGTTGCGCTTAGCCCCCACATCAAGGCCACCAGTGATCTGAATACAGCCGCCCAAAGCAGTATCTTATTTATGGTCACACCGGCGCAATCCATGCGCTTTGTTTTGGCCGAAATTGGTAATGCTATCCGCCCTGACCACAGGCTGGTCTTATGTTCCAAGGGGATAGAGATGGGCACGTGCCTTCTGATGAGTGACGTGGCAAAAGGCTTGCTCCCCAAAACACCGATTGCCATTTTAACAGGTCCTAACTTCGCCCATGAAATTGCGCGCGCAAAGCCCGCAGCCACAACATTGGCTTGCCCGGATGACGCGATGGGCAAGACCCTGCAAAATATTTTGGCCAGCCCGCATTTTCGCCCCTATTTATCCAACGATAAAATCGGCGCGCAGCTTGCAGGGGCTTTGAAGAACGTCATCGCCATCGCCTGCGGCATTGCAAAAGGGCTAGATATGGGCGAAAGCGCCCGTGCAAGCCTTGTCACCAGAGGCTTGGCCGAAATATCCCGATTAGGCGTCGCCATGGGCGCGCAGCAAGACACCTTTATGGGGCTGTGCGGCGTTGGTGATTTAATGCTGACATGCTCATCCGAACAATCCCGTAACTTTTCGCTCGGCTTTGCCTTGGGGCAAGGTCAGACATTGGCAGAGATCATGAGCAGTCGCCAATCTGTAACCGAAGGGGTGCACACAGCCAAATCGGCTATAAAGTTAGCCGAAAAATATGACGTAGAAATGCCCATCTGTCTGGCTGTTCATAAATGTCTAAACGAAGGCTTATCCCTTGACGAAGTCTTGCAGGAGATGTTGAATCGTCCTATTGGGCATGAATAACGGAAAGGCTTCGTCATGAGCGATGTTTTCAAACCTTCGGATGATATCAAAAGACGCGCACATTTTTCTTTCGACGATTACAAGGCCACGTATAAGGAATCGATTACCGACCCGAATGCGTTCTGGGCCACGCAAGCCGAACGCCTTGACTGGTTTGAAAAACCCACAATCATCAAAAATGTAAGCTTTGAAAGCCCCGTTTCCATTAAATGGTACGAAGATGGCATTTTAAACGCCTGCTATAACTGCGTTGACCGCCATTTGCCCGATAAAATGACATCAACGGCGCTGATTTTTGAAGGGAACAACCCTGAAGAGTCCAGAAAAATCACCTATGGAGAACTCAAAGAAGAAGTATGCAAGGTTGCCAACGCCCTGAAGGAACGCGGCGTGAAAAAAGGCGACCGCGTTACAATTTATATGCCTATGGTCGTGGAAACAGTCTATGCCATATTGGCCTGCGCGCGCATTGGTGCCATCCATTCAGTTGTCTTTGGCGGATTTTCGCCCGAGAGCTTGAAAAAGCGTATTCTGGATTGCCAATCCAACATTGTTATCACCTCTGACGAAGCCTATCGCAGCAACAAAACCATCCCACTGAAACACAACACAGACGAAGCGGTTAAAGCCTGCCTGAATGTGCATACTGTGATTGTGCTTAAACGTACAGGCGCGGATGTTGCGTGGAACGAAAAGCATGATGTCTGGTGGCACGATATTGTTGAATCACAAGATAGTGAATGCCCGTGTGAGCCGATGAACGCCGAAGATCCACTCTTTATCCTGTATACATCCGGCTCAACAGGCCAGCCTAAAGGCGTGATGCACACCACAGGCGGGTATATGGTTTATACAAACCTGACCTTTGAAACTGTGTTTGATTACCACGCAGGCGAAGTTTATTGGTGCTCTGCCGATGTTGGCTGGATTACCGGACATTCCTATATCATTTATGGCCCGCTATCGAACGGGGCAATCTCTTTGATTTTCGAAGGCGTTCCGAACTATCCCGATGCGTCGCGCTTTTGGCAAATTATCGACAAGCATCAGGTCAGCATTTTCTATACCGCACCGACTGCGATACGCTCTTTGTTGGCAGCAGGCGATGACAAGGTCACATGCACCAGCCGTAAATCATTGCGCGTTCTCGGCACTGTCGGGGAGCCCATCAATAAAGAAGCATGGGAATGGTATCACGATGTCGTCGGGGGCAAGCGATGCCCGATTATTGACACATGGTGGCAAACTGAAACCGGCGGGCACATGCTGACCCCTCTGGTCACTTTCCCTCTCAAGCCCGGATCGGCGACACTTCCGTTTTTCGGTGTCCAGCCTGTTTTGCTGGATCAGGATGGTAAAGTCGCCAGCGGCGCGGCAGAAGGTGTTTTGTGCTTCAAAGATTCATGGCCGGGGCAAATGCGCGGCATTTACAATGACCCGCAGCGCTTCGAGCAAACGTATTTTGCCGATTACCCCGGATATTATTTCAGCGGCGACGGTGCGCGGCGTGATGAAGATGGCTATTACTGGATTACAGGGCGCACTGATGACGTTTTGAATATTTCTGGGCACCGTATGGGCACTGCCGAGATTGAAAACGCCATAGACGAACATACGGACGTTGCAGAAAGTGCCGTTGTCGGCATACCGCATGACATTAAGGGGCAAGCTATTTTCGCCTATGTCACGTTGAAAAACACACATAAGGGCGATGAAGCGAGCACAAAAGCCGAAATCATCCAGACGGTACGCGATATGATTGGGCCGATTGCCAAACCCGATATCATAATGTTCACGCCTGCCCTGCCCAAAACGCGTTCAGGTAAAATCATGCGCCGCATTTTGCGCAAGATCGCCGCAGGTCAATATGATGATTTGGGCGATATCTCAACACTGGCAGATCCAAGTGTCGTCGATGATTTAATCACACGCAGAAAATCCATATAACACATAACCCAAGGACGAAAAATATATGAGTGACACCCCAAATATTGCCGCAAAAAACCCGATAGGTGTTGATCTGGAAGAAGGAAAAGATTATTGGTTTTGCACATGCGGTCGATCAGATAAGCAGCCCTTTTGTGACGGTTCACACAAAGGAACGTCCTTTACATCACAGAAATTTACAGCGGTGAAAACGGGGAAAGCATGGCTCTGCCAATGCAAACATTCAGGTAACGCCCCATTTTGTGACGGGACGCACTCTAAGATATAAAAAGCGTCTGATGATTACATCATGCCAACGGCTGATTTATAAAGATCCAGCAATTGCTCTGACTCACGGCGTTTTTCTGAATCCATTTTACGCAAAGCAATCACTTTACGCATCGTCTTAACATCAAAACCAACGCCTTTGGCTTCGGCGTAAACTTCTTTGATGTCTTCCATCAATGCCGCTTTTTCTTCTTCCAGACGTTCTACTCTTTCAAGAAAACTGGCCAATCTCTGCCCTGCGACACCGCCGACATCTTTGGTTTCGGCTTGCTGTTCTTCACTTGCGCCTGACACAGGGAAACTCGCGACATTTTCAGTCATATTTATTGCTCCTTAGATAAATGATTCGTGGATGAATTGTACTGTATTGTTCAAAGAAGAAAACGCAAAGAATACAAAAATATTCATTCGCGCCCCTTTTCGTACAACATCATGGCTTTTTGTTTTTAACGTCCCATGTTTCGATCAAAATGCCATGTTCGTTATTCGCACCTTTGACACGCCCAAGCTGCATCGTCACAGTAAATTCCTGCGTGATGGTATCGCCATCTTTTGCATGCGTATATTTTTTCAGACCGCTATCAAAATAAGTGATTAAAACACCGACTTTGAAAAGCCAAAGATAGCGCCCGTCAACAGGCCCCTCATTCACAATAACAGGATATTCCTGAATAATGCCGGTGACGTTATAACGCCCGGTCTTTAGGGTTTTTAGAATATTCTTATCATGCAAAAACTGAACATATTCATCCGTGCCGCCCTTACTGAAACTCACGATCTTCTTTGAATATTCCTGCTCATAGGTTGACGCTTTGTATGTCAATAATAGTGGGACGGTATCTTGTACCCACTGCGTGATAACAGAATTCGGGCGATGGCGTTGATCCAACGGGATTGAATCATCAGGGTTACCCTGACTGTCTAAATCATCGACCACAGCATTTTCATCTGCAAAAGGTGCTCTTAATGTTTCCGAAGGATCAGGACCCGTTTCAGTCTGCGGAAACAGGAAATCTAACCACCCCGCATTGGCTTCGGGCATAAAACTGACAACCCCCAATATAATAAAAAGGGAAGATAAAACCTGTTTTCTTAATTTCATTGTTGTTCGAATCCTTCAAATATTCATATTCACATACGATTGCAGCACAGAATATCGGCTTTTGTCTACTTCTATGTCGTAAAAAAGCCGTAAAATATGTTTATGGCTTTGTGTCATAAAAAATGTTGGTGTTTATTGTTACGATGGTCTAACTAATTAAATTATGGCTTCTAAAGAAAAATCACTGGAAAAAAACACTCTTGGCGGACGTATGGCGCGCTATAGCCGCGTATCGGGCACAATGGCCAATCTGGCGATGAAGCTGGCCGGAGAAAAATATCTCGGACTGGATATTGACCGCTCAGAACATGCGGGAGCATTGATGAAATCATTGGGCAATTTAAAAGGCCCGTTGATGAAAGTCGGGCAAATCCTGTCCACAATCCCCGAAGCCCTGCCCAATGAATACGCAACTGAATTTCAACAATTACAATCGAATGCCCCGCCTATGGGCTGGCCGTTTGTACGCCGCCGCATGAAAAATGAATTGGGCGCAGACTGGGAAACACAATTCGCCTCATTCGAAAAAGATGCCGCCGCTGCCGCCAGCCTTGGACAAGTGCACAAAGCAACCGCCCATGATGGGGCGGCGCTTGCGTGCAAATTGCAATATCCCGACATGCAATCCGCCATTGATGCCGATCTGAACCAATTAAAGATCATCTTTTCTTTGTATGAGCGCTACGACAAGGCCATAAAAACCAAGCAAATCCACGCTGAATTGGCCGAGCGCCTGCGCGAGGAGCTGGACTACGAACTGGAAGCCAAATATACGCGGCTTTATCAATACATGCTGCGTAACGAGGCGCATGTCCACGTTCCCGAGGTCGTCAACGATCTTTCAACAAAACGCCTTCTGACCAGCACATGGATGGAAGGGACACCGATTTTAAAGTTTATTGATAAAGATACGGAAACCCGCAACACCATCGCCATGAATATGTTCCGTGCGTGGTATGTGCCGCTCTATAATTACGGCATCATCCATGGTGACCCGCATTTGGGCAACTACACCATACGCGATGATCTTTCCATCAATCTGCTTGATTTCGGATGTGTACGTGTCTTTCCTGTCGAATTTATCGGCGGCGTTGTTGATTTATATCATGCGTTACAAAATGACGATATTGACCTTGCCGTACATGCTTATGAAACATGGGGTTTTCATGACCTCAGCAAGGAGCAGGTCGAAACCCTCAATATCTGGGCAAAATTCCTATACGGCCCTATTCTGGAAGATGCCGTGCGCCCCATTGGTGAGGTAACCAACGGCGTTTACGGGCGTGAAACCGCGGAAAAAGTACATAAGAAATTGCGCGAAATCGGCGGCGTCCAAGTGCCGCGTGAATTTGTCTTCATGGATCGCGCCGCGCTTGGTCTGGGTTCTGTCTTCCTCCACCTTAAGGCAGAGATCAACTGGTATCAGGTTTTCAATGAACTGATCGACGGGCTGGACGTTGAAAAATTGCGCAAAACACAAAAAGCCGCGCTGGATAAATTTGGTATCGAGCAAGCAACGCAACCACAGAAATAGCCCGCTGCCATTCCCCCAACACTTCCATGAACCCGATCAGTGCGGCGGCACTTCGGCGGTCTGTATCTCAGCATCACGCAATCGTTTCCAGATATAAGGTGGACTGCCACATTTAATCTCATGGATAGCGGGGCTGTGCTCTGCCGCATATGTTTGCGCAACAATATCTAAGCGTTTCGCAACCTGCGCATTTTTCACACCCTGAAATGCATCATCCCCCCAATCAATGCGTGAGAAGAATTTCGGCGCGCTGCCCTTTAGCATATGCGCGATCAATGCGGGGATATCAAGCGATCTTAAATGCTCCGCCACCGTTGCGTCGCTGATATGATCAACGTCCTGCGCGAAACGTTTGAAATTCAGGTCATAAATATTCATAGCGTGTTTTTCATAGAAAACGCGATGCCTGCCTTGATACCAACGACGGAAACAATTTGCCGCGGCGCGCGCTTCATCCAAACCTTTTTGCAAATCAGCATCATATGAACGCGCCAAGTCTTTCCAATCGGGCGATTGCACTGCGCCGTTCCACCCAATAGGGTCGCCCTTATCCCGCAATGCCCAACACGTACGGATGGCTTCAACTTGCGCCCATGCCTCGCAGAATAGTATTGATACAATGTTGCTGTGTGCGTCCAACGTTATCGGGAATAAACCGTCTTCCTTCATCGGAATAAAATAAAGCCCCTGCATATCCTGATGAAAATGCATAATTTCATGAAGGAAGCTGTGCGCATTGCCGCCCTCCCCCAAGAGTAAGGATAATTGAATTTGCGCTTTCATCGCACCTGATTCAGACATGCTCCAGAAACCGTTTGAAAATTGCTGCTGCTTTTGCGGGGTGTCAAGGCGCTCCGTTGCAAGGGCATAGGGCTTATACGCCCCTGCGCCGCCCGTCAGCGAAAACCGAAGGTCATAGCCATAATCCACCAAATCATGCGTTATGCCGTCAAAAAATGCATCCTTCATCGCGAAAGACAAAAGCTTCTGCTTCTTTTGTTTGGAAGGCATCAATATATAGGCAGGACTGATTTGCATAGGAATAGTCTTAGATAAAAAAACACCAATACGCAATGACCGAAGAAAACACGCGGCGGTGCTCTCATTTTCTGCTCAAGGGCAAAAAACCAGAGAGAATTAAGAACATTTACCTTTCTGGCCTTCTCTGAATATTGCAGATGAATAAAAATTCGGGTTCATCTCAAACAATTCCCGAATTTCGCCATACAACATGGTTTCATCTTCTGCCTGATGGCGTTTGATTTCACTAATTTTATGTCTGTTATCACAAAATTTCCCCGCGATGAGAGAGCCTGCCACTTGGTGCCCTGCATTATAACCTTCCGCAAGTTCCTTTTTACGATCAAGCTGCGCAAAACTTTTTGCTCTCAGGTCTCTGTATTTCTGCGCATCCGTTTTGCGCGCTATAGCGGCCTGATTTTTATATTCAAGCGCTGAATCATGTAAATCGCAAACTGCATCAATTTTATCGTCACTCATCGCCGGATCAGATAAAAATGCCGCCCTTTCCGATGCATAATTCATTTCTAAAACTGACAAATCTCTTTTCCGTGTTTCACGCATTGATTTTGAAAAGGCCTTTAAAGAACATTCGCAAAAAGACGACGTCTTCTTCGTAGCCATCGTACATTGCGCCATAAACGCCGCAGGCATCTCCTCAGCCTCACTCGAAGATGGCAGAACAAAAACTATGGTTAACAAAACAATCAAAATATACTTCATCTATTCATCTTTCTTATAGGCATGTCGCCAGATTCTCGCTCGATGGCGCGCCCGGCAGGATTCGAACCTGCGACCCCTGGCTCCGGAAACCAGTGCTCTATCCCCTGAGCTACGGGCGCTCTTACTTTTCAGGACTATACGCACAAAAAAAGCGCTCGGCAACCTCTCACCAAACGCTTTTTCATTAGTTCAAACCTAGGAAACTTGAATTACTTCATATCGCCCAAAAAACGGCAAAAGGATATGCCTCTTTTCAGGTTTGCTTCTTATAAATGTTACTCTGTTATATACATATCTAATCACAAAAAATGGCAAAATGCAAAGAAAGCTTACGCGAAAAAGACAACCACCCATATAGTTTTTACATAATAATTGCAACTACTTAGCCATCATCGCCCGCGTATAGCCCGCCAATTATACCCCCACCTTACGTAATCAGGGCATCGGGGGCAATCAATATATTGAATGGCAACAAGGCGTTAAAGATAGTTCGCTTGCAGCCACGCTTTGGCCTGCGCGTTGTCTTTTAAGTATGCTTCCCAAAAGGCGTACGCCCCATCAAGGATGAGCGCTTCGTGTTCTTCGCGTTTGGGGTTATTGGCAAGTTTTCCGCGCGTCCCATTATAAACCATGTGATCACCATCATCGAGCACTTGTAAATATTGTTCTGCATGATTCGCATGCTCACGTATGATAAGGCGGTGTTCATAACCAAAGCTTTCCAATGGAGATTGATCATCCGTCCCTGTCATGTGCAATAAGGGTATATCAATCGTGTTATAAACATCTTCGGGCGGCGCGTCGGTGATATGGGCAATCGGCACGGGGCTGTATAAGATGCCGCATGACAAACGCTTATCACGCATCAATGTAAGATCGCCATTAATGTCGGGAAACTTCATACCGGCCATAACCTGCGTCGTCATCGCGCCGAAAGAATGACCGGACATACCAATATGGTTCATATCCATATATTGACCAACATCGGGGTTATCACGCACCCAATCCGTAAGCTGATCCAAAACAAAGGGGACATCATACATACGGTCTAATGTTGTTTGTCGCGATATTGTCGCCTTTCGCAACACATCCCACGGATGCGCGTCTTGCCCCTCCCACAGGGAGCTGTCCGTGCCTCTATGTGTGATGTGAATAATCGTATAGCCCTGCGCCGCCAAAAAACGGGAGATAAAGGATGCCCCGTCGCGGTTTCCGCCAAAGCCATGGCTCCAGATAATCACAGGCATTTTTTCAAGCCCATGATCGACAGGATGGTAAATTTTATATGGTATTTCGCGATCTGAACGATTCGAATCAATAAACTCACCGCGCTTAAGCAAAACGCGGTATGGCTCTTTCATAAAGGCCTGCTGGGAGGTCCATAAGCTCATACGCTTATCCTAATTTATTTCTTACGGAAATTGTCCAATGAGATCACTTCGCCTGTCTTCTCACCTGAAGGCGATCCACCGCCTGATCCATCTGGATCATCAGGATCATCTTCGCCCAGTTCCTGCAAAATCAAATCTTCATCATCAAGCACATCACCCAAAGGCTGGAACTGCAAAGCGAAGTTGACAGAAGGGTCGGCAAAAATACTGATCGCATTCAACGGCACGACCAAGCGTTCCGGCACATTATTGAAGGATAGTGTGACCTCCATGCGCTCATCATCAACCTTCAAATCTGAGAATTGATATTGCAAAACGATGGTCATTTCACCGGGGTAACGCTCACGCAAATAGTCAGGGATTTTAACGCCCGGATAATCGGTTAAAAACGTGATATAGAAGTGATGGTCGCCAGGCATACCGCCCGTGGTGTTATAATTATCAATCACTTCTTCAACGGCTTTGCGCACCACACCTCTCAGTGCGGCCTCAACCATTTTATCATAGCGTAAGTAATCTTCTTCATCAGTCATATCTTATATGTCGCAAATATTAGGGGTATAAATCAAGAGCCGTCATCATTATTTCACAACTTTATACAAACAAGTGCACTACACCGTTCTTATGTGCTTCTCTTGTTTCATTTGTTGCCATTCCTCTGACACTGATATTTGTTGAACCAATAACGGTATCAGCAAGACAGTATAAGCCATCAAAATCGGCCATAAATATTTGTGAAACCCGTTGCCGCCCAAGGCGTCCTTGGTTTGTGCGTTCTTGGCAATGTTCGCATAAAGAAGAAGGGTCGGAATATTCCAAAGCAGTCCCGTTATAAAAACAACGTTTGTATTTAACAAGCTGCCATTGCCCGCGCCAACAGCGTAAAAAACATACGCGCAGAGCCAGCCCAGCATAAAGGTAATCCCCCACCCCGCAACGCACAGCGCGCCAAATAATAAAACCGCGCGCACCGATTTTAAGATGCCGGATATTTTATGCGCCGAACTGTCTTTCAGATAGGCATAAATGATCGCAAGCACCAACACGCAGATTTCACCGCCGATATTCAGCGCGCTCTCGTTATTGTAATGATCATACATGCCAATAGAAATAGACAGCACCATCACGCTTAAAAATGAATAAAGCTGCCCCTTATGAATAGCAGGCTTGAACCCCGCATCGCCGTCATGCTTTTGACGCGCCGTCTTCCAGAGCCACAGATAGGATGACATCAGAAACGCCATCGCGCTCATCGCGCATAAAAGATAGAGTAATGTCGGTAGAGTTTGTTCCGGTGCGTTCATAAATCCATCTCAAAAAAAGAATGAAAATGCCTGCACTTCTGTTGCGAGGTAGCAGGCACACCCCACCTAATTGACGTTAATCAATCAGGGATTCGATTGTAGCGTCGCTACTACCCAATTAGGCAGCGATACGACCTTCACCAGCAACAACAGAGTTGTCGTTAGCGGCTACGAACGCAAAGTTATCGTTTGCATTTACAAATTTAGCCCGATAACGGCGGATACAATGCCGGACATCGTTTAATATACCTTTATTGCGCGCGTCGATCCTATTTCGGCCCCATCACTTAAAATCATCCTATTGATCAAATTTCAAATGGTGGAGCCGCCGGGTACCGCCCCCGGGTCCGCAACGTTTATTCCGTACAAACGTGTAATGTCATAGCTGGCAAGCCAGCACCCCTATTATAGAGCACAAACAAAGCAAGTTTCCAGCAAAATAAGAAGTTTATATGACGTAGCGACGTACTTATTTACAGATCGTGACCGCCCAGCCGTCCCAAGATATTACGAAACACACCATCAGGGTCAGGCATCTGGTGATATCCGTCCCCATTCAGCGTTATAACCTGCGGCGTACCGACCACCTCAACAAAGTCCAATGTTTCAGGCTGAAGTCCATGGAAAAGGATTTGTTCTACGATGTCCTCCGCGCCGAGGCGGAAAACAGCAAGATCTGAGCAAAGCTCCTTTGCGACATCAAGGGCGTTTTTCTCTGCATCATGGCACATATTATACCCCGGATACTTATCCGAGTGACTTTCCCAAACGCCGGAGCTTTCATTCTTTACAGCCGCCAAAAATCCTTGCTCCTTGCTACCCACCACAACATAGGACTGCTCATCATTTGTCAGTGTGGTTTTGGCAATATCTTTGGCGAGAGCGAAATAGGCCGATGGCGCGGGCGTATAACCATGCACAACAAAATCACCATATTGCGTGTTGCATCCCTCATCGTCCTCCATCGGCATTAAAGATGCACCGGGATACATCGTCGCCTCTAGGATATCGTAAGAATCAAGATCATGCTGTTCGATGTGACGCGTAACGTCCTGTGCGCTCAACTCATCACAGACAAGTTGCATGGCAAGGGTTTGGCGCGCATTATCCTCGCTCCATCCCAATTCGGTATTACGCCGCCCAATCCATTGTGCATTGGGCGTTGATAAATCTTTTTTCGCCTTGAACCATCCTGTTGATCGGTTGCCAACCGACAAAGTAGCAACCTGATCTTTTGTTTTCACGGTGGCTTGTTCTGCCAGATCTTGTGCATATGACGTTATGTTCATCGGGGCAGGCAAATGCGCGACAAAGTTAATCATGCGATCTTCAGGAAAATTTGCGCCGGCGACAATCATCCTATTGAAATCTGTATTATTCATGCCCTGCTCATCCCCCTCGCGAATACATATAAAATATTTTTTATTATTCTATATTTAATCCATCTCAACTTATTACGTCAAATGTAGTTTTGAAAAAATGATAGGAAAACGATATCCCCCCTTACCCTGCGCAATGCTTTTGCATATAATTGCAAAAGAATCACACGCACAATGCAGGGAAACGCCATGCAACAATATCTCGATCTTATGCGCCATGTTTTAGACAACGGCGCCCTTAAAGAAGACCGAACAGGCACAGGCACGCGCTCCGTCTTCGGGCATCAGATGCGTTTTGACCTTTCCCAAGGCTTTCCGCTGGTGACCACAAAGAAATGCCATTTGCGCTCCATCATTCACGAGCTGTTGTGGTTCCTCAAAGGCGATACAAACATTGCCTATTTGCAAGAAAACGGCGTGCGTATTTGGGATGAATGGGCGGATGAAAACGGCGACCTCGGCCCTGTTTACGGTCACCAATGGCGCAGCTGGGGCGCGGCAGACGGCCATAAAATAGATCAAATCACCAACGTGATTGAACGCATCAAAACCAACCCCGATGATCGCCGCATGATTGTGTGCTCGTGGAATGTCGGGGAAATCGGCAAAATGGCCTTGCCGCCTTGCCATTGCTTCTTTCAGTTTTATGTCGCCGATGGCAAGCTTTCGTGCCAGCTCTATCAACGCAGCGCAGATATCTTCCTTGGCGTGCCGTTTAACATTGCCTCCTATGCCCTGCTCACCATGATGGTGGCGCAAGTGACAGGTCTAAAACCCGGTGACTTTATCCATACCCTTGGCGATGCGCATCTTTATTCAAATCATATCGAACAAACAGAGCTGCAGCTATCACGTACACCGCACAAACTGCCGGAAATGCACCTTAATCCGCATATCAACAGCCTCTTTGATTTCAAGTTCGAGGATTTTGAGCTTATCGGCTATGAAGCACACCCACATATTAAAGCGCCCGTAGCGGTCTGAAACCGCGATAATTATTTGCCAAAGGCCGCCATTCTCGTTTATCATAGGGACTTGGTGATAAAGCGAGCATAAAAATGGCCGGACCAGGCGACATTATTAATTCCCCCGAAGATGCATTCAGAACAGGCGTTCTGGAAACGGCTGGTGATGTTCCTGTTGTCTTTATTGATCCGAATGATTTTAGTGGCTTGACTGTTGATATTCCAAAAGGCGTCTTTGCGGCGCACGATGATATCACCGATGCACACCGACAAATTGTCAAAGATGCGCTGGATTCATCCGCACCGGGTTTTAGCGACACACTGTCCGATGATGTTTTAACGAACGTTGCGCAAGACATTGTCAATAACGGCCCCCATGCTTTTTGGTTTAATGCCAACGATACACGTTATTGCATGGCCAGCGGTTTTCACGACAGCATTGATAATAAAGAAGAACTTGTGCCCTTAATCGCGCATGAAACAATCGATAATCTTGGCGCTATTCCCGGAACAGATGCAGAGTGGCAACATTTGGTTGGCCGCCATGAGGGCGCACATTGTGATGACCCGTCGAATCCTGAACCGCCTGCCAATGAAGATGAACGCGTTTTAACCGAATTACGCAATGAAACAGAAAATGACCGTATTGCACTCCAAGATCCTGATGGTCACATATCCCCTGCGGTGATCGACGCCTATAAAGACGCCCGCGGATTGGTGGTTGGTGATGCGCAGGATGATTTCGATCATGCGAATGGCATTTTGCTCGACACGACGCAAGGCGAGCCGACCCAAGCGCACGTTGATGCTGCGCGCTCTGTTGTACCTTCGATGATTAGCGGTGTTGCGCAAGAACTTGGCATTTCCGAAGCGCAAGCACAAAAAATGCGTACACAAGACCCGCAAGGTTTTATCGGCGCCGTTGAATCTCAATTGGATAAAGGCGGCTTTACGCAGGACACGACAGGCGCAGACAATCCGCTTGTACGGGATTATATTACCGATTACGTTGATGCGTATAAAGATCAGGTTTTAAAAGGCGAAGACCATGGGCAGCTTTTTTATAACAACACCTCCCCCATTCCTATTGGTGACGGCGCGCCTGTTGTGGTTACAGACCTTGCCGACAGTAAAATGCAAATCGGCACAGACCGCGCGCCCGATTATTTTGCAAAAGTCGCCGACCCTGCTCTGGCGCAACAACGCATGGACATGATGGCCGCGATGAGCGCTGAAAACAGCACCGATCAAACTATGGCACTCAACACCGCCAAACTCGGGTAACACTTAAAATTTAACACTCAAGCTTGCAATAACAACAGAATCAGTGTGTTAATTTCCCATGGAAGATACAATCAAAACATCACTTATCGTGGCAATGGCCGAGAATAACTGCATTGGCAAAGACAATCAGATGCCATGGCATATTTCCGAAGATTTGAAACGGTTCAAATCCCTAACAATGGGGCATCCCGTTATTATGGGGCGCAAAACCTTTGATTCAATTTTGGGATATTTAAACAAGCCCCTGCCAGAGCGCACCAACATTATCGTCAGTCGTTCAGGCTATCAGACGCAACATGACGCGCTTATATATGATAATTTGGGCGATGCTATAACGCGCGCCAAACAGATTGCGCATGACCAGAATAAAGACGAGATTTTTATCATTGGCGGCGCGCAAATTTACACACAAAGCCTTGGGCTTGCCGATCAGATACATTTGACAAAAGTACATCAAAGCGTTGATGGTGATGCATTCTTCCCATATTTCGACACCGAAGAATGGAACGAATCACAACGCATAGACAACGCCGAACATGAACCGCCTTACAGCTTTATCACGCTAACGCGTCGATAATTTTCTGCACAATATTATTCATATCCACGGCGCTTTTGCTTTGTTCTTTCAACAGTACAATCGGCGTGCCTGCGTCGGATTGTTCCCGCACATCCTTTGATAACGGAATCGCCCCAAGAAACGGAATGCCAAGCGTTTTTGCTTCGCTTTCCGCGCCGCCATGCCCGAAGATATGTTCCTCATGCCCGCAGTTAGAGCAGATATGCGTGCTCATATTTTCAACCAAGCCCAATACGGGCACACCTGTTTTTTCAAACATTTCCAACGCGCGGCGCGCATCGATCAGGGCAATATCTTGCGGCGTTGAAACAATCACCGCGCCGTTAACGCGCACCTTTTGCGCAAGGGTTAATTGCACATCGCCTGTCCCCGGCGGTAAATCAATCACCAAATAATCCAGCGGCTCTTCCTGCGTTGCCCACGCCACATCACGCAGCATCTGATAAAACGCCGTTTGCACCATGGGGCCGCGCCAGACAAGTGCCTTGGAACTATCAGCGATAAAGCCAATCGACATAATTTTTATACCGTGTTTTTCAGCGGGTATCAGTTGCTTCTTATCGTTCAATGTCGGCTTATAACTTTGATCGCCCATCATCACAGGCTGGGACGGGCCGTAAATATCCGCATCCAGCAGGCCGACTTTTTTGCCATATATATTGGCCAAACTCACCGCAATATTGGCAGAAACAGTGGACTTGCCCACGCCGCCCTTGCCCGATGCCACCACAATAATATGTTTGGCAGGTACATCGACAGGTGGGTTTTTGTTCATACCATGCGGATCGGGAACGCTCCGCTTTTGACCCTTTTTCGGTGCATTATCTTGCGCTTTTTCTGCCGTTAAAACGACGCTCACCTTATGAACGCCTGAGATTTCCGCAACATGATTTTCGGTGCGTTGACGCAAGGACTCCAAAGACGTTCCGCGCGCAGGATCGACTGTCATTAATATAATGACATTTCCCGCATCATCGACCTGAAGCGACGACAACATCCCCGCATCAACGATATTCTCCGCGCTCCCCTCATCGCAAATACTCTGCAGATTTTGTAATATTTCCTCACGAAGAGAAGGATTTAAATTTTTACCCATAACATTGCCCGCTTTATACGATTGTTAGACTTGCTTTCCGACGGAAAAGCGATATTGTTACACGATATCAAACGTCAATAATAACAAAAGTGAATATTTTTATGTCTCAAGATGATGATTCAGGCAAAAAAAGAGGTAATCCATGGGGGAATGCTTCTGGAAATAACGGCGAGGGTCGTAAAAAGCGTGACAATCCGTGGGGCGGGTCGTCAGGTGGCGGTGGAAACCGTGGTGGCGGTCGTGGAAACGATCCCAAAGATTTTGATGACATTATTAAGAATGCACAAGAAGGTTTGCGCGATATTCTGCCCGGTAACATGAATGGCGGCGTTGCGATTATTTTATTGATCATCGTGATGATCTTGCTTTGGCTTGCCAGCGGATTTCATATCGTAAACCCCGGTGAATACGGCGTGATACAGCGTTTTGGCGCGTGGTCACGCACACAAACAACCGAAGGGTTAGGCTATCACTTCCCTACGCCGATTGAAACAATCACCAAGATTGACGTCAACAAACAGCGCAGCATGACCATTGGCTATAAAGAAAGCCTTCCTTATAGACGCGGCACCGACACAACGATCAAACAAGACGTCCAAGACGAAAGCCTGATGCTGACGGCGGATCGTAATATTGTTGATCTGCAAATGGCGCTACAGTGGGATATCAAATCTGCTGAACAATATTTGTTCGAAATCAAAGATCAGGAAAACACCATCAAGCAAGTCGCAGAAAGTGCCATTCGCGAAGTGGTTGGACAAACTGACATGTTCCCGATTATCACAACGGGCCGGACGCAAATCGAAGCAAAGGTCAAAGACATTATTCAAACCAATCTGGATGAATATAACTCCGGTGTGAATATCAAACAGGTTCTGATCCAAAAGGCCGAAGTCCACCCCGATGTGCAACAAGCTTTTCAGGATGTTCAATCGGCACGTCAGGATGCAGAAGACACAGAAAACATTGCGCGCGCATTACGTGAAAAACTATTGCCCGAAGCACGCGGGGAAGCGATTAAGTTATTGCAAGAGGCCGAAGGGTACAAGCAAGCGAAAATCGCAGAAGCAACCGGTGATGCACAACGTTTTAAATCGATACACAAAGCATACCTAAAAGGAAAAGATGTAACCAAAGAGCGGATCTACATCGAAACAATGGAAGACGTATTGAGCAATGCCAGTAAAATCATCATGGACAGCCCGAAAAACGGACAAGGCGTAGTGCCTTACCTTCCACTCGATGAACTAAAATCAAAAGCACAAAGATAGAGGAACTATATATAATGAACATCAAAGCACTCTCTCTTTTCATTGTCGTTGCAGCAGCGCTGATCATCGGATCACAGAGCTTCTTCACTGTTGACCAACGCGAACAAGCCATCGTCCTTCAACTCGGTCAACCACGCGGTGAACCAAGAGGCCCCGGCCTGCACTTCAAGACCCCCTTCGTCCAAGAAGTCCGGTATTTTGACAGTCGCGTCCTATCCATTGACCCGGAAGCCGAGCCTGTCGTTATTTCCAGTTCACATGCGGATAAGCCATCCAAAAAAACTGATAATAAGGATGGAACAGACCCCGCAACAGGTGACGACGTGGATGCAGGCCCCAGTATTGAAAGTGTCAGCGGGGAGCCGATTATCGTTGATACCTTCGCACGCTACAAAATCACAGACCCTCTTCAGTTCTTGAAAACTTTGGGAACAGAGCGCAGTGCCAATGCCCGTATAGAAAGTATCCTAAACGGTTCTACGCGTGCTGTTTTAGGTGAAACCACTTTGGGCGAAATCCTGTCAGAAGAGCGCAACAATATCATGGGCAAAATTCGTAAGCTTGTGAATCAGAAGATCCAAAATGATGCTTTGGGCATTGAGCTTGTCGATGTGCGTATCGTGCGCGCTGACCTGACGAAAGAATTGCGCACCTCCACTGTGAAACAGATGAAATCACAATTGAATGAGCGTGCCACTGAACGCCGATCAAAAGGGGAAGAGCGCGCACTTGAAATCCGCTCTACCGCGCAAAAGGAAAAAACAATCCTTTTGGCAGAAGCGAAACGTGACGCCGAGATCATTAAGGGACAAGGCGATAACGAAGCCATCCGCATTTATGCTGAAGCCTTCAATATCGATCAGGAATTCTATTCCTTTATTCGATCTATGGATGCCTATAAGAAAACAATGGCAAACTCACAGACGCGTCTTATTCTCTCGCCCGATGGCCAGTTTTTCAAGCATTTCAAGGACCAATAAAAACAACATTACAGAGGAGTATTGAAACATGAGAAATGTTCACTTAGCCTTATCTCTTGGACTTGTACTTTTCACATTTCATCCACCGACGGCGCACTCTAAAACGCCGGACGTTTCGCCGAAGACCGGTGCCGTCATGATGATACCGGCCAGTTTTGCCGATTTGGCCTCCACGCTCTCTCCGGCTGTTGTTAATATTTCTTCGACACAAAAAACTGTTGTGCCGCAAGACTTCCCCGAGATGCCTCAATTCCCTGAGGGCTCCCCCTTTCAAGACTTCTTTGACGACTTCATGAGTCGCAGGGGTGGTGGCATGCCATCAATTCCTTCATCCTCTTTGGGATCAGGGTTTATCATTGACGCACAAAACGGCTATATCATCACCAACAACCATGTTGTGAGAGATGCGGAAGATATCCGCGTAACATTTGTTGACGATGTCACCGTCGAAGCCAAGCTTATTGGTACAGATGAAAAAACCGATATCGCCGTCTTGCAAGTTGATACCACCAAGTTACAGCTAACGGCTGTCCCTTTTGGTGACAGTGATGTCCTGCGTGTTGGTGATTGGACGCTGGCTATTGGTAATCCGTTTGGCTTAGGCGGCACAGTCACCGCCGGTATCGTGTCGGCGCGTGCCCGTGATATCAATTCAGGGCCTTATGATGACTATATTCAAACTGATGCATCGATCAACCGCGGTAATTCCGGTGGCCCGCTCTTTAATATGTATGGCCAAGTGATCGGCATTAACACGGCGATCTTCAGCCCAAGCGGCGGCTCCGTTGGTATTGGCTTTGCAATCCCTTCTGCGCTGGCCAAACCTGTGATTAATCAAATCATTAAATACGGACGTACACGCCGCGGATGGCTTGGTGTTCGCATACAAACAGTCACCGATGAAATCGCCGAAAGCCTTGGGCTGGACAGACCACGCGGTGCGTTGGTTGCCAGCATCAATGAAGGTGGGCCAAGCAAAGACGCTGGCCTTCAATCAGGCGACATTATTCTGGAGATTGACGGACAAGGCATCAGTGAAATGAAGATGCTGCCCCGCGTTGTAGCGGAGCATGACATCGGTACAAAAGCCATCGTCAAATATTGGCGCGACGGTAAAATGCATGAAACCGAAGTTGTGATTGGCGAGTTGGAAAAAGCCGAAGATGAAGGCCTTTTGAAAACAGAGCCAAAGTCACAAGGCACAGGCGTAACGGTTGATACTGTCGGTCTGACACTCAAGCCCATGGACGAGCCATTGCGCAATGAATATGGTATCGCAAAGAACGTACAAGGTGTTGTTATTACAGGCGTTGAGGCCATGTCAGAAGCAGACAAAAAAGGGCTGCAAATCGGTAACACGATTGTCGAAATCAACCAGCAAGCAGTATCTGAACCACAAGAAGTGATCGACGTCATCGACAGAGCGCAGAAAAACGGACGCAAATCCGTATTGCTGTTGATCAATGACGCTGGCAATGTACGCTTCACAGCATTGCGCCTGCCGCGAGGTCAGGAATAGCTTCGCAGCTCTTTCGCTACGGCATCACACACGCACTAAAAAAAGAGCCTTCTTATGCAGGCTCTTTTCTTTTGCGCTTTTCCTGCATTCTCTCACGGGTGAATAAGAAAATCCCTGAGCCCACAATAATAGATGCGCCGATAATCTTAGGAATATCAGGCACATCGCCAAACAGAAAATACCCAAAGCCCAAAGCAAAAATGATCTGGGTATATTGATACGGCGCAAGAACAGAGGCCGGAGCCAGCGTGAAGCTGTAGGAGATCAAAACCATAGCAATGGCATAGGCCGCCCCGATAACCACCATATAACACCAAAAAGACAGCGGATAAGACACGGGCATAACCCCGCCCTTGTAAATCAACCCCCCCGCTATCAAGCACAAAAACGGCCATAATGCGAAAGACAGAAGCCCGCTGGCATTTCCGATATGGCGCGCCAAGATGCTCGATGATGAAAAGGTGAAGACACAAACAAGCGCATATAAATAAGCCGGATTAAGTTCTGCAAATCCGGGGCGAAAGGCAACAAACGCGCCAAAGAACCCGCAGAATATTGAAAGAATACGAAACTTGCCGATCACCTCTTTAAAAACAACCGCGCCCATCAACGTCACCGCAAAGGGCGTTAAAAAGAAAATGGTATAAGCATCAACAATGGGAATACGGCTGATCGCCATGATTGAAAAACTCGTATTCAGGGCGATTACAATGCCTCTCACGCATTGCCATTTCATCGTCTTCGCGTTGAACAATGCGCGCCGCCCGCCCACAAAAGGCGCAACAATCAAAACAAGTGCAAGGCCGCAGACCGCTTGCCAGAACAATATATCAGGAAGATCGTAGCTCAACGCCATCAATTTGCGCAAACCATCACTGATCGAAAAGGCCGCAAACGCCAAGATAGAAAGCATTACAGCCTTCATTATATGGTTTTCACGCGACCCCATGGCTAAATGCCCTTCTCTTTTTGATGTCTGTGTGCTTATAATCCGCGGATTATGGATGAAATAGATCAAAGCAAAAAAACAATACATATCATTGCCGGCCCTACGGCAAGCGGAAAATCCGCGCAGGCCTTAAAACTGGCGCAAGAAACAGATGGCATCATCATTAATTGCGACTCTCTGCAAATCTATGACGGTCTGCATATTTTAACCGCGCAACCGCCCGCGGATGATCTGAAACAAGCCCCGCACATGCTCTATAGTCACCTCCATCCGAATGATCCCTGCTCTGCGGGTAACTGGCGCGAGATCGTTGAGCCGCTTATTCACGATGTTCTGGCGCAAGGAAAAACACCCATTATCGTCGGCGGATCGGGGCTGTATATAAGAGCCTTAACCGACGGCCTGTCGCCTATTCCTGATATCCCGCAAGATGTACGTGATGCGGCCATGGCCAAGCAACAAGAATTAGGAAACCCCGCCTTCCACGCAGAATTAGAAAAACGCGACCCCGTTATGGCCGCGCGGTTTCACCCCTTCCACACGGCGCGTCTCGTGCGCGCATGGGAGGTGATAGAGGCCACAGGGAAAAGCTTGTCCGAATGGCAACAGCTCACGCGGTTAAAGCCGCCCGAACATTGGGACTTTCAAATAGACATCATTATTCCCGCGCGCCCCGTTTTGCATCAACGCTGTAATGATCGGTTTGTCTGGATGCTGGATAACGGCGCATTAGAAGAAACCGAATCGTTCGCCGCGCGCGTGGAAAACGGCGAAGTGCACCATAATGTGCCGCTTCTCAAGGCACTCGGCTACCGCGAATTACTGTCCTATATCAAGGGCAAGCGCAGCAAGGGTGAGGCCATAGAAAAAGCGCAAGCACGCACCCGTCAATATGCCAAACAACAAGTGACATGGTTTAGAAACCAAATCCTCAATACGCAATAAAAGAATATCGCGCACCCCTATATTGAAATTATCGAATCGTCAGTGAAAACAATCCTGTAAAACCGCAGAATCGATTCCTTTTTTCCTTTTATTTGCAGAGCGATTCGTATAAACATAGGCTCAACTTCCCAATGATTTATCAATACAATCGATTACAAAGTTATGCACAATTTGTGGATAACTGCGGCATAATATTGGATTCAAATAGATTTCCCCCCCCCCGCCCCTGTTTATAAGCTAGTGCATTGAAATATATAAAAAAAATATAAAAAAAGGGTTGCCCTGCCATCAGAATCAATGCATATTTTAATCATTCAAGGATACATTCCTTAAAGAGGTAAGTTTACTTACCGAACGAGTAACCAGATTTCGTGCATAGCGTGGCTTTCACAACTTCGGTTTTGATTGACGGTTATGAGAGTGATCAGAATGGTTATTCAAGAAGGTTAAGTCTAAGAGTATCTTGGTTTTCCAGTCTGCCCTTCGGGAGCGCTGAAAAGTTTGAGATACCAACCAGGGTAATAAAATATTTTGGTCTGTTTGATAGTTGGAAGACGCAGCAGATAAGACGATGGATGGAAGTTGATCACGTTGGTTGCTTCCCTTGAGGATACTTCCTCACGAAGTTTCTATCCGTACCTTCATTTTATATCTGTCAAAGGATATGAACAAAAGCTTCTCTATGGCAACGTAGAGGAGCTTTTTTGTTGCCTTAAAACAACCACCCTCCTTTCATAAATACTGCGCCCCTTTCGTTTGCGAACGGTCGCCACGAAAAATTCCTTGCACAAATTTTTATCGTGGGATAGGTTTTTAATATGAATAAGATTTACAGTAACATTGTTAATGTCGTGCTCGTCCTGCTAGTCGTCCTTGTGGGCGAAAGGGTGCTGCATGCGTGAATAAACACGATGAAATCTTAAAAAACAGCGCCCCACATTAAAATGGGGCGTTTTTTTATGCGTGAACACTAAACAAAAAGCAAAATATGCGTTAGATTACGAAACTCGAAAAACAGGAATGAGAGCCATGAGCAACACGAAAACAAAAAAAGGCGAGGCCATAATCGCCAAAATAAAACCGACAAAAAAACCAAAAACGCAAGAGATGACTGGCGCGGAGATGGTCATTAAGGCGCTACAAGAGCAAGGGGTCGATACAATTTTCGGATATCCCGGTGGTGCGGTTCTTCCTATCTATGACGAGATTTTTAAACAAAATAAAATCAAACATATTCTGGTACGCCAAGAAGGCGGCGCGCTTCACGCGGCAGAGGGCTATGCCCGATCAACTGGAAAAGTTGGCTGTGCGCTTGTCACATCAGGGCCTGGTGCGACCAATGCGGTGACCGGCTTAACCGATGCTTTGCTGGATTCTATTCCTATTGTTTGTATCACCGGCCAAGTTCCAACATTCCTGATTGGAACCGATGCTTTTCAAGAAGCCGATACCGTTGGCATCACGCGCCCCTGTACAAAGCATAATTACCTGATTAAAGATCCTGATGATTTGGCCAGCGCCATGCACGAAGCCTTTCATATCGCGCGCTCTGGTCGCCCCGGGCCCGTTGTGATTGATATTCCAAAAGACGTTCAATTTGCCAGCGGTACATATGTGACCGCCGAAAAAGCCAAAATGCACACGCATTACAAACCGGATATAGACCCTGACCTTACCGCCATAGAAGACGCTGTCGAAATGATGGCGAGCGCAAAGCGTCCTGTTTTCTATACAGGGGGCGGCGTGATTAACTCCGGCGCCAACACCAGTGTTTTGTTGCGTGAGCTTGTGCGCAAGACAGGCTTCCCGATCACTTCCACATTGATGGGGCTGGGCGCTTATCCTGCGAGCGATAATCAATGGCTTGGTATGCTTGGCATGCACGGCACGTACGAAGCAAATTGGGCGATGCATGATTGTGACGTTATGATTTGTATCGGCGCGCGTTTTGATGACCGCGTCACGGGGCGTCTTGATAAATTCTCACCCAATTCCAAAAAAATCCATATTGATATCGACGCCAGTTCCATCAACAAAAATGTGCCCGTCGATATTCCAATTATATCAGATGCGGAGCGCGCCATTCGCGCCATGCTCGATGTCTGGAAGAAAAAAGGATACAAGGCTGATCAAGTCGCTATGAAAGCGTGGTGGGAGCAAATTGCAAAATGGCGTTCCAAAAACTGCCTTGCTTATAAAAAAGATAAGAAAATCATCAAACCGCAATATGCGTTAGAGCGTCTGCGCCACTTCATGGCCAAAGACCCGCGCGAAGCCTATGTCAGTACAGAGGTCGGCCAGCACCAAATGTGGGCGGCGCAGTTCCTCCCCTTTGATGAACCGAACAGATGGATGACATCCGGCGGGCTGGGTACAATGGGTTATGGCTTACCTGCCGCCATCGGAGCGCAGCGCGCGCATCCTGATGCACTTGTGATTGATGTGGCCGGCGAAGCCTCTATCCTTATGAATATTCAGGAAATGAGCACAGCGGTACAATATCGCCTGCCTGTGAAAATCTTCATTCTGAACAATCAGTGGATGGGCATGGTGCGCCAGTGGCAAGAGCTTCTCCATGGGGAGCGCTACTCTGAAAGCTATACTGAAAGCTTGCCTGATTTTGTGGCCTTGGCCGAAGCCTATGGCGGTAAGGGATTGCGCGCCGACACCGTTGATGAATTGGACGGCGTGATTGAAGAAATGCTCGCGACTGATTGTGTGACGATCGTTGATGTGCGTGTTGATCAAAAGGAAAACTGTTTCCCGATGATCCCATCTGGTAAGGCACATAACGAAATGATCCTGTCACCCGATGCCGCGCAATTTGATAAAAGCTTGGTTTAAATCCGGCGTATATCATACAGACATAATGCCAGCAGCCCGAAATTTCTTGGGCTGCTCAGTGCAGATATATTTACGTTTATAAAATCTGACCATACACTATATTCGTATTTCAAAAGAACCGGACACCGCACATGACGCAAACAGAAGATAAGTTTCTCCCCTATCTAAGCTACGGCGCGTTTATGTGTATTATGCTGGCACTCGTGCCATGGGCGATGCATTTTGTCTCTTATGCGATTAATGTCGACATTGCTTTTCTTACCTTATCAGCAGAGCGTTTATTAGAGGGGCAAGCCATGAGCGAAGCCTATTACGATACGAATCCGCCCTTAAGTATTATCGTACAAGTTCCTGCTGCACTCATCGCGCAGTTCACCCCCATTCCGCTGTACTATGCGACCACCTTATATATCTTTATTCTTCTGGGATTATCCTTACTGGCAAGTAACTTACTCCTTAAAAAGATGGGCAATATCAGCATCGCGCAACGCTACATTATTCTGGCTATTTTCCTTGTTATAAATACCATAGAAACACAATATGACTTTGGTCAAAAAGACCATATTCTGGCTATGGGTTTGTTTCCGCTCATCCTTGTACAAATATTAATTACAATCCGTGTCGAATTTAATAAAATTTTGAAATGGAGCACGCTCCTCTGCGGTGCATTTCTTATTTTACTCAAACCGCATTACGGTCTAATTCCGGCAGCTATTTTCATTCACCGTATGGTTTATCAAAAACGTTTCAACATTTTTTTAGATCAAGATTTTATATGCCTTGCAGGTATGGCGATCGGGTATGTTGCCGCGATATTCCTCTTTTTTCCGGATTTCATATCCATCATTTTGCCGGATATTTTAAAATTCTATGCTTCTGATATTTCGCCGCAGGTTATTGAAACCGGCATCATCTTAATGGTACAGGCCGCCATCCCGCTCATCATTTGCCAGATTTTTTTGAAAGAAGCGCCCCCCCTGATTTCAATTTTTGCAGTTTTTTCAATCTTGAGCTTCGTCCCGTTTATCATGCAAGGCAAGGGTTGGGCCTATCAAGCGCTTCCGGCCAATGTGTTTTTCTATTGCTCCGTCGGTCTTTTTATCAGCTATCTCACGACACTCACACTTGATGCCTTCAAGATTTCGGCAATCAAACAAACGGCGGGGCTCCTTGTGGTTTTCGGGGTCCTTCTGTTTTCTATATCCGAAAACTACGCCAAAGATTTTACCCCTCCGACGCATGATTCATATAAAAATACACAGTTTGCAAAGATGATCAATGCATGTCAGGGCGACTGCTCGTTCCTTATCTTGCACGACATGATCAATATGTCGCAGGAACTCTCCGTCTATACGGGGCAGCCGCACGCCTCGCGCTTTCCAACAATGTGGTTTGCCGCTTTTCTGTTAAATGCGCAAAGAAAACTCGACGACCATGAAACGCCGCAATTCACCCAAGAGGAAATAGATGCGGCCACACAGAAATACACAACGATGATCGCGGAAGATTTAAAAAAATACGCGCCTGATATCATTTTTGTCGGTCTCGTCCCAAATCCGGCCAAAGAAGGAACGTTATTCGATTTTCATGCTTACTTGCTCGAAAAGAATCCGAAACAATTCCAAACAATATGGGATTCCTATACACTGGCCGAGTCCATCGATGTTGATCGGCTCGACTATATGATGCGGAAAAAACCGAATGAAGGCTTGATACGATACGATATATATAGGAAAAAGAAACAATAGAAAAAGGACATAAAATGGTAAAATTGGAAACCAAAAGACGTAAGAAAAGCAAAAGCGTCTACGCCCCGAACCCTGTTCTTAGCGAAGAGGAAACGCACATCCTTGCCGTTTTGGTGAATAACGAACCGGGCGTTTTGGCGCGTGTTATCGGCTTGTTTTCTGGCCGTGGATATAACATCGAAAGCCTGACAGTTGCAGAAACCGATCATATCGAACATTTATCCCGCATCACAATTGTATGCACCGGAACCCCCGAAGTGATTGAACAAATCAAAGCGCAGCTTGACCGGCTCGTCCCTGTTCTCGAAGTATCCGACCTATCCATCGAAGGCGCGCATGTTGAGCGCGAACTTGCCCTTGTGAAAGTGGCCTGTACAGGTGAAAAACGTATCGAAGCATTGCGCAGCGCCGATATCTTCCGCGCACGCGCGGTTGACAGCACGCTGGAATCCTTTGTGTTTGAAATCACAGGCACGACTGACAAGGTTAATGCCTTTATTGATCTGATGATCCCCCTTGGTATGGTTGATGTCAGCCGCACAGGGATCGCCGCAATTTCACGCGGGAAAGAGCCCATCGGGATATAGCATGAAAAAAATAGCAACCTTATTTCTGATCCTAGCATTAACAGGCTGTGTTTCGCGGGCTGATGCCGATAAAAATCTTGCACGTGGTTGCTCTGCGGCGGTTGAATTATTTATGGATGAGTATTTCAAGATCAAGACACTCAAAAGTGTAAAATTCAAGCCCTCCTCCGAATTTGGCGCAGGCTATCGCGTTGTTATGCTCTTTGCTGTCGTCAGTGACGGCTGGCTGGATGTCGACAAAGAATATGAGTGTGTATTTACCGAAGAAATGGGCGCTATGAACGCGTCGCACCGTGCCAACCTTTACCAAATCAAAGCAGACGGTAAAACATACGGCATGAATAAAGCGACACCCTTGCAAAAGAAATTAAACGAAACCGTTCAACGCGCCATGGGGCAATAACGTTTTACAAACGGAACTTTGCACAATACGGGCTAAA
Source organism: uncultured Alphaproteobacteria bacterium (assembly GCA_963977495.1). Classification (GTDB taxonomy): domain Bacteria; phylum Pseudomonadota; class Alphaproteobacteria; order Micavibrionales; family Micavibrionaceae; genus UBA1672. The sequence goes on along the minus strand of CAXBOT010000007.1, from coordinate 37,527 downwards.
GTCGCATCTTTTGCTTGATTCTTGGCGAGAAACCTTGTTTTATGCGACTTCTTACAGACAAATTTTACAAAAGGTTTTTACAATGGGACAAAGCACCGCAGCACAGGATATTCCGGCCAATCAGGCTCCGCTGAATGTCTATTATGATAAAGATTGTAATCTTGATTTAATCAAGTCGAAAAAAGTGGCCGTCATTGGATACGGATCACAAGGACACGCACACGCGCAAAACCTGAAAGACAGTGGCGTTGAAAACGTTATTATCGGTTTGCGCGATGGGTCTTCTTCTGCTGCAAAAGCGCAGAATGCAGGTTTTGAAGTTCTTGCCCCAGCAAAGGCCGCCGCACAAGCCGACGTGGTTATGTTGCTTGTGCCCGATGAACATCAGGCTGATCTATATCGTGATGAACTTGAAGCCAATTTGAAAGAAGGCGCAGCCCTTCTGTTTGCCCATGGTTTGAACATTCACTTTGGTTTGATTAAACCCCGCGCAGATCTTGACGTATTCATGGTCGCACCAAAAGGCCCCGGCCACACAGTGCGCGGCGAATACCAAAGAGGCGGCGGCGTTCCATGCTTGATCGCTGTTGCACAAGACGCCTCAGGCAATGCCAAAGATTTGGCTCTGTCATACGCTTCTGCCGTTGGTGGTGGTCGTTCAGGCATTATCGAAACAACATTCAAAGACGAATGCGAAACTGATCTGTTCGGTGAGCAAGCGGTTCTTTGTGGCGGTGCTTCCGAGCTTGTTAAAGCGGGTTACGAAGTTCTGACCGAAGCCGGATATCCACCGGAAATGGCGTATTTCGAATGCTTGCACGAATTGAAGCTGATCGTTGATTTGATGTATGAAGGCGGCCTTGCCAACATGCGTTACTCTATCTCCAATACAGCGGAATATGGTGACTATGTTTCAGGCCCACGCGTGATTACAAAAGAAACCAAAGAAGAAATGAAACGCATTCTTGCCGATATTCAATCCGGTAAATTCGTTGAAGGCTTCATGGGCGGCAACAAAGAAGGCCTAACCCGCCTTGTTGAAATTCGCGAACGCGAAGCCAAGCACCCTATCGAAGAAACAGGCGCAAAATTACGCGCCATGATGCCTTGGATTGGTGCAAACAAACTGGTTGATAAAGACAAGAACTAAGAATTCAACCCGCTGAAATCAGCAGGGCTATAATTTAAACAACCGCTAGCATCACGTTAGCGGTTGTTTTTTTATGTCATGGTAATGCTCGCCCCCCGCCAGAATAATCAGGCGAAGGGTAATAGGAGTAAATTAGAACCGACCAGCCGCATAATCATTCATGGCGGTGCGGATTTCATCGTGCGTATTCATCACGAACGGGCCACGGCCAACGATAGGCTCTTCAATCGGTTCACCGCTCATAAGAAGAACGATTGCATCCTCTTGCGTTTCCAGCGCAATCATTTCGCCTTCACGTTCAAACAAAGCCAGCTCTTTTGCGCCAAGGTTTTCTTCGCCATTGACGCGCACTTTGCCGGATAAAACCAACACAGATGTATTGTGACCTTCCGGCACGACCAGCTCGGTCTTATGTCCGACTTTTAAACGCATGTCCCATAGATTGATGGGCGTAAAGGTTTTCGCCGCGCCTTGGCTGCCGTTATAATCTCCGGCAATAAGGCGAAGGCTACCGGAACCATCGGGCAAATCCACAACGGGAATATCACCTGACAGTATTTCCTGATAATGCGGATCACTCATTTTATCCTTGGCTGGTAAATTCACCCAAAGCTGGATCATTTCGAGCGTACCGCCCTTTTGCGTAAAGTCACGGCCATGCATTTCTTCATGCAATATACCACGCGCCGCAGTCATCCATTGCACATCACCAGGGCCGACTTTGCCTGCATTTCCGGCATTGTCACTATGCTCAACCTCGCCTTGATAAACGATGGTCACGGTTTCAAAACCACGATGCGGGTGTTGCTCTACACCGCGCGGCTTGTCCGAAGGCTCAAAGTCCGCAGGGCCGGCATAATCCAGCAATAAAAACGGGCTGATTTCTGTGCCTTGTGTGTCATAGGAGAACATGGTGTTAACAGGGAAGTCATCCCCGACCCAATGTCCACCTGTGCCGCGGTTAACGCGTGTCATATTTTTCATGTTCATGGCATTTCTCCTTTTGTTTTGAGATAAGACAGACTATATAATGTATAGGATCATTTTAACAAGTACGCACAAAAAGGATACTGTAAAACAGTGCCGCCAAAGGAGAATGATTTATGCGCAAAAAGGACGTTTTTTGCCCCGTAGAAACAACGCTGTCTTTGCTTTCCGGCAAATGGAAAGTCATGATTATTCATTACCTTTTGGAAGGCACAAAGCGGTTTAATCAGCTACAGCGCGATTTGAATGGCATCACACATCGCACCCTAAGCAAGCAACTCAAAGAAATGGAAGAGGACGGTTTGGTTATCCGAACCGATTACGGCGAGATCCCCCCGCGGGTTGAATATAGCCTGTCACCCCTTGGTCAATCGCTGGATTCCGTTTTATCATCCATGCATGAATGGGGGGAGCGCTATGGCAAGGGAGAAACTCAGCGTAAATAAAAGAGCAGAACAGCCATTCTGCCTCATTCCATACCCTCACAAGTAAAGCCAGCTTTACATACAGCAATAAAACCTTAAAGTCTGAATACGAACACCCGATCAAGCGTTGAGAAGATGACACACACCATTGATGATACCATACGACCTGATCGTATTTTCGTGGCGATTGGCTGCTGTATTATGGCGCATTTTTTGTTTGCTATTATGGGCGCATGTGCCAAATATTTATCGGCGACGCATCATGTGGCAGAGATTGCATTTTATAGAAACCTCGTTGTTCTTATTCCCGTCTTCTTGTTTATCATGCTTGGTAAAAAGACCCATTTGCTGCACACGAACAAACCAAAGCTTGTGGCGGTGCGCGCGATCATTGGGGGCTTTAGCCTGATCGTCACCTTTGCCGCGCTGTCCAAATTGCCCATGGCCTATGCCACAGTGACCTTTTTCACATCGTCTATCCTAACGCCTGTTCTGGCCTTTCTTTTCCTGAAGGAGCATGTCGGCATACATCGCTGGGCCGCGGTTTTTGTTGGTATGTGCGGTGTCCTCATCATTGCCCAGCCCAGCGGCGCAGTCAGTATGTGGGGGTTATCCTTTGCCCTGATGGCGGCCTGTTTCCATGCCTCTATGTTTACGGTTCTAAGGGGGCTTAAAACAGAATCGCCCATGACCATTACATTTTACTTTATTCTGGCAGGTGTCCTTATTCCGGGGATGTTTATGCCGTGGGTTTATAGCCCTATCGCGTATGAAGAAATATGGGTGTTTTTACTCATCGGTGTATCGGGCGGAACGGCGCAAATTTTTCTGGCCAATGCCTATAAATACGCCCCCGCCGCCGTGGTGACGCCGTTTTCCTATTCCGCATTACTGTGGACGACCATGCTTGATTTATATATGTGGCATTATGATCTGGATTTAGTAGCCGTGTTCAGCGGCGCGGCGCTTATATTATCCGCACAGCTTTATATTGTTTATCGTGAGTATGTGAATAAACATCGCGTAAAAACGGCTCATTAACGCGGCATTTGTGGTGCGTTAAGCCCATCTTTGCTTTGTACGTCAGGCGTGATATCCGTATCGGGCGCTACCTCTGGCGGCGCGGGCGTGGTCATTTTTGTGGCCAGATCTTTGCTGTAATCCATCATTTGATCCATCAACCCACCCTGATTATAGCCATAGGCCGTAATTGTTGCATCCTGAACCTGCGCATCACGCCCGCCCATTAAACCGAGCTTCCAGCTTTGCCCCGCAGATAAGGTTTCACCAAAGTCACTCTCTATTCTCGCCCATGCCACAAACCCGATACTTCCCGGTTTATTGGCAAGTTGCAGACGGTAGAACAAGTCCTCCTCTTCACCGGGTTTGGTCAGGGTCGCATTATGCGGAACTATACCGTTAACACTATAATCCATGTCAACGCGCAGCCGATCAATCACCATAGTCGTCCCATCAGGCAAATCAGATTGAACACTGAGCGCCGTCAAACCCGCTTTATCAGCATCAACTTTTCCGCTCATCACCGTGACAACCGGATCGCGATCAATGTCAGGCGTGGTTTCGATCTTGTGATAAGCCTCATCTAGTATTTGCCTGAACATCTCAGGCTGAAACACACCATGCCCCGCGCCATAGACAAATTTCTGTCCGTCATCATTCGTATAAAGATGCATCGGCTCGTCTTTGCCTTCGCGCGCCTGCGTGTCAATTGTCGCCATTTTGGCAAGCGTGGTGATTTCATCTTTTGTCAAAATCGGCAGATTTTTTGCTTCCCTTTGGGATTGCTCATACATTGCGCCGGACACATATCCGGCTTGTTCGGGCGCGGAAAAAGATGTGCCATCAACGCCTGATGTATAACCGTTGGCATCAACATCTTCTTTTTTTCTAATCTCTGCCATAACTTGAGTATGCAACGTTTCCGGATGCGCCATATAGGCATCAACTTTTGCCTGAAGCTCCGCTGCGCCCGGTCCGTCTTCAGAATATTTTGCACTAACCTCATCACTGAAGATCCGATATGCGTCTCTTAATACATTGTCTAAGGCATTGCCGTGCAAAACTTGCCCTATATCAGAATCCTTAAGTTCTTGCAGTTTATGGGATACTTCCTGATCGATAATCCATTCACGTACAAGGTCTTCATGCCCAACCAAAGACGGGCTTGGGTCATACATCTGATATTTAACCCCTCTGTTAAAGGGGTTGTCCGACGCCAATGTCGGATTAATCATACTGCTATGATCTTCTAAATAAGGGGAGGATTTGCTGGCATTCGCCTCTCCGACAACCAAACTATTTCGCGCTAAATCCGCCACTCTTGGCATTGCCGCTTGCCGCGATAAACCATTATTACCTGCCGCAACAATATAAATAGGCATATCTTCTTCTGCAAAGGCACGCTTATACAAATCAGCCGTTTCCGCGCCTGCAATACCACTTGAATGGAGAATAGACCCTAATCCGACAGCTGTACTCACTGAAACCACATCATAACGCTCCAACGACCCCAAAGACCCCGGCGTTTCCGGCTTTAGAGGACTTTCGCGAACCAGATCAACGGTAAGGCTATCATTATCGGTAAATTTACGTAGAATATCCTGATGTATATCACGCGCAACTTCGCCATGACGCTGATATAAATCATACAAATCATATGCTTCCACATTTTCAAAATGCGCGTATTTCGATGGCTCTGGATCAGCCATAATATTCACCCGTTTATTTTTTTATAATCTTAGCATAAACCGACTAAAAACGGCAAATACAAGTTACATTGCAAATGAAACATGATATCAGTGTCATAAGTAGAGAATAAAATGAACTTTTCCCAAAAAACACCCCTATTTATGGGCATCTTATTTGCCGTCATCAATGCCTTCATGCTCGCAGGTATGAGCCTGTTTGCAAAATTGCTAGCCACCTATTTCGGCCCTGTGGAAGTCACATTTTTCCGTAATATATTCTCTCTGCTCGCCCTTGCCCTCTGGTTAATTTTCTCAAGACGTTTGTTCGTGCTTAAAACAAAACGCCCATGGGCGCATGTTTTCAGGGGCGCAATCGGAACAACGGGTATTGTTTTGGGCGCGTGGGCGCTCTCTATCATGCCCTTGGCGGAAACGACGGTGCTCTTATTTACCTCCCCTTTATTTACGGTGCTGATTTCCTACCTTGTTCTCAAAGAGAATGTTGGCATGTACCGTTTAGGCGCTGTTTTATTCGGGTTTACAGGTGTTATTATTGTTGCCAACCCGATGTCGGATGTTTCAACATTGCCGTTATTGGGCATACTCATCGGTTTGGGCTGGGGGTTTTCCTCGGGCTGTGTGGATGCTTGCTTACGCTGGCTCGGCTCGACCGAAAACTCTATGACCACCGTTTTTTACTTTGTGCTATTCGGGACATTAACAACAGGGCTGCATTGGCCAGTGGCAGATGTGAAACCAAACGGTTTCTCGCTTGATGCATTTTGGATCATAATCGGATTGGGTACGACGGGGCTGCTCTCTCTTTTGGCAAAAACCCAGAGTTTTCGATTGGGCGAAGCCTCTATCATTGCCCCCATCATGTACAGCATGATTATATGGACAATGGCCTTTGATTATCTGTTTTGGGATAAAGTGCCGAGCATGAATGTCATCATCGGCGCAACGATGATCATCTCTAGTAATATTTTTATATTATATCGTGAGGCCCGCACGAAAAAATCAAGTCTTACGGCACCAGAAAGTATACATGGAGGCAAATAGATTCGGGTTTTTCTCTTCCCATGCCGCCCAGCTTTCTAAATTCGTGGCGGATTCATCATCCGGGTTATGCGTTTTGTATTTTCTGATTAAATCTTCCGTTAAATAGAACTGCAAAAACTCCAGCCCGAACGTATCGAGTATCTCTTTTATTTCTATCAAATCAAATTGATGTTCCTGCACATGGAACAATAAATCACGACATTCCGGCAACGCATAATAATCAAAGAAATGTTCAATATTTTTTATAGATTTATGTTTCAGATGCGTTTTTATATTCTTTCTGAAATCCCGTATAGATTGAGCGTCAGAGCCAATATTCTTATTTTGTATAACGGATCGTGCATCATTGACTGCCCATCGTGCGTGACGACTATAGAGCGCGATACGCATCAGACCATTGGGTTTCAGTAAATCATATAATATTTTCCATCCGGCCTTCGGGTCTTTCAAATGGTGCAATACACCTGCGCTGGCGATGTAATCATATTGCTCATCCAAACCGCCCAACTCCATAATGTCTGCTTGCTTGAATGTAATATTTTTAATGCCCATTTGCTCGGCTTTGAAAATACCATAGGCTAAACTCGACCGGCTGAGATCAACGGCCGTAATCTCAGCATCAGGAAAAGTATAAGCCATCTGAATAGCTTCTTTCCCTGTACCGCAGCCTGCATTCAAAATCTTCACGCCGCCTTTTTGTAACTCTCTGACAACATCTTTATTAAAGGCATGCCGCGACGCCACAGTCCAACGCGGATAAGGGAAGTTTTCATATTGCTCACGCACGGCAGAAGACACATTGTCATGAATAACCGTCAGCGCCTCAATCTTATCTTTGATTTTATCTTGCGTCTGATATTCTTCAATTTGGGTTTTCAAAATTTGCGACACATGATCGCCGCCTTGCAAATTCTTGTAAATATCTCCCGCATTATCCAGATTATAAATACGCTGATAACACGCCAGACACGCCAAATCCGAAAGCTTAGGATTTTTCGTAGCCAATACTCTCTTTTCCAATTTGGCGACTAATGCGACCTCTTCCGGTGACGCATCCATGACATAATCCGTAAAGAAACAATAGCGTGACAGTGCGCATGTTATGAGATCAATATCTTCGGGATCGGAAAATAAAGATTTTTCTTCGACAATGGATTCCAGCAAATAACGTCTTATATAACCGCACCATACTTCAAACGTATAATCCAGAATAATAAACCGCCCGAAACCTGTCAGGAAAAATGGTTCGATCAAACCATCACAATTGGGAAATGATTGGATGTGCTTTTTAAACGCCGCATAGTTTTTACATTTAGACAACTTATAAAAAGGCCCTATCGTCGCGTCACGCGACACCATGCTAAGCCATGGTCTTCCAAAGAAATGAACGTCAATATTATCACAGGCCAGACATTCGATTAAAACGCCCTTCAAATTGGGGTTGGCTTTTTTAAATTGAAAAACACTGACGACATCAACAAGCTTTTGCATATATTGCTCGTCCTGCGGATTGATTGCAACCGCCTGAGCATAGCTCTCTATCGCCGGAATACCTTGTTTGGTTGAATAATAACAATCCCCCAGCAAAGCGAACGCCTCGTGGTAGAGCTTATCAAGTCTTACGGCATCAATCAGGGATTTGATCGCGCGAACCTTATCCTCTTTCGCAAAATAAGCCTGCGCCAAAGCATAATAAACTTCTTTGGAGGCATCGCCCTCCAACTCTTTTTGCAGTAAAACCAACGCCTGATCATAATCACACGCATCAAGGGCTATCATTGCATTTTTATAATTTTGAGAGAGTTCTACATCAGACGTAGAAACGCGTAAATCCCGCATAGCTATTACACCACTTGATTTCCATTATTCCGTATTATAATCAAAAGATTAGTAGTTTTGAAACCCGTATTTATTAAAAAGACCAAGCGGCTCATCGTCATTGGCATCATAATAAACATAAAACATACCGTTTTCCTCGGCTGTTGTAATGCCAAAGACATAATCAACAAACTTCAGAACGCGAATTTGATCGAAATCAGAGAGCTGTACAAACTTCTCTCCAACGCGCAGAACAGGAATACCATCATCCATATACTGCTTCACAAGAACATTCATCGTATAAAAATCACGTAGAACAACCTTCTCATCGCCTGGATTATCGATCCAATCCTGCGGTGTCCATGTATCATTATCATGAACCGAGCGCTGCTTGAGCTTCTGTTGTCCAACATACGGATCAAAGTTATGCTTATACCCATCATGGTAAAAAGCATCCCAGTATGTGGCCTTATCGGCGTGTGATTGCTGTGTAAATCCGGTGAAGGCGACCGCGAACAAAAGAAGAAAACCCAAAAAACGCATTACTATTATTCCTTATTAATTCCAACTCATTATTATAAATAACATTTTAACCTACAATATGGTATATTAAAATAATGATAAATGCCATTGGAATAGCATTAACGGGTTTAAATTCTGCATCCTTGCGGTTGAATGCGAGTGCCTCCAATATTGCAAATATAAATACGGTTGGCTCTTTAACCGATACAAACAATGCGCCCTACACCCCTGTGAGCGCGCAATCCTCATCATTAGGAACCACTGGCGGTGTAAGAACAGACCTGCTCCCCCGATCCCCTGCCTTTGTGCCTGCCTATGATCCAAATTCACCTTTTGCTGATGCAAATGGCATTATTGGCGTTCCGAATACCGACTTAGCCGAAGAAATCGTCAATGCCAAGCTGGCAGAGATTTCCTATAAGGCCAATTTAAAGACAATTGAAACTGCCGGTACATTATTCGATAGCTTGCTTGATGCGTTCGACGATTAACATTCCAGCATCATTTTACGCTTGATCCCTCCCCTGATTTACTGCCAGACTACGCCCTATGAAATTCTGCTTTTTTGGTTACGATCACACATTCAATGTTCTGCAACAGCTCATCACCGATGGGCATGAGGCGCTGCAGGTTTATACGTTCAAATGTGACAATTATTATTCGCATAACAAGGATATCAACGCCTTTTGTACGCAAAATAATATCCCGATAAAACAAGGCAAAATAACCGAGGACGACGTGGCGGCGTTACTTGATAATGGCTGCCAGCTATTCCTGTCCTCGGGCTACCCCTATAAAATCCCCCCGATTGATGAGGGCAAAGCCTATGGCGTCAATATCCACCCGACTTTGTTGCCGAGAGCGCGCGGCATAATGCCCCAGCCCTATATCCTTACTGAGGAGCGCGACGCCGCAGGATTTAGCATTCATAAACTCACGCAAGATTATGACGCAGGGGATATCCTGTTCCAAAAAGCCATCCCCCTTGATGAGACAACCGATATTGAAACCTTGGCCGCGCGTATATCGCTGCACACGCCTGCTGTTGTGTCCGATGTTATCAACAACATCAAGGAATACTGGACAAATGCCACCGCCCAAGATCACGACAAAGCATCCTATTACGATGAACCTGACGCCGTTTTCAGAACATTAAACTGGCATGACAGTGTTGCGGTCTGTATTCAAAAAAACCGTGCCTTTGGGCGCTTTGGGGTTTTTGCCAGAGTGACCGACAGATACGGCGAAAGCCAAAATCTGGCCGTTTTTCAATTTAACGGCTGGACAGAAAAACATGACCACCGCGCAGGCACGCTGATCCGATCCCTGCCTCGCGAAATCACCGTCGCCGTTCAAGATGGCTATATTTGTTTGCTCGACTTCTCACCCATCCGCTAACCCCAAATAAACCAAACAAGACACATCGAAAAGCGCCTTCGCAGCGCACCCATTTTCATGACTTTCTTGTTTTCTCACATTTTTGGTATAAGGTATAAAAAATGACGCTAACCTTCTGAGTATTGCACCTTGTCACTCATACACACACGAAAAGCCCTATGGTTCTGCCTGTTTCTATGCCTTGCATGCTGGAGTATGCAAGCCCAAGCGCTCGAAGTGGATTCTGTTCGTTTTGGGAAACATCCCGATAAAGTGCGCCTTGTCATCGACATGGACAATGTCGCCGATTTCAGAGTCTTTGCGTTAAGCTCCCCCTACCGTCTCGTTATTGATTTGCCTTCCTTCACATGGAAAGCGGGGAAAACAGAGCATCCCAAAGGGGTCTTTATAAATGATGTGCGCCAAGGAAAGTTAATGCAGGGCGTATCACGCATTGTCTTTGATCTTGCACAGCCCGTAGCCATTCAAACCGCCTTTTTCTTGCCGCGTAATCAAGACCGCCCCAATCGCCTTGTCATTGATTACAAACCTGTGAACGCCGTCACATTCGAAGCAACCAAAGCAACCATCCACGGCACATTAAAAACCGAAGATTATACGCATGACGATATACCACCAACTCAGGCTTCTATTGAAAACGGCGTGCCTCTACCACCGGCAAATGCGGCGCGCCCACAATATCGCCCGCCGTCAAACGCAACCGTGAAAAAGCCCCTGATTATCATTGATCCCGGCCATGGCGGCCAAGACCCCGGCGCCATCGGGCACAACAAAGCTTATGAGAAATACGTTGTTTTAAGCATCGCAAAAGAACTGCAAAAGGAATTGCTCTCTACCGGACGCTACCGCGTTCTTCTCACGCGCAACACAGATGTTTTTATCAAGCTCAAAAATCGTGTGAAATTCGCGCGCGACCATAATGGCGACCTTTTCATATCCTTGCATGCGGACTCTATTAAGAAAAGTAGCGTGCGCGGCACATCTATTTACACCATCTCCAAAAAATCATCCGATGCACAAACCGCCGCGCTTGCCAAAAAAGAAAATCAGGCCGATTTGATCGGCGGCGTGGGGCTGAGTGTTGAAGACGAACAGGTGGCTTTCATTCTGGGGGACTTCTTGATGAACGAAACCATGAACCAATCGAAATTCTTTGCCAATACATTGGTTAAAAAATTACAAGCCAACGGCATCCGTATCCTTGAAAACCCTCACAGATATGCAGGCTTCGCCGTTCTGAAAGCACCAGACATCCCGTCTGTTCTGATTGAAACGGGTTTTATGTCCAACAGACAAGAAGCAAACTTGCTTAGACAGAAAAGTCACCAAAAACAAATGGCCAGAGCGATTCGCTCGGGTGTTGATGCATATTTCGAACATGCCGCTTTGAACGAAAACAATTAATGGCTGACAACGAAAGTAAAAGACCCAAAAGTGTTACATATTTGCATCTATACTGAAAACTGTTGCAAAAAAATCAAAAATAACTTGAAAAGCAACCCACTTTGCATCAAGAGTCGTACTTGTGAATTTATGAGTTTGTCATTTTGGCAAAATATCAAAAGATTAACTTAAACGATACTATAACGAGGAATGAAAATGAAAAAATCAGTTGCAACATTTTGCCTAGTTGGCGCGACACTTGCTTTATCCGCTTGTGATTCAACAAACATGGGCGACGTAGATACAAGCCCACCATACGCAATGGAACGCACAGCAACACATGAGCAAGGTGTAAAAACTTCTCCTGCTGTTGTAGCGACACCGACACGTGTTGCACCTGCGGAAAAAGTTTTCCACAGAGCACAAACAAAATAAAACATCTCTTCTAGAGATTGTTATTTCAAAAAGACTGTCCTTGTGGCAGTCTTTTTATTTTACAGTAGTCGCCATTGAAAAAGGTCACCATGAAAACGTATAAAAAACTCTTTCTATTTTTTGTTTGTAATGCCCTCGGCTTTAACATCGGCCCCGTAATTTATGTCCTGTCGTTAAAATTCGACTGGGTAAACAGCCAAGCCATCGCCGAAGCTGGTGGAAATCTGGAAAGTGCGCTGATCTTTGGCCCATCCGTAACGTGGCTGGTTTGTGCATTGTTCAGCTTCGCGATCTTTTTCGTAAGAAAATCTTGGCGCACGATCTTCCTGCTCGCCCCGATCTTTGTCCCACTCATTCATGCATTGGTCATGCTCGTCAAAGTTATGTAATTCGAACGAAAAACATAAAGACAACGTGACAATAAATTCTGCCGTTATTTGACGGGATTATACGTGAACATCAATCATTGATATGTGCGTCCACAACAACGACATTGGGCTGAACTGAAATTGCAGTAAGGTTAGGCTTTTCTTTCGGGACAATAACCGCATCCACGTCCTTTTTATCACCTTGCTCAACGGCGCTCTTTACTGCTGCTTCAGAATCCTCATCATCATCATCCTGATCTGACACCGCCGCGCCCTGTTGTTCAGCATCATCGAAATAACGCGCGATACGAACAGGATACCCCTTACGCTCACGTAAGGCGGCGCGCACACGTGGCCAATTCAAACGATCCGCGTAACGTCCCGCCTTATCAATGATCAAGGCCATATCATCATCGGTGAATTTCTGCTGCTCGACCATGCCCATTTCTTCCATCTTGATGGCCTGCTCCATATCAGGATGCGCCTCCAGATACAGTTCATCCCCAATCCATGACACTTTAATGGGCTGGTTAATCACATTGACCTTTGTGCCGACAGGGATTTCTCCAAAAAACTCGACGATGTCTTCGGGGTACATTCGGATACAACCGCTACTCACTCTGCGCCCAATACCAAAGGGACGGTTTGTGCCATGCATCGCATAGGTCGGCCAGCCAAAATACAAGGCATGCGTACCAAGCGGGTTTTCAGGCCCTGGTGGAACAACAGCAGGCAAATCAGGGTCTTCTCTTCTCATACGCGCAGTCGGACGCCATGTCGGCCCCTCCTTCTTACGTACAATTGTTGTTTTACCAACGGGCGTATTGAGCCCCTCGCGCCCAATTCCCAAAGGATAAGTATAGGGCGCATCATCGCCGTTCATATAGGCGTAAACCCGCATCTCTGGAAGATTGATAACCAGCCCTTCACGCGGCGCTTCGGGCAATAAATGACGTTTCGGCAAAATAACTTTCGCCCCTTCGCCCGGAATCCAAGGGTCCAGCGTTGGGTTCGCGGCGCGTATCTCAACAAATCCAAGATCATTTGAACGCGCCAAATGAACCAATGTGTCTTCATACACGGCGGTATATGTTTCCATTTCACCAATATAATTTTCGTCATAACCGGCAAACGCCGATGCGGACAGGCCGCAGACAAACAATAAGGTCGCAAAGGCACGGGTTTTCATTTTCATAGTATGCATTAACTTTTCCCAAGAATATAAAATCACGGCTATATTACAGGAAAATACAAAAGAAACATCCCGAAAAGTAATCAAATTCAATATAGATCATTTCCCGCGACTACGATAAACGCTCTACCTCATCATATAGTTTGTCATAGGCGCGCTCGAACACGCCGCTTTTTGCGATGCGCCCCTTACCCAGCTTGTAAACCTCAAACATTGTGGTGCGCGGCCCCACTTTTCTAATCAGAAACTGTAGAAAAGGCGCTTGGCCGGATGACTTATAATAGGTATAGCTCGCCACGCCTTCGTCAAAGTCACACTCCACAGTGCGATAGGTCAGGGTTTTATGCGTTGCACACAGGCAATAAAGCTGATCAAGTTTTCTGAACTGCTGTTGTGAGAAACCGGCGGGCTGGACAAAATCCGGATTGTGGATTACTTCAAATGTCATAGGTTTATAATACCAAAAAACAGGATAAAAAGGAAGAAACATGGCTTTGATGCACACGCCCGACAAAAAAGACGACTTTACCGCCCCCGACTTCACACTCAAAGGCACAGACGGGCAAACATACACGCTGGATCAATGCGCAGGCGAAAACGGCACGGTTATTATGTTTATCTGCAATCACTGCCCCTATGTTATCGCCGTTATAGACCGCCTGATTGACACATGCCGCACCTTACAAGAGCAGGGCATTGCATGCGTTGCCATCATGGCCAATGACGCGGAGCAATACCCCGCCGACTCATTTGAAAATATGAAACTTTTCAGCGACAAACATGGATTTTCGTTTCCCTACCTGATTGATGAAACCCAAAGCGTTGCGCGTGCCTATGACGCCGTTTGCACACCGGATTTCTTTGGCTTTGATAAAAACCGTGTTTTGCAGTATCGCGGCAGACTGGACAGCGCCGCCAACAAGCCAGCAGATCAGGACACAGTGCCCGAATTATTCAATGCCATGATCGAAATCAAAGAAACACGAAGCGTTTCAGCGCCGCAAACATCCTCAATGGGGTGCTCAATCAAGTGGAAATAGACATCTTTATTGGAAAAGATAAAGACCAATGATTAAAAGCTCTGGTTTCATGGAAATTTTTCATTACAATGAGCCCATATTTTTTTGAAAGGGATATAGATTATGTCAGATCTGGTGATCGAAGTTGATGAAGCCATGAAGCAAGAGCGCATTGAAAAGCTCTGGCAGAAATATGGCGGTTTCTTCATTGGCTGCCTCGCGGTTATTATTTTAGGGACAGCCGCGAACGAAGGCTATAAAAGCTGGAAGCATCATCAGGATGTCCAACAGACCAACCTCTATCTGGATGCGCTTTCTAAAAAAGAGACCTCCCCCGATGATATATTGGCCGTTATTCCAAAGCTTGAGAATAGCCTAAAAGGTATGGCCGAATTGCACGCCGCTGGTATTGCCATTGATAAAGGCGACATCGCCGCCGCACTGGACATCTATAGAAGCGTAGAAGGCAACGACCAAATTGACCCGATGTCCAAATATATTGCCCGATACATGGTAACAAATCTTGATCAGGATCTAAGCACAGATCATAAACGCACGCGCTATCAATCTTTGAGCAGCGATGAAAATAATCCGTGGCGCTTTCACGCTTATTTCGCCTTGGCACTTTTAGAAGCGCATGAGGGTCATGACTATAATGCCGCACGTCAGAGTTTAGCCGCTATTTTGAATGAATCTGTTGTCGCTGAGACATTAAAACAGAAGGCAAAATCGCTGGATATCCTTTATGCCGCGAAAGATGGACTGTCGAAATAGATCAAACCAAGAACCGAATAAAAACAAGGAAAAACAGAATGTTAAAAAACAAAACGATACTTTTCGTATTGTGTTTAATGTCCCTCACTGGCTGCTCTAAGGTCACAGGTATCTTCAGTAAAGACAAAGACCAAAGACATCTGGAAGGCGAACGCATTTCTGTTCTGCAACTTCAAAAAAGCCTGACGGCGGACAGCCCGCTACAAGACGGCGAACAATTCGTTCTGCCCGCACCATGGGCCAATAAATCATGGCCGCAAGCCGGTGGTTATCCGAACCACTCTATGCAAAATCTGTCACTGTCTCAAAACGAGTTGAAAAAAGTTTGGTCATCAAGCATCGGCAGAGGCAGCACAAAAGAGCTCCCCTTGAACGCACAACCTGTTGCGGCAGGTGATTTGATTTTCACTTTTGACACCAAAAACAAAGTCTCTGCCTTTAATACAACCAAAGGCAAGAAAATGTGGACGACAAATGTTGAAAGCAAACACGAAGATGAACCTGTCATTGCTGGCGGGATTGCATTCGCGCATAGCATGCTGTTTGTAACCAACGGCTATGACGAAATTCTCGCGCTCTCCCCGAATAATGGTGACATTCTATGGCGCAAAACCCTGCCCTCCCCCTCCAGAGCGGCGCCAACGATACTATCAGGCAACGTTTATGTGACAACCGTCGACAGCCGCCTTGTTGCGCTGAACGCCAAGGACGGGACGAGCCTTTGGGAATATAGAGGCATCGGTGAAACCGCAGGTTTGCTCGGCGCTGCCAGCCCTGCTGCCAATAAAGATATTGTCGTGCCTGTGTTCTCCTCTGGTGAGATCACCGCGCTGCGCGTTGAAAACGGCTCTGTTGCTTGGTCGGACAATTTATCCAATGTGCGTCGTTTCGGCGGCGGGTTGGAAAGCATGTCTGACATTACGGCAATGCCCATCATTGATCAGGGGCTTATCGTTGCCATCAGTTTTGGCGGAAAGCTTGTCGCGATTGATGAGCGCACCGGAACGCGCGTATGGCAACGCGACATTGGCGGATCACAAACACCGTGGGTTGCCGGAAACACGCTCTATGTTCTGTCTGCTGAAAACCAGTTGATCGGCCTTAGCTTGCTTGATGGTTCAATTTTCTGGATCGCAGAGCTTGCGCGTTTCGAAGATGAAGAAGACAAAGAAGACCCCGTTCAATGGACTGCACCGATTTTAGCCTCAGGACGCCTTATCCTTGCCAGTTCCCACGGACATCTGGTTGAGGTCAACCCGCATAATGGCGACATTATACGTGACACAAGAACCAAACAAGATGTGCAAATTTCACCGCTTGTTGTTAATGATAGGCTCTATCTGCTCTCCAACAACGGAACTTTAATAGCTTATCAATAAAATCTGTGGTACATCATCACAAAAATATATGTTAAATCCCGATGTCTTGTTTCAACAAGGCTAGGAATATAAGCGATTTCAGGATCAAGCAATGCTAAAAGTAGCGATTATAGGTCGTCCCAATGTCGGAAAATCTACTCTGTTCAATAAATTGGCGGGGAAGAAACTGGCTATTGTTGATGACACCCCCGGTGTCACGCGCGATTGGCGCGAAGCAGAAGCCAATCTGTTCGGCCAGTCCTTTGCCATTATTGACACCGCAGGTCTGGAAGAAGCGTTTGATGGGTCAATCCAAGGGCGCATGCGTCAACAAACAGAGGCCGCACTGGCGCACTCTGATGTTATCGTCTTTGTTATTGATGGACGCGAAGGCATAACCCCCGCCGATGAACATTTCGCCGCGTTCCTGCGCAAACAGAAAAAACCCATTTTGCTGGTGGTCAATAAATGTGAAAACCAAAGAACAACACAAAGCGGCATTGGTGAATCCTATAGCCTTGGCTTTGGCGAGCCCGTTATCATGTCAGCGGAACATGCCTTAGGCTTTGATGATTTGTTCGATGCCCTGCTCCCTCATTTTCCAGAGGAAGAGATCACGGACGAAGAAGATGATAACGGTCTGGGACAATTCCCTGACCTTGATGATATCGAAGGTCTGGAGGATTTCGTCTTTGAACAAGAAGAAGACGACCCCGAAAAACCGATTAAAATTGCGATTGTCGGGCGGCCTAATGTCGGGAAATCGACGCTGCTCAATGCCATCGTACAAGAACAACGCGTTATGACCGGCCCCGAAGCAGGCATCACGCGCGATGCCATTGCCGTTGACTGGCGTTATGAAGACCGTAACTTCAAACTGGTCGACACCGCAGGTCTGCGCCGCAAAGCGCGGGTCGTCAACCAGATTGAAAAAATGTCCGCAGAAGATTCCTTTCGCGCCATTCGTCTGGCACAAATCGTCATCTTGGTGATGGACGGCAATCTGGTTTTAGAAAAGCAAGATATTCAAATAGCCCAGCATGTGATTGATGAAGGGCGCGCCCTTGTCATTGCCATCAATAAATGGGATGCGGTGAAGGGGCGCTCTGAGCTTTTAGAGAACATAAAACATAAATTATCGCATTCCCTCGCCCAGACAAAAGGCATTCAGTTCGCGACGATTTCCGCCAAAAACGGCAAGAACATAGACAAGCTTTTTTACAAGGCGTTGCAAACTTATGAAACATGGAACAAGCGCGCGGCAACAGGTGGCCTGAATAAATGGCTCGCGCATATGGAAAGCCAGAACCCTGCGCCCTTGGTAAATGGACGCCACAACCGTTTGAAATATATAACCCAGATCAAAACCCGTCCGCCGACATTCGCGCTTTGGGTTTCAAGACCAAAGGAACTGCCGGATTCTTACAAACGTTATATTGTGAACGGCCTGCGCCGTGATTTCGATATTCCGGGTGTTCCGATACGCTTATTGGTGCGTGCCAGTAAAAACCCGTATGCCTGATCAAACGGCTACGGCGAGCATATCACGCGCATAATTCGACAGATCAAACAGATTTTGATTAATCGCCATACCCACAATGGCAATAAAGCCGCCCATTTCCCATGGCAAGCGGAAACAATATGTAATGACAAAGGCGCTATACACATAGCCAACCAACTCACCGAATAGGGCGTAGACCTCAAACGAGTTTGAATGCGTGCCCATAAACAACCCGATCAGAATCGGACTGACCAGCAACAGGCTGTTTATACTCAGCCAATTCGAAATCATCAGGAATTTATAAAAATGCGCCTGCCTGTCAAATTTCTTGGTTAGGAAAAACACGGCCCACAAAAACAGAAGAACTGAAAACGCCATACGCAAAACATTCAGGGAAATCACCAGACTGAGCGAGAATTCCGCACTCATACCGACAATAATAATCAGAATAAAGGGCAGTAACGCCAAGGGAATAAAAAAGGACTTTATGGCCTTTTCCGGCGTGACGTCAAAACGCTCCAGCCCCTTGGGCATGAAAAGGAAGATTTCAAAACATCCTAATAAATTTTGTTTGAGTTCCTGCGCCGTAAACATAAAATCCCCTTGCTCCACACTTTAACTGCTCTACCGACAATAGTTCAAGCTCATACCGCAACGATAATCATATCTTTAATAGTAAGCATAAAATACGGTCTTATTATGCCGTAAATCGGGATTATTTGGTGTTTTCCTTGCGCAGCGCCCCCAACTTGTCTAATAATCGGCACATAATATTTCAATTTCATAGAGAAGGATAGATTATGGACTATGTTGCCATCGCTACTAATGTTGTTATAGCAGGTGCCATTCTTATTGCCGGTTGGGTCTTGGGCAACCAAGCAAAGAATGTCATTCAAAAAGTTAAAAAGCTCGATAGCACTTTAAAAACATTTCTTGGCGGTATGGCAAAATACGCCATTTTTCATAGTGTCTTTGGTTATGGTCTTGCAACAATTCGGCATACAAACGGCGAGCTTGCTTGCCATTATTGGTGCCGCCGGCCTGGCCATTGGCCTTGCCCTACAAGGAACATTAAGCAACGTCGCCGCTGGCGTTATGCTTCTGATCCTACGCCCGTTCAACGTTGGTGACTTCGTCATTTGCGGGTCTATAAAAGGCACTGTAAAGTCTTTAGGCTTATTCGTGACAGAACTCGCCACACCGGAAAATGTCTATATCTTTGTACCAAACAGTAAATTATGGAATACAGAGATTGAGAACTTCTCTCGCAACACAACGCGCCGTCAGGACATCGTTTTCGGCATCAGCTATGGCGATGACATCAACAAAGCATTCAAAACAATCGAAAAAGCCATCAAAAAAGAAGAGCGCATTTCGCAGGTCAAAGATAAAGAGCCACAAATTATGGTTACAAATCTTGGCGAATCTTCGGTTGATATCACGCTGCGGATCTGGTCAAACACCTCTGATGTCTGGGGTTTGAAAATTGATACCATCAAGGCTGTCAAAGAAGCATTGGATAAAGATGGTATTTCCATACCGTTCCCAACGCGCACGATCGAGATGACACAAATGGCCGCCAATCAATCAAAGGCAGAGAAAAAATCTCCCAAAACAGCATCAAAAGAGAAGGCCGCATAGCCCTTCTATACCGATAAAATCTTTATTAAAAAGCGTTGTCATTGGATGACGCTTTTTTTATATCAACACCGCCATCCACGCCGCGCCATAATTAGCTTGAAAAACAAGTCATTTACCCATATTTTGTGATCTCACATCAATCGTGCAATTTTGCATAATGTTTGCATAAAGGAAGATATACGCATGTGTGGTATCGTCGGAATTTTCTCTCACTCCCCTGTTAATCACGCGCTTTATGATGCCCTGACAATTTTACAACACCGCGGACAAGACGCCGCAGGCATCGTCACAGAAGAGAACGGAAAGTTTTTCCTGCGTAAAAGCAACGGCATGGTGCGTGACATTTTCACACTCGATCACATGACTCACTTACGCGGCAATTACGGAATTGCGCATGCCAGATACCCCACCGCCGGTACGGCAAGCTCCGCAGAATCCCAGCCGCTCTATGTTAATTCTCCATATGGTATTGTGCTGGCGCATAACGGTAACCTGACCAATCAGGAAGAATTAACCAAAGACTTATTCAAAACAGACTTACGCCACGTCAACACCAATTCAGATTCAGAAGTTCTGCTCAACGTTGTCGCGCATGAACTGCAAACTCTGGGTAAGCACACGCCCACACCTGCCGATATTTTCACGGCGATGGAACGACTCTATCAACGCTGCCGCGGCGCTTATGCGGTTGTTGGGATGATTTCAGGATATGGCATGTTTGCCTTTCGCGACCCACACGGTATTCGCCCGCTTGTCTATGGCTCGAAAAAATTGGCCGATGGCACAACCGATTACATGATTGCCTCTGAAAGCGTCGCCCTTGATGCGTTGGGCTTCACATTTGAACGTGACGTCAAACCCGGTGAAGTCATCTATATTGATCACGCAGGACAATTACATACCAAAGTCTGCGATGGCTCACGCGTGCACAAGCCCTGTATTTTCGAGCATGTCTATTTCGCCCGCCCTGATTCTATATTAGACGGCAGTTCTGTCTATAAGGCGCGGGTGCGTATGGGGGAATATCTGGCGCAGAAAATTTTACGCGAATTTCCCGACCATGATATTGATGTCGTCATCCCTATCCCCGAATCCAGCCGCCCGTGCGCCATGGAACTGGCCTATAGAATGCATTTGAAATTCCGTGAGGGCTTTGTCAAAAACCGCTATATTGGTCGTACCTTTATTATGCCTGGTCAAGCTGAGCGTGAAAAATCCGTCAAACAAAAGCTCAACCCCATTCCTCTGGAGTTTCAGGATAAAAATGTCCTACTGGTGGATGATTCGATTGTGCGCGGTACGACATCACGGAAAATCATCGACATGGCACGCGACGCCGGTGCGAAAAAGGTTTACTTTGCCTCTGCTGCGCCGCCGATCCGCTATCCTAATGTTTATGGCATCGATATGGCTGTGAAGTCAGAGCTGGTCGCTCATGGCAAAACAGAAGAGCAAATCAAAGATGAAATCGGTGCTGATTGGCTGGTCTATCAAGACATAGAAGATTTAATCAAGGCCGCAACGCCGAGTGACGAGCCGGAAGGAAGCCGCACTTTCGATTGTTCTGTCTTTGACGGGGATTATGTTACAGGCGATATCAATGAAATCTATTTCAAAAAGATCGAAGCCGCGCGTAATGATTCATCCAAAAATCAGGGCAACGCGAATATCGGCGGACAATGCGTCGATTTATACAGCAACGCATAGCTTGTAAATATCGCGTGATATCGTGATATAAAGAAAGGCCGCTTGATCTACTGATTATACGGCTTTGGCTTATCTTCACCGCCAGCGGTTGCATCTTCGATCAGCTTATCCATCTTGTCTCTGAAGTCTTCGGAATAGCCTTCTTTATGCTCTGCATCGGGTTTTTTCTCAGTGCTGGTGTCTTTATTCTCTTCGCCCTTTGGAAGCAAATCCATGTCTTCAAGCTTCTTACGTGCTTCGTTCATGGCATTCATTTTATCACCGGCATCTTCATAATTGATGTTCTCATCCTTTGGAATGAAACCATCGATCCAGCCTGCTGTGGCCTCCAGATAGACACGACTTTTACTGTCTTTAAGCCATTCCCATTCGCCGTCCTTCATTTGCTTGTCACCAACCAGATAATAGATCGGCAAATAAAGCAGCCCTAAAAACAAAATACCGCGCGCAATACCGAAAACCATACCAAGTGTACGATCAACTGCGCCTAGTCCCAGACTTTTAACTGATGCGGCCAAGAAATGGCTCAACACAGAAAGTAGAATAACAAACACAATAAAGACAGCCGCATAGGCAAGAATATCGCCCAGCAATGGGTAAGGCACAACACCGAATAACTTCTCAGGATCTTCTTCGCCTTCAACAACACCAAGCCATCCGCGCACAGTTGGCGTCAATAACGGGCCGCCGACATAGGCTGCAACCGCGCCACCAACAAGACCAAAGATTGTCAAGACTTCGCGAATAAATCCCCGCAAAATTGCAATTCCAATAGACGCAAGCATTATAAGCGCAGCAATTACATCGACAATCATGGTGTTTCCCAATCTGTATAAATATTTATTGAAATAAGGTGATACTGATAAGGCATCATTTCCAAAAATGCAAGTCTTATGCCAATCGTCAAAAAATACCCAAATAAAAAGAACGCAAATAAAAATCGCGTTCTTTCAAAAATTATATCTGCGTTTAAAACTTAAGCTCTTGGCGCCAAGATCATAATCATTTGGCGGCCTTCGAATTTTGGTTCCAATTCGACACTCGCCAACTCATCAAGCTCGCCTTGCATCTTCAAGAACAAATCTCTGCCGATATTTTGGTGTGCCATTTCACGTCCGCGAAACCGCATTGAAACCTTGACTTTATCACCAGATTCGAGGAAACGGCGCGCATTACGCATTTTGACATCATAGTCATTCTTTTCGATGCGCGGGCTCATTTTAACCTCTTTCACATCAACAGTCTTTTGCTTCTTGCGTGCTTCGTTGGCTTTTTTCTGCTGCTCGTACTTATACTTGCCGTAATCGAGAATTTTACAAACCGGCGGCTCCGCATTCGGAGATAGCTCAACCAAGTCTAGTCCTTCATCTTCTGCCATCGCCAGCGCTGTTTTTAAATCAACAACACCTTTCATTTCCCCCTCGGCATCTACAAGTCGCACTTCGGGAGCTGTAATATCAGAATTTATACGTGGCCCAGCATCTTTTCTGGGCATTGGTCTTTGTGGTCTAGAAATAGTTGCCTCTCCTTCTATAGTTCAGCATCATACATTAAATACAAAATTGATTAGAAAAACATTAATAAGGCTGTTTTTATTTATCTGCAAGCCTTTCCACTCAGCTTGGGTAAGAAATATATATCTCATTGTCTTCACAATGATAATTTGCCCGAAAACCGCCCTTATGGTAAAAGACAAATATGTCAGATCTGAGTTATATGGATAAATTAAATATACAGTTGCAGGAAAACGAGTCGAACTTCGCTCGTTCGAAAGAGGCTTGCGAAGAATCCGGCATCGACACACACTATACGATGGGGCAAGCCATCCAATTATTCGTCAGCACGCATAACCTCTATGATTTTGGCGAGCCTGATTTACGCAACGAATTCCATGATGCAATGCATATTGCTGCCCTCGCCCATAATTCAACCGCGCGCGGTGAGGCCTTGGCGGGTGTGGTCGAGCAAACATTACTCCGCGAACCCTATAACGGTGACACCAATCAAAAACTGGCCGCGGCGCGTAATACACATAGTTACGTCATGAGCGCGGTTGTAGGCACACGAAAATTCAACCCGGCAGGCCATGAAGATTTTGAAAAACCTGCACCTGTCGGCAGTTTCGAATCCGCCATCGCCCTTGGCAAAGAACGTTTTGATTTTACGTCAAGCAAACAAAAACCAAGCGCACCTGTTTCCGAAGAGGATATGGCGCAAGCCTATCAACGCGCCGTTGATATTGACGCATTTTTTCAAAGTCTGGCAGGCGGACGCGCGGTTTATCAACTCTCATCACAAGAATTACTGGAGATGCCCGTCGCCTTTTTCGGTCTTGAAAA
The DNA here is from genome assembly GCA_963977495.1 of uncultured Alphaproteobacteria bacterium. GTDB lineage: Bacteria > Pseudomonadota > Alphaproteobacteria > Micavibrionales > Micavibrionaceae > UBA1672. The sequence continues at coordinate 13,740 of CAXBOT010000007.1, read as the reverse complement.
AACGGGCGAGGACCATGAACTGCAATTTTCAGAAATCTCGCAGGACAAGCGTCAGGAAATCCTTGATACGCTTGACGATCAAAATATCACGCTTCACCAGATTGAGCGCGCTAAAACGGTGGACGACCTTCATGCACTAGGTCTTGAATGGCCTGAACAGCCGCTTTCACATCTTGAGCCTTAGAGCCTAAACGACGGATCGCAACCGTGTCCTCCTCTGCCTCACGTGCACCAACAACAAACAAGGCGGGCACTTTCTTCACAGAATGGTCGCGCACTTTGTAATTGATCTTTTCGTTACGAATATCCAACTCTGCGCGAATCCCTGCCTCAACCAATTGTCTGTGTAATTCAGTTGCATAGGCGTCGGCCTTTTCGGTTACCGTCGCCACAACGCACTGCACAGGGGCAAGCCATAGCGGTAATTTACCCGCATAACTTTCGATCATCACACCGATAAAGCGCTCCAAAGAACCAAGTATCGCGCGGTGAAGCATTACAGGGCGGTGTTTATCGCCATCTTGTCCGATATAGCTGGCATCCAGACGCTCAGGCAAAACAAAGTCCAGTTGAAGCGTGCCGCATTGCCAGCTCCGTCCAATCGCATCACGGATATGATATTCAATTTTCGGGCCGTAGAACGCGCCTTCATTTTCGGCTTCTTCAAATTCCAGACCGGCCTCCACCAAAGCTTGCCTTAAACCATCTTCGGCCTTGTCCCATACGTCGTCTGTTCCTGCGCGCACATCGGGGCGCAAGGCCAAAACGACACGTACATCATCGAAACCAAGGTCAGAATATACCGTCTTCACAAGGTCACAGAAATCAACGGATTCCGATGTAATTTGATCTTCACGACAGAAAATATGCGCATCATCCTGCGTCATTTGACGCACACGCATCAAACCATGCAACGCGCCATGCGCTTCGTTACGGTGACAACATCCGAACTCGGCCAAGCGCAACGGCAAATCACGATATGATTTGATCCCCTGATTGAACACCTGAACATGCGCGGGGCAGTTCATCGGCTTCAAAGCCATCAGTTTTTCGAACGCCTTATCACTGACAATCGGGCCTTCTTCTTCGGTATTGGGCACTTCATCAGGGACGACAAACATATTTTCGCGGTATTTCCCCCAATGTCCTGAGGCTTCCCATAATTTATTATCAATCAATTGCGGTGTTTTAATTTCCTGATATCCGACATTATTCAAGCGGCGGCGAATATACCCTTCAAGCTGGTTATAAATCGTAAAGCCTTTTGGATGCCAGAATACCGACCCCTGCGCTTCGGGTTGAAAATGGTATAAATCCATTTCATTGCCAAGCTTACGGTGGTCGCGTTTTTCTGCTTCTTCCAATTGATGAAGATAGGCGTTTAGTTCCTTTTCATCACGCCACGCCGTACCATAAATACGTGTCAACATGGCCTTATTCGAATCGCCGCGCCAATACGCGCCTGCAACCTTCAGTAATTTAAATGCTGTGCCCACATGGCGCGTTGTTGGCATATGAGGACCGCGACATAAATCAAGCCAGTCGCCCTGACGATAAATTTTAATATCTTCGGTGCCGGGCAGATCTTCGATCAATTCGGCCTTATAGGCTTCGCCCTTTTCCTTAAAATAAGCAATCGCCTTATCCCTGTCCCACACTTCGCGTTCGAACGCAGCGCCGCGCTCGACAATTTTACGCATTTCTTTTTCAATCGCGGGTAAATCTTCGCTGGAAAATGGTTCGTTGCGCGCAAAATCGTAATAGAACCCATTTTCAATAGACGGCCCGATGGTCACTTGTGTACCCGGAAATAATGTTTGGACGGCTTCCGCCATGACATGCGCCGCATCATGACGGATCATTTCAAGGGCATCCGCATGGTCGCGCTTGACGATATCAATCGATATATCCTGCTCAATCGGCAGTGATAAATCACTCAATTCACCATCAAGTTTGATGCCGATCGAGGCTTTCGCCAAAGATTTGGAAATATCATTGGCAATATCCATTCCCGTCACACCTGAATCATATGTTCTGATTGATCCGTCGGGCATTGTTATATTGACTGTGTTCTCTGGCATTGATTTTAGCTTTTCCATATGTGTAATCCTAATCTACCCTTAGTAAAAAGCCCATTATGAAAGCTTTTGCAAGCCCCTTTCACTATGAAAATACAAGTATCAGACAAATAATCACTATCGGCACGCACATACATTAGATAATGTAAATATATGAAATATAAAGAAAAAATTGGATTTCAGTTGAACATATATGATATTAGTGGTTGAAATTAATTATACGATTACCAAACCAAATAAATACGAGGTCGTAGCTATGACTGAAGCAAACGAAAAATATAACATCGTAATGCCCGAAACCACGGACAGAGTACTGTGCATGAAGATTGATCGGGTTATTTCTGAAGATGGTTACAAAGATAATTTTCTGCCGCGTATAGAAGCTATGGCAGAGAAATATAACGAAATCCGTATATTGATTTACTATAAGGATTTTAAAGGTTGGGAATTTGATGCCGCTAAAGCGGATATGTTTGCAGCGGCGATGCTTGGCAAAAAACTGAAAAAAGCGGCGCTTATTAACCCGCCCGAAAGCGAGCTTTTCCAAAGAAGCATGAAACAGGCACTCTTCTCAGGTGAAATGAAACTATTTACAGAAGATAAACTGGACGACGCTCTTGAATGGGTTAAGGCTTAACGCCCTCCCCCTCTCACACAACATCAACGCTCATTCATTGCGCTATCCATTGTTTTAATCAATGGCTTGAGCAAATATTGCATCACGGTCTTTTTACCCGTAAGGATATCAACACTTGTGACCATCCCCGGAATAATCGGCAAAACCTCGCCTCTGCGTTTTAGTTCCGTCTCATAGGTACGCAAACGCACGCGGTAAAACGGGTTGCCCTTTTCATCTTCAATCGTATCGGCAGAAATATCCAACAACTCGCCCTTCAGCCCGCCATATATTGAAAAATCATAAGCGGTTATTTTAATGACTGCCTGTTGCCCCGGATAAATAAAGGCGCGATCCGACGGATTCACGCGCGCATCAACAATCAACTGATCGTCTTTAGGCACGATCTTAATCAGATCTTCGCCTGCACGCACAACACCGCCCACTGTATTCACCGTCAGTTCCTGAATAGTGCCTGATACCGGCGATTTCATTTCTTTTCTGAACTTACGCTCTTTCAAACCGCTTAAACGTTCACGAATTTCATTCAATTCATTCAATGTCGCGGCGAGCTCTGACTGCGCCTCGGTCTTTGCTGTTTGTTGAATTTCTTCCATTCTGGCTTTGGCTTCCTCAATGGCAGATTTTGCGCGTGGCAGGCTTGATGTCAAACCGTTCAATTCAGACATACGCTCTTGCATGCCGCGCTTTAGCTGTAGCAACTCTAACTTAGGCGCAGAGCCTTTTTCCACCAACGGTGCGATCATGTTCATTTCTTTGCGCTGTAAATGAACGACCCCCTTCAAATCACCAATACGGCTGTTGAGTTCATCGAGTTCCTGTTCACGTTGGGTCAATTGTTTTTGCAGAACATTCTTTTGTCCGGCCAGCTGGAGCATATTCGCACGGAAAGAATTAAGTTCCTCCTCAACACTATGCGGTGCATCTTTCACAACTTCATCAGGGAAGTTTACAATCTCGCGCCCTTCCGCTTCAGCCTGAAGACGTGTAATGGTTGCCAATAACCCTAAATATCGCGCACGGTTCGCGCCCAAATCAGACGCAGCCTCAATATCACGTAACCGAACAAGAACCTGCCCCTTTTCAACAGAATCGCCTTCCTTGACCATAAACTCCTCAACAATCCCCGGCTCAAGACTTTGCAGAGCCTGCACCTCGCTCGAAGGGATGATTTTACCCGTACCGCGCGTCACCTCATCCAGCGTCGCCCAATTCGCCCAGACGACAAACATCAAGAAGAAACTCGCAATGGCCACCAATAACAAATGTTTTGAAAGGGGCAGTTGGTCATCCGCATCGAAAAATGCTGTGGCTCTGGCCTGAGCAATATTGGCTCTTTCCTTTGCCCAGCTCTGACGGATCGCGCCCCACTGACCTTGCTCATTAACACTTTGCTCTTCGGGGGGAGGAGAGGTATCAGACATCTGTTTTCTCCGCTGCTGTTCCATATTCACGCGCCTGAAGCTTGCGGATCACATCTTCTTTTGGCCCATAAGCCACAATGCGACCACGATCAAGCAAAATCAATTTATCAACCATTGTCAGCATCGCGCCCTTATGCGTAATCAAAATCGTTGTTCTGTCCTTGCACAACACATCCAATCGCTTGCGCAAACGGTTTTCAGAGGCAGGATCCATCGACGCCGTTGGTTCATCTAAAATAAGGATCGGCGGATCATAAAGCAACGCGCGCGCAATCGCCACGGCCTGACGTTGACCGCCAGATAACGCTTCGCCGCGTTCGCCCACTTGCGTATCCAGCCCCGCGGAGGAATCTCTCAAAAATTCAAGAACACCAGAAAGCTCCGCCGCCTTCAAAACCGAACGATCAGGCGCCATTTCATGCCCCATCGTGATGTTATCACGCACAGAACCATAGAAAAGCTGCGGGCTTTGTTGCACCGCGCCGACATTACGGCGTAAATCACCCGGATCAATTTGACGCACATCCGTCCCATCAATTTGCACAGTGCCCGTTGTTGGTTCATATAAATTCAAAAGCAAACGCTCAATCGTCGTTTTACCTGAACCGACCGCGCCGATAATACCGACGCGTTCCCCCGGATTAATCACGAAGCTCAAATTATTCAAAGACGGCGTTTCCTGCCCCGGATAGCCAAAGATGACATCACGAAACTCAACACGCCCTGCAATATGCGACAATGATATAAAATGCTTATCCGCCGGACGTTCCACGGGCTTTTTCATCAGATCATCCAATTGCACCAAGGCTTCACGCGATTGGTTCAAACGTGTCATTAAGCCGGAAATTTGCGCCAAAGGCCCCATAATGCGGCCTGATAAAATCACACATGCAATCAAAGAGCCTTGCGTCAGTTCACCGTCACTAATTAAAAACACACCAACGAAAACGATACCAACACTGGCAAGCTGTTGAATAAAGACCGCCCAGTTTTGTGCGAATGCCGATAATTGTCGTGATTTAACCGATGTGCGCGATGCCTTTTCCGTCAATTCTTCCCAATTACGCTGTGTATGGCCTTCTGCAGCCTGCACCTTGATTGTTTCCAACCCGATAATGGTTTCAAACAACAACGCATTTTTCAGCGCACTTTCATGCATAGATTCCCGCGTGACCTTGCGCAGTGGCTTTTGAAGATAAAGCCCCATACCGACAATCAACGGAATAGCTGCCAAAGGCACGAACGCCAGTGGCCCGCCAATCAATGCAATAACGGCGATGAACACAAAGATAAAAGGCAGGTCAATAAAGGCGGCCAATGTTGCGGATGTAAAAAAGTCACGCAACGTTTCGAATTCCTTCATGTTGCTGGCCAAAACCCCCGCACTTGGCGGTCTTGCAGTCATTGTCATGCCCATTATTTGTTCAAATAACATCGACGAAATATTAACATCAGCCCGCCGCCCCGCATGATCCAGAAAATGCGCGCGCAGATTTCGTAAAATAAAATCAAAGATGAACACAATCCCGATACCAACGCTCAACGCATAAAGTGTATAAAAGGCGCTGTTCGGCACGACGCGATCATATACATTCATAATGAATAAAGAGCTCGCCAAGCCAAATAAATTAATCATCACCGCGGCAATCACCACCTCGACATATAATGTTCTGTTTTTCCAGAATGTCGCCCAGAACCAATCACGACCGGTATCAATTTCTGCCGGTCCTGCGCGTTCATCACTGCGCGCTGTCGGACGAAGAAAGAACGCATAGCCCGTATAGAGGGGGGCGAGTTCCTCCATCGTCATGGCTTGTTTTTCATCTGACGTTTCGGGGAATTGAACCAAAAACTTCGTTTTCGGATGAATTTTTATATCTTTTTCTTTGCCTTTGCTTGGCTCATACCCCTTGGGGTGGCGCACTTGCCATACGATACAGGCTTGATCGCCCTCTAATGACAAAATACACGGTAAATTTGCTGCAATCGCCAAGCCTTCCAAAGTGCGCTCGACCAACTTCGCCTGCAAATCCGCACGCTCCGCCGCGCGAATAAACAATGCCGGCGTAATACCTGTCGGGGGAATAGGCAGACCAGCGGTCAGGGATGTCATGCTTGCGCGACGCCCGTAATGTCCGGCCATCAGGCGCAAACATTCAACCAACGGGCTATGAATTGCCATACGATCGGCCTGCAATGCCCAGCCATCAGATGGCTGTCCGCGTCTTTGTTCGGGTAAAGGGGGGGATTTTTGTTGCGGTTTGTCACCCGCGGAATTCTTATCGTGAACAACAGAAAGGCCCTCCGGCTCTGGAGGGCTCTTCTTATTTACCTTGGCGTCCCCTGCTTTGGGGGCACCGTCAGATTTATTGTCTTTTTCTGTCACTGAGACCTAGTCCTAATCCGTTGTATAACGTTTTAAAGAAGTAGGTTATCGCGCCTTTTGTTGCTCTTTGTAAGACCACTTTTCATCGGAAGCAATAACACTCTCACGAGGATACTCCAGACCCAATGATGGAAGCAAGTCCCCTTTCAGAGCAAGTAGACGGTATACAGCCAACATTTCCAAAAATTCGGAATTCACTGTATTGCTGCGTGAAACGAACAATTCATTTTGCGCATCAAGAACATCCAAAAGAGTACGACGATCAATACTGAACTGATCTTTATACGCTTTTACAACTTCCGTATTTGCAGAAGCCTGAGCAGCAAACTGAGCCGCTCTCTCACCTGAGGAAACCATGCTCGCCCATGTTTGGCGTACATCATTTTCAACAGCGCGCGTTGCTTTTGCACGTGATTCTTTTGACTGTTGGTGACGATGAACAAATTCACGAGCGCGCGCAACATCGGCGCCGCCGCGGTATAAGTTCCAGTTCATAACAACCAACGCTGATGCGCTTGTGTCTTCACCTTCAACACCACCAATATCACTCCCTGTTCTGGCATTCAAACGCAGATCAAATTGTGGGTATTGTGTTGATTTCGTACCTTGTGCTTCGGCATAAGCAACCTCGATATCGGCGGTAAAGATGTCCAAAGTCGGGCTGTTTGACAATGTTTTCAAGACTTCTTGATCAACATCTTCTGCCAAAAGTTCAAACGGGATAACCGGTAATTGCAGATCACCCGCAGCATCGCCAACTTCTTTGCGATAGCTGGCTTGCGCTGTACGCAATGCCTGCAATGTGCTTGACTCTGTCGCACGTGCAGCAGCCAAACGTGCTTTCGCTTGTTCGCCATCTGCTTTGGTTGAACGTCCGGCTTTCACGCCATCTTGAATTTGTTCAAGGATATTGATGTGATCTGTTACGTTTTCACGTGCAATCAACAAAAGTTGACGCTGACGCAACACTTCAAGATAGGATTCAACGATGCTCAAACCAACAAGTTCCGCTGTTTCGCGCACGCGCTCCGCCGATGAAATCACACGGGCTTTCTGACGTTTCACTTCATAGCTTGTTTCCCAGCCATCAAACAACATCTGAGTAAGCGTAACACCGACATCTCTACGCACCAAATCTTCTGTGTCATCACCTGTACCGGAACGTGTCCCGACATCATCGGTATGTTCAAATCCAATTTCACCATTCACATCAACAGAAGGTAAAAACAAAGCTTCGCCCTGCTCCAGCTCTTCGTCTGTTGCGCGTCTGCTCGCGGCGACAATGCCATATTCAGGGTTTGTTGCAACCCCGACGGCCACTGCATCGCGTAGCGTGTTAATCTTATCATCATTTTCCTGGGAAGAAGCAGTTCCTGCTCCCAGAACCAATATCGCGGATACTGCTGTCGATAGACATAAAGTACGCATCTTTTTACTCAAAATCACAGTTATTACCTCTCAAGTTACTCAAAAATCCTAAAATATAGAACCAATCTCAAACGCGGATCAGCCCAATAGTAACACGCTTTCTTTATGCCTTTTTTTACACTGTAAATCAAGGCTTTATTCAACAGCATTATTATAGAACAACAACATTGCCACGCGTTATATAGATCAGCCCAGCCCCGCCGTTCATGTAAATAAACACTAACGACAAAAGGGGCTGGCCTGTCAAATATTAATTATCCGATTGAAAAATACATCATTAAACCACGGTATCCGTCTTAATTGACAAATCCAAATCAAAGCCTGTCACACCTTCAAGGAAGACCATTTCAACCGATCCCGACGCGCCTGCAAGGCCTGCCTGATCAACAGAAATCGTTGTATTGGTCCCGTCATCTGTCGCAATCACGAAGTCCGCGATATCCTGCGTCAAATCTGAAGCATCATATCCGCCCAGCAATGCCGAAAGATCTAGCAAATCGTGACCAACATCGAAATCATGGATAACGTCTCTGCCTTCATTGATGGCCTCGAATAAGAAAATATCATTACCCGAACCGCCATAAAGACTGTCATTACCCAGACCACCGGCAATCACGTCATTGCCTTCCTGACCAAAGATCACATCATCGCCTGCGCCGCCATGGATGATGTCATCACCACCGTCACGACCAACACCTTCGGAATTAAGCGATTCCTGTGCAAGCTCTTGTGTATGTCCTTGTATGTAAGTGATCGTATCATCGCGTGACCAACCTGAATCAACCGCGCTCTGCCCGTCTTCAAGACGTTCGAAAACTTCCCATCCGGCACCACCGTCTACGCCCAGACCGTGGAAACTAGCCAAATCATCTGTATACAGAACATCACCAAAGATAATGTCTTGACCGTCACCGCCTTGCATCACGTCATCGCCCACCGCTGACAACTTGTCCAGAGGGCTTGTACCGGCAAGAGCAACCGTCAAATCAGCAGGGTCATGAATTTCAAGCGTCACACCATCGGAATCAATGATGTTCAGTTTTGAAACGTTCGAGCCAACACTAATACCAACCGCGATCACTTCATCACTCAGGGCGTGCAACATACCAACCTCATCGGTCGAGTCGCTTCCTGTGATTTGACCAATCACGGTGCTGGCGCTTCCTGACACCGACACACCATCATCATTCATATAACGGTTTGGCTCGCCATCTGATACGAAATACGTTGTTGTAATCGCATTCCCACCAAGAGGCTCAGCGCCTTGTAGCCATGAAATTGCATCTTGCAACGGTGCTTCATAGTTTGTCGTGCCCCCTGTTGACAATCCATCAAGATAGGCTTGAAGATTGGTCAACTCACCGGCATTCGTAATTGTGAATGTACCCGCTGATTGTGCATAGGTCGCGAATGGTACGATATGAACCTTAATATCACCATCACCATAACTGCTTGCATCCGTTAGAAGATTGTTCACGGCATCTTTCAGTAAAGAGATTTTCGAACTGGCCGAACTCGTACTCCCCATAGAACCGGAAACATCGAGAACAAACACAAAGTTATAATCTTGCTTCTGCTCTTCAAGAAACGATCCGCCAGCGTCACCAACAAGAACATCATTACCCAGTGTACCGGCAATAATGCCTTCATCACCGTTCACCAAATGCGGCACAAGAGAATCTGCATCATCATTGATGTTCTGACCAACAATAAGCTCACCGCTATCATCGATAGTTTTAATTTTGAGAATCGCGGTATCGGAGTCGCCGTCGCCGTCTGTCAGGACATATTCGAACTTATCCGTGACACATTCTTCGTGGGTGACTTCGGTATCTTGATACGACGTATCATAATATCCTTGCGCGCCCGACCACTGCGTCAGATGACCATCGCCATCATAAGACGTGCTCAAGCCTTTCACAGGGTGAAGCCACAAGCCAATCTCATCACCAAACGCAACGCCCGTCCAGTCGCCATCAGGACCATAAGCAGGATCATGATTTTGAATCATTGTCGCATCCATCGTGAAGCTAAAGATCTTATTACCCGCACCATCATCCGTCACAGTGATATTCGAGAACAGATCAGCATTCGCAGTCGAGTTCAGAATATGATCAGCAGCCTGTATGCCACCGGCCTTTGAACCATCCTGCCAGCTTGTTTGTGTGTTTTGACCATTATAAGCATAAACACTCACCACCGGATCCGGTCCGCTGGCATCAAAGTATAGCAACGCCATCTCGCCTTCGTGACCCTTAGGATTCGGCCCGCCATTCAATGCAAGCGTAAAGCCTTGACTGATGTCATCAACCTTCAAGCTAAAGCTGAACTCATTCGAGCCCGCATTATAGCTGGTTGTTACATTCTTAATGTCACCACCACCATCACTGCCCGGAGGGTTGTCTTTCGAGAATGTATAAGTTCCGTCAAACGCACTGTCATAAGGGTCGTAGCTATACGCGCCTGTGTTGTTGATGGTCAGAACGCCGTAATGACCGTTCACAGTAATATCTGAACCATCCGTAGGCACAGGAATGTCAGAGCCTTCGAACTTCACAGATGTCACAGTATTGTCTTTATCCGCAGACAGATCATCATTATCAATCACGTTACCGTCATAAATGCCTTCAGATACATTGAACTCAATACAATCATCAACCGCAATCGGGCCGTCATCATTGATATCAACAATAATCATCGACGTATCTGTATCACCGTCCGCATCCGTGATTTGTACGCCAAACTTCAACCACATCGGGTCATTCGGATTAGTCGTATCAGGGTGATCAATCGGTGCAAATTGCGTGTAAGTATATTCAGGAGTGTCTTTACCAATATCAAGTGTAAACACTGTCACGCCGCCCGCTGTACCAATGTAACCGTCGCCGGCTGCATTCATCACAACGTTAATCAAAACGCCGCCCGAAGTAATCGCTTCACCGGAACCTGACGGCGTATATGTCGCCATGAACGTACCGGTCGGATCAATCGATCCCGCGCCATCTTCACCAAAGTCATAGGGCAAAGTCTCCGTATAACCAATCGGGCCATGCTCAAGCTCGCTCTCGTAAACACCCTTCCACTTGTCACCAATGTCAGGACCATCATCAAGGACGTTAACAGTGATCGCGCCGCTGATGCTGTCGCCATCCGCATCAACCGCCTTCACACCAAAGCTCAGAGCGATTGTGTCATTATGATCCGCCGTGTTGGCATGATCCAATGTACCAAGAAGATTGAACGTATAGTGACCATCACTATTGATATCCAGCGTGAAGATTGTTTCACTGCCCGCTTTACCAACATAGCTGTTGCCTTCGATCGTAATCAGAACAGGAACGCCATCAGATGTTAGAGCATCTGCCGTCGCGCCTGTGAAGCTCACAGAGCTAACCTCTGTCGGTGCAAAACCGCCGGCGCCATCGCCGCCAAAGTCTGCTGTAACAACATTGCTGTCATTTACCGGACCGGGTGTAAGATCTGTTTCATCAACAGTGACCGCGCTTGTTACAAAGTCAGACGGACCATCATCATTGATATCAACAATAATCATCGACGTATCTGTATCACCGTCCGCATCCGTGATTTGTACGCCAAACTTCAACCACATCGGGTCATTCGGATTAGTCGTATCAGGGTGATCAATCGGTGCAAATTGCGTGTAAGTATATTCAGGAGTGTCTTTACCAATATCAAGTGTAAACACTGTCACGCCGCCCGCTGTACCAATGTAACCGTCGCCGGCTGCATTCATCACAACGTTAATCAAAACGCCGCCCGAAGTAATCGCTTCACCGGAACCTGACGGCGTATATGTCGCCATGAACGTACCGGTCGGATCAATCGATCCCGCGCCATCTTCACCAAAGTCATAGGGCAAAGTCTCGGTATAGCCAATCGGGCCATGCTCAAGCTCGCTTTCGTAAACGCCCTTCCACTTGTCACCAATGTCAGGACCATCATCAAGAACAGCCACATTGATTGACGTTGTGACAAAGTCACCGTCTTCGTCTGTAGCTTTAACGCCGAATGTTAAATCAATCACATCATTATGATCCGTTGTATCAGCGTGATCCAATGTGCCAATCAGGTTAAATGTGTAGTGACCATCACTATTAATATCCAGCGTGAAGATTGTTTCACTGCCCGCTTTACCAACATAGCTGTTGCCTTCGATTGTCACGATAACAGGAACGCCATCAGATGTTAGAGCATCTGCCGTCGCGCCAGTATAACTGAATGAAGACGCATCACTTGGTGTAAACGTACCCGGGCCGTCATGTCCGAAGTCAGCAGTCACAACACCTGAATCATCAACTGGCCCAAGATTTGTTTCGTCAACTTGCAAGTCTTCTGCATCTGCAATAATCGGAAGATCATTATCATCGATAGTTTTAATTTTGAGTATCGCGGTATCGGAGTCGCCGTCGCCGTCTGTTAGGACATATTCGAACTTATCCGTGACACATTCTTCGTGGGTGACTTCGGTATCTTGATACGACGTATCATAATATCCTTGCGCGCCCGACCACTGCGTCAGATGACCATCGCCATCATAAGACGTGCTCAAGCCTTTCACAGGGTGAAGCCACAAGCCAATCTCATCACCAAACGCAACGCCCGTCCAGTCGCCATCAGGACCATAAGCAGGATCATGATTTTGAATCATTGTCGCATCCATCGTGAAGCTAAAGATCTTATTACCCGCACCATCATCCGTCACAGTGATATTCGAGAACAGATCAGCATTCGCAGTCGAGTTCAGAATATGATCAGCAGCCTGTATGCCACCGGCCTTTGAACCATCCTGCCAGCTTGTTTGTGTGTTTTGACCATTATAAGCATAAACACTCACCACCGGATCCGGTCCGCTGGCATCAAAGTATAGCAACGCCATCTCGCCTTCGTGACCCTTAGGATTCGGCCCGCCATTCAATGCAAGCGTAAAGCCTTGACTGATGTCATCAACCTTCAAGCTAAAGCTGAACTCATTCGAGCCCGCATTATAGCTGGTTGTTACATTCTTAATGTCACCACCACCATCACTGCCCGGAGGGTTGTCTTTCGAGAATGTATAAGTTCCGTCAAACGCACTGTCATAAGGGTCGTAGCTATACGCGCCTGTGTTGTTGATGGTCAGAACGCCGTAATGACCGTTCACAGTAATATCTGAACCATCCGTAGGCACAGGAATGTCAGAGCCTTCGAACTTCACAGATGTCACAGTATTGTCTTTATCCGCAGACAGATCATCATTATCAATCACGTTACCGTCATAAATGCCTTCAGATACATTGAACTCAATACAATCATCAACCGCAATCGGGCCGTCATCATTGATATCAACAATAATCATCGACGTATCTGTATCACCGTCCGCATCCGTGATTTGTACGCCAAACTTCAACCACATCGGGTCATTCGGATTAGTCGTATCAGGGTGATCAATCGGTGCAAATTGCGTGTAAGTATATTCAGGAGTGTCTTTACCAATATCAAGTGTAAACACTGTCACGCCGCCCGCTGTACCAATGTAACCGTCGCCGGCTGCATTCATCACAACGTTAATCAAAACGCCGCCCGAAGTAATCGCTTCACCGGAACCTGACGGCGTATATGTCGCCATGAACGTACCGGTCGGATCAATCGATCCCGCGCCATCTTCACCAAAGTCATAGGGCAAAGTCTCCGTATAACCAATCGGGCCATGCTCAAGCTCGCTCTCGTAAACACCCTTCCACTTGTCACCAATGTCAGGACCATCATCAAGGACGTTAACAGTGATCG
>CAXBOT010000006.1:0-98485 GCA_963977495.1 uncultured Alphaproteobacteria bacterium | reverse complement strand
GCCCTTCCACTTGTCACCAATGTCAGGACCATCATCAAGGACGTTAACAGTGATCACAGCGTTTGTAACATCGCCTTCGCTGTCCGTGGCTTTAACGCCAAATTCCAATGGCAATGAATCATTGTGATCACTTGTATCGGGGTGGTCGATTGTGCCTTCGAGTGTGAACGTGTAATCACCGTTAGGCTGAATCGCCAAAGTGAAGATTGTTTCACTGCCCGCTGTACCGGTATAGGTATTGGCCGTTCCATCGAATACCACGTCAACAGGGACACCATCAGATGTCAACGTACCGACAAGATACGTGCCGTTGCCCTCAATTGTACCTGGTGTATCAAGGCCGAAATCGGCGACAATATTACTGGATACAAATGTGGTTGGTGCAAGGTTGGTTTCATCAACCGTCACGGCATCATCACTCACAATCGGCACGTCATCGGCATCGATGCTTAGCTTGATCGTGTCAAATGCGCTGGCGCGGTTGTCTGTTAAATCATCTTCGACGCCATTTGTATTTTGTTCATAGGCAACAGATTCAACCGTTAAAGTAAAGTCTCCTGTCACACCGTCAGGCACAACCATACCCAAACCGCTTAAATCAGATGGATCAACCAACCAAACATCATGCACATTGTCATATGTTCCGGAGGTTAATGTCGCGCCAGTCGGCACGCCGCCAATTTTAACAACTTCGATCACTTCTGAGCCGTCTATATCATTGACGGAGGTTGTGATGGTTAAAGGAATTGTTGAGCCCTCTTCGCCATGCGCACTGCCTGCATCAAGATTTGGAATATCGGCAACAGCATCAACAAACACATTGAACGTATCCGCACCTGAATTCGCGCTGATCCCTGCATCAGGGTCTGTCGCTGTAGCTATGGCTGTCAGGCCTGTTAGATCGACATCGCTGTCGGCAGGTGGCGTAAATGTCAATAATGTATCCAGACTTGCGCCCGGTGCCAGTTCGATTGTCCATGTTCCTGCAACATCATCATATGTACCAATCGGCGCACTGAATCCCCATGATGGGTCAATGCCGTTTACAACAACGGTCAAATATTCACCCGCAGCAGGATTATCGCCCAGTTGTGACGTTATTTGCACATCAACTGTGCCGTCTTCTTTGACAAGAACATCATCAACACCATGATTAACCGCAATTGTCGGCGGATGAATAACAGGTGTCCATGTTAATGTCAGATCGTCAGACGCTTGGTTTGTATTATCGCTATTATCGTACTCGCCGTCTGTCGGGCCGTCTTGTGTAAAGACTGTCGCCGTCAGATCAATGGATCCTGAAAAGTTAGAATCATCTGGCGTAATTGTCAGACTAGAAATTTGTGCAGGTGTCAGAACATAAATGCCTGAGCCTGGGAATGTTTCCACGCCCGCAGACAGCGTAAAGCCCGCAGGAACACCAGACACCTGATAGCCTGTAATGCTTTCAGAGCCATCATCAAGACCAACGCCGTTATTAAGCACTTCACCATTCAGTGCCGTAAAGTCGATATCAAGTGTTGAACCCTCAACACCGGAATCATCTTGTGCATCAATGTCAGGCGTATCAGCAACCGCATCAACGGTCACATCAATGGTTTCTGAAATGGAGGCGCTATCGCTATTACCGATTTCAGTTGAGGTTGCGCTCACTGTGATCCCGGTCAGATCGACATCACTGTCGGCTGGTGGTGCCAATGTAAAGCCATCCGCATAATCACTACCCGCAGCAACGACCACTTCATATGTATTCGGGCCGGTTTGTGTCCAATTTGTACCGGAGAAGTCCCAATCACTTGGCACGCCATCCACTTTAATCGTCAAGAATTCAGAACCATCCGTATCGGCCAATTCCGCAGAAACAGGTACAAATACTGAACTGTCTTCTTTAACTTGCGCATCATCGACATGCAACGTCGGCGCATCAGCTACCGGATTCCATGTCAACGTGAATGCATCTGTATCGCTATTATCATTATTTGTGAGATCAAACTCACCATCACTGACGGGGCTTTCTGTTGTCAGAACCTTTGCCACCAAATTAATGGAGCCTGAGAAATTCGGGTTATCTGGCGTAACCGTCAAACCGACCAATTCGCCTGCAGTCAGAACATAAACGCCTGAACCTACGAATGTTTCACTGCCCGCAGACAGTGTGAAGCCCGCAGGAACACCTGAAATTTCGTAATGCACAATGCTTTCAGAACCGTCATCGCCGCCAACGCCGTTATTGACTTCTTCACCTGTAAGACCGGCAATATTCACCGCCAAGGTTGCGCCTTCATTTCCTGCATTATCCGCCGCATCAACATCCGGTGCATCAGCAACCGCATCTACGATCACGTCGAACGTGCCGCCAGCAGAACCGGATTGACCTGTTGTTGGATCAACTTCACTCACAGAGAATTGAAGGTTCAGCGCATCTACGTCGCTATCTGCGGGTGGTGTAAAGACCGGACCACCATCAAACGTTGCGCCAGCAGGCAATGTAATTGTCCATGTTCCGGCAACAGAATCAAACGTCCCTGTACCGATAGGGGCACCCAACGCATCGAATGCACCGTCAGACACACCCCAACCTGTTGGAATGTCAGAAATAACAATTGTCAAAACACCATTAACGGATTCAGGATTAACCTGTGAAACTATTGTGATATGCCCATCTTCAAGAACCTCATAGACACCCAGTGCAAATTCAGGATTCAACGGTGGCAAAGGCGCCGCCGCCGTATTAATAAATAATTCGTCCGTTGAATTGTTGATACCATATTTCAAAGCTGTCGGTGCAATCGGCCCGACATCTTCAAGGCTGATAACGCCTTGTGCTTCGAAACTACTTTGGAAACCATATCCACGAACGGAAGAACCACCCGATTGACTACCGCCCTGATCACCCGCAGCAGGCTGAATTTCAGAAAGCTTTTGTGCCGTTGCCGCAGCCAACGCATCCGCGCTATCACTTGTTATATTGTTTGCTGTATTATCAGCATTTCCATCATCACCAGCCGCCGGATTTATCTTGGCAGCATTTTGTGCCTCGTCTGCAATAGACTGTAGTTTTTCTGCCGGAGGCATTCCGACATCGCCATCATTTTTAACGGTGCCTGCCTGCGCATATTGCTCTTCGCCGCCTTCGGTATCATCTGTGCCTTGAGCATCTACAGCCGCCTGATCCAGCACGATATCTTCTGCCAGCGACGCCAATGTTATATTTTGATCCAGAGAATCTCCTGAAACCTCGCAAACCTCTTCGGTACCATGAACATCATCATGCTGATGCTCTGCCCCGCTGTCTTTAACACCTTTTTCATTTGGGTTAAATTCTGGATTAGCCATAGATAAATCTCCTAAATAATAAGTAACACAAACCGCTCGGCGTGACGAAGCACCCCAAAAATACGTTAACAATTTCTTAATAATTGGGGGAGTTGTAACAGAAATCACGTCATAGAGTCAAAAAAATTATGACAACAAATCAAAATAAAGCTGAATAAAAAAAGCGGGTTAAATTAGAGAAAGTGAATACATTATGTAAATTAGCACCTTGCGCTGTTTTTTATGGATAATCCAGACAGAATCCACAACGTCACTATTATTAATATGATCGCCACCAGTTTTAATAAACCCTTGATAACCAATATCAAAAATATATAGTTAATGACGTATTGCCCTTTAATATATTAAAATGCATCTACGAAACATATTAGAAAATTTGATTATATAACCTATGTCGCTCAAGCTGGATAAACTAAAAATCTTGGTCGTTGATGATATTGAGCCAATCAAGCAATTGATCGCCGATACAATCGGAACACTTGGGGTGCAACATATTCACACAGCATCCGACGGGAACGAAGCCTTTGATGTGTTTTGTAACACCAACCCCGATATTGTCCTGACCGACTGGCACATGCCCAGAGGCTCAGGGATCGATTTGATGAAGAAGATACGAACATCGGACTACTCCCCCAACAAAATGGTGCCGATTATTATGATCACAGGCTATAGCGCGCCTTCAAGGATCGCGACATGCCGCGACGGCGGGGCAACAGAGTTTCTGGCAAAGCCGTTTGATGCCAAAGGCCTGATTATGAGGATAAGCCACGTGATCAAACATCCCAGAGATTTTATTGATTGTCTCGATTATTTCGGGCCGGACAGACGCCGCAACCTGAAAAAGAATTACCAAGGCGCATATAAAAGACAGACTGATTTTGAACCACAATAAATTTTTAAATAATTTTAAGAGTATGAAATGGCAAGACGTGTAAGAATTATCAAGGCAGATTTTTTGCTAAAGGACAAGATCGGCTCCGGCGCCGTCAATGACGATGTCATCAAAAAATGCCAAGCCGTTCTCGATAGTAATCCATTCGACTTCCCCCCTATCGCAGAGGAACAACTCGAAAGATTGCAGCACGTCATCAACAAAACAAAAGAACATAAGCTCACACGCGACCAAGCCACACAGGCCATGACCGAATGCGTCATGCAACTCAAAGCCAACGCCCCGCTCTTTGATTATGACCTTGTCGGGACACTTGCAAACATTATGCTCAGCTTTTTGGAAAGCATGTCGGAAATTGACGATCATGCGATTGAAATCGTTTCCGCCCATCATAATACGCTGCATGCCATCATCGCAAAAAAGATGAAAGGCCACGGCGGTGAAACGGGGCAACAATTCCAAATCGAATTAGAAAATGCCTGCAAACGATATTACAGCAGCAAAAATAACAAAAAGAGCCAATAAATATCGGCTCTTCTTTAAATTCTTATATCTGAACCGAACGGCCTAGAACTTTAGACGCTTCGCATTATGAACTTGCGGTAAGTTTGACACTTTTCTGAACAAAGCATCGCTTAGCGGTGCATCCAAAGAGATCAAACAAATCGCACGATCACCGCATTCCTGACGTCCTAAGCGGAAGTCCGCAATATTTTGATCCGCATTGGCAAGGATTGTACCCAACCCGCCGATCAAGCCCGGCTTATCTTCGTTACGAATGAACAGCATATCTTTTGTCAATGCGACCTCAATAGGCACACCTTCGATATTCACAATACGCGGCTCTTTACCGGTAAAGAGTGTTCCCGTCACATTACGCTCGCGCTCTGTCGTTTTAACAATAATGTTAATCATCGAGCGCCATTCTTTGCCGTCATTGTCATAGCTTTGCTTGATTTGAATGCCGCGACTTTCCGCAACTTGCAACGCATTGACCATATTCACGCTCTCCATCTGTGCGCCCAAAAGATGCGCAATCATGGTAGAGGTGATCGGGTCAGTGTTAACCGATGTTACGGTGCCGCAATATTCGATCGAGATCGCTTCAATGGCATGCTCGGTAATTTGTCCGGCAAACTCACCAAGCTGCTCCGCCAATCTTAGATAAGGCTTGAGCTTCGGCGCTTCTTCCGCAGAAATAGACGGCATGTTCAATGCGTTTGTAACCGCACCATTAACCAGATAATCAGACATTTGCTCTGCCACTTGAATAGCAACATTCACTTGCGCTTCTTTTGTTGCTGCACCCAAATGCGGTGTGCAAATGACCTTCTCATGACCGAACAACGCATTCTCTGTCGCAGGCTCAACCTCAAACACATCAAGCGCCGCACCAGCAACTTTACCTGAATCAAGGGCGTCCTTCAGATCCGCTTCGACAATAATACCACCGCGTGCACAATTCACGATGCGTACATTATCTTTCATCTTCGCAATCGTATCTTTGTTAATCAGACCGGATGTATGCTCGTTCTTTGGCACGTGAATTGTTATGAAGTCCGCGCGTGCAAACAACTCATCCAATTCAACCTTTTCAACGCCCAGCTTTTCAGCGCGGTCTTCGGTGAGGAACGGGTCATACGCAATAACCTTCATCTTCAGCCCCAGCGCACGATCTGCCGCAATTGATCCGATATTACCGCAACCAATCACACCGCATGTCTTGTTATAAAGCTCCGCGCCCATAAAACGCTTCTTTTCCCATTTACCGGCATGCGTACTCGCATTGGCTTGTGGAATATCACGGGCCAGTGCCATCATCATGGCAATGGCGTGCTCGGCAGTTGTAATGGAATTACCAAACGGCGTATTCATAACAACAATACCTTTGGCAGTCGCCGCAGGGATATCAACGTTATCAACACCGATACCGGCGCGACCAACAACTTTCAGCTTCGTGCCCTTTTCAATCATTTCTGCGGTTACAGTTGTGGCAGAACGAATGGCAAGACCGTCATATTGGTCAATAATGTCTAATTGTTCTTCGGGGGAAAGACCGGGTTTGAAATCAACTTCGATACCGTTTTTTTCAAATATTTCCACGGCTAGTGGGTCCAGCTTATCGCTGATCAAGACTTTTGGCATAACTTTAACTCCTATTTTTGTCTTGTTTAGGAAAACAGGCGTTCAGACATAATAGAGCGCTCAAACAAAGTCAAACTTAAAATATAAAGTTGATTTACTATATTTACATATATAGGGTGCACCCGTTTTAACAATATGGAAAAGGATACCCCGAGTAATGCGTAAACACTTACTAACGACAGGCCTGTGCGCCGCTTTATCAATGACACACATTGCCCCAGCATACGCCGATGATGCAGACGCTCCGGCAGTAGCGGAACAAGAAACAGGGCTTCAATGGTCTGGCCGCATTAATTTCGGTGGGTTTGTAACAGACGGCAACACAAAGAAAAAAGCCGTTACAATGGACGGCCTGACAAAGGCGCGCGACGAGAAGAACCGCTATACTGCAGGCGCGGAAATTCGTTATGCCGAGGATGAAGGCACAGAAACAGAAAACGAATATATGATCTATGGCGAATATGACCGTTTCATCGACGATAAAATGTTTGTAGGTGGACGCGCAAGCTATGAAGCCGATGACATCGCCGATCTGGATAGCCGCATTAAAGTCGGCCCCTATCTGGGGTATCAGTTTTACGAAAGCGATCCC
Source organism: uncultured Alphaproteobacteria bacterium (assembly GCA_963977495.1). Lineage (GTDB taxonomy): Bacteria > Pseudomonadota > Alphaproteobacteria > Micavibrionales > Micavibrionaceae > UBA1672. The sequence continues at coordinate 91,520 of CAXBOT010000006.1, read as the reverse complement.
TTGAACCTTTCAACACGTTTGGGTGTCGATTATATTTCAGAGGAATCTGAAAATGGCGACAAGGAAGACTCCGCCGCAGTGTCATGGGGCTTGGACTATGACCAAAAAGTAATCGAAGACACACTACAAGTTTTCTACAAACATGATCTTTCCGTGCCCCTTGATGACACTGAAGGCTTTTTGTTCGACAGTGAAGCCGGTGTGCGCTTCCCGATTGCAAAAATTCTAACCGGATCAGCGCAAATTGACTTTAACTGGGACAATGCGCCAGCCGCAGGCATAAAAGAAGACGACACAAAATATTCTCTTAAACTTGGCTACGAGTTTTAGAATAGCACGACCCAACAAACAAAAAAGAGCGGACATACCGCTCTTTTTTTTAAACTTAATAGCGCGCCGTGCGCTTAGGCCGCTTTCGCCGTTTGAAAAGCCCACTCAAGCCATGGCAGAACTTCCGTCAAATCCGTCATCGACACAGTCGCGCCGCACCATATACGCAAGCCTGCAGGCGCATCACGATATCCTGCGATATCATAGGCAACGCCTTCCTCATCCAGCAACTTGGTCATTGCCTTAATGAATGGCATCTGATCTTCATCAGCCAGAGCTTCAAACCACGGATCCACGATTTTCAAACATACCGATGTTTTAGAACGCGTTTCCGGTACGGCTGCCAAAAAATCGACCCATGATGTTTTCTCCACCCAGCGCTCCAGCACTTCAAAATTGATTTCTGCGCGGCGGATACTGTTTTCCAGCCCACCAATATGATCAACCCAATTCAGGGCATCCAGACAATCCTCAATCACCAACATAGAAGGCGTATTGATTGTTGCGCCTTCGAAAATGCTGTCGATCAACTTCCCGTTTTTTGTCATGCGGAAGATTTTCGGCAACGGACGGTTTTCAGGAACATAACTCTCCAAACGCTCTACCGCGCGTGGAGAAAGAACGATCATACCGTGCGCCGCTTCGCCGCCCAGAACCTTCTGCCATGACCATGTGGTCACATCCAGCTTGTCCCATGGCATGTCATAGGCGAATACCGCCGACGTCGCATCACAGAATGTCAGGCCTTCACGATCAGAAGCAATCCAATCCCCGTTAGGAACGCGCACACCGCTTGTTGTGCCATTCCATACGAACACACAATCACGCGCCGGATCAGCTTGCGACATATCAGGCAAATACCCGTATTTCGCAGTATGGCTGCGCACATCTTCCACTTTCAAATGATTCACAATGTCTTTAAGCCAACCATCGGAAAAACTCTCCCATGCGAAGACATCAACGCCGCGTGCGCCAATCATCGACCATAGCGCCATTTCAAATGCGCCGGTATCCGAACCAGGGACAATACCGATTTTATAATCTGCCGGTATGCCTAAAAGCGTACGGTGCAGCTCAATAACGTCTTTCAATTTTGCTTTCAAAGGTCCTGCTCTATGTGAACGACCGAGCATTGCTTTTTCAAGCTTTTCTAATGTCCAACCCGGACGTTTCGAACACGGGCCAGAAGAAAAATTAGGGTTTTTAGGTTTGATTGTCGGTTTTTCCATTTTATTCCACCATGATTGGTACTATAAATACTGATTAAAGATTAAATGCTTGAACATTGCCATTAGCGTTAAGGAATTTATCGGGTTCTGACAAGGGTTTTTCTTTATCTTTTTTAAAATCAATCAGGAGCCAGACGGTTTTATTATGAGTTATATTTTAACGTTGGTCGCGTCCACCAAGACAGCGCCCTTAACAGAAAAACACTTTGCGACCCTTGCAACAATCATTGACCATTATAACCTGAAATTCACCAGTAAAATGGTTTGGTTGGACAAAGGCAAAGCCGCCGAGGTTGGTATTTCCGGCAATGCGCAATCCTCTTTGGTTGCACATTTGCGCGAGACTCTTGAAAAAGAGCGTATTGATTTTTTTATCGCAAAAAATGAAAAACGCCGGAAAAAATTATTACTCGCCGATATGGACAGCACAATCGCCGTCGGGGAAACGCTGGATGATCTGGCCGAGTATGCGGGAATCAAAGATCAGGTCTCAGAAATCACAGCCCGCGCTATGAATGGCGCGTTGGACTTCCATGATGCATTGCGCGCACGCGTTAGTCTGCTGGAAGGTCTAAAAACAACCGCACTGACCGCGACATTGGCGGAAACAAAACTGAATGAGGGCGCGGAAACGTTTGTACGCACAATGCGCAAATCAGGCGCGGCATGTGTTCTGGTCTCCGGTGGCTTTACCTTCTTCACCGAAGCCATCGCCGCGCGGTGCGGTTTTGGTTTTAACCACGGTAACACACTGGATATACAAGGCGACGCCCTGACAGGAAAAGTTGTTGAACCGATTTTAGATAAGTTTGCGAAAGTCGAGTTCCTGAAACATTATATGAATGATTTCAGCCTGACCGAAGATGACTGCCTGACCATTGGCGATGGTGCGAATGATTTACCCATGCTCAAAATGGCTGGGCTTGGTATTGGCTATCACCCAAAAGAGACCGTCAAAAACGAACTCGTAAACTGCATATTATATGGCGATTTAACCACGGCGCTCTATGCGCAGGGGCTTTCCAGCGCTCATTTCGAAAAAGCATGATGAGCGTTAAAAATGTTAAAGACACTTTAAGGATTAAACATTACTCTATAGCTGACGTAAGTTATGGAACAAATATAGGATACAATAACACATGACGGCAGCATGGGATTACCTCGTACCCGACGAACAGTTTAACGAATTGATTAAACTCTATTGTAATGACTTTACCGCTTTGGACAAAATGGGGCGGTATGACCCGATTACAGGCCGTGATAAAGAAATTGACGATGCCATCCTAATCCTGTTGCAACGTGGCCGTAAAAACGTGTGTTTCCTTGCTGGTGCTGGTGTTGGTAAATCGGCGGCGGTTGTCGGGTTGGCACAAAAAATTAACACAAACCAAGTGCCTGATATGCTCTTGAACTCCCGCGTGATCGAAGTTGATCTGTCGCGTATGGCATCAGGAACATCATCAAGAGCAGAATTCCAAGGACGCTTCCTTCCCTTCATGAAGGGGCTTGCCGAACGCTATCACAACCCCGATGAGCCACGCTTCATCCTGTTTATGGATGAAATCCACCAGATTATGCCTGATTGTCCGGGAAGCTCGTTCGCGGGTTTGTCCGATACCATCAAAACATATCTAACGCAGGGGGATATTCTGGTTATTGGTGCGACAACACTTGATGAATACAGAATGTACGTCACCGCAGACCCTGCCCTCGACCGACGTTTTCAGAAAATTTCGTTGAAGGCTCCGAATGCTCATGAAACATACGAAATCATGAAAAACATCCGCCCGGGTATGGAAAAACACCATAAAGTCAGAATTTCGAACGAAGACATTATGCTGGTTGTACAATTAACCGACGAACATATGCGTAAAAGAAACCAGCCCGATAAAACCATCATTTCCGTTGATGCCGCGATGGCCTATCATGTCTTTTGTCACGGCATAGACCAAGATCTGTCCAAAGAGTCTATTTACTACATGGTGGCACGCGAAACAGGGCTGAACGCAAAAGCCATGCATGATGAGATGCAAATTCGAAAGATCGCCAAAGAAGTAGCTATTTTAGAAGGCGATGTCATCGTCAACGATGATGATGAAGCCTTTGTGCCTTATGATCCATCCGCCCTTGTCAAAGATGTGGAAATTGACAAAGGATTCCAGTCAGAACTTGCGATGGAAAACGAAGAAGCCAAAAAGCGGATCATGGCCTCCCAAGCATCCGATGCTGATAAACAAGAACAGTTGGACAGCCTGGAAGAGCGTATGGCCGAAAAACTTGCAGAAAAACTTGAAGCCAAGCTTGAAGAAAAAATAGATCAGAAATTGGCCGGCAAATAAAAATAAACCGACTTATTTTATTGCCTCAAAGACTTTAAACCCATCGCCTTCATAACGGTTTTTAACCTGAGCGAAGCTATTCTTTAGAACATCCTCATAGGCCAGTTGCCTGTTAGCCACCATAAATAATCGCCCGCCCTTTCTCAAAGAGCCCGCCGCGGTTTTTATAAACGATACGCCGATATCACTATCGGGGTTTTTGCCTTCATGAAATGGCGGGTTCATAATAATGAAATCCAGTGCCTCAATATCGGATTGCGGCATCGTTAAATCAGACCATATAAATTTCTTGCGCCGCTCATATTGTTCCAGATTTTTTTCGCACACCGACAAGGCGCGATGATCCGCATCAATACATAATAAGGATTTCACAACTTTATTTTTTGACAAAAGATAATCGGATAAGTAACCGTAACCACAGCCAAAATCCGCCCCATCACCCTTTATATCATCCGGCAAATGATGCGTGAGCATGGCCGAGCCCGTATCGATTTTATGCCAGCCAAAAACACCCGGTTGCGATATAAAACGCGCCTCAAGAATCTGCTGCTGTGCGCCCGCCGCGATGGCCTTATCGAGGGCGGTCTCATCTGCATGTGATTTGCGCGCACAGACAACCCGCGCCTTATTACGGGAGTCCTGCTCTATATTTTGAAAGCCAAAGTCCTGTAGCAATTTTTTGATGCGTGTTCCGCCCGCCCTATTATCAGCCGCGCAGACAAACGCGCCGCCTTCAGACAAATGCCGTATAGCGCATGCCATCATATATTTTGCTTCGATGATATTTTTAGGTAACAACAACAGAACCAGATCATACGCACCATCGGCGTCAGGCAACACAGGCGCGACATCAAAACCGGATGCCATCAAGGTCTGTGCGTGGGGCTTAAAATGTTGCTGAATATCTATGCCGCCATCTTTGAACATATCCAAATCAGTGTGAAACTGTGCGTTCATATATAACACGCGCCCACCACCATATAGCAACGGGTCGTTTTGTATTTTATAAAGCAATGTATCAACGGCATTTTTCATCACCAAACCAGTACACGAAAACCACAGCAAACTCACGCATTAAAACAAGAAAAACTGTGGGGTAATCGCTAAACGCCCAAATCATCATGGTAATAATATTACAATTCTGTAACACTATTTTGCATGTTATTGGTAAACTTACATATTGTGGAAAAATAAAAACGATGAATAATGACACTGACCTTGCGTTCGAAGAACCGGAAAACACCCCCCCCCCCCCCCCGAAGACAAACCCGCACACACCGGAAAACCAAAGCAATATGTACTGGAATATGACGGGAAAACAGGCGCTCTGTTTAAGCTATACCTGCTTGATTTCTTTATGCGGATCATCACGATTGGTATCTATTTATTCTGGGGAAAGACAAGGCTAAGAAAATACATTCTTTCCCATCACGCCCTTGGCGGTGACCGATTTGAATATACAGGCACAGGCGGCGAATTATTCAAAGGATTCATAAAAGTTCTGCCCATTCTGGCGATCTTGTTTATCCCCCTGCTTTTCAAAGAGCAATACCCAATTCTCATGCTGATTTACCTGCCTCTTATCTATTGCTATGGCATTGCCCTGTATGGTGCGCATCGCTACCGCTATAGCCGAACACGCTGGCGCGGTATTCGCGGCTATCTTGACGGCTCAACGATTGGTTATGCCAATCTGGCATTCGGCCGCCTGCTTTTGAACATCATAACTTTGGGGTTTGCAGTTCCGTCATCTGATATCGCCAAACACAAATACATTATGAACAACGCCTATTTCGGAAACATAAAAGCAGAGTTTGATGGCCATTCCAAAGTCCTTTTCGGCGCTTACATAAAATCTATGTTGCTGGTTGTCTTTCTGACGACGTTAAGCTCTATCGGCATGTTCATATCCATCACCGCCGCCCTGACAATTGGTCAGGTTGCTGCTGGTGGCGGTATGATTATCAGTGTCCTTGCCTTTATCCTCATCTTTCCTATTGCACGTTCGATTTATGCCGCGGCTCTCATGCGTGAAAAAATGCGCGGTCTTAAAATTGGCAACCTCAAATTTATCTGCACCGTGAATGCCACTGATCTTATCAAGCTCAAACTTGGCAATCTTCTCATTTTGCTTCTAACCTTTGGTATAGGTTACCCCTTCACAGCGCAACGCACGATACGCTTTATGGCGCGTCACCATATCGTTATGGGCAATCTGGATGCATTTCAAGCCGAACAAGGCAAAGATCAAGGGCTCACATCCGGCGAAGGACTGGAAGCAGGCTTTGATATTGATGTCGGATTCTTCTAAGCGTCATGTCCATTTCAATCGCCACAAATGCCAAGTTTTATGACGGAAAAACAAGCAAAGCGCACCGTGTCTCTGTTATATTTTCGGGATCAATCCTGCATATCACGGACGATGAAACAGGAGAGAACCTGACCTCATGGTCACTCAACACCCTGACACTGATTGAAGCCGCCTCCCCGCCCATTCCGGCAGTGATCGGCTCAACACAAACCCCTGATGCGCGGTTGAATATAGAAGACGGGAAAGGCTGGACTTATCTTAAATCCCGCATCCCAAAGCACAGTAAGCGATCCATACTTTTACCAACACATTGGAGCTCCCTCTTTGGCTATGCCGCGCTGGCAGTTTTATCTCTGGGGTTTATCTTCATGATCTTCCCGAGCGTCTTGGGCAATATGGCCTATATGATGCCCGCCTCATGGGAACAGACATTAGGTAACCGCGTCATGGCCAGCATGATCGACAATGACAAAACCTGCAACGCGCCCCAAGGGCAAAAAGCCCTCAATCGCTTAACACAAACAATACAAAGCCATATGGAACGCGATATCAAATATGATGTGCGTGTCATTGATAACAAGAGCGTCCTCAATGCTTATGCCGCGCCGGGTGGGCATATTGTGATCTATCGCAAAATTATTGACGACGCGAACAGCCCCGATGAGATTGCTGGTGTTCTGGCGCATGAAATGTCGCATGTGGAGTTACGCCACCCAACCAAAAGCCTGATACGAAATATCGGCTTAGGGTTTACCCTGTCCCTCGTGTTCGGCGATGTGAATAGCGTTGAATCTATGGCCAGCCTACTCAGTCAACTGAATTACAGCCGCAAAGATGAAAGTGACGCCGATCAATACGCTGTCACAACTTTAAACGCGGCGCGTATCAATCCCGAGGGCTTACGCGATTTCCTTGGACGCGTTTCAAAATACGAACCTGATTTTGATTTTAAGGGCAGTGAATGGCTCGAATATCTTTCATCACACCCCAACACCCAACAACGCATTGATGCACTTGAGAGCGCCGGGAACAAGCGTTATGACGCGGCGCTGTCAGGGCAGGAATGGCAAGCTCTGCGCTCCATTTGCCGAACAACAAAGCCAAGCGTTTATAAAGAATAATTGTTATTCAAAAGCACCTTTTAAATCTTCAAAGCCCTTTTTGAATTTATCAACTTCCTTGTCATAGCTCTTTTTCAAGTTCTTTTTAAACACTTCGCCTGTGCTCACACCAATTTCATTGAGTGATTCAAGGGATAGGCCTTCTAAGAATCCGGCGCTGTTTGCTGTTTCGTTCAACTCTTCCAAAACGGCGTTCATAATCTGAGCGATGGCTTCATCGGCCAGAACACCATTTTCCTTTTTACCAATGTCCTTTAGGTGAATATCCGCGACCTTAACCGTCGGCAAGTCCTTCTTCGCCAACAAGGTCACACTAGGCGTTAACTGCGCCTGCGTTAAAGAAAATTTCTTAACAATGACCTTCATCTCGCTTTTCTCAGACGGCGCACTAGCCCCGCCGCCAGCCGCCATGTTTTGTTCCGCCTTTTTCTTAAGCGCACCAAGATTTGCGCCTTGCTGGTTCACCTCAAGATTAACCGCCGTGCCGTCAACGCTGATATCTGAAAATACAAGCAGCTTTTTAGTGAAGCTCTCGCCCGCAACCGTGATGGTTTTAATCGTCATGGCATTTGGCTTTTCATATCCTGACGGATTGGAAACAGCGACATCACTGACAACGACCTTCTTTTGATCAAGAAGGATTTGCATTTTACCAATGGTCACAGGAACACCGAGTGCATCGCTTGCCGCCTTCTCTGTGATTTGTTTGGCGAGCGAGTCCATATTGACGTACATATACCCGCCGACAATCACCACGAGCAGTACAAAAAATCCAAATAGATACAGCGTAGCCTTAGCAGTCTTTTTTACAGCGGACATAAAAACCTCATTTCATGGTGATATTGATTACACAGATAGGTTTATCCGATTTTCGTTCAAATCCAAAATAAAAAAAAGGCCTCCTCCTACAATGTGTGTGGGGAGAGAGGCGTAGGGAAAAGGCCTATAAGTTTTTCTCTGCTTTACTTATATATTCAGGAAACGTCGCAGAAACGTTACTTTTTTTATGAGGATTTTTTCTTTGATAACAATCCGGTCTTCGTTGTGCCGTTTGTCACACCATTAATCGGAATCATGCGTGGCTTCTTCTCTTCGGGCACTTCACGTACCAATGAGACAGACAGCAAACCGTTATCAAGCGTCGCATCAACAACGCGTATATGATCAGCCAACCTAAAAACCCGATCAAAGTTACGCGTCGCAATCCCGCGGTGCAAATACGATTTTTTCTCGCCTTGTTCCTTCTGGGTGCGCGATGCTGATATCGTCAAACGATCATCCTGCACGACAATGTTAATATCTTCCTCAGAAAAGCCTGCAACGGCTACCGTAATCAGATATTCATCATCTTCACTTTTTTCGATGTTATAGGGTGGGTAAGATTCAAACCGATCTTCTTTATCATTTAACAATGTTTCAAAGAGATCATTGAATCGGTCAAAACCAACAGTTTGACGCATGAGTGGTGTAAAAGTTGCTAGATTAGACATAGCGTCCTCCTTTATTAAGCAAGGTTACGATTTAAAATAAAGACCCTACATTAGGCATCTTTATGCCTCTCTACCTTACCCCTAAAAGGGCAAAAAGTCAATATTAGTAACCCCTTATGTTTCAATAATTTAGAGCTATTTTACGAAAAAAAATAACCCCCCTCCCCTTGCTCAATAACGAATCAAACCCAATTCAACCGTCTAAAAACTGCAAGCAAGCCAACACCGAAGGCAACACATATCGCGCACACGATCCAAAAGGCAATATCACTGTCTGCCCCCGGCATACCACCAACATTAATGCCCAAAAGGCCGGTCAAAAAGCCCAGCGGTAAAAATATAGCCGCCACGATAGACAGAACATACATATTCTTGTTCATCCGATCCGCCATAATATTGGCAAGCTCATCTTTTACGATTTGCGCGCGTTCACGCACAGCATCAAGATCTTCAACATAGCGCATTACACGATCCTGACTTTCCTGAAGACCACGCCTATGCATTGTATCAATCCATGTCACATCCGCACTACGCAGATATGAAATCACCTCTTTTTGCGGAGAGATATAGCGCCTGAAGACAATCGCCTTTTTGCGGATATCAACAATATCGCGGCGTAATGCTATATCGGGATCTTCCAATATTTCTTCTTCAATGACATCGGTGCGATCATCCAAATCAGAAATTACAGGCTCCATGCGTTGAAACAAACGGGTGGTTAACTGCACCAAAAAATCACCAGAATTTTTAGGACCCATACCCTTTTCCAATAAATCGCAAATATCCCTAATGGCTTTTAGGGGACGGCGCTGCACCGAAATAATACGGTGCGGATCGATCCAAATACGAATAGAGATCATATCCTCCGGCTGCATCCCTTCATTCAGGTTCACACCGCGCAGAATAACCAGCAAACCATCTTCGAATTGCGTCATGCGCGGGCGCGTTTCCTCGGCAAGCAATGCATCTAAAATAATATGATCAAGATAATCAACATGCTCACGCAGCCATGTGCGCGTGTAATCCATATTGGCATCAAGATGAACCCAAGCCAATTGCTTGGCCTTTACCTTTTTAATCGCCGCTTGCTCGTCAAGTTCACCCCCCAAGCCTTTGCCATCAAATTCATAAGCGTGGAACATATGATTACTATTCTGATCCATCGAACACCCCCTTCATGCCGCCCGCACTGCGGATATGTAAGTCGCGCTGAGGGAACGGAATTTCAATGCCCTCTGCCTTCAACTTATCCCATATTTCAAGTCGTAACTTGGTTGATACACTGTATTTATCAGTAATATTCCGTAGAAAGACGCGCAAATCAAAAATCAAGGCACTATCGCCAAAATCTCTAAAATGAACCGTCGGCAGCGGGCTGTTCATCACAGTTTCATTATCTTTAGCAATTTCCAGCAACAAGTCATGGACACGGTGCGGATCACAATCATAAGACACCCCGATCGTGATCACCAAACGCCCAATCCGGTCTTTGTGCGTCCAGTTTTTCACAGAAGAGGATATAAGCTCTGAATTCGGAATAATGATAGATGTCCGGTCCATTGTTTCAATTTCTGTGGCGCGCACACTGATTTTTTTAACAATCCCCTCACCGGAATTTAAAATCACCCAGTCCCCTACCTTGATGGGACGCTCGAACAGCAGAATAAGACCCGACACAAAGTTACTGACAATACTTTGCAAACCAAAACCAATACCAACCGACAACGCACCAGCGATCAATGCTAGATTACTAAGGTCAAACCCGACTGAGGAAATCGCCGACATCAGCGCAATCGTCAGACCGATATAGCCCACAATCTGCACAAATGATAACTGAACGGACTCTGCCATTCTTGTCTTTGGCAAAACCTTCGTCCCGAGAAGTTTTTGCAATGTGCGCGTCATAAACAACAACACAATGAACAACACAATGGCCGTGGTCAGACTTGTTAACGATACGGTAATGCCACCTATTTTAAATCCGAAAAAGGCTTGGAAGATAAGAAGTTTAATCCCCTCCCACTCCACGCCGATGATCGCGGCGACAAGCGGCAAGCTCATAATCATCAAAACCGTATCCAGCAATAAAGAAAGCCAGAACAAAACCAATCGGTCTTCTTTATCAGTGCTTTGGTAGAAGAACTTCTCTGCCCATAGCAACAAAGGAAAGAGCATGGCGCGTAAGATCGCAATGGCAAAAGCAAAATTACTTAGCAATACGGTGCGTTCGAAAACGAAGCGCGTCAACGCCACATAGCCCAGCGCGTTGGCCACAATAATGAACACGCCCATTAACGTACCAATATAGAAGAAACGCCGCTTAATCAGATAAGTTTTACCCTCATCCTTTTTGCGGATCAGAATCGCGAAAAACACCAATAAAATAAACGAGAATAACGTCGTCACGATAAAGCTTTGTGCAATCGCGAGTTCAACGGGAACGCCATATTGTTGGCCTGTTTCAAGCAATATAAAATCAATCGCGAACAAGGCTGTCGTCGTAATCCCAAGGATACCCGTCGTCTTACGCAAAACCCCCGCACACACCAATATCCATGCCTTTGTGACGGCGTAAACAACGAATAAAGCGAACACGAACAGGAAATATATGAAATTTTGATTTTCTTCTACAATCAGCCCTTGCTTACGCACAACAAAAAAGATCAACGACAATCCCACAAAGCCTGTAATCAAGGTATATAAGATGCGGTATCCTGAACGCTCTAACCGCTGGCGAACTGTTGGATCTGATATCGCCTTTATCCGGCGGCGTACCTTGCGCGTATTGATAAATAGCGCCAAGGCAAAAAGTGCAAAGAACAGCGCCACGGCAATGCCTAAGGATCTGAAAAATGACATTTTTTCTACGTCTGTTTTATTGGCTACGAATTTTGTCCATCCCTCATAGAACGCATAAATCGCCAAATCCTTGTCGCCCTGCGCTTCGGACCACAGACTAATATTGAAGGGTGACGTGTTGTTTTCCAGAATTTTCCCGACAAACTGATTGCGCCTAATGGTCGCCAGACGTTCTAAAAAGCGCGTCGCTTTTGCCGCTAAAGCCTCGGCCTGCGTTACAATGCCTTTAAGTAACAAAGATTCTTTGTTTAACTTTTCCCGCAACTCACGAATATTTTGCGGTTCAAGATCTGTGCTGTCCTCACTTGGCTTCAAGCCAATATCCGCAAGGTCTGCCGCAACAGACGTATTCATCGGCTTTATAAGATCCTGTATCTCGATCGCTCTCGTGTGAAGCCCTTTTACACTTTGCCTTGTATTGAATAATGTTTCATCATCAAGCGTCGCATCCAGTAAAATAGGCTCGAAGGATTCAAGCTCAACCTGTTTGATCTCGAGCTCTTGCTGAATTTGATTCAAATCCAGAGTATCACTCGCATAAGCGTGGGAAATGAATGTGCAGAGCACAATAATGGACAAAATAAAACGAGCGTGACGAAGACGCGGCATCAGAATCCTTTCTGTTGAGGTGTAACCGATACTATTGTGCGCTTTTTTGAGCTCCGAGCAAGTGAAACTCTTTGTTTTTCACAAAAAATTTAATTATCCACGCCGATATCAGCGTTAGAGATTACAAGCGAACACCTAAATTGTTTACAAAATCTCTTTTCTCCTATAAAAAATCTCGCAGAGGATATATTCACTTTAAAATATAAAGCTAAAAGGTGATAATATATCTGATATAGGGGTATAGCTCAGTTGGTAGAGCAACGGATTCCAAATCCGTAGGTCCCGGGTTCGAGTCCTGGTGCCCCTGCCATTCAGTCCATCAATTCATACATTGTGAGAGAATAAGCCTGTGAGCCGCGGCGTTCCGCGCCGCTTTGCGTTGATTTAAAATCCGTACATGCTGAGAATTGAGATTTACGGGCGAGAACGTCCCGTTCTCTCAAGCTGCTCTAGCGCCATGTACAGAATTAAAACGCCAGTTTTCTAAGCTTAAGCCGCTTTCAGTGTTTTCAGGATATTAATGTGGATGTGAGATTTTGAATGGCCGTATTTATCTGCAATTGCTTGCAGCGTTGATCCTGCAAAATGCTCTTCTCGCCAGACAAGGCCTTTAACGAGATTTTCCAGTTCATTTTGAGGAAGGTCGAGAGGATCTCTGTATTTCTCCGGTTCAATCACAACAGCGCCGTTGTTCGCCTTCCTGGTTTTGTAATTGGTGCTGAGTTCAATCACTTCTTCACTAAGAACCTCGGGAAGCCCAAGTTTTAAGTTTTCTGAGATCACATCGCTAAGTGCGGTAACACAAATTTGAATGACCAAACTGTCTTGTTTAACAATGACATTACTGATTGCCTTATTTAACAATCCATCTGTTAGGATTGAGCTTTGGTGAGTAATAATATGTTGTAAGATGTGGCGGTCATCTTCGGCGTTGAGGGGGAGTATTTTTAGCAGCTTATTTTTATGAGAGAGATGCGTTCTGATAACGGCTTCGACGGTGGCTTCAATTTCATGCGCAGGCAAACGAGCGATCATGCCTTTGGGGTGGTCTTTATAATCAGCCAGACTGTTGTTCAGATAATATCGATATTGCTTACCCTTTTTCTTTGTGAATACCGGCGTGTAAGGATTTTTGTCTTCGTCAAATATTCTGCCCGTTAACAAATTACTGTGACGGGTGTTTGTCTGGCCGCGCGAATACGGTGCTTGCTCGTTCAATTTTTCTTGTACGGCATCCCACATACCTTGCGGAATAATGCCCTCATGCAGCCCCTCATGGATTGTGCCTTTATGCGATATTTTACCGATGTACGCGGGATTACTCAGCAAACTATAAAGCGCGCCGCGGCCAAAATACTGACCGCCATACTTTCTACCCTTTTCTGAAATACGCTCCCTGCTTTTAATGCCGCGGTTTTTAAGTTCAGTTCCCAATGCTCGGACACTGCCAAGCTCTAAATAAAGCTCAAATATCTGCCTAGCCACAGGCGCATCTTCTTCATTGGTGATGAGGCGGCGGTTTTCAATATCAAATCCAAATGGCGCTCTACCGCCTTGCCACATGCCTTTGGCTTTACTGGCAGCGATCTTGTCACGAATACGTTCGCTGGTGACTTCACGTTCAAACTGGGCGAAAGATAATAAGACATTCAGGGTGAGCCGCCCCATCGATGTGGTGGTATTAAAGCTCTGCGTCACGCTAACGAAGGTCACGCCGTACTCATCAAACACATCGACCAGCTTCGCAAAATCAGCCAGCGATCGCGTTAAACGGTCAATCTTATAAACAACGATAACGTCGATCTTTCCGGCCTTGATATCACTGATCAGGCAGTTAAGGGCCGGACGCTCAAGCGACCCACCTGAAAAGCCACCATCATCATATTGCTCGGGTGATGCAGTCCAACCTTCCGAGCGTTGACTAACGATGTAAGCCTCACACGCCTCGCGCTGTGCATCCAAAGTATTGAACTCCATATCAAGGCGTTCATCGGTGGATTTACGCGTGTAGATCGCACATGTTTTTGCTATGGTCTTCATAACAACCATACATGCTTCCTTTGCGAGGGAAGTCGAGAGAAACTTGAGCTACATATGATTGAATCATGCTATTGGAAAGAAGATTTATTAGCCTTTGCAAAACACTTAGAACCTGTCAGAAAACCGCCCCGTTACTCTGAAAAATTACAGGTTAATTTCGAAAAACAGGTAATAGTTCACCTCTTTATGATTCGTAAGTTAATGGAAAGCTATAAGCTATCATCAAAGTCTTTTAACTATAGAGCTCAAATTTTTAGGAGTCCTTGTGTCAAACGAGTAACTCTTAGAAATTTTTGGTGTATTGATGAAGTGTATGATTTCGAACAAGAAGAAAAGATATCAAAAGACATTAAATTTATTTGTAATCAATTCATTCATGGGGGAGCCACCTTTGCCTATCGTGGAGAAGATCGCAATTGGCATGGGCTGTATACTTGTTCTGATTTTGAAAAACAGAAATATGTTTATAGGATTACTGTAGATGAAATTAGAAAAATATTTGAGCTAGTTGGTACAGATTACCCATCGACAATGAAATGGACTTATTGTGATGAAAAGGAAGACTATGTAGTTGAAACCGATTAAACCTTCTTCAAACCAAAAAACACCCAGCCATTCCAACGGCTACCTGTTATTTCTGAAGCGATGTGCGAAAGGCTGCTGTAACTCTTTTTATTATATTCGAAGCCGCTGCTTTTAACCAAAATGCTATGCCGCTTTCCTTTGAATGTACGCATCAACCTTGTTCCTGGTTTTAAGGGCGCGTGAGCACCCTTAAAGCATTTGGGGTTGCGCTTATATTGCCTAATTAGCGGATCAAGCCGGATCTGCTGCTCCGGCGTAAAACCGCCTCCGTTTTTCTCATTTATTTTATGTTCGATGCTTTTGGCCATCATCGAGCGCCCGATACCTTTGTGCGGCGATAATGACCAGTGCTGCATCCATAGTTTCCGTAGCTCTTGGAGCGGTAAATTTTCGTGCATGTGAGTTCCTTTCGTTGGCTCCATACACGCTTCCTGTGGCGAGGAAGTCCAGTCTAAAAGTTGTCTTTCTCTTCCTGTTTTTTGATCCATTCGGGGTTAATATCACCACCGGGCATAAGCATCTCGTCGCGGAGGATTTTCGCGGCCTTTGTCCATTCATCCGTCGTTAGCGTAGAGCGCATATCTGCAGGATACGGATCTTCCCCAATGCCGAATACTTTGGGCAGAATAAAATCACTTTCTTTGGATCTATAAAACCCGTACGGCCCCGGCGGCGATGTCATCGGATCCCAAACCTCACCTTCTCTGAATGGTGTTAAAAATACGCACCCATGACCCTCTTCGCCGAAGCGTGTTTCATATTGGGATTGCAGATATTGTTGAGCAAAGGCGTGGCCGCCAACCTCTTTTAAGGTATCTAGCAGTTCGTCACGAGATTTTCTGTTCGTATGCAAGACCTCGCCCTTTGAACGCTGATGCGTGCGTCCATAGGGCAGATCCCAGATTTCGTCCTGCAAGGCAATGGCCGATAAATCAAGATGCACCCAATTTTCATTTTTAGCCAGCAGATGCGCCATCAAATCATCCTCATGCAAGCGCCGCATTACAACAATAATGGCACCATCTGTATTATTAAGGCGCTGCGATATATTGTCATCGAACTGCTGATGCAGTTGCAGGCGTGCTTTTGGATCACGCGCATCGGCTGTGCTGATGGGGTCGTCAATAATAACCACATCAGCACCAAGGCCTGTGAGGCGGCCATTGATCGGCATAAATTGACGATGGCCACCGAAGCTTGTGCAGAGCTTGTTTTTCTTGAGTTTAATCCGTGTGTTTTGAAATAGCGCGCGGTAGCGTGGAGATTGCATTAGTTCCGCGCACGCTTCGTCCAAATCACGCCCCAGTGCGTTACTGGCGTGCAGACATAAGAATTTATAACGCGGATCGCGCCCCAACATAAATGCGATCCACGCAATACTGACGCAATGTGATTTCAGCATCCTGGGCGGCGTATTGATAATGAGCCGTTTGGTGTTGCCATCAGCCACCTGCGCTAAAGCGTGAGCGATTGCGTCAATATGCCAATTATGATGATACTCTGCATGAGGATGTAAAATATCGAATGCAAACTTTATAAAGCTTGCCAAATCATGGCGAAGGATTGTTTTATATTTTTCAATTTCACTCTTCATCTTTCGGCCCTCCATCGCTGGTGAACTGCTTCATGAAATCGTCCATGATTTTCTTATCTTCGGACAAAATCTCAAGCTCAGGGGCGTCATCCATAGACTTTAAGAAAGGAATGCACATCCTAATCATCTTATGATCGCCCTGTGCAGCACCATGTGCCATTTGCTCCAAGATCACCTGACGCATACTTCTCGGCTTTGTTGTACCGTTTTATGGTGATTTCACGCTGCGCGCCGAACACAGCTTGGATTTCATCATCGAAGGTCGATTTTTTCTTAGGCGGGCGACCAGCCGGATTACCCGACTGGCCTGGTTTATATTTATGTTCATCGGGCGGATTGTTGTTTTTACGCCCATCTTTGCGGTTATCCTTACTCATTGTCAGAGTCTCCCTGTGTTTGGATGTCATTGAAGGTTTGACCAGTTTCTGCATGCACAACCGTCTGCCCGGTGAACGCCTGCCAGCGGCGCACTATGACGTCGCAGTATTTGGGTTCGAGCTCAATGCAGCGAGCAGCGCGGCTCACCTGTTCGCAAGCGATCAGGGTTGAGCCGGAACCAGCGAAGGGGTCCAACACAATCTCGCCGCGTTTGGTACAGTCCATGATGGCGTCTGCAACCATGGCAACGGGTTTAACGGTAGGATGAAGTTTCAAATCATCCGTGCCACCGAAGGTATTAACGCCGGGGTAATCCCAAACATTTGTGCGATATCTGCCCGAGCCCCCAAAAGCACGTTGTTGGTATGCGGAGCCGTTCCGTTTTTGAACACCGGCACAAACTCATGCTTACTGCGGTAGAGCGAGCCCATACCGCCGTTGGATTTATTCCAAATGCAGATGTTTTTGAGCTCTGAATATTGGCCCTGCCCTGCGCTAATCATCTGATGAATTCCGCGCCAATCGATGCAGAGATAATGAAGAGAACCGTTTTTACTGTGCTCAATGACGAGTGCAATAAAGGCAGCCAAGAATGCCACGAATTCATCGTCGGACATTTCGCCGCTGGCCATGGCAAACTCATCATGCTGAACTTTGCCGTTGCCGCAGATGTGGCCACTCACCGGTACATTATATGGTGGGTCACTAAATACCGCATGCGCCGTATCACCATTCATTAATACTTTATAATTTGCAGGTTCTAACGCATCACCACATAAAAGATGGTGATTGCCTAATATCCAGATATCACCGGGCTTGCTAACGAACTTTTCTTTGACTTCAGGGATAAGGTCCGCTTCATCATTTTCAGCAGGTGCTTCACCGCCAATAATAATGTCGAGTTGACCCGTGCCAAAGCCTAAGATTTCTAGATCAAAATCAAGGTCGAGTTTATCAAGGTACTGCAACTCAACGCGCAACAGATCTTCATCATGGCCGGTATTAAGGTTGAGTTGGTTATCAGCGATGCGGTAAGCCTTCACCTGCGCATCTGATAAATTACTGACCAGAATGACAGGAACCTGTTTTAAGCCAAGCTTCTTAGCTGCTTCATAACGGCCATGCCCAGCAATGATTTCATATTTATCATTTATGATGATAGGCACGATAAAGCCAAACTGCTTGATACTGGCTGTGAGCTGATTAACGTGCCAAGCGGGATGCTGTTTGGGATTGTTGGCGTAAGGATTGAGTTCGCCAATATCGATTAGCATATAGGTGTGTGGTGATCCGGCATTTTTAAAGCTGCCGAGCGCTTTGTTCTTTTTGGATGTCATCTGACAATCTCCTTCAGTTTGAAATTAAACCTGCGGAGACCTAGACATAAAAAAGGCATGGTTTCCGCGAATAAAGTTCAAATCAGAGCCATGTCTAAATTCGAAACCCATCCGGACCATGCCGTATAAAAAGATTGAGATTGCCTAAGAAGCTATACTCAAGTTAGGGCCATGCCTAAATTCACTTCATAAGAACGGTGCCATGCACCCTCTCAAACTTGGGATGCTTTTAATATACGCTATTTTGAAAAAAATGCAACTGATATTTAGCGCCATATGTCTTTCAAAGCGTTGGTGAGGTTGTCTTTTACGTTTATTGACCCGCTGCAGGTCACTACCTAATCAGGCCCTATGTCAGTTCCGGTTCAGGCCGTGCATTTTTGAACCAAGCTTTTGTTTGTAAAGATTTTCAATAGCGACGATTTCACGTTGTGTGATGTTACTTGGCAAGGTTTGTAGAACTGAATATCGGAAGTAGCGGTAATAATACGGATCTGATTTTAACAACGTAACAAGCTCTTTATTGCCGCCGGTGTAGTTCGCGGCATATTCACTCTGTTCCCCGTCAGCACTTAGAATTATAAAAATCAACTATCAGAAAACCCAAACCATATCCAGAAAAGCGGTATCCAAATAAAAGACGTTGTAAGCGAACCTTTTATTGTTTGATAGGTAATCCAAGCCCAGAACATCTGCTTGCTCGGCCTTTTAAATTTTTTCAAGAAATTTATCTTTGATGTTTTCATCATATTCATAACGATCACACTAAGAATCAAATCTCCTGATGTAATTGACATTGATCAATTCCATGTCGATGCAAAAAACACACAATTACGAGATGAAGAATGAATCATTTGTGCATTTTAAAAATTACGATGACTTGATGCAGGCATATTTAAATATATGCAACGCTGCATTAGAGAGGAACAAAGACCGCTTTCCTTTTAAACAGATTTTCGAAGCCGCAAGAAAACAAGACTTCGTCCGCAAAATAGAAGTCCAAATCCAAGAATACAACAAAACATATGTTATGCAGATAAAAAATAACTCTATTGTCTGCGGCCCACATGGCGAATGCGGGTCTTGTCAATGTGATGGGAAATGGTTTGTGAGTAATCGCTATTTATTTTCAGTGGTTCAAAATCCGAAAATTTATATACAAAATCCCGCGCGCTTAAATTGGGAGTGGATGTACAACTAACGTTATTCTGCTGCGTGTAAATCTTTACATGGAAACTCAGAAGAACATGCAGAACAAGAATAACGAACAAGCGAGTCAAGACTATCCATTTCTATAGTCGCCCCCTGAACACGTATGCCAGTTTGCGCCTTCAACTTTGATAGCGCACGAGAAAAAGTTTCCGGCTGCATACCCAAACGTGAAGCAATCAATGTCTTATCATAAGGCAAGTGTATTTTGACGACACCCACTTCATCCTGATTTGCCAAACGCAAAAGAAAACAACCAAGACGTTGCGGAGCGTTTTGTATGGAACGATGCTCTATTTCCTGATCTTGCTGTCGTCGATAACGTGCCATAGCACTCAACATACTAAGTGCAAGCTGATTATTTTCCGCTATCTCAGACTTCAAGTTTTTGAGCGAAAAAGAAATGATCTCAGATGGCTCAACAACTTCAGCACTATATGGGTATATACTGTCTTCGAAAATCGATGTTTCACCGAAGATATATCCCTTAGGCAAAATATCAACAATCGCCTGAGCACCATCTAAAGTTTCACGAAATAATTTAACCCACCCACTTTTAATAAAATAGAATCGTTGTGCTTCATCACCATGAATAAAAAGTATTTTTCCCTTTGAATGCATACTCGAAGATGCACCTGCAGAAATTTTCTTCAATGCGCCTGAATCCAAGTGTTTGAAAATGGAAACCTTTAGAATCTCTTTTTGATTTTCATCCATATATTTATCTTTTGAAAAAACACGTTTTATTAATTTGCATACTTGATTAAACTACAGCACGCAACCATTAGCCATAGTATAAAAAAACATTTATGGATAGTTTGCACCACAAAGAAAAAAGCAATATTGAAAAATTCAAAACATATAAACATTAGAAAATTGATTTTTGTCAATGATACGCATTCACCTTTTTGTGATAGTTGGCAAGATAATAAGGTATAATTTATGTTGTTAGGTCAGTGCATACAAGATTTCACATCATCGTATGGGTTACCCTTTAGCCTGTTTTTAGCAGGGTTAGTCGGCGGTGTTTCTCACTGTGCATGGATGTGCAGCCCTTTTGTTGTGGCTCAAACCAATCATCAAGCACGCCAATCTTTTGCCTCAAAGCTTCTTCTCCCCTATCATTTTGGTCGCATGACGACATACGTCTTTTTAGCCATTATGGTTAGTTCTGTTATCAATCTAGTCTTTGTTTTTTCTAATCTGAAATTATTAATTTCTGCGCCGTTACTCATGACAGCAGGTTTTATATTTATCGTTTCAGCCTTTCCCAAACTGCTTGAAATTTTCCCATGGGTTCTCAAGATCAAAGCTGGAGTTCCCTATAAATATATTCGTGGGCTCATTTCCAAAACATCACATATTAAAGGCATGACAGGCCGTTATTTTTTAGGTATTTTACTTGGATTTATGCCCTGTGGTTTGGTGGTTTCAGCGCTTCTGGCTTCTGCAACTGCATCTTCTGTTTTTCAATCCGCGCTAGCGATGGGTGCTTTTGCTCTGGGTACAATCCCTGCTCTGTTGATGGTCTCTTTGGGTGGGTATGCTTTTAAATATAAATATCCCAAAGCCAGTATATACGTATCACGCGGTGGCATGGTGGTGAGCGCTATATGGCTGTTTACACTTGCAGGAACGATGATTTTTTAAAGGAAACGATGAATGACAACAACATCTTCTCAAACTGAATATAACTATGACATCGTTAAGCTCTTTACGATCGCGACGGTGTTTTGGGCTATTGTCGGCTTTTCAGCTGGAATTTTTATTGCCCTGCAAATGGTGTTTCCTGATCTTAATATTGAGCCGTACTTAAGTTTTGGAAGATTACGTCCGGTACATACATCAGCCGTCGTTTTTGCCTTTGGCGGAAATGCATTATTCGCGACAAGTTATTTCGTTGTACAAAGGACGTGCGCAGTAAGGTTGTGGAACGACAGTCTGGCATTATTCACTTTCTGGGGATATCAGGCATTTATTGTTATGGCCGCAGTCGGATACGTACTTGGTATAACGCAAGCAAAAGAATATGCAGAACCTGAATGGTATGCCGATATATGGCTGACCATTGTTTGGGTTTCTTATTTACTTGTCTTCATGATGACCATCATTAAGAGAAAAGAGCCGCACCTTTATGTTGCCAACTGGTTTTATCTGGCTTTTATTATTACAGTCGCGGTTCTACATTTAGGTAATGGCTTGGCACTTCCGGTCAGCGCTGTTGATACAAAGAGCTATTCCGCCTTTGCAGGTGTACAAAGTGCCATGATCCAGTGGTGGTATGGCCATAATGCTGTTGGGTTTTTCTTAACAGCAGGGTTCTTAGGCATGATGTATTATTTTATACCTAAACAAGCCGAGCGCCCTATTTATTCCTATCGCCTGTCTATCGTTCACTTCTGGTCACTGATCTTTATTTACATCTGGGCAGGGCCGCACCATTTACATTATACGGCGCTTCCTGATTGGGCGCAGACTTTAGGAATGACCTTCTCTATCATGCTCTGGATGCCGAGTTGGGGAGGCATGATCAATGGCGTTATGACGCTTTCAGGCGCTTGGCATAAACTTCGTGATGACCCGGTTCTCCAATTTATGATTATTGCACTGGCTTTTTACGGTATGAGTACATTTGAAGGACCGCTTATGTCGATCCGTTATGTGAACGCACTATCCCACTACACCGACTGGACTATCGGGCACGTACATTCAGGGGCATTGGGATGGGTCGGCTTTATTACCTTTGGAGCGCTCTATTACATGGTGCCGCAGCTATGGGACAGAAAAAGACTCTATTCTATAAAACTGGTGAGTCTGCACTTATGGATTGCAACACTTGGTATTGTATTCTACATCACCGCCATGTGGGTTTCAGGAATTATGCAAGGCCTGATGTGGCGTTCCTATAACGACATGGGATTCCTTGAATACTCATTTGTTGAAAGTGTGATGGCAATGAAACCATTTTATGCAATCCGCGTGATGGGCGGCGTTCTATACCTCGCTGGTGCGTTGGTGATGGTCTACAACTTCTATCGAACCATTAAGGGGAATATTAGTGAAAGCGAACCTATCGAAGAGGGAAATAATAATGAAGACAAATCGTCTGCTTCAGACACAACAGACATTCAAGGAGCAGTAGCAACATGAGTTGGATGAACAAACATGAAAAACTAGAGCGTAATTCCTTGTTGTTGTTGGTATGCATCATCATAGCCGTATTGATTGGCGGCATAGTCGAAATTATTCCGCTGTTTCGCATGGAAACAGTGATAGAACCTGTCGATGGTGTGCGCCCTTATACGCCGCTGGAACTGGTGGGGCAGAACATCTACGTTCGTGAAGGATGCTATAACTGTCACTCTCAACAAATTCGTCCCCTACGTGATGAAGTTGTGCGCTATGGTCACTATTCGCTCGCTGCAGAAAGCATGTACGACCACCCTTTCCAATGGGGGTCAAAACGCACAGGCCCTGATTTGGCGCGTGTCGGCGGTAAATATTCTGATCAATGGCATGTAGCGCATATGACAGAACCACGCGATTTGGTGCCAGAATCAATTATGCCTTCCTATTCATTTATGTTGAAGCGTGGTGCAAAACTGTATGATTTAAAAAGTCATTTAAGAGCACTGCGCGCCGTCGGTGTCCCTTATACCGACGAAATGATAGAGTGGGCGAAAAAAGATGCTGTCGTACAGGCCACTGGCGAGGCACGAGCAGACACAGCCGGACTGGCAGAACGTTATGGTGATAACGTTAATGCCCGTGATTTTGATGGCAATCCTCACATGATATCCGAGATGGATGCATTGATTGCCTATCTTCAGGTCCTAGGGACCATGGTTGATTTCGAAGCGGCTAAACCTGTAGAAGGAGGCAGAGAATGAAAATCTTTTTTGCAAATCCAGATTTAGGCCTAATCGGCCTTTTATTCTTCTTTCTCTTTTTTTGCACAATCCTTTTTTGGACATTCAGGCCTGGCGCAAAAGGCAAGTATCAGGAACATGCAAAAATACCCCTAGATGAAAATGAAGCAGAGATCGAATCATGACAGAGGAAAATAATAAAGAAAAAGATATTGATAAACTGTCAGGTGTTGAAACAACCGGACATGAATGGGATGGGCTGAAAGAGCTTAACAACCCCCTTCCCCGATGGTGGCTGTGGGTGTTTTTCGTCTGCATCATATGGTCATTTTGGTATTTCACAGCTTACCCGTCATGGCCTATTCCCGGTGGCGCAACCAAAGGAACCGGCAATTATACGCAGTTCAAAGAGCTTGAACAAAGCCAAAATGAAATCATGCAACGCCAAGAGCGCTACCTTAAACGTTTTGAAAATGCAACGTTTGATGAAATCATGAACGATGAAGAACTCTATGCTTTCGCTCGCGCTGGTGGCGAATCTGCCTTCAAAGATAATTGTGCGACCTGTCATGGAACTGGTGCACAAGGCGGTAAGGGCTATCCCAACCTAAATGATGATGACTGGCTATGGGGCGGTAAGCTTGATGATATCCATCAAACAATTAGTTATGGTGTCCGCGCTGATAATCTGGATGCACGTATATCACAAATGCCATCATTTGGAAAAGACGGCCTTTTGAAGCGCGAAGAAATTGACGCTGTTGTTGATTATGTCCTCACCTTATCAGGAGGGTCTAAAAAGTCGTCATACCCGACAGGTGCCAAAATATTCAAAGCGCAATGTACATCATGCCACGGTGATAAGGGCAAGGGCTCACACGAGTTTGGCGCGCCGAACCTAACCGACAAGATATGGCTCTATGGTGGTGATCGTGCTTCCATTTTCAAAACAATATATTATGCACGCTCTGGTATGATGCCCGCATGGAAAGACCGTTTAGATGAAAATACAATCAAGCAGTTGACGATTTATCTACATCAGCTTGGGGGGGGCGAAGAGGCAATCAAAGGCGTTATTGAAGAGAAAGCTATGGATTATGTCGAACCAGAACAAGACGCACAAATCCACGAACGATCAGACGGGTACGCTGAATAATCCGGACGTTCAGTATTTCGCTAAACAAGAAAAAATTTACCCCAAGCGCGTTTGGGGTAAATACCGTAAGATCAAATGGATCACAATGATTGTGACCCTTGGTATCTATTACCTTGCACCATTTATCAGATGGGATCGCGGCCCGAATGCACCAAATCAAGCTATTTTAATTGATTTAAACGATGCCAAAGCCTATTGGTTCTGGATCGAAATCTGGCCACAAGAAATCTATATCCTAACTGGCATTCTTATTCTGGCTGCTATTGGTTTGTTCTTTGTCACCAGCCTTTTTGGTCGCGTTTGGTGCGGCTATACTTGCCCGCAAACAGTCTGGACGGATTTATTTGTCTGGGTGGAACGCATTGTCCAAGGTGACCGAAATGCTCGTAAGAAACTGCACGAATCTCCATGGACATTCGATAAAATCAAGAAACTCACCCTAACCCACTTTATCTGGTTGATCATTGCGTGGTGGACGGCTGGTTCCTTCGTTTTATATTTCAACGATGCCCCCACACTGGTCATGAGCTTTCTCGAAGGCCATGTATCCCCCGTGGTCTTAACATTTATCGGCGGACTTACCTTTTCAACCTATCTAATGGCTGGTTTTGCACGAGAGCAAGTCTGTACATTTATGTGCCCCTATGCACGTTTCCAATCAGCTATGTTTGATCGTGACACATTAATCATTGGGTATGATGAAAAACGCGGGGAAAAACGCGGCAAGCACAAAAAAGGTGATAGCTGGGAGGGACGCGGCCATTGCATTGATTGTACGGCCTGTGTGCAGGTTTGCCCGATGGGAATTGATATCCGCAAAGGATTGCAAATGGAGTGTATTGCCTGTGGCTTATGTGTTGATGCATGCAATGACATCATGGATAAAGTTGATTTACCGCGTGGCCTGATCCGTTATGACACCACAAATCATATGAATGCGGAAATAAAAGGCGGCAAAGAAAAATTCAAATTCATTCGTCCGCGTACAATTTATTATATTTGTGTGATTGGTATTGTTGGCTGCACAATGCTTTATGCACTTATTAATCGTGCGCCGTTACAACTTAATGTTCTGCATGATCGCAATCCTGTCTTTGTTCAGCTTTCCAATGGAGGAATCCGTAATGGGTATATTCTTAAAATACTGAACAAAACACACGATCATCACACATATCACATATCTGTTGAAGGGGTTGATAATCCTAAAATAAAAGTCAAATCCGCAGGCGATGCAGATAAAGATAAACTACATGTTCTGGCCGATAGTGTGGGTTCATATCATGTCTATGTGAGCAGTGATATTAAACCTGATAAGCCACGTGATATTATATTCAAAATTAAAGATGAAACAGGTGCAATGCATGATGCCTACACATCCGTCTTTGTAACTCGGAAAGATTAAACATGAATGCACCTAAACCATACGGAAAACAGGTCCTAGCCTATTTTGTGTTATTCTTTGGAACAATCATTATTGTTAATGCCGTATTCATCTATATCGCGGTTAAGTCCCATACAGGTGTTATCACAGAAAATCCGTATGAAAAAGGCTTGCGGTATGACCAGACCATTTCCCAAGCCAAAGCACAGCAAAAAATGAAAGATAAAGTAACATTCGAAAACGGCACACTGCGTTGGACTTTAAAAGACAAAGATAATAGTCTGGTTAAAGACGCTTATGTTACAGCCAAGATTATCAGACCAGTTCAAGATGGCTATGATATCAATATCACATTAAACTATAACGAAACTGGATACTACGAGGCTGCGCTGAACTTACCTTTAAAGGGGCTATGGCAAGCGCATATGAAGGCACAATGGAACAACACTCAATACCAAACGACCGAAAACTTTCAGGTCAGGTAAACTCTCAAAATGACGGTTACGAAAATTTCGTAGATCACATGATTGATGGCGAAAGCCAGCTATCGGTATTAATCAGTGGTGTGCATTGCGCCGGATGCATCCAGAAAATCGAGTCTACCCTAACCAAAGAACAGGATATCAAAGCCGCACGGCTGAATTTTTCAACAAAACGCCTATCCATATCGTGGACAGGAAATGATAGTCGCGCCAACGACTTTGTTAAAAAAATAGAAAATCTAGGCTATGGCGTTATGCCTTACTCTCCGGATAAGGAGCAAGAACAAACCAAGGAACAATCGCGTTTTCTCCTTATGTGTTTGGGCGTGTCTGGCTTTGCCATGGGCAATATTATGTTGCTTTCCATAGGGCTTTGGACCACATCAGGCGACACAATGGGTGTGGCCACACGCGATTTCATGCACTGGATTTCCGCAACAATTGCTTTACCCACCATTTTATTTGCAGGAAGACCATTTTTTCGATCTGCGTTAAAAGCTTTAAAGAGCGGACATACCAATATGGATGTTCCAATATCACTTGCTCTCATTCTTGCCAGCACGATGAGTCTTTATGAAACCATCAGTCATGGAGAACATATCTATTTTGATTCCGCGGTAATGCTAATGTTTTTCCTTCTTATCGGGAGATATCTAGACTTAAAAGCAAGGGGCGCTGCACAAGCTTCGGCAACCGACCTACTTTCTACGCTTGTTGGTTTTGCGCAAGTACTGCAAGAAAACAAAACCGTCCGTATTCCAATACGTGATATCCGTGAAGGTATGATCATTCGTGTTGCCAGCGGCGAAAAATTCCCTGTTGATGGTGTTGTTTTGAATGGACAGAGCAGCGTTGATACATCTCTTGTCACAGGGGAAACCGTGCCGCGTGATATTAAAGACGGTGATGAAATTTACGCTGGAACACTTAATATCTCTGCACCTGTGATGATAGAAGCAGCCAAAGCAGCAGAAGATTCCCTTCTTGCCGATATTGTGCGCTTGATGGAAAAGGCCACACAAGGACAGGCTCAATATGTTCGCCTTGCTGATAAAGCCGCAGGGCTTTATACGCCAGTGGTTCATTCCATGGCTCTACTCGCATTTTTAGGCTGGTGGCTTGTTGGCGGTATCGCTGTGCCGGACGCATTAATGGTTTCTGTAACTGTTTTAATTATTACTTGCCCCTGTGCATTAGGATTAGCTGTCCCCGTAGTACAGGTTTTGGCCACAGGCACACTGATGAAAAACGGTGTATTGGTCAAATCTGGAGATGCACTAGAAAGGCTGGCTGATATTGATACCGCTTTGATGGATAAAACCGGAACATTAACCATTGGGAAGCCAATATTACAAGAAAAGTATGACGCACAAAATTTTCAAATAGCAGCCTCCCTCGCATCGCAAAGCTTACACCCCTTATCAAAAGCACTGGCAAAAGAATATAAAGGAGATCTAATCAACATAGACCACATTCAGGAAATCGCAGGTAAAGGTCTTAAGGGTTCTATCAATGGGAAAACCGTATGTTTAGGCAGTCGCTCATGGTGCGGTAATGAAAACAGCCCCCCCTCTAACGAGATAGAGCTATGGCTGTCCGTCGAGGGTCAAACACCAACGTCATTTGTATTTAAAGACCAACTCCGTAAAGATTCAATCGAAACGATTAAGTGTATGCAAAATTGCGGTATCAACATCATCATGCTATCAGGAGATCGAGAAACCATCGTTAAAACAATAGCAGAAGAGTGCGGCATTGTAGATTATTACGCACAAGTCACGCCACCTGAAAAATTCAAGATAATGGAACAATTAAAATCCGAAGGGCATAAAATCCTAATGATCGGTGATGGCCTTAATGACGCCCCAACGTTGGCGGGGGCGAATATCTCCATGGCGCCAGGCACGGCAATTGATATGGCACAAAATGCTGCAGACATCATCTTTATGGGAGATAAATTTGCGCCTGTATATAACACCTACAAAACCGCTAAACTTACACAAACATTGGTGAAACAAAATTTCACACTTGCTATATTATATAATATCATCGCTATCCCATTAGCGTTAGCAGGAATGGTAACCCCCCTCATCGCAGCAATTGCTATGTCAGGATCATCATTATTGGTCATCGGCAACTCCTTTCGTTTAAAGTTAAAGACATGAGCGTATTGATCTATCTTATTCCTTTGGCATTACTACTCGGTTTTATCGGCCTCGCAGCTTTTATCTGGAGCCTTAAATCAGGACAATATGACGATTTAGATGGCGCAGCACGTAGAATTTTGTTCGATAGTGATGAAAATCCACCTGACACTTGACTTGTATCAATTTGCATCTCCAACACCCCTACGATAATAACGCCAAGTTTTTAATAGTATAAATGTAGGAGTTGCAATCATGAACAGTACATCTAAAATTTTACTTATGGTCGGTGTTGCGGGAATAGCTATGATGCAACTTCCTGCACAAGCAAAAGATTTGGGCGAAGGTTATTTTTCTAAAGAACGTTTTCAGGTTCGCTTAAGAGGAATCGGTGTATTTGCAGATGGTAATGGTGTTGTCGATGGAACAGCGCTTGACACAGCTGTAGATAATTCATTCACACCGGAAGTCGATATTACCTATTTCTTCGCAGAACATATAGCAGCTGAATTGATCGCGGCCACCGCACAACACACAGTAAGTGCCGGCGGAAATGATCTTGGTGACACATGGATTTTACCACCGACTTTGACTTTGCAGTACCATTTTACGCCAGATAACAAATTCAGCCCATATGTTGGTGCTGGTTTAAACTATTCAATTTTCTATGCTGAAGATGACGCAACAGGATTCACCGACTTCAACGTTAAAAACGGTATCGGCGTTGCAGTACAAGCTGGTTTTGATTACTGGATTAACAAAAATTGGGGCCTTAATATGGATGCCAAATATATTGACCTAAATGTCGATGCCAGCGTTAATAACGGCGCATTGAACGCCTATGACGTTGATATCAATCCATGGACTATCGGAGCGAGCGTATCATACCGCTTTTAATCAGAAAAAGTCATCAGACAAAACTGTGTTTTATCTGGCCGCGCTAAATCAACCGTCAAACTGATCAAAAGCTCTTAAAGCATCCGCCGCATACATAAGGGCGTCTTGTCAGATTAAAATGAGATTTTTGTGAAGATCTGGTATTTTGTACCTTATGAGCAAAATAGATCCTTTCAAATATTATAAAACAAGTCCTGAAATCATAAAATTAGCAGTAATGTATTATATCCGTTATCCGCTTAGCTTACGGCAAGTAGAAGATATTCTGCACGAACGCGGTATTGATGTTTGTCATGAAACTGTTCGTTACTGGTGGAGTAAGTTTGGCACTTTATTTGCTAAAGAAATGAAGAAAAAACCTACTTATCAAGTATCAAACTGGCGGTGGCACATCGATGAAGTCTTCGTTAAAATTAATGGAGAGTTACATTATTTATGGCGTGCCGTTGATCAAGAAGGAACGGTTCTTGATTGTTATGTTTCAAAAAGACGTAACAAGAAGGCAGCGCTGAAAGTATTGAAAAAGCTGATGTCTCGGCATGGTAGACCAAAAGAAATTGTGACTGACAAACTTCCTTCTTACAAGGCTGCCTTAAGAGATTTAGGGGCAATAAATTTACAAAATACAGAGCGATATAAGAACAATCAGGTAGAGAACTCACATCTTCATTTTCGAAGGCGGGAGAGGGGCAAGAATAAATTCAGATTGATGCAATCTTTACAGAAATTCGTATCAATTCAATCTTCTTTTCTCAACCACTTTAACCATCAACGTCATCTAGAAAACCGAGAAACCTTTAAGAATTTACGCCAGAATTCGTTAGATGTTTGGCAAAATATTTACGTATGAGGGAAGTTCAATTACAATTTCGGAGAATAGTTAGCGTTTGTCTGACACCACTGCCATTCAGTCCGGCCTTCCATACATTGTGAGAGAATGAGCCTGTAAGGCGCGGCGTTCCGCGCAGCCAAGCTGTTTCCTACAACAGGGTCAGGAAATAAATTTCGTGAATTTTGAAGTTCAACCATCTGGTCATTTGTGAGTTTAAAAGCCATTATCACTGTTCCCGTTCCTTTAAAGATGTTGTGTCGTGGTTTTTGAAATATTCAAGAGCAGTATTTTCTAGATACTCAATGTCATCTAAGGGATAAGACGTATAATAATATTGAAAATAAAACTCGATATCTTTGTATGTGACATCGTATCGACATGTATCAAAATAGGGATCTTCTTTGCATTTGTGGATGTAGAGTTGTTGTTTTTCTTCTTGAGTTTTTAATTGTTTAGCAGTTTTTTTATATATATACCCTGTTAAATTGCTGCAATATCCTTGTGAGTTTTTTCTCTTACACTCAGTAGGAATTAAGCTAAAAAATATACTTTCCAATCTAAAGGGTGCTTCAGCTTTTCTTTGGCAAATACTCGTTGCTTTCTTTTTATTTGAATATTCTGGTTCTCCATACCATTGAGCATCAGGACCAACCATAATTATTATGTCTTTCTTGGGCAAAGAAAGAACTGTTTCTCCAATCTGTACGCGTAAATTTTCATCCGCTAAGCAAGCTTTTCTTTCTTCACCCACCTCGTAACAAGACGTAAGAAAAAACAATAGGCAGAAAATAGGAAACAGTGCCTGTTGATTTGTGCCTAGTTTAAATGTCATGGTGTTTTACTTTTTGTTGGTACGTAGATTAGTTCATTGAGTTTTTTAAGAACTGCTTCACGTAATTGAACTTGAATACTGGGGGGGGGCTTCGTTTTTCCTCCGGCTCCATCCAAAAAAATCATTAAATTTGGTTTCCTGTCATTGTATATAGAAATAAAATCACCTCCTGGCAGCTTGAGAAGATGTTCACCCATTTTTATATAGACTAGTGCAGTTCTACAATTTAAGCCCTGTGTCCCAAATACTCTGACCACGTACAGTTCACTACCAAATCAGGCCCTATGTCAGTTACGGTTCAGTCCATGCACGCGCGACCCAAATTTTGTTTATAAAGGTTCTCAATAGCGACCATTTCACGCTGTCCAACTTGTGCTGACAGACAGCGTATAATCACTTTATGACTAAAACATCGCATGGAGGGGTAGCTAGAATTTCTTCTGCAACACCACCAATTTTTGTGGTTATAAGCCCTGAACGGCTATTAACACCAATAGCGAGTAAATCTGCTTTTTGTTTTTTTACTACGTTAACCAAAGCAGAAAAAGGTTCTTCCCTGATCTGTTCATGAGAAAAACTATGTTTTTTCAATATGTTCTTATTTTCTCCTACAAATTTTTCTAGCAGTTCATGCTCCTTATTCATTAGCACGTCACCAGCATGTAGCTCTATCTTTGCCCCTATACTAGTGTTAGGAAAATCAAAGGCATGGATAATTTTTGCCTCAGATTTAGGGGCAATTTGTATAGATATCTCTAATGCTTTAGCAGAAGAATCTGAAAAATCACAACCTATCACAATGCTTTTGTAATCATCCTGCGGTTTATCAGAAACCATTAAAACAGGCTTGATGCCTTTACGGATAACGCGCTCAATTGTTGTACCAACAAACAAGTCTTTAAAGCCTCTTTTGTTATGAACACCCATAACAATGAGGTCAGCTTTACATGTTAGTGATGCGTCTATAATTTCTGCAAAAGCATTGCTACTTTCAATGATATAAATTTTTGTTTCGATGGCATCTATACCAGCATAACTTAATACTACAGAGCGAACTAAATCTTCTTTGTCTTGCCGTGCAGACGGCGCCTCCATTCTATTTTCGGACAGCCGATAAGGTGATGCTATATGAAGAATATGCAACTGTGCCTTGAACAAAGTAGCAATTTTAATAGCGCGCTCCATCGCGCGGTCACAATTGACAGTTAAATCTGTCGCTATCAGAATATTTTTCATATTATACACTTTCCTTAGTCGTTATAGGTTCTTCGTTGGTAGTGTCGCAAACTCGTCTGTACTTTTCAATACATGCTAAACTAGCGCCGTTTTAAACTCGCTTAAACTTTGCGACACTACCAATAGCATATGTCAGTCGCACTTCAGACTGCTTATGTCACATTTCGTTATTATCACTTAAAATATTTAAAATAATTTTCTAAGTAGTATTGAATATTTTGAGCGTTTTCTTGGCTGCCGCTATTACTAAGTTCCTCAACCTCCGGCATATACCCCATAAGGAAAATATGTAATTGGTCATGTGGCTCACCTTCCATAGTGCAGCCCGTTATCAAGTTATCTAGATTCTTTTGAAGGGTTATACCTTGAGACTTCAATTCATCATTATTGAGTGAAGCAATATCGATATTTAAGAACAATTCAGCCATTTGCGCAAATGATTGCCTTGTATGATCATCCATTTCCCATTTTTCGCCATTATTTAAGCTCATTCCATCAATGCCATCTACTTTCTTATGTTCAGCTTTTTGTGGCTGTCTTTCTTCCAAACTGCTAGAAGGCATTTCTTTGTTTTTCTCTTGCCCAAAACTCTGTGAACTTGCAAAGAAAAGTCCGATTAAAAAGGCGTTTAAAAATATACGTTTCATATTATTTTTCCTTATAATTTAGTGGTTAATTTTCTAGCCATCCATCTCTTAAGTGAAAGATATGGTCAAAGCACTCATAAAAATTTTCATCGTGTGTAACAGCCAGTATGGCCGCCTTCTGCTCTGCAGCGACTTTGCGCAAAAGGTTCATTGTACCCCGCCAGGTCTTATGAGACCATTTAAAGGTCTTGCGTAAAGGAGTATTTTGGCAGGAATTAAACAATTTTCAAATTCAGACTTTTGCCGTAGCTCTCCTAGCGCTTGTTTTATTATTTGTTAGAGGAAATATCCGCCTCAATCTGCTTTTGCCATGTCATGCGCAGCGCATTGGCGATGGCGAGAACGTCGATGACTTCCTGCAACAATGCACCCGCAACGGGCGTGATATAGCCACCCGCGGCGAAGCCCATGGCGATCAGGCTTAAACCCATACCACCCAAAGCGCTTTGCAAAACGATGCGGCGCATAGATGCCGAGATATGGATCAACTCATCCACCTTCACCAATGAATTTTCCATGATGACCGCGCCGGCTGCTTCGGCGGTGACGCTGCTATGCTGGCCGAAGGCAATACCCACCGTGGCGGAGGCCAGTGCGGGCGCGTCATTAATGCCGTCCCCCATATAGAGCGTCGGGACAAGCGCGGTTTGCGCGCGCACGATTCCGACCTTTTGCTCAGGGCTTTGTGAAGCATAAGTCTCTTTGATGCCAAGCATATCGGCGAGATAAGTAACCTCGGACTCACGATCACCCGATACAATCATAACTTTTGTAAATTGATGGTTGGGACCAAGATGTTCGATAAACAGCTTGCTGTCATCACGCGGCGCATCACGCAGACGGATAGTTGCAGCGTATTTCCCATCCATCACAATTAAACATTCCAACCCCGCCGCCGTATCGGGGAGCATTGCGCCCGCATCAGGATGCGCGGCCAAAAATTTCTTGCGGCTGGTGACACTAATATCATGTCCGTCCACTGTCCCACTTAAACCTTGCCCCGGTTTTTCCGATACTGTGCCGGCATCCATCAGGGGCAGGTTCTTTTTTTTCGCTGCCGCTAAAATCGCACCGGCCAACGGGTGTTTGGAATAGCGTTCAAGACTCGCGGCGCGGCGGAGAATATCGTCTCTATTACCCCCCTCGGCGACGATAACGTCCGTCACCTCGGGCTTGCCGTAAGTGAGTGTGCCGGTTTTATCAAAGATCGCTGTGCGACAGGTTGGCAGGCGTTCCAACACTGTCGGGTCTTTGACGATAATCCCGCGTTTAGCCGCCATAGAAATAGCACTGATCAGGGTGATAGGAATAGCAATCAGCAGCGGGCAAGGCGTCGCCACGACCAGCACCGCCAGAAAGCGGATAGAATCCCCCGTATAATACCACGCCGCCAAAGCAACGAGGAGTGCGATCGGCGCAAAAATAGCTCCAATTTGATCCCCGATGCGGCGCATCGTCGGGCGTTTTTGCTCGGCATCTTGCATTACGCTCATAATCTGGGAATAGCGGGAATCAATCGCCAGTTTTTCAGCACTTATCATAAGCACGGCATCACCATTAATCGCACCGGATAAGACGTTCGCACCGCTGGATTTAGTGATATTATAAGGTTCTCCCGTAAGATAGGATTCATCCATACTACCGTGGCCTTCGATAACGATACCATCAACAGGGGCCGTTTCATG
Source organism: uncultured Alphaproteobacteria bacterium (assembly GCA_963977495.1). Classification (GTDB taxonomy): domain Bacteria; phylum Pseudomonadota; class Alphaproteobacteria; order Micavibrionales; family Micavibrionaceae; genus UBA1672. The sequence continues at coordinate 56,928 of CAXBOT010000006.1, read as the reverse complement.
GGGGTATATGATGATTTTATCGCCGATTTTAATTTGATCGAGTGCAATATCCTCAACGTCTTCACCTGATTTACGATGCGCGATAGAGGGCATACGATCAGCCAGCGCGCGCAAAACCGACGATGCTTTGCGCATGGCATAGAATTCAAGCGCCTGTCCGCCAGATAGCATAATAATAATCAAAACAGCGGCCAGATATTCCCCCAGAATGGCGGCTGTAATCAAAGCTATGATCGCCATGAGGTCTGCACCGAAATCACCCTTAAGAAGTTTTATCGCAATCTGGATCAAGAGCGGTATACCGCCCGCAAAGATCATCACCAGTAAGGGAATATCGTTATAAGGTGTTTTGATAAGGGCGAAGTGAAGCACTATCGAAATAAGTGCCACCAGAGCGACCCAAACTTCCCATTTGTTTAGATTTTGCAGTAAAATTATTGTCGTCGGATTCATATTTTAAGATTTGCCATGTCACTTATATTTTATCTTCGCTAACCCATTCTTGTGCCTGATCAAACTCATTTTCATCAAACACTCGTATTTCTGGATGAATGAATATTTTCAAGACGCCCACCACCCAATGCTGCCAGATATGCCCTGTAATCACGGCAGCGCGTTCAATGCTATTATGATGGGACTTTACAAATGCCATATGTTTTTCGAAAGCGCTTATATTGTCCCAACCATTAAATTGTGAGGCATTCAGCAGTAATTTAATTTTACCATGTTTTTGAATAAGAGCATCAACCTTAACTGAAACGTCTGAAAAATCATTGGCTTTCAACGTTTCAGTTACCGTTATCTGCACTACGTTAGTGGTGGTATTTTCTATCTTAATCATGATCATCTCCTTGGATTGTTATAGGGTGTATTATTTCATAAGTACATATTTCCCTGGAGCATCTCTGATAGGGGCATAGTCTTTATTATCCCCCATAGAAGGTGGTTTGATTTTATCGCCCCCGTGACCCACAAGCCATGGCTCCCATGCATCGCACCATAAGCCTTCTGTTACAGATGTGGTCTTTTCCCACTGCCCTGGTGGTTTGTAATGCGCTGTGTTGGGAACGGTAGCTATTTGATAGGTACGTCCCTTATGATCCGGCTCGCTGACGATTCCAGCATTATGCCCGCCGCTGGTCAGGACAAAGGTAATCTCACTTTCTGTGAGCAGCAGAATTTTATAGACCGATTTCCATGGTGCGATATGATGCAGAATCTCTTGCCAGTGAAAACGCCTGCCGCCTTGCCGCCATGCAACGGGCCGAAAAAAATATCGAGACACTCTTGGATAATCTAAAACAAACGTCGCGCACATTGCGCCAAAACACTATTGATGAAGAGCTGTTCGACGTTATTGCCGGATTCAAAGTCTGATGATTAAGTCAATCTTTCTCTACCACTTTAAGACTTTACGTCGAAATTCAGTTGAACAATGGCACGAGATTTATGCAAATTAAAATTATGAGTAAATGCTTTTGGAGAAAAACTGGCGTTAGTCTGACGCCGCTTTCCAAACATTACCCCCCCTTATTAAAGAGAGAAAAGGAGAATTTTTTTCAAAAAACAGGCTTAACTGAAATTAAGATTTATTTTCCAATGCCTCGACCAAGCTTTTGTTGCATGCCCTTGCCTGATAAAGTTGATCCATCAAAGACAGCATTATATCAACGGCGTCATATTCAAACTTCATCTCGATATGCAGTTCACAAACCAGTCGTATGCGCGCCATATCAGTATCATCGAAAACATAATCCGCTTCATCACGCACCGGGCGTAGCCAGCCGCGTGCAATAAAATCTTCCAACGCATGCCGATCTATTAAAATATCTATTTCTTTTAGAACATCATCAATGCGCATCATGACGTGCTCTCCTTTTCATTTTTATTGCGCGGATTATAACTGTGCTTTTCTACCCAGTCCTTCATCGCTTTTTCCAGATCTTCATCAATTTTATCCGGCATCACTATCTGCACATCAACATAATGGTCACCACTTTTAATGCCCTTGCCTTTCAATCGAAAGCTTTTTCCGGAATTCGTACCTTTGGGAATTTTTATATTTACAGCACCATGAACAGTTTCTATTTTTATTGCCCCCCCCAAAACAGCCTCATGAACACCGATGGGAACTTGGTTGTAAATATTATCCCCCTTGCGGATAAAAAATTTATGAGGAAGGACGTGAACCTCTATATAGGCATCACCATGCCGTCCATCCTGTAATTTTTGACCTTTCCCCTTCAGGCGGAGCTTTTGCCCGTCTTTTACGCCTTCTGGAATGGTTATACTAAGATTTTTTCCGTCAGGCATCGTGACCTGTTTTTTTGCACCAAGAGCAGCCTCCATAAAACCAATATCAAAACGGTAATGAATATCCGCGTTTTGTTGTTGACGGAACATGTCATCAAATCTGGTGTCGGGTGCGCGCCCTCCAAACATTGCTCCAAAAATCCCTTCAATATTTTCCGGATTAATATTGCCGCCGGAAGATGAATAACGTGTTCCTTGGGGACCTCCGGCAAAATCACGATAATACTGCCTGTCACCGCCCTGTTGCGGCTGACCTTGTGCATCAATTTCGCCGCGATCAAAGGCAGCACGCTTGTCTTTGTTTTTCAGAAGATCATAGGCTGCAGAAATTTCTTTGAACTTTTCATCGGCACTTTTATTATCTGGATTAAGGTCAGGATGGTGCTTTTTGGCAAGCTTACGGTAGGCCGCCTTGATTTCATCATCAGAGGCTCCTTTATCCACAGAAAGTATCTCATAAGGGTTTTTACTCACTAATTTTCCTTCTACTTAGCACCAAAAGTAAAATTGGCATACTATACGCACTCACATGCACCCTAACATATTCCATATTATCAATCTTTGCTCAACGTTTCTTCTATTGGCCTTTAGTCGCCCACTTTATTATGGATTGCCTTACAAGCTTGCGCCATGACAAGCTCTTCATCCGTGGGTCCGATCCTCGTTGAAATTAAGAAGAACGCCCCGACTGTAATCAATAGCCTTACAAACTTAGTTGAAAAATCTGTACGTCGTCAGTGCATTTTGCAAGCTTTCGCTGACGGGGGGCTTTGTCTCTTTTGGTTTATGAAGTGTTGTAAGTTCATTCATGGTAATCACTCCTTGTTAATTGGTAGCGCTTTTCAGTATTTTAGATCAGCTTTTTCCCCAGTCGGCCATTTGCTTCTCAGATTCTGCGCGGGCAATACCCTAATTTTTTTGTAATACTCCTATCAACCCCCCGCATAGTAGCGGGTGTTTTTTTGCCTTTAACGGCTAGTCAGAGATATAACTCCCCAAATAAAGTGTAGAATTGGGTTTGTGTCGCTATACTGGATATGCTTTAAAAGATAATTATTTTGCCTTACGGAAATTCATCTTCATCTTTTGTTTTAACCTTCTCAGTTTTTCTTTGCGCTGCGTTTCTTGTCTTTTAGTTTCTATACTCTCAATATTAGTGTGGAATTCATCTAAGTCGTAATCTATCAGCGGATGTTTCAAACGCGCATTATGTGATGCTTTGACCATTTGATAGGGGTGGTTGATCGCAGGGAGATGAACATCGTCAATAAAACGACAATCAAGTCTAATACTGCCATAGCCAATGAACCAGCCGAGCAGACCATGATATACATGCTCTGCTCTAATATCTTCCAGATCGACTTGGTCAATAGTAACAAAAATCAACCCTTTTTTGTGAATGATACGTTGATCTGTTAAAGCTATTTCTTGCGAAATATAAATTAGAAAATATGGCCAAAAGATAGCTGCGCCTGTAAATGCAAATATCCAAGGTATGGGAGTATTGTCTTCATCGAATTTTACAAACCATAAATCAACATCTAGCAGTAGAGGGTTAGCACCAATACGCGAGCCTGCATATTGGTACAAAAAATGATCAATTACGAAACCTAATATGGTTAAGATTAAAAGCCAAAAGACGCCTTCTAGTAAATATATCCAGTGAGGGCGTTTTAAAGAAATGAGCTTTTCAGTTTGGTTGATTATTTTAGGAATTCGGCTCATTGGTTTGCTCCCGATATAAGAAGGTCGCATGGTGGATCGTCCATAAGACTGTTCGTTACGGGGCCAATTTTAGATAAAGGTTCACTGTGTGCGCCCACGCAAATTAAATCAGGGTTTCTCTTTTCTGCTTCTTCTATTAAAGCACGATAAGGGTCGCTGTTTAAAAAATGATATTGAAGTTTTATTGGGAGGGCTGCGCTATTATGTTTTTTATAAATTTCAGTTTCTTCGTTAATGAATTTCACCATTCGCTCCTCCCTTTCCTCTTCATTTAAAGAGTATGCTCCGACATTTTCGATGAGCAAAGCATTGAGCGGCATCACTGTGTTTTGATAAGCATAGATGATTTCAAAAACGGCTGTGGGTGTAATCGTTGTTGCCGCGCGGAAAGCTTTTTTTGAAGCCGGTGCAAAATCTATACCGCATAGCACGTTTTTGTATGAACCTACTGGTTTACTTTTAACCATTAAAACAGGAACAGAACTTTCCACTAATGCCCGTTCCACTGTCGTTCCTAAAAATAAATCTCTGAATTTAGACGCGCCATGTGTGCCCATAACAATTAGGTCAACATCCTGATCCGAAGCGTATTGTGTGATTTCTAAATGAGGATTTTTCCCTCTTACAGTTTTTATAACGATGTTAGAATTATCAGAATCTTTGTATTCATCCGTGTAAGCTTTTATTAGGCGCTTTGTACTTTCTTCTTGCTCTTCACGAACTGGATTTATTTTGTCATTAGGTAAAACATGTAAGATATGAAGACAAGCACCACTTTCTTTCGATAGCTTTAGGGCGCGCTCTAGGGCACGGTCAGAATTTGAACCAAGGTCAGTTGCGAGAAGAATGGAATGCATGCTTTATTCTCCTATTTTACATTTTATGAGGATATTAGGGCATGATACGTAATTGAGTTCCTTAATGTAAGTCAAAAGGTTGAAAATTAATCGTTTGTTGTCTTTTCTAGAAGTATATCTATTCAAAAATGTGAGTATAGCAAGCTTTATCGGGCTCAAGCGTTGAATACGGTTTAATAATAAATGATATTAAGAAGCGTACTTTAAGGTTTTGTTCAATATAGAGTGGAGATCATGAGAATGGATTGGTTTTATTGGGATCATAGTTACAATATCACGTTAATTATGAACCTTGCTGTGGTCATAGCTCTATTCACTTCCATAAGGCTGTTTTCAGGAACCATTGCTCATATAAACGCTTCAGACGAACTCTTCAAAAAAGATAATCCGGCATTTGGAATTTCTATGGCTGGCGTGACATTTGCTGTTACTATTATGCTGACAGGTGTTATGCACGGAACCTATATGGATAGTATTCTCGGCTCTGCCGTTACTATTGGTGTATATGGTCTTGCAGGTATTATCCTTATGGCATTGACGCGTTGGATTTTTGACAAAATTACTTTGCCTGATATTTATCTTCGTGATGAGATTAGCAACGGTAACATTGCTGTTGCCATCGCTGATGCGGGTAATGTTTTGGCGTCCGCAATTATAATACGTTCTATTATGATGTGGGTAACGGATAACAGTTTAGAAGGGTTAATTGCTTTGGTTTTGGGCTATATTGTCTCACAGGCACTTTTGACCGGAGCAACGTATTTAAGGCGTAAGCTGTTTTGTTTTTTTCATGCGGGTATGTCTATTCAGAAAGAGCTTCAGAATTGTAATATCGCTCTTGCCTTATCCTTTGCGGGGCGAAAGATTGGTACAGCTTTAGCTATTGGTATTGCTACAAACATTCTTTCTTATGAGCTGTATGACCTAAAAACGCTTTTTGTTCCTTGGGTGGGTGTTTGTATTGCCATGATACTTGTTTTAAAAGTGCTTTCTTTTACTGCTGAACATATTATACTTTTTGGCATCGATACAACGAAAGAAGTTCTAGAGCAAAAAAATATAGCAGTGGGTGCATTAAGAGCGGTTATCTATATTTCAATGGCAATGATGCTTGCACAGTTGTAGCCTTTCACCAATTTATTACTATTGGCTTGAATGATCATTGTTTTGATTTGAAATGTATTTTCTCGGATTGTCATTACAGTGACGACATCGCTCGAGTATTTGTTCTGAAATCTTTGCACTAACATGCTGATGCTCTGGAATAGCAGTGACGAATGCTGTCTTATGAAAGTGGTCTACATCTTCTTCTTTTTGTGCTCTCACAATAATGGAAAGTTCAGGGTCTATCTGGCGGATTGCGCTGATAATACGATGCGTGGCTTCTACATCATCTATAGCAATCACAGCACAAATGGCTTTTTTAAGGTTGGCAGCATCCAAAGTATGTTTCCTAGAAGCATCTCCAAAGAAAATAGGTACACCACGAGCATATCCAAATTGAACGCAGCTAGCGTTGTTATCAAATGCCAATATATCAATACCTTCCTTACACAATAAACTGGCTATCGCTTTACCCATCCTGCCATACCCCAAAAGCACGACATGGTTTTCTTTATGATCTAAGATTTCTTCATAATCAGGCGTGTGTTTTTCTGACTGTGAGATTTCAATGAAACGTCCAACCTTTCTAGCTAAAGGCGCCATAATCGGACTTAGTATCATTGTGCTCCCAATCATAATTAACATAAATTGACCAACATCTTCTTCTATCAAGCCAACTGTAAGGGCACTTCCTACGATCAAAAGACCAAACTCTCCAGCCTGAGCAAGTAAAATCGCGCTCTCCGCTGCAACCGACGTTGTTTGTTTCCATGCTTTACAAAGTATAAAAATGATACTGGCCTTTATCGCTATTAAGCCAAAAACTGAAGTGATAAGCCAGAAAGGTTTGGCGGCAATATAATGTAAATTAATACTCATTCCGAACGATAAAAAAAAGATTCCTAGCAACATACCTTTGAAAGGCGTGATTAGAGAACTAATCTCATGGCGATATTGTGTGTCTGCGAGTAATACCCCCGCAATAAACGCGCCAAGTGCCATAGATAAACCTGCAAGCGATGCAATAGAAGCACTGGTGATAATGACAAGAAGGCTAAGGGCCATAAAGCCTTCAGACCCACCATAATTATTGGCAAAAATGAAAAGAGGCTTAAGTATTATTTTGCCAACAAAATAGAGCACAACAATAGTCCCTAACATTTTTAATAAAGAATAGAAAACAAATTGACTGATATGCACTTCAATTTCTGTGCTCATAATTGTTAAGATTAACAATATGGGAATCACAGCAAGATCCTGAAATAATAAAATACTAAAGCTTATGCGCCCCATATTTGTAACAAAGAGTTTTCTTTCTTGAAGCCACTGAATCACGATGGCCGTAGAAGATAGTGCAAGGCTTAATCCGAGCAGCAATGAAACTTGAAAATTATTTCCCCAAAAATAAGCAATACTTCCGATAATCAATGCTGAGAGTAATACCTGAGTGCCTCCTAAGCCAAACACAAGATAACGCATTTGCCATAGGCGTCTGGGGGTTAACTCCAAGCCAATAACAAATAAAAGCAAAACAATACCAAGTTCAGCCAGTATCTTCACATGCGACGTGTCTTGCAGGCTGATGACATTTAAAAAGGTATATTGTTCTGTAAGGGAGCCCAAAGCGAATGGCCCAAGAGCGATACCTGCGAGCAAGTATCCTAAAGCAATTGGAATTTTGAAATACCGCAAAATCGGAATTACAAGTGCCGATAAGGCCAGGAAAAATCCAGCATGCAAAAAAATATCAGTTAGAAGGGATTCTTTCATATCTTCATCATATGCGATTTTATGAATGAAATATAATCAATAACATCGAGTTGCCAATGTGTTCCCCGTCAGGTCTTATGAGACCATTTATAAGGTCTTGCGCAAAGGAGTGTTTTGATTACTGGATTAACAAAAATTGGGGCCTTAATATGGATGCTAAATATATTGACCTAAATGTCGATGCCAGCGTTAATAACGGCGCATTGAACGCCTATGACGTTGATATCAATCCATGGACTATCGGAGCGAGCGTATCATACCGCTTTTAATCAGAAAAAGTCATCAGACAAAACTGTGTTTTATCTGGCGGCACTAAATCAACCGTCAAACTGATCAAAGGCCCTTAAAGCATCCGCCGCATACATAAGGGCAGGGCCGCCGCCCATATAAACGCACATAGCCATAATTTCAGCGACCTCTTCTCGTGTGGCGCCTAAGCCTATAAGAGCCTTGATATGAAATCCGATACACCCATCACAACGTTGGGTCACGCCAATTGCAAGGGCAATGAATTCCTTCGTTTTTTTATCAATCGCACCATCAGCCGTTGCCGCCTTAGAAAGAGCGTAAAACCCGTTCATTGCGTCCGGCACTGCTTTTTTTAGCTCACCTGCATATTCAGAAATATCTTTTGTTAGCGCTTTGTAATCTTTAGTCATTTTCTTTCTCCTCGGTTAATTAAGGTTAGACTACTGTGCTTTTTAACATCCATGCCGCTTTCTCATGAACCCCCATGCGATCAATTAAAAGTCCGGCAGTCACTTCATCATTGGCTTTTTGTGCCACATCCAAAGCATTTTTAAGGCTTCCAATGATCGTATCTTGAGAATTTGCAAGCTCTTTAATCATAGAAGCTGCACTGGCATTCTCATCCCCTTCTTTGATGGAGGAGAGTTTTGAAAATGCAGAGAATGTACCGGGTGCTTTTTCTCCCAGGGCTCTTATGCGCTCTGCTATGTCGTCCACCGCTATAGCTAGATCCGTATATTGTCCTTCAAACATCAAGTGCAAAGCTCTGAAGTTAGCCCCCTCAACGTTCCAATGATAATTATGCGTTTTCAGGTAAAGGGCATAACTGTCTGCCAAAACAATTTTTAAAGCGTGGGCTGTGGGCTTATTGCTCATATTATTTCCTCTTGTTTTATATTATATTTTTATGATATCATGTTTTTATAAATTGTAAAGGGTGATTTTTTAATGAAAGAAATAGAAGATAATGCGGATCGTGCCTCTGGTTTTTTAAAGGGATTGGCTAGCCCGCATCGCTTGCTCATTCTCTGTCAATTAGTAGAAAGTGAAAAAAGCGTCACAGAATTGATTGCGGCAACGGGTTTGGCCCAAACATCTATGTCGCAGCATTTATCCAAGCTAAAAGAGGAAGAAATCGTTACATTCCGGCGAGACCACCGCACATTATATTATCGTATTAATAATAACGCTGTTCTTAAAATAATGGATGTTCTTTATAAGGAATTTTGCCAAAAACTGGATAAGGAGAGTACAAAATGACCAAAAGTATTAGTGTCGAACAGGCCGCCGCTCTGATTAAAAATGGCGAGGCCGTTTTAATCGATGTACGTGAACCGGATGAGTTTAAGGAAAGTCACATTGCTTATGCAATCTCTGTCCCTTTAAGTGTTTTAGAGGTCGGGTTTCAAATGTTGGAAATTCCCGCAAAAAAAACTATACTCTTTCAGTGCTTGAAGGGTTCGCGCGGCCAAATGGCATGTGAACGTATTCAGGGCTTGGGGTCTTGTCAGAATAAAATCATCAACATCGAAGGCGGAATTGAAGCATGGAAAGCGCAAGGTTTACCCATTATTGAATCATCGACTTCATCAGCAAACATATCAATTTTCAGACAAGTTCAGATTATTATTGGGTTCTTAATCGCTCTATGTGTTGTGATTGGGTTTACGGGAGTGCAAATAGCTTTTGTGTTGGCGGGAATTTTGGGTGCAGCATTATGCTTTGCAGGCTTAACGGGGTGGTGCGGATTGGCTATGATACTCTCCAAAATGCCATGGAATAAATAAAGAAACGAATGTCCAGACTTTAATTATCATGTAGAGATGCGAATATCTCTGATCTTTGTCTCGCCGCCTACCGTATCCTCTTTTATTTTTATTGTTTTACTCACTCCTTTCCAAAACTAAACTTCCCTTAAAGAAAAACCATTAAAGCACCGCAGAACGTTAAAATTACATTCGAGAATGCATAGCTACCAGCGTAGCCAAGCCCAGGCACTTGACTATTGGCAGCTTCATTTACAAGGTTGAGAGATGGTGTACTTGTCATAGATCCAGTTATGGATCCTAACAATAGAGCCGCATTCATTCTTAACACATAACGGCCAAAAAGGAAGGCCACTAAAACCGGTATAATAGTTATGCTCATGCCACATAATATGAGCATAAACCCAACGGATGATAAGGCCCCTAAGACTTCACTTCCTGCGTTCAAGCCTATGGAGGACATAAAGAGAACAATACCAAAATCCATCATAATGTTCCTTGCAGCACGGGGAAAAGCGCCAAAAGTCGGGTGAACAGACCTGAAAAACCCAACAAGAATACCAACAATTAGTAACCCGCCAGCACTTCCCAACCCGATTGATATCTCACCTAGATTTATAACAATTGTTCCAAGAAGAAGCCCTAATGCAACTCCGAGACACAATGTCAGCAAATCAGTCCTTTCCAAATCAGTTTCAAGAGTTCCTAATGTTTCGCTAAGTTTGATTATGTGTTCTTCTTCTCCAATAACCTCCAGTTTATCGCCTTTTTGTATGATCGTGTTTTTACTAATTGGAAGCCTAATTCCCATACGAACAAGCCCTAATGGGAAACACGCATGTTCCGACTCAAGGTGAAGTTCCTGTATTGACATTCCTGCACAATCAGATTTAGCGATGACAATCTCTTTGGTACGAATTCTATAGTTTAATAGCTCTTTATCAAAAACTTCCGGCATTTTATTGTTTTTTGCAAGATTATGCTGCGCAATAGAAGCAACGACAGAAATTATATCATTTTTTTGTATCGTGATATTAACGTCTAAATCTATAATTTTCTGATCTCTGCGAATTCCGAGTACCGTAAAATATTGCTTTGTTTCTTCTTGGATTTGAGCAATGTTTTTACCAACCAGCTTACCACTATCAATTTGATACGTCCTGACCATCGGCAAGTTGTTTTCATTTATTGGTTTTATGTTTGCTCTAGTGGGCATTATTTTTCTAGATTCTGCAGGTAGATCAATACTAAAGATTGTCGGGATAAATTTAATGATAAACATTAACCCCCCAATTCCGAAGAGATAAGTCAAGGAATAAGCGACGCTAATATTCTTAATAACTTGTTCGGCAGAGATGTCATTGGGCATGGGCACTAAACCACCGCGTACGGCGTCCTGCGCTCCTACAAGTGTTGGTGTGCTCGTTAAAGAGCCAGCGAGCATGCCAGCGGCTAATCCAAGTTCCATATCAAAAACAACAGAAAATAGCTGACATAAAGTAACGGCAGAAATTGCAACAATGAATGAAATAGCTAAATACTTAGTTCCATCAGAAGCAAATGCTGCAAAGAAGCTTGGGCCCGCTTGAAGGCCGACACAGAATATAAAAATTGTAAATCCAAACGTGGCTAATTCAGGTACCCCAACGAAACCAAATGAACCAAATAAAAGTCCAATAATCAAAACACCAGTGACATTGCCTAGCCTAAAGCCAAAGATATTTAGCTTTCCAAGTAAATACCCCATGCTTATAACTGTAAAAATCACAAGCACCTTATCGCTAAGTAGTATGTCGTATATGTTAACTTCCATCGCCTTATGTCACAATTCTAATTTAAACCAAATGTGTGACACCTAATGACACTCCGTGTCAAAAGGCAAGTCAAAACGAAGAATACCCTCCCCCGTATACTTCCGCACTTCTTGGCTCTTTGATCTCTGAGGTAATTTGCACCGGTACCGGCATCATCAGTAATAGCAATGAAGCATTAGTATTTTCGAAAGGTGCTCTAGTAACTTAATTTTGAGGTTTTTTCTTGCTACCTACACAACCAATTAACCATAAAATTATGTGATAACCTCTATTGTGGAAAATAATGCTCAAAATCATCGGGAGAAATATTATATATGCTCGTATGACCAAGCTCTGCCCTTAACTCAGGACCAAGGACAATGTCGTTTTTGTCGCGACGCGCAACCGCATGATCAGCATTCCTAATATGTAAAAATACGGAGCCGGAGCGATCATTCGGCTTCATAATCAATCCCTGATTTTGATTCCAGTAATAATCCCTGACCTCACCAAGTTCTATAGACACTTTAAGCTTAGCATCTTGAAAACCATGATCCTGATCAACAGCAAAGGCGCTAAATTCGCTTGTGGCGTGCCGCGCCATTTCAATCGCATTTTTCATTTGTTCACGGCGCTCTGCGTCCGAGGCAAACTGATCAATCGGCATATCAAGCCAAAGCCCATCACCTTCATATCGCAGAAGATTCGCACCGTACTCCGCGCTAATCGGGTTCATAAAATCCTGACAAAATTTATCAGCGAAATCCTGCGCTCTGTAATGTCCTAAACGATTAGAGTGACCGGAAAAATCGGATATATCAAAAAACATAACAACCGAATTGGCGTTATATGGCTCTCTAACTTTAAAGAAAGAATCACGCCCGTCATCCACCCCATCAAGCAACGGCACGATAATGCCGGAAAGTGCCTGAAATGTCGGCTGGCTTTCTAAATGAGATTTAACGTCGCCTAAATCCACCCCCGAATCAGTGCCAAAAACAACCTGCAACATACCGCGTGAATATAAATCATTATCCGGTCTGCCTTGGTGCTTGATAGGCATATTGATACATAGATGTTCATCAGGAAACATACGACTCGCGTACATAGAGGCTTCATTTTCACCGAAAACCTGCGCGGCAATACTGTTGTTCGGAGAAAAACGGCGTAGATAAACATGTTTGTCTGTGCGCGCGTAATGTTGTTGTGACCCACCCGCATGCGTCACCGCAAAAACAGTGCCCGGCGATTCGGTTGATGCCACAAAAATAGCTGAAGCCATGTATCCGTTCAGGCCTGCTTCAGAAAAAGTCCGCCCAATACCATAAGATGTATTTTCGAGATTTCTCAGTAAATTTGCCGCATTTTCCATAGCTAGACATATATCCATTTCGATATAATTTTGCAAAAAATAAATCATAAAAATTTTAATAAAAAAAATTGTTGCATCACAACATGATTTTTTTTAATACTGATTACGGAGAACGATTTAGAGATTTAAAAACATGGATAAACCCTACGATAAGGAGGAGTTTTTCTCTTCTTTCGGTGTGCGCGATTTACACGAACACCTGCGCAATTCAAACGAGTCTAGCTTCGCTACGGTTGCGACTGATTTGGAAACTGGAGAGATAAGAACCTTGATGATCAAGGCTGAGAAAACAACCCTTGGTTTTGATGTTACCTTCACATATTCCCATCATCATAATAACGGTAAAAATGAAAGTGTTCCATTTCTGTACCTGTCATGCGCGCAGGATGAAAACACAATCACAATCATCAAAGCAAACGTAGACGGGCAAGATTTAGACCTCGATGATCACAAACACCATGTTTCGTTGCCGCGTATCACTAAGCCTCTTTCTGAGGCTGTTATATCGAAAAATGAATGGGTTAATCCTGTGCAATTAATATCCGGTGCCGGATATGGGGCAGGGTTCGGGAAGCGTGCCTGGCCTGGATTATACGCCAGCGGGGACATAAAGACGACCGTTGGTGAAATTATTAATCCTGATGCAGAGCCGGTTTATCCGGCTTTATTTTTGCATGCCATTCTGGGGGTCGGCCCACAAAAATATGTAGAGAATGATCAACAGTCCAGAGTGCTCACCCTTTTCGGACAAGGCGAAGAACATCAGAACTCAATGTTCAAATATCATTACAAACGTGGGCGTAACCATAATCATCTGGATATTACCGGCACAGTGACCGTTCAGAATGACGGTGGTAAAAAAGAAGAAGAATTATACAAAGTTGAGGTCAGACCCAACAAAGATAGTCCCAAAGCAGAGGCACGCATAAAGTCCCTTCACTATATGGGGGTAAAAATGGATCTGAGTGATAGCCGCGCGGTTGGCTCTGTTATGAAAGCCATCAGAAATATCAACCGTATGGTACGCGCTGGTGATCGTGCATTGATTGATGATTTGAAAAAACCGCCGCATGAACGACGCTTTATGTTGCCAACGGATATTAATCTTTATACTGGAATTTATCCGCATCTAAACGAAAAACACACCGTCCCGAAACAAGGGATTATGACGTTTTCTGCGATTGGCGGAAATAATCAGACCTCTTATGTCTCTACGGCAGATCAAAATATCGGCGCGAACCAATATATTATCGGCTATGAGTTTTTCAACGATGAGGGAAAGCAAAAAAATGCATCCCTGATGATTGATGCTGGTGTTTTATTTCACGATGTTTTTGATGTGGCCTTTTTCAATGCCGGACGGTATCTGCGGCATAAACATGATAAAGCTCATGAACCGCAAGAGCCTGTCGGCGCTATCTTATTTACCCACCGTCATAAAGACCATTTGGGGCAACTTGCCTATCTTGTGAAAAAGGGGTATGCGCTTCCGCTTTTGATTATGAATGAAATGACCATGCTACAGCTCAAACGGGATATGTCCGAATTAGATATTGAAAATACCATTAAGGATGAAATTTTCGAAAAATGTTATCCAATTAACCTACTGACCGATATCAACCCCCAAGATCCGAACGCGATTAAAGAAACGCAAATTGCAGGGACAAAGATTGAGCAATGGACAGAGGTTCAGCCCGGCGAAAAAATGGGGTCATACGAATATTTTCCGAGACTTCGCATTAATGATGTTTTTGAAGTGCGCGTCGGCCCCATGCCGCACTCTGATCCGGGTTTAATGTATGATATCATCACCGAAGCTGGATCTCACAGACATACCGGTGATTATAAATGGGATGATTCAATACAGCTTGGTATCCCGCCGCTGCATATCTGGATGCACGGACACCAACCGGATTCGATGAGCGCGGATTCAACCGGAGCCATCAGACCGGGCGATAATATTTTAGAAGCCGATGTTCGGCAGGATATTGTAAAGACGGTCAAAGATCATGCTGAACAACGATTTGTTTTCCCGATGTTGGGATCAAACGTTACAAGGCTCGGCACGCTGGTTGCGGCTTTGGGACAAACCAATAAACGCACCTTGATTATTGACGGGAAAGCCGTTGAAGATCTTGTCCGCGATGCCGATAAAGTTTATGACCTGAAAAAATGGGCAAAGGATTTTCATGATGTTGATATCATTATGCAAACCCAGAAAACCAAAGTAGAGCCGTTATTATCCGATCCTTCGCGTGATGGCGAATATGCTCTGCTTGTGACGGGAACGCAGGATGAGGCATTTTCATCCCTTAACCGCGCAGCGCGTGATGCCCTGCCCCCACACCGCTGGAACATCCGCAGCAATGATATTATTGCGCCGCTTCAAGGTGTCATTCCGACAGGTGATAATTATTTCCGCAGAATGGCCTTAAAAGACTATGTCGAAATGTTCCACGGGGCGCATGTCATTTTACCCGAAGCCATCGATAAAGAAGCCGAAGCCATGGAAACGTTGGCAGAGCAATCAACCTATGGGCCACCAATGATCCGTCACAGTTCCGGCCATAACAATGCGGCAGGGATTGAACGCGGGATTATCGAATCCGGCGTACCGTTTATCTTCCCTGTCCATGGCGGACCTCATCAATTGCAAAAACATTTAGAGATTGCCGAAAAAGTCGGTGCGGACACGACTGTGGTTACAGGCTCTATGGAAATGCGGATAGAAAAAGGAAAAAAAGTTTCATTCTATCGCACTGTGCCATCAGAATTTATCGGGGTTACCAATCACACACCATCACGCGATAAGTTCTATCTAAAGGGGCGTTTTTCAACTTCCGTCATGCCCATAAAGCCCATTTCCACTTCGCTTGTGGCACAATTGGTTGATACGTTCGAAGACACAGCGCGTGGTATCGCAGGGGTGAATTCTCATTTCGAAATGGGACAATCATTGCCTGTTTCTCTTTCGCGCTCATTCAACGCCGATAATCTTCAGGGGTTTTTGAAGCAGGATATTGCCTTTGGCATTGATAAATACAAAGAAGGCGTCTTTGCGGATAAAGGTATTCATGCGATTGGCGCAGCTGACACTGAAACAGGCGGCTTATCACCCATGCGTCATCTTATGCGTGAATTCGCCCTGACCATTCAGGATGTTGAAACCCGCGAAACAATCAAAAACATTCAATTATTCCAGCGCATCCCTGATTATCGCATGCCGTCGCCCATAGCGATGCTGGTAACAGGCACGCACCCGAAAGATCTGGAGGACGGCTTACCCGCCGCACAATTCGTTGATGAAATGAATACGGCGCTTACTTTGGTGAAAAAACATTCTCATGCTTTGGCCGAGGAAAAGTCAGAAAATGGTAAAGTCAGTCGCCACGATATCAAGGCCTTAATCGTCTGGCATAATGAGCGTTTTGATTCAAAATTTATTGCCAAGGAAGCTGCCAGAAATCTGGACACCAATACCCGTTTGCACCAAACTTATAAAACAATATCCATCGATACACGCGCCATTTCCCGTGCATTGGCGGCATATGCCCCAGGGGAATATAAAGTTGCCAAAAAGCCGGATGCTGATTTTATGGACCATACACTGGAAAGTCTTTCTCGTGAAAATGGTTTGTCTTATGACGAGAAGAAAGCCCACGGCGGGCAATATGACACCAATCTATGTATGGATTTATTTTGGAAACAATATGATATTGCTCCCGATTTAGCAGAACAAATGATTATCAATGCCGATGCATCCACCAGTCACCTGCTGAACGATATAATGGGCATGGATATGGGTTTTAACGGACCGCATCCTATTTTCTCTTATGTCAGCCCATCGGCAAAACGCCCGAAACCGCAAATGGGCTCTTTTATCGGCACCATGGATTCCGAGCGCTACGCCGTGGTGTTTAACCTGAAACATGATCCGAATGATTACCTGCATTTGCCTGCTACAAAAATTGCAGAAATGCTGGCTGATTACGATAACGATGTATTTGAAGTGCTTGACCTCAGACAAAACCCAATTGTTGTACCGGCTCGTTACGGCTTGCGAGTGAAAGCAAACGGCACAGTGCCGAAAGAAACGCTTGATCGCCGCGCGGGGGTTATCAAAAGACATTTGAATTATGTCGATCCGCAAAATGAATGGAAAACAATCGCACAGAAAGTGTCGGAAGCATGGAACAATGATCGTGAGTTGCGCATCCTCAAAGGCCGCATCGCGCACAATCAAAAAGACGGTGACGAACCTAAATACCATAATGATTACAGACGACCTGATGAATATCCCGATCTGGAACGCCAATTAGACAGCGGCGGTGGACGCGCTGCAAGGCCGGAACATGGCGCACAAAACTTGCTTCGGATGCGCGCAAAAGCAGGCATGAATTCAGCCTATCGCCATGTAACAAAAACCGTGCGTGATTATGTGGAATCAGTGCGCGCCGATGATATTCCGTCTGCAAACATATTTTATAATGCCCTTTTGAAAGAACGCAATGTCCTTGAAGAAACCATGGATACAATCAATCAGGTGCATTATGATTTTGATCCTGACCATATGCTCGAAGAAGACCTTGAACGCACCGAAGCCATGCGCGATTTTCTTGCCTATCAGCATTATCTCGAAGCCAAGGGTGAAATTGACGCACTGGATGGTGATCCTGACCTTTATGCCCGTTATATCGGCGATGACCCAAAGAAAAAGAAATTGTTCAAGGCCATAAAATCATGGGTAACAGAACATGGTGATGCTGCAATCTTGTCAGAAAGAACCAAGTTATTTATCAACCCTATCCGAAAATACAGCCGCGCCGGACGACCCCATAACGATAAGGACAGGTCGTTAGAAGAATTAGATCCTGTTGTGTAAGTGACAAGCAAAACGGAGAAAACAATGAGTAGACGAACAAAAGAGCCTGACGACAAAATGATTAAAGGCATATCAACCAGCGTGTTGTTTGATATGTCAGAACCGGACAGGATTTTCAAAGAAAAGGGCAAGGAATCCTATATCGCATATATGAAGGAGCATGCCGACGAGCCCCTACCATTAGGACGTGGTTTTAAACATTTAAAGCAAGCCTTTGAAAATCCAGAATTTGAAGAAGTCGTCGTATGCTCTAAAAACAGCCCTATTACCGCAAGACGCGCAATTATAACAATGCAAGACCAAGGCATTACACCAGGGCGGATGTTTTTCACCAATGGGCAATCCCCCGTGCCTTTTCTTGAAGCCTATAAAATTAGGCATTTTTATACAGCCAGTTTGAAAGATGCTGCAGACGGAAATAAAGCGGGCGTTTTTTCCACCTATTACGATCTGGCTAAAAACAAAAGAATTAATAATCCGGATATTAACGCGCATCAAAACAAGGAAAGGGGGGCAGAAATTGTCCCTCTTTATTCTTTAGAAGAGCAAACTGAAAGACCGCACGAGGCCGTTGAAGGGCGGGTTATACAGATGAGGCAGCCTTCACTTCCCCCGAATGTGCGCCCTGTGTTTAATGGCAGTGTCATCGGGCATCACGTTTTTGACCTTGATGGTGTTGTCTTCGATAGTACGTCAGAAGATTTTTTTCAAAAACATGGCCTTCAGGCCTATGATTCTTATGAAAGAAGCCTGCGTAATGTGCCTATGAACCATGGCCCCGCCTATGAATTATTCCATCATTATAATGGCGTTAATCAAAGGTATGCGGGGGAGGACAAGCCATATGCGATCTCAATTGTTACCGCTCGTGGCAGCAACCCGGCCTTACGTGCCATTGAAACCTTGTATCAATGGGATGAAGATGTCTCAGGCTCTGCGCACTTTTTAGCAGGGGCACCAAAACAACCTATCCTCGAAGTACTTGCTTTTATGGCCTTAGAGCGCGGCCAATCCATAGAGTTTTACGACGATCAGGCCAAAAATATTGATATGGGAATCAAGGCGGGCATCCTCTCTGGCCAAGTGCCCGGATTTAAACCTGCCGAGGATGATAACGGGCCTGATGGCGCGGCTTGAAATTTTGACAACTGACACATACAAGACCTGACGGGAAACAAATCAAATTCTAACTTATAAAATCCGTGAATTCTAATATAGTTAACCGTTTTCACTGATAGTTCCCTGTTATTATTTTCTACAATTAACACAAAGCATTGGTACCTATGGATTTGACGATCTCTTTTTATAAAAACGGATGAAAATTTATAAAAAATTCCTGTTTTTGAACGATTAACAGTGAAACAACGGCAGATAATAGTTAGCGCCAGACTGCAAACACTGCCATTCTTACGCAAATTTTCTTCTATTTGCCTTTCGCGTGACCCCCTTCATTAATCCAGCGGGAGGTTGCGGCTTTGTCGCCCCCTTTATGCTTATGAATTGTCTTACAAGCTTGCGCCATGACAAGCTCCTCATCCGTAGGGATGACACAGACACCAAAAGCCCCGATCCAGTGCAACCGTGCGGTTATTTTCTCTCTAATAATTTCCGCATGTTCACCAATACCGCCCGTAAAGATGAGGGCATCCAATCCTCCAATAGACGGAATAAGACCCGCAATTTGTTTAGCGGCCAGCGCGCAGTAAAGCTCTATTGCTTCTTTTGCTGATTCAGTTTTGCTGTGGAGTAGTTCGCGCATATCATCACTGATGCCTGATACACCTTTCAGGCCTGCATTGTGATAGAGCAGATCACTGAGGCTGGGCAGCGACACGCCATCCGTTTCCAACAAATAGAGCAGCACACCAGAGTCAAGCGCACCGCACCGCGTCCCCATCATCAAACCATCGAGCGTAGAAAACCCCATAGTCGAGTCTATGCTTCGTAAACCCTTCATCGCGCAAGCCGATGCCCCGCCGCCAAGATGCGCAACAATCACGCGCCCCTTTGCTATATCGGGTGCATGTTCAGGCAAGACATCCGCGATATGCTGGTAAGACAGGCCGTGAAAGCCATAACGAAGCAGTCCCTCATCATGGTATTTGCGCGGCAAAGGCAAGCGACGATTAATATCGGGCATGGTGTGGTGGAATGCCGTATCGAAACAGGCAATATGCGCAATGTCGGGATATAGTTTTTGGGCGGCGTCTATGAGCTTGAGAGCCGCGGGTTGATGCAACGGAGCAAGCGGAATAAGGGCTGTCAGTTTTTCAACGACCGCACCGGTAATGCGTTCGGGGCGGGTAAACTCTCGCCCACCATGCACGACGCGATGCCCCACAGCCACAACATGCGCATGCCCCTTGAACCATGTAATCGCGTCATCCGCATTATAGGCGGCGGCATGATCCACTTGCTCAAGCGTTTGAGCATCAAATGCCGCCAGCTTTGTGTTATTTGATCCGGCGTTGCAGGTCAGGATGAGTTTTTTCATGCCAGCTCTTTTCTTGCATATAGCAGCGCCAGAGCAGAAGACACAACGCGGCTTTCAGCATCGCCTGCACGGCTGGTTAAGATAATTGGTACTTTCGCCCCCAGAACAATGCCAGCCCCTTGTGCGCCCGAGAAATAACGCAGCTCTTTATACAGCATATTGCCGGATTCAACATCGGGTACGACCAGAATATCGGCATCTCCGGCCACGAGGGATGTAATGCCTTTAATTTCGGCAGCCTCTTTCGATATGGCATTATCAAACGCCAGTGGGCCGTCAACAATGCCATTCGCGATTTGTCCGCGCTCTGCCATTTTACAAAGCGCCGTCGCATCAATTGTAGAGGGGATGTTTTCATTCACCATTTCTACAGCAGACAGTATGGCGACTTTAGGCGTTCCTAATCCCAAAACGGTAAATAAATCAATCGCGTTTTGCACAATGTCTTTTTTATCCATTAAGCCTGGTCTGATGTTAATAGCAGAATCTGTTAGGAATAACGGCTTGTGGTAACGCGGTACATCCAGCATGAAAACATGGCTCATGCGCCTTCCTGTACGCAGCCCCGTTTCTTTATGAATAATCGCCTCCATCAATTCATCGGTATGGAGCTTGCCTTTCATCAAGGCCCCTACTTCGCCGTTACGTGCCATTTGTACGGCAGCTTCGGCGGCGGCATGGCTATGCGGTGTAGACACAATTTCATAGCGGCTTAAATCAATATGAGCATCTTCCGCTACTTTGCGAATTTTATCTTCCGGCCCTATTAATACAGGCTCCATCACACCAGCCTTGGCTGCTTCCACTGCACCTGCGAGAGAATAAATATCCACCGGATGCACCACCGCCACGCGCAAAGGCTTCAGCCCTGATGCCTTGTCCATCAACCATTGTTCATAGTTATGCGCTGGCGTTTTTATCTGCACTTCGGGGAGTGGTAACGCATCCCAGCTTATCTTTTCAGATGGCGCAAGGACGAGTGCCTCGCCTTCCAAAACATGTTCGCCATCTTCATTGGCACAGAGTGTTTCGAATGTAATATGTTTGTGTTTATCGTCTTTTTTGATCACCTTGACCGCGGCAGTAATTGTATCCCCCAGATGTACGGGCTTTAGGAATTTTAGGCTCTGATCCAGATAAAGTGTGCCCGGCCCGGGGAGCTGCATCCCAAGCAGGACAGAAAACATTGAGGCCGTCCACATTCCATGGCCGACAATCTGATGGAAAATATCAGTCTTGGCATAGGCTTCATCCAGATGTGCGGGGTTCATATCGCCCGTGACAGTGGCAAAAAGCTGGATATCTTGTTTGGTGAGAGTACGCGTCAGAGTGGCAGAATCTCCGATTTTTATCTCATCGTAGGTTTTATTGGTAATACACTGCTTTAAATGGGTCATCTGTGTTTTCTCTTTTTAACTAATTATTTCATATCCGCCATCGACCATATGTACACCACCAGTAATGTTTTTGGACAGATCACTGACCAAAAAAGCGGCCATATTGCCGATATCGCCGAGATCAATCATCCGATCCAGCGGCATTTTAACAGCTGTGGATTTGAGAAGTTCGTCAAAACCTGCAATCCCCGATCCGGCGCGTGTCATAATGGCGCTTGGCGAAAGAGCGTTCACACGGATATTTTTCTCTCCAAGTTCCGAAGCCAGATAACGTACAGAAGATTCTAATGCCGCCTTAACCGGCCCCATAAGACCGTAATGTTTGACGACTTCCGTGCTACCGATATAAGTCACGGCTAATAAACTCCCGCCGTTTTTCATCAAAGGTTCGGCAAGTTTCGCCAAACGAATGAACGAGTGACAAGAAATATCCATCGCTTC
Organism: uncultured Alphaproteobacteria bacterium; assembly: GCA_963977495.1. GTDB lineage: Bacteria > Pseudomonadota > Alphaproteobacteria > Micavibrionales > Micavibrionaceae > UBA1672. The sequence continues at coordinate 34,765 of CAXBOT010000006.1, read as the reverse complement.
AAGAAAGCCGTCTTTTGAACAATCAGTCACGCGCCCCTGTAAATCAGATTTGGGTGCAAAGGCTATGGCATGCAAGAGGAAGTCTAGCGTTCCCCATTCTTGCTCTACGGCCTCAAATAACGCCGCCATCTGTTCTTCATCGCGCACATCACAAGGCATAATTATCGCCGCTTCCAGCTGCTCCGCCAACGGCCTGACATAAGGCTCTGCTTTTGTATTGGCGTATGTTACGGCCAGATCAGCGCCCGCTTGGCGCAAAACATGGGCGCAGCCATAAGCAATGCTGTGCTCATTGGCGATACCCAGAATGAGTCCCTTTTTCCCTGCTAAGTCCAATAACGCGACCATATGCGTCACTCCTTTTATAATAATGAATACACACATCCGCCAACAGTTGGCTTTAGATTGCAATTAAAGACTATGCGTTAATGATCTTTGTTTTAAAAACAGAATTTTTACCATCCCTGCACTTGTGCGCGACGTTATCTTCTTCCGCCCCACAAGATCATGGCAGATTTTTCTTCTTTTCTTTTCACAATATCTACGGGGAAAATGGCAGCATCCCCGTATAAAATAACGTCATTTTTATTTTTCGGTACAGGTTTTGCGAGCAGTATTTCTTCACAATATTTATTTCTACGTTTACGAAACATGATCTTTTCTTTCATTGCGCATTTAGCGGCTTTTAATGTGAGTATAAATTAAGCGCTTAGATATCAGGAATCGATGTGGGAACTGTGCGGACGCATAAAATTTCTATAAGGCATTATGAAACAATAAAAATAAAAAACCGCTCGGCGGGGGAAAAGCCGGACGGTTTTCTAGGGTCGAAAAAGTTTAAAAGCTATGCGGCTTTTGCTGCGCCACTGCAACCACAAGATTTTTCAATTTCCTGCATTTTCTTTTGTGCGTCTTCTTTAGAAACATTGTGTTTTGCTTTCAACTGGCCAAAAAACTCTTCGCGTTTTCCATCATAAAGTTTGATGTCATTGTCGCTCAAGCCACTCCAAGTTTCTTTGATTTTTTTATGGAGCTTTTCAGCGTTTTCTTTTGAGTTTTGATTTTTACTCATGTCAGGGTTTTTGTTCGGCATATTTTGACTTGAATTCGTCATGATGATCTCCTTGATCTTCGTTTGATTTGAATCTGCTAACCGCAGATCCGTATGATGTTGTCGCAAATGCCGCATAACAATACGATGTGAATAAAGGCTAATTATATAAGGAAGCTATAAAAAATAGCTGGTGTTATTTTCAAAACAACACCAGCTATACGAGTAAGAGAAAAACAGTTAGAAATTAAGCTGACTTAGTCAGATTTTTACATGTTTTTTCCCAAGATTTTATTTGTTTTTCAGCTTCATCATGAGCAATTTTATATTGTTTCTGAATGATATCGGATAGTTTCTTGCGACTACCGCTCACTTGTTCAAGATGTTCTGCTGTGAGCTTGCTCCACTGTTTTTGTATATCAGCGGTGAGATGCTTCCAGTTGCCTTCTAACGCATCTGCATCTGTAACCTCTTCTAACTTTTTAAGCGTTTTTTCAGTGGCTTTCTCTACATTTGCTTTGACTTCGTGTAATCTTTTTCCAGTTTCCTTATTCGCGGCTAGAGCATTATCACTGGCATAGCCATATTGCTTTTGAAAATCTTGAATCATTTTCTTTCTGTTATCATTCATATAATCAAAATAATCTTCCGACATCTTGATCCATGTTGAAAACTGGTTCTGGAAAGTTTTTGTAACTTCATTCCAACCATCTTCAAAAGCGTTTTTTTTGTTTGGTTCCGTCATTATCTTGTTCCTTTTCGATAGACATTAAAATGCACGTCTTCATATGAAGACGTGCTGTTGAGCTTTACATTTTCACAGCTTTTTTATACGCATCAAACTGAGCCGATTTATTGGCGTTAAGTTGAAAATCCAAGGCATTGCCATTACGAGAAATCGCAGCATCATTGTATGAAAGAACTGCTCGCTCACCACCAAAACCAAGCATGTCATCAAAGCTAACGATAAGCTGATTGGCTACACCATCTTTCAAAGAGATATTATCAATATTTGCGACAGGTTCTCTCTTCTCGTTTAACAAACGTCCCTTTAGAAGTGTAGCAACACTGTAACCATTGCTCGGTATTACAAGCATGTTTTTGCTTGCTTTGTCTTGGTTATATGAAAAGGGCACAGCTTTTTTCATGATCTCTTCTGTAATAGGCATAACCACATCGCCATCACTTTCAACGCGTGTAATCGCGCTGTAATAAAAAGCAGTTCTTTTGCCCATCCCGAGGATTGCGCCATCAGATACAACAATCAGGCTCGCTTTGCCGTCTTTATCAAGGATGATATCAGTGACTTTCGCTAGCTTCTCATGCTTTTCATTGTAAACATGATGTCCGATTATACCCGTTGCTGTTTTACGAGAGTCGATGACAACAAGCATGTTTTTATCGTCGGTTTTTTGCCCGATTAGCGTTGCTTTTATTTCTTTATAAGCCTCAGCCGTATCGCTTTTTATGTCTTTCCATGCTTCTTTTGCATCTTCTGCAATATTCCCTGTTGTTGTGGATTCTGCATTAGGTTTCGCTTGTGGCTTAGCCGTATCAGCCAAGGCCGGCATTGCACCAATAAGTGCAAAAGCCGACACAGTCGTTAAAATTATTTTTTTCATGGTTAGATCCTTTTTATATTATTTACCAGAGACGAATTCTCTTTATTATTTATGAACCCGAACTTGGCAGGCGCCATATCAGGAAGCGATATGGAAGAACTTCAAGGACATAAGGATTGTATAAGGTGGTGTGTGTGAGCTTAGTTTGAAAGCCAAGGACACAGCTTCAGAAGCTTCCATATAATATCGGCGGCGGTTTAGAATTTATATGGCGGAAACAGATTTCTGTGCCATACGCTCATTTGCCGTTAGCTCCGCGTCGTCGCGATGAGATAGGATTTCTGTCACGGCTTTTCTAAATGATCCGGCATTGGAAATGTAGGGAATTGCCAAAGTACGTCCACCCGTGCCGTTTATAAAGACGCTTGAATAGCTGAAAAAACGTCCCGGGATGGTTGATGCAACTTCACTACTCTCAATTTGAGCATAGCGCGTCTGGGTGACTTCTAAATTTATAATCCCAACGCGCGTAATGACGCGTTTATCAGTCGCAGCAAGCAACAAATAATGCTTTGTTAAAGTGGCTATCGTAAACATAAAAAATACTTTAATCGTCAGAGCAGTCCCAAATAAAATCATAAGCGGGTTCGGCAACCCAAAGGTGAGCATAAGCAACATAAAAACTATTGATGCGCATAGAACGGCAACGCTTTGCCAATAGATTGCTGAACTGACATCGCCGACTAGGATAATTTCTTCATCGGGCAAAAGCATGGATTTTAAAACCGTCGCGGCAGAAGATGATTCATTGGGCAAAATCCCGCGGAATTTTTGCCTTTGCTTGTTGCTTTCGGGGGATGGGGATGTGCTGGTCGAAACTGAAGGCATTTGTTAAAAATCCTTGGGTTTGTTTAAATATCTAATTCATCTGTTGAAATCCAATGTTTACAGATGCGGCGTAAAAATGCGATGTGCATTTAAGGGCTATCGTATAAGGAAGCTATAAAAATGCTTAAAAAATAGTAGGTTAAGCTATTGCAAAGACACCAAACATATTCAGAAAAACAAGCAACCTATGATTTTAAGACAATGTTCTGCATCGGATAACCAAGAGCAATGGTCGTGTTCAAAAGTTCGCGCTACTTTATTCCACGTTCACATGCTATAAAAAGGAGCTCTTAAAAACCCCAGTTTTCTCACGCGCAGCAAGGGGAGCACGCGCAAGTTTGAAGTATCATGAACAAAAAGAAAAACACCATAATTGTAGTCGACTCTGACCTTCAAACTCAGAAAATGATGACCCTCGTTCTGGATGAAGATGCTTTTACGCTGGTGGATTGCCTCACAGGTAAGCAGGCGCTACGTCTTGCGGTTTCTGCCAAGCCCAATTTGGTGCTTTTAGACCTCGACCTTCCAGATATGCAGGGTATTGATGTGATGATGACGCTTCGTGAATGGACGAAAGTGCCAGTTATTATCCTGTCCGCCCGTGCGAAAGACAGCGATATCATAGAGGCATTGAACAAGGGGGCGAGTGATTATGTGATCAAGCCCTTTAGTGCCGATGTTCTGCTCGCTCGGGTCAATGCCGCATTAAGATCAGCCGCCATTCATGAAACAGGCGAGCCGGAGTTGGTTAACGGCCCCTTACGGATTGATTTGGTGCGCCATGAAGTTTTTTTACATGACGAACTTTTGGCCTTTACGCCCAAGGAGTACAATCTCCTGCGTTATTTTATGATCCACCGCGGCAAGATGCTCTCGCACAGGGATATACTCAAAGCCGTCTGGGGCGATGCGCACGCCGATGACACACAATATCTACGCGTTTTTGTTGGCCAGATACGCGAGAAAATTGAAAAAGATCCCTCCATTCCCGTACGTATTGTCACGGAAGCGGGCATTGGCTACCGCATGGAAATCGCCGAGATTACGCCACTATACGATCAAGGCTTACTGAGGTTTTTGAAATAGGCTTTTTTGTCCTGCCTTATACAATCCTTATATCTACAGACTCCTTAGCTATCGCTTTCTGATACCCCCTCAGCCATGTTCAGGTTCTTAAAAAAGAATCCACCTCTGAAAAGCAATACCAAAAGGACCCCAAAATGAAGATCAAAGACATTATGAGTAAAAACGTAGAGGTCGTTTCTCCCGAAACGCTTCTGCACGATATTGCAAAGAAAATGCAACAAAGCGATTGTGGGAGCGTTATTGTTGCCCATAACGATCGACTGGTGGGGGTGATAACAGACCGTGACCTTGCTTTGCGTTGTGTCGCAAAATCTCACGATCCAGAAGCCACAAAAGCCGAAGAAGTGATGACGAAGGAAATCATATATTGCCGAGATAGCGACAAGATAGAAGATGTTGCCCTGAACATGGCGAAAAACAAAGTCCGACGTTTACCCGTCCTCGATAAAGACAAGAGGCTGGTGGGTATTATATCACTGGGTGATCTGGCTGTTCATTCAACAGACCATGTCATCTGCGGAAAAGCTTTGGGACATATTTGCGCCGTGCCGGGACAAACAATCAAACCAGAGAGTCTTGAGGTCAGTCATGCTTAGATGGGCCGTTATATTTTTTGTGATCGCAATCATTGCCGGAGTTCTTGGGTTTGGCGGCATCGCTGCCGGAGCCGTTGATATTGCGCGCATATTGTTCTTTGTCTTTATCGTTTTGTTTATTGTTGCCGCCGTCATGCACGCACTAAAAGGCAGACCGCCGCCAGCTTGAACTGAAAATATTTTTATTTAACACAAGGAGATTAACTATGATGACCAACACACGATTTTACTTGGTTCTGTCACTGGCTGTACTCAGCCTTGGGCTTTCAGCCTGCGAAACTCTGGAAGGTGCTGGCCGTGATCTTGAACACGCCGGAGAATCCGTTCAGAACGCCGCAGATTAAAAAACAAATGATCGCACAATAAACAATTAAACCTCGGCCTCTTGCTCTTGGATAAGAACAGGAGGCCTTTTTAAATTCCGCGAAAGAGAAAAATTATGAATAACGATATGGATAATGATACAGCGCAATCCTTTGTGTCCCAAAGCGTGGGTAAGATTTTAGGGTTCGTGATGACTCTGTTTCTGGTGGGCGCTTTTGTCGGTTGGTATTTCTTCCTTCCCTCTGAAAAAGATGCCGGAGAACGCCAAACCAATATAGAAGCGCAACAGCGTGAGCCGCACCTGCCGGACGAACAAATGTCAGGTAATCGTTACGAAGAAGGTAGCGGGCGTAGCGAAGTTTATAAATTTTTTTATAAAGTATTTGGCGGTATAGACGACGGTCTGGAAGATAATCCACATAACCTCAGCAATGTTGAGCGTTTGGATGATCTTGATATCGATAACGGGTTTGTGAGTGATGGTTTGTCCGCAACTCAAGTGCTCAGAAAAATAGCTGAACGCAGGACAGCACAGTCCGAAGCCCTAAAACAAGATGATTACCGTCACTCGGTCTTGGACGTGGTTGGCAGCGAAGTTTATGACCGTAAGGGCGATAAGGCCGGTAAAATCCATGATATCCTCGTGAACAAAAACACGGGCAAGGCCAAGATCATTGTCATGAATGATGATGAGTCACGTTATGAACGGGACTTAACCGCTATGCACTTTAAAAGGGTTCTCAAACAACAAACAGATGGTGATGTGATGATGACCATCACGGAAGAGAAAATCGAAGACAAACCGGATTTTCTTTATTCAAGCATGGGGGATACGAATTTTATCAGTTTGCGTGCGCTACGTAACGGACAACTTCTGGATTTCGAAGGGAAAGTGGCAGGACAGGTTGACGCCGTTATCTACGAAAACGCTGAAGCGCAGAACATCTATTTTACGCTGCGCCCTGTTTTGGCACAGCGCATCCCCACAAAATTCTTCCTGCCTTTTGAGGAAACGAAGATCATAAAAAGCGATAATGGCTATGACATTAAGCTCACCAAAAAGCAAACGATAGAACTCGCGGAAAGATTGCTTGACGATGAAAAGAAATAATTTAGAAAGGAAGTATTGAAATGCTTGATCTTTGCGCTTTCTTTTTTACTAAAACAGGCAAAAATTTATAATTAATAGCTGTATTTTAAGGATTAACAGCGAATACACACTAAGAAAAGCTATCGCTGGACTACAAGCACTGCCATTCAGTCCGGCCTGCCATACATTGTGAGAGAATGAGTCTATAAGGCGTGGCGATTTGAGCTGACGGGGTACATATTATAACCTTCTTTTTTATAGAATAGAAAAGTTATACTTCGAGGTATGCCACAAAATACCCCGCCCCTCTTTTCTATTGTCGTTTTTTACACTACTGTCATTAAGCACTATTGTTTCACCAAATATTTTCAATGGGACTATATATGAAAAAGTTTACTTTACTGGCGTCATGTACTTTTGTACTGATGGGATGTCAGCAGTTAGGCCATCCCCCCTCTTTTTCATATAAGAATGCCTTTAGTGGCGGCTCACTGCTTGATTATGAAGGCCAGCTTGGTGAAGGCTCTAGTCTTCCTTTCAAACTCGCCAAATTTGTGCCCAAAGATAAGGTCAATACAGGCACACGCGCGCTAGTCGCCGAAGGCACTGTTGCGCTTGATGAAGGACGATTGGAAGAAGCATCACAACTATTTAATACTGCGCTTCGAATGGACCTTGGGAATTCTCAGCTACATTTTATGAATGCGTTGGTCTATCACCTGATGGCGAAGGGCGGCAATTCCAAAAATTATGAGTACGCACAGCAAGGGTACGAGTTGGCGTATAAATTCGACAATACCAATGTTTTAGCAAAATATTATCTGGGACTGGCTTATCTTGATCAACGCCAATTCAAAGACGCACAGGCAACTTTGGCCGCCGCCGCCGTTATGGATGAAACAGACCCAGAGATTTTATACGATCTGGCACGCGCATCATATTATGCAGGTGATCCTCGCACAGCGAAGGCGTCCCTTGAAAAAATTCAGAGCATGACGCTTGGCCCGATTGATGAAGAACGATTTGTGCGCGCATCCCTTTTAACCAATGCAGCATTAGATCATCCTGTTGAGGCACAAAGATTGCTACAACGTTTTAGAGACGACCCTAAAACCTATGATTATTTGAGCAAGCGCGCCACGTCATGGAAACGGTTTTATGATGAAGATAAAGGTGACTTACTGAAACTTGCTATCGCAAGAGGTGACGAAGGGTCTGTTCAGCTTGCACAAGCACTACCTGGGGGCGGCGTTGCACGCATTCCGGGGGCGACCATAGATGACGAACGTCGTGACCTTATTAAAGATGCAATAAACAACACCCAAGACGATGATTTCATAAATTCAGAAATGGTTGTTGTCGATGTTGTTATCATTCGCACACAAGAAGATGTAAGCACAAATCGCGGCTTAAACCTTCTTTCAGGGCTGCAGTTGCAATTTGGCGACCCCTTGACAAATGCACAAGGGTTTTCATTTTCAAACACCCGTATCGACGATAACACTGCGGCAAATGCAGACACAAATTCGCAAGCCGTATCCAGCCTAATCTCTATTCCTGCGGTCAATTACTCCTTGAATATTTTCAATACCCTTTACGGACGCAACGAAATATTAGCCAGCCCCTCATTGGTGGCTTTGGCGAATGAAAAATCAGAATTCTTTTCGGGCACAGATGTTATTGCGGCGGCTGTTTCGGGCGGCGACGGCTCCTCTATTTCGGTTAACAAACAAATCGGGGTCAAGCTCTCGGTGGTGCCTGAATTCTTATCGAATGATCGCATTAAACTGGAAGTCGATGCAGAGCGCACATTTTTGACTTCACCAAGCAGTTCTGTTCAATTTGAATTTCGCCTTGATACATCAAATACAAACGTAAACGCCAATGTGGTGATGAAGTTTGGTGAAACATTGATCCTAAGTGGACTAAGCGAGAAAGAAACCGAAAGCTCTCGTGATGCCGTACCTTTGCTCGGTGATATTCCCGCCATACAATATCTATTCTCAAACAAATCTGAGCGTGACTTTAGAAAGTCTGTTCTTATTATGCTGACCCCGCGCCGCGCGCAATATGTTAACCAAGATCCTGCAGATCGCGCCAAAATAGAAGCGAAGCTCTCAGATTTTGAAAAATCACTCAGCACCTTTGAATCCCGTAATAAAAATTGGTTTTCACCACCATCGACCACATCAGAATTGATGCAGGTCGCGCAAGTCAACTCCCTGTTTAATGAATTTAAGACAGGTGACTTTGAACTTGAAAACTGGAATAGTCGCAATACACATGAAAAACGACTAAGCCAAGCAGTAGACTTTTTATTCTACTAAGACTGGATATAAACATGATGAAGAAGAGAGCCTTAAAGCGGTTCGCTGTTTCCTATGCTGTTGTTATAGCATTGGTTTTAGGCTTTGCCGCCAATGTTAATGCTCAAAACAGTGACACTGTCTGGGAACTAATCAAAGGCAAAGCCATCGACATTGATGTTGGTGGCAAGGGTGCCGTCGCGGCCATAAATAATTCAGGTCAAGTCTTTCAATATAATTACACCGAGGATAGCTGGCGCCGGATTGGGAAATCTATGGCGCGTATTGACGCCGCCGCAAATGGAACCTTTTGGGCCATTGACCAAACGGGATCGGTACGCCGATACACAGGAACCCAGTGGGAAGCTGTCGGCGCAGGGGCGCGTGATCTTGTCGTTTCGAATAATGGCATCGTTTTTGTAGTCACCAACACAGGAAGTATCGCCAGCTATAACCCGTCGACACGTCAATGGGCGGCGATAAACGGTCAAGCCACACGTCTGGCCGTCGGCCCGACCAATATTTTATGGCGCATAGCCGATGACGGATCAATCGCGCGCCGCCTTGATGATGCATGGATTGGCGTTACGGGTTTGGCGCAAGACATAACCATTAGTGAGCAAGGCCGCGTCGTCATCGTAGGTAAAGACGGCAAACTGTATGAATGGCAGGACAACACCGCGAACTGGCAGGTATTTGGCGGTGTAACCCAAGCCAAAACAGTTTCCTTAGGAAGCAATGAAATCTGGCGCGTTGATGGTGACGGTAAAATTTTCGCACAAGGCATTACAACCCAACAACGCAATACGGACGAAAACATAGAGATTGGTGAGCGCGGCGATGGCAGCACAGATCCCGCAGCTGTGGTCGACACATCAGACCTCATTTTTGAAGCTGTTCCCGACACAACAAGACTTGCTGATTTATCCATCGGTCAAGACGGCAGCGTTTTTGCCCTCACATCAGAGGGGCACATCCGCCGTTGGTCAAATTCGGAAGAACGCTTTTTAACATTCCCCGGCCAAGTTAATCGCCTTGTTGTTCAAGATAGCGGCCTGCCACTTGCGATTGGCACAAACGATAATTTAGTTGAACATGATGGCGAGGCATGGCGGCAATCTAATCTTGCGCTATCGCTTATTGATTTGACCTTGACCAAAGATGATCGCGTTCTTGTCATTAACAGCGACGAACAAAGTGCACGCCTTAACGAGGCACGAACATCATATGAGCTTTTGAAACAGCGTGGACAACAAATTGCTGCGCAAAATGATGGCTCTTTCTGGGTAATTGACAGCTCGAAACGCTTATTTAAATGCACCGTTAATATGCAATGCGCGCGTCAATCTATCAATGCCACGGATATCTCTATTGGGCCTGCAGACAGCGTCTTTATTATTGATACAAATGCGACACTTCGCCGTTTTAATAAAGATACGGGTGACTTTGATATCATCGCAACGCGCCAAGGGAATACAGCGCATGTTGCCGTTGGCCCCCGTGACCGTCCATGGATCATTGATAATCGCGGTCAGATTTTACAAGCAGGGTATTTCCCGCGTGATGAAAGTCGCGACAGGCCTTTAGCGCAAAAAACCACCGCCACAGAAAATATCACAACCGAAGAACCAAATGTATCGACCAACACGGGCATTCAAATTGTAAAATCCGTTTCCTTTAACAATGTTACTGTTCCCACTTCTGCGCCTGGTTTTCCAAGTCTGGGCACAGGTCTACGTGATATAACCGCCGGTGCCAATGACATTGTAATGGTAACTGGGTTTAAAGATCCGTGTGTAAACGGCACAGGTCTGAACTGGGTCTATGATCCCGTAACAAAGGCATTCCATCATCTCGATTACCTAAAACGTATCAATCTATATACGGTCATTGCCGTTGATAACCTGATAATAGGGGACGTGAATGGCAATACACCCCCTACTTCGCCAAATCCTGCCATCCCATCTTTGGTCACTGAGTGGAATAAAAATTGCGGAAATCAATCCATCCTTACCACTTATGTCAGCAGCGTTTTTAACAATCCATCCGCAATGGATACGCAAAACTTTGACGGAGCTACATTTAGTTTACCTCTCCCTCTGACTGAACTACCGGATATCGACTTTGCTGCGGATGGAACAATTGCAAACATCGCCCCCGGAAATACGTTGGAACTATTTCAACCCGAAACCGCAAATGACGTTGATGGTTTTACCGATATTTCGTTTCTACGGGTTGGTATTGGCGTGAATAAGGATGACATTTGGGTGGTAAGCACGACCAACAATGTCTATGAATATATTCCAACCACCAATAACTTTACCCTGCGGTCTGTTAATCAAATCGACAAAGCCCAAGACGTTGGTGTCGGTCAAGATGGCACAGTCTTTATCGTCAATATGCAAGGACAACTGCGCAAGTGGGATTTAATTACCAAAAGCTTTACAGCCACCAATAAACGCGGCGTGACGCGCGTGGCAGTGGATTCACGTGGCAATCCGATTGTTGGTAATTTTCCAGCCTCTCAAACCATATCATTTGGAAGATAATATATATATGCGCAAACTTACCATTCTCGCCGGTATCAGCCTTTCTGCAATCAGCCTTATGACGATTGCCAATGCTGCGCCGGATTGGATGCAAAAAAGCGTAAAAGGGCAAGACATATCCGTTAGCCATGATGGACAGCAATGGTTTGTCGGCCAAGATGGGCGCGCCTATAAATGGAACGCACAAACCACCCAATGGGATGCCAAAGGCAGCCGTAGTGATCTAAAACATATTGATGCAGGAAAAGACGGTGTTGCAGCCATAACAAATAGCGGCACTGTTTATATTTCGAATAATCAAGGCCATTGGCGCAGCACCAGTATTCGCGCCAAAGATGTTGGTATTGGTGGCGGAAAAATATGGTTGGCAGGGGCGCAAAACAAAACAGCTGGTCGCGTGACCTTATTCGGTGATTTCAATGCTTCTGGCGATATTGACTGGAACGCTGTGAACGGATCATTGATCCGCGTCGATGTTGACCCACAAGGACGACCATGGGGCGTTGATGCAGATGGCGCGGTGTTTGTGTATGCCGACGGAAAATGGATTGGCGATGATAAGGCGCCAAAGGCAAGCGATATTGGTGTTGGCGGCGATGGCTCAATCTTTATTGTCGGACGCGACATTGAGGAATCACTGGGTGGTGGCCGCGTTTATCAACGCAACCCCAATACCGGTGATTGGAGCGCGGTGCCAGGACGCCTGAGCGCGGTTAGTGTTACACCAGACGGCAAGGCCTTTGGCGTCAATTCCTTAAACTGGGTGATGGCAGGCAACGCCGCCGCCGTAAAATCCACCCAATCAGAAATAGAGCTTGAAGCAGGTGAACTGGCAGAATTTCCAAATGATACAAGTGTCATCGCCCAAAATACTTTGACGCTCGCAGACATTATCGGCACAGCCGTCCCCGGCGCATCAAAAGTGTTATTGAAACAAGTCGAAATCACCGAAAACACCATCACTGGAACGGCAGAATTCGACGGTGCGCCCGTGCGCGCAACCCTGTTCCAGCCAAACCCGAAAGAAACACTGGTGATTGCTGCGCTTGAACACGCATCTGTTGACCTTGGCACGTATGTTTCGAAAATCCGTGAGAGCAATTTGGGCAGTTTTGGTTTGGCCAACGCCATCTTTTTCATGCAAGACGAAGATGCAGCGGCAATCACCTATGATGATTTTGCTTCAATGCCAAAACCTTTATCATCCATATTGGGCAAAGGCGATCAAGAGGGTTTATTCCCCTTAACGATTCACCCCGGTGTAAGCGTGATTGGCACCTATGCACCCGCCGATAATAATGCAGGCGCGGTTATGGCGGCTTATGGCATACCCAAAACGGGCTATGTGGTTAAGGGGCATTTCAAACTTAGTCAGCTCAAAAATGTGTCCTTCAGCGAATGGGATGCGTCGTCCCTGCTCTCCAAAAAAGACAGTGCCACGCGTAAAAAAGAGCTTTGTGAGGCAACCGCAAAGGCTGGTTTAAGTGGACTTGATATCAACTTCCCTATTCCGCAATACGCACCTGCGTTTGCCAAGGGTGTTGTTAATTTTGAACAAACCACATTCTCGCTCAAGGAAATTGATGGACAATTAGAGCCAGCGATTGTCTCTGGCATGACGATAAACCTTAAAAAGGCCGACGCAGGCCAAGAAATTGGCTTAAACGCGCTATCTATGGCCGGGAAGGTGTCTGTGCAAACAGACATGAATGCCGTCTGTAATGGCTTGAATACTGAATCACAGGGCATCATCGCAATTTCTGGTGCTACGGCCTTTGATGCAGCGGATGTCAAAGATATTTCCTTTGCCGCACTTGCACGTGTCACAGATAGCGGCGTAAAGACACAAAAAATCAACACCAATATTGGATGGAAACATCCGTTCGGCTTACCGTTTCTCAATATTCGTCAATATGCCTTTACAGGAACGTTTGAGCAAAGCGAACAAGACGGAAAGCTACAAAGAACACTGAATAGCACGGTATGGATGAACAGCCAGCTTGATCGCGCAGAGTTTGATTTATCAGGCTCAATCAAATTTTCGATTAACGATACAGAGCAAACGCTCAATACCGAAGATTGGTCATTTGAATCAAAAGGTCCAATCGCCATTAATGATTTACCCGGCCTTAAAGACATGCCGAAAATCGATGAATTTGTCCTTGGTGATATCAGCCTCAGCCCTACGCAAATGACAGGCACACTGGAATGGCCGAGTGAAAAATTGAAAGGCGATGCGTTTTTCGCAATTGACAATAAAGAGAGTGCGCCAAGCGAATTTAATCTTTTTGTGCGCTTTAATACAGTAACGCCAAATCTTTTGACAAATAAACTCCCCCCCATCATACGTGATGTTAACTTTGCACCTGCCATTATTGGGTGGGGTAATAAAGCAACATCTGACATGACCATCTCTGCAATGCCAGAGGACTTACAGCTCCTCTTTGATGGTCTCTTGGACAAAGATAATAACCTGATCGTTGCAAAGGGGTTAACCATTGTCGGGAAAACTCAGCCACAAAATCTATTAGGCAGCAGCCTGAACCGCTTTACAGATCTTGTCACAATTGATGGCGGCATCACCATGAAGGGGGCATTGGAAGCCAATCCCACAGGGGATTTAACAGGCACGATTACGGCCGCGCTTGATGGCATAAAAATACATAAAATCCCTGAAACGACAGTTGTGTTTGAAAACGCAGAGCTCACCCTATCCAACCTTGATGGCGACGTCATTGAGATTGAAACAGACGCCAAGGTTAGTGTGCCAGATAAAACAGATCCACTGGATATGAAAGGTATCATTAAATATACGCAACGCAGCGATGCGAATACGGAACTCGCGGTTAAACTCTCCTCTGACCAAACTTGGAATAACCCACTTAAGATTCCTGACCTCCAAATGACAAACCTTGGGGTTGCCGGAACCTTCACGCAAGACGGCAATAAAACAAGCGAAGAGCTTGGCTATTTTGGTACAGGTATTTTTCGAAAGCAGTCCGGCACGGTGAGTGTCTCGCTTGCGGCCAGTAACGGCGCCATTGAAAATGCCGTTGTCAGTTTTGAAAGCACAGGCGATGGGTTCAATATAGCCGAATTTCTAACCCTTCCCGCAGGCGCAGAAAACATTGCCAATGCAAAAATAAAAACATTATTACTGAGCAAAAACGCCGTCGCAGCCGATATGGCCTTTAACCTCAATAAACTGGCGTTTGACGGGCGCGGCGCCATCATCACCGATGATGGCGGGAATGCCGCCCTCTTCCTACGCCAAGACAAAGCGCTAAACATCGCAGACCTCGTTGAAAACATCCCTGCGCCGCTCGACGCACTAACGATTCCCGAAGGTGTTTTAATCATTAGCTCTAAAGCCGTACCAAGCTTTGATGCAGGCCGCATTCCGGATGCTATTTATGACGATGTTCTTGGGGATATGGTTGATGATGATCTGGCCTATAGCTTGCTTGTCGAAGATGGTTTGACGTTCCTGACGAAGATGAATGTTTCACAAATCCCAAGCCCTGCAAGTGATTTGATGAAAACACCCTTTGGTATTAAAGATGAGGTGTTTTTAGCGGGTAGTGTTGGCGGCCTGTTTGGCGGCGCGCCATCGCTTGGATTCTATACTATTTTAAAGAACGTAACCCCAACCCTGCCTGATTTTGTTAAAGAGTTTGTTGAATTCAAAGACGCCAATATCAAATTATTTGTCCGTCACAAAAAAGGCGACAACAACACCTTAGAGGTTGGTCTGGGCTCTGATGCCAAAATTAAAGCGCGTCGTTTGGATGATCCAAGCGTGGTGCAACCATTGGACGGGACATTCGAAGTTAAATACAGCGCGGGTGGCTCTGGCATTGAGGTCGGCGGCAGCGCAAGCATCAACGGTGTTTGGAATGACCCGTTAGGTCTTGAGGGTTATAGCCTCAAAGATACGACAATAAGCTTTGGTCAGGAAGAAAAAGGCACCACCCTTGGCATTCATACCGACCGCGCGGAATTTCAAGATGGCGGTCAAAAGAAAGCCTTTATCCTTGATCTGGATACGACATGGGCAGGCGCAGTGCCAACAGACCTTGCCGTTCAATTTAGCAAAACCAAAGATACCGCCGAACTTATCTTAACCCCCGTCACAATGGCACGTTTGCAAAAAAGCATTTTTGATTTGGTGTTTAGAAGCGGGTCGAAAATTAAAGATGCGTTGCTTAAAGGCTTGGAAAAGGCACCAACCGCAAATGATCCGATCCTCGTTGAAATTAAGAAGAACGCCCCGACTGTAATCAATAGCTTTACAAACTTAGTTGAAAAATCATCAGACGGCGCGTTTTCATTGGTTGAAAAATCCCCCCTATCGATGATTGGTGTCAAAAACCCCTATATTTATTTCGGCACACCGGGCAGCACACCGCCCTCTAACCCTGAGGTAGAAAGACCGCCCCTTGGGTTTGGTCTGGCGGCCAAAGGTGATTTCATGATTGATATCGGCGCATTAAAGGCGAATTTGGCCAGCGGCGAATACAAAGTTAACCTTAAAGATGGGTATGCCGTACATGGCAGCGTTACCCCGCCCGCGCCATTCGCCAGTAACACGATCAGCGTTGACGGAAACATGCCGTTTCTAGGTGGCCCACAATATCTGCGCTTTGCAGGCAGCCTTGATCTGCCCATTGACCTTATCCCTAGCATTTTACCCGCCAAGATCGATGGCACGTTTGACGTGTCGCGCGGCTCTCTGGCTGAACCGAAAGCAAGCATCTCTTCCGACATCAATATAGGTGGACGAATTCATCGTGAAGCGAGCATGAATTTAAACGGAACGTCACTAACATTCGATAGCCCCGGCTCTTGTTTTGATGTTGAGGATTTAGGGTTTGATGTGCCGATAGATTTTGCCGGAACGTTGAATTTGGCCGATCCGCAATCATTGCCCACCGCTCTCGTGGCATCAGTTCGCCCAAGTACAGACCCTTTGGCGTGTATCGTAGATTTAGGCAAAGCCTTGGGCAAAATCGCAAGCGGCACGTATGAAACAGGCAAAGCGATTGTTACCGACCCCGTTGGCAGTGCAGAAGCCGCCATCGAGGCAGGAACAGACGTTTTAACCGACCCCAACGCCGCGTTTGACGCTGCAAAAAACGTTGGTAAAACGCCCCTCAAGACAGGAGAAGCCTTGGCAGGCGCAGGCATAAATCTCGTTAAACTGGGCGTTGAACAGGTACCCGTCCTTGGCCCCGGCGCGGGCATGGTTATTGGTACGACCTTTGACAAAGCCAATGAGTTAAAAGATTTTGCAATGGGACAAATTGCCAATAATGCAGTAACGGGATGGATGAGCGACTCTATCGGTGCTGGTTTGGGCGCTGTAGGCGGCGCTGTGGGTGATGCCATTGGCGCCGTCGGTGGTCTATTAAAGAAAAAGAAAAAAGCGCCTATATGGTATCGCGTCAATCCACCACGTTGTAAACACAATATGCACCACTGGAATGACGTTTTTAAACAATGCTTCGAGAGTGGCGCGGTTGTGCTGTTTGATGAAACCAACCGTGGCAATGACAAAATTGGCGACTGTATCCGTGTGCATCACACATATTATTGGGACCCTGTAAGAGTTGATAAATGTTTTGGTGACTCAACCAACCAATTCCATCTTGATCCCGCAACCGATCAAATAAAAACCGCCAATTATGCCTATAACGGATGGAACGGCGGATGGAATGGACCGTTTGGCGAGAAATGCCTAACGCGCCGCGCCGAAAGCCAAACCCTTCCCAATGGCGCCATCTTATATAAGGATGAAATTTATCAGGCAAGCTGTCACATCGGTGGCGACAACGCTAAATGGACATACACTGCTGACATGAAGCTTAAAAATGGTGAGGAATGTATAACACGCGATGCCACGAACAAGCTTATGATGGGGGATTGCGCCAGCGCTAATCAATGGCTTGGCACATCTGTCGTCCCCAATTGGAATGAGGTCGAGAAAGTGCCGACGCGCGGTAAAATTGCAAGTGCGGCCTTAAACCATTGTCTGTATTGGGCACGCCCTAGCGGGCCTTGGACACTTGTTGATTGTGCTCAACAAGATGAAAGTGAAGAAGATAAGTTTTTGGGGCGTACACTCACATATCTACGTGTTCTTGATGGACAGCATACTATCGAAATGATGGGGTCACGCTTCTGGGACGGACAAATGATTTATGGCTGTATGGGGGCAAAAAATGGCGATGACACAAAATCTAATATCAATCACTGTACCCCAGACAGATATTACGATGACAATAAATGGACAGTTTTTGCGGTTGCACCTAATGGTGGGCTAGATACATCAAATAACATCCCTCTGAACGATATTTTACAAAGCCATGATTATGTGTTTCGCAATGTTCATAATAACAAATGCCTATATGTAGACGTGGCAAAAGCCAATGAAACCATCGCAGCCAATCGCGACCCGCTGCCCGAATGGATGTCTGATTGTACGGATTGGCGCGGCAACGTGAAAAACGGCGCAAAGTTTAGAGGATACGCGGCAGACGCCGTTGGCCAACAGGCTCTCCTTGATGCTGCAGCAAAACAGCAAAAAGAATGGGCGGCCTCACGCGACAAAATCAGGGAAAACTTAACCACATGGCAGCGTTACCGCATTCGCGCAGAAAATGCCCGCATAGACAATGTGTTGAAGATGAGTTCAACAATAAACGGTGGACTGAAAGCCACAAGGCTCAGACGTACAAGCCCGGGGCAATGTCACCATAATGAATTTTGGAATCAAAACCTTAAACGATGCACCAAGGGTAACCGCATGCTTTTGATGTATAATGGTAGCGCAGGTAACCCCAAAGGCTGCCTTCGTAACAGCACGGATTATTACGGTGCAAAAATTATGTCCAACTGTGATTTAACCGGCGATCATGAGGCGGTTCTTAATGAAATTGGATTCTTCTTTGATGAAGAAGGACACATCATAAAGAAAAACGCCGAGTATCAGTTAAACGTTCAGCCAATAAAAGATGCCGACGGCAACATAATGACAGGGGAAAATGGACAAACGCTTTATCGCGACGCTGGCGATATTGAAATCGAAAAAAATGATAGCTGTCTGACGATGGATACCAGTGTCAATAGATTAAACGGATTGATGCCACTGGCCTTCATAACGTGTAATGAACGAAGCGAAACATGGCGCTACACACCGACAGGCGAACTTGTTTCCAGTAACGGCATGTGTGTACGTGAGTCCTTACAAGAACAAAGAAAATCAAATATTTCACACTCTGAAGCCATTCGCAGAACCAAAGAATACACAGATGTTTATAATACTAAAATCCGTGCATTGAAGGCGCAACGCGCAGCAAAGGGCGATGGATGGTATATTCCTCTTGCACAAGCGGCCGTTTATGAATATCGCGCGGCGGAAAAGCAATTGAAAGATGATATGAGAAATGATTATACGATTATAGAGATCCCCTATTTTGTTCTAGATGATTGTAAAAAAGACCCGATGCAGACTGGAAAGCGTCGCTGGCTTCCCTCTATTGGTTATGATTTTTCAAAAGAGCAACTCTTACCAAAAACCGCTACACTCACAACGGCGGCCAATGATAATCTGTGCATCACAGGCGATATGCAAATCAATGGCTCTTTGACATTAGAAACTTGCGCGTCTGGCAATAAAAATCAATATTTTGCCTTTGGCGGCGTGGACAGAACACGCTTTATGATTTCACCGCGGAACAGTAAAACCTGCCTTTACGATGCGGGAAATAACACCATTTCACACCGCCCGTGCACAACAAGCGCGGCCGAACTGTTCATGAAGATTGATACAGAAAATGGAACACTGAATATCCAAAACGCGCTATCTGGTCAATGTATTGCGATTGATGGCGGCGTTGCGGCGGCTGGTGTTGATATTATCCAAACAGAGTGTTCGTCCGCATCTGCCTTCAAATTTAACACCGTTGAAAGCATAGAGGGAATCACGTTTGCAGGTGTTGCAGACCTGCAGCCAAACGAAACAAGAACAGCCACCGCTCAAGCCATATGGGATAAACAGCAAGAACGGGAAAAATATTTATATATGGGAACATATTTGCGACACGGCAATGTCATGTTGCAAAAGGGCGATAATGACGTCGCCATTATGATGCCGCAGTCTCAAAATGTCGAATTGTCAAAACAGCCCTCTCACATTTCCGTAAAGACCAATACCGCGGTCTATATTCCGCCCATCACAGTGCCCAAGACCAGTATAATGATGCTGCCTGGCTTTGCCGATGGGTCTGATCATGTCACCTTCGTGCACGCAAAACCTGTGGAGTTTAACGATGGCAAGCCCGCGCGTGATAATGTTGCAGACCCATATGCAGGCAATTTCGCGGATTGGTTTATATGGGTTCATTATCAAAAAGCCTTGCACGTAACGCCTGATGGTTTGAAATTTGATTATCTCGACGAGACGACAGAGTTTCAGAATTCTGCCACCTTCAAAATGGTGCCCGCGCGCTCTGGGGATACTGGAAAATATTCCTTTGAATCCATCGCCCAACCTGGTCAATATTTACAAAACGTAAATGGTCAATTAACCTTGGGTACAAATGCGGCGGCGGCCAGTTTTACGGTGGAAAGCACAGCGCAGTGGTTTATGACCACGAACCTGTCCAAACGCATGGCGATAGAAGATCCGCGGCATGATGCCTCCATTGAGGCGCAACTGCGTGATTTATCCTTTAAGGCAAAAGCAGAAAACTGGAAATTCCCTGACACGCCGCAAAGTGTTTTGAATAAGAACTATTAATGGTCATGTCAGATTAATATGCAGTTTTAGCTTATCTCTGATCTTTTGTGTTTATGAGCAAAAAAATCCCTTTAAATATTATAAAACTAACCCTGAAATCATAAAGTTAGCGGTGATGTATTATATTCGTTATCCACTTGGTCTACGGCAGGTGGAAGACATTCTTCATGAACGTGGCATAGATGTTTGCCATGAGACTATTCGTTACTGGTGGTAGCATATTGATGAAGTTTTCGTCAAAATCAATGGTGAGATATATTATCTATGGCGTGCTGTTGATCATGAAGGAACAATTCTGGATTGCTCTGTGACAAAAAAACGAGATAAGAAGCAGCTTATAAAATATTGAGGAAACTCATATTATCGAAATGAGTTTTATGCCAACCATTTATCACTTTATAGTATCAAATTTGATAATAATGGATAAAGAACACTCATACAAACCAAGTTGAACTCCTTCCCATTACATTGTATAAATGGAATAATTATTTGAAAAGATTGGAGATTACGATGCTTCGTAAAACATTATTCACTGCCGTAGCGTTTGTGTGTTTAGGGGCAATGCCTGTTTATGCGGACACAAATATTATTTTTATCGTTGATGCCTCAGGCTCTATGAAAGAAAAGGTTGAGAACCAAACGCGTATGGAAGCAGCAAAAGATGTTTTGGGGAAAACATTAGAGGGCATACCCAAGACAGCTAATCTTGGCTTGATGGTTTATGGTCATCGTAACGCGAAAGATTGTAGTGATATCGAACTTGTCTCCCCCTTGGGAGGAGATGATGCCGCTACATTGCAAAAAACGATTTCAACATTAGAAGCGAAGGGTGAAACCCCTATCGCAGAATCGATAAGACAAGCCTCCAAATCTTTTGCAGCTTTCAAGGGGCAAGATAACAAGATCATCCTTGTGACAGATGGCTTGGAAGAATGTCAGGGTGACCCGTGTGCAGCCGCCAAGGAAGTAAAAGCGTCCGGCCTGGACGTTACTGTGAATGTCGTTGGTTTTACTCTGGGTGAAGAAGAAGCGAAAGCGGTGCAGTGCATTACCGAAGCGACAGGTGGAAAATATTATGGCGCTGCCGATGTGGAGGCTCTAACAACGGCCTTACAAGAAGCGGCTACATCTGAGCCTGAGCCTGCAGCAAGTACGGTTACATTCGAAGATAATTTCGACGGCGCGGAATTGGCGTCGCATTGGGATGTTATGAACCCAAACCCAGAACAATATATTGTTGAGAATAATGATCTTTTATTGATTGGGAAAGATGTCGGTGGGCTGAGCAACGCAGAAAGCTCTAATATTTTACAGCTGATGGAAGACCTCCCCTCAGGTGACTGGACGATCACTGTTGAACTCACGCCTGAGTTTCAGACCTCTAAAGACGTTCTTTCATTTGGCCTTTATACGGATAACAAAAATTATGTTGCGACCTCCATCGTAGGCCATAAAAGCTACTGCTGTGATACCGGATCAAGTGGGTATGCTGTTGTTTTGACAACAGTAAAAATGAGTGGCGGAGAGCAGACACAATTTGATGCGCCTATTGCGGGGCCTTCCTTCAGTCCGAACCATAGCTTTAAGGAATATATTGAAGGCTGGGGGAAGACGAATGTGAAAACGACCGTTCAACTTGTAAAAGAAGGGCGCAGCTATAAATCTCGCCTGCATCAAGATGGCAAAAGTGATGAGGAAGGAAACCCACTTTGGGTAGAAACAAATATTATTTCATCACTACGTGCCCCTAAGCAGTTTGTGATTAATGCCGGACAAACAGAAGAGAATACAGGAGAAAGCGTATTCAATATTCACTCTGTTAAAATTGAAACTCAGGAATAAAAAGGAGTGCACAATGCGCCTGCCCTATCTGGTATTTGCCAGTTTTCTATGCTTGATTTTTCAATCAGGACAGGCTTTTGCACAAAAAATTCCACCGCATTTGTCATCAATGACCTCGGGCTTAGTAAACCAGCTCAAGGGAAGGATTGAAAATTCTGATGATGCCGTTCTTAAAAACACAGGACGCATTTTAAAAGATGAACGCGTTCATCAATGGTCAAAGAAACCAGCGACCATCAAAGGGGGTGCAAAAAAACTAGCAGAATCCATCGGCCTAGATATTTCAAAATCACAAGACTGGATTGCAGTTAAAAAGCTATTGGAAAAAGCTGATGTTTCGCAACGGCACGCGCAGATGAAAACTATTTTACAGGAAAGAGGTCTAAAGGCAGATGAAAATACAATTTTAGAAAGCCTAGCCAATTTCGATATCGCCCAAGATGCGTTGTTAAAAGACATAGAAACTGAGCATCGTTATAAAATCAGCAAGCACGAAAAAGCTGTTATGCAGTGGGACCCTCAAAAAAGGCGCTACGATATGCGCATTACAGGATCTCGTGATAAAGAGGGAAAAGAGCCACAGCAAACCATACTTCGTGGTGATATTGACTTCCAGCCCTCTAAAGACGGCGACGACCTTGAGATGATCGTGAAACCTGCTGGTAAAGCGATCCAAACGCTTGACGCCGAGGACATTAAAAAAAGAGAAAATAATATTCTTGGAAAATGGACGGATGGTACAGATATTTGGCTTATAGAATTACGTAAAAGTGATGAAAAACTTCAATCCGGTAGTGATCTCCCCATTGATAAGAACAACCCGCTCAGGATTAACGATATGGCCGATGAAGGGGCACGCCCCTTAAATATCACTGTAATCCGTGGAGAAGACGACTCTGAATATAGTTATCGTAATGCTTACCTAAGCGGTTTGACAATCAAGGCGGATCGAACTCTAACGGACAGACGAGATATTCAAAGCTTGCCGCAAAGCGTGATTGATCAACTCATCGCATCGTGGTCGCCACCTGAATGGATTGAATTTGAAATTGCGCATGGGTTGTCACCAAATGACACCGTTTTAGAGGGCGCGCTATGGCGTTTACATGTAACCTATAAAAGCGGAATAGCTGGTCCAGGGCCCATAACCAAAATTGCTACCCCTTATAAAGAGCGCGGAATAAATCTAACCCGTGACATAGAGATAAAAACTGCGGACGGCGCCGACAAGCGCGAAGCTCTTTAAAGCAGTATTTTATTCCACCTCAAAATCATCCAGACTTTCAACAGCTTCAACTTTTTGAGGCACATTCAACTCCTTCAAAAAGCCTTTTAGATCATCTGCTTTACTAAGATCAGAGTCAGGGTGGGCAGGCACCGGGGCACTGGCTTCTGGGAAATTACGCCACTTGTTTGTGCTTGTATCCAAAAACTGTAGATGCTCCGTAGGGATATGCGATGAATATCCTTTACCGCCAGCAGATTTCCCTTTCGGCCAAAATGTTGCCCTCTTCCCCTTACCCAACGCTTCATCATAGAGCTCAACGGCCCCATTGGGGTTATCGCGTGTAACAAGACTTTCCGGCTTCACGCGAACAGCAAAGCCACCATCGCGCGCCACACCAACCGCGCCACCTTGGCTAAAAGATGCGCCTTGATCAGATAAATCTAATTGGCCCTCATTTATAATGGCATTAGAATTTTTTAAATCGGTTACATGCAACGGCGGATAGTCATTATTTGGGTATAGCCTCTTTAATGCCTCATCCAGATCAAGCCGCTCAGGGAGCTTGCGAGTGCGCGGTGGCGCTTTTGCAGCTACTGTATCGAGGCCTTTCACAGCCGCCGGAGGCTTGCCGTTCTCGGGCCAGCGATAAAGGATAAGACCGTACCCATCCTCAGCCACCTTTTTATAATCCTCATAAGGCATCGTTTGCTTAGCACCATAGGCAGAATCATAAAATTCAATGTCTTCAATGTCACCTTTTGCATTACGTTTAAAGTTTTGAACTTGCACGGCGTGCGTAAACTCTTCGCCTATTTGTCCTTTTGGTTTGACAACGTCCCTGACATGCCATCCAGCTTTTAGGAACTGATCAACAACCTCCGGCGGCATGGCTTTTTGAGACGGGATATGCTTCACCTCGAATCCCATTTTATGCATCAGCTGCATGACCTGTAGGTCTGATACCCCAAATTCTAAAGGCGACGTCATGGGCGGGTGAATAATGTCATATTCCACCATGATCTTGAATAGTTCTTTATCGGTAAAAGTGCGCTTTAAATACTTCTTAAAAGCAGGGTCAGCCTGCCGACAGTTGCACATATTTGTTTCTTGCGGCGCTAAGTAAGGTTCACTCGTTTTTACACTGTCTCCATAAGCTTTTTTTGCGCTCGTCTGTAGGACTTCATACTGGTTTTTTTGATACGTGGCCTTTACATTATCCAAAGACGGTGTTGGAGGGGGCGCGCTCTTGGGCGGCGGCAACGCCGTGTTTAGATCTTCAAATTTCTTGACGTTTTTACTAGCAATATTTTTACGCGGCGTATTCCAATCTTTGACCTTTCCACTGGGGCCAATCGGTAAATTCGCATCCGATATAATATGTTTAAGCTGTCCGTCGCTGATGGATTTGATATTCTTATCAAGCTTTCGTAGCGCGGCGCTCTGCTTTAATTTCATCTGTTCTTTAAAGTGAACACGCCGACCAATGCGCGCTGACTTTGCAGATAACCTTTTGGGCATGCCGACTGTTTTGATGTTGGTATTTGGCATGGTCATCATTGTTGGCATTTTCATGCTCACAAGCTGACCAAGAAACAGACTGGCCGCACCGCCTAAGCGTTCCCCATATCCAGCTTTTTTCCCCTGAAGATCTTCACCAAAAATCCATAGATACGCGGCATCTGCATTACTGGCCGACGCGATCCCGGTATACATCGCATATGCAATCGCGAGCGGTAGTTCTTTTACAGCATCATCACGTGCCTCTTTTTCTGCTCGATCAACGGCACTGCGAATAAGAGCCCTTTCATATTGCGATGTCCAGACAACGTTTTTAAATGCGGCGTGCCCCTCATTATTACCATCTCGCGTTTTATCCGTTAGACCATTCCGCATTTTCTCTTCTGGTGCACTGTTTTTTTTGTCTTTTTGGTCACCTTTCTTTTTCTCCATGACATCGTTGCCAGTCATGTACTTATTCATGTAGGAGCCTTCGTTCATGTAGGTGAGCTGTTTTATTTGAGCCGAAGAGAGGTCTATCAAACCTGTATAGCTGCCTTTAAGACCAAAATATTTTTCTCCAACCGCGTAAAGCTCACGGTCATGAAGATCTGCATTTAGAACAATACTCTCGTAGTTCTTGATCATCGTAAGCTTACGCGTCGCTTCTTCACGAACCTCTGGATGATAAAGGGCCGAAGAATTCCCAGCAATATAGGCGTTCGTCGCGCGCATTTTAGGGACAGCCTCAACATGGCGGGCAATACCGCGTTGAAACCAGCTATTGTAAAAAGGTGCAGAAGCCTCTGCGCCTTTGAACTTAAAAGCGACGGATTGCCCATCTTCAATCGATAAATCAAGGCGTTTGCCCGGGCTCATATTCCCTGTCAGCCAGTTCCAGGAGAATTTAGGCGCTTTATATTCATCCACTCTGGTATCGCTAAAGCGTGCAAGCAAGACAGATGTGTCATGCGTGTAATGCACCGAATGGCTTTTCCGCGACACACCAGCCTTCAGATCAAGCGTTGTCGTGTCGCCAGTATCAATATTTTCAACCTCAACCGTTAAATGCTTACCTTGCTCCTTCGCCATATCGGCAGGAAGGACCACATCAATGAAAAATGGCTGTATTTTTATAATCGCTTCCACATGGTTTTTTTGCGGATCGGTCTCCCCTGGCATACGAATAAAGATTTCAGGTGCACCATATGCCTGGCTGTAAACATCACTGTAAACTTTTTTATAATTAATATTTCTGGGCGTTCCCTTGCCGGTAACCCATGCATTCTTGCCATCTTTCACCAGAGCTTTTTCATTCCACTCCACTTCTCCCGGGAAAAACTTCACCTCAAAACGCGGCGTTCCCCATGTACCGGCCTGATGAAGCTCTAGTGTCCATTCCAGTTCACCTTCAATTTGTTCGCGCGCCCATTTGGGGATGTCTTTATTTATCTCTTCTGCTTTAGGCTTATAGGTAAATGTCATCATCGACGGCGCATCAATTTCTCCCTCTGGGTGATACCGGCCTTCCCATACTCTATTTTCTGTGTGCGCCTCCATCCTACCGGCATATAAATCATCATCCGGATTTTGTGGCACAATCACGAATAAATCCTTGTCATCCATAGATTCCCACACACCAACCAACAAATCGATCGGGAAACGTTTCTTGTTTCCCTTTTTCTCTTCTAAAATACTAAAGGCTGTTTTTGTGTCAGGGATTGTTTGCCGCTCGGCGTTATCTCTATCTACGATTTCTTCCTGATTTTTTAGTTTTTTTCTTAAAAATGAAAGCTCAGTTTCTTTAGACTTTACTTGTTTGAGGATTTGTGCGGCGTCCTGTCGTAGGTTTTTTGCGCGTTGAAGGCGTTGATCAACGGTGTCTTGCCAATGATTTTTATCTGCTTGGTGTGTTGATTGTTTGATCTGTTCTTTGGCGTCATCTGCCAGCTTTTCATAGCGCTTGGCACGATCTTCTATCGTAGAAGCTTCGGATTTCCAGCGAGATATATCATCTTCAAGGCTCTCAATTTCATTGCGTATTATGCCCAGTTCCTGGAATGTTAATTGACCAGCAAATGCAGGTGCGCTCGTATGCCACATACACATGACAGCGCCTAATAAACAGAAAACCCAAAAAAGAGTTTTAGCCATAATTCCCCTATTTCTAAATTATTTAGAAGAGTAACGTATTATTTCAAAAGTTACTAGATATGAAGGAATTCTCGCATGTTCAATTAATAAACGATGGTTCGGTAGTTTAAATTACGAAAAAGCAACAAAGTTACTATTTTCATTGATCCATTCCATCGTTTGCGAAGTCTTATTTTGTCTCAAAAGTTGTGGGATAGATATTATTTGAAATTAGATAAAAGCGAGGATTAAAATATTATGGAATAAGAAGAAAGAAAATTTTACACTTGTGTTCCGTTCTAACCCTGATTGAGAAACCTTAACGCTAAAGACCGTCCCTAGTGTCACAAAGCCAAATCAGCCTCTTCTCTACGCTCAGACACGCCATTCAATAAACCTGCCTGTGTCAAAGTATTTTCTTGTTCCGTGCTCATGTGATAATTAAGGCCATTCGCTTCGTCTACACGGCGTGTGAAGTCGATTATTTCCGGTGCAATGCCCTGACGCCAGCCGGTTCCTGAAAACAAACCATAATGTCCTACTTTTTCCTGTTCCAGATGTTGGCGCATATCGTCAGGTATGTTTGGAGCTAAATCATGCGCAGCCGAAGTTTGTCCGCGCCCTGTGATATCATCATTCTCCCCCTCTACCGTAAAAAGAGCTGTGTGTGTGATAGCGGAAAGGTCAACGATACGGCTCTCTTGGGTTTCCGGGTCTGTGTGTTTAAAACTACCGTTTGCCATGTGGTGCTCTTTAAAAACGGCCTCTATGGTTTCCAGATAAAATTTAGCGGATAAATCTCCTACAGTCAGAAATTCGTCATAAAAAGCCGCAATGCTTTCTGCTTTGTCGCCATCACCGACAGATACATGATCAAGTCCCAAAGCGTCCACCGCATCATTCCAAGGCGCAAAAGCCATGCCGACGGCCATATCTTTAAAGCCTTGTTCATGTTTTTCTTTATTCATCGACATGAAGCCGAGCAGCTGCCCCGTTCCTGAATATACATCTCGCCCTGCTCCGTCATATATTGGGCCGGTCGTCGATATTGTATTTTTGCGGAACCAGTCCATATCATGTTGTTCTGCGAATTCATTCACAGAGCCTGAACTAACCTGCGTATCAATCGGACTGCCCATCATTGTGACACTCGCCGGAGTGTGCGGGCTCTCATCTTCTGACATCATTGCCGTCGCAGCCAACAGCGATACGCCTGGCTGACAGACCGCCAGTGTATGAACAGTTTGCGCGATGTTATCCTCATCCGTGCCTTCAGGTTGGTGACGCATATTAATCATGGGCAACCATTTATCCTTAAGATAAGACGTGTAATCGCTCAGACCAAACTCCCCCTCTTCTAAGGGGATGTGTTTTGCATTCTTCCAATCGGTGACATAGACATCATAATCTTGCATCATGCGATGCACTGTGTCCGTTAAAAGTGTATCAAAATGGCCTGACATGGGTGAAATTATCAATAACGGCGGGCGTGGTTCTGCATGCTCGTTTCCGTCATGATCAAGAATCTTAAGATGTTTTAAATTGCCAAAAGATTGCTCGTCTACAACCTCTATTTCAACGTCAACCGGCTCACCATCTATGGTTCTGGCTAAAGCCGAAGCTTCATCTATCCCTGTATCTTTTGCAATCTGCTTTCTCACTTTTTGATCCGAAAGATCAAAATTGAATTCGTGTTTTTCGTGCGGGCCAAAGTTTCGTCCGGCATATTGTAGACAGCCCCGCGTCATTTCTACGGGTAATGTTGTGGCGAGTACATTTGCCGGATGGCTTAACGCAAAGTCAGCGGCGTCCGTCAACATCTTAGTCCACTGCGACATCATATCGGAATACTGATAGGTAAGCCCTTTCATCGTGCGGACAAATGCGTCCTGTGACGATAGCGCGTCTACTGAAGTCACACGAGAAGAAGAATCCATATCATACCCCTATATTGTAGTGTTATTATGACTATTGGGCAATTGGCTTCAGATTTCAAGAACCAAATCTCCTAATAACCAGTAAAAATAGGGGCGCAAAGACTTCAATATTCTCATGCTTGTTATTGTGTTCGCGGATACAAGCTTCTAGCCGAAGCGAAGGGAGAGGTATTTAAATCCGATATTCTCACAAAGTCGATTTATGAGAATATCAGGACAGGTTGGCGATGAAAATAAATGAAATATTGAAATAAATTGTCCATCGTCAAATGATCATTTAGAGAAAATCTAAAGCTCACTCTGTCAGCATTAGATTTTTCGGTAGCAACGGCCGAAAAATAGGAGCATAAGATGTTCTTGAACTATATCACTGCCCCAGTTTAGAATTTATTGGAAAAGGTGGGTCAGTGCACGACACTAGTAGTTCACCTGACCAACAAAGTTGAAATATATTGAAACATGATCCCTGTACACTTTACTCCTAAGTTTTTTTCGCTTGTACGCCAAGGTTATACTCTGGATACATTAAAATCAGACATAATGGCTGGCCTAACTGTCGCCATTGTCGCTTTGCCCTTGTCTATGGCTCTGGGAATTGCCAGCGGTGCATCACCTGATAAAGGATTAATAACGGCTGTCATTGCCGGGTTTTTGATCTCTTTTCTCGGCGGGTCCCGTGTCCAAATCGGTGGTCCGACTGGCGCATTTATTGTGGTCGTTTTCAATGTTATTGCCCAACACGGCTATGATGGCCTTCTGCTTGCGACATTCCTTGCCGGACTTATTCTAATTGTTGCGGGCTATGCCAGATTTGGGCGGATTGTCAAATATATCCCCTATCCTGTCGTGACCGGCTTTACAGCAGGCATTGCGGTGATTATCGCCTCCTCGCAGATTAAAGATTTTCTGGGCTTAAATATATCAGAAGTACCCGCTGAATTTCTCTCCAAATGGCATTCTTATTATTCACACATTGATACTTTTAATTTGATAGCATTTCTCACAGGCTTAGGTGCATTGCTAACAATTATCTTGTTGAAGCGCCATGCGCCTAGACTGCCTGGGTACTTGATTGCCGTTATCATTACAGCCTTGGTCGTTTTTATATTTCATTTACCCGTTGAAACCATCGGTTCGCGCTTTCCTGATATGCCCGCCGGTTTACCCATGCCCCAAATCCCCGCATGGGATTTTGAGAAATTCATAAGCATCGTGCCCTCCGCTTTTACAATAGCATTTTTGGCAGGCATTGAATCTTTACTCTCTGCAGTTGTTGCAGACAGTATGTCGGGGTCTAAACATCGCTCAGATCAGGAACTCATAGGCCAAGGTGTTGCCAATATCGCCTCGGCCTTCTTTGGCGGTATGCCTGCAACCGGTGCCATTGCGCGCACCGCAACAAATATAAAATCAGGCGGTAAAACACCTGTCGCAGGGATGGCACATGCCCTTTTTATTCTGCTCTTCATGATGTTTGCAAGTAATGTAATGAGCTTTGTGCCACTTGCCACGCTCTCCGCTATTTTATTCATCGTTGCGTGGAATATGAGTGAATTCCACCATTTTATCCATATTTTCAAGCTATCAAAAAGCGACCGCGCTGTTATGATTCTTACGTTTTCCTTAACAGTTCTAGTTGATTTAACGGTGGCTATTGGTGTTGGTGTTACACTGGCCTCTTTACTCTTCATGCGCGAGATGAGCAACTCCGTCACACTACGCTCTCAAGGACGGCATATCCGTGATACTTTGAAAGATGATGAAGAAGATGTAGAACAAAGGGATGATTTACCTGTTGGTGTAGAAGTCTTCCGCATTACAGGGCCAATTTTTTTTGGCATTGCCGGAACAATGCTTGAGACGCTACAATCGATAGGAGATACCCCCAAAGTATTGATTATTCGTATGAATCTTGTGCCTTACATGGATGTAGCAGGGCTCAATGCCCTGAAAAACCTTATTAAGGAATCTCATGCAAAGAACACAAAAATAATTTTAAGCAGTCCCCAACGTCAACCTGCGGATATGTTGGCCAAAGCAGGTATAGAGAACAATCGCATAAATTTATGGATAGCACCAAGTTACGATGAAGCCATTACTCTCGCACATCAGCTTATTCTGCCAGAGTCTTCATAAGGTCTTTTGCTAGACGCTAGCGATAAAGTGTATACACGTGAAACCAATAACTTAGAAATCCCACTGTGCGCGGACATTATAAACTGTCGGATCATCATTGGCCGCCGTGGCAGCGTTCGCATCACTATCCACATCCACCACATTTGCCATTAAACGAACATAGTCTGTAAGATGCCAATTCACACCAAGGCTCGTCGTGTCCATTTCGCCGCCCGTAATCCCCGCCGCCGCATCATTCAAATCCGTATTGTCGTAGCGAGCAAGAACCTCCCATGCCCCCCAACCGCCTTCTTTCAGGCTGAACGGGCTTTGAGGCTTTATTCTGCCGAAGTTGCCGGTATCGCCCTTATATGGGCGGCTCTCACCTGTAACTATCCAACCAACTTGCGCATAATAACCATCAAAGCGCGCATCTTGGTTTCCACCGCTGCGGCTTACTTCTGCGTCAAAATATTCGCTTTGAAAACTGAATGGGCCGACAACAGCGGCAAGTTCCACGCCGAATAGACCGACGTCATCTGCTGATCCAATGTTACCTGTGTCAATCTGACGAGCACCATCACCTGTGCCCGGGCGAGCGCTAAAGCGCACATTTCCCGTTGGCGCGCGATGACTGTACCCCGCGCCAAGATGCAAAACATTCTTTGTGTCTGCATTTGCAAGGCCAAGGGCGTTCACAGAACCACGAACATCCACTGTCACATCTTCGTCTTCGCCCGTACCGCTGTTTCCTGCATCTTCGTTAAAGATACCCGCAGCCAATGACCAGTGACTGCCACCAGCCATGACGTTCAGGCCAATTTCCTCATCGCGTGTAAATGCATTTGTGGGTGCAGAACGTTCGGTAAACAACAAATAGTTGGAACTTGTATTTTGCTCCATACCAAATGACGGTTTCTGGTGACCAATTTTGATGTCTGCATTCTCCAGACCTGTATAGGTCAGGCTGACTTCTTTAAAAGCAACATTTTCACCGGCAAAGTCTACTTCTGATTTATATTCAAAATCTTCGCCCAACTTCCCCTTAAAACCCAAACGTGCGCGGCGGAAATTAGAGTTATTGGCGTGATCAAACTTGTCATCATCAAATTGTGTTGTATCCAAATGCACACGACCGAATGGCTGGAAAGAATATTGACCGTCAGCGGATTCAATTTTTGGTGAAGGCTTCATCGAAACTTTAACACCACGTGCCTCACCCTCGCCCACGGCTGGCGCTATGTTCGCAATGGCACTGGCCGTTTCAACTGAGGCCTGCTTTTGCGCAGCTATTTCTGCATTCTGTTTTTGAATAGTGACATTTTGTTGCTCAACCACATTGGAAAGATGCTGAACCTGTTCAGCCAATTGTTGAAGTTGGGCTTGTATTTGCTCCATGGACATCTGATCTTCGTTGGCCTGCGCTGATGTTGATATCAGAACCAGAGCGGAAACAGATGCGCATAATATAGTTTTCTTGATCATCAATTTTCTCCGTATATGCATTTAGCTTGCAACATTACCTATGAGTATGATTGTCAGTCACTATACTCAAGCTCATGAGCTCACTCTAAAATTTCATTACTGACAAGCAATAGGTCTTTCAACCCACTTACACAAGATATACGCGCAATTGCAATGTTTTATGTAAGGGGACACTACATGATGCAGTCACATTTCATATGGAAATTTTGGAGAGACATGGTATTTACGACGTCTCTCCTGATGATTTTAAGCATCAATAGTCAGCCTAAAATGTATAGCCAAGCCCAAGCCAAACCATCGGCATCGTATCGCGATCATCTGATTTTGGATCACCGCCGACTGTGCGCCATGCTGCGCTCATATCGGCATTCCACCCCTTATACGCGGCGCGCATACCAATACCGGCACCGCCAATGCTGCGGTCATTATCGCCTGTTGTCCATGGGTCATCATTGGTTCTCGTATGGCCGTAATCATAAAACACATAAGGTGCAACATGGCCAACCTGATAGCGTAATTCCGCTTGGCCTAACGCGCCCTCATCGCCATAAGATTCACCAACGGGATACGCGCGCGCGCCTGAAGGGCCACCAAGACCGAAATCTTCGGATGAATCCAAATTATCACCCGCCAGTTGTCCTGCCATACGTCCAAAAAACGTAAAATTATCGATTGGCAATGCCTGTAGACGTGCTACATCCAAATTCACTTTGTTAAAACTGCCTTTCGATTGGGCGGTTGTTGCATCTGTTGCAGCAAGCCCGCTATCCAAATCGAGAATCCCATGGGTTATACTAAACATTCCATACGTCACACCACCGCCGAAAAAGCCATCACGCGCATCAAAATTAAGCGCAACAGGCACAACATCACTTGATTTTTTATCAACGCTGCTGCTTGATCCTTGCTCATCAGTCAGCCATTTATGCTGATAATTGACAGAAAGCGACAGATTGGCCTTTTGCGATCGAATAATCGGATAACTCAATCCTGCACTGACTACTTTTGCTGTACCGTGTGCATCCAAAGACGAAAATTGCTTGCCCAGTTCATAATCTGTGTGCGCGTAACCAACATTACCGCGCAAGCCCGATCCACCAATCGGCGCATTATATCCGATAGAACCGAACCACATCTGTTCTTCGGTATAAACCGTGTTAATATTGATCTGATCACCAAACATAAACGGACTGTTGGCGTATAATCCCAATTGTCCCCGCACACGCCCTGTATAGCGGTTGCCTTGATTATCTATACGAACATTACCGCCAAAACGCTCTTCCCTTTCCATACGAAAAGACAAATCTCCTGTCCCCATATCTTGGCCAGGGCGAATAACAGGCATAAAGCGATAGCCCGGCTGATCGTCAAGAATAAGGCTCACACGCTCTAATGCGCGCCCTTCAATCACTGATTCGTGTCCCAAACGCGTCAAAAATTTCGGCGTCGCCCCCGCGCGTGCATCATCACCTTGGGTCTCAATATTACCGTATCGTCCCTCAACCACCGTGATATTAAGAACATCGCCCTTCATGGATTGCGTCGGTATAAAAGCCCGTGCAAACGGATAATCATGATTATGATAATACACCGTAATTCGATCGGCCAATCCCTTCATACCAGCCAAGTCAAAGCTTTGGCCTTGTGCGTCGTCCAATAATGGCAATAACACATCATCTGCAATTACATCATTACCTGTTATTGTAATGGATCGAACAGTTACTTGTGGGCCGCCCGCCTTATGCACATTGGACACAGGCGCGTCAAACGATACATTCGGAGAAGCAGCAGGTAACGTTGGCGATTTATGCAAATTTTGCAACGTCTGTCCGGCATCCGGCTGCTCCGCAGCAAAGGACACTTGACCAAACAAAACAACAGCAGATACACAGGCTAAAAAACGGAAGTTATTCATGGGATTTGTTACTCTTCTTCTTGATTATCATCATCATTTGAAACGCTGACAGGCAAACGGACACCGCCATCGACAACAAACACTCTTGTCGGACCTAAGTTGCTCCCCTGACTGCCAAAGACGTTGGAACCGCCATCTTCCTGCCCGCCATCATCAGACTGAGAATCCGCGCCATCACCCGAAGACGAGCTGGATCTGGAGCTTGAAGTGGATCCCGTACCCGAGCTAGAGCCTGAACCTGAACCTGAACCTGAACCTGAACCTGAACCTGAACCTGAACCTGAACCTGAATTCGAACTCGCACCCGAGCCTGAACTTGAACCAGAACTCGTGCTTGAAGCTGTCCCTGATCTTGAGCTTG
>CAXBOT010000005.1:0-113633 GCA_963977495.1 uncultured Alphaproteobacteria bacterium | reverse complement strand
GAAGGCCAATCTTATAAAGCCAAGCGTAGTTTCTCTGAGAACAAAAAGTCTGACTCAAGACGCTCAAACGAAGGCCGCACATTTTCTAAAGACCGCTCAGAAGGTGGTGAAGAGAAATTTGTTGGCAATCAAACCAGACGCAGCCGTAGTTTTTCGGATAAGCAAAAACCTGCAGGCGGCGGCAAGCCCCAGAGCAGAAGCGGTAACGGTAGCAATCGTAAATTCTCAGGTGGTAATCCTGCGGCTAAAAATGATGGCAACCAAACACGCAGCAGATCAGGCGGAAAAAATAAGTTCTCTGGTCCATCTAAGGGCAAGGACAGCCGCGCCGCTTAGATAACTTAAAGCGATAAAAATTCAAACGGTCGGGGTTTCATTACTTCGGCCGTTTTTCTATTTGTAGTCTTGAACTTCTTCCACCTCTGCCGCGGGGTCGGGCAGAAGGCCGGATTTGATGCGAATATCAATAAGGATGTTTTTTAATGCCTTCATGGTGTGGGCGCGGCCTAATCCGGTTTTAATCACATAATCCGCGCGGCGGCATTTCTCACTATCGGGGAGCTGGCGTTCCAGAATATGGTGGAATTTTTCTTCGTTCATATTCGGGCGGCTCATCACACGTTGCTTTTGCACCAGATAGGGCGCGCTGACCGTAAGGGTATAATCTACGCGCTTTTGTGCGTGGGTTTCGAATAATAACGGAATATCCAGACACACAATTTTATGCCCCTTTAACCTGCATTTGCGGAGGAAGTCCTGCTGATCCTCACGCACCAACGGATGCATGATTGATTCCAGCATGGCGCGGTGCTCTGCATTATTAAAAATCAAGACACCAAGTTCTTTGCGCTTTATGTCGAAGGTTTTGCGGTCATAAATATCGGGATATTCATAGATCGGGAAGGCGGCGGCAATGGCAGCGCGCGCTTCGCTGTTACGTTTCAGGAGCTTATGGGCGGCGTGATCGGATTCATGAACGGGAATATGCAAGGTTTTCATCATCGACCCGACCGTCGATTTCCCCATTGCGATTGATCCTGTTAATCCGAGTATAATCATAAGCCGCCCTTCTTCTTAAGCCTTAATAAAAATATGAACGTCTTAGGCTTAAAGAACAAGCTTTTCTAACTCAGGCGTAACCTCTGGCATAACACCATTCCAAAGCTCGAAGCCCGGCCTTGCTTGCTGGAGGAGCATACCAATGCCCGTAACGGCGCGTAAATGCCGCGCCTTGGCCTGTGTTAGTAAATCAGTATAAAGCGGGGCGTAGACGATATCGGTGACCAGCGCATGGTCAGGCGCGCTTTTAAGATCGACTTCGAGCGCGGCGTTGCCCGCCATCCCCAATGCAGAACAATTGATAATCAAATTGGCATCCTTGAAGCAATCATTGCGCGTATTCCAGTCATAGGCCGTGATTTTTCGTACATCGCGTGATGTTAAAATCTCCGCCTTTTCGCGTGTGCGGTTGGTGATGGCAATTTCGGGCACGCCCTCTTCCAGCAGCGCATGGATCACCGCATTGGCCGCGCCGCCTGCGCCAAGAATAACGGCCTTGCCGCCGTCAAACGACCAGTCCCAATTTTGGCGTGAAACCATCTCTTTGATATTCTGCACAAAACCGAAGGCATCCGTGTTTG
Source organism: uncultured Alphaproteobacteria bacterium (assembly GCA_963977495.1). Taxonomy (GTDB): domain Bacteria; phylum Pseudomonadota; class Alphaproteobacteria; order Micavibrionales; family Micavibrionaceae; genus UBA1672. The sequence goes on along the minus strand of CAXBOT010000005.1, from coordinate 111,993 downwards.
TGCCATAGAGCTTGCTCTTTTTTATGGTGACCGTATTCACCGCGCCGATGGCCTGCGCCAGATCGTCAACACCCGCGCATAAATCCATAATGGCAGCTTTATGGGGCAGGGTCACATTAAAGCCGCTATAGCCCTGATCAATTAAATTCTGAACGTCTTGTTCCAGAGTGTCAGGGGCGATGTCAATGGCCTCGTATGAGCCGGAAAGCTTATATAAATCAAGCCAATAGCCATGAATAAGCGGTGATTTACTGTGAGAAATCGGGTGACCGATTACGCCTGTTTTTATCGGTTTCGTCGTCATGGCAGAATTTTATAGGTTTTGCGTAAAAATGCCAAAAGTGGCAAAAGCGGCATCCCCATAATGGTGTGGTGATTGCCGTTTGCGGTATCGAATAACCACGCCCCTGCCCCTTCGATTTTATAACCGCCGACACAAGATGTCAGCGCATCAGAATCCTTTTTGATATAGGCCTCTAAATAGGCATCATCGAAATTATGCATGGTCAGGCGCGCCGAGTCGGTATGGAAGAAAACAGTATTCCCGCCATGCACAACGCACACCGAAGAATAAAGACGGTGGGTTTTGCCGCGTAAGGCTTTGATCTTTTCTATGCCTTCATCGATTGAGTCTGCCTTGGATAGGATTGCGCCGTTAAATTCCAGCGTTTGATCTGATCCGATCACCAGTGCATCGGGATGTTGCGCCGATACATTTTGTGCTTTGGCTTGTGCGATTTGCTCGGTGATCAGGGGGATGTCGCGGGCTTCTTTGACAAGGCGGTTTTGAATTTCTTTCTCGTCAATATCGGCAATAACGGAGGTGAAATCCATGCTCACGGCGCGTAGCATTTCGTTACGTGCCTGACTGCCGGATGCGAGGATAATCGGGGGTGTTTGCGTCATTTTTTTGCTGCCTTTTTTTCTTTGTCGCGCTTATTTTGCAACAGCGCCATAATCTCGGCGGAGGTTTCCTCAATCGAACGTTTGGTCACGTCGATAACAGGCCAACCGTGATCGGTGAATAAACGCCGCGCTTTGCGGACTTCGTTTTCGATTTTTTCTTCATCCAGATAGGTGTTCTCACTGAAGGCTGCCGCGTCGTTTTTATCGGTTCTCAAACGGGTGTGGCGCAATTGCTTTAACCGTATGGGCGAGGCCGTCAAACCGACATAAAGCGGCTTTTTAATGGTGAAATATTCATCAGGAACATCGACGCTGGGGACAAGGGGGATATTCGCCGCCTTTATCCCGCGCCGCGCGAGAAAGATGCTGGTTGGTGTTTTGGAGGTACGCGACACGCCGACCAAAATCACATCGGCCTCTTTCAAACCCTTAAGCGAGCGCCCGTCATCAAAGCGCATCGCGAAATCAACCGCGGATACACGTTTGAAATAGGCATCATCCATTGTGTGTTGCAATCCCGGAACGCCCACCGCATGCAGCCCCAGATAGGAAGACAGGCTGTGAATGATCGGGTCAAGCACGGAAACGCAAGGCACGCCCAGTTCCTCACAATGTTCGGTCAGGCGGGCGCGCATTTTCTCATTCACGAAGGTAAAAATAACCGGCCCCGGATTATCGGAAATGCGGCGAATGACGCGCTCTAACTGGCGTTCGGTACGCACCAAAGGCCAGAATTTCTGATTGGGGTCAATATCGGCGAATTGCGCCAGAACCGCCCGCGAAAGACCAAGCAATGTCGTGCCTGTCGCATCGGACACAAGATGGATATAGAACTTCTTTTTACGCTTTTTGCCGGCCATAGTTATATATGCCTTCTACGTGTTTTTGTGCGCCTGATTTAGTTCACAGTCTCGTCAGCCATGGCTTTTGGGGCGGTGGCGATGTCATTTTTAAAGCGATCCATATAAAGAGCCTGAAAATCAACAGGGTTAAGCAACACAGGCGGATAGCCGCCCTGTGATGTCATGGTCGCCATGATTTGCCGCGCAAACGGGAAGGCAAGACGCGGAATTTCGATGAATAAAATCGGGTGGTGCTGGGCTTCGGGTACGATGTCACCGATTGATACGGTCATGCCGTAGATCACTTCGGCAACGAAGAATGTTTTGCCCTCGCGCTTGGCCGTGGCAGAAATTGTGAGCGCGACTTCGTACATATTCTTGATGTCGGTGTCTGCAATCTCTCTCGCGTCCATACTGACATTGACGTCCATTTCGGGGCTGGATAAACCACCGCGCAACGTGGCGGGCGCGTTCGGGTTTTCAAAAGACAGGTCGCGCACATATTGTGCGTGCACAGTGACAGGTAAATCCGTGGCTTGCAGTACGTCGCCGTTATTATTCTCGGGTGTGTTTTTCTGATCGCTCATAATTTCAAAGTGCCTTATCTTGTTTGTTGTCGTTCTTGTTAGCATGAAAAAAGATCATAGCTCAAGCTTTGTCATGCGGCGGCTGATTTAGCCGTTGTTTTTAGTGTTGTTGTCGTCATCCAGTGTTTCATATTCGGCCTCTATAATGGTCGGGTCGGCGGGTCTGGCGTGTGGGTTGCCATCATGGAACTCGCCGTATTCCGCGCTGAAACCTGTGGCTTGGAATTTGCCTGATTGCACCATTTTATTGCGCAAAAGATTGCGAAATGCGGGGATGAGCAAGGCGCAGCCCAACGCATCAGTGATAAAGCCCGGCGTAATCAAGGTTGCCCCCGCCGCGATCAGGCAAAACCCGTCAAACATCTCCTTTGAGGGGATGTGTCCCTTTTGTAATGACTGATTGGCGGCGCTCATGGTTTGTATGCCTTGATATTTTACAATCGCGCCACCGATAATGGCCGTGAGCAGTGAGATCAAAAGCGCTGTGCCGAGGCCGATTTCATCGCTCACGCTGACAAAGACCATAAGTTCGGATATGGGAATCAAAATAAAAAGAACAAAAAATGGCATAATGGCGTCCCGTTTGTGTTTATGGCACTAGGTTTATCATACTAAAAACTGTGGTAAAATGATTTTATACGCTGTAAGGTCAGGCGAATAGAAAAACAGCATGAAACAAGGGAATTTTCAAGTGGCTGCAGAATTAATGGTATATGCGTTGATCGCTGCCGGATTGATTTTCTGGTTGCGTAATATATTGGGCACACATTCAGATGATGAGTCGAATATTTCTATGCCAAAACTGGAATTAAGCGAAGACGGCAAAATTGTCGGCCTAAACGGTCAAGAAGGCGATACGGCTGCGGATAAGCTTTTGTTGATTGAAGAGCTTGCCGATAATGATAAAGGCAATATGGCGATTTCTGCCGAAACGGCGCAAAACGGACTGCGCGATATTGTTAAGGCTGATCGTGGTTTTGATGTGTACGTGTTCCTTCAGGCGGCGCAAGATGCGTTTGTGTTTGTTGTTGAATCTTTTGCCGATGGCGATCGTGACACATTGGAAGATTTGCTCAGCCCGCAAGTATTCGAAGCGTTCAGCGGCGCAATTGATGTGCGCGAAAAGGCGGGTGAAGTTATGGAGACCGAAATTCAATCCATACAAAAATCCGAAATTATCGAAGCGCGCCTTGATGGGAAAAACGCTTTGGTGACTGTACGTTTCTGGGCGAACGAAGTATCGGTTACAAAGGATGAAAGTGGCGAAATTGTCCATGGTCATCCTGAAAAAGTAACGCAGATGCGTGATGTGTGGACGTTCTCACGCGATGTTAAATCCCGTGATCCGCGTTGGTTGGTTGTTGAAACGCGCGAAGATGGCGTGAATGATAACGACACCATTCCTAATACACATTAAAACGCTCTCACCCCTATAGAATTATGCTTTCAACAGAGTTGGAGAACGTGTACATTTTTTGTATGCGCATATTTCTTTGTTTGTTTCTGATCTTTTTTGTAGCCGCGTGTGATGAGGCAGAGTCACCGCCCGAAAAGCCGCCTGTTTTGGTTTTAACACCTGTGACATTCGCGGCGCTGCCCGATTGGGGGCAGGATGATTTTACAGGGCTTGTCCGCGCCTTTGATAAATCATGCCACCGCATTTTAAAACGTGCGCCCGATACGCCGTTTGGCGTTTTGAAACAGGCCGGAACCTATGGCGATTGGCAGGGCGCATGCGAGACTTTCACGCAAAGTGATGATTGGAATGCGGCGGATATCCAAACATTTTTTGAAACCAATTTTACGCCTTATCAAATAAGCGCTGATGATGATCCGGTGGGTTTATTTACGGGCTATTACGAGGCATCGTTAAAGGGATCACGCATTCATAAACCGCCCTACACCATTCCGCTTTATCAACGCCCCGATGATTTGGTGATGGTGAATTTGGGCGCGTTTCGTGAAGATCTGAAGGGTGTACGCATCGCAGGGCGCGTGCAGGGCGGTAACCTGAAACCCTATGAAAACCGCGCGGAAATCGTGGCGGGGGACTGGCCGCATAATGATAAAGCGTTGCTTTGGGTTGATGATGCGGTGGATGCTTTTTTCGTGCAGATTCAAGGCTCTGGCATTGTGCGAATGGATGATGGCACTACGGCGCGTATTGGTTATGCGGGGCAAAACGGCCACCCATATTATGCGATCGGGCGTGAGCTGATTAAAATGGGCGCGCTGAATAAAGACACTGTGTCCATGCAGAGCATACGGGCGTGGCTGGAGGCAAACCCCGATCAGGCCGATACCATTATGAACACCAACAAATCATATGTATTTTTCCGTGAGATCAGAGGCGACGGCCCGATGGGCGCGGAGGGCGTTGCCTTAACCGCGGAGCGTTCCTTAGCGGTGGACCGCACAAAATTTTCCTATGGATTGCCGCTCTGGGTGGATATTACGCACCCTGCGGGCGATCAGCTGCCCTTGCGCCGTATGATGGTCGCGCAAGATACAGGCGGGGCGATTGTCGGCATGGTACGCGGGGATGTGTTCTGGGGCTATGGTGATCGCGCCGAAGACATGGCGGGTAAGATGAAATCGCAGGGGCGTTATTGGGTTTTACTGCCTAAGAAGGCAACGGAGGAATGACATATCTGCGCGCAGTTTTGGTGGTTTTTCTGTGTCTGTCCTTTGTGCAAATCGCCGAGGCCAAAAAGCCTTCCAAAAACCCGTTTATCGGCGTGCATAACAGCTACAGCGTTGCGGAAATCGGTTCGCTGAACATTGGTGATTTTACACAGCTGACGATGGAGCGCGCCACCACCTACGGCTATGAAAACAGCAAAGTCTACCCGATGAACCGTATTCAATTCAGGGATAAGGATGGTTTTATCGTGGCCTATACCCCGACCAGAGGGCAAGCCATCCCCCTGTGTTACAGCGCGGATATGTGTTTGGTATTTATGTGGAAAACGGTTTATCCGTTGCCTGCGATATTCAAATTTAAGGCCGATCCGCCCGCATGGATCAGGCAAAACAACCCGCCGATGATTTATTCGCGCTCGGGCAATGATGGCCGCGCCTTTACCGATGTGACCAATCCGTTTTTGGGCTTGTTCGGGCTGGGTTTGTTTATCGTTGTGAAAATCTGGTATTTTGCCATTGTGATTATGTTGTCGTTTTTATTATTGACGCAAATTATAAAATTCCACGATTTACCCGAAGAGAGAAAATCTCTGTGGTTCAAGGTGTGCGCGGCTTTTAATGCATTTACACACACATATATACCGATAGAACCATATGCCATTACCGTGGCTGTTTTGATCATTTATCAAAATGTCGGGGTGATGTTTTGGGGTATTCCGACGACACACACATTCGGATTTTCAATCGCCGCATTTTTGATCGGAGCGATTTTATTGGCAAAAATGAAAGCCAAACGAGCGGTTTGATTTTGGGTTAATACGGAACGGGGAATTGTCTGCGTACGGTTTCGATATCTTTTAGGCACTCTGCCGAGAGGGTGAGGTCAATCGAAGCGATGTTCGATTTAAGTTGTTCCATATTGGTTGCACCGATGATATTTGCGGTGATGAATGGGCGGCTATTGACGAAGGCCAGTGCCATTTGACAGACATCATGCCCGTGTTTTTTCGCAACCTTCATATAAGCTTGAACGGCGGCTTGGCCATTTTTGCTATCGCGCGGGGGTTTATCCAATAAAGTCCAGCGCGTGCCTTTGGGGCGTTTGCCGCCGAGATATTTACCGCTGATCATACCCGTGGCGAGGGGTGACCACGCGAGAAGGCCGCATTGCTCGGTCATGGCGACCTCTTGCAGATCACCGTCAAACAGGCGGCAGAGCAAGCTATATTCATTTTGGATCGAGGCCATGCGCGGCAGGGACTTTTCCTCTGACAGGCGCAGCCATTTCATCGTGCCCCATGCGGTTTCATTGGACAGACCAATATGTCGGATTTTGCCTGCTTTTACAAGCTCACCCATGGTTTCCAGCACTTCGAGGAAGTTATCGGTAACCTCCGGCAGATGGAATTGCGGGTTGAACGACCAGTGCTGTCCGAAATGGTTAGAGCCACGGTTCGGCCAGTGTAATTGGTATAAATCTATATAGTCGGTTTGAAGGCGCGTAAGGGAGTCTTCGACCGCTTGCAGAATATTGGCGCGATCAATAATGTATTTTCCATCGCGTATCCATGGCAGGGAAGGCCCTGCGATTTTAGAGGCCAGAATAACCTTGTCGCGATCACCTGTTTTGGCAAACCATGATCCGATGATGGTTTCGGTTTTACCGTAGGTCTCTGCGGTTGGTGGTACGGCGTACATTTCGGCAGTATCGAAGAAGTTTATACCCTGCTCTAGGGCATAATCCATTTGCGCGTGGCCTTCTTCTTCGGTGTTTTGGCGGCCCCATGTCATGGTGCCAAGGCATATCAGACTCACGTCCAAATCTGTCCGTCCGAGTTTTCTGTATTGCATGGTAAGGCCCTATTTTTTGATGTCGTCGATTTTGACTCTTCTAAACTTGTTGAAGTCGAATTGCAAGTCGCCGATAGAATCCGGTAGTGCTGCCGGATAATTCAAGATCAATGGCGTGGCCACGAAATAAGGCATGGCATTGTTTAAATTAGCCAGTTTTTGCGGGTCCATCGTCACTTTATGCATTTTAATTTCGGTCAGTTCGGTCGTGTTGGTTTCGGGGTTGATGCGCATTCTGCATGTAAATGATTCCATGCGATATTCACCAAAACCATCCGTATGCGTGTACCACATTTCTAAGGCGCCATCACGTTTGTTTTTGACTTCGCTGACATAGATTGAATAGGGGTAGGGCACGGTAAGCTCAAGCATGGTTCGGCAGATACCATATTCGGCAGAGGCTTGAAAGGGTTTGAAAAGGAACCATACACACCAAGAAAACAGAGCTAAAACACTGAATAAAATGGTTCTTTTTATCGTTTTTTTGCGGGCTTGTTTTTTTTGTGCTTTTAATTTATCGGCAAGCGTTTCTTTAGGCTTTTCATCCTCGACAAGCGTTTGTTTTGCGATTTCCTCTTTTTCATCCATTGCCTAATTATACTCTTAATTTGATGCGCTTGCTGTCTTCTAATTGCTGCGTTTCTTTACTTTCCTCGACCAGTTCATTGACAATATTTTCAATGACGCCACTGATCATAGCCTGACGGGAATCACCCTCTTCGCTATCGGCGAGAACGCGGCGTCTGATTTCGTTTCTGGCGCTACCGCCCGGGAATTTCGAAGCCAACATTTGACGTGCGCGCGATGATCCTAAAACGGTGTAGAGGCGGTTTCTAATCGACACATCTTCTGCAGAGGTTGAAAACGCCCATAACTCAATCGGGCCGAGTGTATTATAAATATGCTGTTCATAACGACCGGATGTCGAGCCGATTACGACCAGAGCCGGCGCACCGATTGATTTCGGACCGGTGAGTTTAAAGCGCATAACATGGCGCGCGGTATTGGACAGACCAAAACGGTCGACAACATCCTGAACGGCCTTATCGGAAATCGCAGTTCCCAAAATCCAGACCCCTGTCGCCAAATCGACCATATCTTTATCAAAGTCATCAATAAGCTGTGATGTCAGAACGATTTGAACGCCGCGTTTTCGCCCCTCACGCACGTCACGGATAATCTGCGAACGAACGGCTCTTGATCGGCTTGTTCTGTGGAATTCGTCAAAGTTCAAGCGCTTTGGTGTTTCGCTGATATCTTGCAGACGTAAGGCATGATATTGACGGAATTTTTCAGGCACGTTTTGCAGCGTATCCGCACTCATCCACCATGCGCGTACCAGCGCATGACGTGCAAGCATGTACATAATAGATGTTTGGCGGTCAGCGGCTTCATCCCCTTGCGGCGCAACGTCCATCAAGTCGAGGGAGCATAGACGTGTGTCGGCGATGTCAAACTGCGTTACAGAAGACAAAATAGGATATTCACGGATCGCAGATGTGACCATACGTTCAAACGCGCCAATCACACTTTCCGCACTCACGCCCACGGATGTTTCTTCAAGCAAGGATCTGATCTGTGGTTTTCTGGACGCGGTAATCGCATCGTTTAATGTCGGAACGGCGTGACGTTGCGCAAGGTTGGCAAGGTGCGGTTGGTCAAGTTCGAACATTTTATCGACGATATCCCACCAGAACGGATCGGAGGGCAAGTGAACATTAAATTTCTGGATCGCGGCATCAATTTCCATTTCCAGACGTGGCAAATAGGGGCGTGATTCTGCGTTGGCCGAACCATCGTCACGCCAGCGGAACATTTCATCAACCACAAGACCACAAAGCTGTTGCATACCGTCATAGGGCTTATCGTAACCGGGCGGTGTGGTCAGCAAAGTTAAAAGTTCAACAAGGAAACTGCGCTCATCGGGCAGCGGATAACGACAACCAAGCTGCGTATCAAATGGGTTAATCGCATATTGGTGCGCCATTTGCAGACGATAATAAGAGGCCAAATGCTGCTTGCTGAGCGGTAGAGCCTCTTTTACAAGCGAGATCAAACCGGAAGAAGACGGGCCAATATCGATAACCGCGATATAAGGCAAGTTGCTCAATCCCGGTGTGATAGATGTTCCGAAATTCAGTGTGTTCAGCAAAACCGATTTACCACCACCGGGCTGCGCGAAAATAAGGTCGAACCATGTGGTTGTCAGGTTTGTTCCTGTTTGATACGGCCACATTTTTCCATCGGGTGTTCTGAAAATCATAGCGCCTGTTTCAAACGGGCTGGACGGTCTTTGCCAAGGCAACAGACGCATAATTTCGATCATGGGCGCAATGCCCGAAGGTGCGGTTCCCGCACAATGGATACCCATAGCCGAGGACATCACACAATCAAGCGGATCACCGGAATATTCGTTAACCTGACAATATCCCCAACTCTCAAACGACTGGAGCAGAACAGACAGGCGATCAAGGATTTGATCTTTTTCTTCAACTTTACACCATGTCGCAAAAGAGATACGAATCTTCACAACGGGCTCTTGTCTTGAAAGCGTGGTTAAGCTCTCAAGGGAATATTTAATGGGTTTGTTCCCTGCGTTTGTCGGCCCCATAATGGTGGCTGCAAATGTTTTAAACGCAATGGCTGATGCGCCGCCGCCATCGATTAGGAATGAAATTCTGAAGGGAATATCTGCTTCAACCATACGATTTAGGAAAACCGGAAAGGCTGTAGCGTCCATCGGGCCAAGTGACATATCCGCACCCGCCCAGAGTAAATTACCAATTCTGACAACAGATTTCCCCAAAACCTTGGCATCACCCGCGGTGATTTGTCCGGGTAGGTTCGGCCATAAAATATCAGACATATCAACCGAGCTTTGTGGCGCTCTTGGTGGAATAGGGTCACCGGGTAAGCAGGCGCGCCATTTGTCATTCGCACGATCGGGGAATAAATTGCTCCGCACCGCGTTTAAGGCATCGTGCACTTCAAGCAATTGGCACTCAATACCCAATTCACTAAAAGCGGTCATCATCGCGCTGGTGAAACTTTTATGTCGTGTTCTGAGTGGCTCAAGCACGCCAAAGGGATATTGTGATCCGGCGGCAGGAACCCAGTCCTTGCCTTCTTCTTTGGCATTCTCACCCGCGCGTTTTAATTCGTTTTTGGATAAACAGGACGGGCGTGTCCATAAGACGAAATATTGCTCTTCATGGGTCAGAAATTTCGCAAGGTGATTGACCTTTTCATCAAACACATCTTCGAGATCCATCCCGATATTATCCGCACTTTTGCGGCTTGGCCCGATTTGATCTTCCAGTTTTTGCTTAATTCTGTTGGGATCGCGGACAAAATAAACCTGCATAGAGTGACCGATACGGTCAAAACGTGCACCGATTTTAATATTCGATGATTTGACGATTTGTTCGTATTCTTCGTCCCCGATAATTTGCTTACTGCCCTCGACCTTAACATAGGAAATAAGTGAGCCGTCAGTGGAGACGAGCGTGGTTGCATTTTCCATTGTTTCAAGTCTGATAAACGACGAAACAGACAGTCGGAGGGCTTTTTGAAAGGGGGCAAGTATTTTATCGGCGAGTTTCATATGATGATTTGTTTATTCTGCTCTTGTTAAACTTTAGAAATTCTAACTTATAATCATAAAAATTTATATAACAGATTAAGATAATCTACTAAAGAAATCGCTCGTGACAGTGTTATGTCAGCGTTATGAAAAAGTAAAACTAAGAATGTTACGCAGCGGCCTGAATTTGATGATAAAGATCAAACCATTTTTGGGGTGTTTTTCCACCAAAGGGGCCGTCTTTTGAACGCCAGTAGGCGAGAATTTGAGGGAATTGGTTAAATTCCAGATCAGCTTCTTTGATAATGCGACGATCAAGCGGGAAAAGGCGTACGCCTTCGATTTTTTTGTCGCGATTGCCATAGTGCGCTGTTGTCAGATAATCTTTTAAAACAGTGGCCAGAATATACGGGTCATCTGTTCCGATACGCGCACGGACAGCTTCGCGTCTTTGCATAAGACCATCCAAAGCTTTACGCGCCGCATCAGCAATAGGGCCTTGCGATATACGCGCAACATAAACGGCGCGAGCGATATGGTGAAGGTCGGCTTGGTCTATCTCAGGCAGCCAAAGTAAAACGCCTGAGCGCATAACACTAACCTGATCGAGATTGAAACATTGATGGCAAAAAATACAGGTGGTTGTCAAATTATCTTCTGACAAATCGCTGTCATTACCGTTAAGGGCATGGACTTCCTGATATTTTTTGGATTTAAAACCGCAGCATTGACACGTGTGGTCATCGCGCATGTAAATTTTTTGCTTAATTTCTTTTGTGAGCAGAGGGTCACTTTTAGCGGAAGAAACGGAGCCAGAAGGTCTGGCTCCGCTTGTTGTCTTTTTGGCTTTCATATCTAGTCTTGAAAGCCCCAGTGATATGGGTAATTTTCCCATGGTCACCAAACAATCTATTAGATAGTACCGAAAGATACTGACTGTAGGCCAGTCGCAGACGCACCAGAACCACCAGCACCAGTGTCAAGTGTTTCTGACATTGCTTCTAGTAGAATTGGAATAGCGAACAACATACCACCAGCTAGTAGACGGATCGCGCCATCTTTCAAAGGTGTCTGTGTTGGGTTTTCAACGTGATCCTTGATTTTCAAAACACCAAGAACAGCAAGAAGAATACCGAATAGGTATGCAAGAGCCGCTACCAAACCTGGTAGTGATGAAATGGATGTGTTGATGTTGTTTGCAATTGAACCGAAGTTGTTAGCAGCTTGTGCATCGCCTGCACTTGTTGCCAATAGACCCAGTGTCATTGCTGCACCTAGTTTGTAGTATGAAGTTTTGGTTTTATTGAACATTGATGTTCCTCCTCTTACCAATTGATTACTTACTTTATAATTAACCTTAGCAGGTCTGCCATAATATTGCCACATTTTTTTTTACAATTATTACAGTATCTTACAACTATTTTGTGGAAAAGTTCTTATGGTAGGAATGTAACACCAAATGCGGTGATTCCCAAAGTTTGCTGCACGGCATTGAGCAATGGCCCAAGGTTTACGGCGAGCGCACCACCAATCAGGTGTGTTACACCGGACATAGTCGAAGCTTGCTGACTGCCTTCGGCGACATCACGCATGATAAACATGCCGCGAACAAAACTTAGCATACCGAGTACAATCATAAACTGCAGCACAGCGGAGATCACGTTATGAGCCGCTTGTGTTTCTACGGCACTCATACCGGTTGTGTATTGCATTGATGCAAAGGTGAATGTTACCGGGCTTGTGAATAAGCTGGAAGAGAAAGCTCTCAATAATGTGGTCGCTGACATCAGCATGCCGCCGATAACAAATGTACCGAATGTTCCCATGCCACCAGGCCCTCTAGGCCCTTCTTGTGCTGATTTAATCAAGCGTGAGATACCAATCATGACGAAAATCATACCTGCAACAAAGGCAAAGAAGTTTAGAACAACGTGGGATGGTCCCAAAATGTCGTTCATGAAACAACCCATGGCCTCGTCCAATGAGTTTGAACCACCACATGTTAGCGCGGTAACTGAAGAGTTAAAGGACGTATTTGTGGTAACGGTCGTTAACCCTAGAATACCAGCATTCGTAAATGATGCTTTTAAGATCGTTGACACATAAGGGAAAGCAAAGAATGCACCGCCAGCAATCAAGCGTGACACACCTTCTGAAAGGGGTACACGTGAAGGGTCAATAACATGGTCACGTACTTTTAGAATACCCCATAAGCCCAGAACCAAACCGAGTAAGTAAGACACAGCGGTTAGGAAAACAGGGAATACACTTGAGCTAATCATCGCCCAACAAAGCGCATCACCTAATGTCGTGCCAAGAGGCAGTGATACAGTTAAACATTCAACAGCGTTTGTTTCAGAAGAATAAAAGAAACCAAGACCGGACAATAAACCAAAGAACGTACCGACGATGCCCATACCACTACCGACGATTGTTTCATACATTGCTTCGAAAACAGTAGGAAGTGCAAAGAGAGCACCCGCTGTGATATAGCGGATAACAGAATCTTTTAATGGTACTCTGTTCGGATCTTCAACGTGATCTCTGGTCTTGTAAAGTGCCGATACGGCAATAACCAGACCCAAAAGATAACTGACAGCGGCAATCAGACCAGGCATAAATTCAACCGATCCCATCATGGATTCCATAATGGCGTTTGCATTTGTACCGAAACTGATGAGCGCACTAAGTCCGCCGATCATACCGTTTAATATTGTTACAGCATCCGCACTTGGGCTGAATACTGTTACTGTACCACCACTAATGGTGGTTGAGGCCGCTTCTGCAATAATAGGTAGGGCGAATAACGCGCCACCTAACAAAAACCTGATAACAGGCGTGCTTAACGGTGTTTGATTGGGATTTGTAATATGGTCGATTGTTTTGAAAATGGCGCTGACGGCCATAATCAAACCGCCGAGATAAGCAAAGGCAGCAACGAAGCCCGGAAGGGACGACATGCTGTCGGTCATTGCAATCCCTATGTCATTGACTTCTTGTGCAAATGCTTGATTTGCAAAAGTGACTGAGAAAAACAATCCAAATAAAAGAGAAAATACGTTTTTCTTCATTGACCATTAGCTCCTTGCATATATATACCAATATTACTATTACAACACATTTTAAATAAATGCTGCAAACTTTTTAATCGTTATTCTGCTTATACGATTACCATATTATACACATAAAGTTAATTTTTGGGAAATCAAAATATTATTGCGTGACGTTGCCACTTGTACCAGCAACCACCCATTTGCCATCTTTTTTGTGAATCGATTTGATTCGACCAAGGCCTTTTACAGTGTTTCCGGGTTCTACCGTTCTGGTTTCTTTTGATGTTTTGTCATATAAAACAGCGGCTTGTGGATTTGCGCCGCGAATTTCCCATTGTGGTTCCGGGGGGGGTACTTTATTGTCAGGAACGGGCGGAGCTGTAACGGTTGCTGATTTTTCGGTCAATTTCGCAGCTTTATTTATTTCCTGATCTTTTTTCGTTTCTTGTTTAATTTTTGTAATTTTTTCAACGCGCTCTTCTGGTTCGGACGAATCAGGCAAAGGGTTTGCTTGCGCAGCGGGCAAATCCAAAGAAGACGTATCGTTTTTGAGTGTGTCTATATTGTTGGTTTCAATACTGTTTTCTGATGGTTCAGAAGCAGAAAACGCACTCAGTGTCTCTTCTGTTTTTGATAAAAGCTGCTGTTCTTGTAAAGAAAGAGCGGGAATTTCAGTATCCGTGTTCGGCTCTTGTATTTCCGGAGTTGATATTACGATATTTTCCGTGAGCGAAGAATCTGGTGATGTGGCCGCCTCTATATCCATGCCTATTGCATCTGTCATATCAAGCGGCGCAAGAACAATATTGCTTTCTTCTGCTGCTGTGGGCATCGGGGTTAAAACAGAATCGTCGATAGGTTGCTGGTTTTGCGTGACATTATTTTGTGGCACGTCCTCATCTATAGAGATCACTGCCTGGTCAATATCCACATCCGTATCCGAAGCCATAATAGGCGATCCGTCGTTTTCATCATCTGATAAACGCGCGGTATCCAATTTTACGATAGGGGTTGTTTTTTGAGATGCTTGTGTAGACAGGTAATAATAAGCGCCTAAACCGCCCGAGCCCAAAAGAAGGAGCAGTAACAAAGCAGGCTTGGCTGATTTTTTTTGTGGCGGCATATCGGAAGAGGAGGGATTGTTATCTTCCCCATCATCAAGGTTTAGGCCGTTTTCTATCGGGGCTTCATCGAGATGGGCTTCGTCTAAAAGCCCATCGTCTTCCCAGTTATCGTAGTCGAGGTCGCTGTCAAGGTCGTCCAAAATATCATCGGGATTTTGCATCTTAAGAGATACCACCTTTTATAAAAGAATTGTCGACTGAAAGAATTAGATGGCTTCTTCGGTTTCTTCTACGTTTTCAGTAAAGAATACGCCGATTGGTGTGCCTGCTTCAATAATAATTCTAACCGGTACATCACCCATATCATCGAGAATTGAAGAAATTTCATCAGCAGCTTCTTCGACACCAGTCGCCACTTCCTGATCGTTTGTTGTTGCCTGCTCTTCTTCAATCACAGTAGTACCTGAAACAGTAACACTTGTACGACCCGAGTCAGCAACCGCAGAGGCAAACCCTGAGATGAACTCAGCAGCAGCCGGCATAAGCACACGCCTGATATATCTGTGATCAACATCAGTACGCATCGCCGCCAAACCTGTATCAGGATCTAGCATATAAGCTTTGATCTCATACTGCTTGCCGTCTGCATTCACAGCCATATCAAATTTTATACCAAGAAGCTCAATTTTATCCAAAACAGTGAATTTTCCGAGCAACTTCCAGCCTTTTAAAGGGCCGCTAACCATTTGTGCCAATACAGTGAAGGGAACGTCAGAGTTCGCTTCAAGAAGCATCTGCCCGTAAACAATCTTACCTGCAGGTACAACGATAGTAACTTCTTCCATTTCGGTAAATGCGCCATCAGCGCCACCGTTAGGATCAGAACCGTTAGCACCACCGCCATTTTGATCGTTCTCTTTGTAATCGATCAAAGTTTTAGTTGTGAATTCTTTCTGCTCATTGGTTCTGTTTAAAACAGCTTCCATTTGTTGTGACATTGATTCAGCAAGGGCGGTGATCGCTTCGCTTTGCTGCTCAGCATCCAGAACGGTAACAGGCTCAGGATCAGCTTCGCGGCTCTGCATTTGACGCTCTACGCGCTCTTCCTGCAAAAGACGCCATCTGTGCAACGGATCTTCTGTTTCTTCTTCTGTTTCCGGCACTTCAAGACGCGTGTCAGGCGTTTCGATCGGAACGGGAATCGCGCTACCGCCTTCGGCAATAGCTTTATCAAGATCCGCTTCGTTTTGTTGTTCAACAGCCTCAACATAAGCAGGCGCGACTTCTTCATCCGTACCAGGTGCGGATGAAACGCTGGAACCACCAGGTAAAACAGAGATATTTTGATCTTCTTTGCCACCACTAAACATAACAGCAACAAATCCAATTACGGCAACAGCGCCAATTACAATCCCTATTTTTGCAACAGGGCTGCGTTGGATTGTTTCACCAAGACCTGATTTTTGTGCAAATTCATCAAAACCGTCATCGGCACCGATTATTTCTTCATCAAGATCATCATTCATTCAGTAAGTCCTCACGCACAGTAAGACGAGCACGTACCATACGTCCTCGGTCAGAGAGTAAAATTATTGGCGTTTCTTCTAACGCATAGATTTTTGTACCGTCGGCAGAAGTAACAGAGCTGTCCCAACCAGGCGATAAAAGCGTTAGTGGAGTTCTTACGTAAGTTAAACCGTTATATATGTAGGCTGTTGTGCGGCCGTCAACACCGGTCACATCAAGAACTTCAGCATCATTAGGTACAACACCACTCAATGCCACAGACATATCAGGGTCGCCGGATGTTAATGTTACACCAGAGTCAATGAGCGACGTGGTCGCGCCAGGCCCTTTTTTGGGAACAACAGCATCAAAACGATAATGCACAACATCACGATTTGTTTCGAACGTCATAATAACCGGAGCATTCAACCCCATAAGACGTAAAGAAATGTTACCGTGTGCAAATTTTGTGTCAGGAGATACGCGCAAGATGTGCGTTGTTTCATGCACCGTTGACTCTTGAATCTTAAAGTCGCCAACCCAGCTTAAGTCCTCAATCGGCCATGGCGCACCGGACGAGTCCAATACACTGATGGTGGTTACATAACCGTAAGCAAGCTTAATCACCAATGGCGCAACGCCAGGGTCTAAAGACACGTTCTGTACAACAGATTCCGGTCTTGGATAAGGATGAACAGGCAACTCGGTCGATTCAACCGTGCGGTCGAAATGCTCAAGAAGTGTTCTGATCTCATCAGGCTTCAAGGGAAGGAGCGTTTTCAAGGCTTGATCAAAAGCCTCCTTACGAAACGAATCTTCCAACTGCTCTGTGGATTTCTCAAATTGAAAATCACCATCGTCAAAGCCATAGGCGTCATCGGCTGGTGCGTTGCTCGGTAGGGCGTCAATATCGGACACGTCGCCTTGCGACAGACCATCTTGAGGCATTGAATCTTGGGAAAATGCCGGCATCGCCATGGTGGCGGTACATGCCAGTATTAAACTAAGGCCCCTGAAATTAAGGATTGAACCCAACGAGTGTGAAAAGCTTTTGTAATGCATGAATCTTCTAACCCAGATACTCTAAAAACGATATAAACGATACCTCTATTTTTTATAATTGTCACGCATTATCAACATAATAGCGAAAAAAAGTTACATTTTTCATTAACGAGCCATCGCGATCCATTGCTCTATCCCAACGCCATTGGCGCTTTCAAGGCGAGGCACGCGAACAATAATAACCGTTACTAGCAGTCCTGTATTGGATGTCTTTGCCCCAGATCTGTACGTTAAGACCAAGGGAATTTCGACAACCCACTGATATCGACCCGCAACAAGTCCTTCTGATTGCAGAATCGGTGCACCCTTCGGTGCGGCTGTGATAATTTGCTGGTTCACCTCGACCATTTCAATGATCCGTGAACGCTGCAGCGCTTGCGTGAAGCTTTCCCAGCCCCGTTTTGTAAAGTTACGTGAGGATTCCTGAAGGCGACGCCTGTAATCGTTAAAGCCGAAGGTCATAACCTCGGTCGTGGCTTGCGCAACCCATGACATCAAAGCGGGTGTACTTAAGTTTGGCTGACTGAGGGGCACCATAGGGATAAGGCGACCATCTTCGGTTGTTGCAAAATAGAAGTGCTGTGGTTGGTTGACCTTGACAATATAGTACATGGCGCCAACAAGCGCCAGAATAACGATACTTTGTATTAGTGTCATTTTCAGCAGGCTACGATAACCGTCACGATAGAATTCGTTGCGGATAACAACAGTACCAAGACCGGAGGACACTTCTTTGTCCATTTTAATTTCGGGGCCTTTTTTCTCGTCTTTTTCTTTTTTCTTAAGCATCTGTCTTATATAACCTGTGTCTTTAATTTTGAATTTATATTTAACTGGTGTATTTAGTTAATATATAAAAGGAGTGTATTCTATATATTTGATCTATCCAAATCATTGTGTCGTAAAAAATCATTTCGCACAATAATTGAATAGAGATAATTTTCTAATTTTTCGTAAATATTCGGTGCTTTTTATCCGATGTCTATGATAAGGTATTAGGACTCACGTGAGGATGGCTGTTTAGGCTTTGAAATTAATTGAAAATAATTTTAAAATAATGCAGCATACACAATAGATCTAATTCAAGAGTTTTTAATGATTGGCGCAACAGGCAAAAGACAATTTATGATGTCACGAAAGAAATACCCGCTTAGGGGATTTATGTTTGCGCTGTTTCTTTTGTCAGCGGTTGTGGTGGTCTCGCCGCGTACGGCGTGGGCGTGTTGTACGTCTTGTGCGGATAGTGATTGTGACGCGGCCGTGGACTTTATTGAGCAAGCGCACGATGATCTGAGAGATAATACAAAAGACGAGTTCGATGATGACCTTGAGGCATTTGAGGATTGGTTGATTGAGATTATGCTTGAAACGGAATTCGTTCCGGCGATGGCGGATATGGCAACGCAAATGGGCGCTGTGGCGATGCAGTATACCCAGATGGTCGGTTCTTTTCTCGATGCCCAGTTGCAAATGGATACACAAAGACTACTCCGCAAGCTTCAGTTCGAGGCACATAAAGATTACCAACCCAGTGAGACCTTTTGTTATTTCGGGACGAACGTCAGAAGTCTTGCTGCAACAGAAAATAAGGGGCGTTATAATGCCTTGGCCTTGTCGCAAATGTCTTTGGCGCGTCAGTTGGGTAATATAAATCAGGCCGGTAGTGAGCAAGTTATTGATGATTACCGCGCACGTTGGGAGCAGTTTGTTGATACATATTGTGATCCTTTGGATAATAACTTTCAGGATAGAGCGACTGCGGCATCATTTCCGATGACGGCATTGCCACCGGGCTCACCGCGTACGGGTCTTCTTTTGGCGTGTGATCGTGATGGTTCGGGTTCAGGCACTGATATCGGTGCACGAGACCGTAACCGATTTAACCGCGATATAAATTATACGCGTATGATTGAAAAACCCAGAACGCTGGATCTTGATTTCACCAATACAACGATGAATGTCACGACACTTCCTGTTGCACCTTTATATACAGGCCCGATAAACCAGCCTGGTGTGGAAGAGGATGTTATTGCCCTTTCGAAGAATTTATATGGTAACCGTGTTTTGTCACGCTCATTGTCTGATGCGATGTTCCAAATGGGCACAGCCAAGAAATTGTACTTGGCGTTGCGTAGTGTTGCAGCAAAAAGAAGTGTCGCGCAGGCGAGTTTTAACGCGATTGTGGCATTGAAATCATCAGGGACGACGGATGGTATGAGCGGCGTTTCGGCGAAGCCGACGGTGGCGAATTTGGCAACGCCCGTCGTTTTAGAAGAAAAACAGACGCGGCGTTTTCTTGCCGCGATTGTGGCGCAGTTGTTGCCTGCAGATCCAAGCGCGACAGCCAGCAATATTTTTGATATGATCGGATATAGTCCGAGTTATTATTCGCAGCTAGAGATTCTTGCAAAGCGCATTTATCAAAACCCGGATTTCTACGCGCAGCTCTATGACTCTCCTGCGAATGTGAGTCGTAAGAAGGTTGCGATGAGAGCGATTGAATTAATGGTTGATCGGGCTATGTATGAAAGTCAGGTCAGACGAGAGATGAGTATCTCTGTGTTGCTTGCAAGTAAATTAAGAGCTGCGCATCGTGATGCAAACAGAGATATTTCTGTTGGTCTGGCTGATGAGTAAAATGAATATGCGGGTTGTTAAATAGTTTAATGAATTAAGGTGTGAAAGTTTGACTTTGATTGCAAATACAAAAAACGGTGAGCGTAAAGGTTATGCCAGACGGTTGAGAAACTTTCTGATTGTGACCCTTATTGTGTCCGTTTTGTCTGCTTCTATTTTAACGATGCGTAATAAACCAGTCGAAGCATTTAGTATCTGTACGAGCTGTATCCTTTGTATCCCGGGCGATACAATTATTACGATTTTGCTGTTGAATTTGTTGCAGGAATTCTGGGATGGCATTATCGAGGACGATATCGAGGGTCTTCTGAATATGGAAGAAAATTGGATTGTCGAGGATTTCTTTGAAGATTTCTGGGTGAAAGCCCTTGCCGAGATGACCGAATTTCTGGGTGCTTTCGGAATGTATCAAGTGGAAATGGTCGGTACGTTTTTTGACGCGAAAAACCAATTGGAAACAAGCCGTCTGTTCTTCAAACTCCAAGCAGAGGCGCATAAAGATTATCACCCAAGTGATGATTTCTGTTATTTCGGAACGAATGCCCGTAGCCTTGCAGCATCAGAGAGCCGCGCGCGATTGAATTTGTTGGCCTTGTCACAACGCTCTATCCAGCGTCAACTCGGTTATAAAGATAATGCAGCCGCGTTGAGTGTGGATAGCGATAAAGATGCGCGCTGGCGTCAGTTTGTTGATACATATTGTGATCCCAAAGATAATGGATGGCAGGGCATCGGAACCGGTCTTGACCGTGCGTGTGACCGCGATGGTCCGGGTGGCTCTACGCAAACAGGGGCGGTTGATAGAACACGCGTCAACAGCGATATTGATTATACGCGCCTGATCGAAGTACCAAGAACACTAGATGTTGATTTCACCGATACGACATCGCCGTTGCCCGGGGATGAAGAAGATGTGTTGGCTTTATCATCGAATCTTTACGGTAATAAAGTACCAAGCCGTAAGTTGAATTATGACAAGATGGACGATTATCCGGCAGCGCGTCACCTTTATATGGATATCCGTAGCGTCGTTTCGAAACGCGATGTCGCGATGAACAGTTTTAACTCAATTGTAGCAATGAAGTCAGCCGGATCACCGACGGCGACAACCGGCTCATACATTGCCGCTTTGATGAAGGATTTAATGCCCTCAGCCACTGATGATGAAATTTTTGAAGTGATTGGCGAGCACCCCAGCTATTATGCGCAGCTGGAGATATTGGGTAAAAAAATCTATGAAAACCCCGACTTTTTTGCGAATTTGTATGATACGCCTGCCAACGTTCAACGTAAAAGCGTGGCAATGAAGGGGATTAATTTGATGTTGGATCGGGCTTTGTTTGAAAGTGAACTGCGTCAGGAAATGATGCTTTCTGTTATGCTCTCAAGCGAACTTAATAAACGATACCGCGAAATAAATTCTAATTTGAAAGGTAAAACCGAAGATTGATTTTTTTCGATAGAAAAAATACAAAGCCGCGTTTAGGGCATTGGGTATTGGGCGTTTGTCTGATGGCCTTTGTGCTGTTTTCGTCTGTCTTTACAGCGAAGAATGCCAATGCTTGTGACACATGTTACGGTGCGGTTTCGGGTGCTGATTCGAATATCTGGCAAGAGTCACAGGACAATTTTGACCGCTATCTTGATCGTGAGTTTAAGCGCGTCGAGCAATTTATCATTCAGGAAATGTGGGAGCAAAGTATCCTGCCTGTTATGATGCTCTCCGCCGAACAGTTCACGGCGGTTGCTCTACAACAAGCCATGATTATCGGTATGTTCATTGATGCGGAAAGCCAGATGGATGCGCAAAGACTTTTGCAGGAAATCCGCGCAAAAGTGCATAAGGATTATCAACCGAGTGTCGGTATGTGTGAGTTCGGCTCGGTTGTGAAAAGCCTTGCCGCGACTGAAATTCGCGGTGAGACCTTTGCTGTTGTCTTTAGCCGTCGTTCACAAGACAGACATTTGGGTAAGGGCGATTCATCGGGCGCTTACGGTAGTGACCTTGACCAAGCCAACCGGATCATGCATTTCAAACGGTTATTCTGTAATGAAAAAGACAGACGCGGTGCTTTGATTCCTGTGTGTGATAATGAAGTGTACTGGAATAACGCATCATTCCAACGCGATGGCCGCGCACGTATTAATAAAGACATCGATTATTTCTCATTGATGGATTCACCGTGGAATTTGAAAATTGATTTCACCAATCAAGAAATTTTGGATGCCGCCGCTACGCCGCCAATTCATAACGAAGATGAAGAGCATCTTTTCGCGCTCTCCAGTAATTTGTTCGGACATATGATTTTCCCAAGACCGCCTGCAAAGTTGCTTGAAAATCAATCGCAACAAAATATCAAGAATATGCAGAAATATTATATTGATATGCGCGCTATTCAGGCCAAGAGAAGTGTTGCTGAAAACAGCTTGTACGCGATTGCAGCCATGAAAGCCGAGGCGCCGTTGGTGACGGATTTAGCTGGTGGTGCGGATAAGGAAGTGAATTCACGTCTTTATATGGAGCATATCCTTGGTGAGCTTGGTATTCCCTCGGCGGAGATATTGGTATTGCTTGGCGAGAATCCCAGCTATTACGCACAGATGGAAGTTTTAACCAAAAAGCTTTATCAAAACCCTGATTTTTATACGAATTTATATGACAAGCCCGCTAATGTGGAGCGTAAGACCGTTGCCTTGCAGGCGATTAAGCTGATGCAAAAATTTGATATGTTGAAGAGTTTCCTTCGTGGGGAAGCAACGGTTTCTATGTTGTTGGAATTGGCGGTCGTTGATTTGCAAAATGAAGTGGAAGACCAAATCCGCGCAATGGATGGTAGCAGGTAGAATGAAATGATAAGGTTTTTGGCTAGAAAAGATAAGTTTAGAATGCTCAGAGTCGTTTTAATGGCGATGGTCTTTTTGACTGCGAGCATGACTGTTTTATCTTTTAACCCAAAGCCTGCCTATGCGATTTGCTGTAGCGATTGTTGTACATGTATCACCGAAACATTTTCGACGGATTTCACCGCGTGGATTCAAACGGCGCTTGAGATTAATATCTATATTTGGATACAACTATTCCTTCACCAATTGATTTGGTTCGATATCACATATTGGGAGCAACACATGTTGCCGACCTTTATGCATATGGGGAACCAGCTTGCCGCAGTCGGAACTTTTCAGGTGATGATTATCGGTAAGTTTATCGATGCGAAAGTGCAGCTTGAAACACAGCGCCTGTTGCAAGAGATGAATGCTCGTGCAAGCAAAGATTATCACCCCAGTGTTGGGATGTGTGAATTTGGTACGCGTATGGTGAGTTTGGCCGCCAGTGAGCGTAAGGGGGAGGCAAATGCCTTGATCCTAAGCCGTCGTTCAACAGACCGTTTCCTTGGTAATGTGGATACAGGTGCACGCGGCGGTACCAAAGATGATACCGTTGTTCGTCTTGGTGATTTCCGACGTCAATATTGTGACGTTTCCGATAATGGGGGCGGTTTGAATGATATCTGTTCAGAAAATGCGCCACCATTGACGGCTGTGAGAAAAGCCAGATTGAACAAAGATGTTGATTATCAAAGAGCGATTGAAAACCCGTGGACGATTGGTTTTGATTTGACCGGCGGCGGCACACCATCAGACAATGATGAAGAAGTGGTCGCAATGGCAAATAATTTATACGGTTATGATTCGTTTATCCGTTCTGATTTTGAGAATCTCAAAAACATTCCCAGAGCCAAGATTACCGATTCACAGCAAGCTTATTTGAATATGCGTTCTGTTGTTGCAAAAACAAAGGTTGCTGAAAACAGCTTTAATGCTTTGATGGCAATGAAGGGCGAAGGGACCGCAGGCTCACGTGATTTCATAAGTTCGTATCTTGAGGAACTGGGTATGCCGTCTGCTGATATTGATGCGTTTTTAGGCACAAACCCGAGTTATAACGCTCAGATGGAAATTTTGACGAAGAAGGCCTATCAAAGCCCGCTCTTCTACACAAACTTGTATGACAAGCCTGCCAACGTTGAGCGTAAAGGCGTCGCAATGCAGGCGATTGGGCTTATACAGAAATTTGATTTGCTCAAAAGTTATTTGAGAACTGAAGCATCGCTCTCTGTTTTATTGGAAGTGTCTGTTGAACAGATGCAAAGAGAAGTCGAAGATAATATTCAGGCGTTTGATACCGAAGGTATCACCCTGAAGGAATGAGGTATTGGATATGCGTATTCTAAAGCATAAAAAGACAGTTTTTTCGATCGGCGCCATTGCATTTGTGGCGGTCGTATCGGGCGTCTTTATACAGGGGGCAAGCAGTTTGTCGCTCTTTTCCAAACCTGTCGCGGAAGTGAAATTAAGTGATTTTACGCCGGGTACGGAGGTTGATTACCGCATTTTATCCGGCGGTGAAGTTGTTGCGCAAAATACGGATGTTATCAAAAAGGATGGTGTACTTTCCTTGCCGCTTAATCGTGACATGCTGAAGGATAAGGCGCAGAAAATTGTGCAATATGAATTAAGTATGCACGGGCCGGAAGGCATAAGCAGCGACGCGGCATCTGCAGAAATGCTACGTGTTCTTCTTAATCTTGATAAATCAACAGGTGATGTTTCGGTTTCGGCTTCGGGCTTGGACGAATATTCAAATGTAGTGTTGCAAAATGATGATAAAGAAGAGCAACTCAACGCAGACTGGGCCGGTATGTTCTCGGCGGATGTCCAAAAGAATAAAGACCGTCCTTCCTATGAAAATGAAGCCGCGCTTAAAATGGCGTTTCAAAATTCCGGCATGAGTGGTGATTTAAAATCACTAAACCCCGGCGAGATTGAGGTTTTCTTTGGTATTTTTGGCGATAGCAGTGGCTCTAATGTGAATGCCGTGCAGTCCAGATGGTCAAGTGCACTAATAAGAATGACCGAAGAATTATCGGCTGTGATGGTTTTACAAACAGAAATCATCGGTATGTTTTTTGATGCGAGTATCCAAATGGAAACGCAGAGAAAGCATCAGGAATTGATGGCCAGAGCGCATAAGGATTATCACCCGAGTGATCAAATGTGTCGTATCGGTACATTTATGCGCAGTGTTGCACACACTGAAAGCAAGGCTCAGGTTGAAAAAACTGCGCTGAATAAAATATTGATAGAGGAATATAACGGCGTTGAAAATACTGCGTCAGGCGGCGGTATTCAAGTTTATGAAAATGCTAAAGTGAGCCTTTATGTCGATAAATATTGTGATACCAAAGATAACGGATCTGCAAATACAGCATTTTGTAATATTGTGACAGGCGCGACAACAGCCGCAGATATGGATCGTTTGAATAAGGATGTTGATTATACGCGGGTATTGGCATCAAAATTGACACTGGATGTTAATTTTACAGATGCGACGCCCACAGCCGATGAAGAAGATCTTATCGCCTTAGCGAAAAATCTATATTTCCCAAGTTCTTTTGGAATTCCGGACATTGAGCAGATTCAAAAAGACCCAAGAGCAGAGTATGAATCACGCAGTTATGCAGCCAAGATGGGCGTTGCACATAACTCTTTCATTAATATCATCGGTATGAAGGCCAGAGCGCCTGAAGGACAGCCGACATCGGCGACAACGACAACACCGACCCCGATTGCATACGGGCAAGTGCCACCCGTGACAACGCGCCCTGCACCGGCAACATTGACCGAAGATTCCGGCTGGGCCTATATGAAGGCGATGATGCGTGAATTTGGTTTGGCAGATCTTGATATTGATAAAGTGCTTGGTGAGCGCCCGAGTTATTACGCGCAAATGGAAGTGCTGACGAAAAAGATTTATCAAAGCCCCAATTTCTATACAAATTTGTATGACAAACCTGTGAATGTTGAGCGTATTGGCGCGTCTTTGGATGCGATTGCCTTGATGAGCCAACGTGATCGTTTTGAATCTCTGCTCCGTCGTGAAATGCTGACCGCAGTTTTGGTAGAAGAAGAGCTTAAGAGCCATGTTGAAGAGGTTAATGCGAATATCTATGAAGCGATGCAAGGCTCGCAAATATCTGATTAACACCCTTTTTTAAGCCCCCATATTCCCCCGCAATACCATCATTTTGTCTTTCATAAAAGATTGGCATTGTTTTTGCATTGTCTATTCAAGAAGTCCACAGGCGTGGATTTTTTGGTATAGCAAAGCGTGTAAAAACGAGAAGGTATGGCATGGGATTATCCAGTTTATCATCGGCATTGTCTGGTCTGCGGATCAATCAGCAGCAAATAGATGTTATCTCGAATAACATCGCTAATGTCGGCACAGAAGGCTATACACGGAAAATTTTGCCCCAAAGCACGCAAGTGATTAACGGGCGTAGCGCAGGCGTTCTAAGTGATACGATCATCCGCAAGGTTGATTTGCGTCTGGAGCGCGATTTGTGGACGCAGGTCAGTGCCACCAGTTTTTATAATGTTGAGTCTGATTACCTCAACCGCGTTGATAATTTCCATGGATCGCCCGAAGCAAACGTCTCGGTTGCGGCCGAAGTTACGAAATTACAGAACACATTTGCCGCGCTTGCGAATGCGCCGGACGACCAGTTTTTATTGTCTGATGTGGTGGATCAAAGTATTGATACAGCAAATAAAATCAATGATCTGGCAGATTTTTACACAACGTTGCGTAATGACGCACAAAACGAAGCAGCAGCGGCGGTTGAGAGCATCAATGATTTGTTAGGGCAAATCGCCGAATTGAATATGCAAATCCGCTTT
The DNA here is from genome assembly GCA_963977495.1 of uncultured Alphaproteobacteria bacterium. Lineage (GTDB taxonomy): Bacteria > Pseudomonadota > Alphaproteobacteria > Micavibrionales > Micavibrionaceae > UBA1672. The sequence continues at coordinate 85,518 of CAXBOT010000005.1, read as the reverse complement.
TCCAATGCGACAGGCTCAACAGTTGCCGCAACGGAAGACATCCGCGATCAGGCGGTTAAAAAATTATCTGAATTGATTGAGGTGAGTGTTTTCACACGCGGCGATGGCGTATTGGTTGTACAAACACAAGAAGGCGTTGAACTGGCGTCCGAAACCCCGACCAACGTGGTCTTTCGTCCAACGCCCTTATCCCCTACGACGGCTTATCCGGATTCAGCGGCAGGTATTTTTGTTGGCGATCCGACGAATAATGCCAATGCGATTGATATCACGCACCGTAATTTAGGCGGAAAACTGGGCGGGCTGATTGAGCTTCGTGATGAAGTGTTCCCCAAGCAAATGGCGCAGTTGGATGAATTGGCACATAAGATGGCCATGCGTTTTGATGCGCAGGGCTTGCGCCTGTTTACAGATCCGTCGGGCGCGATCCCTCTGGATACAGCGCCAGATCCGACAACAGACCCACCAATCGCCGTTCCCTATGTTGGCTTTGCCACAAACATGCAGGTCAGCAATCTTGTTTTGGATGATCATTCATTGATACAAAAGGGAACCACAGGCGAGGTTCTGCAGACCGGTGCGAATGATGTGATTCGCCGCGTTATTGAATTCACGTTTGGCGGTGTTGAGTTCCAAACGGCGATGAATGCCGATGCGGCGACATCGGTTGATATCAGAGCCGCCGCAACAGGCACGACAACAATGCAAGATTGGCTGGGGCTGACACCGAATAACCAACTCACCAGCGGTATCAGTTTGGGGAATTACGCCAGTGTTGGTGATATTCTGACCGCAGGCGGCGTCAGTGTTTTTGGCACGGGGCCAACAGAAACCGATACATTTATTGTGCGTTTTGATGATCCTGATTATGGCGGCGGGCCGTATGATATTGAAATTGACCTGAGCGCAGTGCCTTCAACGGGTACGAACGCGGCGCAGGATATTGTTGATTATATGGCGCTTGATCCCGATTGGGCAACGGCGGTTGCGGATTTCGGGGTGAGTGCCTCAGTCGATTCGAATGGCCGCTTGGTCATCGGCAGCAACGCGGATATCGCGATTGTGAATAGCGGCGTGAATCCCCTCTCACCCGACGGCTTTAACTTTCTGGGCTTGAGTGTTTCAAGCTCCGAGGCGCAAGACCCTTATTTCGATGTGCGTGTCGGTAACAGGGATGCGGTGCGGGTAACAATTGCCCCGTCTGATACGGAAACCGATCTCTTAGCCAAATTGAATGCGATTAACGGCGTGGCTGCGCAAATTGATGCGGACGGGTTTTTATCTATACGCCCGGGGAACAGCTTTACCAACCCTGATTATGGCGGGGATATCAGTATTGTCGGCGGGCCGTTCAAAACCTCTGGGGCATCCTTGGCAGGGACGGCAATGGGGCGCACATCGTTGGATGACGGAGTTAATATTGCGCAGGCTTTATTCGGAACATATCAGGTGGTATCACCCGGTGTGATTGAGGATTTATCACCGCTTGTTGAAACGTTCTATCAATCTGAAACGACGGCTGGCAGCGGGAATTACGTTTCTTTTCGTTCGCAAAATCTTGGGCCTAATGCGGATATTAATGCGGATATTGCTCTGTCAGGGACATTGAAAGATTATGCGCAAAAAATTATCAGCGAACTGGCGCAAGATTTGTCATTGGTCAATGCGCGCGCCGCCGATGAAAGCGCGCTGCGCGGGTTGCTGGATCAACAATTTCTCGATGATTCGGGGGTAAATGTTGACGAAGAATTGGGATTGCTCATCGTTGTGCAAACATCTTACGCGGCTTCGGCGCGTGTGGTGAGTGCGGTGAATGACATATTTGATGAATTACTATCACTTCTATAGATGAAGGAAGGACAATATTATGACGGGTGTTTCTACTTTAGGGCAGGCCTTAAGACAAATTGAAAATTTGAATTTGCAGCAGACGTCGCTGGCGAAGTTATCGACGCAACTGGCGACGGGCAAAAAATCACAAAGCTATTCGGGTTTAAGTACGGATGCGTTGTCATCGGTCAGATCGCGCACGGAATTATCCTCTATTGAGGTTTATATCAACAATATCAAACGCGCCAATACGACAATTGGCCTGACCTTGAACGCGGTTGAAGAATTTCAGGCGCAATCGGGTGAGTTTTCGAACACATTGGTGAATTTCCTGCAAGAAGGCGATCACTTGCTGGGCGAAGATGTGTTTTATGACGATCCGGCGACACCGGAAGATGATGCGATCAAGGTGGGTAAAACCTCTTCAAAGGTTGATACGGATTTCCAAGCGGTGATCAATCATGCGGAAAATCTGTTTGGTTTCTTTGGCGAACTGTTGAACACCCAAGAAGGCGATCGTTATTTATTGGCAGGGGCGGACAGCTTGAACAAGCCTTTTAATGACACCGGAACGCTGGATACGGCGATTTCAACCTTGTTGACGGATTGGAAAAACGGGTCGATTACCACAGATGATTTGCTTGCTGATTTGTTTGACGGGACAGCCCTGAACGGCAATACAAATGCGATTACCGATGCCACAATCGGTTTTTCCAGCACGTTGAGCAGCAATCAGGCGGGCGATGTTTTTGTCCGCGCGGATGAAAATTCGGAATTTGAATATACCACCTTGGCCAATGATGACAGCTTTAGGGATATCATGGTGATTATGGCGGTGATGAAGAATGAAAATTTCTCGCCGATTGTTGATGTTTATGAAAACGGCACCTATCCCGGTGTGCCGGATGCCAAGGGCGCGCCAGGCACGACCGCCAAAGAACAGCAAGATAGTTTTTATGAACTGTATAACGCGATGACCAAACGCGCTTCGGCGGCGATTGATGAAATTGATCAGACGCGCTTTGATTTGGAAACGGTGCGTGTGCAGATGAACGAAACCAAGGAATCGCATGTCGATCAACAGGAATTATTGTTCACCACGGTCAGCGATATAGAGAATGTCGATACGAATGAGGTTGCCGTGCGTATTACGACGCTGCAGACGCAGCTTCAGGCCTCTTATAACGTGACGGCGATCACACAGCAGCTAACGCTTGCGAACTATCTGGCGCGTTAATATGGCGGTTATTCGTTATCACCGATATTAAGGCGGTAGGGGGTGTCGTTCAGATCGTAAGGCGGCGCATTTTTCAGCCCCTTCGACAGAAGAACCGCAACGGCATTTTCGAATGTTCCACTGATGAAAACATCGTAATCAAGCGTGTGTTTTTGGTCTGTGTGCCACGATACGGGAATGTTTTCCGTTGCGCTCCAGTCTTCCAGAACAGACTTTAACGTCTTTCCCTTAACGGCTTGCCATACGCGGGTGGTGTTACTGGGCTCTGTCCTGTAATCCGACATGCTCACAGCAGCGCCCATGTCAGGGTGAAGGATTTCCAAAACGGTCAGATTTTCATCAGATGGATTTTGCGCCAGCGTTAATTTTTTTTTTCGTCTATGGAAACGGCAGGCTGTGTGCCTTCTGCTTGACCGGGATCAAGAATATTGGTGCGCTCAATCACAATGTTTTCGGCCTCATCAGATAGGGCGTCCATGTCAGGCGCGGGAATTGCTTCCTGATCTTCGATTGTTTCTACAGGCTCAAGAAGCTCCTCAACCATGGTGCTGGTGGCCTTTTCCAGTTGGATAGGGGCATCATCAGGCACCGCATCATCTGTCGTGCCGTAAACGTCATGCAAGGCATCATTCATGGCCTTTTCCGGCGCGGCGGCAGGCGTCGTGTCCGCTGCCTCATCAAGGGCGTCTTCTACATGCTCAACTGATTCCGAGATTTCCTCTGCTGTATCTTCGTAGGCATCCTCAACCACATTGTCGGCAGTGTCTTCGTGGGTGATGCCCTCTTTTTCAACGGCGGCGACATCATCTTCGAATGCAGGCTTTATGGTTTCTTCAACGGCTGCTTCCTCAGTGGTTGTCGGCTGCACAGTATTATCGGTGCGTAGCAATACTTTCTTATTATGGATGCCCACATTAACGCCGGCAGGTGTAAGCGCATCGGCTAAAACTTCATTCCATGCTTTGCCGCCCTGCCATGAAATACGCATGCCCGGATTAACACCATTCCCGAAAGAAAAAGCATATTGCGGTGGTACGATTTGGCGTAAAGCCAACGCAAGTGGCATATCTGTGCCGAAGCCTTCTATCACGTCAAAATGTTGTGGTTCGTTCCATGTGATTTCATCGTTGGCTTGTGCTGGCGCAACATCACCCTGAGGAGCGTTTTCCAAAGGATAAGGGTTGAGTGTCAGTGCATTCTCATCTGGCGCTGCTATCGGCTGTGCTTCTTTAACAGGGGCCTTAGATGTTTCAACATCCATAGCTTCAATCACTGTGTTTTCTTGCTCGTGCGCGGTGACGACAGGCTCTTCGGCTAATTCTTCTTCATGCTCTATGATGACAGTTTCCACCGTTTCATGATCATCTTCAATTTCCATGGGAACATCGTCTATATGTTCTTCAATAACAATAATGTCAACTTTTTCGGGCGTTGCTGTTTCTTCCGGTGCATCATCGATAACGGTGATTTTAACGGGTGGTTCTTGCATTTCTTCAACAGGGGGTTCCATCGCACTATCGGCTTGATCGGTTTCATCCAGTGTTTCTGTCATAACAGGATGGGATGGGATGGGCGCAGGGATATCATCAAGAACAGGCGCGGGTAAAACTTCGACTTGTTCAACTTTTTCCGGTGGTGTCCATTCGAAACCAGCATGTACAGGCATAGAAACACAAAGCGTCAAAGCCATAACAGGTAAGCATGTTGATAAGAGAAAGCGATTATATTTTGAACACATTTTTTTATTCCCAAACGTAATTAACAATGCACAACAACAAGATGCAGCAAGCGATATAAATAATATCGATTACAAGAGAATATCTGTCTATATGGGAGAATTCAAGTCTTTAAGTCAGTTCGGGCAGGCAAAGGATCATAAAGCAATTGATACGGGGCGTATTTTTAACCGTAATCTACAAATTTATGATTGGAGACTCCTAAAATACCGGGGCGTGAACGACCAATGAGCCAGCTTCTTAATGCGCGGATAGCTGAGGGAAAAGTCAGCCCCTTATTCTCAAGAAACTTAAAAACGTAAAACACGGCAACGGTCAGGATGATGGTTGACCATCTTAGATATAAAAGCCAGATCGGAATAAGAAAAGCCACGCGCGCATCAAAGCCGGCAAAACGAATTGTACGCATGGAATCGCGCCAGTGCCAGTTGAGTTTGGCTTCAATGTTCTCTAACTCTTTTACCACGAGCTTATCCCTTCTGCTAAAATGCGATTAAACATTATATGAAACGAATATTAATCTAATGTTAATATTTAAGCACCTGTGCTGTTTGAAAGCAAGAGATAAGCACGACGGTCAATTTGCCCGCTTTCAAAGGCCAGAGCAGCAGAGTGTTCCATTGTTCTGCCATATTGGGCGATAGAACGTTGGATTTCGTTGGGCCATTTGGTGAAATGCATATCCATCAGTTTTTCGCGAATATCATCGGGGAATTTCATCCACTCCCTGACACCGCAACGTCCACCACCAACACGCGCGACAAGAGCTTGCGTGACGATGAGGCGCAATGTTTCCATCAAGGCCACGGCGCGTTCTTCGCGTTCATCCATTTCATAGGTTGAAAGCATCCGCTGTACGGTGTTGGCAACGCCCAAAGTGTGTGTCGTGGTATAGACGGCGTGACCTGTTTGCGCGGCCTCGATTGAGGCGTTGATCGTTTCACGGTCACGGGCTTCACCCACAAGAATAATTTCAGGTTTACGGCGCAATGCGTTACGCACACCATGGGCAAAGTTGGGCAGGTGGCGTGGAATTTCTGTTTGGGACACAAGCGAGCGCGGGCTTTGAATACTGTCATAGACATATTCGATCGGCGCTTCGTAGGTCAGCATTTTACCGCAACCGCGCGGACGCTCCAGAAGCATTCTGTTTCCGGCGGCCAATAATGTACTTTTACCTGACCCTGTCGGCCCGGTAATAACAACCAATCCCTGTCTTGGCGCCCATGCATCCATGATTTCCTGTTCAATGTTCAGGTCTTTCATTGTGGGCGGTTCGCTGGGCAGGGAACGCATTGTGATCTGTGCGCCGTCGCGGCCTTTGGTCAAAATTGCGGTGATGTTGACACGAAAGCGTATACGGGTGTAGCGGTCAGGTCTGATTTCATAGGAAACGTCCAGATCTCTACCAGAGGCAAGGCGCGCTTGCGCCTCAGGTCCGTAAAGTTTTTCCAGATAAACGGCCATATCCGCCGCGTCCAATGCGCGGAAGGTCGCGGGATATAACTCTCCGTGAATCTCGTTATAGACGGGACGTTCGCTTTGTATTGTGATGTCAGAAGAGTTTTGCTTTACGCACCATAGAAGGAAGTCATCGATATCGTCTTGCGCGAATCGTTGAGGTTCGTCAGGCCACGTTTTAGCATGACTGTCTTCTGCCTTAACAAGGCTTACCGGCTTGCGGGCTTCCATGTGTCTGCTCCGGTCATCAGCTCTGGGATACCGGTGATCTGAACAGCGCGATCACCAACGCGCATTTCATCGCCGCCGCCTGTAATGCCGCGATCAACTTGAAGGGCATAAGGAGGGGAAACCATACCTTGGGCGAGCAACATTCTGTATCTGATCATACCTTGAAAATCAGATTCCAACCGCGCCAAATCATCTTTGAAGATGTCATCAGCTTGTTGATAGCCCTGCGCCCAACCTTTTTCGATGTTAACGGTCCATGTGGCACGTTCTTCTTTATTTTGGGGCGTTAAAATATCCGGCGGAGGCATAACTTGGCCCCATTCACGCTCTAGATACTGGCGCCATGTTCTTGGCGCAGAAACGATGCGTGCATTGCGTATAATATTGTAAATTTTGTCTGATACCGCGGCTGTTTGGCCATCAATATCAATTAGCATCGCATTCATTGATTCGGTCACGATCGGTGGTTCGATCAAAAAGCCGGAAGGTGCGGATACTAAAAGCTGACTGAAATTATAGATACGGTCAAGATAGCGTGTTCTGTTGTCAATTTCCCGTCTGATTTCAAATGTGCGCTTGGCCAAACCGCCACGTGCACCAAAAGAAATAGCAGCCTCTTTCAAGGCTTCGAGGCGAATATCAATCGGAAGGTCGTCAACGCCGTCAATATCACCGATAGGTTCATACCCGACAAGATTCTTAAGCTCTACAGGTTGTTCATCTGCAGTGGTTAAGGGAACTTCTTTATCGACGGGCAAGCCCTTAACTTTATCGGCATAAGCATTATGCGAATAAATAACACCGGAAAGACCGACGAGTGCACAAAGGCTTGTAGTTAAAAGAAAACGCATTATTTGTAAACCTCTCTTAGCCGCCGAGTCCTGCATTTGGTGCATAGTAAATTTCCACCATGCGAGAGCGCGCGTCAACTTTTATGTCGCCGCGTTTACCGAGTTGAAGTCCGGTATCTCTCAATACATCGACAACACGTGAATTTTCGGCGTCGATAGAGACGACAACCGGAACAGAGGGTTCGCTACCCAAAACCAAAAACCCGTAACCGGCGCGATCTGCAAGTGTTTTCGCAATCGGCTCAATCGGGCCGACCCAGTTAACAGTGATTGTGCGGCGTAATTCTTGTGGCACATCACCAAGCGGCGACATCGCTGTCGCGGGTGTTCGTGCCTGCTCAACCGCAGCAAGTGTTTCGAGAGCGGCTGATGCTCTATCAGCAGATTCGGCCAACATCATCGACACACTGTCAGGTGATGCGACAATCTGAGGACTGCCTACGCTAAAGCTCTGCGTATTAGATGAGGAACAACCGGTAAGTGCAAGACCACACAGTAGTGGTAAGAAAAGAAAGTTACGAGACATAATAATTTAAAACCCTAAAACAAAGACAACTTAGTCTATTGGAAATACTAGACAAAATTGCGACGCAAATCAAGAATAACTAAACACAATAATGCACTTCTTAGAAAGCTTTTTTTTAAAACAGCATATATATACGACCTGTTTTGTTATCTAAATGACGCGCAATCTAAGCGTGAGCTTGGACTATAAAGATTAACGGTCTGTCTTAAGCAAACTGTTTTTTTTCATAAGATCGATCACACGTTTTTTGTATTTTTTTCCAAATTGGGGTGTTTTGGAGTGATAATATTCTAATGCTTTTGATAAATTTTGTGTTTTTGTGAGGTGTCCTCGTAGAATCCAAGCGGCCACATCGACGTTTGTACAGGCATCATCGCGCACCCATTCATGCGCTTTATTTTCACTAACGCCCCAAAGTTTTGCGAGTTCGGGAAGCCAGATCGTATTGATCTGCATGGGGCCCATATCGTAACTGCCGTTTGTATTTTTGACTTCCTGCCCGATTGTGCCGCCTTCTGCCTGATAGATGCCCGCCAGCAACGCCGGTGGCACATCATGGGTTTGTGCGGCCATCATTATGCAAGCGGCAAGAATTTGTGTAGCAGCCAAGGAACCTCCTATATGCGGGCGCCAGCATAGCGAGTTGGCGCACAGTGTCGCTGGTTAGTCACCTGATTTGAAAAAGGCCATGGGACGGTCGCTTGAGGCACTGTCTTTGCCATCATCGTCGTCACTGTCACCGTCACTGTCGTCATCATCATCAGATGCGCCATCATTGCTGGAATAAAAGCCCATCGGCCCGCTGCTTTTTGATTTTTTTGCGCTCTTTTTATTGGCCTTCTTTTTGGAAGCGGCTTTCTTGGGGGGGCTTACAGGTTTTTTATCTTCTTCCTCGTCGTCATCCCCATCATTATCGTCGTCATATTCGGCGTCTTGCGCGTCCATTTCGTCTTCCAGCGTGTCAATGGCAACGAAACCGGCATCGTCGGTAAATAGATTTTCAATGGCGGCGATATCTTCGTCCGTGAAGTGATCAGGCATAATATGCTTCGCCAATAAGGTCAGCATCGCGATACGCTTTTCGAATGTGCTCCAGATATTTTTGATTTGTGCGTCGTTATTCTCTTGATTACGCACATCTTCATTAAGCGCCATGATTCGGCTTTTTTCTTTATTGTGGCATGCGCAATAAAGCGGGATCAGGCTGCTTAAGATTAAAAGCTCGCTCGATTTCTTTTCATGTTTGGTAATGCTGTCGCCCATAAGCGTGTCCGTTAAGTCGGCGGCGCGCTGCCTTAATTTTTCTGACACGTCTTGTATCATTTTTGTTTCGGGCTGCCCGAAGGAAAACTCGGATACGGCATCGACTAGCGGCACGTAATATTTCAAATAGACAAGGTTTGCAACGGTTCTGGATAGAGGGGACAGGCCGCGCAAATGTTCCGGATATACACCATCAAGGCGTTCCATCGGGATATAATTTTCAGAAAAGGTCAAAAGCAAGTCGATAGATGAAACGGAGCGTTTCAGTTCTGCTTCTGTCGGCAGGCGTTTGTTTTTCTGGTAATGGGCGGCAATGATATGACAAGACAAGGTCGCCAGATTAAGGCGCACCGATACGTCTTTTTCCTCATCTTCCAGTAAATCGAGAAGGCTTTTGATTTCATCCGCATTATGGATGGTCTTTTTTAAAAGCTGTGTGATCTCCTCGACAACCTGTTCTTCTGATTTGTCGCGTGCAACATCGATGATTCCCTGAACAACAGGTAACCCGATGTCATGCATAATAATGGAAAGAAGTTCTGCGCGTTTCATTATGTCACTCTACCTTTTGGTATGGCACCCCGTATCAAACGGGGCGGTCATACAATTTATGTGCGCGCCCCGAGATCGGCGATCAAGGCATCAATATCTTTTGGTGCGCCGCGGATGATTTTGACTTTTTCATCTGTGCCGCGATAAACCAGAAGAGGCGTTACGCTGAGCTTCCATGACTGCATGATGGATAGGTTACGTTGCACGCCTTGCTGGCTGATTTCCTGACTGGCGGGAATGGGGGACGTTCCGTCCAGATGACGCCACCAAACAGTTTCCGGTGATGGTGTTGCCATCAGGAAGGCCGCCTGTGCGCGTGTTTCCTCTTTGAAACCAACGGGGATCATACGAACCTGTACTTTGCCGGCATCAACATAAGGCTTAATCGTCTTCATCATGTCGTGACAATGCGGGCATTGTGGGTCAATGAAACTGTAGAAAACAGGTGTTCCGGCCTTACCGATTGGTACCCAGTTGCTTGTTTCTATGTCATAGAAAAGTTGCTCTGAAGGTGTTTTAAATTCATATTTCTGCGCTTCTTTGGTGTCTTGAACATTTTGCATCGGCGGTGTGTCAGCAGCCAGAGAGTCTAAAAGAGAGCCCCCTTGTTCACGCAAGTTTTTAACCTGATTGATTGTCACGGTCTTGCCTTTAGCATCGAATAAAATACCCGATAAAAAAGCACCGCTCGGCAGAACGTAGAAATATTGTTCTTGTCCGTTCTTAATCGCAACCCAGCCATCAACGCCTTGGTCTTTACCAAGGAATCTGATTTGAGCGCCGTCATTGGCAAGATTTTGAAGCGGCGCGGGCAGTTCGGGGAGTAATGTATCGTTTTGCGCGTGTGCCTGAGGGATAAACATCAATAGACCTACATATAGTAGGGCGACTTTCTTGAACAAACCTTTAAACATCCTTGCCTCAATTCTTTGACGGTTATTATCATAATTGTGTGTAATCAAGCGCAAACAATACCGATATTATTCGCTAAGTACAATTTTTTTTTCGGGTGGCGGCGCAGGCAGCGGCTAGAAGAACAGGGTCAGAATGCCGGTATAGCCGTAGAAGCGGGCATTGTTGATTTCCCCGCCAGCGTAAAAGCCGGTGAGAGGCACATCGCCGATAATGTCATGTATGATCGACATTTCCTGCATATCGGGCGCGGCATTGTCGGAAAAGCCGCGGGCAATACACGATATATAAAGTGCGCCCTTGGGCTCAAACGTGCCGCGTTCGGCTGTGACGCGCTTGTGCAAGGCGATGAGTGTTTTGGACAGGTCACTTGAAACGCTTTCGTCATTGCGCTCAACAAAGAAGATACGATCACCGCTGGAGATGTTTTCCGAAATAGAGAGCGAGCCTTCATCCGCATCAATGCCTGCGATATTACGCACCAAGAAATCCTTTTGATCGGATTGCGATAGGGGCAGGGCGATATGGATTTGCCCGCGAAACAGGCTTTTAAATTCATCAGGGATTGTGTCGCTGCTTTCGATTGCGCCGAATGTGTCGGAAAAATCGCTGAGATCTTTATCAAGCTGCGCGCTGGTTAGTGTGCGTAAATCATCTTGTAAAACATCCAGTGCGCGTTTGTCATCCAATTCCAAAATCACATTATCATCCGCCTTGGTAATGATATGTGAGCCTTCGATGGGTTGGCAGCCTTGGGAAAGGGTGGTTGATACGGGAATGGTATCGGCAAAGAAAACGCCGCTGACCGCATTGTCGAAAACGGCGTTGGCAATTTGTAAATGATGCGAGCGTGAGGAGGTCAGCCCGCCCACCAAAAAGCCGTTCGTTGTGTTTTCCAGATCGCGCAAAACGTCTTGCGGATCATGTTGGGACATCGGGTCGGCGTGGACAACGCCAAGCATCGGCGTGTTTTCAATCAACCATTGTTCAACGGCATCTTGCGGCATTTGGTTCGGCTTGCTGGCTTCTAAATTGTCTTCTTCATCTTCATTTTCCGGAAAAACGCGAAAGCTTCCCTCGGGGAATTGACCGATCATCACGGAAATGGCCGCTTTATCGACCAGTGATTCATTGCACCCGACAACCCCCATACCGACAGAACCAACCCAGTTATCAATTTTCAAGACTGTTTTGAACAGATTAAAAATGCTGGTGGCATCATCCGCCAGATGATCGGAGATATAAAGAAAGCCAAGATTAAAGGAATCGCCCTCAGTACGAATGGATTCCAGTTTTTCCAAAACAATTTTGGAAGTATCGCGCCAATCTGTACCGCTTGCACAAGCACTTGCGAAATCTGTAGATGTGAAAACGGACATATAGTTACAATATTGATTGAATTAAAAAATATAAAGACAAACGCGATTCTAGCCCCTAAAATACCCCAGCCTCTATAAGAGTGAAAGGGATAAATCATGAATAGTTGGATCATACTGGGAATTATTGGCGTAATAGTCGCTTTATTTGTTATTTTATACAACCGTTTGGTTGCTTTGCGCCAAACACGGAATAATGCGTTTTCCGATATTGATGTCCAGTTGAAGCAACGCTTTAACCTTGTCCCTCAGCTTGTTGAGACCGTCAAAGGCTATGCCAAGCACGAAAAAGAAGTGTTTGAAAATGTGACCAATGCACGTTCACGCGTTGGTGCGGCCAAGGGCGCAACCGGCGAACGGGTTGCGGCGGAAAATGTTTTGGGCGGCGCTTTGATGGGATTGCTGGCGGTTGCCGAAGCCTATCCCGATTTGAAGGCGGATCAGAATTTCCAGAAATTGATGAGCGAGCTTTCCGATATTGAAAATAAAATCGCGGCGGCGCGTCGTTTCTTCAACAACGCAACAGCGGAATACAATACTGCGACCGAGCAATTCCCTGCGGTTCTTATTGCGGGGTCATTTGGTTTTTCCAAGGAAGAGTTTTTTGAATTGGACGCAACCGAAGCGGCTGCTGTTCAAAAGCCACCGGAAGTTAAATTTTAATTATAGTCTAAAAGCTCTTAAACGAGATTATCATGGCCGGTACAAAAGTTGGTTTAAGCACCCATATATGGAACAATAACCTGCGCTGTATCATGCTTTTGGTCTTTTATCCTGTTTTAATGATGGGGATATTCTGGTCAATTGCATGGGCGATGGGTGTTTCGGTGTTTCGATATGGCGCGACGACTACGACGCGCGCTTATCTTGGCTCTACCGAAAATCTCATTATGGGGCGCGACCCTGTTATGCCCGCGCTTGATCCGATGGCTTCGGTTGGCTTTGCCAATAATATGGTACTGAATTATGCGCCGTTAATTATTGCGGGCGTCGCCATCTGGTTCACGATTGCGTGGTTTTTCCATACCCGTATGATCCGCAAATTATCCCATTCGCATCCCGTAACCCGCCAAGATGAGCCGGAGCTTTATAATCTGGTGGAAAATCTATGCATATCGCGCGGGATGTCATTGCCGAAATTAGAGATCATCGAAACCCATGCGCGCAATGCCTTTGCCAGTGGCATCACCAAGGATAATTTTTCCGTGACGGTGACGCGCGGCTTGATGAACTCATTGGCGCAGGATGAGTTGGAAGCGGTGCTCGCGCATGAGCTGACCCATATTCAAAACCGTGATGTGCGCTTGTTGATTGTGACGATTATTTTCACCGGTTTATTTGGATTTTTCGCGCAATTAATGTGGAGTAATATCCGCTATAATCTGTTTTTTGTACGCGGGCGGCGCGATCGTAATGGCGGCGGCGTGATTATTGCCATGATTATCATCGCGGTGATTTTGTGGTTGGGCTATATGGCCAGTTTATTGATGCGCTTTGCCTTATCACGGCGCAGGGAATATATGGCCGATGCGGGCGCGGTAGAGATGACCAAAAATCCCGAAGCGATGATGCGGGCATTGATGCGCATTGCGGGGCGTGATCGTATCCCCCAGACCACGGATGACATCGCCATGATGTGCATTGAAAACCACAAGCCGTTTTTGGGCATGTTTGCCACGCACCCTCCGATTGAGGCGCGCATTCGGGCAATATCCGATGTCACCAATACACCCATCCCCGATTCAGCAAGCTTGCCGCCGATTGAAAAAGAATCGCGCTTTCCCCAAGATGCGCAAAAGAAGGCGGAGCGCACTAATCCGTGGCTTATCCGCGGAAGACGTAAGTAAATCAGCCCTTTACAAATTCGTGAAACTTTTTAAACCAAACAGGCGAATAACAGGGTGTAAAGATTCAACAAGAGTCTTTGAAATCTGCTATAATGCAGTATATAACCCTATTATGAGTTATTATTTTACAATTTTGGAGAATTGAAATGCAAACAGATCGTTATTCACGTCCAGCGAGTCGGGAACGGGAAACCGTATACGATGCTGGCTTACGTAATCATATGTTAAGTGTCTATAACCGCATGACCGTTGGTGTGCTTATCACGGCGATCGTCGCATGGGTGGTTAGTAGCTCCCCTGTTCTTATGACGATGTTCCTTGGTGGACCGCAGGCCATTGTGATTGCTCTTGCACCCCTTGCTATTGTTTGGTTCGGCTTTAACCCGGCCTCTATGTCATCACAAAAATTGATGATGGCGTTTGTTGGCGTTAGTGTCTTGTACGGGATTAGCTTTTCGGTTCTTGCGTTGAAATATGCAGGCGCGGATATCGCACGTGCGTTTTTTATAACCTCGGCCATGTTCGCTTCGCTGAGCATCTACGGCTACACAACGAAACGTGATCTTGCGCCAATGGCAAAGTTCATATTCATGGGCGTTATTGGTCTTGTGATTGTGGGCGTAACCGGAATGTTCGTGCAGTATTCAAGCACAATGCAAATGGGCATAAGCGCGCTGAGCGTTCTTATCTTTGCCGGTGTGACTGTATGGGAAACACAAAACACAAAAAGAATGTTCAATGCCGGTAACGGCGCAGAAGTGAACAGCCGTTTGGCTTGGTCTGCGGCGTTGAGCTTGTATATCAGTTTTGTGGTGATGTTTACGCATATTTTGCGCTTGATGAGCAATCGCTAAACGCACTTAAATAAAATCTATAAAGCTCCGCAGTCATTTGCGGGGCTTTTTTTATGACGGATTTTGGGCGCATTATTCAATTTATACTCTATGAGTATTAGCGACATATTCCTGTAACGCGTTATTGTGATTGACAAACTTCTTTTTATTGTTAGATTACGCCCACTTTGAAAGTATTATAAAAATAAATATTTAACGATAAGGACTATTCATAAAATGTTGAAAGAATTCAAAAACTTTATTGCGCGCGGTAATGTTATGGACATGGCTGTCGGTATCATAATGGGTGCGGCGTTTACAGCGATTGTTAAGTCAATGGTTGATGATTTGATTATGCCCGTGATTGGTGTGGTTACAAGCGGCGTTGATTTCGCTGACAAGTTCGTTGCTTTGAACGGACAAGCGTACGAAACATTAGCAGCAGCACAAGCGGCAGGCGCGCCATTGATTACATATGGCGTATTTTTCAATGCTGTGATCAACTTTTTGATCGTTGCGTTTGTTGTGTTCTTCCTTGTTAAGGGCGTGAATAAATTGAAAGAAGCGGCAGAAAAAGAAGCAGCGGAAAAAGAAGCAGCAGCGCCATCAGCGCCACCTGCAGACATCGCATTGCTGAGCGAAATTCGCGATTTGCTTAAAAAATAAGCGACATTCATAAAAAATAATGAAAGGGGCGCATGTGATGTGCCCTTTTTTCTCTTGAAATATCCGCGCGAAACACTTATCACAGTCTTTCGTCTTTGTACGGGCCCTTAGCTCAGCTGGGAGAGCGCATCGCTGGCAGCGATGAGGTCAGCGGTTCGATCCCGCTAGGGTCCACCATTTCACTATTCACCCCCTTCAACTCCTCTAAAAGCAAGAATGGCTGCGAGATAGCGGCGGTTCGAAATCCTTCGTTTTTGTCATAGGCTGTTTTGTCTGAGAATGCCATTCTGAGCGCATCTCCCTTTCCTGTAGTACAACCACATCTTGCATCGCCTAATAAGAATAGAAATAGAGAGAATATTACGGGAAGTATTGTCTGGTACGATTTGCAATCGCGACTAAGGATAGCATCACGGGGACTTCGACCAAGACACCAACAACGGTAGCAAGAGCCGCGCCTGAATTCAGACCAAATAAACTAATAGCAACAGCCACAGCCAATTCGAAGAAATTTGATGTGCCGATCAATGCTGCTGGCGCGGCTGTCGTGAATGGAACACGCCAGAAATACGCCCAGCCGTAAGCAATGACGAAAATGCCGTAGCTTTGAATAAGAAGCGGTACAGCGATCAATGCGATAATGAGCGGTTCATCGATGATGGTTTGCGCTTGAAACCCAAAGAGCAAAACAACGGTTGCCAGTAGCCCCATAATGGAAAACGGCTTCACCTTTCCTGTGAAATCGGCAATTTTTTCATCATTGCCTGCGCCATCGAGCATTTTGCGCGTCGCATATCCTGCCACCAAAGGAATCACGACATACAGCACAACAGACAGAAGTAATGTTTCCCACGGCACAACAATATCCGTTACACCAAGCAGGAAAGCCGTAATCGGCGCGAACGCAAAGACCATAATAAGATCGTTGATGGAAACCTGTACGAGCGTGTAATTGGCATCGCCGCGCACCATCTGACTCCAGACGAACACCATTGCCGTACATGGTGCAACGCCAAGTAAAATCATGCCCGCAATGTATTCTTTTGCATCTTGCGGATCGACGAGCCCTGCAAAGAAATATTTAAAGAATAGAATACCAAGGGCGGCCATTGTGAACGGCTTTATAAGCCAGTTAACGACGATAGTAATGCATAGGCCTTTTGGCTTTTTGCCCACATCTTTCAGGCTGGCAAAATCAACATTAACCATTATCGGGTAAATCATTACCCAGATAAAGACTGCTACGACCAGGTTGACACTGGCATATTCTATGGCGGCGATGGCTTCAAAAAGGCTGGGAATCGCAATACCCAGTCCAACGCCCGCGGCAATACAAAGCCCAACCCAGAGGGAAAGATAGCGTTCAAATAACCCCATTGGTGATTGTGCCTCTGTACTCATAATAATTCTTTCTCAATTCTGCCTTTGAGCATCCCAAACGCCCCGTCAAAAGCAGCGTTGATATCGTCCTCACTGCCTGTGGCTGCGGCGGGGTCTGGTGTGCTCCAATGTAATTTTTTGTGCTTGCCAAAAAATATAGGGCAGGTTTGCCCCGCGGCGGCATCACAGACGGTAATCACCAGATCGAAGTTTGTACCTTCAAACTCATCCCATGATTTGCTTCGTGGATTGCGAACGGTAATGCCCTTGCGTTTCAATGTTTCTATGGATTTGGGGTGTACCTCGCCTGTTGGCGCACTGCCTGCACTCACGGCTTTATATCGCCCCGCGCCAAGTTGATTAATCAAGGCCTCGGCCATAATTGAGCGACAGGAATTCCCCGTACAAAGGACAAGAACGTGTTTCATGGTAAGCAATGCCCTTCCTTGCGCGAAGAAATAATTTCTTCTTGTATATCTATATGTCGATATTAGTGGACATATTTTAACATGTCAACAGTTCTCGACATATTATATCTGTATTTTGAGTCAAGACGGAACGCGCGCTTGGAAAGGGAAGTGTTTAGAAGCAAAGAAGAGCCACCGGAGCGCCGTTGTAAGTGTTATGTCGAAAATGTTAGCTTATCTTATCCGCCGGGGGATCTTGGCGCGGGGCTGCCGGAGGGTGACCAGTCAGGGCCGCCGGAATTTGATCCTATTTTTCCGTTCCCGTCATCATCCCAGAAGGCAGGGTTATTTCTTTCGGCGTCAAGGGCGCGAACGTCAACATGTGTATTGATATCAACATCATAATTGCCAAGCCCACTGATTCCAGAGATGTCTTGCCATATTAATTGTGTTACATCACGCGTCGGAATAATATCTCCGTTTGTATCAATAGGCCGTATATCCAGCGCTTTTCCAAGATTATGTTGAGATATGCTGACTGTGCTGTTTAAAAGCTTTGCTGTATCAGGATGACGATAGCCTGAGATAACATCAAAGCGCTCTAGAAGGGGTTTGCCTTCTGATGCTAATTCGGCATTCATGACGTCTTTGATTGTAAATAAATTATCGACCAATCTGACGTCCATATCGCCGTCGCCATCATTATCATAGTCTAAGTCGAATGTTGTATTGCCATGTTTATGCGTTGCCGGCACAGGTTCGTCTTTACGCCAGTCTCTGGTGAATTGATCGAATTGGTCGCCCAAATCTTGAAAGGGTGTACCGGCCTCTGTGGAATCGGGGGGTGCGAACAATTTGGCCGCATAACCGCTCGGCTGAGATGGGTCTATTTCAATGACCATCTCTTCATTGTTATGGATATTTTTTAAATGAATATTGTCACCCACGACATCTACCTTACTGTTTTATGCGAACAGGTTTATTTTAATTACGGCTACTATTGTAGCCTTCAAATCATGTTGATGTCCAATTTAACGTGACGCTCCGCGTCTTTCAATTAGAAATTGGTTGGCGCGGTATTCGTTCGATCATTTAAGTGACGTTGATATAGAGCAGGATTTTCATCTGATTTTACAACGCCAAAGCGCGTTCTGCGGGCAGCTCGTATTGTTTGTCTTGGCTTGTGATCGGGCATATAAAATGCAGGGAAAAAGCGCAGAGCTGTAAATCTTCTTGGTCGGCGATACCATGCAGACGATCGCCCGCAACGGGGTACCCTAAGCGGCTCAAATGAATGCGGATCTGGTGTTTGCGTCCTGTTTTGATGTCAACATCCAGTAAAGAGCGGTTCTGGCGCGGACAAAAGGCAATGCGTTTGGCCGCGGAATAGGCTTTTTTGCCCTCAATATCGCTTTCGATGATTTGTTCTTCTTGCGGAAAGGCGCCCTCGACAATGACGCGGTAACGCTTTGTAATGTCGCGTTTTTCAAAAAGAGCGGAGAGCTGCGCGGCGATGCTTTTCTTATGCGCGATGATCATCAGACCGCACGCGGCGCGATCAAGGCGGTGCACAACAAAGCAATTTCTTTCCGGTTTGGTGTCAAAGGGCGTGTTGGATTCAATCCACCGATTGATCGTGCAATGATCACCCCATTTCGACCCTTGGGACAACATCCCTGCGGGTTTGCACCAGATGCTATAGCCGTGCTCATCGGCAATCAGGGTGGGTTGCGGTGGGGTGGTATCCAGAATATCTGTATCATAATAGAGGTGCAGCGTACTGCCGCGCGGCGGGATTGTGTCGGCGCGGCGCAGGCGGCGCACGCCTTTATCATCCTCAATCCACAGCGTGCCTTTTTTCATGGCCTGCTTGATCGCCTGCTTGGACAGGTTGGTATGCTGCGCCATGATGCTCGCCACCTTATCCTCGGTGGGTGTTTGTGCATCAATCAGAATGTGGAATTCTTGTTTCATGCAGTGATTGTTACCATGGCAAAGACGGCGGTGTAACAAGAATTTAAAAAACGCGATGCGGCAGCGTCGTGAAACTTGAGTTTTTGGATATAACGCTGTAAAACTACAAGAAAAGGGGCGGTGATGGCGATAAATCCCATAGCATTGAAACAGCATATGAAGGCGGATAAGGAAGAAATTCTCGGCCATTTTCGTGATGGCGAAATTGAGGCCAAAGATCTGGTTTTAAGTCTGAGTGCTCTGGTTGATCATAATATCGAGCAACTTGCCGAGGAGCATTTGGGCGACTTTAAGGACAAGGCGACCCTTGTTTTTACGGGCGCAAACGGGCGGCAGGAAATCGCGCCTTATTCTGACCTTGACCTGTTTCTTTTGGTGGATGACGCCCTCTATGACGGTAAAAAAATCCCCGATGAGCATGCCGATTTTGCAGAAAAATTTAGCGGATTTTATTACAGTTTGATGGATGCGGGCTTTGATATTTCATCGGTTGTGTTGCGCGGCACAGAGCATTGCGCAGAGGATGTGATCGCCGATCAGGAAACATGGACGCAAATGCTTGATCGCCGCAAAGCATGGGGCAGCGATGATTTATATGTGCGCATGAATGATCGTTTGGCGCAAATTGGTGAGGAACATCGCAAAGACTTTATCACGGCGAAGTTTGAAGAATATGACAAGCGTTTGAGCAATCAGGCGAAGGAAGACCATGCCCCCGCAGAGGGCGGCGTGACGTCGATGGGCCGTTTTACGGTGATTGAGCCGAATGTTAAAAATGGATATGGCGGTTTGCGCGGATTTCAAACGGCGCGCTGGGTATCGGAAGAGCAATGCGGCGTTGGCGGGTGTGATCTGGCAGAACGTGGCATTATCACCGGTGAAGATGAACAATCAGCCGAGGATGCGTATAATTTCTTATTGGCTGTGCGGTGTCATTTGCATGATTTGGTGAATAAAGAAGATGACAATTTATATTCGCACGAGCAACCGGCCTTAGCGGCGCGTATGGGCTATGACGATGTCGGCGCGTTTATGCGTGATTATTTCAGCGCGACGCGCGAAGTGTCCCATTACGCCAAAATGGTGTGTTCGGATGTGGCGGAGCAACTGGGCGTAAAACCCCCCGGCACAACGCGGGGTGAGCAGATTAAATTCAGATCCGATCAGGTCGACGACCCGATGAGGATTATGAAACTGTTTAAGGAACATGTTGAAACCGGCCATGGGCTGCACCATACCGCTATGCAAAAAATCCGTAAAAGCGGCGCGTTATTTACAGATGATTTTATTAATGACCCGCAAGCCAATCGGGTTATGCTGGATATTCTCTCGCATAAAGATGCGGAGCACACGCTGCGCCGTATGAATATGCTGGATGTTTTGCCGCGCTTTATTCCTGAATTGGAAAAGACTCGCGCGCTTGTCCTGTTTGACCCATATCACGCCTATACGGTGGACGATCATACCTTGGTGGGCATTGGTAATTTGACGGCTTTGGCCAGTCAAGATTATGCGGGCTATGCACCTGCTGCCAGTCAAATCGCGCAGGATTTAACCCCCGAGGACAGAGAGATCTTATCCGTGGCGCTTTTATTACATGACGTGTATAAGGGCGAGGCCGAGCAGCCCGAAGATATGAAAAGCTATAACCGTAATTTGGTGCAAAAAGTCGGTGCGCGGCTTGGTCTTGAGGGCGACGCTCTAAAAATGTCGGCATGGCTTGCGGAAAATCATTTGCTCTTGAAGCATACCGCTCGATATCAGGATATTGAAGACGGTGAAACGATTCAAAATTTTGTATCTAAAATACCGGACAGTAAGCATTTGGATTTGCTAAGGGTTATGACGATGGCGGATACGCTGGCTTTGGGGCCGGGGCGTTTATCGCCGCATGCCTCTTATCGCGCGGAATCAGTTTATGAAAAAGCCCAAAAAATGATGAGCGGCCTAACCGAGCAATATAATCGCCGCGCCTTTGAATTGCCCGCGGATTATGAAGAGGGTGTGCCCTATGTCAGTATTGTGCCCAATCAGAATGTGAAGGCCGATATCCTTACGGTGGTTGCGGAAAACAAACCTTATTTGGTTGAAAATATTATGGCGGCGTTGGAGCTGTCTTCGGCGGGTGTTTTAAATGCACGGGTCAGCACGATACCCGATGGCAAAGGGCAAGCGGCGAACACATTCGTTATTCAAAACAGTAGCGGCGGTATGCACAGTGAAGACCAAGCCGCAAAATTACGCCAAGCCATCACGGATTCGGTGATCAAAGATGAACGCATAGAGCTTGACCCTGTATCGGCAAAACGCAGCGCGGCGAAAAATGCGAAAAATATGGTTTTTTCCGTTCAGCCTGAAATAGAATTTTCAAATGCCCTGTCCGATACAAATACAACGGTCAAAATTACGGCGCGTGATCGCCCGCATTTGCTTCATGCTTTGACTTCGGTTTTTAATGATATGGAGGTCGGGTTAGAGCATGCCTCCATCACAACCCAAGGCCACCGCGCAGTAAACGTGTTTCAGGTTCATACGCGTGAGGGCATGCAGATTTCCCCTGTGATGCAAAGCGCGTTACGCGAAGCCTTAATGGAGCAAATTGGTGAAGAGGTCGAAGCGCCTCAGGTCACTTAAACAGCGACTAGATTACCCGCGGTTTGTAAATCATCAACACTATCCAGCCCTGTGATTCCGTGTAGGATTGCCACGTCAACGAAGCTATCACCGCCGCCATTGCTATCCACCGCGAGGAATGTGTCCTGACCGTCACTTGTGATGTGCACGAAGTCATTGATCGCATCTGTTAAAGGATCATAACCGCTTAAGAGACTGGAAATATCCAGCGCATCACCTTCGGCAATGCTGAAATCCTGAACGTGATCGATATCAGTTATATCATCGAAAACAAAGGTGTCTGCGCCGTTTCCGCCATAGAGAAAGTCTATACCCGAGCCGCCATACAAGACGTCATCGCCATCAAGGCCATAAATCACATCATCGCCGCCATTGCCGTAGAGTGATTGTGATGCGGAAGTGCCCGTCACTGTTTCAGAGGCCGCTGTGCCTTGTTCAAAAATGGAGATATTGCTGAAAATACTGTTGGAATGCAGGTTAGCGTCATCGTCATTAACGAAAAAGATCTTGTTGTAATTGCCTGTGTAATAATCACCAACATTGATTTCGTAATGCACCCATTGTCCTTCATGTCCGGCATAGTTATTGAAATCTGTAATACCCCAGTTTTGCGTGCCATAAAGCTTGAAGGAGAGCGCAGGGGCGATGGATTCATTTGTATCAAAGCCGATAGCGTGAATTTCACCGCGCGCGGTCGACATAAAGTCAAATGATAAAACCGTGTCCGCCGTGATTGTGTGGGATAGGGACACGTCTTTCCATGTGTTATTTTGAATGTTGATGGTATCGCCGCCATCTTGGATGGTGTGCAAATTGCTGCTATTTTGGCTTCCGCCATATCCTGTTACGGTCGCGGTAGAAAAATCAATAGTAGTCAATGTGTCACGCGCACTGAGTACAAAGGTTGTTTCCGCGGTGTCGATTGCGCCTTGTCCATCTTGAATACTATATGTGAATGTATCAACACCCGAAGCGCCCGCGCTAGGGCTATAAGTGAAATCACCATTATCGGCGAGGGTTAATGTGCCGCCATTATCTGTTGCAAATGTACCGGCAACGGCGGACAAGATTGCGCTGTCACTGTCCGAATCTGCGCCATATCCGTTATCTGTTATCAGGTTGCCGGAAATATCTGTGTTGGTCCGACCAAAGAAAATATCATAGCGCGCGTTTGGTGCAGTGTTTATGTCTTCGATGACATCGGGCGCTGTGATGATATGGCTGATTTTTGGCGCAGTGAAAGAATGCGCATTATAGGTGATGTTTGTCGCGTCTAAGGCGTTGGATGTTAGGGTGGTGCTGAAATTCTCTTTGAGGGTGTGGCTGTCCACCATTGTATTTTCAAAACCGGCGCGCCCTAAGTCTAAATTAGGGGTGTTACTATTATGATGTACATTATTTGCAGGCGCGTCTTGCATCGTCGCTGTTTGTTGTATCGGCGCGGTGCTGTTATCTTCATGGGTGTTGTTAAGAACATCGAGAACACCATCATCTTGCGCTTTTGGCGCTGTAACATCGTCTTCACCTGCTGCGGGCTCTTGCTCTTCTTCGAGTTCTGTAGCGACCAGAGCGAGTAAATCTTGGTTTTGCGCATCGGAAAGCGTGTCTTGATTGAGCGCCCAGTGAATGGCATCGTCTGACACCAGACCGTTATTGATAAGGCTCATATCAATGCTTTGTTCGCCTGCATGCAATTGTATGAGCTTCACGAACTCTTCAAAAGTCATGCCGGTGACATTTTCTATATAACCTTTAGTATAGTGTTTTCCCATTAAAATTACTCTTAAGTATATGTTTTAAATAATAAAATTCTTAATATGTGCTGATAATACGCCGTATTTATTTAAAATTTTATGAATATTCTAAGTATTTTCATGCCTTTTTTATGTTTGATGGCCGGCATGATCTAGGACAAGTTTTAATAAAATCTTAAAACCGAAGACGTTTTGATCGATGTGCTTATTTTTGTTTCGCTATGGGAGAGGATCGAAAAGAACAGGCTGCCGATCTGCTTTATCCACAGAGCTACGTCCATATACAGCTAAAAAACCGCTTTATCTTTGATGACCGCTATGGTAAATCGTTGCGGAAGATTGAAGGGGCTAGTAATATGCATTTTCGTTCTATATAAGAAAAAGACAAGTTTTAAATTAAGGTAAGGAATTGATATGAGTGATATTGCTGATCGCGTTAAGAAGATCGTTGTTGAGCATTTGGGTGTGGAAGAAGACAAAGTTGCCGAAGGTGCTAGCTTCATCGATGATCTTGGTGCGGACTCTCTGGATACAGTTGAATTGGTTATGGCGTTTGAAGAGGAATTCAGTATTGAAATTCCAGATGATGCGGCAAAAGACATCCAGACTGTTGGTGATGCTGTAACGTTCATCAAAGAAAATTCAGGCGAATAATCAAGGCGATTCGATGTTGCCTTATTGTTCATCTTAAAACAAATTTCAGCCCGCACAGCGGGCTGTGATGCTTTTAAGGGATTGTTTTAAATCAAGAGGATATCCAAGAATGAGTGAATTAAGACGTGTTGTGATTACTGGAATGGGTATGGTTTCACCATTAGGCTTTGGTGTGGATCATAACTGGAACGCCATAACAAACGGCAAAAGCGGTATCCGCAAGATTGAAGATTTTGATGTGTCTGATATCACATCACAGATCGCTGGTATTATTCCCAAAACAACGGATGAAAATCCTAAGAACGGTGAATTTAACGCTGATTTGTTTATGCACCCTAAGGAACAGCGCAAAGTTGATGTTTTTATCACTTATGGTATGGCCGCCGCGCAAGAAGCGATCGAAGACTCAGGCTGGGCGCCCACTGACGAAGAATCTCTGAACCGTACAGGTGTCTTGATTGGCTCGGGTATTGGCGGGCTGGATGAAATTTATAAAACCTCGACTATTTTGAATGAGCGCGGGCCGCGCCGGATTTCTCCGTTTTTCGTGCCTGCGGCTCTTATTAATCTGACCTCAGGGCATGTGTCGATTAAATATGGCTTCAGAGGGCCGAATCACTCTGTGGTTACTGCGTGTGCCACAGGTACGCATGCGATTGGTGATGCGGCGCGCTTGATTGCGCTGGATGATGCCGATGTCATGATTGCAGGCGGCGCAGAGGGCGCGGTTTGTCGCCTTGGCGTGGCAGGCTTCGCCGCAGCGCGGGCGCTCTCTACGAGCTATAATGACGCGCCTGAGGATGCATCCCGTCCGTGGGATCAGGGGCGCGATGGCTTTGTGATCGGTGAGGGCGCAGGTATCGTGGTTCTGGAAGAATATGAACACGCCAAAGCACGCGGCGCGACAATCTATGGTGAAGTGGTTGGTTATGGTCTGTCAGGCGATGCCCATCACATCACAAGCCCCGCCGAAGACGGCAATGGTGGCTACCGCGCCATGCAAGCAGCATTAAAACGCGCAAAATTGAACCCCGAAGACATTGATTATATCAACGCGCATGGTACATCCACGCCCGTTGGTGACGGCATTGAATTTAATGCGGTGAAACGTTTATTCACGAATGCACTAGACAGTGTGTCTATGTCATCGACAAAATCGGCGATTGGCCATTTATTGGGCGCTGCGGGCGCGGTCGAGGCCATTTATGCGGCAAAGGCCATCGAAACAGGCATTTTGCCGCCAACGCTTAATCTGGAAAACCCGTCTGAAAACTGTCAGGGCATGGATCTTGTGCCGAAAACAGCGAAGGAAAAAACGGTGAATACTGTTTTGTCTAACTCTTTCGGTTTTGGTGGCACGAATGCATCTTTGATTTTAAGCCGCGCGTCATAATCAAAGGGGTGTTTTGTGAAGCTTCTCCGCTTTCTTGTTAAGACTTTTATTCTGGGTATCACGCTTGCGGCATTATTATGTGCGACGGGCGCGGCCTATAGTGCTTATCGCTATGAAAAGCAGAGCGCGCTGGACGAAGCGGTGATCATTCAAATCCCGCATGGATCGAATATTCGCGCTATATCTGAAATTTTAACCCAGCAGGGCATTTTACAAGAGGATCGCTTTGACGGTGTGATCTTCCAGCTTAATGGGCGTTTGACAGGGCAGGCCAATATGCTTAAGGCGGGTGAGTATGAAATTCCGCCGCATGCCTCAATGCTTGAAATTATGGATTTACTGGAATCGGGCAAAGTTGTGCAGCGTCAGGTAACCATCCGCGAAGGTTTAACCAACTTTGAGATTAAAACGCTGCTTTTGGCGCAAAATGATCTGGATCATGCCACTAAATTTGCGATGAAGGGGGAGGGGCGTTATCTGCCGGAAACATACAGCTATCAAAAGGGTGAGGATGCGTCCGCCGTTTTGGGGCGCATGGAACAGGCAATGGATCGGGTTTTAGACGCCGCATGGGCCAAGCGCGCCGCTGACCTGCCGCTTAAAACCAAGGAAGAAGCGCTTGTGCTGGCCTCAATCATTGAAAAAGAAACGGCCGTTGCATCAGAGCGCAAACGCGTCGCGGGCGTGTTTATCAATCGTCTGCGCAGAGGGATGCTGCTTCAAACTGACCCGAGCGTAATTTACGCGCTGATGTTGGGGGAAAACAAGAATGACGGACAGGGGCCGCTGGGGCGCAGGTTGCTGAAAAAAGATCTGGCCTATGATTCCCCTTATAATACTTATCTTTACGCAGGATTACCGCCCGGCCCGATTGCCAACCCCGGCCAAGCCTCGATTGAGGCCGCGTTAAACCCCGAAACCCATGATTATCTGTATTTTGTCGCCGATGGCTCTGGCGGGCATGCCTTCGCCAAATCCCTGAATGAGCACAATAACAATGTCGCGCAATGGCGGAAGATCAGAAAAGCGCAGTAGATTTATCTAAAACGCCTACTCTTCCCCATCCTTCTTATCATCTTTGGTCGATTTTTGGACATAGCGTTTTTGGTAATATGTGCCGCCGGAACTGCTGCTTGCGCCGGAACTGTTGCCCCCCATCCCCATAGAGGGTGTGTTGAGTGTCTGGTTGGCTTTTTCTTGTCCGACTTCCATGCCGTGACGGCGCGCAAGGTGATGGGCAAATTCCAGTGAAGACGGCGCGGCGTCCCCTAAAATACAGCCTGACGACTCTTCGTTTCCTGCATCAAGGCGGTGGACGGGCTGCCCCAAAACACAATTTTTAACGAAATAGTAAAAGGCGGCGAGCGGTTTTGCGGGCGCTTTGACATTCTCGAACGCTTCGGCGCGATAGGGGTCATCTAAAAACATCAACGGTACTTGATAGGCTTGCGCGATTTTACCCTCGGACACTGACCCGATATGAATCTGCGGATTGGTGTCGAGCATCGCGAAAAAATCAATCTCAACGGGGATGTTTAAATCCAGATGATCCATGTCGGCAAATTCTAGGGATAGGGTCGCGTTATCGGTGTCAAACAAGACGCCGATGGCTTTTTTGACCAGATTACTATTGCTTAAAAGTCCCGCTTCACCTTGTGGCGTCACCAGAAGATCAATATCCATGTGCGGTGTGACCCTTCCTAAATTTTGCTGTTAGCGCACAATAGCAGAGAATGACGCATGCAGACAATCTGTTCATGTGCATAAAAAAGGGGCGCATAACCGCCCCCTTCATCAATTATTATACAAAGTCGTCTTTACACTTTCGGCGCTGTAATCTCTGCTGCGGCTTTGAGTTCGCCCTCAAGATTTTGCGCTGCGCCAGCGTCATCAACGGCGGACAAAGCCTTCATTTCCTGTTTAACACCTTCAACGGTGCGGTCTGCTTCTTGTTTGTAAGAAAGCTCCGTACGTTGTGCAATTTCTTGCGCGGCGATTTGAACAACGGCGACGCGTTGCAGCGCGCTTGATTTCGCGGTTGATTCCTCAGATATCGCGGCGGTGCTGTGTCCCATTACATTATAGCTGTCGGCTTGCGCTACAAAAGTTTCGGCTTGGCCTGTGTGCGCGTTGTAGATTTCTTCGCTGCCCGCGGTTGCTGCGCCGGCATAGCTTTGATCGGCGGCGCTGATGCTGGTTGTTTCGGCGGAGAAATATTCATCGGCGCGTGTGGCTGT
This sequence comes from uncultured Alphaproteobacteria bacterium, assembly GCA_963977495.1. Classification (GTDB taxonomy): domain Bacteria; phylum Pseudomonadota; class Alphaproteobacteria; order Micavibrionales; family Micavibrionaceae; genus UBA1672. Next base: position 57,764 of record CAXBOT010000005.1, on the reverse strand, counting down.
TTCGGCGCCAGTCACTTCCAGACTTTTCGCGGCTTCGACAGTTGTTGCGATTTCTTCGTCATGCACAACGGCAATCGATTCGGGAACGGTTGTTGCTTCTACGATAAGTTGCAGAGGACTTTCCGGCAATTTCTCAACCGGATCTGGTGTAAGTTCTGTTGCTGACATTGTTTATCTTCCTTATTTTTGTTTATCGCGGGCGGCATGTAAAACGAACATATTCACCGGCAACAAGTTTTTCATTCTTATAATACCCTACTGCACAGAATAATTGATTCTGGATTTTTTTGCAAAGTTCCTGATCGATGGAGCAATTTGGCTTCCATATTTCAAGGTCGGGTTTGAAAATAAAGGTGATCTCGCCGCTTTCTTGATTCACAACGATTTGGCTTATTTCCTTTTTAAATTCCCCGTGACACGTGAACACGACCTGCCCTTTTTTGGAAATAAAAAGCTCTATATTCATTTATTAGATTTCCCAAACATCAATTCACCCTTTTGATACACAGATATATGTTTTATCTATAAAGGTAAAGCGATGAAACAAGTAGGACAAGACACAAAGCATGTGTGGTATCACCGGATTATATACATTTGACCCCCGCCCCGACCGTGCGCATTTGCATCGGGTGATTACAGGGATGAACGATGCGTTGGCGACGCGCGGGCCTGACAGTGATGATGTGTGGCAAGATCCTGATGTGCCGTTGGCGCTGGGGCATCGGCGTTTATCCATTATCGACCTCTCCCCTGCGGGCGCGCAGCCGATGGAATCGGCCTCAGGGCGATATATGATCGTTTTTAATGGTGAAATTTATAATTTCAAATCTCTCAAGGCGTCGCTTGAAACAACCCATGGTGTGATATTTCGCGGCCATAGCGATACCGAAGTTTTGTTATCCGCGGTTGAGCATTGGGGCGTTCAGCAGACGCTTGAAAAGATCAACGGCATGTTTGCCTTTGCCTTATGGGATCGTCAAAAGCAAGCCCTGTTTCTGGCGCGTGATCGTATGGGGAAAAAGCCGATCTATGTCGGATGGGCAGGCAGCACATTGGTTTTCGGTTCGGAATTGAAAGCCTTATGCGCACATCCTGAATTCAGGCGCGATGTCAGCCGCCCCGCCGTGACATCATATATGCGCTTTGGTTATGTGCCTGCGCCACTCTCGATTTATCGTGATGTTTGGCAAATACCGGCAGGGATGATGATGGCGATTGATCTGCGGATGCTGCGCGGCGGTCAGGATTTGAAATCATTATTAGAGCCGTATTGGAGCCATAAGGACGCCTTGCTCAGCGCGCGGGACAATCCGGTTGATAATGCCGAGGACGCGGTGCGCGATTTCGAAAAGATATTATCCGAATGTGTCGGAGAGCGCATGGTGTCCGATGTGCCGCTTGGGGCGTTTTTATCCGGCGGTATAGACAGCTCAACCATTGTGGCCTTGATGCAGGCGCAAAGCGATCAGGCAGTGAAAACCTATTCCATTGGTTTTGAGGAGGCGGGCTATAACGAAGCCGAACAAGCCAAAGCAGTGGCGCAGCATTTAAAAACCGACCATCATGAGCTTTATATCAAGCCGCAAGACGCGCTGGATGTCGTCGCGCAGTTGCCGCATATCTATGACGAGCCTTTTGCCGATGCGTCGGCGATTCCGACTTATCTGGTATCAAAATTCGCCCGCGAAAGTGTGAGCGTGGCTTTATCCGGTGATGGCGGTGATGAGATGCTCGGTGGCTATACGCGTCATATATCAGGGCCAAAGGCATGGAACGCAACCAATAACATTCCGCCGAAATTCCGTAAACCCATCGCGCAAATGATCCGCAGCGTGCCGCCCTCTTTATGGTCGAGCCTGCGTCCGAACCGTCCGCAATTCGGTTCTCACATGCATAAATTTGCCGATACGCTGGAAAAACATACGCAGGGCGATGTGTATTTAAGTCTGGTCAGCAACTGGCCTAAACCGCGCATGTGTGTGACGGATGGGTATGAGGAAATGATCCCGCTGGTCGATCCTGATATGCAAATTGATGGCGTAACATTTGCCGAAGAAATGATGTATTGGGATACGTTGTCCTATCTGAATGGTGACATTTTAACCAAGGTTGACCGCGCAAGCATGGCCGTTAGTCTGGAGGCGCGCGCGCCGTTACTGGATCGGCGTATTTATGATTATGTGTGGCGGTTGCCGCTGGATATGAAAATCAGAAATAAAAAGGGCAAATGGTTGCTGCGGCAGGTGCTCCATCATCATGTGCCTGAAGATCTGTATGAACGCCCGAAACAGGGGTTTTCGGTTCCCATTGGTGCGTGGCTGCGCGGTGATCTGAAAGACTGGGCGGAAGATTTACTCGATGAGTATGAGCTGCGCGCGCAAGGGTTTTTGAATTATAAGCATATCCACACATTATGGGATGAGCATCAAAAAGGGCGCGGTAATCATGCCGAAAAGCTTTGGACGGTTTTGATGTTTCAGGCATGGTATCGACATTGGATTTCAGGATAACGCCCTATGAGTGATCAGAAAATATTATATGTCTTTGACGCAAGTGATTGGAGCAGCCGCATGGCGGTTGCATATGGCGCGCGCGAACAGGGGCTGGATATGGTGATCGGTTTGATTAATGGCGATGACGCCGCCGCTGCGCGCGCGCCGGAATTTCAATGCACAGTGCTGCAAAAACAGGGTGGCAATACGAGTATTGTTGGCGCGCTGGCGATGGTGCGTGATTTACGCCGCCTGATACGTGCGCAAGATCCTGATACAATCCACGCCGTGACGTTAAAGCATGGGTTTTTAACCGCGCTGGCGGCTTTCCCATTTAAAGAAAAACGTAAAATTTTCACTATGGCGGGACTGGGATATTTATTCCGCAGCGACGAAACGCAATCAGTGATCCTCAGAACGCTATTATATCCGTTATTATGGCTTGTTTTCCGCCGCGCCAACACGACGCTCATTTTCCAAAATGCCGATGATCTTGCGCTTTTTGTGCAAAAGGGAATCGTAAAGCGGGAGCATGCGCTTTTGATTAAAGGCTCTGGGGTGCATCTTGATCAGTTTAAGGCGATGAATGTCGAGCATGAAACGGATATTCCGATTGTGTTGATGCCTACGCGCCTTGTTCATGAAAAGGGCGTGGCGATTTTTATTGAGGCTGCGCGTCTTTTAAAACAGCGCGGCGTGGTCGCAACATTTCAAATTGCAGGCGGGGAAACCGACAACCCCAAGGCAATATCCCGCGATGAAATGATCGAGATGACCAAGGATGGCGCGGTGGAGTGGCTGGGGCGGGTCGACGATATGCCCGATCGTTTGGCGGGCGCGGCGTTGATTGTGTATCCATCATATTATGGCGAAGGGATACCGCGCGTTTTGCTAGAGGCTTGCGCGGCGGGACGTGCCATTGTTACCACCGATCATGCAGGTTGCCGCGAGGCGGTGGATCACAATGAAAACGGCTTACTGGTGCCTGTGAAAAATGCCAAAGCCACCGCAAAAGCGATTGAAACCATCTTGTTTAACCCTGCGCTTCGGCGTTCTATGGGCTATCGCAGCAGGCAAAAAGCCGAGCAGGAATTTGATATTCACTCTATCGTTGCGCAAACGGTGCGCGTTTATGCGCCGCATGAGCGCGAAGGGGATGTCGACGCTGGATAATAACCTTTAGGAAACTTGATTAGGGTTTTCATTCTGTGTCACTATAGGAACATAAGAAAAAGGGGGCGATAAACGTGGACAACAACAAAAATAATTACTTAACCGGCAAACTTCTTCTTGCGATGCCTTCTTTGGGCGATCCACGGTTTCATCGCGCGGTTATTTTTGTCTGCGCCCATGATGAAGAGGGCGCAATGGGGTTGGTGGTGAACCACATCATGCCCAGTGTTGAATTTAACGACCTTGTTGATCAGCTTAAATTGGAATCAGATATTAAGGTCGATTTTCAAAAGCTTGATTTGCCCGTCATGTATGGCGGCCCTGTGGAAACGGCGCGTGGATTTTTACTGCATTCGGGCGATTTCTCCCGCGATGATACGATGAAAATCAATAAATCTTATGGCGTAACGGGGACAGTCGACGCGTTGAAGGATATCGCCAGCGGCGGTAATAAACCTGAAAATTTAATGTTTGTATTGGGTTATGCCGGATGGGATGCGGGGCAACTCGATTTTGAACTGCAACAAAATGCATGGCTCGTGGTTGATTCTGATCCTGATCTTGTCTTTGGCGGTGATCCTGATGATAAATGGACGCAAGCGGTCAATAAGCTTGGTATTGATCCGGGTATGTTGTCTGCAATGTCGGGTAATGCATAGGCGCTGCTCTGGCTTAGGCCGCAAGTCTTTCTTTGATTTTATCAAAACTTTCAAGCTGCCCTAACGGGCCAAGCGCCGCGAGTGTCGGGCTGGTTGAAAAGACTTGTTTTGCGATGCGCTCTAATGATTGAATTTCCACAGCATTGATTGATTTTATAACCTCTTCCGGTGTGCGGATGCGTCCGCGTAACAAAACACCTTTGGCATGCTGGTCAGCGCGGCTCATCATCGATTCACGCGCCATCAATGTGGAGGAACGCAGTTGCGCTTTTGCGCGCGCCAGCTCTTCTTCGGTAATGGTCGTGCCGATTTTCATGATTTCATCACAAATAACGGGAATCAGTTCAGGCAATTTGTCAGGGCCCGTTCCGGCGTAAACGCCAAACTGTCCGTCATCTGTATAGGATGAATGAAAGCCGTAGATTGAATAGACGAGGCCGCGTTTTTCACGCACCTCTTGAAACAGGCGCGATGACATACCGCTGCCCAGAATGGTGGCCAGAATTTGCGCGCCATAATAATCATCGTCAAGACGCGGGATACCCTGAAAGCCAAGAACGATATGGCTTTGTTCCAGATCGCGGACTTCACGAATTTCGCCGCCCTTATAATCGGCGGTTTTTTTGTTATCGCCCTGATCTTCGGGTAGTGCTTTGAATTTTTGTTCTACGGCCTGAACGAATGTATCGTGATCGAGGTTACCGCTCGCACACACAGCCAGCCGCGCAGGGGTGTAGAATTGCTCAACATAGCCCATCAGCGCATCACGGCGCATATGCGCGATAATGTCGTTTGTGCCTAAAATCGGTGCGCCTAACGCTTGCTTGGGATAGGCGGTTTCAAAATAATGATCGAAAACAATATCGTCAGGCGTATCGTGGCACATGCCGATTTCTTGCATAATTACGCCGCGTTCGCGCTCGATCTCATCATCGGGCATGATCGAGTTTTGAACCATATCGCTCAACACATCCAGCGCGAGGAATAAATCCTCCTTAAGCAAATGGATGTGATAGCTGGTAATCTCGCGGCTGGTATAGGCGTTCATGTGCCCGCCAACATCTTCGATCACCTCGGCGATGGTTTTGGCATCACGGGTTTTTGTGCCCTTAAACAGCATATGTTCAACCATATGCGCCGCACCGTTGATGCTCAGATTTTCATTGCGCGTGCCAACGCCCGCCCAAACGCCGACAGCAACGCTCTCGACTGAGGGGACAACGTCTGTTACGACACGCAGACCATTAGGAAGTGTTGTTATTTTTATAGAACTCATGAGGATTGAATATAGATTATTTTCGAAAGATGCAAAGTTATTATTTTATGTGAGGGGCGCTTTTCTTAATGTGCGTCGACCGCCCGTGTATGTGCCTTCACATAGGCCATGACGCGGGGGAGATCATTGGGTTGCTCGGTCATGATTTCCTTGCGCTCAAACAGGTCGGCGAGGTGATCGGGGAGCGCGGGACGCAGGCCGATGGCTTGCTGCACGGCGTCAGGGAATTTGGCAGGATGCGCGGTGGCGAGCAGGACAATCGCGCCCTTTTCCTTGGCGGCGAGTTGCTTCGCGCCTTTCATCCCCACGGCTGTATGCGGATCAAGGATGTAGCCTGTTTGGTCGTAAGTTTCCTTAATCAAATCAAGCGTTTCTGCGTCATCGGTGCGATTGGATTCAAATTGCGCGCGTGCTTTTTGCAGATGCGCGTCACTGACCGCGATATCGCCTGTGTCCTTGAAGCTGTTCATCAGAGCGGCGAGGCGGTCTGCGTCACGATCCATAAGGTCAAACAAATAGCGTTCAAAATTGCTGGAGATTTGGATATCCATGGATGGGCTGATGGTGGCATGCGCATCGCCAAGCGTCATTGCGCCGCTTTCGAAAAAGCGTGTCAGAATGTCGTTTTTATTGCTTGAGACGCTCAAATATTTAATGGGTAAGCCCATATTTTGCGCGCAATAGGCGGCAAAGACATTGCCGAAATTCCCTGTCGGCACAACAAAGGAAACATCCTTTTCCGGCGCGCCCAGTTTCAGGCTGCATGTGAAATAGTACACAATCTGCGCCATAATCCGCGCCCAGTTGATGGAATTCACAGCGGAGAGATGGATTGCATTGCGGAAATCTTCATCATTGAACATGGCCTTGACCATATTCTGGCAATCATCAAATGTACCGTCCAGCGCGATGTTGTGCACGTTTGGCGCGTCAATGGTGGTCATTTGTTTGCGCTGAACATCTGATACGCGCCCCTTTGGGTGCAAAATGAAAATGTCGATGTTATCGCAGGCAAGGCAGCCTTCAATCGCCGCTGATCCTGTGTCGCCGCTGGTCGCGCCAACGATGGTGATGCGTTTATTTTGCTTGCTTAAGACATGATCGAACAACCGCCCGAGCAATTGCAGCGCAACGTCTTTAAACGCAATCGTCGGGCCGTGGAATTGCTCCATCACATAGATATTGTCTTTAAGCGGGTGAAGCGGGGTGACGTCTTTATCACGGAAGACCGCCGCGCCGTATGTTTCGGCGATGATCTGTTTGAAATCGGCGCGCTCGATGCAGCCCTCAACGAAGGGATACATTACGATTTCCGCGATTTCGGTATAGGATTTCCCCTTGAGGGCGTCCAGATCAATGTGCGGCCAGCTTTCGGGCACATATAAACCGCCATCAGGCGCAAGCCCGCTTAAGAGGACTTGTTCAAATGTCTGGGGCTGCCCCCCGCCGCGTGTGGAAATATAACGTATCATCAAAGCAGTCTTAGAAAGTTTTGTGATTGAAGTCAATCAGACTCGCTGCGCTATTTTTGCAAACTATTCGTCTTTATCAAAAACGGGGGGTGTTTTTTTGATTTTAACCCCGTATTTGTCCAACAAAGCCTGTCCTTGGTCTGATTGGGCAAGACCTTCTAACATGGCGCTCATATTTGTGCCGCCCTTGGCTGTGAACAGATCCATGACATTATTCATACCTGTGACAGGGTCGCCTGTGTTGGCGATGATCTTGATGTCAGATACTTTGAGCGCTTCGGCTTGTTCGATACCAACGATTTTATAAGCGCCGATATTTTCAATACCCAATAGATATTGCTGATAGCCTTCATTCTCACCGATTTCCTTGGCGAGGACGATTTGCGCTTCGACAGGGGCAAGTTGCATGGCGCGCTCGGCGTCGGCTCTGGCCTCCCCTTCAACCTTGATCCCTTCGGCTTCTTTGATCTTTGCTTGCAGGTCACCTTCGGCGCGTAGGATGGTTGTTTGTTTGTCTTCATCAGCTTTAACAACGTTCATGTCTTTGGTAATCTCGGCGCGCTGTACGTCATTTACTTTAATAACGGCCATTTCTTTTTCTTTGGTGACACGTTGTTGCTCTTTAATGTCCTGCTGTGCATTTTCATTGGCGATTCCAACGACTTTGACTTTTTCGGCTGTGCGCTCACCAACGGCCTGTTGGGCTTGCTCGTTACGGATGTCGCGTTCGCGGCGGGCATCGATCTCTGCGATTTCCGCATTTTTGATGTTGTCGGCAACTTCCATACGACTTTGCATTTCGATCAGGGATTTTTTCTTTTCCATGATGTTGTGCACAACGCGGTTTTCCGCAGCGTCGCGGATATCCATTAATTCGATGTTTTTAACCGGAACTACGCCCCAGCTTTTGAGTTGATCTTTAACGGCTTCGGTGAATTGTTCGCCGTAAATGCTACGCTCTAACATGATTTTGTCGATATCATGTGAGGCCAAAATGGTACGCACCGCGCCCTGCACGATGGATAGAAGCTGTGTTTCCAATTCGCGAAAGCTCTCTACGCGCTGGGCGGAAATGTTACTGTCGGCAATGCGAAAGAAGGCCACGATATCAACAACAAAAGGCACGCGGCCAACGTCATAGGCTTCGTATGCGGTCAATTGAATATCGAAAACAGAAACCGGCATAACGATTTTGGTGATACCAAAAACCGGAATCCAGAACGGCCATTCGTAATAGGTGTTGCCGTTTGTCGTGTCTTTACCATAGGAGCGTGTGTGTTTTGTGGACTGGACAATATGCACTTCATTGGTGGGAACAACGCGCCGTAAGAACAGGGCGGTGATGATGGTTATCGCGATAAAGACGACGATGCCGAAGCCAATGCTGCCGATTGTAAATGGTTCCATGAAAAAGCTCTTTCAAATATTAATTATGATAAATAAGCCGTTTTTTTTAACATGCCGAGTTTATTTGGGCAATAAAATACGACACGGCGCGCCATTTTTTTATTGTTATATCAAGTCTATAAAGGCTTTGTGCATGGGTGAGGGATAATCCATGGTGAGTTCGGGGTGGAAGGTGGTCGCCATGATTTTGTCTTTTTGAACCCAGACAGGCGCGTCTTCATGCGTGGCTAAAATGGTTACGTCCTGCGCTATGTCTTTGATGATCGGGGCGCGAATGAAGGATACCGTATATCCGTTAATGGCGCTGTGGTGACTGTCTAATTGTCTGCCATAGCCGTTGCGCTCTACGGTCATGGGGAGCAATCCGAATGACTTTTGTGCAGGGTTGGTGACGGTTTTTGCCAGTAAGATAGAGCCGGCGCAAATCCCCCAGACAGGCTTTTTCTGAAATTGATCGACCAGCACATCCCAAAGGCCGAAATTTCCAATCAGTTTGAGCATGGTCGTGCTTTCCCCGCCCGGCAGGATAAAGGCATCGACACTCTCAAAGTCTTGCGCTGTTTTGACGGCCTTGAATTGCGCGCCGCAGGCCTCGATATGTGCCTGATGTGGCTTGACCGCGCCTTGAAGGGCGAGAACGCCGATGGTTGGATGTGTCTGTGTCATGTTTAGAACTTTTCTTAAATGTATGTTTTGTCTTATCAATGCTTATTCTAAAATGCAAGCTGGGCTTTTTTTATTCGAAGGTTGCATGAGCGTATCAAATATGGCGCAATGTGGGATGAGTTTTGATAGCACAAAAGCAGGGTTAATGACGCGTCACTTTTTTACATTATTTCTATGCATGATCACCGCCGTTATTTTGTCGGGATGCGGTGGGGGCGGATCAGGGAAATTTTCCTCAAGCAACGCCGCGGGTTATCATGTCACCAAGCCGATCAGTTGCGTACCCTATGCGCGGGATGTTTCCGGCATTGGCATACATGGTGATGCGCATACATGGTGGGCGCAGGCGGCGGGGCATTATAACCGATCAAATATGCCAAAGGTCGGGGCGGTGTTCGTTTTATCCAAATCATCACGCCTGCGTTATGGGCATGTGTCGGTCGTAAAGCGCGTTATCAATTCCCGCACGATTGAGGTCACGCACAGCAATTGGGGCAGTGATCGCGCCAGCCGTTCTATGATTTATGAACGTATGCGCGTTGAAGATGTTTCGCCCAATAACGATTGGACGCGCGCGCGGTTCTGGAATTACCATACCAATGCGTATGGCTCGCCTTATATCGCATCAGGGTTTATTTACCCGTCATAAAGGCGTCGCCAAAATAAGTAATGGTTTAAGGTGGGTTTACTGTTACCAGCCCCGATTAGCCATCAGCATCGGCTCATCAATTTCACTGATCTCCGTACCGCGCATCGCAACGCCGCCAAGCTCTTTTGAGGCTTGAAGGACAATCGCAGGGTCATCGTAATGCGCTGTTGCTTTCACGATGGCTTTGGCGAATTTGTCAGGATTGTCGCTTTTGAAAATACCGGAACCAACAAAGACTGTTTCCGCGCCCAGTTGCATACAAATTGCGGCATCCGCAGGTGTTGCAATACCGCCGGCGGCAAAGTTAGGCACAGGCAATTTGCCTTCTTTACGAACGAGTTTCAGCAATTCAAAAGGCGCGCCCATTTCGCGTGCCAAAGTCATAAGCTCGGCTTCGTCAATGTTACAAACGCGCTTGATTTCCGCGTTGATGCGGCGCATGTGGCGCACGGCCTCAACGATGTTTCCCGTGCCCGGCTCACCTTTTGTACGCATCAGCGCAGCACCTTCGCCGATACGGCGTAAGGCTTCACCAAGGTTTTTCGCGCCGCAGACAAACGGGACTTTAAAATTTTGCTTATTGATATGATATTCTTCATCCGCAGGGGTCAGAACCTCTGATTCATCAATGTAATCAACACCCATTTCTTGTAGAAGTTGCGCCTCTGCAAAGTGACCGATACGACATTTCGCCATAACAGGAATGGATACGGCCTTCATAACACTTTCGATAATGTCCGGCGGGCTCATACGGGCAACGCCGCCGGCCTTTCGGATGTCCGATGGTACGCGTTCCAATGCCATAACGGCAATCGCGCCTGCATCTTCGGCGATTTTGGCTTGCTCGGCTGTGACAACGTCCATAATGACGCCACCCTTCAGCATTTCGGCAAGGCCAATTTTTATGTTCATGATGTTTTGTGAAGGCTGTTGATCGCTCATCGTATTGCGTTCCTCGTTAAATTAGTACTTTGAGAGCTGCATTTATACATATAAAACTGTTCTTTGCAAAGGAAACCGTCACGATGACAACCGTAAAATCAAAACATTATATTCCGCACATTGACGGTCTGCGCGCGATTGCCGTTTTAGCGGTTCTTTTATTTCATCTCGATGTGCCGTTTTTGGGCGGCGGTTTTATTGGCGTAGATATTTTCTTTGTCATTTCCGGTTATCTGATTACAAACATTATTCAGCGTGAAATTGGGGCAGGCACGTTTTCCCTTACCAATTTTTATGCGCGGCGGGTGAAGCGCATTTTCCCTGCACTTTTCGTGATGCTGGTTATGACCTCTGCCATTGCAATTGTCATGTTGCCACCAGAGGCTTTTGGTTATCATCTGACTTCCTTGCGTATGGCCGCGGGGCAAATTTCTAATTTCTTTTTTGTCAATGAATTGGATTATTTTGACACATCCGCGCAATCAGCCGCGTTGCTGCATACATGGTCATTAGGTGTGGAGGAGCAGTTTTATCTGGTTTGGCCGTTCTTGCTTTTGGTTTCTAATAGATTTTTGCCGATTAAGAAAGCCTATATCCTTATTATTTTGATTGGCATCAGTAGTCTTGCGTTAAGCGAGTATTTGGTGCGCACTGATATGATGCAGGCTTTTTATATGTTGCATGCCCGCGCTTGGGAATTGGCGATTGGCGGTATATTGGCATTTGATATTGTACCGCGCGCTAAAAAATTCGCCCCTTACTTGGCGGTTTTAGGCTGCGCTTTAATCGGGTACGGCATGATATTTTTGAATGCGGCGCATTTTCCGGGGTTAAATGCTTTGTTTCCTTGCCTTGGCGCCGCTTTGATTATTTACAGTGGTTTGGATACTCAAAGTTTTGTGCATCGCGCTTTATCAATGCGGTGGGTTGTTTTTATAGGGTTGATTTCATATTCGCTGTATCTATGGCATTGGCCTTTGATTATTTTTTATAAGGGATATTTCGCGCAGGACTTATCGTTCCTTGCGCAAATCGGCTTGAGCACGGCTTCTTTTGTCGTGGCGGTTTTGTCTTATTATCTTGTGGAATGCACAACGCGTTATTGCCGCTGGCGGCCTTGGACAATTATCGTGGTCGGCGTTTTAACAATGGTTACCCTTATTGTTGGATCTAATGTTTTGAAAAAGCACGCGCAATCGAGTTGGCGTATTACACAAAGTTTGGATGCGGATATTACAGACCCAAATCAATGGGTCAAAACATGTTCTGATGAGGGCGGTGCGTATGATGATTCTTGCATTATTGGTCCGAATAAGGACGGGTATGAGGTGATTTTAAGCGGTGATTCTCATGCTTCTCACTATATTCCGACTGTTCTGGCATGGGCGCAAGAGAACGGATTAACGACGCGCATTTTCATGCGTGGTGCTTGTAGGACGTGGCAGGAAAATGATGGTGCGCGCTTTAAAAACGGGAAGCGCGATACATATTGTGAAGAATTATCGGATAATTTTTTCACAACATTAGAACAGGATAAAGCTATACAATATGTGTTTCTTGCGCAGAGATTTCCTAAAGGGTCTGATAATGAAAAACGTAGTTTGATGCGCATTAAGGCATTTGGTAAACAAACGGTTTTCCTTGGTGCTGTCAATGAATTTGCCGAAAACCCCAATCATTGTTTCGTGCGTGGCCATTTATTGATGACGGCTATTTTCCCAAAAAATGATGCCGAAACATGCCGGGAATTTGATGAAGCATATAACGCCGAGATCTTAGAAAAAACGAAGAGTGTCTTTATTCCGATGTTGCGTGATTTAGGGGTATCGTATTTTGATGCAGCGCTGTATTTAGATCCACCCTACGATGCGGCAGGGCGTTTCTTGTATATGGATAAGAACCATTTGAATATTCACGGTGCGCAGCACCTTATTCTGCCATTTAAAGAGTTTATGAAAGCCGACCAAGATGAATAACTTCGATGTCATAGTGATCGGTGCGGGGGCGGCAGGCCTTATGTGTGGTTGGGAGGCCGCCAAGCGTGGGCGCAGCGTTTGCATTATTGAGCATACCCAAAAAATAGGTGAAAAAATCCGTATTTCAGGGGGTGGGCGAAGCAATTTTACGAATCTATATTGCTCTCCTCAAAACTTCCTATCGCGCAATGTGCATTTTTGTAAATCCGCGTTAAAGCGGTTCGACCAGCATGATTTTATTGCCTTGGTGGAAGCGCATGATATTGCCTATCATGAGAAGGCGCATGATGAAAAAACAGGCAATGAAAATGCGCGCGGCCAGTTATTCTGCGACCATTCGGCAAGTGATATAATTGATATGCTACGTTTCGGCTTTGAAAACCATGAGGGGCAATTCTATCTCGGCACGAAGGTCGCTGACATCGCAAAAGGCGAAAGCGGCTATGTGCTGAAAACGGATAAGGGCGCATTTTCCTGTGAAAGCCTTGTGATCGCCAGCGGTGGTTTATCCATTCCCAAAATCGGCGCGAGCAACTTTGGCTATGAACTGGCGAAGCAATTCGGGCTGAATATTATCCCCCCCCGCGCCGCCCTTGTGCCCCTGACATTTGAAGAGGATCTGCTGGTGAAAACCAAAGAGCTTTCGGGGGTGTCAGTTGATGCCCGCGTGTCCTGCGGTGATGGCGCGTTTCGTGAGGGGTTGCTCTTCACCCATCGCGGCCTGTCCGGCCCGTCTATTTTGCAAGTGTCGTCTTATTGGGATGAGGGCGCAAAGATTTGCGTGAATTTATCGCCTGATACGGATGTGCTCGCGCTTTTGAAACGCGCGCGCGATAAGCAACCCAAACAAATGTTGCGTACCGTCTTGTCGGAGTTTTTACCTGCGCGCATTGCGATATTGGTTGCAGAAATGAGCACCTATGACCTGCGCATTGCCGATTTATCGGATAAGAAATTGCAGATCATCGCGGATCTGGTTTCAAAGTGGCAGATCAAACCCAAGGGCAGCGAAGGCTATAGAACGGCAGAGGTGACATTGGGCGGCGTGGATACGGATGATGTTTCATCCAAAACCTTCGAAGCCAAAAAAGCGCAGGGGCTTTATTTCATCGGTGAGGTTCTGGATGTCACGGGCCATCTGGGCGGGCACAATTTCCAATGGGCATGGTCATCGGGCTGGTGCGCGGGGCAGTATGTTTAGGCCTTTTTCTCAACCGTTTCGGCGTAATCAACAATAATGCCGTAATGCGGATCTTCGATGGTGTTGACCTCGACCATGTCTTTGGCTTTTTTCAGCAGGAGCTGGCAGTCGGCACTCAGATGGACAAGGTGCAGTTTCTTCCCTGCCTCTTCATATTTGGTGGCGAGCGCGTCAATGGCTTCGAGCGCAGAGTGATCCCAGACCCGCGCATTGCGGAAATCAATGACAATATCGTCTTCGGCTTCATTTTGGGGATTGAACAGATCGCGAAAACCCGAAATTGAACCGAAAAACAACGGCCCGTGGAGCATATAGACTTTTCGGCCATCATCTTCTGATCGTGCTTCGACGACCCAGATGTGGTGCGCGGATTTCCATGCATAGACAAGCGCGGAAACAATCACGCCGATCATAACGGCAAGGGCAAGATCATGTGCAACGGTAATGCCTGTGACCAATAGAATAACAAAGGCGTCTTCTTTGGGGATTTTGCGCATAATGCGCATGGATGCCCACGCAAATGTTGAAATCACAACCATCATCATTAAGCCTGTAAGCGCAGCCAGCGGGATTATGTCAATCCATGTCGCGCCAAACAGAATGAAGCAGAGTAACGCCACTGCAGCGGTGATTCCCGATAATCTGCCGCGTCCGCCTGATTCCATATTAATCATTGATTGCCCGATCATCGCACACCCACCCATTGCGCTAAAGAAACCGCAAGTTAGGTTGGCTAGGCCTTGTCCGACGCATTCTTGTGATGTGCGTCCGCGTGTGCCGGTGATTTCATCAATCAAGGTTAAGGTCAGCAAGCTTTCGATCAGGCCGATGGCCGCCAGTGTAAAGGCAACGGGGAGTATGATGAATAAGGTTTCCCATGTGAAGGGTACCATCGGAATGTGGAATGTCGGCAGACCGCCCGCCACGCTGGCGAGATCGCCGACGGTGCGTGTATCCAGTTGTAAACCGATGACCAGAACAGAAACGATAATAATGGCGACCAATGGTGCAGGGACGATTTTCCCGACTTTCGGTACTTTCGGTAAAAGCCAGATAATCGCCATGGTTAACAGGGTTAAGCCGATCATAAGATACATTTGCGTGCCTTGCATCCAGTGACCGTTGAACAGAACACTGATCGCGCTGTGGGATTCTTCGCTGCTATGCGTACTGACCGCGCCTGCAACTTGCTGTGCTTTGAATTGCCCCAATTGCGCGAGGAAAATAACAATCGCCAGACCGTTTACAAACCCTAACATGACGGGATGCGGGACAAGGCGGATAAATTTACCCATACGAAGGACACCTGCTGCCATTTGGATGATGCCTGTTAAAATGATGGTCGCGAATAAATATTCAACGCCATATATCGCGACAAGCCCGACCATGGCAACAGCCATAGCGCCCGTTGCGCCGGAGATCATACCGCTGCGACCGCCAAAGGTTGATGTGATCAATCCGATAAAAAAGGCCGCATATAATCCGACCAACGGATCAACACCGGCAACAAAAGCAAAGGCGATGGCTTCGGGGACAAGCGCGAGCGCAACGGTTAGCCCTGAAAGAATGTCGGTCTTTGGATCTTGCGTCAGGCGAAATCGTTTTACAAGGCGAAGCATTGCTCTGTCTTTCTATAAAATTTGTGTTTTTTAGTGTGAGTGAGATTCAGGGCACTAAATATAAAATGCCCCGCTATCACGGAACGGACACTTTATACAGGCTGAGATTTATAATTCAAGTATGTATCTGCTCGGCGGGGATCAGCAGCAACCACACCCACCCGATGGGTTGGTGTGATCTTCGTCGCACTCTTCATCGTGGTCGTCATGGGTATGTGAATGGTCGTGCGCCGCGTGCGCGTCATGATCGTGGCTGTGGTCATGGCCACAGCATGAGCCGTCTTCGCTATGTTCATGATGGTGGTGATGGCCTTGTGCGCTACCCATCATCCATTGCGGTGCACCGCCGCTTGTGCCTGTTCCAGCAGGAAGCGTGGTGGACATTGATAAACGTTTTTTAATGTTGCTTATGTTGCTCATGGCGCATCTTTTACATGATTTTTAATTTGTTCGCACGCATTTTTTTTGTTGGAACAAGGTTATGAGGCGATTTTTTTCACGCAGCGCGTTGCTGCCTTGCTGGCGTTCCAGTTGGCTTTGTTGTTGATTGCCCCATGAACTGGCCAGTCCGGGAAGGCCGCTTAAATAGGGCGCTTTTTGTAGAACACCGGTTGAATAGATGCTGGAATTGATTGCGTTTTGTGTCGCGTAGTTCGTGTTAGAATTTTGCGTACCGGTATCAACAATAATGCGATCCATTGCCTCGATATTATTGGCGATTTGTTGGCATGATGCGCCATCTGAAATCATCGCTGCGTTGGTGATGGTTGATTGGTTGGCTTCCGGTGAAGTGCTTGTGACACAAGCGCTTAAGGATAATATTGCTGCACATGTTGCAGAAAACGTCACAAATTTTTTCATAATTCCCTCATGTTCCATCGCTGATGATAGGGGGAAACTTTAACGTATTTTCAAAGCTTGTAAAGGGAAAGAACGAGCTCATTTTTCACAAATATAATGCGTTTGTTTGGTATTCTTTCTCTTGGTGGCTTGTTCGCGCCACAAAATAAAAAGATTAGAGGCAATGATGACGAACGTGCCGGAGAGCATCAGCGCGTTGGGCGTTTTATCCCAGATAAGATAATCAGAAATAAGCGCCCATATTAAGTTGAGGTAAATAAGTGGGGCAATGATCGCCGCAGGAGCATATTTATAGGAATAGGTCATGCATAATTGTATGGCAAAGCTTGCGAAAATTATAAGCATAATCAGGGTGAATGTGTGCGGCGTCGGCATCGTGGCATAAAACGGTGCGAAGGGCGCGGAGATCACGGTGGATATCAGGGCGAAGTAAAACACGGTCACATTGGCATTTTCGGTTTTACCCATAAGGCGCAGACAAAAAATCACGCTGGCATAAAACAGGGTCACGCCGACACCAATAAGCGCGCCCGTGGATGAATCCAGCGCGCCAGGTTGCAGGACGATCCCCGCCCCTAATAAACCGACAATAACCGCAGAGCCGCGATAAATGCCGACTTTTTCCTTTAGCAAGGGATAAGACAGGCCGACAATAAGCAAGGGCGACATAAAGAAAAATAATTGCGCTTGGGCGATGGGGAGGTAATCGTATGACATAAAGGCCAGCAACATCGTCACAGCCCCCAACAGGCCGCGAACAATTTGCATCATATAATTGGTCTTGCGCAAATCGGGCAGTTGTTTTAACGCGACCAACAAGCCGAAGCTGAGAATGAGAACACCGACACTGCGGTAGAAAAACAAATCAATGGCATTGTGGTGCGCGCTGGCCAGTTTGACCATGGATGACGATATAACCAAAAAGAGCGAGTTTCCGATTCCGCACGCAATACCCAAACCGATTTTTTGGGTGGTTGAAGGCGCGACAATTTCATTTTGCATTGTTTTCTCGCTTATTGACGCGTGAAAAATCACGCTTTACGGTCATCACGATATACGTCATGCGTAGGTGAGGGAAGAGTATGAATAATCAAAATGACGGCTTTATAAATGCATTCTTAGAAGAATTTGGCGATGACGCGGCGTTGGCTCCTGATATTGTGATATTAACGGGTGCGGGCATCTCTGCGGAAAGCGGTATTCAAACATTTCGCGGGGCGGATGGTTTGTGGTGCGGACATAAAGTTGAAGATGTGGCAACGCCCGAAGCTTTTATGCGTAATCCTGCCCTTGTTCATCAATTTTATAATGAGCGCCGACAAGGCTTGCTCGGCGGTGATGTCGCGCCCAATCCAGCGCATGAGGCACTAGCGCGCCTGCAACAGGAATGGCGCGGCGAAGTAACCATCGTGACGCAAAATATCGATGATCTGCATGAACGCGGCGGTGCGGATGATGTGCTGCACATGCATGGTGAGATTTTATCCGCCTTTTGTCTTCATTGCCGCGAGAAAAATGAACAAGTGACAGACTCGTCTGTGCGTGATGTGTGTCCCGTCTGCCATAAAGCGCGCGGCATGCGCCCTGATATCGTATGGTTCGGGGAGATGCCCTATCACATGGATGCGATTGAAAAGAAATTATTGAATGCAGATTTGTTTTTATCAATCGGCACATCGCGCAATGTGTATCCGGCAGCAGGATTTGTGCGTACAGCCGCGTTTTCAGGTGCGAAAACGGTTGAGATAAATTTAGAACCGTCGCAAAATGCGTATGAATTTACGCATGGCATTTATGGCAAGGCCGGAACAGAGGTTCCGAAATTTGTTGATCAATTATTGAAGGGATAAAATATGAACATCACACAAGCAATCGAAGCGGTCTATGAGGCGATGTCCAATGAGAATGAGGGTTTGAACGATCGGATCAGTGATTTGAAAGCGGCGATAAAAGAAGAGGGTGCGAAAAGTGCCGTTTTTGATCCGGCGCGCCTCGTGCAAAATAACCGCGAAGGGCGCAAACGTATGCAAAGCTATTTCAAAAAGCGCGGCGTGACGGTTGTGTTTGAGGCGTCAGCTTAAGCATCCCTTACACCAGCCAGCTTCTGAATAAATCATCGGCGCGGCGCCCCATTTCTTTTTCAGGTGCAGACATATCGGCGGTGCGTTCTTCGGCGGCGCTATATTCTTGCATGATAAAGTCATCGAGCGTTTTGATGCGCTTGGTTTCGGCCTTTTCCTCACACGCCATTTTTTGTGCAATAAGATCATCCATCATATCGCGTATGGCTTGCGGTACGTTGCCGCCATCCATTAAATCTTGAATATTCATCGGCGCGAGTTTAGAGCCTTTATTTTCCGCGAGCCACCGCAACGCCATAGCGGGGCGGATCATATAGAAATATTTTTTGATCTGCGTTGTCTCGGTGGTGCGCCATGTTTGGTCAATTTGCCGCGTCCCCAGATTGATATAATGATACATCAGGGCCTTGGTGTGAAAGCAGTCCCCGCAAAAGGTTTTGAGGGACTCTGTGAAGTCAGTACTGGTTTTGTAAATAATCGGAGATTGCAACCATTCCATCACCACCGCATTGGACTTCATCGCCAAATGCAGGGTTTTTTTCAAATCCCAACCACTCACGTCATAGGTTTCATTGATCGGCAGTTCAATCACGTCGCGCCCGGGGTAAATGCTCAGATACCAGTCGCGCTCATGTACATATAAAAAGCGAACATCATAATCGCTGTTCGGGGAATGAAAGCCCCATGCGCGGCTGCCTGATTCGGCGGCGTGCAGGATTTGAACATCGTGGTTTTCCTCAATCTTGGTGAGGGTCTTCATGATTTGTTTCTCGACCTTCGGATCGATCACAGCGCTGCGGTTGAGGGTCATAGAGTTTTGCCTTGTTAGAATGAAACACCAAATTTTTTCATGATTGTAATCATGATCATATAAAGGAGTATTGTGACGCCGCAAGACAGGCTTAGGGCGATATAAAATGGCATCCCGTGACGCAGTAGCGCGGGGAGTATCAGGAACATCGGTAGTGAGGGCAGGACAAGCCAGAATGTTGTTTCCGCATGGACGGCGATGCGCTCGCTATCCTGTGTTTCGCGCCATAGCCAGATCATCGCCAATATCGACACAATCGGCAGGGAGGCGACAAGCGCGCCAAGGGCGGGGCTACGTTTGGCAATTTCGGAGATTAGAGCAATCAGAGCGCCGGATATGATGGCCTTAATCATGGGAAATAACATGGGCTTTATCTTTCTTATCCGCGAATGAAGACGTAATTATGATCATCGGATGAGGACGGATCAAACGCGTAGCCATTCACATTGAAATTTTTCAGTTCTTTGGGGGTCTCAATTTGGTGTTTAATCATATAGCGCGCCATGCTGCCGCGTGCGCGTTTGGCGAACAGGCCGATGACTTTGGGTGCGCCGTCTTTGATTTCCTTAAAATGGCATGTGATGAAATCCCCTTGGAGCGCATCAATTTTGACCGACTTGATATATTCGTTGGAGGCCAGACAAATGACGCTGCGGTTTTTGTGCTTTGCGGTGGCATCGTTGCAAGCCTGCGTGATGATGTCCCCCCAGAAATCATAAAGATTTTCGCCGCGCGGATTATGCAGCTTTTTCCCCATTTCAAGGCGGTAAGGCTGGATCAAATCAAGCGGGCGCAACAAGCCATACAGGCCGGAGAGAATGCATAAATGCCTTTGCGCAAAATCCATATCTTGATCGTCGAGCGTATCCGCATCCAGCCCGACATAGGTATCACCGCGAAACGCATAAATGGCGGGGCGGGCATTGGCAGGGGTGAAAGGCGTAGAGAAATTCTGAAACCGCGAATAATTCAAATCGGTGAGCTTGTCCGAGAGCTGCATCAAATTTTGGATATCGGCCTTGGACAATGTTTTGGCAACATCCGCCAATGTTTCGGTTTCTTCGATGAGTGCAGGCAGGGAATACAGATCCCCCAGCCAGTCACTTTCAAAATCCAATTTTTTGGCAGGGGAAATAAGGGCGAGCATCTTTGATCCTTAACAATGGTAAGCGTGTGTATGAATGCCCCAACTCTAAAAGCGTGACGCGTTAAGGGCAAGCGGATTTTACCAATAGATAACAGGGGTTTTAATATAGTGGGGAATGTTTTTGACATAACCCGTTGTGCGCAGTACCATCCAGCGCAATCAATAATAAAAAAAGGGGAACGCCCTATGAGCGTTATCAGTCACATTACGGATAAATTCGGCGATGCGCTGGGATCATCAAAATTCGCGCAAGATCGCAAATTAGTACGGAAATTCGCCGGTGGCTCGATCACGCGTGAGGATTATGAGGGCTATAAAAAGAACGGGACGGTGGATGATTATTTCGGGCATGTTTTATATTCTAATCCGCATAAATCATTTTACGGCCTAACGCCGAGTTTTGGATATAACGAAGCGCAAAAGCTCCGTGATTATATGCTTGCCACTGATGTGTTGTCTTTTTTGAAGGATGGCGGCGTGACGTTTGATCTGGACGATCCGAAGAATAAGCGCACTTTGAGCATTTTAACCGAAGGTGTGACGGCCTATAATATTCAACGCGAACACCCACCACCCTTGATGGAACCATATTGCGACCATCCGTCGCTGCGCGATTTACTCGACATTTTCAAACGAGAAGAACAAGACCATACCGACGGCCCCATCTACCCATTCAAAACCGCGACCAAAGACCAGCTCGACGAAATGCGTGACAATGGGATTGGGTTTTAGTTGAATTGTAATAAATTGTTGTTCTTTGTTGTGTTTTGTTGTAATATACATACATAACGAATGAGAAGTGCCGTGCCATGACAACAATTAATTTATCTGACGACCTTGTTGAAAAAGCAAAAAAATATGCGCATGTTTATAATCGCTCCACGCCTAAGCAAATTGAATATTGGGCTAAGATTGGTAGGGCTTGTGAGGATAATCCTGATCTTCCTTTTGGGTTTATCAAGGATATTTTGCTGGCTGTTGACGAAGAGTCTATTCCTTTTGATTTTTCGGAATTGGATGAATAAGAGGGATACCCATGCAGGTCGTTCAGAAACCGCGTTTTAAAAAAATTGTTAAAAAATTACACAAAAATGAGAAAGCGGATTTAAAAAAAGCGATCCAAGCCGTCATGGATGACCCTGATTGCGGGCAAGCCAAAAAAGGTGATTTGTTAGATGTGCGTGTTTATAAATTCAAAATGGTGAAGCAGGAGATGTTGCTCGCTTATCATTATGAGGACAACACAATCACGCTAACTCTACTCGGTCTCGGCAGTCATGAAAATTTTTATCGGGATTTAAAGCGTTAGTTTTACTCCCACTCAATCGTGCCTGGTGGTTTTGAGGTGATGTCATAGACGACGCGGTTGATGCCGTGGACTTCGTTGATGATGCGCGTGCTGACGCGTCCCAAAAATTCATGTTCAAACGGATAGTAATCTGCCGTCATGCCATCGGTTGAGGTGACCGCGCGCAGCGCACAGACGTAATCATAGGTTCTGGCATCACCCATCACACCGACGGTTTTCACAGGCAGCAAGACCGCGAAGGCTTGCCAGATTTTATCATATAAACCGGCCTTGCGAATTTCATCCAGATAGGCGGTGTCGGCCTTACGCAGGATATCGATTTTCTCTTGCGTGATTTCACCGGGGATTCTGATCGCCAAGCCCGGCCCCGGGAAGGGGTGGCGGCGGATGAAATCTTCGGGCATACCAAGCTCACGCCCCAATGCGCGCACTTCATCCTTGAATAATTCGCGCATCGGTTCAACCAGTTGCAGATCCATATCATCGGGTAGTCCACCGACATTATGGTGGCTTTTGATTGTCTCGCTTGGCCCGCCTTTAAAGCTCACACTTTCAATCACATCGGGATAGAGCGTGCCTTGCGCGAGGAATTTTGCGGGGGAACCGCCCTTTGCCACGCGGGCAGAGCATGCGTCAAATACGTCGATAAACAACCCGCCAATGACTTTGCGTTTGATTTCAGGGTCGCTGATCCCCTCTAACCCGCTGAGGAATTTTTCAGAGGCATTTTCATGGATAAGGGGGATGTTGTAATGGTTGCGGAATAAATCCACCACTTGTTCGCTTTCGCCTGCGCGCATCAAGCCTGTATCAACATAAATACAAGTGAGTTGATCGCCTATGGCTTCGTGAATAAGGATCGCGGTGACCGAGCTGTCAACACCGCCTGACAGGCCGCAAATGACTTTCTCATCACCGACCTGGGTGCGGATTTTGGCGATTTGTTCCTCACGGAAAGCCGCCATCGTCCAATCACCGGCGCAGCCGCAGACATTATGTGTGAAGTTCTTGAGCAAATCCGCACCATGGAGGGTGTGCACCACTTCGGGGTGGAATTGCACGCCATAGAATTTGCGTTTTTTATCGGCGATAAAGGCATAGGGCGCACCATCTGATTTTGCGACAACCTCGAACCCGTCAGGCAAGCTGGCAACGTGGTCGCCGTGGCTCATCCAGACTTGCTCATGCGCGCCTTTATCCCAAACATTTGTGGTGATGTCGGAGTGATCCAGCACGTCAACAAAGGCGCGGCCAAATTCACGGCTTTGTTCACCTTCGACCACACCGCCCAGTTGTTTGACCATGGTTTGTTGGCCATAGCAAATACCGAAGACAGGCACACCAAGATCAAAAACAATATCAGGCGCGGCGGGGGCATCATCGTCAAGCACGCTGCATGGGCCGCCCGCAAGGATGATTCCCTTTGGGTTATAGGCTTTGACCTTATCAGCGGGGGCTTGGTTAAAGGGCCATATTTCACAGTAGACACCGCTTTCGCGCAGACGTCGGGCGATCAGTTGCGTGACTTGTGAGCCAAAATCCAGAATTAGGATTTGATCGTGATTGATGCCGGCTGTTGGTGCCTGAATTTCTTGTGCCTGTGTCATGGTCGTTTTTACCCGTCTAGTCTATTAGATGTGCTTGATAGAATTACGATCCTTTGTAGCGCGGAATCGCGTGGGCTTGAAGCCCCTAAATGATACGTTTTATTGTTTTTTATGGGAATAAGCCTGTTTGACACGTGAAAATTGCACATGATATGAACTATTCAGTTTTAAAAACGGAGTATGGCTATGTCACATTTATTGGATCGTTTGCCTGCAGATATTTTGAAAGAGTTACTCGATGAAACGGATCGGTTTGCCGTTGAGAATGTGAGGGCGGATCGCGGCGGGCCGTTTGGTAGCTCTATCCATGTTTATGATTTGAACAGTGGCACATTAACCGCGATTGGTGATCTTGAGGCCAACGCTGTTCTGGCAACAGGTATGGGCAGCGCGCATGCCGAAGATCAGGCGATGAATCCTGAAACGATTACGGCCTTGAAAGATTTCTTACGCGCCACCCCCGAAACGGCGGATCATGTGGTGCTGTTTTCATCCAGCGGTGAAAGCTGCCCCGCGTGTCATGCGAAGGAAGAAATATTGTCACGTAGCTTGATTGAGGAAGGTTTGTTGGCGCAGGGACGCTTTGTGGTGACCTATGGCGCGACGTTTGAGGATACGGCGAATATTGCGGGGTTCAACGATGCGCCGTATCACGATGATATGCAAAAACCGCGCGGCGCGGGCATGATTTCTGTCGATCACAAAGATGCGTCGGATATTCCCGCCGCGGTGGCCAGAATATTTGAGGAAAGCGACAAGCCAGTTTCTGTGATCGTACAGAGCGGCGGACAGATTATTGCCGGTTACGCCGACAGAGATAGCGATTTAATGGCGACCAGTGAGGTCAGTGCCATACGCAGCGCAGCGCGTGCGCAAAAGGCAGATGGCGTACAAACGCCTTGGGATTTGGACGGCGCGACGCTCTATACCTCAACATCTGATGTCGGGCCTTTGGGCTATGCGGAATGTCAGTGGGCGAACGTGACGGGCTGGGTTGCGGTTGAACATCCGAGGGCGGATGATTGGGCAACGCAAGAAGCGCGCGGTGTTTCAAATACGGCCTTCTTCGACGTGATCGCCGCCAAGCAGTATAATGATCCTTCGTCACGTGTTGCGGTGAAACGTATTGAGCCGTTTGAAAACAAAGCGCAGCACGCTTGGAGAAAGAAGTTAGACGATTCCGATGATCCGTCAGATGTTTTATATAACGGTATTGCCTGTGATTAGGCGTCATGATTTCGGTCATTTTAAGGATTGTGCGTTTTTACGAATAATGCTGTAATGCCGTTTCGTTTGAATAAAGTCGTATTAAAAGGGTTATTACACGTGAGCAAGCCAACTATTTCTTTTGAATTTTTCCCCCCGAAAACAGAAAAATCCGGACAAGCTCTTTGGGAAGCGGTTCCCGAATTAGTGGCGTTAGACCCTAAATTTATGACAGTGACTTATGGCGCGGGTGGGTCAACCAAGGATGGTACGATTGATACCATCAAGAAGAAAATGGACATGACCAGCGTGCCGATTGGCTCGCATTTGACGTTTTTGAATACCACCAAACAGGATTTGCACGAATATGTTGATGGCCTGTGGGAAAAAGGTGTGAAGCATATTGTGGCGTTGCGCGGTGATATGCCGTCGGATTTGCAGTGGCCTTTGGATACAGATGGTGATTATTTTCAATATACATCGGATTTCGTAGAAGGATTGTTGGCACGTCACCCATTTGAAATTTCCGTTGGCGCATATCCTGAAAAGCACCCTGATTCAAAATCGTTGGATGATGATATTTATGCGCTTAAAATGAAGTGCGAGGCCGGTGCGCACCGCGCGTTGACACAGTTTTTCTTTGATAATGACGTGTATTATAATTTCGCTGAAAAATGTCAGAAGGCTGGTGTGAAAACCATTATGAGCCCCGGATTGTTACCGGTTCATGATTTCAAATCCATGTGCGGTTTTGCCAAACGTTGTCAAGCAACGGTGCCCGATTGGATGCATGAAAAGTTCGAAGGTCTTGAAGATAAGCCTGAGGAGGCACGTAAGGTTGCGATTGATCTGTTGGTGACCCAAACACAAGACCTTGTGAAGAACGGCGTTGAGCATATTCATTACTACACGCTCAATAAATCCGACATTACAAAGCAAGCTGTTGAAGCGATTTCTTAACCTAAAATAAGGCACGAATTACATATTTTTTATGTGGTTTAATAGCCCTCAAACCGTTGCCCTGCCTTTATTTGGGGCTATAATGCTGTTTTTTGGCAATGCAGCATATTATTTATGCGTTTTTTCTTGATCTTTGTTTCTAACCGTTCTATCCCCTTTTGTGAGCGAATTTTACTTATACACCGTAATGGAGGAACATATGGTTCTCGCAACAAATTTAGGATTTCCGCGTATCGGCGATATGCGTCAGTTAAAAA
The DNA here is from genome assembly GCA_963977495.1 of uncultured Alphaproteobacteria bacterium. Lineage (GTDB taxonomy): Bacteria > Pseudomonadota > Alphaproteobacteria > Micavibrionales > Micavibrionaceae > UBA1672. The sequence goes on along the minus strand of CAXBOT010000005.1, from coordinate 31,993 downwards.
AGGCTGTTGAAGCCTATTGGAAGGGCAAAAGCTCTCAGGACGAACTTTTGAATGCTGGTAAAGAGCTCCGCGCTCATAACTGGAAATTACAACAAAAAGCGGGTTTGAACCAAATCCCTTCAAATGACTTTTCATTCTATGACCATGTTCTTGATATGATCACAACTTTGGGTCTGATCCCGGAGCGTTATAATTGGGATGGTGGTCAAGTTGATCTTGATACATATTTCGCAATGGCACGCGGTCGTCAGCAAGGCGATGTCGATGTGACAGCGATGGAAATGACAAAGTGGTATGACACAAACTATCACTATATTGTTCCCGAATTCGAAGAAGGCATGGAGCCGAAACTATCCAACACAAAAGTGTTCGATCAGTATAAAGAAGCCAAAGACCAAGGCATTGAAACACGCCCGATGCTTGTTGGTCCGGCCAGTTTCGTATTCTTGGGTAAAGCCCAGTCTGAAAACTTCAGCCATGAAGAAACAGCGAAAAAACTTATTCCTGTTTATAATGAAATTCTAGCCAAGCTCGCAGAGCAAGGAGCACAGTGGGTTCAAATTGATGAGCCTGTATTCTGTCTTGACCTATGTCCGACCGGACAAGCGGTTGTGAAGGCGGCTTATGATGCGCTTGAAAAGCCTGAGGGTTTGAACATTATCGTGACATCATATTTCGATACATTGCGCGGCAATGCCGACCAGTTCTTTGGTTTGCCTGTTGATGCGTTGCATATTGATTTGTGCCGTGGCCCGAATCAGGCCAACACATCTGCGAATAATGCAGAAGCGGCTTTGGATGAAGCATTGTCTAAAATCGGTGACAAGACATTGTCTATCGGTGTTGTTGATGGTCGTAACATCTGGAAAAATGATTTGTCAAAATCATTGGACTTGATCGAGAAAGCCGTTGCTAAACTTGGTTCGGACAAAGTGTTCGTTGCTGCGAGTTCATCTTTGTTGCACACACCGGTTGATCTGGACAGTGAAACACAAATGGACGCTGAGTTGAAAAGCTGGATGGCTTACGCAACACAGAAAATTGAAGAAATTGCGATTATTGCGAAAGGTGCCAATGAAGGGCGCGATGCGATTGCTGCAAAAATTTCTGCGAGTGATGCTGTTCAAGAAGATCGCCGTACGTCAAAGCGTATCCATGATGATGCTGTGAAAAATCGCGTTGCGAATATCACACCTGAATTGACTGAGCGTAAATCACCATTTGCGCAGCGTCAGAAAATTCAGCATGCTGCTTTGAACTTGCCGCTTTATCCGACAACAACAATCGGATCATTCCCACAAACTGCGGAAATTCGTAATGCACGCGCTGCGTTCAAAAAAGGCGAAATCAGCGATGCGGAATATAAAGAAGCCATGAAAGCGGAAATTCGCACTGTTGTTGATTATCAGCACAAAGTCGATATTGACGTTCTTGTGCATGGTGAGCCAGAGCGTAATGACATGGTTGAATATTTCGGTGAGCAACTGGGCGGATTTGCATTCTCTAAATTCGGTTGGGTGCAATCTTACGGTTCACGTTGTGTGAAGCCACCGATTATTTACGGTGATGTGTCACGTCCGACACCGATGACGGTTGAATGGTCTAAATATGCGCAAGAGCAAACTGATAAAATTATGAAAGGGATGCTTACAGGCCCGATCACAATTCTACAATGGTCTTTTGTTCGTGATGACCAGCCACGCAGCCTGACATCAAAGCAAATTGCATTTGCAATTCGTGATGAAGTGGCTGACCTTGAAAAAGCTGGTATCAAGATGATCCAGATCGATGAAGCTGCATTCCGTGAAGGTCTGCCACTTCGTAAGGATGACTGGAAAGCGTATCTTGATAACGCGGTTGAAGATTTCCGCATCACAGCATGTTGCGTGGAAGACGAAACACAAATCCACACACATATGTGTTATTCAGAGTTCAATGACGTGATCGAATCGATTGCGGCAATGGACGCGGATGTGATCTCTATCGAGTGTTCACGCTCTCAAATGGAATTGTTGGAGGCGTTCGTTGCCTTTAAATATCCAAATGAAATCGGACCGGGTGTTTATGACATTCACTCACCACGTGTTCCTGATACGCGTGAAATGGTTGATCTGCTTGAAAAAGCTAAGGTTAACCTTGATGAGCGTCAAATCTGGGTGAACCCTGACTGTGGTTTGAAAACACGCGGATGGCCGGAAGTGGAAACATCATTGAAGAATATGGTGGATGCCGCTAAGGAAATGCGTGCAAAATCAAAGGCAAGTAAAGCCGCGTAAGTGACGCAGTCATAGATAAAATTACAAAGCCCGCCGTATTATTTCGGCGGGTTTTTTGTATTTTCTTAGCTTTTTTACTATAAAGTTAGGACATAAGAAGGCGGTAAAACGCACATGCGTTTGACCAGAGGAAGATATGACCCATTTTTACACACCAGATAGTCCGTATCTATGCCCGCATATGATTGAGGGCGTTGTGTTTGATAATGACAATACACTTTATCTTGAACCGCAAAATGCTCATGAATACCACCAGATGGCGGCTGTGCGGGCAGTGCAGGAGCAATTACCGGATATGCAGGACTGGGAAGTTCGGCTCTTACTCGCGGAGAGTAAGAAAAAATACGGTGGCTCTTTGGATGTTTTTGAAAAAGAACATGGCGCAGATATGGATAAGCTGCGCGCTGATCAATATGCGCACTTGATTGAAAGCACAACAGATAACGGATTTTTTAACCCCGATAAAACACCGAAGCGCGGCATGACGCAGCTTGTGGCATTGGGCATAAAGCTTGCGATTGCCACCCATGGCAATAAGGAATGGACGTTCCACTCCCTTCAGGAAAATCAACTTGCCCATATGTTTAATGATCGCGGGATTGTGACCAAAGGGGATGTTAGCGCGGGAAAGAATATCGGCCCTGAAATGTATGATACGGTTTTGGACGCTTTGGGCGTTCCTGAGACGGCTGATCCGTCGCAACGCGGATTTGGTTATGCAATGATCGAAGATACGATGCAGAACCTCAAATTCGCCAAGGATCGCGGTATGACCACCGTTTTAATTCGTCCGGATTTCAATTCTGGCGATGATATTGCCGATTATGTGGATGTTGTGGTGAAAGACAATAAAGAGGCCGTTCAGGCGATTCTTGAAAGCAACCAAGCGCGTTTTCTTCATTTATATGAAATACCCGAAATGAATGCAGAGGTCGTTCTCGACTAGCCGCGCTATTAGACTTCTGCGGTTGGTGCGTTTTTCTGCAATATGGCGGTGAAAAATCCGTCTGTGCCGTGACGATGCGGTGTCAGACGCATGAACGGTGTGCCTAAGCCTTGCTCCGCTGTGATCGGCTCAACCGTGAATTCTGTATGCTCTTTTAAGAATTTTTCAATCTGCGCTTCGTTTTCTTCCTGAAATAAAGAGCATGTCGCATAAACAAGATAACCGCCTGCTTTGACGTTCCGCGCGGCTTTGTCCAAAATATCGGCCTGCATAAGTGTCAGCTCCTCCAAAGAGGGGCCATAATTTTGCCAGCGCGTGTCAGGGTTGCGTCGCCATGTGCCGCTCCCGCTGCAGGGGACATCGGTCAGTACGATATCGAATTTTTCTTTTTGACGTTTGAGCCATTTTTTGTGGCGCTCATCAGACAAGGGGCGCACTTCGATAATGTCAGCCAATCCGGCTTTTTTATAGCGTTTACGTCCGTTTTCCAGTCTTTTTTCGTCGGTATCCATGGCGACAATGCGCCCTTTGCGCTCCATCGCGGCGGCTAATGCGAGGGTTTTTCCGCCTGCGCCTGCGCAATAATCCAACACTTGCATACCGGGCGCGGCGCCGCATAACCATGCGATCAACTGCGAGCCTTCATCTTGAATTTCGATCCAGCCTTTTTTGAACGCTTTGGTGTGGGAAAGAAACGCTTTGTTCTCGCACCGTAATGCCCACGGGCATAATGTTGCTTCGGTGGTTTTAACGCCGTCTTTTTCCAAAGAGCGCATCGCGTTTTCACGATCCATCAAAAATGTATTCACTCGTAAATCAAGCGTTGCAGGCTCTAACATCGCGCGCATTTCTTGTGCAAAGTCGTCGCCGAATAGGGCGCGCAGCGATGCCTCGTGCTCAGGCGGGCATTCCGCTCTGATCGCATCGGACATATCAGGATGTTCTAAGGGCTGGTCGGCCAGCTTATTGATAAATTCTAATTCTGCCTCATGGAGGGGCTCCGGCGCATATTGTGATCCGTCAAACAGATCGGTAATACGCTTTTCGTCTGCGCCTTCACCAAGGGCAAGCCACGCAATAACGCGGTTGCGCGGTGTATCTTCGGTTTTTGTGTGCTCCAGCCACCAGCCGAGCCGCGCATGTGTGCGGGTTATGGCATAGATACGCTCGGCCACATTGCTGCGGTCTTTCGAACCGATGTAACGGCGCGGGCGCATATAATCGCCGACACATTTATTGAGCGGAACGCGCGCGCGTTGCGTGCTTTCCAAAATTTCGAGCATAGCTTGGATACGGGATGCAGGTTTCATAACGCGCACTCTTATAGGAAAAGCAGGAAATGTGCAATATCTTTAAGGCAGTAACACATAAATACTCTGAATTTTGTTGGCTTAAGGTTAAAGAAGAATCTTGATGATCAACAACGTCGCGGAGCTCGCCAGTAAGAGTTCAACGGCGAAGAAAAACTTATCCTGTGGGATTTTCTTATGTAATTTTTGCCCTGCATACAGCGCCAGTAAAAAGGCAGGATAGGCATACATGCCGGTGATAAATAAATCCGTGGTGAGAAGGCCTGTGCCGACTGTGCCGATCACGCGCGGAATATTCGAGAGCATAAGTACCGCAATGATGCTGGCGCGGAATGTTGAGGACAGCGTGGCTTTATCCTTTAAATATAGAATAAAGGCCGGTCCGCCGCCGCCAATCATCGCGTTGAGCATACCGCCAACAAAGCCTGCCAAATGTGCATCGCCCCATTTGATGAGTTTGCCGAGTGGGTCAAATTTTGTGTGTTTGCGCGCCAGATGCAACAGGATATATCCCGCAAGAATACCGCGCATCACATCGCCGGGCAGGTAGTTGAGCAGCGCAATCCCCAAGCAAACCCCAAGGATCATAGAAGGCAGCATTTTAATGATGAACGGCCATTGGATATCCTTGAAGGTTGAGAATATCAGCAAGCCCATAGAAAATTGGTAAATCATCACCATGGACACCACATCTTGCACAGGCATAAAGAGGCTGAGCAGGGGGATGCAGATGAGGCCGCCGCCAAAACCAAGCAGGCTTTGTGCAAAAAAGGCAAAAAAGATGATGAGAATGGTTACTGTAAACATGGGCGGCGCGGTGTTATATGTTGGATTTTGAAATGAAAAAACCCGGTGGCATAATGCGCACCGAGTTTCTTCGAAATAGTATCAATGATTAGTGAGCTTCTTCTTCAGTTGGCTCTTCTGCAGCAGCAGCGGCATCTTCAACAGCTTCTACATCAGTAGCAGTTGCATCAATCGCTTCGCCAGCTTCAGTTTCTGTTGCATTTGCATCAGTTGCAGTTTCAACAGCTTCATCAACTGCGGTGTCAGCAGCGGCTTCGATGGCAGCTTCTGGTGCTGTGTCTTCTGCGTGTGCAGATGTTACAGCGAAAGGAGCGAAACCAGCTAAAAGAGCTGCTAATGTTAAGAAGTACTTTGTCATGTTAATTTTCCTCATTTTGTTTACTCACCTAAAATATAATTTTAAGCGTTCACTACTATGCGTAGTTTTACAGATTTTGCAAGACTCTTTCTATATGTGTGTAAGCCTATGATTCTGTTCTATAATTTGGCGCTTCACGGGTGATTGTTACATCGTGAACATGCGATTCTTTGAATCCTGCGCCTGTCATACGGATAAATTCCGCTTTTTCGCGCATTTCCTTCACGGTCGCACAGCCTGTATAGCCCATGGAGGCTCGTAATCCGCCAACCATCTGGTGCAGCACATTGCCGATTGGCCCCTTGTAAGGTACGCGGCCTTCGATGCCTTCGGGCACAAGTTTGTTGGATTGATTGACGTTGCCTTGGAAGTAACGATCAGCCGATCCCTTGACCATAGCGCCGACAGAACCCATGCCGCGATAGGATTTGTAAGAGCGACCTTGATAGAGTATCACTTCGCCCGGTGCTTCGTCCGTCCCTGCAAAAACACCGCCCATCATGGCAGCGCGCGCACCGGCGGCAATGGCCTTGGCAAAATCGCCTGAATATTTGATCCCGCCATCTGCGATGACAGGGATGTTTTGTTTTTCACAAACGGAAACCACATCCATAATCGCGGTCAGTTGGGGAACGCCAACACCGGCAACAACGCGGGTTGTACAAATAGAGCCTGGCCCGATACCAACCTTGATGGCATTGGCCCCTGCCTTAATGAGTGCGAGCGCGGCATCTGCGGTTGCAACGTTACCTGCCATGATTTGCAGGTCTTTGTTTTCTCTGCGGATATTGGCAACGGTTTCGATGACGGCCTTTGAATGACCATGCGCCGTATCAACGACGACCAGATCAAGTCCGGCGGCGGCTAAGGCGGCGGCGCGTTGTATGCCGTTTACATCACCTGTACCAACGGCGGCTGCGGCGCGCAGGCGATCATCGGCGTCTTTGGTTGCAACAGGGAATAACTTGGATTTCTCAATGTCTTTAACGGTCATGAGGCCGATGCAGTGATTGGCATCATCAACAAGCAGCAATTTTTCAATGCGATGTTGGTGCAGCAGTTTCTTTGCCTCTTCTTTTGTAATGTCAGAGGTGACCTTTACAAGGTTTTTGGTGGTCATCAGTTCTTTGATGGGTTGGTCGCCATCATCTGCAAAGCGCAAATCGCGGTTGGTCAGGATGCCGACAAGCGTGCCGTCTTTTTCTGTGACGGGGAAGCCCGATATATTATATCTGGTCATCAATTCCCACGCATCACCGAGTTTGGCGTCGGGGCGGATTGTGATCGGGTCAAGAACCATGGCAGATTCAAAACGCTTTACCTTGCGCACCATGCGCGCTTGATCGTCGATATCCATATTTCTGTGCATTACGCCGATGCCGCCATTTTGCGCCATCGCAATGGCCATGTCGACGCCGGTGACGGTGTCCATCGCCGCGGAAAGGATTGGAATATTCAAACGAATTGTTTGTGTGAGTTGCGTTGACGTGTCCACTTCATTGGGCTGCACGTCCGATGCTCCGGGCAGAAGCAGAACGTCATCAAACGTGAACGCTTCACGAATTTTTGTTGGGTCTTTAATACGGGACATGGTGCAAACCTCCAGCAGTTCTTAAAACAAGCGAAATTTGCAAGTGAGTTATAGCGCATTTTTCACAGATGTAAAGTTGGAAATGCGAAGATCCTGTAACTATATAAAATTGTTATGGAAAGTAACGATTTCTTAGAGTTATTAAGATATCTTTAAGTCTGCACAAACAATTAACCACAGGTGGGCCACATGATACCAAGTAACGGTATTGTATCTATATACGCAAAAATCATCGGGGATCAGTCCCTCTTATCAATCGCACAGGGAAACCTTTTAGGAAATATAGAGCGGGTAGGAAAAGCCAGAACGCATACGTTTATGGCCTTTAACGGGCAAACGGAGCATGGTGTCAGCCATAATTACGGTTCGGATCGTTACTATAGTTGGGAAGACACGATCATTGATTGTCGCAACGCCCCTAATCTGGTCGATAGTGACGGCCTTCAAGATTGGTTTGAATCGTTCGCGGATAATCGACGTTTTTTAAAATTTAAAAATGATCTGGAAAACAGAATGGGCGGTCATATTTCTGTCACGCCATATCACAGCATTCTGCGCGGTGAAGATAACATGCGCTATAACATCAAGCGCAGATCAAAGATTGAGGATTTCGATACTATTCGTGTTGGGATCAGATTAACCGCTGCGGATGACGATGCGTTCCAAGCGGGCTTACATGCCCTGAAAGATTGTAACAATCCGTTCAAAATCAAGCCGCGTATGATGGAGCCCAACTTACAAATGGCTTAATCTTCACGCGTTCTAAACCCTGTCGCAACGAGATATTGCTCCGCACTTTCTTTTCGGCTGGCGGGGGGTTTGACGTGTTTCACCGATTTAAAACTCTTTTTCATTTCCTTGAGCAATTCGTTTTGCGCGCCGCCCTGAAAGACCTTGGTGATAAACACGCCGTCTTCCTTCAAAACATCACAGGCAAAATAATAGGCAGCTTCGACAACGGTCATAATACGCAAATGGTCGGTTTGTTTGTGTCCCGTTGTGTTGGGTGCCATATCGCTTAAAACAATATCCGCTAGTGCGCTGCCGGATATTTTGATCAGCTCTTCTTTTAAGATATCAGGCGCTGTATCATCCATGAAATCCATTTCAAGGGTTGTCACATCAGGCATTTCATCCATGGCCAAAAGGTCAATGGCAACCACTTTGCACCCTTTTTCCGTCGCAACCTGACACCAGCCTCCCGGCGCAGCGCCAAGGTCAATGACACTCATCCCCGGTTTTAAACATTGTAGTTTCTCATCAATCTCTTTGAGCTTGAAAGCGGCTCTCCCGCGGTAGCCCTGTTTTTCGGCTTCTACGATATAAGGGTCGTTCAACTGTCGTTTAAGCCAACGCGTTGAAGAGTTTTTGCGCCCCTTCGCTGTTTTGACTTTGGTCTTTGGTTTGTTGCGTGACATTTGGTGTTGTCCCTTATAAAAGCATCACAAGTGATCCGATAAGAAAGATCATGAAAAAGAATGATAGGCTTGCCGCCATAAAAACGACACCTTGCGTTTTAGATGAAAAATGCGCCATGAGCAAATACAGAGCGTAGAAAAAGCTTGAAACCGCAAGCAAGCGTGTGTGGACATTTATCGTCATATAACCGATAATGCCATACTCATAGCCAATATGCGTCATGATTTCCGATTGCAGGCGAATAAGGATCATTGTGCTTATAACAAACCCGAGTGCCCACCATCTATGCTTTTTATGGACACCGAAAAATAAAATCGGTATCCAAATAACATCTATCCAGTAATAAATCAGGCTTTCCATGCGAATGAGTTTATGACATGCAGTGTTTTAAAAATAGATTAAAAATAGTTTTTGTTAACCTGATCGTTTTTATGGTGATGGGCACGCCTTTGGCGTTTGCACAATCAAAAGCACCAAGTCTGATCCGTGATACGGAAATCGAAACGATTTTGAAGGAATGGGGGGCGCCGATCTTTAGGGCGGCGAACCTTAAACCTGAGGCGATTAATATTATTTTGGTGCAAAGCGACACGATCAACGCCTTTGTCGCGGGCGGGCCGAATATCTTTATATATACCGGACTGATCAGCAGAACCGATAATCCGGGCGAGTTGATCGGCGTTATGGCGCACGAAACAGGCCACATTGCGGGCGGGCATTTGATCCAGACGCGCGACGCGTTGGAGCGTGCATCTTATGAGAGCATTGTCGGCACTATTCTGGGGGTTGGCGCGGCGATTGTGAGCGGCGATTCCTCGGCTGTACCTGCGCTGGCGTTGGGCGGAAGCGGCCTTGCCCAAAGACGGTTCCTAGCCCATAGCCGCGTTCAGGAATCAAGCGCGGATCAGGCGGCGCTCAGTTTTCTGGATAAAGCGTTGATCAATCCCACCGGATTGGCGACCTTTATGGATAAGTTGAAGGCAGAAACATATATGCCCGAAGATCAGCAGAGCGAATATGTGCGGACGCACCCGCTTGTTGATAATCGTATTGAGGCTTTGGAACGCCGTATTGAACAATCGGAATTTAAAGATAAGTCATACCCTGAAAAATGGATGGAACAACATGCCCGCATGAAGGCCAAATTAATCGGGTTTATCAGTCCGGGGCAAATCCCGTGGGTCTATGATGATAAAGATCAGTCCGTCCCCGCGCAGTATGCACGGGCGATTGCTGCTTATCGTAATAATGCGGTGAATGAGGCGCTCTTGCGCGTGGATGGTTTGCTGAAGATGGAGCCGAATAACCCTTACTTCTATGAATTAAAAGGGCAAATGCTGGTTGATTTCGGACGGGTGAAGGAGGCTTTGCCGTATTATCGGCGCGCGGTGGATATTTTGCCTGATAAACCTTTATTGGAAATCGCATTGGCGCATGCCCTCATTGAATCAACCAGAGAGAATGATTCTAAAATTTTGAATGAAGCGGTTGGATATCTGGAACGCGCGTTGCGCGATGAACCGCGCACGTCACGCATTCATCGGTTGCTTGCCACGGCGTATGGTCGGTTGGGTAAGGATAATCGTGCACAAATACATTTGGCGGAAGAAGCGGTTTTGCAAAGGCGTTTTGGCTATGCTAAACAGCATGTGGAATCGGTTCTGTCGACGGAACCGGAGGGGTCTACAGTTTGGATACAGGCAAAGGATATACTTTCTTTTATAAAAACTGTGAATAACGGGTGACTTTTTGGCCGTTGTGAACGAATATTGTAATGACATGTTATTAAAGCGAGGAGTAAGAACTTGAGCACACTATTAAAAAAGATAAGATTTACCGCACTGGCGGCGGCTTCGTGTATGACCGTATTCGGTGTACAAATGCACTCTGCCCATGCGGCGGGTTTTACGTCTGAGCAAAAACAGGAAGTTGAAGCACTTTTTAAGCAGTTCATTACTGATAATCCTGAATTAATTTTGCAATCTGTAAAGCAGTATCAAGAAGATCAAGAGCGTAAAGTTATGCAAAGCGCGCAGGAGAACTTGAAAGAGTACCAGTCCTATTTCGCCAAAAAGGATTTGCCGATGACAGGTAATCCTGATGGTGATGTGACGATTGTTGAATTTTTCGACTTTAACTGCGGATATTGTAAAAAAGCATTTGAAGATGTTCAGACAATTATCAAAGATGACAAAAACGTACGTATTATTTTCCAAGATATGCCTATTTTGAGCCCATCATCTGCGAAAATGACAAATCTGGCTTTGGCGGCGCATAAGCAAGGTAAGTACTTTGAAATGCACAAAGCACTTATGGATTATCGCGGCAGTCAAAATGACGCGGCGTTCTTTAAGTTGGCTGAGGAGCTTGGTTTGGATATGGATCAGTTGAAACTTGATGCGTTGGGTGCGGATGTTCAGGCTTCTGTCACGAAATCCAAAGATATGGCGCAAGCCCTTGGTATTCGCGGTACACCTGGTTTCATTATCGGTAATAAGGTTTATCCTGGTTACATCGGTATTGAAGCGATGAAAAAAGCAGTGCAAGAAGCAAGAGAGAGCAAATAGCTCTTTGGCCCACGCGAAGCATAGCGATAAAGATATAAGGTAAGCGCATGAAACGGACGAATAAAGTACTTTTGATTCTGTTGGTTTCCGGTATTTCTTACCTTCTTTATGTGCATACACAAAACGTAAATCGGCAGTTAGAGCTGATTTACGCTGTGCCTGATAAGTACACACAAACATCACCCGAAGCCGATCTGGTCGTGCTTGATTTCAACAAGTATGGCTGTATTTTTTGTCAAAATCTCCACCCGATATTGACCGAAGCGTTAAAGCGTGATGGTAAGGTACGTTATATCCCCAGAACGGTGAGTGGAGACGGTGATGAATGGGGCAAAAACCTTATAATATCGACCTATGCCGCGGGTGAGCAGGGCAAGTTTATCGAAATGCATAATGCGATTTATGATAATTGGCCTGTGAGGGATCGCGAAAAATTGTTTGCTGTTGCGCAAAGCATCGGCGTGGATACGGAGCAATTAAGCCGTGATATGTCCCGAGCCGATTTGAGGAAATGGGCAGATGAAAATAATATGTTCTTCACGACATGGGGCATTGGAGAAACACCGACACTGATTATCGGGAAAAGATTTTTCCGCTCTAAGCAGGATAAGCCGAGCGTCGAAGAACTACTGGCGCAATTCGCAAAGGCGCGGTAATATTCCAGCATTCTGACCTTTCGAAAAAGATCTGCTTTTATGACCAAAATATTGATATTGAACGGCCCGAACTTAAATATGCTTGGTATGCGTGAGCCTGAAATCTATGGCGATCAAACGCTTCAGGATATCGAAAACATGTGTGTAAAATGCGCAGATGGTTTGGGTTTTCAAGTTGATTTCAGGCAATCGAACCATGAGGGGGCGTTGGTTGATTTGATTCAAGGTGCTGTCGATGGGTGTGATGGCCTTATTATTAATGCCGCGGCTTATACACACACCTCGGTTGCAATCCATGATGCTTTAAAATTATTAGCGTGCCCGATTATTGAAGTGCATTTGTCAGACCCTAAAAAACGTGAGGAATTCCGTCACTTTTCATATATAGAATCGCTTGCAGCAGATGTTTTTGCCGGTCACGGAGCAGCGGGATATGTGAAAGCACTTGAAAAACTTAAAGAACTTTTATAGTAAATCTTCTCAAAGCTTTGACATTTTCCTATAACTTTTGTATTCAGGTGTCTGGCTAAAAATATTGAAAAACAACAACAATAAGATTTGTCGATGAAAATTGATTCCGATGCGATCAGAGAATTAGCTGATCTTTTAAATGAAACAGGCCTCACAGAAGTTGAAGTCGCCGAAGGCGATCAGGTAATTCGGGTGAGTAAAGGCAATACGGTTATTGCCGGTGGTGGCGTGTCTGCGCTGTCTATGTCTTCCGACCCTGCCGTACCTCAGCAAGCGAATATGGAGGCTCCGGCGCATGTTGCATCCGCCCATCCCGGCTCTGTAAAGTCGCCGATGGTTGGTACAGCGTATCTGCAATCCGAGCCTGGTGAACCACCTTTTATCAAAAAAGGTATGAGCGTTAATGTCGGTGACACATTATTGATTATCGAAGCGATGAAGGTGATGAATCCGATCAAGGCAGAAACTTCGGGAACGGTCACACAGGTTCTTATTGAAAACGGTGAGCCGGTGGAATTCGGTGATGTTTTGTTGGTAATTGAATAATCCTTTTTGTTAGGTGTCTATGTTCAAAAAAATTCTGATAGCAAACCGCGGTGAAATTGCTCTTCGCATTATTCGTGCTTGTCGCGAAATGGGGATAGAAACCGTTGTTGTTCACTCCACGGCCGATGCAAGCTCTATGCCTGTGCGTTTGGCTGATGAGTCTGTGTGTATCGGTCCGCCTGCGGGCAAGGACAGTTACCTTAACATCCCTTCTATTTTAACGGCGGCGGCCTTAACAGGCGCCAGTGCCATTCACCCTGGTTATGGCTTCTTATCTGAAAACGCACAATTCGCTCGCATGGTCGAGGAGCATGGTTTCACCTTTATCGGTCCGTCTGCGGATCTGATTGATCGTATGGGCGATAAGGTTACTGCAAAACAAACAGTGCAGGAACTTGGCTTGCCGGTTGTACCAGGTTCTCCGGGCGCAGTGGAAAGTGCGCAGGACGGATTGCAGATCTCCAAGGATATGGGCTTCCCTGTTTTGATTAAAGCCGCAAGTGGCGGTGGTGGTAAAGGGATGCAGGTCGTGCGTGCGGCTGAGGACTTTGTCGAAGCCTATAACAGAGCGCGCAGTGAGGCGAAAGCCAATTTCGGCGATGAAACTGTTTATATTGAAAAATATCTTGAGAAACCGCGCCATATCGAAATTCAGGTCTTTGGTGATTCGCATGGTAACGCCATTCATTTGGGTGAAAGAGATTGCTCTATCCAGCGTCGTCACCAGAAATTGATCGAGGAAGGCCCATCTCCGATTTTATCGGAAGAAGAGCGCGAAAGCATCGGTAAGCTGGCCGCGGATACCGTGCGTGGTTTGGGCTATGTCGGTGCGGGAACGATTGAGTTCTTGTATGAAGACGGCAACTTTTATTTCATGGAAATGAATACACGTATTCAGGTGGAACACCCTGTAACGGAAATGATCACCGGTATTGATTTGATCGCCGAACAGATCCGCGTTGCTGCGGGTGAAAAATTGACGATTCGCAAAAACGGTTTCCGTTTCCGCGGGCATGCGATTGAAATCCGCATTAATGCCGAAGACCCTGATACATTTGTACCTTCACCGGGCAAAATCACGCAATTCCACGCGCCTGGTGGTCTTGGTGTGCGCTTTGATAGTGCGATTTATGGTGGATACACCATCCCGCCTTATTATGATTCCATGATCGGGAAATTGATTGTGCATGGTCGTAATCGTGATGAATGTGTGCGCCGTTTGTTGCGCGCTATTCGTGAAACCGTGATTGAGGGCGTTAAAACAACCCTGCCGTTGCATGAATGGATTTTAAAGCAGCCTGAGTTTATTTCCGGTGATTACACAATTCACTGGCTCGAAAATAAATTAAACGAAAAAAACGCGCAGAGCTGAAAATGATCAAATATGCCATTATATCGGGCTCACACAGGGATGAAGCGGTCGCGCAATCCCTTAAGGTTTCCAAATGGCTGTCTAATGCGATACAGGCCAAAGACTCTTCCAATAATGTCGATATTATTAGCCTAAGCGGTAATCCTTTTCCTTTGTGGGATGAGAGCGCTTGGGATGCCGGTTCTGATCTTTCGCGTAAAATGGCACCGTCTTTGGACGTGGTTAAAAATGCGGATGCCATTATTTTGGTCGCGCCGGAATGGGGCGGTATGGTTCCGCCCGGTTTGAAAAACTTTTTGCTTTATATGGCCTCTGCGCATGCGGAGCATAAACCTTGTATGTTGGTTGGTGTATCCGCCAGTCGCGGCGGCACATATCCAATCGCTGAACTGCGCATGAGCGGCTATAAAAATAACCGCATGGTTTACATTCCCGATCATTTGATCGTCGGATCGGTACAAAATGTTATGAACGACCATGACATGGATACTGCCGAGCAGGGTGATTTATATATCAAAAAACGCGCCCTTTATTCTTTGGATGTTTTAAACGCTTATGCGGTGGCGCTTAAGGGAATGCGCAGCGCGCATGATTTATCCCACGCAGATTATCCCTTTGGAATGTAGTGGAATTTTCTATCCTTCTCCGTCATAGTTTTAAATATGCGCATTGTCTTGACTCCTGAAATTTTGCTTTCTGCCTATGCACAAGGGTTGTTCCCTATGGCACAGAGCGCGCAGAGCGATGATGTGCAGTGGATATGCCCAGAACTGCGCGGACAGATATCTATTCGCGCTATGCACGTCCCTAAGCGGCTTAAAAAGAGCGTCCGCCAAATGAAAATACAAGGGCAGTTCTATGAGATTCGGATCAACACTGATTTTGAGGGCGTGATCAAAGCCTGTGCGCAAGAAGCAAGCGGGCGCACAGAAACATGGATCAACCCACAAATCATAGAGGCTTATTGTAAGTTGAATATATTGGGTTATGCCCATTCGGTGGAATGTTGGCAGGATGATATATTGGTGGGCGGACTATACGGTATCGCGCTCGGTGGGGCATTTTTTGGAGAGAGTATGTTTTCCTGCAAAACCGATACGAGCAAGGTTGCCCTCGTGCATTTGGCGGCACGTTTATATCACGCGGGGTATGATATTCTCGATACGCAATTCACCAATCCACATTTGGAGCAATTCGGCGTTTATGAAATCCCGCATGATGATTATATGGACAAGCTTACTGCTGCTTTGGACAAGTCGTGTGATTTTGGGTGTCGCGGGCAAACAGAGCGTCAATTGATTGCATCATATTTTGAGATGCAAGGCTGATTATTCCAATAAATCCTGATTATCCGCATGGTTGGGATTGTCATGTTGCGGCGGCTCTGTGGTGTGCGCCGTATCATGGCTTGCGCCGTCATCGGCGGTATTGCCGTTGCCATCGGCAACAGTTTTATTATCGGGGGTGGTCGTATCGCCGGTATTTTTATCATAATCCAGACAATCCAGAACCCACACATCATAAATCGGATGATCCATCGGCGATAAACCGGGGGAGGATGCGAACATCCATCCGCTGAATACCCATTGTGCGTTATCGTCGGTGTCGACTTCCCACACTTCCAGAAACGCGGCGGATTCGGGCTTGTCGATGGGGGAGGCCTTCTGACAGCTTTCGACGCGGATATATAAGGGGCCAAATCGTATTGTGCTGCCGACCTTTGCGTTAAAGGTCATGGTGCGCGCTGTGGCTTTATCGAGCGTTTGCAGCTTCACACGCGGATATTCCGTCATTTCCCGTGCATCTGCATAATTGGTAGAAATCGTGCCGATCAAGAACAGAAATCCGGCAAAGAGCCGCAGAAAAGAGTTATTCTTTGTCTTTGTCATTTTGCATGCTGAATATGAATTGACCAAGAAGCTGCTCCAGATTTTGAGGGGCTTGCGTGTATTGAATATTGCCGCCCGATGGGATCATGTCGTCTTCCGCGCCCGGCTCTAACGCCAGATATTGACCGCCAAGAAGGCTTTCGCTGCTGATTAGGGCGGCTGTGTCTACGGGGAGTTCATGACCTTCGCGGATGCTCATATGAACGCGCGCAAGATAGGTATCAGGCATAAGTTCAACAGAGGAAACTGTGCCGACCTTAACGCCGCTGATCTGTACGACATCACCGGGTTTTAAACCGCCAACGCTTGAAAAATCAGCGGATATTGAGTAGCCCTCAGTCGTTCCGATATCAGCAGTTTTGATGCTGTATGCCAGAAAAAGCCCTGCGGCGATCAGGACAACGGCGCCTAAAATTGTTTCTGCAATACTGCGTTTCATATCATCACTCTGTTCTGTTTTTCCCCATAAAAGGGGTAGCATGTGTTGGGAAGTGCGTAAAGTATATACCTTTTTGGATATGCACTTATCTATAGTTTATCTTTATTCCGAAGGTGTCCACGCCTCATAGTCACCTGTTGCCTTTTCGCGTTTACCGCCCGAAAGTATGTGTCCGGGGGGGCGATAGGCTTTATTTGTGCCGGTCATATTGGCGCGATGCGGTTTTTGCCAAGGGCGGCGATAAGACTCACCGCTTTCATCGGGCACTGTATTTGTTTGATGGTGGATCCATCCATGCCATTCCGGTGGCACTTTGGTGGCTTCGGGCGCGCCGTTATACATCACCCAACGGCGCGGGCGTTTATAGCCTTTTCTGGCTGGCGCTTCGTAATATACATTCTCGGCCTGATCTTTCCCGATTTTCTTGCCACGCGAGGTGAGCGTGAAAAGCGAGATGTGCGCTGGAGAAAGTACGCCTAAAAAACTGAATATGCCCATTAATTCGTCTGTCCTGTTAAATTCTGCTTTACGGATCTATATTTGTTTCCGATTATGGCAGAGCTTCATATAAACGGAAAGGCAAAAACTATGACACTTGGCACAAAACTTCAAGAGCTAGGATTCACACTTCCTGCAGCGGCAGCACCGGCAGCAAATTATGTTCCTTATGTCATATCGGGCAATATGGTTTATGTTTCCGGCCAAATACCTTTCCTGAATGGGGAAAAGATGCATCTGGGACGTTTGGGCGATGGTCTGAGTGTGGAAGATGGCGCAGCCGCCGCGCAGGCCTGTGCGCTTAATATTCTGGCGCAAGTCAATGATGCGGTGGGCGGTGACTGGGTGCGCGTTAAGCGTTGTGTGAAGCTTGGTGGTTTTGTGAATTGTACGCCTGATTTCACCGATCAGCCGATGGTGATTAATGGTGCGTCAAACCTGATCGCCGACGTGATGGGCGCGGCGGGGAAACATGCTCGTTTTGCAGTTGGTGCGCCGTCATTGCCTTTGGGTGTGGCTGTTGAAATTGATGCTGTTTTTGAGATAGGGTAGGGCATGATTTTTTTATTCTCTCTCATTCTGAGCGTGTTCATGCCCCATGCGGGATATGCGCAAACCCCCAATTTGACGCAAGAACAGCGTAGTTTTGTCGAAAGCTATGTTGAGGCAGCGCAGGATAAAGACGAGAAATTATATTGGCATTTAATCCATCCGCAATCACGCGCCTGTATGTCCGAATCATTTAAGACATTCACGATTCAGAACTTTATAAAAAAATCTGATGAAGTTGGGCAATTGGATGTCGATACGATCAGTATTAAAGAAGTGGATATGCCTGCGCTGACCAAACAAGTGAAGCTGTTTTATCGGGATAAGGCATTTTTATCCGTTGATCCGAATTATAGCCTTACATCCACCGTGGTTTTAGACAATCAAGACAATAACGCGTGCGGGTTAAAGCCACAATCATATGAATTTTCTGTTCCCGTCGCCTTTTATGATGGGGCGTGGTATGAGGTGATGCCATGCGGAAAGAATGATTTGGATACGTTTTTGGATAAGCAGCTTCAGGCGCGCGTGCATCAAAAAACCCGCTCACACGAAATCTACAGCTCAGTTCCGCAAGGCATGTGGGATCGACTTTTTTCTATTTTGAGTGTCGAGAAAGACCCGCGTAAGGCGGTGAACATCTTAAGGGATGAAGAAAATCTGTCTGTGTCCGAAGCGGAGGCTGTTATTGAAATGCGGTGCGATACGCTTTCAGCCGCGCAACCAAAGGTGCAGACGCCCTGATTTTCAGTTTAATATAGCGATAGATTTTACGTCGCTTTTTGCTTTTCCTGCTGGTTTTTGCGGCGTTTTCGAGGATTATCTTCTTCATAGATAAAGCTGAGCGTTTCACCATCATAATCAATGGTCACCGCGCCACCTTTTTGCAATTTGCCAAACAGAATTTCTTCCGCCAAGGGGCGTTTGATCTTCTCTTGAATGATACGGCCTAACGGGCGCGCACCCATGGTGACGTCATAGCCTTTTTCCGCCAGATATTTACGCGCGCTGCTGCTCAACTCGATGATGACGTTTTTATCAGAAAGCTGGGCTTCGAGTTGGATGATAAATTTATCGACCACACGCTCAACCGTGGAAGGTTTTAGATTGTCGAAGGGGACAATCGCGTCCAGACGGTTACGAAATTCCGGCGTGAAAGTTTTTGTGATGGCGTCATTATCCGCATAATCCATGTCCCCGATTTCACGTCCGAAACCAATTGGGGTTCTGGCCATGTCGGAGGCGCCCGCATTGGTGGTCATAATCAGGATGACGTTGCGAAAATCAATGGTTTTGCCGTTATTATCGGTCAGCTTGCCGTAATCCATAACCTGTAACAGAATATTGAATAAATCAGGGTGGGCTTTTTCAATTTCGTCCAATAATAAAACACAATGCGGATGCTGATCGACTTTATCGGTCATGAGGCCGCCTTGTTCAAAGCCAACATAGCCCGGCGGTGTACCGATCAGGCGGGAGACGGAATGACGTTCCATATATTCTGACATATCAAAACGCAAAAGCTCCACGCCCATGGATTTTGAAAGCTGCCGCGCAACTTCGGTTTTACCAACACCCGTGGGGCCGGAAAATAAATATGATCCAATGGGTTTTTCCGCGTCGCGTAATCCCGCGCGCGCCATTTTGACGGAATCGCATAATGTATCAATCGCTCTGTCTTGGTCGTAGACTAGCGTTTTGAGGTCACGTTCCAGGTTTTGCAGGGCTTCGCGATCGTTCTTATTCAAACTGGTCGATGGAATGCGCGCAATCGCCGCAATCACATTTTCGATGTCTTTATGCCCGATGGTTTTTTTGCGCTTATCTTCCGTCACCAGCATTTGCGCTGCGCCGACTTCATCAATAATGTCGATGGCTTTATCGGGTAATTTGCGCTCACCAATATATTTGGCAGAAAGCTCAACGGCGGCCTTAAGGGCGCTGTTGGTGTATTTAACGTTGTGATGTTTTTCATAGTAGGGTTGCAGCCCTTCCAGAATTTTAATCGTGTCTTCGATGCTTGGCTCGGGCACATCAATTTTCTGGAAACGACGCACCAAGGCGCGGTCTTTTTCAAAGTGATTGCGGTATTCTTTATAGGTTGTTGAGCCGATGCAGCGTAAGGACCCGTTAGATAATGCAGGTTTCAGCAAGTTCGACGCATCCATTGCACCGCCGCTTGTCGCGCCTGCGCCAATGATGGTGTGAATTTCATCGATGAATAAAACAGATTCAGGAATATTTTCCAGTTCCGCCAAGACGGCTTTCAGGCGTTCCTCAAAATCTCCGCGATAGCGTGTTCCGGCCAGTAATGCACCCATATCAAGCGAGTAAATCACCGCATCATGCAGCACTTCGGGTACTTCTTTTTCGATGATGCGTTTGGCTAGCCCTTCGGCAATGGCGGTTTTACCAACACCCGGATCACCAACATAAAGAGGGTTGTTTTTGGATCTGCGACATAGGATTTGGATGGTGCGCTCAACTTCTTGTTCGCGTCCGATTAATGGATCAATACCGCCATCAGCGGCCTTTTTATTGAGGTCTGTGCAATAGGCGTCCAGCGCTTCTTTTCCGGCTTTGACCTCTTTTTCGGCCTCAACCCCTTGTGGTGTTTTATCAGGATCACCTTGGGAGGGTACTTTTGCAATGCCGTGGGAAATATAGTTCACAGCGTCGAAACGGGTCATGTCGCGTTCTTGCAGGGTGAAGACCGCATGGCTTTCACGTTCAGAGAATAAAGCGACCAGAACATTCGCGCCTGTGACTTCTTCGCGTCCCGAAGATTGCACATGAATGGCGGCGCGTTGTAATACGCGCTGGAAAGCGTTGGTTGGTTTTGATTCGTCTATATTGGCGTTAATCAGGCTGCTGAGGTCATTTTCGATATAATGCAGCAGGGCAGAGGACAGATCATCAAGATCAATCCCGCACGAGCGCAATACAGCCATTGCATCCTGATCGCTGGTGAGTGCCAGTAACAAATGTTCCAGCGTCGCGTATTCATGATTCTTTTCATTGGCGATGGCCAAGGCACGATGTAGTGTTTGTTCCAGATTACGAGATAGCATGAATATCCTATTAAATTGAGTGTACGGAGAACCTGTACATCTTAGCACAGTCTTTTTTACCACGCTACGCCTTCACGAAAAGTTAAGAGCATAAATAAATATGCTCTTACTTTATTTTATCCTCAATATTATGGGCATTATTCGGCAGAAATAGGCGCGGTGGAATAGTCGCTAAATCCTAAATTATAGGCGCGTACACCCAGTTCCGCCCAATCACCGCCGACTTCTTCTTTTGACCAGTGCAGGCGAATGCCGATCGTTTGTTTGAGCACAGCCCAAATGATAAGACTGGTAATCGATACAAACAGGCCGATAGCGCCAATACCAATAATTTGTGTGATCAGCGATGCATCGGGATCAGATAACGTAACGGCGAGCGTTCCCCAGATGCCTGCCCCTAAATGTACCGGAACTGCGCCGACCACATCATCAATTTTTAATTTTTCCAAGAGCGCGGATGCGCCGAGCATAACAATAGAACCTGCCGCGCCAATGAGGGCTGCAAGACCAAGGCTTGGCAGAAGCGGGCCTGCGGTAATGGCAACCAGCCCCGCCAACGCGCCGTTCAAAACCATGGCTACATCAATGCGTCCGGTTTTAAGCTGGCTAAAGAGTAGGACACACATAACGCCCGCCGCCGCCGCAATATTGGTGTTGGCAAAAATCTTGGCCACAGCCAATGCGTCTTCGGTGGTGGCAATTGAAAGCTGTGATCCGCCGTTAAAGCCGAACCAGCCAAACCATAAAATAAATGTCCCGAGCGTTACTTGTGGTAAAGAGCTTCCCGTGATGGTGCGTGGTTTGCCGCCTTCACTGCTGAAACGTCCTTGGCGTGCCCCCAGAATAATAGCGCCTGTCAGTGCGGCCCATCCGCCAACTGAGTGCACGAGCGTCGAGCCGGCGAAATCACTGAATCCCATTTCCGAGAGCCAGCCGCCGCCCCAAGCCCAACTGCCCGTAATCGGGTAGATAACACCTGTGAGCAGCGCTGCGAAAATCATGAATGGCCAGAGTTTTATGCGCTCGGCCAATGTGCCGGAAACGATAGAGGCGGCGGTTGCCACAAAGACCATTTGGAAAAACCAGAAGGCGTATGAGGCATAACCCGCGCTGTAATCACCATTCAGCGCAGCTGTGTCATCGCCTGTCCAGGGCATGGGGGTTCCAAAAAAACCGCCATTTACATCCGTAAACATTAAATTAAAGCCAATCACGTAGAACATCAGCCCCGCGATGGCGTATAAGACAATGTTTTTAACCAGAATGACGGCGACAGATTTGCTTCGCACCATGCCGGCCTCCAGCATGGTAAAGCCCGCCGCCATAAACATGACCATCGCGCCGCAGATCAGTAGAAAGAATGTGTTTAAAATAAATCCTGTTTCCAAGATAACCTCCAAGTTTCATGTATTCATTTTGCGTATGCCAGTATTGCAAATTATGCATAACTCAAAGTTTCGGAATGTGTCAACTATTTTTTGCGCTGCAATAAAGCCGATGTCGGGATAACATCGGCTGGCGGAGGGGGCGGTGTTTGTGCTTGGGGGAAGTTATTCTTTTTCCATGGTGCATTGCAGGGGTTGTTCGTTTGCGCGGGCAAAATCCATGACTTGTGCCACCTTGGTTTCTGCAACTTCATAGGTGAATACGCCGCAAATACCAACGCCGCGTCTGTGAACATGGAGCATGATGTCGGTTGCTTCCTGACGGTTCTTTTTAAAAATGCTCTCCAGAACATGGACGACAAATTCCATCGGTGTGTAGTCATCATTTAACAACAACACTTTATACATGGATGGTTTTTGTGTCTTCGGACGCGTTTTCAGGACTAAACCATGGTCGGTTTGCCCTTCATCCCCGTCATTATCATTTTGATCGGGCTCGTCACTTTGACAATATATGTTATGCATCAAATGTTGCCTGTTGTTTAACCGTTTTACCTGCGTATTTCGGTTTCTAGTGTCATAAGTTATCGTCATATACCATTATATCAAGGGTAAAAATGCTTGAGCACGATAGAAATACAATCTGTTTGACATAATTTCGCATTTTTGTGTTGCGCTGCAGAAAAATTCCTTTTCAAATTTATGGAATCTGATTAGAGTACGTTCCCGAGTAGTCATAATAAACTCTATGGGTGATAAAATGTCGGAACTTTCCGGGCAAAAAAGATGGGAAGCCATGCTTCGTGGGCAGGTCATGTCTGCAACAATAAATAAATTGTCGGTTATTATGCGCCTTGCCGATCAAAAAGCGCAGGTTTTGATATTTTTAAACTCTATTCTTATTCCGGTTTGCCTTAATCAAATTGATCATGAGCCTTTTCAAGTGGCTGCGGTGGTTTCTATTATATCATCAGTGATGAGTATTCTGGCGGCAATGATTTGTATTTATCCCAAGCGCCGTTATCGCAAGTCCAGCCACAGAGATATTAATTTGTTACATTTTAATGATATCGGGCATCTTGAAAAAGATGAGTTTATGGATATGTTTATGCCAGTTTATAATGATGGCAGTAAACTTGGTAAGGCCGTTGTTTATGATATTTATGACATGTCCCGATATTCTATTGTTCCGAAATTTACATGGCTGAAAGTGTCTTACGGGATCTTTGCTGTAGGTAATTTATTGGCCATTATCATGGTTTTACTTGAGGTGTAGCGCGTTATGCATATTTTGTTCTGCCATGATACTTATTATTCAAATAGGCGTGATGGAACAGTATATAGCTACGGCACATTTCCTTATGAACTTTGGGAACAACGGTTCCTCCCTTATTTTGAAAGCCTGACCGTTATTGGTCGTAAGAAAAAGCTGCGCCCCGATGAAACGGGTGTTCTGGCGGTATCTTCCGGTAAAAATGTTGATCATGTTTTGTTGCCCAACATCGATTCTCCGGTGAGGCGTTTTACAAAATACGGGCGCATGTATCAAAAAATCAAAGAACAGGTCGAAAAGGCCGACGCGGTTGTCATACGCGGCCCCGTTGAGTTTGGCATGATGGCCGCCAAAGCGGCGCGGGAAAGCGGCACGCCTTATGCAATTGAAATGTGTGGCTGTGCGTATGATAAAACATATTATAAGGGCGATTGGTTCAATAAAATCTATGCCCCGATTAAGTATAAGCACGCACAAAAAATGGTGCGCCATGCCGACGCCGTGATTTATGTGACGGAGAACTTCCTACAGCAACGTTACCCCACGGATGGGTATATGGAATGCGCCTCTAATGTTGAAATTGCTGCGCCGCCTGAATATGTTTTAAACAGCAGATTAAAACGTATAGAGAGCAATACGGCTTGCTTGAATATCGGTTTGATCGGTAATTTCGGCAGCGGGCTTAAGGGTTTGAATGTTGCCATTGAGGCCTTGGCTATTGTTGAAAAGCGCAGACAGAAAAACGCAGAATCATCCGCGCCGGATTTCAAGTTTAAAATATTGGGGCAGGGGATGCCTGCCCTTTGGAAAACTATGATCCGTCAAAACGGTTTGGATCAAAAAGTAGAATTTTGTGGCACGATTTCGGGCGGTAAAGAGGTGCTTGAATGGCTCGATACGATTGATCTATATATTCAGCCCAGTTTCCACGAAGGCTTGCCGCGTTCCTTGATTGAAGCCATGAGCAGAGGATGCCCTGCGCTCAGTTCGGATGCGGGTGGCACGCAGGAGCTTCTCTCTCCTGAGTATATCCATAGTCGCGGCCATGCCGACCAACTGGCGGAGCATATATGGACTTTGATGGATCAGGAAAAACGCCGTTTTGCTGCACAAAGAAATTTTGAAAAATCTAAAAATTACACGCGTGAGGTTCTTGTGCCGCGCCGTCATGCTTTTTGGGAGCATTTTGCACAAACGGTTGAAGACAAGAACGCCAAAAAAGCGGCGTAGTCTTGTGTATGGCTATGATGCGTCGGCAAAATACAGCGTTTGTCTGTGGTTGATGCAAAAATCCATAATGGCTTGCGCGCGCTTATCCCACGTATATTTGTCTTTCAGACTATCATGCGCATTTTTTGCCAGATGATTGCCTATATCGGGGTTTTCACGCAAAACATCCATGGCGTCCGCCCATTTATGTTCATCAGATGCGGGGGGCAAGATGGCGTTGTGCTTATGCTGTAGAATCTCGTGAATAACCGGCAAGTTGGAACAGATAATCGGTCGCTCTGCCGCCATATATTCAAATATTTTCATGGGCGATATCCAGCGCGACGTGTTGCGTCCGGTTTTAATCAGGGCGCGGTGTTGATACGGGGCAACGCAAATATCAAATGATTTCAGATATGACGGCACTTCGGCATGATCGCGGTGACCATAGAAGTGAATATTCTTGTATTTATTGAGCGTTTGAAAATGCTGCACTTGCTTTGTCGTGCCGCCTAAAATGTGGAAATCATATTGCGGTCTGATTTTGGCAATACGTGAGATAAGCGCCATGCCTTTGCCCGGATGCAGTGATCCGGCGTAGCCGACATTAAAGGCATCTTTACCGCTTTTAAGGGTATTGAGCGTGCGGGTGTTGCTTTTGATATGGTCGATTAAATCCGCGCCGTCATGCGCAACAAAAACGCGCTCGGGCGGGATTTCAGGGTATGCATTGAGCAGTGCTTGTTTCAATATATCTGAAACCGCAATAATGCCTCTGAGGTTGTCTTGTTTGAGCAGTTTTGAAAAGGCAAGTTTATGTGCAGGATGCTGGGGCATGTCGTGCACTTCGAAAATGACGGATAATGCTCTTTTTGCATAAAGCGCCAGCGCGACGACATCATGCCCGTAAATAATATCAGGTTGGCTATTTTGCTGCGCTCTTTCCGGTAGGCCAATCAAGTAGCGCGCACCGGATAAAATCGGAAAGCCCGCGTTGGACGACATATTAATTTTAAACGGCGTGTCGATATCGTAAATATTAAAAATATCATCTGTGGTTGCATTCAGTGCATTGCGTGCAAAAAGCGTCACATTATGACCAGCCTTACTGAACGCTTGTGCCATTTTCATGACATGAACGGATTGTGGTTCCTGCGAGGGGAGCTTCGCGCCAGAGTAGTAAAAAATATTCATGATGATACCCAATAATAGACGCTGGCATTATTATATTTTTTGAAACGGACTGCCAGTGTTTTGTTGTCTAAAAACGATTCCATGTGGGAATATCTCTGCCTAATAAATTGGAGACATAGGTTTTATCAACGGAGAAGATATCTTCAAGCTGTTCTTTTGTCGCGTCAGAAAGCGCGGGGTATTTTTTCGGATAATCTTCTCTTAAGCTCTCAATCTGCGCTTTCGGATCAAAGTTACCATCGTGATTGTCCAACAGGCTGTCGATTTCCAAGCCCAGAAAATCTTCTAAAGGGCCAAGATTGCTGTTCCTACGATCTGTCCATTCCTCATAGATGAGGATGAGGATATTTTCACGTGAATAATGGGACAGCCATTGATCGAGATGGGTTTGATACTGGTTTTTGTAAATCCAGCACCGTCCGGTTGTGTCAGGAGATCGTAAGCCGGAAAGCTCGGCCTCCATGGCATGTTCAAATGTGCGCACTGTTTCCTTTTTATCGGCCAGAGCATGATAAAACTGCACATAGGCGCGCTCTACCGGATTGCGCAGTGTGAAAATGATTTTTGCATTGGGGCAGCCTTGCGCGGCGCGCTCGGGATCGAATTCTTTTTCCCCGTGCAGCACTCTGTTTTTTGAAATTTGTGTTTTATTGTTCGGGTTTACGGCATCTTCAAAATCAACTTTGCACGATTCAATTTTATGTTGAGTCAGGTCGTTTTGATGAAAAAAGCGATGCTCTTTCAGATGGGGGATAAAGACCTGCGGGTGGTGATCAAGAATATGCGATAAGGCGCCTATTCCGCTGCGTGTCGCCCCGCCTATTATGAAGTCTGGTTGTTTCAACGCCCCTACCCGAGTGATTGCAAATAAGCAGTGAGTATATTTTTATTTTTGATAATCACGCCATAGGAACATATTCATAGCGCTTTTAGTTCGGGTTTTTGCTGCGTTTGAAGTGCCCTATTTTGTATGTTTTGTGCATAAAAAAACAGAGGCAAGAAAGCCTCTGTTTGAAATGGGGTAGGGTGTTCGCCTGTTTATAGGGCGCCTAGAATTTGTGCGTGATGTTGAAGTAATAACGCGGATCATGATCGTTCGTTATATCAACATTGCGGGTCAATGGCAGAGCAATTCCGACACCGGCCTTTGTTTTTTCCGTGATATCAGCGCGCATACCCAAGCCGACAGAAGCGATGGAATCGTCCTTGCCCGCCGATGTGGTGGCGTCTTGATTCCAAACACGGCCAACATCATAAAATGTAAAGAGTTGATAATCATGAATGTACTTAATTTTTCTTGGCTCGTTCCACTGTAATTCCAGTTTAGCTGAGACACCGTCTTCGCCGACGATTTCAGAGGAATCATAACCGCGACCGATTGTTGTGCCGCCAACGCCAAATTCTTCGGAGCTGAGTAATGGTGTGGCTGACCACTGTCCCTTTGTCATCATGAGAAGGTTTAGCGTGCTGCTCAAACGTTGCAAGCGTTGTATTTGCAACTCTGCCTTGGTGTATTGGGGGTTGCCTCTGGCGCGCGTTAAATTAGAATCGCCGTGGCTGCTGGCGCCGAGAACATCGAGGCCGCGTGATAATTCAAGATCCAAAGCGTTCACACCGACACCCAAAAGCGTGTCCATGAATTGCACGGTTGTCCCCAAACGCACGGAGCGAATGTGATCGTTTCTTTTGTTTGGCTCAAGATTGTTTTTGCTCTCAACATCGCGTGAATCAAATGTCGCGCGCCCTGAAAAGTTCAAGGTACGTGAGCGGATGAAAGGGTGGCTCACCGTGGCACTGAAGAATTTCGACTCACCTTTGACATCAAACGGGTCAAGGGTGCTGCCTGGTTCTGTATTGGTGATGCTTCCTAATAATCTAAGCTTGCTGCCGAAGCGGGAAAGCGGTTGTTCATAAACCAAAGAGCCGAATAATAATTCGTCCTTACGGTCTTTATCACCGGCCATAACAAATTGGCCGCTTATTCTTTCGTTCAATCCAAATGCCGAGTTTAGAGAGCCTGCAAAAGAACCCTCATAAGGGCCGAGATAGCGGCTACCATGATTGTCAAAGCTGATTTCTGCGTCATAAGAATCGCGCTCAACGATGATTGTTAAATCGGATGCGCCCGGTGTTGTGGGGGATGGGCTGAGGATGCTGCGCGCTGTGACGCCCGGAAGGTCGTTAATCAGCAACAAGTATCGTTCCAGATTTTTAGCATCCAAGATATTGTTTTCGCGTAAATTCTCCGCGTATTTTTTAATCAGTCTTGTTTCGCTTTCCTTGCTGTCGCCTTGGATGATGATTTGATCAACAAAGCCTTCTACAACCTGAAGTTTAACCATGCCGCCTTCGATTGTTTGCGGCGGTACGACAACTTGCGTCAGAATATAGCCGTCATTTCTGTATTTCGTGGTCATTGCATTGGCGATGGCATAAACATCGGATAGGGAAACGGTTTCGCCAAGTTGTTCACGATAGAGCGGGTCAAGATCACTGGCTTCATAAACGCCGACACCGTCAATTTGTAATGTGTCGAGGACAAACTTGATGTTGTCTGCGTTTGGCGGTGCTTTTTGTGTGTCTGTGGACTTTACGTCAATCTTGGGGGAGAGCTCCGGCAGTTCGTCAATATTCAGGAGTTCCTGTCCGATACGTGACGGGTCGGCTGTGCCTGTGGCATCTTCGACTTGCGCGTATGCGACCGAGCTTGAAACGAGCAAGGTAAACAACATGGTATAGCCATATCGTTTCATCATTGATGATGGGGAGGTTCCCTTAAAAATAAACATATCAAATGCACCTGAATTCTATTGATTAAAATACGTACTGAGTAAACACAGAAAATTTGTTAGGGGCAAACGATGTGCCTCCTAATAAAGTGATAGTAGCTTTTTTTTAAATAGATTCAAGCCGTTTTCGTGTTTTATGGCTAAAGTTGCTGCATTTTTTTATCAATAAAATCAATTGAGGGTACTGTGTTTATGCATTGTTTTTATTTAGATTTTTCTAAATCACAAGGGT
Source organism: uncultured Alphaproteobacteria bacterium (assembly GCA_963977495.1). Lineage (GTDB taxonomy): Bacteria > Pseudomonadota > Alphaproteobacteria > Micavibrionales > Micavibrionaceae > UBA1672. The sequence continues at coordinate 3,146 of CAXBOT010000005.1, read as the reverse complement.
GTGTGGGCGTTTGCACGCATAAGTCGATTTTATTTCACATAAAAGCTTAAGGTTTCGTTAACATTTTGTTGTTTTTTTCCTTTAGAGCTGCCATATATGGCGTGATTAAACATGCAAGATCAATATGTAAGGTCTGAATTTTAACGCAGCCCCTACAGATTTACATAAGAATTTGGCGCTTTGTTGCGCTTTATCCGAAGTGTGAGGGGCGTGTTTTATTAAGGGATCAATAGGGTAGATAAAGAAAATTTAGAGAGGCTAACCAAAATGTATAACAATTCTAATGCTGTAAATGGCAACTGTAGAGCAAGTGACGGTCGTAAGTTTCGTGTAAAATCGAAAACGCTTTTGCTTTCGACGACGGCTGTTATGGCGGGTGCATTTTTGATGCCTTGTGACGCAAATGCGGATAACTCTTGGAATTATGATACGGTTAAAGACGGCGTTGTATCCAAAGATGTTTCGGTTGATACAATCACGGACATTACTGTCGATGGTACAAACGGCTTTGTTGAGGGAAATGCGGATATCGCATCGGGGCACACGGTCAATGTATTGGGTATTAATGGCGCACAGACATTTGCATATCGCGATAACCGCGACAATATTGAATCAACATTGGCTGGTGATCTGAATTCAAACATTCAAATCGTTATCATAGACAAAGACGGTTTGTTCTTTACGGATTCTTCTCATATTGACGTTCAGGGATTGATCGCGACATCTGCGGATGTGGCTGTTGCAGATATTATGGATGGCGGTACGCTTGTCTTAAATAATCTGGCTGATGGTGGAAAGATTACACTGAATGGCTCTATCTCAATTAAAAATGCCGGTTTGGCGGCGTTTGTATCGCCTTTCGTAGAAAATAACGGCGTTATCAATGCGAAGCTGGGCAATGTTGTGATGGCTGCGGGGCAGACTGTAACACTTGACCTTTATGGTGATGGTTTGGTCGAGGTTGCGGTTGACGGCGAATTGGCTGATGCGCTTCTTGAGAATAAGGGTGATATTAGTGCGCGCGGCGGTTATGTTCAAATGACAGCAAGCGCGGTGAAGGATACTGTTGACAGTATTATCAATAACAGCGGCATGATCACAGTGTCTTCGGCGACAGTGGATGGCGGTAAGATTATATTGTCCGGCGGCGATAAAGGGACAATTACAAATAATGGCCAAGTTGTCACAACGGATGGCGGGTCGATTGATATCTCCGGTGAGCGTTTCGTACAGGGCGATGCAGTGCCGGTCCCTTCTGTAAAGCCACGCGTTAGAGGCGGCGACATTACAATTGATACAACTGGTAATGTTGAGATTTCAGACGGTAGAATTAACGGCAAGGGCGGTAATATCGACATCAATAATGGTGGCGTATTCTACTCTGTGAAAATGAACTCGCTGACGACTGAAGGCGCGGGCACAATCTCTCTTAATCAAAATCAGGGCGGCCCATCTGATCCTACGGCATCTATTCAAAATGCAATCAATGCGATTGATAACACAGGTACAGGACGCAACACGATTGATGTCGGCGCGGGGACCTATGATGAGTCATTGAGTGTTGATCATGCGAATTTGACATTAAACGGCGCGAATGTCGGGGTTGACGGCGCGTCAGCACGCGGCGCCGAAACGATTATCACACCGCATTCTCCGGGTTTCTTGGTGACATCTGATAACGTTGTTATTGATGGCTTTACAATTGCTGGCGACGGCATTGGCAATGATATCGGCGTGCAAGTTGATACGGCGCAAAATGTCAGCGTATCAAATAACGTCATGACCGGCGTTGATTACGGGGTTCTGGCCAGTGCAGCAAATGACCTGACTGTGGCAAACAATAAAATTAAGGGCGCAGCAATTAACGGTGTTCGTGTATCAGACAGTAACGACATTGAAATCAGCGGAAACACGGTTAAGAATTCATTCCTTGACGGTATTCTTGTTGATAATGGTCGCCGCGGACAGATTTTGTCTAATACTGTAAGAAATTCAGGCGATGACGGTATTGACGTTAATAACAATGATGATGTTGTTGTGGCGCATAATATTGTAACAGGTACGCAACTGCACCCTGATGCAACAGATGGTAATGCGATTGAAGTATCACACAGTGATCGCGCGGATATATATGACAACACTGCGCGTAACGCAGGGGCAGATGGTATTGATGTTAAATCATCACTTTATGTGAAGGTGCATAACAATGTTATCCGTAATTCTGCTGATGATGGTATCGACGTAGACCGTACACAAAGCATCAATATTTATGAGAATGACATTAAAAATTCCGGCGGCGAGGGCATGGAAGTCACGCAAGCGGAAAGAAGTTATATCCATAACAACAAAATCGTTGGCTCAGGTGATGATGGTCTGGATATCAAATTATCAGACGGTATCCGCGTTGAAGAAAACCGTATCAATGGTACAGGGTCTGACGGTGTTCAATTGTTCGACAGCGAAGGCGCTTCGATCAAGGATAACCGCATCCGCAATGCTGGTGAGAATGGTATCTACGTTAATAACGCCCGAACAGCGGTGATTTCCGGTAACAAGATCCATGATTCCGCTGCGCATGGTATTTTCGCATTGGTCAGTCATTATGTGGATATCCTAGACAACACCATTTGGAATTCAGGCGTTAACGGCATTTATGTCAGATCATCCCATTTTGTTGATGTTATTGAAAACAAAGTATTCAACTCCGGTATTGATGGTATTGGCATGCTCAAGAGTCATAACGCGACGATTGCAGAAAATGTGGTTAAGCACTCTGCCAATGAAGGGATCGAAATTTACGTTGGTGACAATGCCTTGATCCATCACAACACAGTGTTCGATGCCAAAACAGATGGTATCGATGTTAAGCATTCCAGCAATTCTAAAATCTACCAAAACAATATCACTCAGACAAAAGATGATGGTATCGACATCGACTTTGTTCCTAATGTTGAGGTTTATGGTAATACAGTGAAACGTGCAGGCGGTGACGGTATCGAAATTACAGTCGCTAATAACGCGATCGTACGCGGCAATGCAATATCTGATTCAGGCGATGACGGTATCGATGTTAAGGACAGCAACGGCATCCTGATCAAGAAAAACCGCATCCGTACATCGGGTTCTGATGGTATTCAGGTCGTCGA
>CAXBOT010000004.1:0-174774 GCA_963977495.1 uncultured Alphaproteobacteria bacterium | reverse complement strand
GAGCCTGAACTTGAACCAGAACTCGTGCTTGAAGCTGTCCCTGATCTTGAGCTTGAACCGGAACCAAAGCCCGCCCCTGATCCGCCGAAACCTGAATCGAACGCGGCATGCGAACATATTCACCAACAATACAACCGTGTGTGAAAAGATGTGTTGACTAGTCGGTCAAATTCCTTATAAAATACACCATCAGGAGAAATTTAATGGGTCGTGCACCAAATAACACAAAGCAAAAGCTGATTGAAACAGCCACAGAACTTATCTGGCGTGACAGCTATAACGCTGTCAGCGTTGATGACATCTGCAAGAAAGCCGGCGTTCAAAAAGGAAGTTTCTATCATTACTTCCCTTCGAAAGCGCACCTTGCATTGGAAACGATGGATTCATGCATGCGTGACACAAAAGAACATTACGATGATATCTTTTCACCCACCCGCGATCCTTTAGAGCGTTTTAAGCTGATGGTGGCCTATATCATTGAACAACAAAAAGAAATCCAAAAGGAACTGGGGCATGTTTGCGGCTGCCCATTTGCCACGCTCGGCTCCGAATTGGCGGCGCAAGATGATGCAATCGGCATAAGAATTACAGAAATTTGTGCCAAAAAAACCGCCTATTACCAAAGCGCACTGCGCGATTTAATGGCAAGCGGTGCGATTAGCGCAGACACAGACCTTGAAGTAAAATCAAAAGAAATATTCTCCTTTGTCGTTGGTCAGCTTTTGATGGCGCGGATTAACAATGATTTGGATTTTATCGAAAACAACCTCGAAAATGCGATTTTTAACCTTATTGGTTTAAAAACGTAATTTAATGTTTAATTTATTTGACTATACAGTCAAGCAATGCTAAGTGACGTGACATGAAACACATTATATATACCCTCACCTTCCTCGTAATCGCAGGCGTCGGCTTTGGCGCGATGTTTTACAATAACTATGACGCCGAAGCTTCAGACGAAGCCGTATCAGAGGCACCGCAAGCTATGTCGGTTAAAATCACCGTCATGAAACCGCGCCACATACAGGTCTGGGGCAACTTCTCAGGTCATGTTGTTGCGGTGAACCGCGCCGAGATACGCCCACAAGTCAGCGGCAGAATTACAGAAATACACTTTACAGATGGACAACACGTTGAAAAAGGCGATGTTCTGTTTGTCATCGACCCGCGCCCCTACGAGGCGGCATTGAACCAAGCCAAGGCCACTTTAGCCGCAACGCAGACGCAAGCCGGTCTGGCGGAAAAAGAATATCAGCGCGCCATAAAGTTGATTAAAACCGAAGCCATATCGCACAGTGTTATGGATGAGCGTACAAATAATCGTCAGGCCGCCAATGCCGCCGTTCAGGGCGCACAAGCCGCCGTAGAAAGTGCGCAAATCAATCTTGATTATGCCCATGTGAAAGCACCGATTTCCGGTAAAACCAGCCGCGCCGAAATCACGGAAGGAAACTTGGTTCAAACGGGACCAAATGCACCGCTTTTGACATCTATCGTGGCGCAAGATCGGGTTTATGTTGATTTCGAAGTCGATGAGAGCACCTATATCAACTCCGCGAAAACAGGCTCTTTCAAAAAAGATCAAAAAACGCCTGTGCGCTTACAACTTTTGGATGGGGATCTGGAATATAAAGGCTTCGTACACAGTTTTGACAACCGTATCGACGCCACGTCCGGCACAATTCGCGCCCGCGCCATTTTCGATAACGAAGACAATATGCTCCTTCCGGGTATGTCGGTCAGCATCCTTATGGGCAGTGCAGACAACGAAGAACATCTTCTAATTTCCGAACGTGCCATCAGCACCGATCAGGATCGTAAATTCGTTTACATCGTCAACGATGATAATATCGCAACGTATCGTGCAATAAAAATCGGCAACAGTATTAACGGCGAACGCGTTGTTCTTTCAGGATTAAATGCAGGCGACAAAGTTATTACCGAAGGAATTGTTCATATTCGCCCCGGTGCACTGGTAAGTGCCCAAGCGTCTGATACCACACCAAAGAATGTTGCTCCCGATACATCTGAAAAAGAAGACTAATTCCATGAATTTATCCAGCTATTTTATCGACCGGCCAATTTTTGCCAGTGTCCTTTCCTTTGTGATTTTTCTGTTTGGAGCCATCGCACTCTTTCAGTTGCCTATCTCCGAATATCCTGAGGTTTCCCCGCCCTCCGTACAGGTCACGGCGAACTTCCCCGGTGCGAACCCGTCTGTTATTGCAGAAACGGTCGCCACGCCGCTGGAAGAGCAAATAAGCGGTATTGAAAACCTTCTCTATATCAATTCTTTGGCATCTGCCGATGGGCGTTTGTCCATGACGATCACCTTTGCAATCGGCACAGATGTCGACCTTGCGCAACAACTCGTGCAAAACCGCGTGTCACAAGCCCTGCCCCGCTTACCGGAAGTCACACGAAGCCTCGGCGTGACTGTTGTTAAAAGCTCACCCGATTTAACCATGGTGGTTCACTTAACGTCCCCAAAGGGACGCTATGACATGCTCTATTTGCGGAATTACGCAACCCTGAACATCAAAGATCAATTGGCGAAAATCAAAGGTATCGGGCAAGTGCGCCTTTTCGGGTCCGGCGATTATGCTATGCGTTTATGGCTCAATCCCGACAGAATCGCAGAGCGCGGCATGAGCGCAGGCGATGTTGTTGACGCGGTGCGCCGTCAGAATATTCAGGTTGCCGCCGGTGTTATTGGTGGCCCGCCTTATGATGATCATACGGAACTACAACTCCCCGTGAATGTTCAAGGTCGCCTGACCAGCGCGGATGAATTTGAAAACATCATCATCAAACGCGATGAAAACGGCGTTATTACACGCCTGAAAGATGTCGCCAAAGCAGAACTGGGCGCGCAAACCTATGCGCTGCGCTCTATGCTGAATAATGAACCCGCCGTTGCGATACCAATTTTTTCCGCACCAGGTTCAAACGCATTAGAACTTTCGCAAAATGTGCGTCAAACCATGGCGGAGCTTAAGAAAAACTTCCCCGAAGATATGGATTTTTCCATTGTCTATGACCCGACTGTCTTTGTCAGTCATTCTATTGAAGCCGTTATTCATACATTGATCGAGGCCGTGTTACTCGTGGTTCTTGTGGTTATCGTTTTCCTACAAACATGGCGCGCATCTATCATCCCCTTACTGGCTGTGCCTGTATCCATTGTCGGAACATTTTCGGTGATGCTGTTCCTTGGTTTTTCTATCAACGTTCTGTCCCTGTTCGGTCTGATCCTTGCCGTGGGTATTGTGGTGGATGATGCCATCGTTGTTGTCGAAAACGTCGAGCGTAACATCGAAGAAGGCAAAGAACCGCGCGAAGCCACCATTCAGGCCATGAAAGAGGTCACAGGCCCAATCATTGCGACCGCCCTTGTGATTGCCGGTGTGTTCATTCCGATCGCCTTTATCAGTGGCCTGACAGGTATGTTCTACAGACAATTCGCCTTAACCATCGTGATCGCGACATTTATATCGACCATAAACTCACTCACATTAAGCCCCGCCATGTCGGCCATGCTTCTGAAGCCAAGACACGAGCAAAAAGACGGCTTGACCAAAATTATGGACTTTTTATTCGGCTGGTTCTTCAACCTGTTCAACAAAGCTTTCGGCAAAGGGCAGCATGTGTATGCCAAGGGCGTGGGCGTAGCGACGCACCGAAGAGCCATCATGATGGTTTTATTCTGTGGTCTGGTTGCCTCAACCTATTTCAGCTTTGGTCTGGTTCCGAAAGGCTTCGTTCCACCGCAAGATAAACAATATCTGATTAGTTTCGCGCAATTATCACCGGGTGCAACACTGGAACGCACCGAAGGCGTAATTCGCCAAATGGGTGAAATCGCCCTAAACGAAGACGGTGTACAATCTGCCGTACAATTCCCCGGTCTTTCCGTTAATGGTTTTGTGAACTCATCAAGCGCAGGGATCGTTTTCGTGACACTCGATGACTTTGAAGAGCGCAACTCACCCGAATTAAGCGCCGGTGCCATCGCCAAACGTTTGCAAGCAAAATTCGGCGGCATTGACGAAGCCTTCATCGCAATCTTCCCGCCCCCGCCTGTTCGCGGTTTGGGTACGACCGGCGGTTTCAAATTACAAATTCAAGATCGCGCCGATCTGGGCTATAAAGCATTAGACAATGTTCTCAAAGAAGTAACGGCAAAAGCTTATCAAGAGCCTGCCTTGGCGCGTGTTTATTCCAATTACAATATCAATGTACCGCAGCTTTATGCCGAACTTGACCGTACAAAAGCGCAGCAATTAGGCTTGTCGATTGATGAGATTTTCCGCACCATGCAAATCTATCTTGGGTCCATCTATATCAACGACTTCAACCAATTCGGACGCACCTATCAGGTTATTGCACAGGCCGAGAAGCCTTTCCGCTCCGAACCGCAGGATATTGCGCGCCTGCAAACCCGCAATGCGGACGGTCAAATGGTGCCGCTTGGTTCTGTCGTTAATGTCAAAGAAAGCTATGGGCCGGAAATTGCATCACGCTATAACGCCTATCGTTCTGCAGATTTGAACGGTGACGCCGCGCCCGGATATTCATCGGGACAAGCGCAAGATGCCATCACTAAAGTGCTGAATGAAACCCTTCCGCAAGGCGTTGAATTTGAGTGGACGGAATTGACCTATCAACAAATTCTGGCCGGAAATACCGCAATTTATATTTTCCCGCTTTGTATCTTCTTTGTGTTTCTTGTTTTGGCCGCGCAATATGAAAGTCTGGCCTTGCCGTTGGCGGTGATCCTGATCGTACCGATGGGGATTCTCTCTGCGATTATCGGTATCTATCTCAGTGGCGGTGACAACAACATATTCACGCAAATCAGTTTGTTTGTGCTGGCCGGTCTGGCCTGTAAAAACGCGATCTTGATTGTCGAATTTGCGCGCGAGTTGGAACATCAAGGACGCAGCGTTATGCAAGCCGCCATCGAAGCCTCACGCTTGCGCCTACGCCCGATTTTAATGACATCCTTTGCCTTTATCATGGGCGTTATCCCCCTCGCCTTCAGTCACGGCGCAGGCGCGGAAATGCGTCAAGCCATCGGTATCGCTGTATTTTCGGGGATGATCGGCGTAACATTCTTTGGTCTTATTTTTACACCGGTTTTCTATGTTGCTCTTAGAAATCTGGAAATAAGGTTTTCAGGGAAAAAACAACCCGCGATTACGGAGTAAAAACATGCGATCATTATTATTCATTCCTGCGTCTTTGTTACTCAGCAGTTGTCTGGGAGGTTTGCCCCCGATGCAAAAACCCAGCGAGCCGAAGCAATGGACAGCCAAGAAAAGTATTCTCGTGCAAGATGTCGATGCCAAAGATTTGCATGGCTGGTGGACAAAATTTAACGACCCTGCCCTTTCCAGTCTGGTTGATCTGTCGTTACATCAATCACCTGACCGCCTGATGGCAGAGGCCAGAATTGCGGAAGCACGCGGTTTGCGCCGCACCACGAAGTCATTTTTATTCCCGCAAATCGGCGCGTCCGGTTCGGCAGGCCGTGAAGATTCAAAGACAAGCAGCCTGTATCCGGATTCCTTTCAGGATGCTTCGTTCGATGCCTCCTTCGAGCTTGATATTTTCGGGCGAAACCGTAAGAACTTAAGCGCTGCTGATGCACAATTAGAAGAAACCGAAGCGCAATATTACGATACCAGCCTGACCCTTATCGCCGATGTGGTGCGCAGCTATATTGACTATAGAGCCGCACAAAATCAGGTGCGGATCGCTAATAAAAACCTGAAGTCACAAGAACAAACCCTAACCCTTATCAGTGATCTGAACCGTTTGGGTTCAGCGCCGAAATTGGATGTTGAGCGCGCCAATAATCTGGTCAACACAACGCGTGCATCTGTACATAATTTTAAGCGTCAGGAAGATAACGCCCGCTTGCAGCTCAGCGTTCTAACAGGCGCTTTGCCTGAAACGTTACGCCCCTATCTCGCCGAAGATGCAGAAATTCCGGGCGGCGATGTTCTGCCTGTTCTGATGGCTCCTGCCGAAGTTCTTGCTTTGCGCCCTGATATACGCATGGCCTCGGCCAATCTGGCGGCAAAAACATCTTTGAGCGCAGCCGCAACGGCGGAATTGTTCCCGACCTTCACATTAAGCGGCTTTTACGGTATTGCAGATAATGCGCTCATCAATTCCGCTTCGCCGTGGAGTATTGGTATTGGCGCGGCTGTATCCTTGCTTGATTTCGGACGGATAGAAGGCCGCATTGACGCCGCCCAAGCGCGAGAAAAACAAGCCTATGAGCAATACCGCAAAACCATTTTAGTGGCTGTCAGAGATGTGGAAACAGCGTTAAGCGATTACGCCCATATCGAAGAGCAAACCGTGTCACTGAAACGCGCCCATAGCAGCGCAGAAAAAGCGCTTGTGCTGTCCCAATCCTTATATAAAGAAGGGGAAATATCCTTCCTTGATGTTCTGGATGTTCAGCGCAACGCCAATAATGCGGAATCTGCAGTCATCACAGCAAAGGCCGCGCAAGCCGAAAGCCTGACACGGTTGTTTAAGTCGCTTGGTGTTTATTAATTAAAACACTGTGGCACAGCACAAACTAAGACCTATGACAAACGAAGCGTGTTTCATGCTTCGTTTTTTGCATCTGCGCCTTAAACCATAAAAAAATGAAAAGGGATATTGTATTTTCCATACTAAAGCATTATCACTTAGAAATAATATGAAAATTTATGTGGTTATCATCGGAATTTCTTATAGATAAAACCGAGGGTTGCACAATATTGTGCTGAGTAGTTAAAAATAATGCCTGATTATCAAAAAAATTATTCCCGTAGGGACTTCATCAAAAACATCGCGGCGGGCTCTGCCCTTGCTTGTGCATCAAGCGGCTCACTATTGCTTTCGGGCTGTTCATCGGCGATTGAAACGAAACAATCCTATCTTCACAACCGAATCCAGTCCAACAACATATCAACGGTCTATATCTGGACGGATATCATCTTGCAGGCGGTGCGTAATAAGTCCATGACCCCGCCATTTGCGACGCGCGCCTTGGCGATGGGTCATCTGGCCGGATTTCTGGCTGTAAACGGTATTTTGAATGAATATAATACGCCCTATAATCTGGCAGACGGCCCGCATAATGCGGATATAGATGTCGCCTATGGCGTTGCCGTATCCTATGCCATCAGTGACGCCTTCAATGCTCTGTTCACCTTCGACAGAAAACGGTTCCTTGATCGCTTCCCCAACAGCGAAGCCAAAACGGCAGGCATTCGTTGGGGTAAATATGTTGCGGCGCAAGTGATCAAACAGCGCACCAATGACGGCGCAGAACCGAATAAATCAGACTTTTATCTTGGACGCTATCCGCGCAAAGAAGGCATCATGGGCTGGTCACCAACCGGCCCCTTCTATCAGGCTGAACTTGGCCCCGCCTTTGAATCGTTTGAGCGCGGCCTGTACCCCGGATGGGGCGCGATCAAACCTTGGGTCATGAAAAACACTTTGGATTTCCGCGCGCAGGATTTCATAGATCCGCGCAGCGACGAATTCGCCCGCCAATATGTCGAAGTTAAAGAACTCGGCGATTATAACAGCCGCACACGCACCGAAGATCAAAAAGAAATCGCGTTTTTCTGGGAAGACGGCCCGCGCGGCGTAACCCCGCCCGGACACTGGCAACTCATTGCCATGACCTTGACGGAAAATATGAATTTATCGGTGCTGGAACAGGCGCGCATATTCGCCCTTTTAAGCCTTGGGCAGGCCGACGCCGCCATCACAACATGGGACAGTAAATTCGCCCATGACATTGCGCGCCCCGAAACAATGATCCGGTTCAGAGCCAATCAACTGGGCAACGAGGCACTGAACAATGCACAAGATCGCAATTGGAAAAGCCTGATCCCCACCCCGAACTTCCCGACCTATACATCGGGGCATTCCTGTTTCAGCGGTGTATCCGCGCATCTTATTGCCCTGTGCATCGGCACGGACAAGGTCGCCTTTTCAAGCCTGTCACCTGATACCGTCAACTGGCTGGCGCATGTCAGTAACGTGCGCAGATCATGGACGAGCCTGTGGCAAGCCGCAGAGGAAAACGGCGCAAGCCGTATCTATGGCGGTGTGCATTGGGACGCTGACAATGTCGAAGGTCTACGCATCGGTAAAAACCTTGCCGATTATGTTTATAAAAACGCCTTTGTTAAAAAAGCATAGGGGGGTGGATATGAAAAAAATAACAATCATTTTAACCGGATATTTGGGGCTGATGGCGCCCATTCAAGCGCACGCAGATTCACTGGAATCCGGCATTAACTACGATAAAATGTCCTTTCTTGAGGAGCCTTTGGCCATTGATCTTGGCGCAGCCACCTTCAGCACGCGCGCACTGGTCGATCAATCCATTGAATACGACACGATTGATGAGAACGACAAATATAACACGCGCATCAACGCAGATTTTACGCTGGAAACACAACTCCCCAATAACTGGCAAGCAGGCATACGGTATTTTTCAGATTTCAATCGCTTAAACAATGCGAGCAGAGATAAATACGAAGATAATATCGCGTTTTTCTTCTCCGATGAAATTGGAACATTTGCATTTGGTAACGTCACCAATTCAGTATTTGAAAACACCAGAAGAATGCGCTCTGTCGGCAATGCCGATTTGACCAATAATAAATTTCTGGGGGATATGGACGAAACAGGCGCCTATTACGCTGTGCGTTTGAACTCTTACATTCTATCACTCGTCGCCGATCAAGAAGGCCGCGCAGAAGGCTCCGTGTCCTATGAGCGTAATATCGGCGAACATAACATCTTCGTCAGCGGACGCCTGCATAAAGGCGAAGTGTCCGAAAATGGCGACATTGAGAACGTAGGCAGCAACGCCGTCATCACCGATCAGGGCAAAACCTACGGCGCGGCGGCGGTCGGCAGCTTCACTTACGGCGCGCTTCTGTTTGACAGTGAGGTCGGCTACGAAGTTATTGATACCGCGCAAAATGATAAAAACGATCACCCCTTCGCCTCTGTCGGAATGAGTTATAAAATCCGCGCGTTGAGTTTATCTGCCGAAGGTGGCGTCGCACAATATGATAATAATGACCTGCGCTCCGCCGCATTGGGCGCGCGCTATGATATCGCCCGCGGCCTGTCCCTCAATATGGGGTTAAATTATACCTATGTTGATGATAACGACAAAATGAAGGGCATCAGCTCCTTCCGCTACGAATTTTAACCTCTTCGCGCGAGAAGCTTTCTGATTCAGATGCACAATTTATTGATGAAGATAGGTCGATGTGGATATTTATTTTTAAGTATTGTTTAATTTAAGAAATAATTTTAACGATATCGGTCAACTCTCCTAGAATAAGTTTTTTTCCATTTCCTATTGAATTAGACGAGAGTACTTTATTGGATAAAGAATAATCAATATTATTAACATCAAATGCATTTTGATCTTTTGCAAAAGAAAAACGGTATTCTTTTTCATCAGAGAAGGGCAATGTCTTAGACATTATAATTTGATCTGGGCATGCATGCCGCGCACTCGGTTCTTGTTCAGAGTCATAATAACTTACTGCATCAGATAAGAGCGTTTTATTTTTTATGTTGTGTATTGGCTTTTTTATTTCATGCAAAATTCTTTTCTTAAATGCATCTAAATTTAAAATTTCTACACATCCCGTGGCACTGAATTTTTTATAAAGATAATCGCTATTTTCTGTACTTGTGCAAAAAACAAAAACACGATGCGGTTTGTTAATCTTAGAAATAAAAACACGGGTATTTAATAATGTTTGTCGGGTTTCTGTAAGAGTGATTTGCAAGCCCTCAGGCGGTCTATACACATTTGAACCTTCTAGGTAATCACGCCTTACTTGATCTTCGCAGGACAAAAAGTACGACAAGGTATTGAACATGACCTCACCTTTATTTACAAAGCTTTCAAGGTGCTGTTTATTTCCAAAATATTTAAAAACACTAACATTATGGATATTTTTCATGACTATTTTAAAACCTTCTTAATCTCAACTTTACCCTTCCAGTAGAAAGCATACCAAGAACCACCGCTGTAACAGGATAAAGTTACACATTCTCATGAAGGTGGAAATGAAAGATTAAATGGCGGAGACGGCGGGATTCGAACCCGCGTAGGGCTATTAACCCTAACACGCTTTCCAAGCGTGCGCCTTAAGCCACTCGGCCACGTCTCCAGATCATATAAATTTACCAACAGGTAAACTCTTACGAATTGGCGCACATTAGACACTCTTGTTTAAAATTTCAAGTCTATGCTTTGCGAATTGCAACTTCGTTGATAGAATGCACCGCAGTATGACCCCGTTGATAAGGCCTTCCCCATGCGTAAATTTATTTTCTTCCTTCTTCTCCTCCCGATATTCGCCAGTTTGGGACATGATCTTTATATTTTCCAGCAGAATCCTGACAAGGGTTTTCACCTCTCCGCTTTGGGGGCTTTATGGGATAAATACCACAAGGAAAGCCATGACCAGTGGAAGAACACCGTACGCGAAGTCAGTGAAACCGTTGGTGAAACGGTTGAAGACCTAACGCCGGAGATTTTGCTTGGCACGCCGGACGATAAAAGCGTCGCTCAAACGCTCGAAGAAACCGTCGAGGAAAACAAGCCCGGTTTTATGGAGGAATTCACACAAAGCGATTCCAAAGATGGTGAAACAAAAACCACCCCGCTTCAAAAAGAAGATAAGCTCGACACCGAAACAGACACATTGATGAAATATATCGGTGTGTTGCTGGAGCAAAAAGCACTGTTTATTTTCTCCGCACTGGCGGCATTGGCTTTTATTCTTAATGCGTTTTTCAGCTGGGTTTTCAAACCGAGAAGCAGCATGGATGAAATCAAATCCATAAAACGCAAAAAGCGTAAAGGCGGCGGCTATGCTTACGGGCGGAAATAGACGCGCCTATCGCTATAAGCCGGACAGTGCCTGAACCTCACGCCCGATAATCGCCAGATCGCTTTCTCTGGACAGGCTGTGATCGCCATCCTCAATAAAGATAATGTTGGTCTGTGGCCCGTTAAACGCTTGTTTAATCGCTACAGCCTTTTCCCATTGCACATCCGCATCCTGCTTGCCCTGAATAAGGATAAGCGGCACTTGGATAGAATATTCCTGCCCCAACACACATTGCTGCGCGCCCTCCTCCAGAAGAGCGCGGGTGAAAATATACGGCTCGTCACTATAATCATTGGGCACTTCCAAGCGGTCTAAACGCGCCATCATCTCGTGCTCCGCCTGCCCCATTGCGCGTTCAACATCTTTGGTGAAGTCCGGCGCGGCGGCAATGCCGATAACGCCCTTAATCGCTTTGGCGTCTGCCAATAACATCCGTAGCGCAATCCACCCGCCCATGGAGGAACCAACCAAGATAACATCGCGCCCGTCAAGCACGTGATCCATGACCTCCACCGCGTCTTGCAACCATGCGCCAATCGTACCATCAACGAACGCACCACCAGATTGCCCGTGACCGGAATAATCAAACCGCAGAAATTCCTGCCCGCGATTTGTGCATTGTTCCTCAAGATAGCGCGCCTTTGTGCCCTCCATATCTGACTTGAATCCGCCCAAAAACATAACCGCGGGGATGTTTTCACCAGCTTTCGTTGGTGATTTATGAATATAAGCGAGCTTTATTCCTCTTGATGATTCATAGTATGACAATGACATTTCGTTTCCTTTTCCCTGCGACTTGTTTATACATAAACAATTGTAAAATAACTTTCCAGAGCCTAAAAACCACTTTATTTTAAAAGCTATGAGCCAAACCGATAAACAACCTGTCATTATGCAAATCATCCCTGAACTTGGTGCAGGTGGTGCAGAACAGGGATGCATCGACATTGCCGCGGCCATCACCAAAGCGGGCGGCAAGGCGATTGTGGTTTCAAATGGCGGCTATCGCGTCACTGAGATTGAGCGCATCGGCGCAGAGCATATCGATCTCCCCGTACACAGCAAGAACCCGCTTGTCATGTGGAAAAATATTGGTCGCCTGAAAAAGATAATCAAGAAAAGAGGCGTCGATGTTGTGCATGCCCGCAGCCGCGCCCCCGCATGGAGTGCATGGCGCGCCTGCAACAATACAAACGCCCATTTCATAACAACCTGCCACGCCCCCTATAACATCAGTGGCGAGGCCAAGCGCCTGTATAACGGCTCTATCGCTAATGGTGAGATCGTGATTGCGATCTCTGATTATGTTGCGCAATATCTTCAAAATAACTATACAATTGATAAAAGTCGCATCCGCACCATTCACCGCGGTATCCCGATAGAGCGCTTTCACCCCGCCGCCGTTACACCTGAACGTATGATTGATCTGGCCTCGCAATGGCGCATTCCTGATGGTGCCAATGTTATTATGCTCCCCGGGCGCATCACGCGCTGGAAAGGACATCATATTCTGATCGAGGCCATCGCAAAGTTAAAACGCTCAGACATTTTTTGCGTGATGATCGGCTCTGACCAAGGGCGCACAGAATATCGTGAGGAACTGGATGCCGCGATCCGTGAAAAAAACCTTGGCGAGAAAATGCGTATTGTTGACCAGTGCACTGATATGCCTGCGGCTTATATGCTCTCCACCGTTGTGATTTCCGCCTCTACCGACCCCGAAGGCTTCGGACGCGTTCCTGTCGAAGCGCAAGCCATGGGCAGACCCATCATCGCCAGCGACCATGGCGGTGCGCGCGAAACCATATTACGCAATAAAACAGGCTGGCTCGTCCCTCCTTCAGATCCCGATGCCCTCGCCGCCGCAATTGAAGAAGCGCTCGCCTTAGACCCAACGCAGCGCGCTATCCTTGCGACGCGATCCATGGCGCATGTGATAGAGCATTTCACAAAAGAGATCATGGCGGAAAAAACCCTCGATATTTATGCAGAATTGCTGCAGCATCAAAGCCACACACATAATCAGAACCATGACGCGCAAAAGCTCAATGCCGCAGAATAACGCCGCAGAAAAAATCCTTGTCATCAAACTGAGCGCCCTCGGCGATTTTATGCAGGCTTTGGGGCCAATGGCCGCTATTCGCAAACATCACCCCAATGCTCATATCACCTTACTGACAACCAAAATGTTCAAGATATTTGGTGAAAAATGCGGTTATTTCGATGCGGTTTGGATTGACGAGCGCCCCAAATTATTTGATTTTTCAAAATGGCTGACGTTGCGCAAAACGCTTCTGGGCGGGGATTTTTCACGTGTTTATGATCTGCAAAATAATGATCGCACCAATCTGTATTTCAAGTTATTCCCAAAAGGGCATTGCCCCGAATGGGTCGGCGCAGCAAAGGGCGCATCACACCAAAATAAAAGCCCTGAACGCATCGCGGGGACGGCCTTTGACGGACATAGGCAAACATTATCCATGGCAGGTATTCAGGATATAGAGATTGATCCTCTAAACTGGGTTGATGAAGATTTATCAACTTTCGCCCTGAAGCCGCCCTTTGTCCTGCTCGTCCCCGGCTCTGCACCGCAACATCCGCAAAAAAGATGGCCGGTTGAATCTTACGCGCAACTGGCGCAGCTCTTGAATGACAAGGGTTACCAAATTGTATTGCTCGGCACCACCGCCGAAAAAGAAATCACCGCCCATATTGCACAACAATGCAGCAATTGCCTTAACCTGACCGAGCAAACATCATTACTACAAATCGCTGCACTCGCCCGCCAAGCCAGCGCGGCAATCGGCAATGACACAGGCCCTATGCACATGATCGGCCCAACGCAGTGCAACAGCATTGTCCTGTTTTCCGCACATAGCGATCCCAAAAGACATGCCCCTAAAGGCGATAATGTTTATGTTTTGCAGGAAAGTAATCTGGATGATCTGGCAGTTGACACCGTCATGGCATCTTTCAAAGACAACCGATAATCAGGGTTTGAAACGTCTATTTAGGCGTTTCACAGCAATATATACTATAGAGGCATGCCAGAACTTTATTAGCCGCCTGATCGTGCAACGAATAAAAAATAGTCTGTGCTTCGCGTCTTGTGTTCACAACTTTATCTCGACGTAATCTTGCCAAATGTTGTGACAGCGCTGATTGACTCAAACCAACGATTTGCTCTAACTCGCCGACACTTTTTTCACCTTTGAACAAAGTACAGACAATCAACAACCGTTTTTCATTCGACAATGATTTTAAAAGACTGGCTGCAATGCCTATATTTTCTTCAATTTCATTTATGTCCATACTTATAATTCTCGTGAATGTAATAAAAGTTCAAAATTTTATGTTAAAATATACTTTTTTATTGTCAACTGTGCCTTAAATACATTTTCCTTGTCAATCTGCTACTGCACAAAATCAATGATACACTGTCTATTCATCGCATAAAACGATAATATATGCTCATATTCTCACAATTTTAGCCTTAAATGTATTTTTTATGTATTTAAATTTCATAATTTCAGAAATTTAGAATTGCGATTTAGTATATCCCTGTTAAATTTAACCATAAAGTCACAATAACACAAATAACCGGAGAATAGTTTTGAAAGAAATTCAGCGACGCGGACTTATGTATGTCATGTCTTCTCCATCGGGCGCAGGTAAAACAACCATTACGCGTTCTTTGCTCAAAAATAACGACAACCTTGTGATTTCCATATCAGCGACGACACGTAAACGCCGCGCCGGCGAAGTTCACGGACAAGATTATTTCTTTGTTGAACCCGAAGAATTCGGCAAAATGGTGGATGATGGCGAGATGCTCGAACATGCCAAAGTTTTTGATAACTACTATGGTACTCCTCGCGCACCGATTGAAAAGGCGCTCGCTGATGGTAAAGACGTTATCTTTGATATTGATTGGCAAGGCACGCAGCAGCTCTCGGAAATGGCGCGCGAAGATTTGGTTACTGTCTTTATCCTGCCCCCTGCACGCGCCGAGCTTGAAAAACGTCTGCGCAACCGATCACGCGACACATTAGAATCCGAAGTTGATATACGCGGGCGCATGGCCAAGGCCGCCGATGAAATGTCGCACTACACCGAATATGATTACGTTATTATCAATTATGACGTTGAGGAAGCCATCGCAAAAGCACAAACCATTCTGGATGCGGAGCGCATTAAGCGCCGCCGTATGATTGGCCTGTCGGACTTTGTGCGCGGCTTAAAGGGCGGGTTATAGGCGCGCACGCCTAATCATGATCTAAACCGTCATGATCGTTTTTCGGATAATCTTGCTCCAACTGATCCATGACACCCTCCATATCCGATGCGCTTAGACCGCGCTCCGTCATGAAATCCTGCATACGTTCCATAAGTGCGCGCATTTGATTTTCCTGACGCATCGCAGGATCAATCAACCCCAGAACCAAATCTTTTTGCATCATCACAACCATATCGGTATTTTCCTTGGTCATGCCCAGAGCTATCTCGCCTGTTCGGGCGCGGGCAAAATCCTTGGTCGGGTACTGAAAACGATTCTCGACCAACGGCACATCAGATAAGGCCAACAACGCACGCGCATGTTTTTCGGACATCATTAAAACATCGGCTTTTCCGGCCACATGCCATTCACACATCGCCTGCCCTGTTGAAACATCATTGGTCAATAATGCCTGATGGCTGTAAAAGGCATTCGCCCCTTCTATAACCGTCGGGTTTTCGCTCAACTGCCGAATCTCATCGGCAACACGGCTTTGGTCAAAAATATCGATTAGTCGCTGTTTTTCACTCATATCCTGATCCGATTCTTTTACAAGCCCTCAACAGAGCTGGTCATATTATTTCAATAAGAAGCAATAGCCAAATATTCATCAACCGTCAAATTTTCCGCACGTTTCTGCGTATCAATGCCCAACGCCTCTAGCACAGGCATATAGTCTTTCAGACTGCTGCGGATCATTTTGCGCTTTTGATTAAATGCGGCGGCGGTTAGGCGCTCAACATCATGAAAATCAGGGCTGTTTTCACCGATTTGCTTCGGCTTAAAATGAACAACGGCTGAATTTACCTTTGGCGGCGGCGTAAAGGCCGATGGTGGCAAGTCATACAAAATATTCACGTGGCAAAGCCATTGCGTAATTACACTTAACCGCCCATAGGTTTTTGTATCAGGGCGCGCCAGAATGCGTTCGGCAACCTCTTTTTGGAACATCAGACTCATCGATTGAAAAGCCTGCGGGTCTGATCGCATTTGCCGCAACCAGCTTATCAATAACGGCGTGGCAATATTATAAGGCAGGTTCGCAACAATCACGCGCGGCGCCGGCGCAAGGTCGATTAAATTCGTTTTCAGCGCGTCACCTTGGATGATGTACAAATCATCGCCCACAGCATTTTTCAAATCCCCTAAGGCCGCAACCGCGCGCGTATCAAACTCTATCGCCGTGACCTGCCGCGCTTCTGATTTCAGCAAGGAGCGCGTCAAACCGCCCGGCCCTGAACCGATTTCAAACACATGCGCATCTTGCCAAGCGCCGCCATCATGGTGACAAGCCTCACGCACAATCTTATCGGTAATATTGATATCGAGCAGGAAATTTTGCCCTAGTTTTTTTTGAGCACTTAATTGATGCGCCGCAATCACATCACGCAAAGGCGGTAAATCTTCAACCGCCTGTCTTCGCTTTAAGATTGCTTGATCTGTCATGAATTTTAAACGCGAATATCGACGAAAGACGCCAAGCGTAAATCCATCAGATGGCGACGCTGGAGCTTATCAAGGCGCTCGTTTCCGATACTATATTCCACTTGCTGGCGTGATGGGACGGTCTCCTCGCTTAATGCGCGCTTATCCCTTAAGAACAAAATATGATACCCATCCAATGTTTTTACAGGTGCCGTAATTTGATTTTTCTGCGCCGATTCCAAAGGCTTAAGTAATTCCTCGGACAATTGCGCTTCATTGACCCAGCCCTTATCGCCACCATTCATAGAACCCGCAGCTTGCGAAAATTGTTGCGCCAATTTAAAGAAAGATGCCTTTCCGGACTTGATCTCATACACCAGATTATTGGCAAGCTTTCTCGTCTGTCCGTCTTGTTTCGGGTCTTCTACAGGCAAGAAGATTTCCGCCGCCAAATATTCTGTTGTACCGATTTTGGATTGAATACGCTCCAGCGCATCGTCAATATCACGCTCTGAAATGTTAATACGCGGACGCAGGCGCGATTGCACAACCTTCCCCCACGCTACTTGCGCGGTGACCTGCTGAATCATGGTTGATACATCAATGCCGCTTCTTTTAAGCATCGCCATGAACTGTTCAGGCTGTACTTGGTTTTGCTGTGCGATTTGTGCAAAGCCCGCATCAATATCCGCTTGATTGATTTCTATATTGAATTTCTTGGCTTCCTGCAGCATCAATTGTTCGTTGATCAGGCCGCCTAATACTTGCTGCGTTAGTTTCTGCCGTATTTCCGATGTATTGGGCAAGCCCGACGACACCATAATCAAGCGCATGCGCTTATTCAGATCACTGTCAGAAATTACAGCATCATTCACAACCGCAACAATTTCCTGCGTCGCGGCAGCGGCCGGATTAACATGGCCAGCCATTGTATATGTGCACAAAGCCAAGCCAATGACGTATAAACAACGCAACATAGTCATAATTAAAATCCCTTCAAACTCATTCTTTACTGTTAGGCGGCTTTCAATTTTGAAAACCGTCCGCCTGATTTGTATTGCCCCAGATAGCGCGGTAAAATCAAATCCATTGATTTTGGTTCTATCCCGAACGTACCAAACCCAAGCGCGCCCTTCTCTACAACATTATCCGTTTTAAGGCTTTCCACCTGATCGGGGGTTAAAAGCGGCTGCGCCAAGATCAACCAAGAAAGCAAACTTAAAAACCGCGCTTGAAATTTGGCCAAAGCGAACGGCACAGAAACCAATCGTCTTTCTCTGCCTGTATGTTTGAACAAAACCGCGTATATATCCTTAAAATCAAGCACAGCGGGGCCACCGAGCTGATAAACTTTACCCTGATATTGGCGGGAATTATCGGACAGCGCCCTAAGCGCCGCATCCGCCACATCACCAACAAAAACAGGTTGAAACTTAGTCTTGCCGCCACCAATCAGCGGTAAAAACGGCACATAACGCGACATTTCGGCAAATTTATTGAAGAAATGATCGTCTTCGCCAAACATCACGCTTGGGCGTAGGATCGTTGCCTTTGCATAGTTCGAAAGCACCGCCTTTTCACCATCCAACTTCGTTTTCGCATAACGTGATGCCCCCGTATCACAGCCAAGTGCAGACACATGGACAAAGCGCGCCACATTTTCATCAGCGCACGCCTTGGCTATCATGGCAGGCACGTCAACATGCGCCCTTTGAAAGGTCGAGCGCTTGCCCTTTTCATACAAAATGCCAATACAATTGATTACAAAATCCGATCCCTTAACCGCGTCATGCACATTGCCTGCGTTTGAATAATCACACGGGACAGCCACAACCTGACCGACAGAGCCGCAGGGCTTTAAGAAGTAAGCACGTTCGGGCACGCGCGTTGCTACCTTAACCGTAACGCCTTGCGCAGCAAGCTCTCTGACGATTTGTCTGCCCAAAAACCCTGTGCCACCGAAAATTGTCGCAATTTTATCTCTATGCATCGCGTATGCGCCTTATGGTTGGTTCATTATCTCAATCAATGTGGTGGAGTTTAAAACAGAACGCGGCGGCTTTCAATCAAAACCAAAAGACAATCGCCACAACTACACACAAGCTGGACGAATGGCGAAATACGTTATAAAAATACGTTATAAATTGTAACAATCTCGCTTCCAACACTGAATGGACACAGTATGACGAAACGCCTGCTTCTTGCCATGACGATCACCGTTGCATTTGCTTTGACAATGCAGGTGTGCGCCACGCTGGCCGTCGACACGATCGCGCCCTCTGCGCCGATTGTCGTTGAACTGTTCACATCGCAAGGTTGTTCATCCTGCCCGCCCGCAGATCGCATTTTATCGACCTTGGCACAAAAGGAGAATGTCATCGCGCTGGCCTGTCATGTGCGCTATTGGGATCGCCCGCAATGGAAAGACCCGATGTCACGTGAATATTGCGATATGCGCCAACATGGCTATAGCGGGCTGCGCGGTGATAAAAAAATCTATACGCCGCAAATGGTTGTAAACGGCCTTGATTACTTCATCGGTTCACGCACAGAAGCGATCAAATCCGCCTTTGAAAAAGCCGAGAAAAAACCGATCCGCCCGATCACCGTCGCACTCAACGATACAAAAACCATAGATATCACTCTGTCCGATATGCCCAATGATAATTATCATTTATGGGCCTTTGGCTATGAAGCCGAACGCCAAGAAAATATCGGCGGCGGTGAAAATACAGGCCGCGCCATAACCTACACGCACCCTGTATCAAGCTATACCAATCTGGGGAAATGGTCAGGCATGGCAAAAAACCTATCCTTCAAAAAGCCGGAAGGCCCCATGGATGGCATCGTTATCTTGGCGCAGCGTGACGGATACGGCGAAATCGTCGCGGCAGGTCAGCTTCAATTTTAAAAGAGCCCAACGCGCCTGATTCCTCTGTGGATCATGACGGCCTTGAGAATAATTAAGCCTTTTCGACGAAGCTATCCATAACGCGTTTTGTGCCGCTATGCTCAAACGCTATGTCCAGCTTGTGCCCGTCAATATTGATGATTTTGCCATAGCCGAATTTATCATGAAACACCCGATCACCGCGCGCAAGAATATCGCCGCTGTGGGTTTGCACTTTACGGTCAAATGACTTCGCCTTTTTGGCCTTGGGCACGAAACCACTGGAATCCCAGTGCCGTGAGCGCCCCGCCTGAACCATGCCGCTTTGGCTTGTGACATCCAGTAAATCTTTGGGGATTTCATCGATGAAGCGTGATGGAATTGCATTATTCCAACTGCCGTACATACGCCGCGTTGCCGCATGTGAAATAAAGACCCGTTTACGCGCCCGCGTGATCCCGACATAGGCCAGACGCCGTTCTTCCTCCAGCCCCTTGACGCCGCTTTCATCCATGGAGCGTTGAGAGGGAAACAAGCCTTCCTCCCACCCGGGTAAAAACACGTTATCGAACTCCAGCCCCTTTGCACCGTGCAGTGTCATTAAGGTCACATGCTCGCCGCCGCTATTATCCTGATTTTCAAGCACAAGGGCGACATGCTCTAAAAATTCCTGCATAGAGCTATATTCCTGCATCCCGCCAATCAGCTCTTTCAAGTTTTCAACACGCCCGGGTGCTTCGGGGGTTTTGTCGCGTTTCCACATATCCATATAACCCGACTCATCCAGAGCCATCGCCGCGACCTCAGCATGATGCATCGTATCAAGCGCGGCGCGCCAGCGTTCAAAGTCATCCAACAGCTTCATCAATGTACCGCGCATTTTCGCGCGCAATTCATCGGTTTGGGTTAAATCCATAACCGCGTGATACAGGCTTATCCCCTTTGATCTGCCATAGGCATAAAGCGTGTTTATGGTCGTGTTTCCAATTCCGCGCCGCGGCGTGTTGATAATGCGCTCAAACGCCAGATCATCGGACTTTTGTACGATCACGCGGCAATATGCCAATGCATCGCGGACTTCCAATCTTTCATAAAAACGCGGGCCGCCGATCACTTTATACGGAACGCCCAGTTTTATAAATCTTTCCTCAAATTCGCGTGTCTGAAACCCAGTGCGCACCAGAACTGCCACTTCGCTTAAGGATGCTTTGTCCTGTTCAAATGACCCGCGTTGGAGCTGTTCAATTTCTTCACCAACCCAGCGCGCCTCCGCTTGACCATCCCAAAGACCGCACAGTTTTATTTTGTCACCATCACCCTGATCCGACCATAACGTTTTGCCCAAACGGGCGTCGTTATTTTGAATCACCGCGCCTGATGCATTCAAAATAATATTGGTCGAACGGTAATTTTGTTCCAGACGGATAATTTTCGCGCCCGCAAAATCCTTTTCGAATTTCAGGATATTGCCGACCTCTGCCCCGCGCCAACCATAAATTGATTGATCATCATCCCCGACGCAGCAGATATTCCCCTCCCCCTGCGCGAGCAATCGCAGCCACAGATATTGCGCCACGTTGGTATCTTGATATTCATCAACCATGATATATTTGAACCGTTGATGATACTCCTCCAGAACATTGCGATGAGTGGGGTTTTTCAAAATCGTAATCATGTGCAGCGACAAATCACCGAAATCACACGCATTCACCGCGCGCATGCGTTCCTGATATTTCGCATAGAGCATCGGCATTTTACCGTCTGCGACGTCGCCCACATCTTCGGCAGAAACCTGCGCGGGAACCAAGCCACGATCTTTCCAGCGATCAATAAACGAAATACACGCCTTTGGTGCCCATTTTTTGGTGTCCACCCCGTGCACTTCCATCAGTTGCTTTAACAAGCGCACTTGGTCGTCAGGATCAAGAATAGTGAAATTGCTGGATAAGCCCACCAAATCCGCATGGCGGCGGAGCATCCGCGCCGCAAGGGAGTGGAACGTGCCGAGCCACCACCCTTCCACAGGTCGTCCGCCCATCATGGCGCTTATGCGCTCTTTCATTTCCAGAGCAGCTTTATTGGTAAAGGTCACCGCCAGAACTTGGGACGGGTTAGCGCGCCCCGTATTCAGCAAATGCGCCAAACGGGTTGTGAGCACGCGGGTCTTGCCCGTTCCTGCGCCCGCAAGAACCAACAATGCGCCCTCCGTCGTTTCAACAGCCTCGCGCTGCGTTGCGTTTAACCCATCCATATAGGGCGCTACAGTTTGATGAGACGGCGAATCATCTATGTCATAAATATTTTGCATAGCTATAGATATGGCGTTTTATAACGCCAATCGCAAGGGTGAAACAATAAATTATAGTGAATTATGGGGAAGAACGATCAAAGGAATCGCCCGATCCTTTATCTGTCTAACGGCGCGGAAACGACCTGATTACGGCCTTTTTCTTTTGCCTCATACAGTGCCTTATCAACGCGCTCAATCAAAACATCAATCTCTTCACCTTTGCGGTATTGGGACACACCGGCGGAGAATGTTATTTGAGCAATCTTCTTACCTGTCGAACGGTTCACGACTTCTTTTTTCTCAACTTCCTTACGCAGGATTTCAGCAACCTTCATCGCGCCATGGAAATTCGTTTCCGGCAATAGGACAGAAAACTCCTCACCGCCATAGCGCACGACAACGTCACGTCCCTTAACACCCTGCTTCAGCGTTCTGGATACAAGTTTCAAAACCTGATCGCCGACCTGATGGCCAAATGTATCATTGAATTTTTTGAAATGGTCGATATCCATCAAAATAAGGGAGAATGTGTATTCATCATCTTGCGATAATTCAACCATGCGATAAATTTCATGATCGAAAGCTTTTCTGTTCCCCAAACCGGTCAGCGGATCAGTCATTGCCTCCTTACGCGCAATCTCAAGATCGCGGCGCATATCTTCCATCATGCGGGCGGATTGCTCTAACGTCACTTCCAAATGCTCATTACGATCAAGCATATTTTGCGTGCCGCTCATCACATCCGTTAAAAGAGCATTAATCTCTTCTTGTGATTTATGTTCCTTCAACCCCTCATTGGCTCTCATCAAATGAGCATTATACTCAAGAGCGTTTTGCTTGGTCGATGTCACAACATCATTAACATTTTGAATGGTTTGCTGGATTTTATCGCCCGCCAGCTTCACTGTGTTTTCTTCACGATCCGTGCTGAGAAATTCTTGGAAAATTTCATAACACGCCTCATCATCCAGCTTGCCGCCATCTCTTTTAACGGCGCTATTTATCTCTTTAACCAATTCAGGGTCTGTTTGGGAGAAATAAATAAACCACAGCTCATAGTTTTCCGGCGTTGGAAGGAGTTTAAATTCCTTTATACGCTTCAATGATAAATCAGAAAGGTCGTGTACTTTATTTTGAGAATGAAAATAGGCCAATAATATAACTCTTATCTATTTTTAAAATGAATAGACCATAGATACTGAAAACACACGGACACCGCAACCAGATAATAAAACCAACTGTGGTTCTTTAGGATATATAAGTACCTACATATACGATGAAAGTAAGAACTTATCCCCCCTACATCATACCAGCCTTAAACTGTTGTTCGATATCTGCAGTAAGCTGACGCTCTGCCTCTGATGTATTAACCTTGGTAAGATCAAGAACAGTTTGCACGCCGCTCGAATCAAAACGTGTATCAGAAGCCAACAGCGTGACCCCTCTTACACTGTCGCCGGCCAACATCCCATCAAGAGAATCATAACGCGGCACTTCATCAAGAACAGGCATTGCCTGAACAACTTCTGCATCGGCCAGAACAGAAACCATTTGTTCATTGCCCGTACTCGCAGACGCATACATTTTATCCGCTGTAATAACATCGCCGTAATGTTCTTGCACATATTCATGGTTATCCAGAACGATCTCAAGATCATGTTCCATCTGTAGAAGCTCTTGCATTTCCGGTTGATCCAGACCATCGGAATCCGCACCCATGAATTCTATAAGGTCATCAATTTCCATATTTTCCCATGCAACTCCGGATTGCGGCGCGTCATCAACGACTTCCGCGGCACCACTCACACTTGCCTCTTGACGTGTGTCCGGTGATTTTCTGGATTGTTGCAACTGGGTCAACGTATCTTCCATGATCTTTTTCTGTTGATCGGGAGATAGTAATTTATCCGCCTTGCTTAACTCGGGCGTTTTCATATATTCCATCGCAGCAGCAGCAAATGTCCCGCCGCCTACAGCCACTGACGCGGCAACATACAACATCGCATCAGCCTTACCGGGGGACCCCTCGGGCAACATCTGATTCGCCGCATCCATCGGGTTAACACCCTCGGGTACAGAATCAATGAATGATTCAAACGCTTCGGCCTTGGCCTGCTTCCAGTCTTGTTGGAAACTTGCAATCTGACTCTTGGTATCTTCCATCGCCATATTGGCCTGACGTGATACTTTTGCACCATCCGTGACAACTTTGTTTGCGTCACGCATCATGCTCTGTGCATTAACTTTCGGCGCGGCGTAGCTCTTATCAGGGAACATCGTTTCCATCAGTGATTCCTGACGGGTATTCCCTTCTACAAGGGATTGCGTAAAGGTTTGCTGTTCACCATAAATTGGGTCAGGCATAACCGTCGAGCCATACGCGCCGCCGTAATTCGTGTTTTCATAGAAATCATCGCCTGGTGCCGGTGCAGCGTATGCGTCCCAGACTTTCATAATATCACGTTGCTCAACAGCATTCGCCGAAGCAGAATAACCACTACTTGCTATATCATTAAATGCTACTGTCCCGATTGCCATATATACGTCACACCTTTATTTTATCTTTCAAACCTGTTCTTCAGATTTTGAACCCATCTCTTATATTTATAACAGTATAGCGTGAGACACACTTAAAACACAAATAAAATGTCATAAAAACGCCATATTCTGACAATAGCAACGAGCAAACTCCCGCCATCGGCTTTAGAAGGCGCAGAAAAACAGGGCTTTCTTGATATAAAACAGAGCCAAAAACCGACCCCTCACGCCAAAAATTGACATAAAACATTGATCGCGCTGTTCTTAATATTATAAGCTGCATACAACCAGTGCGGGTTAAAAAAATAAATAAGGTCATGAGGGGCATATATAATGGCGCTTAACGGTGATATAGGAAAAGCATGGAATACCCACAATTCTGAGGGCATACACACCGATTCCGCATCAGACACAAGACCGGATATAAACGTCCATATTCACACCATGTTCGGGGAGCTAACACGCGGCCCGAAAAGCTGGCTTTTAGGTGCACTCAAAGACGAAAAAGTACCGCACAACCCCGAAGATCCCTGCATTATCTATATCTCCGATAAGGAGGATATAAACGCCGTTCAGCGCGTCATCGATGATGCCCGAATCGCCCTGATACAAGAAGACAGCGCCAACGCCGACAAGCTATCGCGCACTGAAATACGCCGCCTGCCACGCAATGAAAACGGGGATATTGATATTCCTGCAGATCAACATGGCCTGCTCTATTTGCCGCATCCTTATATCGTGCCGGGGGTGCGTTTTAACGAGATGTATAACTGGGATTCGGCTTTTACGATTCGCGGCTTACTGCAAGATGGTCAGGCGACACAGGCCAAAGATATGGTCGATAATATGCTGTATCAAATTGATCATTACGGCACCATTTTAAATGGAAACCGCACCTATTATCTGGATTCGGAAAACGGACAAAAACCGCGCTCCCAGCCGCCTTTATTAACGTCTGCGGTTTTATCACTCTATGAACATTATGACCAATTAGAACAACCAAGCACCGACAAAGTCACTTGGTTAAAGAACGCGGCCGAGATGGCAGAAAAATACCATGCGCACTGGACAACCGATCCGCATATTGACGCAAAAACCGGCCTGTCCATGTATAATTCAAACAACGTGACCCCCGGCATCGAGGTCATGCATAGCGAGCCCGAGCATTATGTATCGGCCTTCACGCTGCTCAGCGAAATGCACAACCGCCAAAACAATATCGGCAATGTTCCAATTGAAACACTCCCCTATCAGGATCGTAAAGATCGCTATTATCTGGAGCAATATCTCACACTGGATGAAGACGGCGCGCCAAAAGGGCTGAGCGATCAATTCTATCGCGGTGATCGTGCCATGCGCGAAAGCGGTTTCGACCCGTCGCGCCTGTTTGGGTTTTTCAATGTTGATGTGATCAACCACCTACCCGTGTCGCTCAACGCGCTGCGTTTTAAAATGGAACAGGAACTGGGGGATATTTACGATCAGTTGAGTAAGGCAGAGCCTGACAACCCCCAATGGTCAGACAAAAAGGCCTCATGGTCAGGACTTGCCGAACAAACAAAAGAGCAAATTCAAACGCATCTCTTCGATGACGGTATCGATTCGAACAGCGTACAAGCGCGATACCCGTCATTCCGCAATTTAAACATCAATACAGAGATGCTGGAAAAGCACCAGATTGAACCTTTCCGTGATTATAATATGGCAACGTCCTTTTTCCCTATGTGGGCAGGCATCGCCACGCAAGAACAAGCCGATGATATTGTCGATAACCTTTTGCCGCGCCTGATGACGCCCTACGGCCTGATGACCAGCGACCGACAAACCGGTAGCCAGTGGGACGCGCCGATAATGTGGGCGCCCATGCAAGTTGTTGCTATGGAGGCACTGGAGCGTTACGGCTATGATGAAGAAGCCGCGCAAATCGGGCATGCCTTCCTTGAAACGGTCATCCGTGAATATAAACGCACAGGCCACATTCACGAAAAATACGAGGGCATCACCGGTACAGCCAACACCGCGCAATATATCAATAACGGCTATTCCACCAACGATGTCGGCTTTGCGTGGACAAACTCTGCTATACTGGATATCCAAGATATGCTGGTACGACTGGATGCGAAAATCGCAGCCAAATCGGACTTCACGCTCCCCGATATGGACGTAGACATAGATATGGATATGGACATAGATCCTGATTTTTCCGCAGACGAACATCGTTTATAATGCCGTGCGCCCGCACGCCTAGCCGTTCAACATCATCCGGCGATAACTTAGCGCTTCGGCAATATCCGACTTACTTAATCTTTCCCCGCCGCCATTCAAATCGGCAATGGTGCGCGCAACGCGCAAAATGCGGTAATATCCACGCGCCGATAGCTTGGCTTGCTCTACCGACTTCACAAGCAATGCGCGTGTGTCATCATCCATTTGCGTGACATCGTCCAATGTTGCACCATCTATTGCAGCATTTATCAACCCCGATCCGGCTTTACCCAAACGCTCATAACGCGCCTGCTGTATACTTCGCGCCGCCTGAACCCGCGCAGCAACAACCGCCGATGCATCGCCCGTTCCCGCATTGTGCAAATCAGATATTTGAACGGCAGGCACATCGATATGAATATCAATACGATCCATCAACGGACCCGATATTTTGGATTGGTAGTCCGCCCCGCAGCGCGGCGCTTTTGTGCAGGCCATTTCAGGGTCGCTCAAATATCCGCACCGACAGGGATTCATCGCCGCAATCAACTGAAACCGTGAGGGGTAGCGAATATGGGCATTGGCACGCGCCACCAACGCATCCCCCGTTTCCAACGGCTGGCGTAAAGATTCTAATGTTGCGCGCGCAAATTCCGGCAACTCATCCAAAAACAACACGCCGTGATGCGCCAGCGATATTTCACCCGGGCGCACCTTTTGCCCGCCACCAATAAGCGCGGGTTGTGATGCAGAATGATGCGGGCTGCGAAAGGGACGCCTGCGTACCAAGCCACCTTCGGGAAGAACCCCTGCCAGCGAATGAATCATCGACAGTTCCAACGCTTCCTTCGCGGAGAGTTCCGGTAAAATACCGGGCAAACAACTGGCGAGCATCGACTTGCCCGATCCGGGCGGGCCGATCATCAATAGATTGTGCCCCCCTGCCGCCGCAATTTCGATGGCACGTTTTGCGCTTTCCTGCCCCTTCACATCTGCCAAATCGGGAACAGACAAACCATTATCATTCGCCAGCGTCGCTTCGGGACGGGATAAAACCTGTGATCCCTTAATATGGTTAATAAGCTGGAGCAGATCACTCGGCGCAAGAATATCAATATCCCCCGCCCACGCGGCCTCTCCGCCGCAATCTTTCGGGCAAATTAAGTTCTGTTGACGCTCTCCCGCATGCATGGCGGCGGGCAAGACCCCCGATACTGCGCGAATACCCGCATCAAGGGAGAGCTCGCCCAACACCACGTAATTTTCCAGTTCTTCCTTCGGAATAACCCCCATCGCCCCCAACAAACCCAGCGCAATCGGCAAATCAAAATGGCTGCCCTCTTTGGACAGATCGGCAGGCGCCATGTTCACAGTCAAGCGTTTGGGTGGCAAGGACAAACCCAGCGAATGCAACGCAGCGCGCACGCGCTCCTTACTCTCCGCCACCGCTTTATCAGGAAGACCAACAATATTAAAGGCGGGCAAACCGTTGGATAACTGCACCTGCACATCGACCGCCTTAACGTCTATGCCTTGAAAAGCAACGGTATTAACACGTGCAACCATCAATAATCCCCCCACAGATAAAAATTCTCCTTTTACTTATCGCACAGCGCCCTCAAAAATAAAAACGCAAATAACCAGCACTCTTAACGCTTTGTTTAGATTCACCCCTTAAGACGGTATGTAGACATGTTCGCAACGGGAGAGAGAACCATGGCACAGAGCACTCAACAACTGGCACTTCTAAAGAATAACCTGCAAATTCCTTTGATCGTACGCGATTTATTGGTTACGCGCCGTGCGCCCTCACCGGAAACGACATATAGCCTGCATGAAATGATGGGCAGTTTTCACCCTGACAGAGCGCTTCTTTGTGCTGCCTTTGTTATGAAGGAGATTGCCTCACTTGAGAGTATGGCGACGGGCGATTTGGGGTTCCTCCATCTGGAATGTGAACGTCTGATCGAACGCTATTCTGCGCGCGATGATCTGGCGCAAGACAACCCTGATTTGTGGGAAGAAACACAAATCGACATGATGGGCGAGATTGCCGAGGATTTGGAAGGCTTTATTGATTTGCTGTCCCTATGCAAACTCTCCTTTGAAATCACCGCGCCATATATCGCACATACGCTTGAAATTCTGGATGTGCAGCTCCAATGTCAATTGATGATTATTGATACGGTGGTTGAAAGTCTGGCCATGATGGATACAACGCAGCTGCCAAAAGCACTGCCCGCCTCAACCGTCACAGGGCATGACGCCGATAACGTCCTCGCCTTCCCTAATTTGTTTTAAGTCGAAAGGCCGCTTTAGCCCGAAACCATCGCGCCAATAGCCTTGCCGCCGAGTAAATGCATGTGGAAATGCGGGACTTCTTGTCCGCCGTGCAGCCCCGTATTCGCAATTGAGCGAAACCCCTTATCCGTTATACCCTTTGCCTGCGCAATTTTGGCAACCGCGCTGAAGAATGCTTTGATCTCCGCCGCCGGAGCGTTCGCACCGAAATCATCGATAGACACATACTTCCTTTTCGGAATAACCAGAATATGTACGGGTGCTTGCGGCGCGATATCGTTAAAGGCCAGCACGTGATCGTCCTCATAAACCCTATCGCAAGGGATGTCCCCTTTAAGGATTTTGGCGAAGATGTTATTCTCATCATAGGTCGTCATCGTAATTTTCCTTTGATTTTCCGATCAATTAATATAATAAACGCCTAGAATTACACACGGATACAAACAGGAAGTAAAGCCATGTTTTTAACCATGCTTAAATCCAAACTACACCGCGCAACGGTAACGCAAGCGGATCTGGATTATGAAGGCTCCATCACGATTGACAAGGATTTGATCGAGGCCGCTGGCTTCTTACTCCATGAACAGGTCGATGTTCTGGATATCACCAATGGCAATCGTTTGACCACCTATGTGATTGAAGGGGCGCGCGGCTCGGGCATTATCGGTATTAACGGCGCGGCGGCGCATTTGGTGAAGCCGAATGATCTGGTGATTATTTGTGCCTATGCCCAGATGAGCGCAGAAGACGCGAAGACTTTCCAACCGACTGTTTTGCTTTTGGATGAACAAAACAAAGTTAAAGGCCCTGCCCTTTAATCCTCATTACGGATGCTCAGGCCCAAGATCTAATTTCGCTAATTGCCTACTCTGGAATGCCTCAACGGCGTTATCCATAGCCGCTGTTTGATCCTTGACCTGCTCGCGCTGTTTGCTGCCGATCGTGATGCTGACGATGGTTTTATCCTCCACCTCTTTCAGGCAAATCAAATTATGGTTCGATGCGTTGATAAATCCGGTTTTCATCCCGAATACCCCGTCATACGGCTCGGCGCTGTTGCGGTTATTCCCCGGCAATAACAAGTTGCTGCTGTATATTTTTGTTGGCTTTTGCGCATACATATCAACATAAGGCACTGAAAACACATCCACATAATCAGGATATTCCGACAAAATATGAGACGCCAGTATCGCCATATCCTTCATGGTGGAATGACTGTTTGGCAAATCCCCCATTGAGCGAAAATGATTACGCGCTTCGGCTTTGGAATAAATCGGAAAGCCCGTTGCATTGGCGCATAACGTGTCATGCATGCCAAGATCCTTGACCAATGGCATCATGCGCTCGGTTACGCATTTTTGCTCCAGTTCTCTACTTATTTTATCTGTGACATAGCCCGTGGTCGGCGCGCCCGCGCCCAAACGCTCGGCCAAAGCCATCGCGGCATCATTCAATGAAATTGATCCCGCCATTTCACAGGCATCACGCACAGACAGCTCCTGATACCATGAGGTATGCTCGCTCATATTCATGGCTCTGTTGGATACTTTGATTTTGTCATTCCAATCCATCTTGCCCGAGCGCACATCTTCGAATATCGCCGCAAGGGTCACCAATTTTATCAAAGAGGCGGTGTAGAATACTTTATCGGCATTTTCAGAAAGGTCGAGATGGATAGGCTGATCTTCGCCATGTACAAAGGCATAATGCCCCGAAAGTCTGGTGATTGGCGTTTTATCCTGCACTTCATCAGAAGATTCTTGCGCAAAAGCAGCAGGACCAACGGCATAAACACCCAAGCCAAACGCCAACGCTTTTTTCGCGAAATCGCGGCGCGAACGGCTAAATCCCTCTTCCTGATTATGCTCTTCATCCATCGAATACCACCCTAAAATATACCCTTATTATTATCTCTTATTACGTTATAGCAAATAGATGGCCTATATTTCAAACAATCTTCTGCGTAACCAATATCGCGAAACCGCGAATAACTATCAGAGGCGCTCTTGACGAATCAAAAACGATCTTCATAGTAAGTGCTCAATCGTGTTGAATATAGAAAGGAAACTGTCATGTCTGTTCTTGCAGTTGACGATAATAATTTTGAAAATGAAGTCATAAATTCAGACAACCCTGTTCTGGTTGATTTCTGGGCAGAATGGTGTGGCCCTTGTAAGACCTTGATGCCCGTCATCGAAGAATTAGCCGGCGAACTTGGCGATAAAGTTAAAGTGGTTAAAATCAACATCGAAGATGCACCTGACACACCGACAAAATACGGTCTGCGCGGCGTGCCGACATTGATGATTTTCAAAGACGGTAAAGTTGTTGATACACGCGTTGGCGGTATGCCAAAGGCGCAGCTTTCTGATTGGATTTCTGAAAACGTCTAATCTCGTTTAAAGATCGACCATCATCAAATTCGGGCCATCCGTCCATAAAAACCCGCAATGTATCGTGTGATCCGGATATATTTTCTGGATTGCATCGCGGTACGCAATCATCTGTTTTCTATATATCGCAGGAATGTTATTCGCGTCTTTTGGCGGCGGACGGTTGGTTTTATAATCCAATATCCATATATCGCGCTCCTCAATCACCAAGCGGTCAATCTGCCCGCTGATAATACGGTTATCAGGCATCAGGCCGCTGAGCGGCACTTCTGCCATTGAGCCTTCCT
The DNA here is from genome assembly GCA_963977495.1 of uncultured Alphaproteobacteria bacterium. Lineage (GTDB taxonomy): Bacteria > Pseudomonadota > Alphaproteobacteria > Micavibrionales > Micavibrionaceae > UBA1672. The sequence continues at coordinate 143,214 of CAXBOT010000004.1, read as the reverse complement.
TGAAAAAGGAACGATATTCAGGATGCTCTAAAATCCCCATAACTTCGGCTACAATATTATCACGCACATCCTCTGAAAAATCTGCGGCATTTTTGTGCGCATATTTTACCGCAGCATCATAACGATTTTCCACAGGGAAAGACGGCAAGAATTCCAGCAATTTATGCGTGATGTTCCCACGTAGGAAACGCCCGTTCTCGGCGGCCTTTAACGGTGCCATCACAATATCCTCATCATCTGACGGGCGCGAGGGCACAAGCGGTCTGGGCGGGAACGGTTCATCCCCTGCCTGCTGATACACCCACGCGGGCAATGCGCGGGTATCTGGCGCGTCTTTGCTTTTCTTCTCACTCTTATCGGGCGGGGCAGTTTGCGGGTTCGCGATCCGCAAAACACCGTCTTCCATCTGCTGCACGGCGGCATCTTGCTCCATCGCATTTTGCACCATGAAATACCATGAATGTTCCTTCGGCTTATTCTTCTTGGCATAGCCCGCAATATAAAGACGGTCGGTCGCTCTGGTCATGGCCACGTAAAGCAAACGGTAATATTCTTCCTCATCCTGCTGTTTAATGGTGTCGTACAAATCACAATAAAGCGCAGGGTCATCATCCTTGCGCGCTGAATAAACAGGCACGGTGGCCTTGGTTTTTTCCGGCCACAAGAAACGCCCCGTTTTCTTTGCTGCACCATCGACGGTGGTATCAGGCAAAATCACAATCGGCGCTTGCAAGCCTTTCGCGCCGTGAACTGTCATAATGCGCACTTGATTGGTGGTGTCTTCCTGCTCGCGTTTTATTTCCGTATCGCGGTGTTCCTGATAATCCAAAAATAATTGCAGGTGATCTGTGTTATCGTGACTAAAATCAAGCGCAGCATTCATCATCTCTCCGATCGGATCAAACGCATCTTCGCCCAGACGTTTGCACACAGCGCGCAGGCCGGAATAATCATCTGCGGGACAACGTTGCGTTAGAATATGCGCAAAAAATTCATACGCCCCCATCACACGAGCGCGCCCCATCAACCGTGAAAGATAGTCCTGCGCCGCCATTCTTTTGTCTTCGGAAACACGCGCAACGGCCTCGGGAATTGCATCTATTTTGGCGTGATCGAAATTACATATTTCCTGCCACAGCGTCCCTTTTCGTCCATAAGACAGACTGAACAGCTCTTCTTCACTCCACCCGATAAACGGTGATTTCAGCACTTCCGCCAGTGTCAAATCATCATCGGGCAACAGGCAGAAACGTGCCACGGATAACAGGTCTTGAACCGCCAACTGATCCTTAAGCATCATGCGATCCACACCACTGACAGGCACATCAAGCGCCTTCAAAGCGCGCACCATCTGCTCAACAAACGCTGTTCTTGAACGCACCAATATCATAAAATCTTTTGGTTGAATCAATCTGTTATGACTGGATAACACCTCTTTACGATCTAGCGCGCCTCGAATCTGGGTAGCGATATAGCCCGCCAAATCGCTTGCACCGTTTTTGTGATTTTGGATCAATACCGGCGGGTCCCAAAAATCTCTTTGCTCCGGCTTTTCTGTCTCAAAAAGAGGCCATAATTCCACGACCCCTTCTTGCCCCTGCCGAAAGGTTTCATGGTGAACATGCCCTTCCCCCACCGCATGGAGCAACACCGGATTTTTAAACACCGCATCCACCACATGCAGGACGCTTTGTGTTGAGCGGAAGGAAATATCCAGCGCGATATTCTTATTGACCAAACCCGCATTATTTATTTTTTCATCGAACACTTTTTGCATCCGCTTAAACTCTTCGGGCGCGGCGCGTTGAAATCCGTAAATGGATTGTTTGATATCTCCCACCGTAAACGCGGTGCGCAGCACATCGTCACGCGCACTTAATCCTGCAAAAAACTCATCGGATAATGTTGCGATAATTTTCCATTGTTCGGGGTTGGTGTCTTGCGCTTCATCAACCAGAACATGATCAATACCCTGATCCAGTTTATACAAAATCCACGGCATAATCTGCGTACGGTCAGTTTGCTCTAAATGAGAGAAGCCACTGGTTTCGCCTATTAACAATGTCATGGTGCGGTTAATCAAATCATCAAAATCAAGGCCACCATGAAGGATTTTTAATCGGTCATAGGCCGCCATGACCTCCTGCCCGATCAATAACAAATCACGCGTCATTGCCGCAGATTTAATGCATTTCTGCGTGTTTTCCACCGCCAATATACGTTCTGCTTCGCGGTGCAGGATGTCTTTGGCATCGGGATATTGTTTATCAACCGCAGCAGGCGGAAAAGCTTGCTTATGAATCGTACCGCCGCCCGTTAAAAAGGCGGTTTTATATATCTCATACGAAGCCATGCGCCCGTCGGCATCACTATTCAGCCATTGCAACATAACCGCCGCCCTTTGCGGCGCTGTCTTGCCTTTATCCTGCAACAACGCTTCGGCGACGTAACGCAGCCCCTGCTCATCATACAGCGCCTCTGCACAAAAATTCTCTATCACGGCATAGGGTTTCAAATTTTGCGCTATTTTATAGACATCACAGAGCACAGCATAAATGCCCTCTACACTGCCATATTGACGAGTTAGCGCCTGAAATTGGTATTTTTCTTTGCAAATCTGCCGCATGAGTGTGGAGAAGGTCTGCTCGTCCAACGTCCCGATAATATGATTAACAGCATCCCCCAAGGGTGCGCCCGCATATTCATTTGTTTGCGAAATTTCCACGACGCGGCTTTGCGCTTGGCGCATCAATTCAGATGTTTCCGCTTCCTCAATCACAGAAAAGTTTGGCGGCAAGCCTGCTTCGATTGGGAAACGCCCCAAAACCGATTGGCAAAACGAGTGGATCGTCATAATTTGAATGCCGCCCGGACAATCAATAACATCCGCAAACAGGCGTTTGGCGGCATTGATATGCGCCTCCGTCGGTACATAACCAAGCAATTGCGTCAAAACTTGCCGTAATGATTTCTTAGCGTCCTCATGATCAATATCCATCACCGCCCAAGAACCAAGCGTTTTATTGATCCGTACCGCCATTTCATTGGCGGCGGCCTTCGTAAAGGTCAGGCACAAAATACGGTTAGGCGGCGTGCCGTCCTGCCCGCGCGCTCTGGGGAGCAACAACCGCAAAACACGGTCTGTCAAAACCTTGGTTTTCCCCGTCCCTGCGGATGCACCCACCCATACGGAATGCTCAGGGTGGGAGGCTTCCTGTTGCTTTAAATTTGGGTTGATATCACCTGTATAGTCTTGGTTTTCTGCTGTATTTTGTGTGTTTTCAGGATTCATAAGCATCGCCCTCATCTGCATCTTCTGACACACCCCATTCTTTCAAACGCGATACACGCTCATAATCGTTAAAACGCGGCGCATTGTTGCTGTCCGGTATGCAATAAAACGGCGTTTCAGGATTTTGGAATGTCACAACAAGGTTTTCTAATCCGCCGCGCACCGTTGCCACGGTTTCATCAAAATCACCCTCAACATAAATCGTATCGCCAGATTTCTGCCCGCCCGTCATCTTCCAATAACCCAAATAGCGCGCATCAACCGCAGCAATTTTTGTTTTCGTGTACTGGTCTTTATTTTGGTGCTTGAACCCGCGCCCATCGAAACCGCCGCCTGCCAAAATCATCGCTTCCAGCGGGAGCTGCGGATATTTCCCATCTGTCAAACCCTTGGGCGAAAAGGTTCCGCCCGACTTATAATCAATCAGCGCATAGCCATTCCCATAACGATCCACCCGATCCGCAACACCATAGAGGTTGAAAATACTGCCATTGATCTCAATATCAATATTGCCCTTAATTTCGCTTTCTATAAATGATGCCTGCGTGCGCCAATCTTGCTCATGCGCGATAAACCAGCGCGCAATCTCTATCAGTTTCGGCCACCAATAATGCAACAAATCCTGATCTTGCGCTTCTTCTAAAATTACGGTCTTGGCTAAGGTTAAGAATTGCTCTTCCGCGTCTGCTGGTAATTCTTTGGGGTATTGATGAACAAATTTCTCCAATATTTCGTGCAGTATATTGCCCTTAAGCGCAGCATCATTATCCTGACGCAGCGGCCTTATTTTTCGGAGCTTTAAAACATAATGCATATAAATGGCATACGGGTCTTTCAGCCAAGTATCGACCTTTGTAACCGAAACGGATTGCGGACGCGTTGAAACCGGCGGACATGGCTGCGGGCGCGGGCAGGATATGGCGGCGGCATGGTCAACCATCCTCGCCCAAGACAGATAAGGTTGCACCGATAAATCATCTAAACTCATCCCCGATGTTCCGAGCAACGTATCCAGCCGTTCCAACCAACGCGACGGAATGGTCGGCGCACCGCCTGATTTTTCTGCACGCGTCATCACAACGCGCTGCGCACAAAAATTCTGCACAAAATCATGTGCAGCAAAACCGATTGATTGGTCAATCGCAGGCAAGCCAAATGTGCGGCGCATCGGTCTGGACATCCACGGGTCATGTTTTACCGAGGGCGACCAAACCCCTTCATTAACGCCGCCTAATATGACGGTATCAGCGCGGGTGAGCCTTGCCTCCAACTGCCCCAAGATCAAAATTCTGGGGTGCAAGCCATAAGGAACGCGCACTGTCACATCATTCAAAAGCGAGGTTATGATTTTCACATAACCGTCATAGGTCACATCCTCCATCAAATAGGCATGCTCCAACAGATTAGTGAAAAACTGCGCGCCAGCCTTGCCGACATCGCCCTTCCACAGATTGGACGCGCCCGCCACATCACTTGACTCAGCAAGGCTTTCCAAAACCTCAATATGCGCGGAGAGTAAATCCTTAGGGCTTATCGCGTCTTTTTCCGTCGCCAAAGTGCAGAGCATTTCTGCCGCAGCATAAAAACTATGGACGCAGTCTTTTAAATCCTGCTGTGCAGACAAAGCCTCGACTTTTTTGCGCAATATATCGTGCGAAGAAATAATAGCACCCGAACGCAGAACCCGCCGCTCCAACTCTTTCACACATTGATAGAGCTGCTCGGGCGGATAACCGAACAGGCATAAATTTGATTTCAGCAACGACAGAAAAGACACCGGATCAAATTTCGGCTTCGCCACCTCAAGGGTAAGAAGGATAAACTTCCCCAATTTTGTTTGAGCAAGGTTTTCCCCCGCAGAATCATCAACATCAATGCCCCATCTTTGGCACGCATTCTTAACCCGCCGCGCCAGCGCGCGATCAGGCGTGACCAACGCCGTCACATGCGCCTTGATTTCCAACGATTCGCGCATAATCAGGGCGATAATATCGGCTTCTTCTTGTGGGGTTTTGCAGCTGTAATATTCCAATCCCGCCAGCATCGCGGTTAAATCATTACTCTGCGCGAAATCCTTCCATTGATGTGTGGTTTCCGCGGGGAGCATCATCGCACTGGCCAATTTATGGCGCGATGACGAGGACGTAAATGCATCCTCAACCAAACAAGACACAGCCTGACGCTCCGCCCCGATAGAACCCAGCAACGATTTCAAGCTATATTGCGGGTGTGTTTCGGTGATGCACTCCCACGATTCATCATCCATTTCATCATCCAGACCGGGCAAAACAACTTTGCCTTCCGGCATAGACGCAATCACCCCCAACACCTTAGCTGCAGCGGGAATAGATCCGGTCGATCCCGCAGCAATAACCGGATAATCTGGCGGCGATTGCGCCCAATAATCCGCCAACGCGTGCAGCAAACGATTGCGGCGATCCGTCATATCAATGACGTTATGTTCTTTGAGGATATCCGGCCAAAATTCGCTGATGATTTTCAAGAAATTCAGGGTAATTTGCCAATGCTCCGCGAAGGATTCCGGCACAATCTTATGCAAATCCGCAAAATCCAGCCCCTCAACAACGACTTGGTCAATGAACTGACACAGCGCCTTGGACAATTTCAGCGCACCGTCAAAATCTTGCTGGAACTCGGGTACGCGCAAAATGAGTTTCGCCAGCAATAATTGGCGTTTGAGCGGTGTAATCGCTGCCGGAATATCCAGACAATCCTGATTTTGTCCGAACATCAGCAATGAAAGCTCGTCTTCATCAACCTCGCCCAAAGGCATCATATGCGGCAAAAGCATCGGTTTACCGTCATTCAGTCGCAAAAAGGCATCCTGTAAGATACGGCAAGCGCGCCGCGTGGGGAGAAGAAGCCGAAACTGTGTCAGGCTTTCAGGCTTGCCCTGCGTTATATCCAGCAAATACCGCGCCAATGTTTCTGAAAATGGCAGCCGCACAGGGATGTTATAGATAGTGTGCTGTGCCATCCTTCAACCTTCACCGTTTTTGAAATGCGCATCAACGGCGTTTAAATCATCGGGCGTACTGATATGGTGCCAGTCGCCATCATGTTCCAAGGCAAAGAACCGCCCCTGCGCTTCACAAGCATCCATGATGTTTAGAAAAGAAAAGGCTTTATCCTTTATCCCGCCATATATACGCGGATGGTTGAGGCGGATATTCGTCCACATATATGAACCGCTTTTGTCATGCGAGCGCGCGACGCGGCCATCTTCATGCACATCATAATCCCCAACGCCCTTTGTCAACGACATGCGCGCTATGGGCTGCATCAGGGTTATAATATCCATGGTTTCAGGGTTCCATGCCGCCGCCAGCCTTTCTAAGGCAGGCACAGCGCCATCCGTCCATAAATTATCCCCCGCAATGACATAGAAAGGCTCATCCCCGAAATAATGCAGAGCGTTCTTAACCCCGCCGCCCGTATCCAGAATATCGGTTTCGGGTGACAAATGGATAACCATCTCTTTATGCTGCGCCATATAATCATGCATATGCTGCGTTAAAATATCGGGTTTATAATGCGCATTAACGACAATTTCAGTGATGCCACTTGCGCGTAATTTATCCAGCGTGCGCCATATCAAGCTGCGCTGCGCGACTTCCACCATAGGCTTTGGTTTATCCAGCGTATGCGGGCGCAGCCGCGTGCCAAAGCCTGCCGCCAGAATAAATGCTTTATACGGAATGGAGGCTTTAGGCATGCTTGGTTATCTCTATCGTTCTTTGATCGGGGTTGTCTTGATGCGCCGATAAGCTGATTTTAATCGCATCGGACGGGACCATCCCCTCATTCAGCCGTTCCGGCCACTCGACAAGTATCATACCCTCTGACAAGGCCTCTTCCCAGCCAATTTCATAGATTTCAGAGGGGTCGGATAAACGGTATAAATCAAAATGCCAGATCGCCCCGCGCGGCGCGTCATAAGTCTGCACAAGGGTAAAGGTCGGACTGGGCACGTCCATTGCTTCATCGGTGCACAGCGCCCTGATTAAGGCGCGACTGAACACCGTTTTGCCCATACCCAGATCACCATATAACAGCACAATATCGCCCGCATTAAGCTGCTGCGCAAATCGCGCGGCAAAGGCGATTGTTTCAGCCTCGGAATAGGTTTCAATGCTTTGATTCTCATACGCCATACCTATGGTTTATAGATCAGAAGTAACATTGTGAAAAGCACCCTCTGATGTTAGAATCGCAAAATGAAGCTCTTTCTTTTGACAGTATTGGCAATCCCCTTCTTTTCCTGCACGCTGCAAGCGCAGGAAATCACCGATGAACCGATATGTTTCACCATACGCAACACCGCCAATCACAGGGTTTATGGGGAGATCGCCACGCATTCCATTACCGCGCCAGACGGTCAAACCATTCACCATACCGGTACTTTTCGTTTAGAAGCCTTCGGCACGCGCCACCCCGAAAAAGGCTATTTAACCGATCGCACTGAATTTTGCTCCACCGGCCCGTTTTATCCGGGCAGACAGCTTGAACTGACCATACGTACATTATTTCCGATTTTCTCGTGCAAAACGAGTGTCGAGCTTGGTGAGATCGTCATACAAAGCAACCAGATAACCGAAGACGGGCAAACCATCACCAAAACATGGGCAACCTGCCTGTAAGCGCGCCTGATAAAATGCGATCAACTTTCAGAGAGCGCAATATATTCTTTGGGAAGTGTGATTGTAACGCATGTGCCCTCTGCGGGGCTGGAGGCCAGATCAAAGACGCCGTTATGCAGTGACACGATATTGCGCACCAGCGTTAACCCTAACCCTGCGCCGCGCCCTGATTTTTCGCCTTCTACGCGCTCGAACGGCTCCAACACGCGCACCTGATCTTCTTCTTCTATACCGCTGCCATTATCCTGAACCGTGATTTTAATCTCGTCTTTCAGGCGCACTGCCTTAAGCTCAATCTTACCGCCTTCGGGGGTGTAGGTAATTGCGTTGCGTACCAGATTGATAATCGCCTGCTTGATCCGTGATTCATCTATATCCGCTTTGCCGATATTGGCGGCGCATTGGAGCGTCACTTCGATGCCTTGTTTACGCGCCCATTCGGTCACCAAATCAAGAATACTATCCATTACGGGTTTGATCGATGTCTCTGTAATATCCAGTTTCATCTGCCCTGCCTCAATCGTGGAGAGGTCAAGAATATCGTTGATCAGGTTCAAAAGACGTTCACTCGCACCGTGAATGTCGCCTGTATATTCTTTTTGCTTGGCATTTAATGGGCCGAAAAATTCGCGTGTCAGCATCTCATTGAACCCCATAATGGCGTTCAAAGGGGTGCGGAGTTGGTAAGACACATTCGCCAAGAAATCAAGTTTAAGCTGTTCTGCCGCTTCCAATGCGATGTTCTTTTCCCGTAGTGCATTTTCAACACGCACAGTATCGGTAACATTCGTATAGGTAATCAAAACACCGCCGTCAGGAAGGGGTACAGTTGCATAATCAATCAACACCGAATCTGTGCGCTCTAACCTGCCTTCGTTCATGGAACGCTCCAGCCCCAGTGAAATCATCCGTTCCTTGATTTCTATCCAATCTGTTTCGTTAAAAAACCCTGACACCTTATCGACGATTCTTGTGACATGCGGTTCACCCTCTAATGTTTCAGGGTCAAAGGACCATAATCTTGCAAAAGATGGATTCCAGAGTTTCAGGCGTCCGTCGCTGCCATACACCGCGACGCTCTCCGCCAGATTATCCAATGTTTCTTTTTGAACCGCAATCAGGGTGTTGTAAGAGGATTCCAATTCCAGACGGCTGGTCACATCTTCGAAGGTCATCATCAGGCCACCAAGCTTATGCGGCACAACCAACATACGGAAGGCCGAGCCATCAGGCAGATAGAGCATATCTTCGTGTGGCTCGATCAATGTCGTAAACATATCGATCCAGCTTTTCTTATAGGTTTTAAAATCGGCCTGTTCGGGAAGGCGGCGTGTTTCGCGCAGCTTTTCCATGATATCGCCAAGCCTTGGTTTGGTGTTCAACCACCCCTCTTCCAGCCCCCATAATTGCGCAAAAGACGCATTGTAAAATTCGAGCACCTGATCGGTGTTATAGATACTGATTGCCGAGCGTAATTGTTCCAGCAAAGCACGCATTGCGGTTTCGTTATTTTTCACTTCGCTTTGGACACGTTCTTCTTCTGTAATATCCTCGACCATGCCAACCGTGATATTTTCCGAGCGCACAGGCATTTCCGAAATTTTGACCAGCAAACGCCGCCCGCCCAACACCTCATGCAATTGCACCGTTTGTGTTGCACCCTTCTCTAAGGCCGCACGCGCCAATTCCGTGCCAAACAAGATATCTTTTTCGCTTGGTTTGCGTTTGCGCGTCTTTGAAATAATCTCTTTTTGCTGCGCAATAATTTCACTGGGCGGGGATTCCACAATCTTTGCATACGCAACATTGCACCATAAAATACGCTGCATACTGTCCCTGATCCAAACAGGATGCGGCAAGGCATCCAGCGCATTTTGAAAACCGTCTATATCGCCCATGGGGTCATACGACTCATCTTCATCACTCAATGTTTGTGGCTCGGATAGGTTTTCCAGCCATAAGATATGAAAATAATCCTGATTCTCTAAATCTGCGCCGCGTGTTCCTGAAATTTTCAAATTTTTCGTACCCGCACGATTATGCACATTGATCGAAAAAGGCAGACCGTCATCAACCAAACGGTTATACAGCCCCTCCAATGCCAAAGAATCCTCTGCATTGAGGCAATTTTGTATATCACTGATTTTTTGAATGAATTGCGCACCCAGCAAGTCACAAAACCCCTTGGAATAGGCCACACTGCGGTCTGAACCCCAGCCGCAATATTCCCCCGGAACGGCGGATAAGAAGGCCTCCAGACGTGCCTTTTCATCACGCAAGCGCGCGCTGGCGCCAAAGCCCTCAAAGACGCGCGAAAAACCGGATGATGTTTGTTTTTTCTGAATAGCCATAAGCGTGTCGATTCTGGTGTGAATCCCCTGAAAAGACAAGAGGGAAAATAAATTCCATTTTTTCTTTTTTGTATAGACCAAGCCGCAATAACAAAAGATGCGTCAAAAATTTAACTTACGCGCTCTGTCTTGCCAGAATTATTAATGGACAAAATATATCTATTGGTCTTTAAATACTGAATGTCTTCACGTTCTTTTAGAAATATAATTTATGTCGCGATCATATGCTCTGCCGGGGCATTCATGATCTACTCATATTTGAGCATAGCGCATACCAAAGAACGCATTGCGCTGTTGAACCATGCGCCGGGTATCACGCCCCTTATGGTTTCAGAACCCACACTCACGCCGCCCAAGCGGACTATATCCGCGCTGTTTATCGGCAATAGCTATACGTTTTCTAATAACATGCCCAGAATGCTGATTGATATTGCCAATGCTGACCCCCGGAATGATGCGATTCTCCAGATACAAGCTACTACATTTGCCAGCGCAACCCTAAAGCAACACTGGAAAGGTGGTGATGCGCCGAGGCTGCTCAAAAATACAAAATGGAACTTCGCTATTTTGCAGGAACAAAGCCTTTGGGCGATGTATGTACACGATATCGTCAATACCCGCGCCTATATTTACCGCTTCACGGCCTTGGCCAACGCGCAAGGCACAATTCCCCTATGGCTTCGGACATGGCCGAGAAAACCCGACAGCGCTTGGTACAGAGGGCCTGATGCACCGCGTCTTAAAAATGCGGATTATATGTATAAGAAAACATACACAGAAACGCAAAAAATCGCGCAAGAATTCAATGTAGAAATCATTCCTGTGGCAGATTACTGGATGCTTAACGCGCAAGACGAAGGAAGCGACCTATACAGCCATGATGCAACACACCCCTCGCGGGCGGGGAGCTACCTCAGTGCTTTAATTGTCTATCGCTATATCACGGGGAACTCGCCCCTCAACACCACGTACAAACCCTATGGCGTATCAGAAGAAAACGCAGAAACTCTTCGAAAAACCGCCGCTTCTGGCGACCTTCCCACACGCTGATGCGCTATATACGCCAAAAAAATGGCCGCCCGATTATGGGCAGCCATCTGAATTAAATCGCGGATATCTTAGTAGCGGTAAGCATCGCCTTTGAACGGGCCTTGTACCTTAACACCGATATAATCAGCTTGTTCCTGAGAAAGCTTCGTCAGTTTTGCACCAACTTTATCAAGGTGAAGTGCAGCCACTTTTTCATCAAGGTGTTTCGGTAAAACGTAAACCTTGTTTTCGTATTTATCGTTGTTCTTCCATAGCTCGATCTGTGCCAATGTCTGGTTGGTGAAAGATGCACTCATCACGAATGATGGGTGACCTGTTGCACAACCAAGGTTCACAAGACGGCCTTCCGCAAGAAGAATGATACGCTTTCCGCTTGGAAATTCGATCTCATCAACCTGTGGCTTGATGTTTGTCCATTTCATGTTCCGTGTTGGCTCAACCTGAATTTCATTGTCAAAGTGGCCGATGTTACAAACAATGGCGCGGTCTTTCATGTCACGCATGTGATCCACTGTGATGATGTCTTTGTTCCCTGTTGTGGTTACAAAAATATCAGCGCGCGGCGCAGCATCTTCCATTGTTGTCACTTCGAAACCATCCATTGCGGCTTGCAACGCACAGATTGGGTCAACTTCAGACACCATAACGCGCACACCTTGTGACGCCAATGATTCTGCAGAGCCCTTACCAACATCACCATAACCACAAACCATGGCGACCTTACCGGCCATCATAACGTCAGTCGCGCGGCGAATCGCATCAACAAGTGATTCACGACAACCATATTTGTTATCAAACTTAGATTTTGTAACAGAATCGTTCACATTGATTGCCGGTGCTTTCAAACGGCCTTCTTCAAACATTTTGTTCAAGAACAAAACGCCGGTCGTTGTTTCTTCTGAAATACCTTTAATGTCAGCCATAAGCTCCGGGTAATCTTTGTGCGCGATTGCAGTCAAATCACCGCCATCATCCAAAATCATGTTTGGAACCCAGCCATTCGGGCCTTTGATCGTTTGGTGAATACACCATTCGGCTTCTTCTTCTGTTTGACCTTTCCATGCAAAGACAGGAACACCAGCAGCAGCAACGGCGGCGGCGGCTTCGTCTTGTGTTGAAAAGATGTTACATGAGCTCCAGCGCACTTCCGCGCCCAATGAAGTCAATGTTTCGATCAATACGGCGGTTTGTACTGTCATGTGAAGACAGCCCGTAATACGTGCGCCGGCCAATGGTTGCTCTGCCTTATATTCTTCACGAATAGACATCAAACCAGGCATCTCATCTTGTGCCAAATCAATTTGCAATCGTCCGGCCTCTGCCAAACTGATATCCTTAACTTTATAATCCTGCTCTACAGCCTTTGGATTTGCGGACATTTTTTTCTCCTTAAAACTTACGAAATATGCTAAAAACTTTTTGCGTGAGTGACTAAAACATTTTTTTTTCCAAAAACCAATGGTAATATCTATTTATGAGTATAAATTTTAATGAAAAGAGCGGAAATACTGGGAAAGCTGGCGGATCTCACGATCTGAAGGCTGGTGAAGACGTATTCGAACGGGAAAAAAGAACGGGCGCACGCTCACGCTTTGTGCATAAACCCAATCCACTGATTGAACGTGACTACCAGATTTTCGAATATAACATCGAAATCGGTGATTATAACCATATTGGCGACTATGTTCTCCTTGATAAAGAAGAGCATAGAGATATCACGGATAAGAAGGTTATGAACTTGATGAGTATACTCAATAAAAAGGATGATTTAATCGACCTTTCAAGTTTGACAAATAAACGTGTTTTATATACTATAGTTCCTGAAGCACAGGCAGGCGACCAGACAAAGATGATCTTTAAAGATTACGACGGCTCCGGTGTTTCCAAAGATAATGCAATATTTACAATAAGGAAGGGTATTTTATATGATAAATATGGGAAATGATTTTATTGGGGCACATGATCCGTCTAGCGGTTTTTTGATGTCTATGCAAGATGCTGGGACACGCGCTGCACAGATAAACAGTGGTACAGTCACGCAAGATCTAAACGTTGGTGTAGATTTCACACAAGACGTTTCACCACTTTAAGTCTAAAAAAAATAAGAATTTTAAAAAGGCGGGTTTTACCTGCCTTTTTTCATGCGCCCTGTTTCATGGGACGAACCATGCCGTAAAGACAAGAATCAACAAGACAGAATCCGATAGCATAAGCTTATAGACTCCCCATCGCTTCACATGGAACATAGGGTGAACATTTATATGTAGGGATAATGGAGAGATCGCGGCGCGGCAGAAAGCCTAACCATCAATCTCGCGGGTTGACGGCGTCCATGCATCGTCCGGCGCTTTCCACTCAAGATCGATATGTCCGTCCGCACTCAAACCAAGATAGCTGTTAAAATCACGCAACAGCTCTTCGCGGCCTGCGCGCGTATCAGTATCTTTAATCGTGTCAAATAACTGGCGCGCCTCTTCCATATTCACGCGTGATGCAACTTCCTTCACGATCGGAATACTATCAATTTTAGCCGACATATTCGTATAGCCTGCGCCAATCAATAATGCCGTATAGCGCGGATCGGATGCCATATTCCCGCAGATACTCACCGGAATGTCGCGCTCTGCACCAACGCTTGTGACCTCATCCAATGCTTTCAAAACAGCCGGATTTGTCGGGTCATATTTTTTGATGCTTTCAGAATCATAACGATCAATACCCAAAATGCTGTGTATCAAGTCATTCGACCCGACAGACATAAAGGCTGTATCCAGTTTATCAAGCTCCGTTATCAGGGCGGGCACTTCGACCATACAACCCAGCTTGATTGATTTTGCATCGGCTTTTTGCGCTTGTTCATCCATCATCGCCTGCATGGCCTTCATATCTTCATTCGAAGAAATCATCGGCACCATAACTCTGAGCTTTGATTTATGCCCCTGCTCCGCCATATCCTTTTGAACCAAGGCCAAGGCGTGCATTTGCACTTGTGTCATATCAGATTGTATTTGCTCGCGCTCAGCCTTGGGCAACTCACTTTTATCCCCTGCCAGATCAATCGTGCGGATTGTTGTGCCGATATAACCGCTGCCTTTTGGATCGCAAGCGGCCATATTCTGCTTAAAGATCGACTGCCACACATTCGAATTGATGCTGTTCTCACGCATAGATGCGGCAATTTCCGTTCGGTATAAGCCAATGCCCACAGGATTGGCTATTTTCAAATCATGCGCTTCATGGGATACAGAGAAATTCGCATGCACATTGACCTTAACGCCGTCAGTTGTTGCCACTGATTTTCTTTTCTCAGACTTATGCAACAGTGCCTCGGATTGATCTTGCTGCGCGTTGACTTGTACCTCGTATGATTCAATTACCGTTTTATTCGGATGTAATAAAATTTGCCCCTTTGCACCGTCCATAATGGCAATATCATCATTTTTCATACGCGCCATATCTTCTGCAGCAATGCGGGCATAGGGAATGCCCATGCCTGTAATCAAAATCGCGCCATGGCTTTCAAGGCTTCCGGCATCGGTAATCGCGCCATCAACCAGATTTTTCGATGTTTCATGATCACGAAATGATGACAATGCGGATAAGGGAAAGGTCGGCGAAACAAGCAACGTTCCGGGCTGTATATTGCTCAATGTTGCTAATTTTTTATCAGGGTGCAAATGATGCTGCAATGTGGCGCGATGTTGATCCAGTTCAACGGCAACTTTCTTAATACTCGGAGCATCCATAGAGCGGAATTTTGCGATTACTTTTTCGTATTCATCATCAGCAGCAACTTCGGCAGAGGTGCCGTCTTGTATGCGAGCATGCACCTTCTTCGCAAGAGAAGAATCACGAACCAAAGCCAATTCTGCCCCAAGACTGTCCAGTGCGATGTCCCGTACCTCAATCAAGGCGTGCTGTGCATCCGCCAAATAATTTTCATAGGTGACAATGGTACGATCCCGCGCATCGTTATAGCGTTCCGTTTGTTCTTCTACGAATTGCGCCTTCGCCGCTTCGGGAACATCGTTATCAGCGCCCCCTTCCGTTTCAGGCGACAAGCCGTAACGCTTCTTTCTATCATCTTCAGAAGGCTCAATTCGGTTATTTTCCAACACAAACACACGCCCGATGGCAACCTTTGTATTCGCAAAGCTTGCGTCCAGAACCAACGCACTATGCGCTGCCTGAAATTCTTCGGTAAGGCCTGATTGTCCTGTTTGCTTATTATCCGTCATTTTCACCCGACTTTTCATAGTCTTTTTATATTATAGATAACTACATGACATCACGAATTTCTGCAAGAAAAATAGCGCCCAGCGCGCTTGAAGCCGCGCCGCACGCACACGCCCTTACGCCGTCACCGCATTCAAAATAACGATAAAACGCGCGCCCGTAACCTTGTCGCTGCGATCTATCTTATTTTCCGCATAAAGAATACCGCTATGCGCTGTGATAATCTGTTTACAAATCGACAAACCAAGCCCTGAATGCTGACCGTATTTTTCATGTTCGGGGCGTTCGGAATAAAAACGCTTAAAGACGTTATCCAACTGGCTTTCAGGGATACCCGGCCCTTCATCTTCAATGGCCACGCTCACGCGGTGATCCTTGACCGTCACCAGAATTTTGATGGATGTTTTAATCGGCGCAAAAGACAAAGCATTGGATATGATGTTTTGGAACACCTGTATCAGCCGCCCCTCGCTTCCGCGCACAAAAACGTCAATATGATCGGGCATATCCAATGTGATCAAGATACCGTCTTTCAAGGCTTCATCACTGTGATGATGGCTGTCTGTTTCACGTTCCAAAGGGCTTTTATAGGAATCAAGCAAATGCCGCAGCATCTTTTTAAAGTCCAGAACATCAAACATTTCGCGCGATAATTCCGCATCCAGCCTTGAGGCATTCGAAATATCACTGATCAAACGATCAAGCCGCTCTATGTCATGTTTGATAATATCAAGCAGCCGATCAAGATCTTCTTTCTTTTTAACAATCCCTGCCGTTTCAACCGCGCTTTTTAATGATGTGAGCGGGTTTTTGATCTCATGGGATACATCCGCGGCAAAGGCCTCAATTGTGTCCATCCGATCCCACAGCGCATGCGTCATATCCCGCAGAACAATCGACAATTCGCCGATTTCATCATTGCGATCACTCATATCGGGGATTTCGGTATGTTTTAATTTCCCCTTACGCACATTTTCCGCGGCGTTTGCCAGTTTCCGCAATGGGCGGGCAATAACACCCGACAGATAAATAGATAGTAAAATAGTGATAAACAGCGTCACCACGAATATTTTCAATATATTAAACCACGCATCACCCAGCGCTTCGTTAATGTCATCACCGTCACTCACCATCATGACCACGCCGGCAATTTTCGATTGTGTCAAAATCGGCATCGCTGCGGTCAATATTAATCCGTTATCGCTTTTACGATCACGCCATGCGGACATCCGCAGGTTTTTATTGAAGGCATCCACCGCATCCATATAGTCATTCGCCGAGTGTGACTTCACCCCTTCAAACAAGGGGAGCGTATTATGCTGGGGGAAAAAGGATGTAATCCAGCTCGCCATATCCTTGAGAACCTCGACACTTTCCAGCTTTCTGTCTTGTTCCTTCACAACCTGAAAAATGGGCTTAACGCTGTTTTTTTCAATCAACACTTCTGAATCTGCGATCAGATCCTTGTTGGTATCGAAAATCAATATGCGCTTATTCAGGGTCGCCCCCAATCGGGCAGATAAAAGCTCCGCCTTAAACTTGGAGAGAAAGAAAACCTCCCCCTCTTCCGATGTCTCGGTTGCCAGAGCGCCCTCAGTAATGGCCGCCGTCACCAGCATAATTTCAGTTTCAAAATGCTCCAGCTTAGAAGCCACCAAAGTTGTGTGATATTGACTGAGATAAACAACACCAAAGATCAGTGTGATCACCGCGATGGTGTTCACCCCCATAATGCGGAGTGTTAAATTGGTGATGCGGCGTTCTTTGCCGCTCCAATATAAATCAAGGAGCTGATCGATTTCACCGCGATGTGTTCCGATACGAAACCAGCGGCTAGTCTTCTTTGTAGCGGTATCCGACTCCGTAGAGTGTTTCGATTTTGTCGAATCCATCATCTATCTTTTTAAACTTTCTGCGAACGCGCTTTATATGCGAATCGATGGTTCTGTCATCAACATAGATATTCTCACCATACGCCATATCAATCAACTGATCTCTGTTACGGACGTGCCCGGGGCGCACCGCCAGTGCCTTTACAATCAGATATTCCGTCACGGTCAGATTAAGGGGGTTGCCTTTCCACGCACATAAATGGCGCGAATCATCCAACAACAAATCCCCATATTCGATATTCTCAATTTCGGTATTGGCGTCACTGGCATCGGCATTCATAAAATCCCGACGGCGAAGCAATGCCTTGATACGCTCCATCAATAATCTTTGTGAAAACGGCTTGGTGATATAATCATCTGCGCCCATACGCAAACCGATCACCTGATCGACCTCATCATCCTTAGAGGTCAGGAAAATCACAGGAACCGCGCTAACCTCGCGCAATCTCGATAAAACCTCTATGCCGTCCATACGCGGCATTTTCACATCCAGCACGACAAGATCGGGCTTTTGCTCAAGAATCGCGCCTAGGCCAGCCTCGCCGTCATTAAATGTTTGCACTGAGAACCCTTCCGCTTCCAAAGCCATAGAAACAGACATCAGGATGTTACGATCATCATCGACGAGGAAAATCCGGTCTTTCATTTTACGCGTTCATTTCATTTAGATTAGATTATTACACACTTATCTCTATGATACCTTATTCAAGCCCCTGAACGAAACCCAAAACTTCACCGCTCAGATAGACAGAACCCGTGATAACAACCCGTGATTGATGTGATTGCTCTATGATTGTGCGCACCGCCGTTAAAACATCCGTCTCATCATGGATATGATCATGGCTGAAGTCCCCTTCGGGGATCAGGTCGGCAATGGATTGCCCGCTTTGCGCATTCGGGTCAGAGGATATCGGCACGATGTGTAAATCCGTGACCAATGGCAGAAGCGGTTTCAAATATGCGGCGGCATTTTTTGTCTTTAACATCCCCATAATCAAATGGACGGGGCGGTCATCTTCTTCGCGCCACAGGCCGATTTGCCGCGCGAGAACCTCAGCCGCGCTATCATTATGCCCTGAATCCAGCCATATTTCACACCCTTGTGTGTCATACGGCCAAACATCATTCAGCCGCTGCAACCGCCCCGGCCAATGCACTAATTTCAACCCTTCTATAATGGCATCATCCGCAATCGGGAACTGGTCACGCACCGCCGTCAAAATTGCCAGCACGACGCCCGCATTCAGCACCTGATGCTCACCGACCAAGGCAGGTAAAGGATAGCGTTTACCCGCCCCCCCTTCGGAAAACACCATATCTGATTCGTATTTGCCTATTGTCCAGTCCGTGCCATAGCAATGCATGATCGCGCGTTCTTGCTGCGCATTTTTGTGCAGCACATCCAGAATTTCATCCGCGCGCGCGCCTTGATAGCCAACAATGCAAGGCACATCTTTTTTCATGATGCCTGCCTTTTCGCCGGCAATTTGTGCAATCGTGTCGCCCAGAAACTCCGTATGGTCCATTGATATGCGGTTAATCACAGTGGCAATCGGCGCAGCAATAACATTCGTACAATCAAGCCGCCCGCCCATTCCGACCTCTAACAACAGCACATCGGCGGGTGTTTGGGAAAATGCCTTAAAGGCCAGCGCGGTTGTGATTTCAAAAAACGATAGCGGCGCATTATCGATATAACCCAACGCCTCATCAAGCAAGCGTTCCAGATGTTGGTTGTCAATCGGTTTACCCGCCAGATAAATGCGTTCATTCACATGCATCAAATGCGGCGAAGTATAGCAATGCACCGTCTTGCCCGCCGCCTCAAAAATAGAGCGCAGCATTGCGATAACTGAGCCCTTACCATTTGTCCCTGCAACATGAATGACGGGCGGTAATTGCATATGCGGATTACCGAACTTTTCCAACAGATCAAAAAACATAGAGCGATCCCAATTCACCGCAGATTTCGTGCGGCGCAGTTGGAATATTCTCTCCAGCTTGTCCTGTAATTGCTTATCGCTATGTTGAAGATCGGCCTGATGCATAAGAGCCTGATTTCATTAGAGGGCTGCGGATTTTTTATCCTGCCCCGTGATGTCTTCGCTGTTTTGGCCGATATCGATGCTGTTTGCTGCACGTTGTGCGGCCTTGGCTAAGGAAGAGGCTTTCGTTGCGCTGACCTTTTCACCACCATCATTCGCAGGCTTATGACCGCAATCTGCTGAGGTATCGTCCTTATCGGCTTTCTTTTTATTGCCGTCATCGGGGTCAATTTTCGCAGGTTTCTGCGTCAAGATACTCATGATATTAATCAATGTATTGCGCATATCCTTACGTTCAACAACCATATCAACCATACCATTTTCCAACAAATATTCCGCTGTTTGGAAATTCTCGGGCAATGTTTCGCGTACAGTTTCCTCAATCACGCGGCGTCCGGCGAAACCAATCATCGCGCCCGGCTCTGCAATATGAATATCACCGACCATCGCGAATGATGCGCTGACACCGCCCGTTGTCGGGTCTGTCAAAATAACAATATAGGGAAGCTTGGCTTCCTTCACCATTTCCACGGCAATAATGCTGCGCGGCATTTGCATCAGGGACAGCATCCCCTCTTGCATACGCGCACCGCCGGATGCAGGCACAGTGATAAAGCTCGCATCCTCTTTCACGGCCAATTCAGCCGCCTTAACAATGGCCTCACCCACAGCCGCGCCCATTGATCCGCCCATATAACGGAAATTAAACGCCGCAATCACAACAGGCAAACCACCCATTTTCCCGCGTGCAATGGTGATGGCTTCTTTCAAGCCTGTCTTTGTTTGTGCATCTTTAATACGGTCTACATATTTTTTACGATCTTTGAATTTCAAAGGATCATAAGCCACTTTCGGCAATTCAACGGTTTCATATTTCCCGTCATCAAACATCATTTCCAAGCGGTCTTTCACGCTCAAACGCAAATGGTGACCGCATTGATTACACACATTATGCTTCTCTGCCAGATCACGGTGGAACAGCATCGCTTCGCATGATGTACATTTTTGCCACAAATTATCGGGCACTTCCTTCTGTTCACTAACGAAGGAGCGAATGCGCGGCGGAATAAAGTTTGATAACCAATTCATTTAAAAAACCTGTTTATTTAAAGCCCAGAAATTACAGAAAATCCTAAGAAATTCAACATACCCGCTATGACGGGCGTGCGCCCAAAACCTCGGATAAAGAACGAACAAAGGTGGTGACACCTTCCAGATCTCCGCTATTATCGCCTATATCCTTTATTTTATCAACGATAGATGATCCGACAACCACCGCGTCGCCTAACGCGCACATTTCCTGTGCATCATTTGGCGTTTTGATACCAAAACCAATCGCAATGGGTAAATCCGACTTTGTTTTAATCAAATCAATATGGGGGCGCATCACGTCCAAATTCGCCTTGGCCGTCCCTGTAACGCCCGTAATCGATACATAATACAAAAATCCACTCGCACCCTCTAAAACCGTTTTTAGGCGATTTTCGTCGGTTGTGGGCGTTATAAGGCGGATAATGTCCAAACCTTGCGCATCAGCATGCAAACGCAGCTCAGCGTCTTCCTCGGGCGGCAAATCGACGATTATCAGGCCATCAACCCCCGCTTTTTTCGCATCACCCGCAAATTTCTCCAGCCCATAAGCATAAAGCGGGTTGGCGTACCCCATCAAAATAATCGGCGTATGGTCATTATTAACACGAAAATCTTGTACCATCTGCAAAGTGGTATGCATATTTGCGCCTGCCTTTAAGGCGCGCTGTCCGGCGCGTTGAATGGTCAGACCATCCGCCGCAGGGTCAGTAAAGGGCATGCCGATCTCAATAAGATCCGCACCCGCCTCCGGCAGAGATTGAAGCACCCGCGCCGCGCTCTCAAGGTCAGGATCACCCGCCATGATAAACGTCACCAACGCACTGCGATTCGTGGCTTTTAAATTCTGAAATGTGGTTTCAATACGGTTCATAACTTTATTCTTCTATATTTACGCCGATAGCGACCAAAACTTCATGCACGCCTTCTTCAAAAAAGCGTTGTCCATAGACCTCAAAATCGGTTTCGAATTTGCGGTCTAAATCACTTTGCCAAACGGCTGTCCATGTATCAATCAACGCTTTTGGCTGCTCGCCTGCCGCGCTCATCATCGCGTAATCCGCTTCTTTGACCTCAACATGATGCAAATGATCCTTACATAAGGGTTCACCTGCAATTTTATAGCCAATCGTCACGCGGTATGGCTGCGTATGGTCGCCTTCGTAATCGGAATAGACGGCATAAATCACATCATTCACGCGGTTATCGACGTCTTGCCCGATGCTTTGTTCGAAAAAGGATTGCCACAGCACGTTGATTTCTTCGCTGGCCTTGTCATTACCGGAAATAATCGCCGACAGCCCCACCACTGAAAATGCAGGCAGTGTTTCCAGCCCTGCTTTAACTTCGTAATTTTGTGCTGATTGTGCGCTCATGATATTTTCATCCCAAGCTTGTCCGCCACGGTAAAGATATCTTTATCGCCGCGTCCGCATAAATTCATCACCATGATGTGATCCTTCGGATAATCCGCAGCAATTTTTGCAACATGCGCCAGCGCGTGTGACGGCTCAAGCGCGGGGATGATCCCCTCCAGCTTGGAACAGAGCTGAAACGCATCCAACGCTTCATCATCGGTCACACTTACATATTTTACGCGTTTTTGATCGAATAACCATGCGTGTTCCGGCCCGATGCCCGGATAATCCAGCCCCGCAGAAATTGAGTGCGCTTCTTGAATTTGGCCATCGTCATTTTGCAGGAAATAGGTTTGCATACCATGCAAAACCCCTGCCTTACCGCCGTTCAAGCTTGCCGCATGTTGATCTGTATCAACGCCCAAGCCGCCTGCCTCAACGCCGATCATCTTGACATCATCATCAAGGAACGGATGGAACAAGCCCATCGCGTTTGAACCGCCACCAATCGCCGCCACCAACGTATCAGGCAAGCGCCCCTCACGTTCCATCATTTGTTCCTTGGTTTCCTTGCCAATCACCGATTGAAAATCGCGTACCATCGCAGGGAAAGGATGCGGGCCGCCGACGGTTCCGATCAAATAATAGGTATCATGCACATTGGTCACCCAATCGCGCATCGCTTCGTTCATGGCATCTTTCAAGGATGAAGAGCCTGAATCAACGCTGCGCACTTCCGCGCCCAATAATTTCATGCGAAAGACGTTCGGCGCCTGGCGTTCAACATCTTTGGAGCCCATAAACACCGTACAAGGCAAATCAAACAACGCGCAGACCGTTGCCGTTGCCACGCCGTGTTGGCCTGCGCCTGTTTCGGCAATAATGCGAGTTTTGCCCATGCGTTTGGCCAGTAAAACCTGCCCGATGCAGTGATTGATTTTATGCGCGCCTGTATGGTTCAGTTCGTCGCGCTTGAAATAGATTTTCGCGCCGCCGAAATGCTCGGTGGTTTTTTTCGCAAAATAAAGCGGCGACGGACGCCCGATATAATGCTTCGCCAGATCATCAAACTCCGCCCAAAACGCAGGATCAGCTTTGGCTTCATTCCATGCTTTTTCCACCGATAAAATAAGCGGCATAAGAGTTTCAGCGACATATCTGCCGCCATATTGTCCGAAATGCCCGCGTTCATCGGGCTGGTTTTTATAAGAGTTTGCTGTCATGGGTGGTTTTATACCTTGTTCACGGCCTCAATAAAAGCTTTGATTTTACCCACATCCTTTACCCCGCGCGCGCTCTCCACGCCAGAGGAAACATCAACCGCCGCAGGTTTTAGGGTCGTGAGTGCCTCCCCCACATTTTCAGGGTTCAGGCCGCCCGAAAGCATCCACGGTTTATCAAATTTTTTGTCCGCCAATAAGCCCCAATCAAAGCTGTGCCCTGTTCCGCCCGGCATGGCGGGGTCAACCGATTTGGCATCAAATAAATACCAATCGGCGGCGTCTTTATAATCATCCGCGCGCGCGATATCCGCGGCTTCGCGTACAGGGAAGGCTTTAATAATCGGCATGGCGTATTTGGCCTTAATCGCGGCGACGCGCTGCGGCGTTTCACCATTATGAAGCTGGATCATATCAAGCTGCACCTTGCCCAGAACAGCCTCCAACTCCTCATCCGTAGGATCAACGAACAGCCCCACGCCGCGCACACCCGTCGGTAACATCAGCGCAAGCTCTTTCGCGGTATCAACCGCGACATGACGCGGGGATGGCGGATAAAAGACAAAGCCGATATAACGCGCCCCTGCCTCTATCGCCGCGTTTAAGGCTTCGGGCGTTTTGATACCGCAAATTTTAGTTTGCGTTGTCATGATGCAATCTGACCTTGATTTGATTTCGCCCACATATAGTAATTTGAGATCGCCGTGACACCAATTACCGACAAGATCGGTTGAAAATAAAGCATCATCGGCAGGCTTTTTGCAAATTCAGCCATCTGATTACCAACAGAAGGCGTCTGCGAAGTCGGCATCGCGATTTTTACAATAATCACCGTCACAATCGACGCAAGAATAGCCAGAGCAATCACCCTTAAAGAAGCCAAGATCGACGAAAAAATAATCTTCAACAAATATCCATTCGACATGGCATAGGCTTCTTCCAATGTGATGCTTTTATCAATCGCCTTGGCGGGAAAATAAAAACAAAGTCTGTATGAAACATAAGCCAGCACAATGACGCTCACGGCTAAAACCAATAACGTTATCCCTGCTCCAAACGGTGACAAAAAGAAAGACACACCATACGCAACGCCAACGATCAAGGCCCATAAAGCGAGCCCCATCCCAATAAAACCAAGCTCATGCTTTTGCGGTTTGAAAGGGTTCATCGGTACATAATGATCCGGCCCGTTTATCACAACGCGGTGCCACGATATAACCAAGACCATTGTAAAATAAGTGGCTAAAAGCTCCCCACCCATGAAACCCATCCTGCTATTGGGAAAATATAAACCGGTCACCAGTGCATCCAAAAGGTTCAAGCCGAAAATAAACGGTATGAGCGGAATAAATATATCCCACAGCTTATCATTGTTGGCTTTGACAAAGCCTCTAATATTTTTTGACGCCTCTTCGACGTAAAATTCGGGTTTGTAATGTTCCATGGATTTATCCTTTAAAATTTATATTCTATAAATCACGCAGTATATCCGCCGCCGCCTGTGCAGGATCAGGGCTTTGTGTTATTGGGCGTCCAATGACAAGATGGGTCGCGCCTTTATCAAGTGCCTCTTTGGGGGTCATGACCCGTTTTTGATCGCCCTGCGCCGCCCCTGCGGGACGGATACCAGGCACCATCAGCGCGAAACCCTCACCGCATACAGCGCGCAAACGCTCAATTTCATGTGCGGAGCACACCACCCCGTCCAATCCAGACTTTTTCGTTAAGAGCGCAAGGCGTTCAACCTGCGCCGCCACGTCATCGCGATAGCCGATATCACCGACAGCCTGTGCATCGAGCGAGGTTAAAATCGTGACCGCCAATAATTTGGTGTTCGCGCCGCACGCATCCGCCGCCGCCGCCATCATCGCCGCACCGCCAGAGGCATGCACGTTCAAATAGGCCGGCGCAAAATGGTGGCAAATGCCGCGCACCGCGCCTGCAACCGTATTGGGGATGTCGTGGAATTTTAAATCAATGAATAATTGCGCTTGCGGTGCGGATTGCAAAACGCGCTCTATCCCTTGTGGGCCAAAATTATTGAAGAACTCCAACCCCAGCTTAATCCCGCCTGTGACAGGGGCAATCGCAGCAGCCAACGCACAGCCATGCTCTAAATCCGCGGTATCAATGGCGCAGAAAATTTTGGGTGTATCTGTCATATATCACTACTTATTGCGAGGGTAATGCCGGAAACACATCCGGTGCTGGCGGGCGGGGTGAAAATTTATCGCTCTGCAAGCGGTTCACTTCTTTTTCCAGATTTTTAATTTCTTTTTTCTGCTGACGTTTGGATTGGCGTACGGGGCCGCAATTAATCCAAACGATCAAAGCACCGGCGATAAAGCCCAGAGCCACCGATGCCAAAGCCACCTGATAAAGCGGAACCATCACAGGATCGTTGATCGGACTAACCATTACAGAAACGGGATCTGTATTAATCGCAGCAAAACCTGCAACAACCAATGTCAGAATGAGGACTATAATTCCACGGACAAAAGACATAATATTTTACTTAATCGTTTAATTTTTCACGTAACGCTTTACCAGTTTTAAAAAACGGTAAACGTTTCGCCTCAACATGAACAGTTTCACCTGTGCGCGGGTTTCGCCCTATACGTGCATCACGATGCTTAACAGAGAAGGCACCAAACCCTCGAAGTTCTACACGATCACCTGCCGCCAAGGCGTCAGAAATCTCGTTGAAAACCGTTTCCACGATTTTTTCAACGTCACGCAAGTAAAGATGAGGATTCATATCAGCTAAACGCTGAATTAGTTCCGACTTTGTCATATCAAAACATCCTTTTCTGTTTCAGAAATAAACAGTCAAAAATTATTCTTTGAATATAAATAGATTGCCTGATCTATTGTAGCACGTCAAGCAAAACCCATTGATAGAAAAGAACTTTTTATTTTTACGCAAAATAAAAGCCGGCGGTTACCGGCTTTTAAAGAATGATTTTTTAGGGTCTTAAAAACAATGATTATTTGTCTTTGTCTTTGTTTTCCTGCAATGCAGCACCAAGAATATCACCAAGAGATGCACCACTTTCGGTCGAGCCGAAGTCTTTCATCGCTTGCTTATCTTCGTCAACTTCACGTGCCTTGATTGACAACGCAAGCTTGCGGTTTTTCTTATCAACGGAAACGATCTTCGCATCAACTTTTTCACCAACCGCAAAACGGTCAGGGCGTTGTTCGGAACGTTCGCGTGACAAGTCAGCCTTTTTGATAACGCCGGTAACATTGTCATTCACAGCCACTTCTACAGACATTGAGCCGATTTCAGTAATTGTACATGTTACAACCGCACCTTTGGCCATGCCTTGCATTGCGCCTTCATAAGGATCTTCAGAAAGTTGCTTGATACCAAGAGCGATACGTTCGCGCTCAGGGTCCATTTCAAGAATCTTCGCTTTAACAACGTCGCCTTTCTTGAATTCTTTCAAAGCATCTTCTGTTTGATCTTCCCATGACAGGTCAGACAAGTGAACCATACCGTCAATTTCTTCAGTCAAACCAACAAACAAGCCGAATTCTGTAATGTTACGAATTTCGCCTTCAATTTCCTGATCAACTTTAAAGTCATCAGAGAATTTCGCCCATGGATTGTCCTGACACTGTTTCAAGCCAAGTGAAATACGACGTTTTTCAAGGTCAACTTCAAGAATCTCAACTTCAACTTCTTGTGATGTTGAAACGATTTTACCCGGGTGTACGTTTTTCTTTGTCCATGACATTTCAGAAACGTGAACCAAACCTTCGATACCGTCTTCAAGTTCAACAAACGCACCGTAATCAGCAATGTTACTGATACGACCAACGAAACGTGAACCAACAGCATATTTGCCGCCGACGCTTTCCCATGGGTCTGTACCAAGTTGCTTGATACCCAATGAAATACGCTGTGTTTCTTCGTTATAACGCACAACCTGTACTTCTACAGTTTGGCCGATTTGAAGAACTTCAGATGGGTGATTAACACGCTTCCAAGAAATATCGGTAACGTGCAACAGACCATCAACACCACCAAGATCAACGAATGCACCGTAATCTGTGATGTTTTTAACGATCCCTTCAAGAACCTGACCTTCAGCCAAATTCTCAAGCAATTCACCGCGTGCTTCTTGACGTGATTCTTCAAGAATGGAACGACGTGAAACAACAATGTTTCCACGGCTGCGGTCCATTTTAAGAACGTGGAAAGGCTGTGGTGTGTTCATCAATGGCTTGATGTCACGCACCGGACGGATATCAACTTGTGAACCCGGTAGGAACGCAACCGCGCCACCAAGATCAACTGTAAATCCACCCTTAACCTGACCAAAGATCTCGCCTGTAACGCGCTCTCCGGCTTCATGGGATTTTTCAAGTTCAATCCATACTTCTTCTCTGCGTGCTTTTTCGCGAGATAGAACAGATACACCGTCACGGTTTTCCATGCGTTCAACGAACACTTCAACGGTATCTCCGATTTTGATTTCCGGGTCTTCTCCGGGTCTGGAGAATTCAATCTTAGGAACGCGTCCTTCAGATTTCAAACCAACGTCGACAAGAACATGATCGTCATCTAAACCGATAACAATCCCCTTAACAACGTTTCCTTCGAATTTTTCATTTTCACCAAGAGTTTCACCAAGCAGAGCTGCAAACTCATTGGATCCCTCTTTGTCTTTTAGATTAGCGGCTACATGTGCCATAATATATTTCCTTTCAAAATTAAAATCGCATCTTTAACGCTCCGCCTCATATTTGCAGATTGCCCGTTTTCAGGAAGGCAGCAGAACGAAAGATCCGTTGTTTTATGAAGATATTCTCGCTAATGCACTGCTATGCAGTGTTTCCGACAAATGCCTTTTTCGCATATTCCAAGGCCATTTCCAGCATTTGAGCTTGCGTTAAGGTGCTTGTGTCAATGACAATCGCATCTTGCGCAGGCCTTAGTGGAGCAGCCTTTCGACCGGAATCACGCGCATCACGTGCACGCATATCCTCTAAAACGGCTCCATACTTAACGTTTATTCCCTTAGATTGCAACTCTTTCATACGTCTTTTCGCGCGAATTTCCATATTTGCGGTTACATAGAGCTTCAAATGCGCATCAGGGCAAATCACCGTCCCAATATCACGTCCATCTAAAACCGCGCCTTCATACGTATCGGCAGGGTTTTGCGCGAAGTGCCGTTGTATGCCAATCAAGGCTGCGCGCACGCTTTCCATTACTGCAACCTTGGATGCGGCATTGCCGATTTCATCCAACCGCAAATCAGGATTAGACAGCGGACCCCCCTGCGCGAGCTTCTCTTCCAAAACGCGGCACGCCGCCAGCGCATCTTGCGCGTTTTCAAGGTCGCCGCCCGCTTGCAAAACCTCATAGCCAACTGCGCGATATAATGCGCCCGTATCCATATGGGCAAAGTTGAGCACAGCCGCCAGTTCGCGCGCCAATGTCCCCTTGCCGCTTGCCGCGGGGCCGTCAATCGCAATGATTTTGGAGGTTTCGGACATGCTCTACGCCAAACGCAAGGCGCCGGAATCATCCAGATCACCTATCTGCGCGCCCAAATCATTCATCAATTCAATAAAATTAGGGAAGCTGGTTTTAATCGGCGCGGCGTCATCAATTTCAATAGGTTCCTCACTTGCGCAGCCAAGCACCAGAAAGCTCATCGCAATGCGGTGATCCAGCGCCGTTTCAATGCATGCCCCGCCCTTGGGCGGTTTGCCCTTACCATGAATGGTCAGGCTATCCTCACCCATTTCAAGATCAACACCACACGCCTTCAGGCCGTTCGCCATCATCAACAGGCGGTCACTTTCCTTAACGCGCAGTTCCTTGAGCCCCGTCATGGTGGTTGTCCCCTCCGCGCACGCCGCCGCCACAGCCAAAATGGGAAACTCATCAATCATGGACGGTACGCGCTCTTCGGGCACATTAATACCTTTGAGCGTGTTATTAGAAGTCACCTTGATTGTCGCCACGGATTCACCGGCCTCAAGACGTTGATTTTCATAGCGGATATCCGCGCCCATTTCCTGCAACGTGACAAACACACCATCGCGGCGGGGATTAACGCCGACATTCGACATTGTAATGTCCGAGCCTTCCGTAATCAAAGCCGCAACAGCCGCAAAAGCCGCCGAGCTTGGATCGCGCGGCACATCAATGGCACAACCGCGCAACTCTTGCTGACCGCATAGGGAAACGGCATACGCACCGTTTTCCAGTTCCTCAACATTCACCTCGGCGCCGAAATGACGCAACATATTTTCCGTATGGTCACGCGTCGGATGATCTTCGATCACCGTTGTACGCCCCGATGCATTCAACCCTGCGAGCATAATCGCGGATTTCACCTGCGCACTGGCGACGGGTAATGTGTATTCAATCGGCAGAGTATCCTGCGCGCCCTTAACCGTCAGGGGCAGCCTGTCATTTGAACGACAAAGGAACGTTGCGCCCATCATTTCCAGCGGCGTCACAATGCGGCGCATCGGACGTTTGACCAATGATGCATCACCCGTAAAGGTTGCCGTGATGTTATGACCACCCACAAGCCCCATCAACAGGCGGGTTGATGTACCGCTATTGCCCATTTCCAGCACGCTGCTCGGCTCATGCAAGCCACCAATACCCACGCCATTAACGCGCCACAGCCCGTCATCGCTATGTTCGATTTTCGCGCCCATTGCGCGCATGGCCGCCGCGGTGTGCAGGACATCTTCGCCCTCCAGCAAGCCGCCGATTATTGTTTCACCAATCGCCAACGCGCCCAGCATAATAGAGCGATGCGATATAGATTTATCGCCCGGAATAAGTGCCGCCCCGCTAAGAGCGCCGCATTTTTTAGAGGTTATTGAGCCTGAATAAAGATTTTGTGTCATAATCTACGCTTGAATTTCCAATCATTTACTAAGGAAATCAATATAGACAAAACACCGGATATGGCAATAACTATGCGCCGAAGCTTTCCAGATCGCCATTATAGTTTTTGATAAATTCAAACAGGTCTTCGGCAGGCATAGGCTTCGCATAACGGAAACCCTGCACTTCGTCACAGCCCTGCTTCACAAGGAACTCTTCATGCTGTTTGGTTTCAACACCTTCCGCGATCACTTGCAAATTCAACGAGTGACCAAGATTGATAATCGTGCGCGCAATCGATGCGTTATCTTTGTCATTTAAGGCATTGCGTATAAATGATTGGTCAATTTTCAAACGATCAATCGGGAATTGACTGAGATAGGATAAAGAAGAATAACCCGTCCCGAAATCATCAATCGCGATTTCAACACCCAAAGAATGAAGTGTATTCAATATCTCAACCGTGTGCTGGATATCATCCATAAACACACTTTCCGTCACTTCAAGCTCTAACAAATTCGGATTAACGCCTGTTTCCGCCAGATATTTAGACAAATCGGCGCAAACATCGCCATGCACAAATTGATTACCCGACACATTGACCGCAAAACGGATTTGAAAACCATGTTCATCATGGCAGCGTTTTGCGACTTGACATGCCCGCTTAAGCACCCATTGTCCGATTGGCACAATCAAGCCTGATTGCTCAGCAACCGGAATAAAAACGCCGGGCGATATAAATTTTCCACCCTCTTTACTGTCATCAGGTTTCCACCATCTGATCAACGCTTCTGCGCCAATCACGGCGCCCGTTTTCAAACAAAGCTGCGGCTGGAAATAAAGCTGTAATTCGTCATGCTCCATCGCATCACGCAAATCACGCAAAATCTGGAAACGTTCCTGAACAGCGCGGTCAAAGTCTTCGGTGTATTCCTTGATCGTATCGCGCCCTTCTTCCTTGGCGCGGTTTAAGGCGATATCCGCATTCTTAAGCACTGAATCAGGCTCTGCGCCATTATCAGGGAATGTCGATGCACCAACCGAAGCGCGTATCTGAAATTCCTCATTAAAGACTCTAAAGGGTTCCTTACGCACGATACCAATGACGCGCTGCGCCACATCTTTTGCGGTTGTGACATCACCATGAAGGGGCACCATGACCGCAAATTCATCCTCACCTGTACGCGAAATAACCGCAGATTCAGGCAAAGAAGCCTGCAATCTTTTTCCGACAGATCTTAAGATCGCGTCACCAACATTATGCCCCATCGAATCGTTGATATCCTTGAAATGATCAAGATCGAGCGCAATCACGGCAAAACGATCAACCGTTTCATCACGGTTTAAAATCATACGCTCGCTCAATTTTTGCACAAAGTAAGCGCGGTTCGGCAAGCCTGTCAGGCTGTCATAATAGGCAAGCTTATGAATCTTGTCCTCAGCCGTGCTTTTTAAGTTATTAATATTATCGGCATTCTGCGCGATCAACCTTTGCGTCAAATCAATAACCGCGCCCACTTCATCACCTTTATCATAGGGAGATGGCGCAATATCAGGCGCTTCAGGATTCTTAAACGCCGAAATCAAGTTTGAGCGCACAAACAACAAAGGCTCCAACAACCATTTTCCAAGAGCAATCATTAACACCGTTGTCACCAACAACGATAAAATCACCATAATTTTGATACTATCCAGAACATATGCGAATATATTTGCTTTGATATCGCTGGAATCAACTTGAACGACAACGGTGAACATGCTCTGGATATCAGAACCTTTCAAAACAAATTCATAATAATGCCCATCGGCACTTCTATACTCGCTGTTTAATGTTCCTAGTTTCGCGTCAATACGTGGTTTATTGCCATAGGTTTGAATATGATTGAATGTGTAAGAGTAAACGCTCAGCCCTGTAATATGAGTCATATTAAAAAGACCGTTCACTTGTTTTTCTTCAAACGGTGACGTCTGCGTTCCCTTTTTATTGAGATTAATGAGCGCTCCCACAGCCGCGCGTGCCTCAACTTTCAGAAGGTTCAATTGCTCCAGCCTGTATTTCTCAATACCGCCAAGATTAAGAACCAATGTTTGAACAAGCATAATGGTCATAAAAGCCGCAAAGGCAATACGCCAGCTAATCTTGCTTCGCCATATTTTCTGAGGGGAGGATACAAAAATGCTTTTAAAGGCAAAAATAGGCTTTTGATCAGCGCGAATGCCCTGATCACCAGACTTTTTTTCATAATTTGAGACGGTTGGTATACTCATCTAAATACTTATGTTGTGCACGCTCTAGAGTTTATCGAGAACTATTCCCCACAATATTATATAGAGCTAATACTTAATAACGTCTTTAAGTATTGAAAATAATTTGGAAGTTATCCATAAAACCGCAACTACTAGTCATTGTATTTCGTAAGCACTATTTCAAACATAAAATGAGTTTTTTAGAATCATCGCAGAGCGTTGTCGCGAATATTCGGTGCGCCCCGCCATCACGTAATTTAAGCTTTTTGCGCAATTCCTTCACCGATGCAGGGAAATTGCGCACCGCCAGATCGGCTTTATCAACGGGCAAGTCTTTCGCCTTCACGGGATAAAGGCCAACCACCTCATAACATTTCCCCGGAAAGTTTTCGCGCGGCGATTGTGCAGTATAAAGCTGGCTGTTCGGGTGGAGTTTACTGACACCATATTGCGCCGCCATTGTTTTAAATCCACCGGCCTTTTGAAAGGCGGGGCCGGGTTCGAAAATATATTTTTGAGGCATGGCGCAGGATATCACCGCGTCTTTTTCGCGCGCGGTGAAGTATGAAAAACTTTTCACCGCCCTGCCCTCATCATCCAGATCAACGGCTGTAATTTCAGGGTCGATATCCTGCCCGCCTGAATCACAATCCAAAAGATACAAGACCTCCTTGCATTCATTTTGCCACTGCACCACATGAACCTGCACCACCATTTGCAACTGCGCCGTTGCATGACCGATATCAAGAAAAGGCGAGGCCTTCACAAGTATCTTTTTCGCCTTGGTTTTCAAAACGGGCAAAAGATCCATGATATCGGGCGAGCAGGCAGAGAAATCATATAACGCCCTACGCCCATTTTCGCGACGCTGCGGATCAATAAACACAGCGTCCACAGCGGCCATATCACGCACATAATCACAAGCATCGCCGTGGTGTACGCTTATTTGTCCATCCAGCCACCCTGATGCTTGCAAAGCCTGTGCGTTATGGGTGAGTAGCTCCGCGCTATGCGCATCGCGCTCCACCAAAACAGAGGACGCAAAGCCTTGGGCTATGTGAAAGGAATCCGCGCCGCTTCCGGCGGTTAAATCAACGAATGTTTGTCCCGATACCAACCGTTCCTTATATCGCGCACAAGGGGAGGACGAGGCCTGCTCATATGTTTCATTGAAAGGGAATATGAAACTATCCGTTTCGTACAGATCATGTGACTTGGTTTTGGCTTTTTGGCGCACCCTGATCTGATCCAGTATCAGGCTGTATGGCCAGTTCAAATCAGGTGCTTTTTTCAGTGCAAGCTGCTTCACATCATCTGACGCATGGGCGTGAATAAAATCTTGAATATCGGGATCGAGCAGACGTTGCCAGTCCACCGAATTTACAGTTTGATCGACCATGGCACGCTCGGTTGTTGTAACCCCAACGGCAAGGGCGTCACGTCCCCGTCGGGTGTTTTCAACACAGCAACGGGCGTTTCTTCTCTGGTCAATGTGAAGGTGTCAGCAGAGCGGGTCAGTTCGTAAAATGTCGCACCAACATCGCACAAAAATCTTTGGAAAATTGCTTGCCCTTCGCCCTGTGATAAATCCACCCCTGCCAGTTCAAACGCATGCGCGTAGAGTTGCGGGGCAATCCCCCCTGTGAAGCATCCGGCGGCACAACCGCAATCGGTTGCTTTGGTTGTATGGGGGGCACTGTCCGTTCCTGCAAAAAACTGGGTATTGTTCGGATCGGTCACCGCGCCGCGCAGGGCGTCACGATCTTCGACATGCTTTAAAACAGGCAAACAGAATAAATGATATTTCAATCCTTGTATCAAATCGCCGATGGTATGGATCAAATGTTGAGGCGTAATACTCGCCGCCGTTTGCGCGCCTGCGCCTTTTACAAAATCCACGGCCTTTTTGGTGGTGACATGTTCACACACGATTTTCAGATCAGGAAAAGCCTCACGCACACGCGGCATACGCTCCGCATAGAAAATTTCTTCTGCATTTTCTGCACGATCAAAATACCGATCGCCGCTCAAACCATGCTCTTCGCCATGAACGCACAAGACAACGCCTGCCTCTTCCATCGCTTTAAACACGCCGTTTTCTATAAATTCTGTAATGGGAATACCGAACTCCGCGCCCGTTGTGCCGTGGGGCGGATAGGATTTACATGCATTTAAAATGCCCGATTGCGCGCCTTTAAGAATCATATCGGGGGTTGTGTCTTTGGTCAGATATAAGGGCACGATTAAAGTAGAGAACTGATCCCCGCCCGCCGTATTGATATCACGCATATAGCGCTCAATGCTCCAATACGCATCACTTTCATCGCTTTCAAAAACAACGGCGGTTGGCGGCTTTGTGTTGGGCATCGCCAACGCACCAGCGCAGCCCATATCATAATGCGCTTTAATATAGGCCGCCATCGCGCCACCTTGACGGAAATGCGTGTGCAGATCATACCATTTGGGAAGTGAAAATGTGGTCATGCCGCGCTCCTTTAAATCGTCGTCGACAGCACGTTACCCTTAAAACTTAATCATATCAAGGAAGCGACGCTGCACGTCCCTGTCTTCTTTGAAGATACCAGAGAACATAGAAGTAACCGTCGATGATGCACCCTTATTGACACCACGCGTCGACATACATTGATGGTTCGCATCAATATAAACGGCAACGCCTTTGGGCTTTAAGGTCTTATCGATACATTGTAAAATATTGCGGGTCATATTTTCCTGTGACACCAAACGACGACCAAAAATATCGACGATGCGCGCCAGTTTAGAAATACCCACCACTTGCTCATCAGGCCAATAAGCGACATGCGCTTTGCCCAAAATAGGCACAAGGTGATGTTCACAATGCGATACGAAATCGATATCTCTGACAACAACCATGTCATCGAAACCTTCGATATCTTCGAATGTTTTGGATAATTCCGCCGCCGCGTCTTTTGTATAGCCTGAGAAAAATTCCTCATACGCTTTCACAACACGCTTTGGTGTTTCAATAAGCCCTTCACGCGCAGGATCTTCACCCGCCCAACGTAAAAGCGTTTCAACCGCTTTCATCGCTTCTTCTCGGCTCGGACGATTATCTTGTACGATAATATTAGGGGACATTCTATCTGTCATCTGCATAACCATTTTTTAAAAACCTAAAATTAAGGGTTGGTCTTAGCGTTTCTATACCGTATTTTCCAGTAAAAAGCGACATTGAAGGATATTTATAGAGCATGACACCCTTGAAATTGCAAAACTCCCTGACGGGTCAAAAGGAAATCTTCACCCCCATCGACCCCGACCATGTGCGTATTTATGCTTGTGGACCAACGGTTTACAGCTACGCGCATATCGGAAATGCACGCATGGCTGTGGTCTTTGACGTGCTCGCAAATGTTTTACGCGCGCTTTATCCAAAAGTCACATATGTGTCCAATATTACCGATGTTGATGACAAAATCATCGCCGCCGCGCAAAAAACGGGGGAGGCGATTGACACCATCACCAAAAAATACACCGATATCTATAATCAGGATATGGCCTCTCTGGGCGTGAAGCGCCCCGACAAACAACCGCGTGCAACCGATAACATCACCCACATGATCACAATTATCGAAACATTGATCGAGAAAGGCCATGCCTATGCGGCTGACGGTCATGTTTTGTTTCATGTCCCCTCCTTTGCGGCCTATGGCCAATTATCAGGACGCAACCGCGACGAGCAAATCGCCGGTGCGCGCGTTGAGGTGGCAAGTTATAAAAAAGACCCTGCGGATTTCGTTTTGTGGAAACCCAGCCATGACGGCGAACCGGGCTGGGATAGCCCATGGAACACAGGGCGTCCGGGGTGGCATATTGAATGTTCCGCCATGGCGCAGGAGCATCTTGGCCTGCCTTTCGATATTCATGGCGGCGGCGCAGATTTAAAATTCCCCCATCACGAAAACGAAATCGCCCAAAGCTGCTGTGCGAATGGTGATGAAAATGACCTCGCCAGCTTTGCAAAATATTGGGTGCATAACGGTTTTGTCACCGTTGAAGGGGAGAAGATGTCCAAATCTTTGGGCAATGTGACCCTCGCCCATGATCTGGTGACACAATATGAGGGCGAAGTTTTACGCCTGACCTTGCTGTCCGCGCATTACCGCCAGCCTTTGGACTGGACAGAGGACTCCATCTTACAATCCAAGAAAATGCTGGATCGTATTTATCAGAGCCTGCGCGAAGTTGTCGATATTGACATCACAGACATCGATGCGCCTGCACTGCCCGATGATTTTATTGAGGCCTTATGCGATGATTTAAACACGCCCAAAGCCATCGCAGTCCTTTTCGCGCTGGCTAAAAATCTGGTGGAAACCCGATCACCGCAACAAAAAGCACAGTTTTTTGCTGCAGCAAAGCTTTTTGGCATAGCGCAGCAAAATCCGGATAAGTGGCTTGGTTACGGTGTTTCAGACGATTCGGTTGATACAGATCATATTGAATCCTTGCTGCAACAACGCAAAGACGCGCGCACCAACAAAGATTATGCAAGATCTGATGAAATCCGTGATGAATTACTCGCGATCGGTATTGCCATAGAGGACACCGTAAACGGGACGATCTGGAAAAAACTGTCGTAAGCGCCAGCGTCAGAACAATGACATTCCGCGTGCCTTTCACAAGAATATCGCTTGTCTTTGTCCACCGTTTTCACTTAAATGGCGTTGTAATATGAAGGAGTTCATCATGGAACAACACAAAGCCCCTGAAACAATCAAAATTGATGCCCATGCGGACGGCGTTTCGTGCGATGGCGGCGGCGGTGCGCTTGGTCATCCGAAAGTCTGGTACAGCTTTGATGATCAACCATCCGTGGAATGCGGCTATTGCGACCGCCTATTTGTAAAGTCTGCTTGAAAAAACCAGCATAACTCCTGTATGATACCCCTTGTGATGCTGCTAATGCGGGTCACATGTAAACATAATTTAAAATCTCGCTCAATTAAGGAGGAGTTTTAACAATGACGACACGCTTATCCCTTTTCGATAGCCCCCTGTTTTTGGGCTTTGACGATTTCGAAAAAACGATTGACCGTATGCGTAAAAGCAGCGGCGATGGTTACCCCCCTTATAATATCGAACAAATTGGTGAACATGGCCTGCGGATTTCGCTGGCGGTTGCCGGATTTTCGATGGACGATCTGGATGTGGAAACAGACCATAACCAGCTCACCGTACGCGGCAAACAAAAAGATGACCGAGATAAAATATATCTGCATCGCGGTATTGCGGCGCGCCAGTTCCAACGTCACTTCGTCCTTGCCGATGGCATAGAGGTCTGCGGCGCGGATCTGGATAATGGATTGCTCCATATCAACTTGCAACGTTTGGTGCCCGAATCACACGCCGTGAAAATCAAAATCAAGCAAAAGCAAGTATCGAAGAAGGAGCTTAAAACCATTGATGTGGATAGCTCTGACGACGAAAGCTAAATGAATTTTGACAAAGACATCGTTTTTAGTGTTTCATAAGAAGTATCGAATATAAGAAAAAGGCTGAAGAAAACATGACCGATAAAAATCTTGAAGATAATGCCAGAATTAAAAAAATTCTAAAGACCCTTTCTTCTCGTGATTTTAAGAGTTTTGGCCTTCACCAAATTGCCTACATCAAACCTGTCCAAAACAAAACGAAGCATGGTTACGCCATATTCGGTGCGGATGGTGAGAAATTATCCGTGACAGATACGCTGGATAAGGCTGTAGTTATTGCCAGACAAAAAGACCTTGAGCCTGTCGTTGTTCACTAAGAACGATACGGACCCCATTCTAGGCTGCAATCATCCAATCTTGATCGGGCATAAATAAAACCCGCATCTCATCTTCATTTCTTGTTTCGCGTAGGGTCGCGCACAGATCGTTTGAGCGGAACAGGCGTGATACACAAGCAAGACGCTGTAAATGCGCTGCACCGCTTGAGAATGGCGAAAGCACCCCTACAAAGGCATGTACGGACTGTGCATCATGTGCATTCAGATCAAGTCCCTGATCAAATGTTGCCACGAACATAAGGGATGATTTGATTTTTACAGATTTCAGATCGAAAACAGAAACGCCCTTTTCACCATGCGCGCCGCCTTCGTCAAAACGGCTTTGGATCAGATCAAACAGATCAGGAGCAGACGCACCGCACAAAGCCGCGCTCTCTTGTGCAATCTGCTGAAAAGCTTGTTTTGCGCTATGCGCTTTTATTCGGTTTAAGAATAAATCAAAATCCACATATTTTGAGATGCTCATCACCCTGTCCTTTTGTTCATACAAAACGTCGGGGCGGGTTTAACATGGTTTGCGCGAAAATTGCTAGTAAAACTTTTCTTGCACCGCAAAACACTAAAATTAAAACGATATCAATAACTTAATAACAGACACCTCATGTGCCGCGATTTTGAGTATTAAAATTTATTACTATTAGGCAGGAAATAGGTATCTTTAATGCAAAAGACCCTGCGGATTTACTCACAGGGTCTTTAGAAAACTTACGGATATACCATAGAATGGTTTTATTGGTCGTCCGGCTCGATCCAGCCAATATTACCGTCTTTGCGCATATACACCATATTCAGCTTCTCATTACTCGCATTTCTGAACATCAATGCGGTTTGATCGGCAAGCTCCATACGCATAACCGCTTCGGATACGCTCATTTTTTCAATATGCGTTTGAATTTCTGCAATGATCGCCGGATCTTTTTCAACAGAAACCGCTTCGTCATGGTCATTATCCTGCTCAGGCGTTTCATAGGCTTCTTGTGCCAGCGTATAGGCCTTGGCTTTCATCATTTCAATCTCGGGAGATTTCTCCGTTCTGTTATGATGATCGCGCAAACGTCTTTTATAACGTCTTAAA
Organism: uncultured Alphaproteobacteria bacterium; assembly: GCA_963977495.1. Taxonomy (GTDB): domain Bacteria; phylum Pseudomonadota; class Alphaproteobacteria; order Micavibrionales; family Micavibrionaceae; genus UBA1672. Next base: position 104,018 of record CAXBOT010000004.1, on the reverse strand, counting down.
CGCTTAGCCGCCTTTTCAGACGCTGAATCGAACGCCGCATACGGGTCATGTTCAATTGATTCTGTTACAACCTGAATGTTTTTTCCGACGTTAAAGGAAATATGCACCTTAAACATCGGGTTGCCATGTCCTTCTTTTGCGAAAGTCACAGTCGCATCCGTTGCGTTATTGAAATATTTCTGATCAATATCAGACAGCTTATCGGTTACGTGATCACGTAACGCATCGCCAACATCCATTTGTTTGCCTTGAACAGTCATTTCCATGGTTTTCTTCCTTCTTTTACGTCAAAAAAACTTTATTTCCTGCATGTTTATGTGTCTTAAACCGTTATCACATCTATGCCAAATTCTTTTTTTGCTTCCTTCTTTGCACTGAGGAGCCAATATGCATTCCCTCGCGGTATTTAGCAACGGTTCTTCTCGCAATATCGATCCCGTCTGCTTTCAAAATATCGACCAATTTATCATCGGATAAAATCTTGGTCGGCTCCTCCGCGTCGATCATCGTTTTTATGCGTGCCTTTATCGCCTCTGAGGAATACACCATACCACTGTCTGACACCAATCCGGTAGAGAAGAAGAACTTAAGCTCGAATATACCGCGCGGCGTTCCTATAAACTTATTCGTGGTGACGCGGCTCACGGTGCTTTCATGCATTTCGATTTCTTCGGCAATGTCCTTCAAAGTCAGCGGCTTTAAATATTCGATCCCGTAATTAAAGAACGCATCTTGCTGCTCGACGATTTCACTGCCGACCTTTAGAATGGTTTGCGCGCGTTGGTCTAGCGCACGCACGAGCCAATTTGCCGAAGCCAGTTGCGTGCTCACATATTCGCGGTCGGCCTTTTGTGATGCGCTTTCAGAAACTTGCGTATAATATTCCTGATTAACCAGAACGCGCGGCAGCGTTTCGTTATTCAATTCAACGCGCCAACCCCCGCCCAAATTTTTAGGCATCTTTTTCATCAACACATCAGGCACAGCCGTTTGCACGACAAAATGGTCAAACGTCCCTGCCGGTTTGGGGTTCAGGCTTTTTATTTCCTCAACCATATCCATCAAATAGGTTTCATTGACCTCACAAACATCCGCGAGTTTCTTAAAGTCATGATCCGCCAGCATTTGCAGATGATCCAGCAACTTACGCATCGGCGCATCAAGCTGCCCGCGCTCCTCAAGCTGTAACATCAAGCAATCTGATAAATCGCGTGCAAATACCCCGGCAGGATCAAATTGCTTCATACGTGTAACCAGTGCCTCTAAACGTCCTTCGGAGCAACCAAAACGCTCCGCCAACATATCAAGCTCATCGCGCAAATAACCGCTTTCATCCAGCCTGTCGATTAGAAATGCGCCAATCATACGATCGCGTTCATCGGCGCAGGCCACGTTCAGTTGTTCGGTTAAATGTTCGCGCAGGGTTTTTTCCGCGCTCATCCGATTTTCAAAGGAATCATCCATTGTATCGAATTTCGAATTGCCGCCCATCCCCATATCGGCCATAGATGATCCGGCGTCAAAATCCGACGTTTCCGAAGCCTCGAACGCGGTGTCCATATTATCTTTTTCTTCTTTTTCGGGGGGCGCGTCCTGTTGCTCCTGATCGGCGTCAGCATCCACCTTTTCAAGCAGCGGATTCTTTTCCAATTCTTCCTCAATATACTCGCCCAACTCGACGTTATTAAGCTGTAGCAACTTAATCGCCTGCTGTAGTTGCGGCGTCATGACAAGCTGCTGCGACTGCCGTAAATCAAGTTTTTGGGAAAATGTATTCATGTTCACATTTTATCATGTGCCACAAAAAATAGCATCACAAATACGAACGCATAGTGCGAAATTACAGGGAAAATCCTTCGCCCAGATAGACGCGGCGGACATCATCATTATCAACAATGTCATCGGGGCTGCCTTCCATCAAAACCTTACCATCATGAAGAATATAGGCACGATCAACGATCCCCAGACAATCGCGCACGTTATGATCAGTAATCAAAACGCCGATTCCGCGGTTTTTCAATTGGGAAATCAGGTTACGAATATCATTCACCGCAATCGGGTCAACACCGGCGAGCGGTTCATCCAGCAGCATAAAATCAGGCCGCGCCGCCAAGGCACGCGCAATCTCAACACGTCTGCGCTCTCCGCCTGACAGGGCAAGTGAAGGCGTGCGCCGTAGATGCTCCACGCTGAATTCAGCGAGAAGGTCTTCCAGCATAAGGTCTTGATCTTCCTTGCTTAAATCCTGCAATTCAATCACGGCGCGCAAATTATCCTCAACAGATAAGCCGCGAAAAATTGAAGCCTCCTGCGGCAAATAGCCAACGCCCATACGCGAACGGCGATACATCGGCAGACCCGCAATATCCTGACCATCAAGCATAATCGCGCCGCCATCTGCGCCGATCAGTCCTGTAATAATATGAAAACACGTTGTCTTACCCGCACCATTCGGCCCCAACAATGCAACCGCTTCGCCGCGCTCAACATTCAGACTCACATCCCGCAGAACGGGGCGTTTTTTATAGGATTTCGAAAGGTGAAGTACGGACAGTCCCTTTGGCACAGTCTGCAATCTCGGTTTTCTTGATATCTTGGATTTTCCGTTCATCGATACTCTTAAGTTACTTTGTTAAAGCCAATTTTACGCCAAGACCGATCATCAGTCCACCACAACCACGCTCTATCCAGTGCATAATCTTCATAAATTTTGATTTTACCGCAGGATTGGTCAATACAATTGCCACACCCGCAAACCATAAAAACTCAATCGCGACGGAAGTCACGCCATAGGCCAAATGCATAAATACAGGGGTGGACAGGTCAATAAATTGCGTATAAACCGCCGTGAAAAACACAACCGCCTTGGGATTTAGGAGATTGGTCAAAAATCCGTTCAACACAGCCTTATACCCCGAAATTAACGGTTTATCAGGTACCGAGTTCTGTACAGCGTTTTGTGTATCTTCTTTCTTTTTTGAGAAGATCAGCGCCTTAACACCAATGTAAAACAGATAGGCCGCGCCCGCATATTTAATGAAATTAAACAAAAACACGGATTTTGCGATTAGAAATGAGATTCCCGCCAGCACGAAAATGACGTGCGCCGCAACACCGCATGCCAAACCCAGCGCGGTTAAAATACCGATTGGTCGGTTATAGGCCATCGCATTACGCACCGCCACGACAAAGGCCGGCCCCGGTGACATCGTTGCAGCCAATTGTACGGCTGCCATCAAAATCCATTGCAAAAAGAACGTCACAATGTCTTCCTCCCAAATCCAAATATTTAGAAATATCTAATATTCTATAAACCGTTTTATGCGTCTATGTAAACTAATCTCTTACGGCTTATCTTCCGAACGCGGATAGAATACGCCCTTTACGCGCCCCCCATCCTTATCCTTAGAGCCGAAAATCTTGCTGATATTGGTTTCAAGATTCACTTGCGCGCGCGCGCCTTCCAGAACATTCGGCCCTTTGGTAATTCTGACATTATCTTGTAATTCGGCGATATTTGTTTGGGCTTCATATCGCGCGCGATCCCCCGTCAGCACTTCGGTTGGCGTTGTAATCACCACGCTGCCGATCGCTTCGAGGGTTTTTAAAACGCGTTTTCCGTCTGCGCCCTCAAGGAACACCGCAATCAGCTTATCCGCCTCAACCCGATCACCTTCACGCACCGCAACGGCGCGCCCGATGGCCTCTAAACGCCCCTGATTGACCCAATATTGCAACTTATCACGCGCGGTTACCGTTTGATCTTCTGATACAAGGCGTAAATTCCGCCCTGTCATGACGGCGAAACCTTTATCAACATTATAAACAGCCTTATCGCCATAGGCTTTGCTTTTCGCGGAGATAATCTGCACGCTGCCTGTGGCTTGAATATTGTAAATTTCCATGTTGCTTTTTTTGCTCTCGCGATATTTCGCAACCAGAACATCAGACAATAAAGTCGTCGCCCCCTGCACCGCGCGCACGTTCTTTTTCGCCTGAAAGAATAATTCATTCCTGTGCCATTCCAGACTTTCATCAGCCGTGATTTCCAACGGCTTGTCACGATCAGGATTCACCGCATTTTGCGCATAAGCCGCCGTCGTGAGTGCAGCGCCGCACACCGCAATAAAAAGGGTAAGCCGCCGCATAATCATTCCACGCCTCCAAACCCTTTAGCCAGCGTCAGCTTTGCCGGACCGGAGAATACGATCTCCCCCGTTTCGCCGTTGGCTTGTACGCCGCGCGCCGCAATCGTCATATCAGGGCCGGAGCCACTAACATCCTTTTCCGACCACGCTAAATTCTTTTGCAGATCAATATGCGCCTCTTCACTTTTCAGGATATAGCCGCCCCCATGTTGAAGCGATACCTCCCCTTCTAAAAAGAACCGTTCCGTATCCTGCCGATATGCGCCGGTTTTTGACGTCACCGTGACCTCAACGCCGTCTTTCATGGTGAGCACGCCAACAGGCTGCTCCAGCATGATCAGATCCTTATTGGTTTCGCCTTGCACCGCGCGCTGCGCAACAATTTGATAAGGCTGGCTTTTATTATCCATACTTTCAAATTTCGGGTTGAGTAATTCATTTTTGGCGATTTTCTGATTTTGTAAATCAGGCGCTTTTGTCACTTCTTCTATCGGCACAATCACCTGATCTTCAACGCCTGGCCTGATGAATAAAAAGGCAACAATAATGACCGCACATAACGGCAAAGCAAGGCGCATCAAGCGCACAAAATTGGAATAGCGCGCCGACACATGCGCCTGACGATCACGGCGGCTCAAACGTTCCATGCGGGCGTTTTGCTCTTCTTCGCTTAGGTGATCTTGATTTAAATCCATTGATATATTCCATATAGTATAAGGAAATTGGGCTTTAGAGATTAGCACCAACACAAATCAAAGTAAAAGGCTTAAAATAGCGGCAAAAGCGTTAGGCAACGCCCGCCTGCAAACAATCTTGAAGGCGAATCATACCGCATGTTTTGCCCTGATCCGTGACGATTAAACTGGTGATATATTGGCCTTGGATTTTGGTCATGATATCAAGTGCTTCAACCGCAAGGGCATTCTTGTCGATGGTCTTTGGAGTAGTGCTCATAATATCGGTGACAGATTTTTGCAGCAAATCGGGCGCCATGTGGCGTTTTAAATCCCCATCGGTCACGATCCCTTTAAGCTCCTCACCATCAAACACCAGAACAGACCCTAAATTCTTTTCCGTTAAAGCAATCAAAGCCTCACCCATCAGGGCGCTTGCGGAAACAATCGGCAAATCATCGCCTGACACCATCAATTCGGAAACGCTCAATAATTTTTGCCCTAATTTTCCGCCCGGATGGAACACTTTATATTGTTCCGGCGTTAGCCCCATTCGTTCCAACAAAGCAATCGCCAGCGCATCGCCATAGGCAATCATCATCGTCGTTGAGGTGGTGGGTGCAAGACCATTCGGGCATACTTCGCCCACTTGCGGGAGAAGCAACGTCACATCGGCGTGACGCGCAAGGCTCGATTCCGGCTTACTGGTCATCGCAATCAGAGTGATATCATATCGGCGCGTATAATGAATTAAATCAGAAAGCTCGGAATTCTCGCCTGAATTCGACAACATCAGAACAACATCACGCTCGGTAATCATACCCATGTCGCCATGGCTGGCCTCGCCCGGATGCACAAAATAAGACGGTGTTCCTGTCGATGCCATCGTTGCGGCAATCTTGCGCGCGACGTGGCCGCTTTTGCCGATGCCCGCAATAATAAGACGACCGGAAAATTGCGCGGTGTTTTTCATACCGTCAATGGCTTCGACAGCATGATGAAAAGAATCATCCACGATATCTGCTAAGGCGCGCAAAGCTTCGGCTTCTTCTCTCAGGACATGAACGGCGCAAGCCACATCTTTTTGAAGTGCATCGCCGCCTTGTGATTGCTCTTGTGTTTTACGCGTCACGACAATACATACCCTTCTTTATTTAATGTTCGAAAATATCGTAGAACCAACCGCTTAAATCCAGCTCTGCGCGTGTGCCGATGAAATCAAAACAGCTTTGCGCGATGTGGGTGCGATTTTCACGCGCCAACATTGTATCCAGATGCTTTTTAAGCTGGTGCAGATAATAAACATCACTGGCGGCATAATTAAGCTGCTCTGTGCTCAGCTCTGCCGCGCCCCAATCCGAAGATTGGTGGTATTTATTCAGATCAACGCCGATCAATTCACGGCAGAGGTGACGCAAGCCATGCCTGTCCGTATATGTACGCACCAATTTCGATGCGATCTTGGTACAATAGATATTCGGACAATCCACACCCAGCGCATATTTCAAAATCGCAACATCAAAGCGCGCGAAGTGAAATAATTTCATAACAGCAGGATCAGCAACAAGCTTCTTCAAATTCGGCGCATCAAACGACGGATCTGTCATTTGTACAAGATGCGCCGTGCCGTCCCCGCTGGATAATTGCACAAGGCACAAGCGGTCCCTGTTCGGGTTTAATCCCATCGTTTCAGTATCAATTGCGACGACCTTGCCTAAATCAAGACCGTCAGGTAAATCATTCTTATATAAGGTAATACTCATAATCATCCTTCAGACAGCACAAACATTCACTTTTAGAGCTTCGTATCCTAAAGGAAATAAGCACGTAAATAAACATAGGATTTTTGACTTATATTTATTAGTATTTTTTTAAAGGTTTTTTTGCCATTATCAATGTGCAATGTGCAAGCATCGCAATGTTTTTACAAAATCGCATTTGAATGACACATAATTTTCTACACACAGCACAGACAAGCAAAAGGCACACACAATGAAAATCCTCGTAGTTGACAGAGAAGACATTACCGCACAGCTTATGAGTAACCGTCTGGAAACACTCGGTCACAAAATCACCGAGGAGCCGGTCAAAAACAACGCAGTCGAGCGCCTTTCCAAAGAAGACTTTGATGTCATCTTCATCGACCCCGCGCCACTCACCAGCGCGCAACCCGTCATTTTGAATTTACGCCGCGCAACGGGGCTATATCCGTATATCGTACAAATGGGGCCTTCCGTACAACAGTTAGAAGCCATCCAAAGCGGTGCAAACGATGCCATCAGCAAGCCGATTGACCCCGAAGCTTTGGACGTCACCATTGATAATGCGCGCTATCTCATCTCTCTGATCAAACGAATCGGTGATGACAGCGAAGATTTCCCCAGTGCGGGCGGTATTATTGCCAAATCCGCCTTTAACCAGCTTTTCCTATCGGCGATTGACCGTGCGGATCGTTACGGCGAGCGTACATTCATCGTCTTTATCGGGATTAAAAACTACCAAGCAATTTATGAGGCCGAAGGCCCCTACGCAGCAGATTATATCGTCGCCAAGCTGTCAAAATACCTTGTGCGCCTGCGCCGTCAATCAGATATCATCGCGCAAACAGAGCCATTCGAATATGCGCTTTTGCTCCAACGTCCTTTATATGAGACAGAACCCAAAGAAGCGGCCAACCGTTTTGCCGAGGCCATCACAGGGTTTGCCGATCTGTTTGCCACGGACGGCCTTGCGCCCGAAGTCTATGTGCAGCTGATCGATCTTCCGGTTGGTTCACGCATTATCATGCATGACATCACCAAAGAGCATGTACGTCCCTAATAAACCCAACGAATCCGCGGGTTTGTAACTTTAATTCACAATTTTGCAATTTTTATGGTTTTTCGTGCGTGGCGCGCTTGCTCCACTTTGGCAAAGACACTATCATGTCTTCATACTAAATGAACATTCTCAACCTTTGTAACTTTGTGAAAATATATGTTTTTCAAGGCCTTACATGCGAGGCGTTATGTCGCCCTTTTTTCTTTGTTGTTAAGCCTATGCGCTTTTCAGCCGCGCGCTCACGCCGGAAATACACCGCCTGCTTTCGCTGTTGGTGATACCATTGAAATCACTGTTCAAGGGGAAAATGATCTGAGCGGCTCTTACGATATTAACGCACAAGGGCAGATTGACATGCCGATGATCGGCAAGATCAAGGTAACGGGCAAAACCATCACAGATGTACGCAAAATCATCACTGAGCGCCTCAGCAATGATTACCTTAAAAACCCTGTTGTTTCGATTAAGACCGCGCAAGCGCAGCCCGTTAAAGCTGCTCCGACAAAACAAGCCCATGTGAAAAGAATCTATATTGTCGGCGCGATTAAAAATCCCGGTTACTACACTTTACCATCGGATGCCTCGCACATTTTGAACATTGTCGCGCTGGCTGGTGGTTATACGGCAAACGCCAATCAGGCGGAATTTGAAATTGTGCGCAATATCAAAGGAACGCATTACAGGAAAAAGGCACAAAGCGGTGCTTTGGAATATATTAACGGCGACATCATTATTATAGAGGAGCGTTTGTAAAACGATAACTCCATTCATGGCAGATCAAAAAACCTCGTTCCCACCAGATCCATCACAACGAATTTCCGCGATTCTATACCGCCGAAAAGTGATGATTGTCGGTATTTTCCTGATCTGTTTTTCACTTATTGCGCTTCTCATTCAAAGCATTCAGCCCGTTTACATGGCCAAAGCGCAAATCGCATTTAATGGCGAAGATGAAACCTATGTCACCACGCAGGAACATTACATCAAATCATTGAGCATGGCGCGGCAGGTTGTTGCGGGGCTAAACTTATTTAATGATGCTGACCTTATTGATGGGCAAGCACCACAAGATCATTCCAAGTTCAAATCCTTAAACCTGAACGCACCAAATGAAGAACCCGTAGAAAAATCTCTGTCACGCGATCATGCGGCGCTGCTTCATAAGGTATTAGAGCCGCTCAACGTATCGCACCTCCCCCATTCCTATATTCTGGAATTATCCTACACGGATCACACGCCTGAAAAGGCCACACGTATATTGAGCGCCTTTATCCGCCACTATGTCGCGAATCGGAATATTGATTATATCAATCAACAGCCACAGCAAGATTCCAATGATGACTGGTCAATCTCACTCAAAGAAGAATTGAATGATATCCGCGATACGGTCGCTGCGTTAAAATCAACACAATCCTCAGTCATCGCCGCCGAACAACATAATGACAATGAGGCGGCCTATCAAAAGACCAGCCAGAAATATAGCGTTTTAAAGACACAGCTTACGCCATTCTTAAATGCGGAAGGGCAGCTTGTTCGTAATCCTGATGCGCCTGCCATTACCTCTTCTGCGGTTATCCAGAGCCTCACCCAAGAACAACGCGCCCAACAAGCGAAGCTCGATACGCTTTCCTTGCGTTATGGCGATAAGCACCCGCTGATTAAAAATGCGAAATCGGAAATCGCTCTGATCACCACGCAGATTGATCAGGAAAATGACGCGATCATGAGCCGTATCAAAGCCGATTATGATCGGACGAAAATCAAACTCAGCGCATTGGACAGCGCGGCGCAACCACCGCATAATGATCTCGATACGCTGCGTTACGGTGAAAAACTCAATAATATTGAAACCAGCCTGTCAGGCGCAGAAACGGCTGTTACGCAACTTGAAATTAACACCCTGCCGTCAACCGCGCTTGATTTTGCTCGAACGCTGAACGTGAATGTCATCACGCCAGCCACCATGCCCCTGCGCCCCATCTATCCCAATCGCCTGTCATTGGTGGGGTTATCGTTTCTGTTTTCCTTGTTCATTGCGATTGCCATTGTTGTTTTGATTGAGAAAAACCGCAAAACATTCCTAAACGGACGCCAACTTGAGGCCACATTAAATCAGCCTTGTTATGGCTTGGTTCCCAAAGTCACAGGTGATCAGGACAAGGCTCTGGCAGACTTTGCCATGGATCATCCCGATTCCGATCTGGCAGAGGCCATGCGTACGCTGCACTTGAACATCAAGTTACGCACCAATAGCAAGGGTAAAGAAGGTCAAGTTGTGGCCATCACATCCTCAAAACCGAACGAAGGCAAAACCACACTTTGTTCTTGGCTTGCACGCATTGCGGCGAAGTCAGGGACGCGCGTTTTATTGATTGATGCCGACCTACGCAAGCCCAGCATCCACACATCTTTGGGGACGAAAAACACATTGTCTTTGGTTGATTACCTCAGCGGCAGAAACAAACTGGAAGACGTTATTGATAAAACCGTCGCACGCGGCCTGCATGTTTTATATGGTCGCTCTGTTCCCAACAGTGCGCTCGACCTGATGTCTTCACGAAAAATGGATAAACTAATCGCCGTATTGAAACAGGAATATGACCTGATCATTATCGATACGCCGGCCTGCATGGCTGTGTCCGATGCACGCGCAATACAGAAAAATAGTGATCTATTACTGTATGTTGTGGCTTGGCACAAAACACGCCGCGAAGTTGTCCACAGCGGAATATCACAATTCTTAAAATTCGGAACACCAAGAATCGCAACGGTTTTAAGCCATATTGACGTCAAAAAACACGTCCAATTAGGCTACGGAGAGGTCGTAAGTGACTATGGTGCTTACAAACCCGTATAAAGAAAAGCAAAAATCGCATATTATAAGGCATGCGATTCGCTGAACCTCATCATTCGAGGCGCGGGGCGTTCCTCTTTGTCGCCCTGTTTTCCTGCCTACAAATCACTCTCGGCTTTTTCCTTATCAACGGAAACGGCCACGATTCCGTATTGTCCGACGCGATGATCCATGCGCCCTACTACGCTGAGGCAGAAATAATGGATGAAAATACCTTTGATCCTAACGCCATAGAGCCTGCCGCAGGGGACTATGACGTGACCGAAAATCAAGCAACCCAGCACCCTGAAGATGATCCCGATATCATCACGCAAAAACTCATAAAATCTCTAACCACTTTGTCTACACTGGATTCCGGAGCTCTGTAATGTCTTACTATTCATCGAAACACCCCGGATTGTTTTTGTATATGGCGTTGGTCACGATCAGTGTTTTCAGCTTTCTGTTTATTGATATGGGGTCTGCCCATATCGGTTTCCTCGCCATTTTATGGGGAACATACACGGCCTTGCGCACATTGACGCTTTATGAAATGAGCGAACATTACGAAGCCTATGCCAAAAATGACGTTGTTTCCAAAAATCATAACGGGCAAGCCTCTGCGCTGGCCTATGATCTCATGCATCGTATGAGCGCAGGACGCAATATGAAGCGCGGTATGCTTGCGCTGTACTGTCTGCATGATCGCACGATTTTATGGTTCGTTCTGGCGTTGTTCTATACCGCTTTTCAGCTCCATATTTCTACGCCCGTTGTGTCAAAAGTCGCGCTCATGGAAACGATGTGCACCTTATTCATGATCGGCGCAGCCTTCTGGGCGGGGCAGAGCTATGCCTATAGCGCAAAGATCTCACGCATGCTGGCGGGGCTGTTCACCGCACTCCTCTGCCTGAGCCTTGTTACTCTGCATAGCGGCTTGTCATTAAATGCGCTCTATCCCGCCTTGTCAGACACCAGCCTTATCGACATCGGTAACCCAAACACGATCCTTGTGCTGCTGGCACTCTACAGCACCGCCATTCTTCTTTTTGCGCTGGTGCAGAAAAACAGAAGCACCGGCAATATTCTGGTCGGTATTGCCCTCGTGGTTTTGCTGACTGTTTGCCACATTATTTTGGAGCCATCACGCGAGGCAACCGCGCTCTGGATTTCAGGATGGGGACTGTTTTCGATCTTCTGGATACGCGCTTACGGCACACGTGAAAAGAAATACGTCCTGTATCAGTGTGAGTAAACTTGACAATGTGGGATAATAATCCTATATTGTAACTCAAATCACCCGAAATCTATCTTCACCCTGCCGGATATCTCGCGCAGGGTTTTTTATTTGTTAAGGAGAAAACAAGATGACGACTTTATTACCGCAGGATTTAAACGATAACCCCATCCCCGCATTGCGTATGAAATCAGATGGCGCGCATACCATTACCGTGAGCGGTACATCCGCGCGCAACGCAGAAGCCTTCAGCGCCGACACACAAATCATCAGCCTGTACGCCGATGTGCCGACCTATATCGCCTTTGGTGATGCGGCTATTACAGCGACAAGCAGCGATCATTATTTACCCGCAGGTCTGTATTATGATGTATCCATCGGCGGCGATCACACGGCGCATTACACGCATATTGCCGCCCTTCAGGCGAGCAGCGGCGGCACGCTCTATATTTAGGAATAGGTTTCTATCAAGCGCGGGAGCGCAGAGCCGTGGTGATCGTACCATCATCAAGATAATCAAGCTCTCCGCCAACCGGAACGCCATGGGCCAGATGTGATACTTTCACCCCTAACGGCACGATATGGTCAGAAATATAATGCGCGGTGGATTGACCATCCACCGTTGCACTCAGTGCAAGAATGACCTCCTCCAGCGCATCGTTCGATGCTTTGACATTCTCAACCAGCAAATTAATGCGCAGATCTTCCGGCCCGATTCCATCCAACGCACTGAGCAAGCCGCCCAATACATGATACAGCCCCTTATAAGCGCCCGTACGTTCAATCGCCCACACATCACTGACTTGTGAGACGACGCAGATTTGCGTTCTGTCGCGTTTCGGGCTGCAACAAATCGCACAGGGGTCAATCATATCGAGATTACCGCAACTGCTACAGCTCTTTACATTCTCCGCAGCGTCCGACAAAGCATGCGATAACGGCATCATCAAACTGCCCCGCTTGGACAAAAGATGCAGCGCAATACGGCGCGCAGAGCGATTACCCAACCCCGGCAAACCCGATAACATGCGGATCAAATGCTCCAGCGGCCCTTCATTCATTATAATTCGGCTTTCCGTCTGCTCTCTTCGGATCGGCGTACACAAACATGCCTTTGGGGAATTTGACGCCGCTTTTCAGATAGAAAAGCTCCACCTCTGTGATCATATTTTGCGGATCAATCACCCGCCATTTCTTCAAGGTGAAAGGCTTTTCACTAAAGGCGAAGGTGATAGACCCTGCCTCAGGCTCTTCGGCCTGAATCACTTTAATCTGGAGCAAGCCCCCCGCCCATTTGGCGTCCTTCACAATCAAATCATCCGATAAGGAGAAATCCTTACGCAAGAAGAAATTCGCGAGTGTTGATTGTATCGGCGCGTTTGTTTGCTCCTCCAACTCAGCATCATAGAAATAAATAAACAGGCCATCCGCGACGACAAAGTTTTCAATCGGTTCGTCGTAATCAAAGCGAAGCTTGCCCGGTCTGTTCAAATAGAATGTCCCGACCAACTGCGTGCCGTCATGCGTGGTCTGCACAAAGCGTGCCTGCGCGGTTTTCATATCCTGAAGATATGTTTCCGCCTTTTCAATATCGGCAACAGACGCATCGCGCACGTCCGCCGCATGACCGGCAGGCATCATCGCCCCTAAAAAACCAACTGTCAGCAAAAGCCGAAACGCATATTTCATCATTATTTTGTACCTTCATATCGTGACCGTTCGATCCTATCAATTTGTGATAGACGCGCAAAGCGATAGTTAAGGGTTATACGTATGCGCCTGCGGAAAACCTTTGGAAACATACGTCATTATGGGGTGATTCTCTCGCATCAATACACCATCACTACAGTAAAAAAGGCGGTTTCCTTGCGTTTTTCTGATAGCTCTGCTATCCCTATGGTTATATGCACTGCACAAAAAAACAAAAAGGAGACTGTTGTTATCACCGACCTCAAAAAGGATCAGGTTTATGTCCTCGCTACAGATTTGGATGGGACATTTTTAGAAAGCAAAGACAGAAAAAAAGACAAATTATACGAATTTTTGAAGGATAACCCGAATTTCCTTCTCGTGTTTGTAACAGGACGGAACACCGAAATCATTCTTCCTATCCTTGATGATATGTTTATCCCGATGCCCCATTATATTATTGGTGATGTCGGCGCCACCGTGATAAACGGCGCAACGCAAGAACATATACAGCCCATACAACATAATATTTCAAAACGCTGGCAAGAAGCCCTGCATGATATTTCACAGATCGATGCATTGCAGTCCCTCAAGCGTCAGGATCAACCGCAAGAACGCCGCATGTCGTTTTATGTCGATCCCAAAGACAAACCCGATTCGATCATCGAACAGTTGGAACAATGCAATTGCGACGTTCTGTATTCCAATGAAATTTACCTCGATATCCTGCCGAAAGATGTCAATAAAGGCTCAACCCTGCGCGCACTTATTGATCAGCTTGGCATACCGCACAGCAATGTGATGGTTGCCGGTGACACCATGAATGATCTGAGCATGTACAAATCCGGCTATCGCGGTGTTGTGCTGAATAATGCGGAAAAGCCGTTAAAAGAAGCGACCAAAAATATTGAACAAGCCTATTTTTCCAAGGCTGATGGTACGGACGGCATTATGGAAGCTTTGCAACATTTTGACATGGCACCCAAAAGCACGACCATTACCCCGCCAGATCAATATGGCGATGCCGATTTGGTGATGGTATATCACCGCCTGCCCTATAAAGAAGTTGAAGAAAAAGGCAAAACACTACGCCAAAAACACAGCAGCCCGAACGGGATTATTCCAACGCTGTTGGGTTTTTTCAGTGAAAAACAAAAAGGCTCATGGATTGCATGGTCGTTTTCAGATACGCGTACGCCCGAAAATTTCGAAGAGCATGTCGTTGTCGATAAAGAAAAGTACGAAAACCTGAAAGTCTGTCGCATCCCTTTAACCAAAAAGGATGTCGAAACCTTCTATGAGGTTTTCTCAAAAGAAGCCTTCTGGTTATTGCTGCACTCTTTCCACGAGCGCGCCGTTTTCGACCATGATCATTGGGATCACTTTGTTGAAATCAATCGCATCTTCGCCGAGAAAGCCGCACAAGAAGCCGCACAAGACGCCGTTGTGTGGGTGCATGACTATAATTTATGGTTGGTTCCCGGATTATTGCGCCAAATCAGGCCGGATGTGAAGATCGCCTTTTATCATCATACGCCCTTTCCATCAGCAGATATTTTCAACATGCTGCCTTGGCGGCGCGAGATTATCAACTCCCTCTTACAATGTAATTACGTTGGCTTTCACATTCCGCAATATGTGAATAATTTTGTGAATGTGGTGCGGTCTAATTACCAAACCGAAATCAATAAAAAGGAATATGCCTCGCCCCGATTCAAATCTTATGGCTGTGCCATTGGTGTTGATCGTTATGTGACCTCATTGACGACGGAGCTGAACACGCTGCGTCTTGGGGCGCATCCTGTGGGCATTAACTGCAAAAATATCGAAGATCTGGTCAATACGAAAAAGGTGCAAACCCTCTATGATAAAATCAAAGAAGAAATTGGCGAGCGACAATATGTCCTGTCGATCGAGCGCACCGATTACACCAAAGGCCCGATTGAAAAGCTGAAAGCCTTTGAGCGTTTCCTTGAGGATTACCCGCATCTGCGCGACAAAGTTTCCCTCATCATGGTGTGTACACCTGCCGCCAAAGGCATGAAGATTTATGAGGAAATCAGTCAGGATATTGCCTATCACGTTGGCCTGATCAACGGACGCTACGGCACCTATAGCTGGACGCCGATCCATTATATCAACCGCATGGTTCCCTTTGAGGATGTGATTGCCTATTACAAGGCCGCCGATGTTGCATGGGTAACGCCCCTGCGCGATGGGCTGAACCTTGTGGCCAAGGAATATGTCATGGCGAAACATGCTTCGGATATTTCCGGCGCGCTCGTGCTGTCGGAATTTGCAGGTGCTGCCGTAGAATTACACGGCGCGTTCCTTGTGAATCCCTATGATTTAAACGACATGTCCAAAACGCTGCATAAAGCGCTGACCGCCACAAATGGTGATAAAAAAGCGCGTATACGCAGAATGGCAGAGATCATCGAAACACATGATGTTAATGCATGGGGGCAAGATTTCCTGACGCAGGTCCTCTCAACGCATCAAAAAGATTCGGACACAAAACGCGCAGCATAACGCTATGATATTGCTACGTGCGCGTTCAAACAGGTTATTTCGGCACAGGTAAAAAATCAGGGTCTGTTTCTTCATGCAAAAGAAGCAGCGCTTTTTCATCTCTTGATAGTGTGAAATCGTCGGGATCTATATGCGGGACAGGGTCAAAACTGTAATTATATAGCAGGTCAGATGATACATTGAACGGTATGTTGATGCCGCTTGTTGTAGAGGCATATAGAAAAGGAGAGTTTCTTGTCGCCTGAATATTTTCAGCGCGATCATAATACCCCCGATCTTCCATGACGTTACTGTAAACATCATACGGGTTAATGTCGGGATTGGTGGTGTTTTCTCTTAAGCCCCGCGCAACGCCCTCAACCAAATTCTGAGAGGGTTCAAGATCGTATAATCTAAAATTCCGCCACTCATCAACGGCGCTTTGATAATTCCCCAAAGCTTCCGTCCCTGTTGCATTACCACGGAAAAAATATGGATTTTGTTCTGCAGCAAAACCTATCGCGCCCATCGCATTCGAAGAATCAGCAAGCGCGCCTTGTAATCTAGCCGCATTATCCGGACCAATATTATAGCCGGCATATAAAGCGCCGGCATTATTGTAATTGCTTGCATCTATATTGGCATCCTCGGCAATCTCTTTGATGTAATACGCCGCCGTAAAGGTCATTGTGGCAGGCAAGTCTAGGCGCGTTCTGTCCATTCTTTCGAGAATATTACTGTTCTCATCCAACGCCAAAATGTTATAGCCTGTCTGCAACTGCCCGTTATCGAAATTTTCAAAACTGCGCGGATTTTTAAAAAATGAATTTCTTGCAGGCACAATATCACCGCCCCAAGATAATGATTTCCCTCTGAACAGATCGTTGGATTCGCTTTCATCCAACGCTAAGCCTGCCGTTTCTATTCCATATTTTTCAATCGCCAAATTACGAAAACCGCGCGTAAACATCCGTACGTTCTGCGCTTCTGCCATAAAACCTGATTTCTCAAGATTATCGGCAATATCAGGCCCGTGATGCAGGAAAACATTGGCCTGTGTTTCTTTTGTAAATTGCCAATCACCTTTTGCGCCTGTGGGACTGATCAGCATCTCAGGATGCCCTGAACGGCTTTCCACCCACCACATACCGCGCAACGTGTCCGCATTCACGCCTGTCGCCTCTGCCGCAGGTTCGATGAGCGATAAAACCGCAACGCGCCGTGCGCTCAGATTGACATCATAATAGTCATCAGAAGATTTATTGCCGAAAATATCCAGCAAATCAATGTCTGTAAAATCATTCTGTTCGGAACTTTGCGACACCCGTTTATCACCTTAAATTAATATCTAAGTCAGGCTTTCAGTACTTTTCCGCACCTTGTTTGAAGCCCAAAATCATAAATAAATACAACCTATATCAATAAATAAACGTATCTTATTTTCATATTTTTAGCAAAATTTAAACGCGGCTATGGTCATTGACTAAAATCTGGCGTTTTCCGGCAGAGTTTGCCTGTGAGATAACGCCTTGACGCTCCATTTCCTCAACGATGCGCGCGGCGCGGTTATACCCGATTTGCAAGTGACGTTGGATAAAGCTTGTCGATACTTTGCCCTCACGCGTGATAATCGCGACGGCCTTGTCGTACAATTCATCAACGCCGTTATCACTCTCGCCGTCACCGAACATCGCGTTCATCACTTCGCTACCGCCAAAATCAGGGTCTTCGCTGATGACATCTTCGATATAAGCGGGCTTTGCCTGCGCGCGTAGGAAGTTCGCGGCCTTTTCCACATCTTCATCGGAAACAAACGGCCCGTGGACACGTGTGATGCGTCCACCGGGTGCCATGTAAAGCATATCACCCATACCCAGCAACTGTTCCGCGCCCGAATCACCCAAAATGGTACGACTGTCAATTTTAGAGGTGACCTGAAAGGAGATACGGGTCGGGAAGTTCGCCTTGACCACGCCTGTAATAACATCCACCGATGGACGCTGCGTTGCCATAATCAAATGCAGCCCCGCCGCCCGCGCCATTTGCGCCAAACGTTGGATTGCGTTTTCAACATCTTTACCCGCGACCAGCATCAAATCTGCAAATTCATCGACGATAATCACGATATAGGGAAGCTCCGCCAATGGCATTTCACGATCTTCGAAGGTTGGTTTGCCGTTATCAGGGTCAAAACCCGTTTGCACCTTATGCATGATTTTTTCGTCGTTTTTAATGGCCTCACGAATGCGCTGGTTATAGCCCTCAACATTCCGTACGCCCAGTTTCGACATATTGCGATAACGATCTTCCATTTCCTTGACCGCCCATTTCAACGCGACGATGGCCTTGCCCGGCTCCGTCACAACAGGGGTGAGAAGATGCGGAATATCATCATAGACAGAAAGCTCCAACATCTTCGGGTCAATCATAATAAAGCGACATTTTTCAGGCGACATACGATAAAGCAAAGACATAATCATGGTGTTCACGGCAACAGATTTACCCGAACCCGTTGTTCCTGCCACCAACAAATGCGGCATTTTGGCAAGATCGGCAAGGATGGGCTGCCCGCCAATATCCTTACCCAAAATAAGGGGGAGCTTCGCCGAAGTCTTTTCATACAGGCGTGATTGAAGCATCTCTTTCATATATACGGTTTGACGCGTTTTATTAGGAAGCTCAATCCCGATCACATTACGACCCGGCACAACCGCACAGCGCACCGATATGGCCGACATCGAACGCGCAATGTCATCACTAAGCGAAATCACGCGTGAGGTTTTCGTGCCCGGTGCAGGTTCCAGTTCATACAACGTCACCACAGGCCCCGGATGGATACTGACGATATCGCCCTTGATATTGAAATCCTCCAACACAGTGCGGAGCAATTCTGCATTTTTACGCAACGCATCTTCGTTCAATTTTAGTCCTGTGACTTCCGGCGGTACTTCTTGTATCAAGGATACAGGTGGAAATTCCCATTCCCCGTCAACATCGGATAGGGCAAAGCGTTGCTGCGATGAATCCTTGGCTTTGCTTTGCGGCTTGGTTGAGGCTTGTTGTGGTTTCACAACAGGAATAGAGATTGACCCCGATGGCGGCGCAGAAGAAACAGGTAGCGCTGATGCCGCGACAGGCGCAGCCTCCTCAACCATGCGATCAGGCATATTATCCGCTTGCGGGACGGGGCGTTTCATTGTGGCTTTTTTGATCTTCTCTTTTTCCGCTTCCCATGCTGCGCGGCGTTCGGCGGTGGCAATTGCACGATCTTCTTTCATAACGCGCAGTTTTTCCATGATGCCTGAATAAGATGATGTGGTTTCATAGTCCGGTGAATTATAATGCATCACCCAATTATAAAATCCCTGAACCAGCGACATTGTCATGCCAGCCAAGGTATAGCCCGCCACTTTCACGCGGAACCATAGTGATGCAATCTCATAGCCCTTAAAGGCCGCGCCATATAAAAAGAAACCCAGCGCGCAAATACCCGCCAGTGAAACCACCAGAACCGACGCGTAAGGCAAACTAAACAGATCGAGCGTCGCAACGGTTTGTTCCAATATCATCGCGCCTGTTGCGCTGCCCAGATAGGGGTGCACAAACCACGCGCCGGAAGGCACAGAGGCCAAGGCAATCGACGCCGTAACCGCCGCCATTAAAATAGAGGCCACACGCAACAACACAGGGCGCACAGATTGACGTTTATAAATACGCACACCCCATATCAAGAAACATAACGCAGGCACAAACGCGCCCAAGCCCAATGTTTGCAATAAAATATCCGACATATAAGCACCAGGCATACTCCCGATATTCGACACAGAACCATCAAGATCGTCCGTTGCCGTATTCCATGACGGGTCGGTGCTGTCGTAACTGAACAACGATGCGAAAGCAAAAAGCGCGAATGACAAGAAGACAAGCGCGACAATATCCACCAAGCGGCGTGCGATAAAGGCCTGTAATGAATCCGGCAAAAATGATGATTTTTTTTGTTTACGTGATCGTTTTATTTTACGCGAGCGAGCCATGGGAGAGTGCCCTCTTTCAAAATGAATAAATGTTGGCTTTCAAACAGATGCGGGAAACGCACCCAAAGAGTTATGAAACAAGTATAACCTGTTTCCTGATTGTAACTCAATATTACAATCAAAAAGCGGCGGAAAAATATCCTCCGCCGCTATATTTTAATAAAAGATTGCGTATTAATCAAGAATACCAAAGGGCTCTTCGGTGACCAGATCACCGATTTGCTCATAAACATTGGCATTTTCGTTCATTTGATCGCGAATCGGCTCATTCTGTTCGGCCAGCGTTCTGAAGAAACCGGCAGCATCCTTAAGAAGACGTCCTGCAAGTTCAGCATGTGGTGTGCCTTCAAGACTGCCCTCAGGGTCGTTCACAATCAATTCGCCCATTTGCTCAAAGACTGTCGCATTTTCAGTCATCTGATCCTTTAGAGCATCATTTTGACTGGCGAGCGTGCGAAAAAACGCCGCAGCGTCAATAAGAAGTTTTCCAGTGAGTTCGGCATGCGTTGGCATTGAATATTCCTTAATTTTTTGTCAAACTATAAGGTATAACAGTAACATATATCCCTTATTGAAAAGCAAGCCCTAATTTTAAGAATGCTGCATCATCAATAATTTATAGGCTTTGCAGATTAAAAAGCGCACAATTACGCGTCATGATCCAATGTTTGTTGCCTGAAAGGATGAGCCTTATACGTGCCCAGCAATTTAACATCCTTGGCATAAAACCCCAATTCTTCTAAAGCATGTTCAAATTCGGGGCTTTCATGATGTCCCTCGATATCACAGTAGAACCGCGCCGCCTGAAATTGTTGATCGACATAGGATTCCAACTTGGTCATACTCAAGCCATTGGTTGCAAACCCGCCCAAGGCTTTATATAGGGCCGCGGGAATATTACGTACCTCAAATAACAGACTTGTCATCACATGCGCCTCTTCCGGCTCGGGGAAGTGCGGCTCTGTTGATAAAATCAAGAAACGCGTCACATTACGCGCCTGATCTTCGATATCACGCTCTAAAATATCCAAATTATAAATTTCTGCGGCGAGTTCTGAGGCAATGGCCGCGTGCTGAACATCACCATTAGCTGCAATTTCCTTGGCCGCGCCTGCAGTATCGGCATGAACATGCGACGTCACATTCAGTTTGTTTAAAAATTTACGACATTGCGGAATCGCGTGGACATGGCTGTGCACATGCTTGATATCCTCTATTTTCGCGCCCGGCAGTCCAAGTAACATATGGTTGATCGGCTGGAAATGCTCACCAATAATAAAGAGATCACCTTGCGGCATCAAATGGTGCACATCCGCCACGCGTCCTGCAATCGTATTATCGACAGGAATCATCGCCAAATCACTACGCCCATCCATAACGGCGCGAAAGGCTTCATCAAAAGAATCGCACGGCACTGTTTTTAAATCGGGAAAAACCGCGCGGCATGACATATCCGAATAAGCCCCGTGCGCCCCCTGAAAAGCGATTGTTTTATAGTGATCTACCTTCATAACAACTCCGAAATTGATAATTTTTTCAATATATAAGACATTTTTTTGTTGAATGACTATACGCAAACTGTATATCTATGTCGACAAAAGGAAATGACCTGTTTATATATGAATAGTCAACTCTTATGTTGATTGTATCTTTGAAATAGATTTCATGGCCTTTTATTAAATAATCGAAACCAAAAACGTGTTGGGTTTTCATGTCCAATTTTGAAAATAATAAAATTTTTGCAGCTGTGTTAACGGCTGGTGTCACTATTATGCTGACAGGCTTTATCGCCAATCAGGTTTTCCATGATGGGAATCTTGAAAAAGACGCGGTCACCATTGAGGGTGCAAGCGCGGATAGCCATGGCGGCGGCGTTTCAAACAAACCCACCTTGCCCGAGCCTATCATGGCCATGTTGGCGCAAGCCGATGTTGAAAAAGGCGCGAAAATATCCAAGGCCTGTGCGGCGTGTCACTCCTTTGAAAAGGGTGGCCCCATCAAACAAGGCCCCGATTTATGGGACATTGTTGACAGACCCAAAGGTGCATTCCCCGGATTTTCATATTCAAACGGTCTCGCCAATGCTGGCGGCGGATGGGATTATGATGCGCTCAACCATTTCTTGATGAAGCCTAAAAAATACATTTCAGATACGAAAATGAATTTCGCCGGTTTGAAAAAAGCAACAGATCGCGCGGCGATTATCGCATGGCTCAGAGAGCAATCTGATGCTCCCGTTGCTCTTCCGACCCAAGAACAAATTGATGCGGAACAACTGGCCTTTGCACCGCCTGCCGAAGAAGAGCATCACGCGGACGACGCTGAGGCATCTCATGACGCCGCAGTTGAGGGCGACAGTGCCGCTCCGGCTGTACATGAAGAAGACGCGCCAAGCGCGCATTAAGCGTCCCTCTTAAAAATTTAAAGAATAATACATACGCCCTGACATTATATTGTCGAGGCGGTGTTGTATCAGGCCTTTTGATCCCAGCCGCCGCGCTCATTTTGCTGCCAATAAGTGACTTCGAAATCTTGTTCCTTATAAGCTTTCCAGCGTTTGCGCGCATCCTGAACCGCCGCCGCGTCATCACCGCTGAATATTTCACAGCATAAGGTGAAATCACCCTGCATCGCCGTCTCGGCGCCTTGCCCGACAATCAGAACATCGGCCTTATTCGGGTTTTCATCCGTCGTGGTCAACCAAACGGGCTGCGCTTCGGCCTGCCCTGTTTTGGCAGAGCCATGGGGCAAGAAGCTGTCTGGATGATACGTCCATAGATGCGTGTCGATGTCTTCGATCTCTGAGGCATCTTGCAACTTCACAACAATGCGGTGCCCTTTTTCCAATGCCTTGGACAGCAACAATGGCAAAGCTTGTTTTTGCGTTTGGCTTTGCAAATGATAAAAACGTATCGCCGTCATGCGCCATCCTCCGCAGCATCCACTTGCCGATCAAAATAGAGATGCTCACACCCTTGATAATCTTCGACCCCATAAAGATGCGGTGAAATAAAGGTCACGTAATCTTGATTGGCGGGAATTTTCCCATGACCACCGGGGATGTCAATCATGTATTTTGGCAAGCATAATCCCGAAACGCGCCCCTGCAATTCCTTCATAATCGCTTGCCCTTTTTCCAACGGCACACGAAAATGACTGGTACCCTTGGCACGATCCAAATGATGCAAATAATATGGTTTCACATGCATGGCAATCAGCGCGCGGAACAAACGCTCCAGAATATCGGCCTCATCATTCACATCTTTTAGCAAGACAGATTGCGCATAGATCGAGCAATTAGCACCTCTCAAACGTAAAATTGCGGCCTTCACTTCTTCGGTGATTTCCTTCGGGTGATTAACATGCACAACCATATGAATTCCCTGATCTACCGATTTCAAAACGGATAAAATCGTATCGTCAATTTTAGACGGGTTTGCGATCGGAACGCGGGTGTGAATTCTGATGCTTTGCACATGCTCAATTTCACCGAGGGCCGCGATGATTTTTTGCAAGCGGCGCGGTGAAAGCACAAGCGGATCGCCGCCTGTTAAAATGACCTCCCAGATATCCGAATGCGCCTTGATATAATCAATACCCGCATCAAAATCATCTGCCGAGAGGTGGTCTGAACCCGCGCCAATCATTTCACGGCGAAAACAATAACGGCAATATACGGCGCACACATTCGTTACTTTGAACAAAACACGATCAGGATAACGGTGAACAATCCCATTGACCGGACTGTATAAATCATCGCCAATCGGGTCATTCTCTTCGTCCGGCATGACGTTTAATTCTGCCAGCGTCGGGATATATTGCCGCCCGACAGGGTCGCGTTCAGGGTTGCTCACGCCGCGCAACACATCACGAATATGCGCGCTGATGCCAATATCATAATGTGCGCTCAACTTTTCGAAATCCGCCAGATGTAATGCAGATATCAAATTGTCAGCGACCAAATCGGAAACACTGCGAAGGCGTTTCGATGGTGCGCGGCTTTTCTGAGGGGATACGCAAGACGTCATTGGCGGGGTTACGATTGTTCGTAATTCTGTGATACGAACCGATCTAAAACCCGTACACCAAAACCCGTTCCATATTTCGGGGTGGTGTCCTTATCGCTTTTGATCCATGCCGTACCCGCAATATCCATATGCGCCCATGATGTGCCTTCTTCTATGAAGTGTGACAGGAAGCCTGCGGCGGTGCATGATCCTGCCCAACGGCCTGACTTTGCCATATTTTGCGTATCGCTGATCGTGCCTTCCATGTCTTTTTTCCAGACCTCATCCAACGGCATGCGCCATAGTTTTTCATCTGTATCTTTTCCTGCATGATCCATTTGTTCCCACAACGCATCATCAGTGACAAACGTACCGCAATATTCATGCCCCAGCGCAATCAATATCGCCCCTGTCAACGTCGCCAAATCCACGATCAATGCAGGTTTATAAACATCCTGCACATAAGATAATGCATCGGCCAGAACAAGGCGGCCTTCCGCGTCTGTGTTCAAAACTTCGATTGTTTTACCGGAATAGGAGGTCACAATATCCGCCGGACGATATGCACGCGCCGATGGCATATTCTCAACCAAACCGACAATGCCAACCACATTGACTTTAGCCTTGCGTAGCGCCAGAGATTTCATCAAACCGACAACGGCGGCTGATCCGCCCATATCCATTTTCATTTCTTCCATGCCCGGTCCGGGTTTCAAAGAAATACCGCCCGTATCGAACGTCACGCCCTTACCGACAAATGCCAACGGCGCATCGCTTGAGCTTTTATCACCCTTCCAGCGCATAATAACCATCCGCGGCGCATTATCAGAACCTTGCCCAACAGCAAGCAGCGCGCCCATGCCAAGCTTTTTCATTTTCTTTTCATCGAGGATTTCAATTTCCACGCCCAAAGGTTTGAGCTGTTCTTTAATCCGTTTGGCGTAGACATCGGGGTAAAGCTCATTTGGTGGCTCATTCACAAGATCACGCGCGAGGAACACGCCTTCCAAAACGCAGGCTTGTTCCGTATAAAGTTCATTCGCGGCATCACCATCAAACACGACAAAATGCACGTCTGACAGGTGCTTTTCCGCCTCTTCATCAGATGGTTTTGATTTATAAAGATCGAAAGTATAAGAGCGCATCTTTAGACCAACCGCGATGTGGGCGGCAATATCACCGCTATTATCCAGATCATTATCAACGTAAAATTCTGCACTCTCGATATTGGTTGAGCCCAAAGCGGCGAACAGTTTCCCGCCGAGCTTCTCTGCTTCAAGCTTATCCATATTGTCTTTCTTCCCGCACCCGAGCAATATCGCATAACTATAGGGCGATTTCTCAGGCAGCATCAAAATCTGGGTTTGCCCTACCTTGCCTGTGAAGCTTTTGTTTTTCTCCAGAACATGATCGATAAAACCATGAAATTCATAATTCAATGACCCAACTGACGCACTCGGCTCCTTATCTTCATAAAAGCAGAGAACAGCCGCATCTGTGTTTTTGTGGGGGGCTTTTGAAAAAGTGATATCCAGTGTCATGTTGAATCCTAATGATCTAAATTTGTAATCGCCTTAAAGGCTCTCATAGTATAAGCTCCAAAATTAAAATGACCAGCACCAACACGTTACGCGTATGAAAATTTTTGATCGTTACCTTTTGAAAAATTTAAGTATTGCAACGGCATTTATCGCCGTTGTTCTGACTCTTATTATATTTTTGACGCAATCCCTACGATTTTTAGAGATTGTCGTCAGCGCCGGTTCTTCAGGCAGCACATTTTGGATCTTAACCGCGCTGGCGCTGCCGCGCTCTTTCGAGGTTATCCTGCCCCTGTCCCTGATGGCCGCAACGGTCTTCCTCTATAATAAGATGACCCTTGATTCCGAGTTGATTGCCATGCGCGGTGTTGGGCACTCCTCATTTGATCTCGCGAAGCCTGCTATGATTTTAGGCGCTATTCTGACCGTATTCCTGTGGAGCGTCACCCTGTGGATTGCCCCGACCTCATTGGCAAAAATGCATCAAATGCGCGAGGAACTGAAGGCAGAATTCTCGAACTTCTTCTTTAAAGAAGGTGTCTTTAACGCCGTTGGTAAAGGTCTGACGGTCTATATCAATGAAAAGCAAAGCAGCGGCGACCTTGCCGGATTGATGATTCACGACACGCGCGACCAATCAAAGCCGCCCTCAACCGTTCTGGCAAAATACGGACGGATTGTTTCAACGCAAGAAGGCCATCAGGTGATTGTCCATGACGGATCAAGGCAAGAATACAATCCCAAATCAGGCATTTTACAAAATCTGCAATTCAGCCGTTATACGATTGACCTGCCGGAAAGTCAGGCGGTGCGTAAACGATGGGCAGAGCCAGCCGAACGCACGATCTGGCAACTTATGAATCCCGATCCCGAAGATGCGCGTGATCTTGATAATTTACATGAGTTTCAAATTGAAATTCACAGACGCCTCATAAGCCCCCTTCTCGCGCTGGCCTTCCCTTTGACCGCGCTTTTGGCGCTCTTACTCGGCCCTGTAGACAGGCGCGGGCAAGCCAAAAAGATTACCGCCGCGCTGGTGGGAATTATCTTAATTCAGGGATTGTTCCTGATCTCCTATAACCTCGCAAAAAACAATAATTTCGGTTTGGTGCTTATGTATGTGCTGACCATTGCCCCTATTTGCGTATCGTTATTGCTCTTGAGCAGGAAAACAGAAAAACTGCGCCACCACATTCTATATTCCAGAAAGGGGATCAATGAAAATCACCTTCACGCTTAGCAGCTATCTGGCCAAACGTTACATCACGAATTTATGTATTCTTCTTGTTGGTTTATTTGCGATTATCTACTTATTCGATACGGTTGAGCTCATAAGACGCGCAAGCCATCGCGGTGACGTGCCGATTTCCCTCGTCTTGCAGATGGGGTTGCTCAAACTGCCGGAAGTCGGACAAACGATTTTCCCTTTTGCCGTCTTATTCAGCGCCATGTACACGTTTTGGCAATTAACGCGGCAATATGAATTGATTGTGGTGCGTGCCTCGGGCTTTTCCGTGTGGCAATTCCTTCTCCCCCTATCCGCAGTCGGTATTTTATTCGGCGTCATGCAAATGGCCGTAATCAACCCCGTGGGCGCCGTTTTCATCGGAAAATACGAAGATATGGAACGTGTCTACCTCAAACGTGAAAAGAACCAGATCGCCGTTTTCCAAGAAGGTCTGTGGCTCAAACAAGCGATCTTGATTGAAACAGACACGCCCGAAACTGAACAAGACGCCGAAACGCCGCTCACCGAAGGCTATGTTATTGTCTATGCACAAAAAGTAGAGCAACCGGAATGGAAACTTAAAAATGTCAGCGTGTTTTATTTCACAGGCAGCAATGACTTTTTACAGCGTGTGGATGCGCATTCTGCGTTCCTAGAAAATAACTTTTGGGTTTTAAGTGATGTCACCATCCATAAGGATGGAAACTCCCGTATCAATGAAGGCACATACACCGTTCCGACAACGCTCACGATTCGCGACATTCAAGAAAGCTTCTCCTCCCCTAAAAGTATGTCCTTTTGGAAATTACCTGCTTATATCAACACGCTGGAGCAAACCGGTTTTGATGCCACACGCCTGAAGGTTTATTACCAAAGCCTGCTGTCCCAACCCTTAATGTTTTGCGCAATGATCTTATTGGCGGCGACCGTGTCGATGCGCCCGCCCCGATCAAGGGGAACATTCGCAATGATTGCAAGCGGCGTATTTATTGGGTTTTTGGTGTTTTTCCTCTCCAGCTTTTTACAAACTCTGGGGGCATCACAAAAAATACCGGTTGTTCTTGCCGCTTGGTCACCCGCCATGATTGCGTTTTTATTGGGCCTTTCAGTCATGATGAATATCGAAGACGGCTAACCTCGCCCAAAACAATACACATGATATTTTATTCTTTGAGTATTAACTAATTGATAGGAAACGCATGGTATTTATTATAGTCTGACAACGGATTATACATCCCATAATGAACAGGATTTTCAAATGGCACGCCGCGAAACATATCTATCTTCATCTAACAACGAGAGATTGAGGCCACATCATTTTTGTTTGATGTTGGTTGCATGTTTCTCCCTCAATGCCTGCGCAAGCACGCAAAAGGGTACGATTATAGATGCTGGAAATGTTATATATGACCCCTATGAAGATATGAACCGTCAGGTGATGGCCTTTAATATGGCTGTTGACCATGCTGTTATTAACCCGGTTATTAAGGGTTACAGAATGGTTGCTCCCAAACCGGCACGTATCGGTATTCGCAATTTCCTACGCAACCTCAGAACACCTGTTAATCTTGCCAACCAAATTTTACAAGGCGATATCAAAGGATCACGCGATACGGTTGTTCGCGCTATTGTAAATACCACAGTGGGCGTTGGTGGGTTGTTTGACGTTGCGGGGCATGAAGGCATTCCTTATGAAGCAGAGGATTTCGGCCAAACCCTTGCCAAATGGGGCGTTGGCCACGGCCCTTACATGGTTGTCCCCTTTATCGGTGCGTCTTCCATGCGTGATTACAGCGGGTTTTTCGCAGATTCAATGATGGACCCCTTGCGCTGGTATCTCTTTAACGTAGAACAAGAGAAAATCTACTACGCCAAGTACGGCATGGATTATCTGGATGTGCGCGACTCTCTACATGACACATTAACTGATCTGGAAAGAAGCTCTTTCGACTATTACGCTGCCGTCAGAAGCACGTATTATCAATACCGCAGAGCCTTGGTTTTCGATAGTAGCTCTATACAAAGTGAGCAAATACCAGATATTCCAGACTTTGAATTTGAAGATGAGTAATAAAGTTAGATGCTATGCTTTGTACCGAAACTGTATTACATTACGAATTATTTCATAATGTTTAACTAAAATGGTCTTGATGAAAATTAAGTCTGGAGAATATTTTGCTTAGTAGAAAACTTCTTTTATCCCTTGGTCTTGCGACAACCCTTTCGATGCCTGCTTATGCATCCGGCTTTTCGCTCAATATTGTTGGCAATATAACGCCACAGCACACTACTACGCTTATTTCTTCCGAAGATAAAAGGGATCAAAAAGCATTAGACTTCATCAAGGATTTAGCCAAACAAGGCATTGGCTTTTTAGAAGATCAATCCATGACAGAAGAGAAGCGGAAAGAAGAATTTCGTAATGTTCTGAAAAATAATTTCGACATGAAGACCATTGGTCGCTTTGCGCTTGGCCGATACTGGAAAACCAGTACAAGCGCGGAAAAAGATGAATATCTAAAGCTGTTCGAAGAGATGGTGGTTGATGTTTATTCCCGCCGTTTCAGCGATTATAACGGCGAAGGGTTCAGCGTTCTGTCTGCGCGCGCGCAAGGGACATCAGATTCGATTGTATCCTCACAAATCATCCCAGCCAGTGGCTCTAAGATCAGCGTAGAGTGGCGCGTCCGTGAAAAGAACGGTACACTCAAAATCATCGATATTATGGTTGAGGGGGTCAGTATGTCCCTTACACAGCGTTCTGACTTTGCGTCGGTTATACAACGCGGGGGCGGCAATATAGACATATTGCTGGATCATTTAAGACCACAATCAGAATAAATCGTTTAGTAAAGTTTCTGGGGCATCGCCCCAAAATGACAAAACCGCCATTCGATATGGCGGTTTTTTGATATCTATAACGATCATCATCGTCAGGATCGACTGAGTTGGTTCATCAATGACTGATCAATCGTGCTGTTCGCGTTACGATCCATCATACCCATGATCTGGGCGTTACTCATATTGATACCGCGGTAAGCTTTACCAGCCAATTCACTCGCAGGGTCACCTGCTGTTTCGTGGAACGTACTCACCGTTACCCCCATCCAACGCATAATGTTGTTGGGAATCTGATCAACCAGTTTAAACGAAGACAGGCCAACCATATAAACCATGATGACGTAGATAATGGAGTAGAACAGTTCATCAATCGGCCCACGTAAGAATGCTGTCGTATTCGCCGGTGTAAGGTTCGTCAAATCTGAAACTTGACGGAATCCAGTCCCCCCCTGATTAATCTCAGCCTCGATATCAAAACCGGATGCCGCAAATGTCAGTAGGTGATAAGAATTATGCAGCGTATCTACCAATGCGGCATAGACCGATATACTAAACACAAAACCGAAAATAATGAGTACAGGCCGCAGGAATATCTCAAACAACAAGAAGTACCCATTTGTTGCCCAAGGACCGGGAAGCCCTTCCCCATCAATTCTGATGTGCGCCAAAGCCCATAACGGCATCGCCAAGACCGCTTCAAAGATACTTTTCACCCAGCCACTAAAGGCAAAGAAGAAGTAAATAAACGGCATAATCGGCAATACATAATACAGAACAAAGCCAATCCCCATGCCGATCATCCCCATACGGAACGCAAAAGTACCGGCGACATTACTCAAATGACCAATGAAATTGTCGAATGTCTGCCCGATACCCTGACCAACAACACCGACAAACAAGTTACGCAACGCGGCGTCAACCATACTTTTTCCCAAGCCGCTGAGCATGGCAAGTGGGTAAACACCACGGTTTTCAACAATATCAAAGATACCACTTGTACCAAAAATCATATTCACAGCATCAATAATTGCGTTGTTACTGCGTCGTGTAATAACGGTTTCCTGAACCGCCGCACTGTTCCAAAATTCATACGTACTATAAAGTGCCGCAGCAATATACTGATCACCCGGACGCGGTAGATCTGCTAATTTTCCGTCTGCAAGACGTGGGTTAAACCGTGCTGTATAAGATGGATTCTTATCAGCGGCCATATGTTGCGCGGCCACTTCTTCCATCACCTTGGGGTATTTGTAAGGACGCGGAATATTCTCAACGGCTGCGCCATAAATTCCATTAATTTCTGCAAGCTTATTATACCATAACGCAGCACCAACCCAACCGCGCTCTTGAACTTCCGGCGGCATAATCAGGTTATTTACATAGGCCGGATTATCGTAGTAGTTCAAAAGATTGGCATCAATACTGCCACCAACGGCGCCCAATTCAGAGGAACTGTTCCACGTTAATTGCTGTCCCATCATGATAATTTTATTAATGGTATTTGCAATCTCCATAGATGCGCGAGCATTTTCAATATTCAACCAGCGCGTATCGTTCGTAAACGGATAATTCACAGTACCACCGGGAATGTAGGAACCAACAGATGGAGAAGACGGCGTACCACTGACAGGTTGATCCAAACAGGTATTATCATGATCATATGGCAATAAAGCCTGTAACATACAATACGGAATCTGATCAAACATATCATCCCAGAACATAAACTGATCCACAAATGACCAATAGTTTTGCTGAACAGCCAATGACGGATCACCAACAGGCGACGGCCCAATAACAAACGGATCAAGAGAGGTTACTTCAAACTTCATTTCACCACAGGTTGGCTCTACATTACCCCATTCATCATCATACGCACCGGGCGGATCATTCAAATCCGTAATAATACCACCAGCCGGATTACGATGTCCGAACCGCAACACAACATCTTGATACCGTGAAAATTCCACAGCCCGTGCAAAATCAATCGGAAGAATACTTGAACCGTAATAAGACAGATAATCATCCGTCGTACCGCCCATCGCATTATGTGCCACGGTTGAGCCATCTATAAGGGTTGTCGCCGCCGTGCTTGTTGAATGCGGCCTAACGAGATAAGGGTACACATCAATACCATTAATGATTTTTTCCGCATACATACACATGCGCACAAGATACATAAACTGCGTCAGCGTCGCCAATTCAGGCACGTTAGGTACAGACAGCATAAACTGGTCTTTCCCAAAAAAGTCACTTGTCCGAACTCCTGAAATCCCGGCCTGACTAACAAAACCAAGCCATGCATTCGTCGCCATATTTGATCCGAATTTAGCAACCGATAATGTGATCAGTTGTGCAACGTTAAGTCCGTCATTATTACCGCCACTCAAAGTTATGGGCGCTAATAAAGCGAAAAACACGATCAAGCGCGGTATAAACCATGATTTATTAAAGCGACGACCAAAGGGTGTCCCTGTTGTTACGGTTTCCCCGACAATAGCAACAATGAAATAAAGAATGATAACACCGGAAATAAAACCAATGCCCATTGTGTAAAACGCCAACATTTGGTGCAAAGCCAAGTGAAATGGTGTGGGGAAAACAGACGGAGAAAAAACAGCATTACCGCGAATATCTGTACAAGGCGTTACCAAATCCGATACGCAAGAACCGAAAAAGCCCAACGTGCTCCCTGTTCCTGAAAATTGCATCGCGCCGAACACTTTATCCAATACGACAAAGGCAATATCCTGGGAAGGCCCGACAGGTGTTGTTGTAAAATAATTTGTCCACGAAACCGTGTAAAAATCGAACCAGTTATTCGGTCCGGCGAACACAGGTGCAGCCATAAATGAGGTCAAAAGCAATACAAATTGAAGGGCCAATATGACCAAACCGATCAAAATCGTAAAATATAAAATAATCTGATCTATATTTTTTCTGGAAAAAACCAGATTTTTTCCGGCCTCTGCCACCACATGGCGAATACCAAAACGGCCGTAATTATTGCTATCAAGATAAGGGTGGCCTTGGGGAAGAAGTCCCATATTAAAATACAAAACCGCAATGACACTCGCAAGAAAACCAAAACCCGAGTTGACAAGCTCCTTCAGCCGAGGCCATATCCCCGGGAAAATCGTGTATTTTGCAAAACTGGTTGTTGTAAATGCCATTTATTTTATTACCTAAACACAATCATCATCTGTATCAGCCTGCTCCTGCATCGACGATCGCCTTAGATGTCGATTGCAAACCACGTCCGGCTTGACTTAAGGCCTGCTGTGAACCGATAGACGCTCTGGAAACCAAGTTCTGAGCAGGATCTTCTCGTTGATCCCCAAATGTTGCAACACTCTGCCCCATCCATCTGAGAATATTGTTCGGCATCGTGTCCACAAGTTTAAAGGACGACATACCAAGCATATAAACAATAATCACATAGATCACGGTGAAGAAGAACTGATCAATTTCTGCTCTCATATAATTGAGTGTATCTCTTGATGCACCAATTTCGGATTCGATATCATAACCAGCCGTATTTTCAGTGACCAAACTAAATATATCGTTCAGAACACTAACCAATGCAGAGTATGTTGAAATACTGGCAAGCATACCAAAGACAATCAAAATCGGTCTTAAGAACACTTCAAAGATCAAGAAATAACCGTTTAACGCCGCATTACCAGGCAAGCCGTTACCATCAATTCTGATATGAGCCAACGCCCATAATGGCGCACCGACCATCGCCTCGAATATCCCCTTAATCCAACCGCCGACAGCGAAGAAGAAGTAAATAAACGGCAAGAACGGTACAACATAGAACAGAATAAACCCGACCGTTAATCCCAGCATAGCGAAGGTAATAAGGAAGTTCGATGCAACCTTCATAAGTCCAGGTGCAACCCCTAATGCTCCAAAGAACGTCGCCAATCCTGCGTAGCTCAGTGATCTGATAGATCCTTCTACGAGAGATTTACCAACGCCTGATAACTGCGCCAATGGATGTGTCTGGTTGGCCTGATTGTCACGCATATTGTACAAACCGGTCAAACCAAAGAAGGACTTAATAAAGGATATAATCGGATTGCTGTTACTTGATTGTTGTAACTCAACCCCCGAAGCGGTTTCCCAATCCGTAATCGCAGTATATAAGGCACTCGCATATTCTGTACCGTTTTGCTGATCGAGAAGCAGCCCGATATCATCAACACCCGAAGCAACAGGCTTAAAACGATCCTTGGCTAAAACAACACTGTCATATTTGGCTTTCACACCAGCCACCTGCTCCATAATAGCAGGATAGGTCGTGACCTCCGGCGTTGCGAAAACAGCGGCGCTTAAATGTCCGTTCACTTGCGCGATGCGGTTATACCATATCCCCGCACTCGCCCAGCCGCGTGAGTATAAAGGATCCGCATTGGCCGCAGTACCGTTATACGGCCCGCCCCACAATCCGGATGTCACAGCGTTTGTGATCGCCGTTGTCACGACCAATCGCATTGTTGCTTGTGCTTTATCATTAATGTTTTGCACATATTCCGGATCCAGACCGACATTGTGATTAATATCCAGTGGTAATCCCGTAACCTTATTGTTTGCAATAAATTTGTAACGGTTATTCTGTGCCGCAGTAAAGGCCGGATAAGCCCCTCCGCCACCAACACCGACCCAGAACGTATCGTGCCATAAATCACGCACAAGATCGAAATATCCCTCTTGGATTTCACGAACATAAGGTTCTTGCAAACCGACATCCGTACCATCGGTATAAGGGATGGTAACCTCCCCACAAATGGCTTTTACATTACTTTTACTGGCTTCATATTTGTCATCATCTCTGATACCAAAGCGGATCTTCATGGTTCTGACATTGTCAGTGAAGGATGCTTTCACACCTGCATATGATGTCCCTGTATTAATCAATACGGCATTATTGTCCGGCAAAAGGGCATATGCCTCTATGCCTTGCCCAGCAGGCAGCGCAGCCGGTGGTGTTCCTGATGCAGGCGTATCGTCTTGCAACTGTTTCAAATGATAAAAATCATGAATATATCGACAGGTTCTGGCGACAAACATAAATTGTGTCAACTCACTCAACTCAGGAATGTTAGGCGTTGAAATCAGTCGCTGCCCTGCCCCTAAATAACTTGTCGATAATGTATCATTGAAATAGCGCCAGCCGTTTGATGCAAAGGCAGAACCATATTTCGCAGCGTAAAGAACCATATATTGTGATGAATTCAAACCAACTGTCAGTGGTACCAACAAACCAAATGCAACCACAATTCTAAGAGGCGCCCATGTTTTGTTAAAACGACGGCCAAACGGCGTACCGCTTTGCGCTGTTTCTCCAATAATCGTCGCCACAAAATACGAAGTGATCATCATCGCAATAACGAGTAGAGCCGTACTGTATATACCGAACAACCTGTGTAACCCTTCATGGAAAGGGAAAGGGAAAGGTGCGCCTGGCGCAAGAGGAGATAGCTGTGCTGCGATACCCGGGTTAATCGTCGTAAGCAAACCGGTGTTCATCGGCAAAAGGTTATTCCCCTGAGCATCCTGACACACTGTTGCCGTACTCACGCATGATTCAAAGAAACCAGCTGCACCCAAGCTCGGATGCGGTACACCAAAAACCATATCCAACATCATAAAAGAAATATCTTGGCTTCTAAAACCGGGATTCACAATTGTAAAAAACCCATCCCAGTTCGTGGGCAATGCCGCTGCAGGCTGTAACAAGAAGACAGAAGCCATGGCAAAGAACTGGATGATAAAGATGACCAAACCTGCCAACACGGCAATAAACAAAATGATTTGATCGATATTCTTGAAACTGAACTTAATATTGGTAGCAGCCTGAGCAATCACGTGGCGAATGCCGAAGCGTCCGATATTTTCTTGCAGCAGATAAGGGTGATTTTTAGGTAAGAGCCCGACCATTTGATAAACAGATGCGATAAAAAACGGAATATAGCCAAAACCGCCGAAAACCAATGTTTTCACGCGCGGCATAATTTCCGGCATCGCTGCGTATTTCAACACACTTTTTGTTAACAAGAATGACATTTCTTTTCTCTCTTTTTTACGCTCTTTACCTGTCTATTGGTCATGCAATCCCCAGTATATCGCTTTAAGTTGTCGGCGTTTCTGGTTTAGGCCCAGTGGAGAATTTCTTCACCTCATTCCCTAACACGCCACCAAGTCCTTTAGATGCACCAGTGATCGCTTGTGATGCCTGACTACCGATCGTCATACCACCAGTCGCTGCATAACGACTTAGGCTTTCCACCTGATCTTGGTCAATATCTCCGTATGAAGACACACCGGCACCGGCCCATCTTAATATGTTATCCGGGATTTTATCGATCAATTTGAAAGATGCCAGACCAAGCATGTAACACACAATTGTGTAGATCAATGTAAAGAAGAACTGATCTAATTTATCGCGTTGTTGCGCGATGTAACCTGCTGCTGCGGGTGTGCCTAAGATATCATCAACCTTCGTGAAACCTGCCGCATTCGTGATAACAAGATCCCAAACCAAATTCAAAATACGTACCTGCACCGAGAATATAATAATCGCGGCCAGTAAACCGAATACCGTCAAAATTGGCCTTACAAATATCTCTAACAATAAGAAATACCCGTTCGCCGCCGCATCGCCCGGCAATCCGTCACCATCAATCCGCAAGTGTGCCAATGCCCAGAGCGGCGCACCAAGCATCGCTTCGAAAATAGCCTTAACCCATGATGCCACCGCAAAATAGAAATATAAGAACGGCAAGAACGGCAAAACATAAAACAGAACAAATCCGGCGGTCAGCCCCAAAAAGGCCGTTGCATAAAACACCTGACTGGCGGCCTCACTTAAGCCGGCAATCGCGCTGGTCGGGCTCATCGCATGTACAGCACCACCAAGGAATGCAGATACTGAGGCCCCTGCCATATTAAACACCGCAGAGTTCACAAGCCCCTTACCAACAGCAACCAATTGCGCCATGGGGTGTAAATACTGGTTTGCACCACGCATATTGGCCAAACCTGTTGTTCCCAGCAATAGATTCAACGCACTCATGAGTACATTTGCAGGTGGTGATTTATCAGGATCACTACCATCTTTCGCATCATTCTTCGGGTTCCAGTATTTGAAAACGCCATTTAAAGGTATCGCAATTTGCGACAAATTCTCAGGCTTAAGATCTGTTTTGATCTCTTTCGGTGCAGATTTTTCACCTTCCGCACGTACTGACGGCGTGAACATATCAAGCGGCTTAGTATTCGCATTATTTTTCTGGTTGTAATCACGCACCTGCTCCATAATCAACGGATATTTATCCATGTATGGAACGCCACGAACGCCATCCATCCAACCACCGTTAATTTCAGCGATTTTATTGTACCAAATGCCGGCGCCGCCCCATCCACGATCCTGAATCGTTGCGTCAAAATCAGCATAGGTTGAATTGACAACATAATTTTCCCAAGATCTGACAATCGATTCCTTAAGGTCTGCTGTATGCTCACCAATAAAATAGTCACGCCAATCAGATGCTGGCCCCTTATTCATACATTCCGTTGCATTAGCAAGAAAACCTGTAATCGTCCCACTAATCGCCGCAAGAGACGGTCCGGACGTTTCGTTATTGTTACATACCGCTGATCTTTTGGCCTGATTGTTTTGGATACCCATCTCGACCAACGTACGACCAACTTGCCTTAGTTCCTCATTATCAAACCAAAGGCTCAGAACTTGATCGTAATAGAATTGCTGCATTTGGTCTGCGCCACCGCGCCCCGCAGCACCACCACCAGGATCCGTCAAATCAGAAACCGGTATACGAATATCACCACATAAAGGCTTCACATGCCCGACGTCTTTATTATAGACAGGCGCACTCGCACTCGCACCAATGACACGAAACTCACCAAAGCGAATAATTATATCACTCGCATAATAAAAGCCCAGTGCATTCCCCGCAGCGCCGGAGAAATAAGGATTAGACCCCCTGTTTTGAATCCATATACGTTCAGAACTATCCCCGTAAATCGGTGATGACCCTAAAAGACCATCGACAAGACCGGCCGTTTTATTTTTAACCATGAAAGGCTGAATCTGGAATTCCCACTGATCCGCAGGGTTTTCTTGCGCATAATTAGCAGCAATTTCCGGATAATTCCCTGTACCGCGCGTCACGTTAGGGCGCGCACCACCGGGTTCAGACCCATTCAATCTGTGATAGGCATAAGCACAAGCGTGTACAAGACTCATTGCCTCTAACAATGGTGTGAAATCAGGCGCTTCGGGAATAACCAAATAAGAATAACGCTCCCCAAGAGGGCGTCCACCGCCGGGCGCGCTGGCAAACATCGTGCTGGCCGTAATCGCTTCGTTATATTCCCGCCAGCCATTCGTCGCCAAACCAGAACCATATTTTGCGGTATAGAGGACAATATACTGCCCCGAGTTAATACCATATTGAACAGGCATTAACATTCCGATAGCCACAACAAGACGTACAGGAACCCACACATTCTGGAAACGTTGACCGAATGGCGTGCCCGTGGTCGCAGTTTCAACAATGATAACAACCATGAAATACAAGAAAATCAACACGGCAATCAACAACAAGCCCGTGGAGTAAAACTGGAAAAGCCCCTGCAACGCCATATGATATGGCAACGGCAATGGGTACAATGTCGCATAATCCGTACATGAACCAGGCGCAGACGTTGAACAATAAATACCGGGAATACCGAATATTTGATCCAACAGGTTAAACGCAATATCAAATTGAGGGTTTTGTGTATCAAACCAAGACGCCGCCATTGAAGGCGACACAAAAATAGCATAGGCAAGCAAAACAAATTGCACCACCAATATAATCAAACCGGCCAGCAACGCAAAAAATATGATGATTTGGTCTATATTCTTTAAAGAGAACGTTAAGTTACGAGAAGCTTCAGCAACAACGTGACGTACACCGTAACGTCCGATATTCTCTGGCTGTAAATAAGGGTGATTGCGCGGTATAAGGCGTACAATACTGTACACTTGCGCCATCAAAAAAGACACATATCCGAAACCGGACGCCAATAAATTTTTCAGTCTAGGAATTATGCGAGGCATCGTCGCATATTGAATTACTTCTTTTGCCTTAATGTTCTGCACGATTTTCACTCACCACCTTAAAAAACATAAAACATCCACAATGTCGCAAGCCCAGCGAATTTTAGATAATTACGATATATATTAACACCATTCTGATGCAAAAGGCGAGTTTTATGTCATATTTTAGACAAATTTCTTTTACAGAACACGTACGCTAATCCGGCTAAACACTACCCTGCCTTGCGCAAAGGCCTGTATTTAATACGTTTCGGCGTATCAGCGTCATGCCCCATGCGTTTACGGTAGTCAGCCTCATAATCCTCATAATTCCCCTCAAACCACGTCACTTGCGAATCGCCTTCGAACGCTAAAATATGTGTTGCGAGGCGATCTAAAAACCATCGATCGTGAGAAATCACCACGGCACAACCGGGGAAACGCTCTAACGCTTCTTCCAGTGCGGCCAGCGTTTCCGTATCCAAATCGTTTGTCGGCTCATCGAGAAGGATCACATTCGCTTCATTGCGGAGCATTTTCGCCAAATGAACCCTATTTCTCTGCCCACCTGACAAATCGCCGACTTTCTTTTGCTGATCGGCGCCGCGGAAGTTAAATGCAGACACGTACGCCCTGCTTTGCATTTCTACTTTTCCAAGTTTGATAACGTCTGTACCACCTGAAATTTCTTCCCAAACATTGTTTTCAGCCGTCAAACTGTCGCGGCTCTGATCCACATAACCGAGCTTCACAGTATCCCCAACCTTGAACGTACCCTCATCAGGTTGTTCATCGCCGGTAATCATTTTAAACAATGTGGATTTACCCGCACCGTTCGGGCCAATCACCCCAACGATACCACCGGGCGGTAGCTTGAATGACACATCATCCATCAATAAGCGTTCACCAAAGCCTTTGCGAATATTGGTTGCCTCGATCACCAAATCCCCAAGACGCGGCGGTGAAGGAATAACAATCTGTGCATCGCGCATATCGCTCTTTTGGCTCTCTGCCAATAATTCTTCGTACGCGTTAATCCGCGCTTTTGACTTGGAACGACGCGCAGAAGGGCTTTTGCCCATCCACTCCATCTCACGAGCCAAAGTCTTTTGGCGTGTGTTTTCTTCACGGTCTTCCTGACGCATACGCTTGGCCTTGGCATCCAGATAGGCGGAATAGTTCCCCTCATAAGGGATACCACTGCCGCGGTCGACTTCTAAAATCCAGCCTGTCACATTATCAAGGAAGTAACGATCGTGCGTTACCATCACGACCGCGCCTGCATATTCCCCTAAAAATCTTTGCAGCCATGCCACACTTTCAGCGTCCAAATGGTTGGTCGGTTCATCAAGCAGCAACAAATCGGGCTTTTCGAGCAATAATCTACAAAGCGCTACGCGTCGTTTCTCACCGCCCGATAGGTTGGTTACAGGAGAATCCGCAGGCGGACAGCGCAAGGCATCCATCGCAATCTCAATCGTACGATCCAATTCCCAACCGTCCGCTGCATCAATCTTTTCTTGCAAATCGCCCATCTCTTCGGACAATTTATCGAAATCCGCATCAGGCTCGCCCATCTCCATACCGATGGCGTTAAAGCGATCAACCATCGCCTTGACATCGGCGAGTGCTTCCATAACGTTTTCACCAACATTTTTACTCTCATCTAAT
The DNA here is from genome assembly GCA_963977495.1 of uncultured Alphaproteobacteria bacterium. GTDB lineage: Bacteria > Pseudomonadota > Alphaproteobacteria > Micavibrionales > Micavibrionaceae > UBA1672. Next base: position 63,675 of record CAXBOT010000004.1, on the reverse strand, counting down.
TGCGGCTCTTGCTCAAGATAACCAACACGCGCACCTTCGGCTGACCATGCTTCGCCCATGAATTCCTTATCGCGTCCCGCCATAATCCGCAGGAGCGTTGACTTACCAGCACCGTTCGGCCCAAGCACACCAATTTTCGCACCGGGTAAAAAGCTGAGCGTTACATTCTCCAGAACCTTTTTGCCACTGCCGTACGCCTTGGTAAGACCATTCATTACATAAACATATTGATAAGATGCCATTGGTATTTCTTCCTTAATTTCTTTCAACACTGCCGCTTTATTCAAGCGCAGCCTTTTGTTCCTGCCCCTTTTGTGGCGTATAAAGCCTTAGTCTGTCAATGATAGACAACACATCTTCTACTTCTTTTTTAATGTGCAAATAAAAATGGCGAGATTTCAAAACATATTATATGCCCGCGCACGCACCCCGTCCGCTAAACCGCTTCATCCAATGGCTTCGCGCTGGTGCGCTGCGCATTGGGATCATAGAGCGATAAACGATCAATCAGGGAAAGGATTTCGCCGATTTCATTTTTCATGCTGAGGATGGAGCGCGGGTCAGTTGCCGGAATTACCAAATCGGCAGGTTCAAAATAATTATACTTACTTTGGATTAAAACCAGCATCTTACTGTCATAAAAGGCGGCGGTCATGCTCTGCCCTTGATATTCTTCCTGCAAACCTTTGAGCCGCTCCATCATCACGGGATCAATCAGATAGCGCGCTTCGACCTGATCATTTGTATAGACATCAAACATCTTCTCGAATTCAGGATCAACCAAATTGGCGCGTTTGAGTTTGTTCGACTTTTCTTTAAACCACTCACTGATTTTGCTGCGATCCTTATCAAGCAACGTGTGACCGTAAAATTTCTTTGATTTCATATCGAGCAAGATCGCCAGCCCCTTAAACACCGATACGTAACGTGTTCTGTTTTTTGAGCGCCTGCGTTGTTGAAAATCTATTTCTGAAAATTCAATATCTACGCCTTTATACGTCCCTGAAAAATGATCTTCAGATTTATAACGATCATGATGAGGCAGAATTTTGGAAGGCCACATCTTATAAAGTTCAATCTGTCCATCCAGCATATATCTGAATTCACCGAACAAGTTGGCAAGCTTCGGCAGTATTTCCTGCTTATAGGCTTTGGCATATTGGCGTTTGGGCTGCGTCACCCACCAATATAAGCCGCCAACAAGCGCGACACTTAACCCCGCCACACTGTCGTCAGCGCTACTTTGTAGCCATAATAACGCATAATCCAAAACCCCTGTTATAGGCGCCCCGATAATGGCCACGGGAATCGCTATCTTTCGGCGCCATTTATACGCTTTAAATTTCTCTTTGCGTATTTCTTCGAGTTCTTCCAGATGGGCTTTGCTTTTCCCAAGGAAATCAATGTCTTCTTGATTACGCAGGTCTTTGACTTCCGGTAAAGCGCGCTTTTGTGTTCTGCGATTTAACAAGGTTTGCAACAGCATAGAACCGCGCCCTCTCTGCTCTGTTAGGATTGCTCTAAGTGGTTATAACCCCGATTATCATCCATATCGTTGCCCAAGGCCGATATGTTTGGACGACATAACTGCGCAAAGCTTATGAAATCATCACGCTCTTGTCTATTAAGCCCGCCCTTGGCGACCAATTGATCTGCAATTTCAGTCGCCTTTGCATCATACGCCGCGCTCGTGATCTGGTTTGCATCCTGCTCCACCATCCAGTTTAGCACTGTTGAAACAGCATCCGCATCGTCCGCATCCGGTTGATCAAACCCGTGATTGGCATGATAGGCGCGCGTTAGGATCAACAGTCCGCTATTGATCATATCGACATAAGCCTCATGATCATCATCGCCGCGTAAAAAAGCATTTGAATCACCTCGAAATTTATCCAGCATGGTGCTACCCTAAGTTATTATTATCACACCCAAAAAGGTCGCAGAAAAGACATGGAAAAGCAAGAAAAACCAAGCTTCGTTATCGACGCAGACGGCCTGAGGCGTTGTTGGTGGTGCGGTGATGATCCACTATACGTACACTACCATGATACGGAATGGGGCAAGCCTGTCTATGATGATATCCGATTGTTTGAAAAAATTTGTCTGGAAGGGTTTCAAGCGGGTTTAAGCTGGATCACCATATTGCGCAAACGGGAAAATTTCCGCGCGGCTTTTGAGGGGTTTGACTTTTATAAGGTCGCAAATTTCGACAATGACGCGGTTGAGGGGTTGTTACAAAATGCAGGCATTATACGCCACCGCGCTAAAATAGAAGCCACCATCAATAACGCACAAAGAGCCATAGAATTGATCGCGGAAACCGGCTCCCTCTCTGATTATTTCTGGTCATTCAAACCCGATCAACCACAGCCTGCATCGCGCGCTGATATTCCGACCCAAACAGAAGAATCACGCGCACTTTCAAAAGATTTAAAGAAGCGAGGGTGGAAATTTGTCGGCCCGACAACCGCCTATGCCTTTATGCAAGCCATGGGCATGGTTAATGATCATGTAAAGGGATGTCATCACACACCCTCCCCTTAACAGGGAAAGGCTCATCTTTTAAGAAAGATTTCTATCTGAAATTGTGATTATTGTTGTACTCATCTGTCTGACGATTATAGATATCGTTTTCAGGCTCAGCGTTCATATCACTTCTATTTTCGCGTGCCTGTCTCATAATATCATGTAGACGCTGCTGCTCATCAGGAGAGAAATCATCAACGGTGAAATTATTGCCTCTAAACAATCCGTTTTTGAATATACGTCCAATTGCATCAATCTGCGCCGCTCCAGCGGTAACCGGCCCACGAATAATACCAGGCGTATTTTGATAAGCCTTCAACGTCAGACCTGCAGATGTCGCATCATGTGAACGTCCGCTCGCATCGTTATATTGCTCAGTGGCATTATATCTCACACGACCTGAGCGCGCTAATTCATCCAAACGTTCTTTTTCCGCCTCAGGAATACCGTTCACGCGTCTTTGACCACGAAGATCAACGCCGCTTTCGTCAAATTTCTGACGTGTTTCATAAGCTGTACGTGCAGCATAGCGTTCGGATGTTGATTCCACATAATCTCTGATATGACCGCGCATCATCTCATCGCCATAGACAGCCTGAAAACCGTTGATTGTCCGCAGATTACCATGACTATCAGGCACTATCGCTCTCATACCCAGATAACCGTTAGAGTCACCTTGCAATGTATGAGAACCATTATTACGGTCAATTTCATCCATGAAATCATCAAAACGTCTTGCGCCAGTATCGTGTCTAACAGGATCAAACGCATCTACAATGTCCGTATTACCCGCTCTTTGCTCAGGAATAGGCTTAATCGCGTCTGTCTCATAATCAATATAACGGAACTCCATATTGCCGTTTTCATTACGCAAAGCCACGATCACATCCATATCGGGACGCTCCAAACCGTGTGCGGCAAGTTCTAGGAAAACAACGCCGTTTTCTTCGCCGCTACTACGCATTTGACGGTCAAACATAACCTCAAGAGGCTCTTTAATGTCACGGTTCGCTGTGCGCATCAGGCCTCTATCATTTTGAAGACCCAATTTTTCTGTCAGGAATGCCGCTTGATCATCTGTCACACGTCTTAGGTCGCGGAATGTTTCCGGTCTGTCATGCGGCTGACCTGCTCCTGCTCCCGTTAATGGCGGTACAGACAATGGAATTTTTGGTACGACTGGTGCAACAGTCGCGCTTGGCATATCTACAGTTACGCGGAAAGGCTCAATACCCAAGACCTTATTGATAACATCACGGACACCTCTATCGGAAGGGTTTTCCCAGTTGTAATTATCAAGAAGTGCTTTCAAATCTGGTGCATCACCATCCTGAATTCTACGTGTAGAAAGATACTGATCAAATGTCAGTTCTTTAAATTGATCATCCGCAGGGTCATCATTGCCGTTTTTATCGCGAATAAGCGCGTAAACCGCATTGCTACCTTCCTTTTTAAAGAACATCGGAATTTCACAAGGTCTATCCTTGTTATATGCAAGATATTGATCGCGCAACGGATCTTCGGTTGATAAATCATCAACAGGCGCAGTTTGATTATTCTGTGGCACCCATTGTGCCAATTTCAAATCAAATTGATTACCAAAGTGTGATTGCTCAAGAACACTATAAGGTTGTGGGTCGCCGGTTCTGTCCAAAGGATTATTACCAACAGTTGAATAACGATCAACAGCAAGGCCTTCCAGCTCTTTTCCATTCGCAGTTACAGGGCCAACAACAGCAGCAGAGAACTTCGCAATTTCCTCAGCGCTTACGCCTTGCTCTTGCATATAGGTCACAACAGTGTCCAAATTCTCAACACTCAATTTTCTGTCAAAACCATCCAAATGCGCCTGTGTAATCACAATGTTTTGATCTTCCAGCGATTGAATTTGCGCTCTGATCAACGTTTCTTCGATTACAGCATTTGTATAGGGTGTGAACATATCGGAATATTCACCCGCGGTATTTTTCATACCATCGGCATTCAAAGACAAACCAAGCTTTTCAGCGTTATTGCCCAATACAGATTGAAGGTCATCCACACGGCCATGCGCGTAACGGCGTGGACCTTGGATCCACTCATCTTTATTTGGTGTGTAAACAAGTTCTACATTTTTATCGCCTGCATTAACCACTTCCGCATCTACGGCGGGTGCATCAGTTGCACGCTCTCTTGTTGCACCATCAGGCGATACGACCGCATTGATCGCAGCACTTGAACCAAGCTGAGAGCCATCATCATCATCTCCGGGAACATCAAGATCCGTATCAGAACCACCGCCTACAACGGCGCCAGCAGCCCCCGGGTTCGCTGTATGATCAACAGTCGGAACAGTCGGGTTTGTTGCAATGACTTGCAATTCTTTTGTTGTTTCCAACAAATATGTATTCAAACGATCTGTTTCAGAAGCATCAAGACTTTGTCCATTTCTGAACTGCTCACCGGAAGTCAAAAGACTTTGTGAGAAGGCCTGTTGCGCTGTCGCTAAATCTGTACTGTTCTGCGCTGCGTTCAACGCATCTTCTACAGCCTTTTCAATAACGCCTTCATCCTGACCTTTGAAAATGACGTTCATCGCCATTTTGAAGGCACCGCCATCCATCTTTTCCATGATGGTTTCTCTTGTTTTGGCAATGATCGCAGCGTGATCAGCACCTTCACCAAGATCATTCTTAGCAGCATTATAAAATGATGCGAAATTATCTTCGATCAATGGCTGTGAACGCTCTAGCGCCGCGGCATCATCGCGATCACCCCAAAGGCGACCAACATTGATACCGAAGAACTGGCTCATAATACCACTGATCATCTGACCGAACTGAGAGTTGCTAAAGAAGTCCTGCAACCAGTCTTTTATGCCTGGCGCCCACTGGTCAAGCAAGCCTGACGCGGCGTCCAGCATAATATTCGTCTGATTCGTTGCTTTGGCTTTATTATTGTCGTACAAGCCGTTCTGCTGCAAAGTATCCATGCCAGAGAAGAAGGCATTCAACTGTCTGACAGCTTGTAAATCTTTTTGATGTGTCTGCTCGAACTGTGTACGCTCTTGCATCTTTGCCGCATACGCTTCTTTCTCTGCGTCTGTCGCCGTGTCGGCTAATGCTGCAGGCTTTGTCTCATCGAATGTCAATAAAGCGCGCGCCAAGCGTTGTTGCTCTTCAGCAGACCCACCAGACAAAGCGCCTTCGCCTGCACCAAACATTCTAAGCGGTGTACCATCGGCTGATTTAATCTGATCGCGGATAAACTGAAATTCCGGCTTGGTCATAATGGCAACACGCAAATTTTCACCAACAGCATGGCTATATGTACCATCGGCCTTTTCATCGCCGTTGATCATTTTCAAACCCATGATCAACTTAGAGGCCAAATCTTGAGAATTCGCACCGAATGTACCATCTTGTAAATCGGCTTGCGTCAATGGCTTAATGATTGTATCGGTCAAACCAAACTGGGAAATCATTCCGCCGACACCCGGCAAATTATCAAGCTGTCCGCCCAACTGGAATAACACAGCTTCAACAGCGAAAGTCGCATCACCGACGGCTACATCTTGATTCACCGGAGGGTTTGTCTCGTCGTTTCCGGCGGCATCATTACCAGCATCGTCATTGCCTGTGCCTGTGCCAACGCCACCAGCAACATCGTTCCCTGCATCATCATTAGCAGCATCGTCATTAGCGGCATCGCCACCTGTGGGATTTGGAACGGTCACCTGAACTTCAACCGGAACTTGTTCTTGGCGCGTGCCCACCGGACGTAATTCATTGCCTGCACTCAAACGATCCAACGCCGCAAAAACACGTGTTCTTGAAGTCTCGTCAATAATTTGGTTCAGCGCTCTTAATTTTCCTGCACTTGCAAGATCATAAATTGGGGCGTTCTTCAACTCATCCATTTTAACCTTAAGTGCCGCACCCAACTCCGGTGTATAACCAGATTCAGGGAACTGACCGCTCAAGCCGTTACGCTCTTTCAGCAAATCAATAACACCGTTCAAAGCACCCAACGAAGAATTATCCCAAGTGCCGTCTCTTCGGCTGATATTGTTCAATGGTTGACTTAAGCCCAACATCGGCCCGACAATGGCGCTGTCGCGCATCTGATTCGCGCGACCAATTGCAGCTGTAAAAGTGCTCTGCACGAGCTTATTATCGTTAATTGTCGCATCAGAAAGCGTACGATCAGGAACCGTGCGTGTTTCCATTACTGTTTCTGTGCGTGTTGTTGTCCCTGCATTATTATCAGCATTCGTATTCGGCAATGCTCTAAGAGACACGGGTGTCGCACTTTGATTTAAAACTGCAACTGCGTCGCCTGCCTCACTAATCATCAAGGCAACCTCACCAGAGTTACTGCCCACACCTAATTTCGTGGCAATTTCACTTGCCAATGATTCTGCCGCTCTTTGGTTGATGGCATCAATTGTATAAACTTGGGGAATAGTCGCCTTATAGCCACTTAGCTTCGTATTAAGCGTATCAACAACGGACTGACCGAAAGCCCCTGTATAGGTCTCGGGAATGTCCATTCCAAGCCCCTTAGCGAGCCCGACTATAACTTCTTGTGGAGTTAACTCTTTTGACATTGCACACCCTTAATATTTTTTAGCCTTTTTTTAAGGCCTTTTTCATCACCATGTATTCGTTTCTCAGAAAGCTTTTATTATTATTTCTTTTGCTTCTTCAATATATTGCACGAATTACAGCATATTCTTACATATTCTCACTTTTTTTACAAATTTAATTTTCTTATGGCAACCCGCCCCGTCATCGGAGATTTATATCTTTTTCGGATTACTCAAAAAACCGAAAATTCGGTTGAAACACCTTATTCTTGAGTTTTCTTCAACATATTCGGATAGCTCTGCATCGTTGCAGCCAACAATCTGACCATATTTTCTTGTGTTTCATCCATCTTGCTCATCATAAATTCACACGCTTCCGATGTTGTGACGGGCGTTTTTTCGAACTGTGACGAATTAACAGCGCGCGTTTCATCGACAAGATCATAAATCATGCCCAACTCATTTTGAGTGATATAATTTTGTGCCAAACCAAGACTTTTAATATTCGAATCGACTTGCTTCATGCTGTCGCCAACATTTTTATCCCATTTAGAGAATTTACTGTTCAAATCATCCGCCATTTCAGGATTATTTTCCGCACAACCAGATACAGCGCCGCTGACATCATCACGCACAGCCTTAACCATACTGTACATGGTGTAATTTGTGTACATGACCATAAAGTGCGTTAAATCCGCCTCATCCAGACGCTTCATCACGGTGTTCACTCTTTCCTTAAGCGCATCAGATTGCGCCTTTGCTAAATCTTGCTCCTTTTGGCTCTGATCTGCATTGGAACCGCCGCCCACTTGTGCGTAGGCGAAATGAACAGGCACAACCCAAAGTGCACACAATGAAAACACAAGAAGAATGCGTGACAGCATGATAAATCCTTACTTTAAATTAAACGAGGCTACATCTTACCTCTATAAAACATGAATAGCAAAAAAAAACCACCGGACAAAGCCGGTGGTTGAGAATTTGAGCTTAACCAATGTTTCAGTTACAGGTTTGAAGGTATTTGGGGCTCACAAACCTATATATTAACTAAGCTCTGCACATAACAAAGATAAAACATGTTCGTCAAAAAAACTGTAGTCCGTAGCGGGGCTGCTCTCCCCTATATGTCACTTTCCCTTTTTGCTGGTCTCGTCCAATAAAGTGACGTTACGGAACATAAAACGCCTATAATCGCTGATAATAATGTGATCACACCTATAGCCATAATCTTGTAACTCCCTATATATTTACCATAACATTAAACAAGTAAATAGAAAGTAAATAAAATTAGAAATAAATGTTTTTATTATTTTAAATGTAATGAATAAAGTAAAATTAAAATAAAATAAGTATAAAATTTACATAAAATTTTATATAAATTGTATTTACTTGGACTGTTGCCGATTCCAGAAGAAAAAAGAAAAATAATCTTGATTTAAAATATCTTTTAAGGCTTTGTATACGCTTGAGTTTTTCAAAAATAAACACAGAAAACAGAAACCATGAGCCAGCTTAAACTATCTTCCCGTTCCGATATCGCTATGTTTCAAGCACTTGATATACTGCGTCAAGTCAATGAGCGTGAGGCAGAAGGCATTGATATTGTACGCATGGGTGCAGGCCAACCATGCTTTGGTGCGCCGCAAGCCGCGCTTGATTATGCCATTGAAATGATACAAAAAGACCCCAGACAAGGCTATACGGAGGCTGTGGGCATGCCCGCCCTGCGTGAGCGAATCGCCGCTTATTACGACAGTTATTACGGCGTTGAGGTTTCCCCCGCCAATATTGTGATCACCAGCGGCTCGTCCTGCGGCTTTATTCTCGACTTTCTAGCGGCATTCGACGCCGGTGACCGCGTTGCGATCACAACGCCGACCTATCCCGCCTATAGAAACATCCTGACCGCGCTGAACATCGAGGTTGTTGAAATCGAAGCCAATGCCGAGGATAATTACCAACCGACGCTCGATCTTCTACAAAATTGCGGTGAGCGTTTTGACGGTTTGATTATCAACTCGCCCTCCAACCCATCAGGCACAATGATTGATGACGGGGAGCTGGAAAAAATATGCAACTGGTGCGATGAGCAAAATATTTGCTTGGTTTCAGATGAAGCCTATCACGGCATCACCTATGAACATAAGGCGCCGACTGCGCGTCAATATTCTAAAAACGCTGTGATTTTGAACACCTTTTCAAAATACTTCGCCATGACGGGCTGGCGTTTGGGGTGGACTGTTCTGCCTGATAATATGACAGAGCGCGTTAAGAAACTTTCTGAAAGCTTGTTTGTTTCCGCGCCGACCATCTCACAACATCTGGCCTACAAGGTTTTTGACCATCTGGATGTTCTCGATGGTTATGTCGCGTCCTATCGCAAAAACAGAGATCTCTTACGCACTGAATTACCCAAAGCCGGTATTCACAACTTCACCAATGGTGCGGGTGCGTTTTATGTTTATGCGGATATCCACCACATCAGCAATGACAGCGAACAATTCTGCTTCAAAATGCTGGACGAGGCGCGCGTATCAACAACGCCGGGGGTTGATTTCGACCTTACCCGCGGACATCAAGGCATTCGCATTTGCTACGCCGACAACGAGCAAAACATTATCGAAGCCTGTGAACGCCTTAAAAAATGGCAGGCGTAGGTTAGAAAAACATCTACCGCACAAATACAACAAACACCCTATAAAAAAAGCAGCGCATCTATAATCAGAGCGCTGCTTTCCTTTAAATACGTATCGTCGCCTTATTCAACCAAACGGTTCCACCAGCCCTTTTTCTTTTCTTTAGGGGCTTGGTTCACAACCTCATATTGACTGGCGGGGGAAGGTTCCTGATCATTGACGGCTTTCGCAGGCTTCTTCTTTGCCTTTGCTTCATCGTCTTTTTTAGCAGGCTTTTTAGCGGGCTTGCCATCGGCCTTCGCTTCTTTCTTCACCGCGTCCTTTGCAGGTGCGTCCTTAGGCTCCGCATCCTTCTTGGCTTTGGCTGTGCTTTTCTTCGGCTGTGCCTTAGGCTTTGGCGCATCAGATTTATCTGCACTATCATTCGCCGCTTTCGCGCCTTTTTTATCGCCCTTGTCCGCGCTAACGTCTTGCGCTTCAGGTGATGGTGCGTCGCTAGAATCAGATGGCTTCGGCGCGTCCTTTGGTTTTGCCGGACGTCTGTTATTGCGTTTCTTACCCTCACCGTCTTCTGATGGTGGTGTATCTTGGGCAGAAGCCGCCGCTTGATCCTGATTTTGGTTCTGATTCTGGTTTTCGTTTTGATTTTGACCTTGATCAGCATCACCAGCATTCGTCGATCTGGAACGTCCACGCCCACGTCCGCCGCGACGGCCACGCTTACGCGGCTTATCACTATCGGACTGGTCATCACGCTTGTCGTTCTTGTCATTATTCTGCGCGGTCTGTGGCTGGCTATCATTCGATTTTTGATCGCCTTGCTCACCATCCTCATCCTGTTCTACAGGCTTGGATACTTCGATACGGTATTCCGACGCCGGAATAGTATCATCAACACGGAGCAACACTTCCAAACCGTAACGCTGTTCGATTTCTGCTAATTTCGTACGCTTATAATTCAAAATGAACAAAGCCACATCATTGGTCACCTGCACGATAATTTGCGCAGCGCGGGCACGGATGCCCTCTTCTTCGATGGCACGTAACACCATAATCGACATCGCATCAGAGGTCGGCACGATACCAATACCACTACAAACCTTACATTTTTCGTATTGTGCTTCGGTTAAACTTGGGCTTAGGCGTTGGCGTGACAATTCCATCAGGCCGAAAGACGATATCCGCCCGACTTGTACGCGCGCACGATCAGTCGAGAGCGCTTCTTTCACACGGCGCTCAACCTTACTGTTATTGCGGCGGTCTTCCATGTCGATAAAGTCAATCACAACCAAGCCGCCCAAATCACGGAGCTTTAATTGGCGCGCAACCTCATCGGCAGCTTCAAGGTTTGTCTTAACGGCTGTTTCTTCGATATGGCGACCCTTGGTCGACTTACCGGAGTTCACATCAATAGAGATAAGCGCTTCGGTCGGGTTGATAACAAGATACCCTCCTGACTTTAAACGTACTTCCGGTTGACCAATCTCGTTAATCTGACTTTCGATTTGGTAACGGTTAAATAATGGCAATTGACCATCTTCATATTTAACGACTTTTTTCACATGCGAAGGAATCATCATTTTCATGAATTCCCGAGCAATCTTATAGCCCTCTTCACCTGCAACCAGAATTTCTTCAACATCGCGCGTGTACAGATCACGGACAGAACGTTTAATCAAATCCGCCTCTTCATAGACAGCGGCAGGCGCTGTTGATTCCAAGGTCAATTCGCGAATGTTGTCCCATAGACGCATCAAGTAATCCAGATCACGTTTGATCTCGGCCTTGGTTCTGGTCACGCCCGCAGTGCGGACAATAACGGACATGCCTTTTGGCACTTCCAAGCTTTTCACAATATCACGCATACGCGCGCGGTCTTTATGGTTGGCAATCTTACGGCTCACGCCACCGCCACGCGGGCTGTTTGGCATCAAAACACAATAACGTCCGGGCAAAGACAAATAAGAGCCAACCGCAGCGCCTTTATTGCCGCGCTCTTCCTTGTTGGCCTGAACCAACATAATTTGTCCGCGCTTAATGACTTCTTGAATTTTATATTTACGGCGCAGGTTAAAGCGGAAACGTTGTTCCTGATCAATTTCCTCACCACCGACAACTTCGACATTCGGGTTTTTATATTGTGAACGACGACCACGGCCACCGCGACCACCACGACCCTTTTGATTATTACGACGACGACCGCCTTTTTTGTTTTGATCATTATTCTGATCGGCATCGAGCGCAACGTTACCATTGGGCTCATTTGGCTCTTCTATTGTATTGCCTGTGTTGTCGTCACCGGCGTCGGTCTCTTCATTGACCTTATTGCCTGCATTATCATCATCCGCATTGTCTGATGCATCATCGGCAGTATCGTCCTGATCATCACCATCACTGTCTTCATCGGTTTCCGCGTCATCATCATCGCCGGAACCCTCGATGTCATCATCATCCAATGCTTCTTCTTCGTCATGTTCCTTAATCAAAGCTTCTTGCTCTGCCATAAGGGCTTCACGATCCGAAACAGGGATGCGGAAATAATCAGGGTGAATTTCAGAAAATGGCAAGAAGCCATGTCTGTTACCACCAAAGTTCACAAACGCCGCCTGCAAAGACGGTTCAACGCGTGTTACTTTGGCTAGAAAAATACTACCTTTAAGGGGTTTACGGTTCTGACTTTCATAGTCATATTCTACAAGTCTATTACCGTCTGTGATCGCAACTCTTAATTCTTCTTTATGTGTTGCATCAATCAACATTCTTTTTGTCATTACTAAATCTCCATCCTCGCATAAAGCGAAATTCCCATTGCGTCAGATCAGACACAGCAGGGGGCGTATGTATAAATACGCTTAAATTACATTAAATTTCATGCTTACAGCTCGGCGGAACCTTTTTTACTTTATAACAAACGCAAAGCCGCAGGCATTTAAAACCGTGGGTACAATACACCTTTGTTAGATAATGCTCAATCTAAAAAATGCGCTCGGTTGAATAATTTTTCATATCCCTTTTTAAAAATATCAAAATGCAAAACCGATTCAGCGCAACAAACGCCCCTGTGATAAATACAAAACAAATCGTATTCATTCCGCCACAATGGCTGCCTTTTCAATATGTCAGGGAATTGATTCTTATTGCAGGCTACTCTGCCGCTTCGTTTTGTGCAAATTTCAAATCTTGCGCCAGCGTAGCGTATTTCTGCTTAATGACAGACATTTGTGACTTGAAGTTTTGCAATCTTTTTCCGGCCAATTGCTCTCTATCATCGGTCTTTATGCTCTTCGGATTCACTTGTTTGCCGGATTTCAAAACTTCGAAATGTAAATGAGGACCGGTCGAACGACCCGTTGTTCCTACATAGCCGATAACATCACCTTGCTTCACACGCTTGCCGGCCTTCATGCCGCTGGCGATTTTCTGCATATGACCATAGGCCGTTTCCAAAGCGTTCGCATGGCGAATGCGAATATAATTACCATAACCACCATTACGGCCCGCACGCTCAATCACACCATCGCCCGCCGCATAAATCGGCGTTCCGCGCGGCGCGGCAAAATCAACGCCCTTATGCATACGGTTATAACCCAACACAGGGTGGTGGCGCATACCATAGCCCGAAGAAACGCGCGCACCATCAATCGGTGTTTTCATCAACGTGTTTTTCAAATTCATACCATCTTCACGGAAATACTCGGCGTGGCCGTCTTTTTCCTCAAACCTGTAAATCGGAATTCTTGTTCCGCCCACCTTCAGACTCGCAAACAAAACATTACCGTAACGCGCAAAGTCACCATCTTCGGTTTCGTACGTTTCATATAGGATTTCCATAGCATCGCCGCGGCGAATATCGCGCTGGAAATCAACTTCGTATGAGTAAAGACGAATCATTTCAGCAATAACAGAGGCCGGAATACCCGCACGCGCCGCCGACGCATACAGGGAGGAATCAATTGATGCCTTGGCAGCTTTCATTTTCAAAACGACTTCTTTTTCAATAATTTTTGACTGAAAACGATCATGATCATCTTTTGTGACAACCAGTTCCTTCACAGGGTCCACCTTCATGTGCAACGCCGCCAAACTCATACCATCACTTGATGGATCGAGCTGAATGGATACGGCCTGCCCCGGCTTTACCAGTCTTGGGTTATAATATTTGCTGATTGATTTCACCGCACGGTACGCTTCCGCGCCACTTACGCCTGACTTTTGAAGTGCGCCGGCAATCGTATCACCGGGGCTTATCTTGAGGATTTCTTCGCGGGGCTGTAACGGCCCGTAAATCGCACTCGTCTGAACCGCAAGTTCATCCGCAGGAACATAAGCCATATTTTGATCCGCATCATCTTGCGTGAATTCCTGTATATCAACCAATGGCGACAAAGTATCATCCGCCTGATCAAGTTCATCATCAGGCCCAATAACAATAGACCGATCATCGTTATAATCATTATCCGATGACAAAGACGCCAAAACAGCATCTGCATGCACGGCATTACGCGCCTGAGAACCAACGAAGTCAGCACCACCTGGTGAGAATGCGATTGACGGACTAATCGCCCCTAACAGACTTGTCATTGTTAAAGAAAATAAAGCAACGGAACCGACCACGTAACGCAAACGCAGCTTGTTTCTGCGCGTCAGAACATATCTATGACGCACACGAATGATGCGGTACAAAGCTATTTTCTTTAATAAGTTACGTATTACGTACAAATTAGTACTCCAACATTCCAGATTAATACACAGAGAAACAACGTCCAGCGCGAGGAAACGCGCATACTACATAGTAATCTGTAAAAGTTTAGAATTAGTTAGCATACTCACCTTAGCATTCCAAGCTTTCTTAGATAAAAATCACTATTTCTTTCAAATAAGACATAGGCTTATGTCCATATAGACACGCAAAACAGAGATCATCCCTTAATCATATTATATCAAAATAATTGTTTTTCATAAATAGCTACTAAAGTATATGCATCACGGCACATATTTTCATATTTACAAAAACATACCTTACGCAGAGATAATTCTATCGAACACCGCATTCTTTTGTGATCGCGCTATAGGCCGCGCCCGACCCCTTGAGGCTATATGTATCCGACGTCAAAGTACCGCGTGCAGATGTTCCCTTCACCACCATACTTGACCCTTTTTGAATCGCGGCAGCCAACCTCGAATCCGCCGCAGCATCAGGTGCCCACGCCGTATCATCCTGCGTGAACAAAACGTAACGCTTCCCGTCTATCGTAACTGTTGCATCACTGCCCTGCTTATAGGTATATCCGGTTATATAGCTGAACACGTCCTTTGTATTTTCAGAAGGACGGTGTGTGATCAGAGCGAAAATCTCACCGCGATTTGTATATTTACCTTGCGCCTTTACAGGCTTACTGACCATGTAGCACACCTTGTTTCCACGCTCCAGCAACACATAAGACGTCCAATCACCCGACTTCGCGATCTGTTGCGGCTGCGCGGCATGCCCGTTAGACGCCAAAACGCCCAAAGCACAAAAGAAGACAAGCGTGTAGATGAAAATATTTTTAGTCATTATTGATAATCCAAGCATGATAAACGAAGTGATTTTATATCCTTGGTTAAGTTTAACGAATGGATTCACCACTGCAAAACCGAAAATACATTTCCGATCAATTCATCCACAAACTCAGCTTATTTAAATTTTTTTCTAAACTGAGGCGCGAGGAAACGCAGGATATAAACCACAACCATTGCCATCGCCATCACAAACCAGAATAATGCGTAACCGGCATGATTATTATGCACCTGTATCGTGCTGCCGACCGCTATCGGTAATGTCGGCGTCCCGCGTACATCCTGACGATTTTCTTTGTAAAAAATATTTGTGTAATATGCATCCACCCCTTTGGCACGTGCGAACTCTTCAGGTTCAATGCGATACCACTGATCCTGCATATTTTGCGGTACAAAACTGTTACTCTTTGGCACTTGGCGTAACATGCCCGTAATCCTGATTAAGCCTTTCGGCTTTTGAATCAGGTCATCCGTGGCGCCTATACCAAGCGGCACCCAACCGCGATTAACGAAAACAACCTTCCCTTCAAAATTAGCCATTTTAAACGGTGTAATCAGGTGATAGCCAGGATGCCCTTTATAGGTACGTGCCTGAATCATCAGCGCCTTATCGTGCATATACACACCTTCCAGATACCCTCTTTTCAAAAGTATACCCGATAAGTCCAAGCCCGGATCAAGCTCCACTGATGCAGAGTCGAGCCCATATTCCGCCTGTATTCGACTAAGGAGTGTTTGCTTCCAAGCCAGCCTTTTTATTTGCCAAGCGCCCAAGCTACACAAAATAATCACACAAATAAGAGTCAGAACCGTTGCCCAAAAAGGAATTTTCATTGCCAATCTCCCGGCCTGTGTTTGTATTGTAATGCAATGATATAGGATTTCAGGGGTTTCAGCGCGCCGAGCGTCAAGCCCAACGCGACCACGCTCCATAATATACCGTGCACCCATAATGGCGGCGACACGATATTGTCAAAAAGCAAGGCAAGAGGCACCAACATCGCGCCCAGCAAAAAAATCAAGAAAACAGCGGGGCCATCAGCGCTGTCATTTTTGGTAAAATCAAGACCGCACGCCGTACAGGAATCGCGCAAATCAACAGTGAGTCCTGCCTTATACAAATGCCCCTCGTGACAACGGGGACATTTGCAGGACAATGCCTGACGTATAAAGCTGTAATGGAAGGCCATTCTCTTCACTCAAATTGTGTGTTAAATCCGGCCTGCATCCCTAAGGATTATGGCGCGGGAGTGAGGTCCATCCCGAAAACAGTACCCCACCAATAAATCGCAAGAAACAAGAACAACCACACCACATCGACGAAGTGCCAATACCATGCTGCTGCCTCAAAACCAAAATGTCCTTTTGGTGTGAAATGTCCCTTTTTCGCGCGCGCCCAGCACACAAACAGGAATATTGTACCAACCATAACATGGAAACCATGAAAGCCTGTTGCCATAAAGAACGTCGATGCATAAATACCGTCAGTAAAAGAAAAGTGCGAATGCACATATTCATAAACCTGAAAACCTAAGAACAACACGCCCAACAGAACGGTAATCCCCAATGCTTTGACAACCTCGTCATTTTTTCCTTCCAAAATTGCATGGTGCGCCCATGTCACAGTGCACCCTGAAAGCAAGAGGATCATCGTCATCATGAAGGGAAGATCAAAAGGATCAATCGTATGAATATCGGTTGGCGGCCACATAAAGCCGATCGCCTCAGTCGGGTAAAAGGCCGCGTTAAAATATGCCCAGAAAAACGCCACGAAGAACATCACCTCAGACGCAATAAACAACGCCATACCAAAGCGCATACCAACCATTGCAATCGGTGTATGTGCCTTTTCAGTCACGGATTCATAGATCACATCTTTCCACCAAACAAACATCACAAACAAAACACCGAGAAGACCGATATAAACCCCCTTTAACCCAACAGGCATACCTTCAACACCATTTGCGGGATCCGCAAATAAATGCGTATCATGCATATACAGCACAGCGCCCATTGCCAAAACTCCCGCAGATATAGAGGCAATCAAAGGCCATATACTTGGTCTAACCAAGTGATACGGGTGAGGTTTTCCGGTTGTTGTATATTCGATATTTTCTGCCATTTTAATAACTTTTGTTTTTTGAAGATTTTGTAACTCTGTATAGAGCAACATTTTTTATGAGTACATAAAAATATGGCCTATAGAACGGGTTTTTTCAAGAGCTCTTATAAAATGCTTATCATTCAGAGAATTCCTTAATACGTTAAAGGCTTATCGTCGTAATAATCCTCCATCGCATTATCCAGTTTTTTTGATTCCGACTTGAAAAAACTGTACGATAAGGTGATGGTTTTAACATCATCCATAGCGCGGTCTTCGTTCAACTTGGGATCGACAAAAAACAATACGGGCATATTAACGCGTTGGCCGGGTTGCAAAATTTGCTCATCAAAACAAAAACACTGGATTTTCTGGAAATACTTACCCGCCTTCAACGGTGTTACGTTATATATGGCCGTACCCGCCATTGGCATATCTGCACGATTAAATGCAATGAAGTTGGCCAAACCGCGCTCCCCCACTTTAATCTTTGTTGAAATCGTCTCGGGTTTAAAATCCCATGGCAAATCACGCGCTGTATTTGTATCAAAGCGTATGGTGACATCTCGATCAACGATCTCATCTTCGGGGGGGAGTTGCGTTGCAACTTGCGTTGTTCCGCCCCAACCTGTCGAACGGCAAAACAAACTGTAAAGGGGTACTGAGGCAAAGGTCAGACCAACCATAAAGCACAAAACAACAATTACAATGAAACCTATTTTTTTATTTTTTCTGATGAGTTCTTCGTCTTCCATCACAGCACCTTATTCTTTTGCGGAACATGCTGTTGTTATAGGCGCATTCATTACAAAAATAAAGGCCACAACGAAAACCGGCTCCTCCCGTATGGAAAGAGCCGATCTTAATAATCATAATCTGTATGGAGCGTTAGAGATTCTCCGGATCGAATGCCGGTGCATCATCTGATGTCACGACTTTCTTTTTGACTTCCAGCTCCTGCTCGTCCCCTTCATCAGTAACATGCTCGGGAACATCTATTTCTTTAAGGGTGTGCTCTTCTTCAGGCATCGCTTCGGGAGAATCAACAACATCAGGCACTTCAATCGTTTCTTTCATCGCGGACACAACGTCCTCATCAACAACGACCGAGTCTTCCGGTGATTTATCATCACTCAATGATGCTTGGTAAGCGGCGGTTTCCGCGCTAAAGACTTTACTTTGTATGTCTTTATATATGTGAATTATTTTTGTTCTCGGCTCTTCAAATTCCACGCGGCGTGAATCGATAGAGGAACGATATACTTTCGACTTCTCTCTAAAAGACAACTGACGAGAATAGATATCATAATATTCCTTAGAAGGACCCGGCACCGTGCCACCCAACGCATCTTTTGCTGTCGAACGTTCATCAATCAATGCTTGTGCATCTTCTACACTCAACACTTCATCGTCTGCTTCGCCCATAGAAATAACGCCGTCATCATCGTTTGCAGCAAATGTATATGAAAGTGGGACAAGCACCAGAACGAGGGTGTAAAAAGCTACGCGAGTAAGGTTTTTCATCGAAAAACTCCAAATATAGTAAAACAACTTATACACAATACTATATTTTTTTAATTTAATCAAAGCGTTCTACAGGATTTGAGCCAAAAGATTGCACCGTTGGCATGATCTCCATCCGGTTCACATTGAAATATGGCGGTAAAGTTGCGCTCCACAAGACAGCTTCGGCAATATCTTCGGCAGTCATATTCTTTGTATTGGCATAAACGCCCTCTGCTTTTGACGTGTCACCCTTAAACCGCACCGCAGAAAATTGCGTCTGGATCATGCCCGGCTCAATATTGGTAACGCGAATATTCGTGCCTTGCAAATCCGCACGCAACGCCAAAGAAAACTGCTTCACAAAAGCCTTGGTCGCACAATAAACATTACCGCCCGGATATGGATAGCTCCCCGCTGTAGAGCCGATATTGATGATATGTCCTGCCTTGCGCTCTGCCATACCGCCGAGCACCAAGCGCGTCATACGAATAAGCGCGGTATTATTCACCGCGACCATCGTTTCCCAATCTTCTATCGCGCACTGATAAGCGGGATCAAGGCCAAGCGCCAAGCCTGCATTATTGACAAGAAGGTCAATATTTTGAAAATCTTCGGGCAGTGTCTCAACGGCCTTGGCCATTGCGTCTTTATCGGTGATATCAAAAACACACGCATGAACAGCCACGCCATGATCTTGTGTGATCTCTTTTTGAAGAACGGCGATTTTATCAGCGTTGCGCCCGACAATCACCAAATGGCTGCCTAAGGCCGCGAAACGGTGGGCAAAGGCCTTACCAAAATCACCGGTCGCACCGGTAATCAAAACAATTTTCGGAATATAAGAATGACGTTGTGCGTACATCACACCCCCATTTTAATCACACTTATCACAAAGATAAGTGCCACTAACGCGAAGATCGCCGCCAAAACAGCGTAATTCTTCTTTGCTTTTTTCTTATGTAGCTCACTAAGTGGCATCAATCATCACCATTAAAAACAATGCAAATAAATAAAACACAGAATACCCAAACATCGCGCGGGCAAATTTCATATCATCCGAACCTAAAACTTTAATCGCACTGACGACAAAAAACCCGCTTAATATAACAGCGCCAAATCCATAAAACACGCCTGAGATACCCATAAAATAGGGTAACAACGTCACAGGAAATAAAATCAGCGTATAGATAAGCATCTGTATTTTAGTGGCGCGCTCGCCCGCAACAACAGGCATCATCGGAATCTTGGCTCTTTTATAATCTTCGTTCGCATAAAGCGACAATGCCCAGAAATGCGGCGGCGTCCATAAAAAGATGATCGCGAACAAAACGATTGAAGGTAGCGCAATATCGCCCGTTACTGCGGCCCAACCCACCATCGGCGGAAAAGCACCTGCCGCGCCGCCAATGACAATATTTTGCGGAGTCGAACGTTTCAACCACATCGTATAAACCAAAACATAAAATAAATTGGCAAACGCCAGTATCCCCGCAGCCACCCAATTCAGCGCCATCCCCATAACCATAACGGAGAAAAACGATAGGACAACGCCAAAGGTTAACGCTTCGCTCGCATCCATACGCCCCATCGGAATTGGGCGCCCGCGTGTACGTTTCATTACGGCATCAATATCGCGGTCATACCACATGTTAATCGCTCCCGCCGCACCGGCGTTCACGGCCAGACAAAGCATCGCAACAACAATCAATGCAGGGTGCATATCAGACACACCCGGCGCAACCCATAACCCGGCAAAACCGCTAAACACCACAAGACTCATGACGCGGGGCTTTAACAGGGCAAAATAATCCGACACGCGCGAGTCTGCACTCTGCGGTTGGTCGTCATAATGATATACGGATTCTGTGATCATATCCCTTATGTATCATGTTTTATAAAAAGGTCACGTTTTTTTTGTAATGTTCCGATTCTTCGACCTATAGCTGATATATTTTTATTTTTTCTTGGAATATATGTAAAAATTTTATAACCTAAAGCATATAAAAATACAAAATGGGGCAGTAAAATGATTGATAATAACGACGCCAGTCAATACGTAGAACGCATAAACAACATTCTTGAACAATATAATGCCGAAGACGGCCTGTCTTACGCACAAGCTAACATTATGGTCGATCAGGAAACGCAAGAATTCTTGATGCATTACCTCCAAGAAACGCCGGACGAAGTTTTAGAGGTCGCCTATAGCGCTTACGCTTCTTTGCAAGTACAAGCCTATAATCAAGGTGACATTAGCCAGAGCGAGGCCAGCAACCTTATTTCCCAACGTTCTGTTGATCTGTTTTCACTGTCCAGATCGCCTGAGGAAATTGAAAAATTATGGGAGCCCTTTGAAAAACTTTTATACCCAGATGATGCAGAAGAACAGCAAAGCGACATGGAAGCATCTCACCATTCCGGCTTGGATGATAGGGACGGCTTTTTCGGAGCATTCTCCCTGAATTAGCGCTCTATTCCACTGACATTTTGATATAAAAAAAGCCCTGAATAATCAGGGCTTTTGTATGTGTGTCCGAATTATTTAACCTTCGGCTGAATATCGAATTGGTGAAATGGCGGCGGTGATGAAACTGACCATTCCAACGTGTAGCATTGTGGCTCAACATTCCAATAATTATCAGACGCCTTCTTGCCGTAACGCAATGTATAGAACACCACGAATATAAACCATATCGTCGCAAGACCTGTCAGATACGCACCATACGATGACACCATGTTCCATCCTGCAAACGCATCGGGATAATCAACATAACGACGTGGCATACCCTGAAGACCGAGGAAGTGTTGCGGGAAGAAAATCAAGTTCACGCCGATAAATGTCATCCAAAAATGAATAACCCCCATCCACTCAGGATACATTTTGCCCGACATTTTACCGATCCAGTAATAGAATCCGGCAAACAAAGCAAACACCGCACCCAGCGACAAAACATAATGGAAGTGCGCCACCACATAATATGTGTCATGCAACTGCACATCCATACCGGCATTGGCCAAAACAACCCCTGTTACACCACCAAGGGTGAACAAAAAGATAAACCCGATCGCCCACAACATTGGCGTTTTAAACGTAATTGAACCGCCCCACATTGTCGCAATCCATGAGAAAATCTTAATCCCCGTCGGCACAGCAATAATCAACGTTGCCGCGGTGAAGTATGCACGTGTATCCACGCTCATTCCCACGGTATACATATGGTGCGCCCACACAACAAATCCGACGACACCAATCGCAACCATCGCATAAGCCATGCCAAGGTAACCAAAGATAGGACGCTTCGAGAATGTCGATACAATATGCGAGACAATGCCGAAAGCTGGTAAAATCATGATGTAAACTTCAGGGTGGCCAAAGAACCAGAATAAGTGCTGGAACAATATCGGATCACCGCCGCCCTCAGGATTAAAGAAGCTTGTGCCAAAGTTACGGTCAGTCAAAAGCATCGTAATCGCGCCACCAAGAACAGGCACAGCCAAAAGAAGAAGGAATGACGTCACCAACATCGCCCAAACGAAAAGCGGCATTTTATGCAATGTCATACCCGGCGCACGCATATTAAAGATGGTTGTAATAAAGTTCGCCGCACCAAGAACGGAGCTCGCCCCCGCCAAGTGCATGGCAAAGATAACCATATCCACCCCCATATCGGGATGCCCCAGCTTACTGGATAATGGTGGGTACAATGTCCAACCCGTTCCCGCGCCGCCGCCAACAACCGCAGAGCCAAGAAGAAGGAAAAAAGCCGGTACAAGCAACCAGAACGAAATATTATTCAAACGCGGAAAGGCCATATCCGGCGCGCCGATCATCAGCGGCACAAACCAGTTACCAAAGCCACCGATCAAGCCAGGCATCACAACAAAAAAGATCATGATAAGACCGTGCGCTGTGATAATGACATTCCACAAATCCCCATCAGGCTCACCCGCCGAGGTCAAAAAGTACTGAACGCCGGGATGCTCAAGCTCAAGACGCATCACCATAGAGAAAAAACCGCCAATCAATCCCGCGCATATGGAAAAGATGATATATAGCGTACCGATATCTTTATGGTTTGTTGACATAAACCAACGTTCAAAAAAACCAAGCTTGTGATCGTGATCACTCATAACTTTTCTCTCTTTCTAATCTTATCTCTTATTTATACGCCAAGGCCGTCAGTTTAATCGGGCGGTCATCTGTTTGATAACCACCTTCAAGTGCATTTGATGCAAATTCTTCTTTTGCCTTTTCAATCCACGCTTTGAATTCTTCTTTTGAAACAGCATGAACTTCAATAGGCATAAAGGCGTGGTTTTTACCGCAGATTTCAGAACACTGACCGTAATAAATGCCCGGCTTTAGAATACGGAACCATGTTTCATTAATCTGTCCGGGTACGGCGTCAATTTTCACACCAAAGGCCGGTACAGCCCATGAGTGGATCACGTCATTACCCGTCACCAAAACTGAAATATCAGTATCAACAGGCAGAACAACCACGTTATCCGTAGATAGTAGTCTTTTTTGTCCGTCTTTTAAGTCAGGGGTCGGCACCATATAGGAACTAAAAGCAATACCGTCCTGATCAGGATATTCATAGCCCCAGTACCACTGATAACCAGTCACCTTCAAGGTCAACTCCGGCTCTACAATACGGTCATTCTTATACAAAATCTTAAAGGAGGGTACGGCAATAATAATCAAAATAACAACCGGTATCACTGTCCAAATAACTTCCAGTAAAAAATGGTGTGTCACATTTGATGGCTTTGGGTTGGCTTTTTTATTGTAGCGCAACACGACGAAAATCAACAACGCCATAACAAACAGAACAATTCCGGTAATGATCACCATCAACATATTGTGAAAATTATGAATACGATTTTCTGATGATGTTGCAGAAGGTTGAAGGCCAATGCCCCAATCAATTGCTTCTGCCATGACCGGATAAGAAACAAATAACGCTGCTCCTACAATTACCGACAAGATCGACCAAAATTTTATGTTCATTACGTTCACGCTTATGTTTGTTGTTATCTGTACGCTTTAAGCTAATATGAAAAATTCTACGAGGGAATTCGGACTATAAATATAAACATATCACCGAAAACGCAAGTCTGAACAGACCGATTTCATCAATTTTTTTTAGTTTCACACAGACAGGCCAAGGCGGCATATGACAAACACGCAATGGCTGCGGTTTCAGCGCGTAATATCGTATCGCCCAATCCTATGGGTTTCAAATTATCATCCTTCAGCAAGCGCGCCATTTCCCCTTCATCAAAGCCGCCTTCCGACCCGATAAGGAATGATACGGGCTGATCCATTGCAAAAGATGTAATCGGTTTGACCTTCTCGCTGCGCTCTAAACAGGCATATAAAGGTGTACGGTGGTCATAGGTTCTTAAAACATCATCGAGATTAAGGGCATCATGCAACGCAGGAATATCGAGTCGCTCCGATTGTTCCGCCGCTTCGATGATTTGCGCTTCTATGCGCTCTTTATTGATTTTGCGCATCACGGTGCGGTTCATAAGCACAGGGTGCAAATCTGTCACACCCAACTCCACAGACTTCTCAATCAGCATATCCATGCGCTGTTTCTTAATCGGTGAAAAATATAAATGCCGCGACAAAGCAGGCTTGGGTTGTACTTTAAAACACTGCTCTAAGACAACATGACCGTTTTTCTTACCCGCCATTTCAAGGCGCGCCGTCCATTCCCCGTGCTGCGCGTTAAACACACGTAATATATCGCCGCTTTCCTTGCGTAAGACATTCCTCAGATAATGAATCTGGGCGTGTGCCAACGGGATCTCTGCACTTTGTGCAAAAGGAGCATTGAGATATAGGCGTGTATGCTTGTATATATGATCTATCATGACCCAAACAGTGAACACCAAAGCACATACAGATATCAAGAGGCTTGATTGGATCGAGAAGAGTCTTCCCGTGAAATTCAGACCCTATGCCTATGTCATGCGGCTGGACAGACCCATCGGCGTTTGGCTTTTACTGCTGCCGTCGCTCTGGTCTATTGCCTTATCATCGGACGGATTAAGGGGCATGGGGTTACGGGAATATGCCATCCTTCTCTTATTTATAATCGGTGCGATTGTCATGCGCGGGGCAGGCTGTATTATCAATGATCTATGGGATCGTGACATTGATAAAAAGGTCGAGCGCACCCGTGAGCGCCCCATTGCCAGTGGCCAGATCAGCATTAAGCAAGCCCTTGTGTTTTTAGCGACTTTGTTGCTTATTGGCTTTATTATTCTTCTGCAATTCAATGTAACCACTATAATTCTGGGATTTTTAACCCTGCCGCTTATCATTTCCTACCCCCTTATGAAACGCATCACATGGTGGCCGCAATTCTTTTTGGGACTGACCTTTAATTTCGGCGCCCTTATGGGGTGGAGCGCCGTAGCAGGCAGCCTGTCTATGCCAGCGATCTTGCTGTATATCGGCGCGCTGTTTTGGACAATCGCTTACGATACAATCTATGCACATCAGGATAAGGATGATGACGCGCTCATAGGCGTCAAATCCACGGCGCTGAAATTCGGGGAACACAGCAAAATATGGGTGTCAGGCTTTCTCTCGGCGGCTTTTGTGCTGCTATGTATGGGATTATGGATCAATGCCGGTATCGACATCTTATCAGGCGGCGCTTTGCTGTGCCTTGGCGGGCATTTCATCTGGCAAATGACGGTATGGAAGCCGGACGATCAGGAAAGTTCCCTCATGATCTTCAAAGCAAACCGTAATGCCGGTTTGCTTATTTTATTATCATGTTTATAGCGTCATGCTAATTGTTGTAAAGACTGCGTAACCTTTGCTCCGCAACGGTCAACATACTCAGATCAACCGTTCCCGCACGCTTCAAATCAACGAACAGCGTATCCAACTGTCTGAAATGGCTGCCATTCTCTTCGACCCACAAATCAACAAAAGACTGCTCATCCGTGACCTTTTTACCCTTACCATTCACATCACGTAAGATACGCATTGTCATGCTCGCCTGTGATTCGTAAAGCTGATCCATCAGACCGTTAGCCGCTTCGCTCTGCCAATGATCCTCATGTGGCAAGAATTTGACTTTTTGACGCAACCAATCCAGATGGAAACGCTCGCCCAATTCGAAATAGGTGCGCGCTGTATTCTTCAAATGTGTGTCTTGCTCCGAAGAAATACGGATAATGTCACACGCCGAAGACAGAACAGGCATCACCGCAATCCAATGCGCAAGGTCTTGCGGAATACCATCACGAACTGAGGCATCTTCGCGTTGTTTGATCGCCACTTTCAAGTCATCGGTCACCATATCACCAAGATTATCAGACAGTTCCTTGATGCCCGCACTAAATTCCATAGCGTCGGCGTCAATGTCCATCTTGCGTCCCAAACGTGTGAGGAACCACGTGATACCGTGTTCCGTCAGATGTTCGATTTCGCGCATCGCTTTCAATTGAACCTGCGCCGGCACTTTACCGTCCATCGCCTCAATCATGTCCCACAAATGGCGCAAGCCGAATGCATCGCGAACGATCAAGTAAGCCTGTGTGATTTCTTCAACTGTCGCGCCGGTCTTGCTCATACGTGATTGCAAGAATGTCGGCCCCAAACGGTTTACCAAAGAGTTCGCCATCATGGTTGCAACGATTTCACGTTTCAAACGGTGACGTAGAATTTCCTTCTCATATTTCTTACCCAGAATTTCAGGGAAATAATCCATGACCCAGTAATTCATTTTCGGATTATCCGGAATATCGGAGGCCAAAAGATCCTTGGTCAAACTGATTTTCGCATAGGCCAGCAAAATACAAAGCTCCGGTCTGGTCAGACCCTTACCTGTTCTAAGACGTTTTTCAATCGTTTCCTGATCTGGCAATCCTTCAATTTCGCGGCTTAAGCCTTGATTACGTTCCATATATTTAATGAACGCATCATGCGCCTGAAGATTTTCATGGGCTTGCATTTCGATCAAAGAAATCGCCTGCGCTTGCTGATAATTATGACGCAGCACGTGTTCTGCCACTTCGTCTGTCATTTTCTCAAGCAACTTATTACGCGCCGCAATATCCATATTATGCTCTTTTTGAGACATCACATCGCTCATCAGAATCTTGATATTGACCTCATGGTCTGAGGAATCAACACCCGCAGAGTTATCAAGAAAGTCCGTATTCATGGCAACGCCGCGCTCGGCCATCTCAATACGTCCGAGTTGCGTTATCGCAAGGTTTGCACCCTCGCCCAACACTTTCGCACGAACATGAGCACCATTGATACGCAAGCCGTCATTGGCTTTATCACCGGCATCGGCGTTCGTTTCTTTGCTCGACTTGATATAAGTTCCAATACCGCCGAACCAAAGCAAATCGGTTCTTGATTTTAGAATTGCAACAATCAATTCGTTCGGTGTGACTTTGTCTTTCGTCAAATCGAACCGTTTTTTGATTTCCGGCGTTAACGTCAGAATTTTATCGCTACGTTTGAAAATACGTCCGCCTTTTGACAGACATTTTTCATCATATTGATCCCATCCCGCAACGGCCACAAACAGCCTCTTACGCTCTTTATATGTCTTTGCCGCATCCGGTTCAGGATCACAGAAAATATGGAGGTGGTTAAATGCACCAATCAAGCGAATATGTTCAGACAGCAACATACCATTACCAAACACATCCCCCGCCATATCGCCGACACCGACAACATCAAAAGGTTGATTTTGCGTATCATGATTGAATAAACGGAAGTGGTACTTCACTGATTCCCATGCACCGCGCGCGGTAATACCCATTTTCTTATGGTCATAACCAGCAGAGCCACCAGACGCAAACGCATCATCCAGCCAGAATTTATAATCCTGCGACAAACCGTTAGCGATATCGGAAAACGTTGCCGTCCCCTTATCAGCAGCAACAACCAAATACGGATCATCGCCATCACGGCGCACAACATCCTTAGGCGGTAAAATCTTTTTACCTTTTTGGTTATCAGTAATATCCAACATACCGCGAATCAACGTTTTATAGCACTCAATACCCTCTTTCATAAATTCTTCACGGCTATTTGTTGGTGTCTTCACCACAAACCCGCCTTTAGAGCCCATCGGTACGATCACAGAGTTTTTAACCATTTGCGCCTTCATAAGACCCAACACCTCGGTGCGGTAATCTTCATGACGATCAGACCAGCGTATGCCGCCGCGTGCAATTTCATCGCCGCGCAAGTGGATACCCTCAACAAGCGGAGAATAAACAAAAATCTCACGGAAAGGTTTAGGCGCGGGCATGAAAGAAATCTTCCCACTATCAAACTTTAAAGAGAGATATGGCTTTGATTTTCCATCCTTAGCGCGCTGATAATAATTTGTACGCAAGGTCGCCTGAATCAATGTCATGATTGAACGCAAAATACGGTCATAGTCGCTGGAAACGACTTTTTCCAACTCATAATCCATTGCCACGGCGCAGCCCGCGACGCGGTTTTCCGATTCGTCGCCATTTGCAACATCATGGTATGCCTTAAACATATCAACCAAAACACGGCTTATTTTCGGGTTTTCGGTCAATGCTTTTTCAATATAGCTTCGGCTGAAAGGAAAACGTAATTGCTTAATATAACGTACATACGCACGTAAAATTGTGATCTCTTTCCAGTTCGCCCCTGCGCTCAACACCAAGCGGTTCAAACCATCATTTTCAACATCATTGTACCAAATCCGTACAAATGCCTTTTCAAAATTTTCCTTCACATTATTGATCACCACGAAGTCTTCGATTTCCGGTGTTTCAAGCAAGAAATCATGTATCCACAAAGAGTCCTCTACACCCTCCGGCTTAACCTCAAACGGCAGTTCGGCAATAACGCGCAAACCCATATCTTCCAAAATAGGCATCACATCAGACAATGTCACCGGCGATCCGAAATGGAACACTTTCAAACGAATCCGATTCAAATCCATCTCATTGGGACGATACAAGTCAAGTACAATGCGATCTTCAGACAAAACGCGTTCTATCTTTTCAATATCGAACACACATTGGCGTGCCAAATAGGTCATCGTATATGATAATGGGAAGGCCTCAGCATAACGTAATGTCAGATCCGTGATATGTTGATCATCATCATACGCATCGGCCAAAGCCTGCGTTATGCGCTCAGACCATGTTTGACCGGCGTCGCGCAAACGTTTTTCGATTCGTTTCGGTGCAATTTTAGGCGGATTTTTCTGACTGATATTAATAACAAACATCACACGCGCGAACACCGAATCATCCAGCGTTGTATAGAAGTTCGCGCATACACCATTGGTTTCTTCTTCCAGAATATGCTGGATATCCTTGCGCAATTTTGTGCCGAAACGATCTCGCGGAATATAAACAAGACAAGAGATATAACGCCCGAAAGGGTCTTCGCGTAAGAACAGAGCGATACGCTGGCGCTCCTGCAGACGAATAATATTGCGACAGATTTTCAACAATTCTTCAATTTCAATCTGGAACAATTCATCGCGCGGATATTTTTCAAGAATATGACGCAGTGCCTTAGCATCGTGCGTTCCCTCAATATAACCGGATTCCTCCATCGCGTTTTCTACTTTGACACGCAAATACGGCACATCGCTTACACTTCTGGAATATGTCACGGACGTAAACAACCCTAAGAACAGCTTTTCGCCGACCACTTTTCCATCAGCGTCATATATTTTCACAGCAACGCAATCCATCGGAACGCGTCTGTGCACTGTTGATAAACGATTGGTTTTTGAAATCGAAACAGGCGGCAAATTACGTCTTAATTCCTGTAAAGTTTGCGGCAATTCCTCAACAGATTCCATGATGTAGGCAGGGCTGACATCATCATGCAGCAACCCCAGACTAGAGCCCTTTATCGTGCGGCTTTTAACGCCACTCTTACCATCAATAAAGGCATATTCACGATACCCCAAAAGCGTAAAGTTATTATCATAGAGATAATCCAAAAACGCACAGTGCTCCTGAATTTCAGCAGCAGGTCTGTTTGTTCTGGCGGTATTTAACGCTCCCGAAGCTTCCTGCAACTTAGAAAGGATCGGTTTCCAATCCACATTCGCATAGAACACATCATCCAGAACCATGTACAAGCTTTCCTTAAGCTCCTTAATGGCCTGATCGGATAATGTTTCATTAATTTGCACATGAATATGCGCTTGACGATGGTATCCTTTTTCCGAAACGGGCTTAATATCTTTCAAATCGCCATTTTTATCATAAGATGTATAGATGTTCGGGTGAATCAAAATACCGATCAAAAGGTTGTTTTTATTGATATCTGCAGCAACAGAATCAACCAAAAATGCAAGATCATCACTGACAATATCAATGACTGTTTTCCGGCATTTGCCATCTTCGACATTCGGGCAATAAATACGAAGCTTAGGCTCGCCTTTTTCGCGCTCCTTAGCCATTTCCCAATGTGACATCGCCATCGTAGCCATCATTTGCGGGTCAAAAAACTCCCGATCATCCTGAATGATTTTGCCGCATAATATCTCCAGCATCTTATTTAATCCGGCTGGGGATTTTGCAGGTAGCGCCTTCCGCGCATCTTCGAGGAGAAGGTTTAATTCTTTATTCGCTTTTATCATTGGATTTTACCGCTTGGACTTTATTGTTTTAATACCCGCATACTAGAATGAAATACCTATTGGGTCTAGTACGATCGCTAACGAAACCCAACAAAGTGCTGTGCAATGCACAATACTCAGCTCGAAACTTAGCAAATTATCAGTTTTCATTTTCTCTATATTGGATATGATGCCTGATATCATAAAATTGGAAGGGTATAATATTATGTCATTCAACGGGAAAACAGCATTGATTACCGGATCAACAAGCGGTATTGGCCTTGGCATTGCCGAGAATTTCGCCGATCAGGGCATAAATCTTGTTATCAATGGTTTCGGCGCCCCTGATAAAATAGAAGAAGAGCGCAAATCCCTTGAAGCGCGCGGCGTTAAGGTCATTTATAACGGCGCAGACATGACAAAGCCTGATGAAATAACGACAATGGTTCAGCAAGCAGAAGAAGAATTTGGCGCGGTTGATATCCTCGTCAATAATGCCGGTATTCAATATGTTTCACCGGTTGAGGACTTCCCGCCCGAAAAATGGGACGCGATTATCGCTATTAATATGTCATCCGCATTCCACACCACCCGCGCCGCCATCACCGGCATGCGTAAAGCGGGATGGGGGCGCGTGATTAATATGTGTTCCGCACACGGCCTTGTGGCTTCCCCCTATAAAAGTGCCTACGTCACAGCCAAACATGGTATTTTAGGCTTCACAAAAACCATCGCCTTAGAGGTCGCACAAGACAACATCACCTGTAACGCGATTTGCCCGGGGTACGTGCATACGCCGTTGGTTCAAAATCAGATTGCCGATACCGCCAAGGCGCGCGGCATTACCGAAGAAGAGGTGGTCAACGATGTCATGCTCAAGGCGCAGTGGACGAAAAAGTTCGTAACCGTGGAACAAGTTGCAGGCATTGCCCTGTTCCTCTGTTCAGATATTGCAGAAAACATCACAGGTACAGATATCACCGTTGATGGTGGCTGGACTGCTGCATAACAATCGGCACATTTAAAATATTTACCAAACAGACAAGATATAAAACATGACTGACTCTACAAACCCGCGTGTTGTCATTATTGGTGCTGGCTTTGGCGGCTTATCCGCGGCCAAAGCGCTCGCCAATAAAGATATTGATGTTTCGTTGATTGATAAACACAACCACCATCTTTTCC
Source organism: uncultured Alphaproteobacteria bacterium (assembly GCA_963977495.1). Lineage (GTDB taxonomy): Bacteria > Pseudomonadota > Alphaproteobacteria > Micavibrionales > Micavibrionaceae > UBA1672. The sequence continues at coordinate 31,974 of CAXBOT010000004.1, read as the reverse complement.
AGCCCCTGCTCTATCAAGTCGCAACGGCGGCACTGACCGCCGCCGAAATTGCCATGCCCATCCGCCAGATCATGCGCAAAGCCAAAAATGTCGCCGTTTATATGAATGAGATCAGCGAGATTGACCAAGATAAAAAGATTGTACGCACCATTTACGGGCGTGAATTTTCTTATGATTATTTGGTTTTGGCGACCGGCGCGCGCCATAGTTATTTCGGCAATGATAAATGGTCTGAATTTGCACCGGGATTAAAAACCATCGAAGATGCCCGCGAGATTCGCCAGCGCATATTAACCGCTTTTGAAAAAGCGGAAATGGCCGAAACAAAAGCGGATAGAGATGCCTACCTCAATTTTGTGATCGTCGGCGCAGGGCCAACAGGCGTTGAGCTTGCAGGCGCGGTTGCGGAGTTGGCGAAAGAAACACTGATTGGTGATTTTCACCACATCACCCCCGAAGAAGCGCGCATTATCTTAGTCGACGCCGCCCCGCGTATCCTGATGAGCTTCGATGAAACCTTGTCGCAAAAGGCAAGAAAACATCTGGAGACTCTGGGCGTTGAAATCCACTTAAACGCCATGGTCAAAAATATAGAAGTCGGTTTCGTAACCTATGGTGAGGAAACCTTGCCCGCACGTACAATCATTTGGGCGGCAGGTGTACAGGCCTCCTCCGCAGGGAAATGGCTGAAGGCGGAAATGGATCGTACAGGGCGCGTTATCGTGAACGAAAACCTGACTCTGCCTGATAACCCCGATATCTATGTGATTGGCGATACCGCCCATTATCATCCCGAAGGCACAGAGCGCCCCTTACCCGGCGTCGCGCCCGTTGCCAAGCAAATGGGCGAATATGTTGCCGCCGATTTATTACGCCGCCTCAAGAACAAAAATCGCCGTCCCTTCAAATATAAAGATTATGGCTCTATGGCGACAATCGGACGCAACCGCGCCATCGGTGAGTTAAACGGCTTTAAGGTCAGCGGATTTTTCGGTTGGATTATGTGGTGTGTGATGCATGTTTACTTCCTGATCGGATTTAAAAACCGTTTCATCGTGTCCTTGCGCTGGTTACTCTCCTACATAACGCAACAACGCGGCGTACGTCTTATTATTGGCGGCGGTAAAATATCCGACCTGCCCCATAAAACGCCTGACAATGATTACGAAGTGTAAATCACTGATACATAACATTATTTTTTATTACGGATCTTACGGCGCAATGTTGTACGCGGCGCTTTGGTATCATCGATCAATGGCCCGCCGGGGCGCACAGGACGCTCCGCAAAGCGCCCCATTGAAATCATACGGTCATACATAATAATCGCCGCCGCCACGCCGACATTCACGCAAAATTGCATTGGAATTTTAACAACGTGATGACATTGATCCATAACAGGCTGCGATAAACTTCCCATTTCGGGACCAAGGATATAAGCCGCGCGTGATGGGTGGCGAAAGCTCGGCAGTTCAATCGACTCCTCGACAAACTCCACACCAATCAACGTGCACGCCATAGGCAATTCAAGTTCTTGCGGTTTTGAATATTGATAATAGGGCAAATGCGCAAACGCATCAGATGTGTCGCTCGTACGCATCGCGCCGACATTCACATCCGGATCAATGGTGAAAAAGAAGCTCGCGCCGAAAGAATAGGCAGAACGCGCAATCGTTCCGACATTTTGCTCCTTACTTATATTTTCGACCCCGATACCAAAATAACCGCGCATATTACCCCCTTGTTATGGCTCGTTCGATCCTGTCTAACGCCTCGCTTAAGCGCGCCTCGGAAACAGCAAAACATAAACGGATATATCCCTTTGCCGCCGTACCGAATGCCGAACCCGGCGATAAAAGAACGCCTGCCTCATCAATTAAACGTTTGGTCAGGGCAATACAATCATCCTCACCATCGACCTTGAAAAACGCATAGAACGTACTGGCTGGATAAGACAGATGCACATTACCCATCGCCTTAAAACGCTCGACCACCAAATCACGATTAGAACGCCACAAATCAATCTGACTTTTCAGAAAATCTTCGCCGTCTTCTAACGCGGCAACCGCGCCATATTGTGTGAAAGATGGCGGACATAATTTGTTATAAAGCGCAACATCGCGGATTTTGTCTTCGGCCTCATGCGGGCCAACAATCCAACCCAAACGCCAGCCTGTCATTGCCCAGCTTTTTGAGAAACTATTCACCACAAGTAACAAATCATCATCACGCGCCACATCAAGGAAACTAGGCGCACGTACACCGTCATAAATCAAGCGTCCATAGACCTCATCAGATAAAATCCAAATACCGCGTTCACGCGCGAAATCAAGGATCGCACGCAATTCATCAGGCGTTGCCGTCCAGCCTGTCGGGTTTGACGGCGTAACAACTAAAATCACTTTGGTTTTCTCAGTGACAGATGCGAACAGCTTATCCAAATCCAAACGCCATGCATCATCAACATAATCAAGCGACACTTGCTTTGTATCGGCCTGCGTCAATTCAATAGCGCCAATAAGGTTTTTCCAGATCGGCGTGATGGCGACAACCTCATCACCTTTATCAACCAAGGCCGCCAAGGATAAATGCATCGCCGTAGAGCCAGAAGACGTGACAAAAACGCGGCTGGAGGGAATATCCAGCTTGTAAATACGTGCATAATAATCCGATAAAGCCTTGCGCAGTTCAGTGCGTCCTAAAACTTCCCCATAAAACGTACGCCCGTCTTTAAGCGCCTGCATCGTTGCTTCACAAATGAAATCAGGGGTCGGGGCATCGCCTTCGCCTTGACCAAGGGTGATAATCCCCTCCTTGCCTTGCGCATAACGCATCATTTCTGCGCCTGGATTGGCGGTTAGGGCATGTAAAACAGGACGGAATTTACGCTCCTGTTGTGAATCATCATGCTGCTGTGCATGTAGCGGATTTTGTGTCATCGGGTCACTTTGTAATTGTTTGTTCATTGTCATAGTTTTAATGCTCATCATTATATGAGGACAAGCTAAAATTGTCTTGTCCTACGTTACATGGTTTGATTTTTTTGAGGAATTCGCGCAGCGTCCGCGCTATGGGCTATAATATGCGGGCCAAACCCGCCGCATTCGCCGCCGCTGAAGATGCCCGAACCAATGCGGCACGGCTTGTCAGATCAGCGATTATCAATGCGTTTTTATTCATAACACTTATAGAAAAACACTAAGCGGAATTTTTTGCAACATAATTTTACGTTTTGAGTGCCTCCAAATCTTTAAACAGCTCAAGGCTCTCAGGATTAGCCAACGCCTCAACATTCTTAATCGATCTGCCCATCACAACATTACGTACAGCGATCTCGGTTATTTTACCGCTTTTGGTGCGCGGAATATCCGTCACCGCGATCACTTTATCCGGTACGTGGCGGGGGGATGCGCCCTTGCGAATGGTGCTTTTGATTTCCTTGATTAAACCATCATCCAGCGCGTACCCGTCATTCATAATAACGAACAGAACCACCCGTACGTCCCCATCCCAATCCTGACCGATCACTACAGAATCCGAAATGGCCTTTATACGCTCGATCTGCCTGTAAATCTCTGCCGTTCCGATGCGTACACCACCGGGGTTGAGCGTCGCATCACTGCGCCCAAGAATTATAAACCCGCTATGCGCCGTCTTTTCGACCCAATCGCCATGCACCCAAATATTATCAAAGCGTTCAAAATACGCTTTTTTGTATTTCTCGCCGCTTTCATCATTCCAGAACGACACCGGCATACATGGAAAGGGCTGGGTACAGACAAACTCACCTGCACCGATCTCTATGGGGTTGGCGTTATCATCATATACATCGACTGCCATCCCTAAACCCGCACATTGAATTTCCCCGCGATAAACCGGAGAGATAGGATTGCCGAGTATGAAACAGGACACAATATCCGTTCCCCCTGAAATAGACGCCACATGCAGATCAGATTTAATCGCCTCGTAAATAAAATCAAAACTGCTATGAACCAACGGTGAGCCCGTTGAGGTTAAGGTGCGCAACGTTGAGAGATCGTGGCTTTTCGCAGGGATAATGTCATGTGCCTTCATGGCCTCTATATATTTCGCTGATGTCCCGAAAAGCGTACAGCCATGTTTGGATGTATAATTCCACAACACATTGCCATCAGGGTAAAACGGTGAGCCGTCATATAGTAACAAGGTCGCCTGCGACGCCAAAGCCGTGACCAGCCAGTTCCACATCATCCACCCGCAGGTCGTAAAATAAAATACGCGGTCATTTGGTTTAATATCACATTGGAGCTGATGCTCCTTCATATGCTGAATAAGCGTGCCGCCATGCCCATGAACAATACATTTGGGTACGCCTGTTGTGCCGGATGAAAACATGATGAATAATGGGTGGTTAAATGCAACGCGTTCATAGGTCATTTCCTGCGCCGTAAACCCGTCAATAAAATCTTGCGCGTCGATGGCATTTTCGATCTGATCAATGGTACATTTTGATCCGGCAAACGGAATAACAACGGTCTTTTCCAGCCCATCCAACTGCGGTGCAATCTGGACAACCTTATCCAAAACATCAATCACTTTGCCGTTATAATAATACCCGTCAACCGTTATAAGTATTTTTGGCTTAATTTGGCCAAACCTATCCAAAACCCCCTGCACACCGAAGTCCGGCGATGCGGATGACCAAATTGCACCCAATGATGTTGCCGCCAAAGTCGCAATAATTGTTTCGATCATATTGGGCAAATAGCCCGCGATGCGATCGCCCTCTACCACACCATGATCGCGTAGAGCTTGCTGCCATTTTGATAGGGTTTGCAAAAACACTTCTTTGCTCATCACTGTTTCTTTGCCCTGCTCATCATGAAAAATCATGGCGGGGGCAGACAGATCAGAGACCCTTACTTTTTCAACAATATTCTCGGCATAATTCAGCGTAGCCTCAGGGAAGAACTGCGCGCCGAACATCCGCCCGTCCTGCTGCTCTAAAATGACGGAGCCTTTATCCCCGATAATATCGCAAAAATCCCATACGCAATCCCAGAAAACGGTCTTTTCATCAACTGACCATTGCCACAAAGCCTTGTAATCGTCGAATACCTTGCCTGTACGTGTGCCGACAAACGACATAAATTCATATAAGCGTGATGATTTGATTTTCTCTTGGTCGGGTGACCATGACATGGTGTTCATTGAAATGCTTTCTCTTTGGATGACTATCCACAGAACGTCTGAATTTTCGAATATTATTTTGTTCAAACTTGTAACGAAAATCAAGAAGTTCCGAATATCACCATATCTTGGTTTTATTATATAATGTATAAATTATTTTCTAACGGAAGTAAGAACAAAGGATCTAGCAAGTCATGACAATAAAGGCTTCTACTATTTATAAATTATTTAATGTGCGTTTTCTGCCCTCACTCATGTTCATCGCAATCGCCTGTTTGGCGCTCCAGCCAATCAATGCCAAGGCCAACCCCGCTGATGAACGTTATACTGAGGCACAAGTCATATCGGAGCGCAGCGCCGTAAAACCCGGCGACGAAATAACCGTTGCGATCAATATTAAACTAAAGCCGCACTGGCATGTTTATTGGGACAATCCCGGTGATTCAGGCTTGCCTGTCAGAATAGATTGGACGCTGCCCAAAGGGTTTGAAGTATCAGATATAAAATGGCCTGTGCCGGATAAAATATCCTACGATATTCTTGTTAATTATGGTTATTACAATGACGTCACATTACTGCAAACTGTCAAAGTGCCCGACACATTGCCCGAAGGTAAGATCACGTTAACAGCGCAAGTTGATATGCTTGTCTGTAATGAAATTTGTATTCCTGAATCCAGCACCCTATCCCTTCATCTGAATGATCCCGATAATCTGAATGCAGAACAATCCGAATTCATAACCGCCGCGCAAACAAAACTCCCCAAAGAGATCAAGGGGCAGTTCTTTTTCCATGAAGCCGATGCATTACTTCATCTGTCCCTGACTCCTGAAAACAGAACGATTTTAAATACAGCCACCGAGGACAATACGGAATTTTTTCCGCATGATTGGGGCATTATCAATCACGTTGCCATGCCGCAAGTCAGTATTGAAAATGGCAGCATCACCATCAAGCATGAGCGCGGTGACCAGCCCGTCAAGGATTTGAAAACGATCAGCGGCCTTTTGGTCATCAAAGGGGATATCGGACAAAATATCGGTTTTTGGGTTACGGCAAAACCTGAAAATGGCGACACAACAGCCAAACCGATTGCCGTGAATAAGGGAAACAGCGCGCCGCTCTCCCCCTCTGATACCAATAACGCACCAGCCCCGTCAAATCACCCACCACCTGGCAGTAACATCAACTGGTTCAGCGCCCTTTACCTCGCCTTACTGGGCGGTATGATCCTAAACCTGATGCCTTGCGTGTTCCCTGTTTTATCCATGAAGGCGCTTAGCCTCATCAAAATGAAGGATAAAGAGCATAAACGCGCCCGTCTGCATGGCATCGCCTATACATTAGGGATCATGCTCAGCTTTCTGGCCTTTGGCGGCGCACTGATCGCCTTTAAGGAGGCAGGCACAACACTCGGATGGGGATTTCAGCTTCAAAACCCACTGATCGTTGCAACATTGGCTTACTTGCTTTTTGCAATCGGGTTAAATCTGATGGGCTTTTTCGAATTTGGCGGACGATTAACGAATGTAGGAAACAAACTCACACGCGGTGATTCTTTAAGCAGTAGCTTTTTCACCGGCGCGCTGGCAACGATTGTGGCCACGCCATGCACCGCTCCCTTCATGGGCGCAGCAATGGGATTTGCTCTAACACAGCCAACCGCGGTGAGCTTAAGCGTTTTTGCTATGCTCGGCTTTGGCTTGGCGTTGCCCTATTTATTCCTGTCTTTCGTTCCTGCTGCGCGGCATCTTCTGCCAAAGCCCGGCGCATGGATGAACACATTCAAACAGTTATTGGCCTTCCCAATGTTCGCATCGGCGATTTGGCTGATCTGGGTTCTCAGTCAGCAAACAGGCGCAGAGGGCGTTTTACTGGCTCTGCTGGGGCTGCTCGCAATCGCTTTTAGTGCATGGCTCATTCATCTTGAGAATATCGGTATTGCACGCGCCATTGCACATATCACACTGGTGATTTCGCTCTTGCTTATGACGCTGACCCTATCGTCCCTACGCTCTATACAAAGCCCGCCCACCAAAGAAGCGTACGCCATGGGCGCGCCCTATCAAAAAGAAACACTCTCAACACTTCTAAAGGGGGATGATCCCATTTTCGTTGAAATGACAGCGGCGTGGTGTATTACCTGCAAGCTGAATCATGCTGTTGCAGTCAACATCGAATCCACCAAAAAACTGTTCCGAGATAAAAACGTACAGTACCTTATCGGGGACTGGACCAACCAAGATGAAGAAATAACCGCCTATCTCGATACGTTTGGTCGTAACGGTGTGCCGCTCTATGTCTATTACGGCAAAAGAGATACCGTAACGCAGACCAGACCCAAGGAAATAGTTTTACCGCAGGTTTTAACGCCGGCAATCGTAAAAGAATATATAGGGAATTAAATCTTTTTAACGCAACGCAAACCACACACAACTCAATAAAGGGAGTAAATACATGTTCAAAAAACTTACATATGCACTATTAACACTGGTGTTTATACCACTTGCCTTCGGATGGGTCAGCGCGCCTGTGCATGCTTCTGTCGAAATCGGCAAACCCGCTCCTGATTTTACGGCAACCGATATTCATGGAAATGAATTTAATCTGGCTGATCACAAAGGCAAGATTGTTGTTCTTGAATGGACCAACCATCTATGCCCTTTTGTCGTAAAGCAATACTCTACGCATAACATGCAAAACACCCAAAAGACCGCCACAGATAATGGCGTCGTTTGGGTTTCTATTGTGTCCTCTGCACCGGGTAAGCAAGGCTATGTAACACCTGAGGAGGCCGCCCAGATCGAGAAGGACGTTGATGCACACGCAACAACCCGCATTCTTGACCCGACTGGCGAAATCGGCAAGCTCTATGCTGCGAAAACAACGCCGCATATGTTCGTTATCTCTGCGCAAGGTACTGTGGAATATAACGGTGCGATTGATGACAAACCAAGCCCGCGCCCCGAATCTGTAGAAGGTGCGCATAATCTCGTGCTTGCCGCGTTGGACGCTCTGTCTACAGGTCGTAATGTTGATGTTCCGTTGACCGCGCCTTACGGTTGCTCTGTTAAATATTAAGCACAACTATAAAATAGTACATAAAGGCCATCCGTCACGGGTGGTCTTTTTGTATTGGAGTGATATGAAAAAGGACTTGTCAGAATCTTTGCTTTCTGCGTATCATGAGTGGTCGAAACTCTTTGATTATCCTTATGTCCTTAAGAAACAAAATAAACATTGAAGACACTTTATCTCCGCACGTCCTTCAGAAGAATGAGGCGCCGCGTTGTGCCGTCGATGAAGATGGCTTCGTTATATTTACCAACGAAACATTTTGCGAGCTTATGGGCATTGATGTGGATGAACGCCCCCACATTACGGACGTTATCCAATTTTCAGACGGCGATTTAGAAGACATTACCGAATTACAAACCGGTGCGCACGATGTTCATATCAAAGATAACGGCATTATGACCGAATTTTACTTTGATTGGCTCACCACCTCAGACAACAGGCGCTATTTAATCGCGTCTGCGCTGGAAAACGGCATTGACGATCCTGAAGACGGTAACCTCGATATATTGATGGAGCGCATCCAAAACTCTGCTGCGCGCATAGAATCCGCCGCGCACCCCGCCCAAAGCACCCAAGCCCAACAAACTGATCAATATGCCCCCTTCGTCGAAATGGCGCAGGATTTAATGGTGATTACCGATATATCCGGTCATATCCTGCATGCGAACGGCACGTTTTTGGATTTATATAATGAAACATTCGAAACACATGACAGCATCACCTTTTTTGACCTTTTCAAACCCGAAGATCAGTCCCATATAAGGCGTACACTTGCAGGCCTTGCGCAGCATGACTTTAGCGATCAGAGCCACATTATGGACTTTGAGGCGCAAATGACAACGCCGGAAGGGCGCGTACAGTGGATTGAATGGCGACAAAAATATGAAGATGGTAAAATATATTCCATCGGGCGCGACATCACTGACATCAAAGAAAAACACCGCAATTTACAACGTCGGGAAAAACAATTATCCGAAGCCGAAGCCATTGGTCGCATGGGGCATTGGCACTGGCTTATCGGCGAAGAATATATTTCATGGTCAGAAGAAATCTTCCGCATTTTCGGCGTCGACCAAAACCACTTCAAGCCAAGCATTAACAGCCTGACCAGCCTTGTTCACAAACGTGATTTAGGCCGCGTCGTACAGGTTTTCCAACGCGCAATTATCGAGGAAAAAAACTACGACATGGAATTTCGTGTCATGCGTCCGGGCGGCGATGTACGCTTTATCATGTGTGAAGGACGCTGCGAAAAGAGCGCGGACGGCGAGGTTATTGCTCTGTATGGCATTATGCAAGATATGACCGAACGCATGCTGTATGAGGAAGAATTGCGACAGGCAAAAGACTCATCAGAGCAAGCCTACGCCGCGAAAACACGTTTCCTTGCCAATATGAGTCACGAATTACGTACGCCCCTAAACGCCATTATCGGCTTTTCGGAAATGATCGAATCCCAAATGCTCGGCCCTATTTTCAATGGAAAATATGTAGAATATGCCACCAGCATTAAGGAAAGCGGCCATCATTTGCTCGATCTGATCAGCGATATTCTCGATATGTCTAAGATAGAAGCCGGAAAACACGTGCTGGATCTGGAAAGCATCTGTATCAAAGATATTATTCATCGCTGTATAGACATGATCCAAGGCCGCGCGGCAGAACAACATGTCACGATCAGACCTTTTGAAATTGATAATCCTGCATTAAGCATCATCGGCGACAGACGCGCGCTCACGCAAATTCTTCTCAATTTGCTGTCCAACGCGGTTAAATTCACGCCTGAAAGCGGCTCCGTTTGGATTGAATGCTATCAAAATAATGATTATATCTCTTTGAAAGTATGCGACACGGGCATTGGTATTCCGCCGAATAAACTGGCCTCTGTCTTGCGCCCGTTTGAGCAGGCCTCTTCTGAATATACACGCAACCACGAAGGTACAGGCCTTGGCTTATCCATTACGAAAGAGCTGATCGAGTTGCATGGCGGGTCTATTCACATTGAATCAACGGTTGATATCGGCACGACCGTCAGTGTACGCCTGCCGTTTCAAGCGCAAACCTCTTAAATACGTACAGCCTAACGCTCCGCATTTTCCTTGGCGTAGCCTTCGGCATCAAGGCAGCCCTGTAAGCCCTGCTTATAATCAGGATATTTCAACACAATGCCGAGATCTTCTTTGATTTTATCGTTACGAATGCGTTTATTATCCGCATAAAAACTTTGCGTTATCGGGGCGAGATCAACCATATCAAAGGGCATAAGCGGCGGGGACTCAATCCCCAAAAGCTGGCACGCATAATCAATAACTTCGTGACTGGGCGCGGGCATATCATCGCATACATTATAAATTTCTCCCGCCTTTGGATTCTCCATAGATGTTTTTAACACCTGCACAATATCCTCGACATGCGTACGGCTGAATGCGTGGCCTGGTTTATCAATACGGCGCGCAACGCCTGAGCGCACAGAATCCAGCGCGCTGCGTCCCGGCCCGTAAATCCCCGCCAAACGGAAAATATGAACCGGAACATTATGGCTATAGAATAGCGACATCCATTGCTCTTCAGCTTTTAACCGTCTTGATCCGCGCTTTGTTGACGGCCTTGGGTAAGACCCTTCATCAACCCAGCCACCATCGCGATCACCATACGAGCCAGTGGTCGATAAATAGCCGATCCACTCCAGATTGGGCAGACCGACAATATCATGTGCGTGGGCAATAAAGGTCGGATCACCATTATCCGTCGGCGGCGTTGATATCACAATATGCGTGACATTGCGCAACATATAAATCGGGTCAGGCAGTGGTGTGTCAAAATCAAAAAGATAGGTTTTAATATCGCGCGCCTGCAATGCCGTGCGTTTATCAGGGTCGCGCGTTGTACCCGACACTGTCCAGCCGCCCTCTTCCGCTAACGCGTGACCGAGATAATCACACGTGTAGCCGTGTCCAAAACAAAAAAGTTGTTTTTCTTGCACCCGTAACCCCTTGTATTTTTTATTATATTATCCGGTTTTCATATAGTGTTCAACAGGTTCAAACCCCGGAACACGCTCATCAAGAAGCAAAGAAAAACCTGATCGTTCATTTATTTTTTCATACCATTTGCGTGCGGCTTCATGTTGTTCCCATGGCACATCACCAACATAATCAACCGCAGAAAGATGCGCCGCCGCCGTGATATCAGCCAGTGAAAACGAATCACCCGCCAACCACGTCCGTCTCTCGGTTAAAAAACCAATATAATCAAGATGATAATGGATATTCGCACGCCCTGCGCGCACTGTCGGTCCATGTGGCTCGCCCAAATTCAAAATCGACTTCATCAATTTTTCGTTCACAAGGTTTTCGGTTACCTCGTTATTAAACTTACGATCAAACCAATTCACCAACCGCCGCGTTTCCGCACGCTGCACAGGATCATGACCGATTAAATTCACTTCGGGATAGACTTCTTCAAGATATTCGCAAATCACCTGAGAATTGGACAGGGTTGTGCCGTCTTTTTCAATAAAAACGGGGATATCCCCCGCAGGGTTCATCGCCAAAAACTCGGTTCGGCGTTCCCACGTTTTTTCAATGCGCAGTTCAAAAGGCAGTTTTTTCTCCGTCAGTGTCATACGCACTTTACGTGAAAAAGGGTGTAGCCAAAAATGATATAAGATTCGCATGCTTGCAGTTTATCGAACAGCGCAAAATATTCAATCACAAAGCGATAATTTATGAAAATAAGATGGCCTCTGCCCCTTACTTTTCAGACGCATGGAGACTAATTGATATTGTTACCTTGTCGCTTATGGCGTCTGTTTTTTGCCATTGCCCCTGCCCGATATTAAATTCAAGTCGGTTTAAATCAATATCGGCCTTCATTTCCACGCTTGAGCGTTCCGTATCACTTTGCGTAGCCTCTAAAGAAAACGGCAAATCAACGGGCAGCTTCACCCCGTGCAATGTCAAAACGCCATGCGCAATGTAATGGTTAGCCACATCACCGCGAACAAATTGACCTGCCTCGAATATCGCCTGCGGATAAGTTTTCACATCAAACCAATCTTGGGATTTCGCCTGTGCGTCACGATCCATACTGCCTGTTTTGATCGATGCGATATCAATTTCGATATGTACCTTGCTGCGTTCTAACTGCTCGGCATCGAAAAAGATCTGACCATCAAAATCAAATGAGCCGTCAAATGTCTGACCATATTGCATGGCCTGAAACCCTAAGCGGCTTTTCTGCGTATCAATCTGCCATTGTGAGATGCCGTCAACATATAGGGCGCCTTGCTGCTGTGTTTGATCTTGCACGTTATCAGCAGCCTTTATGGGGGTGGCCGTTTGCTCCGTTTCAGGCACAGCTTGCTCCGCAATATTCGGCTCTTGGATTGTTTTCAAAAGGATAAAACCGTAAACAGAGCCAACGAAACCAATCAAAAGAACCAACGGTATAATACCGATTTTCCCCCATGCCATACGCTCAAGCGTTGTATCACGATCAATTATATGGTGCTTCAACGCACCCGCAATGTGCAACGCAACCACAAGGAAAATCCCCCAAGCCAGAAGCTCATGACTCTCACGCGACAGCTTAAACAAGCCTTCATTCTTGGACACAATATCCGGCACGTTTAAGCCGAAAAATTTAATATTGAAATCCCCTGCCGAAGACATAATCCAGCCTGATAACGGCATGGCAAACAGCAAGACATATAAAAATATGTGAACGCCGTGGGAGAGGATTTTTTCCCATTTTTGATGTGTTGGCAGGCTCTTTGGCTTTTTATGGATCACATGCCATAGGACGCGCACAAATGCCAACGCCAAAACCAACAAGCCAAAAGATTTATGAAGATTAATAAACTGTAATTTCTGCGGACTCATATCCATTTGCACCATATAAGTGCCAACCACCAACAGCCCTAAAATAATCAGGGCTGTCAGCCAATGTATAATTTTGGAAATCAAATGGTATGACTCTTTAGCGGGCAAGTTCTCCATTGATATTCCATTCCATGTCAATATTATCTATTGTTATTCCGCAGGTGTTTCAGCAGGCGCTTCCGCTGCTTCTACGCGCTCACCTTCAACTTCAAGGCGTAAATGCACATCATCACCAACACCGGGCAAACCGTAATTCATGCCAAATTCAGAACGTTTAACGACTGCCGTTGCCGAAAAACCACTGACATATTTACCACTAAATGGGTGCTTATCAGACTTATTATAGGTGACCTTCAAAACAACAGGCTTTGTCACACCCAACAATGTCAAATCGCCTGTGATGTCAGCCGATTTTTCACCTGTAATCTTAATTGCTGTGCTTTTAAATGTCATATCGGGAAATGCTTCGGCATTGAAAAAATCAGGGCTTTTCAAATGCTCGTCCCATTTATCACTATCCATATCAACGCTGGCTGTTTTGATCGTCACATCCACATTTGATTTTTCAGGATGCGTACGGTCAAAAACAAAATATCCGTCATAATCCAAGAACTCACCTTGTGATTTTGAGAAACCCAGATGATCTACGAAAAACAAAATCTGTGTGTGGGATTTATCGAACGTATAGCGTTCAGCCGTGCTTTGCGTCACAACTTCTTTTTGTGGGGCAGCCTCTTCGGCATACGCACCTTGCATCAGACCAAAAAGCCCAATCGACGCCGCCGCAACGAGCAGTAAATTCTTCATGTTAATTCTCCTTCAAGAGCATATATTAGATTTATGCATCATAATGTACGACCCGCGATTTTTCAAATAACAAATCAGCTTATAAAAAATATCTGTCATACACCAAAACCGCCGAGCAAGATCCTGATATCGCGATTACCCAATTCAAAATACCGTACTTCATCTTTATATAGGGATCATTTAACAAATCTTCCTTGCTCACATCGCGCAACAAAAACAGTAAAAACATTTGTCCTGCGACAAATCCAAAAATGAAACCAACAATCCCTACAACGTATACCATTGTCTTTTCCTTTCATTTGGAGTAGCTCTATCGATGAATTTATATGTGAGCGAACCCATGATTTTATACCATATTATTATACTGGCTGTCATACAGGGATTAACCGAATTTCTTCCCGTCAGTTCCAGCGGGCATTTAGGTCTGTTCCATTGTTTTGCTGATCAATGCGATCATTGGGATGAAAACAACCTGATTATGGATATTTCCGTTCATGTTGGCACACTCTTCGCCGTACTTGTCTATTTCTGGCGCGATATACTCCGTATGCTGATGGGCTTAAAAGATATCGGTACAAAGAACGCGCAATCAGATGATGCGAAACTTTTACAATTTGTGCTCGTCAGTTCCATCCCTGTGATTATCGCTGGTCTCGTCTTGCATATGTTCGAGCCTGACTGGCTTAAAACACTCTATGTCATTGCGTGGACAACCCTTATTTTCGGTGTGGTGTTGTGGTACGCCGATACAAAAACCAGCACAACCAAAGAAATCAAGGACATGACGTACAAAGATGCGCTCCTTGTTGGATTGGCGCAGATTCTTGCGCTTATTCCGGGAACCAGCCGCTCTGGTATTACCATGACCGCGTCACGCTTTTTAGGCTATAGCCGCACAGACAGCGCGCATTATTCCATGCTCCTCGCCATGGTCGCAATCAGTGGCGCAGGCGCGCTTATCGGTTTGGATTTAGTTGAAAAAGGTGATGTACAGCTTGGCTTTGATGCCTTACTCGGCACGGTTTTGTCATTTATATCAGGCTGGATTGCACTTGCCGTTATGATGAAATTCCTGCAGCGTTTTACCTTTACGGTGTTTGCTGTCTACCGCGTTATTCTGGGCGGCGGGCTGCTTATCTTGCTTTATTCCGGCACGATCACCGGTTAAAGGCCGCCAACGTAATCTTGATATCGCCGTACGTTTTTTCCTGATCGGGGATTATGCCCTCAATAGTCGGCAGAACGAATTGCTTTTCACTTTCGCACACAATCCACGCCTCATCGGCAAGCCAGCCACCCGAAACCAATGGCTCTAGCGCTGCGCCGATCAGGTCTTTGTGATAAGGCGGGTCAAGAAACACCAAACCGTACGCTTCACTATCTTGTTGTTTTACCATCCCTTTTAACGAATCACGCACTGAGAACGCACAATCATCCAGCGCATTCAATGCGGCGGCATTTTCGCGCGCCAAATCAATCGAGACACGCGCCCTGTCGACAAAAGTACAATGCGCCGCCCCCCTTGAGAGCGCCTCCAGCCCCAAGGCGCCGCTGCCGCAAAAGGCATCTAAAACACGTACATCCTGCACCGCGCCGCGTGAGAGCAGCATATTAAACACCGCGCCGCGCACTTTATCCGTGGTCGGTCGAATATCCCGATTTTTCGGCACAATAAGGCGACGCCCACCATATTTTCCCGAAACTATTTTCATGATTTTTTGCGTCTGGCAGGTGGTTTTGCATTCTTAAAAAACTTAGCGACCTGATGCTTCATAACATCGGTTTTAACTTCGGATACGCTGCCACGGCTCATTTTCCCCAAAGAAAACGGGCCGTAATCCGTACGGATCAAACGCGTAACATTCAACCCCAAAGCCTCCATCACACGGCGAATCTCTCTGTTCTTTCCCTCATGCAAGGTCATGGATATCCATGAATTTGTACCCGACGTATATTGGTCTTCTGCTTTATCCTCAAGCTTGGCGATGATCGATTTATAGCGTACACCCTCAACCGTAATCCCGCTCTTAAGCGATGCAAGGCGGGTTTCGTTGACTTTACCATGCACACGTACACGATATTTCCGCGCCCAGCCTGTTTCAGGAAGCTCTAAGAACCGCGCCAATTCCCCATCATTTGTCAGCAAAAGCAAACCCTCAGTATTCAAATCCAGTCGTCCGATACTCACCACGCGGGGCATAAATTCGGGCAAATGGTCAAACACAGTGGCGCGATCGCGCTCATCCTTATGGGTGGTCACAAGCCCGGGCGGTTTATGGTACAAAAACAGCCGCGTCTGCTGTTTTTCAGGCAAAGCCTCACCATTCACCATAATTCTATCGTCTTCTGTCACGTTCAAGGCAGGCGAATCAATCACTTTGCCATTCACTTTGACGCGCCCTGCAATGATTAGTTTCTCCGCATCTCTGCGTGAACACACGCCTGCGCGTGCCATTCTCTTTGCAATACGTTCGCCTTTATGCTTATCTTCGCTCATGGAATATCCTTTCACAGAACAAGACAATAGCTTTATGCGCGCCGCGATGGAAGAGGCAAAAAGTGCTGCTGAGCGTGATGAAGTGCCAATTGGCGCGATTATTGTTAATTCGGAAGGCAAAATCATTGCCAAGGCAGGCAACCGAACGCGCGAGTTGAACGACCCGAGCGCACATGCCGAGATTCTGGCGATACGCGCCGCCTGCGATGCCGCACAAGCGCAGCGCATTCCTGGCCATACCCTGTATGTTACGCTGGAACCTTGCGCGATGTGCGCTGCGGCTCTGTCATTTGCACGGATAAAACATGTCATTATCGGGGCTTCAGATCCCAAAGGCGGCGGCATTTTACATGGCGGCAAATTTTACGAGCAGCCAACCTGCCATCACAAGCCAACTGTTCAGCACGGTTTAATGGCCGATGCCTGTGGTCAAATTCTAAAAGATTTCTTTAAAAAAAGACGTTAGGCCGCTTCTTCTTTTGCCTTGAGTGCGCGCCAGCCAATATCACGGCGGCAAAACCCATCAGGCCAATTGATCGCATCCACGGCCTTATAGGCTTGCTCTTGCGCCTGTGCGATCGTATCTCCGCTCGCCGTTACGCCCAAAACGCGCCCGCCGACACTGATGATATTGCCGCTGTCATCCTTTGATGTACCCGCATGGAACACATAGGCATTTTCAACCGCGTTCGCCGCGTCAATGCCGTCAATAACCGTATTTTTCTGATAGCTTCCCGGATAACCGTTCGCCGCCATCACAACGCACAGCGCGGGATTATCCAACCAACTGACTTTATCCTTCACATCTTCCAAACGGCCTTGCGCGGCGGCTTGTAAAATATCAACCAAATCACCATCCAAACGCATCATCAAAGCCTGACATTCAGGGTCGCCAAAACGGATATTATGCTCCAGCAGCGTTGCCTTACCATCCTTAATCATAAGGCCGGCGAACAGAACGCCTGTAAACGGGCAACCTTCGGAAGCCATGCCGCGAATGGTAGGCTCTATAATATCTTCGATAATCTGCTGCTCCAGCGCGTCTGTCATAAAATGAGCAGGACTGTACGCGCCCATACCGCCTGTATTCAAACCTGTATCGCCATCGCCGACGCGCTTATGATCCTGCGCCGAGGTTAAAGGCAATATTGTTTTGCCATCTGCCAGCGCGAAAAAGCTAACCTCTTCGCCCTCCAGAAACTCCTCAATCACCACCTCAAGCCCCGCATTGCCGAATGCCTCGCCCGACAACATATCTTTCGTGGCCTCTATCGCTTGATCGGTTGTTTCACAAATAATCACACCTTTACCCGCCGCCAGACCATCTGTTTTAACAACAATCGGCGCGCCTGTGTTTTCAATGAATATTTGGGCTGATTCAACTTCTGTAAATCGGCCATACTTGGCTGATAAAATATCATATTTAGCGCACAAATCCTTCATAAAGCCTTTTGAGCCCTCAAGTTGCGCAGCTTTGGCCGAAGGGCCGAATACATCAATACCTGCCGCGCTCATACGATCGGCCAAACCATCAACCAATGGATTTTCCGGCCCCACCACCACCAAATCAATGGCGTTTTCCTTGGCAAACTCAACCAAGCGATCAATTTCATCAACATTGATCGGAACACATTGCGCCTGCGCCGCTATACCGGCATTGCCCGGCGCACAATAAAGCTTTGAACAACGCGGGGATTGAACCAATTTCCATGCCAATGCATGCTCACGTCCACCTGAACCGACCAAAAGAATATTCATGATTTTGTACTCCTAACAATGCTGCGCTTGCTCATTCATAAACATGTGAAAGCAAAATTTCAAGGTGATCTGGTGTGTGCGCTTATTTAATCATCAATAGAAAGCAGGCTTGCATTGCCGCCAGAGGCCGTTGTATCGACCGTAATGACCTTTTCCGTCGCAAATCCGTACAGATAATGCGGCCCACCGGCCTTTGGCCCTGTTCCCGACAACCCCATGCCGCCAAAGGGCTGTACACCGACCACTGCGCCCGTCATGGAACGATTGATATAAACATTCCCTGCGGCAATCATCTCCGCGACCTTATCCTGACGCGTTTGGATACGGCTATGCATACCAAATGTCAGGCCATAACCACTACGGTTGATTTGATTAACAACAAAGCGGAGCTGATCAATATGAAATCTCAGAATATGGAGCACCGGCCCAAAAACCTCACCATCGAGAATATGAATATTGGATATTTCATAGGCCACAGGCGCAAACAATTGGTCATTATTGGCTAAATTATCTGGTATTTCGGCTTGGGCGACCAAGCGTCCATGGGATGCGATATACTCAAGATACCTATCCAACTCGCCTTTCGCAGGCCCATCGATAATATAACCAATATCAGCTGATAGTGATTGTGGGTGATCTATTTTCAGCTCATTCACTGCACCATTAAGCATTTCGATAAATGAATCTGCGATATCATTTTGAACATAAAGCACCCGCAAGGCCGAACATCTCTGCCCCGCGGAACTGAACGCGCTTTGCACAACATCATCGACAACCTGCTCTAACAAGGCGGAGCTATCAACGATCATGGCATTTTGACCGCCTGTTTCGGCGATAAAGGGAACAATCGCATCATTATGAACAACCAATGTCTGTTGTATTTTCTTCGCAGTTTGTGTTGAGCCTGTAAACACAACGCCCGCCACATCCTTATGCTCCAGAATTTTACTGCCGTACGTACCGTCACCGATTAACAATTGCACGACATCGCGCGGAATACCTGCACGATGCATCAATTCAACAAGACGCATGGCAATATATGGCGTCTGTGATGCCGGCTTTGCAATCACACTGTTACCCGCCACCAATGCGGCAACGACTTGCCCTGTGAAAATCGCCAAGGGGAAATTCCACGGGCTGATACACACAAACACACCGCGTCCTTGCATAATCAAACGGTTTGTTTCCCCTGTATAGCCGGGCAGCAGCGTACCGTTTTTATCAAAAATATCACGCGCCAGCACCGCATAATAACGGCAGAAATCAACGGCTTCGCGCACTTCGTCCCGCGCATCAGGCATTGTCTTTCCTGCCTCATGCACCAAAATCGCCATAAGCTCGTTTCTGTAATCTTCCAATAAATCTGCAAAGCGCTCTATTGCAAGGGCGCGTTGCTGTACGCTTCTGATATTCCAATCGCGAAAGGCCTGCTTTGCGTTATCAAAAGCCCATTCAATAAACTGCTCATCCACGGCTTCGTAGCGATTACCACCAACCACAGAAAACGGTTTGTCATTGATTTTATAACCCGCAATATAATGCACAACACCTTGCGAGCAACCCGCATCATCCAGATCAAGCCCCATGGAATTCTTACGTGTGTTCCCAAATATATCGGACGGCAGAGGAATGTTCGGGTGGCGTTTACACTCATATTTGCGCACCGGATCAACCGGATCATAGGCAATCTCCCACGCTGGGACATTTTCATCCATCAACCTATTGATAAAGGACGAGTTTGCGCCATTCTCCAACAAACGCCTGACAAGATAGGGCAGTAAATCTTTATGAAGACCAACAGGCGCGTAGATACTCGCCTTAACAGGCTCTCCCTCGGGCAAGTCTCTAAATAAGGTTGCGTACAGCCCCTCACCCATGCCGTGCAGACGCTGAAACTCATACTCCGCGCCAGCGCGCTCTGCCATATGTTCAATCGCGCAAATCGTATGGGCATTATGCGTGGCAAACATCGGATAAATCACGTCCTGATGCTCAAAAAGCTTTTGCGCACAGGCTAAAAATGAAAGATCGGTATTCGTCTTTCTGGTGAATACCGGATATTCGGGGAAACCTTCCATCTGTGCGCGCTTTATTTCCGTGTCCCAATATGCGCCCTTCACAAGCCTGATCTGAATTTTACGCCCCAATGCGCCCACATGCTCTGCCAGATATGTGATCAGAGGCAAAGCGCGCTTTTGATAAGCCTGCACCGCCAATCCAAAACCATCCCACCCCTTCAAAAGGTCAGACGCCAAAACATTTTCGAAAATCTCGATGGAGATATTAAGGCGGTTCACCTCCTCCGCATCCACGGTCAAAGGCACGTTATATTGCGCCGCCAGCACTGCTAGCTCATGCAATCGTTCGGTTATTTCCGGCACGCAGCGCTCTTTTTGGCTGTACGTGTATCGCGGATGAAGCGCAGAAAGCTTGACCGAAACGCCCGCGCCCTTTTCCTCATCTATATTACTTTGTGCCACCGCTTCGACGGCCTTTTTATAACTCTCAAAATAAGCATCCGCCGTTTTTTGATCACGCGCGGCCTCGCCCAGCATGTCATACGACATACGGTATCCATGTTTTTCCCAGCTTTGCGCATTGGAAATCGCATTATTGATATCCGTCCCAAGCACAAATTGCTTGCCCATCATTTGCATGGCTTTAATCATGGCCTCACGAATAACAGGTTCGCCCAAGCGTGAGAGCGAGCCATCAAGCGTTTTACGCGTAATCGCCATACCAACGCCCGCGGCCTTGGTAATCCAATCGGATGATTTGCCCTGCGTATGCAACCAACTGGCCGCAGCGACCCTATCCTTCATCAAGGCATTAGCCGTACGCATATCCGGAATACGCAAAAGCGCCTCTGCCAAACACATCATGGCAACGCCCTCATCCGTATTAAGGGAAAATTCCTGAAGGAAGGCCTCTAACTGGCCTACGTTGGCTTTGTTTTGTCTTGTTTTTTCAACCAATGCGATTGCATTTTTATGGACAGTGTTGGCGGTGGCTTTATCCCAATCTAAAAAATCGAGTAGTTCTTCAACGACTTCTGCCTCATTTTTATAAATATATGACGAAAACACATTAATCATTCGGGCATAATATCACGAGATTACTAGAAATTCTTCTTTTTTAACACTAAGATACACAGCCATGAGTGAACAGTCAGAACTTCGCAGCAATATTCCTGAATTTTCGGTATCGGAACTCGCGTTTTCGGTCAAGCGAACGGTTGAGGAAAATTATGGTCGCGTAAGGGTGCGCGGCGAGCTTTCACGCGTTTCCATCCCGAAATCCGGTCATCTTTATACAAGCCTGAAAGACGAGAAGTCTGTTATTGATGCTGTGTGCTGGAAAGGGGTGGTCTCGCGTTTATCCATTCGCCCCGAAGAAGGTCTGGATGTTATTTGCACCGGAAAAATGACAACCTACCCCGGAAATTCCAGATATCAGTTAATCATCGAATCAATGGAGCTTGCCGGTGAAGGTGCGCTTCTTAAAATGCTGGAAGAGCGTAAAAAGAAACTCGCCGCCGAGGGACTCTTCGATGCTGAGCGCAAAAAACCTTTGCCGTTCCTCCCTCAAAAAATTGGCGTAATCACATCCCCCACTGGCGCAGTCATCCGCGATATCTTGCATCGTTTACAAGATCGTTTCCCGCGCCACGTCATTGTTTGGCCTGTCAAAGTCCAAGGGGAAGGCGCAGCAGAGGAAATCACACGCGCGCTTGACGGTTTTAACGCGCTGGACAGTGCGCAAAGACCTGATTTAATTATCGTCGCGCGCGGCGGCGGCTCTTTAGAAGATCTGATGCCATTTAACGAGGAAAACGTTGTACGTGCCACAGCGCGCAGCACCATTCCTGTTATTTCTGCCGTTGGGCATGAAACCGACACCACATTAATTGACTATGCCTCTGACTTACGCGCCCCCACGCCCACAGGTGCGGCAGAGATGGCGGTGCCTGTACGTCTGAATTTACTGGCGCAAATTGCCGATCATGAAAAACGCTTAATGGGCGGTATCAACCGCACATTGTCAGAATATCGGCATAAAATCGAATCAATGGCCGCAAAGCTTGGTGATCCTGCGCGCTTGCTGGAACTGAAAACACAGCATGTTGATCGCGCAGGTGATCGGTTGAATCATGCCGTTAAAACAAAGCTGAGCAAGACCAAACAACACTACACCGAAACAAGCGTACGCCTTTTGCATCCTGCGCAAATGGTCAATATCAAGAAAACCAAATTCATAAGTTTTGCAGAACGGCTGGAGAATACAGGCAAAAGAATATTAAGCGATAAGCGCAGAGCGTTTGAACGCCCTTCTGAAAAGCTAGAGATTCTATCTTTCGAAAATGTCTTAAGCCGTGGATATGTTGTCGTGCGTGATGAAAACGGGATGCCCGTTACAAATGGCAAAGCCCTGACGCAAAACCAAGCCATTTCATTGCAATTCAAAAACAAAGATTATGTCGACGCGCTTGTCACAAAAAATGCGCCTGCACCTCATAAGAAAAAAAATACACCACAAAGTGATGCACCTAAAAAACGAGACCAAGGCTCCTTATTTTAAAAAATCAGTCTGCCGCGCGTGCCAGTGCATTATCGATAAAGCCTTGTAACAACGCATCTGAGATATCATAAAGCTTTTTCGCATTGACCACCGCTGCCTCGATGGTCTTCTTGACCTCAGCCACAGGCGTATCAGGCGCGATTTCAATATAATCCGGCTCACTTTTAATACGTGCGTAATAATGAATAACCTGACTTGATAAATTACTCCCGAAGAGATCAAGTTTATATGTATTCCCATCAAAGACAGAGCGACTGAGCGCGGGCTGTTTTTGAACAATTTCTCCGGTTTTTTGAAAACGCGGCGCTTGGCCGGTGCCGGAAAAATCCTGAAGCATTTCTTCATAAATCACAAGATACGCCTCAATCTTCGTTTTGTTTTCAAGCAATTCGGATTTAATCATAGAGGCCATGACCAGCTTTTCTTTATCCCTGAGCGTTCGCTCCTTCATCGCCAGATCGAGTGAACGGTTTTGCACATCCACCACCCCTTTAAATCCGCGAACAACAAAGAACCCCAGCACAACCAGCGCCAATATAAAGACCGCCATCAAAAAGAACGCGCCCAACATAAAGTTTTGGCTTTGCACATCAGCGGAAGACGAAAAGTCACCTTCGGAAGATGCCCAGACACCATTGAGTTCATTTTGCGCTCTTTGTTCTGCTTCCAGATAGGGTTTTTCGAAAATTGTGCCGTGAATGGCCGTGCGATCCGCACTAACGAACCCCTTTTGCAAAAGATACAGACTTAAATCTTCTTCATTTTGATTGATACATTGTGCATGAACAACTTTATCGTCCTGCGCATCTCTGCTTTTAATTGTACAGAGAATCGGCGCATCGCCAATTTGCTTTTCCAGTTTATTTCTGGCTTTCAAATTAAAGACGGTGGCGTTCTGACTAATCTTTTCAATACCCCACAGAAAGATTGTCGTTCCATCGGAAACCAGAACATTGACATCTTTGATTGTCACACTGTACTGCCTATCCTCATAGGACACGACGCTTCTATCGATATTGATAAATTCCTGAATATCGGAATGTACGGCCTCACCTGCATATGCATATGAAATGCACGCGATGAAAACCAATGCCAACGGCAAAAACACAATCCTCTTCGAAAGATCTCTAACTTTCAAGCTCTTCTCTTTCCTGCTAACTAAATTCATAATTAAAGTAATTACTCGTGATACACCCATGAATAGGGTATCAAAATAATACACAATAAAACATTAACAAAACGCAGAAAATTTACTCAGTCATGTATTTTTTTGTATTCAATGCACCATATTAGCAGTTATGATCGATAAATGCGCGTTGAATATAAAGAGTTGATGGAACATTTAGCAGTAGGTCACGAATTGTCGCCCTACGAAACACGTCCGTGGTTTCTTCATGACCCTGATATGGGCATCACCTGTAGCGCAGAAGTCCGCATTGGCCCCGGTGGCGACGATGTGGAAACAGAGATTCAATTCCTTTATGATGAAGATGACGCGCGCTACGAAGACGAATCACAGTTTGGCGGCCCCGAACAAATTTTAATGATGCGCTTCCTACCTTCTCAAGATGCGATATGGGCGCCCGCCGTGATGATTATCAGAGGCGAAGATTACCGCAATAAAATCCACAGTTGGGGTGAGCGCGGCGCAGCGTTCTTCACCGATTGTATCGCAGCCATACAAATGAATGAATTACCTGATATCGACGAATTGATCGAAGAACATTTGGTTGATAAGGCACGCGGCGGACGCGGACGTCGCGGCAGAGTCGGTAAAAAAGGATTTAAGGTTCAACAAAAGCCAATGGGCATGAAAACATAATCACGCCCAAGCAATCACCCTGTATGCACAATAATATCGTACTCTGTGGCAATTTTCGCTAATCCGCCCTCAACCAATTGACCAACGGCTTCGAAATGCCATTTTGGCCCCTCGCGATTTAAAGACGCGACCAACATTCCGGTTTCGCCTTTACTTTCCTGCATATCGATACCCACATCATAACGCAACATCTCAAAACCATTTGATGCATTGACAACGCGAATATACGGCTTACGCACACTCGACATTTCCTGTTCTTTTTCCTCACCCTTATAGATAGACATCACAAACATAACTTTCGTGATTTCAAAGGGGATTGCATTCAGGTCGATGGAAATACTTTCATCATCACCATCGCCTGCACCGGTTAAGTTATCGCCGTTATGGACGACCGCGCCATCTCTGGCTTCGAGGTTATTGTAAAAAACAAAATCCTCATCATAAACGGTTTTTTGCTGGTGGTTTATAAGGAAGCAACTCACATCCAGATCGAGCGTATCAGCATCAAATGCATTCAAGATCCAGCCAACACCAACCATAATGTTGGTCATTGTCGGATCTTTTTGCGTCAGATTAACCTCTTCGCCTTTGGTTATCTTATTATCTGAGACCTCGACTTCTACATTGTCGAGCATGGGATCGAAAATATCATCGGCCATTTTAGAAAATCCTTTTTACTTCAATTAAGTACCAACATTTGCCATATAAATATAAATATTATAACCGATATATGACAAGAAAAATAAACTGCCTGTTACGCGGCTGATACGGCCAAATAACAACAAGACAACACTACACACAAACGCCACAGCCAGGGTAACCCATACATCAAAATCTGCAAGCTGCGCAGAGAAGCTCCCTTGCACAAATGGTTTACTCGCCGCCGATACACCAATAATCATGAGGATATTAAAAACGTTAGAGCCGATAATATTACCAATCACCATGCCGGCCTGACTTCTGCGGGCGGCAATAATACTCGTGGACAATTCAGGCAATGACGTTCCAAAGGCAATAATACTCAACGCGATCACAGATTCCGGTATGCCCATTAAACTCGCGCTTACCTTTGCGCCCTTGACCAAAAACTCTGCGCCGACCGTAATACAAATCAAACCAATCAATAGGGTCAGAGCCGCAAAATAGCCATTCTTAAACAATATCGCGTCTTGCTCTTCTGAATCAAAATCAGCTTCTTTTGATTCACGATATTGGATAAACACATACGCCCCCAAAATCGACAACATCAAAAGCCCTGCTATCCTAGATACTTCGCCATAATAAAGAAGGCCGGCCAAAAGGATGGTTGAAAACATCATCAAGGATAAATCGCGGAATAATTCTTTATTCACCTTTGTACTTAGCGTTGTGAACAGTGAAGAACAGCCCAAAACCAAAAGGATATTGGCGATATTCGATCCCAGAACATTCCCCAATGCGATGCCCGGTGAATCTTGAAAGTTGGCAGAAAGAGAGACCACAAGTTCCGGCAATGATGTGCCGAAGGCAATGACGGTAAAACCGATCACCATCGGCGAAATGCCATAACGGTCTGCAACATACACCGCCGCGTCAACCGCCCAATTCCCCCCTTTTATAAGCATGATAATGCCAAGGAAAAGCGATCCTAAAGAAAGGATGGTTGTGTCGTAAAAGGAAAGTGCAGTCATGTAATTCTTTCTGGAAGAAAATTATGCGGGACGTTTTTGCCCATCTGCCCATTCAAGACCATAACCAAAAGCACGATCCATTTCCTGATGTCCCGGGAAATATTCAGTGCGGTTGGTCAATTTAATGCCGCCGCGTATGTTTTCCAACTCACCAACCGCGCAAAGACAAAGCTGATCGTCATGTGCACCCAGCGTGACATAAAGATCACTTTCACCGGGGACATCAAGAACAACCTGCGGCTTAATCATCGACCATGTCGGCGCGCCTTTATAGATGTAAATGTAAACAAGCATGCGCTTAATTTCGTTCCACTTCTGCCCGTTCACCAAAATATATTCATCGTGACCTTCTGCATCGCCTGTGCGCTCATCACCCGAAAGGGACATATATGGTGCTTCGTTAAAATCACCGAATTTCTCACCAAACGCTTGAATTGAACCGCGTGTACCGTCATTCAATTCATATAAACAGCCAATATCCAGATCAACCCCGACCTTCGTGACCTTTTTAAACCACCGTCCGAAAATGCCTGAATTTTCAGTGCGGATATTATCCCACGTCACGCCGATCATTAGAGATTCAAAACCATCCGCGCCCGGTGATATGGCAATGCTCTGCCCCGGATCGCCCAAAAATTCACAATTATCGGGATGGTCACTTGCTTCGCGATATCCCGCAGCACCCAAAGCCGCACCATGACCGGAAAAATCCGCAATGCTTTCGGTCGCTTTTGCCAATGATTCTATTGATGTTACTTGTTTTCTTGCCATTTTAGACTAGCCCTTTTTTCGAACGCCCCATTATTTTCACACAATATCACTACCGATGCGATAAATAAAGTATCATGCGCCCATCAAAACACGATAGACGAGGCTTTTAGAAGCCTCGTCTATCGTGTTTTGAAGAAAAACAAAGCCATTAAGCAGAGCATTGGCTCTACAAATGCGCCGCCTACATGGTGATGAGCGCGCCTGATGTTTCCATGTCCTGTGCATCGCCCAGCCCTGTCACAGAATTCAATGCGGCAATTTGAACGAAATTGTCACCACCGCCATCCGCATCAACAGAAATAACTGTATTTCCTGAACTCTCCGCAACACTTACAAAGTCGCCAATAGCGTCAGTAAGTGCATCATACCCCACAAGGACATCCGATAAATCGAGCGTATCACCACCGGCAAAGTCATGAATGTAATCCACCAAAGAATCAATCATGTCATACACAATATGATCCATACCACTGCCGCTATAGACATTATCCGCGCCTGAGCCGATGATGAATGTATCATCACCCGACCAGCCATACATCGTATCATTACCATCGCCGCCATTCAGAACATCATTGCCGCTCGCCCCGTCCAGATGGTCATTACCAATACCGCCACTGATATAATCGTTGCCTGCATTGCCCCACAATACGTCATTGCCGCCCTCTCCATAAAGGCTGACGTCGCCATAGGTGAACTGCTTGGATGTTAAATCAACGATATCATCGCCGCCGCCTGCATGAATTATCTCCACCCCCGACAAGCGCGCTGTATTATGCCCCGTTGGGTTGCCGCTATAACGATCATCAAGGAACAACGCCTCGCCGTCATCACCCATCTGGATTGTATCCGTGCCGTCGCCGCCCTCAAAATTATCAAAACTACGATAACGCGGCGCAACGGTGATACGATCTCCATCAATAATAGCATCGGGCGCGCCCACATTCCACGCAACAAACCCTGACGGCCATACGGCATCATTACTGTAGATCAATGTATCATTGCCATCACCGCCCGAAAGTAAGTCCGAGCCGGTATTGCCATCCAGAACATCATCGCCCAAACCGCCAAACACCGTATCGTTGCCCGTTGTTCCGATGATTGTATCCGCCGTATCATTCAACGTCGTAATCGCCAGCGTCGCGCTGTCCGTATCGCCATCAATGTCGCTTAAAACATAATCAAAATGATCAATAGCCGACAAAATGGCCGGCGACAAATCGAACGGGTCATAACTATATTCACCCAAATTATTAATGGTCAGAACGCCGTTATCACCGTTAATGGAGACATCAGACCCATCAGTTGGTATCGCCACTACCAACGCACCAAACATAATTTGCGTGAGCGCAGTCCCGCCATCAGGCGAGGCCACATCATTCGCCATCACATCCCCAACATACATACCATCGGATGCATTAAAATTGACCGTATCATTGACGGCGTCCGGCTCACCCAGATCGGGCGGCGTAAGCAAGCTCGTCAGATCAAACGTCGATCCATCGTCAAACTCTGCCATCTCAACAACCAAATCAGGATTACCCGCATAGAAATCAACAATGGTCACACCACTGACAACGCCTGATAGATTCACATCAATCTGCAAATCCATTCCTGTTTGAGTCATCGTTAAATCCGACAACAGAATGCTATCGGTGAACAGCAACGTATCAAAACCCGATGTTTCCGTCAGAATGTCATACCCATCACCAGGCGAGAGCACATACACATCATCCCCCGCACCGCCGTCAAGCGTATCATTGCCCGTACCACCATCAAGGGTATCATTACCCGTCCACCCAATCAGCGTGTCTGAATCCTCATCACCTGACAACGTATCATTGCCCGGCCCGCCATTGAGGATATCATCACCAAGGCTGCCGCCGATGATATCATTGCCGACATTCGCCCAAACAATATCATTGCCCTCAGCCAATTGGATTTCCACATCACCCAACATAACGGTGCTGCTGGTTAAATTCAGAATGTCATCGCCCGCGGCCATCAAGAACACCTCAAGATCAACCAGAAGCACTTCGCCTGTCTCAGACTCTAAAGAAAAGAATTGATTATGTGTTGAACCCAACAAGATATCCGCAGTGCCACCACCACCGTCAACGGGCGTATCATTAATATAATACGACCCCTCAACTTCTAATAATTCGCCTGTATAAGGATTAATAAAATTGGCGGAAATAAATTCCAACGTGCCCAATACAAATGTCACAGTCATACGCAGTCCCCACTAACACAGCTTATATAATAGCAAAGAAACTGTTAATATTATGTAAAATTTTAAACGTATTAGTTGTAACAATCACAAAAACATAACATCATCGCGATAGGCTGGCACGTGCGATAAAAAAACCTGAAAACAGCCCTTCGCCGCTGTGAGCAGCAACATTAAGCCGCAGAGTTGCACCGGATAATAAAAAATCACCATTATCCAAAAGAAATGCTTGCCTTTGCTATGCATTACACCTTATATAACTAGCAGTTTTAGAACAATCTAGTGCGTCCCGTTCGTCTAGAGGCCTAGGACACCGCCCTTTCACGGCGGCAACACGGGTTCGAATCCCGTACGGGATGCCAATCTATGGATTTTTACAGTCCAATCAAATTCAGAAAATAATTAAAATCAACGCCTTAGGCGCATTCTCCTTTTATCGCTAAGCATCTTTTGCAGCGCATTTACGATGCGCGCCTTGTTATGGGTTGGTGAGATTGTAAGGGCGGAATGACGTGCGTTTGATCACGATATATGGCTTGTTCCGGCGGCGCAAAGTTTAACAGCGCGCTACACGATCGCGAATGCTATCGCTAAGAAATATAATAAAGCGATGAATAGCGTATCCACGAAAATAAGGACAAACGGTCGCCAGCCTAATGAAAACACAGCCTTGAGTGATGTTTTCATACCAACGGCTGTAATCGCCATAATCAGAAACCACTTACTGGTATATTCCAGAACGTCCAATATATTTTGGGGTAGAAGATGGAATGAATTCAATACCATCAAAACAAAAAAACCTGCCAAAAAAAGCGGGATTGGTAATTTTTTATTCGTTGCATCTTGTTCTTTAGCCTTAAACGCATAGGCAAAAACAAACAAAAGCGGAATCAAAAGAAAAATGCGCATGAGCTTTATTAATATTGCGGTGTCTCCGGCTTCTGTAGAAATACTATATCCTGCGCCGACAACCTGTGAAACATCATGAATGGCGCCACCAATCAACAAGCCCGCCTGATGATCGTCATACCCTAAAAACCCGATAATCACCGGATAAACAATCATGGCCAATGTTCCCATGGCCGTCACACCCAAAACCGCAAGCAGGGTATTTTGTTCCAGACTATCTGATTTTGGTAAGACTGAGGAAATTGCAAGAGCTGCAGAAGCGCCGCATATCGCCGTGGCACCGCCGATCAAAAGACCTTGCTCCTTTCCCAAACCCAGCGCTTTTGTACAAATCAAACTGGCAATAATAACCAAGATTGTTGCCGTAATCACCAAACCAATACCGGCCGCGCCAAGGGCGACAAAATCTTCAAAAACAATGCGCGCGCCGATTAAAACAACGCCTGCCCTAAGGATAGATTGCGATGTATATTCCACACCGAGTTTTGTCGGGGCTTCCTGCGACAAAAAGTTCAAAGACATCCCCATCAACAAAGCCATCAACATAACAGGCGCTGTATAATGGGCAGAAAGAAATTGAGCCGCCAACGTGATCACAAGGCAGACCATAATGCCCGGAAAGTAATTCCTTACCCGCACGAATAACGATTGGTTTTTGAGTTCCTCTAATTCCGGAACGCCCTCGATAGAATCGAGAAATTGATATTTTTTAAAATCTTTTGGATCGTACATATTAATTCTAAAGAACAATAAGATAGGGGTGTGCCTAAAACTGCGCCATATGTTATTCTTCTCGATCCTTTTCGTTATATATCAAAGCCATAAATAGTGAGTTCGCCCCCGTTTTTCAAGTCATAAAAAAGGTGCGTTATGTATAAACCGCGCCCATGCCCAGCATTGTAATGATCAAGCGCCGCCGCATTCTTTCAATTCAAATTCCAGCGTCGAATGTTCGATTTCGAATTGATCATGAAGCATTGATTTAAGTTGGCGCTTAAGGACATCCATATCCGCGCCGCCTTCTAAAACGACATGCGCTTCTAATGCATTGCGTTTTTCATCAAGCCGCCAAATATGAATATGGTGCGCATTCTTAACGCCTTCCACGCCTTCCATTGCGGAGATCACCTCATTTATATCGGTGTTTTCCGGCGCGCC
This sequence comes from uncultured Alphaproteobacteria bacterium, assembly GCA_963977495.1. Classification (GTDB taxonomy): domain Bacteria; phylum Pseudomonadota; class Alphaproteobacteria; order Micavibrionales; family Micavibrionaceae; genus UBA1672. Next base: position 650 of record CAXBOT010000004.1, on the reverse strand, counting down.
CTCCATCAACAAATGAATGACTTTGGGCATTTCTGTAATCCCCTGATAAAGAACGTAACCGGCAATGATAAGTGTCATCGCCGCGTCCGTCCAAACCCACCCATAAAGCAAAATGAGTGTTCCGGCGATGATGACACCAACGGAAGCAAGGGCATCCGTCAAATTATGGAGGAATGCTGCTCTCATATTCATACTGTTTTTAGATTCTTTGTATGTCAAAAGCGCGGTGAAAATATCAACCACCAACGCAATGCCAGCCACAATGACAATCAACCACCCTGTAATAGGTTCGGGCGTAATAAAACGCGCAATAGCTTCATAGCTCAGATACAGCCCTATAATAATCAGCGTCGTCAGATTGATAAGCGCCGCGATGGTCTCTGCGCGTTTATACCCAAAAGTTTTGAATTGGTCAGGCGGCTTTCGGCCGATGCGAATGGCGACCAACGCAATAAATAATGACGCCGCGTCACTGAAATTATGAAGGGCATCAGCAATGAGCGATAAACTACCGGATGCAATCCCGCCGATAATCTGCGCCAATGTCAGTAACACGTTGGCACCGACTGCCCACCAAAGACGGCGCTCTCCTATTTCAGATGGATCCCCGTGATGATGGTGATGATGGCCGTGACCCATAATTTATCTTT
>CAXBOT010000003.1:0-188498 GCA_963977495.1 uncultured Alphaproteobacteria bacterium | reverse complement strand
TGTGCGCAACGAAGGAAACTGTACCATAAGCACGCTGCCGATTACAGTCTTTGATTGGGCGGAGAGGATACCCTACTTTGTGCAACCGCGTTTCTTACGGGGAATGAGGGGGCATTCTTAGTGCTACCTCGTGAAATCTAAAAGCGTTTTTCTGATTGGCAAACTGGTATCACTGCACTCATTTTTTTCACGATCTGAGACTTGGAATAATTTAACGATAATCAATTCCCTGAATTGAGGATCATTCCATTTTTCATCAAATTTACTCTGGAGCTTAGTGCCTTTGATTCCGCCTATCAGCTCTTGATAAATTTTTGTTTCGAAGCTTTTATAAAAAACGTCATCTTTTTTCAGATCTAAAAGTGCGGCTTGGCTTTTTTCTAAAAACATATCTACCGGACAATTTTTACTGCCTGCTTTCTCTTCCATACCAATAAGTTCAAATAAATCCCGTTCCATATCTTTTGGAATTGGGCATTGGCTTTTCTTTAAAGACTCCATTCTCATAAAAGCTTTCACAGTCTGGGTCACATTTTCTTCTGGAACTCCGGCGCGCACCATTTTTTGGCTCAAAGCAGCAATAATCTTCTGTTTTTTCTTTGATTTAGCAGTGTTCTCAAATTTTTCTTCAATTTTCTTATCTATATATTCAAAAGAACAAACATCATAAAAATAAGGATCAAAAATATCCGGGGCAAAAATTCGATATGAGATAAAAACAAACAATCCCAAGCCCAGCAAAGATTTTTTCATAAAATTTCCCATTTTCCATACTTTGCCTCATCGCCCATCATTTAAGCGTACTCAATAAAGCCATTTCTGCCAAGGGTTTGCTTATTCTGTATCAACGGGGAAGATTTTGCGGGCGAGGTCGGGGTCGCGGAAGGGCACATTCTCAACCACAACGGCTTCGAGATCGTGCATGATGTGGAACAGATGCGTCTGATTGATATCATCATCGACAGAAGAATACATCGGATCACTGAGCATTTCTGCACCCTGCCCTTGTAAATAGGCGGTTTTATCCGGCAAACAAGACAGAATTTCGATATGCATTTTCCCCGGTGTTTTTTGTCCGAACGGGTTAATCAAATCGCTGGTTGCCAAAACTTCATCCAGATATTCAAGCGTATCATGGTCGCATCTATTCACGCGCGCGGCTTCGCGGAACCACTGTTTAAACGCGGCAAGCAAGCCATGACCGTTAAATTGAGCAGAGGGGTCGCGCTCCAGATGACCGGAGAACGCCATTGCCATATCCCCAATTTCAGAGCCAATCATGTGACGCCATACTTCAGGGGAATTTTCCGAGCGGAGTTCCCAACCAACCAACAGCGCGATCACATCAAGATCGGCGGCGCGGATGCGCTCCATCAATAAAACATGCGCCGGTGCGTAATCTTCGTCAAAACCACCATGGCGTTTTTCCTGCCAGATATCGCGCAGCGCTTTGGTCAAGGTGACAAGTGTAATATTTCTGAAATAGGTTGAGCGGATCAATGCGGAGGGCACGAGGGCATTATTATCAAGCACCAGAATTTTATTCTCAACATCCAAGCAATAATCACCGCCGCGTAAATCTTCCAGCGTGATCATCCAGTCTTTTTCGATGGCTTCGCCCAACATCACACGCGCAGACGGGCTTTGTTCCAAAACGGAGGTACACCATTTCAGAACATCCTTATAATCGTAGATCTCAAGATCTTGCGTATAGTCAAAAAAATCAATCGGCATATTATCACTATATAGTTCAGCAAAAGTCCAAACGTCGGCACAACCCGTTTCAGAGTTGTCCACGCAATCTATTAATTTTTTATGCGGGTGGTTAGATGATTTAAATTCCATGATGCCGCCGTTACCCAGATACTCGAAATGTTTACGTTCACCGTTATTATCGTTTGCCCGACCAATGTTGAAGGTCGATAACATCAGCGCCTTGTCCGCTTTGTCGCGCAACCTTTGAATTCGTTCCTGTGATCCGTTTTTCCGGCCCGTGTTCAAAAAGTTGAATAATGTTTGCGGTGTGCGTGATGCCATTATGTTGATCCTGACTTTTAGTATTGTACAAATCATGACGGACGTCATGTGTGGATAAGTCAGAGTCTGTTTGCAAGTCTTGTTCCGCTTCTTTGAAAGTGCGCTCAAATTTGATAAACCATAGGAAATTGGCGTTCGAGCGGTCCCTTACCTCCATAAAAATAGGGTCATCCATGATGATGTGTGCATGTTGTGCCAGGTAATTTTTGCCGAATGGCATTTCTCCGAGAGCGGAAATCAATTCCGAGGTCACTGTATGCGATGACTGATCATTTTGAAACACATATCCGTTATGATCGGCGAGCATTTCTTGAATTATTTTCTTATCTTTTTGGCGGCAGCGTTCTGATAAAAACCAGCCTTCAAAAATTGCCGCGCTGGCCATACCGTTATTGATGGTACGGAAATCGACCAATGCTTCGCGTGCATAGGCTCGCGCCAAGTCAGATAGAGGAGAGTTTTCAACCCGCTCCCACACATCTCGTTTACCGGCCAGTTGTAATTCCCATGCAATGCGAATAACGGACACGGCTAAATCTGCTTCTTGTGCACGGTTGATTAAAATCGCGTGCTCCGGCGTAAAGGTCAGCGGGTTAATTAACGCCCCCTGACGGTGCTGCCAGTGGCGACGCAATTCGCGCGTTGCCAACAAAATGTGGTTTTGAATATCCATATGAGGATAAAGGAAAATAGTCCCGCTGCGGCGATCATAGAAGGCTTTTTCCACCTGCTCGCTCATCATTATTTTTACATTATATTCTTTGGCTGTATCCAAGAAGGCGGCGGCCAGACGGCTCTCACCCAATAGGAATTTAATTTCTTCCAAACGCACTCTTTGTTTATCTGCAGATAGGAAAAAATCACCTACGGTATTAAAGTCTTCCATATTTTCGGAAAACTCGGTGAAGGCCACCATGGTTTTTTCTTCTATATATGTCGATAGAGAATCAAATCCGAGGATTTCTTTTTTCAATGTTTGGATTTCTTCGGCAAGCATGCCCAATTCTGCAGGGTCGAACAGACCTTCTTCTTCTTCAGTGATTTCTGCTTCATCTAAATAATATAAAGGCTGATCACCGATATGCGTGCAAATAACCGGTTGAAAATCGTTTATTGTATAGGCAACGCCACAAACGCGGTGCTCTACCGTATGTGCATTGCAAAATTCTTCGTAACTGTCGCTCATGACCCAACCAATTCATTTTAATAGTGTGCTCAAACCACAAGAGGCGTGGTATGGGTTCATTATGGGGGGCAAAGTCTTAACGCTTTCCTACCAAAAACGTAAAAAAACAGCTTATTTCAAAATAATTGGGGTGTTTCCTAACAAGGCCTTAACAGACGGTAAATAAAGGATTAAAAAACCCTGTCATTATGAAAAATATTAAGGTTTTGGTGATTTTTACTGGATGAATGTGGAATCAAGAACGGGAATGTCCTCAATTAGTAACTCATGATCAGACATGGTTACTTTTCCTGTCGGGCTGACAAAAATCTGAACGGAAAATAATGCATCCTTTAACATCATAAAGGCATTGATGACATAAACACCATCTTTGCGCTTTTCTTCCAAATTCAAAGGACTGAGCGCTTTATTCAGGGATTTACGAACCTCCGGCGGTGGCTCATCCTTCCACTGGATATGATCTGCGGTTTCACAAATTATAAAACGACCGTGGCGGCCCTTCACATGGGAAAAGAAAAACCGTACATATTCAATAACATTCTCATCGGTCAACGCAATCGGCGCTTTTGTATTCAAATCATAGATTGTATCATATTTCCAATTGATGATGATGAAATCATAGGTTCCGTCCTTTTGGAAAACAAAACGCTCTAACGGCGGGCTTGTCGCATGGTCGGCAACATTCAAAAATTTATATCCCGGATAAAAAGGCACATCGATTGATAAAATCGTTGTTTCCAACGGATCAAAAACACTGCCCTCCACTTCTTGATTTAAAACATCAAGAATCGCGGCAATCTCGTTAATCTCTAATTTCGTATAAGCTTCATCAAACATAATTTTAAGGTGATTCGTTTCTGTGATCAGTATTAAGGCAATAGTGCGTGTTTTATGTCTAAAAATCAAGATAGGAGGGCGGGAAAACCCTGTGTGCGAATCCGATACTCATTTTTGTATAGATATAGGGATGAAGTTACCCCGAATCTGTCCTAGGCGCTTATGGGTGACTCATCCACGTGTGAAGAACTCCAAAAATGAAAAAGAACAAAATTGACTCGACAAAATGCGACTCGCTGGAGTCCTCTTACTTATGCTTCCAAATGTCTTGTGTGTAAAAATCTGGATAATTTTAACTCCCCATGACTCACAGCCCCTACTTCTAAAAACAACCTTTATAAATTAATAATATATTTTTAAATCTTCCTTGCTAGATCGCTTGAATTGAGAATAATACGTTTCATCATGCAGGAAATGAGATCGATATGAATTATCAGAAAAAGAACTTTCTCGAAGTGCTCAAAGGGCACAAGCCGGATCATATACCGTTTTGGTTTATGCGCCAAGCTGGACGGTATTTACCGGAATATCGGGAACTCCGCGCTCAAGCTGGCGGGTTTTTGAATATGGCTTACAATCCGAAAACTGCCAGTGAAATTACGATGCAGCCCATTCGTCGGTTTAACATGGATGCTGCGATTATCTTTTCAGATATTCTGGTTATTCCCCACGCTTTGGGACAACAGTTGGATTTTGTTCAAGGTGAAGGGCCGAAATTAAATCCGCTGCGCAGTGCGTCCGATTTTTCTACTTTGAATTTTTCAAAATTCCAGCAAGTGCTTGCCCCTGTTCACGAAGCGATCAGCAATACCCGCGCTTCCCTTCAATCCGAAGGGTATAACGGCACAGCTCTTATCGGATTTTGCGGCGCGCCATGGACGGTGGCCTGTTACATGGTTGAAGGCGGCAGCAGTAAAGATTTCCTGAATATTAAAAAACTTGGCTATCAGGATGAAAGAGCGTTAAACGGATTGATGGAAATTCTGGTTGAATCCAGCGCGCAATATTTGATTGATCAAATCAATGCAGGCGCAGAAGCCGTTCAGATTTTCGATAGTTGGGCAGGCATACTCGACGCGCAAGCTTTCAGAAAATGGGTTATTCAGCCAACTCGCCAAATTGTTGATCTGGTGCGTAATGTTCATCCGGATGTTCCGATTATCGGTTTCCCGCGTTGCGCCGGGCAGAATTATTTATCCTATATCCAAGATACAGGCGTTAGCGCGGTTGGCATTGACCCGTCCGTTGATACAAAATGGGCGGCGCGCGCGCTTCAGACACTTGTGCCTGTGCAAGGCAATCTCGATCCGATTTGTTTGCTGGCGGGCGGGGATTCACTCGTCATGGCGGTGGAGAAAATTATCGGCGACATGAAAGGCGGGAATTTTATTTTCAACCTTGGACATGGTATTAACAAAGATACACCTGTTGAGCATGTTGAGCAGCTCGTCGCTTTAATCAGGGAACACCCGTTATGAGCAGAAAAGTCGCGGTCATTTTATTAAATCTTGGGGGGCCGGATTGTAAAAAAGCCATTCGCCCGTTCTTGATGAATTTCTTCATGGATAAAAATATCATCGGTGCGCCTGCCCCTATTCGCTGGTTACTGGCAAATTATATTTCCCTGAAACGATCAAAACGCGAAGCCGGACAATCTTATGGTGAACTTGGTGATAAATCACCGTTGCTGGAAAACACACAAGCGCAAGCCGATGCGTTGCTCGAAGAATTAAACGCGGATGAGAACAGCGCGAATACATATAAAACCTTCGTTTGTATGCGTTATTGGCACCCGATGAGCCCGCAAGTCGTCAAAGACGTACAGGCATGGGGCGCGGATAAAATCGTGATCTTGCCGCTCTATCCGCAATTCTCTACGACGACCACATGGTCATCATTGGGCGTGTGGAACGAAGCGATGGCGCGCCAAGGGCTGACAACGGAAACTTCTATGGTGTGTTGTTATCCTGATAATGAAGGCTATGTCGAGGCCTCCACGGCGAATATTGCCGAGCAATACACACAGGCACAAAAAGACGGGCATGAGAAAATCCGCGTTTTATTTTCCGCGCATGGTTTGCCTGAAAGTGTGATTAAAAAGGGCGACCCCTATCAATGGCAATGCGAGAAATCCGCGCAAACAATCGCCACGCGTCTTGAAAGCGTTCTTGAGAAAAAGATCGATTGGCAGATTTGTTATCAAAGCCGCGTCGGCCCGATGAAATGGATCAGCCCCTCCACCGAGGAAGCCATCGATAAGGCCGCCACCGATGAAACCGCAATCATTATTTATCCGCATGCTTTTACGCAAGAGCATGTTGAAACATTGGTGGAACTGGATATCGAATATAAAGAATATGCCGAGGAAAAAGGCCAGCATGGCTATTACCGCGCGCAAACAGTCGGCAGACACCCCGCCTTTATAAAAGGTCTGGCGCAATTGGTACGCTATTACGAACCGCGCACCGATATCACCGCCGAAGGCTTCACATGCATCTGCCCCGAACAATTCGGGCGTTGTTGTATGCGTGAAAGTGATGCGGGCGCGCTGGGTACAAAAGCGGCTTAAAACGCTTTATATTGTCCAGACTTTTAAAAATCCACATTTATCGTATCAACGGGAATGTCAGGCACGTCTTGGTCTATATAAGACGCGGTTTCATTTTGTATTGAGAGATCCTGATCTGTATTGATCGTCGGGGCGAGCGCAGCGTAAAGCGCGAAACTGAGCGCACTGGCGGCGGCGACCCCTTTTAAAAATTGCGCGGGTTGTAAGGGTTTCACATCACCGGCGGCGGCGTGGGCATTATAGGCGGAATATAGTGAAGCCAGCGTCAGACCGGCGGGTACATAAAGATTATCAGGCATGGTTTGAAGCGTATGCGCCGCGCCCTCGGCAAAGGCCGCCGTTGTTGCCAATGACAGACCCGCGGTTAAGCCTGCATATTGATTGGCAGTTTTACGCCCTTGAATTTCGGCCTTCACATCTTTTTCAAATTGCGCCGCGAGCTTAGGATCATGCGCATAAAGTGGATTATTTAGTTCATTATCGCTCATTGTTACTCGTCCCATTCCTGTTGACCGCGTCACACTATTATATATAGTGAATTCTTGTCAAAAAGGTTAACAGAGCCATGCAAGAACTTCTTAGTACATATTTTGAATGGATACGCGCATTTCACATCATTGCGGTGATATCGTGGATGGCGGGCATGCTCTATCTGCCGCGTTTATTCGTTTATCATACGCAAGCACCGCGCGGATCTGATCTGTCACAAACGCTTAAACTTATGGAGCGACGTTTATTCAAACTGATCATGAATCCGGCCATGATTGCGGCATGGGTTTTTGGATGTTTGATGCTGTACGCGCATTGGGATTTATATAAAATTTCAGGCTGGATGCATGCCAAGCTTTTGTTTGTCTTTTTAATGACAGGCGTACACCATATGTATATTAAATATCTGAAGGGTTTTGCCGCAGATAAAAATGAAAAATCCGCAAAATTTTATAGAATTCTTAACGAAGTTCCGACTATCCTCATGATTATTATTGTTATTCTCGCGGTGGTGCAGCCGTTCTAATCCATTGATTTACTTATAAGAATAATGACTTTGAAAACCGTACTTGTTTTGCGCAAGTCAAAATGTGGATAAACTCTTGACTCTTTTTCTAACACTGGCTATAAGAAAATTGTCTTTAGAAAATCCATAGAAAATTTTTGGGTATATTTTGCCGAAGTGTTCGGCACGGGATGAAAGCTTTAACGGTCAACTTTGATAGTACGCTTTTTCCGAGAGAAATAACTAAGGTAGTAAACTTCCTCCATTTGGGTATCAACTAAATTATGAGTCTTTCATGAATTTAACGGAATTGAAAACACGCTCTCCGGCCGAGCTATTGGCTTTTGCTGAAGAGCTTGAAATCGAAAACTGCAACACCATGCGTAAGCAAGACATGATGTTTGCTATTTTAAAACAATTGGCTAGCCAGAATGTGCCTATTTCCGGCGTCGGTGTTTTAGAAGTTTTGCAAGACGGCTTTGGGTTCTTACGCTCACCGGAAGAAAATTATCTACCAGGTCCTGATGACATCTATGTTTCACCGTCACAGGTCAGACGTTTTGGTTTACGTACAGGTGATATCGTTGAAGGCGAGATTAGAGCGCCAAAAGATTCAGAACGATATTTTGCGCTGCTGCGGGTGGGATCAATCAGTAACGAACCGCCCGAAAAACTCCGCCACCGTATTAACTTCGACAACCTCACTCCTCTTTATCCCGATCGCAAAATCACTCTTGAATATGACGATCCTACCAAAAAATGTACCGTACAGCGCGTGATTGAAATGACATCGCCGATTGGTTTCGGACAGCGCGCATTGATTGTCGCGCCGCCACGTACAGGTAAAACCGTGATGATGCAAAATATTGCAACATCGATTGCGGAAAACCATCCCGATGCGTACTTGATCGTTCTTTTGATCGATGAGCGCCCCGAAGAAGTGACCGATATGGCGCGCTCCGTGCGCGGTGAGGTCGTATCATCGACATTTGATGAGCCTGCTTCAAGACACGTACAGGTCGCCGAAATGGTGATGGAAAAAGCAAAACGCCTTGTCGAGCATAAGCGCGATGTTGTGATTTTGCTGGACTCTATTACTCGTCTGGCACGTGCGTATAACACAGTTGTACCCTCCTCTGGTAAAGTATTGACCGGTGGTGTGGATGCGAACGCCCTTCAACGCCCCAAGCGTTTCTTTGGTGCGGCGCGTAACATCGAACAGGGCGGCTCATTGACAATTATTGCAACCGCATTGATCGATACAGGATCGCGTATGGATGAGGTGATCTTTGAGGAATTCAAGGGGACAGGTAACTCTGAAATCGTGCTTGATCGTAAGCTTGCTGATAAACGCGTCTTCCCTGCGATTGATATTCAAAAATCCGGTACACGGAAAGAAGAATTATTGGTTGATAAAGATACCTTGCAAAAAATGTGGGTTCTTCGCCGTATTCTTAATCCAATGGGTACTGTGGACGCGGTTGAATTCTTGCTCGGTAAGATGAAGCAAACGAAGAATAATGATGAATTCTTCAATGCGATGAACCAGTAAATCTCACACCCTTTTTAAATTTCCAGTGTTTTGATTTCTATTGCTGTGCCTTTTGCGCCACAAATTTTGGCGTGAGGGGGATAAGCTGTTTATAGAGATTATGTCTCGGACTATGCCCTGTGGAATCAACGCGCAGGATAAAATTCCTATCTATCAATTGAAAGCCCGGTATAAGTTTAAAGCTCGCAGGGCTGCGCATGTCATAGGGGAAAACCGTGACAAAGTGGTTATCATCTTTTTTAATATGGAAATGCCGCGCCCAGCTTTGTGCATCTTCTTTTGTCGGGGCATCCATTTTCATGTCGTAAAGAAGTATTTGCACGAATGCGATATCGTTGCTCGGCAGTTGTAACCCCTTGGCATAATAGGGAAAAATCTTACGGAAAGACTTTGAATAGCCCTCTACAGGGTTATTTTGATATGCGCCGTAATCATGTCCGCCGGAAAAGGCCTGACAAGATGGGCAGTTCATCCCAATCGGTTCGATTATAATAACCTTACCCTTTAGATAAGACAGTTTAAAATCCTGACCTTCTTGATCAATCAAGTCCAAGTCGGGATAAGGTTGCCCCACGATGGGCGGCCACGGGCTGGGCTTATTGTCGAGTGTTGGCAAAATGCCGCTAAACTGATTATTAGCATTTAAGATCCAAAAGACAGGAATGATGATCATGGCCACGAGCATCATGATGGTGTTGTAGATCAGGCGGGACTTGGTCATTGCTGTGATTGATCCTTTATTATCGACATAATCATGGTAACAGTTTTGCAAAAATCAAATCAAATGCATTATTAATTTATGGCGTATTTGAGCGAAAATAGGCGAAAAAATGCAATAAAATCAAAACGATAATGTTTGTCATAACCACATTTTTATGTTGAGATAGAAGTATAGAGATATGCATCAGGCATATATCATTTTAAACATACCAAACGGTTTTAGGCAAAGAAAATGGGTCTTCAAAAATCACCACTTCATACTTTTGTTCTTCGGTCAGTTTCTCTGACACGAAAGTATAGCGCCGCTGCGTCGTTGGTTATTGTCTTGTTTGTCTTTTCCGTCGGAACGGCTTGGTCTTATGTTTATGACGACGGGTATACGGATTTGAACAGTGTTTCACATGAAACAAATCTAAACCCAAAACGATCTTCCTCTGCTGTGGTTGATATGTGTACACCCTTGCTCAACACTCTTCATCACACCCCCTCAACATTACCCACGGTCAGAACCCAACGCTCGGTTGGTAAAATTGCTGCACTCGGAATGATGCTTGGCGCTCGTTACGCTCTAGAGCCTAAGTCCCAAGACGATGTCAGTGTTATCAATGTTGATGCTATCTTAGCACAACATGTCAAAACGTCACGTAAGCCTGCTCTTCATTCTGCTCAAACGATAGTGGCTTACCGGACTTGCTTGAAAAATCAGGCTTTGGCACAGATTGCATTGGCGGAGTAATGCTCCGTTTGTAGAGAAGGCGCCTCGCGTTTTCCGGTGAAATTATGTCCCTTGCTTGCTGGTCGTTCTGTTGCTTTTTAGGCACAGAGCGACCCTTTTTTTGTTCATTTAAAATATGAACAATAGAACCATAATCCTTTGATTTAGATCATATTCAGCAGGTACGTATACCAAGAGGGCGCGCTTGCCCCGATAGAAGGTGTTAAGGCAACAATCGCGGCAAAGACCGCAAGACATACCCCGACATTCCCATAGGTAATAAGCCCCAATTTGGGCGGCGCGGTTTTAATGCCGCCGGGCAGCAACATGGCCATGGTTTTCTTAACGGCGGAATCTGCCGTCATTTGGATAGTCATCACACCGACATACATCATGGCAAAAAGGATCAGCCCGTCTATAACGCCGTGCAGGCTCGTATTTGCGATTTTGCCGATAATGGCACCGCGCACAGGGGTTAAGAAATACGCGCCAAAGACAGCCGCATTGAGCGCCGCAGCAATCCCAAGCCCCATAATACGCGGCTTTTTGGTGATATTCTTAAGCGCACGATCGGATAGAGCGATAATATTCTTGATCGCATCATCAGACAGACCAAGCGGGTTGGCATGTTTAAGCTTTTGTCTGGCCTTACTAAGCGGGAGCGACGCGGTAAAGATAATGCCTTCTTTGACACTGCGATATTCACCGGCCATTTTGAGATTCTCATAAACATCCCCGCGCAGTTCCGCAGCATCTTGCAATTTACGCACGCCGTTCTTTGTCAAATCATCTAAAAACGGCGAAACATGAGCGAGCGCGGCCTTATTACCGAATAAAAAGGTGTAGTAGCTTTTGCCGTTAATACCGTATTCGATATGTCCGTAAGGCAGGATCACTTCATAGAGAAGAGGGAAGCGAATATCTTTGCGTTTGTCGGCAACCTCATGCTGGCGGGCTTTTTCCTCATCTTCTCTGTTGACGACGCTTTCCTGATCTTCGGCAATGCGGATCTCGGCGAATTCTTTGATTTTGTGCCCGTGTTCTTCAATCAGCGCGACGACTTTTTCAGGGAGCTTTTCTCTGGGGTAATCAAAGGCGGTGCGCACCTGTAATTCAAGGGTGTGGATGACGCTGCTCCAGGCGTTGCCCTGACAATTCGGGCATGTTGTCGTGCCGCGGCTGCGACAGGTTTTGCATTGAATGCGACCTGTTTGGTTACAGCCGTTACAACCAACCTTGCCGCGACCATGACAGATCGGGCATTGGATACGCTGTCCGTTTTGTGCGGCCACCATTTGCGCGCCGTTACAATGGGCGCAATGCGTATGTGCGGAGCCTCGACAGCGCGGACACAGCGAAAGCCCTTTACCGGAACAGGGCAAACACGTCACGTTGCCTGATGATTTGCAGGTTAGGCAAGGCTCTATCACGACAAATTCTTTTTTCCAAAACGGCAGCGGCATCACGACATTATCAACCGCAAAGCCCTGATCGGGGCGACCAAGAACCGTGTCGCGGATTTTACGCTCCATGTCTTTGTCATCGGTGAGCGTCAGATAAGCCTTGCTCATGGCATCTCTGGCGGCAAGTTCGTTATCAACTTTTTTCGCACCCTCTACGCGTCCGGGCATGTTTCGATGGCTGACCTTTTTCACGATATTGAGCATGTTTTCAGCTTGGAAATGCAGGACTTCGCCTTCAAATTCCTCTAATGTCACGCTTTCAGGATCGCATTTATTGCCCGTGACCAGAGATTTGATCTGTTTGAGCGCCTCTTCTTTATAGTCGTCACTGATTTTGATGCGTTCAATCACCGTATCTTGCGGCTGGCTCGGCTCTGTTGGCGGCGGTGGAGGCATTTCTGTGTCGTTGGTCACTGGCGTCTTCTCCAAAAATCTGTATAACTATGTAGATATATACCTTACTCAATCTATGGATACGAAACAATGAAATTCAAATTTGATATTGAATGCACACCCGAAGAAGCCCGCGCCTTTGTTGGCCTTCCCAATGTTGCCCCGATGCAGGAACGCATGATGGAGGAGCTTGAAGAGCGTTTGCAGGAGAATATGCGCAACCTCAGCCCTGAAGAGATGGTCAAAACATGGATGCCTGCCACAATACAAGGGCTTGGCGAGATGCAGAAAATGTTCTGGTCGCAGATGGGTGTGAAAATGCCGGAGAATCCACAAGACAATGACTGATACGATCTATGCGCTGGCCAGTGCGCGCGGGCAATCCGGTGTTGCCGTGATCCGCGTATCGGGTGAGCATGCTTTGACAAGCCTACAGGCATTAAGCGCGGGGCGGGATATACCGTATCGCAAAGCGATTTTATGCAATCTCATACGTCCCGTTTCACGTGAAACACTCGACCATGCGCTTGTGATCGCGTTCCAATCCCCCCACAGCTACACAGGCGAAGATGTCGTTGAGTATCATGTGCATGGCGGCGGGGCGGTAGTGCGCGATGTGCTGGATGCGCTTTCAACATTTGATCATCACCGCATGGCAGAGCCGGGGGAATTTACCCGCCGCGCCTTTGAAAACGGCAAGATGGATCTGACCGAGGCCGAAGCGGTCGCCGATTTGATTCATGCCGAAACCACCCTGCAAAAACAACAAGCTTTATCACAAATGGGCGGCGCTCTGGGGGATATTTATGATGGTTGGCGCGATCGTCTGACGCGCATTCTTGCCCATGTTGAGGCCGAGCTGGAATTCCCCGATGAAGATTTGGAGATTGACGTACTCGCCCAGATCAGCCCCCAAGTTGAGGCGCTGCGCACAGAAATACGAGAACATTTGAACGATAATCGGCGCGGTGAGCGTTTGCGTGACGGTGTGCGCGTCGCTGTCATTGGTGCGCCCAATGTTGGGAAATCCAGCCTTGTGAATGCCTTGGTACAGCGTGATGTCGCCATTGTTTCCAATATGGCAGGCACAACCCGCGATGTGATCGAGGCGCATTTGGATATTGCCGGATACCCCGTTATTTTATCAGATACCGCCGGATTAAGGCCGGATCAAATCGGCACGGCGGGGCAGGATTCCATTGAATCAGAAGGCATACGCCGCGCGCTCAAGGTCGCACAAGAGGCTGATATTCGCGTGATTGTCTATGACGGCACGCAAGAAGATTTGGATACGCACAGTTATGATCTGGAAACGCGCGACCATGCCCATACCATGGCGGTGATCAATAAAGCCGACGGCGCGCTGAAGCTGCAACATCCTGATAATCCGCTGCGTATCTCCGTAACCAGTCAGGTGGGTATGACGGAATTTTTGGCGGCCTTGGCACAGATGATCGACGTGCTTGTTGGCGGTAGAGCCGAAGCACCATCCCTTACGCGGCAACGTCACCGCGATGCCTTGAATGATTGTCAGGAATCACTGGAGCGGAGCTTGCACGCGGCCTTACCCGAATTAACGGCAGAGGATTTACGCCTTGCCATTCGCCATGTCGGGCGGATCACGGGCAAGGTTGATGTTGAGGATTTACTCGACGTTGTATTTAGGGATTTTTGTATCGGAAAGTAAGGATAACCGCGCGCGCCGCTTTAGGCGGGACGGTGATCATCATGCTCTGTGCCTTCTAATTCCGGTTGGTTTTGAAGCGCGTCAATATGCGGGGCGCAAATCTCTTCAAGATGCGCCGCTGTCGGATAATGGGTGATTGTGGCGTCTTGTTTCTCCACCAATTGATCAACATGATCGATAAATAATTCATAAGCTTTTTCGGGCTCATGCGTGTCTAGTGTCCGCCGCGCCAAATATAAGGCAAGCGGTAGGGAGAAATGTAGGCCGGGGTAATAATCTTCTTCGTTATCCTTGCCCGCACCATTAAATTCAGGGTCGGTCGCAACGGTTGCCAAATGCAGATTGCCGTCCTTGCCAAAGTGCTCTTCGAATTGATCTTTTAGGCGTTGCAGGCTCTCTTGGGAGTTTTCCTGCGCAGGATCGTCATGTGCGTGGTGCGCACCGTGATAAACATCATCCATCCATTTTAACAAATGCTCTGATTCGTTTGAGGCATATTCCCAAACACCGTTTAAAGCCTTTGATATATCGTCAAATCCCATAATTCTCGTACCTAGTTTTGTGTTATACCTATGGTTCTAATTAACCATAATTAAATCTTTAGTGGAAAAGTATGCAAGAAAAATGTATAACGCGCCAGAAGAATATGGATTTTAAAGTGATGGATATGGCATTCGATATCATAGTAGTCGGCGGCGGTCACGCAGGGTGCGAGGCGGCAGCGGCGAGCGCGCGCGCAGGCGCGAAGACGGCGTTGTTGACGCATAAGCTCGACACGATTGGCGCGATGTCCTGTAATCCGGCGATTGGCGGTTTGGGCAAAGGCCATCTGGTGCGCGAGATTGATGCGCTGGACGGTGTGATGGCGCGGATCATTGATCAGGCGGGCATACAGTTCCGCATGCTTAATGCCTCCAAAGGCCCTGCCGTTCGTGGCCCGCGCGCGCAGGCAGATCGTAAGCTTTACCGTGAGGCCATGCAGGCCATGTTGGGGGAATATCCGAATTTATCGCTTGTCGAAGGGGCGGCGGATGATTTGCTGCTGGATGGTGATGGTGCAATCTGCGGTTTAAAGACGCTGGACGGGCGCACATTGCCCTGTCATGGCGTTGTGCTGACCACGGGGACGTTTTTGCGTGGTCTGATCCATCGCGGCGAAGAAACCACGCCAGCAGGCCGCGTTGGCGAAGCGCCGACCATTGGCTTGGCAGAAACGCTGGAGCGTCTGGAATTTCCCCTTGGGCGGTTAAAAACAGGAACGCCGGCACGCCTTGACGGGCGCACGATTGATTGGGATATTCTGGAGGAACAACAAGGCGATGCGCAACCCGTGCCGTTTTCATATCTGAATGACACAATCACAGTGCCGCAAATTCCGTGTTATATCACCTATACCAATGAAAAAACGCATGAGATCATTGCGCAGAACCTAACGCGCTCACCGATGTATTCGGGGCAGATCCAATCGACAGGGCCGCGCTATTGCCCGTCTATTGAGGATAAAGTCAATCGCTTTGCCGATAAGCCGCGCCATCAGATTTTTCTGGAGCCAGAGGGGCTGGACGATCACACAGTCTATCCAAACGGCATTTCAACATCCTTGCCGATTGATGTGCAAGACGCGCTTATTCACTCCATCAAGGGGCTGGAAAAGGTCGAGGTGATTGAGTGGGGTTATGCGATTGAGTATGACTATGTTGATCCGCGTGATTTGAAAAAGACACTGGAAACCAAGCGCATTGCGGGGCTGTTTCTGGCGGGGCAGATTAACGGCACGACAGGGTACGAAGAAGCCGCCGCACAAGGTTTGATGGCGGGCATTAACGCCGCAAAACAGGCCGCGGCGCTGAATAATGATAAAACGCGCGATGAGGCCGAAACTTTTATTCTGGATCGCGCCGATGCCTATATCGGGGTGTTGATTGATGATTTAACCACCCGAGGCGCGCCCGAGCCTTACCGCATGTTTACCTCACGCGCGGAATATCGGTTGCGGTTGCGCGCGGATAATGCCGATCAGCGTTTGACGGATAAGGGCATTGCGATGGGCTGTGTCGGGGCGCAGCGCGCGGCAGTTTGGAGCGCGAAATCACAGGCTCTAACGCATGGGCGTGATCTGGTGAAAGGCTTGCAGGCCACACCAAACGCACTGGAAGATAAGGGGCTGAAGGTCAATAAAGATGGCGTGCGCCGCACAGCGTCTGATCTGTTGTCTTACCCGAATATCACATGGGCGGATCTTGCCATCCTCTGGCCGGAGCTGGAAAGCGTGCCTGCCGATATCCGTACGCAGTTGGAAATTGATTCCCTGTATGCGGGCTATATGGATCGCCATGACGCCGATATTGCGGCCTTCCGCAAGGATGAGAATTTGGTGCTGCCCAAGACGCTGGATTATGCGCAGGTCGGCAGTCTGTCCAATGAAATACGCCAAAAGCTGGAGCAGGTTAATCCCACCACTTTGGGCGAAGCCGCGCGCATTCCGGGTGTTACCCCTGCGGCGGTGATTGCACTTTTGCGTTACGTCAAAAAACCCTCTAAAAAAGCAGACGCGGCGTAAGGGATAGTATGACGCTTTATACCAAAGATAATTTCAGAGAATTATTTGACGTGACGGACGATGTGTTCGCGCAAATAGAGCTGTATCAAACTTTGTTGGTGAAGTGGAATAAGGCGATCAATCTGGTATCGCCCAAGACCATCAATGAGAGCTGGCATCGCCATGTCATTGATTCCGCGCAAATGGTACGTTTTGTTCCCGATCAAACCAAGATTTATGCTGATTTAGGGTGCGGCGGCGGCTTTCCGGGGTTGGTTGTCGCCTTGATGCGCCCTGATATAGAAACGCATCTTGTTGAATCTGATGAGCGCAAGGGGCAGTTTATGCGCACCGTTGTACGTGAGACCGGCGCGCAAAACGTGACCATCCATACCAAGCGCGTAGAAGATGTAACGGGTGATTTTACCCCTGATTTTGTTACGGCGCGGGCTTTGGCCTCGCTGGATAAATTGTTCGATTATTGCCTGCCATGGGTAGAGCAAAACCCCGAGATGATCTTTTGCTTTATGAAGGGCGGCCGCGCCGAAGAAGAAATCGCACTCGCCCGTAAGACGTATAAATTTGATGTGCAAAGCCATCCGAGCATAACGGATTCAGAGGCGAAGATTTTAACGGTGCACCATTATGTATGAGATTGAACAACACATATTAGACGTTGGCGGGTTTAAAATCGCCTATACGGACACAGGCGCGAAGGATGGCAAAGTGCTGTTTTGTGTGCATGGGTTGCTGTCTAATGGGCGGGATTATGATTTTCTGGCGCAGGTGATGGCGGATCAGGGATATCGCGTGATTGCCATGGATTTGCCCGGACGCGGACGGAGTGATTATTTCACCGATCAGGCACTCTATAGCCCGCCAAGCTACATTCCGTTTTGCCTTGCCTTGATTGCCCATGTCACCCATGGCGCGGCGTTTGACTGGCTGGGTGTGTCGCTCGGCGGGATGCTGGGGATGTCGCTGCATAATTTTGAAGGGGTTCAGATTGATCGCCTTATCATTGTTGATATCGGCGCGGAAATCTCGGGCGCGGCGCTCGATCATGTCAGCGCACTGGCAAAAGCACCAACGGTCTATAAGACCAAGGACGAAGCCATTACCTTTTTTAAGAAACGGTGCGCGGCGTGGGGGATTACAGATCAACGTATTTGGGATCATTTGATCGCGCATAACATCGCACAGGGCGCGGATGGGGACTATGCCATGCATTATGACGCAGCCATCGGCGCGGCGTTGCCTGATCAAAATGAAGCCGTTGATTTATGGGCGCTTTGGGAACATATCAAACAACCATTCTTGCTGATCCGTGGCGGGCAATCGGTGATCCTGCCCGCAGCAACGGCAGAGCAAATGCAAGCCCTGTACACAGGCCCGCGCATGGATATGGTGGTGTTTGATGCATGCGGGCATGTGCCGAATTTAATGCAGATCGATCATATTGAAACGATTGCACGCTGGCTTGCGGATTCTACTCTATCGCCTTGAAGCTGTCGGTTTCTTTATCCAGCGCATAAAGCTGCGCTTCTCTGATATCGAAATAAGCACCATGAACTTGCAGGCGCCCCGCGTTCAGGGCTTCCACAACAAAAGGGAAGTCGAGCAGATTTTTCAGCGAATTTTTAATCGATGCATGTTCGACCTTTTGGGTCAGCGTCGCATCGTCCACATCGGGGTTTTCGGCGCGCACCGCCTGCGCACAATTATTAATGATTGATGTCCATTTCGGCAGGAATATGCCCTCAATTTCATGCCCGTCCATACCATCACAACATGCCCGTACACCGCCGCAAATGCTGTGCCCCAGAATAACGATATGGGCAACATTCAGGGTTTTGACAGCAAATTCGAGGGCGGCGCTCGTCCCGTGGGATGCTTCATCCAGCTCAAATGGCGGGACAAGGCTTGCGATATTGCGCACGACGAATAAATCACCTGGTACAGCATTGAAAATTAAATCAGGGTTCACACGGGAGTCGCTGCAACCAATCACCATGACTTTGGGCGATTGCCCTTCTATGGCGAGTGTGCGGATGCGGCTTGTGTCGTCATGTTTGAGAAATTTTTTATATCCGGAAACAAGTTTTTCAAGATTTTTCATAGGCGTATCCTCTTTTATTTTCCTGTGAAGTTACAAGAGCTTGAAATGAATCCGATGTCAATATCGCGTATGGGTTATGCACAGCCTGAGGAAAATTCAGTTGGTTTTTATTCTAATAATTCGTATCATAGGGGTCACAAGCCCCGATTCTATGTCTTTTTTTGAGTTCAACCAACAGGTCTGTAATGCCTAGATCTTCACCGCAATCCCCCAGAATTTTTGCCATCACCAACCAAAAGGGCGGTGTGGGCAAGACAACGACATCCGTTAATCTGGCCACCGCATTCAGCGCGATGGGGCATAATGTTTTGTTGATTGATATGGACCCGCAAGGCAATGCGGGAACGGGGCTTGGCATTCGCCGCTCTGTGGTGAAGCATTCGGTCTATGACGTGTTGTTTGATCGGGTGAGCGCCGCAGAGGCGATTTTAAAAACCAAAGTGCCGCGTTTATCGATCATGCCGTCTTCTGTTCATTTATCAGGGGCGGATGTTGAGCTTTCCAGTGCCAAGGAACGTGAATCACGCTTAAAGCGGGCTTTGTCGAGTGTGGCTGGCTATGACTACATCGTTATTGATTGTCCGCCCTCATTGAACTTTCTGACGTTAAACGCGTTAAGCGCGGCGCAGTCCATTATCGTGCCGTTGCAGTGTGAGTTTTTCGCGCTGGAGGGGTTAAGCCAGCTCACCAAGACTGTGAAGTTGGTACAAAAACATTATAATCCCGCGCTGGATATTCACGGCATTGTTTTAACCATGTATGATAAGCGCAACCGAATTACCAAGTTGGTCGCCGATGATGTGCGCGGATATTTCAAGGAGAAGGTCTATAACACGACCATCCCGCGCAATGTCCGCTTGTCAGAGGCACCGTCTTACGGCTTGCCCGCGTTGGTGTATGACATGAAAAGCACAGGCGCGCAGGCTTATATAAAATTGGCACGCGAAATATTGAATAGAGAAAAAGAACAATACAACCAAGCAGAGGTAGCATGAGTATGATTGAAGATTTAGACATTACACTTGATGACACGGAAGACGAGTCAAGCCATGATGGATTACAGGGATTAGGCCGCGGCCTGAACGCGTTGTTTGACGACGAAGAAACCAGCGCCGTGATCGAAGAGATTGAGCAGCGCATTCAAAACGAGCCATCGGATGCGCGCCCGCGCTATACCGTTGGTGTGGAACAGCTTTATCCCAGTCCGTTCCAGCCACGCCGTATTTTCAGTGATGACAGCATCAATGAATTGGCGAGCTCTATTGCGCAATATGGTGTGTTGCAACCGTTATTGGTGCGTGAAGACCCCGAGAATGCCGATCATTATGAGATCATCGCGGGGGAGCGTCGCTGGCGCGCGGCGCAACGGGCGCAGCTCCATGATTTGCCGGTTATCATTCTGGATATCAGCGAACTGGATGCGTTTAAAATCGCCTTGATTGAAAACCTTCAGCGCGAAGATCTCGACCCGATTGATGAGGCGATGGGCTATCAGAAATTGCTGGAAGATTATAACCAGACTCAAGAAGAGCTGGCAAAGGCCGTGGGCAAAAGCCGCCCGCACATCACCAATATGGTGCGCCTTTTGAACCTGCCCAGCACAGTGCAGGCACATCTGAGTGCGGGTGATTTGACGATGGGACATGCCCGCGCCTTGATCACCGCGCACGATCCCGAAGCGTTGGCCAAACAGGTAATCGCCAAGGGTTTGAGCGTGCGCCAGACGGAAAAATTTGCAGCCGATAAAAAGGGCGTTGAGCAGAAATCTCGCCCCAGACCATTAACCCAGCCCAAGGCCACGAAAGATGCCGATACGATTGCGCTGGAAAATGACATCAGCAACGCGCTCGGTATGCAGGTCAGCATCGACAGCGCCGACGGCAAAAGCGGCAAGCTCTCGGTGGAGTTTAAATCACTGGATCAGCTTGATGAAGTCTTGCACCGCCTGGCACATTTCCCCGGCAACCGTTTGAGCGGTTGATATGATTAGCGTGATTTTTGTGGGGCGAACGCGGCAAGAACGCCAAGCCCTATGAATATCCCGCCACTGATATAGGCGCCGATCGCAGGCGTTTTGATCGTCCGTTTTACAATCGGCATAACAGACCCCGCCAGCAGCGCATAAAGCCCGTCCGTGATGCTGGCAATCCCGACAAAGACCATACTTAAGGCAATGCTTTGTGCCAGATGCGATTGCGCCCCGACACTTAAAAATTGCGGTAAGAAGGCTGCGAAAAACAGCGCGGTTTTAGGGTTCAGCAAGGCCACCACAAACCCGTCAATAAAGACGCGGCGCAAGGTGGATTTTTTGATTATCGGCAGGGCGGCGTCCTCTTGTTTTTGTTTTGTCACCGCGCCAAGAATGGTTTTAACACCCAGATAAATCAGATAGAGCGCCCCAACTAGTTTTACGGCTGTAAAGGCGATACTTGATACAGCGAACAAAGCCGCAAGCCCGAAACACGCGCCCAAGGCATTGCCGAAATTCCCCAATGTTACCCCCATGACGGAGGCCAGACCGGAGGCACGCCCTTGCGCTAATGTTCTGGTGACAACATATAAAACCACAGGGCCCGGAATGATCGCGAGTACAAAGCTCGCCGTGATAAAGGCCATAAGCATCGGAAACGGTGGAAGAAGGTCTGTCATGTCGTCAGGCTCCGCGGCTGGCCTTTTCGTCGTGGCCTGAGGTGCCGAAACGTTTGCCCAGAATCTCGAAGACTTCGGCGGGGGGCACATCGTGATGCGCCAGCATAACCATCATGTGAAAGAGCAAGTCGGCGGCTTCGCTACGGATGTTTTTCTGTGCTTCGGTGCCGTGCGTATCTTTATCAAGCGCGTAGGCTTCATCAATAAATTCCTGCGCTTCTTCTAAGATTTTCTCGGCGATTTTGGGGCTGCCTTTTTCATACAAAGACGCAACGTAGGATTTCTCACCACCCGCATTTTTACGGGTGAGCAGGACGTTATACAGCGCCTCTAAAATGTGTGTATCGCTCATCGTACGGGCACTCCTGCATCGCGCATGGCGTCTTTGGCTTGTTGGATGGTGTATTCCCCGAAATGGAAGATAGAGGCCGCGAGCACCGCGCTGGCGTGGCCCTCTTTAACGCCCTCGACCAGATGTTGCAACGTGCCAACGCCGCCTGATGCAATCACGGGAATGCGCACCGCATCGGCAATCGCGCGCGTCAAGGGCAAGTTAAAGCCTTGCTTTGTACCGTCGCGATCCATAGAGGTCAGCAAGATTTCGCCTGCGCCGTATTCTGCCATTTTGATCGCCCATTCCACCGCGTCAATGCCTGTGCCCTTACGCCCGCCATGGGTGAAAATTTCCCACCCTGCGCTGCCGTCTTCTTTGGCTTTGGCATCAATGGCGACGACGATGCACTGGCTGCCGCATTTGTCGCTCGCATTTTTAACGAAGTCGGGGTTCTTAACCGCCGCCGAGTTGATCGACACTTTATCCGCGCCCGCATTTAACAGGTTTCTGATGTGGGATATTTCCGATATACCGCCGCCGACCGTCAGGGGAATGAAGACCTCATTGGCGACGTCCTCAACCATGTGGATGATGGTGTCGCGCCCCTCATGCGTGGCCGTGATATCGAGAAAGCACAGCTCGTCCGCGCCCTGATCGTTATAGATCTTGGCTTGCTCTACCGGATCACCGGCATCGACGATATCAACGAAATTCACGCCCTTGACCACGCGGCCATTATCGACATCTAAACAGGGGATTATTCGGGTTTTAAGCATTGTTGTTCCTTACGCATCGACCTTGGGGATACGACCACGGGTCGCATAACGCAAAATCATATAACCCCAAACACCGGAAAGCAATGATCCCGCCATGATGCCGATGCGCTCATCGAACAGGACGGCGGCATCTATGTGTTCAAAAGCCAGCGAGCCGATGAACAAGCTCATGGTAAAGCCAACGCCGCAGAGGACGGAAATGCCGTAAAGGGAAAGCCATGTCGCGCCCTCTGGCATCTCGGCGAATTTGAGTTTAATGCTGAGCCAGCACAGGCTGAAAATACCGATTTGCTTGCCCAGAAACAGACCTGCGGCAATCCCCAATGGCACGCTGTGCAGGAATTGCTGTATGCCGACACCTGCCAGATTCACGCCCGCATTGCAAAAGGCAAACACAGGAATAATGAACAACGCCACCGTATAATGCAGATCATGTTCCAGCATTTTAAGCGGTGATCTGTTGGGGTTGCTTTTGTCGACCATCGGGATAAAGAACGCGAGAACCACGCCCGCCAATGTGGCATGCACGCCTGATTTAAGCAGCGCCGTCCACATAATCAGACCAACGGTGAGGTAAAGGCTTTTCTGAACTACGCCAAGGCGGTTAAGGATGAACAGCACCACGCAGCAGGTGATGGCAATGGCCAACGCGTTTAAGGAGAGGTTGCCGGTATAGAATATGGCAATGATAATAATCGCACCGATATCGTCGAAAATCGCCATAGAGGTCAGCAAGACCTTGAGCGAGAACGGCACGCGGGTGCCAAGCAGGGAGAGCACGCCCAGCGCAAAGGCAATGTCTGTTGCGGCGGGGATCGCCCAACCGTTCAGCGCAACAGGGTTATCGTAATTCAACGCGGCATAGATCAGCGCAGGCGCGATAATACCACCCAGCGCGCCAATGGCGGGCAGAACGATTTTTTTGGCGCTCGACAGCTCGCCTTCCATAAATTCGCGTTTCAGCTCCAGCCCGACCAGAAAGAAAAACACCGCCATTAAGCCGTCATTCACCCATAGCAAAAGCGGCTTATCAATTTTAAAATCACCAAGGCGAATGCCAAAGGGCAGATCAATCAGCGAGTCGTAGAATACGTTCAGCGGTGTATTGGCAATGATCAGCGCGCAAATGGCGGCGACAAATAAAAGCATGCCGCCCGCGGCCTCCTTTTTGAAAAATTCGCCAATGTCTTTTCTGATGTCTTGTATTGCTGTTTCCATGTTTGCCTTGTTCCTGCCGTGCGTTCCGTTGTTTATCAGCGGCATTTATAATATGATAAACACGGAAAGGGAAGGTTTTACGGAATGGGCGCGTGTTTATTATGATAGGTTTTTTTCTTGGCGTTTTATTTATTGGATTATCTTACTTTATAACGGCATTGCCTGTTGTAATGGGGCTTGCCGTTATTGCGCATTATTTAAAGCGCACCGCGTTTACGGTTCGTATGAAAAGATTTATTTTTGGCAGCATCGCAATCTTTTGTCTTTATCCTGTGATTTTACCTTTTGTGGTGTTTGGCTTAACTGCTCCAAATATTTTTTTAATTTATAGAATACTTTTTTCTAAATCGCATGAATTACAAGAGGCTATTTCATGGAATGTAGAAATGCTCCCTCAGCACTTACTTTTGGGCATTATTGTGGTGGTCTTTGTTGTGATTAAAACAAAAGACATTTTTTATAATAGGGATGAATAATGTTTAAACGCTAAGCCGCGTCCGCGCCTGCTGCGATCTTGAGGGCGTCTTCGGGGGTGATGCTTTTATTATACAGGGCTTTGCCGACAATCACACCTTCTACGCCATATTCATGCGCCTCACGCACAAGCTTCAGATCGTCAAGTGAGCCAACGCCGCCCGATGCAATCACGGGGATGGCGGTCGCCTGCGCCAGTGAAATGGTAGAGATAATATTCACGCCTGCGCCCGTACCGTCGCGATCAATATCGGTATAGATGATGGTGGACACGCCGACATCTTCGAACATTTTGGCAAGCTCTGTGGCTTCGATATCGGATTCCTCAACCCAACCTTCAACCGCGACTTTACCGTTGCGCGCATCAATGCCAACGGCAATTTGACCGGGGAATTCATAGCATGCTTTTTTAACCAACTCCGGCTCACGCACAGCGGCGGTGCCGAGGATAACGCGGCTGACCCCTTCGGACAGCCATTGTTCGATCATGCTCATATTACGGATACCACCGCCAAGCTGTACGGGGACATCCACCGCGGCGATGATCGCGCGCACTGCGCTGTGGTTGGTGGGCACACCGCCACTGACGGCGCCATCCAGATCGACCACATGAATCCATGGAAACCCTGCGCGCGCCCATTCGATGGCTTGCGCTGCGGGGTTGTCATTATAAACGGTGTCCTGCGCCATATCGCCCTTATACAGGCGCACACACTGACCATTTTTTAAATCAATAGCGGGGTATATAATCATGCGGATTGTAAGCCTTTTTCATTATCGTCTAAGGTTTCGACAATGAAATGGATCATGACAGAAATCAAGCATTAATCAGGATAGGGTTTAGGCGATCGTTTTATCAATCACCTTGCAGTAATAATATCCCTTGAGGGTTTTACCATCAACATGGGCATAAGCAGGATGCTCACCGATGCGTTGATAGCCGACGCTTTCATACAGCGCCATCGCCTCGACCAATGTTTCGCGCACATCCAGATTGATGACGGCAAAGCCATCTTCGCGTGCGAATTTCTCGGCCTCCTCAATCAGCATTTTTGCCAAGCCATGACCACGCGCCCATGGGGCGATAAAGTTGGTGGTGAGCTGTACGGCGAAGCTTTGCGCTTCGTTGTTCGCAGGGGGTTTGAGCAATTGGCATGTTCCGCAAATCACACCATCAAGACGCGCAACAAATAATTCACGCGCAGGCATGGCAAGCACACCGTTCCAATAGCGTTCCAGAACATCACGGTTTGGCAACTTCACCCACCCGAAACCACCACCGCCTTCAATGGCATCATCCGTCGCATCACACAGATCATTAAGATCACCGGCATGAAATTCCTGAATATGCTCTACGCTGGGGGATGGTTTTAACGGCTTTAATTTGGTTTGGTCGCTCATTGTTTGTGCTCCTTGCCTTGTGTGCTTACGCTCGTATTATATTTCTGTGCCTGACTTACTTCTAAAGGGGTAAGCCTTGGTCTTATGGTTTCCAGTCCAGAAAGTTAGAAATTAACTTTAATCCTGAAACATGGCTTTTTTCGGGATGAAATTGCATCCCTATCATATTGTCTCGTCCAACAACGGCGGGGATAAACCCGCCATAATCTGTCATTGCGAGGCAGTGATGAGTATAGGTACATTGAAACATAAAAGAATGAACAAAATAGAAATTTTCCGAACTATCTGTGCTGCGCAGCACAAAGTGACGGTTGTCTTGTTGGCTGTTGGCGGAAAGGAAATGTAAGTCGTTCCAACCCATATGCGGGATTTTTAAATCGGTGTTGTTAACGGGGATGGGGACGACTTCGCCATCGACCCAGTTCAGTCCCGCCGTTACGCCGTGTTCCATACCGCGGGTGGCCATCAATTGCATACCGACGCAAATGCCTAAAAAGGGCGTGGCTTGTTTGATGACGCGCTCGGTTAAGGCCTCGATCATACCCGTGGTGTTTTGCAGGTTTTCCATGCAATCACGAAACGCCCCTTGGCCGGGTAAAACGATGCGATCAGCCTTGCGCAAATCTTCGGGCTTGTTGCTGATATTTATGGTGACGTCGCGGGCTTCGTTTTTGATGATATGCTCAAAAGACTTTGCGGCAGAACGAAGATTGCCGGATCCATAATCAATAATAAGAACATTTTCTTTTGTCATGTCACGTTTATACCGCGTTGAAAAATAATGTCGAGAGCGTTTTTAACGCGGAGGTTTTTATTGACATAAGCGCGCATTTTCAACGATTATGTGGGCATGAGTTATCTGTTTGACAATGAAGCCTATCCGATTGTGACCTCCGAAGCCGATATTATCGAGGCGTTCAGTGTGCCGATGACGCGCGCGGTTATCCTGCGCGATGAAGAAACATGGCAGCGCGAGTCCGAGGTATTTAAATCCGGCATTATCATGCAGGACAACCCCGCGCTGGGTGCGCAATATCGGCATGATCCGAGTGCGAAGAACGACCGGAAAATCGCCGGTGAGATTTCCTATCTGGATGTGATTTCTGCCTCCGAAGTTTTGGCAGAGGCGCAAAAGGCCGATATTATTCTCGATCCGGCGGCCTGTACATTGTTCCATGACAAAATGAATGCGCTGCGCGGATTATATGCGCGTGTGCATGATGCGTATTTCGGGGCGAAGGATGATGAAACCATTGTCGGTCACGCGATGTTCACCCCCAAACATGGTGTGGGGCGCTCCCCGATGATGCATGTGGATGATGTGCGTATGACGCTGCACACGACCTTTGCGGGCGCAACGCTGCGTTTATTGAACGGGCTTACAACCGACACATTGTGGGATTTGATGGATAAAACCAAATCAGGCACGCTGGCGCAGGGGCAACGGAGCGCCAATGACATGACGCTGTCTCACCTGACGGAACAATATAGCGAAGAGTTCAGCAGCGCGCGCCTTGGTGATGTGATCTTGATGAAGGGGCAAAAAAACATGGATTTGCAAGACCCTGACATCCGCGACAGTATGGGCGTACATACGTCTTCGCCTTTTGTATCATATCAGGGGCAGGCAGCCGCGATACTCTATTCCAAAAAAACACTCGACATCGAATAGACGCCACTGTTAAGTACATCTTATGAACATTAACCTCTACCGCTGGGCCGACACAGATCAGGCCGTTCAAAACCGAATTATGCGCCGCGCTCAGGCGGATATTGACGCGGTATGCCGTATTGTTCAGCCAATTATTGATGATGTGCGCGCGCATGGCGATGATGCCCTGAAACGCTATGCCAAAAAGTTCGAAAACGCAGACATACAAAGCGTTAAGGCCACACCCGAAGAATTCGATCGCGCCGAAAAAACACTGGATAATGACCTGAAATCGGCGATCAAAACATGCGTGGCGAATGTCCAAAAGTTTCACGTGGAGCAATTGAGCCATGTGCCGCCAAGATGGATGGTGGAAATACAAGAGGGCGTCTTTGCAGGTGAGCAAGTGTCCGCCATTGATTCCGTTGGCCTTTACGTGCCGCGCGGCAAGGGGGCGTTTCCTTCCGCGCTGTATATGCTGGCTGTGCCTGCGGTGATTGCGGGGGTGGATAAGATCGCTGTTGTGACCCCGCCCACCAGTGACGGCAGCGTGGATGATGCGACGCTGTATACGGCGCGTTTATGCGGGGTTGAGCATGTCTATAAATGTGGCGGCGCGCAAGGGATTGCCGCGCTGGCCTATGGAACACAAAGCGTACCGCAAGTGAAAAAGGTTTTGGGGCCGGGCAGCCCCTATGTTGCGGCGGCCAAGCGCATTCTATCTGATATCATGGACCCCGGTATGCCCGCAGGCCCGTCGGAATCGATTGTTCTGGCGGATGCGCATGCTGATCCTGATAACACCATACTCGATGTCTTGAACGAGGCCGAACACGGCATGGATTCAGGGGCTTTGTTGGTGACGCATGATGAAAAACTGGCGCATTATGTGCGCGATCACATGCCCGATATTATAAACAGCCTGCCACAGCCGCACCGCGATATTTGCGCGCATGTGATGGGCGGCGGTGATGAGAGTTATGGCGGTATTATCCTGACGGAAAGCCTTGAGGATTCTATTGCGTTTTCCAATGCCTATGCGCCGGAACATTTGCATTTGAAAATCAAGGACGGCGAACATTATCTCGATGCGCTGAAGCATGCGGGAGAAATTCTGATCGGCGAATATACGCCCTCTTCCTTGGGGAATTACGGCATCGGTGTGAACCATGTTTTGCCGACGGGCGGTTGGGCGCATACATATTCCTGCACCTCTGTTTGGGACTTTTTAAAGCGCACCTCGATCTCGCGTTGTGACCGCCGTGGCTTTGAAGCGCTTAAAAATCCCGTCGCCACCATGACTGATTATGAGGGCTTTCCCGCGCATGGCTTGGTTTTGCGCGGTCGTAAGCTCTGATATTTGTTATTTGCAAATATTGGCGAAACTTGCTAATCTTTAGTCAAAATAATAAAGATTTTTTTGAAAATCAGGGTGAAAGACAATGGATCAGACAAAAACACCGGTTAAAACCGAAGCAGTTGAAGTGGATGAAATACAGATCGCCGATGCGGTGGCTCTGTTTAACCGCGCACTGGAAATGAGCGACAATGACCGCGAAGCGGCCACAGAACTTTTCGAAAAATCATTTGACGGTATGATGGAGCTTGCCCTTGAGGGGGATGTCACAGCCCAGCATAATGTCGCGCTGATGTATGAAAAAGGCATTGGCGAACCGTATGATGATGATATCAGTGTCTTTTTGGAATGGACGATACAGGCCGAAGACGATCACCAAGCCTTTTTGGATAGTGTTTTCGATCA
The DNA here is from genome assembly GCA_963977495.1 of uncultured Alphaproteobacteria bacterium. Taxonomy (GTDB): domain Bacteria; phylum Pseudomonadota; class Alphaproteobacteria; order Micavibrionales; family Micavibrionaceae; genus UBA1672. The sequence continues at coordinate 159,422 of CAXBOT010000003.1, read as the reverse complement.
AATCCACGCGATTGAATCAGCGCGCTATGGCAATGATGAGATCATCGAAGCAGATGATAATGCGGACAGCCATTTACATGCTGACCCCGAGAAGGAAGCCAGAAAACTCCGCCGCCTTTATTTATTGAAGGAAAAGATGGAGCGTATGGGCTTTACGACGGGCGCCAACCGCGATGAATATCACGATCCTGAGAATGATTAAGGCCGCGCTCTTTCTTAATCTGTTTTTCAGGGTTCAGAGGGGATATTTAGAAAATTATTGATTTCAAACGGGCTGACATCGCCAACCTCTTCGCCTGACAGATAGATGTCGCGAAAGGTCAGTGCCTTTTTCAAGAGCTGCTCATTCACTTCATCCAATGTAATATTGTCTTTATTAAGCTCATTAAAAAAATCATGAACGATGCGCATGGCCACCAGCCTTTGCCGCAAATCATGGTCATTGGGATTATGTTCTAATCTGTGTTCCTTGCGGCGTATGGACCCCGAAATGTGACCACTGAAATGGTAATCCGTGCCCAATTCGGGATAAACCGCGCCATCACTGCCAAATGTTACTTTGAAATGTACAATCTCAGCGGTATAGCCGCCTGTGTCCTGTTCTTCGATACGTGTCGGGCAATAGAAATTGTTCTGCCCCCGTTTTTTTGCGAATTCGAACTTATCTTGCATGGTCTATGCCTGTTTTACCCTTATAGAGCGCCCTTTGTACTGGGGAGTTGATCGCTTGCGCGTGGGTCAATCTCAACGGCCATACGTATGGATTTCGCGCAGGCCTTAAACACACTTTCAATAATGTGGTGGTTATTCGTGCCTGCCAGTTGCGTTATATGCAGGGTTAAGCCTGCTGCCGCTGCTAAGGCTTGGAAAAACTCCTGAAAAAGCTCCGTATCCATTTCGCCCAGACGATCTGTGGTGAAGTTCACATTCCAGACCAAAAAGGCGCGGTTAGAGAAGTCGAGCGCGACACTTGCGCGGGCTTCATCCATGACCAGATCAAAATGCCCGTATCTGCGGATGCCCTTTTTATCGCCGATGGCTTCTTTTAAGGCCTGCCCCAGTGCGATTCCCGTATCTTCGGCGGTATGGTGCGCGTCGATGTGCAAATCGCCCTTGGCCTTGATGGTGATGTCAAGCAGCGCATGTTTGGCGAGCTGTTCCAGCATGTGATCGAAAAAGCCGATCCCTGTGCTGACATCTGCGATTCCCTGACCATCGAGATTAACCGATAACGTGATTGCGGTTTCGTTGGTTTTACGGGATATGGTTGCGCTGCGCTTACTCATCAAAATACTCTTTCTTGATTGTGTTCCAGATTACAGTTATGACGCAAACCGCCCTACTTTGTAAAGTTTATAGCGCGGCTGCGTGATGATGCTATCGCGTAATATTGACATTCAACAGACCGTCTGCGTTTGCCGGTATGGGGTCTTTATCATCGGGTTGCGGCATATAACGGATCATATATCGAGCAGCGGCACTGCCTGCGCCTTCGGATTTTTCGAATATCTGGAAGTTAAGGTCCGCCCCTTTTTGGATCACTCTGATGCCGCTATTATCGTTCAGACGCGCTTTCAATATTGCCAACTTGTTGCTTGCTTCATCCATGTCCTCTTCATCGCCTTTACCTGCGCGCACGATTTTTTGGATCAAGCCGTCTGTGGCGGTGATATTGAAAGATGAATTGATGCTGACATGTTTACATTGCCATGTGACATCGCGGGATTCCTCATCATTGGCTTTGACGCGGCTGTCATTTGAATCGCAGTCATAGCCGGCCTCTTCCAACAAACCGTCAACATCATCCAGTGGCGTGCTCAGGGAAATACCGTTGATTTCCACATTCTGTATAAATTCCGTGGGGGATAAAGGCTCAATCATTGGCTCTTCTTCTTCGGCAACCTCAACAGGCGGACATTCTAATGTCGGCGAGGTTGCGTCTTCGGCGGCAGGGATGGGCATGCCGAACTGTAAATAAGCCAAAGCGCCGCAGCCGACGGTCAGTAGAAGAATGAGGATATTTTTCATAATATAAGCCTTTGAGATGTCTTTATGTATTGCGTGTGAATGATAGAGGATCGTACCCCCAGATACAATTTGAAAATGTGGGCTTCATTTTTAAATAAGGGGGCGATTTACAAAATTATTGACCGCGCTTTCTTTTGTGTTCTTGACATGACCGCCCAGTATCGCCATATCATGTATCCATGACTTATGAAGCACAAAATTATGCAGATGCAAGCAAGTGGCGCGGAACGACGATTATTTCCGTGCGCAAGGGTAACGATGTTGTGATCGCCGGTGACGGGCAGGTTTCCATGGGGCAAACGGTTTTAAAGGCCAATGCCCGCAAGGTACGCCGCCTTGGTCGCAATGATGACATTATTGCCGGATTTGCAGGATCAACCGCCGATGCCTTTACATTGTTTGAGCGTTTGGAAGCGAAACTGGATGAATATCCGGGGCAACTTACCCGCGCCTGCGTTGAATTGGCGAAGGATTGGCGTACGGATAAATATTTGCGCAAATTAGAAGCCTTAATGGCGGTTGCCGATAAGGAAACATCGCTTATCCTGACCGGAAACGGCGATGTTGTTGACCCGCAAGATGGCGTGATTGGCATTGGTTCAGGCGGGAATTACGCTCTGGCTGCGGCGCGCGCTTTGTATGATCAGGATTTAACCGCGCAGGAAATCGCCGAGAAGGCCATGAAGATTGCGGCGGATATTTGCGTATATACGAATAATAACGTTGTTGTCGAAAAGCTCTAAGCCTTCCTAAGAGGCGTCTTCGCTTTTCGTAATCTTAACGTCGCCATCCCCATCATTATCCTCATCATCGCCTTGTCGCATGGTCCTGAACCATGAGAATATGAATCCTGCCGCCAACGCACCGACGGTTATATAAAGGGAGAGGGATGGGCTGATATGTCCGTCTGGGATCATGCCGTTATAAAAGACCTTAAACCCGATAAAGACCAGCACAAAGGAAATGGCGTATTTCATCAATTCGAATCGATCAATAATATTTTCCACCGCGAAAAACAGGGCGCGCAGACCCAATACGGCAAAGATATTACTGGTAAAGACGATGAACGGATCTTGCGTGACCGCCAGCGCAGCGGGGATGCTGTCGACCGCGAAAATAACGTCACTGATCTCGATAATAATCAGCGCCAGAAAAAGCGGCGTAAAGACGTACGTGCTGTTGGATTTGACGTTAGAAGCCGCCTTCTCGTCCATTTGATCGCGGCGAATGATGAATTTATTGCCGTGAATTTTCGTTGTCAGCGGGAAATGTTTTTTCAAAAACACAACCAGAGGTTTATTTTCAAAGTTGCCCACATCATCATCGTCATCCATCAACATCATTTTGATGCCTGTGAAAATCAGAATAGCGGCGAAAATGAACAAAACCCAATCGAAATTATGCACCAACGCGGCCCCTGCCCCGATCATAATACCGCGCAGGATAATCACACCGATAATACCCCAGACCAGAACGCGGTGCTGATACTGTCTTGGGATGGCAAAGGCGGAGAAAATCACAGACATGACGAATAAATTATCAAGCGATAAGCTTTTTTCGATCACATAGGTTGTGTAGTACAACATCGCTTTATCTGCGCCGAAATGATACCAAACAATAAGCCCGAAAGCGAGACCGGCGGCGATATACCACGCGCTAAGCACCATGCTTTTACGAAAGCCGATAACATTGTCACCGCCTTTATTGAACAATTTGAGATCGATAGCGAGAAGGAATGGAATAAGGGCGAAAAAGAGCACCCAGTCAAGCATTTCCATGTAAAACCCTTTGGTTATTGCGTACCCGCAGGCACCTTTAATGTATGATTTTGTAACACGGGTTTTTTTGAATATCTAGGGAAATCGTTCTAATCGTGCGCGTTTGGTGATGCGTGCATGTATTTTTCCGAATAACCCTTGCCATTTGAGTGTATAAAACTTATTCCAATGACTATACGAATACAAGTCTACGAACTTTAAATAACAGGTCAGGCGTAAAATATGAAAAATTTGACAAAAGAAAAACCGGTTATTGTTTCCTCTTTCTCACCGCGCGAAACCGTGAGCGAGCTTGATCGTTATATCATCGGGCAGAATGATGCGAAGCGCGCTGTGGCGATTGCCTTGCGCAACCGCTGGCGCCGATCAAAGCTTGATCCGGCATTGCAAGAAGAAGTCTATCCGAAAAATATCCTGATGATCGGGCCGACAGGCGTTGGTAAAACCGAGATAGCGCGCCGTTTGGCAAAGCTTGCCAATGCGCCCTTTATCAAGGTCGAAGCCACCAAATTTACAGAGGTCGGCTATGTCGGCAAAGATGTGGAATCGATCATCCGTGATCTGACAGAGATGGCGATTCGCATGACGCAGGAAGATATGCGCAAAACCGTCAAGGCACAGGCCGAGGTCTATGCCGAGGAACGCGTGCTTGATGCGCTGGTCGGTGATACGGCGGGCGACGGGACGCGCCAGAATTTCCGCAAGAAATTGCGTGAGGGCGAGTTGAATGATCGCGAGATCGAAATTGATGTTCTGGATAATGCCAACCCGATGGGCGGCATGATGGATGTACCCGGTATGCCCGGCGCGTCTATGGGCATGGTGAATATCGGCGATATGTTCGGCAAAGCCTTTGGTGAACGCCGCAAGAAAAAGCGCCTGAAAGTGCTTGAGAGCTATGACATTTTGATTGCTGAGGAATCCGATAAATTACTGGATGAAGATAAAATCGTTTCAACCGCGCTGGAGCTTGTCCAGCAAAACGGCATTGTTTTTATTGATGAGATCGACAAAATCGCGGCGCGCCATGATGCACGCGGCGGGGATGTTTCCCGCGAAGGCGTACAGCGTGATTTGCTGCCGTTGATTGAGGGCACAACCGTTGCCACCAAACATGGCGCGGTGAAAACCGATCACATGCTGTTTATCACCAGCGGCGCGTTCCATTCAGTAAAGCCGTCTGATTTGCTGGCGGAATTACAGGGGCGTTTGCCCATCCGTGTGGAGCTTCGTGCGTTGACCGTGGAAGATTTCAAACGCATCCTAAAAGAAACCGAAGCCAGCTTGATCAAGCAATATGAAGCCCTCATCGGGACAGAAGGCGTGACACTGACATTCGAGGATGACGCGATTGACGAAATCGCCCGCCTGTCATTTGAGGTAAATGAAAATATCGAGAATATCGGCGCGCGTCGTTTGCATACGGTGATGGAAAAATTGCTGGAAGAAATCAGCTTCACAGCCTCCGACCGCGGCGGCGAATCCATCGTCATAACCGCCGATTACGTACGCGATCACGTCGAAGAACTGGTAAAATCCACGGATTTGAGCAAGTTTATTTTGTAACGCAGCTTCTTATGCTTGGTGATTACAACGCGTGCGTTTCGCGGTGGTCTTGCTGGTCGTTGCCGCCGATATTATCTAGGAAATCGTAATGGCCGATGCTGACGCTGGGGCTTAGGACGGGGGCGGCTTTGCTGACCCAATCGGCGTATCCGTCAACGGTCACTTTTTGAAAATCATGGTGTAGATGCGGGGGGAGCGCTTCGGCGAAGCCTTCGGAATAGCCGCGCATAAATTCGTATGACGAGCCCATAATCTTTGTACGGTTGAGCTTGGTGTACGCGTCTTCCTCTGACAGGCCATCGGCGCAATATTGATCAAACGCATCGACGAAATCTTGTTTTGGCAGGCCGTTGATGGTTTCGACCTGTTCATTTTTGAGCAGGGCGGGCAGCTCTGTACGTACGAAGATACGCTCATTATCCGCGCGCGGCGTTAAGGTCACCACATGCCCGTGTGCGTTTTCCGCAAAGCCGAGCGATACCGCATCCCATAGGCCAAGCTCCATCGTGCCGTCTTCGCGCTTATGCCCCATCAGGCCGTTATAATATGTGGATGCGGGGTTGCCATCGGCATCAATGCCCTCTTCCTTCATCGCCGTGAGTAATTGATAACGGATAATGTTGGCGAATTCAGGCTCGGTTAAAAGCTGCGCGGATTGCGTATGTGCAATCGACACGTAATCATCATTATCGCGGACAAATTCCCGTAAATAATGGCTATAGCAGGCATCTTCGTTAAAACCGATAGGGCCGCTGCCGAAAACATAGCCCGCGGGGTCTTTGCCGTTTATATACTCGACAGGCTCGGTCAAGGTGTAGAGCAAATCAAACAGCACTTGCTTCGGGACATATTGATCACGCGGGATAGTGTTCAGCCCGCCCATCACGGTAAATTGGCTTTCCTCACCCCCGGATGCGCCATAGGTATAGATTTCACCCTCTTTGGCGGCGGCAATCAGGCGCGCGGCGTAGTCATCGCTGATGGGCTCGCGTTTCATCAGACGACCTTGCTCCAATCATCAGGAACGGTGTTGGTAAACACCTTGTCGCTGAAATTGACGGTGACTTCGTGTACGCGTTCGCGGTCGTGAAATTCGCCGAAGCAATCCATCGCATCACGGATGGTTTGGAACAGGACTTCGTCTGTTTCGCCGAACTCTTCGGGGCGACCGATATAGTGGATTGTCCATGTCAGGTGGAATTTCTTTTCATCCTTACTGACGCTCACAACATCGCCTTCGCATTTACCGCCGAACGGAATGCCTTGCCCGTCCCATTCCAGAATGAAACGCGGTGAAATATCGGGGAGAAACGGTGTCACATCGCGCAAGATAATTCCGCGCGCGCGGTCGATGGTTTTCAGGTCAAGCAGGTCGGTGGTGTCATTTTCAAAGGGCATGGGTCTTCTTTTTGTGTGTATTTACATCTAAAGGGTTAAATCATCATTTTCTGAAGGGGGCGGCGCGCTGCGCTCAAATTTTGTATCAAAATCAATTTCCATCTGCGGGTCTTGCGGTACCCATTGTATCATCTGCCCCTTGTTAAAGACGGTGGCACTCGTGTGGACAGTGGCGCTTTTCGCGTTGCCCTTTTCCATCTCGGCTTTTTTATGGGCGTAGTCAAACGGGTCGACATTGGCATGTTCGGTATAGGCCAAGAACCAACGGTCATCGGATGTTTCGCCATCTTTTAATGATTTTTCAAATGCCTGAAACGCGCTTTCGGTTTGAAAGTTCACATGGGCGGACACATAAAATAAATGCCCGTCTTTATCGCGGATTTGTTCAGGGTGGGATTCAACGGTCATGGAGCCGTCATTTTCACGATGCCAGAATTTACGGTTGCCGTTCGGGCGAAAACGGAACAAAGCCAAATGGTTATGGTTGGCATCAGGATCGCTCATAATCTTTTTTTCGCGTACAAATAATTCGCGGTACATATCAAGCGTGTTCTCGTGATAGAGCTGCTCCAGCGAGACCATCTGGTTGCCGTTACGCAGGGCGATGGCTTCGCGTTTGCCGCGATCAAATTCAGTATGGTCAAGCAGTTCCGCCAGATCATCAACGCTGGATGCGCCATGCGATAATTTACGCGAGGGTTTGCGCGTCGAAGTATGAAGTCTGCGCGTTGTTTCACCGTCTGCAGCGCCGTTAAAGCCGCTTTCCGTCGATAAATGAACATAGGGGCGGCGTCTGTGTGCTTCCGCGGCCTGTCCGGCGGGTATGCCCAGATTGATAATGGTTACGCCATCATCTTTATTGGGGGTAATGCCGCCCATATCGGTTAAGGATTGGGATAATCTGTGTTGTTGCTGAACAAGGTCACAGCTATGTGTCTGCTTGTCCCATGTCGAAAAATGCGCAGGGAAGAGATAGCGCCGATATTCCAGTACGGGCTCTTCATTGGCATCAAGGACAGGTTCGTTCGTTCTGGGGTCAATCACATCAAAGGGGAGCGATTGAATACGCTGCGCTGCGGGTTTTTTAAGGCGTACCTGATCGTCATTATCAAGACAGCACGGACAGAAAAAATGCATATCCTTATGCGCCACAGGATCGAAATCATTGGCGGCGATCTTTTTCCATGTTTCGGGTGCGTTCGCATCGTCATGCGCAGGGTCAAAGGCAACAGCCTCTGTTAAGGTGACGTTTGCTACGCGTATTTTTCCTGCTTCGTTGGGATCTGTCGCCATTATCCTTATCAACCCTAGTTCCAGCAAAATTACTGTATTTTACAATAATAAGACGTTGTTTGTCTTGTGTTCACTGTTATTATTCAACCTATGAAGAATACGCTTTTATTCGCGCTTGTTTTAATCGTTGCACTTCACGGTACTTTTTATAGCAAAGTCCGCGCAGAAAGTCACGAAATCTCTGATGCGCCGAAATTCATTTTTCCGGCGGGCTGTACCTATGGGCAAGATTGCTGGGCGGTGAATTATGTGGATGTTAATCCGGTGGAAGGCGCGGCGCAGGATTACAAGTGCAATCCCAAGACGTATGACGCGCATAAAGGCGTTGATTTCGCGCTCGGCTCGGTGGCGCAAATGCGCGCAGGTGTGGATGTGTTTGCCGCGTCTTCGGGTAAGGTTTTGCGGGTGCGTGACGGTGAGAGCGATCATGCGAAAACTCAGGACGAAATCGAACAGTTGAGAGCCGATAAGCGCGAATGCGGCAACGGCGTTTTGGTCGATCACGGCAATGGCCTGCAAAGCGTTTATTGCCATCTGAAAAAAGGCTCTGTGATCGCGAAGCGCGGACAAAGCGTTAAGGCAGGGCAAAAAATCGGTGAAATCGGGGAATCGGGCGCAACGCAATTTCCGCATCTTCATTTTACCGTGATATGGGAAGGCGGCGTGATTGATCCCTATACCGGCATGTTGAATACTGATGGATGCGGTCAAAGCAAAGAATCTATGTGGCATATCGGTTTACCGATGGATTATCAGCCTGTTGCGATTTTTAATGGTGGTTTTCGCGCTCAACCCCCTGATTTTGCATCCATTGAGCGCGGTGATGATCCCAACCTTACGGTTTTCTCACGCAACAGTTCGGCTTTTATATTTTGGGTCGGGTTTTATAACGTTGAGGCAGGCGATCTGGTGCGTATAGAGGTGCTTGATCCTGACGGGCAAACCTTTATCACACGCGATAACAGCGTAGACACAACGCGCGTGCGGCAATATTTTTATACAGGGCGTAAATTAGGACGCGTACAGCTTAAAAACGTTACATATAAAGCCCTTGCGACGATTACACGTACGGGCGCGGCGGGTGAAAAAATCACCCGTGAAAAAGTATTCAGCATCAAAGTCCAGTGAAAATCCTTTAGCGTGCGCGGCGTAATAAAACGTACAGCGCGCCTTCGCCGCCATGTTTCGGGCGGGCGGTTTGAATATTTAAAACATATTGCTTTAAGGGCGGCTCGCTCAGCCATTGCGGCGTTTTTTGTTTCAAAATGCCTGTTGTGCGCTCTAAAAGTGAGGGATCACCATGGCGTTGATACCCTTTGCCCGTGACAATCAAAAGGCAACGTTTTCCGACGCTGTGTGCGCTTGGGATAAAATGGCACAACGCGTCATAAGCTTGATTTTGTGTCATACCATGCAAATCAAGCCTGCCTTCAATCTCAAACTGGCCGCGTTTCAGGCGCTGTTCTGTACGGTGGTCAACTTGGTTTGATCCGGCTGTGCTTGGCGTTTGCTCTTGATTGGGCGTTTCTGAGGCTGGCGGCGCGGCCTGTGACGGCGGGCGGGGCTTGTGTTTTTTCGGTGGGGATGACTTTTCCGTCGGCGGCACTGTATTTTTGTTTTTCAGCGGCGCGACATCCTTTGTCATTTCATCCCAAAGCGCGCGATCCGTGTCTTTTTCTTGGTCGCCGCTCTGGCTTTTTGGCTCTTTATCCGTCATTATGATGTATAATATATAGCATTTACTGTGCTATGGAAAAGTGTATATGAGCATAAGATTACTTTTTACGTTATTCAGTTTGTTTGTGGTTGGTCTGATTGCATTCCCCGTTCATGCAGATGAATATTTCGATACTAAAATTACACCTGAAGAACAAGCCATTTTCGCTTTTTTTCGGGCGTCTGGTGATGCGCCTGATTATGATTACTGGATTGAATCCCAACGTGCCTATCAAGAATTGTCTGAGAGCAAACAAGAAGATTACCTGATCAAGGAAATGATGCGTCTGGGGCATGGTTACGGTATGTATGATCAAAATACCGACTTGCTTGAAATAAAGGTGAATGTTCTATCGCGTTATGTTCCGGCGCAGGACGGGAAAAAAGCGCACATTACCTATAGGTTTTTGAATCTCGATAAGGATGCAACACCAAGCTTTAATTACAGGTTTGGGATAGGATTTATTTCGATGGTCATCAATCGTTTGGACTTTTTTTCGGATGTGGAACTAACACCCGAGAAGGATAGAGCAATCCGCGAGAAAGTGCCTTATGAAGATGATGAGTTTGATGCGACGTTACAGATACGTGTGCGTGTGTCAGAAGCCGATTATGATAGTGTGGTTGAAAATGATGGCGTGAAACAATGGATTATGATGGGCGATATTGCCTATATCAAATGTGAAGTTGATTCTTATTACACGCATCAAAGCTATATTCTGTGGGATTATGTCGCCCCTTGGTATGAGGAGGCGTTCCGCATTCAAAATATGCCTGAAGAGCAAAAATACCCGCATCCATACGATTTATTCAAAGATTAGCCCCGCTTTATAGCCCCGAATCCTTAAAAGTTTGCCAGTTTTGCGAAAATTTGGTAGATTCCTTACATATTGAAATAATAGTAGGGCGTTACGGGTATGTTTTCTTTTGTTCAAAACATCAGTTCTGCGTTAAAACCACTGGATATTGAGGCCGCAGATACGCGTTTGCGTCGTGGCCAAAACCCCGAAGAGGCTGTCGATCACGACAAAAGCGGGCATAAGGATGACCACGCCGACAAATCAGACAGCGAAGCGAATGCTTTTTCCATCAATGCCTTGATATGTTTTCTGGAAGATTTCTTAGAAGCGCGCCTATCATCCAAATTAAATGAATCCGTTCCGCAAAATGTGTCGTCTTTCGCCCCGTGGATGAAAGCGGAGCATAGCAACACCAACGAAATGCCTGCCCTGCCGTCCAAACGTGCCGCCAATGCCTATGCGCATGGTGCGGAGGTGATGAAGAAGGCGGGCATGCCCCCTACGCAGGATAAGCAGCATCAGGACGAAGAAAAGGTCAATGATGTCTATCATTTGTTGCGTGATTTACGTGATTTACGCGATGCAGGCATAACCCACCTCCGCTTAACGGATGGCCCAACGTTTCTAACGGGGATTTCAAGCGCCGTTCAGATGGCTAAAATCGGTGTTGCGGCGCGCGGTATGAATATCTAACCCTTAAACGCAATAACCGCTTTCTTTTGTTTTCAAAATCACAGGATTGGCCGGATCGGCCTCTATCTTTTGGCGCAAGCGGTATATATGTGTTTCCAGCGTATGTGTTTCAACATCCTTGGCATAATTCCAAACGGCATCAAGCAATTCTTCACGCGAGACAATGCGGTCTTTGTTTGTTTGTAAATAAACAAGAATTTCGACCTCCTTTTCCGTCAGGATAATTTCGGGCTGCCCCGCACTTTGGAATGTACCCAGATGCGTGTTCAACTGCGCTTCGCCGAATATGATAATCGATGTGCCCTGTTTGTGCGCCTTGATGCAAAGCAATTTGATTTGATCAATGATTTTGCCGAGTCGCACGGGGGCTGGGAACGGTTTTTCTTGCGCGCCCGAGCACAGGATAATCACCGTATCATCATGGCTTTCGAAATGACAAAGATCGGATAAATCATATTTCTTCAGAGCGGCGGCAATGATTTTCTGCGCGGTGTCGTCTGCTACGATTTTGATTGCTGGCTGTGTCATGAATCTATGCCCTTACGTGTCCTTAAGCCCATCATGGCATAAAATTTGCAGTGCATACACAGTGAAAAAATAAGGAAAGCCTGCGTATGGAAAATTTTGCAAGTGTGAATGCCTCGCTCATGGATGGGGCAAAGCCTAAAACATCGGATTATCAGTATGTTATGGTGAAAAATGAGCGCACAGCGGGCTCTATCCCTGCCTATGCGCGGCAGAATGATTTTGATTCGGTGCTCTCGTCTTTTGCGCCGATGCAACAAGGCGAGCAACCGATTTCCGTGTCCAAGGAAGACCGTTTCGGCATTTTTGACCTGATAGATATGATTAACCCGCTGCAGCATATTCCTTTGTTGAATATTGCCTATCAAAGATTAACGGGCGATACGATCAAGCCGATCTCGCGCATCATTGGCGGTACGGTGTTTGGCGGGCCTGCGGGCGCGGCGACGGGGCTTATGACGAGTGTTATTCAGGATGGTACAGGGAAATCGTTGTTGGAAAATGCTAAAACGGGCTTTGCGCGCTCAACGCCGGATCATACGCGCACAGCGGATATTCAGGCCTATAATGACTTACCGCCAAGCGTTATGGCCTTTGCCGAAGTGCCGCCGGTCAATGATCAGAATTATGATTACAACACTTAAATCTTAGTGCGCTGCCTCGGCGCTCTGGCGTTCGCCAAAAATGCCTGTTCCCACGCGGATATAGGTCGCGCCTAAGGGGATGGCTTTTTCGAAATCGCTGCTCATCCCCATGCTGAGGTCAGGCAAGTCATGGGCTTTGGCGAGTTTTTGCAAAAGGGCAAAATGCAGCGCGGCAGGCTCCTCAACAGGTGGAATGCACATTAACCCGCGCACATCAAGCGCGCAGTCTGTGCGGCAAAAATTCAGGAAATCGGGAAGCTCTGCGGTTGTAATACCCGCCTTTTGTTCTTCCGCGCCTGTATTGACCTGAATAAAACAGGGCAGGGTTTTGCCTTGATTTTGCAGGGCAGCCCCCAATTTACGGGCAAGTTTTTCACGGTCGAGCGTTTCAATCACATCAAACAGGGCGATGGCATCATTGATTTTGTTGGTTTGCAACGGGCCGATCAGGTGGAGTTTGACATCAGGGTAGGCGGGTTTGATTTGCGCCCAATGTTCTGCGGCCTCTTGCACGCGGTTCTCACCGAATAAACGCTGTCCTGCATCAAGGGCGGCTTGTATTTTTTCAGGAGGTTGCTTTTTGCTGACCGCGATCAAATGAATATCGTCAACCGCCCTGCCCCATGGCGCGGCGGCTTTTTCAATTTGTGTGCGGATCTGGTTTATATTTTCTTTTATAGACATGAGCGCAACAGTAAGAAGATAAGGGCGCGGAATCAAGGCAAAAGAAAAGGCGCTGTGAAGCGCCCTTTCGAATTCTTATGATCGACTTCTGAATTAGAAGTTGATTTGTGTACCAAGAAGAACTGCAGTACCGTCAGCATCTGCTGTTGGTGATACGTTGTCTTGATCCAAGTACTGGATAGATCCACGGAAGGACATGCCTGGGCCGTAATCATAAACAACACCACCAGTGTAACGGTTGTACTCTGGGCTTGTGTCAGCATCGCGGTTCAAGTAAGAAACACCGATTTTGAATGGACCAGTTGTATAGTCAGCACCAATAACAAGTGTGTCTAGGTCGTTTTCAGCAGTACCGTCTAGGCCTTGGTCATCTGTAGAGTAAGAAGCACCAATACCGAATGGTCCGATATCTAGATCCAAACCAACGTTCCAGTAGTTACGGTCATCAGTTGTAGCAGATGAACCTTCTTCTGAGCTAAGAGCATAACCAGCACCGGCAATAACGCCAACGTTCTGGAACTGACCTTCATAACGTAGAGCAAGTTCGTATGTTTCTTGTGGTGTACCAGCAGCACTTGTGTCTGTGTCAACACCGAATGAATTAGCAGCGCCGCCTGTGTCAGGTGTTAAAGACGCACCCAACTGGAAACCGCTCATGATTGGTGACAAATATGTGAACTTGTCAGCTTTTGCTGTTGGGTCCATGTCATAGTCAAGAGCTGTACCAACACCAGGAGCAGTCAAACCACCAGTTGTTACGAATGGTGAAACATACTGACGGATACCGTCAACGTTTGAGTCAGCAGAAGGAGCAGCAACCTGCAATAGGTAACCAGCACCGTCTTCAGCACCAAAATTTACGCGACCCCAGTTGCCTGAGAAGTAAACGTATGATTCATCAACGCCAGTAGCATCTGCGCTGTCAACCATGAATTCAAAGTGCGCACCAACTGTTAGACCATTGTCTAGAGTTGTTTCGCCACCTAGGTGAATTTCTGTGTCACGGATAATATCGAAACCAACAACGTCAGTACCGGCTGTTTCATCTTGGTCTACGAACGCGCCGTAACCTTTGAAATAACCGCCGATGTCTAGGTCGACTTCCGCATATGCAGGAGCAGCGGCCAAAGCCAAGCCACTAACAGCAACGCTTGCAAGTAATAGTTTTTTCATTTTATTTCCTCCAACCACACTCTTATAAGAGGTATGATCATTGTTAAAAGTTAAACCCAATAAGGATTAAAGTTAAAAAAGAACGTCCCCCAAACGAGAGAACACCTGCATTACGCCACCATATCGTCTAACCGTCAACGCGATTTTGTGTGTTTCATGTCACAATTTTTCGGGGCGTTGCATTTTTGCAACACAGGGTGTGGTTGCGATTTTGCTCTTGTCTCTTATATAAGTAAGGCTTGTTGATAGCCTGCGCGCCTAATCATAAACGGACTTGTGACCAGCGTGCGTGCGTGGTAATGAGGATAATATATAAAACATCATATAGAAGTAGTTAGGGAACAATGAAAACGCTTAAAAACAAGAGTTTGACCTTGGTGACGATTTTAGTTGGTGCAGGCTTAGGCTTGTCGGCTTGTAGTGGCATTAAGACAGAAGCAAAATATCCGACAGGCGCGGCGCGTGATTCCAATTCGGGTAATGACATCTATGAAAAGAAAAAGAGCATCTTCGGCGATGGCGGCGGTATATTCGGCTCAGGGAAAAAGAAAACCAGCGCAGGCGAAAACGGCATTGGCGTAAACAGCTTTCTATGGCGTGCGACGCTGGATACTGTGTCTTTCATGCCTTTGGCGAGCGCAGACCCGTTTGGCGGCGTTATTTTAACCGATTGGTACACTGATCCCGCAACACCGAATGAGCGCGTTAAGATTAATGCCTTTGTATTAGGGCGCGAATTAAAGGCGAACGGCATTCGTGTGCGCACATTCCGTCAGGACTTGGTTGGCGGCGTATGGCGCGATGCACAGGTTGCTGATGATACGGATCGTAAATTGGAAGATGCGATTTTAACGCGTGCGCGTGAGCTTCGTATTGCCCATTTGGCCGAAAAATAGGAACTTAAGTATATAATGTCAGAGCGTTACAATATAAAGGAAACCGAAAGCCGTTGGCGGCAAAAATGGACTGAGAATGACGTTTTTGCAGTCGCGGAAGATACCGCAAAGCCTAAATATTATGTGATGGAGATGTTTCCCTATCCATCGGGGCGTATTCATGTCGGTCATGTGCGCAATTACACATTGGGCGATGTGGTGGCGCGTTATCGAAAGGCCAAGGGGTTTAACGTTTTGCATCCTATGGGCTGGGACGCGTTTGGTCTTCCGGCGGAAAACGCAGCGATAGAGCGCGGCGAGCATCCGAAAAAATGGACACATGAAAATATCGCATCCATGAAAACGCAGCTTCAATCTATGGGGTTGTCGATTGATTGGAGCAGGGAATTCGCGACTTGCGACCCTGAATATTACGCGCATGAACAGCGCATGTTCCTGAAATTCCTTGAAAAAGGCATCGCCTATCGCAAAGAATCTGTTGTGAACTGGGACCCTGTTGATAATACCGTTCTGGCCAATGAACAGGTGATTGATGGTTGTGGCTGGCGCACAGGCGCGCCCGTGGAGCGCAGAAAGCTTAATCAATGGTTCTTGAAAATCACCGATTACGCCGAAGAATTGTTAAGCGATCTGGACGGTCTTGACCGCTGGCCAAACAAGGTGCGCATTATGCAGGAAAACTGGATTGGGAAATCCGTTGGTTTGCAATTTACGTGGGATATTGTCGGCGCGGATGACAAGATAGAGGTCTACACCACCCGCCCTGATACATTATTCGGCGCATCCTTTTTGGCGCTTGCGCCTGATCACCCAATGACGCAAAAGCTGGCGGCAGGCAAGGAGGGCTTTGATGCCTTTATCGCCGAATGTCAGGCACAAGGCACATCAGAAGCCGCGATTGAAAAGGCCGAGAAGATCGGTTTTGATACGGGCTATACCGCGACGCACCCCCTTCTCGGACGCGACGTGCCTGTTTATATCGCCAACTTTATCTTGATGGATTACGGCACAGGCGCGGTGTTCGGCGTGCCCGCGCATGACCAGCGTGACCATGATTTTGCGAAAAAATATAACCGCCCTATTCCGCCCGTTGTCGTGCCTGAAAATGTTGCCGACTTCTCGGTTGAGGATGCGGCCTATAGCGGCGAAGGCGTGCTTGCTAATTCGCAGTTCCTTAATGGTATGGATGTGGACAGTGCCAAGGCCGAAGTGATTAAACGCTGCGAAGCCGATAAAACAGGGTTCGGCACAACGCAATATCGCTTGCGCGATTGGGGCGTGTCGCGTCAACGCTATTGGGGTTGCCCTATTCCGATTATTTATTGTGATGATTGCGGCGCAGTGCCTGTGCCCGAAGATCAATTGCCTGTCGAATTGCCTGATGACATCAGTTTTGAAAAGCCGGGTAACCCGCTGGATCATCATCCGACTTGGAAAAATAGCGAGTGTCCGGCCTGCGGTAAGGCGGCAAAGCGCGAAACTGATACGTTTGATACGTTCTTTGAGAGCAGCTGGTATCAATTCCGTTATTGTGATGCGCATAATGACAAACTGCCCGTTGATAAGAGCAAAGCCGATTACTGGCTTCCCAAAGATGGCGGTGTCGATCAATATATTGGCGGCGTGGAACATGCGGTTTTGCACCTTCTTTATGCGCGTTTCTTTACCAAGGCCATGCGCGATTGCGGGTTTGTAAATTCGAACGAGCCGTTCAGCGGCCTGTTCACGCAAGGGATGGTCACGCATGAAACCTTTACCGATGAAAACGGAAAATGGATTTTCCCGACTGACGCGGTGAAAAATCAAGCGGGTGACTGGGTACACGTCGAAACGGGGCAGCCTGTGACGATTGGCGCATCGATTAAGATGTCGAAATCCAAGAAAAACGTCATTGATCCCGAAGAAATTCTGGAAATGTACGGCGCGGATGCGGCGCGGCTCTTTATTTTGTCCGACTCCCCGCCTGAACGCGATTTGGAATGGACAGAAAGCGGCATTGACGGTGCTTGGCGCTTTGTGAACAAGGTCTACACCACATTATCCGTGATAGAATTGCGCGATGGTGATGAAAGCGCCCTATCCGATCAAGCCAAGGATTTGCGCCGTTTGACGCACAAAACCATCAAAAATGTCGGTGAAGCCATCGAAGCTTTTGCCATGAATAAGGCCGTGGCGTTCCTGCGTGAGTTTTATAATGGCCTGACAGGCTTTAAACCCGTGGATGCAGGCGATCAATTTGCATTGCGAGAGGCCATTGAAACCTTCATCGTGATGATCAATCCTGTAATGCCGCACTTGGCAGAGGAGCTTTGGTCGCTTTTGGGGCATGAAACCATGCTTGTGAACCAAGAATGGCCAAAATATCAGGAAGAATTACTGGCAACCGATACAATGACCATTGGCGTTCAAGTGAACGGAAAACTGCGCGCCAGCATCACTTTGCCAGCTGATGCTGACCAAAAAATCGCGCAAGATGTTGCCTTGGCAGAAGAAAAAGTCCAACGCGCGATGGATGGTAAGTCTTTGCGTAAATTTATCTACGTTCCCGGGCGGATCGTGAATGTTGTGGTAGGATAAAATATGAAAAAACAGGGTTTAATTGTCGCGTTATGTCTTTTGGTCAGTGCCTGCGGGTTTGAGCCGATGTATGGCACGGCGTTCGAAACTGAGGGCGGCGCGCAATCGACAATTCAATCCGAATTGGGACAGGTCGAAATCGGTAATATTCCCGATAGAGAAGGGCAGTTCCTGCGCAATGCATTGATAGACCGCTTTTACAAGAATGGTCGCCCCGCAGATGCGCATTATAGTCTGGAAATCGCTCCGATTCAACAAAGTACCTCTGATCTTGATATCACCATTCGCTCCGATGCGACGCGCAGACAGTTGGTGTTGAGTTCAACTCTTGCCTTAAAAGATAAGGCGACAGGCGAAACGCTATTGACGCGCAACATCAAAAGCTCGGGCAGTTATAATGTCTTAATCAGTGAGTTCGCGACCCGTGTCTCTGAGCAAAACACACGTGAAAACGGTCTGAATGATTTGGCGCGTCAAATTGAATTACAGATCGGCCTTTACCTGAAACGTTAAAATATCTGCTTTTAATGTTCACAAATAGGTTGACGTATTCAGCCCCAAATATATATAAGATAGAAATATCGCGGCATTTGAAGGATCAGCTTGCACCGCGTTAACAATGCTAAAGCGCCACAGCGTTATTCCGTCTGTGGTATCCGACTTTTGGAAACCTGACGGGGTAGGCGCATTCATTGCGATATATCCTCATAGGTTTGTTAATTTAGAAACCCGAAGCATGGCTTAGGCTGCTTCGTTTTGGAGATTGAGTAATGAGTAATACACCAGAGAGCAAGATACCCAACCCTGATTTCATCGGGACAGAATTAATCGAAGAATTAAAGGGGCAATATAAAGCGGCAGGCGGTCTTTCCGCGGCGTTTAATGTGAAAACAAACATTAATCCATGGTCGCCGATTACCTCGACCTATATCAGTGATAACGGCGCCGCTGCCGATTTGGCGATTGGCGAGATCCAGGTCAACCTTGCCGACATTCACAGAATTGTCACAACATTGAGCGAAGAAACACCGCCGCAGCGCATCTATCACGATGTACCGGGACAAGATTGGCGCGCCGCAGCCTTTGATCTGGCGCAGCTTTCACGCTTTCGTATTTCAGGCGCAGGCAATGCGTTCTTTGTTAACTGTGCACCGCGATTGGAGCAAAGAGGCGTTGAGGGCAATAATAAGGGCGAGAATGTTTATGTCGCCATGTTGCCGGGCGGCGCGGTTGCGTCGGGTGTTAGTCCGCATAGTTTCGCATTTTTCCGTGATCTCGTCGAAGAGGATGATTTGGAGATTTACCGCGTTGATGTGCAAACCGAGGGCAGCCAGTTCCGCTCACGCGACTTTTTCCCATGGTTTTCAGAAATCCTTGCTTATAATTTGGGCGATAAAGCCGAAGGCTGGAAAGATGATCTAAGTGTTGAAGAGCGCCGCGCCTTCTTGCAGCAATTTAATTTTATCGACACCGAAGACAAGCTGGAGCTGAAGGATATCCCTGATTTAACGCGCCAGCCTGTTGTCGCAAGAACAGATGTTCACGGTAATTTGAAATTGAGTATTTCCACCAGTGATGCAAAACCGGAATGGTTGGGCAAGCCTTTGCAGGTCACCGTTAAGGGGCAGACCTTCGAGGCGGAAATCAGAAAGAATATGTTTGATGCAAGCTCTGACAGACGCGGTATCTCGACGGGCTCTTCGGGGCAATTCCCTGATTCATCCAAGCCTGATCCGCGTTTTCTTGAAATTGCCATTATCGGTAAAAGTTTGCGCGAAGATCTGGCGTTGAGCGATCAAGATCTGAAAGAGGGCGTTGATGTGTTTATTGACGTTGCTGACGATCATCATGAACATGACGTGGCCTTGTCAGATGGCGCAGATAATGACGGATTAACACATCCTGAAGCATAGTGTTGTTATTTTGTAACGTTCTGCGTTTGTAAAAAGAATGGTATTGATTATATAATAGTCTTTTGCACGAAAATGAGGTGCTGGATGTCAGAAGTCAATGCCGCGGATTTAACCGAAATCAACAATGCGGACGATGTGTTCGGCTTATATGCCGGATCAGGGGATGATGCCAAAGCGGGGATCGAGGTTGAGCTTGCCTTTTTCAATCCCGATCAGGCGGATATACCGGCGATGAGCCTATGCCAGAACCGTATCCTTAAAAACAGCGCGATGGCTAAATTGCCGGATGATGACTGGGTTCATAACGAACCGACCAGCGAATTGCTGGAGGTTGCCAGCAAGGCTGCGCATTTTGCCGATGCGAAATCTGTTCTGGATGATACAAATAAGAAAATGGAAATTTTAACGAATAAGGCCGCGGCGTTAGGCCTGAAACGCTCTTATTTTCAGGAATTGCCCGAACGTACAGCCGATGATTTGCTCTCGCGTATCGTAGAGCTGGACAGGTATAAGGTCATGTACGCTCCGTATCGCGAAGATATGAAAAAATGCGTACAGTATTTTGCAGTCTGTAAATCCAATCAGGTATCAATCAGCCCGTATAATATGGATCACATGCTGGACAATATCCGCAGGCTTTATATTTTATCCCCGTTTTTATTCTTGCTGACCGATAACAGTGTCGGCTTTGTCGAAGGCAAGCCGTTTTCCGGTCACGCGGGTATGCATTTGCGCCATGAAGGTTTGTTAGAAGGGCGCGGCGGCGTTCTGCCCTATGTGTTCAGTGCGCAATCGGGCGAGGAATTGATCGCAAGCCATATTGACCACGTGCTTAATAACCCGCTCTTTATGCATTATGACCGCGAAGGCAATCTGGTGAAGGTGCCCTCGGGTGATTGGAGCGTGACATTTAACACGCTGAAAGAGCGCGGCCTGAATATCGCCAGTAATTACTATTTATCGCAAAGCCTGCTCTGGCCTGATGTTAAAATCGCCGCGTTGAAAGATGCTGGCGGATCGGTCTATGGCCACCGTTATGAGGCACGGATGTTCGGCGTTGGTGTGCATCAACACCAAACGGCCTTTATTATCACAACCGCGCTGGCGTTCCATGAAGGGTTTGCAAAGGCCGTTGATGAATTGTTGGAGCTTTACGGATTTTCCGCGGATTCTCTGCAAGAAACCTATGCTCTGGTGCTCGAATCATATCAACATGCCCGCGCGCATAATGGTAAGTTTTTTGATATCGCCTATGGCACAGCTACAATGGCGAGCTTCGCCAAGGATTTCGCCGATATATTGGAAAATGTGATTTATGAAATCGGGCTGGAAGATGAAGCGCAGGCTTTATTGGGTATCTGCCGAACAGGATGCACAGATGCCAAAGTCAATCGTTGTCTGTTCCCGACGTTAAAAGATGTTATAAATCAACAGCGCAGTTTTGATCCTGCTATTTTTAATGATCCGAATAAATCTGCGCGTGATATTTATATGAAAGAAATTGCCCGTGTTTCCGGCAGTCGGTGTGCGGCAGCGTAAAGGGGCATAGAAAAGGAAGAGATTATGAGTGATCACAACATATCGATATTCAAGAACTTAACATTGTTGTTTTTGACGTTGAACGCGGCGTTTCTCTACGCGATTTATATTTCTATTTTCGGTATGAAACCTGATCTTCTGGTGCCTACGGGCATTCCTGTTGAAAATGGCAGTGAGGTCTTACTGTATATCAGCGCGATATCCGTCTTTCTTGGGCTTTCCTATATTTTCCTTCTGACGAAAAAATACGGCATATCTCTGACTTTTGCGGTTATGCCGCAATTTGCCTTTATCGGCGCACTGGCTGCATTGTTTTTATAGGCATATCTTACGGCGGTAATTGACGCCTTTGATCCATTGGCCTAATCTTCTGTTATGAAACTTACATTCCGTCAAATTGAGGGGTTCGTGAAATCGCCGGATAAAGCCGCGCGTGTCATCCTCGCCTACGGCCCTGATAATGGGCTGGTACGTGAGCGTTGCGCGATTATGGGCAAAACGGTGGTAGAGGATTTGAACGATCCCTTTAACGCGGTCACCTTATCGGCGGATGTGCTGGGTGAGGACCCTGCGCGTTTATCTGATGAGGCCAATGCCATTTCAATGATGGGCGGTGATCGCTTGATCCGTATTGAGGACGGCGCGGACAAGTTAACGGTTTTATTAAAGGATTATCTTACCAATCCCAGTGATACGGCGCTTGTTCTTGTACAAGCGGGGGAGCTAAGCCCGCGTTCGTCTTTACGCAAGCTTTGTGAAAGCGCAAAGAACGCGGCCGCTGTGCCCTGTTATGTTGAGGATGAGCGGGGTGTGGCAGGCATTATTCGCGGGGCAATCAACGACGCACAATTGCGTATAGACGGCGACGCGGTCACGTGGTTGGCGGCGAATATCTCGGGTGATCGCGCCAAGGTCAGGTCAGAGTTGGAAAAGCTGATTACCTATAAAGGCGATGAGCCAAGCGCGATTTCACTGGCAGATGTACAGGCCGCTTGCGGTGGTGCGGGCGTTCAGGGTTTTGATGATTTAATTTACGCCGTCGCAGGAAGACGCAGCGAAGATGCCATGAAAGCGTACGGCGTACTGATGCAGGAAGGCGTTGTTTTTGTTGCTATT
The DNA here is from genome assembly GCA_963977495.1 of uncultured Alphaproteobacteria bacterium. Taxonomy (GTDB): domain Bacteria; phylum Pseudomonadota; class Alphaproteobacteria; order Micavibrionales; family Micavibrionaceae; genus UBA1672. The sequence continues at coordinate 137,083 of CAXBOT010000003.1, read as the reverse complement.
TTACGGTCTTTGCAAAATCATTTCCGCCGCCTTCATATGACAAAGGCGTACATGCAAAGCGGGATGGATATGGACGCAGCGATGAAAAAGCTTGCCCCACCGGTGTTTTTCAAACAAGCCCCGCAATTTAAAAGCCAGATCAACGGGTGGTCTTTGCCGATGCTTGATATGATTATGGGCAAGCTGACCGATTTGGAAGTGCAATGCAAACAAACAGGCATGCCCGTCGAAACACTATGCTCTCAAGCTATTCTGGCGATTTCAAAAACACGTCCGAGGTGACCAATAAATTATTGTATCTGTCCGACGGAGCATGTGATTTCGACACAATTTCGATGCAGTACACAAGGGGAAATTCATCTCCGGACATGTGTAGCAGTAAATTGGCCTCATCAGAAACATTCTCGTAGTGTCGTTGTTTACTGTAACCGCATGGCTTGCCTAACTTTTCGTATGCATCTTCAGCAGATTTTATGTTGTCTGTTATGGCGTTTAATTGGACGCTTTTCTCCGTACTTAATTCCGAGGGTTTTGTGGGAGATGCCGATAAGAGTGCTTCGCCACAAAAGGGACAAAAATGCATCAAGTCCATGTACTTTCCGAAATGCGCTTCATAGGAAAGCACATAATATTTGTCTTGGCTTTGATATTTTATGTCAGTCGTTGCGGCGTTTCTACATTCTTGTAGTTTGTCACACGAACAGTGATGATACTTTGTCTTGTCGGCACTGTTTTTATCCGCTTTATATGGAAGAAAATCGATAGTTGTTTTCCAATTATCGGCATCATTTTTTCTTTCAAAGAGAATGTCAATTATGGCGATTTCAGAGTACCTAGTATAAGTGAGATATTTGGTCTCTTTTTGTGGCGCGCCCATTTTTTTTTGAAAGGCCTGAAGGCTGCCAATCGGTTTAATCAAATTGATTAAACGCACGCATTCTTGTTTAGAAATGCCGTCTTTTACATAGTTTTGTTCATGCTTGGCTATTTTATGTCCGCATATTGGGCAGAACTTAAAGACCATGTATTCTTCAGTGTCACTACCCTTGTTATGCCAATGAAGCTCTTTCGTTTTTTCATCAATGTATGATGATACGTCTGGGATGCTTAATATGTACCCTAACCAAAAACAGGCGCAATTTTGTGTATTTGTCTGTGTCATTTATTTTGTTAGTTAAGTAAGGAAAAAATCATTCAATATTACGGCTTCATGGTCGTTAGGTTCTGGTTGTTATCCAGATGGTCGGTTGGGGTGAAGCTATCGGTTTGTTCAAAGATCGGCGGGATGAATTTTTCGTCTTGGCTAAAAACGCCAAAATTTTCAGGCGCGTGCGCCTGCGCCGCGGTTAAAAATTCATAGGCATATTGCTTGCCAATGGGGTTGTCATCAAAGTCCCCCGACAGATAAAGCCGCCGCGTCATGTCATACATCAGGGCGGGATCATCCATTAACGCGCCGATGCCCAGAATTTCTGTTTCATTTTCAAATGTTTCGGCGATCTTGTCCTGTACATCAGCGGGCAGGACGGCGACGCCGCCTTCGATGGATACTTTCCCGCGAAGGATGTCAACAATGGCGCGTTTGTCTTCGATTTCCATAGGGGGGAGTTTGTAAGCGTCGAAGCTGTATAGTCCGCGCTCGCCCAGCATCTTTTCCAAAACCTTTATCCTATGGGTGTCGTTGATTAAATCCACACCAACGGCGCGTGATACATCCATTTGCGCCTGATGTAGGGGCTCTTGAAAAACATGGTCATGCTCGGCAACGGGGACGGGCCCTTCGGACGGGGTTTGTACGCCGGGGCCGACAACGTGGGTTTGTAAATCATCCTTAAAATAAAAGCTGCCGATATTTCTGATTAAAGTGAGGTCATCGACCGCGCGCAGATCGGAGATCAACCCCTTTTTATGCGCGGTGGTCATGAATTGTACCATGTCCTGCTCGGCTTCTATTTCCCACACCAGATTTTTATCACGTGATTTATTGGGCTGGCTTAAATGGCCGATTTCATGGGCGATGGTCATGGCCTGCCAATCCAGGTCTGTGCCGCGTAAGTTTTTGATATTATCGGGCGTTAAATGTGCCGATTTTGCCGCGGCTTGCTCTTTTGTTTGGTCACGGCTTGCGGCGATAACGATGGCCAGATCATTTTTGCCGTCCCCGTCCACATCAAGGCTTTGCGCTCTGCCTTGTCCAAGGACGGCATTTCTGCCCAAGGACAAATATTCAGCGTCGAATTTATCAGCGTCAAAATCGGGGAAGTTTCTTTTGATAAAAGATTTGAGCAGAGCGGCGCGTGCTTCGTCGCTCATACCGGTAGGATCGCGACCATTGAGGAGATCTTCGGGCGTTATAATCACCACGCGCCCGACATCTTGTGTCTGCGCCCATGCGGAAAATTCCTGTGACCACGCGCCAAAATGCGCTGCTGTATCATCAGACATTGAAACCTGCGATGGCCCGGAAGAAAAAACCTGCGTCACTGTAACACCCTAAATTTTTTTAATTATTGCGTATATTCTAGGGGTTTTGGGCGTTTTTGTCAAAATAACCTACAGGGTCGTGCGGGCGTGGATATGGCGATTAAATAAACGGATCATACGACCATTGGAGGAGGGCTTGGCGTTGCCGTGGGCGGCATCCTAAATCACCGCTCATGCAGTGGGCTCTGATCTGTCCGGCGTGACGGGCAAAGGCGCGCCAGCGTTTGATTTGCGCAGCGTCGACTTCGGGGATGCGCCTGCCCATATAATAGCGACAATACCATTGGAACCAGCCGCGCGGATCGGGCGCGATGATCCATCCCTTTTGTTGCCATACAGTCAAGGGCTGGCGGCTTTTGATGCCGAAATAATTGAGGGCGTCGTCGGGTTTGTCGCTGATCTTTGCGCTTTCGAACCAATCGGCGGGGAATTCACCCGTGCAATCATTCATGTATTTGCCTTCAAAGACGCCAAGCTCCAGCATTTCCTTTGGCGTAAAAAACGGCGCAAACCCGTCCGCAAATTCCGCCCCCATCGGCGCGGAGAGGGGGTAGCTATAGTCTGATTGCATCAGGTCGTTTACGGTGATGGTTTTTTGGGTCATTTGAAACTTGCTATTCTGTTTCAGGGAATAATTTAGATTGTAAGAAGTCTTCTATTTCTTTGATCATGGGTTCTATTTTTTCTTCTATTTTGTTGTAGGCTTCTATGGTGAAATCTTTTGTTCTACTAATTCTATTCATTCCCATTTTTCTTGAAACCCAAGCACTCCATATATAGTCGTCTACTTTTTCAAATTTTTCTTTAATATCTGGTGCTAAGAAAATCCTGTTGTGTTCAAAGTATTTATGAAAGCATAGAAATGCTTTATGGGCTTCTTGAAGTTCACGGCTTTCTAAAATTTTTACATAATTATCGTTTTTGTTTTTAGCGTCCAATAAAAGCTGTTTTTCACTTTTAGAAAAATCGCTTTCCGCTAAAAAAAGATCAAGTTCATCACGTGTCTTTCTATTTAAGTCGGGTAATTCCCTCATTAACGCAACTGCCTGTTTAAGGGCATGATAAGCATCTATTATTTTTACCCATGATTCTTGAAGAACCTCGTATTCTTTTTCGTTCCACTTTGTTTTTCGGCTAAATAAAACATCAAATTCGTGCAGCTTTTTTACTTTAAATTCTTCTAAATCTTTTGAAAATTTATTTTCAATGCACTTTTGACCATAGAATTTGAAAAGAACAAGCGCTGCGCCAGAACTTGTGATGATGAAGAAAAACAGCTTACCTAAAAATACATAAATATTATCCATGGTTTCCATCCCCTAAAACCTATCATCATCCACATTCGGATTCGCGCCCAAAAACTTCGCGAGGTCGCGGATGTGGGCGATTTCATTGACTTCGATTTCGGTGTTTTTATTGGCGGCTTTTTTCTTTTGCAAGACGGGGATGATCGCTTTTTCAAAGCCGAGCTTTGACGATTCTTTGAGGCGTACATCGCTTTGCGCGACTTGGCGCACTTCGCCTGCCAAACCGATTTCCCCGAAAAAGACGGCGGTTGGTGGCAAGGGTTGATTGCTCAGCGCACTGATGAGCGCGGCGGCGACGGCCAGATCGGCGGCGGGTTCGTTAATGCGGATGCCCCCTGCGATGTTCAGGAAAATATCATGGCTGGACAGCCGTATCCCGCACCGCGTTTCCAGCACCGCGACAATCATCGCAAGGCGGTTATGATCCCACCCCAAAACGGCGCGGCGCGGTGAGGCGAGCGAGGAGGGCGCGACGAGGGCTTGTACCTCCACCAGCAGCGGCCTTGTCCCCTCCAACGCGGCGAGGACGGCACTGCCCGCGGCATCTTCGTGACGCTGGGACAGGAACAGGGCGGAGGGGTTCTTAACCTCGATCAAGCCTTGTTCTGCCATTTCAAATACGCCAATTTCATCGGTGGGGCCGAAACGGTTTTTCACTGCGCGTAAAATGCGGAAATGGTGGCTGCGGTCGCCTTCGAAATAGAGCACCGTATCGACCAGATGCTCCAGAACGCGCGGCCCTGCGATTTGCCCGTCTTTGGTGACATGCCCGACAAAAACCACGGCGATATTGCGGGATTTTGCCATGCGGATGATTTCCTGCGCGCTTGTGCGGACCTGCGTGACGGTGCCCGGTGCGCTGTCGATACTGTCGACATACATGGTTTGGATTGAATCAATAATCAGGAGTTTGAAATCATGCTCGCCCGCCTTTACGGTTTCGAGGATATCACGCACATTGGTGGCAGAGGCGAGCTTAACATGCGCCTCCCCCAGCCCGAGGCGCGTGGCGCGCATGCGGATTTGGTCGGTGGATTCCTCACCGGATATGTAGGCGCAGGCGACATTGTTGCTCGTAAGTGCGCAAACGGCCTGTAGCAATAATGTGGATTTCCCGATCCCCGGATCACCGCCGATTAAAATCGCCGCACCCGGCACGATGCCGCCGCCAGTAACGCGGTCAAACTCTGCAATGCGGGTGAGAAGGCGCGGATAGGTGCGCCCCGTATCATTTTGCAGATCGACAAAATCAATGAGGCGGCCTTTTTGCTTGCCGCTTAACCCCTTGGGCACACTGGCTTCGATGATTTCTTCGGTGATGGTGTTCCATTCATTACAGGCATCGCATTTGCCCCCCCAACGGTTGGACACCGAACCGCATGCATTACAAACGTAAGATTTTTTTGCTTTGGCCATAGGAACTGCAAGGTTATGAGTTTAGATCACTCATAGTCACATGCGGCCGCCGTTTTTTCAAGTGCCAACGCTTCGGGCGTATAGGGGAAGTCTTCGGGTTTCAGATCACGCCCTTGCACGCCTGAAAAGCCCATATCAAACAGGGTGTTTGCTTCGTCTGCTGTGCGAACACGCTCGGCGATGAGTTGCGCATTGGGGTAATTGCTTTGCAGATTTTCAACAATCTCGTGGAACTTTTGCGCCATCGCACTATCAGGCGCGTCCAAGGCCGCACGTACAAGCGGCCCGTCGATTTTAATGTAATCGACCAGATCGGAAAAAACGGCAAGGCGGTGTTCGTCTTTATAGTCGCCTGAAAAATCATCCAGCGCAAAGCGATAGCCGCGCTCTTTCAAGGCATAGAGATGGGTAATATCGGCGTTCACATCAACATCATGTTCGAGGATTTCGAAAATGAAATTACTGGGCGGCGCGCCGTCGACATGCTTGTCAATCTTCTCCCAAAAAGAGGGGGAGAGCGCGGATTCAACGGCTATGTTTAAGGTGGCGGGGAATTGCTTGGCGTAATCAATCCCTATGGAGCATGTCAGGTTGTCGAAAAGCTCTGCATGGCCGCGGCGATAGAATTCCTCGGATATTTCACCGATGGAATAATCACCGTGCATTTTATCTTTCGGACGGGCGAGCGATTCGGAGGCCAAGATCGCATGGCGGCCATAGATCGGCTCTTGCACCGCGCCGTTTTTATAGGCGTCATAGATGACAGACTGCACAATGTCCTCTGAAAGACTATTAATCGGTATGCCGGTCTTCGGCAATATGGCCTGCTGCACCGCTTCGAAACTGTTCTTTGGTGGGTCGTATTTTGTCATAAATTACGCGCTCTTTTAAATATGCATCAACGCCGCGGATCATAAGGGAGGCTTTTTTTTATTGCCACAAAATAAAGGAGTTTTTTTCCTTGTATCTGCGTAAGCGTTTGTTTTTGATGTATAGTGCATGTAGGAGGACGTGTGATGAAGAGAATAGTAACAACATTAATAGTGGTATTGGTACTTTTGGTATCTGCCAAAAATGTGGAAGCATATCGACCAGGTTATAACGACGGGTTTTTTCAGGGAATTGAGGAAATAAAACTGCAAATACTTGTTTTTAATGATGTAGGCACTGTACCCTTTTTTTATAGGTATGACGCCGAAAAAATATTGGTACCACTTAGTGAAGAGGAAATTAAGACTGCTATAGCAGACACTTTCAAAGATCAGTTTTCACAATATGGCGTTAAAACATATCGATCTGATGAGAAAAAAAAGCAGTCACCTAAAGATATAAAACAGGAGGAAGGCGTACTTTCAAAATTTGATGACAGCGTTTTTAATTTTGATGAGAAAGAACCACCTAAACGAAGCTTAGAAGTATATATCTATGTTGTTTTGAATAGCTCGGAAATGTTAGGTGGGAAAAAAGTAAGTTATGGCGCAATTACAACAAAGAGCTTTAAAGACGTTCACGAAAGATATCCGTTAGCAACGAACCTTAGAGGTGAGTCGTTCCCTATTGTTTTTGTTGTGCCTGATACAAAAGAGGCTTTTTCGAAAGCTCTACATGAAGCGACTGCAAAAGTATATCAGGTACAAAGACGCGAAATGCTTTGCAGAAGATTCGAAGAAATTAAGTGCCACTACTATCTTAATGAGATTTTAGAAGACATGAGGAAAGCGAAAGATGAATAAACTTAACCTTCGCGTTTTAGTGACCATTTCACGATGGCTTGGTCGGCGCTCATTGTGCCGTAAATCGCGATTTGGTTGGTTTTGCGCGGGGTGATGCCTTCACCGAAATAGACGCTGTCTTCGAGCTTTAACGCGCCGACATCATGTTTGAAACGCCAGCCAATACCGCCGGGCATCCGTAATAGAACTTCTGTCCCGTCATTGATAAGCGAGGCCGTCACCGCGGGGTGAATATGGAATCTGATGGCGGTTTCCACGGGTTTGGTTAAATCAAACGCGCAAGAGAAATCATCCTCCCCGCGCAGATCGTGGCCTTCGTCGCCAAGATAGATTTTGCGGGTGTGGGTGATACCGTTCAGCGGCACATAACCATTATGGGAGGCCACGATTAATGTCGCGTCTTTTGTTGTTTCGCGGTGGGTTGTGGCTTGGGTCACTTTGCGCCCGAAATAGCCGTCTTTGCGCACCTCACAGGCGTTGCGGTAATCAAGGCATGCGGTGTTGTGCGCAGCGGTGAAGCGTAGGGCTTCTTGCCATTGCGGGCTGGTCGGGTGTGAGCCGCAAGCCACGAGCAAGCGTTCTTTGCTGTATGAAAATTCAAAGCCAAGCGGGGAGGCGTGCGCTTCCTTATCATAGGGGGATTTCGGGGTGTTGCCCGTATCCATGACGAGCAGGGCGCGCCCCAACTCTATGCGCTCATACCCTGTATCGGGCAGGCTTTGTTTGGCCTTTTTATGGGTTCCGGCCTGCGCGAGGATGGAATCAATGGCAGCCATGTCGCCTTCTTGCGCGCCATGGAACAAGCCGAGCTTGCGATCACGATAGCGCACTGTACGCAAGGCTGCGCTCAAATTCTCAATCTTGGTGTTCAAATAATCAGGCGCGGGATAATCGCTTGCCTTTAATGCAGAGCGTATATCCACCAGAATTTCCAGCACGCTGAGCATCGTCGCGGGGGAGCGTGAAACATGCCCGCCATCGGCCAATAATTGTTCGTTCAAGGATTTTGACAATGTATTGAGCGCTTGTTCAATCCATTTTTCGTGCCCTTCCAGTGCGATGCCCGCATAGAGCAAGCCCTTGATCGCGTGCAGATGGGCTGTGCCCTCGCCGACGCTAAGGGTGTTGCTTAAATGTTTGGCTTGTTTGACGAGGCTGCCGAGGAAGGCTTCGTCAAACTCAACATAGAAATTGCCGCAGAAATAATCATAGTGGCAAACCCACATAGACAGGCGGCGACCCAGAATATCGGTGCGCCAGCTTTGCGCGTCCCAACTGTTGTGAGATTCGAGCCAGCTTTCGATCATCAAACGGCCTTGTTCCTTGGCGCGTGCGCCGCCGAGCGTGCGCAAATCGCGCAGCCAGCTAAAACTGTGGATGTGGGATGTCCAGACCTCGTCGGCCTCTTCGGGGTCCCACCATTCCGCGTACCATTGCGGGCCGGTGCGATCAATCACGCCTGCCGCATCCAGTAATTCTTGGGCGCGCTCGGCGCTGCCCGGCCATTGGTCAACAGGTTTGACAACCAAGCGGTCAGGCGTGTTGCCCTTCAGACTCCAGTCATAAAACGGCGTGTTAAAGGCCATGTGTCCGGCCTTGTTTTTCAGGGTGTTAATCATGTGAAAAGGCATCATTTTAACTCTCCTTCTTCTTTCTTATCCGCGCAACGCGGCAATGTTTTCGGCATATTTGTCCGGCCCGTCTTTAAAAACGGCGGTTCCGGCGACCAAAACATTAGCGCCTGCGGCAATAACTTGTTTGGCCGTTTCGGGGTTAACCCCGCCATCGACCTCCAGATCAATATCTCTGCCTGTGTCGTTGATCATGCGCCGCGCTTCGGCGATTTTATCAAGAACAGGGATGAAGCTTTGGCCGCCAAAGCCAGGGTTGACGGTCATAATCAAAATTAAATCGACCATATCCATCACATGCTTGATCGATTCGATGGGGGTATGCGGGTTCAGCGATACGCCTGCCTTTACGCCCTTGGCTTTGATATGTTGTAAGGTGCGGTGCAGATGCGGCCCTGCCTCGACATGGGCGGTGATGATGTCTGAGCCTGCATTGACGAAATCGTCAATCAGCGGATCAACAGGGGAAATCATCAAATGCACATCGAATGTCTTTTGGGTGCATTTGCGGATGGCCTTGACCACCGGCGCGCCAAAGGTCAGGTTCGGCACGAAATGCCCGTCCATCACGTCGATATGGATATATTCCGCGCCCGCTGCGTCAATGGCGGCAACTTCTTCGCCCAATTTCGAAAAATCAGCGGATAGGATTGATGGGGCAATGCGGATATTAGCCATAATGAAACTCTGTATTTGTAAAAAGCGCAGGACGCGCATGGATAAGGATGCGATATATATCACACAGTGTTGAATCTACCAGAAAAAGGACGAGATATCCACAGCGTTTCTGATTTACTGTCTAAATTTTAGGGGGCGCGGTAATAAAATGACATGGTGCTTAAGAAAAATGAAACCGTAAAGCCTGCCTTTACGAATAACGTTGCAATGCTATAGTTATGAGATGTTCATCGTCGTCAAAGCAAGCAGATTGATTGACCCAAGCCGAAGGAATATAACATGCCAAGCCATACTGCCCCTGTTCAAGCCGGATCTTCTAAGGGGCTTTCTATTGTCAGTAAGACCATCTTGTTAGACAAGGGCGATGTTGAAACCAAACGGCAGGAAATTTTAGATTATTTTCATGAATCTTTTTCATTATATGAGAGCATATTTGAATGTCTGAACGGTGATGAAGCGTTCTATGCGCGCGCGAATTCTTTGCGCCACCCGCTGATTTTTTATTATGGGCATACTTCTGTTTTCTTTATCAATAAATTGAATGTCGCAGGATTTATAAACCAGCGCGTGGATCCTGTGATGGAATCAACTTTGGCGATTGGCGTTGATGAAATGTCATGGGACGATTTGAACGACGCACATTATGATTGGCCAACCCCCGCGCAGGTCAAAGCGCACCGCGATCAGACCAGAGAGATCGTTGATAATTTTATCCGCAATTGTGATTTCACGTTGCCCATTGATTGGGATAGTCCGATGTGGATTGTCATGATGGGGATCGAGCATGAGCGCATTCACCTTGAAACCAGCGCGATTTTGCTGCGGGAATTGCCGTTGGAAATGGTAAAGCCGCACCCTGTTTGGGGCAAAATCTGTACCCAAAGTGCGGACGCGCCGCAAAACACGCTATTGCCTGTTCAGGGCGGTCAGGTGACGTTGGGTAAATCAAAAGACAACCCGCTTTATGGTTGGGATAATGAATATGGCGTGTATGAAACCGAAGTGGCGCCGTTTAAGGCTTCGCAATATCTGGTGTCTAATCAGGAATTTTTGACCTTTGTTGAGGCGGGCGGTTATCGCACCAAAGACTATTGGAGCGATGAGGGCTGGAACTGGGTAAGTTTCCGCAGCGCCGAGCATCCTGTTTATTGGGTGAAGGATGGCGAAGATTATCAATATCGCTCTATGTTGGCGGTGATTGATATGCCGTGGGATTGGCCGGTTGATATTAATTACCTTGAGGCCAAAGCCTTTTGTAACTGGAAATCAAAACAGACAGGCAAGCATATCCGTATGCCGACCGAGGCCGAATGGCACACATTGCGGGCATTGGTGGATACGGATCAACCCTATTGGGATAAGGCACCGGGCAATATCAATTTGGAATATGAAATGTCACCATGCCCTGTTAATCGTCATGCCTTTGATGGCGGATTTTTTGATATTATCGGCAATGTCTGGCAATGGACAGAAACGCCGATTGACGGGTTTGAGGGCTTTGAAGTTCACCCTGTTTATGACGATTTCTCAACCCCGACATTTGACGGGAAACATAATCTGTTTAAGGGCGGCTGTTGGATTTCAACGGGGAATTACGCGATTAAAGATGCGCGTTATGCGTTCCGTCGGCATTTCTTTCAAAATTCCGGTTTGCGCTATGTTGAGGGCGCGCCCCTCCCCGAACCCGAAATGAATATTTATGAAACCGATGACATGATTTCGCAATATATCGAATTTCATTACGGTGATACGCATTACGGCGTTCCGAATTTTCCGGTCGCTTGTATCGGGATTGTGCGTGATTATGCACAAGGCCGTAAGACAGCGCGCGCGCTTGATCTTGGCTGTGCATCGGGCAGATCGTCTTTTGAACTGGCAACAATTTATGATCATGTTGACGCCGTTGATTTTTCCGCGCGCCTGATCGAAGCGCCCACCGCGCTGCAAAAAACAGGCTCGCAGCGTTATATCATTCAAGATGAAGGGGCGTTGGTGCGTTATAAGGATGTGATGCTATCTGATTTTGACGGTTATGAGGCGGTGAAGGATAATATTGCCTTTATGCAGGGGGATGCCTGTAATTTAACGGATAAATATACCGATTATGATCTGGTCTTTGCCGGAAATCTGATAGATCGGCTGTATGACCCCGCCAAGTTTTTGGAGTTAATCAAGGGGCGCATTCGTTCGGGTGGTTTGCTTGTGCTGACCTCCCCTTATACATGGTTAGAGGATTTCACCCCGCGTGATAAATGGCTGGGCGGCTTTAAGGCCAATACGGGTGAGAATTATACGACATTGGAAGGGCTGGGTGATGCGCTCGCGCCGGAATTTGATATGCTGGATGCGCCAAGGGACGTGCCTTTTGTTATCCGCGAAACCGCCCGTAAATTCCAGCATACGGTGTCACAGATGAGCATTTGGGAAAAGAAAAAGTAAGCGCGATGGATTTAAGAATAAGCGGGTTTGAAGTTTTCAAACATCATGTGCATATCACATACCAATTGGATGATTACGGCTTTGAAACCAAGATCATCTATCCGACGGTGGATTTATTAAAGCTGTCCGTTGATTACCCCGCAGATCAGATTGAATCGATTTTCGCGTCGATTGCTTTTTTCGAGGGGTTTAAATATTGCTTGGTGTTTCCCGATAAGTATGACGTCAGCGCAATCGCCTCAACCTTGCCCGAAAGCGCGGTCAAAGCCTTTGAAAAATGGTTTCCCTATGCATGGTCACAACATTTATTCGAAAATAAACGCTTTGATTATAAGGGGCCGAAGGTGATTTCCTCGGCGGCGCTGAAAACCGTTGATACACCGTGCGCGATCAAGCAGCCAAAGGACAAGGTTCTGGCCTGTAACGGCGGGGGCAAGGACAGCTTTGTGATGATGCGGATGCTGCAAGAGGCGGGCTTTGAGTATGATTCCTATCAATTTGCCAGAACGGAATATGGTAAGCTCCGCACCCAGCAGGATTTGATGGATTTGAATGCCTCACCCCTGCAACCCGCGCAATCGCACCGCATCAGTGTCTATGATGATTTTACCGATGGTATGTTCGCCAATATTTATTGGCCGCAGGTTGGCGGGGAATCCACAACCGGCAATCCCTGTCAGGTCGGCACGCCCGAAGGCATGTTCGAGGCCATCCCTGTTTGTCTGGCGCATGGTATTCCCTATATCGCCGTGGGTAATGAGAAAAGCGCGGATGAGGGGAGCTTATACAGCGAAGAGCTTGGCCATCAGGTTAATCACCAATGGATTAAAAGTCTGGACGCGGAAACGCAGTTCAGCCAATTTATCGCGGGGGCGTTGGTCTCTGATATAGAATATTTCAGCGCGCTTAAACCGATGCAAGATACACGTATTTACCAGTTGTTTTCCGATAGTCCCGAAGCACTAACAACAATCCATAGTTGTAATATCGAAAAACCATGGTGTAAGAAATGCCCGAAATGCGCCTATGTTTGGGCGAATTTGGCGGCGGTGTTTGATTATGATGCGGTGTTTGATGTTTTCAAAATAAACTTGCTGGATGATCCCGATTTGATTTTGAGCTTCAGGCAGCTTTTGGGGCTTGAAAATCAGAATGCGTTTGAATGTGTTGGCGAGATCCATGAAACGCGGCTGGCGTTTAAAAAGCTCTATGAAAAGGGGATTGCAGGCAAGGCAATGGATATCTTTATCGCCGAAGTCCTGCCCAATATGGGGGATGACTATTGGACACAAACAGCGCAGAAATATTTGGCGGTGGATGATAAAAACCACCATATCCCCGATCATATCTTTTCACGCATATATGGGTCAGAACGTTTGAAAAAAACGGCTTAAATGCATCGTGCCTTGGTCATTATATCTTGGTTAAGCGCGTCACAAAAAATCCATCCATCCCGCCTTGGTTGGCAAGGTGATAGGGTTGGATGCGTAAATCGCCATTCGCGTCGATAAGTTCCTCATAATCACCAATTTCCTGCGCGGTGATCGGAATGCGCTTGAAATTCTGATGGGTTTCCAAGAAATGCTCGATGCGGTGCTCGCCTTCGGCCTTTTGCAAGGAACAGGTGCAGTAAATCAAAACGCCGCCTTGGGCCAGCATCTCTGCGGCATGGTTGAGCAGGCGTTCTTGAACGGTTATCAGGCTGGCAATATCTCTTTCGGATTTTAAATAGCCCGTATCAGGGTGGCGGCGAATTGTGCCAGTGGCAGAACACGGGGCATCAAGCAATATGCGCTGGGGCGGCTCAACGGTTTTCCATGCGGCAGCATCGGATACCTCGATGGTGACTTGATCTTGGAGATCCATACGTTCCAGATTTTCATCCAACCGTTTTAACCGTTTGGCAGAGCGATCAACCGCGGTAACCGTCGCGCCCATAGCGGCCAGTTGCAGAGTTTTTCCGCCGGGCGCGGCGCACAGATCAATCACATGCTCGCCTTTGATATCGCCGAATAATGTTGCGGGAATGGCGGCGGCGGCGTCTTGTATCCACCATTTGCCTTCATCAAAGCCATCCATATCACGGATATTGCCGCCAAGAATACGGCGCAATGTGCCTGTTGAAAGCTCCGAAGCTTGCAAGACATTCCCCCAATAGGGACGGTCCGCGATGTTTTTAACAGTGATATCCAGCGGCGCTTCGGCCATGTTGGCTTGTGCGATTTGCGCGGCCTGTGACAAGCCATAATCGGCGATCCAGAGTTTCAAGAGCCAATCAGGCGTATTCAGACGCGCGGCATCCTGTTTTTCAATGCGCTGCGCCCCTTCACGGCCTAAGGTTCTGAGGATGGCATTCACGAAGCCCTTTTGGCGCGGCATACCGCGTGCTTCGGTCAGTCTGACGCATGTATCCACGGCGGCATGGTCGGCAACCTGCATAAAGAAAAGCTGCGTCACGCCAAGACGTATAATATTACGCACCACATCGGTTTTAAGGGAATCGGGGCGATCTTGCGCATGGGTGATCAGATCATCAATCTGTCCCAACCTGCGAATGGTGGTGGTGAGGAGCATGCGCGTAAAGGCGCGATCACGCGCGGGCAGGGCGGCAAATTCCGAGGATGTATCAAGGGCAACATCAAGGGCGGTGCGTTTATTAATGACCCGATTGAGTAAATCAAGCGCGCATTTTCGTGTGGCGAGGTCATCGCCTGAATGCACGTCATCGGTTTCTTTTTGCTGGTTTTCTGTTGAATTCATTTGATCGTCTTATCCATTTTATTCTACTATGAGATATGGATACAGATAAACCAAGCCCCGAGATACAAGAAAAGCTAAAACCTTCTGTAAAAGCAGAAGAAGAGCGCGAAATTGGCGGTTTTGAAAACAGACCGGAGCCAACGCGCTATGGCGATTGGGAAGTCAATGGTCGGTGTTCTGATTTTTAAAGGATTGAGTGGCTTATGATGATGATAAAATCTCTGAAGACAGCCTTTTATGTTGGCGCAGCCCTGATGATATCGGGAATTGGCGTCGTGCATGCCGCATCGCAGCCCGTCGTGGTTGAGTTATATGGGAAAAATGCGTGCACGGATGATACGCAAGTGCAAGATCGGCTGTTGGAAATTTTACAGCAAGATAAAAACGTGATTTTGGTGAATTGCCGCCGCCTTTATAAGGGCGCGAACGAAGACCACAGATATACGCTGGATTTTTGTAATGACCGCGTACGTGAATATAGTACGAAGTTCGGCTATTCAGGTTTGAAAACACCGATGATTATTGTCAATGGGCGCTGGGATGCGTTTCGTAAGGATATCACTCCAGCGGTGAAAATGGGTGAAACAGATACGGTTTATCCGATTACAGTGAAGGTGTCTGACGGAAATCTGGATATAGAAATACCTGACATTGAATCTGATGCTCAATTTGGCAGTTTGTTTCTATATGCCTATTTACCGACACAAGGTAAGAAGAAAATCATTGTTGATCCTGATGTTGTTATGACACCTGCGTTGGAGCAGAAAATCCGCGAAAAGAAAAATGTGCCTTTTGTGCAAGAGGCTCATGTGACAAATTTCTATCTGCGTCCTGTTATTCGGCGTGAAGTGATTGGCTCTTGGAATGGCAATAAGGTGAGCATGACTTATTCCTTGGATGACATTACAGCCATGGCAGGGGATCGTGCAAAAGATTTGAGCTATGTCGTTGTTTTGCAAGAGGGCGGTGATTACGGCCCGATTATTGCGGCCGGTGAAGTTGTGTCTAATGCGGAATTGGTGGAATCCCTACCGAAGAGTGAGCCGCTTGAAATCGAATATACATCTTATCCAACACCAACATCTGCGCCTATTGCGACGTTGCCAGCTGAATAAGCAGGGGCACATGGTCGCTCGGCTTTTCCCAATCACGCACATGGGTTAGGATTTCATGATCCGTGAGTTTGTCTTTTAAGGGCGGCGTAACCCAAATATGATCAAGGCGTCTGCCACGGTTGGATTTTTTCCAGTCGCGGTTACGATATGACCACCACGTATAGCATTTTTCATCTTCAGGCACGAAATGACGTGAGCAATCCGTCCAGTCTAATGAGGCTTGCATCGCCGCCAGCTTTTCAATTTCTATTGGTGTATGGGACACAACCTTAAGGAGTTGTTTGTGTGACCACACATCATGTTCTTGCGGGGCGATGTTAAAATCTCCGACCACCATAAGCGGTGTATCGCGTGTGTAATTATCCGTAAAAAATGCGCGCATCTCATCAATAAAATCGAGTTTATGCCCGAATTTTTCGTTGGTATCACGATCCGGCTCATCGCCGCCAGCGGGGATATAGATATTGTGCAATTCAAAGTCGGGGAAGGTGACTGAGATATGTCTGCAATCATCACGCCCGACACGTTGATGGATTTGCGGGTTTTCAAACGGTACGCGCGATATAATCGCCACGCCGTTATAGCTTTTCATGCCGTTGAAATGGATATGCTCAAAACCAGCCTCTTTAAAAACATCGAGGGGAAAATGTTCGTCGGGTGTTTTGGTTTCCTGCAGGCAGATTACATCAGGCTTGGCCTGTTTGATCAGTTCAAGGGTAAGCCCGCTGCGCAGGCGTACCGAATTGATGTTCCATGTAATAACCCGCATTGATGCAGCCGTTCCTTATGGGTTAAAACGGCAGACCGCCACCTTGTCCTGCAAAACCTTCAGGCAGACCCATGCCCTCCATCATAGATTTTGTTTCTTCTTTGATGCGGTCATCTTTGACTTGATTGGCCGTATTGATTGCGGCTGTGATCAGATCTTCGAGTGTTTCTTTGTCGGTTTCCAGCAGGCTGTTATCAATATCAATACGCACGACTTTACCGGCACAGCTCATTCTGACTTTGACAAGGCCACCACCGGATTCAGCGTCGATTTCGATATCGACAAGTTTCTCTTGCACTTCTTGCAACTTGAGTTGCATTTCCTGCGCTTGTTTCATCATTTTTTGCATATTGAACATAAGTGCGTTTTCCTTCGCTGTTATATCGTTATTCGGGGTCTTCTGTTATCGGTTTATCCGTGACTTTCACAAGCTGGGCTTCGGGAAAGATGCTCAGGATATTCTTGACCAAAGGCATTTGTGCCACGTCTGCCAGTTCTTGTAAACGGTTTGCTTCGGCAATATTGGCTAAAGTTTCATTGCCGCGATCATTCACAAGAACCACCATCCAGTGCTGGTCTGTAATCTGTTTCAACGCCTTGGACAAATTTTGTGATAATTCAGGCATGGCCTCGCCTTCGGGTCTGAATTCCAGTTTACCGCTGGGCTTTTCACCGTAATTTTTATGCTCTAATTTCGTGAGGTGGGCGAAATGGAACAACTGCTCGGCAAGAAGAAACTCTTGATTGCGGCGTAACAGCTCAATGACATCTTCCAGTGTTTTAAGGGTGGGCAGAACCTCAGGGCTTGCAACAATGGACAGCTCGGGCATGGCGCGCACGGTTTCCTGCCCGCCTGAATTGACGGGGCCGCCCATATGGGCGTGCGGCGGCGGTGTGAAATCTTGGGCATGCACTTGGCCACCGCCAGTTGTCGGCGCGCTGCTTGCAGGCGGGGTTGAGGGTGCGGCGGGCGCGGGATCGGGTTGCTCGCTCAATTTCTTCACAAGATCAGACGGATCGGGCAAGTTCGCGGCATAGGCCAGACGAATAATCACCATTTCGGCGGCATTTTGCGGGTTGGGCGCAGTGTGCACTTCATCCAGCCCTTTAAGCAGGATTTGCCACGCTTTGCCTAAACTGGGCATAGAGATTTTGGCCGCCATGTCTTTGGCGCGGGTCAGTTGATCGCCCGAGAGCACCTGATTAACATCTTCCAAGGACGGTACAACGCGCAATTTGGTCAGTAAATGCGTGAGGTCGAGTAAATCTTGCAGCACGACAGAAGGCGCGCCGCCGTTTTTATAGACGCTGCCCATAATATCAAGGGCGCTTGCCGTATCGCCTTCCAATGCTTTTTCCAGCAAGTCCAGATTTTGGGCGCGGTCAGTCAGGCCAAGCATGTTTTGCACTTGCGCGGCGGTGATAGATTTTTCCGATAGGGCGATGGCTTGATCCAGTAAACTGAGGCCGTCACGCACAGAACCATCCGCGGCGCGGGCGATCATGGCAATGGCATCGTCTTCGGCCTCCACCTTTTCTTGGGCGCAGATTGATTGGAAATGCGGGATGAGTAAATCCGCCCCAACGCGTTGCAGGTCAAAACGTTGGCAACGTGAGAGAACGGTAATCGGCACTTTGCGGATTTCCGTGGTCGCGAAAATAAATTTGACGTGTTCGGGCGGCTCTTCCAAAGTTTTAAGCAACGCATTAAAGGCGTTCTTGGACAGCATGTGCACTTCGTCAATCACATAGATTTTATAACGGGCTTCGGTCGGGGCGTAGCGCACACCATCAAGGATTTCACGGATATCATCCACGCCGGTACGGCTGGCGGCATCCATTTCAATCACATCGGGGTGGCGGTCTTCGGAGATGGCCTGACAAAGCGGGCAGTCCGATGTATCGCCGATGGTTGGATCGCTCGTCCCATCAGGGCCGATATAGTTCAGGGCTTTGGCGATGATACGCGCCGTTGTGGTTTTCCCCACACCGCGCACACCGGTCAACATAAACGCATGGGCAATGCGCCCTGATGTGATGGCATTTTTCAGCGTGCGCACAAGGGCGTCTTGTCCGATTAACTCGTCAAAATTTTGGGGACGATATTTGCGTGCAAGAACGCGGTACACTTCAGTTTTTTCAGCCATACTTAATAGTTACCGTGATTCCGCTGCGGGGGCAAGATGTACCCGCCGATTTTAGGTCACTTTTTCGTTTCAAAAGGCTCGGCATACAGGCGGTAATATTTGCGTGCCAAAATACCGGACAGGCGCGTTTCTTCCTTGCTGAAGCTTTTGGCGATGACGTTACGGGTGATTTCCGCATCGGTGTGGCCACGTTTCGAGGCGACATCAAACCATGCGTAGGCCTCTATGATGTTGCTGCGGGCGCTGGCGCGGTTGTTGAAATAAAGCTGACCCAAAGAAAATTGTGCGGGACTATAGCCTTGCATAGCGGCTTTTCTGTACCATTTGGCAGATTGATCGCTGTCTTTTGGCAGCTCAATGCCTTCTTCATACATATGACCAAGCGTATATTGTGCCAGTATATTACCGCCTTCTGCGGCTTTGATGTGCCATTCCATTGATTTTTGAAGGTCTTTAAGGATGGCGATCCCGCTCTTATATTTTTGTGATAACTCATATTGAGAGGCAGCGCGTCCGTTTTGTGCATTATCAATAAGCGCCTGCATATATTTGTCTTCGGCGCGCTTAATAAGCTCTGTGACGGGAACTTGCTCGGGATTTTGAACGGATTGATTGTAATAGTCCTGCGCCAGCGCTTGCGCGGTTGCGCGCTTCTTTGCGCCTAAGCGCTCGGCGAGCAGGCTTAACGATAATTTATCAACGTAATTATAGTGCTGCGACAAGGCCACGCTCATCCATGCATAGCGCTGCGTATCATCATATAAAGTGCCGATACCCTCATCAGGCAAGGCGCGTCCAAGATAGGATTGCGCATCGACATAGCCGTTTGTCGCGGCCTTTTTATACCATTCAAGGGCGCTGGCAAGATCGCCGTCATATTCAGCCAGCGTGCCAAGCAGGGCTTGTGCTTCCGCGTCGCCATGTTCGGCTTTTTGTTTGATGGTCGCGACATAGGCGGTTTTGTTTTCGGTGACGCGTTCAAACGTGGCGCGCTCTTCCAACGGATCGACATATTTTTTGTAATATTGGTCAGCGTCTTTATTTAACGCTTTGAGCGTTTTTTCATCCTTAGCGAAATGCGCGGATAAGCCCTTCCATTCGTGATAACCCGAAAAATCATAGCCTTGCGCCAGTGCAACGCTGAGCCAGATATAGCCCTTTTTAAGACCATCTTCATTTTCAGCATGGCGGATCGCCAGCCATGCGAGTTGGAGTTGGGCGGTGCGGTGTCCTGACATGGCGGCTTTTTCACACCATGACAGGGCAAAATCGGCACTGCGTTCTTTTTGGTAATAACGGCACAAATCATATTGCGCTTGCGTATCACCATGCATGGCCTTGGACGTTAACATGGATTTGGATTGTTCCTGCGCGGCGGCGGGCGCGGAGGCCAGCAATATAACCGTCAAGAGAAAGGGGGAAAGCCGATTATTCATTCTTGGGTTTGTTCCTCGGTGGGGGGCTGTTCTGATTGTTGTTCTGCGGAATTGTCAGGCGTATTGGCAGCCTCATCCTCTTCACCCTCACCCTCACCCTCATTATTTGCATAAGGGAGGATGTAGTGCCTGTAATAGTTCTCGGATGTGCGTTTGGCTTCGATAATTTGAAAACGATTAAGCTTTCTTCCAATTTCCTCACGGCCTGCGGCGGCCTTTTTGTCACCGTTTTTATTCAGAGCATCAAACCAAGCATAAGATTTGATAAGGGATTCTTCTGAATCACGATAGCCGGCATAAAGGACGGCGAGTTCATATTGTGATTTTGTATGCCCCTTGGCGGCGGCTTTTGAAAACCACAAGACGGCTTTTTGCTCGCTGCGTTGAATATATGTGCCGTCCTTGTATAATTTTCCCATGACATATTGTGCCTTGGTGTATCCGGCGGATGCGGATTTCATAAAAGAATCGATGGCTTTTTTGCGATCTTTGGGCACGCTATTGCCCGTGATGTACATCACCCCGAGTTTATATTCCGCTTCTGCATGCCCGCCATCGGCCAGTGCTTTGATATCGTCGACAGAGAGGTCTTCCGCTTGGGCGGCATGATAGGGTGCTGCGGTTAAAACGATAAACAAAAAAGCATAACAAAATAGGCGGCGCATTGGGCGTATATCCTTGACGTTGTGTATCTTAGCGTAACACAGAGTGGTAAAAAATAGAAAGAGGCGACCTCAATAGAATATTCGGTGGGGTGCGATAATGTTTGGTTTGGCTTTGTAAGAAAGTAACAAATTTTCAGCCTCATTTGTATATTTGATGTTTTATCGTAAATTTTGTATAGTGAACACAATAAATAATAATAATGAAATTGGTGATACATTTGGCGCAGGGTGATCTCTCTCCCATTGATACGAAACCGCCCTCCGGCGATATTTTGCGGGATAGTTTCCGCATGGCGTTTCCCGATGTTGTGCGTTTGGGTTTTTCCAATGTCGATCATATTGTTTTAGGCGATTCCGATCATGGCGATTACCGCCAAGTTTGGGACACGTTGGGCAGTCCTGAAACGATGGCGGCGGTGGCTGAAAGTGGCGCGCCGCATATGTTTTTGGAATTACCTTATTACAGGCAAGGGCTGGTTGATGAATTCCAGTCAAAGGTCGCCGCGGGCGAGGCGGTGAATGTTGGTGAATTTGCACAGCGTTTTGAACATGAAGATGATGTCGCCCATAACATATCACAGTGGCGTTTTCGTACCGGTGAAGAAACCCAAACTTTTCTGCAAAACAGCGTCGCGCCTTTATTGGTGAATGCCACGCGTTTTTGCGTTGATGTAAATATGCTAGATCATGAAAATGGCCGCAATCAGTTTGAGGCACGCAATGATGCGCGCAAGGCGGTGATTGAAACCCGCGATGAAATTGTGCGTATTCGCGATACTGAAAATGCATCTGATCCGTCTGTCGCCGCAAGATTGACGCAGCTTCGCGGTCAATTCCAAGATCAAAAGGCAACCTATATGCAAAGTCGTTTGGATTATTACAGCGCGCGCTTTGATGATCAGAATTTGGCGCAAACGGTTAATGGCGTCGCGCAAGGGCAGAAGAGCCTGACCATGTTGGGCTTTGTCCATGGTTCTCGCTTGAATGATTTTGAGGAATATTTGCAAGGCGGCGCGTTGAAAATTGATATTGCGACATCACGCGCCAGCTATGAACAGGATTACGCGCAGCGCATGGACACGATTAATGCGGTTAGCCCCGCGTTTGGCAATGATCCGCCGGAGCTTGTCTATTTTATAGATGAGGGTGTTTTGGCAACAACGGTCAACACGCCGCCTGCCTTGGCACGTCAAATTGAAAATATTGCCTCAGGCGCGCCGGAGATAACGCCGAACGATACTGATCCTGACCAGACACCGAAAATTGATACAGGGATGAAGTGGAACTAACATATATCAGGGAATAAAAAATAAGGTGGAAAGCCGAATACGACCCGAAAAAATTCGTTGGTGGCTGCTTCCTTTCGGACCTGACCGGGCTACAATCGAGATTTCGCCCGCACCGACTTTCCGATTGCTTTTATATAGGGGCATTCTCAGTTTTTCAAGTTTTTAGGGAAAAGAAATCTGACGCGGCTGTGAGAGACAAAAATTTGACAGAATATATAGAATAATTTACTCTTAACCCTTGGGTGAAAAAGGAATAATAAGATGGTTGAAGCCTCAAAAAACGACCAAAATAGGCTAGAAGATTTTTTTGCTGCGCCGGATGCGTTGGATAAGCTGGCGCGTATAGCCTATCAAACGTCACCCGAAGATCAGGACTATATCGCAGAGCACATCAACGAAATGTTGTATCGGCCAGGTGATTACACAGTACTCCTTGATCGAATTTCAGAATATATGGATGCCGAAGAAACATTGCCTGAGGTTAGGTCGTACGTTCTGGCCAATGCCGATATTGACGGTATCAAAGCCGAAGAAACAACGGACAAATTTCAAAATATGGTTTTGAAGCTAAGAGCCATGGCAGAAGAAGGTGAAGACGGCGCGTCTGTGGCTAAGGCTGTTATGTTTTATGCCGTTGGATTGGCGCAATATGAGTGGAAAGACAATAAAAGAGGCGGCGTTCCTTATGATGAGGACGTTGACGGGCCGATAAGGTTTTCTACTGGTTCGCATGAGCCGGGATAATGAATTCAGATAAATATAAGACTGAGGCGCAATGGAACTCGAAGTCACTAAAAATTTTGAAAAACAGTTTGGCAAGCTTGATGCACAAAGGCAAAAGGCCGTCGAAGATGCGTTTGAGAAGCTTGCAGACAATCCGCAAAGCGTTAAGTTTGAACGCAAAGTGGGCAACGCCAAAGATGTTTATTCTATGCGCGTTGATGGGAATTATCGCGTTGCGTTCACAAAAAATGCGGATGGTAATTTTGTCCCTGCCTTTGTCGGCAATCACCGTGATTATGATCGCTTCCTCGATCAAAAGCCCAATAAGTTAACGCCATCGGCACTGTTGGGGGATGATAATGCCCGCGTGAAGACGATGGACTTGAAAATTCCTGATGATCTGCGCCAACAAAGCGTTCTGCGCAAATCCACATCATTTTCGATTGGTGACATCAAATTGCGCGGCGTTGTCGGTACGGTTATTACCGCGGGAACGGCTGTGTTATTGAACGGCGGCGTGAAAGAGGCTGTGGCTTCGACCACGCCCGGTCATGTTGGCTTGGAATTGGCCGAGGGTGATATCAAAGGCGCAACCGAAGCATTGGTTGTTGATGGCACAGGCGATGTCGGGTGTCTGGTGACAGGCGCAGTCGCAATGAAATATGGCGCGGCGGGCGGTGCCACAGTCGGCGCCGGATTTGCCGGTGTTGGCGCGGGGCCGGGTGCATTAATCGGCGGCGGCGTTGCTGCGGTTGGTGGTTGTATCGTTGGCGGTATTGCGGCCAGTCAAACGGCGCAGGCTGTCTGGAACTGGTTGTTTGAAGATGACGAAGATCGGCTGGCCGGTCCTGCTGAAATTCTTGCTGGCCTGAAAGAACAGGGCATTGAAGATATCCCTGATGAGGTCTCACCGGATATGCCCGATGACCTCAAAGAATTGGTGATGTATAAAAAAGGCGTTGCCGATGCGTTGGAAGATTTAAACGAAAAAGCGCAGACATTGGCGGACGACCCGACGAATGAATCGGCGCGCGAAGCCTTTATAGAGGCAAGCTCAACTTTTTCACAAGCGGGCGAAGCCTATCAATATAGCGCCGCATCAATGGAAAATCCCGAAGAAGTACAACAATATATGCAAGAGGCACAACAACAGGCCGATGCGCCGTCTGTGGCTGGTGCTATGTGTGTATATGAACCCGCCGAAGAGAATAACCATTTAGCGGTTGCCGCTCCTTAAGCTTAAGGGCGCTGTTTTAGAATTCCCCCTCAAAAATGATCTATCCTTGTGTTTTCATTTGTTCTGATGTAAAAATCCGAATGATAATCATTTTCATTATTAACTGGGATGTAGAACTATGAAGTACTTTTTAATGATCGCTGGCGTGTCTGTGTTATCACTGGCTGGTGTGTATGCATATAACGCAAATGCTGAACTGGAAATCACAGAGCAACAAGCCGCCGAACCAGATACGGATGTACAAGATGTACAGGCTGCTGCAGAGCAGGGCGTTGAGCACGTGGTCGAGGACGTAAAGGCTGCGGTTGACGAGATCATGCCCGAGAAAAAAGAATATTATGAGATCATTCTGAAAGATCACAAATTCTCACCGGTTGAGACAATTGTTCCTGCGGGACAAAAAATTAAGCTTTTGATTGATAATCAGGATCCAACACCTGAAGAATTTGAAAGCCATGACCTTAGTCGTGAAAAAGTAATTGCCGGACATAAGAAAGCCAAGATTTTTGTTGGCCCGTTAAAGCCCGGTAAATATCATTTCTTCGGCGAGTTTAATGAAGAAACTGCACAAGGTTATCTTATTGTAAAATAATTGAAGTTTGAGCCGCTAAGCGAGGTGTAGCTGATGTATGAAATGATCGGAATTGCGACTATTGTTTTTCGTGAAATATTGGAAATTGCACTTGTGCTGGGCATTGTTCTGGCGGCAACGCGCGGGCTTCCCAAACGCGGCTCTTACGTTTCTCTCGGGCTTGGGCTTGGTGTTTTAGGCTCTGTTGTGGTGTTCTTATTTACCGATAAGATTTCTGATTCAATTGACGGTATGGGGCAAGAGGTCTTCAACGCCTGTGTCATGTTTGTTGCTGTAGGCTTCTTAAGCTGGACTGTGATCTGGATGAAACGCCACGGGCGCGAATTGGCGCAACATCTTAACGCTGTTGGTGCGGATGTTAGGGCGGGGCGTAAGTCACTATTCGTGATTGTCGGGGTCGTGGCCTTGGCAACGTTGCGCGAAGGGGCGGAGATCGTTCTGTTTTCTTATGGTCAAATGATTAATAATGTGCCTGTTTCCTCGATTGTTCTGGGCGGGCTGATTGGCTTGGCTGGCGGTATCACTGTTGGCTTGATGCTTTATTTCGGTTTGTTGAAAACCGTTAAGCGCCATTTATTCACTGTTACCAGTTGGATGCTGATTGTTCTGACCGCAGGTATGGCGGCGCAGGGTGCGAATTTCTTGATACAAGCTGATATTCTACCAATGCTCTATCCGCAAATGTGGGATACTTCGGCATTTCTTGATGGTGGCAGCTTCGCCGGCAAAACAATGAGCGTGTTGTTCGGCTATACGCCGCGTCCAAGTGGTATGGAACTGGCGTTCTATGTTGGTGTTTTGTTGATCGTGGGCGGTACGTATAAATTGATCGGCTCGGTCAAACCGCCAAAGCGTACAGAAGAGCAAACCGCCGCCGTTGCTGCGGAATAAAAATACCGCTTTATCAGGTCGTTTCACAGGCGTACATGCATCTTTAGTAATTTGTGCGAATCTCTTATTTGTGCTTAGATGGCGCATAACTCAAAAAACAGGAGAAGTAAGCATGCAAATCAAGGATGTGATGTCACCCCAATGTGAATGGATTGCGCCAGATGCAACGCTGGAACAAGCGGCACAAATCATGAAAAACAAGGATATTGGTTTTCTTCCCGTTGGTGAGAATGACAAGTTAATTGGTGCGATAACAGACCGCGATATCGTGATACGCGCAATATCGGCAGGCGCAAACCCATCCTCGCAAGTGCGCGATGTGATGAGTCCGCAAGTTAAATATTGTTTCGACGATCAGGCGGTTGACGAAATCTGTCAAAATCTTTCAGATATAAAGATGCGCCGTTTGCCCGTTGTTAATCGCGACAAGCGTTTGGTGGGTGTCGTGACGTTGGGGAATTTATCTCAAGCACAAGCACAGCAAAGTGGTGAAGCCCTTCAGCATATCACGAAAGAGCAAAATCGCGCTTCCGAAGCCGCGTAGTTTTTGCTGAAACCATATTAAATTCTTTAAACCATCGGTGAACAGCATCGGTGGTTTTTTAATTGCGCGATCAGGCAAAAAAACGAAAGAAATAAAGCAGGTTATTTGTTATGCTCTTGGCTGTTCTAAAACGAAGCTCAAGGAATAACCATGTCAAATAACCAGTTCGACCTTTTGAAAGACAAACGCTTTGCACCGCTTTTTGCAACGCAATTTCTGGGTGCATTCCATGATAATTTGTTTAAAAACGCATTGGTTGTTTTGTTGCTTTACGGCGCATCACAAAGCGCGGCAGAGGTGGGGATTGACACCAAAATATTGGTCACACTGGCGACAGGTATTTTCATTGTACCCTTTATTTTATTTTCCGCGCTGGGCGGTCAATATGCGGATAAATACCCCAAGGATAAAGTCATCCGCGTGATTAAGGTTGCGGAAATCGCCATCGGTGTTTCGGGCGCGGTGGCATTATTATCAGGCTCTATCGTGCTCCAATTCTTCACGCTTTTTGCGCTGGGCGCGCAATCTGCCTTTTTCGGGCCGAGCAAATATTCCATCCTGCCGCAACATCTTGAGGAAAAAGAACTGATTGGCGGTAACGCATTGCTGTCCACGGGGACATTTCTCGCGATTTTGGTGGGAACGATTGTCGGCGCGGCTTTTGTGACGTTAAAGGCGGGTGTGCCTGTTGTGTCGTTTTTGTTGGTTGGCGTGGCGGTGATTGGCTATATCGCCTCCAGATACATTCCTACCGCCCCTGCGGGTGATCCTAAGCTCAAGATGAATTATAATATCGTGGGCGAAACATATAAAATTCTCAATCAGCTTTTTAACCATAAACGCAGCGTCATTGAATCGGCTTTGGGCGTGGCGTGGTTCTGGTTCTTGGGCGGTGTGTTCCTGTCCCAACTTCCCAATTTCACCAAAGGTGTTTTAGGGGCAACCAATGATGTGTTCACATTGTTTATGGTGCTGTTTTCGGTGGGGATTGCCCTTGGTGGTTTGCTCAATAACCGTTTGTTGCGTGGCCGCGTCGAGGCGGTGTACGTGCCGTTGGCGGCGGTTGGTATTACGATTTTCTCGATTGATTTATTCTTTGCAGGCAATGGATATCATGGCGGCAGCGCGGATGCGTTGATCTCCTTCACCACCTTTATCGGGACGTTGGCAAGCTGGCGCATTATCGTGGATATTTTCATGATTGCCTTATGTGCGGGTTTGTTCGTTGTGCCGCTCAACGCGATTATCCAACATGATACGCCCGAAGATAACCGCTCACGCATATTGGCGGCCAGTGCGATTTTAAACTCGATCTTTGTTGTGGCTTCATCCGTGATCTCGGCGATTTTGTTGTCGGTTGGCTTTGGCGTGACGGCGTTGTTTTTGGCGTGCGCCTTGGCGAATATGTTTGTCGCCTTATATATCTGCCAGCTTCTTCCGGCCTATTTCATGAAAAGTATGATGCAGATGATTTTAAAAACCTTGTATAAGGTCGAAGTGCGCGGATTGGAAAATCTTGAAAAAGCGGGGCCGCGCGCGGTGATTGTGTGTAATCACGTATCGTTCCTTGATGCGCCTGTTTTGGCGGCGTTTTTACCGGGCAAGCCGATGTTCGCGGTCAACAGCTTCGTCGCCAACTGGTTTTGGGTACGTCCGTTCCTGAAAATGGTTGATGCATTTCCCCTTGATCCGACCAATCCGTTCTCGCTCAAATCTTTGATTAAGGAAGTGGAAAAAGACAAGCATTGCGTGATTTTCCCAGAGGGTCGCTTGACGGAAACAGGCGCGTTGATGAAAATCTATGACGGGCCGGGCATGATTGCCGATAAATCGGACGCAATGGTTTTGCCGATCCGTTTGGATGGTGTGCAGCATACGCCGTTTTGCCGTTTAAAGGGCAAAGTGCCGCTACGGACATTCCCGAAAATCACCATGACTATTTTAGAGCCACGCAAGTTTGAAGTGCCTGAAGAGATCAAGGGGCGCGCCCGCCGTAAGGCCGCAGGGCGCGAACTGTATGATGTGATGGAAGATATGATGTTCCTGACCAATGATCGGGAGCAAACGCTCTATCAAGCCCTCATGAAGGCGCGCCATGTCAATGGCGACGGCGCGATCATTGCCGAGGATGTGGAACGCTCACCGATGAAGTTTAAGACGCTCGTGCGCGGCTCAATCGTGTTGGGACGCAAAATCAATAAGGTCACGAAAAAGGGCGAGAATGTCGGTATGTTATTGCCTAATTCGACAGGGACTTTGGTGACGTTCTTTGCGCTGCAAGCTTTTGGCCGCGTGCCTGCGATGCTCAATTTCTCCGCAGGGGAAAAGGCGATTGTGTCGGCCTGTACGTCTGCGAAGGTTAAAACGGTGCTGACATCACGCCGCTTTATCGAATTGGGGCGCTTGACAGATTTGATCGAGGCGCTGTCGCAATATGTGACGATTGTGTATCTCGAAGACATGAAGGCAAAAATCACGCCGATTGATAAAATGCGTGCGCTCTATGCACACAGAACCGCAGGCTATACCCACCGTAATATGGGCGTAAACCCGCAAGATCCCGGTGTTATTTTGTTCACATCAGGTTCGGAAGGCGCGCCGAAGGGCGTTGTTCTCAGCCATGAAAACATTATGACGAATATCGTGCAGCTTTCATGCCGCGTCGATTTTAACCGTCAGGATGTGGTGTTTAACTGTTTGCCGATGTTCCATTCATTTGGTTTGACGGGCGGCACGTTACTGCCTGTTTTGTCAGGTGTGCGTACGTTCCTTTATCCAAGCCCGTTGCATTACCGCATCGTACCGGAGCTTGTCTATTCATCCAACGCGACCATTATGTTCGGAACCGACACGTTCCTTAATGGCTATGCGCGGATGGCTGATCCGTATGATTTCTATCGCATGCGTTATATTTTCGCAGGGGCGGAAAAGGTCAAGGATGAAACGCGCCAGCTTTATGCGGAGCGTTTCGGCGTGCGTATTCTGGAAGGCTACGGCGCAACGGAAACGGCGCCGGGTTTAACGCTCAATTCCCCGATGCACATGAAAAACGGCACTGTCGGGCGTTTGTTGGCGGGAATTGAATACCGTCTGGAAGATGTCCCCGGTGTGGATGAGGGCGGACGCCTGTTCGTTAAGGGGCCGAATGTCATGCTCGGTTATTATAAGGATGATAAGCCCGGCGTTTTGCAACCGCTCAGTGATGGTTGGTATGATACAGGCGATATCGTCAGCGTTGATGAGGAGGGCTATGTCAAAATTCTCGGACGCGCCAAACGCTTTGCGAAAATTGCAGGCGAAATGGTATCACTCACCAGTGTGGAGACTATGGTTTCAAAAGTGTATCCCGATGAAGGCCACGCGGTTGTGGCCATTCCCGATGCGCGCAAGGGTGAGCAACTGATTTTGGTGACGACGAGCAGCAAGGCCGATAAATACGATCTGTCCGCTTATGCGTCAAAGAACGGTTTATCTGAACTGTCTGTGCCGAAAACAATCATACCGATTGATAAAATGTTGGTTCTGGGTAGCGGTAAAACGGATTACACCAGTATCATGGATTATGTTCAAGAGACGCTCGGCAAGAAAGCGGCATAGATATTTTTTCCGCTTTTTAATCTGTTTTTAACGCGGATTATGTACAAAAATAGACATAGACGTGTTTTATTTCCTGTAATTTTTGATAGGTGTTTTAAAATGGCCTACAAATGCTATGATATAGGTTATTGTGAAAAAGATGGTATGAGAAAACTGTACGTAAGAGGGCGGACTTAGATGTCAAAGGCGGAACAAAAAAAAGACGGCGTGCCAGCAGCAAACTCCATGGCGGCGTTTAGCGAAAAGCTCAACGATTTGAAAGAGGCGCTTGGTATTTTATACATTTCAAAAAATCCCAGTGGACGCAATAGATTCAGAGAGAAATGGCCGGAAGTAGCGCAGTATTTGTACGGCACTGATCTTATTAATTATGATATTAATGGGGTCGAAGATAAAAAGCATCGTGAAAAATTAGAAGATGACGCCAATGACAGGCGTATCGCGTTGAAGGCCACGATGGCGGAGATCGTTAATCAAAGTGTCGATGCAGGATCATTGAAATTTGATTATGTCGGCAGTGTGATTGATCAATATGGCGCAAGCATGTCAACATATCTGTATGCAGAAGACGTGATTGAACGTGTTCGCCCCGGTGTATTAGCCGCGGAAAAAAATGAAAAATCAGCAGATGCCCCGATTGAAAAACCCGCCGAAGACAAAAGCGGCGCGCCTGATGATCTTTCAGACACGTCGAGTGTTGATGAGGTGTCAGAAGATCTGCAGGTTGATATTGAGGCGCAAGATGATATTGCCGATACGGCCATTCTCGGCGAAGAAAAAGACATGAATAAAGCCGATAATCAAACTGGGATTGTTGATCCGGCTTTGCTTGATTCCGATGCAAAATTATCTGACGCGGAAAAAACATTACTCAGTAATCATAATGATATTGACGATAATATAAAACCGATCGATACAACCGCGCCGTCCGAGGAAGAAGCTGTGCCTGAGATATCGAGCGTTGTTGAAAAAATGCAACAGCCCGCCGCGCCCGCGTCGCCGCCATCCGAGCCGGAGCAACCACCGTCTGAAAAGACGCAATTGCCCCCTGCATCTCAGGAATCAAAGATACGACCATTAGCCGAGGCACCACCATCCGCCGCAAAACCGTCAACGGCGCCGCCACCTGTGCCGGAGGCTGCCGATAATGTGAAGCCGATTGAAACGCCATTGCCGCCGCCCGTTGTGCCTGCGCCAGACGTTCAGGAAACACAGGATGCCGCGGTTATGCCGCCTGAGGTGCCGACTGCGGCAACGCCGATCCCTGAAACGCCCGCGCCCGCTGCTCAGCCGCCGCAAGATCAAGCCGCCACACCGCCGCAGCCTGATCCGGTTGCGGATATGCCGGATATATTGAAACCACCCGCACCGCCGCCTGCCGAAACGCCGCAAGAAGAGGGCGTGCAAGAACCTGCAAAAATTGAAGAACTGACTTTACCGCAGGCATCGAAGGCCGCGAAGGGTGTTTATAAAACGATGTTTAATGCGTTGGCAAAGGCGGCTTAGACCGCGTTGCGTGCAAACAGAAAATCAAAGTGCTGAGCAATATAACCGCGCCTGCCTGATGTGTCGCTGCAATGTGTAGATCGACATGTGAGAATAAAGTCATAATCCCCAAAGATAGCTGTATGAACACGACGATGGCGAGCAAGAGAAAGCTGCGCTCTGTTCTTTTTTTATGACCGGCATGAAGTGCAAGACTGGTGATGACTACGGTGGTGATTATGGCCAACCATCTATGCGCGAATTGTACGCCTGCGTGGTTTTCAAAGAAATTTTGCCATACGGGTTTATAAAACCAGACCTCTTCGGGAATCCATGTTGCGCCCATTTTGGGGAATGTGTCGTTATAGACCAGCCCCGCATCCAGACCGGCGGTATAGGCGCCCCAGAAAATTGTCAAAATCAACATGCACAGGCTGACTAAGCCATGATAATACAGCGCGGAATCAGGCGGGGATACAATCTGCATGGCTTGTTTTCGGAGGCTAAGCCCCAGCCAGAGCATGCTTTGAAGCAATAAGAGCGCGAGCGATAAATGCGCGGCCAAACGGTAATGCGAAACGGCAGGCTCGTTAACCAAACCGCTTGTGACCATGTACCAGCCCATAAAACCTTGCGCGCCGCCAAGCAGGAAAAGGCCGAGTAAGGGTTTTTTATAGCCCTTTGGTATCCAGCCCTTGAAATAGAAAAATAAGAGAGGGAGGAGGTAGATCATCCCGATCAGCCGCCCTAACAGGCGGTGAAACCATTCCCAAAAGAAAATATGCTGGAAATCAGCCAGCGACATCCAAAAATTCTTTTTCTGGAATTCAGGGGACTCTTTATACAGATCAAAAACGCGGTGCCATTCTGCATCATTCATCGGGGGCAGTGTCCCGATTAAGGGGCGCCATTCCACCATGGATAAACCGGATTCGCTCAATCGGGTGATCGCCCCGACAATGATCATGCAAAAAACTGTAAAGCAGCAGAAAAACAGCCAGTTAGAAATTGTTGCTAAGTGTTTTTGAATATTTGGTTCGGTCATCTCTGTTTTTTAAAAAGCCTATGGCACAACGGGATGTTATCCCCTATAAATCATAGTGCCGGAGTGTTGTTAGATGTATTACGTGTTCTGGTTTGACTCATAAACCGAGAAAGCAGGAATGGCAAGTTTTGATTTTGTAGATGCGGCGGCAAAAAGTTACGAGCTGCTATGGCGTGAGCGCTCATATTTGGTGCGCGTGGCTGCGCCCGTGGTTTTTGTCAAAATGGCGTGTATGCTTGCAATTCACGTACTGTATATCGAAGATCAGTTTTTGCTTAGTGGCTTGATTAAGTTGCCGGGCTTTATTTTGGAAGCCATTCTGGCGGTCGGTCTTATTCGATACGTTCTGTATAAAGAGCCCATTTTTATCGCAGGGCGGTCTATCACCGCGCCTGAAACGCGCACACCGTCGGCGCGCTATGCCGGACCGATGAGCCCGACCCAGTGCGTGCAGGCCGGATTTGCCATGTATTTATTGATTATATTGTGCCAAACCGCCTTTGCGGGATGGTTTAATGATTACGCCGCGATGTTACAGGCGCAAGATATGAAGCCCGTCCCGATTGAGCCGACAATCTGGCATGCCATGATTGGCTTGTCGTTGTTGTGGGTTGGTGTCTGGATGTTCCGTTTAGGCTGGTTATATATTCCTGTTGCGATGGGCTATTCCTTTACTGCGTTTTTAAGACGGATTAAGGGATTGAGCGTATCATTCTATATTTTTGCAACATGGTTTATTTGTACACTCCCGATTTTGATCTTATATGCGGGGGTCGTGAATATCCTTGGCCTTGCCATTCCTGAAGGGGTCGGTATTGATATTGTGTTGAATACGGCGGTTGCTGCTGCGGCTGAAATTACCATGGTGGCGTTGCAGGTGGTTGCGATGACCTATGGTATTACCGAAATTCTGTCATCCGATGATCAAAAAAAATCCGAACAATAAATAATACGATGCTATGAAAATCTTTGTGACTGATCTGAATGGAAAAGAACATGAACTTGACGCTGTGGCAGGGTGGCGCGTGATGGAAATCATTCGTGAACACGGTTTACCGATTAAGGCCGAGTGCGGCGGAGCATGTGCCTGCGCGACGTGCCATGTTTATGTTGATCAGGACTGGCTCGATACCATTCCCGCCATGCGCGCGGATGAGGAAGAAATGCTGGATGAAGCCTTCGACGTACAGGATAATTCCCGCCTGTCTTGCCAGATTATCCTTGATGAAGCGCTGGACGGATTGAAAGTCGCCTTGGCGCACAATCCTAAATAGTCGGATCGTATCGAAATTCTCGTTGAAATCTCTTGAATTTTATATGCTGCGGCGTTATATGTTCACCATTCACAAAGAATCGAGGTTATGACGCTTCTGTCCTTTTGTGATGTGGAAGGGGTCTTCTTATTCTTGCTCTTGGAAAGAGAAGATGGAAGGCCTGCTTGTTAAACCATAAACGAGAAGGAAATACGAATATGAAATTTCGTCCTTTACATGATCGCGTATTAGTCCGCCGCGCGGAAGCTGAAACCAAAACAGCAGGTGGCATTATTATCCCAGGTACAGCAGAAGAGAAACCGTCAGAAGGCGAAATCGTTGCCGTAGGTAGTGGTTACGTTAATGACAATGGTGATGTTCGCGCTCTTGATGTGAAAACAGGTGACAAGGTCATCTTTTCAAAATGGGCCGGTACAGAAGTCTCAATCGACGGTGAAGACCTGATGGTGATGAAAGAATCAGACATCATCGGTGTTATTGCTGCCTAATCTAATTTTACGCTAAATCTTAAGGAGATTTATAATGGGTGCTAAAGAAGTACTATTTCAAGAAAACGCTCGTGATGAGATATTGAAGGGCGTTGACATCATTGCCAACGCTGTAAAAGTAACATTGGGGCCAAAAGGCCGTAATGTTTTGATCGAAAGATCTTTCGGCGCACCGCGCACCACAAAAGACGGTGTATCTGTTGCGAAGGAAATCGAACTGAAAGACAGACGCCAGAATATCGGCGCACAACTGATCCGTGAAGTGGCTTCAAAAGCCAACGACCACTCAGGTGACGGTACAACAACAGCGACTGTTTTGGCACAAGCCATCGTTCGTGAAGGTGTTAAAGCTGTTTCTGCGGGCCGTAACCCAATGGATCTGAAACGCGGTATCGACGCAGCGGTTATTGCTGTTGTTCAAGATATTGCAAAACGTGCGAAAAACGTCAAAAGCAACGAAGAGATCAAGCAAATCGGTACAATTTCTGCCAATGGCGAAACTGAAATCGGTGAAATGATTGCTGAAGCGATGGAAAAAGTTGGTAACGAAGGCGTTATCACAGTTGAAGAAGCCAAAGCCCTTAACAATGAACTTGAAATTGTTGAAGGTATGCAATTCGACCGTGGTTATCTTTCACCATACTTCATCACAAATGCAGACAAAATGATTTGTGAACTTGAAGACCCTTACATCCTTCTTCATGAAAGCAAATTGTCTAATCTACAATCGATGCTTCCTGTTCTTGAAGCTGTTGTACAGTCAAGCCGTCCGCTTTTGATCGTTGCTGAAGACATTGAGGGCGAAGCCCTTGCGACTTTGGTTGTGAACAAGCTACGTGGTGGTTTGAAAATCGCTGCTGTTAAGGCTCCTGGCTTTGGTGATCGTCGTAAGGCGATGCTTGAAGACATGGCGATTTTGACAGGCGGTCAGGTTGTTTCTGAAGATCTTGGTATCAAGCTTGAGAATGTAACGCTTGATATGCTTGGTACAGCCAAGAAAGTGTCCATCACGAAAGACGACACAACAGTTGTTGATGGTGCAGGCGAGAAGAAAGAAATTGAAGCACGTTGTAATCAAATCCGTAAACAGGTTGAGAGCTCAACAAGCGACTATGACAAGGAAAAATTGCAGGAGCGTCTTGCTAAGCTTTCCGGTGGTGTTGCTGTTCTTCGCGTTGGTGGTATCACTGAAGTAGAAGTGAAAGAACGCAAAGACCGCGTTGACGATGCGCTTCACGCAACCCGCGCTGCGGTTGAAGAAGGTATTGTTGCCGGTGGTGGTACTGCACTTCTTTACTCAATTGCTGCTCTTGCAAAGCTTACAGGCGATAACGAAGACCAGAATGTTGGTATTGACATTATCCGTCGTGCGCTTTCTGCTCCGATCCGTCAGATTTGTGAAAATGCCGGTGAAGAAGGTTCTGTTATTGTTGGCAAGTTGAGCGAACAAACTGACGCGAACTATGGCTTTGATGCACAAAAAGGCGAATATACTGATCTTGTTAAGGCCGGTATTATTGACCCTGCGAAAGTTGTACGTACTGCGCTTCAGGATGCGGCGTCTGTTGCTGGTCTTTTGATCACAACCGAAGCGGTTATCACTGAAATCCCATCTGAAGGTGGCGATAGTGGTGCGGCGGCTGCTGCGATGGGCGGCATGGGCGGAATGGGTGGCATGGGCGGATTTTAATCCAACCATCCCTTAACGCTTAGGCGAAAGAATTATAAAAGCCCCGTTTATCGCGGGGCTTTTTTTATGTGATTTGTTGCTTGAAGTTTGAAGGGGGCGGCGGAGCGTCTATACTGGATCCGCGCCGTAATCTGCATCTGTGCTCTTATTATTCGAGGTGTAGAGTTGGGGTCTGCGTTGTGGGGCAGAGCCGTTTTTATAATCGTCAATGGCGCCTTGGATGGTAAAATAAAGACCATTGGCATGATTCGGATAATCAGGATCGCTGAATTGCTCCAGATAATATTTAATCATCTCTTCCTGATCATAGAGATGCTGCGGCGGATTTTTTTCTTCCAGCGCGTGAATTTCTTCGGCGGTGGGAAAACTGAAATAACGCGCCTGATCGTGGTCTTGGGGAATGGGCGGGCGCGGCATTGCTTTTGCGGCCAATTTCACATTATCTGCAATCATATCCGCGCCTTTGCCAACCATGCCGAAATAGGCATTGAGCGCGGTATCGCCTTCCTTCAGGCGGCGCGTGCGAATGTCAATCACCGCGCCTGTGTCGATGCCTTCATCAACCTCATGCAAGGTCCAGCCATACTCGTTCTTGTCATCTTGCATAACGCGCACAGGGATAAATACCCCCCGAAAGGCGGGGAGTTCGCCTGTATGGACGTTCCAAAGGAATTTACCGTCTTCTTTCAGGGTTTCAATGGCCTCGGGGCAAAAGAGTTTATAGTTCTTTACAGAGACCGCGCCGATAATACTCGGGTCTTCGGCGATTTGAGAGATCAGCGCCGGATCATTCACATTATCAATTTTTGCGATTTGAACATTGTAAAGCGCGGCGAGTTGATTGAGGGAGTATTGCATGTCCTCTCTCGGGGCGCCGTGGTGATCTAAGAGGGGCTTGGAGTTCTCCACGTAATCATAAATGCTTTCCAGTATGCCTGTTTCAAAGAATGAAAAATCTTTGATTTCAGGGATTTTGGCTTTCGGTGAATGGGTACCGGGTGTGAGCAGCACAATCGGCTCTATGCCGGCATCCAGTAATTCGGGAATGAGTTTATTGAGTACGGCATGCGATGTGCCGTTATCTCCGGTAAAGAGAACCACCTTTTTGGTATCATTGGCGGGTACATTATTACTACCAAGCTGCGCGTTGCCGTTAAACACCGTGGTTGAACGCACACCTGATACAATAAGACCGTTTTGATCTGGTTTGTCTGTGTTACTCATAATTTACTTACTTTTTTACTATGGCTTTACGGATACGTGTTTCCACGCAATGTTAAATAAAGCCCTGAACCCGTCAGCAAAGTCTTTGTTTTTAAAGACGTTAATTCGTACATCATCGTTGCTGAAATTTAAAAATGCCAAACGATCCCCGTAGGCATAAAAAGATTGTTCGTTAAATAATTCTTTGGGAAACCAGCGATATTCGACAAAAGCTCTGCCGATAAATTCATGCTCGCCTTCATTGACACTGACTTTGAATTCATAGTTATCACTGATTTTCTGCATACGTTCGGAATGTTCGCGATACCAATCTTCACCGAGATATTTGTGCCAGTTTTCCGGCTTTGCGTTATACAGGCAAATGGGGCCGCCTTGTTCGGATGCGACCTCATAGACATCATCCATGAAATTTCTAAAGCCCTGCTTACCGCGCAGGGTTCTGACTTCGCCGGTGCGTTTTTTAACGCCGCTCTCGCCGATAAATTCAACATCAACAGAATCGAAGGCCGCTGTAATTTTTTCTATTGTGGTGGAATTGGGATGGTTGGTGCCGTTCTCAATACGGGCGATTCCTGTTTGTGACAGATCAGAATGCTGCGCCAAGTCACCTTGACTCCATCCTATAAGCGCGCGCGCTGCTCTAATTTGATCGACCGTAGGCATACAAAGACCACCACTCTAATGTTTGCAAATACAAAACGTATCTTTCCTTATATTTGTGATTGAAGGAATTGTCCATAGTTGTGCGCGAAAAGAGCATAAAAATGCATAAAAATACATGAAATTGACATAATTATGTTGACAATGTGGCAAAATTATGTGCATATTGCCCAATAACGATCAGCGGTATGAATTTATAGAAATGTGCCCCACACACATTTTTACTGCGTAAGAAAGTTGGCTCGCCTCTGTGCGGCCAGCTTTTTTCTTTTTTAGCTCTGTAATTGGTTTGACGGTATGGCCGTCGCGCCCAAAATATTTTTTGTATGCACCAATATAAAGACGATATTGAAAAGCGTTGCGGGTATGGACAGGGCGATGATGCCGCATATGGTAAAAGCCGCGCCTGCTAAAATGGAGAAAGACCGAAAGGTGACGATGTTCTGTGACGATTTTGCCCGTACGACAGCGCAAAATGCAATGATGCATAACATGTCTATGGTTGACCCTTGCGCAGTGAGTAGTAGCGCGCCACAGCCGACTATATATAATACGGGTGTGATATTGTGCATGATGCGCGGCTGCTTTATTTTTAAGGCAAGCATGGAAACCATAATATTAAGAATGTTCAGAACCATTAGGGTCGGTTGCGCCAGCAACACCCATTGCAGGCATAAAAAGCTACAGGCCAGAATTTCCGTTCTGATGATGCCGCGCTGGTTTTTAAAATTTGGCGCACTGACCAAAAAAAGATATCCTAGAAATCCGATGATTTGCGCTGTAATGTATAGTGTCATGTGTCGCTCGATTACGGTGATACGGACAGACTACGGAAAAAAGGTTAAAATATAATAAAATCAATATCTTAAGAATGATTTGTTTTATAGCATTCTGTACCTTTATAATAGCGTTTGACGACGCAGAACGATTTAAGTGAGATAAATAATGAAAAATAGAAGAGTAAAAAGAGGAAGCGGTTCGCAGATAGGTACGAAATTCAATGCTGCTCTTTTTGCTTTCGTCGCCTTCGCGGCGGTTGTGAGTATCTTGATTTTAGGATATTTGCGTTTTTCTGATGTCGGTAATGCTGTGATAGAGGTGCAACCCAAAAATCAGCACGCAGCGCAAAAAGTCGCACAGGATAAAATTCAGGCGAAGCTGCCGGAAACGCGCGCGGAGATGCTTCACCCATCCGTGGACGCTATTGAGGGGCGCTGGTTCTCCAGAATCGGGAAATCGGGTATTGCTGAAATCACGCTCGGCGAGGGTATATTTGAAATTGTGTATGTTGAAAAGCCGCAGGATTTGTTGAGAAAGTTTTCCAAGGGTGTTTATGAATATGATGCAATCTCCGGCCATCTGGAGCTCTACCCAAAGCGCGAAGCGCAGCCCTCTTTGCAAATGAAGGGGATTCGTTACAAAATTCTGACGATGCGTAATTATCAAATGGTTGTCTCACAGAAGAAAGACGACCCCGCGCTGTATTTTATAGCCAAGGAGCGCGATATCCCCGGTAAGCTCTATCATCCGTTATTTGTATATGACGATTTCAAAGGCGCGCCTGTTTTGCAATTTATGCCGGTCGCCCCCGTCACAGAGCAATAAGCTCTATGCCTGAACTTCCCGAAGTCGAAACGGTTCGTCGCGGCATGGAATCTGCCATTCAGGGGCATACCATCAAAAGCGTGCAGATCAAGCGCCATGATTTACGTGTGCGCGTGCCCGATGATTTCGGGCAACATCTCACAGGGCGACGCATCGAATCACTCACGCGCCGTGGTAAATATATCATTATGGAATTCCATCCTGCGGGCAGGGCGGTGATTTTACATTTGGGTATGTCAGGGCGCATTCGTATTTTTAAGCCAGACAGTCCCTATGTACCGCGCAAGCATGACCATATTATTGTGCGCATGGATGCTTCGTGTTGTTTCGCCTTCGAAGATCCGCGCCGATTCGGCATGATGTATATCGCGCCGCAAGAATCGTGGCAGGCGGATAAGCCCTTTGCTGCGATGGGCGCGGAGCCGCTGGAGGCATGGAGCGCAGCGGATTTGCTGGCAAAGCTGCATAATAAAAAGACCAATATCAAAACGGTATTACTGGATCAGCGCGTGGTTGCGGGGCTTGGCAATATATATGTGTGTGAGGCTTTATATTATGCGCGCATCAATCCGGCGCGCCTGTCGCACACGATCACGCCCGCTGAGGCACATAGAATCGTATCATGTTGTCAGGATGTGTTGCGTAAGGCGATTGAGGCAGGCGGTAGCACGCTGCGCGATTATCAGTTAACCGATGGCTCTTTGGGGTATTTTCAATATCGTTTTGCGGTGTATGACCGCGCAGATGATCCATGCCAGAATGATCGGTGCGATTCGCAGATTATACGTATTGTGCAGGCGGGGCGTTCGACATTCTATTGTCCTGCATGCCAGAAATAAGCTATTTTAAAGACCGTAGAAGATAAGGAATGAATGTATGCGCGGATTAAGACGTTGGAGCAAATGGATCGTTCTTGTTCTGGTTATGCTGGAACTTGGCCATATTGTGTCGTCCGGTAATGCGGATACGCGCACAGAATCGGCGCCCGTCTTTTTCGAAGCCCTTCAAGATGTGCCGGTGATGCCCGGATTGGTGGAGTTGGAGGGGCAATCCTTCTCTTTTGATAAGCCCGAAGGTGAGATTACCGAGGCCGTG
Organism: uncultured Alphaproteobacteria bacterium; assembly: GCA_963977495.1. Lineage (GTDB taxonomy): Bacteria > Pseudomonadota > Alphaproteobacteria > Micavibrionales > Micavibrionaceae > UBA1672. Next base: position 97,064 of record CAXBOT010000003.1, on the reverse strand, counting down.
GCCGCGCTGGGGGATCTGCGCGAAGATCAGGTGCTCTATTTTTATCAGGTGACATTGCCGCAATTTGGATGGGGCAAGGTGAGCGACGCAGAATTCTTTCGTAAAAATGAACAATTAGAAATTTCTTTTGAAAAGAATCAGGATGGGCATCTCGTAAAAATTATGATTCGCCCGACACGTTAAAGATTGCCCCGTATTGTTTGAAATGTGATTCGCAAAAAAACAATGAAACACTTGACAAGGGGCTCTGTTCCCGCGTATTACTCTGCCACTCATTCCTTATAAGGATTGAAGCTTAGATATTTTGTAAGCAATCTTACGTTACCGATCGCAGGCCAAGAATATATTCCTGTGGAAAGCTTTGGGCATAAGATTGTATAGAAAACAGTATAAAAGAACGTAACTAAAGGTTTGAAAAGGTTTTAAGAATGGCAAATCATGCATCTGCAAAAAAACGTGTTCGTCGTAACAATAAGCGCGCTGATATAAATACAGCACGCCGCAGCCGTATTCGTACGTTTGTAAAGAAGGTTGAAACTGAAATTTCTGCCGGTAATGCAGACGGTGCCAAGCAAGCCTTAATCGCGGCTCAGCCCGAGCTACACAAGGGTATTTCCAAAGGCCTTTTGCACAAAAATACAGTGGCGCGTAAGCTGTCACGTCTTAGTGCAAGAATAAAAGCACTTTAATAATTGATCGCGTTTGTTTTCCGTAAGGCAAGCGCGATAATTCTCTGAAAAACATGGATAGTTTAGCTTTGCTGCTCCGCAACAAAGCTTTTTTTCGTGGGTTTTAAAACTTTTGAACGAAAATTTCTTTTTTTAAAATTCATGATTTGTTCTTATTGCCTGATGGTAATTTTTTAGTGTAGTCTATTCAAATCGCTGACAAGAAAAGTAACGAAATAAGGGTCAGTCCTTAGTGAGTATTTGGTTCGCACCTAATCGAAGCAATGTGACGCTTAATTAGGTGGAATTAGACCAAAAAGCGGTTTTTTAAAGCCGTTATGTGGTTAGGGGATGATTTCTGGAAAAACGTTTCGATTCACTCGAAACTGGGTTTTTTTAAGAAGTCTCAATGATATGCCGGATTATGAAGAGTGTGTGGATAGTTATCTATCCACAAGGGTTTTTTATGGCCAAATTTTGGGCATCGATGATGCGTCCGCTTGGCATTGGCGAGAGTAAATATTGTTAAACTCTGCGTAAAAAACAAAAATTTAAATCGTAAAAGTAACTTAAAAATGTGGAGAGAAACTTATGTCTGAAACTACTGGTAAACAATCGGCGCAACTCAATCAAAACGCCACCTCCCTTGAGGATACTCCACTTGAACCGACCCCGGATATTCAGCAGTTATGGACAGCCGTCCACTCTGATATGCGTCAGGAATTCGGAGAAGCAGTCTTCCGTAGCTGGTTAAAGCCCCTTACATTGCGCGCTTATTATCATGGCACAATGGAAGTATCCGTACCGACACGTTTTATGCGTGACTGGATACAGACCCATTATGCGGAACGTATCTCAACCATGTGCACAGAGAAAAATTCAGAAGTGAAGCGTGTGCAAATCGTTGTGGTACAGAACGCTATTTTAGATGATGCGGTCTATTCTCATGAAACAACTGTTGGCGCTGATTCTGCAAAGGCAGAGGCCGACCTTCGTACGGCAATCTCTGAAATATCATCGCCTTTAGACTTACGCTTTACCTTTGACAGCTTCATCGTTGGCAAGCCAAATGCGTTGGCACATGCGGCGGCGCGCCGTGTGGTGGAAAGCGCGAGCGTACCGTTTAACCCGTTGTTCCTTTATGGCGGCGTTGGTCTTGGTAAGACACATTTGATGCATGCGATTGCCCACACAATCCGCGAAACAGCCCCTGAAAAGGTTGTGATGTATCTGTCTGCTGAGAAGTTTATGTACCAATTCGTCAAGGCATTGCGCGCCAACGACACGATGAGCTTTAAAGAGCAATTCCGGAGTGTTGACGTTTTGATGATTGACGATGTGCAGTTTATTGCAGGCAAAGAATCAACACAGGAAGAGTTTTTCCATACGTTTAATGCCTTGGTGGATCAGAACAAGCAGATCATTATTTCTGCAGACCGCGCGCCAAGTGATTTGAATGGTGTTGATGAGCGTTTGCGTTCACGCTTGGCATGGGGCTTGGTGGCTGATATTCACCCATCAACCTATGAATTGCGTCTTGGTATCTTGCAATCAAAACGTGAAAAGCTTGGGGCAAATGTTCCTGACAGCGTTCTTGAATTCTTGGCCTTAAAGGTGACATCGAATATTCGTGAGTTGGAAGGTGCGTTGAACAGAATCGTTGCGCATGCCGATGTCTCAAAGCAGGAAATCACACTCGAATCGACACAGGACGTTTTGCAGGACTTGCTGCGCGCCCATGATCGCCGTATTACGATTGATGAAATCCAGCGCAAAGTGGCTGAGCATTACAATTTGCGCTTATCAGATATGCATTCTGCACGCCGCGCTCGTAATGTTGCGCGCCCTCGTCAGGTTGCGATGTATTTGTCGAAACTTTTGACCGCACGTTCTTTGCCTGAAATCGGTCGTAAGTTCGGTGGCCGTGATCACACAACTGTGATGCATGCGATTCGCAAGGTTGAGGAATTGATGGGCGATGATGCACAGATCGCACAAGACGTAGAAGTGGTGCGCCGCGCATTGACTGGCTAATCTGCCAACGTCTCATAAATCAGAATAAAAAAACGGAGGCCGTAAGACCTCCGTTTTTCCGTTTTCAGGGGTTGAACTTAAATGCTATGCCGCCGTTTTGATGGTTTTGGCGATATAGGAATCTTTTTCTTGTATGCGCTTCAGTGTTTTTTCAAATAAATCAGACGGGGCGGAGTTTTGGATAAAGTCTTTGTCCTTATCGGTCAGACTGTCGAACCATGCGACCAAATTGGGTGCCTCATTTTGCGCGCGCGCCTTAAAAGCCTGATCCATGCCGAACATTTTCATCCGCACAAACAGCGGGGCGATGGACGAATCGACCAATGAAAATTTTTCACCAAGGAAGTAAGGGCTTTTGGCGACGTCTTTCATTTTGAGAAGACCGTTAATCAAGTCATCTTGTTTTTGTTTATGGGTTTGGGCGTCGTCGGTGGTTACGGATTGATAATAATGCATCATCAAGCCACCGGCATATTCAATCCATGCACGTGCGCGTGCCTTTTCAAAAGGATCAGAGGGCATAAGATCGCCGCCGCTGATCTCATCGACATATTCATTGATGACGGCTGATTCGAATAACACCTTATGATCATCGCCATCTACCACGACAACTGGCACTTTGCCCATCGGTGAGATTTTCAAAAACCAATCCGGTTTATCGGACAGATCAATATAATCGATCTCAAAGGGGATATTTTTATATAAAAGCGTAATAACCGAGCGCTGGACGTAGGGGCAAATATCGAAGCTGACGAGTTTGAGTGTCATAGAAGCGTTCCTTAATTTTGTATCTGTAAATTTATTCGTATCTCAGAATAGATGGTTACAGAAAAAATCCCCTTCTGCAATCTCTCGCAGAAAGGGGGAGGTATGCGCACCTTAGTGATTCGAAAAGAACAGTCCGAAAATTGTACTATCTAAAGTAGAGCGGTGTTGCGGCGCATGTTCGTATCTTTGAGGATATGGTGTTCTATAATAAACATATCGGCCGTCCGGATAGACGTAACGCGTATAAACATAGCGCGGTTGGGGCTGATACGCATGATGATTATAGTGCTTTTTAGGTTGTTTGTAATGACGCTGCGGCACTTGCGCGTTGTGATGTTTCTTCTGCGCTTGGTGCTTGTGCTGCGGCTGTCCGTGGATGCCATGCTTGTTTTGTTTATAAGCGAAGTTTGGTTTTACGTGCGAATCATGGGCTTGCGCGCTTGCCAGTGGCACAATACAAAACACGGATAATATTCCGACGAGTAATAGCTTTTTCATGGGTTTATCTTTCTCTTTTATTCTAAAAGTGTTCTTGCCCAGTAATACGCACAGGGAAAAAGAATCCCTTCGAAAATTCTAACTATTGACCGTAGCGCACGCACAGCCTAATTTAAGCGAATGAGTAAACAAGATATAAAACAGAGCTATACGCTCGACGAGGTTGCCGCACTTTATAACCGTCCTTTGCTGGATTTGGTTTATGAGGCGGCGGGTGTTCACCGCGCAAACCATACTGCCAATGAAATGCAGATGTGTACGTTGCTGTCGATTAAAACGGGCGGTTGTACAGAGGATTGCGGCTATTGTTCGCAAAGCATCCATAATGATGCGGAACTGGATAAAGAAATCCTGATGAAAACGGTTGATGTGCTGGAACAGGCGCGTCAGGCGAAAGAATCAGGCTCAACCCGTTTTTGTATGGGCGCGGCATGGCCGAAAGTGCTGGATGGCCGCGCATTTGATCGTGTCTGCGATATGGTCAAAGGCGTTACTGATATGGGGATGGAGGCATGCTGCACGCTGGGCATGTTGACCGAAGATCAGGCAATAAAGCTGAAAGAGGCCGGATTGACGGCGTATAACCATAATCTGGATACATCGCGCGAATTCTATGAAAAGGTGATTACAACCCGTAATTATGATGACCGTCTTGATACATTGAAGAATGTTGCTAAGGCAGGCATATCGGCCTGTTGTGGCGGTATTTTGGGGCTTGGCGAAACTGAAAAAGACCGTATTTCATTGATGCATACCTTATGCAATCTTGATCCGCAGCCCGAATCGGTGCCGATCAATATGCTTGTGCCTGTCGAAGGCACGCCGATGGAAAATAATAAGATGCTCGATATATTCGAATGGATCCGATGCATTGCCGTGGCGCGTATTTTGATGCCAAAGGCAATGGTGCGTTTATCCGCCGGACGTTTGACGATTTCTAAGGAAGCACAAGCCATGGCCTTTATGGCAGGGGCGAATGCGATCTTTACAGGCGAAAAATTATTGACCACACCAAATCCTGAAAAAGATGCAGATTACGGTCTGCTGGAGGAATTGGGAATCATGCCGCGTAAACCTTTTCAGGATGAAGAAAAGGTTTCAGAAGATTCTATGGTCGCTTGAAGTTTATAACTTTGTGTAAAAAGGGAGAGAGAAATGAAAGCAACGCTTTTTCTGTTATTAACAAGTTTAACATTGGCCTCATGCAGTACGTCAAAATGCGTTAGTCGGGATTTTGATAATTGCTATGCTAATGAATCAACTGATAATTTATACGGCCGATAATCATTTATAAAAAACGACCTTAGTTTTAAGACAGTGCGGATTAAAAAAGCCGTGTATCGGGCGCTGAAAAAATAAAAGTGTTATTTGACATATTTTTTGTCGATATGGTACTTTTGATCAAGAAAACAATAATAATATTGTGCGGGTGTTCGATGGATTTAAAACAAGAGTTACGTGACTTGGCGGCAGATGGCAGCGATGCTTCTGTTTCTTTGATGCGTGATCTGGTTATAAACAACCCTCAACACGGCTATATGGCACTGGAATTATGGACGGAGATTGGCAGCGACGAAGCCGAGTTCGCGATATTCAAGCTGATGAAGGAATATCCCGGTTCATACGGCATAGACGGTATTCGCGCCCTAACGCAGATCGATAATCTAAACGGGCTTGCCGATGTTTATAATTTCATAAGCATCTCGACCGCAGATGATAAAACAAAATTTACACATATGATGTATGCAATGGATCTTTTGCGCCACCACGATAATCCGTCGGCCAATACAATTGTGAAAGGCCTGTTGGATATGCATGAGTTGATACCTGTTTTGCGTGTTGATGTGCTGCGCGAACGCGCCATGGGTGGTGAAGACGATGCGGTTGATGCGCTGGGTGAAATTGCGATGATCTATCCTGACATTATCGAAGATGTTCGAGATGCATTACTGGATATTGATTCAGAGCACGCCAAGCAGGTTTATGCGTTGGTACAAGATAATGCAAGCGCACCGGATCAGGAAAAAGCGCCGGATGATGGTATAATATTTACCGATATGCTTGATCTGGATTTTTTGAAAGATATGGGCATTGACCGCGCGCCGGATGATGAACCACCGCAAGACGCGCCGGAAATATAAGGGGAGATATAAAGGATGGATGTAAATCAACGATTGCAAGAACTGGCCCTTGATGGCAGCGATCAGTCTATGGTCGAAGTGCACCAATTGGTAACAAAGCACCCTTCATTTATTCCGAAGGGCATGGAAATCTTAAGCGAGCGCGGCACGGATGTTGCAATCTCTCTTATTTTCCAAGCTGCCGACGCAAATCCTGAATATGTACCAAATGGCATTGCGGCACTGGCCGAAAGTGGTAATTCACGTGCGCCGGTTGATATTTTTAATCTTGTAAATGCTCATCCAAAAACCGCGCATATGCTTCAGGCGCTGGACGCGCTGGGGCGCAATGCCGGCAATCATGATGTGACAGCAATTTCTGAAATTTTAGGTCGTTATCCTGATTTTGTACCCGAAGGGTTCGCACATCTCAGCAAGATTGGTACGCAGCAATCTTTTCAGGCCATTGTTGATGTTATGGGCGTCCATAAAGAATATGAAAGCTTTGGCTTGCAGACGTTAAAAGAGCATGGCGGGGAGTTGGCTGATAAGTTTCATAAACGCGCATTGGAAAACATCACACATAATAGTGCGCATGACAAAGCTGTGACAGGCGCAGGCGGTCAACAACCGGGCGCAGCGCGCGCCTTACCGGCAAAGCGTCAGGCACAAAATTACGGCTTAAAGCCTGAACAAAGGCTCGATTTACTGGCGCAAGATGGTAGTGATAAGGCCGTGATGGAAATGTACCGCATTGTGACCAATTATACCCAGCATATCCCAAAGGGGCTGACATTGTTGGGGCAGGTTGATAGTGATAAGGCCGTGAATTTGATTAAACAAATTGCGACCGCCCATCCTGAGCATGTCGGGCAAGCGATTGATGTTTTGGGCGCATGTAAAAATGATATTGCCCCAATAGAAATGGATGAATTGGTCAGAAGATATCCCGAGCCTGCGCATATATCGCGCGCTCTGAGCGCATTGGGCGCGCAAGGGTCACGTCATGCCGTGATTGCGATTGGTGAAATTATGAAGGAGCGTCCCGATCATTTGGATGAGGGGTATAAAGCCCTCAGGCAGATTTTGAAAGATGACCATGAAGAATTGGTGATTGAAATTATTGATGATGTGATGGCACATCAACCTGGTGCGGTTGCCGAAGGCTTGGTTATTCTGACTGAAGAAGATAGCCCGCAAGCGATGGAGGTTTTTGATCGTGTTCTGGAAGGTATAACAGGCGTAGATTTGACCTCTCCAAGAGACGCTGTGGATCATGACCGTTTTTGCGCAGGGATAGAAGATTTTCTGGCAGAGGGCGGCATTGATAGGCCGCTTGATGATCCGCCGGAAGATGATATAGACAGCGCGCCCAGCCCTTAAGGCCATGAAATCCCTTTCTGGGATTTGGGGGTGTGTGCTATAGGTTACTGATTGTGACCATTATAACTGTTTTCGGATATGCCTTTATTTCAAAAAACACTAGATGATTTAAAAACACAAAGTCGCTATCGCTCTTTGAGTTTGCCCGATGGCATTGATCTAACGTCTAATGATTATTTGGGGATGAGCCAGCATCCCGCCCTGCGGCAGACCGCGCTTGATGCGCTGGCGGCGGGGCTTGATATCGGCGCGGCGGGATCGCGGTTGTTGCGCGGGCACACAGATGCGCATGACGCATTAGAAGCGTTTGCCGCCAAGTATTTCAGGGCAGAGCGCACATTATATTTCTCCAGCGGCTTTCAGGCGAATTATGCGATTTTAACAACCTTACCCGATCGCCATGATGTGATTATGTATGATGCGCTTGTCCATGCCAGCATGCGTGAGGGGATCGCCGCGGGTAATTCTAAGAGCTATAAATTCACGCATAATGATTTAGATGCGCTGGAGGATTTGCTCAAACGCCATCGGGATCAGGCACGTACACTTTGGATTGCGGTGGAATCAGTCTATTCGATGGATGGTGATTGCGCGCCGCTTGCGCCGCTTTATGCGCTGGCCGAACGCTATGATGCTTATCTGATTATTGACGAGGCCCATGGCACGGGTGTTTTTGGTACGGGCGGGCGCGGGCTGGCATGGGACATTATTGCAGAGCATGGTTATGAACGCATCGTGACATTGCACACATGCGGTAAAGCGATTGGCGTCGCGGGTGGTTTGATGTGTGCCTCTGCAGATATGATTGATTATATGATCAACACATCGCGTCCCTTTATTTACTCAACTGCGACCATGCCTTTGCAGGCTTTGCTGGTTCAAAAATCATTAGAGATTTTGGCATCGGATGATGGGGATGTGCGCCGCGCCGATTTGCGGGCACTCTGTAAGGATGCAAAAACATTATTTGGCGGGTCGGGCACACAGATTGTTCCGATTATTTTGGGCGAGAATGAACGCGCGATTCAGGTGGCTGCATATCTCCAAAAACAGGGATTCGACATCCGCGCAATCCGTCCGCCAACCGTTCCGGCAGGGTCTGCGCGCCTGCGATTATCGCTAAGTTCGGTGCTTGAAAAGCAAGTGTTGCGCGACTTTGCGTCTTGTTTGTCTGATGCCGAAAGTAACATCGCTTAAGCGCCGCATAAGATATTGTTATACAATGATAATGTGACAAATTTTACAATATATACAGGGCGTGTTGTTTATATGATTTTAACAGCAAAAAACATAAGCGAATATGTGCGTATCAAAACACAGAGGCTCTAAGGCGATTTTCAAAGTGAGTGCAAAGAATACTGAGGCGTATTTTTGCAAATTCAGACGTGCGTGAAAGACCATCAAACACAACAATATTTTCATATTTATAGGCATAAATGTAAAGGACTCTTGAAAAAATATATTGTATTATCCACCGCATGAAAAAACTGATTATTACAGGTACTGATACCGATATTGGCAAAACCGTTTTTTCCGCCGCGCTTATGTTGGGGTTGGAAACGGCAAAGAAAAACCCGCATTATTGGAAGCCGATCCAATCGGGTATCGCGGGCGAGGTCGATACGCGCCGCGTTCAAAAATTGACCAACTTGCCCGATGAACGATTTCTGCCGGAGCGTTATATTTTCTCCGAACCTCTTTCGCCGCATCGCTCGGCGGAGATTGATAATGTCGAGATTGATATGCCCGCCTTGCGCGATAAAAATAATATCCCCGCCTGTGACGGGACGATGATTATTGAAGGGGCAGGCGGTTTGATGGTGCCGATCACGCGCGATAATCTGCAGATCAATTTATATAAGGATTGGAAAATTCCGGTTGTCTTATGCGCACGTACAGGGCTGGGGACGATCAATCACACGCTGCTTTCGCTGGAGGCGATCTGGTCGCGGAATATCCCATTAAAGGGTTTGGTCTTTATCGGGGAGGAGAATCCCGATAACATCCGTACAATCACGGAATTTTCAAAAGTGAAAGTTCTTGGACATATGCCGATGATTGACGGTTTGGACGATACGTCGTTACGTTTGATGTTCGGTAATCATTTTAACGCACAGGATTTTATATCATGACGCAGGATCAATCGCCGGTATGGCATCCCTTTACCCAGCATGCGATCAACCCTGATTCCATTCATGTTGATCGGGCGGCGGGTGCGTATTTATTTGCGCGGAACGTTGAAAACGGCGTGCCAAAAGGCGAGCGCCGCATCATTGATGCGATTTCAAGCTGGTGGGTTATTTCTCATGGTCATTGCCACCCGCATATTATCAATGCCGTTCAGGATCAGGCCGCGCGCCTTGATCAGGTGATCTTCGCAGGATTTACGCACGAGCCTGCCGAAACGCTGGCGCAGCGATTGATTGAGGTTACGGGCAATGCGTTTGATCATGTGTTCTTTTCAGATAGTGGCTCTACGGCGGTTGAGGTGGCTATGAAAATGGCGATTGGCTATTGGGCGCATATCGGTAAGCCGCGCAAGAAAATCATTGCGTTTAATGACGGATATCACGGCGACACGTTCGGCACGATGTCGGCAGGTGGGCGCGCGGTTTATAATAAAGTGTATGAACCATATTTGTTCGAGGTGGAGCATATTCCTGTGCCTGTCGCCGGAAAAGAAGCCGAAGCCTTGCAGCGTCTGGAAGATTTCCTGAATAATAATAAAGACGATGTTGCAGCGTTCTTGTTCGAGCCGTTATTGCTTGGCGCAGGGGGGATGATTATTTACTCTGCCGATACGCTGAAAACTATGGTGGATATGTGCCGCGCCCACGGGGTGTTGTTGATCGCCGATGAGGTGATGACCGGATTTGGTCGCACAGGCACAATGTTCGCGTGCGAGCAGGCCGACTTCATGCCTGATATTTTATGCATGTCAAAGGGCTTAACCGGTGGGTTCTTGCCGATGGGGGCAACGCTGTGCAGTGATGCGATTTATAAAGCGTTTTATCACAAAGACCGCGCAAAGATGTTCTTTCATTCGTCCTCATTTATGGGCAATGCCATGGCGTGCGCGGCGGCGAATGCGTCGCTCGATATATGGGAAGACGAGCCGGTTTTGGAACGCATTGCCGATATCACCAGCGCCCATGCAGATGCGGCGTGCCGTTTTTCCAAACGATCCGATATCACGAATATCCGCCAAAAGGGTACGATGTTTGCGATGGATGTCGCCGTGGATGAGGGGAAGGGCTATTTATCGCAAGTACAGCCCGCGCTTTATGATCTGTTTCTCTCACAGAACATACTCTTGCGCCCGCTGGGTAATAGCGTGTATATATTGCCCCCATACTGTGTAACACAACAAGATCTGGATGAGATTTATGACGCAATCAATTTCGCCTTGGACAGCCTCGGGCATGAAGAGCAAAAACGCGCCGTATGAAGCGCGCGTTCGTCACTTTTTAGAAGAAATCGTAGAAGATAAGCCACGCCATGCGCGGTTTTTGAATATGCTGTCGATGTTAGAGCATCTGGGCAGCCGCAAGATTATGATTTCACAAATGAATAAGGTGATGACGCAAGATACGCTGCAACATCTTTCCGAAGAAGCGCGCCATGCGTACTTTTTTAAACGTAACGCCGAGCGCGTCGCGGGCAAGTCTTTAGATGGATGGACGGATGATAACACCATGTGCCGCATCCCATCGGCGATGTATTTCGGCAGAATGGATGCAGGCATCACAAAGCAAGTGGGCGAGCAAGATGCCTATGGTTGGGTTTCGTTGATTATTGAATTGCGCGCCTGTTGGCTATACGCGATTTATCAGGACGTTCTGGAAGCCTCCAGCGATCACATGTCACTGAAAAGTTTGCTGGCCGAGGAAGACCACCATTTGGCAGAGATGTTTGAAATGTGCGGTGAGCAATATGATACTCTGAAACAGCTTAGTGCGTTTGAAACAGAATTGTTTGTTAAGCTATGGACGCGTCTTGAACAAGATCTGGATAATGTAAGGGTTGCGGCATAGTCATGGACGAAGAAGATTTTAAAGAAAAAATAGATGTGATTGTCGCGAGTGTTATTGCGCGCTTTCCCGATGATCAGACACTTTTACGTGCTGATAAGGGGGAGTTGGAAGAAGATGTTTATTTGGCGAGTATCCTTTTGGCGCATATTGAAACGGACGGCGATGCGCAAGCTATTGCAGATGAATTTGATCGAACGCCGACAGAAATGCAGGTCGATTTGTTTAATGCCCAGCATAAGCTGCAGGAAGATGGTGGGTTCAGAGGTGTCGTGCAAAGCGCTGGTGTTCATGCAGGAATTTCGAATGAAAAATTACTGAATGCGATGAGTAATCCGCCCGAAGCTTTCGTACCGCACTAAAACCTTGTTCACAGCTTCAAAACCTTATCATTTTGGGCTTTTTCCGCGGGGTGCGCTGTGCTACAGTCTGATTCATAGTCTTACATAATTATAATGGATGGATTCGTCATGAAGCTGAGTATTGATCGGGCTGCTCTTTTAAGATCACTAAACCATGTACAAAGTGTTGTAGAGCGCAGAAACACAATTCCTATTTTATCCAACGTCCTTATCAAGGCGGAAGATGGTGTTTTATCACTGTCATCAACGGATATGGATTTGGAGATCAATGAATCAGTCGCCGCGAATGTGAGCGACGCAGGTGCAACAACCGCGCCGGCGCATACATTGCATGATATTATTCGCAAATTACCTGACGGTTCAGATGTTGAAATCGAATTAAACGTCGAAGGCACACAAATGACAGTGCGCTCGGGGCGGTCACAATTTAAACTTAGCTGTTTGCCTGTGGCAGACTTCCCTGAAATATCGGCGGGTGATTTACCGAGTGGGTTCTCAATTCCTGCCGCTGACTTGCGCGCCTTGATTGATCGCACGAAATTCGCAATGAGCACGGAAGAAACGCGTTATTACCTGAACGGTATTTATGTGCATGAAGCCGATAATGACGGCGTAAAGGTTTTGCGCGCTGTATCAACAGACGGTCACCGTTTGGCGCGCTTTGAAATGCCGTTGCCTGAAGGTGCTGCGGGTATGCCCGGTGTAATTGTACCGCGTAAGGCCGTTGGGGAATTGCGTAAGTTGATCGAAGATGCGGCGGACGTTATTCAAATAACATTATCCGAAAACAAAATTCGCTTTTCTTTCGACCATGTTGTGCTGACTTCTAAATTGATTGACGGCACGTTCCCTGATTATCAACGCGTTATCCCACAAGGGAATGACAAGATTGTTGAAGTTGACCCCCGCGTATTTACCCGCGCGATTGACCGCGTGTCGACCATTTCAGATGGTAAGTCCCGCGCCTTGAAAATTTCCTTGGCCGGAAAGCAAATGACGCTTTCTGCCAGCTCTCCTGAATCAGGCAGTGCGACAGAGGAAATGGAAGTGAACGGCGATTCAACGATGGAAATCGGTTTTAACGCTAAATATCTTTTGGATATTACGTCTCAGATTGAAGGGGAAGGATGCCGCCTGACTTTGGCAGATTCCGCCAGCCCGACAATTATTCAAGATAACAGTGATCCAAGTGCATTATATGTTTTAATGCCCTTGAGGGTGTAGTTAGGGGTATACTGTGAATCAGTTCCTCGGCTCTATTATCGTAACCGCACTTGTTATGGTGACTTTCCTTTTTGTGGTTCGAAATGCCGCGATGGAAGATATATCGCCGCCTGCGACGATTGATTTCACGGATCGGACGAGGGCCGTCTTTACGGATGATATTAAGGGGCAAAGTCAAAAACTTCCTTTTATTATTGAAGCGGTTATTCAAGAAGAAAGCCTTGATAGCGTAACGATTGACGTATCGTATTATGTGCCTGAAGACCGTTATGAATATGGCTTGGAAGTGCGCCCTGAGCGCTCCGACTTTAATGTGGATGAGAGAACAATAAAGGCCGGTTTTGGTGCAGAAAGAGTAACCATATTTTTCGCGCCGCAATCAATTTTTAAAAGACGTATTGTGACGGAGTACTTGATATTCAGCATTGATTCCTTTGGTAAAAGGAATGTTGATAAGACCTATGTTCGCAAGGTAAATTTCATTAAAGAATGGCGCAAGCAAAAATATAAAGGCCTTTTTTTGCGGCGTAGCGAATATAAGACCTTTTAAATTTTAATATACCACCAATGAAAATGAGGATTTATGTCTGTCGCTTATACCAAAAGTACATCGCAGAATGTCTTTGTTGTTTTTCTTGTGATTGTGGTGTGTTCCCTTATGTACATGTCGAATAAAAACTCAAAAGAGTTTGAGGACATTCAATCTATGGATCGTGCCGGCGATGTTCTTGTCAGTAATGACCGCGCCGATGCGGGGGATCAACCGTTTATTCTCAATGTTGAAATCGTTTCTGAAACAAGTAAGAAAATTGTTTTCAAGGTGAAATATTTTATGTCTGAAACGGCGGCGGAGGGCAGTTATAATATTTCCATTCACCCCGATACGTCTGATTGGGCGCAAAGTATGAATACAATGCGCGCGGGCATGAATACGGAGTTGGTGACAGTATCTTTCAGGCCACAGCACCCTTCCAGAGTGAAGGTCGAATCACAGATACTGCATGTGTATGTGAACCACTATAATGATAAAAAATACATCGGAAAAGTATTCGAACGCAGGGTCGAATTTCCTAAAACATGGACTATGTAGAATAGGGGAGAGCCTGCTTGATTAGTTAGGCTCAACACCGTTTCTTGATCGGCTGCGAGAGCGTGTTGGTGTTTCATTCGCAGGTGGCTTGGCGGCTGGTGCGGCGTTTTCAGATATATCATCCGCATCAAAAGAAGCCACTTGCTTATCACCATCAAACGCTTGAACTGAAACGGAGGTTTCGTCTGTAATGTCGCTGCGTGTCATGCCCATGACAATGCGGCGAAATGTCGGGTCTTTGTTTTCCAGCATTCTTTGTACTTTTGTATTCAGGTCGAGTGCATCTTGCGCATCATCAAAAACCGCATCACGTGCAATATATTGCATCATGTTCGCCGGCATAGCTTTGTCATTGATTGATATTTGGGCGCGGTCGATTTTTACCTTGCTCCAATCGGTTTCTTGATCGGGTGCATTTTGCACGACGGTTGTGTCTGTTTTCAATTCAGGGTCAACGTCTTGTGCGTTTACACCTGCTGCGGCGCCAAATCCGAGCATTGCGCTCAATGTGCTTGCTTTTAACCAGCTTTTTAAACTCATATCAGATCCCCTGAATATATTTTTTTCTGCCCTAAGATATGTTTTTATGGGGTGATTTGTCAACTTTTTATGACAAGGAGCGTTTCGAGAAGATTTGTTTTTGATGGGGTGATACAGTAAAAGGATATCATGAGCGCACTTGAAACATTAAAACTTCATCATTTCAGATGCTATAAAGCGGCATCCCTTAACGGTTTATCCCGTGGTTTAATTGTTTTATACGGGCAAAATGGCGTTGGGAAAACCAACATTTTAGAGGCCGTATCGTTGCTCTCTCCCGGGCGGGGATTGCGCGGCGCGCGGGTGATGGATATTCAAAATACGGACTCCACCGATCCGTGGGCTGTGTCAGGGGTGATGAATACCGCATATGGCGAGGTGCGTATCGGCACTGGCCTTGATCCGAACAGTAAGGCGGGCAAAGAGAAAAGAACGGTGCGCATCAATGGTCAGGCTCTGAAAAGTCAGGCGAAACTGGGCGAGCATTTATCCTGTGTCTGGCTTAGTCCGCAAATGGATCGGTTGTTTCTGGATTCCAGCCGCGAGCGCAGGAAATTTTTAGATCGGTTGGTTTTTACCTTTGATACCGGTCATTCAGGCCGCGTCATCCGCTATGAAAATGCATTGTCGCAGCGCTCTAAATTACTGCGTGAGGGAAAAAATGATGCCTCATGGCTTGGCGCGCTGGAACAGCAAATGGCGGAAACAGGCATAGCCATCGCGGCGGCGCGTCTTGATTTCAGTCAACGCCTGCAAGCCGCGTGCGTGGCAGAAACCAGTGGCATTTTCCCGCTTGCGCGGTTGTCGGTAAAGGGCAATATAGAGGAATTATTGGAACGCGCCCCCGCCGTTCAGGTGGAGGATACGTTCAAGGCCGAGCTACAACACAGCCGCCCGCGCGATGCGCTTGCGGGCGGCGCGGCGACAGGCCCCCATAAATCCGATTTATCCGTGATCTATGATGAGAAGAATATGCGCGCCGATCAATGTTCGACGGGCGAGCAAAAGGCTTTGTTAATTGGTTTGATCTTGGCGCATTCGCGTTTGATAAAGGCCGAGCGCGGCGCACCGCCTTTATTGTTGCTGGATGAAGTAGCGGCGCATCTGGATGAATATCGCCGCAATGCCCTATATGGTATTTTACAGGATCTCGGCGCGCAAAGCTGGTTGACGGGGACGGAAAAAAGCCTGTTTTCCGATATTGAGGAAACGGCGCAATTTATTGATGTGGGCAAACTCTCAGCATAAATTGGCGGGCACATTAAAGGGCGCATCGCCGATTATTGCTATTGATCAAATTGGTTTAACAACGCAATCACCAGGTCATTTTCCTCGGGCGTGCCGATAGACAGGCGCAGGCAGTTTTCGGTTTCCGGCTTGCTTGAAAAATCGCGGATAATCACATTATTGGCGGCGGCAAAATCACAGAAACCTTTGGCATCCTTCATCTCGATCAGCAAGAAATTCGCATCAGAGGGATAAAGATGCGTGACGTGTGCAGATGCTTTGAGGGCGTCCTCCATCCGCGCGCGTTCGGCCAATATTTTTGTGATGTTATCCTTGGCGATTTCCTGAATGTCAGGCGAGAGAACATGGAAGGCCGCTTCGATGCTCATAAGCGGAAGGGGGTAAGCATCCAGCGCCTTTTTCTTAACCAGCGCGATGAAGTCCGTATCGGCGCAGAGCATGCAGCCCATGCGCATACCCGCAAAGGCAAAGCTTTTTGACAGGGTGCGCAGAATAATCAGGTTGGGCGTGCTGGCCAGATCGTCAACCATGCTGCCTGCGTTTGAAAACTCGGCATAGGTTTCATCCAGAATAACAACGCAGTGCCCTTCCAGCGCATCGCAAATCTCTGCAATGATATCATGATCGAAGCTGTTGCCTGTCGGATTATTGGGCGAGCATAAAAAGACCATCTTAACATTGTTATCGGGGTTGGTTGCCTGCGCGATGATGGCGGCATGATCCAGAATAAATGTGCCGTCTTGTTTGATCAGCGGAACACTGAGCACGCCCGAAGGCATCGCATAGGCATCAACCGCATACATACCGAATGTCGGCGGTGTGATCAGGATTTGATCTTGGTGCGGTTCGCAAAAAACTTTTGTCAGCGTGACCAAGGCTTCGTCCGCGCCGCGTGTCATTACAATTTGATTATTCTCAACGCCGTAATTCTGCGCATAGGCTTCTAACAGGGCAAAGGGCTGTGGCTCAGGATAACGGTTCAGACCTTCTAAGCCGGGGAGCGGATAGGGGTTTTCATTGGCATTAAGATAAACTTTCGTTTCATCCTTGCCAGCTTCCATCCCCGCGGAGCTGTAACCCTCCATGGTTTTATAGTGCGTGCGGATATGTTTGAAAATGGCATCATTCATACTGACGAATAAAGACAGAAGAACGCTATAAAATCAAAACATTTTTACCAGACGAACGGTAATATTCGCCACTTCACCCGCATCTTATAGGCTTGGTATTGCGGATCTTCGGATAAAATCCGTTCTTCTGCGATGATGCGGTAAATATCTGCCGCGTAAATAGCCAGTAAAATACAGATGTTCGCAATCGATATGTTTTGTAAAACAAGGCAGGTTATAAATATGAAATATCCAAAATAGATCGGATGTCGGATCAAACTGTATAATCCGCTTGTCTTGACTTTCCTGAGGGCAGGGACAATGCCGAAACTGTTATTCAGGCTGATAATGGCGAGGATGGATATAAAAATCCCGACAAACTGCAACAGCAGAAGCGCGACAATTTCATGAGAGGGCGTTACGGGAATAATCACCAATGGTAATGCCGTTCCCAATATGGCGAAGATCCAATCTTTCGGATCCATCGAGACTTTTTGCGGCGCGACGCGGATTAAGAAAAACAGCACGATGCAACTGACCTGTATCATCATCAGCAAGCTGCTGAATTTCTGATGTTGATCATAATCATTGTAGTAAAGCATCAGGCAATTTGCGAAAAGACCGGCCAGAATAATATTGGTGAGCAGGGGGCCACTGATGATATCCGACAGGAAACTGCTGCGGCTTTCTTCTTCGTTGTTATCGAGGCCGTCCTCGGCGGTTTCTACTTGTTCCGGCAGGCTGGCATCCAGCGCCGAATCGTCATTTTCATTATCTGTTTTTGGATTTATATCATCATTCATGGGTTGTTTTTCTTCTGTGATTGCGGGCTTTTGCTATGCGCCGAATAATTATAACAAAAAACAGCCCTATTTCATATAGTTAGCCTGTTGAAAAAACATAAGAAAAAGCCGCGTTTGTCCTGTTTTTCCGCACCCCCCTGTGCTATATAAATATATCGATGAAAACATAAGAAAAACTGGCGGAAAACCAGCTGTTTTCGTGTAATTTTAAGGTAAGAGATTTAGATGAGTGAAGCAGGCGTAAAACCCAAAGGTGATAACGATGATTATGGTGCAGATTCCATTAAGGTTCTGCGCGGTCTTGAGGCGGTTCGTAAACGCCCGGGGATGTATATCGGGGATACTGATGATGGTACAGGTCTGCATCACATGGTGTACGAGGTCGTTGATAACGCGATCGACGAATCGCTTGCAGGCTATTGTGACCGGATTGATGTGATTTTAAATTCCGACGGGTCGGTTACGGTGAAGGATAACGGACGCGGTGTTCCTGTTGCCCAGCACTCGGAAGAAAAAGTATCTGCCGCGCAGGTGATTATGACCCAGCTTCATGCCGGTGGTAAGTTTGATGATAATTCCTATAAGGTTTCAGGTGGATTGCATGGTGTGGGTGTGTCCGTTGTGAACGCGCTCTCAGAATATCTGGAGCTGAATATCCGTCGCGATGGCCATGAATGGTACATGCGTTTCAAACATGGCGATGCAGGCGACGATTTGGTGCCTATCCGTGATATGGAAGAAGGCGAGCGCACAGGAACAGATGTGACGTTTTTACCCTCACCCGATACTTTTGCCATTACCGAGTTTGATTTCAAAACGCTGGAAGATCGTTTGCGTGAATTGGCATTTTTGAATTCAGGCGTGAATATTTATCTGTCGGATCAACGCGCAGATGCAGAAGAGGAATGGTTGGTTTCTCACTTGCATTTCGAAGGCGGGATCACGCGGTTTGTTGAATATTTGAACCGTACTAAAAAACCAATTCTGAACTCGACGATTTCTATTGATGCTTTTGATGAGCCAAGCGGTGTTACGGTTGAATTGGCGTTGGTGTGGACGGATGCCTATCACGAAACCATGTTATGTTTTACCAATAATATTCCGCAGCGCGACGGTGGTACACACCTTGCAGGATTTCGCGCGGCTTTAACGCGGGTTTTGGGTAAGTATATTGATGAAAAAGGCTTGCTCAAAAAAGAGAAAGTAAAGTTAACAGGCGAAGATATGCGCGAGGGTTTGACCTGCGTGTTATCAATGAAAATCCCTGATCCGAAATTCTCATCCCAGACCAAAGATAAATTGGTTTCATCTGAGGTGCGCCCTGTTGTTGAAGGTGCGATTGCGGAATATTTTGGCACATGGTTGGAAGAAAACCCCGCCGAAGCCAAGTTGATCGTCAATAAGGTGAGCGAAGCCGCCATGGCGCGTGACGCTGCGCGTAGAGCGCGTGAGTTGACACGCCGTAAAGGTGTAATGGATATATCCAGCCTGCCGGGTAAACTGGCGGATTGTCAGTCCAAAGACCCGTCTATCTCTGAAGTGTTTATCGTTGAGGGAGATTCTGCGGGTGGCTCGGCCAAGCAGGCACGTGATCGTCATAATCAGGCGATTTTGCCCTTGCGTGGTAAGATTTTGAATGTGGAACGTGCGCGTTTTGACAGAATGCTGTCTTCGGAGCAGATCGGAACATTGATCACCGCGCTGGGTACGTCTATCGGGCCTGATGAATTTAATATTGAAAAGGCACGTTACCATAAGATCGTCATTATGACGGATGCGGACGTTGACGGTGCGCATATTCGTACATTGTTGTTGACGTTTTTCTTCCGCTATATGCCCGAAGTGATTGAGCGCGGCTATCTCTACATCGCGCAGCCGCCTCTTTTCAAAGTGAAAAAGGGGAAGTCGAGCGAAATTTACCTAAAGGATGAACGCGGGTTAGAGGATCATTTGATTGATCTGGCCATTTCCGATCTTGTGATCGTCGATAGCACAGGCGAAACCCGTACTGGTAATGATCTGCGCGATTTGATGTTGAAATCACGCAGCTTGCGTAATTCGATCAATGCACTCTCACACCGCGCCGGAAACCGCCGCGTGGTTGAGCAGGCCGCGATTGCAGGGGCGTTTGATGACGGCGTTGTGCGCGACGAAGATTTGGGACGCGATTATGCGGAAAAAGCCGCGGCGCGTTTGGATGCGATCGAGGCTAAAAATGAAAAAGGCTGGCAGGGATCTTTTGCTCTTGATAAGGGTTATTCCTTCTGGAAAGTCACGCGCGGCGTAACGCAGCGTGTTGATTTGTCGATGGCACGGGTGCGCTCTGCTGATGCTGTGCGGTTGCATGGCGCATCGGCATGGCTACGCGATATTTTTGCAGGGCCGGTTGAAATATCCGGCGATGGTAAAATGCTCGCAAAAGTGAATGGTCCTGCCGCATTTTACGATAAAGTTCTGGAAGCCGGACGCAAAGGTTTGCAAATCTCCCGCTATAAAGGTCTTGGTGAAATGAACCCTGAACAGCTTTGGGAAACCACGCTTGATCCGAATGCACGGACGTTGTTGCAGGTCAGAGTTGCCGATGCGATCAAGGCAGATGAGATCTTCTCGACCCTTATGGGCGATGTCGTTGAACCGCGCCGTGAGTTTATTCAAGATAACGCCCTAAAGGCGGATGTCGACGTTTAACAGGCTTAAGCGCCGCGCTGAATAACGGGTGTAGAAGAATGTCGGGAAAGAAAACAAGTAGCCTGACAAAAAATAAGATCACATTGCAACGCTATATGGCGCGCGTGGAAAACGCGAAAATTTTCATGCGCGACCATCTGGATCAGGATATCAGTTTGGCTGATATCGCGAAGGCCAGTGGTTTTTCCTCTTTTCATTTTCATCGCATTTTTTACGGGCTTACCCGCGAAACACCACAGGATTATGTGCGGCGTATCCGTATGGAAAAAGCGGCCAATATGCTCTATTTCAAGGCAGAAAAATCAGTGACGGATATTGCGCTCTCTCTTGGTTTTTCGTCATCGTCTAATTTTTCAAAAGCGTTTAAGGACTATTTCGGTTGTACGCCTTCGCAAATACGAAATCCTGATGCAGCCAAAGACAATAGCAAGATCGGAGCAATCAAAAGCAAGTACGGAAAAGATTTTAATCTAGAGGCGCTGTATTCTGACCCTATTACGAATGAAAAAAATCAGGAGAACATGATGGATGTTGAGATTAAAACATTAGAAGAAAAAGACATTGCTATCGTTGCAAGCGCGAACGGCTATGAAGATGAGGGCATTTTTCAGGCATGGAATCAACTCATGACATGGGCGATGCAAAACGCGCCGAGCTATGACGCGGTTGAAAAATATGGCTTTGGTTATGATAACCCGACAGTGACCCCCATTGATAAATGTCGTTATGATGCGTCGGTTGTGGTTGGTGAGCATTGGATTGTACCAAAGCATTTCAAGACCTCAAAAATTCCCGCAGGTCAGTATGCTGTGCTTTATTATAAGGGCACGCAGGAGATGAACGCTGCGCCGCATTTATGGCTATACGGTGAATGGTTCCCAAATTCCGGTTACGAGCCTGATGATTATCCGATGTTTGAACGCTATTTGAATGATGTGCGCAATGACGGGTATGTGGAAAAGGAAATCTTCGTCAAAATCAAAGCATAAGGGCAGGCGGCGGGTTAGCCGTAGAATAAGGCTTCAGTAAAATGCCGTACGCTATCCCCGACCCGCAGGGCGTCGCTTTGTGAATCCATCTTTTTCGAAATAGAGCCTTCAAGCTTTGACTGCTGGCCTTGTGCCGTCA
This sequence comes from uncultured Alphaproteobacteria bacterium, assembly GCA_963977495.1. GTDB lineage: Bacteria > Pseudomonadota > Alphaproteobacteria > Micavibrionales > Micavibrionaceae > UBA1672. The sequence goes on along the minus strand of CAXBOT010000003.1, from coordinate 75,370 downwards.
AATTGATGTCAAAGTTCACGCCGGATTGATCGGTGAAGTTGCCGCGAATACGGTCGCCTGAAATCTTTACTTTGCTGAGATCAAGATCGTGCGTTTGTGCGAAGGCGGTAAATTTTTCTTTGAGCCTGTCAAAGGGAACGGCGACGACATCATCCAACGGGATGTCGCATGTGATGCTGTCTTTTGCTCTTATACGCACGCGTCTGTTTCTGGCCATAATACTTTTTCTGAAAATTTATTTTTTATAATGCAATACTATTAAAATATCCCGCAATATAGTATGCATTGCTTCGGTCAAACAAGAAAAATCGATTAAGGAATAAAGCATGTCGTCTTTATGCGGGCGTTTAACAGAAATCATGGAAGCGGCATTTGATGCGCTGGATTTACCGCGTGAGCATGCCCGCGTTGCTGTATCGGGGCAGGCGGAAACGGCGCAGTTCCAATGTAATGGCGCAATGCCCTGCGCGAAGGTTGCGCGCAAGAACCCGCGTGATATCGCGCAAGACATTATTGATCGTGTTTCAGAACAAACCAAAGCGCAGAATATTTTTGCCGACATATCTGTTGGCGGCCACGGCTTTATCAATATCACCCTAAATGATGATTTTATTGCCAAGCACGTCCAATCATTGATGCGCGACGCACGCGCAGGCATCGAAAAAACCGGACAAGGGCAAAGCGTGATGCTGGATTATGGCGGGCCGAATATTGCCAAGGCGATGCATGTCGGGCATCTGCGTAGCTCTATCATCGGTGATACGCTGCGCCGTACATATCAATATGCGGGCTATAAAGCGATTGGTGATGTGCATCTGGGCGATTGGGGCACGCCGATGGGCATGATCCTCTCAGAGCTGGAAATCTTGAATTTCGATGGTGAGATCACGATGGAGATGCTCGCCGATATTTATCCGAAAGCATCAGCGGCTTGTAAGGAAGATGATGCGCGTATGGCGCGCGCGCGTGAGGCAACGAAGAATTTACAAAGCGGCGTACCAGAATATCGCGCAACATGGCGCAAATTTATTGATGTGTCGATTGCGGGCATGAAAAAGAATTTTGATGCGCTGGGCGTCCATTTTGATGAATGGAAGGGCGAAAGTGATGCGCACCCTTATATCGCCGATATGGTCGCGGATTTGAAAGAACGCGGTATCGCCATGGAAGATGACGGCGCATGGATCATTACCGTTGCGCAAGAGGGCGACAAAAAAGACATACCGCCTTTGATCCTTTTGAAATCGGACGGCGCGGTTTTATACAGCACCACGGATATGGCCACGATTATCGATCGGATGAAAACGCACCATCCCGATAAAATCATTTATGTCGTCGATCAACGCCAATCGCTACATTTTGAACAGGTGTTCCGCGCGGTGCGCCTGACGGATATTGCGCCGGAAGATCAGGTTGAATTGATCTTTGCAGGGTTTGGAACGATGAATGGCACGGATGGTAAGCCCTTTAAAACACGTGCAGGCGGCGTGATGCGTTTGGAAGATTTGATCGCGATGGCGGTTGAAAAGGCGCAAGCCAGATTGGACGAAGCCGATCTCGCCAAAGACATGGAAGATGCGGAGCGCGCCGCGGTGGCGCACAAAGTCGCCATTGCCGCTTTGAAATTTGCCGATCTTCAGAATAACCGCGTTTCTGATTATGTCTTTGATATTGATCGTATGACGTCATTTGAGGGCAAAACAGGGCCGTATTTGCTGTATCAGGCGGTGCGTATCCAATCTTTGTTACGAAAAGCAGGGGTAAATGATGATATGACGTGCGATTCTTTCGAAATTTCTGATGCAGACCGTAATCTTGCGCTGTTACTTGGTGAATTACCCGATCATTTCGGCGGTGCACTGAAACATAACACGCCGCATATTTTGTGTGATTATGCCTATCGATTGGCACAGGAATTCAGCTCTTTCTATGGGAATTGTCATATATTATCCGAAGAGAATGAAACCGTGAAAGCCAGCCGTTTGGCACTATGTCAGCAAACGCATAAGCAATTATCGTTGGTTTTAAATGTGCTGGGCATTGAAATTCCGGAACGCATGTAAATTTTATCGAACGTGATTGATCTGTTTCAGATTCATGGCTATAGTTGGCCACATGCTCGGACTTCAAAATGTAAAAATTACGCCTAAAATGCTTCGACTCGTCTGCGAGATTGATGAGTTCAAAGGCGCGTGGTCTGCTATGGAAAATCATACGACATCGCTTCAATTGTTGGGCGATGTATCCAGTTTTGGCCGAAATTTCAAGGAAATCGCCCATAGTTGGCAAGATAAGCCACTGGATGTTGAGCTTCTCTGCCGTTTGCACGCTGTATTTACAGGTGCGAAGCAGATCAGCATTTTCAAGGAGCAGAGCAAACCGATACAGATTAAAAAGGGCGATGAGATCATTGGATCATTAAACGTCGCCAGTCCGAAAGAGGTGCGCGATTTGATGCCGCGCTTGATGAAGTGGACGGATGATGCCCTTGAAAAGGGTGATTTGCATCCGCTGTTTATTATCGCGATTTTTACGGCGGTTTATATGCAGTTTTGCCCCTTTGAAAAAGACAACCAAAGACTGGCGCGCTTGCTGATTATTCTTTTGATGTTTAAGGCGGGCTATGGCTACGCGCCGTACAGCACGCTTGATAATGTGCTGCAGGACCGCGCCGATGATTATTATAAGGCTTTGAAACATACGCAAACCACGCTTGCCAAAGGTAAAATTGACTGGGATGTCTGGTTGGAGTTTTTCTTTTCAGTGCTTAAGGCACAAAAAGACAGGTTGGCCGAGCGCGTCGAAAAGGGCAGCGCGGATATTGTGAATATGCCCGGGCTTTCTACGAAGATCTTAAAATTATTCGATAAGCATGACCGTTTGAGCATGAAAGAAATTGAACGCCTGACGCGCGGTAAGCGTTCCACCCTTAAGCTTCGCTTGGGTGAGTTGGTCGAAGGCGGTTATCTGATGCGCCACGGCAAGGCACGTGCCACATGGTATGGTCGCGTTTAAAACCCCGTATCAACGCGGGTGATCTGCGGACACTTCAAAACAGTATTGGCAAGGTAGATGGTTTATTGGGCGTAATGCCTTAGCCCTTATCATCATCTGTGTCTGATGACTTTGCTCCGCCGCCAAAGATTGCGGGCTTGCCGTTATCTTCTTTTTTGGGCTTTTCTTCAGCCGGTGTTTCCACTGGCGCGGCTGGTGGTGTTGTTTCTTGCACTGGCGCAGCAGTGGGCGGTGCAACCGGCGTTTCAGGTGCAGCGGGTTGCACAGGAGCCGCAGGCGGTGTAACGGGCGCAGCAGGTTTTGCGGGCGCGCCGCCGAAGATCGCTGGCTTTGCTTTTTCAGCTGGCGTTGCGGGTGCGGCTGGCGCAGCAGGTGGTGTTGTTTCTTGCACTGGCGCAGCAGCGGGCGGTGTAACCGGCGTTTCAGGTGCGGCGGGTTGTACGGGCGCTGCAGGCGGCGTAACGGGCGCAGCAGGTTTTGCAGGCGCGCCGCCAAAGATCGCTGGTTTCGCTTTTTCAACTGGCGCGGCAGCAGGTGGTGTGCTTTCGTCTTTCTTGTAATTGCCAAAGAGGTTTTCTTTGATGTCGGCTGCTGCCTTCATCAACGCTTCGTCTTCGCTTGATGCTGGCGCAGCAGGTGGTGCGGCGGGCGGCGTAACGGGCGCGGCGGGTTGCGCCGGAGCGGCTGCGGCTGGCGTTCCACCGAAGATCGCTGGTTTTGCTGTGCCTGTGGCAGGCGGCGTTGTGTTGGCAGAATCACCGCCAAAGAGGTTTTCTTTCACGTCAGACGCGGCCTTTACCAAGGCTTCGTTTTCTTGTGGTGCTTGCGTGGCTGTCGCGACGGCCGTTGTTGCCGCTGCTGCTGCAGGCGCGCCGCCAAATACAGCGGGCGGTGCTTTTTGAGCTGCAATATCTGCGGGGCGTTGTGCTGCCAGAGGTGAGGCTGCCGGCGCTTGTTGTTGAGGGGCTGCTGCTGTTGGCGTTGCCGGCGCTTGTGCAAGTGGTGTTTTCGCAACGCCGCCGCTGCCGCCGGTTGTTGTTCCGCCGCCTGTCTTGCTGGCTTCGCTTTGTGGTGGGATATCATTTAAGATTGCGTGAATTTGAACGAGCGCGGCAATCCCTGCATCAACAGGATCAACAGAGGGTTTGTTATTGTTGGTAAAGCCGTCATGCATCGCGGCGATTTCTGCGGATGTTTCAACGGCAACATCGGCGCGGATCGCTGTCCATGTTTTATTGACCATCAAGTCACGAAGCTTGGTAATTGCGCTGGCGTGTTTGATCAGTGTTTCATCCGGTGGCGGCAATGACATGTAACGTGTCACGCGCATGGCTTTCGCAAATCCGGGGTTGGAATAGAAGATCGCACAGTCAACAACGGTTTCACCGAATGTAATAACGGCCTGACCTTCTTTAAATCCGCGCAATCCGTCATAGCTCGCACGTGGTCTGAGCTGAACACCGGCTTGTTTGGTGTCGTGATACGCACCAAGTTCACCACCGCCGGACATCTGGAAACCGGAAACCTCGGTCACCATCGCACTACCAACGGTTTTTTCGAAAAAGTCTTTTGTTTCTGTCGGGTCTTCAAGTTTACCGAAGATCTTAATGTTACAGTTCGCTGTGATGGATTGTGCTTCTTCGCGCACACGTTTTTTCATGGCCGGTAAATCCTGTCCCGCGAAAACGAGAGAGAAACCAAGAGAACGCGCCTGTGCGGCCATAACAGCCATACCTTCGGCAACGTAGTAACCAACCTCGTCAAAAACAGTCATAAACGGTGTTGAGGAGTGTGTTGGTTTGTTTTCAATAACAGACGCGGAATCCCCTTCAACGGTTGAGCCCAAGGTCGAACCCATCATACCTTTAATAGAGGCCGATACGATTTTACCAAGGTTGGCAACCTCATCGCCTGATTTTTCAAGAGCAGGCACAAGAACGACCAGAATACGTCTGTTCAAGACGACATCGACCATATCCACGTCGGCGGCCTGTGTATCAAAAATATAACCGTAATCATCGCCCAAAGATTGAAGGGAGCGCGTGAACTGCATCGCAAGATAACCGTGCTGCTGACTGGCTGTTTCTGTATTATATTGCGGCGTATCAGGGCCTGGTGGCTTGACTTTACCTTCGTCATCATACGCTTCGCCGATAAAACCGGGCAATGTGTCGAGATATCCGGTCATACCAGAGCGGATTTCCGCAGGTACAACTTCGTCACGTGCCAATTTAATGACGTTATTCAAAGACAGGTAATCCCGAATTGTCCGAACAGACATCGGCACTTCCTGATGGTCACGTTTCCATGTCAAAACAGGCATCATCGAGCCGACCAAAGACACCGCACGTTCTTTCCACATGGCGTTGTCACCACCACTTTCAGGCATCAAACTAACGAGCATGTTTGTCAGATAAGAGGCTGAGCCTGATGAGAACGGGTTCATGGTATTGGACGGTGCTTGAATATCGGCGTTACCTGTCATATAGTTCAAGACGAGCAAGTCATCATCACGACCGAAGCGACGTACGAGAGAGGACAGTGAAGACCAAAGGTCAGTATCAGCTTTACCATCGACATACACAAAACCCGAGCCCCATGACATAGCGTTTGTCACAAGAGATTTCAGACCTTCTGTTTTACCGGCACCGGTTGTTCCTAAATAAAGGAAGTGGGTTCTGATATCGGAGTTTGTAAACCAGACTTCTTCATTGGTTTTTTCAACATTCCCAAGATACAAAATACCTTCGGCATTACCGGGTTTGCCATTACGGCCATTATTGATGTCTTTGTGCTTTGTGCCCAAGGGGAGTTTGAATGCCAAACTTCTGTCTCTTGAAACGAGCCACAGAAAATAGATGAACAGAAAGAATAAAATCATGTCGCCGAATGTCAGCATCCACGCATTAATATAGATGGAGAAGGCAGAGATGAAGAATATAGCGGTTGAATATGACGGGCTGGAAAGGGCATCGGCAATACGAATCGATAGCGGACGCACATCCCGTAAGATTGCCTCATGTTTATGTTCGTATTTCCTTTGATTTAATGCCATTTACTAAGTGTGCTCCATATTATCGATTATTAAGAAAATCTTCGGCCGAAACGGGGACGCCTGAGGATTGTCTTGGTTCTGCGCTTGCTGCCATTGATTCCAGAGCGCTGCTGCCTGACATTTTACTCGGTACGGATGAAGAAACGCTCCATATTAAAACAAGAACAATCACAAGGGTCACGGCAAGGAAAGCACCGAGCTTGTCACTGCCGCCATCTTTCGATGATGCGGCTTGGTCGGCTGCTGCGACATTGGTGTTAGATGCGGCGGCAACAGGTTTGATCTGCCCATGCGCATTTTGCAACACGCTGGATGTTTCCATCAAGATTTCGAGCGCACTCTCTTTGTCATCAAAAGAGGCAATGTCATCCATTTTTCCATCCTGCGTTTTCAGGACAAGTGAAAAGTTTTTATCGCCTTTATTTTCTTTAATCGTAAAAGCCGCCGACTGTGCTTTGTCGAGATCCATTTGCCAGACAACCGGCATTTGCGCTGTCGGCAGGGAAAGAATCAATTTGCTGTCGACAATCTTAATTGTCGATGTGAGCGTATCTGTCTTTTGCACTGTATTTTTTTTCATATCCAGTTTCTTTCCTTAAATATTTTCATATCATCATGAATCGTATTTATACAGCCTTCTTCACGCCGCGTTTCTTAGACTTGCTGTAATCCAATTGAGGGATCGGGCGTGCCTTTATTGAATTCATATATGTTTGAATTGTATCAACGGCGTGCTCTACCTTAGGTACGGGAATAGGGCGCTGCGTTAGTTTTTCTGCCTTGAAATGTGACATAGAGCCCAAAGCTTCCATATGATAACTTTGGCGACCCATATTGTTCAAGGCGTACCATAAATTCCGATCATGCGCGCGTAGCCATACAAATTGGCCGGACGGTAAAACGCCACCTTCTTCACGCGCAAATTGTAATGCTCTGAGCATTGCGGTTGTTTCAAAAGCATGACGGTTCGCTTGCGCCAACGTAGAGCCGGACAGGTTTTTATCCTTCAGTACATTGCGCGCTTCTGACAGTAATTTCCGATCCTTCGACAGGTTCAGCCCGCCCTTCATCGACCAACAGCGCGCCAAACGACCAAGGAAGTCTTCGGCTTCTACTCTTTTTCGTGCGGCTTTCAGGCAGAAGGCGGCGAGCAAAACTTGCTTATAATTATCAATTGTTTTAGAGCCGCGCCAAGGTCGCCCTAACTGATCGGTAAAGGCTTGTGTTGTGCTGCTATTGTCTATTTTCCCGTCAGGAACCTGAATCGCATTATAGGCCAACCATTCTTCGGGGCCCAAAGCCTCAGCAAAGAGTGGAAGCTCTGCCGGTACAGGTGCACCCGGTGGGCGCGGCGGTTGTTTCGCAGGATTAAATTTTACGAACGGCGTAATAACCGGGAATACTTTTGATTGTACTTCAATCAATTCTTCCAACCCTAATTTTCTTCTAAAGCGCGTTCCCGGGCCATTAAACATACACCAAAGCGCACCCGCACCCATTAGCAATACGATCGGGGTTTTAAGCGGTTGCATAGCCATCGCGCTGAATTTTGCCAGACGGTCATAATTCAATTCTTGTTTTGTATATTCGGCAACGCCGTTAATTCTGCCGTATCCCTCAAGGTGATAAAAGAACGGCTCATCCGATCCGCCATATTTGAACATATAATCACTCGGCAAAAACCATGATACAAGCCACATTTCACCATAACGAATCCAACGCACAAGATCCCTGACCTCTGTGTCGAAAAACACCCAGAACAGCCAGACGAGCACGCCAAAAATAATCAGCATCAGCGCCCAGCCAATGCCGTTTTCGTATAAGGTGTCGTTTGATTGTTGCCCGCCTGCCACGTTTTAAAACCCGATTATTATTGTCATTGCTTACCATTGAATTTTCATTCAAAGCGTAATTTAGCAGAAAAGACTATAAAAAACCAATAGTTAAGATCATATAAATTTGCATATTTATATGCGTGTGATATCGCCCGTAAATGATCGGCATAATTAATAGGTGCGAAATACAAATTATGCTGGACAAGAAATAAGCACTCGTATAGAAGAATGTTTCGAAATTTGGTGTGTTGCAATCGTTTTGTTGACTTATCATTATAGGGTCGATAGATTTCGAACGTTATATACCAAAAGGGGGCAACCTAACCCCTGCCGTTTAAGGCGTAATAAGGTTGATGCTTTGGTAAGCCCTTATAGCTCAGTTGGTAGAGCAGTTGATTTGTAATCATCAGGTCCGCGGTTCGAGTCCGTGTGAGGGCACCATTCCCCCCCCATATAAAAACGCCATGTGTCTCACGTTATCTTTAGCCCGATCAACGCGATCAACAACATGGCTAAAAAGAAAAGCCGTTGCGGCGATATTGGCTCTTGCAGAAAATAAATGCCAAACACAACCGTCCCAAGCGCGCCAATACCAACCCATATCGTATATGCCGTCCCAATAGGCAGCGTTTGAGCGGCCTTCGTGAGTAAAAACATGCTAAGCGCCAATGTTGTGATTGTAAAAATACTGGCCAGCGGTTTTGTGAAGCCTTCGGTGTATTTCAGGCCGACAGCCCAACAGACCTCAAGCAGACCCGCGATAATAAGATAAACCCAAGCAATAGACATGTGATGCCACCTTTTGTAAGCGTTAAAAAAGGCGTCGTCTTGTCTTGACCGGGTACGGCGCATCTCGTCCGGAAGGGGGCCACCCTATCAAATCATTATTTTTGATGCAATATCTCTGGGGATGCACGGTTGATCCTTTGGCAAAATAGGCATGCATGAGTGATGTTTTTTTGATGGTAAAGTCGATTTTATCAAGAGAATCGCAAAATCGATCATTTCGCGCTTGACAGAAGGCATAAAAATCTTTTTTCTGCACATCTGTCTTTGCTGACAATTCCGATAGAATGTGGAGGGGTGGTCGAGTGGTTAAAGGCAGCGGATTGTAACTCCGCCCGCGCAAGCGTACGCAGGTTCGAATCCTGCCCCCTCCACCATTTAATTTAACAAACGCCCTTTATGGGTGTTTTTTTGTGCCTAAATCCCCCAGTGTTTAGGCGGTTTAGCACTATTCTTTGAGTACTGTTAGAGCGTAAAAATCATTAAATTTCCTCTCAATTCTCACATTCTCTCACGCTTTTGAGCACTAAACGATTTTTTCGTACTCAATATAACACCTTGTTTTATAACGATTTCTGAAAATCTAATTTCGCATCCTATAAATGGTTGGTTTCATACCGCTTTTCGAACTAATCAAAAAATTTTGTGATCTCGTCGTCGTTTTTCAAGCCAATCCTGTACCAGCCTTATTAGGAACAATTAATAAGGAGAAAATTATGCGTACAAGTACGAAAAACCCATCTGAAATGACGAGCAAAGAGCGCATGGTTGAAATTGCCAGTATCCTAGCCCGAGGTCTCTCCCGATTTAAAAATAACCAGCAAAAGCAACGTATTGAGAGAAGTTCCGCTGGACTTCACGCCTCTTCGAAGCATTCATGCGATGAGCAAAAAAGCTCTTAAAAAGAACCGTTAAAAAAAGAGGATATGAGATGGAAATTAACATACTACAAGAATATACGAGCCTTGAGGAAATGAGCGTTAAAGAGCTTCTCAAAGAATGGCCACGCTATTTTGATACGCCACCAAAAACAAAATCGAATAAAAAATATCTGGTTAATGAGCTGATCTACCGTGTGCAAGAATTGGCTTATGGAGGCCTCACCAAAAAGACCATTGATCGGCTGGAGGCGCTGGCTGAAAGCAAATCCTTGAACGAACGAAAATACGACAACACACGACTTGCCATTGGCACGCATCTTATTCGCGAGGTCAAAGGCGTGGAGCATCACGTTACGGTTTTAGAAGATGGTTATGAGTACCAAGGAACAAAATATAAAAGCCTTTCTGGTGCGGCTTTTGCTATTACCGGAACGCGCTGGAACGGCAACGCCTTCTTTGGACTGCTTAAAAATAAAGCCACCCGCCCATATCATAAATCAAGGGGGCGCAAATAATGACAGAAAAGAAGATTTTACGTTGCGCTGTGTATACGCGTAAATCCACCGAAGAAGGTCTGGATATGGATTACAATACGCTGGATGCACAGCGCGAGGCAGGTGAAAAATACATCGAAGCCATGCGCCATGAAGGTTGGCGCATCATACCAGAGCAATATAACGACGGTGGTTTTTCGGGTGGAAATATGGAACGCCCAGCTTTAAAAAAATTGCTGCGAGATATCGAGGCAGGACGTATAGATATTGTAGTAGTTTACAAAATTGACCGCTTATCACGCTCGCTGGCAGATTTTGCGAAGATGGTGGAAGTATTTGATAAGCATGACACCAGCTTTGTGTCTGTGACCCAGCATTTTAACACCAAGGATTCCATGGGGAGATTAACGCTCAATATTTTGTTGAGCTTTGCCCAATTTGAACGCGAGGTCACAGGCGAGCGCATCCGCGATAAATTTGCAGCATCAAAGAAAAAAGGTATGTGGATGGGTGGGCCGCCGCCGTTAGGCTATGATGTCGTAGAGCGAAAACTGCTCACGAACCCCGCTGAAGCAAAACAAGTTAAGTATATTTATGAGCGGTTTATTGCGCTGGGATCTATCGCAATGCTGGCTAAGGAATTAAATAATCAAGGCTATCGCACAAAATCATATGTAAGTCAGACAGGCAATAAGCAAGGCGGAAAAGTCTTTAGCTTGCAAGCTCTGCGCACCATTTTAAAGAACCGTCTATATCTTGCGGAAGTACATCACAAAGGAAAGCATTACCCTGGTCAGCATCAAGCTTTAATAGACCAGAATTTGTTTGACCAAGCGCAAGATATTTTTGCGGAAAATGCCGGTTCTAAACGCAAGCGAACCTATACAGCAAAATCAGATGCTCTGCTTAAAGGCATTATTGTTTGCGGTGGTTGCGAAGGAGCGATGTCCCCCACTTATACAAAGAAGAAAAATAAACAATATCGTTATTATATCACCAACTCATACCGCCAACATACTTGTGGGGAATGCCCTGTTAGCAGAATTCCTGCAGGAGAGATTGAAGAATTAATCAAAAGCCAGCTCAAAGCTATTTTTGCCTCCCCCAAAATATTGGTCGAGGTTTGGCGGTCCATGCGCGAACACGATAAGAATTTTCAAGAATATGAAATGCATGACGCTCTACAAAAACTTGGCTCATTTTGGGATCATCTTTTTCCAGCAGAGCAAAAACGTATTGCGCATTTGTTAATTGAGAGAGTGGTCGTGAAGTCGCAAGGTGTTGATATTGAATATCGCGCCAGCGGGTTAGAGAACATCATTCACGATCTACAACAAACCATTAATAAAAATATGAATGAAAGGAGCGCATAATATGGCTTTAAGCCAAGATAAGTCTGAGCAAAAAATTATTGTTCACGTGCCGATAAATTTAAGAAAATGGGGTGGAAAGAAAGTCGTAGTTGGTCCTGTTGGCCAAGATTTACAAAGATTGGATCGTCATATTCGTAAAGACGAAAAACTGCTCAAGGCGCTGGGGCGTGCTTATAGATGGCACAAATTAATTGAAACTGGGCATTATAAAAACGCTCAAGCAATCAGCGATAATGAGAATATTAACCGATCATACGTGTTGCGCGTTATGCGCTTAATGCGTCTGTCTCCCAAGGTCATTCAATCTATTCTCGATGGAAATCAACCTGATGGATTTGGTTTGTCTTCAGTTGAAAAAAGCTTTCCTGCTCTATGGAGTGAGCAAGAACAACTATTTGGTTTTTGATAACCAAGTAAAGAATCACCCAAAACATCATAGGAATGACGTTTTATATCATTCCTTTGTATGACCACTTTCCAGATGCCTCAAAAATATCATTCTAGCAACGGTTGCAGATGGCTGTTGGCTGGGGTTTTTGAGTACGTGCGTATTTGTGCATGCCAACTTTGACCTGTAAGCGGCTGAAATAATACTCAGATTTTGCATTCTTTCCTCTGCGGAGACTTTTCTCCGCTGAACAAAAGAGGAAAGAAAAATGTCGAACAATCGTTACGGCGGCGTAGATTCCTACGCCGCTTTTTTTATTGGTTATAAAGCCAGAACACTTACAAAATCGCCGTTCTTTACGGCAGATGATTTTGAAGATCTGCAGCAAGAATTGATGCTGGCATATCTTCATGCATGGCCCAGTTTCGATGAAAGCAAAGGTGATCGTCGAAGCTTTATTAAATCCGTGATTAACAACCATGCAATTAATCTCATTGCAGAGGCTGAAACTCAAAAACGCTGGACCGGTCAAAAGGAGCTGTCACTTTCCACAACTATCGGTGATGAAGAAAGTTCTATGGAGTTGCTGGATAGTATTGCCAGTGAACAAGCCCTCTGGGGAGATAGCTTTGCTTCAAATTCTTATCTGATGGCAGAGTATAATATGGATATGAGCAAAGTGCTTGCCGATATGCCTGAAGATATTCGAAGCACCTATGAGCTATTGAAGTATCAAAGCATCACTGAGGCATCTCATTCTACAGGAATTCCCCGCACGACATTATCCAGCAGAGCAAAAAGATTGCGCGAATATCTAGAAAAACTGGGGCTTAGAGAATGATTTGAAAAATAATTGATTTTTTTTGCAGATGCCGTCGTCGTTTCTAAGGCCAAAACTGTACCTGCTTATTAGGGACAACAAACTCTAATAAGGAAAAGGATAAATGAACAAATCAATAGATGATCACATTGATGCTGGCGAGGCTGTTTTCAAGTGGGTGCAACACACGCCTGTAGGACAATTAAAAACGCTTGAGGATAGCAAGCTGTCTGAATTGCGAGAGGAGCTGATTAAAGAGGTCAGAAGTGTCGGTCGCGCCCTGCAATGGGTTGACGGCATTATTAAACTCAAAAACATTGAGCGTCATAAGACGAGCAATAAGAATGCATGAGGGCATCATGCATGGCAGATCATAGCAATCCAAATGTCATCGCGTTAAAACCACCTGACGCGAAAGACATCAAACAGCGCTTAATACAGAGCCTTCCATCAACGCTGCACGCCTTGTTGCCAAATGGTGTGCTTCGCGCTGGGAAGTTTATTGTTGGCGATATCAGTGGCGGTAAAGGCGAAAGCCTTGTGGTTGAAATGAATGGCTCAAAGGCTGGCCTTTGGCATGACTTTGCCACTGGCGATGGTGGTGACATTCTTGATCTATGGGCTGGTGTAAAAGGTTTTGATCGCAAAAGCCAATTCAAGGAGCTGATCACCGATATTCAAAGCTGGATTGGCGGCGGCATCCCCACATCTCAGCCAAGGCAATGCAAACAACACAGCTATAAACAATCTCAAAAATTAGGCGAGCCGACAGCCAAATGGGATTATACCGATGCCCATGGGGCGCTGATTGCCAGTGTGTATCGCTATGACCCCAAAGGCCAACGAAAGCAATTCCGTCCATGGGATGCTGTTAAAGGCGTAATGAAGGCTCCTGATATTCGCCCCTTGTATAATCAGCCTAATATTGCCAAAGCCAAAACAATTATTCTTGTTGAAGGTGAAAAATGCGCCGATGCATTAATCGGCTTAGGCATCTGCGCCACCACCGCCATGAACGGTGCAAAAGCGCCGATTGATAAAACAGACTGGTCACCTCTTAGAGGCAAACAGGTGTTGATCTGGCCTGACCATGATGAGGCTGGATTGAGCTATGCTCGCAGGGCAGCAAGCGCTTCTGCCCGCGCTGGGGCGTTACAGGTCAAGATACTTAAAGTCCCGCCTGAGAAGCCCCCTAAATGGGATGTCGCCGATGCTGTCGCAGAAGGCTTGAATATCCACGATATACTAAAAAATTGGGATCGGGTGGTAGCGAAGGATAAGCCAGCAAAGCCCGACCTGATTCCACTTTATAGCGTTGCAGATCTACAGGCCGATCACAGCCCTATGCCCAAAGACTTAATATCTCCGCGTGTTCTAACACCGGGTGGCATGTTGGTGTTTGGCGGCGCACCCAAAGTTGGCAAGAGCGATTTTCTCATATCACTGCTCGCCAACATGGCCGCAGGTCAGAGCTTTCTTGGATTATCCAGCAAGCGTCCCTTGCGCGTTTTTTATCTGCAGGCGGAGGTTCAATATCATTATTTGCGAGAGCGCATTCAAAAGCTGCGTTTGCCAGATGATACGCTGGAGCAATTAAGCCAAAACTTTGTGATGACGCCACAAATACGGCTGATCTTAAATGACGGTGGCATCGACAAGATTGTGCGCTCTGTTAAGGCGCGTTTTGGTGAACGTCCCCCTGATATCATCGCCATTGATCCTATTCGTAATGTGTTTGATGGCGGTGGGATTGGTGGAGAAAATGATAATGACGCGATGATGTTCTTTCTCTCCCGGCGGGTGGAGGAATTACGCAATCAGATTAATCCAAACGCTGGGTTAATTCTTGCGCACCACACAAAGAAAGTTTCCAAGAAATATGTTGAGGAAGATCCGTTCCAAGCGCTTAGTGGCGCTGGTTCGCTGCGGTCTTATTACACATCGGGCATCATCCTTCACCGCCTTGATGAAATGCGCCCCGAGCGCAACCTTATCTTTGAGCTACGCAATGGACCAGAGATTGCGCAAAAAACAATATTGCGAGATGCCTCGGGCTGGCGTGAGGTCGACAGTCAAGCTGAGCGACTTGCTATGCGCTCACAGGCAGTAAAACTTGATGCGCAACAACTGCGCAAAAAAGATGCCGTCATTGGTTTAATTTACTCTGAAGCCTCGCAAGGGCGCGTTTATACCGCGCGGCAGTTTTCGGATACGTTTGAAAACAAGTCAGGCTTGGGTAGCTCTCGTTCTTTGCGCAACCGATTGAATGCGCTCAGCACCAAAGGTCATATCAAATTCTTTAAGAATGCTGATATTTACGGCCTGCCTCAAGCGCAACGTAGTCGCCAAGGATATATCTGTGTTGAGGGTATGGCGCTGGGTGACGGCACGCGTATTTTGCCAACGCACTTCAAGCACCCGAAAACAAATGAAGTCCTCCCAGTTGATGACCCTGAAAACTGGATCGTCGCTCTTAATGATGGAGGGCTATCATGATACCCACTGCACTATATTTTATTGCCTACTGCCCACTGCTGGTCACCAGTTTGCCCACTGGATTGAAACAAAAACAGCAGAAACAAAAGCATTGTCGCAATAATTCTAGTGGGCAACTGCCCACTGTCTTTGCCCACTTGCCTACTGCTCAAACGCTAGAACCAGCAACGGTTTCGTTCAGTGGGCAGTGGGCGAGATTTCCCTTACTCCTACGGAGTAATGCTGACGCTTTCCCAGTCAGGGGAAAAGCGATCAGCATCCAAGCCCCTCAAAAACAATTTCAAAAATTAACCACAACAAGGAGATGAAAAAGCCATGGCAGAAAACAAAACCATCACGGAGAGAGAAAAATATGTTGAAGAACGACTACGAGAAGCAGCGCGAACACTAAGACGGCTGCCTGATAAAAAGGTGCAAGGCTATATCAGCGCATGGCCAGCTATCGTTCGTGATGAAATGGAAATATTGCAGATGGAAGCACAACCCATGCGTATTCGTCCAAGCAGTGAAGATATCAGCGAGATGGAAGAAGTGATCTTTGTATGGCTTCGCTGGCTGGATGTGGAACAGCGCAAGCTGGTCTGGCTACGTGCCGAGCGTGTGCGCTGGAAGCTCATTTGTGGGCGGTTTGGCGTGGGGCGCACCAAGGCGTGGGAGATGTACAAACACGCGTTGGCAACAATAGCAAAAAGGATTGATTAATAGCTTGATAAGCCTCGGGAATGAAGCGTTACTGGTGTTAACAAAGGAGCAAAAACAATGATAAAACCACAAGAAAAAAGAACGGCGCTGGACGCTTTTATCGAACACAAAACCCGCATTGACGCGATGCTGGAGCGCTTACAGGCGGCAAGCGCGGATCACTTTGAAAGCAACCCCGAAGAGATACGCTGGGGCGACGCAGGCTTTTTAGCGGATATTGCCAGCGACCTTGAACACATCACCGACCGCGTTTTTAAGGAGGGTGAATACTCTAACGGCTAAGGATTGTTTGTAATCTGGAAGATATTTCTTCAGATAGCTGTTCACAACCTTGTTCGTTATTAAGATACCGAATGTACCTTAAGTGTCGTAAATCAAATGGCACATCGTCTGAGTTTTGGGTTAATAAAATAACCTCTTTTCCTAGTGTATGTGCAATTCCTATTTCATAAAAAACATTAGGATTTTTCCCTGTGCAATCGCATACAACGACTTTTGCTTTTACAATCAAATTTACTACGTCTTGGATAATTGCATGCTCCTCCCAAATATTATCCGCTCTAGCGCAAGTCATGCCATTTTGTTCTGTTGCATTTTGAATTGCCGTATACACATTGTTGAAATCTGAGGAGAACGGCATCATAACGGATAAAAAGCGAGGTTGGTTAGCTTGCGTTCGGCTAACAGAAAAAACAGAGGGCTGAAGGGGATTACGTTGCATACTGGATAGTATAATCTTATACAAATCCTCATCTATTACCCTCCAGCAGGTATGAGAGAATCCAAAGTTACCCGATCCAAATTGAGAGTAATGTTGCTCTAACTCTTGATTACTAATAGGAGGAATATCAGGATCGATAGAATAATGTATCGCTGTCTCTCTGTCATTTTGCTGAATATTTGTTATGTGAGCCACTCTAGCCTGCTGAATATCATCACTCCCTGTTTCAGCCATTAGAAGCGCTGGAATACTTCTAATGGTTTCAACATTCAGTCGTCTTCCATCAGATCTTAAAAAACGTTGTTCATGCTCAACATCATTGCGAATATATACTCTGCTTGTGGAAAGATTCCCTCCGCGCTCATCCCAACCACCATGAGCTACCAACAAATGAAACATCGTTAACTTTCTCCTTCTATTTTCTCATTCACTTTTTTCTGTACCAGCTTTATATTCGCATCGCTTACGCCATATTGCTTTGCAAGAGTTGGCCATTTGGACAGGCTGGATTTTGTGGCCTCAATAATCTTGGTGGCGCGATCTTTTTTGATTTTGGCTTCATCTGCAAGTTTTAACAGGTGGCTTGTATTCGGGTTTCGACCTTCACCCATAACCATCGTGCTTTGTTCGCCACGTGGACCAGATGAGAACGTGAGATCATAAGCTGGTGAGAGTTTCCATTCACCTTGGCTATCCATTAAATAGCTGAAGTTCTTCGAATGATCGTCGCGGTTATGTGCCAGCACGTTAAACACAGCCAGTTGGTAGAGTTTTTCAACCTCACGCACATCACGGGTCAGCATGCCCGTCAGTGCAACTAAATCTTCGTAATCAAGCGAAGGTGTACGGAAATCTGAATGCAATAACCCGCAAGCCGTGTGCATGTGATATCGTTTGTCTCCATCGCGATCAAAACGCTTAATAGCAAAATAACCTGCGCCACGCTGCGCTGGAAAAAGATGAACATCAGGCATGGTAATGCCAGCCTCTTTTGCCATCAGCGCATACACATATTCGATTGCACCAGCGTCAATACCGTCCTGACTGTTCGGGAATTTCACCATCCATGGTGTGTAGCCTGCGGGCAAATCATGTACACCATGAATGATATGATCCTGCTTTTCGTTTACACCAATCAGTGCTTTTGGTCGTGCGCCTGCCGAAGATCCGTTAAGAGAAATTAGCTCTTCCAATACATCATCAGATGCGCCTTCCATAACCTCTTGTGCCTGCGAGGCAAGCTTATCGAGGTTGATTTCATCTTGCGTATCTTCTGCGCTGTGATCTGGCTCAAATACAAGCGCACCAAGACCGTTTGATCCAACATGCGCTAGGCGATCAAGGGGCGTGATATCAGAAGGCAGTATTCCTTGTGATCTAATAAAACGATCAAAAAGCAGTCGCCCCCAACCATCGGGAAGACTATCGTTAAACACACCCGGCAAACCTTCAAATAGGTCATTCTCAAAGCGCTGAACACCTGATTGTAATGGTAATCGCAGTGGTGATATTTCAATGCCACGCTCAATAAAGGTGCTGTCATATTCAAAATAGATGTGGCGATCACGCATGGCTAATCGACCAACTGGATTAACGCCATCACCGAAATTGATGCCAACTTTGATTTCGGATGCAGATAAGTAGTTTTTCATTTGCGTGTTCCTCGTTGACGAGTGGTTGTGCTATCTGCTTCCAAGACGTCATCTATGGATGAAAATAGCGTGTCTTTAATTTGTGTAGCTTTTAGGATGTCTTCCAATCCACCCAGCACCATTTGGATCTTTAAGAATGACTCTAGAGATATTGACCCTTTCTGCTCAAACTTACGCAGTGTTGGTAAGGGGACACCAGAGCGTTCAGCAAGACCTTCCTGCGTTAATTCCATCTGTAATCGACGCGCACGCGCATGCTCTGCAAGCTTTTTCTGTGCTTTGGCTGGAGTTGTAAGTGATACCATTTTATTAGTAAACCTTTGTTTATTGGCTGTTAGTAATATTATAGTATTAGTAGAGTTAAAAATCAAGCTTAGCTTTATCCTTAAGCTTTGGATAAAAAATGTTCGCGAACATAATTGTTGCGGACACGGCGAACAAAATCTCTTAGTCTTTTATATAAGGTACTTCCGGCGATCTTTCCCTATGCGGCGGGCTTAGGCGCAGTGTTTCTTTAGTCACACCTCAAAAATTTGAGTCCGCAGTCCGCACCTAAAAATACTTATTAACCCAGCAGAAAACCTCGCTTTCGAGGTTTTTATTTTAGTGCGTACCCAAAATATGGGGTGCGTACTCGAATTCTGCTGACTTGAAAACCAAAGGAAGTTGTTTTGTGGATAGTCGTTCCCTCTCAGTTTTGTCGCTGTGCGCCGGCGTTGGCGGACTCGACCTTGGCATTAGAATGGCGCAGCCAAATGCTCGAACAGTCTGTTTTGTCGAGATCGAAGCATTTGCGTGCGAAATCTTGGCAACGCGCATGGAAGACAAAACCATGGATGAAGCGCCTATTTGGACGGATTTACGCACCTTCGATGGCAAGCCATGGCGTGGCCTCGTGGATTGCATCACTGCGGGTTATCCGTGCCAACCCTTCAGCGTCGCTGGAAAACAAAAAGGAAAAGACGACCCAAGACATCTCTGGCCAGATGTGTTTCGCGTGGTTCAAGAAATCTCTCCAAGGCTCTGTTTCTTTGAAAACGTACCCGGACATTTACGACTGGGGTTTGAGCAAGTCCATGATGACTTATCCAGCTTGGGTTACAGCGTTAAGGCAGGCTTGTTCTCAGCGGCGGAAGTCGGTGCATCTCATAAACGGGAGCGACTGTTCATTTTGGCGTACCGTGAAAGCGACAGAGCCGATGGGTGGTTGTCTCACTTACAAGAAATTCAAAGAGCGATTGGATGCGGGCATGCCATTGAGCCTTCGGGATCAGGTGAAGCATATGTGGCCGACAGTCAGGGTATCCTCGGCGAATGGCCCATGCAGGAAGGAAATTCTGGCAAACAATCCCAAATGCCGTCTGGAAGTCTCGATTGTGAATTGGGCAACGCCGAATACATTGGATCATCTGCCATCACGCAGTCCCGAAGCAATGAAGAAACTGATGGGGCCGAATGGCCAGAGAGCAGGAAGAACACGCCCCAGCAATCTGAGAGAGCAGATCAACTGGCCAACACCAATGGCGTCGGAACAGAAGTATCGCCTAAAAGGCAATTCACAACAGAGCAAAGGCCTAACATCGACGGTAATCCAATCGCACCTTTCCCGCCCGGGTCAAACGGAGATTGGGACGAAATCCCAACCAGTCTTAAACCCGCAATTTGTCGAATGGCTGATGGGCTGGCCAATCGGGTGGACAGAATTCGAGCCTGTGGAAACGGTGTCGTCCCATTGGCTGCCGCTTATGCGTGGGCAACTCTTACAACTACAAGAAATGGAGAATAACTTTCATGACAGATAATCAAAATCTTGAGCTTAAAATCGAGCATATTTCTGTGAACGAGCTTACGCCCTATATCGGCAATGCTCGGACGCATTCAGAGCAGCAAGTGGCGCAAATCGCCAACTCCATGACCGAATTTGGCTTTGTGAATCCTATTCTGCTGGGCAAAGATAATATCATTATTGCGGGGCATGGTCGTTTAATGGCGGCAAAAATGCTGGGTGTAAAAACTGTGCCTGTTATTCATCTCAAGCATTTAAATGAGACACAACGCCGCGCCTTGGTAATTGCCGATAATAAGATCGCGGAGAATGCTGGTTGGGATGAAACACTTCTGCGCCAAGAGTTAACGGCGCTGGATGATCTTGATTTTGATCTCGATATTTTGGGCTTTGATACGTCTGAATTGGAAGAGTTTTTATTGGATGATAATGACGCTGGCTTAACGGATGAAGATGCCGCGCCAGAAGTACCAGAAAAACCAGTCAGTGTTGTAGGTGATATTTGGATTTGCGGAGATCATAAAGTTTTGTGCGGCGATTCAACGCAAATTAATAGCTACAATAACCTGCTTGGTGATGAGCTGGCGGACATGGTTTTTACAGACCCACCTTATAATGTAAATTACGCCAACTCCGCCAAAGATAAAATGCGCGGTAAAGATCGACCCATTAAGAATGATAATCTTGGCGATGACTTTGGTGGTTTTTTATATGATGTTTGCACAAATTTGATGATGACCTGCAAAGGCGCAATGTATATTTGCATGAGTTCTTCTGAGCTACATACGCTTTATGATGCTTTTGTCGGCGCTGGCGGTAAATGGTCGACTTTTATCATCTGGGCAAAAAATACATTTACGCTGGGGCGTGCTGATTATCAGCGCCAATACGAACCTATTTTATATGGATGGAAAGAGACAAACAAACATTTCTGGTGTGGTGATCGTTCCCAAAGCGATGTGTGGTTTGTAAATAAACCCGTTAAAAATGACCTGCATCCCACGATGAAGCCTATCGAGCTGGTAGAGCGTGCCATTCAAAATTCCAGCAAAACAAAGGATATTGTATTGGACGCTTTTGGTGGCTCTGGCTCAACGATGATCGCCAGTGAAAAAACCGGCAGGCGCTCTCGTCTTATTGAGCTTGATCCAAAATATGTTGATGTGATTGTAAAACGCTGGGAGGAATTTACGGGTAAAAAAGCAACTCTGGCCAGTAACGGCCAGAGTTTTGAAGAGTTAGAAAAGGAACGCGTTTAATCGGCTTGCTTCTTGATGAAATAGCGGCGCTCTCCATCGATGCGTTCGCTGGTAATAACGATGTTGTTTTTCTTCATCGTTGATAAATGCCCGCGCACGGTATGATTTTGCCAGCCTGTTTGTTTGGCAATCTCTTCGATGGTTGTGCCTTTCTCGGCTTCCAAGAGGTTTTGCACCAAGGCTTTCTTGGTGATTTTTGGCGCTTCCGCTGGGGCTTTCACCTTCTCAGTCTCTGGGACTTTTGGCGCTGATTTTTGCGTTTGTGGTGTTGTCATGGTTTTTACTCCTTTTGTTAAAAATTATCCTTAATCAACAGGACCATGAACGCTTCAAAAAACGACGAAGTAAAGTTGAATAGATCAAAAAAAGTGAGGAATTATGGGGCTTTCAATTAGGGGCTATGCACGCCATCGCGGCGTTACCGATAAGGCGGTTAGAAAGGCCATCACGGCTGGTCGTATCACGCCGAATAAGGATGGCACAATTAACGCAAAAAAGGCTGATAAGGAATGGAAAGATAACACCGATAAATCAAAACAGCGCCCCATTATCAAAGATCCAAATTACGACCCAGAACAAGCCGCCCAAAATGTGAATCAAGCCCTCAAAGAGTCAGGGAAAGATATAGATGATGGCAGTTCGCAAGGGCATCCGTCCTTTATAAAAATTAAAACAGCGCATGAGCTTTACAAAGCCCAGCTTACACAGCTCGCCCTGCAGGAAAGAAAAGGACAGTTGATCAATAAGGAAATGGTGAAAGCACAAATCTTTAAATTAGGGAGGCAAGTACGAGATAGCTGGGTGAACTGGCCTGCACGAATTTCACCATTAATGGCAAAGGAGTTGGAGGTTGATGAACACGCTCTCCATACAATTTTGGAAAAGTATGTGCGGGAGCATCTAAATGACATTGGGGAGGGAAAACTTAAACTCGATTAAATCAGGCCTGATAAAACATGACGGCGCATTTGTTCAAAATACGTATCTCAAGAGTTTTGTTCCTGAAGAATATTACCTGGTATCTGAATGGGCTGATAAATATCGCTTACTCTCTGGTAAATCATCGGCTGAACCCGGGCTTTGGAAGACGTCGCGTACACCATATTTGAAAGAGATCATGGATCAGCTTTCAACCAGTAATCCTGCGCAGCGCATTGTATTTATGAAAGGTGCGCAGATCGGCGGTACAGAGGCTGGCAATAATTGGATTGGCTATATCATTCATATCGCCCCGGGGCCGATGATGGCGGTCTCCCCTACAGTGGATTTGGCAAAGCGTAATTCAAAGCAACGGATTGATCCTCTATTGCTCGATGTTCCTGAATTGCTGGAACGTGTTAGGCCTGCCCGCGAGCGTGATAGTGGCAACACTATTTTGAGTAAGGATTTTCAAGGCGGTGTCTTGATTATGACGGGTGCGAATTCGGCGGCGGGATTACGATCCATGCCTGCACGATATTTGTTTATGGATGAGATTGATGCGTATCCCGGCGATGTTGGCAATGAAGGAGATCCGATTTTATTGGCAGAGCGACGCTCCGCAACATTTAGACATCGCCGAAAGATTTTTATGGTGAGTACGCCAACGATTAAAGGAATATCGCGGGTGCAACGTGAGTTTGAAAAAAGCGATCAGCGGTACTTCTTTGTACCATGCACAAAATGTGATCATTTCCAGCCGTTGCAATTCACGCAACTGCGTTGGCCAGAAGGATCACCGCATGAGGCGCAATATGCCTGCGCTGAGTGTGGTCATCTCATGCATAATTCGGATAAGACACACATGTTGTCTAAAGGTGAATGGCGGGCCACTGCCGAAAGCGCCGATGGTACGGTAGGTTTTCACTTATCATCACTTTACAGCCCTGTTGGCTGGTTTTCTTGGTCTGACGCTGCGGTGTTGTTTGAGGAGGCAAAGCGTAACCCTGATCTCATGAAAGGGTTTGTAAATACGGTCTTAGGAGAGCCTTACGAGGAATCCTCCGAAGCCCCAGAATGGCAACGATTATACGAACGCCGAGAGAGTTTTTCTCAAAGCATTGTGCCGAAAGAAGGTTTGTTCTTAACCGCTGGCGTTGATGTGCAAAAAGACCGACTTGAATGTGAGGTTGTGGCATGGGGGCGCGGTAAAGAAAGCTGGTCTGTTGATTATATCATCATAGATGGTGATACAGCGCGACCAGAAACATGGCAACGCCTTGATAGTGAGGTTTTGCAAAAGGACTGGCCACACGCCAGCGGGCATAGCATGCCGATCCGCGTTATGGCGGTTGATTCTGGGTATGCGACGCAAGATGTTTATGCCTTTGTCAAAAATCATCCGCAGGCAGTCTGGGGCGGGTCTGGCGCACGTGCCAGCCAACCACGCACTGCGGTGGCTGTTAAAGGGCAAGCGCGGGATACGGCGCTAATCTTAAGCGTTTCAAAAGCAGATGCTGGCGGTAAACGTCGGGGGTTGCGTGTTTGGAACGTATCGGGGCCAGTGGCCAAGATGGAGCTTTATCGCTGGTTAAAATTGGAATGGCCAACACAAGAAGCACAAGCGGATGGTGTAGCGTTTCCACCGGGAAGTTGTCACTTCCCGCAATATGGCGAAGAGTATTTTAAACAACTTACGGCAGAGCGCCGCGTTATTCGCATTCACAAAGGCTTTCCAAAAGCCACGTGGGAGAAAGACCCAAGCCGCAACAACGAGGCTTTGGATTGCCGTGTTTACGCACGTGCGGCGGCAAGCATTTATGGCTTGGATCGTATGTCTGATTATCGCTGGAGACGGTTGGAAGAAGCGCTGGGTATGAAAGCAAACATCCCAGCACGCGGCGTTGAAATGCCAGTGACAACTGAAACAAGGAGCGCACCACGCGAGCCTGAGAAACCTAAATCGCGGTTTACGCAGCGCAAAGCCGTTAAATCTGACGATCCGTATTTATAAGGAAATATAACATGTCTGAAACATTGCTAGAGCTTGAAGCACGATTGTTTCAGGCAAAAGAAGCTCGCCATAAATTATTGACCGGCACGCAAGAAATAACAGTGAGCCTGCATGGTTACGGCGCAACAACATACAGCCAAGCCAATATTGCCGGGCTTGAGCGTTACATCAATGAGCTGAAGCAGGACATTGCCAAGAAAAGCGGTAAATCACGCCGTGGCATTATTCGCACCAGCTTTTAAGGGTTATAAAATATGGTTCAATTATTAGATAGTTCGGGCAATCCCCTGAAGGCGAGTGATACTGCGCACCGCGCGGCATCACATCGCTCTCGGGAGCTTTCCAGTTGGTTACCGCCACTTGGATCTGCTGATAGCGATTTGCTGGGTGAGTTACCAACGCTTGTATCGCGCTCGCGTGATTTAACGCGCAATCACGGCGTGGCGGCTGGGGCAATGCAAACACTCAGCGATAACGTCGTTGGCACAGGCTTAAGACTTTCTGCAACGCCAGATTATAAGGCGCTGGGAAAAGATAAAGCATGGGCAGATGAATGGGCAAGAGATGTTGAATCTCAGTGGCGTGCATGGGCAGAAAGCACGGCATGTGATGCGGCAAACAGCTTGAACTTTGCTGGATTAACAAGCCTCGTTTTTCGCTCAAGCCTGATTAACGGTGAAGCGCTGGCATTGCCGCTATGGCTGGATAGACGCGGGAATGATTTTGCGACCACCATCCAGCTTGTAGAAGCGGATCGTTTAAGCAATCCCATTGGAAAGCAAGATAACAAAACGCTTAGAGCTGGGATTGAAATTGACGCTTACGGCGCACCGCGTGCTTATCATATTCGCAAAAACCATCCCGGTGATGCGTATCTGGGCGCTGGTGGAGGGAGTGAACAAGATTGGCAACGCATTCCTGTCAGAACAGCTTTTGGTCGCAAACGCGTTCTGCACATCCATGATAAAGAGCGCACTGGCCAACATCGTGGTAAACCACTGCTCAGCAGTATCATGCCCATGTTTAAAATGCTGGATCATTATGAACGCTCAGAACTTCAGGCGGCGGTGGTCAATGCAATGATCGCAGCCTTTATTGAAACACCGCTGGATGGTGAATCTATTGGTGAAATGTTTGGTGGCTCGACCGATGATTATATTGCCGCGCGTAATGAATGGGATGTGAAACTGCAAGGTGGATCAATAATCCCGATCTTCCCCGGTGATAAGGTCGCGCCATTTACACCCAGCCGTCCCAATAATGGATATGGCCAGTTTGTTGAAAATATCCTGCGTCATATTGGTGCGGGGCTGAATATTCCTTTTGAATTATTGATGAAGGATTTTTCAAAAACCAATTATTCAAGCGCACGCGCCGCGCTGTTAGAGGCATGGCGCTATTTCAACGCTCAACGGCAATGGCTTTCCACCTATTGGGCAAGACCTGTTTATGAGTTGTGGCTTGAAGAAGCCATCAACAAAGGCCGCATTGATGCCCCTGATTTTTATGAACGTAAAGCGGCATGGACGCGGTGCAAATGGATTGGCCCCGGTCGCGGGTGGGTTGATCCCGTTAAAGAAGCCAAAGCCGCGCATCTTCGCATGCAAATTGGGCTTTCAACGCTGGAAGATGAATGTGCTTCTCAAGGATTGGACTGGGAGGAAGTTCTCGAACAGCTTGCACGTGAGAAAGCAAAAATCACCGAGCTTGGCCTAACCATTAATGATGCAAACAGCATTTTGAACACTTTAGACAACAATCCAAAGGAGGAAAACGATGAGAATCTGGAACAAGATAACAGGTGACCCATGGGCCATCACTGAAACAGCTTTGCACACAATTTTGGAAGTTGCCGCACGTGAGAATGAAAGCCCCGAAGCTGTAGCAGCAAAATTAGGACGCGATTTACAAAACAGCTATAACGCCATTGAACGCGACGGTGTTGCTATTATTCCCGTAACTGGGCCACTGTTTCGCTATGCCAATATCTTTACCTCGATTAGCGGTGCTTCAAGTTATGAGCTGATTGCCAAGGATTTTATAGCCTCGCTTGAAAATCCGCATATTAAAGCGATCATACTGAATATTGACTCCCCCGGCGGCGAAGTGAACGGCGTTGCCGAGCTTGCCAGCATGATATTTGATGCGCGTGGCACAAAACCAATTATTGCTTATGCATCAGGTGATGCCGCATCTGGTGCATATTGGGTGGCCTCTGCTGCTGATGAAATCGTCGTCTCAGAAACATCTGCGCTAGGGTCTATCGGCGTAGTGGGTATTTATCGCGGTAAATCAGATAAAGAATCTGCTGGAGCTGTTGAGATCGTATCCTCGCAAAGTCCTCATAAGCGTCTTGATCCAGCCACTGATGAAGGCAAAGCCAGATTACAAACGCGCATTGATAGCATGGCCGATGTCTTCATCAACTCAGTTGCACGTAACAGAAATATTACTGCCACCGATGTGCAGACCAATTTTGGCGGCGGTGATGTCATGATTGGAGGGCTGGCTGTTAATGCTGGCCTTGCTGATCGCATAGGAAGTTTGGAAAGGCTCATCGCTGAGCTTTCTCAAAAAGACCAAACAAGCCCTCCCGACGATAAATCGAGCGAGGGCTTTTTAGTATCCGAAACCCATCAACCTCAAAAGGAGAAATCACCCATGACAACAGAAACCTTAACGCTTGAATCGTTCAGTAAAGATCACCCTGATCTGCTCGCGACAATCCAAAGCAATAGTGCAAAGAAAGAACGTGAGCGCTTGAAAGATATTTTGAGCTGTGAGCATGCCGAAGGCCGTGAGCAGTTGGCTCAAGAAATAGCGCTCTCAACGGAAATCAACGCTGTTGATGCAAATCATCTACTTGCCAATGCGCCAAAAGAAGAAACAACGGCTACCACCTCGTTTGAGCGTGTAATGGCGGGCGTTCCTAATCCTGAAATCACCCCCGATGCAGATGAGAGTTCCGGTGACATTGAAACCGTCGCCAGCCGCATCGCTTCCGCAACTTAAACCCAAAAGGAGAAACCAACCATGACACATGCAGAAGGATTAAAAGATCAAGGTAGTTACAAGCCTTGCAACTTGGTCGCGGGAGAATATCCCCGCATCGAGCGTATTGTAACAATCGCCGCTGGCGCAGACTTAACCAAGGGCGCTGTCCTTGGACGGATCACAGCAAGTGGCAAGTTCGCTTTAAGTGCTTCGGCAAGCTCTGATGGCACTGAATTGCCTGATGCTATTTTGGCAGAAGATGCCTTTGCCAGCAGTAATGATGTTGAAGCCGTTGTCTATTTCTCAGGAGAGTTCAATGAACATGCTCTTGAGCTTGGCGCAGGACATACGCTGGATAGTATCCGCATACCGCTTCGCGCCAAAAGCATATTTTTAGCCAAAAACCAATCAGCCTAAAGGAGGTAAATGCCATGTCTATCGACATTTTTAATACACATATTCTCACGCGAGTGGTCGAACATTTGGATCGCCCTGCATCATTCTTGCTCGATTCATTTTTTGGACAAGTTCAAACCGAGGAGTCCGAAGAAATTCACTTCGATATCGATAAATCTAAACCACGTCTGACACCTTTTGTGTCGCCGCTGGTTGCTGGTAAAGTTGTCGATGATGAAGGCTTTAGTACAAAGAGCTTCAGACCTGCCTACGCAAAAGATAAGCGCCGCTTTGACCCATCACGCCCTTTAAAGCGTGCCATTGGTGAAAAGATTGGTGGAACGCTTAGCGCGGGACAACGCTTGGAAGCCAATCTAAACCGTACGCTCAACAAGCAGCTTGAAAACCTCACGCGCCGTGAAGAAGTTATGGCCGCCGAAGCCTTGCGCACAGGTAAAATCACAGTGACTGGTGAAGAGTACCCAACGGTTGTTGTTGATTTTGGACGCGATCCAGAATTAACAGTGGCTTTGGCTGGAAGTTCGCGCTGGGGTGAAAGCAATGTCAGTCCCCTTGATAATCTTGAAGATTGGGTTGCCAAAATTCAGGAAAAATCTGGGGCGGCAGGTCGCACAGTCATCATGGATACCTTGGCATGGCGCGTCTTCAAAACTGATCCAAAAGTTGAGAAGCTTTTAGATATTCGACGTTTGCGTGATAGCGCCAATATCAGTCTTGGTCCCATTGCTTTTGGTCAGGGGAACGAGCTGGCACGTTATGTCGGTACAATCGGTGATCTTGATTTCTGGGTTTATAATGATCGCTATGTCGATGATAACGACCAGATGCAAAAACTTCTGCCTGATTACACGGTTCTTATTGGCTCGCCTCGTCAGTTGGAAGGCACGCGTTGTTACGGTGTTATTCAAGATGAAAAAGCTGGTTATCGTGCGCAACGATACTTCTCTAAATCTTGGTTAGAAGAAGATCCTGCTGTGCGCTGGTTGTTGTTGCAATCTGCACCGCTGATTGTGCCTTACCGCCCGAATGCATCATTTTGTGCAACAGTAAGATAAGGGAGATTAATCATGAAAATTAAAGCTCTTATTACATTGCATGTAGATGGCAAATCAGTCTTACCTGGCAAGTTTGTGGATGTTGAAACAGAGGAAGCCAAAAGCCTTATAAAGCGTGGTTTTGCTTCTAATGACAAAGTATCAACTGAGGCGAAAACCGCGCCAGCAAAACCCTCTGCTCCAACCAAGCCTGTCCCAACTTTGGAAGATATTATTGACGTCATTCATGACCTTGATCCATCTCAAGATTACGGCAAAAGTGGAAAGCCAAATGTCGATGCACTGGAAGTATTGCTCGACGCTAATATTTCTGCTCAGCAACGTGATGCCGCGTGGGAGGTTTTCTTGAAAGAACAAGAAGCCGATCAGAATGCTGGCGCCGGGGATGCTGACAATGAAACTGATGAGGATAGTGGCGATGACGTTCAAAGCTAATGCCCTAAAAGCTGTGGATGCGCTGTTTGCTAAATTTGGGCAAGTGGCGCATTTCACTTTTAAGGATAATACGGTTGGCGAAGGATTGGTTATTCATCGTTTTCCTGACAAAGTCATCGATGTCATGGACACGCATGTTCATACGGAAACAGATTTGTTTGAAGTGAAAGCATTGGATATTAAGGTTGGCAAGGCGATCTATCAAATCAAAATTGATGAGAAAACCTATACGGTGCAAGGCGAGCCTATGCTTGATCAACATGGTATTATTTTAAGGATGGAAGCATATGCGTCTTAAAGCAGCTATTGAGGGTAACCTTAGAAAACATATGAAGGCTGAGTTTGCGACAGCAGAAAAAGCCGTCACTATGGGCATCAAAGAGACAACAACTGGCCTAAAACTAGCTATGCGCAGGCAGGTACATTCCTCAGGTTTAGGGCAGCGTATGGCCAATACCTGGCGTGGTGACATTTATCCGCGTGGGCAAAATTCCATTCGGGCGGCGGGTCTGGTTTATACCAAAGCCAGCAAGATCATGGCGGGTTTTGATGAAGGCACAGTCATTAAATCAAAAGATGGCTGGTGGTTGGCGATCCCAACGCCAAATGCGCCGAAGCGTGGTATGGGTGGTAAGCGGATCAACCCGAGTAATTTTCCTGAACATCGTTTTGGGAAACTGCGTTTTGTTTACAGGCGCAATGGACCGTCTTTGCTAGTCGCAGAAAATGTGCAGGCGTCTTATGCGCGAAAAACAGGTGAGCTTCGAGGATTTAGAAAAGCTGGCAAGCGCAATTTGAAAACAGGCAATAAGCTCTCAACTGTTGTGATGTTTTGGCTTGTGCCTCAAGTAAAGTTGCCAAAACTGATTAAGTTTGATGCGGAAGCAAAACGCTGGTTCGATAAATTGCCTCGATTGATTTTAAAGAACTGGCCAGATTAATCTGTGTTTTTTGCTTTTGAAGTAATAGACCGTGCTTGTTGATTAACTGGTCGAGCTTTATTTGCAGAGAGTGTTTGTATGGAAGATTGAACATTATGAGATTTATTGGTCAGTCGATCTTTAAGTTTACTTTCCTTTAAACTCATATTACGAGCGCGAAGTTCTTGTCTTATAAAAATATAAGCTTCTGCTAACTCGTTATCATTTAAGGTTTTAAAATCGATATTCATGCTCAGCTCCAAACAAGGTTATAGCTAAACATTAAAGAAGAAATAAAATCATGACAACAACAAGAGAATTGGCCTTAGCGGGCCTTTTTTTATGCCTGAAAGATAATGTGCCAGATGCGGAAGTTTTGCGGAATGCTCCATTGCCCACAAAAGTACCTGACGCGGGTTTGATTATCGTGCGTGATGGTGATGTCGGCGAGCCAGAAGTAACGCTCTCCCCCACGCGGTATCATTACATGCACCAAGCAGAGATTGAAGCGCTGGTTCAAGAAGCAGAACAACCAGTGCGAGATGAAGCCTTGGACAGTTTGCTGCGGTCTATTGGCGAAACGCTTGCGCTTAATCTGAATTTAAATGGCGCAGTTGATTACCTGCATATCGGATCGCCTGAATTTTTAAGCGAAACAACCTCGGGCGCACCAACCATTAAAGCGGCGGTCGTGCCTGTTTATTTAGAATACACAACAACCAACCCACTAATATAAAGGAGAAATGCTATGTCACGTGCTTATGGGTGGAATGCCCGCATGCTTATTGGTTTTGAAACCACTTACGGAACGCCCCCAGCCTCGGGGGCTTTTCATTTAGTGCCGTTTGTGTCCAGTGATTTGGACTCTGCACAAGGGCTTATTGAATCAAATATCTTGGGCCTTGGACGCGATCCAACCCAGCCATATCAAGATGTCATTAATGTTGATGGTGATATCGTTGTACCAGTTGATCTGCGCAATATGGGGCATTGGCTCAAAGCTGTTTTTGGTGCGCCGACAACAACTGGCGCTGGGCCATATAGTCACGAGTTTAAATCGGGCGGGCTTAGCCTGCCGAGCTTGGCCGTCGAACTTGGTCTTCCTGAGATTCCTGACTTCCCATTATTTGCTGGCGTGCGTGCCAACTCTCTTGCGCTTAATTTTGCACGATCAGGTGAAGCGCAGGCAACGATTGGACTTATTGGTCAGGGGGAAACAGCGCAAACGGCAACAATCGCAGGCACACCTCAAGAAGTCGATTATACGCGATTTTCACAATTTCAAGGCTCTGTCAAACAAGGCGGACAATCGCTGGGGAATGTGAGTTCTGCTGCGTTTAATTACACAAACAATCTGGAGCGTATCGAAACAATTCGTAATGACGGCAAGATAGATGGGGTTGACCCTGGCGTTGCCGCGTTAAGCGGTAATATCTCCGTTCGTTATGCAGATACAACGCTGATGGATGCCGCGCGTTCTGGCACGCCCATTGATTTGGAATTGGCTTATACGATTGATGCGGATCATCAGTTGGTTATTGAATGCCATGAAGTGTACTTGCCAAAACCAAAACGATCCATTTCAGGCCCCGGGGGCATTGAAGCGTCATACGATTATCAAGGCGCAAAAGATGCTCTGCTGGGCAACATGGTCACAATCACCTTAATCAACGATGTGGAGAGCTATTAATGTTAAAACTCAATATTCAAACAGAATGTTATTGGCTAGATTTAGGGCTTGGGGTCAAAGTTAAGGTGCGCCCCTGCACAAGCCCCATCTTTTATGCGGCGCGAGCCTTTATGAATAAACGCCTCACTGATATTGGTGAGGAATATCGCAAGCGAAAAGAAATCGGGGCATCGCTTGATAATTTACCAGATGTTGAAAACCCTGAAATCCGTGAAGCGCTTGCCGAAGAATATTTGGCACGTGGTCTTGCGCGGTCTGCCATTGTTGATTGGGAAGGCATTCTAGAAGCCGACGGCAATGATCCTGCGCCTGTAACGCCTGAGAAAATTGATGAGCTTATGACTGGGTTTTGGTCTATTGCCGCTACATTCTCTCAACAATATACAGGCGTGCGGGAGCTGATTGATGCTGAAAAAAAAGACTTGAGCGCCGCACTGAATGGCACTTCGGCGACGGCGCAGAATATTGCAAAAACTGCCCCCAAACCTGCAAAGACTGCCCGTTCGAAGAAAACGCCCCGCAAACGATAGATGGTTGGCAGGCATGGGATATTGCCTGCCAGATCAGCCCTCAAATCAGAGGGGCTTTTCCTCTGCAAGAGGCTTTCATTCTCGCGCAAGCCCTCGGCTACGAAACACCTGCAATGGCAGAGCTTCTGCCAGCCATTAGCGCGGGTCTAACCAAAGCAATAATAAAAAACAAGGAATAGTAAATGCGTTCATCGCAAAAAAACATGAGCATCCGCTTAGCGGTTGTCGATGGCAAGAAGGTTGAGCAAACCTTTCAGCGTATTGGCAATAGTGGTGGCAAGGCTTTTGAGCGGATTGAGCGTTCCACTAAACCTGCGAGCGCTGGGTTAAAAGCTGTTGATACGACGGCGCGTGCGCTTAATTCTGTTTTTCGCCAAGCCGCTGGTCTCGTAGCTGTTTACGCTGGTGTAGGCGGCATTATAAGATCGGCTCGCTCTGTCAATGAAACAGGTGTTGCTTTTCAGGGGTTAAGCACTGCGCTGGAAGCTATTACTGGATCAAGCCAAGGCGCGGCATCGGAAATGGCCTTTTTGGAAGCGGAATCCGAACGGCTGGGATTAAACTTACTGGAAACAGCAAAGTCCTACATGCAGATTGCCGCTGCCTCTAAAGACACCAATTTAGAAGGCCAGCCCACACGCGATATCTTCACAGCGATTGCGGAGGCCTCAACAGTCTTGCAATTATCTGTCGATCAAACCAGTGGTTCGTTACGAGCGATTGGGCAGATCATGTCCAAGGGTAAAGTGCAGGCAGAAGAATTGCGCGGACAATTAGGTGACCGGTTATATGGCGCGTTTCAATTGGCGGCGCGTGGTATGGGCATCACAACGGCTGAGCTGGATAAAATGCTGGAGCAAGGCAAGCTCGTGTCCGATGAGTTTTTGCCGCGCTTTGCTGCTGAAATTCGTCGTACCTTTTCTGATGGTGTGCCGGAGGCATCACAAAATGCTCGCGCTGAAATGAACCGCTTTAATAATGCGATTTTAGAAATTGAACGCTCTGTTGCAATGGGTGGCTTCTTATCTGGCGTGACCGATGGATATCGTACTTTAACGGAAACACTATCTAATCCCGCTGTTCAAGATTCAGCCAGAGAGCTGGGCGCAACATTAGGCAACGCCATTGCAACCGCAGCAGATGGACTTGCTTTCTTAATTGAAAATACCGATTTGGCTGTCACCGCTATTGGCGGGCTTGTTATTGCTCGCACTGCCGCAGGTGCAGTTACCATCGCCAATGCTGCCATTATTGGCAACGCGGGCATGATATTTGGGCTTCGTATGGCGGCAAGCCTGTCTACGGCATTTGCCCTTCGTCTTGTGGCGGTGGAAGCCGCAACAAAACTGGCAACATTGGCGATGGTTGGTTTTCGAACAGCCCTCATGCTGGTGGGCGGTCCTGTGGGTTTGGCTGTTTTGGCGGGTATCGCCATTTTAAAACTGGCATCAGGACATGATGCGGCGGCAAAGGCAGCGAAAGATCATGCAGTAGAGCTAAAAGAAATTAAGGAGGAATTGGGTAAGACGACCGAAGCGGCGGAAGATATGACCGAGGCTTTGAGTGAAAGCGAAGGTGTTTACCGTTTCACCAAACAATTAGAAACAGCCCGCGAAAACATTATCGATCTGCAGAAAGAATTAAAGTTCGGTGGCATCGGTGGGTTCTGGGATCAATTTTCACGTTTTGGTAAACCTCTACAACATGAACTGCGCGGCATTCGCAATCAATTCAATGCTGGAAAGATATCGGCGCAGGAATACTCCGAAGCCTTATTTAAGCTGGCAACAAAATATCCCAGCTTTGGCGAACAAGCAGAAGAAATACAAGAACAAGTCTTTGCTTTGCTCGCTGCTGAACGTGCGGCTAAGAAAGCAGGACTTGCGCTGGATGAGCTTCGCAACCCTAAAGCTAAAACACAGGATGCGCCTGCATCACCTGAAGCGCCTGTTACACCAAAAGCAACTATTCCTGAATTATCTGATACGGAGAGAAAACGTATTGCAGATCGGATTAAAGAACTGCAGGCGGAGGAACAGGCTTTAAGCCGTTTGAATGATGCACATGCGCAAGGTGAAACAGCCGTGCGTCGAGCGATGATTGTTAATGAGCAGGATCAAGCACTGCGCCGTCTTGGACTGGAAGTCACGCAAGGGCAAAGCGCGGAGCAAGCTGAATATGCAGCGCAGATTAAATCGCTGGTATCAGAAGTTTTCACCTTACAAGAAACTGAGAAAAACTATCAAAATTCTGTTCGTGAAAGCAACAAACTGCAACAAGAGCGTGAGCGTAAGATTGAGGATGTTCGTCAGAAATATAATGCGCTGGACACCACACTTGCCGGAGCCATAAAACGTGCGCAGGAATGGCGCAGTGAAGCCATGCTTGGCTTAAATGAAACGGCGGCTGGGTATGAAGAATTCAGTGCGCAGGTTGAGGCTGTTTATAAGGATATGATCGCCAAAGCCCGCGATGAGGATTTGCAAAACTCAAAACGCTGGGAAGATGGCATAAAACGCGGTCTGCAAAGCGTTATTGATGAAGCCGATGATATGGCGAGCAAAGCAGAACGTGGTGTGACCTCAATGTTTAAAAGCATGGAAGATGCGCTGGTGAGTTTTGCAACAACAGGCAAAATAGATTTTAAATCTTTTGCTGACTCTATCATCGCCGATATGGTGCGGATGCAAATCCAATCCAGCATCACAAAACCACTCGCAGGTGCGCTGGGTGGTTTCTTAGGCGATGTTGCAGGCTCGATTTTCGGTGCGCCTTCAGGTGCTGGAACGGCATCAACAGCTACAGCTACAGCGCACACTGGCGGTGTCATTGGTAGCGATCATTTGAGCATGCGCTCAGTCAATCCAGCAGTCTTTGCTGGTGCGCCGCGTTTTCACACGGGTGGCATCGTTGGTAATGAAGTGCCGATTATCGCCAAACAAGGGGAAGCTGTCTTTACGCCCGGGCAAATGAAAATGCTCGGTGGGGCTTTGCATTCTAAATCTGCGGTCAAAGTATCCGTGAATGTCACAAATAATGCCTCAAATACTCAAGCCAGTGCAGATGTCAGTCGAGATGGTGCCGGCAATATGGATTTGAATATTATCATTGAAGAGATTGAAAATAAAATGTCGCGCAATGTTTCAAGAGGTGAAGGTCTAGCGCCAACGATGGAGCGTCGTTATGGCCTTAATCCTGCGGCAGGGAGCTATCGATAATGTCTGATATTACATGGCCAGATACGCTACCTTTGCCAACGGTGCAAGGATATAATATCCAACCTGGCGACACCATTTTACGCACTGAAATGGAGGCTGGTCTTGCACGGCAACGCAGGCGTTTTACAAATGCGCCCACAAAAGTATCTGTGCGCTGGATCATGCGTAGAGATCAATATGCCATTTTTGAAGGCTGGTATCGCTGGCATGCAAAAGAAGGTGCAAATTGGTTTGCCATTACCTTGCTCGGAGGATTGGGACTTTTAGATCAAGAAGCCAGATTTACAAGGCAATTTGCATCGCGATTGCTCGCGGGTGGAACGCTTTGGGAGATTACATCAGAGTTAGAAATTCGGGAACGACCTGTTCTTGATGAAGGTTTGCTCAATCTTCTGCTTAGTGAAGACCCACAAGGGATAATATTTGCGGTGAACGGCCTGCATACGCTGGTGCATCAAACACTGTCCATTCAAATGAATTAAACAAACAAAGGAGAGATTAAATGACCTTGCAGACTGATCTGCAGGATGCTGTTGCACGCGTGGAGAGCGACAGTCAAATTCTGCATAATATTATTCACGGTGATGACCAAACAGAAGTGCCTACCGAGGGCGGCAATGTAAAAACGCCTGCCAAAGCCATCAAAGATATTGAAGCCACAATTCAAGCAGGCTTAACAGATCTTGAGGCAACGGCGGATCAACTTGCCAATGCTGTCGATACCGTTTCGCAAAAAGCCGATGAAGCTGAAACACATGCGCAAACAGCGCAAACCCTAGCAAATAGCTTAAACCTGCCAACGGATTTAAATGGCCGTGCAGGCCAATTATTAGCCATTAACGAAACAGAAGATGGTTATGAGCCGATTGAGTCTAAGGCCGTGTTTTATGGCTTGAGAAAAGATGGTGCGAAGCTGATTGCTGTATCTGGTGAAGGCACATTTGATGCCAGTGAATTCCCAGTATGGATGATTGGATTACCCGGAATGAATTACGCCGTTAGCGAAAACGGCCATTTACTTATTAACATTTAAAAGGAGAACATTATGGCTGTTATTGATCTTGGAAATATTCGTATTAATTGGCGCGGTGCGTATGATGCAGGGACAACCTACGTCAAAGACGATGCCGTATCTTATCAAGGCTCGAGCTTTATAGCGTTACAGGAAGTTTTGAATTCAATTCCCGTTGAAGGAAACGACTGGGGAGTGCTTGCCGCTGGTACGGATCAGCTAAGCCAAGAAGGTGATTTATTGATTCACGACGGTACTATTCCTGCGCGGTTAGCTAGAGGCAGCAATGCACAAGTTTTGCAGATGGTTGGCAATCAACCTGCATGGCGCGATCAATCTCTTGATCCGTCACGCCGTGTTTGGAAGATCGCTAAAGTTAATGGCATGGGCGGTTGGTACACACGTGTTTACCTCATGGCCGATGGCACGATTAAGGCTTGTGGGTATGGCGGCAACTATTCAAATGGTGACCCTAATGGATCGCATATTTATCTACCAAATCGCGTGGCGACGGAAGATCCCGATGTGCGTTTTATCGATGTGTTTTCAGGTGGGATGCAGCATTACGGCTTAACCGCTAATGGCGAGGTCTGGTCATGGGGGTATAATAACTATGGCCAGCTTGGGCATGGTGATACTGCCAACAGAGCTGTTGCCAAACGGATAGAGTTCTTTGTTCAAAACAATATTCAAATTGATCGTATTATTACAGGTCGCCCTAATTATTATGATCATGCCTGTGCGTATTTCATTACAACAGATGGAAAGGTCTATGCATGCGGTATCAATTCAAGTGGAAATCTTGGTAATGGTACGTCCGCTAACCAGTACACACCTGTTCGATGTGGCTCTTTAAGCAATATCGTAGACCTGAGTGTTTCGGGACTGCCTCATAGTGTATTTTCAGTTCAAGACGATGGATCGCTTTGGGTCTGGGGTGAAAACTCGAACGGTCAATTAGGGCTTGGTGATACAACAGATCGTCAAACGCCTATTTTGCACAGCAGCCTCAGCAACGTTGTCAAAGCCGTCGCTTCATGCGGTTATCGCACCGATGGCGCAAGTCCAACTGGGCATGGCTTAGTTCTTCTTTCCGACGGTTCAATATGGAGCGCTGGGTATAATGGCTATGGCCAACTGGGGCATGGCGATACCACCAACCGCACCAGCTTTTCACAAATAATCCATAGCGAGAGCTTTATCGATATTTTTGCAGGTGATGGTCGTTATCCCGTATCAGGTGGAATTACCGATCAGGATGAAGTCTACCTATGGGGTAATAATGGCTATGGACAACTTGGCACCGGCAACACGACGAACCAGCTCTCACCCTTTAAACCTAACGGCTCTTTTCAAGGCAATGTTTCCCGTGTGCGTATTGGCGGCGGGGCTAGTTATGACGGGTGCATTATTCAATCTGGCGATGAACTCTGGGCCGCTGGTTATTCAGGCAATGGCAATCTTGGCATAGATTCAACGGCAGGCACGAATAACACGTTCAAACGTGTGTTAGGCCAATCAGGCATTATTGAAGATTGGAATTGTTATGGGCATGGCACAGCCTCTTGGGGACTGGGTGTTTTATATGACGATGGGCGCGTCGATGCCTGCGGAGATAATAACTCCTACGGAGAAACCGGTACACAAACTGGCAATTTGCACGACGTTAAAACCCTCAAAAATGTAATCTTTTAAGGAGAAAATCATGAAAATTAGATCATATTTAATCAGCAAAGCACCCAGCTTTGCTGAAAGCGAAGTCGCGCCCATTCACTTAGGCGATTTAAATGGCCGTCATTATTACGCCTTTGCTAAAGGGGTAAAACCCGTCAAAGGTAGTAAGAATGTCGAGGATAGTGAGCTGGAAGACGTTATTAAATCCAGCCTGCTTATTCAGCAAATCAAGGAAGAAGCTGCCCGCCGCATTCTTTTGCTTGCCCCGCAATGGAAACAGCAGAACGCACTGATTGACATCTATCTGTTTGGCAAACTGGAAAGGCTGGATGAACAGCAGCAGGCACGCCTGCAAGAAGCCGAGGCACTTTTGCAAAGCATTCAGGATATCCGCCAACGCTCCGATGAAATCGAGGCCTCGTTCCTGAAGGGTGTTGCCGTCGAATATCTGACCGACCAGGCATGGGAATCCGACCATGCCTAATACCTTGCTGAGTGAGGCGCTGCGCGAGGCTTACGCCTCTGCGCCCAGCGATGTCGTTATCCTGCATACGCTGGAATTGCGCCATCCGTCCTTTTTGGATGATGACGGCCAGCCCATTGCCATTCGGGTGGTGCGGGATAATCAGGATTTGACGGCGCGGCTGGAGGCTGGCGCACCCTTGAATGCAGGCGCGATGGTGACGTTTATCGCCATGGGCTTCGATCTGGAATTGCCACCCATCGACACCGCACCCGTGCCGGAAATCTCGATCACGCTGGATAACGCCAGCCGCGAGATCGTCAAGCACCTGGATGCGGCATCGGACAGCCAGAGCAAGATAGAGGTCACCTATCGCCCGTATTTGTCGGACGATTTGGAAGGGCCGCAGATGGAGCCGCCGTTCACGCTGGTGCTGACGGAAGTGAGCGCGGATACATCCCGCGTGAAAGGCCGCGCCCGCATGCTCGATGTCGGCAACAAGGCGTTTCCGTCTGAAACCTATAACTCTCTGCGGTTTTCAGGATTAACGCGATGACACATTGGGCTTTTGATTATATCGGAAAACCGTGGGTCGTCGCCTCAGACGGCCCCGATGCTTACGATTGCTGGGGGCTGGTGGTGGCGGTGCAAAGACGGCTTTACGGCCACGATTTGTCCGTCATCCCCGTTGCGGAAAACGACATGAAAACCTTGATCCGCACCATGCGCGATCATCCTGAACGGCAAAACTGGCACACGGTGGCAACGCCGAAAGAAGGCGATGTCGCGCTGTTGCGCCAGTCCCGCCACCCTATCCATGTCGGGGTTTGGCTAGATGTCGACGGCGGCGGCATTTTGCACGCCGTCCAGGGCGCTGGGGTCGTGTTTCAAAGCCTGAACAATCTGAACATGACGGGCTGGAAGATCGAAAATTATTACCGCCACATCAAGGAATAATCTATGGCACAAGTCGCCATCCATCATAATCCGTTCCACCTGCACAAGAACGTCGATCTGTTCACGCCCCGCATCGGGCAGAGCATTCGCGGTTGGCTGGACGAGCGCGGCATCGTGGAGTTTTCCAAGCCCACCATCTGCATCGTGGATGGTGAGCCTGTTCTGCGCAAGGACTGGCCGTTGGTCATTGTGCATAAGGAAACCGTGATCGCCTTTATCACCCTGCCGCAAGGCGGTGGTGGTGGCGGTAAGATTTTCCGCGCCGTCCTGAGCATTGCCGTGATGGTGGCCGCGCCTTATGCGGGCGCGGCGCTGGGAGCGGCCATGGGTGTGACAAGCACGGTGGGCATATCCCTGCTGACAGCGGGCGTAGCGTTGGCAGGCTCCGTGTTGGTGAACGCGCTGATTCCGCCACCATCGCCCAGCTCCGGCATGAGCAGCTATAACCCGACCGCACTCAGCCCGACCTATTCCATTCAGGCGCAGGGCAACCAGGCACGCTTGGGAGAGCCGATCCCTGTTGTTTATGGCCGCCATATCATCTATCCAGATTTCGGGGCTGCGCCTTATTCGGAATTCGAGGGAAACGAACAGTATCTCTATCAGCTCCACGTCATCGGCCAGGGCGAATACGATGTTGAGCAAATCTGCATCGAGGACACGCCGATTACCTCGTTCAAGGAGATCATTTACGAAATCATCCCGCCTGGCGGCGCGGTCACGATGCTGGACACAGATGTGGTCACCGCCCCTGAAATCGCGGGGCAAGAATTGCTGGCCATTGCCGATGGCGGGGAATGGGTCGGCCCGTTCGTGGCCAATCCGACCGAAACCACGACAGATCTGCTGGCGCTGGACATCATCATGCCCAAGGGGCTGTATTACGCCAATGATAGCGGCGGTTTAAGCAGCCGTACCGCGTCCTGGGAGGTGCAGGCACGCGAGATTGACGATGAAGGTAATGCGCTGGGCGCATGGACGACTTTGGCCACGGAAACGCATTCGGCGGCTACCAACACGGCCATCCGCAAGACCTACAAATATCCGGTCGCGGCGGGGCGATACGAAGTCCAGCTCCTGCGCACCAATGCCAAGGACAATTCCGCCCGCGCGGGGAACGATGTCAACTGGAGCGCCCTGAAAGCTCATCTGGTTGGAGAGTCCGATTTCGGAAATATCACGATGCTGGCCATGAAGATGCGGGCGACCGATAACCTGTCGCAGCGTTCTTCCCGTATGGTCAATTGCGTGGTGACCCGTAAATTGAGCGTCTGGCATCCCATTACAGGCTGGAGCGCCGTGCAGCCGACCCGTTCAATTGCCTGGGCGATGGCAGACATTTTGAAAGCCAATTACGGCGCGAAACTGGCCGATGCCCGTGTCGATCTTTCCGCGCTGGTGGCGCTGGATACGATCTGGACGGCGCGTGGCGATACGTTCAACGGTGTGTTTGACCGCAAGCTGACCGTGTGGGACGCGTTGACGCAAGTCGCACGCTGTGGCCGCGCCATTCCGTTTTTGCAAGGCGGGCTGGTGCGGTTCGTGCGTGACGAGCCGCGCACGCTCCCTGTGGCCATGTTTTCGCCGCGCAATATCGTCAAAGGCAGCTTCAAGATCGATTTTGTGATGCCTGGCGACGATACCGCCGACAGCGTCAAGGTCGAATTCTTCAATCAGCGCACATGGAAGCAGGACGAGATCATCGCCAGTTTGCCCGACAGCGCGGGTGAACAACCCGCAAGCGTGTCGCTGTTCGGCTGTACCGACAAAAATCAGGCGACCCGCGAGGGCATGTATATGGCGGCGGCCAACCGTTATCGGCGGCGCATCGTGTCCTTCCGCACGGAGCTGGAGGGTATGATCCCGACCTATGGCGATTTGATTGCCATTTCCCATGACATGCCGCGCTGGGGCGAGGCTGGCGATATTCTGGCATACAACGCTCCCGTGCTGTCCCTGTCCGAACCTGTGACGTTCGGCGAGACCGGAACGCATTATGTGGTACTGCGCCGGAAGGACGGCTCTCTCAGCGGCCCGTGGATGGTTTCTGCGGGGGGAAATGCCTACCAGCTCCAGCTTTTGGAGGAAATCGATTTTACGCCTTACACAGGCACGGAAGAAGAGCGCACGCATTTTTCCTTTGGTGTCGGTGAGCATTGGGGCGTGCTGGCGCGGGTTTTGGCCGTGCGCCCGCGTGGGGAAATCATTGAAATATCAGCGGTGGTTGAAAACCCACTCGTCCACACCGCCGACCAGTAAACCGTCAAAAGGAGAAAAGTGATGTCTGCTGCAAAACCACCGCAGCGGGAGGACATGATCGTCATTCCGCGTAGCGAATTTGAAACTCTGCTGGAACAGGCGGCCTGCCGTGGCGCACGCAAAGCCCTGATCGAAGTCGGCCTTGCCGATGAGGATGCCGCCAACGATATCCGCACGCTGCGCGATCTCGCGGGTTCCATCAAAATCATGCAACGGACATTCCTGCAAACGCTGGTGCGCTGGGTGACGGTCGGGCTTTTGGCCTTGCTGGTGGCGGGCGTTGCCGCCAAGGGAGGCATTATCTTCCACCGCTAGATAAGCGCACGGACACGCTTTTTCAGCCGCCCCGCAACGGGCGGCTTTTTTCATTTCAACAAAGGAGAAAGACCATGACCACGAAACAGCCTCGCGGCATCCGCAACAACAACCCTGGCAATATCCGCCGCAATGGCGACCCTTGGCAGGGGCTGGCAAAAGATCAAGCTGACCGTGAATTCTTCACGTTTAAGTCCGCCGTCTATGGCATCCGTGCGCTGGCGCGTCTGCTTATCACCTATCAGGACAAATACGGCCTCTGCACCATCGAAACCATCATCGCACGCTGGGCCCCTACGGTGGAAAACGACACCAAGGCTTACATCCAGTCGGTCGCGCGCCATACGGGATTTTCCCCGCTGCAAACGCTGGACATGCACCGCTTCGAACATTTGAAGCCGGTGGTGGAAGCCATCATCCGGCACGAAAACGGCCAGCAGCCTTACAGCGATGTGGAAATCACCAAGGCGCTGGTGCTGGCGGGCGTCGAACCGAAACAGCAAAGTCTACAGACCTCCCGTACCGTCAAAGGCGGTCAGGTCGCAACGGCAGGTACGCTGGGTGCTGGAACCATCGAGGCTCTGCAGGAAACGCTGGAGCCTGCCACCACAACGCTGCTTGCCATCGCGCCGTATTTGGAAGTGGCCAAATGGGCGCTGCTGATCGTCACGTTGGTCGGCATCGGCGTCATGCTGTGGGCGCGGATCGATGACCATCGGAAAGGCTTGCGCTGATGCTGGCCATTTTGAAAGGCTGGCTTTCCAGCCATGTGCTGCGTCTCATCGGATGGGGCGTGGCAGGGCTTTCGGTTCTGACTGTCCTGCTTGGCGCACGCCAGGCGGGACGCAATGCCGAACGCAACGATCAACTCAAAAAAATCATAGAGGTAAAAGATGCGCAACTTCGTGCCACGCTGGATGCTCCCCGCACTCGCGGTGAGCTTGTTGACCGCCTGCGCAGGGGTAAATTCTAACCCTGCCACGGCATGTCCACCAATCAAGGAATATGATCGCAAATTCCAAAACAGGCTGGCCGATGAAATTGAAGTTGCATCATCCGATGCGGCATTTCCGGTCGCTGTTCAAGATTACGCCTTGCTCAGAATGCAAATTCGGAATAGCTGCCCTTAGTTATAATATTTTGCTCCACGGTTATCAAACGCTGGGCGTGTGCCTTCCGCCACCGCTGGGCTACGATGTGGTCGACCGCAAGCTGGTGATAAATTCGCAAGAGGCTAAACTCGTCGGCCATATTTTTGAACGGTTCTTGGCGCTGGGATCGGTCACGATGCTCATTTCGGAATTGAACCGGGATGGATACACCACGAAATCCTATATCAGCCGCACCAACAACCCTGTTGGCGGAAAGCCCTTCACGATGAATACAATACTGACCTTGCTGAGAAACCGGCTATTGGTTGGCGATGTCCATCACAAAGGCAAATATTATCCAGGACAGCATAAGCCCATCGTTAAGCGTGAAGATTTTGAAAAGGTACAGGCCAGTTTTAGCGAAAACCGATATGAGAAGCGGAAGCGTACCTGGAAGATCAAGTCAAAGGCTCTGCTGAAGGGCATCCTTTATTGCTCGGCTTGCGGTGGAGCTATGTCACCGGCACACACGCGCAAGAAAAACAAGCATTATCACTATTACCAAGCCAACTCATACCGCAAGCAGTTTTGTGAGCAATGTCCGACAAATCGTATCCCTGCCGGAGAAATCGAGGCCATTATTATCAGCCAGCTGAAGGCCATCTTTGCCGCTCCCCAGCTGCTCATTGAAGTGTGGCGGAAAATTCGTGCAAACGATAGCGGCTACAGCGAACGCGATTTGCATGACAGCCTGCAGCACCTCGGTTCGCTTTGGGATGCCTTATTCCCAGCGGAACAGAAACGTATCATGCATTTGCTAATCGACCGGGTGATGGTTCGTACCGATGGCATCGATGTCGAATACTTTGCCAATGGCTTCGATAATATCGTGATACAGCTCCAGCAAAGCATTAACGCGAACACCAAGGAAAGGATCGCCGCATGAATTTTCAACTCGATAACGACACAGGCAAAATCATCGTCCATGTACCGATAAATTTTCGGCGCTGGGGCGGAAAAAAGGTGTTGATCGGCCCGCAGGGCGAAGATCTGCGGCTTTTGGAAAAAGAAATCCGCAAAGATGAGAAATTGCTCAAGGCTCTGGCGCGGGCATACAAATGGCAGAAGCTGATCGCCATAGGGAAATATCAAAACTCAGGCGATATTGAAATGGTGGAGCAAATCAACAGATCGTATGTGCAGCGTGTGATGCGGATGATGTTGCTGTCGCCACGCATCATCGAGGCTATTTTGAATGGAGAGCAACCCGAAGGCTTTGCCCTGACAGATATCGACAAGACTTTCTCACCGCTTTGGGACAAGCAGGCCGAGCAGTTCGGCTTTACTTTCCGGCATCAATAAAGCGTTTACGCGCCTTTAGGATTTTTGTGTGATTGTCGTTCGCCCAGTTGAAAACTTCCCACAAAGGGATCAGGAAAGATTTGCCAAGAAACGTTAAGCTGTATTCCACACTCGGCGGTTTTGTTGGAAAAACCTTTC
This sequence comes from uncultured Alphaproteobacteria bacterium, assembly GCA_963977495.1. Taxonomy (GTDB): domain Bacteria; phylum Pseudomonadota; class Alphaproteobacteria; order Micavibrionales; family Micavibrionaceae; genus UBA1672. The sequence continues at coordinate 30,645 of CAXBOT010000003.1, read as the reverse complement.
TGTTTATCAGGCCGTCTCTTTCAAGATCACGCAATATCTGGGTTAGCACTCGTTGTGAAATTTCAGGAAGTTCTCGCTTTAACTCACCGAAACGTAAAGGGCTTTGGGCCAGCGCGATAATAATAAAAGCATTCCATTTACCACTCAACTGACCCAAAGCATCTCTGAATGGATGATGCTTTATTGTTTGAAATTTCTCTCTCCAAGCGCGACACTGCTCGTCAAGTTTTCTTGCAGCCTCGCGTATTGGCATTAATGCTCTCCTGCTGGAAATCGATTACTTACCGCGTTTCGACAACCATTCCTGCATCATCTCTATCTCGGCTTCTTGAGCTGTGATTACTTCTTTTGCCAATTTGCGGACCTCTGAATCTTTGCCATACTTCAAAGCAACGTGGGCCATGTCGATAGCGCCTTGGTGGTGTGGGATCATACCGCGCATGAAATCAATATCAGCATCCCCTGTGAAGTTTATCGCCATGTTGGCATGCATTTTATTGTTCGCTTCCTGATAAGCACTGATCACCTGATTGTCGGATTTTTCGTTCATGCTCATATTGTGACCAGCGTGACCGGATTCACTCATGGCAGGTTTCTCATAGGCAACAGCAACAGCAGCAGCGGTTAAAACGGTTCTAACTTGGGACATAGCTTGGCTCCTTGCTTGAAATAACTGAATGTAATTTTGAGTGTAATCCTTCCCATCGTTGGAAGGTCAAGCTCTTTAATGAACGAGTTCATAATCGAATATTAGGCTCAATACTTTAGGCTATTGACCTTCCTGCTATAGGAAGGTGTAAGCTGGATCAACGTTTAAAGGTGATCTCATGAATTTCTTTGCAAGCGACATTCTTTCAAATAAAACTTACCGCAATCTATTCTTTGCACAGGTGATCGCGCTAATCGGTACAGGGCTTGCCACAGTCGCACTGGGGCTTCTTGCCTATGACATTGCGGGCGGTGATGCCGGAACCGTTCTGGGGACGGCGATGGCGATCAAGATGATCGCCTATATTGGTATCGCCCCGATTGTGGGGGCTTATGCCAACCGCCTGCCGCGCCGTGCTTTTCTTGTGGCGATGGATCTGGTGCGTGCGGGCGTGGCCATATGCCTGCCGTTTGTCGATCAAGTCTGGCAGATTTATATTCTTATCTTCCTTTTGCAATCGGCGTCAGCCGCTTTCACCCCGACATTCCAGGCAACAATCCCGGACGTGCTGCCCAAAGAAAAAGACTACACCCGCGCTCTGTCGCTCTCGCGGCTGGCCTACGACATGGAAAGTCTGACCAGCCCGATGCTGGCGGCGGCACTTTTGACGATCATTGATTTTCACTGGCTGTTCTCCGGTACGGCGGTTGGTTTTGCCCTCTCGGCGTTGCTGGTGATGGCGACCATCCTGCCTAAAGCGGCAAGCACCACGACAATCCGCAAAGAAGGCGTGATTGCGAAAACAACACGCGGCATGCGCTTTTATTTGAAAACACCGCGCCTGCGCGGGCTTTTGGCGATTACGCTGGCCGCCGCTGCCGCCAGTTCCATGGTCATCGTCAATACGGTCGTGATCGTGCGTGACACGCTGGGATTGTCGCAAACCGATGTGGCGATCACGCTGGCGGCGTTCGGCGGCGGATCAATCATTGCCGCATTCTTGTTGCCACGTCTTTTGGACCGGATTTCCGACAGGCGCATCATGATATTGTCAGCCATCGTGATGACGGTGGCGCTGGCTGTTCTTACCGGACTGACCGCCGCTTTCAGCGACCTGCCGTCTTTCTGGTACATGATCATGGCGGGATGGTTTGTGATGGGGTTTGCCTATTCGATGAGCATTACGCCATCGGGGCGTTTGCTTAAACGCTCGGCCAATGCCGATGATCGTCCGGCGATTTTTGCCGCGCAATTCTCGCTAAGCCATGCCTGCTGGCTGATCTGCTATCCGCTGGTCGGATGGCTGGGCGCGAAGATGGGACAGGAGTTTGCATTCGGCGCAATGGCCGTCATTGCGTTTGCCGGAACACTGACAGGCTTCATGATATGGCCCGCCAATGATCCCGACATTGTGCCGCACGGACATGAAAACCTTGCGCCGGATCACCCGCATTTAAAAGAAGCGCATGCGTCCAAGGACGGACATGCTTTTGTGATCGATGATCTGCACCAGCAATGGCCGCGCGGATAAAAACCCCTTGACCTTCCAACGATGGGAAGCCCCATACTTAAACTATAAGCAACAAAAGGAGGCTTTATCATGAAACTGCATATTGAAAACATGACCTGTGGCGGCTGCGCCCGTGGCGTGACGGCAGCGATCAAATCGCTCGATCCGCAAGCGGATGTCAAAGCCGATCCGCCAAGCCGCAGCGTTGAAGTCGTTACCTCGGCCAGCAAAGAACAAGTGGAAGCTGCGCTCTGCGAAGTTGGCTTCCCGCCAACGAAAGACTAACGCTTCTTTTTGATAGAAGTAACTGCACCTTTACGGGCGGCAGGACGGCTGGTGGTCTTGGCAGACTTTTCGAGGCCTTCCAGGATCGGACATTCCGGCCTTCCGTCGCCCGCGCAGCAGCTGACGAGCGTCTGCAATGTATCCGCCATTTCCTGCATATCCTGAATGCGCTGCTGCAGATCGACGATATGCTTTTGCGCCACCTTCTTCACGTCCGAGCTTTTGCGTGAACGATCTCCCCACAATGCCAGCAATTCGCTGATCTCCGCCACCTGGAAGCCCAGATCACGCGCCCTTCTTACAAACTGCAAACGGTGAATATCGCTTTGCGAATAGGAACGATAACCCGATGCCGTGCGGTCACTCGGCGGGATCAGTTTTATTTCTTCATAATAGCGGATCATCTTGGCCGATACGCCGGATGCCTTGGCAGCTTCACCGATATTCATAGTTTCTCTCCTTTATTCTTGCCCCATAGGCGGTTGAAAGCGCCGCAAACGCAGCGCGTTCCCCAGCACAAAGACGCTCGACATGGCCATTGCACCCGCCGCAAAGATCGGCGAAAGCAGGATGCCATAGGTGGGATAAAGCACACCTGCCGCGACCGGAATTAAGGCCGTGTTGTAGGCAAAGGCCCAGAACAGGTTCTGGCGGATATTGCCGATGGTCGCCTTGGATAGGGCGATGGCATTCGGCACGCCCTGCAGATTGCCTGACATCAACACGACATCGGCGGACTCCATCGCGACATCCGTGCCTGTGCCGATGGCAAGCCCGACATCGGCTTCCGCCAAGGCAGGCGCGTCATTGATGCCGTCACCGACAAAGGCGATCTGGCCGTATTGGGCTTTGAGGCGCTTCACAGCCTCAACCTTGCCCTCCGGCAGCACTTCGGCCACCACTTCGTCAATGCCGAGCTTGGCGGCAATGGCCTGCGCCGTGCGGGCGTTGTCGCCCGTGATCATGGCTACTTTCAGACCCAGATCGTGCAGGGCCTTGATCGCCGCAGGTGTGGATGCCTTGATCGGGTCGGCCACGGCCACAATGGCGGCCAGTTTGCCTCCGATGGCGGCATAGAGCGGGGATTTACCTTCGCTGGCCAGACGCTCCGCCGTGGCGGCGAATACGCCTGTATCAAGGCCCAGCTCCCGCATATAGCGATCCGCACCTACCTCGATATTCACGCCATTAACCACAGCCTTCACGCCCATGCCCGTCACGGAGTCAAAATCACTTAAAGACGGGATGGCAATGCCTTCTGCCTTGGCGGCATCGACAATAGCGCGGGCAATCGGGTGTTCGGAGCGGGATTCAACCGCTGCGATCTGGCCCAAGACCTGGCTGCGCTCGAAACCGTCCGCCACTTCCAAATCAGTCAGCGCCGGGTGGCCCTCGGTCAGCGTTCCGGTTTTATCGACGGCCACGACCTTGGCATCTTTCAAAAGCTGCAGAGCTTCGCCCTTACGGAAAAGAACACCGAGTTCCGCGCCGCGTCCCGTGCCAACCATGATCGAGGTTGGTGTGGCCAGACCCATGGCGCAAGGGCATGCGATAATCAGGACAGCCACCGCATTCACAAGCGCAAAGGTTAGCGCTGGTGACGGGCCGTAAGCCAGCCAAACAAGAAACGTCACGGTGGCCGCTGCCAGCACCGCTGGGACGAACCACATGGTCACACGGTCGACCACAGCTTGAATCGGCAGTTTTGAACCTTGCGCCTGTTCGACAAGACGGATGATTTGCGCCAGCATGGTTTGCCCGCCGACAGCCGTGGCTTTCAACGTAAATGCGCCTTTCTGGTTGACCGTGCCGCCCACGACTGTGCTGCCGATGGTTTTCTCGACAGGGATCGGTTCGCCCGTGATCATGGATTCATCGACAAAGCTTTTGCCATCCAGCACTTCACCATCGACCGGGACGCGCTCACCGGGGCGTACCTCGATAATATCGCCAAGCACAACCTCGCTGATCGGAATATCGATGAATTGCCCATTGCGCTGGACGTGTGCGACTTTGGCTTGCATGCCGATCAGGCGTTTGATCGCTTCGGATGTGCGGCCTTTGGCGCGGGCTTCCATGAATTTACCAAGCAGCACCAAGGCCACGATTACGGCAGCGGCTTCATAATAGACATTGACCGTGTTTTCCGGCAACAAGTGCGGCAGGAAGGTCGCCACCAGCGAGTAGCCGTAAGCGGCCAATGTCCCGACCGACACGAGAGAATTCATGTCCGGCGCAAGGCGCATCAGCGCGGGGAAACCCTTTTTATAAAAACGCCAGCCCGGTACGGTCAGCACAAAGCTCGTCAGCGCGAATTGAATATACCAGCTGAGTTTCATGCCGATGACGTTCATTACGAAATCATGCACGGCGGGGATCATGTGCGATCCCATTTCCAATGCAAACACAGGTGCGGCAAAAACGGCAGCCAAGATCAAATCTCTTTTTAGTGCTTTGCGTTCCGCATCCTTTTGTTCGGAATTATCTTCAATCTCACCTGTGGCTTCGATTAGGCGGGCTTCATAGCCTGCACCGACTACGGCGGCAATCAAGGCATCGCTGCTGGCCGATCCGCGCACGGTGGCGCGTTCGGTGGCGAGGTTTACAACCGCATCGGTAACGCCCGGTACAGCTTTAAGGGCTTTTTCAACACGGCCCACGCAAGAGGCGCAAGTCATGCCGCCAATAGCAAGTTCGGTCGCGCTGGTGCGCTCCGGCACATCATAGCCTGCATCTTTGACCGCTTGGACGAGCGCAGCACGGTCAACTGGGCCGGATGGTTTGATCTCCGCTTTTTCGGTGGCAAGATTGACAGCAACGCTGCCCACGCCTTCGACCTTGGAAAGTGCTTTCTCAACGTGGAAAACGCAGGATGCGCACGTCATGCCTTCGATTGGCAGAGAGATATTCGAGGCGCTGGATGCATTTTTTGGGTTATGGGCTGTCATGGCCGACTCCTTCAATTAAATTCCATATCCTTCATATAGTACACCTTCCCATCATTGGAAGGTCAAGAAATAGATTTATCACGGAAATAATGAGTTAAGTGGCTGGCTTTTTAACACTTCATACAGAGAAAAGCCCCTGTGCCATCCCTAGCGCAGGGGCTATTAATGCTTCTTCAGACTCTATTTCTTTGATGAACAAGTGCTTTCAAAGGCACTTAGGCGACAGAAACACGATGCAGCGATCTTGATATCAGCGGATGCAACAGCGATATCACGCTGCAATTTGATTTCCCTTGCCTCATCATGACGGCCCAGTTTGGTCAGGCATTCATACAGGCCGTGCAAGCTCCAGACGTTGTTGGGGCGAATTCGGCGGCGACCTAGATTACCTTCCAGCCCCAGTTCGATGCGATATTGCTTGATGGCTTCTTCAAGTTGACCTTGCTCCGTCATGAGTGCGCAATAGGCGTGGCGAACAGGTTGAAGCCATGCTGGTGGATCGCTGTAGGGAAGCTTATCTTCAAGCGCGATGGCTTCGCGCAGATGGGTAAAGGCGACATCGAAATTACCCTTGCGATATTCGATTTCTCCATCCAGCATTTTTTCAGCAATTTTAAGAGCCTGAATTTCCGGTACCGGGATGGAGTTGAAGCGCGATTCCGGCACAGCCGCAACGGCGATGGCGAATTCCTTTCGCTCTTGCTCTGCTTCTGGAATGCGACGTAAAGCGGCAAACGCAATGCCGCGCGCATAATGGATCATCGCGGTGGTCGAACAGTAGAGTTTACGATCCTCTGGGAATTCGAGGTTAAGGATGTCGTGCCAGCGACCAAAGCGGATCAGGACATGGGCAAGCGTAGTGCCATGTGCTTCAAGTAAATCTGCCATTGGCGGGCTTGGGATTTGGAGAAGCTCAGGGGTTAGCACTTCTTTGAGGCGTCCGGCCATAAACAGTGCTTCGCGTGACCGCCCAGCCATCATCGCGCCGTATGAACCGACCATGAGATTGTGTACGCGGTAGACATTATACCAAGCCCCAATGTCCTTCTCTCGCCCGAAATAGCGTTCATCTGCAGCAACAGCATCGAGATTAGAGTCAATCACACGCCTCCAGTCGCCACAGGCATTGTCGATATGCGTCGACATATGCGCCAGATGCGCACCATCAACCGAGAGGCGGCGTAAACGGTCAGCCGCTGGCAAGGCAATCTCCGGATAAGGCGACATTTCCATGAGGTGGATATAAAGGTGATTAAGCACCGGATGTTTATCACCGCCCTCGCGCGGCAGCGCATCTTCCAAAACACTCCGAGCCTCGACTGTACCTGGGCCAATCGGCTCACCCGTATCCAAATCCCACAATGCGCGTGGGCTAAGGCACATGAGGGAGTCTGCAAATAGCGCCGCCGCATCGATGTCGTCTGAGAACTGTTTGTAGAATATCCGCATCGCGTCGGCATAAGCGCGGTTAAGCCTATCGAATTCTATTGGGTCTTGGGTTACGGCTTTGGGAAAGCGAGCGCCAAGCGCACCAATCAATGCGCGTTCAAAGGGCGTAGCATTGCGGTTTGCGGCAACACGCGCACGATCAAGTGCCGCAGTTGCAACGGCGATAGATTGCTCCATATCGGCTATGTCGAACAATCGCCATGCTTTGTTGTAATTCGGGCCTGACCCGAAGGCGATACCCCAATGCGCCATGGCGCAGTCCGGATCAATCTTGGCCGCTTTTTCAAAACAGCGGACGGCCTCTTCGGGGTTGAAGCAGTATGCCCAAGCCAAGCCGCGATCAAACCAGAGTTGCGCCTCTGGTGATGACGTGGTGACATCCCTGCGAAAATCACCGAGGTTATAATAATTATCTGACATGGGGGCTTACTCCTTCTTGGAAGCTACGTTTACGCAATTAATGCTATTAAAAACAACATATGAATACATGTTAATATATAATTATCGACATAAATGTCAAGGAAACATTGATTATAAATTCGAGTGTAGAAAAACTCCTGCGCCGGGGTAGACGCAGGAGTTTCTTGCTCAGGAGATTTATTTCTGAGCTGGGGTATAGGCTTTAAGGTTGGCTTCGCTTTCAAAATAATAAACAGCACCAGCCGCGTCTTCACCGATCACCGCACTGGCCTTGTCTACGCTTTTTCCGCTGACAGGGTCTGTCGCCATTCTGGCACTGGTGTCTTTAGCAAGGCGCTCCTTGCACATCGAGCAGCAGCCATAATAGGTTTTGCCGCTGACTTCGACGGGGATTTGCGGTTTGTCGAACACGGCGTTGTTGACCATGCAGACAAATTGCGGTTCGACTTTCTTGAGCGCGGGGCTTTCAGCATGAGCTGCGCCAAAAGGCAGCACGATGATGGCCAGCACTGCCAATAACTTCATGAACTGTTTCATATTGATCTCCTAGAGAAAAAAGCGCCGCACGATTTTCACGCGCGGCGCTGGGTTGCCTTATTTTTTCTGAATGCTTGAAACGGTATAGTCGTCACCACCCACATCTTTCAGTGTAAAAGTAACACTGTCACCTGCTTTAATAGCAGACAGGTCGACACCTTTTTCTGCCGTGAAAACCATTTTCATTTTTGGCCAGTTTAGCACCTTGATTGGGTCATGTGTGATATTGAGCGTGCCGCCAGCCACATCAATGCTATTGACTATCCCCGTTGCTGGGATGCCTTTAACCGGGGCCGTTTTAGCAGTATCGGTTTTCTTACCCATATTGTGGTGATCCATTTTGACAGTTTCACCCGGCTTCGAAGCTTGTCCGACGATCAGTGTGCCTTCCATGCCAAGCGCTTCATGCGGGTGGCAGTGGAATTTGTAAGTTCCAGGAACAGTAAATGTGTACGAGAACTTATCGCCTTCTTTTTCGCTCATAGGACTCATAATCATTTCGTCAACGCCTTTTGGTACCTCCACAAACATGACGTCATGCATGTCGTCTTGTACATTGACAAACGTCACCGTGTCTCCAGGCTGAATCGTCAGATTGCTTGGTGAGAAATAATACGGTTTATCGCCAGCAGGGTCGCTGACTTGTTTAACCGTAAAATCTTTGGCAAAAGCCGGGCTGACCATCATGGCCAGAGCAGCAGTGGTAAGAAGTAATTTTTTCATGGTTTTCTCCTTTGGTTAATCATGAATATTTTTAGAACATCAGACGCAGGCCGATTGCGCCCGCAAATGCGTCTTTGTCTTCGCCGTTTTGTTTTGCGATAGACGAGGTTTCACCGAATTTTCGGCCATAGTGAACGTCCACATAAGGTGCGAATTTTCGGGTGATTTCGTAGCGGGTTTGCAGGCCGATCTTGCCGTCTGAAATTCCCGCTCCAATACCGCGATCCGGCACATCCTGCGCGAACAGGTTAATTTCAGCATAAGGCTCGATGATCAGTCTTTGTGTGATCAGAAAATCGTTTTCCTGCCGAAATCTTGCACTGACATCTCCTTCCTCGCTGATAAACAGGTGTGCCTGCGTCTCGAACCAGTAAGGTGCCAGCCCGTTAATGCCGATAACGGCATATCCGGTAGTGTCAGGCTTAGCGTCATAACGGATACCAAACTGCGCATCCCAGAATGTCGAGATATTGCGGCTATACATTGCCCAAAACTCTGCATCTTCTGTGGTACCATCTGAACGCGCACCCTCGCTTTTCAGCCAGAGCTTGTTTTCATCCGTGCCTATCCAGCCATCCAGATGCCATGACGCAACGCCACTTTCTTTTCCAAACCCATAATCCGTTTCAACACGAAACATGTGATGGATTGCGCCGCCATGTTCTTTTGCCATGTCATGCCCCATATCCTGCGCGAATGCCGGAGCAAGATTGCCAAGAAAAAGAACTGTTGCTGACGTGAGTGTTTTAATGATTTGCATGGGAGCCTCCCTTTGTAGAGGATTGCTGTTGTGCTGGGTTGGAGGGCATGTCCGCATCATCAAATTTAGCAACGACTACTTTGGTCATCATCCCTGACATCATGTGATAGAGAAGATGGCAGTGAAACGCCCATTCGCCCGGTTCATCCGCCGTTACAAGTACGGAGTATGATTTTCCCGGTTCGACGATAACCGTATGCTTGTTAGGCAGTTTTTCTGCGGGCTGACCATTCTCCAATTGTACAAACATGCCGTGCAGGTGCATCGGGTGCGCCATCATGGTTTCATTTGTGAACGTCAATCGTGCCCGTTCGCCGTATTTCAGACGAATAGGTTCGGTCTGTTCCGAGAACTTCTTGCCGTTCATCGTCCAGATATAACGCTCCATATTCCCGCCCAGACGTACATCAATCGTGCGTTCCGGTTCGCGGGTGTCTTTCTGGATGCCTGCGTAACGCAGATCAGCGTAATCCAGCATCTTGTGGCCTGGAGGCGTTCCGGATTTTTTCCATCCGCTAATCATGTCTTCCGGGGTCATTTCCATGCCATCCATATCGTGCATGCCCATATCACCCATCGTGAGCAAGGCCCGTTCGCGCTGTTCAGGCACTTCGCCTTTCATGCCTTCGCGCGGGGCTAACGTGCCCAGCGCAAAGCCCGTGCGGTCGATGGGTTCGGCCACGATGGTGTAGGCTTTGTCGTCTTGCGGCGTAACCACGACATCATAGGTTTCCGCAGGCGCGAAGCGGAACTCATCGACTTTAAGGGGTTCCGTATTCTGACCGTCCGATTGCAGGACATTCATTTTTAGCCCAGGAATCCGCACATCGAAGAAAGACATGGCCGAGGCGTTTACAAAGCGCAGGCGTACACGTTCACCGGACTTAAAAAGACCAGTCCAGTTCTGTGTCGGTGATTTGCCATTCACGAGGAACGTATAGCCTGATACGTCAGCAAGATCGGTGCGCATCATGCGCATCTGGCCCCAATCTTTTGCGTCTTTCCAGGCTTTGCCAAGGCCGCGCTCTTCTGCATCCTTAAAGAAGTCCACGAGCGTTACGCGATTATAAGCATAGTAGTCAGCTGATTTTTTAAGATTGGCTATGATGTCATCCCATGGCTCCTCGGAGAAGTCAGAGAGGACTATCACATAGTCACGATCCGTGCGGATCGGATCTGTACCGGATGGATCTACAATCATCGCGCCGTAAAGCCCCTCTTGCTCCTGCCCACCGGAATGGGCGTGATACCAATAGGTGCCTGTCTGGCGTAGAGGAAAGCGGTAGGTAAATGTTTCCCCGGCAGGAATGCCAGGAAAGCCGTTAAAACCAGGAACGCCATCCATTTCACCGGGCAGCAATAACCCGTGCCAATGAATAGAGCTGTCCTGATCCATTTTGTTCGTGACGTGTATAACTGCTTCGTCCCCATCCTTGAAACGCAAGACAGGGGCGGGAATGCCGCCGTTAACGGTGATTTTTTCGATACTTTTTCCTGTAATATTTACAGGCTGGCGTTCGATAACCAGATTATATTCGACGGTTTTGGCCTGTGCAGGAGTTGCTAATGCAATAACTCCTAACAGGGCCATCGCCCATAGACGATGCCTTTTCATGACTTAAATCCTTGTGTGACTGATAAAAAGACGCAATTGTCCCATTGAGACAAAGCGTATTTGGAAGCAGCGGATTTAAGCCCTTGGAGGGCGTTTTATGCGTGTGAAATAATCGGAAGCAGCAATTCGCTCTTCAAAAGAGAACGGCGCTTTGACGGCGAGAGGAGAGAACAAGCCTAGGCTATTCGAGCCTAATATCTTGGACAGGCCGTTGCAGGCATTGCCAACGCATTTACATGTCAGACCGTCGCAGCAGCCCTTGCCTTTTTTATCAGCGGCCTTTTCAGTCTTTTCGCTGGTCTTGCTGCCTGCTTTTTCGTGACCAGGGCAGTCTTCATGTTCAGGTGCTTGAGCTTGTTCGGTATTGATGCTTTCCACTTTGGCTACGACAGCATCGCCTTCATGAGACATGCCCGCATGCGCAACGGCGGGCATCGTCGTACCGACGAAGGCCACCATCACAATCATGCTGATCCATTTCCTCATGTTCATACTTTACAATATAGCTATTAATTTTGACGAAATAAAGATCACAAATACCGTTAATGGTCGTCATGCTCTTCTTCAATGTGTGTAATCATGTCGAGGAGCATGTCGCTTACATGGCTATCGGCAATTTCGTAAAAAACCTGTTTTGATTGCCTTACGCCGACAACCAATCGTGCACCACGCAATAATCGTAAATGGTGGCTAACCAATGATTGGGACAAATCAAGCTCTTCGGCAATGTCTGTAACGGACTTGGAACCATCTATACAGTGCAGAAGAATCTTCAACCTGCTGGGGTCACCCAGCAGGCGGAAGGTTTCGGAAAGGATAGTGACATCCTGTTGCGATTGATTTTTTTGCTTTTTAGTGGTCATGGCCTGCGTGGGGATTAATTGTTTTCGGAGCATCTTCAAGACTGCATGCGGCATCGCCTTGCCAGTCAATAGCGACGGTCGGATGTTCAATATTGAATTTATCTTTCAATTCCTGCTCAACACGTTTGGTCACTGCTGGCACATCGACACCGGCTTTCGGCTGGATATGCAGGGTTGCCATTGAACGACCTGATGTGATCATCCAAACATGAACGTGGCTTACATTTTCAAGACCATCCACCGTTTTCAATAAATGTGCCGTTACATCGACAGTGCTGGCATCGGCTGGCGCTCCCTCAAGCAGGATATGAATGGTGCGTTTAAACAAAACCCATGCACTGCGCAGAACCAGTAAGGATACCAACACCGACAAGATCGGGTCGATAGGTGTCCATCCTGTATACCAGATAGTGATGGCAGCAACGATAGCCCCGACAGAACCTAGTAAATCCCCCATCACGTGAAGGATCGCCCCTTTGACGTTAACATGTTCGGTATCACCACGTGTGAGATACCAAAGTACAAAAATATTCACAAGCAAGCCTGCGACGGCAACCGCCATCATCGGGCCAGCCATGACGGGTTGAGGTGATTGGAAGCGTTCGATCGCTTCATAAACAATCCAGCCTACAATCGCAAATAAAGTCAGAGCATTGACAAGTCCTGCGATGACTTCAAAACGCATATAACCGAATGTACGTTGTTTATCGGCGGCACGACGACCAAAACGGAAGGCGGCATAGGCTAGTCCCAAAGCGACCGCATCAGTAAGCATGTGTCCGGCATCGGCCAGTAGTGCTAAAGAACCAGAAATCCAGCCCCCCACGGCCTCAATCACCATAAAGGTAAAGATCAGAAAGAAAGAGACCAGAATTTTGCGTTCATTATCCTGCGTAACGGCTGGAACATGCGAATGATCGTGGTCATGATCGTGACCATGTCCATGATCGCTATGATCATGTTTTTGGCTGCCGCAGCTGCCGTCTTTGTGGTCGTGGTCGGAATGGGAGTTGGCCATGATTGATCCTTAGTATAATTTGATTCTTACATATGAATATATATTCATATGTTTGCAATGTCAATTCCTAAATTCTAATCACGCTGATGGTTGCGATTTAAGGGGTAAGAGCATTGCTTCCTTTTTCTAATGATACATTAGAAATACGGTTATCGATATTCTCAAGGAAACACATAAAAATCGACTGCACTGATTCTGCTTTTGGGCTGAAATAATCATTTCATCATTTGTCACACCAATAAGTGTACATACCTTCGTATTAATTACACAAATTTGATTTTCGTAAATTTCTTTCCAGCGTTCATACGCTGACAATCATACTATTGATACAGCCCTTGATATCCAATGATCATCAAATTTTCCTTCATATGATTGTATGTCTGGCTAGTAATCTAAAAGTAACTATCAGAGTGATTTGTGCCTTCTTGTGAGGTTGCACGCGATTCATAGGCTTCATCTTGCCGCGAAAAAACGAGCTGAAAAAAACGTCCGTAAAACGACGCAACCAGCCCCATGAATTCGGAAGATGTTGAAGTGTCTATGAACGTGATTGTTGCAGTTTTCTTTTATTCTAACCGAGGGGATTGGTGTTGGCGTAATTAACGCGTGCATCATTGGCACTCGTTAACAGGCATGCGTTTCTTCCTAAGTTAAATTCGAGTTCTGCCAATCATTTCTTCCTTTCCTGGGGCTAACCAAGGAAAAAAGGAATGACTAAAAACAGCTACAGCGGCGTAGATAACTACGCCGCTTTTTTTGTTGCCTATAAGGCACGGACTTTGACCAGAATGCCGATTTTTACGTCGGATGATTTTGACGATCTGCAACAGGAATTGATGATCGCATATTTGCATGCGTGGCCAAGTTTTGATCCCGCCAAAGGCGATAGGCGCAGCTTTATCAAAGCCGCTGTCAACAATGCAGCCCGCAATCTCGTCATTGCCGCTGAAGCGCAAAAGCGCTGGACGGGATCGACACCCGCATCGCTGGCGCAAACAGTATCAGATCAGGACAACAGTATTACACTGGCCGATACCATCGCCAATGAAGACGGGCTGTGGGGCGGCGTGTATCTGTTTCAGAAGAGGTCATTCCCGATGTCCCTATAAATGTAATTGATGTCCCAATAAACTTTTTGAATGAGCGACAGGGCTGGTTTCTGATTCTTTTGCAGCACATGAATGAGGGGCGTGCTGAACATATTGCAGGAGAATTTGGCGTCTCTCTTAAGACAGCCAGACGTGACATTGAAAAGTTAAAGGAAGCAGGAAAAATCCGCTTTGTTGGGGCAAAGAAGACGGGGAGGTATGAAATTATTGAAGGGTGATTGGTTGAAGCCTCGGACGTGAGCCATCCTTTCTTTTAATAGGCAGAAAAGAAAGGTAATTTAGTTATTCTTTCCTTTTGTACCCTCTCTGGGGGTGGTATTGCCCCGTTTTCGCTTTACAAAGAAAGAATAATTGCTTATATTTTCTTTTATGGATTTGCAAAGAAAGGATGGCCATGTCTGACAATCAAAGTCGACTTGGCTCTTATATACGCTGTAGCGTCACTGCTGGGGAAACCTATCAGGCCTTTTTGCCGCCTGCGTTACCCCCAGAACCGCCATTAGATTTGCTGCCCCTGCAGGGGCTGTTGTCCAAAGCCAATCAGGCGCTGGGCAAGCTTGATGCCGTGGCCGATATCCTGCCGGACAGCAATTTGCTGCTCTATTACTACGTTCGCAAAGAAGCTGTGCTGTCTTCCCAGATTGAGGGGACACAATCATCCCTCTCTGATCTGCTGCTCCATGAAAGCGGCGAAGTGACCAGCGTCCCCATCGATGATGTGACAGAAGTGTCGTCTTATGTTGCCGCGCTGGAACATGGCCTGAAGCGTGTCCGTGAAGGTTTTCCTGTTTCTTTGCGCTTGATCCGCGAGATGCATACGATCCTTCTTTCCAAAGGGCGGGGCAGCAACAAGCAGCCAGGCGAGTTCCGCACATCGCAAAACTGGATTGGTGGATCGCGGCCTGGCAATGCCGCCTTTGTTCCGCCGCCGCCAGAGCGATTGATGGAGTGTCTGGATGCTCTTGAGAAATATCTGCATCAAGAAGAACGGCCCTATACTGCCCTGATTGATGCGGGCCTCATCCATGTCCAGTTTGAAACCATCCACCCGTTCCTTGACGGTAACGGGCGCATCGGGCGTTTGCTGATTACCTTCTTCTTGATGATGATGGGCGACCTGCGCCAGCCGAACCTGTACCTCAGCTTATTTTTCAAGAATAACCGTCAGGAGTATTATGCGCGTCTGAGTGCTGTCCGCACGGCGGGCGATTGGGAGGGTTGGCTGGATTACTTCCTTCATGGTGTTGCCGAAACCGCCAATCAGGTCGTGGCAACCAGCCAAGCGATTTCCAGCCTCTTCAAGGCCGATCAGGAGAAGATCGCCTCACTGAAACGCGCTGGGATTACGGCGGGGCAAGCACATGAGTGTCTTCAAAAAGTTGCCATTTCCAACGCCATCAATATGGCAGCGGCGCTGGAGGTAAGCGTCCCTACGGCGCGGGCAGCATTGAATAACCTGAAAGAGCTTGGGATTGTTAAAGACATCGCGGGCGCTGGGAAGGAACGTCTTTATGTTTACACAGGCTTGATTGAGCTGCTGGAGCAAGGCGTGTCAGCGGACGATCTGTAGACATAAAATGTTGATAAATACAGAGGTTCGAATTCTGGGTGATTACCAAATCTCTGGAAAGTTTGGTGGGTCGCTTTTGTTATTCTATTACAATATCTTGACAGATGTTTGACAAGTTGGATTGATGTATTACGATACACCACCATTTTATTTTCATCCGAAGTTTATTTTATCATAATAGAAATATGATTTTGGGCGCTCATATAATTATTCATGAAAAATAATTCAAAATATCCATACGACTATGTGGAATACCGAGGATATGGATTTCTGATTTTTTAATTTTGTAAAATAGAACATGCTTTTCTATCGTAATGCTTCGATAGTCCGTTTTAATATCATTACGCTCGCGGCCTATTTCAGGATTATCCAACAAACCATAAAATGCTTCTTCTATCTTTCCTAAATATATATCAGCTTGAGCGGCACCCCAGCTTTGAAGAGTATAGCTACGGATATCTTTTAAATCCCGTTTGGCTTGTGGGGAGACAATAATTCGATATTGAGACATTATGAGCGGATACCATCAAAGAAAGTAGAAACGTCTTCTTTACTTTTTAGGGGGGAACCTTGGCCATTTACAATCTCATTTTCACCAGTTTGCAAGTGCATACGCAAACGATCTAGTTTCATCTGCATGACAATGTCCTGATTCATTTCCATGAAGCGAATTGCTTCACGAATAACTTCGCTAGCATTATTATACAAACCCGATTCAACCTTATTTTTGATAAGGCCTTCTAATTCTGGTGTTAAAGACACGTGCATGGTGTTACCTCATAATTGACTTGTTCATTATACAAACATTGTCAATCTTTGTAAAACATATCTTTCTTGAAAATATGCTCCCATCGTTCTAATATTCGGAATAATCGGTTCGAGGTATCGCCTGACACCTCCACCATTTACTCTTTCACAGCACTTCACCCTCTTTCATTATCAAGCGCATAACTGTTGCCTACTAAAGGCCTTCTCTTCACCTCCTTTCATTTCCGCTCTCTCATTTTCATTTATAACCGCTCAAATTGTTGGTACTTTTGTTGGGCATACCAACATCATGTGAGGTTAGGTACCAACAATGAAGCTGAATGATACCAAGTGTAAGAACGCCAAGCCGTTTGACCCGCCCTCTAAATCGCCCAGAAAGATTTCGGATGGTGAAGGGCTTTCTTTATGGGTTATGCCGGATGGCAGAAAATACTGGCGCTTAGCCTATAGGTATGCTGAAAAACAAAAGACTATGGCACTTGGCGTATATCCTGAAATTTCTTTAAAAGATGCACGGGATAAGAAGGCCGAGGCTCGTAAGATTATAGCCGAGGGCAAAGACCCGCAGCTTGAGAAGAAACGCCAGAAAACTATGGCAAAGGTAAGCTCTGAAAATACCTTCGAGGCTATAGCGCGCGAATGGCACGAAAACCGTAAAGAGCGCTGGACACCTCGCTATGCCGAAGGGGTTATGACCCGCCTTGAAACCTATATTTTTCCTGAAATAGGTAGTTATCCGATTGATGAGATCGAGCCGCCTCTGCTTTTGCAAACAATTCGGAAGATAGAAAGCCGTCCGGCTATTGAGATAGCCAAGCGTCAGCTTCAAAAATGCGGTGAGGTGTTTCGCTATGCCATTGCTTGTGGTACGGCTGTCCGTGATCCATCCTCTGATATTAAGGGCGCATTGAAGCCTCAAAAGAAAACGCACTATGCTGCGTTGGATGTAAAAGAGCTGCCGGAGTTTCTGAGGGTACTGGAGCTTAATGATGCGCGGCTCTATCAAAACACCCGCAATGCGGTAAAGCTGCTTATGCTGACCTTTGTACGGACAAGTGAGCTTATAGGCGCAAGCTGGGATGAAATAGACTTTCAGGCGAAGGAATGGGTTATTCCGGCAGAGCGCATGAAAATGCGCAAAGCCCATGTTGTCCCTCTATCCGATCAGGCTATTGAGATATTGAAGAGCCAAAAGGAAATCGCCGGATCTTGGCCTTTAGTTTTCCCAAGTACGGTGCGGCCAAAGCAATCGATTAGCAACAACACGATCTTAGGGGCAATTAAGCGCATGGGATACCAGGGACGCATGACAGGCCACGGCTTTAGGGCGCTGGCTATGAGTGCAATTAAGCAGGAGCTTGGCTATAGGCATGAAGTGGTGGATAGACAGCTTGCACACACACCGAAAAACAAGATTGATAAAGCCTATGATCGCGCTGATTTTCTGAAAGAGCGAGCGAAGATGATGCAGGAATGGGCTAATTATCTGGATGTTATTGTGAGTGAGGGGAAGGTGCTTCATGGCGATTTTAGAAAAAAAGCATGACTTAACCGTTTTTGATTTCGATATTAACGACTGTAACAAGATCATAGAGATATATGAAGAAGCCAAAAAAGAAAGCGTTCCTCAAGACATAAACCTAGAGGGGATGCTAAAAAAGATCCGTTCAGCTTATTACCTCTACATGCGCAGGAAATTCAAACGCAAAACGCCTGAACAGCTCAAAAAAAGCCATGATCGCATTAGAAAGAGAGCAGAAAAGCTACTGCACGGTTTACAAAATGAAACAGACACTCATTTCTTAAATAGCCTCGTCTCCGCAATGGCTGGGACAAAAAGCCCTACCAATATAGATGACGAAACTTATAAATTACTGATGAAAGATGCTTTTGATAACTTAAGAGCCTTGGAAACGCCTCTTAAATGGCTTACTAAAAACCTCGCCCTATGTACAAAAACTGAATTTGAATATCTACACACCAATACCGATTCAAAAGGGCGAGCATTTGCCGAAAATGATTTCGTCAGAGACCTATCCTTTATCTTAACCAAATATTTTGAAAAACATGGTGGCCGAATATACGACGATTACGAAGAAGATCACCGCGGCTGGAAAGTGCTATGCATAGAATATTTGTTAAATCGTGTTGAAATATCGTGGACTCGCGGTCAAATATCAGGTGCGATTGGTACAAAAAAAAGCCAAGTAAAATAAAAAATAAGATCTCAAAATAAATTATCTGAGCTCTTATTATCTTAAGTTTCTAAAGTTCAGCACAGTGTTTGTGAATGTAAACGCTCACAAACAACTAAGGAGATTTTAGAAATGACTCACAACGATACAAACACCGAAGCTAACGCAGTTCAAAACCCTCATGCTCACGATGAACTTTTAACGGTCAGAGAAGCCTGTGGAATCCTGAAATGCGGTTTGACTCGCCTGTATCAGTTAATGAACAAAGGTGAAATTAAAAGTGTAAAACTAGGAAAGTCACGCCGTATAACACGTTCGGCAATCAATGAATTTATTGTCTCTTTAATGGACGCATAACCATGTCCAAACAACGCAAACGCTCTAACACCAATACAAAGGGGCGAAAAAAATATGACGATACCCAGTATTTACGATTGGATCACAAAATGCTTGGAAGCCCTCAGTTTCGTTCTCTCAACGGCAACGATGCTCGCATTTTACTGGAAATATGTCTCCGCCATAATGGTTTCAATAATGGTCGCATTGGTGCGGGCTATGAAGATTTAGCTCAAAAATTGATGCTTGGAAAATCAACTATACAACGCGCACTAAAGCGTCTTCAAAAAACTGGTTTTATTAAGCTCCGTAAAAAAGGGAAATTTATGGGACGCATTGCGAGCGAATGGGAGGTAACTTTTTTGCAAAGGGAAGGTTATCGCCCTACAAATGAGTGGGGACAGGCAAAGGCTTTGAAAAACAAGCGCAAGCCAAAACTCAAGTCCTTAGAGGAGGAATTAGACGAAGATATACAAGAAAATTTAAACAGTGGTGCTAAAATGACCAAGTTAGATGCTGATAAGTAGTCAATTAAGTACCCGTTGGTTGAAGTAAGCCATTTGTGTGGTCAAATAAGTACTATAAATCAGGCTTTCAAACACAGCTTAGGTGGTCATTTAAGTACTGCATATACATACCATACCAGGACTTTTAATAAGAACGATGACAAGGATCAGATGAATAAAACTTTTGTTTTGATAATACAAAAAGCGAGGGCGCTGAGCATCCCACAGCTCAAAGCGCATCTCGCGTATTGTTGAAACAAAAGCCCTACAGAAACTGTAAAAAACAATAGGTTTACAATGCCATTTGAAAAAGGAGAGTCAGGAAATCTAGCGGGCAGGCCGAAAGGCTCGCAAAACCGTTCCACGAAAGCCATGAAAAAATCGCTAGCTCAACTGATTGACGACAATTTGGACAATATGTCTGATTGGTTGAACGAAATGGCAACAGATGATCCCAAAGCCGCCTTTCAATGCATGTTAAGCCTTATGGAGTTTCACATGCCGAAAATGTCTCGCGTTACTTGGGTTGGAGAGAAAGAGCCAGAAAACAAAACATGCAATAGCGCCGCTAAAGAAATTGCGGACTCTGTGCATCGCTCGCTGGAACAAGTCATTTCAGAAGCCGAACAAAGGGAATTTTCAGGCGTTAGTGAAAAACATGAGTTTATTGACAACAGATTGGACGAATTCAGCGACTAACCAGAAACTGGTAGGCTGCTTAACATTCACTGGTCATTGCTTTTTGGTCCAATCTTAAAATAACCAGACTGCTCAGAAACACTGGCGTTTATCGCATCTCCTACCATACCCCATGCAGAACCAGTTACCAGCGCACCACCATTCGGTGTTACCTCGAAATTATAGGTTTCACCAGCCTTTGCGTCGAAATTGACTGCAAACTCTCCAAAAGCCGTTGGCGTTGATACTGAAAGCGTATTTTGGCCTTTGGGAATATCATGTACCACGCTTCCTCCACGCCCTAAGCTGGCGATTTTTGCGCCATTTGATCGAACATCTACAGCCGCCGCCAAATGCAGCAGGCTATTGTCACGTTCCACCACAATCCGCGCCTTGTCTGCCAGAATAAACCAGAGAGTAAAGCAGAGCTAAGTGAGCGTCTCCCTAAAATGATCACGTTTACAAATCCAAAAGATTCTAAAACATTAAAAGTCGTGTATTCAGAAAAATGGAGAGGTGTATCTAAAAGATATCAACCTATAGATCATTTTGAAGACACTTTTGGTGAAGGCGTAAAATTAAAAAAGGTAACTATTGAAATGACCAGTGAGCCTATGACACTTGGAGCTGTAAACAAATATTTACCATCTTTTGGAAAAGAAACGGGATTCTAGGAGTGGAGAAAAGCACTTGAATATGATGATCCACGCAAAATATCAATGGGTTTTAAGAAAACTATAAGATAATAAGTGATATGGCAAAGTATGGAAAAGAGGGGGAGGGGCTAATAAAAAGTTGCTGGATGAACATCGCCAAGACCTGTTCAAATTTATTTTAGATGCTCCTGTCACGGAGTTGTATCCGCGACAGGGTTTTATGTATGTTACTTTTCTATTGGTTTTGCTAAGCGATCCCATCTCATTTTGATGAGGGCACCGTGGCGTTCAATCAATGAGGCTGTGATAATTATAATGCCACCGGATAGCGATAAAACGATCCAATTGGAGAAATCCACCCATTGTGCCAATTCTAGAATTTGTCGTCCAACACCAGCCAACAAAGTCAGCATGCCCATCACCATCAGGTAACGTAAACCATGCTGGCGACCTATTGTAATGACTGCCAGTCCGGCAATAATACACAAAACCGCATTCGATATATCATCTGTGAACATGACCGGAAGGATATGGCTCGTAATCAGTGCCATTGCGGCCAACCGTATGGGGATAAGTGGGTTTTGACAGCGGTTAGATATATCGAGTAATAATCCGGCAAATACAAATCCAAATACGTTGATGGCAAGTGCATCTGAAAGATAACGTTCTGCCAACATCGCCGCAGGTATTGCTACCCCTAATGCTGCACCGAGTGATAACCAATGCGTTGCGATACGCGCAAATGATTTTTCTTCTGTTTGCTCTGCGCAGAAACGTAAGGCGATAAATGTTGTACCTGCGAGTATGATTTGCAGTATCTCATCCACCGGGTAGAGCCATATGCTTCGGCAAATGATGATTCCTGCCGGCACAAATATGGTGGCCATTGCAAACATGCCCTCTGGTGTACGCAGGGTATTGTCCTTTGCCATGTGCTTACAAAACAAGCTGAGGGGAAGAATGACAGCAACCAGTGCCGCTATCCCAACGAAGAGGGATTCCCGAACAGGCACAAGCAGCAGCAAGTTTGTGAATAGGAACAGCGCAGACAATAAGCCCGCAGAGCGGCGTGCTAGCACTTTATGACCAATCCATGTAACCGGTGCGCTGATTGCCAGCGTACCGAACAAAGCCATGATAATTGCGCCGAATTCCGGTGCGTCCCATTTTGCAAAACTAGGATATTGCACAAGTTCGCTACCCCACTGTGTGGTAGAGAATATGAGCGCACCTAACGTTGTCATGTTGACAGTAATGGAAATCAAACCTAGCCCAAAAAAGATACGAGCCCCTTTATTTTCCTTCAAGACATAGCTTAATCCAAATCCGCTAAGAGCCAGAAGGAAGGTTTGCGATAGCAGCATGTAGTAGCGGCTAATATCGTTACCATCAGACCATCCTTGCATTAGATAGGACGACATGGCGACAAGCATTATTAACGCTCCGCATACACGTAACAATGATGCGAAGTTCGTCACATTACGAATAAGATCAAAAATATTTGATCTATCTTCCTCCGGAGTGGGGTGACGTTCTTCCCACTCAACTACATAAGGGTCTTCCTTCTGTATAGTCATTTTTACTCTCCCTCTTTAGTGTTCAATAATTCGGCAAGCTCAGCCTGTAACTGCACAGTGTTCTCTTCTTTTGCAAAAGACATATCGAGCGTATCTGTAGATGATATATGGCCTGTCGAATACTCCGTTTCGGTGATGAGTGTTTCCCAACGATCAAAAGTATCTTCAATGCCGTTATTGGTGGTGCCTTCGATTTGATTGATGATACGCATTGCATCTGCTGTGGATTGACGGGAGCGCATCAGATTTTGTTGTTGCGTGATGTCATGCAGGCGCTTTTCCATGCTTTGCACATTTTCGTCGACCTTGGTTTCAAGCTCTTCATGCTTTGTCAATGCGGCTTGCGTTTGTGTAATCTGTTCGCGGCACTGGTTACGCCGCGCAATGCAAGCCAATGCTTTTTGCTCATCCTTTGCTGCGATATCTTTTGCGCGATCCTCCCACAGTTGTGCCTTATATTTGGCATCGTCCAAACGTCGTTGCATTGCTTCACCATCCCTGCGGACGCGATCCAATCGCACTTTGGCTTTTGCTAAGGCTGCACGTGTGTCTTTCAGGGCAACCGCCACAATCGCATCATGGTTTTCAACATGTGATACCACCTCATCCAATTTACTGGTGAACGTGGCTGTAATACGGGAAAATAGGTTCATTTTGTTTACTCCTTCATTTGTTTACATTCTCTTTATCGTACACAAGGGAAGCTTTTATCGATACTTAATTGACATAAGTGGCACTATATGGTTATTTAGGTATTGTATTTCAATACCATATGGGAAAATATGATGCAGACATCTTTATTAGTTCAAACGTTGAAACAATGTCTTAAGGCTCAGGGAAAGACTTATGCGGATGTGGCAAAAACACTCAGCTTGTCTGAGGCGAGTATAAAACGCATGTTCTCGGAGCAGCAGTTTTCTCTGCAACGATTAGACCGTGTATGTCAAATGCTGGGCATGGAAATCAGTGACCTTGTAAAGCAAATGGATGCGTCACAAGCGAAGATTGAACAACTAACGCACAGTCAGGAAACGGAAATTGTTCAAGACATTGCATTAATACTGGTCACTGTGTGTGTCTTTAACCATTGGACGATAGAAGATATCACACAATACTTCGCGCTAAACCAAGAAGAATGCGTTGGAAAATTATTAAAGCTTGATAGGATTGGTATTATCCAGCTTCTCCCGCATAACAAGGTTAAGATTCTCGTTAGTCCTAATTTTTCATGGATTGAAGATGGCCCGTTTGAACGTTTTTTTCGCGAGCATGTCGGGCAAGAATACTTTAATAGCAATTTCCGCGGTGAGCACCGATGCTTGCGCGTCTTGAATGGTACAGTTTCTCATGCCAGTGCGGCAGAGTTTCAGCGTAAATTATTAAAGCTGGCCAGTGAATTCCGAGAGATAGTCCGTGAAAATTCGACTTTGCCCATAGACAGCAGGAACGGGGTAACATTGGTTTTGGCCATGCGTAATTGGGATTACGGACTATTCCGCCATTTAATCCGTCCAGAATATAAGACTTAAATCATAAGTTATCTAACTGGATTTATTTGAGATTGTTACGTATATTTTCTAAATAAATATAAAGAAATACAAAGAGAGTGAACGTGACAAAAAAAGAAAACGAACCATATGAATACAAAGAGCGCGAAATTGAAAATATGGAAGACAGAGCCTTTCGCGTCGGTGAAGGGAAAATAAGTGGTGCTATATCTTGTTTTTTTGGCGTTCTAAGTTTTTTTGGTGTTCTTTGTTATAAATTTCCAGCCTACCTAACAGTAGCAGAGCTTCGCGCTGGATACGATCATGAAATGTTGCGTAATGTTCTTATGTTGAGCATGTGGGTATCACTCATTTTTGGCCTCTTTACATTTATTATGGGGAAACAACGAAAATTAGGTGCGATCGGTATTTTGTTTGCATGTGCAGCCTTTGCGATTGGTGGATACTCTGTAAAATCTGGGCATATCGGTGAAAATCAACTATCTCTAGGGTTAGATTGGTTAATTCTTGCTCTCCTCGCATCAGTCATTCTTTTTACTTTTATAGAAAAAGTGTTTCCCAAATACAAAGAACAGGCAATTCTTCGCCCTGAATGGCAACTGGATCTGGCCTATTTTTCAGTGAACCATCTTGCCTTTGCTGTACTGCTTTTAGTTGGAAATTATTTCACAAGCACCGTTTTTGGATGGGCTGCCAGCGTTGATCTACAACAGTTTGTTCAAAATCTACCATTGGGCTTACAAGTCATCCTCTTAGTTATATGTGCTGATTTTGTTTTATATTGGTCACATCGCATGTTTCATGAAAATCCAAAGCTTTGGAAAATACATGCGGTTCACCATTCCGTAGAGCATATGGATTGGCTTGCCGGGTCTAGAAACCATATTATGCAGACTGTGATGGATCGCTCTATTGCTATGATCCCGCTATACTTGATTGGACCTGATAAAGCAGCATTAGATATCTATGTTGTTTTTGCCGGACTACAGGCCGTTCTTGTTCATGCTAATTTGGGGATACCTTTTGGCCCATTAAAATACATTTTTTGTACCCCTCAATATCACCATTGGCATCATAGTTCCGAGGCACCTGCAATTGATACAAACTACGCCGTCCATCTTCCCGTTTTTGATATGATTTTTGGCACATACCATATGCCATCAAAACATTGGCCTGCACATTATGGAACAACGATCAGACTTCCAAGAACGTATATAAAACAATTCTTATATCCTTTTAAACGCCGTAAAAAGAAGTGACTACTAGTATATAGTAAATTCATTATTTTCCGTAAGATACATTATCATATTGAGCCGATTAAAAACCTTATTCGGCTCATTTTTGTGTATATCATGAGCCGAATAGGTGGTATAATCGGCTCATGACATATAATTGGCAACAAAAAGACTGGCCTAATTTTCAGTATGATCTTCAAAAAGTGGAAGATGTTCTTTACGCATACGCTGAGAGAGTAGGGCGCGTTGGAGGTCTACTTGAAGGCCTTCCTGAGCATGCGCAAACAGAAACAATTGTAGATATGATGGTATCAGAAGCCATTAAGACCTCTGAAATTGAAGGAGAATATCTCAGTCGTAAAGATGTCATGTCTTCAATCAAAAATAATCTTGGTATTTCTGAAAACATAGAACATGTCCAGGATAAAAAAGCAGAGGGCGCCGCAGCCCTTATAACAGATGTACGGCATACCTACATAGAAGCCATGACGGAAGAAAAACTTTTCGAATGGCACAAAATGCTCATGAGAGGCAGTAAAGGTATTAAGGTGGGAGAATGGAGATCTCACAAAGAACCGATGCAAGTAATATCCGGGCCTATAGGAAAAGAAAAAGTTCACTATGAAGCTCCACCATCGTCACGTGTGTCTTCAGAGATGAAGGCTTTCATAAAGTGGTTTAATGATACTGGCATGGGCGGAGAAAAAGAAATAAAACACGCGGCTATTCGTTCTGCCGTAGCTCATCTATATTTTGAAACGATACATCCCTTTGAAGATGGAAACGGGCGAATAGGCAGAGCCATTTCAGAAAAAGCTCTTTCTCAGGGAGTAGGGAGACCTATACTATTAAGCCTATCAAGAACAATAGAGGATAATAGAAACGCCTATTATGATGCTCTTAAAGCCTCCCAGAGGTCTAATGAGATTACGCCCTGGATTATTTATTTTGTGAATATGGTCTTAGATTCACAAATTCAGGCTGAAGAGCAAATAGAGTTTACACTGAAGAAAACAAAATTCTTTGATCGTTACGAAAATCAGTTAAATGAAAGACAGCTAAGTGTGATCCGCAGAATGCTAGAAGAGGGCATTAAAGGTTTCGAGGGGGGTATGAGTGCAAAAAAATACATGTCTATTACAAAAACATCAAAAGCTTCTGCAACCAGAGACCTGCAAAATTTAGAAGAGATTGGCGTTTTTACTTTACTAGGGGCTGGGCGCAGCACAAGATATCAACTTAACGTGTGATAATTCGAAGTATGGAAAATCGTATTTTTCAGTACTATCAAATTAATTTTTCTTGATTGGATATCTAGCCTTTTGACAAGCATGAAAAGGGCTGGAAGTAATACATTTCAGGGTATTTAGATCATAAATACCAGACTTCCCATACGGTCCTTTTGGTATTTTCTTGTGTTCTAAGACAATAAATGAAGCACTTACATCGTGCGGAATGGTAAAATTTTCATCTATTATCGTGTATGCATTTGTAGATAATTTGAGAATTGGTGGTCCGAAACCTTCTAGCTTTTTGTACTTTTTAGAGAGTTTTAAATCAATTTTATAGCGTTCATCATTCCAGCGTTTAACTTCTTCTTCCGTAGCTTTTCTGATTAGCTTGCTCTGAAGCGCATGCTCTAAACCTTTTTTTCCAGAGTATGGTGCTGTAGATAAGTAATGCTGTTCTGGAGAATTTTCTTTTGAATAAATGAGTTTAGTATGATCAAAGCCCTTGCTCCCTATAACTATTTCACCAAGTTCAGAATTTTGAGGCGGAAAAAACTTTTTTACTTTTCGTCCGAAAGCCAATTCTGATATCTCATTGGCCTTACTTAGGGTTTCAGGTTCATTTATATTAAAATAAAATAAACCACATGCCTCATGATTATTATATGTGGAATAAGTCACAGGGATTTTTTTACTAATATTAGCTATTGCTTGTCGGTGGTAACCGCCTGCAATTATAGCTAAAACTTTAGTACCCGGTGTTAATCTTAAATTCCAGATTGCAGGCTCGTAAGCCCCTAATATTAAAGCGACCGGAGCTTTTGTTTCATTTACAACAACATCAAACTGAGTAGCTTTGCGATTGGCTTCGATTTGGAATTCAATATCTCTGCCTTTATAGCCTCCAGCAGCATATACAACCAGATTTTCAGGTGCTTTAAAGTTTTCTACTTTACACTTTTCGCGCTGTTGTTTCTCTTTTTCTTCTTTTGAAACTTGTCTATTAAGATATGATCTATGGGGGCTCATAGCATCTTGAAAATGTCTTTTTTCTTCTCGTGAAAAGTGATTGTCTTTATTCGTGTCAATGATTCTGAATATATTTTCAGCTATAACTTCTATTTCAGTATATGTTAACTTTTCGTCCTTGTTTGGATCTAAAGACATTAAATCATCAAATACTTCCCATTTCTTTTGTAGACTTGATAACCCTCTTTCTTTTAATAAATCCTCGGTCAGATATTCCCTTTCCGCATTACTAATAATGCCATCTTGATCAATGTCGTAAACCATTATTCTGTTTACATTATTAACTAAGTAGACGTCGGGTCTATTCATTCTCTTGTACCTGGCATCATTCTTTTTTACGTACTCTTCAACTTCTTTTTTTTCTATATTTGAATCCGAATTTAAATCAAACTTTGCAAACTTTTTTGATTGTTTTTCACCGGCTTCTTTTAATATTTTTTCTTTAAACTTCAAAACATCTGCTGTGGTGAGATTATTGCTGGGTAATTTATTTTTCCTTATTATTACGAAAAGTTTATTTTTAAAATCTTCAATATAATCAGAGCTTCTAAGAGCTCCATAAAAACCATCAGGAATAGCACTGATTAAATTATCCTGCGGTGCTTTAGCATAAGCTGGTACTTGTTGGCCGATTAATAGTATGCCTGCAAATACTAAATGAGTTATGTTCTTCATAATAAGAATTCGTTTATAAATATTCATATGTGAATTAAGTTACATCATAAACATATTGCGTGTGAGTCATATTTTTTGAAAGCTGGATAAACTGATGAGAAAAAAAGTTATTGCAATTGTATTACTATTTCTAGCTTCAATAGGTATTAGTAGTAAGACACAAGCAGAAAATAACCCCATTATATATCAATCCTACGGTGACATCCCTGAAATATTGAGAGGCGGCATATACAAGGATAGGTACCTTGATGATTACCTGAGAGTTGTCATGGGACCACTAAGAAAACTAGCTAAAGACAACAAAGCCTTAACCAGTAAAGATATTGAGCGTCTTACGAATGCGTATACAAATAATATTCGATCAGAGAAACTTTCAAGAATGGTTTTGTATGACTTAAATTTTGATGGTGTAATAGATAAAGAGGAAGTAAGAATCCAAATAGAAAAAAAGCTGCGTCACTCGCACAATGAAGAGTATATTTCTAATCAGGTAAATAAAATATTTGAATCTGATGTAAATCAAGATGATAAAATTTCTTACGATGAAATGTCTATTTTACTGGAGGGCGAAAAAGAGCAGCACAGAAGTTGGAGAGAGATAAGCAATGCAATAGCTTTACTGAATCTAGATCCTAATAAGGATAATATTCTTACAGATAAAGAACTAGAAACATTGGCCAGAGGTGCATTTAGAGTGCTTGACTTAGACAAAGACATGAAAACTTCAGATGATGAGTTCAAAAAGTATAGAGAAGCTCTTCAAAAAATCCAACAAAGTAAAAAGCCAAATTATGATCAGATAAAGAAATTCCAAAAATTTAGTACGGCGAAAAAAATTCCTAAAACATGTAAATTTGGAAACGATTATAAAGCACCTAAGAATTCTATTATATACGGTGTTTCTGCTGAGAAGAGCAAATCACTGGACATTTATATAGACTATACCGGTCAGGTGGCGAACTCAGTTGAGCTTGAAATTAACAACGATAAGCCAGTTATCCTTATATTAGGAGCAATTCAGCCAACCATCTGGACAATTCGCAGGACACAGAACACTAAGATTTCTGCTATTTTTCTTACTGGCAATTATAAGCAAATACTAAGGGGCGTTGATCCTGCAATCAGTATATTAAAGAACATAGTTAGAGATGAAATCGGAAAGTATAATCATGAACAACCATGCCGAAATTACGTATTTTCTGCCCAAACTGTAAAAGATTTTAAAACTGTATCTCAACACTTATTTGGAAAAGAAGCCTTTGAATATATTAGTGCGAACGATGAAGGGGTTGTAAAGTTAGGTAATACCAATGATAAAAATCGTGAATTTATAACTTTTAAAAACCCGCCAATCGAGAGCTTTGAAGTCAAAGGAACTATTTTGAGCCCAGGTGTTAAAGGCTTAGAGGAGGCTATCCAAAAGGGCTTTATTAGAAAAGCAACAGAAGAGGACTTGGACAGTTGGCTAGACCTTCTTGAAACCAAAGAAAAGCAATCGCCGTCACGAAATTTACCGCAAGTAGAAGGAAAAACTCTTAGGGATTTACTGCCCAGATTTAATTTTAAGCGAAGAGCGTACGTTGTTCTTGATGACTTTATTATTCCTTCGGGTCTAAATGGTGGAAATTTGGCGATATTTATTGTTCCCAAGGGCGTACCAAGTCCAAGGGGAAATTCAGGTCACTCAAGTATATATGATATGAATACCGGGACTTGCAGTGGGCCGACCGCAAAATGTTAGAACTTAAAAAACAAGTGATAACGAACAGTATGGAAAACCCCTATTTATTTTGATTAGAGTACAACTATCGTCTAAGTTGAAATAATTCACAATTTAGAGGATATCAGAATGCTACGCTTCATTTTATTGGCATTAATTACGCTTATTGCACTTCCTGATCCATCAAAAGCAAAAGAAGCAAGTTATCTTGATATAGAGCTGCCTGTAATGATTGGTGGAGAAAACATATCTCTAAATAAAGATGATCAAAATTACTCAGTTTCTCTGTCTTATGAGATCGTCATAGAAGACACTGCACAGGTGTATGATTTTTATGATCATTATTTCAGGGAACAAGGATGGAAGACTTTTATGGAAGGGCACCCTTTCAAGAAAAAGTGGAATGGATACGGCGCACATATAAACATGGAAGGTAAAGCGATATTTTCTACCACAGCTGCTTGGATGCCTAAAGATATTCCAATAACAGGCTTAGTTCAGTTAGTGTTAAATGATTATCAGAAAGGTAAATTTTATGGTGAAGTCACAGTTACTTTAGCTCCTGATATGGATCAAGATGCATATATGAAGTTTTCAGAGTTATTAGGCGATCCTAAAAATATATTCATTTTACAAAAGGCTATAGGGGGTGATCCATTTCAATTATTGGAAGATACAAATATACAAAACATACCCAAGGAATTTGAGGATGAGAAAGTAATCAAAGAATACTTAAATATGAAAAAGAAAACGCTTGAACAATTCAAAGATTTTGGCGAGCAATATGTGCTCCATACTAAACCCATAGATGGCAGATTTTCTAAAAAACGCTTCTCCAATGGATTTAGTACTCCGCCAACAAGTGATACAAATGAAGGCCAAGATGGTGAGGGAGAAGACCCTCTCCATAGGTGGCGCGCACTTCAGGAAGAACGCGTTGAAAGACAAATGAAAGCTAAAGAAGCAGAAAAGTAATAATAGTAGAAATTGTTCTAGACTTCGTTTTTTATGGAGTAGGGGAGTGTGATAATGGCCAGTATGGAAAATATAAAACCCTTAAGATTTCTAATTTTACTT
>CAXBOT010000002.1:0-266699 GCA_963977495.1 uncultured Alphaproteobacteria bacterium | reverse complement strand
CGTTCCAATATTACAATGCGGCTTGTTCCGCTCAAACTTTTCCTTCGACATATCTACAGTCCTTTCTTTTTAAAACTATTTCGCTTTATTAAGCGCCTAAACTTTCTTTAACTTCTGCTGCGATTTGTGCAGGTACCGGCTCATAATGATCAAATTGCATCGTATATTGCGCACGTCCTTGTGACATGGAGCGCAACGTATTGATGTAACCAAACATATTCGCAAGAGGCACCATCGCTGTAATCACTTTCGCGTTACCACGATCATCCATCGCATTAACCTGACCACGGCGTGAATTCAAATCACCGATAATATCACCCATATATTCCTCAGGTGTTACAACCTCAACCTTCATCATTGGCTCAAGCAACTGTGAACCCGCTTTTGCCATACCTTCTTTGAAGGCCGCTTTCGCAGCAATCTCAAACGCCATAACAGAGGAGTCAACATCGTGATAACCACCGTCTACCAATGTCACCTTGAAGTCCAACACAGGGAAACCAGCAATAATACCTGTTTCCTTGGCCATTTCGAGACCCTTCTTAACACCTGGGATATATTCCTTCGGAACATTACCACCGACAATTTTATCATCGAACTCAAAACCAGCACCCTGCTCATTAGGTTCAAATATAAGATCAATTTTCGCGAACTGACCAGAACCACCTGTTTGCTTTTTGTGGGTATAGCTGATTTCCGCTCTTTTCGTGATTGTTTCGCGATATGCAACTTGCGGTGCACCAATATTCGCTTCAACTTTAAATTCACGCTTCATACGATCAACAAGAATATCAAGGTGAAGTTCGCCCATACCCTTCATGATTGTCTGACCTGATTCGTGATCAACAGACACCTGAAATGATGGATCTTCCGCCGCCAAACGCTGTAGCGCTGTTGACATTTTTTCTTGGTCAGCCTTTGTTTTCGGCTCAATCGCAATTTCAATAACCGGCTCAGGGAATTCCATACGCTCAAGAACAACGGGCTGTTGCATATCACATAATGTATCACCTGTTGTTGTATCCTTCATACCAACGAACGCAACAATATCACCAGCATGTGCTTCTGATAGCTCTTCACGGTCATTGGAGTGCATCAACAACATACGACCAACGCGCTCGCGCTTGTCTTTAACAGAGTTTTTCACATAAGAACCGGACTCAACGCGGCCAGAATAAATACGTGCGAATGTCAGAGAACCAACAAACGGGTCGTTCATGATTTTGAATGCAAGCGCAGAGAATGGCGCCTCATCAGTTGGCTCACGATTTTCCGGCTCATCAGAATCAACTTTCAGACCTTTTGTCACACCGATATCAACGGGTGAAGGCAGATATTCAACAACAGCATCCAACATAGGTTGAACACCTTTGTTTTTAAAGGCTGTACCACAAAGAACAGGCACGAATATATTATTGATCGTACCCTTACGAATACAAGCTTTCAAAGTTTTCTCATCAGGCTCAGTACCGTCAAGATATGCTTCCATAGCAGCATCATCTTGCTCAACAACAAGATCAACAAGCTTCTCACGATATTCAGCAGCTTTATCAGCAAGATCAGCAGGAATCTCCTGCTCAGAGAATGACGCGCCAAGTTGCTCACCATCCCATACAATCGCCTTCATACGCACCAAGTCAATGTGACCCGCATAATCGCTCTCAGAACCGATCGGAAGCTGAACCACACAAGGAACAGCACCAAGGCGCCCAACAATCATATCTACTGTGTTGTAGAAATCTGCGCCAATTTTATCCATTTTATTAACAAAACACATACGTGGCACGTGATACTTATCAGCCTGACGCCATACAGTTTCAGTCTGTGGCTCAACGCCCGCATTCGCATCAAAAACAGCAATCGCACCATCAAGAACACGCAATGAACGCTCAACTTCAATTGTGAAGTCAACGTGACCGGGTGTGTCAATAATATTCAAACGGAAACGTTCACCGTTGTAAGGACCCTCTTTTGGAGCATCCCAATATGTTGTCGTTGCAGCAGAAGTAATCGTGATTCCACGCTCTTGCTCCTGCTCCATCCAATCCATCGTTGCTGCACCATCATGCACCTCACCAATTTTGTGAGATTTACCAGAGTAAAACAAAATACGTTCCGTAGTCGTCGTTTTACCCGCATCGATGTGCGCCATAATACCGAAGTTACGATAATTATTAATTGAATGTTCGCGTGCCATAATCCGTTTTCCTTATTCTTACCATCTATAATGAGCGAATGCCTTATTCGCATCAGCCATCTTGTGCGTATCGTCACGCTTTTTCACAGCAGAGCCGCGCTCACTTGCAGCATCATAAAGCTCAGCCGCCAAACGATCGCGCATTGTGTTCTCACCGCGCTTACGCGCCGCATCGATAATCCAACGCATCGCCAAAGCCACAGAACGCTCACTACGCACCTCAACAGGCACCTGATAAGTCGCACCACCAACACGGCGTGAACGCACTTCCAAGCGTGGCTTTACATTCTTAAGTGCTGTATGGAACAAGCCCAAACCAACGCTTTTTGAATTCAAAGCAACATCTGCAACATTTTCACCGTCATCCGGCTTGTTTTCATTTACCGGCTTCTTACCATCCAAAACCTCAATAGCACCATAAACGATACCTTCGGCAGTAGATTTCTTACCATCCATCATCAAGTTATTGATGAATTTTGACAATACGAGATCCGCAAATTTGGGATCCGGTAAAATAACGCGTTTATCAGCTCTACGACGACGTGACATATATTCTTCCTCTTACTTCGGACGTTTCGCGCCGTAGCGTGAACGTGATTGTTTACGATCTTTAACACCTTGCGTATCCAGCGTACCGCGAATAATTGTATAGCGCACACCAGGCAAATCCTTTACACGACCACCGCGCACAAGAACAACTGAGTGCTCCTGCAAGTTGTGGCCTTCACCAGGGATATAACAAATAACTTCAATTCCAGTCGTCAAACGAACTTTCGCTACTTTACGAAGAGCTGAGTTTGGCTTCTTAGGTGTTGTCGTATAAACACGCGTACAAACACCACGACGCTGAGGATTGCTCTTCAACGCTCTGTTTTTCTTTGCTTTGACAACCCTTTTACGAGGATTACGTACTAATTGCTGAATGGTTGGCATATCAAACCTTCTTAAATTTAAATCTCAATTCATTAGGATGGAGGCATTTAGCGCGGATTTACACATCATGTCAAACATTAAAGCATGTTTAAATCGATGTATTTTTCCGCAGAGCATTCGAAAATTTTGTACCACGCTAAACTGAAGTGAACCAAAATTTTATTCTTCGAATGTTGCACGTCCCTACTTCACATACATGTTCAGGACGCCCATCACAGTGGCGCGGAATATAGGGTATAGATTCGCCCTCGTCAAGAAAAGTTTTACAAAGTTTTTAATTGATTGCGATATTATTGAATGAATGGCACAAAAAACCGTGTTTTTGCGATTTCTAAAATGATAAATCCGCACATTTTGTGCTTCAATTTTCAAAAAATAACAACAGCTTCGCACAAAAAAAGAGGGAGGTATTTACCCCCCTCTCTCATAATTTCAAAGATATAACAGTGTCAATATTAACCGTTAACGGCTTCTTTTGCGTCACCATCAGAATCGCTGTCCTCAGACGTGCTTTCAGACAATGCGGCCACTTCGCCGGACACAGAAGCAACAAGCTCCTCACGCTCAGGCATGTTGGCAATCGCAACATCATCACGTTCAGAGGCTACGCGCTTAATGTCGTTGACATAAGCACCCGTACCCGCAGGGATAAGACGCCCGACGATCACGTTTTCTTTCAAGCCAAACAATCTGTCAACCTTGCCGTTTACAGCAGCATCGGTCAGCACGCGTGTTGTTTCTTGGAAAGACGCCGCCGAGATAAAGGAGCGTGTCTGTAGAGATGCTTTCGTGATCCCTTGCAAAACAGGCTTGCCTTCCGGTGGAATTTTACCATCCGCGATATATTTCTGACAGGTTTCGTCGAATTCCTGACGATCAATATTCTCACCAACGAGATATGTTGAATCACCGACGGACTGAACTTCGACCTTCTGCATCATCTGGCGTACGATCACTTCGATATGCTTATCGTTGATCTTAACCCCTTGCAGGCGGTAAACGTCCTGAACTTCGTTTGTCAGATATTCAGCCAAAGCCTCAACACCCATAACATTCAAGATGTCATGTGGTACGAGCGCACCATCAAGAAGCGGATCACCCTTACGCACGAAGTCACCTTCATGTACGGCCAAGTGACGGCCTTTTGGTACAAGATATTCCGAAGCCTCTTCATCTGCATTAGACGGACGGACAACGATACGGCGTTTGGATTTATAATCCTTACCGAACTCGACATAACCGTCATTCTCACTGATCACAGCGAAGTCCTTCGGCATACGTGCCTCGAACAATTCCGCCACACGTGGCAGACCCCCTGTAATATCACGGGTCTTCGACGTTTCGCGTGGAATACGTGCGATAATATCACCCGCCTTGACTTCTTGCTCATTCTCTACAGAAAGAACAGAGTCCACAGACAGATAATAGTTTGCAGGCATCGTGTTCGGCAGTGTAATAACCTTGCCCTTTTTATCCAACAAAGAGATACGTGGCTTCAGATCGCCGCCTTTTGGCTGAGATCTCCAGTCAATCACCTTCTTAGATGCAATACCCGTTGCTTCATCCGCATCGTCGGTTATAGACACACCTTCAACAAGATCGAAGTAATGCGCAATACCGTCTTTTTCGGTGATCACAGGTAATGTGTAGGGGTCCCACTCGGCCATTTTATCGCCGATTTTGACCTTGCCGCCATCTTTAATAAGCAAGCGCGCACCATAAGGAACACGGTGTGTTGCTTTTTCGACGCCTTTCTTATCAAGAAGTACGATTTCGGTATTACGACCCATAACGATTTCAATACCTTCGGAGTTTTTAACCACGTTTTGATTACGGATTTCAACTTTACCTTCGATATTGGCATCAACATGTGAACGTTCTGCGCCCCTCTGCGCCGCACCACCAATGTGGAATGTACGCATTGTAAGCTGTGTACCCGGCTCACCGATAGATTGTGCAGCCATAACACCAACCGCTTCACCGATATTAACTTCGGTTCCGCGTGCCAGATCACGACCATAACATTTTGCACAAACACCATGGCTTTCCGCCTGACAGGTCAATACTGAACGCACCTGAATTTCATCAATTCCGGCAGTTTCAATACGCTCTGCTGTTACTTCGTCAATCACCTCAGAGGCATGGACAATAATGTCGCCTGAAAGAGGGTCTTTGATTTCAGTTGCTGGTGTACGACCAAGAATACGTTCTGACAATGGCACAACAATATCCGCACCGTTCATCACAGCGCGCATTTTGATACCATTTTCAGTTTCACAATCCACTTCGGTAATGATCGCATCTTGTGCCACGTCAACAAGACGACGTGTCAGATAACCGGAGTTCGCTGTCTTAAGCGCAGTATCCGCAAGACCTTTACGTGCACCGTGTGTGGAGTTAAAGTATTCAAGAACCGTCAAACCTTCTTTAAAGTTCGAGATAATCGGGTTTTCGATAATTTCACCAGATGGTTTTGCCATCAAGCCACGCATACCGGCAAGCTGACGAATCTGCGCTGCAGATCCACGCGCACCAGAGTGTGCCATCATGTAAACGGCATTTAGTCCGGTTGAAATATCAGAAATACGCGCCATCATAGCATCCGCAACATCATCTGTTGCTTTTGACCAGATATCGACAACTTTGTTGTACTTCTCACCTTTCGTGATCAGACCATCCATATATTGCTGTTCAAACTCGGCAACCTTGTCGTTTGCTTCTGCAACAAGCTTTTGTTTTTCCTCAGGAATAATCAAATCATCTTTACCGAAGGAAATACCGGAAATACACGCATATTTGAAACCGAGTTTCATCATGCGATCACAGAAGATAACCGTTTCTTTCTGAC
Organism: uncultured Alphaproteobacteria bacterium; assembly: GCA_963977495.1. Taxonomy (GTDB): domain Bacteria; phylum Pseudomonadota; class Alphaproteobacteria; order Micavibrionales; family Micavibrionaceae; genus UBA1672. The sequence goes on along the minus strand of CAXBOT010000002.1, from coordinate 260,721 downwards.
CACAGTGACGATACACAGTATCAATCATGTTCGAGATTTCTTTTTTCGTAAGAACCTGATTCAAAACGCTAAACGGTACATTCGGGTGACGTGGTAGTAATTCCGAAAGAATGATACGCCCTGGTGTTGTGTCAACGATTTCTGTTTTCTTGTCACCATTTTCATCAACGCCGTGATAACGACATTTGATCTTGGCGTGCAATGATACCTCATGGTTTTCAAGTGCATGCATGATCTCACCCGCACCGCGGAAAATCATACCTTCGCCTTTTTCACCATCAAGCAAGATTGAAAGATAATACAATCCCAAAACAATATCCTGAGATGGCACAATAATCGGCTTACCGTTCGCAGGTGAGAGAATATTGTTTGTCGCCATCATCAAGCAACGTGCTTCAAGCTGTGCTTCGATTGACAATGGTACGTGAACAGCCATTTGGTCACCGTCAAAGTCGGCGTTAAACGCTGTACATACCAATGGGTGAAGCTGAATCGCTTTACCTTCGATCAAAACTGGTTCGAATGCCTGAATACCCAAACGGTGCAATGTTGGTGCACGGTTAAGCATAACAGGATGCTCGCGGATAACTTCTTCAAGAATATCCCAAACTTCAGGGCGTTCTTTCTCAACCATCTTCTTCGCAGCTTTAACCGTAGAGGCCATGCCGTAAAGTTCCAGCTTGTGATAGATAAACGGCTTGAACAATTCGAGCGCCATTTTCTTCGGCAAACCACATTGATGCAATTTCAGTTCAGGGCCAACAACAATGACCGAACGACCGGAATAATCAACACGCTTTCCAAGAAGGTTTTGACGGAAACGACCTTGCTTCCCTTTCAACATATCGGACAGTGATTTCAATGGACGCTTATTCGCGCCTGTAATCACACGGCCACGACGACCATTGTCAAACAATGCATCAACAGATTCCTGAAGCATACGTTTTTCGTTACGCACGATAATGTCAGGTGCGCGCAGTTCCATCAAACGCTTCAAACGGTTGTTACGGTTAATCACGCGGCGATAAAGATCGTTCAAATCTGATGTCGCGAAACGACCACCATCCAACGGCACAAGTGGGCGCAATTCGGGCGGAAGAACAGGAACAACATCCAAGATCATCCACTCTGGGCGTGTGCCTGAGGTGATGAAAGCTTCGAGCAATTTAATACGCTTCACATATTTCTTACGCTTGGCTTCGGAATTGGTTTCTTTCAGGTCTTCTTCAACCTGCGCAAGTTCCTCTTCCAGATCCAAAGCAGACAAAATTTCTTTCATTGCTTCGGCGCCGATACCTGCGCGGAAATTTTCCTCGCCGTACTCGTCCTGTGCGTCGTAATATTCTTCTTCGTTCAAAAGCTGGAATGGCTTCAACGGAGTCATACCGGGCTCAATCACGATGAAATTTTCAAAGTAAAGAACGCGCTCAAGCTCCTTCAATGTCATGTCCATGATCAGACCGATACGAGAAGGCAATGATTTCAAGAACCAAATATGCGCAACCGGAGAGGCCAGATCAATATGACCCATGCGCTCACGACGCACTTTGGTCAATGTCACTTCGACACCACATTTTTCACAAATGATGCCTTTATATTTCATGCGCTTATATTTACCGCACAAACATTCATAGTCTTTCACGGGGCCAAAGATACGCGCACAAAACAAACCGTCTTTTTCAGGTTTGAACGTACGATAGTTGATTGTTTCCGGCTTTTTCACTTCACCAAAAGACCAGCTATTGATCTGTTGCGGTGATGCAATCGAGATACGGATACTATCGAAGCTTTGTGGTCCTGTGGGTTGACCGAATAAGTTCATCAATTCATTCATTGTATTTTCCCTTTTCTTTTCTGGGCTATATCTTCTAGATCACCGATTATTACGACTTCGATCCGCTTTGCTTCATATCGACATTCAAACACAAGGCTTTTAATTCCTTGGTCAAAACATTGAATGATTCCGGAATACCGATCTCGAAATTGTCTTCGCCGCGAACGATGCTTTCATACACTTTCGAGCGACCGGCAACGTCATCAGATTTCACTGTCAACATTTCCTGCAAGGTGTAAGCCGCGCCGTAAGCCTGCAAAGCCCAAACTTCCATCTCACCGAAGCGCTGTCCACCGAACTGTGCTTTACCGCCAAGTGGCTGTTGCGTCACAAGTGAATATGGCCCGATAGAACGTGCGTGAATCTTATCATCCACCAAGTGGTGAAGTTTAAGCATGTACATGATACCAACGGTCACACTGCGGTGGAAATATTCCCCCGTACGACCATCGATCAAGCGCATCTGACCGGAAGAATCCAAACCAGCTTTTCCAAGAAGATCTGTGATATCACCTTCGTCTGCACCATCGAAAACCGGCGTTCCCATCGGCACACCACTGCGCAGATTATTGGCCATTTCAATGATTTCAACATCATCAAGATCACATACTTTTTCTTTATACTCACGATCACCGTAAACAACTTCCAGCTTCTCGTTCAGTTCTTTGCGCTCTTCTTTGCTCGGGTTCTTGCGATCTTGGAACGCATCGATCATTTCACCGATTTGTTTACCAAGATTTACAGAGGCCCAACCCAAATGCGTTTCAAGAATCTGACCGACATTCATACGTGATGGAACACCAAGCGGGTTCAACACGATATCAACGGTACGACCATCTTCCAGATATGGCATGTCTTCTTGCGGCATAATACGGGAAACAACCCCTTTATTACCGTGACGACCGGCCATTTTATCACCAGGCTGCATTTTACGTTTCACAGCAACGAACACTTTGACCATCTTCATAACGCCCGGTAACAATTCGTCACCACGTTGAAGTTTTTCAACTTTGTTCTCGAAACGCTCTTTCAGATCATCAACAGCAGCGTCAAACGTTTTTGACATCGCTTCGATTTCTTCCATACGTGTTTCGTCTTTTACTGCGATTTGACGCCATAGGCCGCGCTTCATATCATCCAAAGCGGCTTTTGTAATCACATCACCTTTTTTCAAAGATTCGCCTTTTGGCGCTGTACCGACAGTTTCGCCTTCGATCATTTGTGCCAAACGACCATAGAAACCATCTTCGAGGATACGACGTTCATCATCGCGGTCTTTCGCCAAACGTTCGATTTCTTCTTGTTCGATCGACATCGCACGGGCATCTTTATCAACGCCGCGACGGTTAAAGACGCGAACCTCAACGATTGTACCGGACGCACCAGGGGGCAAGCGCAATGATGTATCTTTCACATCAGCCGCTTTTTCACCAAAGATCGCACGCAGAAGTTTTTCTTCCGGTGTCATTGGTGATTCACCTTTTGGTGTAACCTTACCGCACAAAATATCACCAGGGTGCACTTCTGCACCAATGTGAACGATACCGGCTTCGTCAAGGTGTTTCAGAGCTTCTTCACCAACATTCGGAATGTCACGTGTGATCTCTTCTGCGCCCAAACGTGTGTCACGCGCCATTACCTCAAATTCCTCAAGATGGATGGATGTGAACACATCGTCACGAACGATTGTTTCGTTAATCAAAATCGAGTCTTCGAAGTTGTAACCATTCCAAGGCATAAACGCCACGGTGATGTTACGACCCAAAGCCAATTCACCAAGATCAGTCGAAGGACCATCGGCAATGATATCACCCGGTCTTACGTTATCACCAACCTTCACAAGTGGACGTTGGTTGATACATGTATCTTGGTTTGAACGTTGAAATTTCGCCAATTTATAGATGTCTACAACAGGCTCATCCGCGCTCACGATATGCGTCGCTTGAACAACAACGCGCTGTGCATCAACTTTCGTCACAACACCCGCGCGGCGAGCAACAACAGACGCACCTGAATCACGAGCAACGATTGCTTCCATCCCTGTTCCGACAAGCGGCGCAGTTGAACGCAACAATGGCACAGCCTGACGCATCATGTTTGAACCCATCAAAGCACGGTTCGCATCATCGTTCTCCAAGAACGGAATAAGTGACGCCGCAACAGACACCATCTGCTTAGGCGAAACGTCCATATATTCAATTTGCTCTGGCAACGCCATAACGTTTTCACCAGCCTGACGACAAGACACAAGGTCCGCCTCAAAACCACCAACCTTTGTCAGAACCGAGTTGGCCTGCGCGATTGTGTATTTGGCTTCTTCCATGGCGGACATATAAACCACTTCAGGTGTCACTTTACCGTTCTCAACCTTACGGTATGGACTTTCGATAAAGCCATACTGGTTCACACGGGCAAATGTCGCCAAAGAGTTAATCAAACCAATATTCGGCCCTTCAGGCGTTTCAATCGGACAGATACGACCATAGTGCGTTGGGTGAACGTCACGTACCTCAAAACCCGCACGCTCACGTGTCAAACCACCCGGCCCAAGCGCAGACAAGCGACGCTTGTGCGTAATTTCAGACAATGGGTTGGTTTGGTCCATAAACTGTGACAACTGCGATGAACCAAAGAATTCACGGACAGCAGCTTGCGCTGGCTTAGAGTTGATCAAGTCATGCGGCATATATGTGTCGATCTCAACAGATGACATACGCTCACGGATCGCACGCTCCATACGCAACAAACCGATACGCACCTGATTTTCCATCAACTCACCAACGGAACGCACACGACGGTTACCAAGGTTATCAATATCGTCAACCTCGCCTTTACCATCTTTCAAATCATGTAGATACTTAACGATGGCCAGAATATCTTCTTTACACAAGATACGGAATTGGTCATCTGCATCCAGATCAAGACGCGCATTCATTTTAACGCGACCAACCGGTGACAGATCATAACGCTCTGCATCGAAGAACAAGGAGTCAAACAGACCTTGCGCTGAATCAACTGTTGGTGGCTCACCCGGACGCATAACACGATAAATATCAATCAACGCTTCTTCGCGCGTGTCACACTTATCAGCCATAAGCGTATTACGCATATATGGGCCAACATTCAGGTAATCAATGTGCAATAGGTCGATTTCTTTCACTTTTGCTTCTTCAAGCTTTGCGAAATCATCTTCTTCAACTTCATGTCCGGCTTCGAACAAAACCAAACCTGTTGTCAGGTCATAAATGTCTTTTGCCAAATATTGACCAATAATGTGCTCGGACTGAACCAAAACATCTTTCAAGCCGTCTTCAGCCAATTTTTTGGCTTTACGTGGGGTGATTTTCTCCCCTTCGTCAACAACAACACTACCTGTTTTCGCATCAACAAGACCATGAGCCAATTTAACGCCGCGCAGACGCTCACCATCAAACGGTGTTTTCCAGCCTTTTTTATCCTGCTTATATGTAATTGAATCATAGAATATGCCCAACAATTCCTCGTTAGACATCCCCTGCACCATCAACGGATCAATAACCTCATCATTGGCTTCGGCTTCGGCGCGCAATTTTTGCGTTTCCGCACTGTCCAAACAACGCAAGAATGTTGTCAAAGGCAACTTACGACGACGATCAATACGCACATACATAAGGTCTTTAGCATCAAATTCAAAATCCAACCATGAACCACGGTAAGGGATAACTCGCGCAGAGAACAAATATTTCCCTGTTACGTGTGTCTTACCATTATCATGATCAAAGAACACACCAGGTGAACGGTGCATCTGAGAAACGATAACACGCTCAGTGCCGTTAACAACGAACGTACCGTTCTCTGTCATCATCGGCATATCAACCATGTAAACATCCTGTTCCTTGATGTCGCGGATAGAGCGCAGCCCTGTATCCTCATCAACATCAAAAACAGACAAACGCAAGGTCACGCGCAAAGGCGCAGCATAAGTCATACCGCGTTGCTGACATTCCTCAACGTCATACTTAGGCTCTTCAAATTCATATTTAACGAAGTCAATTTCCGCTTTATCACCAAAATCACGAATTGGGAAAACAGAAGCCAAAACCTCTTCAAGCCCTGTGATCTCTCTTTGATCGGCGGGGACATCTTTTTGTTGGAAACGCTCGTAAGAATCGCGCTGAAGCTCAATCAAATTGGGCATTTGTGCGACTTCATCAATACGGCCAAAACTCCGGCGTACTCTTTTACGACCTGTGAAACTCTCAATACTATTAGCGGAAATATATTTTTTTGATTCGTTTTTGGCTTTTGCTGCGCACATAATGATCCTACCTTTTTTAAATTTCCATGCTCCGAAAAGCAAAATAACCACTTCTCAGCATTACCGTGTAATGCCAAAGCGGTTCTAATCTATAACGTTTTGTACCTTAACAAGGTCCGTATTCAATACCGGTATCACGTTCATCCCTGAAACTTTGCTAGCTATATGGCCTACAGCAAGGCAGTTGTCAACCTTAATGTTGTTCCCATAAGCGAAAAGCATCCCCCGCATTACGAAAAGCGGGAAATGCTGAATGTAGTATATTTGAATTACTTAAGAGCGACGGTCGCGCCAGCAGCTTCAAGCTTAGCTTTGATTTCTTCTGCTTCTGCTTTTTGTGCGCCTTCTTTAACGGCTTTACCACCAGCTTCAACAAGGTCTTTTGCTTCTTTCAAGCCAAGGCCTGTAATCGCACGAACTTCTTTAATCACGGCGATTTTGTTTCCGCCAGCAGCTTCAAGAATAACATCAAAGTCAGTCTTCTCTTCAGCAGCTTCAGCAGCAACAGCAGCAACAGGTGCAGCAGCAGCAGCGGCAGTTACGCCCCATTTCTCTTCAAGAAGCTTTGAAAGCTCTGCAGCTTCCAAAACGCTCAATTCTGAGAGTTGTTCAACAAGTTTTTCCAAATTAGCAGCCATAATATTTTCTCCTTTTTTTAACTATAAATAATTTTCGCTGTTTAAAAATCTTACAAATCTTTTTCGCCATAGGCCTTTGTTACACCCACAAGATCGCGCGCTGGCGTTTGCAGAATGATCGCAAGCTTCGTCGCCGGAGCTTGTAACAAACCAATAAGCTTGGAACGAATTTCGTCCAAAGATGGCAACTTCGCAATCGCTTCAACACCCGCAGCATCCAAAACCATGGAGCCGAGTGCGCCGCCGATAATAACAAGCTTGTCATTACCTTTTGCGAAATTATACGCCGCCTTTGCAGCCGCCACTGAATCTTGTGAAGATGCTACGCCCGTCGGGCCTGCAAACATATCGTCCAAAGCCTCAAACTGAGTGCCTTTAATTGCAATCTTTGCCAAAGCGTTCTTCGTCACTTTGAAAGACGCGCCCTCTTCACGAAGCTTTGAGCGTAAGTCTGACATTTCAGCAACACTCAAACCTGAGTAATGTGTCACAACAACCAGTTCGTCACTAGAAAAGCGATCGCTCAGCTCTTGTATTTCCTGTTTCTTTTGCGCCCGGCTCATGCCCATGGGTCTTACTCCTACAAATCTGTTAACATCAAAATCTCAATAAAAAATGGCTTTACATTCTCTTACGAAAACAAGCCACTCATCAAAAACAAAAATTTGAAAGATAGATTAACGCGTAACATTCGCGCGATCTTTTTTGCATCTTCCTAATCTGTACAGGTTTTTAAACTTCTCAATTAAGTTCCTGCAGTCTTCGACGAGGTATTTAACTAACGAGCCAGCTTTTACAGACTAAGAGTCGGCTCGTCAAGAATTATTTTAGAACTAAGCTGCTTCAACACTCTCTAAAGAAATTTTCAACCCGGGACCCATTGTCGATGTCAAAGACAACTTTTCAATATAAGTCCCCTTTGAACCCGCAGGTTTCGCCCGTTTGATCGCTTCTACGAAAGCCGCAACGTTCTCAACAAGCTTCTTATCATCAAAAGAAGCCTTACCAACGCGCGCCTGAACAATACCGGCCTTTTCAGCGCGGAATTCAAGAGCACCGCCCTTAGCATCCTTAACAGCTTGCTCAACATTCGGTGTCACAGTACCAAGCTTCGGGTTAGGCATAAGACCTTTTGGACCCAAAACTTTGGCAACACGACCAACCAAAGCCATCATATCCGGCGTTGCGATACAACGATCAAAATCGATTTCGCCGCCTTGGATTTTCTCAACGAGATCTTCCGCACCAACAATGTCAGCACCGGCTTTTTTGGCTTCCTCGGCTTTGTCATCCTTCGCAAAAACAGCAACGCGCACTGTCGCGCCTGTACCATTTGGAAGACTAACCATGCCACGCACTTGTTGATCAGCATGCTTTGGATCAATACCAAGATTCATTGCAATTTCGATTGTCTCATCGAACTTACGTTCTTTCGCACAATCTTTAAGAAGTGCAATTGCATCGCCCAGAGCATAAAACTGTTCGCGGTCTATTTTTTCTGCAAATGCTTTTGATTTTTTACTTTTTGCCATGATTTAACCCTCCACGACTTCGATACCCATAGAACGGGCCGAGCCTTCGATAATTTTCATTGCTGCTTCGATATCATTTGCATTCAAATCGGGCATTTTCTTCTCAGCAATCTCTTTAACTTGTGAACGACGCACCTGACCGACTGTTTCACGGCTCGGTGTTTTCGCACCACTTTTCACCTTAGCAGCTTGCTTCAAGAAGTAGCTCGCAGGTGGTGTTTTTGTAATAAAGTCGAATGAACGGTCTTCATAAACGGTAATAATAACCGGAATAGGAATGCCCTTGCTGTCTTCTGTTTTGGCGTTAAATGCCTTACAGAATTCCATGATGTTTACACCATGTTGACCCAAAGCCGGACCAACGGGTGGGGACGGATTGGCTGCGCCACCGATAATTGTCAGACTGATCGAGCCTGCTTTTTTCTTTGCCATTGTCTTGTCTCCTTTTGCAATAGCGTTGGAGTTCGTGGTGCGGTTCTTACGATGGTCTTACTGTAAGATAACCTCCCACGGCTAATTAGCGGGGACAATAGACAAAGACAGATTATAAATCAAGGAAAATTTAATACGCGCTGTAGTACTGATAATACAGCCCCTTTTCAAAGAGAGCCAACTCCATCATTAGCGGCAAAAGAAAAAGCCTGCTTTCAATAAAAACAGGCTCGTTCGGAATATATCTAAAATCAGATTATCGCGGACCGCTTGGTGCGGTTGGAGCACTCGGTGCGCCCATACCGGACATTTCAGCTTGCTGTTCGAGCTGCTGTGCCAGAGCCAATTCGGTTTCGGCTGTTGTAGCAGTCGGTTCAGGCTCAGTGCCAACGACAGGTGCAACATCTTTCATACCGGCCTCAACCTGAAAATGTGCCGCAAAACCATCTGTATCTTGAATATAGTCCATCAATTTACCGAGATTCGCTTCCTCGGCCATTTCATAAAAAGACGATAATGTCGCGCGATCATCATCCGGCCCATTTGCCGCCAATGCTTCAGTCAACTGTCCGCGTGATATACCAAACATATTCAATGCCATATACATCGCCGCGATGGCGGGATTCATGTCATCTGCGCCCTGCACAACCGGATAACCACTATGTTCCATTTTCTCATGGTTAACCTGCTCACCATCACTCAGGTTTTTACTTAAACTACCCTGCACTCGTAGATTTGACTGATCGACATCACGCTCAAGCGTGTTCATCTTACCAAGCTGACCGCCCGATACATCTGCTGCATTATCCAAAGAGCTCAACGCTGCCTCATTACCAGTATCGCCCAAGCGCATGGAAATCACATCCACATCATACTTGGTGAGATCAGGGTCAGTCAGCATGTCGCCGAAATACTGTTCGCGCTCTGCTGCACTATTGAGGTCGTCTGGATTGTTATCTACAAAATTATTTCCAATTGCCATATCTTACTACCACCTACATTTTTATTAGTTATGCCTATTTTACATGCTAAACGTCAAACAACGCAAACAAATTCGTATAAAATCGCCTTTATGCCGCATCCTTCATAAAAACAGGCTCATTGCTCTCGCCGTCGCAAACTTTCTTTAAAATGCCGCGTTCGGTGATATATCCGCTAACCAAGCGCGCTGGCGTAATGTCAAACGCCGGATTTGCACCATCAGAGAGCGTTATTTGAAATTCTTCGATTGTGCCGTCATCTTTTAGACCTGTCATATGGGTGACCTCACGCGAATCGCGTTGCTCAATGGGAATCAGATCACCGCTTTCCATTGTGTAATCAATCGTGGGATATGGCAGAGCGATATAAAAAGGCACATCATTATCCTTCGCCGCCAAGGCCTTCAGATATGTTCCGATTTTATTGCACACATCGCCGTTACGAGTCACACGATCCGTACCGACCAAGCATAAATCCACCTGCCCTTTTTGCATCAAATGACCGCCTGCATTATCGGCAATCACCGTATGCGGCACGCCATGTTGTTGCAATTCATAGGCCGTCAACAACGCCCCTTGATTGCGCGGGCGTGTTTCATCGACCCAGACATGCAGATCAATGCCCGCATCATGCGCCATATAGATCGGTGAGCTGATCGTGCCGTAATCAACCGTCGCCAACCACCCCGCATTACAGTGGGTAAGAATATGCAGCGTATCACCGCCCTTGACTTCTGACATTTTCTTGAGCAATGGCAAGCCACTCAAACCGATCTTACGATTGATTTCGACGTCTTCATCACAGATTTCACCAGCGCGCTTATAGGCCGCAGCAACGCGCTCTTCCCCCTGATAGGGAGTTACGGCTTCAACCATTTCATCGAGCACCCAGCGCAAATTCACCGCTGTCGGGCGCGTGGCAAGCAATGTTTTATAGGCGGCCGCCAAATTATCATCGGAGGCATCACGGCGCAGCGCCAGACAAAGGCCATACGCACCCGTCGCCGCCAATAACGGCGCGCCGCGTGTCCACATTTCGGCAATCGCACGCGCGGCTTGCTCCATCTCCGTCAAATGAACAGGCACAAGCGCCCATGGTAATTTGCGCTGGTCAAATATACGCACCGACCAACCATCTTCATTCAATTCTATCGAACGATAATGCACATTGTTGATTTTCATTTTACACCTGTCATTTAGATAAGGAGTGTTGCCTCTAAGCTTTAACCACTTCGGGTAGGATGTCGTCAAAATTCTGAACGATGCGATGACCATATTTATCGGACATTCCAGAATCTCGATCAAGAATGATCACATTCATGCCCGCGGCTGATGCTGCGGAAATTTCATCGATACAATCGGACAGGAACAAAATCTCGCTGGTCGGGAAACCAATATCTTCGGCGATCTTCTCATAGCTTTCAGGCAATTTTTTACCGCCGATATTCGTATCATAATAACCTGAGAATAACGGTGTCAGATCGCCATCTTTCGTATGGGAAAACAACAATTTTTGCGCCGGAACAGAGCCGGAAGAATACACATACAGATCGATGCGCTGATCTTTCCACCGCTTTAAGGCGTGTAATGCATCATCATAAATATGTCCCACCAACTCGCCTGATTGATAGCCAGCCTCCCAAACCATACCTTGCAGAGTTTTCAGCGGCGTCACCTTTTGATCCTCATCAATATAGCGCAACAAAACCTCGATCACCTCTTCAATGTTTAAATCTTGGTTGCGCTCTTCCTCACGCACAGCATCGAGAATATCGGCAATCTCTTTTTCATTATCCCAAACATAGTCCGGCAAATGGTTATAGGCATAGGGGAACAGCGTGTCTTTCACAAAAGACAACGCACTTGTTGTACCTTCGATATCCGTTACGATCGCTTTAATTTCCTGCATCATCGTTTAGGCCGCCTTTTCTTCTTTATGATCAAATTTCGGGAATTGCTCGGCAATCTCGTCGCCTGTGAAATCCGCCACCCAGCCCTCTTTTGAGGTAAATAGTCTGATACATGTTAAATGCGGCTGCGGACCCATATCAAACCAGTGTTTTGTGCCTGTGGGCACACTGATCAAATCGCCGCGTTCACACAACGTCATATAAACTTTTTCATCCATCCGCAGATAGAACACGCCTGCGCCCTCCACGAAAAAGCGCACTTCATCTTCGCTATGTGTGTGCTCACTCAAAAATTTATTGCGCAGCTCATCTTTTTGGGGATGATCAGACGACAAGCGAATAATATCAACTGATTGATAGCCGTTTTCATCCTTCAAGCGTTTAATATCTGCAGCATAGGCCTCCATCACGGCGTCATCATCGGCATCTTCGGGCAAGGGTGCTTGCGTTTCCCAACGCTCAAAGCGCACACCGATTTTACCCAGTTCTTCACTGATGATCTGACCGTCTTGCGTATCAAGAATAATGTTCTCAGGCTGCGTGTCCGGATATAGCGTCAATCGGCTCATCTTTTTGTCCTTCTTGTATAGATATAAGTTTATCATGCATTTCACATGAAAGCAGCATTTCTGTCGCTTCGATCACGCGCGCGGCCTCGGCCATATCACGCCCCCAGCCATACATACCATGGCAACGGATTAAAAATGCAGGTGTCTTCGGCGCGGCCTTTAAAACCGGCTCGACTTGCGCGCTGAGCGCGGTCATGTCTTGTGAATTTTCAAAGACTGGCAAAGCCACCGATGTATCATGCGTCTCAATCCCCCAATAGGCCTTGAGCATTTCATACCCCGCCAAAACCAGGGCATCACCCCCCGCCATACGCCGCGTCAGCACCGTACAAGGCATGGAATGGGTGTGCAAAATAGCGTTCACATCGGGATATAGACGATAAATCAGACAGTGGAGCAAGGTTTCCGCCGATGGCTTTTTATCCTCCAGCGCATTACCGTTTAAATCTGCGCGCATAATATCGCTTGGCTTTAATTGACCCTTATGCGCACCCGATACTGTAATGGCCATTTCATTATCACCAACGCGCACCGAGTAATTGCCACTGGTCGCGGGGGCAAGTTGCAAACGATCAAGACGGTTTCCCGCATCAATAATGGCCTGCACTGCATGTTCAAAAACAATCGTCATAACCTTGTTATAATCAAAGGCTACGGCTTAATCAAATGCTATTGGCAAAGAAAATTATTCTTTGAATGTTTCGATTGTGACATCACTGTGAAAGATTGTCGCGAAGGAATTATCCGGTATTTCAATCCATTTATTATCATAATCATCCAATGGCTCGGAAACGGCGATGATATTTTCCTCGGGGAAATAGCTCGCCCCTTCAACTGCGCCGCTGACCTCGTCGATCCAACCAGATTCCGCCGAATAAAACTGTGTCTTACTTTTTACATTATGAGCATAGCGCAAGGTGTAGATTTTCTGGCCGTCACTGATGGCGCAGGATAAATTCAAATGCCCGTCGCTCATACCATTATCGCTTAACGCCTTCTCAACACGATCAACCATTTTCCTAAGCCCCGCTTTAGGGTCTGTTTGCAAACCATATGTTAACGCCAAGAGAAAGAATGTTTCGCTGTCGGTCGTGCCCTTAAGCTCGGAATAGAGTTCCGGTGCAATATCCATCTGTAATTCACGGCGAATAATGTCAAACCCCGTCACATCACCATTATGCTGGAACAACCAATTTTTGTACTTAAAGGGGTGGCAATTGCTCTGCTGTACAGCCCCTGTGGTTGTTGCGCGCACATGGGCAAAAAATATACGGGAGCGAATCTGTCTGCATAGCTCTCTTAGGTTTTGGTTACTCCAAGCGGGTCTTGAGTCTTTAAATAAGCCGGGTTCGGGGCGCTCTGAATACCAACCAATACCAAATCCATCGCCATTTGTACTCATCAAACTGCCGTCTGAACGGAAATTCATTTCAGTATGAAGGCTTTGCTCTACCAGAGAATGTTCCGGCAAAGTCATAAGCTGTTCGATAAAAATAGGTTGTCCGCTATACGCAATCCAACGACACATAATCATTCACTTTCTATAACCTTAAAACACAAGTTTAAATTCTTTAAACGATTAAAGTAATTACAAAAAACGGCGCTGTACTCAAGCTAAAACTGCAATGACAGTGATAAAACTTGCGCACAGGCCATTTGACAAATTATGCCCGACATTTGCATAAACAGCATAAAATCGGTATAATCCTGCAAAGTTTCAGGAAATCGCACAAATCGACGGCTTCCGCCCTACTCACAAAGTGAACGGGGCAAGTTTTCTGGAAACTTAAAAAAGTTATGTAAAATAAGAGAAGGGTGAACGATATGAGAATTGGTATTCTAACAACTGGAAACGAAGAAGAAGATAACCGTCTATTAGAAGCAGGCAAAGAGCGCGGCCACGACATGCGGCTTTTGCACCTTATGCACTGTAGCTTGACCGTCTGCCTGAACGCCCCTGAAGTCTATTATAAGGGCCAGCCAATCAGCCAAGAGATTGACCTTATTATTCCACGGATTGACACACCCCATACAGAATATGGCCTGACTATCCTCAGACAGTTTCAGTCTATGCATATTTTTTCTTCCGATACAGCGCGCGCGCTGGAACTGGGACGGAATAAATTGCGCTGCGTTCAACGCCTCTTAAAGGAAAACGTACCGTTTCCAACAACAGGTTTCGCACATTCAAAAGAAGATTTCGACAACATCATTAAAACAGTTGGCGGCGTACCGCTTATTATCAAACTGGTTGAGGGTACAGAAGGCGTTGGCGTTTTCCTTGCTGATGATATGAAACATGCGGTCAACCTGCTTAAAACATTCAAGCAGCTTTCAACACCTTTGATCGTGCAGGAATTCATCGAAGAATCTGCAGGCACAGACGTTCGTGCCTTCGTCATTGGCGGCAAAATCGTTGCAGCCATGCAGCGTAAGTCAAATGATGGTGATTTCCGCGCCAATATTGCATTGGGCGGCATCAGTGAATCAGTTAAATTAACAGCGCTGGAGCAAGAAATTGCACTCAAAGCAACACAAGCCATCGGCATAAATGTTGCAGGTGTTGATTTGATCCGCTCAAACAAAGGGCCATTGGTTATCGAAATCAATGTGTCACCGAACTTTGGCGGTCAATGGGGACTGGAAGATGTCTCCGGTGTTGATGTTGCCGGCGCGATTATAGAATACGCCGTCAATGAAAGCGCAAACACAACCAAAAAAGAGCAAATCTTCAAAGAAGCTGTTTAATCAAATTTCTGCGGCTTCTTTTTTCTTACGCGTAAGCACTTTAGTTACATCTAAATTTTTTCAACAGATAGGTTTTCGATTACGAAGCACTACGATTTCTAAAAAGGTACATACATATGAGAATAGCGATTCTGACGTCATGCAACGAACACGAAGATAACCGCTTGCTTGAGGCTGCAAAGGCCCGCGGGCACAACGTAAAAATTCTTGAACTTCTCAGATGTAGCCTTAGTGTCTGCATGAATGCCCCCGAAGTTTACTATGACGGGGAACCGATCAGTAACGATTTTGACCTTATTATCCCACGCATTGATACACCACATACCGAATACGGCCTTATCGTATTAAAACAATTTGCGGCAATGCATATTTTCATATCAGACAACCCCCGCGCATTGCAGCTTGGCCGTGATAAATTACGCTGCGTCCAACGTTTGCTGCGCGAAGGCGTGCCCTTCCCCTCCACCGGCTTTGCTCACTCCTCCGAGGATTACGACAACATCATCCAAACTGTGGGCGGCGTACCGTTGATTATCAAGCTGGTCGAAGGCACAGAAGGCGTCGGCGTTTTTCTGGCCGATGACATGAAGCACGCAATCAACCTCCTCAAAACATTCCAACAATTATCCGTCCCCTTGATCGTACAAAAATTCATTGAAGAATCCGCTGGAACCGACATTCGGGTCTTTGTGGTCGGTGATGAAATTGTCGCCTGCATGCAGCGTCAATCACAAGATGGCGATTTTCGCGCCAATGTCGCACTGGGGGGTGACACACAAAGCGTCATATTATCCGAGCAAGAGCAAGACATCGCCCTAAGAGCAGCGCGCGCCATTAACATCAATGTTGCCGGGGTGGATATTATTCGCTCGAATGACGGGCCGTTGGTTATTGAAATTAACGTTGCCCCCGGCTTTACCGGATTGGAAGAAGTCACAGGCATTGATGTGGCTGGGAAAATCATCGAATTTGCTGTAAATGCCAGAGAAAACTGGAAAGCAAAGCCTAGGCCATTAACAAACATGTAAAACTACGATATAAATAGCCATATAATCGTATTGCATTTTTACTGTGGGGTTACTCTGTATGAAGACTTTTCAACGCATCGCTGTTGTGATGACAGTTCCCCTACTTTTTCTGATCCCTTATTTTTTGTTTTTTAGCGGCGGAGCAACCGAGCAACAAAAGCCCACGGCAAACACGCCCAATATTGCGGGCATGATAAAAACAGACAAAGACGAGAGAAAAGACCTCGTTATCTCCAAGCAACGTTTTGAAAGCAAAACTCTCACGGCGCTTGATAACAAGACCAAAATTCAAAACTCCATGCATTATTTGATGCACACACCTTCAAAACCATGGCCGGAGGGCATCAAGTTCCCCCTCATCGTTCATTTGAACGATCATAATGACACAACATATAGCGCAGAATACATCACCCAGAACCAGATGGGCTTGGCCTTTCCTGCCTTTTCAATGATCCCCGATATCAGGGGCTTATACTCAGAGACCATTATCCCGCCTGTGGAATCACGAAGCATGCGCGGCACAAGCTTTACAATTGATAAGCTCAACAACCCAATAAAAGTCGTGAATTTCGAAGAACTCAGATCAGAATCAAAGAAAATATTAGATCCCCTCATGAAGCTTATCAATAACGTCAAAGACGAATACCCCGTCGATGATAAGCGCATATACATTATCGGATGCGGCTTTGGTGGGGCGACGCTGTTTAATCTGATTGAGAAAAACCCCAATTATTTTGCCTCTGCCGTTATTATCAGCAGCGCATGGGATACACAAAACTCAAGAAACTTTACTGCCACACCGATGTTGCTGCTCACAGGTAAAAATAACGCGACATTTCCCAGTTTCGCCGCACGATCCTTCGCCGATAATGTTAACGGAAATGGCGGCAAAGTTGCCTATCAAGCTTATGAGTCAATGCCCTATACCTGCTCTTACAAGCAATTTTATTCCAGTACGGTCTGGAAATGGATGTTTGCGCAAGATCGCCCATAAAAAACCTCCGCAACATAACATTGCGAAGGTCATAAATCTTATCAAAATCAATACTGAACTATGCTGCCATAGCTTTTGTTGCTTTTTGTACAACCTTGTTGATCTCTGCATTTACCGGCTCTGAGCTGTCTGTCAAAACTTTGACACCAATTTCAGAAATTTTTGTTGCGCCAGCCATAAAATCATCAAAATTTGTTTGAACGATTTTATTCTGGATTTCTGCGAATTCGTTGATCGTTTTGCTGCCCATAGCTTCTTTAACAAACTTGGCTTGCTTCTCAGCAGAACTTTGCGCCAGTGACATAACTGTGCCGACAATGTCTTCAAAACCCTTCATCATAATAGCAGTAGATTTGGTACAAGCATCTGAATACTGGCTACCGAACTCTGTTGTATCTTTCATAATTTTATCAAACTGTGTTGCTGTCTTGGTCATAATAATCTCCATCATTTTACCGATATTCAACTTGCGAAAAGGAACATCCTAATTCACAAAAAATATCAGAACTTTTTGCATTGCACAATGCCCACTATAGATATAATTTTGTGCAACTTTCGTCAAGCACTTTTTTGTGCAATGCACAAAACACAAATCTTGCTTGTGTAAAATTAGACAAATCTTCGAAAATCCTGTATAATTCCTGACTAGGATTTAGTAGGGTTTCCCTACGTTTTTTTGATTATTTTACTTCTTACGCTGGCTTTTTATGATTGCAAACAAAATAAACCAACACAGGCAAAGTGACGGGCGTTTTTCTGATCCCAAGCGCATAAATCTGCGCGCCTATTTATCCTTGCTGGTTATTTGTGCATTATCCCTCATGCCTTCGTATGCTCAGGCGCGACAGAATAAGGGCAATGTCTACGCTGAAAAATACGGCGCCTTTGTGATGGATTCCGATACGGGGCTTATCCTGTATCAGGCCAATGCGAACAAAGCACTGCACCCCGCTTCATTAACAAAACTCATGACCTTACTGTTGGTCTTCGATGCACTTGATCGGGGCAAGTTAAAACTCTACAGCCGCGTTCGTATTTCAAATCATGCTGCAAGCATGGTGCCCAGTAAACTTGACCTGCCGCCCGGATCCACCATCAAGGTCAAAGACGCAATCCTCGTCCTCGTCACCAAGTCCGCAAATGATATTGCTGTCGCATTAGCAGAAAAGCTCGGCGGTTCAGAAGAAGGCTTTGCTGACCTGATGAACAAAAAGGCCGTTGAGATTGGTATGACCAAAACGCACTTTACAAATGCCTCAGGCTTAAACGACCCAAAGCAAGTGAGCAGCGCCCGTGACATGGCCAATCTGGCGCGTTTTATGATTACCCGATACGGTCATCACTATCATTATTTTTCAACAGCCAGCTTCACCTATCAGGGCAAAACCTATAAAAGCCATAATAAATTGATGGAAAGCTACCCCGGTATGGATGGTATGAAAACCGGCTACATCAGACCGTCAGGTTTCAATCTGGTGGCCTCTGCCGTTCAAAATGACCGCCGATTGATTGCTGTTGTTTTTGGCGGGCGCACCGGAAAATCAAGAAATGCGCAGATGAAAATCTTGCTCGATAATGCATTTGATAAAATAAACAACCTGCAGATTGCCAATCAGAATGTTCCCGTCCCCAGAACAAAGCCCGAGCATATCGTGAAACTCGCGAGTCTTGAGCCATCGCTGCAGGCTGTGCAAAGCAACACCACACAAGCCGAAGATCAGGACACTGAGATTATTGATGCTGCAACCAACAGAAAATCACGTTGGGATATGCTGGATTCCTCACAAGAAAATTCCATGTTTAACAGAATGATTGGCGAAGGCGATTACGATGTGACTGTCCGCAACCGCATAGAAACAGGGCTGATCGCAATTTCTGCACATCTTCAAGAATCCATCCCCGATGATAGCGACAACGTTGACACGCCCTCTATTGAGATGGCATCAAATGATTTACCCAACGCCATTCCGGCCAACATATCAAAGGCGGGGGCATGGTCCATTCAGATCGGAGCATTCACATCGCGCGCAAGGGTCGACACCGCCATATCGCAAAGTATTGACAAGCTGCCTGATGATTTAAAACATGGCAACAGCACCATCGCACCATTAAAAACCGCACAGGGCTGGATCTATCGCGGTCGCCTTCAGGGCTACACCAAGGATGCAGCAAAAGACGCTTGTCGCATATTGAATGATTGCATTCCTATATCCCCCAACGCCCAGTAATAAGCCGCTATCCACAGCAGAAACCAAGCATACGGATGTATTCACACATGGCGTAATAAACCATCAAGCGCAAACCAAATCCGTAATGAATATTATTTTTTAACGCGGAAAATGCGTGGCTCGGTTTCAGCCGATTTTCTAATCTCACGTGATAACGGCATCGTATAATCAAAGCCACCAACAACCTTTTGCGTGCGCTTATCAATAACCCGCAAAAACACATCAACCTCTTTGACTTTCACGGCGTAGGCACCTCTTAAAACAAAATTCGCCTGCACCTGATCTGTCGGCACAGGGTAAAGTGCACCATTGCCATAGGGCGCAACATCATGCAGCAAAACGCTATAACCAAGCTCTTGCAAGCGCAAACCAACCCCTTCGGAAACAGACATCCCAAATGAAGAAGATATACCGGGATGGTCGGCCTCCTCCAACGGTTCTGCTATTATAAATTGATTGATTGATATTTGATCTTTGATCTTTGATTGCAGAAAATCTGCCGCTGCGTAGTTTTTTTCTTTCAGATTAACATCAGGATCAGAAAAAACACCGTAGGACGCCGCCGCTATCACAGCCGACGCTGCCTTAAACGACACGGCCTCAGTACCGCAGGAAGATAGTAAAGGCAAACTGGCAATCAGCAGACAACAGAACTTTAGGTCTTTCCCTGCCAACATCCTGTTTTTAACCTTCTTCGCTAACCACAACACATTGCGGCATTTCAATTTCGACATCGCTTGCACTATGGAAATCATAAAGTGGCACTTCGTAGAAATCGCCAAAGCTGTCTTGTGGCACACCTTTAACGCTGTTGATCGCCAAAGCCAAATAAACATTTTGATATGCGCCCGAAGAGTCGCTTGCAAAACATTCCGGCACCTTATCTAGCGCAACAAAATCAACACGTACCGCATTAACAGGTGTGTTGGATAATAAATAGCCGCGCTGCGTCAATTCATCACGGATCAAATGATCAAAACTGTTATAAAAAGCCGTGTTTTCAGGCACTCTCAAATAAACTTCATCAACATTAAACGATAATTTTTTGTCGAGTTTTTCAACCAAATCCTGTGCAGCATAACGCATGTCTTTTAATGCGGTGCTGTTATCATCGTTGGTATAGGCATAGCCAATATTATGCGGCTTTGGCCCTGGTGCAGATTTATAATGCTGATCATATGATGCATAGCCCCGTGGCATCGGACTAGGCTTTCCTGTACACCCCACCAACAAAGCGGAGGACAAACAAAACAAAGAAAGAGATAGAATAAAACGCATAGCACCAAACCTTGTAGAAGAAATCAAAGACGTAAATCACGCTGTCGCGCCGATGATTCTACCAACTCTTTCCCTCAAGGTACAGTGTTATTCAATCAACAGCGCACAAGAGAGCGTCCCGCCTCGGTTAACCAGCACACATGACGCCCGCAATCAGGGCCAAAACAAAGGCAATGCGATGTCAAATATCCGCCATCTATCGCGCTGCGTACGTCATTTTCACTATAGTGATCGAGAATATCATCTATAAACAAAACGGCTTCCCCACGCCCAAATAAAAGTTCCATCGACACAAAATCCTGAAGCATTATATCTTCCCCTTCACACAGAAGTTGTTAATAATGATAATCATTCTTAATTACAGGACGTAAGTCAACGATTTTATGGTTTGGGCGGTTGAAAAATTATGGATTATTATTTGGTGGTAGCGTTAAACGCTCTGCTCAGGCACGCATTTTCTTAATGGAGCTTGTTGTGCTGTGCCCGTCATAAACCGGCATTACCTCAACCGCGCCGCCGCCGCGTATCACGGTTGGCGCTTCGGGAATTTGATCCACGGTGTAATCACCGCCCTTAAAATAGATATCCGGCTGAAGTTGCTCCAACAGCGCACAAGCGGTGTTATCATCGCCCTGCTCTTGCGCGCCGAACAAGACAACCATATCAACAGACCCCAAAGCCGACAGCACGCGTGCGCGTGATTGCTCATCATGGACGGGGCGCTCTGCGCCTTTTAAAATACGCACCGACGAATCGCTGTTCAAACCCACGATCAAACGATCGCATTTTTGGCGCGCATCATTCAAATAGGTCACATGACCGTAATGTAGGATATCAAAACAGCCGTTGGTAAAGCCGACTTTCAAGCCGCGTGCCTTCCATCTTTGCACGTCCTCACGCGCCTCTTGCCAATTGAGTACAGGCGCTTGCCTGACGCGCTCAATTCGGGGGCGGTTTGCCTCGCCATTTCTAACGATATCAGCCTCCGGATCATGGTGGCGGAGCACCTCTAGTAATTCTGCGCTACGGATCGGCGCGGTGCCGACCTTTGAGACCACAATACTGCCCGCAACATTGGCGATCGACGCCGCCTTTACGAGTGATCCCCCCGCCGCCAAAGACGCTGCAATGGTCGCGATAACGGTATCACCCGCGCCCGAAACATCAAACACCTCAATATCGGATGCGCTGCGTATATGGACAGGCTCTTCGTCTTGGCCGCTAATAACGCTCATACCATCTTGTGATCGCGTGGCAATGACGGCCTTAATACCGCTGCTTGCGATCAATGATTTTGCGGCGGATACCACCTCTTCATCACTATCGACGGGCAAGCCGCCAGTGGCCTCGGACAATTCCTTTTTATTCGGGGTAACCACATCCGCGCCAGCGTAAATGCTGTAATCCTTACCCTTCGGATCAATCAAAACAGGCAAATTAAGCTCATGCGCCTGCGTGATCAACGCCTTGATAAAATCAGGGGTCAGTAACCCCTTACCGTAATCAGATAAAATAACCGCCTGCACATCGGGCAAAATGACAATCGCCTGTTTCAAAAGGGTCTGCATAATATCATCAGTTATGGGCTGCACGCGCTCAAAATCCGTGCGCAAAAGCTGCTGATGTCCGGCGAGAAAACGGGTTTTGACAATGGTTGAGCGATCTTTAAAGGCAACAAGACCATCACCGTCAACATTGCTTTTTTCTGCCAGATCTTTCAGAACGCGCCCCTCATCATCATCACCGATAATCGACAGCACGCGCCCCTTACATTGCAGATTAATCAAATTAGCCAGCGTATTTCCCGCGCCGCCCAACATAATATTTTCCCGCGTGACCGACAACACAGGTACAGGGCTTTCCGGTGATATGCGCTCGACTTTTCCGTACACAAAACGATCCAACATGATATCACCGACCACAAGCACGGAGGCCTTTTGCATGGCATGAACAATATCAATATCGTTGGCGGATAATGCGGACATATCTGGAATTTACCTACTAATTGTTAAAAATATCCCTGTTTATGGGCTTTTGTTAGGAATTCGTCAATCTTTCTCGTGTTTAATGGTGGAACACATATTAAGGGATCAACGCTTAGGATTAAAGGGGAATGTAGTGCGTTCTGCTGATATAAAAACAAAAATAAAAGCGCATAAATATGAGAAAACAGGTATTCTCAAACATATTAAAAACACGCTTAATCGTAACAAAATCGGGGAAATCCTCGTTTTGCAAGGCGTTATTACCCCTTCTGACCTCAAAACAATTTTGAAACGCCAACATAACTCGGGCAAACCCCTTGGACAAATTTTGTTGGAATCACAGATTATTTCCAAGCGACAATTATCGCGATTATTGCTGAAGCAAAAAATGCTTCGCATCGCGGCGACAACGCTGCTTTATATGATGTCATGTACCAGTTTCATGAAAATGTCCTATGCATCGGACATTAAAGACGTTCCGGCCAGAATAACGCTGGCTTCTGCGGGAAGTCACGCCTTCAAGGCCATAAAACAATATCCGACCTTGTTCGGCGCCGATGAAAAGCAATCAACGAATTTGAAAGCCTTCACCAAATGGACAGAAATGTTTGAACGCTTTGATCGCGAATTAAGTAATTCAAAGTCAGACCGCATCGTTAACGACCTTAAAATTCAGCTATCACAATATAAATCAGATTCCATTTATGACATGGCACAAAATGTTAATGCGATGATGAACAAACAGAAATACATCGTGGATAGCAAAAACTGGGGGAAATCAGATTATTGGGCAACCCCGATCGAATTCATGACACGCGGCGGTGACTGCGAAGATTTCGCCATTGCAAAATACGTTGCCATGCGCGTTTTAGGTGTCCCTGAAAACCGCATGCGGATTGCTATTGTGCAGGATCAGAAGAAAAATATGCCCCATGCCATTCTTATCGTATATTCGGAAAAAGGGGCAGTTGTTCTGGATAACCAGATCAAAGAGATACGCTACGCTAAAAGCATCCACCACTATAAGCCGATTTTCTCGATCAATCGTCAAGCATGGTGGTTGCATACAACGCCGGAAACATCTTCCAACACAATCGTCGCTTCTGCTGAATAATCATATTCTGTAAATCTAAAACACTTTAGAAGACATCATATTATAACACCGACTTCGCCGACTTAGTCTTATAAAGGATCAGGTCCCTCTGCCTCTGCCGATGGCAGGCTGTCTTGTGTCTCTTCATAGTATAATGAATCCAACTCCACCGGCTTTGGCATTTTATCAGCGTCCTGAACCAAAGTATGTTCCGTTTTCTGATTGTTTACGGCATCATTGATCTCATTCGCATCCGCATTGCCGGAATAATAGGCCGCCGCGCCGATCGCGCCCGAAAGCAAAACAGCTTTAAATAAACGCCCGAGAAACTTCTTCTCATGAATATTTTCTGCCTCTTTCAAGCGCGCACGCATATATCGACTGGTTTCAACAAACGGCATATCTCTCATAGGGTTATCTTTAACACTAAAAGCTTCCGAGCCCCATTTGTCGGTGAAGATCCCTCTTAAACCGGAATCAAATGTTCTGATTGCCTGATTTTCAATTGTATAACCCTTTTTCGGGTCTGCGGTAATAACGCTTCTGAAACGCGTTGTCGGCTCGCCATACTCGCTTTCTTTGACCATACCGTAATAACATTCAAGCCACGGCACCTCTTTATCAATATCACCAAGCAATCTTATGCCCTGCATATCAGGGAACATATACAGTGTCGCCATGTTGGTTTTCATACCGTAATATTCAGCGCTCAGACTATTGCGTACCTTCAATAGCATGCGAGCCTTTTTCTTATTCAGATCTTCAAATTCTGACTGCCTTACGCGATCCTCTAACGCTTGCTCTTCTTTCGTAAGAGGCGGTCTCTCCGCTTTCGCTTTTTCTTTGGCAGCCAGATCTCTTTCCTTAACTTCCTTAACACGTCGCTCTGCTTCGTGCTTGGCTTTAACCTCTTCGTGGATTCTACCGGCTATTTCTGCCAGTTCATCCATATCAATCTTTTGTCTTTTTTCGAAATCACCTGATTCGATGAGCGCCTCACCTAGTGCCTCTTGCGATCTACGCAAAGCTGCATCTGTCATTTCCCTGGCTTCTTCCACGCTCTGCGGATCAGCATCCGGGCGTTGCGCAGCTCTTTCCACCTTTGCAACGGCCTCTTCGGCGACACTCACAGCGACACCTGCCAATTGCAGGGCATCTTTAAGTTCAGCACTTGGTCTTTTTGAAATATTGTCTTCTTCAGGCTTCTGTTGGCCTGACACCACGGACTCTTGAGTATCTAATGTATCACTCATGGTCTTCATTTTCCCTGTTAATTACTTTTTTCACCTAAATTTATTCAACTAAAAATGTACAATTCAAAATAAGCAGTCCATTTATAGCACAATATTTACGTATTCATCAAATGCTCGGAAGATTATAGACGTCAAACATCCATCCCCTCCTAAGCGGGGGCTTAATTACGCCCCTTTTTTGAAAAATGCCAGAAAAAAATACTTTTTTTAGGTTTTATGAAGAATTACGCAGCTTTGCTATCGTCATTTACGTGTTTAACCGCATCATCGCAACGATGACATAAATGCCCGCTTTCTTCGCTGACCTCCGGTAAAACCTTCCAACAACGCTCGCATTTTTCGCCTTCGGCTTTTTGGAATTTTACACCAACACCAGGCACATCCTTTAAAGAAAATAATTCCTCACCCATTATATCAATAAAATTCAAGCTATAAGATGATGTAATACACACCTCTGACCAATCTAAATCCGCCCACTTTCCTTTCATTATTTTTAAGTATTTTTCAGATGTTGCAAGCCCAACAGAGCTTTCACTCTCTGCATCAGGGTTCAGTCCCTTTGAAACAGTTCTGTTTAACATCCCATCTGTAATAAGTATTTGTGGACAAGCCTCTAAAGACGAACCAATAGCTTTATCAGCCCGATGAGGTTCAATAGCAGCAAGCACGGCCCGACGAATAGAAATAATATACCACCAATCATAAGCCAGCATATCATTCTTCCACGCATCATCCACCTTCGGAAATTCACGCAAATGCACACTATCCGCATCTTCGAACACGCCGTCAGGACGTTGACTCCAAGCTTCTTCGGCTGTGAAGGATAAAATCGGAGCGAGCCACGCGCTCAAACACTGGAAAATCTCTGCCATGACGCTGCGGCAGGCGCGGCGTTCAAACAAATCAGGACGATCACAATATAAGCGGTCTTTGCGGATATCGAAATAAAAGGCTGATAAATCCTCGTTACAAAAATCATGCAAGCATTTGGCAATCTTGCCAAATTCATAATCATCAATATACCCGCGCACAAGACCATCCATCTCATGGAGTTTATGCAGCATATAACGCTCCAACTCCGGTACGCGCTCATCAGAGAGATCAACGCGCTCTTCCGCCGTGAAGCCATCCAACGCGCCAAGCAAGAAACGCAGCGTATTACGCAAACGACGGTACAAGTCACTGGTGTTTTTCAGTGTATCTTTCCCGATACGGATATCCTCATTATAATCAGAGAGCATCACCCACAGGCGGATAATATCCGCGCCGTATTGCTCCATCATCTTGAGCGGGTCAACCACATTGCCCAGCGATTTGGACATTTTATAGCCCTTCTCATCGAGCACAAAACCATGGGTCAAAACGTTCTTATAAGGGGCTTTCCCGCGTGTCCCAACGGATTCAAGCAAGGATGAATGGAACCAACCACGATGCTGGTCAGAGCCTTCCAGATATAAATCAATCTGCTCCACACCCTCAAAACAAGGCCATGT
Organism: uncultured Alphaproteobacteria bacterium; assembly: GCA_963977495.1. Classification (GTDB taxonomy): domain Bacteria; phylum Pseudomonadota; class Alphaproteobacteria; order Micavibrionales; family Micavibrionaceae; genus UBA1672. The sequence continues at coordinate 234,429 of CAXBOT010000002.1, read as the reverse complement.
TTGCGTATCACCAACCACAAAGGCGTGGGTTGAACCGGATTCAAACCACACATCCACAATGTCGGTGACTTTGGTGTATTGGTCAGCTTTATCGCCGAGAAAACGCTCTTCCACGCCGTCTTTATACCATGCATCTGCGCCTTCTTCTTCAAACGCATCACCGATACGGCTGAAGACAGCTTCATCACGCAGAACTTCGCCTGTGTCTTTGTGCAAGAACAATGCAATCGGCACGCCCCATGCACGCTGGCGTGAAATACACCAATCAGGACGGTTGGCGATCATCGCATTGATGCGCGCTTCGCCCTTCGCGGGATGCCAATTTGTATCCTTGATCGCCTGAAGAGCCTTCGTTCTTATAGTATTTTCAAACTTATATTTCATACGATCCAATTCATCTTGATTAGGATCTCTTTTGTGCATATCCTTAAATTTTTCAACAGCTTGCTTTTCAGATTCTCCCATTTCAATAAACCATTGTGGCGTGGTGCGGAAAATAATCGGGGCTTTTGAACGCCAAGAGTGCGGATATTCATGTTTGAGTGAACCTTTGGCAAGCAGCTTACCTGCATTTGCAAGTTCCCGCAGGACAGAGAAATTCCCCCCACCCATTTTGCCCTCTTGGGTATAAATTTCTTCACTGGCAAACAACCCAACATGCGGACGAAACTTTCCGTCATCGGTGACGTTGTCGGTGATTTCGATTTGCTCGTCTGCTCCGAGGCTTTGGTTCGTAGCGCGGATCAAATGGAAGTCATCCTCACCATGGCCACCCGCCATATGCACAAAACCTGTCCCCGCATCATCAGTGACAAAACTTCCATCAAGAACAGGAACATTATAACTATAATAATTTTCTTTATCTGCCTCTACATCTGCAAATGGATGCTTACAAATTGTGCCTAATAACTTCGAAAATGAGAATAAAACATGCCCATTATTTTGCTTAGTTATATCGCATTTCAATATTCCTGCCTTCGCAGCAAAATCCTCAAATAAAGATTCTGCAACAATTAATTTATCACCAACCTCAACATTACTTTCAGGCGTAACTTCAGTGACTTCAAATGCCTTATAATTAATTCCCGCGCCATAGGCGATTGCACGGTTTGATGGTATCGTCCAAGGCGTTGTTGTCCAAATTACAATCCCGTACCCCTCTAACTCGGGAGTAGTTCTACACTGTACAATCGGAAACTTAACCCAGATCGTCACTGATTTATGCTCTTTATATTCCACCTCTGCCTCAGCCAGAGCGGTTTTTTCCACCGTTGACCACATCACAGGGCGCAGACCTTTATACAGGCCGCCATTCAAGGCGAATTTATGAATTTCGCGCACGATCTTGCCTTCGGCGCGGGTTGTCATGGTGCGGTATGGGTTTTCCCAATCGCCTGTGATGCCCAAGCGTTGGAATTGCGCGCTTTGGATATCCACCCATTCTTGCGCGAAAACGCGGCATTCTTCACGGAATTCAAGGATATCAACATCGTCCTTATCCTTGCCCGCTTTACGGTATTTTTCTTCAATCTTCCATTCAATCGGCAGACCGTGACAATCCCAACCCGGCACATATGGCGCATCTTTGCCCGTCATGCCTTGTGATTTCACCACCACGTCTTTCAAGATTTTATTCACCGCGTGCCCCATATGGATATTACCATTCGCATAAGGCGGGCCGTCATGCAGAACAAATTTTTCCTTGCCCGCAGCGCTTGCACGCATTTGCGCATAGAGATCCATTTCATCCCACTTCGCGATAATTTCAGGCTCTTTCTTCGGCAAGCCTGCGCGCATCGGGAAATCCGTTTTCGGTAAGAATACGGTGTCTTTATAATCTGGTTTTTTGGTTTCGTCTGTCATAATCATCTACGCATTATTCATGCGCCTTTTATATACGTACTGTCATTTGCATGGAATTTAAAAACGGCTACACCCCGGTCTCTTTTTATATCAGAGCCGGGCCTGTAATTCGAATAATTATGGTATTCACGTGTTTCATAAATCGCACTATGGCGGGACTGGTCATAAAGATCAAGTACCACAAGCGTTTTGAGCGCTCTTTTTTATTGTGAAAGATCAAGGAGACCTTGACTGATCGCGTGGCCTTCTTCGTTGGCCAAAACCTCATGCACCTGCTGTTGATAGGCCGCTTGATCGCTATGTTTCAAAACAGAGCACGGGATTACCGCTTTATTGACCTCTATCGCATGAAACATGCGCGCATCATCATAAAGGATATGCGTCGCATTAAGACGGTTATGGTGATAAGCATTGGCCAACGCAAACTGGATAGCATGCGTCGTTTCATGATGCCCCGTATTAAAAGCCACTGCCGGATCATCAAAATGAGATCGGGCACTGACATCCTGTCGAATGCGTCCATATTCGCTGGTTAAATCACCTGAAAAGCCGCCGACGATCAACAGACCAAACTGCTCTGACTGCAGGGGTTTTTCTTGAAAGACCCAGCTAATCGGAATTCTATCGGCAACTCCCGACAAATACGCATATTGATGCAGCGATGTCGTTTGGATAAGCGTATCTTGACGCGCTTCCATGTCCAGATTATTCCAATTCGTAATATTATCCCTAAGCGGCGCATACTCATCATGTGTCATGTCGCTGAAAAAACGTGCTTGTTTTGCGATTGGAAGGTCATGAAATTTTCTGAAGGCTCGAATGTATCAACGATGGTCACCAAGGAAGAACGCGCTATTCTACCGTTCCCCATAATCCTTTGCGGCAACTTACCACGGAGCGCGCCAACCAAATCACAAATCAAACGGCATTTTCCATGCAACGTTACGGAAGATACATCATCTTCAGAAATCCCCTCGAACAACGCCTGCTGATATAAACTACTCAAATATGAATTAGAAGAATCACCCATTTACACAAACCCTTATTTTCTTACTTAATTCCATAATATTAGAAAAAGGCAAAAAAAAGCAAGAGCCGTGTCGAAACGAGCCCTTGCTATAAAGTAAATTATCAAATGGTAAGAGGGTTAAAACTATAATTTGATAATTAGGAGTGTAAATCTGGGGCGAGTTGTACGCCCGCTCTTATCAAAAGGGAACCGTTAAGTTTGCATAGCTGTCATGCGCATTGTGCATTGCACAATATTGTGGCATTTAGCCCCCTCTACACACCGATAAACATAATCACGCAAGGGATATAAAACAGGGCAAAGATCGTTCCGATCAATATCGTGGTGGCGGCCTTTTCAGGCTCTATATTCATCTGCGTGGCATAGGCGGCAATATTCGCTGCGGGCGGGACGATCGCTACAATCACAAGCAAATTATAAATTTCCGGCGAGAACCAGTGCATCACCGTTTTATCCAGCGCGATAAAGAGCAAACTTAACAACGGGAATATGACGAACTTACCGGCGAAGACCAAAGCCACAAGGCGCGGGCCGAAGACAAATTTTTCCATGCCCCCCAGCGCGGCGCCGATAATCATCATACCGGTAATGACGTATGCCCCCTTGAAATGCACCCAATATGTCCAGAATATCTCAGGCAGTTCAAAGCCCGATGCATTAACGATAAACCCTGCCGCCATCGCATACATGACAGGAAAGCGCGTCAGCTTGATTAAGCTTTCACGCACCGTGAAACTGCTGCGCGCGGCGATGTAGTAGCCGACAGTGGCCTCGAACACCAACCCGCCAAGGGTCATGAAAATATAAATCGCCACGGTGTCCTTATCAAAGAACAGCAACACCAGCGGCAAACCGTAATAGCCCGTATTGCCCATAGAGGCGAGCATCGCCATCAGGTTTTTCTGTTTATCCTGATACACCATGCCGCCAAGCCTGAAAAACCCCAACCCGACAATGACACTCGCCACATAGAAAAAAATCGGCAAGGCCAGATAGGCAGGCTGGAAATCCATATCGGCGACAAAACCGAACACCACGACAGGCATAAAAATATAAATCGCCAAAGTGCCAAGACTACGTTTATCAACATGCAATTTGCTCGCGGCAAAATACCCTGCTCCGATCAAGGCATAAAGCGGCAGTAAGTTAAATAATAAAGAAAAGAAGATACTCATTGTTTTATCTTTCTCAATCGGCGTGACATATCCGCCTTTCAAACCATCTATCGCACAGCAATCAGAGCTTTGCGCTCAGAATATCACGCGCTTGGCGGCAATCTTTTTCCATTTGCACGATCAGGTCATCAAGCGAGTTAAACTTCGCCTCCCCGCGCAAGCGTTGGACAGGGCGCACCCGCAATGTTTTCCCGTAAATATCGCGGTCAAAATCGAAAATAAAGGTTTCGACCTGCGCGGTTTCAACTTCGAACATCGGGCGGATACCAATATTACACGCCCCCATAAGCCATTCATCCTCACCTTGAATACGCGCAAAGCACGCATAAATACCATAGGCCGGATGCACTGTATCGCCCATTTCCATATTCGCCGTGGGATAGCCCAGCGCGCGCCCGCGTTGATCGCCTTTAAACACGCTGCCATGTATTTCCCAATCCCAACCAAGCACAGCATTGGCTTCGTCCATCTGACCATGGCGCAATAATTGACGCACGCGGCTGGAGGATAAATCACCCAGCGCGGTATCGCGCACCTCCTCAACAACCGTAACAGGCAAGCCGCCATCGCGAATTGTTTGCGCCGTCCCTTTGCGTAATTGTCCGAATTTAAAATCATAGCCAATCACGATATGATCAGCGCGCAAGCCATCTATCAGGATATGCTGCACAAAATCCTCGGCAGACTGGCTGGCAAAATCCCAATCAAAGGGCAGGGAAAAAACATAATCCACGCCGCTGGCATCCAGACGCTCAGCCTTTAATGTCTGCGGTGTAATGCGATATGGCCGATCATCAGGGCGAAAAAGCTGACGCGGATGCGGCTCGAATGTTAAAACGCCGAGCGCCTTGCCCAAATCATCCGCCACTTGGCGCGCCTGATTAAGCAAAGCCTGATGCCCCAAATGCACGCCGTCAAAATTACCGATGACGATGACGCATCCGCGCGCCGCATCTGTTAAGTCTTTATATGTTTCAAAATAATACATGGATGTTTCAGTTTTTCGATCCGTTATTTGCCAATAAAAAACCATGGTTTTAAAATTAAATCCACCTGTAAAAATTTGATTTCCTTTTTTCCTGTTTAATGTAACCCTAATCCGTGATCGAACGAACCGCTAGAGTAAGTACATTAAACGTACATTTTTACGGATCACTCGATTAAAAGGTGAGCAATTTATTCATTTAAACAAAGGAATTAAACATGAGTTCTAAAACAACACTAAACACACTTCTTGCTGGTGCTGTCGCGATGGCCGCAATGGGCACTGTTGCTGCATCATCAACTGCGCATGCTGCAAAAGATGGTAAAGAAAAATGCTATGGCGTTGTTAAAGCGGGTAAAAACACCTGCGGCGCGGCGGATAAATCACATAGTTGCGCGGGTCAAGCGACAACGGATGCCAGCGGCGAAGAATGGCTATACCTTCCAACTGGCGTGTGTGAAAAACTTGCCAACGGTTCTGTAGAACCTTTCAAAGCCGTTGAAGCTGAAGACACAGAAGATCATTCAGATCATGCTGATACACACGCAGAGTAACAGTTTATATTATGGATAAGCCTTCTTCTATTCCTCATAACGAACAGGCTTTTTCCTCGTGCCCACCGGATCTTTTCCTCATTGATCCGGTGGGCATTGGTTTACGTAGCCCCCACTACCAAGAGATTCTGGATACAAATCCGGCGATTGGCTGGGTTGAGGTGCATCCCGAAAATTATTTCTGCGGCGGCGTTCACCGTCACTTCCTTGACCAAATCGCCGCGCGGTATCCGCTCAGTTTACATGCTGTGGGCTTATCCTTAGGCTCTGATCAGGCCGTTAATCTCGATCACCTCAAACAATTCAAAGCACTGATTGAGCGTTACAACCCGTTCAACATTTCCGATCATGTCGCATGGAGCGCCAGCGGCAACGCGCATTTGAATGATTTGCTGCCCCTGCCCTATAACAGCGAAACATTGCTGCGCCTGAACACCAACATACAACAAACGCAAGATTATTTCGGGCGCGCCATATTGGTTGAAAACCCATCAACCTATATCGCCTTCAAAGATAATGAAATGACAGAGCCGGAATTTATGAACGCGCTGTGTGAACAAACCGGCTGTTTTATGCTACTGGATATCAATAATATATATGTGCAAAGCCACAATCACGGCCTTGACCCGCATGAATATATTGATCAGATCAACCCCGCCTTTGTGCGTGAAATACATTTAGCAGGGCATATTGAAAAAACCATCGGCGCGCATAGTATTTTGATCGATACCCATAACCAAACTGTCTGCGCGGCGGTCTGGGCGCTTTATGAATATGCCGTGACACGCATCGGCGCTGTGCCGACACTGATTGAATGGGATCAGGATTTTCCGCCCCTCCAAACCTTATTGGACGAGGCCCAACGCGCCCGTGAGATCATTCAAAAAGCAGCACCCGAAGGGATGTGGCATGCTCCTCGCTAAAATTCAAAAACATTTTAAAACCCTCATGACGCAACCTGCACATCATCTGGATGATTGTGAAAGCGATGTTTTGGCATTATTCGAAGAGGGTGACATCGCCGCGCGCGAACGCCTTAAAATTTATCATAATAACGTCACAGGCAGCCTGATCGAAGCCCTGCGCGGGACCTATCCGATTATCGAAAAACTGGTTGGTGAGAACTTTTTTAAGGCGGCGGCGCGGGGGTTTATTTTCAATCACCCACCAACAAACGGATGCCTCCATGAATACGGTCAAGGCTTTGACATTTTTATAAAAGACCACCCGCCTGCGCAATCTCTACCCTATCTGGCGGATATCGCAGCGTTGGAATTTGCACTTAATACCGCCTATTACGCGCCTGATGATGCGCCGCTTGCGCCTGATGCGTTATCACAGATCGCACCAGACGATTTGGCGCAAACCATAGTGCCATTAAGGGCATCTGCCGCGCTGATCCAATCAAAATATCCCGTCATTGAAATTAGAGATTTTTGTCTGGATGAAACCCAAAATCACAAACCGGACATAACACAGCTCCATCAAACGAAACTGCTGATCATTCGTCCGCATTTAGAAGTGCATCTCCTCCCCCTTGCGGCTGACGAATATATGGCTCTTGATTTACTCACTAAGAAAACACCGCTTGGTGAAACTGTTGAAACGACAATGACAAAATATCAGGACTTTGATTTTGCATCATTTTTACAAAAACACAGCGCGCTCGAAACTTTTTCTGCGATGCGCACGAATACCCCCACATAAATTATAAAAAAATGCATTTAAATTAAAGGATTAAACAGAAATGAAAACGCTTTGCACATTATATGGACGCCTCATCAAACTATCGAATGTCACGCTTTCTCCGCTTCTTGATGTCGCCATCCGTTTGTACATGGCCAACATATTTTTTAAGTCCGGCATGCTGAAATATGATAATTACACTACCGGAAACTGGGACGAAACCGTTCTTTTATTTGAAGAAATTCACCCGATCCCCGGTATTGACCCGCATTTCGCCGCGGTCACAGGCACAGCCGCAGAATTGATTTTACCTGTGCTGCTCGCTATTGGATTATTCACACGTTTCGGCGCGGCGGGATTATTGGTTATGACCTTGGTTATCCAGTTTGTTGTGCCGGAAAGTTATGAAATATCCAATCCTGAACATTATTATTGGATGCTGCTTTTGGCCGTTCCGATGCTCAAAGGCGGCGGGCTGTTTTCCCTTGATTTTCTTGCACAAAAATTTTGGTGCGGGAAAAAGACAACGAAAACAAACGACATATCGCATAACAGCGCGTCACAAGCAGAAAAAGAAGCTTGATTGTCGCCCATAAATAACTAACCTGTGATTTTATAAATGGGAAATCACAGGTTTTTTTATGACGGATGAAGAACTGGAGGCCATGCACACGCGCAAAAGAGAGCGCCTGCTGGCCCGCAAGACAAAAAAGATACGCACAATCCAGTTCCGTAGAACCTTTTGGATTCTCAGTGCTTGTTTTGTCGTTTTACTTGATCAGTTAAGCAAATGGGCCGTCGTAGAGCATGTTATCAGACCTGCGCGCGAAGGACGAAGCGGTTATAGCTTCATTGATTGGTATCAACACACACCCAGTATGTCTCCCTATACAGAAATACATCTGACATCGTTTTTTAACATCGTGATGGCATGGAATACGGGTGTGAGCTTCAGCCTGTTTCAAGATACAGGCATTTATACGCCTTATATCCTGATCTTTGTCGCACTCGGAATTACCTTACTGTTTGGCTTTTGGCTCTGGTCGGCAGAAAAACATTTCCACGGCCTGTGTAACGCCCTTATTATCGGCGGTGCATTGGGTAATGTGATTGACCGCGCCCGTTTTGGCGCTGTGATTGACTTTCTGGACTTTCATGTCAAAGGATATCACTGGCCTGCCTTTAATGTTGCTGATATGTCTGTCGTTTCGGGGATAAGTCTGTTGATGATTGTATCTTTATTCTTTGAAACAAAGACAAGACAAAGATATCGTAAAAACAATAAAAAGAGACGGGACTTTCAGAAATTTTTACGTGAACGATTCGGAATATAATCAAATGACTCATAAAACACTTCAAAACCTTACACTTTTAAGCATTTTGGCATTATCGCTTCCGCTTGTGACGGGGTGCAGTAACATCAAAAACTCTTTGGGTCTGGAAAAAGAAGCCCCTGACGAATTTGCCGTGATTACCCGCGCACCACTCGCGATGCCGCCTGCCCTTGCTTTACCACCACCAATGCCGGGCATGCCGCGCCCTCAGGAACAATCCGCGATTGATTCTGCCGCAAAAGCGGTTTTGGGACGCACTCTTCCCAAACAACAAACATCCAGCACAGCAGAAGCAGCATTACTGGACAAAGCCGTCAAGCAACCGGTTGATCCGAATATTCGCGCTGTCATTAATAACGAAACAAAGACAATGCATGACCGTAATAAACCCGTCGCCGAAAAGTTACTGAATATTGGCGGCAATAAAAACGAAGCCTCCGCAACCGTGGTTGACCCGATCAAGGAACTGGAAAGAATCAAAAAGAATAAAGAAGAAGGCAAAAGCATTCTAAACGGTGAAACGCCGATCATAGAAGAATAATCAAAACTGTTAGTTTAAGGACACCCCCATGTCGAAACGCTTCATCGCTTTACTCCTCTTATGCCTTGGCGGTTTGCCGTTGGCGCATCATGCCCATGCAAAAGAGCCGATCGCGCAAGAAAAAACCGCCATTGCTACGCCTGCCAAAGTTTTTAACGCCAAGACCACCACCCTTGAAAACGGCCTACAGGTTATTGTTGTTGAAAACCACCGCGCCCCTGTCGTGACGCACATGGTCTGGTATCGCGTCGGCGCAGCGGATGAACCGCGCGGCAAATCAGGTATCGCGCATTTTCTAGAGCATCTCATGTTCAAAGGACACAGCTACAAAGGCTTGGGAACATATAAACCCGGTGAATTTTCAAAAATCGTCCGTTCCTTGGGCGGTGAAGACAATGCGTTTACCTCTCAGGATTATACGGCTTATTATCAATCCATCGCCAAGGAACAACTGGAAAAGATGATGACGATGGAGGCTGCGCGCATGCATGGTCTCAACGTTCCTGCAGATGATTTCGCCTCTGAGAACAAAGTCATTCTCGAAGAACGCAGACAGCGCACCGATAACAACCCACAGGCACAACTGGCCGAACAAATGAATACCGCCCTGTTTCCCAACCACCCTTATGGCATACCTGTCATTGGCTGGATGCATGAAATAGCCGATTTAAGCTGGGCCGATGCAAAAGGGTTCTATGACCTATATTACGCGCCGAATAATGCTATCTTAATTGTGTCAGGTGATGTGAATGCACCAGATGTCTTTGAAATGGCCAAGCGCACATACGGCATCATCCCACGCGTTGACACCCCCGAAAGACTGCGCACCATATCACCGCCTTTTGTAGCCGACACACAAATCGCATTATCACACCCCAATGTGCAAGAGCCTGTTTTCAAACGTATTTACCGCGTGCCAAGCTATCACGAAAATACAACAGACTCGCTGGCGCTTCAGGTTTTGGAAGAAATTATGGCGGGCGGCTCAACCTCGCGTCTTTATAAATCTCTGGTCATTGATAAAAAATACGCCACCAATATTAATCTGTCTTATATGAGTGCGGCTTGGGATGATGCCACATTATCGATTGCGGCAAATCCCTCCTCCGTCGATATAATCGCCCCCCTAAAACAAGCCATTGATGATGACTTACGCGCCTTGATTAAAGACGGCATCACAGATCAGGAATTATCTGACGCCTCGTCCCGCCTACAAGCCGAAGCCATTTTCGCGCGCGACAGCCTGAGCGGCCCTGCCATGACCATCGGATATAATATGGTGACCGGATCAACGCTCGATGATATTGAATATTGGCCGCAAAAAATCAGCGCGGTTACAAAAGAACAAGTCCAAGACGTGGCCAAACGCTTCCTTAACCCTGATGCACCTGCGCTTATACCACCCGTGACAGGCATATTATTGCCCAAAGCCGCGCCGCCACAAACAACTGCGCCACAACAAAAAGAAGGAGAGAAATAATGAAAACCAAATATCATATAACCCTTCTGATTGTCGCGTTAAGCCTGTGTTCGTTTTCAGCGTATGCAAAAGAGCCGCAAAGTAAATTTCTGAATATCCAAAACGTGACCACACCAACCAACATCACCGCATGGTTGGTGGAAGATCACAGCATCCCCGTCATTGCCATGGCCTATTCCTTTCGCGGTGCAGGCTCTAAAAATGATCCCGCAGGAAAACAAGGGCTGGCACGCTTGGCCTCCAACACAATGGATGAAGGTGCGGGCGATATCACGTCTCAAATCTTTCAAAAAACATTGCGCGACAATTCCATCAGCCTGTCTTTTTCAGCCAGTCGCGATAATTTTGGCGGCGGTCTGAAAACACTTTCTGCGAACAAAGAGATTGCCTTTAACCTTCTCAAACTCGCCCTGACAAAGCCGCGTTTCGATCAAGATCCGGTTGATCGGATGCGTGAAAGCAACAAAAGCCGTATCAAGTCATCACTTTCAAATCCACGGTGGATTGCCGCGCGCATTCAAAATGACCGCATTTTCGAAAACCATCCCTACGCCCTGAACAGCGGCGGCACGCTCTCCTCACTTGATGCCATTACCCCCGATGATTTACGCGGTTTTCACAAAACATTGGGTAAAAATGAATTGGTGATCGGGGTCGCCGGCGATATCAACGCCGAGGAACTCAAAGCCGTTCTCGATGATGTTTTTGGTTCTATGCCTGATGTAACCGTCAAAGCGGCTGAAAAATCGCCTTTGCAAAATGCAGGAAAAACTTATCTCTATAAGCAAGATATCCCGCAGTCCGTAATTGAAATTTCACAAGCGGGAATCAGCCGTCAGGATAAGGGCTATTACGCCGCCCATATTATGAATTTCATTTTGGGCGAGTCGGGTTTTGGCTCTCGCTTGATGGAAGAAATCCGCGAGAAGCGCGGCCTGACCTACGGCGTATATTCTTATTTCCGTCAATATGACGAGGCCGATGTGCTGCATGTTTCAACCTCAACGGTCAATAAATCTGTGCCCGAAATGCGCAGCCTGATTAACCAAGAATGGCAAAAAATGCAAGATACGCCCGTATCAGAGCAGGAAATCACGGATGCTAAATCCTATTTGATTGGCTCATTGCCACTCTCATTGACATCCACAGGCTCTATTGCAGGCGTTTTGCTATCCTTGCAGCTTGACCATCTGCCGATTGATTATCTCGACCAACGCGCCGCGCAACTAAATGCAGTGCAGATCAGTGATATCCAAGCCATAGCCAAACGCCTTTTGAATAAAGACAGCATGACGACTGTAATCGTCGGTAACCCTGAAGAGATCGAGAATGTAAATATCATTACCGATCTGCCGAATGTTGAGTAAAAATGACCAAGAATTTTAGATCTGATTTGCCACAATGGCACGCATTGGACGACCATTCCAAAACCATGAAAGACACGTATATCCGTGATCTTTTTAAGGCGGATGACAAAGGCGAAAAAACGCGCTTTGATGACTTCCATATTCGCCTTGATTCGATGCTTTATGATTTTTCAAAACAGCGCCTGAATCGCGACACCATTGATAAATTGTGCGCTTATGCGCAGGCCTGTGATCTGGAAGGATGGCGTAGTAAAATGTTCGGCGGTGAGGCCATAAACATCACCGAAGACCGCGCCGTATTACATACCGCCTTGCGCAATGGTACAGATGAAGGGCTGATGATTAACGGCCAAGACATCCATACCGACATCAAAGCCACACTTAAAAAAATGAAAGTCTTTTCAAACGCCCTCCGCGAAGAAAAGCGTTTCACCCATATCGTGAATATCGGCATTGGCGGTTCTGACCTTGGCGCGGCAATGGCTTATGAAGCATTACGCCCTTTTGCTGATCCCACTATAAATGTGCATTTCGTATCTAATGTCGATGCCTCTCACCTCGCGGAAGCGTTGAAAAATGTTGAGCCTGAAAAGACGCTTTTCATTGTGGCGTCAAAAACATTCACGACACAAGAAACCATCACCAATGCCAATACGGCTAAACGCTGGCTGCAAGAAAAGCTCGGCGTGCAGGATGTTTCAGATCATTTCGTTGCCATCTCCCAAAATATCGACGGCGCGGCGCAATTCGGCATCACGCCTGATCGTATTTTCCCGATATGGGATTGGGTCGGCGGGCGGTTCTCATTATGGTCAGCGGTTGGCTTGGCGCTTTGCATTGGAATCGGTTATGACAATTTCGCGACCATGCTGGGCGGCGCGCATGCGATGGATACGCATTTTAAAACCGCGCCTTTACGCGAAAATATTCCCGTGATGCTGAGCCTGATTGGCATGTGGAACAGAAATTTCCTCAATTATGAATCACTGGCGGTTATTCCCTACGACCAATATTTGCATCGTTTCCCCGCCTATTTGCAACAACTGGATATGGAATCCAACGGTAAGTCCGTTGATCGCAATCACCACAGAATCCCCTATCACACAGGGCCGATCATATTCGGCGAAGCAGGCACAAATTCCCAGCACGCCTTTTTCCAATTGATCCATCAGGGGACAAATATTGTGCCGTGTGAATTTATCATGACGATCAAAAGTCAGAACCCGACCGGCGACCATCAGAACAAACTCCTCGCCAATGCCATTGCCCAAACCAAGGCCTTGATGGACGGGCGCACGCATGACGACCCGCATAAAGTATTTGAAGGCAACCGCCCCAGCTCGACCTTGGTTTTAGAGGAACTCACGCCCTACACGCTTGGCATGCTCATCGCGCTTTACGAGCACAAAATTTTCGTTCAAGGCGTGCTCTGGAACATCAATAGTTTCGATCAATGCGGCGTTGAGCTTGGGAAAGTGCTGGCGGGTCAAATCGTGCAGTCGCTCGATAAAACAACAAAACAGGTCGGCGATGCGCCTGATACAGATTCCTCAACAGACGGTCTGATCCGTTTGGTGCATCAATCCTCTTGATATTTCCTGCATTTTTCCGATAAAACAAACTATAAAAATTTAAGGAAAAACAAGCGGTTTTGAGGTATAGTTAAGGCATGTTGAGCACTCATGATAAAAACATACCCCAACCTGGGTCACTCCCTGTTGTTGCGCAATCCGATCTTGATGCGGCATTGGCACGGCACAGCATGTTTTTGCGTGGGCAAATCGGCGGGAACCGCGCCATTTTTCAGTATAAAGATTTATCCGGCCTAAATTTTCACAGCCGCGACTTATCACAATCCGACTTTACAGGATCAACATTGTCCGGCGCGGATATGTCCCTGTGCACCTTAAAAAGTGCTTGTTTCTTTGGCTGTGATTTACGCGATTGCGACCTGTCACATGCCGATTTATCACGCGCGGATTTACGGGGCACGACAATATCGGGGGCGAATTTATCAGGGGCGAACATGACCGACTCTGATATGCGCGAAGGGCAAATCGTCCAAAAAGCCGACACAGGTGATTTGGTTGCGCGAATCAGAACAGGCACAAGCGGCTCTCACACAATGTTAACAGGCGCACGTATGACCAATACCAATTTATCTGGCGCACGCGCACGAAACGCCGATTTTTCAGATGCCGATCTGTCCAGCGCGATTTCCCGCCACGCCGATCTCAGTCACGCCATTTTCCATGGAGCGAACCTCAGTAATGCCGATTTATCAGGCTCCAACCTGACCCACGCCAATATGCAGCAAGCCATATTATCGGGCATAATTATGAAGGATACCGAAAGTTACGGCATCGACATCACTGGCGCAATCACGCAGAAAAACGCAGGCATCAAACTGGAAGATTCAGGGCAGACCCTAACAGCCATGCTCGAAGAACACGGCATATGGATCAAATCCCTCGGCGCTAAAGGCACGCAAATGGATTTAAGCGGCTATGATCTACGCACCGTAGAAGCCTTGCGCCTATACCCACTGACGGCGATACGCGCGCTCGGTGCGTCTTTCGTACAACTCGATTTGAACAAGGCGTCGATACAAAGCTCTATCCTCAATGCGTCTGATTTCCGTGATTGCTATATGGAGAATGTCGATTTGCGCGGTTCGCATCTGAAAAATGTAAAAATGGCGCGTGTCAATTTACGCAACGCTCGCCTCAGCCCGCTGCAATTCAAGGGGAGCGATGGCACAGTGCGCCTCAATAGAGTAGACCTTAGCGGCGCCGACCTGCGCTTTTCAGATTTACAAGATAGTGATTTACGCGATGCCATCTTAATGGGCGCGGATCTGACCAATGCCGATCTGTCAGGAGCGGATTTAAGACGCGCCGATTTAACAGGAGCGATTTTAAAAGGTGCTAAGCTGAGTGATGCTCAATTAACCGGTACCATCATTGATTTCAGCAGCATTTAAACCAGCGGCTTTTTCGCCTTTGCCCTCGTTTATGTTTCGTCCACCATCTTTTTTCCATAGCCCGTATAGTTTTGATGTAATCCCCTAGCGATATCGCTATAGTGCGTATATGCGCATACGATATTTACCCGAAACACTGATTAATCAGATCGCTGCCGGTGAGGTTGTTGAACGCCCTGCCGCCGCCGTTAAAGAATTACTGGAAAACGCCATTGATGCAGGCGCGTCAGCCATTGACGTTGATATTCACAATGGCGGCAAAAGCAAAATTGTTATCTCCGATAATGGCTGCGGTATGTCCGAGCAAGAACTACACGCCGCGCTCGACAGGCATGCCACGTCAAAATTACCGGATGATGATTTACTCCATATCGAACATCTGGGCTTTCGCGGTGAGGCTTTGGCCTCTATTGCTGCGGTGTCACGGACATCCATTAAGACCCATGACCAAAATGCGGGTGAGGGCTGGGAAATCACCTGCGAAGCGGGACAGAAAAGCGGTGTACGTCCGTCTTCTCATCCCAAGGGAACGCGCCTTGAAATCCGCGATTTATTTTACGCCACACCCGCGCGGTTAAAATTCCAGAAAACAGAGCGCGCAGAATATGGCGCGATCAAAGACGTCGTGACGCGCCTTGCCATGGCCTATCCCGCCATTGCGTTTACCCTGACCCATAACGGCGTCAAAAAATTACAACTGCACGCCGTTCTTGATATGCAAAGCCGCTTAAGCAATATTTTAGGAAAAGAATTTGGCGAAAACGCCATGCATATCGAGGCCGAGCGCGACGATATCATCCTGACAGGCTACGCCGGACTGCCGACTTTTCATCGCGGCACAACGCAATATCAATATCTGTTTGTCAATGGACGTGCGGTCAAAGACAGGTTACTGCATGGTTGTGTACGCGCCGCCTATGCCGATGTTTTGCATCGTGATCGTCACCCCGTCCTTGCCTTGTTTTTAAACTTGCCCCCTTCGGAGGTGGATGTGAATGTGCACCCCGCCAAGGCAGAAGTGCGTTTCCGCGACCCGCAGCGCGTACGCGGCCTGATTATCAATGCCTTAAAACACGCTATCCTTGAAGGCGGGTTTCAAAGCTCCGGCACTGTGGCGACACAAACGCTCAATGCCATGCAATCATACCCGCGCGCCGCCAACGCCCCAAATTTGCCATTGCATCGCGGACAGCACAAAGCCGTCCCCTACAGCTACGCCCGCTCTTCGCACGGTAATTTGGCCGAGGCCGCGCATCTGCAATACGCGCCGCAAACCGCCTATGACATGGAACCTGCGGGAAAAGTTGAGCATATTTCAGAGCATGAGGAAGAGGTACAAGCCTATCCCCTTGGCGCGGCGCGCGCCCAAATTCATGAAAATTACATCATCGCCCAAACCGAAAACGGCATGGTCATTATTGACCAACATGCGGCGCATGAACGCCTTGTCTATGAACGGTTCAAAGCGCAATTGGCCGAAACAGGTGTCGAGAAGCAAGGGCTTTTAACGCCTGATATTATTGAACTTGAAGAACTGGCGATGGAGCAGTTACTTGCGCATGCTCAGACCTTTGCGCGCTTAGGGCTTGAGATTGAATCCTTTGGCCCCAATGCCATCGCGGTGCAAAGCATCCCCGCCTTGCTCAGTAAAAACATGAACACCACAGAATTGATCCACAATCTGATTGATGAATTGGCCGAATATGATAAGGCGGATTTACTCGAAGAACAAATTAACCACATTCTCTCCACCATGGCCTGTCACGGCTCTGTTCGATCAGGAAGGCGCCTCAACGCCGAAGAGATGAATGCGCTATTACGTCAAATGGAGCAGACGCCTTTGTCAGGACAATGCAACCATGGCAGACCAACTTATGTCCAATTATCGTTAAAAGAGATTGAACGGTTGTTTGGTCGGCGGTAAGCTGTTTGCCTAAACATCATTTGTCCAAAAAACATGATGCGCATGTTTTAAAACACTAGGGATCTGTTTCCGGGGTATATATGCAAGAAAAAGTTGAAGAGATAAAAACCATCATCAATAACAAACAAAAAGAACGCTATAAAATTATCGCACTCTATATTGTGTTTTTTCTATCCTTCTCTATCGCTATTGTACCAGTGAGCGCAGCCTCTGTTTTTGCATTGATGATCTGCGTGTGTACGCTTGCCACCATATATTCTTTCCGCATGAATTCGGAAGAAGACGGCCTGTTAGAAAATCACACCACATTTTTAATCAGAACGTTCTGGCGCTCCAACCTTTACCTTATAATAACAAGTTTCGTTGCTGTTCTTTACTTGCTCGTTTCGGTTGACTATCAGCCTCTTGGCCCTTGTTTTGACACATTAAACAGCGCCTTGAACAATGGCAACTTCAGCCGCTTAATCGAAATCGCCAATATTTGCGATGACATATTTTTTGAGAAAAATGCATATAATATCAAAGTGATGGGCTTTATTGCTTTTTTCCCGATATTGTTATACCTTCTTCTGCGTTGCGTGAAGGGCTGGATACATATCGTACAATATAAGATGGTTCCTGATGCACAATTATAACACATATTTTAACTAAAAAAGATTAGGTCAAGCGCATGAAAAATAAAGCTTTTTCATTCTATTTCGGGGTGTTTTTAATATCGGGACTTGTGATGTCCCTTCAAATTCTTCAATCAAGATTATTTTCCGTGACATCATGGTATCACTTATCATTCCTCGTCATCAGCATGGCTATGTTTGGCCTGACACTTGGCGCTCTTAAAATTTATCGATCGTCTGAAGAAGAACAACGCCGCGATTACGCGCTTATTGCCCGAAAGCATTCTATGGCCTTCGGTTTTTTCATATTAGTAGCCTTGGCCGGACAACTATTCATCCCCATTCTTTCGGAACAAGCCGTAAAAACATTGGCAACACTTCCCATTGCCGCGTTCACAACCAGTATTGCCTATTATCATGCTGGCGTTGCCATTACCGTATGTCTAACACGCGCCCCTTTCCCCGTTGGTAAGACCTATGGTGTTGATCTGGTCGGCGCAGGCTTAGGCTGTATTGCCGCTCTTATTCTGATGGAAACCATAGACACGCCATCGGCTTTATTGTTCTTATCCGGTTTGGCTTTTATGTCTGCATTGGCTTTCCCAGTACGCGACGATGCTCCCAAAACCGTTACACTTGCAGGTAAAGATTATCACCTTAAAAAAATGGCGGCGACCTTCCTTGTCATCACATTCGGATTAGGGCTGACCAATTTGTTTTTACCGACACCGCTTTTATATCCATTATGGGTAAAAGATAAATTCATCCCAATGTCGAGAATTGATTACCAAGAGTGGAACTCTATTTCCCGCGTAACGGTCATGAATGAAGAAATCAGAACACCGTTTGCTTGGGGTCCTTCACCAATCTTCCCGATGGATGAACGCTTCCCTATCAAAATGCTCGTCATTGATGGCGATGCCGGAACGCCTATCACAAAATTTGACGGTGATTTCAGTAAACACAAATATCTGGAATTTGATGTTACAAACATCGCATACACTATGCCTGACATTAAAAAGGCTGCAATCATCGGCGTTGGTGGTGGTCGTGACTTGATGTCCGCCAAATATTTCGGTGTTGAAAAAGTAACCGCGCTGGATGTTAATCCTGTGCAAATCAAATTGATGAAAGATAATCCTGTCTATCGGGAATATGCGAATCTTTATAAACAACCCGGCGTAACCATTTTAAACGAAGAAGCGCGCAGTTGGTTCAGACAAAACGAAGAAAAACTTGATCTGGTTCAAATGAGCTTGATCGACACGTGGGCTGCAACAGGCGCAGGGGCGTTCGCCCTATCGGAAAATGGTTTATACACCACCGATGCGTGGACCATCTTTATGGATGACTTAAGTGATCATGGTGTCTTCACACTAAGCCGTTGGTCAGCAAGTGCAATGGATGACACAGGACGCTCGCTTTCTGTGGCCATGGCAACCTTGTTTAATTTAGGTGTTCACGATGCACGCCAACACATTGCTCTGTTTAATTCCGGTGCGATTGCAACTCTTGTGGTCAGCAAATCCCCCTTTACGGCAGAACAAATCGCTGCCTTGGAAAAGACTGCTCGTGAAAAGCAATACAGAACCATCTTGATTCCGAACAAGGAAGCACCCGTTGGTTTGCTTGGTGATTTGATCAGCGCAACAAGTGTTGATGAAATTAATGAGATTTCGTCAAAGCAGTTTTTTGATGTTTCTCCCTCAACCGACATGCGTCCGTTCTTCTTTAATCAGGCGCGTCTGTCAATGCCGTTGGCTGTGTCCAGAATGGCATTATCCCCACCGGTTGGAGCGCACTATGTTTCAATGGGTCAGGCCAAAGCGACATTTAACCTCTATCTCATCATTATCTTTTCTTTCTTGATGGTTGGTTTTGTGATTATCGCCCCTCTACTTAAAACAGTAGAAGATAAAGGCAGCACATTTATCAAAGCCGGTACAGTCTATTTCATGTTGATCGGATTGGGCTTTATGTTCATGGAAATCTCACTGTTGCAAGCTCTTGGTGTGTTTCTTGGACACCCCATATACGGCCTTAGCGTCGTGTTGTTCAGTTTGATTATGTCTGCAGGCGTGGGTAGCTTCATCTCTGAGAAATTCCCACTAAGCACACTACCGCGACAAACTATGTGGTGTCTTCTGACATGTGGATACGGCATTATCTTGTCCTTCATTCTGCGTGATATTTTCCACACCTATGCCGAGGTCGACATCGTGACCAGAGTATTGGTCAGTATTGCCATCATCTCACCTGCAGGTTTGCTCATGGGCTTTGGTTTCCCGACAGGGTTAAGACTGACCGAAGCATTCGACTCACGCGCTACCGCATGGTTCTGGGGGATTAACGGCGCAGCAGGCGTACTCGGAAGCTCACTTGCGATCGCCTTTAACATTGCATTGGGTATCGATAAAACCCTGATCATTGCAGGTGTTTGCTATGCTCTACTTTGCATCCCATTCTTGATGCTATGCAAGTTAGTACCCAAGCAGACATAAAAGGCAAAGGGCGAGGAAATTTATCGTCGTAATAGAAAATTTTACAGGACTGTGATCGCCTTTAAATAGGTTTCACATGCCTGTAAATCCCGCAATACGGCATCCTGCTGGGATTCAGTATGCGGATCAGCCCCGTATTTTTCAGCGTCATATAACGTGTCTTTGAATTTCTCTTCTACAAAACAGGCCGCGAACACATCTTGCGCGCGCGCTACCCCTTCTAAAAAAGCCGCCCCTAAAATCAAAGAACCGGTCAACGGCACGGCAATCTGTAAAATGGTGAAGCGGTCATCATTAATGCCTTGAACATACGCACCAATACGGTCATGCAGCCCTGAGGGCTGTGACAAGGCGATCAAACCGGTTGTCGTTTCAGGCGCATGCCCAAATTTCTCCGCCGCCCATAAACGCCATGGCGCCCATAGGCTATCTTGCATAGACACGAGGCCTTGCGGCGTATCAGCGCAGTAACAGATTAAATCCGTATCCAGATATTTTAAAATGGTATCGCTCATACGTGCGCGCTCTGTCGAGACACGATCTATTTTTGTGTTCAGAATTTGTGTAAAGGGCATGGTATCAGGATTGATAACCTTCTCCTGACGCACCCATTCCTGCACAACCTCATTGGCTATGTCTTCCACGGGCGTGCACAAAGGTTGCCCCGCCTTTGTTTTGACAACGCGCCCATCAAGTAAAATAACATAGCCTTCTGCCGTCTTTTCAGAAGACACAAGCGTATATAATCGTTTCATTCTTATGGATTATCCTGTTCAACCAATTCCGGTTCTACGGCGGGTGGTGGTGTCTTTTCTTTTGCCTGAAAGACAAATGACGAACATGGCGAGCCTTCCTTCGACTTTTGCAAACTGCCTTGTGCAAAATCATATAAGTCCTTAGCCAATGCCACCTTATTTAATTCTTTGTCGCTGGATTGTTCAACGAAATGTAAAGCAGAAAAACTGTCATCTGTCCTAATAGTTTTTTCTTTCACCTTGATATGACCTGCCGCGGTATCAATACCGAATGCATCAATATGAATGTTATCACCCTGCTCCGTAAATTCCCCGATGCCGCACGAAACATCTACATATCCACGATCCAACGCGGATTTAGGCAAATGCCTCAGCCATGCCCCCATCAACGCTGTATCAAAACGACCATCTTGTACAATAGAAATCAGTTTTGCGTCATCTTGCTTATATAACAACATCACAACCGGCATCACCATTTCACCAACGCTCAACACTGGCCCGGCCTTAATACGTCCCGCATCTTGCACGACATTAAACGCCAAATCATTCATCGTCTTACCCCCCAGATCAATATTCTTAAGGGCAAAATCAACATTAATATCATGCCCCCCGAATAAGGCGAGCGTACCATCTCTGCTGCGTGGTATTGCGCTTTGTCCGATAATTTCACGAAACCTTGAGAAAATACTAAAGACAGATTGGTCACCGACAAGATCAGTCATCAATATTTTTTCAGAGCCGACAGAACCGGAAACATCAATGCGCATCTGGTCTGAGAAATTAAGCACCAAATCCGGAGATAATATTGTCTGATCGCCCGCAGTTTTTAACGTGCCTTTTATTTTGAGCAACCGTTTTCCCAACGCTGACGCGACCAGATCACCACCAAGGCGTTTATCACCAAAAACCAGATTGAAATTCTCGAATTTTATATAATTTTCTTCGCCCCTAATAAATGTGCCGTCAAAATGCAAATCGGCGATGTCAAACACAAACGGCGCTGATTGCGCGACCATATAGCCGTATTTCCCCTTTGATCCGCTCACATCCAGATCAATTTCAAACTTCCACGGATGCACACCTATTTTACCATTGCCGCGTAGCTTGGCGGTTCCCGCTTCCATATCATGGTCAATGAATATCTTTTCGGCGCTCAATGATGCGGGCATAAACACCCCCCTGATTGCCTCAAGCCCTTCCAGATACAACGTGGTCATGCGCGGCGTTTTGGTCGCCACATTCCAAAAGGGCATATAGGCTTGGAATTTTTTCAGCTTTACAAGGGGAATAACATCCTCTGGTTTGCTATAGACGCTGATATCTTCAACATCCAGCGCAACCGTCGGGAAAAAGTTCATATTATTTAAACGTCCCATTTTAACGGGGCGACCACCGAAATATTCACTGATTGTTTCACCAACCCCCTCTTTGAGCATCTCGTTCGAGCCGCCCATATTCGCCAAAACCGTCAGGATAACCAAAACAAAGGCGCAGATTATAAAAGTCAGTTTAAGAATACGCCCATACCATCTGGATGCAGGTTTTTCTTTTTTATCATTTGAATCCAGTAAGTAAGAATCGTCGCTCATCTAAAATCCGTTTCATCATTTTTCGTTATTATAAATTAAGCAGCACTTCAATCAAGATCTTCAAACGGGTCTTGTTTGTATTTGTGATCGAAACCTAAACTTTTCCAGCTTTTTACCAAATCAGCCGATAATGGCGCAATAATATCCAACACCTGACCATGCTTCATCGGGTGGGGTAAAATCAAACGGTGCGCGTGTAAATGCATGCGTTTCGCTAAATCCATTCCCGCCAGGTCAGCATCAATCAACTTGCTTTCCTCATCCTTAACGGCGCGATATTTGCGATCCCCTAAAACGGCAGAACCCAAAACTTCCGAGGCATGCACACGAATTTGGTGCGTGCGTCCGGTGCGCGGCCAAAACGCAACAAACGCGGCGGCGCGCCCTGCATTCTCAATCACCGCATATTCAGTCAGGGCGTATTTCCCGTCTTCCTCATCGATAATCATTTTTTCATAGTCGCCTGTGGATTTAACAATCGGCGCTTTGATAGAGCCCTCATAGGCTTCGGGTGTGGGGGAAACCACCGCCCAATAAATTTTACGCACTTCGCGTTTCTTAAAGGCAAACCCAAGTTCACGCGCGCATTTTGCCGAGCGTGCCAGCAATAAAATACCACTGGTATCTTTATCAAGACGATGCACAAGGCGCGGCACAACACCCTCCTCATCTTGAAAGACCTCTAACATGCCATCAATATGGCGTTTGGTTTTCGTCCCACCTTGCACCGCCAAATCACATGGCTTGTTCAGGGCGATCACATCTTCATCTTCATAAATCACCAATGAACGCATAAAGGCGACGTCATCGTCGGTAATTTTAGGTTTCTGTTTGATCTTCTCGGAGCGATCCGAAGCGATAACGTCAAATGGCGGAATTTTGATTTCCTGCCCCATGACAATGCGTGTATCAGGCTTTACGCGCTTTCCATCGGCGCGTATCTGCCCCTTACGCATCAATTTTTGTGCAAGGACATAAGGCATATCAGGAACATATTTCTTGATCCAGCGATCAAGCCGCTGCCCGTCATCATCTTCCTTCACCACAATAAAACGCAAACCACCATTACTCATGAAGGAATACCCCGCATAATCCATAAAGCCAAAAATAACGCCGCAATAGACAGCACAACAGAGCCCATCATATATAGAGCCGCCTGCGCCAGTTCGCCGCGCTCCCACATGGTTACAAAATCAAGCGAGAAGGTAGAAAAGGTTGTAAACGCGCCCAGAAAACCCGTTGTCAGCATGGTTTTCATTTCATGGGATACATGATCCATCATAGAGAACTTCGCAATCATTACCCCCATCAAGAAAGAGCCGAGAACATTCACGATGATCGTCCCCCACGGAAAGCCATGGCCAAAAACTTGCACCGCCCCCTGGTTCACACCATAACGCGTCACCGCACCTAATGAGCCACCTATTGCTACAGAAACTATTGTCGTTATCATATAAACCTCATACACTGTCCCCATCTTATAGGGTATTCACGCATCTATGTTAAGCACATTCACGACCACACAAAAGGGAATTCTTTACGCCCTCATTGGCTTTTCCGCTTTTGTCATTTCGGACTCATGCGCGAAGTGGCTTACACCGCACTATCCGGTTCTCCAAATCATAGGCTGGACGTACTTTTTCTCCCTGATTGTCGGCGTTGCTTTATCGCCTTTTATGGGGGGATTAAAGGCCACATTCCGCACAAAAAAGATGCAAGTTCACCTTTGGCGCAGCCTTTTTAATGTCGGGTTGGCTGTATCGGTCGTCATCGCCTTCGCTCATTTGCCCATTACCACGGTTTATCCCGTTTTATTCCTCGCCCCGTTTCTCATCACCATTGCCGCCATTCCCATATATAAAGAAACGGTCAGTCCGATCAGTTGGTTGATTATTTTACTCGGCTTCACCGGTGTCCTGATCGCCCTGCGTCCATGGACGGGCGAGATTAGCGTTTGGGTGCTTTTTGCCTTTTTCACAACCTTTTGTATTACGGGGATCAGCCTCCTCGCCCGCGCCATGGGTAAGGACGAAACGCTGCTCTCTTTTTCATTTTATCCCAACATCGTCAATACGGTGCTTTTGTTCCCTTATTCCTTAATGGCCTATCCCCTGCCGCATATTGAACACCTGCCTGTTTTTGTGCTGGCTGGCTTTATGTTGACCTGCGGGATCAGCGGCGTGGCCTGTGCCTTTTTAAACGCGCGTTATGCCGCCGTTTCGCCTTTGCATTACTCGCAACTGGCGCTGGCATTTCTGATCGGATATTTCGTCTTTGATGAAAGACCGGATATGTGGATGATCGGCGGGGCGGGGCTGATCGTTATCAGCGGTATTATGCTTGTCTGCGCTTCGCCCAATAATCAAGACGCTTCCTGATCTCACGCTCAAAGCCGCGCTCCACAGGTTGATAAAAGGCCTGACGCGGCACATCATCAGGGAAATAGCTCTGCCCTGAAAACCCTTCGGGCGTGTCATGGTCATAAATATAACCCAGCTTATAGCCCTGCTCTTTCATCAATTTTGTCGGCGCGTTCATCGCGTGTTTCGGCGGCAATAAAGAGCCCGTTTCCCGCGCCAACGCTTTGGCTGCCTTCAACGCCATATAGCTGGCATTAGATTTCGGCGCGCTCGCCAAATAGGTGCAGGCCTGCGCCATCGCCAGTTCCCCTTCGGGCAAGCCCAAACGCTCATACGCACTCCACGCGGCAATCACCACGCTTAAGGCTTGCGGGTCTGCGTTGGAAATATCTTCCGATGCCACGCAGGTCATGCGCCGCAGGATATAGGCCGGATCTTCCCCGCCCTGTAACATCCGCGCCATCCAATAAAGCGCGCCATCCGCATCAGAGGCACGCAATGATTTATGAAAGGCCGAAATCAAATTAAAATGCGCCTCATCCCCTTTATCATAAAGCGGGGCGCGTTTTTGCAGCATATGCAGCAATCCATCGCGATCTAAAATTATGCCCTCAGCCACTTGCGCATATATTTGCTCGATCATGGACAGCATATACCGTCCGTCACCATCCGCCATAATCCGAAGTAAATCCTGCGCTTGCTCATCCACGGGCAAGGCGCGCTGCGTACGCTCTTGCGCGCGGGTGATCAGCTCTTGCAGACCATCTTCATCCAAACGCCGTAATACAAAAACCTGTGCGCGGCTCAAAACCGCAGCGTTTAATTCAAAAGACGGGTTTTCCGTCGTCGCCCCGATCAAGGTGATTGTGCCATCCTCCATGACAGGCAGGAACGCATCTTGCTGTGATTTATTAAAACGGTGAATCTCATCAACGAACAATAATGTGCCTTGCCCGTTTGCTTTTCTGATCTTGGCCGATTCAAAACATTTGCGTAAATCCGCAACGCCGGAAAAAATCGCCGATATTTGTTCAAAATGCAGATCACTATGATTGGCCAAAATACGCGCAATGGTCGTTTTTCCGCATCCGGGTGGCCCCCACAAAATCAAAGACGACAATGCACCTGCATTCACCATGGTTTTTAACGCGCCATCATCCCCCAATAAATGATCCTGCCCGACCACCTCATTCAGGGTTTCAGGGCGCAATAAATCGGCTAATGGGCGGTTTTTATGCACCGCACCATCTTTTTCTGCTGTTTTTTGTGCAAATAAATCTGTCATTCTCTTGACCTAGGGTTTATGAGTATGAAATATACCTTCTTTATTCACCACCTGTGAAGGGTTGAAAAAATGGACACGCAGAACCTTGCGTACACGCAAAACGTCGCAGAAGCAACCGCACCGTTGTTTGCAAAACTATCAAATCAATATCAGCGGGATCATTGGGAAACCATCGCGCCCTATATTTACGAGATAAACAGGCTCAAAAAAGAAAAGAATGCCGTTATCCTCGCGCATAATTATATGACGCCTGATATTTTCTTTGGCGTTGGCGATGTTGTTGGTGATTCTTTGATGCTGGCGCGTAAAGCCGCGGAAAGCGACGCCGATATTATTGTTCAGTGCGGTGTGCATTTCATGGCGGAAACCTCGAAAATTCTGTGCCCTGATAAAAAAGTTCTGATCCCCGACCTCAAGGCGGGTTGTTCCCTATCAGAATCAATCACAGGCGCAGACATACGCGCCTTGAAGGAAAAATATCCGGGCATTCCTGTCGTAAGTTACGTAAACACATCCGCCGATGTTAAGGCCGAGAGTGACGTCTGCTGCACCTCATCCAACGCATTGAAAATCGTGAATGCATTGGGCGCGCAAGGCCATGACACGGTCATTATGACCCCCGATATGTATCTGGCGAAAAACGTCGCCGCGCAAACCGATGTGAAAATTATTTTCTGGGAAGGTGTCTGCATGGTGCATGAACGCTTTACCCCGCAAGACATCATTGATGCCCGCAAAACCTATGACGATATTATTGTTTTGGCGCACCCTGAATGCCCGCCCGAAGTGATGGCCGAGGCTGATTATGCAGGCTCCACCGCGCAAATGGATGATTACATCAAGGAAAATCAACCCAAACGCGCCATGCTTATGACCGAATGTTCCATGAGCGATAACATCGCCGCCAATAACCCGAATGTGGAAATGATCGGCACATGCCAGATGTGTCCGCACATGAAACGCATCACACTGCCGAAAATTCTGGAAAGCCTGATTACAGAGCAACCCGAAGTCATCATTGATCCGGAGATTGCCAAACGCGCTGTCATTGCCGTGAACCGTATGCTGGAATTGAGCTAGATCATGCAACTCCCCTCCATTTTAATCGAAGATCTGGTCAGAACCGCGCTCAAGGAAGATTTAGGCCACGGCCTTGATATCACCAGCCAGTCTATCATGCCGTCTGATGTCAATGCCCGCGCCGTATTCCGCGCGCGTGAAGAAGGGGTTTTGGCGGGGCTTATCCTTGCCTTTTCAACCTTCATGCATGTCGATCAGGATTTTGAATTTGAAATTTTCGCGCAAGATGGCGATATTATGGATAAAGGGCAAGATATTGCCGTTGTCACCGGCCCAGCCGCCGCCTTATTAACGGCGGAGCGTGTTGCGCTTAACTTTCTGATCCATATGTCGGGCATTGCATCACTGACGCGCCGCTATGTCATTGCCGCTCAAGGCACAGATGCCAAAATTTGCGATACACGCAAAACGCTGGCGGGTTTACGCGCTATTCAAAAATATGCGGTACGCGCGGGCGGCGGTTATAATCACCGCTTTGGCCTTGATGACGCAATTTTGATTAAGGATAACCACATCGCCGTTGCGGGCAGTATCGAAAACGCCCTGAACGCCGCGCATGATAATACGGGGCACATGGTTAAAATCGAAATTGAAGTCGATACACTGACGCAGCTTGAAGCTGTCCTCAAACATGGCGGCGCGGACGTTGTGATGATGGATAATTTTAATTTAGATGATCTGAAAACCGCCATAAAAATGGTCGACGGGAAAATGATCACCGAGGCATCGGGCGGTGTGAATATTCATACTGTGAAGCCGATTGCCGAAACAGGCGTAAATTATATTTCCGTGGGCGCACTCACCCATTCCGCGCCTGCCTTTGATATCGGCCTTGATATCGACCTATAAAAGACCCGCCTCTTTCAATGCATCGCTCATATCTTCGGGGATATTATCCTGAACATCTTCGCCTGTGTAAATACCCTTATCCGCAGGTACATCAGACGGTTTTAAATATCGCCACCCCTGAAACGCGCGGCGCGGCATGGATACAGTTTCAATCATTTGCGCATCTTGCACGATCATGCACATCGTGCCCTTTTCCGCAGTATCCACCATTTCAAAACCCAAAATTTTATGACGGCACACAATACGGTTTTTCACCACGCGATAAATCGAGCCACCGTCGCGCAAAATCTCCTCGGCGCGTTTGGGTTTATAGCGCGTCCAGCACGGCGTCGCAGGAACGCCATGATAATCAAATTCATGCGCGCGCTGAATGTCATAAAAATGCTTGATATCGTCTACACCAACGACAAGTTTTATAATATGGATGCTGTTCATAGGTGTAATCATATGTGATATAAAAACGACAAAGCAACAATTATAATGAGCAAAATTCATGAGTAAAAACGAAGATCAGGAAATTGACCTACGCACTCTGGCGAAGACATTTCCATGGATTGGTGGCATTGCTGCATGCGTATTTGGATACGTGCTCTATAATGCTGTCATGTATCAGGAAATTGTGTTTCGAAACACAAGATACACTGGCTCAAATGTCATTACCTTGAACGAACGTCCCACTGATTACTACATGATCTTAGCGCTTCTCATCGTTCTCTTCCTTGGCGCGCTCTGTTTTGTGAGTGCGCGGTTATATTATCGCCGTAAACTGCGCAAGGAAGATACAACAAGTAAATGACAAAACTGCAGCAAACCATCACCGTTAAATTAACGCCCGGCGCACGGCAAAATGCGATTACCGGCTGGGAGGATGACTTATTCGGTGAGCGCACCTTAAATGTTCAGGTCACGGAAATTCCCGAAAAAGGCAAAGCCAATAAAGCGCTGATCAAGCTGCTCTCCAAAGAATGGAAAATCGCCAAAAGCGCAATCACCATCATACGCGGCGAAACCAGCCGCACCAAAATTTTGGAAATTGAGGGTCATATCCCCGATTAACGGCGCGCGACCATCATTTTTTTGATCTCTGCAATCGCGGCGGCGGGGTTTAGCCCCTTCGGACACGTATTCGTGCAGTTCATAATCGTATGACAACGATAGAGGCGGAACGGATCTTCGAGTTGATCAAGGCGTTCACCTGTTGCGTCATCGCGACTATCCGCAATCCAACGATAAGCCTGAAGCAAGATTGCCGGCCCTAAGAAACGATCGCCATTCCACCAATAAGACGGGCAGGATGTTGAACAACAAAAACACAAAATACAGGCCGCAGGGCCGTGTCCGTCATTACCATTCAAAACAAGTGAGTCGTCTTCTGATTGCAAACGTTCCCGATTAGGAGCAGGTGAATCTGTTTTCAGCCATGGCTCAATCGATGTATATTGCGCGTAAACATGGTTCAAATCAGGCACCAAATCCTTCACCACAGGCATGTGCGGCAATGGTGTAACCTTAACATCGCCCTTAACATCACCAATATCCTTGGTGCAGGCCAGTGTATTTGTACCGTCAATATTCATCGCGCAAGATCCGCAAATCCCCTCACGGCAAGAACGGCGCAGCGTCAGGGTGCTGTCTACGTTATTTTTAATATAGAGCAATGCATCAAGAACCATCGGCCCACACTGATCCAAATCAATCGTGACCTCATCAATACGCGGGTTTTTGACCTCGCCCTTATCGTCAAGATCATCAGGCGACCAGCGATATACCTTAAACGTTCGGGCATTTTCCGCGCCTTTTGATACGTCAATTTTTTCGCCTTTGACAATTTTCGAATTTTTGGGGAGTGTAAATTCAGCCATTCCAGTATGTCTTTCCGCATAAGTCTTACATTGCAATAGGATAGTAAAGGGTTTTATCTGGTTTGTTAAGGTCTATTCCGCGTAAATCATGCTGTTTTTTGTCATAGATTTATCGTAGAAAAACGCATTATTCTTTAGATTTTGTTTATTCTGAGAAAGTATAGTATATATGAAAAATCTTAAATAATGGGGTGATTTATGAGTTTGAATATTGTTGATATGACAGGTGATGGCATTTGGCCGGAAATGTCCAAAGAAATACGCGAAAATTTAGTTGATCCATACTTTGACGTTAAATGGCATATTCACGATATCAGCGTTCCGACCCGCGACCAAACCAATGATTCAGCCCTGCAACATGCGATTGCGGATCTAAAAGAGCATAAAGCTGGCGTCAAAGGGCCGACAATCACCCCCACCACTGACCAAACCGCAGAAATGGGGCTGAGCCAGCAGCTTAGATCCCCCAACGGTATTATCCGTAGTGCTGTGGAAGGCGCAGTGATCATGCGCACACCGCTCACCGCTGATAATTTACCAAGAAACGCCGATAATATGTATAGCGTGACAACCGCGCGCCAAGCCGTTGGCGGTATTTATGGCGCACCAAATTTCGAAATTCCCGGAAACGGCACAATCAAAGTTATTTTTGAAGATGAAGACGGCACAGAGCAAGTGATGGCCAGTCGCCCTGTCGATTCCGGCGTTGCCATGATTACCACCGAAAGCGATGAAGCCATCCACAATTTTGCCCGCGCAACATTACAACAAGGCATATCCCTTAACAAATCCGTGGCTTTTGCATCGAAATCAACAATCCTTCCTGCTTATGACGGACGATTTATCGATATCTTTAATAAGGTTTTTGAGGCCGAATATAAAGACGCCTATGAAGAGGCCGGCTTAGAATTTCGCCCTGATGATTTGATTGATGCCGTGGTGTCAAAAATTCCACAAGGGAAATTCAATAACTGGATTATCGCCGTAAAAAATTATGACGGCGATGTGATGTCTGATCAGGTGGCTGGTGAGTCCCTGTCTCTGGGGATGATGGACTCAACATTGGTTAGTGCCGATGGTACGCTTCTCGCCGATCCGCCGCACGGCACCGCGCCTGATTTGGAAAAATTCTGGCATGAAGAAGGCAAATTGGTGGCCAACCCAACCGCGCACATCTTTGCCTATGCCGAAGCATTGCGTCACAAGGCAGAATTAGAAGGACAAAGCGATGTTGCCCTTCAGGCCACAGCTTTAAAACAGGCCACCCTTGATACAATTTCCAACGGTCACATGACCGGTGATTTGGCGCATTATATCGGTGCAAAATCATTGACGGGGCAGGAATTCATTCAAGAAGTCGTCAAAACATTTGATGCCACGTTGAAACATGACATGGATTTTGATCATGATCCCGACCACGACCAAACAAATAACGGCATGCATTTACATTAAAAATGATGTCTGAATTTGACGAGCAGATACAGTTTCGTATAGATTATACGTAATGTAAATAATGTGGCAAAAGCCACTTGGGTTTGATAATGAAGTGGAATATCAAAAGCATTCTGGATAAGTTTCGTGACAGGTCTGATCAACCTGCCAGTGACTCTGCGCCGTCAGAGCCAATCGATTCACAAGCGCCCGCCGGTAACTTGTCGGTCATTGACACCATGGATATGCCCGATTTAATCGATGCCATGGCCTTACGCGGTGATAAAATCCGTGCGGCTATCGGCATATCCGATGAAGAACCGGAATCAACAGCGTGGCGCGATGTTGCGGGGACAGGGCATTTATATATACGCGGCGCGCTGCAATCATTAGAACGCATTTCGAAAAATGAACATGACGCCGAGGCCGCAGGAACAGCCGAAGGCACAATCAATTTCGCAGCAAAATCACCCGATGGTTTTTTCGGCAGCACCGCCGCGCAATCTGCAAAAGTCGCGCAAAAAATACTGGCCGCCGAAAAAGACGGCATCACTGACATCTCACAAATTGTGACGAAAACAGATATAGATGCCTTGATGATCGGTATGAAGGATGCGGATGACATGATATCTTTTATGGCTTCCGAAGAAGGCGCAGCCAATGATATCAAACAATATGCCCACGCCTTTACCAAAACGTCAGAGCATTACAAAGCCTTCGGCGCGTATATGGAACAAAGGCTGGATACGGGGATGAAGAACACCCCGCACGATTTCAGCTAACGTCTTTTCAAAACCGTTTAGTAAACCCGTTTTTTCGGTGGGAATGGTTCAATCTCATCGGTCAGGGTCGTCATGATGACCGGACGATAATCAATCTTGGTTTTCCCCTTATCATCGATATAGGTCACCGTATGTTTCATCCATTTCTTATCATCACGATCGGGGTAGTCCTCACGTGCATGCGCGCCGCGTGATTCCTCACGATTGGCGGCAGAGTGCATGGCAACAACGGCTTGAGAAAGCAAGTTATCAAGCTCCAGCGTTTCAACAAGATCGGTATTGAAGATCATGGAACGATCCTTCAGACCCAAATCAGCCTTATCCGCGAAACATTCATCAATTTTGACAACGCCCTCATCCAACACTTCACCGGTACGGAAAACCGCCGCGTGACCCTGCATGACATGTTGCATCTTACTGCGCAAAGCCGAAGTCGGTGTTTTGCCTTTGACGTTGCGGTAATAATCCAGACGATCAATCGCGCGCATATCATCACCATTTTTAAGTGGTTTATGCGGTGCATCCGGCGTTACCGTTTCCGCAGCCGTATTCGCCGCAGCGCGTCCAAAGACCACAAGATCAAGCAACGAATTAGAACCCAAACGGTTCGCGCCATGCACAGACACACATGCCGCCTCACCTATCGCCATCAAACCCGGTACAACGGCGTTCGGATTTTTCTTCGTCGGGGCAATGACTTCGGCCTTATAGTTGGTCGGAATACCGCCCATATTATAATGCACAGTCGGCAGAACAGGGATTGGTTCTTTTGTCACATCAACACCTGCGAAAATGCGCGCGCTCTCGGCAATACCGGGCAAGCGTTCACGGATCATTTCAGGCTCTAAATGCATTAAATTCAAATAGATATGATCTTTCTTCGGCCCAACGCCGCGTCCTTCACGGATTTCAACAGTCATAGAACGTGACACAACATCACGGCTTGCCAAGTCCTTCGCCGAGGGTGCATAACGCTCCATAAAGCGTTCGCCTTCCGAGTTGGTCAAATATCCGCCCTCGCCGCGAACCCCCTCGGTAATCAAACAGCCTGCGCCGTAAATACCTGTTGGGTGGAACTGAATAAATTCCATATCCTGCAACGGCAAACCAGCGCGCAAAACCATTGCGTTCCCGTCACCTGTACACGTATGCGCAGATGTACAGGAGAAGAATGTCCGCCCATAGCCGCCTGTCGCCAAAATCGTTTGATGGGCGCGGAAACGGTGCAATATACCTGTATCCAAATCCCATGCCATCACACCAACGCACTGCCCGTCATCATCCATAATCAGATCAAGAGCAAAATATTCAATAAAGAATTGCGCCTTATGTTTCAAAGCCTGCGTATAAAGCGTATGCAAAATCGCATGCCCTGTACGGTCAGCCGCCGCGCAAGTACGTTGCGCTGTGCCTTCACCAAAATGCGTGGTCATCCCGCCAAAAGCGCGTTGATAAATCTTACCCGCTGCGGTGCGGCTAAACGGCACGCCGTAATGCTCCAGTTCTATGATAGAGGGGATGGCTTCACGGCACATATATTCAATCGCATCCTGATCGCCCAACCAGTCAGAGCCCTTGACCGTATCGTACATATGGAACTGCCAGCTATCCTCGCCCATATTCCCAAGTGCGGCAGATATCCCGCCCTGCGCCGCAACCGTATGCGAACGCGTTGGAAAAACCTTGGATATAATCGCGGTTTTCAATCCTTTTTCTGCACAGCCAAAGCCAGCGCGCAAACCCGCGCCCCCTGCACCAACGACAACGACGTCAAATTCGTGATCTATAATTTCGTATGATTCTGTCATTTTTTATTTCCTTAAACCTATCTCTTTTCAGGAGTTAAACACCTGCGGTAAACGCGATTTTCAATACACAAAATATGCACATAATCGCCAACCCAAAGAAAAACACTTTCTGCCCGATCAGCTTCATCATCTTGAACCATTCGGTTGAAATATAATCTTCTGTAATCACCTGTGCGCCCAATTTGGCATGATACATCACTGATATAATCAACATAATCATCAAAACGGCGTTGGCGGGCTGTGCCTGCCATGCGATGAATTGCGCGTGCGTTGCACCTTGCAATCCGATGATCGACCACACCAACCACAAAACAAGCGGCACATTGGCAATCGCCGTGATTTTTTGCATCATCCAATGATCCGTACCCTCATGGGCGGATCCTAATCCCTTGGCTTTTTTCAAATCAGCCGCATATAGGCCTTTATTATTATGATCTGACATTGTCTACCCCCCCATTCCGGTAAAGATGAGCGCCAGTAATGTGCGCCCGCCCCATGTCACAGCCGTTGCCGTCACTGCGCACATCAAAACGATGTAATTGGTACGCATGGCCTGACCCTTTTCAAGGAAACGGCCTGTATCCCAAAACATATGGCGTATGCCGTTAAACATATGAAAATACAAAGCAAACGACCACAAGAACATGACGAGCAAACCAATCTTACTGCTCGCGACGGTCATCACAAAATTATAATGTTGCTCGCTGGTTGCGGCGGCAATCAAAAATCCGGCGACCAACAGCGTCCCTATAATCAGGGAGGCGCCCGTAGCGCGGTGCGAAATAGACATCAACGCGGTAAGCGGAAGCTTATAAACCTGTAAATGCGGAGAGAGCGGCCTTTGAACCTTTTTGGTTGTCTGGGACATGATACGTTTTATTCCTGTTTCATTTTTATGCTTAAAGAAAACAACACGTGTTTTTCGTGACCATCATAGTGTTTGAAAACAATATTTTAAAGGCAGAAATCACCAAACTTGACTTTAAATCAAGGATTTTTATCTATTTCCCGCCGCGCCTTTAACCATAATACCGATAATGATAATCACTCTTAAAAACGATAAGACAATTTTCACTATTCTTAAAGAATGGTTCCTGTAATATGGATCGCGATAATCGTTCAATAAGGGATTTTTAAAACGCTATGACACAGGAAAATTTTGATAAAGACACCGTTTCAACCAGCAAACTCAATATGTTGCGCTGCCTGATTGCCATGGCACATGCCGATGGAACTGTTTGCGATGAGGAACGTGCCTATATGCATGCGCTCATATCGCGCCTCCCCCTCACCGCTGAACAGAAAAAAACATTGGAAGATGACTTAAGCACAAAACAAGATATCGGCTATTTATTCGCGCATATCAACGATCCGCGCTATCGCGGGCAGGTTGTTTATTTCGCGCGTATCATGGCCTATAAGGACGGCACGCTTGAGCCAAGCGAGCAAGAATTACTCGACCGCCTTCACGCTATGGCAACGGATGGTCTGGATATAGAAAGCATCCGCGCCGACGCACAAAAAGCAGCAGCTGTCGAACTCAACGCCCATGACATCAGCATAGACCAATACCGCCCGGAAGGCGGCATCTTCGGGCTGTTTGACCGTATGATGCTATATATCGGTATTGATCTGGTTGACGACTAACCATCAAGGGATTGCAGGAAATCCTGCATTCAGACCTGCATCGCGAAAACTGTATTAAGCCGCCGCTTGCGCGCTTTTCTTAATCAACAATTCAGCGATTTGCACTGTGTTCAGCGCCGCACCTTTGCGTAAATTATCAGACACGCACCAGAAATTCAGACCATTTTCTGTGGTGATGTCTTCACGCACACGCGACACATAAACATCGTCTTCGCCCTTGATTTCGTATGGTGTCACATATTCGATATCTTCGTTTTCCAAATCAATCAATGTCACGCCCTCGAAGTTACGCCATAACTCCTTCGCCTGCGCTGCAGACAATTCATTTTCCAGCTCAACATTCACCATTTCGGAATGCCCGACAAAAACAGGAACACGCACACAAGAGGCACAAACCTTAATCGACGGATCAAGGATTTTTTTGGTTTCCACAACCATTTTCCATTCTTCTTTGGTCATGCCGTCTTCCATAAAGACATCAATTTGCGGAATGACGTTAAAGGCAATCTGCTTTGGATAAACAGATGCTTTTGGCGATTCATTCATATAAATGCCTTTTGTCTGGTTAAACAATTCATCCATTGCTGATTTACCGGAGCCCGATACAGATTGATACGTACTCACCACCACGCGTTTGATTTTCGCCGCATCATGGATGGGCTTCAACGCCACAACCATTTGAATGGTCGAGCAATTCGGATTGGCAATAATACCGCGCTTTGTGTGCTGCGCTATTGCTTCGGGGTTTACTTCCGGCACAATCAAGGGCACATCGGGGTCCATACGGAAATGGCTGGTGTTATCAATCACAACCGCGCCCGCTTTTGCCGCGATAGGGGAATATTGTGCAGATACAGCGCCGCCCGGTGAAGACAAAACAATGTCAGTGCCCTTGAAATCAAACTTCGCAAGATCTTGAACTTTGATATTCTTATCGCCAAATGAAACCTCTTTACCCACAGAGCGACTGGAAGCCAAAGCCACCACGTCATCTACGGGGAAATTCCGCTCATGCAAAATATTCAGAACTTCGCGTCCGACATTTCCTGTTGCGCCAACAACTGCAACTTTATAACCCATTTTACTTCTCCTGATCTTTTCAATGCCATCTCAAGGATACCAGCATGATTGTGATACTCTAAATATCGCCTGAAATGCAAGCTCTTCATGCCCTATCCCACACAAAAAATGAGAAGAACAAGCTGCTACAAATAAAATGAAGATACAAAGAACGCGAAGCCGTCGCCGTTCATGACCCTTGCATCGCGTCAAAACATATCGGCTTAGCGCTCTAAAATAACATGATAATAAACATAATCGCCGCCATCGGCATTTTGAAAGCATCCGAACGGCTGTCCATCAAATACGCCTTCCCCATCATCGATATCGGGCACATCATCTGTCGGCATCATATAATCCGAAATGCCGTCATCATTCATGCGCGCTGTATATTCACCGGAACGATCACCATCAAGAACAGGAATTATAGATCCCATGCCATATTGAGCATTTATTTTTGAACAAATCCTCCCCTTGATACCAACGAGATACGCGATAATATCATTCCCGCCCACGCCTTCCGAGCCGATATCAGATATTTCCAGATCTGCGTTGAACGTCCAATCACCGGGATTTCCCGACACCATCACATCAGCAGGACCCTGAACATACTTTGCTGCACCACCCTCGGGGTGAAACACACCGACATTAACTGACTTAAGCTTGCTCAACTCATTAGGGGGGTTAAAGCGCAGATCCTCCACTTTCGTGCCTGCAATAATCATGCTAACCACAGCCGTATTCACAATCGCCGGATATTGCGTGACTTGATTGCTACTGATGATATCAGCTTCACTGTAATCATCACCGTAAAAATGAATAGATGACGTCACCGCATACGACAAAGCCGCAAATAAGGCCACCACAATGAAAATCAGAAACAGAACATTACCATCCTGACGCGTTCGTAAATTCATAAAAAAATCGGGTTTAAACATGGTATAAATGTTTCTCTTAATATCGAATTAATTTTCTCACGCCCATCTTTTCAACAGACATCTGATATATCTCCATACTCACTTGTATGAGGATGATGGTTTAGATTTTCCCCCGCGCATAATCTTTTCAAAACACGCACGTCATATCAAAACCACCACCTTGAATATAACCCATCACCGTGCAACACCAGAAAATTCAGGCAACACGTTCAGCAGACACTTTTAATATTGGATGAATTCCCTTTGATATCAAGGTCTTTATAAATTCCCTGTAATTCATCCACAAAAGCTTTGAACAATTTTCTGCCCATATTTTATACCGTTCTTTTTTCCAAAGCTATTTCCCCTCCGCCGTATAATGCGATAGAAAAGAGGAAGATCACCTGAACGCTATAAAATCTGAGAT
Organism: uncultured Alphaproteobacteria bacterium; assembly: GCA_963977495.1. Taxonomy (GTDB): domain Bacteria; phylum Pseudomonadota; class Alphaproteobacteria; order Micavibrionales; family Micavibrionaceae; genus UBA1672. The sequence goes on along the minus strand of CAXBOT010000002.1, from coordinate 196,541 downwards.
CACACACCCATGGAATCTTTCATCCTCCCGATCATACTGATATATTCTGGTTTCATCCTAGCGATTTTGTTTGTAATCGACCTGAAAACCCGCCTTTTACCAAATAAATTTGTCTTACAGTTTTTGTTCTGCGGCATCGCCTTCCATATTGTAACAGGCTTTCACTATCATAGCGTGACCAATATGCTCACAGCCACAATATTAAGCGTTGGGTTGCTCCTGTGTGTACGCGCCGCAGGCAATTATTTTTACAAAGCCGACACACTTGGCATGGGGGATATCAAATTAATGGGCGCGGCGGGTATTTGGTTGGGGACAGATTATATTTTTCTGGCCATCTCGCTCGGCGCTTTGGCGGGGATTATGCACGGCATAATCTACACAGTTTTTATGCGGATCACGACAGGCCAGCGCATTCAATTTACGACCCTTTCCATTCCCGCAGGCCCCGGATTCATTACAGGAATCCTGATTATGGCACTGATTAAGTTTCACACACTACCGTCATTACTCGGTTAAATTTCTGCTGGACAAGTTCTAAAATCCAGTGCATTTCCTATAAGTATGAAACATTTACTCGGAATTGATGAACTGAACGCGGACGATATCCAGGATATCTTAAACCGCGCCGATTATTACGCCCGCGCCTTACTTGACGGACGATGGGATCGTAGCAAGCTCGACAATAAAATCGTGCTGACGTTGTTTTTCGAAAATTCAACGCGCACATTGACCTCGTTCGACATTGCCGCCAAACGGCTTGGCGCGGATGTTGTGAACTGGAACGCAGAAGTCAGCTCCCTCAATAAAGATGAGAGCTTCTCTGACACCATCGACACACTAAGCGCCATGAAACCCGATGCGATTGTCATCCGCCACAGCGATTTCGGCGCGCCTAAATTTGTTGCAGGGCGCGTTGATTGCCCCGTGATTAACGCAGGCGATAGCTGGCGCGAGCATCCTTCTCAGGCTCTACTGGATGCGCTCACAATCATCCAAGAAAAAGACACGCTAAAGGATATCACCGTGGCAATTTGCGGGGACGTCGCCCACAGCCGCGTTGCCAATTCCAACGCGAAACTCCTCACCAAAATGGGCGCGAATGTGCGCTTCGTTGCGCCGCAAATGCTGATGCCGCCGAAGCTCCCCGCCGAAGGGATTACCTGTTTTGATAATTTGGAAGACGGCATCAAAGACGCCGATGTTGTGATGATGCTGCGTATTCAAAAGGAGCGCATGGATCGCGGGACAATCCCCGATGAGGCCGCCTATTTCAATAATTACGGCCTGACGTTCGAGCGTTTGAAACTGGCAAAGAAAGACGTTCTGGTCATGCATCCCGGCCCGATGAACCGCGGCGTAGAGATCGCCGATGATGTCGCCGATGACCCCGCCCGCAGCCTGATGAAAAAGCAAGTCGCCAACGGCATCCCAACGCGCATGGCGATTCTCGATATGCTTATTACAGGGTGATGAATGTCAAATACGGTCACTAATTTTGATGAAATCGCTCACTCTCTTAATTGCGCTGTCCTAGATCCCTATATGTTCGGCTTAATTGACTTCTTCCCTTATATATTTTGCTACTTAATGGGGAGCATTCCTTTTGGCCTCATACTAACAAAGATTTTTGTAAAGCAAGATATTAGAAGTTTAGGGTCGGGCAACATTGGGGCTACGAATGTTTTAAGAACTGGAAACAAATCTCTTGCCTTAGCCACTTTATTGCTGGATGCGCTAAAAAGTGGATTAAGTGTACTTTTTATTATGTACTTATATTCAATTCATTTGCCAGAAGCATGCGTATCAGAACAAATTTATCATGATATGAAAAACGCGTATATTGGCCTAACAGTAGGTCTCTTCGCAATCCTCGGACATTGCTTTCCCATCTGGTTAAAATTCAAGGGCGGCAAAGGTGTGGCCACGGGGCTTGGTGCGTTATTAGTCGCAGCGCCTTATGCAGGATTAGCGGCATGTCTGGCATGGATTGCCACCGCTAAAATTACAAAATACTCATCTCTCTCCGCGCTCATTGCATTCCTAATCGCGCCAATCATTACGCTCTTTATTTACGGCTCTGCCCCCGCTGCGATTTGCGCTATGATCACTTTATTGATATGGATACGACATAAAGACAACATCAAACGCCTGTTAAAAAGCGAAGAACCGAAAATCGGTCAAAACAAAGAAAAGCAGAAAAAAGAGGATTCCGTTGAACCTGTTTCAAAGTAACACACAAACAGACAGCTTAAATGAAACAGAGCGCCTTGCATGGCTGCGCCTTATTCGCACAGATAATATCGGCCCCATCACATTCTACCAACTGATTGAACGGTTCGGCAGCGCAAGCGAAGCCCTTGCCGCTTTGCCGGAATTATCACGCCGCGGCGGGCGTAAAAAACCGCTTACTGCGCCACCCGAAAGCCAAATCACGAAGGAATATAAAGCCTTACAAAAACTTGGCGGGCAAATCATCACGGTGAAGGATTCCGCCTATCCCCTCGCCCTAACCGCCACCGATGATGCGCCGCCTGTTTTAAGTATTCTGGGTAATCCCGCACTGCTCAATAAATCCTGCATCGCCATTGTTGGCGCACGCAATGCTTCGCTTAACGGGCGGAAATTCGCAGCTAAGATCGCAGGCGATCTGGGCGCGCGCGGACAAATCATAACCTCCGGCCTTGCGCGCGGTATCGACACCGCCGCCCATCAAGGCAGTTTAAACACAGGCACAATCGCCGTGGTTGCAGGCGGGGTTGATGTGGTCTATCCCGAAGAAAACCAGAAACTTTATGACAGCATCATCGAAAAGGGCGTTGTTGTCGCCGAAAGCCCACTTGGCGCGAAACCCTACGCCGCCGCCTTCCCGCGCCGTAACCGCATCGTATCGGGCATCTCCAAGGGCGTAATCGTCGTCGAAGCCACGCACCGCTCCGGCTCACTCATTACCGCGCGCATGGCGGGGGAACAAGGGCGCGATGTTTACGCCGTACCCGGCTCTCCGCTTGACCCACGCGCATCGGGGCCGAACCATCTTATTCGTGAAGGCGCAACCCTGATCAGAAACGCCGATGATGTTCTGGAAATATTGATGGATTTTTCGGGAAAAGCTTTACGAGAACCCCCTGCGCAATATGCTCATTTTACCCCACATCTAGTTTCAAACACGTACGAAACAAGCGAAAACTCACCGGAAATTATGCAGGAAAAGATCTTAGCGCATCTGTCCTTTACCCCGATTTCAGTTGACGAATTGATCCGAGCGTGTCATTTGACTATTTCCGAACTTCAGTCATGTGTGCTGGAATTAGAGCTGGCAGGTCGCATAAAACGCCTACCTGGAAATAAAATAAGCTTGCTAGAACAAAGTGATAATAAAAAGGAAACGTTTTGAGCAAAAATCTGGTCATTGTTGAATCTCCCGCTAAAGCTAAAACCATAAACAAGTATCTGGGATCAGATTACGAAGTTTTGGCATCATATGGTCATGTGCGTGATTTGGTGAATAAAGACGGCTCCGTTTTACCCGATGAAGATTTCGCGATGAAATGGCAATTGGGCGAGCGCGCCGATAAAAATGTCAAAGATATAAAGAAGGCTCTGAAAAAAGCCGACGCAATCTATCTCGCACCTGACCCCGACCGCGAGGGAGAGGCCATTGCATGGCATATTTATGAATTATTGAACGAAGATGGTCTGCTTGATGGCAAAGACGTTCACCGCGTGACCTTTAACGAAATCACCAAAACCGCCGTTCAAAAAGCATTTGAAAATGCCCGCGGCCTTGATCAACCGTTGATCGATGCGTATCTGGCGCGCCGCGCGCTGGATTATCTGGTTGGGTTTAACATTTCACCTGTTTTATGGCGCAAATTGCCCGGTTCACGTTCTGCGGGGCGCGTACAATCCGTTGCCTTGCGTTTGATTTGCGAGCGCGAAACCGAGATTGAATTATTCAAGCCCCAAGAATATTGGAGCATCGAAACACATCTGCACACACCTGACGGCGCGCCTTTTGTTGCACGCCTGACGCATCTTGCAGGTAACAAGCTCGGCAAATTTGATATTCCAAGCGAAGCCGATGCCACAGGCGCAGTCGAGCGCATCAAAAACAAAAAGCTGTCCGTACAAAACATCGAAAAGAAACAAGTACGCCGCAGCCCGTCCGCCCCTTTTATTACGTCCTCTTTGCAAATGGAGGCTTCACGTAAGTTGGGTATGTCCGCATCCAATACCATGCGCCTTGCACAACGCTTATATGAAGGTTCTGCCGAAGATGGGGGTTATATTACCTATATGCGTACAGACGGTACGACCCTGTCCGAAGATGCGGTGAAACAGTGCCGCGATGTTATTAACAAAGATTACGGCAATAAATATCTTCCCGATGCGCCGCGCCTGTATAAATCAAAAGCCAAAAACGCCCAAGAAGCGCACGAAGCGATCCGCCCGACAGATTTATCACGTACGCCCGCCTCCCTCAAAGGGACGTTGGAAAAAGACCAATGGCGTTTGTATGATTTGATCTGGAAACGTACCATCGCATCGCAAATGGAAAATGCGATTATGGATCAAATGAAGGTCGATATATCGGATGGAACAGATGATGTCATTTTACGCGCCAATGGCTCTGTCATTGCGTTTGACGGTTTCTTAACCTTGTATCACGAAGACACGGATGATGAGGACGATAATACAAATGATAAAGATCGCCGCCTGCCACCAATGAAAGAGCGCGATAATACAAAACTCATCAATACAACGCCGAACCAGCATTTCACACAGCCACCACCGCGCTATTCCGAAGCCTCCTTGGTGAAAAGAATGGAAGAGCTTGGTATTGGTCGCCCATCCACTTACGCGTCAATCTTGCAGGTTTTGCGAGATCGTAATTATGTGACGATGGAAAAACGCCGATTTGTTCCCGAAGATCGTGGCCGTTTGGTTACCACCTTCCTTGAAAAATTCTTCACGCGCTATGTCGATTATGATTTCACCGCGAATTTGGAAGAAGAACTCGATGCGATTGCCTCAGGCCATGTTGAATGGAAAGAAGCGCTGCGCTTGTTCTGGACGGATTTCAAAGTCGCTGTTGACGGCACAAAAGAACTGACCATCACAGATGTTATTGACCATCTGGATGCCGAGCTTGGCCCGCATTTCTTCCCCGAAGGTCAAGAAAGCCGCACATGTCAGGCCTGCGCAGAAAATAAAGATCTGGAAGATGGTCGCCTTGGTTTGAAACTGGGTAAATTCGGCGCGTTTATCGGTTGTTCAAATTACCCCGAGTGTAAATTCACACGTCCGTTGGTCGTGCCTGATGGCGGAGAGAACGATAACGCCGCACTTGCCAATGAGCCAAAAATTCTGGGCAATGATCCGGGCACGGGACGCACCGTATCATTACGCCGTGGCCCTTATGGCCCTTATGTGCAAATTGACCCCGCCCCCGAAGCCGTAGCCGAAGTTGAAGCCATCAATGATGAAGCATTCAAAATCCATGCGGAAAAGGTCAAAAAAGCCAAGGAAGACGATAAAAAACCACCGAAGAAGCCAAAGAAAAAGGCACTGCCAAAGCCAAAACGTCAAGGATTACCCGCAGGGACAAATGCCGAAGACGTCACGCTGGAAACAGCGTTATCTTTGCTCGCTCTGCCGCGTGATGTCGGAACACACCCCGAAACAGGCGACATGATACAAGCCGGAATCGGACGTTTCGGGCCGTTCTTGAAGCATGAAGGTAAATTCACATCTCTGCCCAAAGGCGATGATGTGATGCATGTTGGCATGAACCGCGCCGTCGAAGTTTTGGCGCAAGCCGCAGAAAAACGCGCCGCGAAGGAAGCTGCAAAAGCCGCAAAAGATGCTGAAAAAGAGCAAAAAGAAACGGTTAAAAAGAAACCTAAGAAGAAAAAAACAACCAAAAAATCTTCTTCTAAACCTAAGAAAAGTGCCTAATACACTATGAACACATTAACATTATGAGCATTGTCACAAAAGAAACGGTTTTCGACTTTATCAAAACCTCAAGCACGCCTGTCACCAAAAGACAGATTGCGCGGGCATTCAAAATCAAGGGCGGGGAACACCGCGTCGCTTTAAAACAAATTCTGAAAACACTTGAAAAAGACGGCTCTATCGCCAAACAAGCAGGCGGCGTTTATAGCGCGCCTGACGGGCTTCCGTCTGTTGCTGTCGTCACAATAAATGACATTGATCTGGACGGCGATGTGTTCGCACAGCCGCTGGAATGGGATGCAGAAATTAACGGCGCGCCCCCGCGTATTGAAATCATCCCCGATAAAAAGAACTTCAAGAACGTCCGCGAAGGCAGCCGCGCCCTATGCCGCCTTTCACGCACAGGTGATGCAACCTACGAAGCGCGCATCATCCGCTTGATCGACGAAGGCTCGCGCTATGAGGGCGGTCAGGTGATCGGCATCATCCGCATTCAGAAAAACGGCGCTATTCTTCAACCCACAAATAAACGCGCGAAATATGATTTTGATATCGCGATGGGTGATTTAAACGGCGCAAAAGAAGGCGACCTCGTCACCGCCGAAGTCATGCCCTCACGCGGCCTAAAGCGCAAGCGTGTACGGGTTATCGAAGTGGTCGGCAAGCAAGGTGACCCAAGAACCATCAGTCTGATCTCACAGCATGAAGCGGGCTTAAGCGATCATTTCCCGCAAAATGTGATTGAGGAAACAAACGGCATGAAAGTGCCGCCCTTGGGCAAGCGCGAAGATTTACAAAATGTACCACTGGTAACGATTGACGGCGCGGATGCACGCGACTTTGATGATGCGGTTTTCGCCGAAAAGCTGGATGACGGCACATATCATTTGATCGTCGCCATTGCCGATGTCGCGCATTATGTGCGCCATGGCACAGCCCTTGATACCGAAGCGCAAAAGCGCGGAAACTCCACGTACTTCCCTGATCGCGTCGTGCCGATGCTGCCCGAAGCATTATCCAATGATTTATGCTCGCTACGCCCGAACGAGCCACGCGCATCCTTGGCTGTGCATATGTATATTGATGAGGACGGGCAGCTCCAACGTTACAAATTCGTGCGCGCCTTGATTAAATCTCATGCACGCCTGACCTATGAACAGGTACAGGCCGCGCGTGACGGCAATGGTGATAAAACCACGGACCATCTGATGGATGATGTGATTGCCCCGCTTTATGATGTTTACGAAGTCCTCGATCAGGCACGCATCAAACGCGGTGCACTGGATCTGGATTTGCCCGAACGTCAAATTATTATCGATGATAAAGGCAATATGACCGGCGTTACAACGCGCCAGCGCCTTGATGCGCACAAATTGATCGAAGAATTCATGATTCTGGCCAATGTTGCAGCGGCAAGCGCACTGGAAAGCAAAAACCAGAAAGAAAAAGGGCGCGGCGATTATCCGTGCGTTTATCGTGTGCACGACAAACCCGCCTTTGACAAACTGGAATCCGCGCGTGATTTTCTGGCCAATTTTGATTTATCAGTTCCCAAAGGTGAGAATGTAAAGCCTGCGCAAATCAACCATATTTTACGCAAAGCCGCCGGACATCCGTACAGTCATTTGATATCCCAAATGATTCTGCGCACACAAAGTCAGGCCATCTATTCGATTGATAATCTGGGGCATTTTGGTCTTGCGCTGCAACGCTATGCGCATTTCACCTCGCCCATTCGCCGCTATGCTGATTTATTGGTTCACCGTTCTTTGATCGGGGCGTATAAGCTTGGTGATGGCGGACTGGACAAACATGAAAAAGCCCGCATTGAAGAAATCGCACAGCATATTTCAGGCACTGAACGTACCTCAATGGAGGCTGAACGCAACGCCGTAGATCGCTTTACCGCCAGTTACCTCTCCAGCCATATCGGCGCGGAATTTAATGGCTCTATCAATGGTGTTACCCGCTTTGGCTTGTTCGTAACATTGGCCGAAAGCGGCGCAGATGGCTTAATCCCTATGAAATCCCTATCGGATGATTTTTATGTCCATGATGAAAAAGCACATGCACTGATCGGGCGTAAGCGCGGGCGAATCTATCGCCTTGGCGCAAAAATGCGTGTGGTCATAAAAGAAGCCGACGGCATCACAGGTTCTTGCATATTTGCCCTTGCCCCCGGACAAAAAGACGCCGATATCGAAGGAATGGCAAGGCCATCAGCACATGGATCAGGGCAGAGTGACAGGCGAAATTCTCCGTCCGGAAAAGGCGGAAAAAAACGTCCAAACACCCACCGAAGAAAAAAACGATAAAACCTGCATGCGAAATGCTTGACATTCATCGCCAAACCCTTCATAAAACCGACTTCGAATACAGGAGTTTTAAAAATGGCAAAAGCGTCATACGTAAAAGTGAGATTGGAAAGCGAAGCTGGTACCGGATATCGTTACTATGCAAAACGCTCGACACGCGCTGAATATAAAATCAAAAAGAAAAAATATGATCCTTGGGCGGTTAACCCCGAAACAGGGAAAAAAGGAATGCATGTTGTATTCGTAGAAAAGAAAATGCCACCATCCAAAAAATAATGGACGGTCTTTTTCTAACGTTTCAAAACGCCCTGATATCGGGGCGTTTTTATTTTGTGTATTGTGATCGCATCATCACTATGTCACTCTAGGCATATTCGAATAACATCTTTCAAGAAGGATCCATGCTGTGCGCTTTTATGTTCTTTTACTGACATTCTTGTGTATCCCCCTTGCATCCTGCGTTGAACAAAATGCAACAACGCCGCTCGAAACCTCGCTCACCCCTGCTATACCGCACCCCGCAATCGCAGGCGGCATGTCGTATGAATATTTACTGGCAACCATTGTCCCCACCAGCAGCCGCACAAAACTTGATCCGGACATGAGGGCACTGTGGGAGAGGGGCGCGTATTTATATTTAAACCCAAACGGCACCTTGGGACACAACTGGTCCAAGCCCGGCCCTTACGCTTATATCGCGGGACAAACATGGCGTATAGAAAACCAAAAACTGGTTATTTCTTTTGATAAGAAAACCACATATACGTTTGATGTATCGGAATATAGCCTGCCAATGAATGCATCTACTGATCACAGCAAGATGTTCCAAATGACGGCATTTACAAAAGATAAAGGTGAAAGATAGCGTTTAGGCCTGCGTGCTGACGCTTCCCGATGCTTTGCCGGATGTACCATCAGCGGCATCTTCATTCATGAACACCCGTTCGACCTCTTTATAATCATCAGACGTGATTTTGCCTTTATTCTCAAAAATCGTACAATCACGACCGCCATGTTTTGCTTCGTACAAACATTTATCGGCGCGATCAAGCACACTGGCAATTTCATGCCCGCCATTATTAATAATAGCCGCACCAACAGATGTCGTAATATGCAAGCTGCCCCCCTCTACCGCGCACGGCACAGGTTCTTCACCGATTGATTTACGCAAACGCTCCGCCACCATATAGGCGCGCTCGGGCGATACATCAGGCAAAATAACGACAAACTCTTCTCCGCCCATTCTGGCGACGAGATCAAAGCTCCGTACATTGTCTTTCAAACGATCGGCAAATATCTTTAAAACTGCATCGCCAACCGCGTGGCCATGCGTATCATTCACATCTTTGAAATGATCAATATCAAGCATAATAACAGCCAAAGCCTTTTTGCTCTGCGCGTTGCTTTCGATCAATTTTTCAAGGTGAACCTCAAGATAGCGGCGATTATAAAGCCCCGTTAAACTGTCTGTTAACGCCATAGACAAGCTGATTTCATAACTGGAGCGTAAACGCTCTTGAAATCTTTTGCGTCTGATCTGTGTACGCATACGCGCCAAAAGCTCATTTTTTTCAATCGGGCGCATAATATAATCATACGCACCAATTTCCATACCATGGGCGACGCGCTGTATATCTTTGGTTTCTGCGACCATGACAATCGGCAATGAACGCGTTCTTTCATTGGATCGAAGATGCGAACATAAACGTAAGCCATCTTCATTTTGCAAATTCAGACTGACCATTAAAATATCGAATTCCTGCGAAGAGACCAACTCCATCGCCTTCATGCCGTTATCAACACTCATCACAATGTTAAGATCGGCAGAGAGTGCCTCCACAACCTTATTTTTATCAAACTCTTTATCTTCAACCAGTAAAATACGCGCGCCTTCGACCGGCTCTTGCATTAAATTGGTTTTTTCCGTCACAACGCCGAACTGGTTGGCTGCATTCTCACGGATGCGCCATTCATCCAAGGCCATTTTCAAACGCGCCAGAGAGCGCACACGCGCCATCAATGCCACATCGTCAATGGGTTTGCTCAAGAAATCATCCGCGCCGACTTCCAGACCGCGCACTTTATCTTGTATGTCCGTTAATGCGGTCACCATCACAACGGGAATATGCGCTTTTTCAGGGTTGGATTTAATCCGGCGACAAACCTCGAAACCGTCCATTCCCGGCATCATCACATCCAATAACACAATATCAGGATTTTCACTGTCGATCTTCTCCAGTGCCTCTTTACCGCTTGTTGCAGTAATAACTTCATAATATTCACATGCGAGTTTTGCTTCCAGCAATTTCACATTCGGTAAAATATCATCAACGACAAGAACGCGTGCAGACATTTAGAAGCTCTCCTTATTTGGTGGTGATCCGGCGTCCATGACAGACTCTTCGGGCACTTGCCCCTCAGCAGCGTCATGGTCTTCAGATCCATCAAGATGTTTTCTAACAACTTCGATAAAACGCGAAACCGATATCGGTTTGGATATATAATCCTCACAACCGCCCTCGCGGATTTTTTGTTCATCGCCCTTCATCGCAAATGCGGTCACGGCAATGACAGGAATACTTTTCAGGATCTCATTTTCCTTAAGTTGCTTGGTAATATCGAGACCCGATATTTCCGGTAATTGTATGTCCATAATAATCAAATCAGGTTTGTGCTCCAAAGCCATATCAAAGGCCAGCTTCCCTTCTCTGGTCTGCACAGTATCAATATCGTGCGCTTCCAGAAGGTCATGGAAAAGCTTCATATTCAGTTCGTTGTCTTCAACAATTAGAACTTTTTTTCTCATTTGGTTTGCTACTATCCCGACAGATTTGTTACTTCAACAGTATCCTATGCGCAAGGCCTTGCTAAAACGTTAATATAACTCACATAAGTCCTTTATTTTTCTTTGATCTTTTTTATGTCAGCGGGCGCGCCCACTTCCGGATCACACGCATCACCTAAAGGTTCAATTGCAACCAGTGTTTGCGTCACTGAAAAATCACCATAATCAATTTCCATATCGCTTATCACGCCGTTCTCATGAAAAACCAGCGACATTTCATAATCTGACGTACTATCGGGTTTATTCAGCGGGAAAAAGGCCAGCCGTAATTTCCAAGCCTTGGCCTGCACCAAATCCTTATCAATATATTCTTTATACTCCTCAGGGATTGTATATGTGGCCGGCTTGCCTATGAAGCTATTAACCTCAACAGGGCCCTCATCATCGCTACCGTCAAAAATTGTTGCCTGTACGAATTTTTTATTGGTTCTTATCGCATTAAGCACATCTAACGTATGTGCCATCGGGAATAATGTCCCCTTGGGTAAATCAAAGACCAAGTCCTCAGGTATGGTATAGACAGCCTCGTTCGGGTAAGCGGCCTCGTTTGCTTTGACATTACCGCGCACTTCTTCAAAAACGGCACCATCCTTCTTACGTTGTGACGTATAATTAAAACGCGCACCATCAAAGGACTCGTACGTCGAAAAATCACTGGTCACACGCAGCGCGGGGCCTTCGCTATATTCGTACATCATATCAAATCTATGATTAGAAACCCACGCATCACAAGATGGTTGCCATTCATAGAACATTTTTCCACTGATATTCGCGATTTTAGAACTACTTGATTTTGAGGATAATTGGATCTCATAAAGCGCTTTATGCGCCATGAACCCTGCCTCACGTGCACGGTCCAGCGTCGCATGAGAAGTCGTAGGAAAAACAAGAAATGCAACGAGACATAAACCACATAAGATACTGTTTTTTCGTGTTTTTTTATAGATACTCATACAAGACCTATTCACTCTTTCAAACTTACCACAAAGAAAAAATTCAATGCATTGCGCACTGCACATATCTTACCTGAAACAAACGTGCGCTAAAAGGGTAATAAAGGGAGAAAGGCAAACTCTGCCGTTTTTTTTCACATAAAAACCCCGAATATGAACATTTCTGCCTGCAACGCGCCCGCCTTGAAAACAAACACCTATAAATATAAGTGACTGAAATATATTGTTAATTTACCTATATTACATAATTGGCACGATTTTCGCATGACTCTATTCGGGAAATATTGAGTAAACAGGCGCGCAAGCGCACAAGAAAGGGTAGCTAAAATGACATCAGACACTGTTCAAAATGCATATGTTATTGAAAAACAAAATCACATCACGGGCAAGCCACAGCCAGCAAAAGGCTTTTTAGGCAATACGGGTGACATTCTCGGCTTTTTGAGAAAAAACGAACAGGTCACCAAAGCGACGGACACAACGGCGCTGCTTAAGGCCGCTTACAAAATGCTACAACAAACAGAACGCGATTTGGTGCTCAAAGAAAAACGCATCAAAGATCTGGAAAGCATCCTGACCATTGATGAACTCACAGGGCTCACCAACAGACGCGGTTTTTACGCCGATTTCGAAGGGGAGTTGGACAGAACCAACAGAAGCGACAATATCGGCGGTTTGTTGATTATGATTGATCTGGATTACTTCAAAACCATCAATGACACATTCGGCCACCTTGCCGGTGATGAAGCCTTAAAAACAGTGGCACATTTTCTAAAGGCCGCCGTGCGCCCTATGGATGTTGTATCGCGCATGGGCGGCGATGAGTTTATTATTCTGATGCCAAACACATCCATTGCCAAAGCCATGCACCGCGCCAAAAAGCTCGGCAATGATCTCAACACCTTATCCTTTGACTGGAAGGGATCAAACATCCATATCCATGGCAGCTTAGGATTAAAAGAATACGCAAAAGGCGATACGATCGAAAGCATTATAGAGCAAGCCGATCAAGGCATGTACGCCCATAAGGAAACACGCAGAAAAGAAAACGCATAAAGATTAAACACACCTCGCCTTGCCCCTTCCTCCCTAACCTATATGGCAGGTGTATCCCCACAGTCCGAGCGCGCGCTCTCCACACATCGATGCGCTCGGGCTACTTTTTTGACAAAACGGCTTTTCTAGACTATATATGCACGCATAAATAAAACATGCAGCGGTAAGACAATGAACACATCTTTAGCCATCGACGGCACAGAAATAGCAGATCACGAAACGCTTGCCTTAAAAGAGCTTAACGCTTTCCTGGAGCGCCCGAACTCAATCGGACTGGATAGCCTGAAAGAGGTGCTCCGTAATACCGTCCAGCTTATGATGGAGATTAAGGGCTATGACACAGGCTATATGCTGCAACATCTCATGAATGGTGAGCACTCCTCCCTTGCGCCCTCCGGCACTTTAAAAGGCGATGCGGAGAAAAAGCGCAAAGCCGAAGAGCTTCAGGAATTACTCAGACAACTTGAAATCATGCTGGCAAAAGACTTTGCGCGTATGTTTACGCATGTTCAGACCAGAATTAACGTCATCACGGAAAATATCGAAAACCGCATTGAAAAGCTTGATGAAACAATCGAGAGCGCTATTGCTGATGGGCTGGATGAAGAGATCATCGACAAAAAGAAACAAAAACGTAGCCGACTAAAAATGTTCATGAAGCGCATTAAAGAACGCGAAGTGGAACTGGCCGACGTTGAAACAACGGAAGAAGTTATTGAAGTTGAAGCTAAGCTTTCACGCGATGTCGCAGATTTAAGAATGGGCTCACCCGAACCCGAAGCACCTGAGGTCATGGGTCCGTCATTTGGTATGCTGAGCGCCGTTATGCAATCACAACGTCAGAGCACCCCCTACGCCTATCATAATTACAACACCACGCGCAGTGACAGCGATGAATCAGGCTCTGGTGAAACCGGAAGCGGCGATCAGGACGAAGGCATCGAACCACCACGCGCCCACGATCTTTAATCATTCAATCCGTCATTATAAAGAATAAGAATAAGCATGAGCACAGGATTACTCGCACTTCTTGACGATATCGGCGCTATTGTAAAGGTCACCGCAGCCTCTTTAGACGACATTGCCACTCAAACCGGCAACGCAGGCACATCGGCAATCGGCGTGGTAATTGATGACGCCGCCGTGACACCGAAATATGTTGTCGGGCTAAGCCCGAAACGCGAATTGCCTATCATCTGGAACATCGCCAAAGGCTCGCTTAAAAACAAAATCCTTTTCCTTATCCCTGCCGCGCTCATTCTCGGCGGGCTCGCGCCATGGGCCATTCAACCAATCCTCGCCTTTGGCGGAGTGTATCTGTGTTTGGAGGGCTATGAGAAAATCCACCATGTCTTACATAAAATGCGGCACAAAGAAGCACATCTGGAAGCACACGCCGCAACCGAAACCATGCCCACAATCACGCCCGATGAGTTGGAAAAACAAAGAACATCCGGCGCGATCAGAACAGATTTCATCCTGTCCGCAGAAATCGTTGCCATATCCTACGCCGTGGTTGCCGATACGCATATTGTGATGCAAGCGGTGGTCTTAATTATTATTGCCGTTGGTATTACACTCGGCGTTTACGGCACAGTTGCCCTGATCGTAAAGGCCGATGATCTTGGCGCGCACATGGCCAGACACGGCAAGTCAGATATCATAAAGAAACTGGGGCTGAACATCATTAAGGCCATGCCCGCTTTCCTGAAAATTCTGGGCACAATCGGCACAGCCGCCATGCTCTGGGTCGGTGGTGGGATTGTGATTCACTCCGTTCCCGTCCTGCATCACAGCATGGAACATCTCAGCCATAGCCTGCATCTGGAAGGCGGCCTAAAATGGCTGTTCGAAGCCACATTAAGCGGAATTTTCGGATGTTTCATCGGCGCGGCAGCCGCAAAAATTTACGGCTTCGCCAGTCAATTTATACCATCACGATCAAAAGAAAAATCTTAAGCGGCGTCGGTTGCGAGTTTCTTCGGCAGGTTCACCTTTAAATGCAGGTCTTTCAACTGATTTTCATCCACCACGCTTGGCGCTTGCATCATTTGATCTTCGTACTGACCATTCATGACAAAGGCATAAACCTCGCGCAAATTCGGCTCATCGGCGAGCAGCATGATAATGCGGTCAACACCAAACGCCAAACCACCGTGCGGCGGCGCGCCGTAGCGCATCGCATTGAGCATGCCACCAAATTCAGCTTCTAAAACATCCTTATCATAACCGGCAATGCCAAAGGCCTTTTCCATGATTTCAGGTCTGTGGTTACGGATCGCGCCCGAAGCCAGTTCAAACCCGTTACACACGCAGTCATATTGCCATGCATAGATATCCAGCGGATCTTTATTCTCCAGATCAGCCATGCCCCCTTGCGGCATTGAAAACGGATTGTGAGAGAAATCAATTTTCTGTTGGTTTTCATCAAATTCATACATCGGGAAATCGATAATCCAGCAAAGCTTGTAAACGTTCTTTTCGCGCGCTGCCTCATGCCCTTCAGGCAAGGCATTACAAATCGCATCACGCGCCGCCCCTGCGAATTTCGCAGCCGGAAGCTCTTGGTTACAGATAAAGAAGATCGCATCGCCATCTTCGCAGCCTGAAATCTCCTTGATCGCGCTTTGCGCTGCTTCGGGAATGAATTTGGCAATCGGGCCTTTTCCTTCACCATCGGCAAACAACACATAACCCAAACCAGGCGCGCCTTCACCTTGCGCCCAACTATTGAGCTTATCAAAGAAACTGCGTGGTTGGTCGGCGACTTTTGGTGCGCGGATTGCGCGGACAACACCGCCCTTGGCAATCACGCCCTTAAAGGCTTTAAACTCCACATCATCGCGCGCGAAAACTTCGGTGACATCCACGATTTCTAGCGGGTTACGCAAATCCGGCTTATCAGAGCCGTATTTCAGCATCGCTTCTTTATACGGGATAGAATCACACCAGATCACATCGCGTTTTTCACCTGTAAAACCAGAAAATTCCTCGAAAATACTCTCAACAACGGGCTGAACGGTGTTATGCACATCATCCTGCGTTACAAAGCTCATCTCAACATCAAGCTGGTAAAACTCTGCCAGACGATCGGCGCGGCCATCTTCATCGCGGAAACATGGGGCGATCTGGAAATATTTATCAAAGCCGCTCATCATCAAAAGCTGTTTAAATTGCTGCGGTGCTTGTGGCAGCGCATAGAATTTACCCGGATGCAGACGTGAAGGCACGAGATAATCCCGCGCGCCTTCTGGTGAGCTTGCCGTCAGAATTGGGGTTTGGAATTCCTGAAAACCCTGCCCGTGCATTTTTTCGCGCATCGTACGGATAACGTCATTACGCAAACGGATCTTTTTTTGCATGCCCTCGCGGCGCAAATCAAGATAACGGTATCTCAGGCGGATATCTTCGCCCGCGCCATCATCTTCGTAAACTTGGAAAGGAATGATATCGGCGGCGGATTGCACTTCGGCCTCATCAATATAAATTTCGATCTCGCCGGTTTTCATTTTTGCGTTGATCGTTTCGGCGTCGCGCTCGCGCACAGTGCCGATAATCGTCACCACAGATTCTACGCGCCACTTGCTCAAATCATCCATCAACGGCGAATTTTCTTCGACAATACATTGTGTAATGCCGTGCGTATCACGCAGAAGAACAAACAACACCCCGCCCAAATCATAAATACGGTTTATCCAACCCGATAATTTTACCGTCTGGCCAACATGGCTTTTGTTCAATTCGTCACATTTATGCGTTCTAAAGGCGTGCATTATTTCGTCCTGTATCATCTGCTTGAGTTTACTTAAGTCTGTTTTTATACCGCATGCTGACACAATGTCACGCCGATTTTTCAAAATCACATGCTTTAAGGGCTGGACGAACCCTCATGGTTTTGTATGATGGCATCCTAATATGTTAAGGACATTATGCACACACTCACCACTTCAGAAGATGTCGCCGCCTTTTGCAACGGCCTGTCGCAACACGATTTTATAACGATAGACACTGAGTTCTTGCGGGAAAAGACCTATTACCCGAAACTGTGCCTTGTCCAGATAAGCGGCCCTGACAAAGATGCACGGGCGATTGACCCTTTGATCGAAGGCATCGACCTTGCCCCCTTATTCGCGCTGTTCCAAAATAAAAACATCACCAAAGTCTTTCACGCCGGACGGCAAGATCTGGAAATATTCTATAATATGACAGGCACTGTCCCTGCGCCGATTTTTGATACGCAAATTGCGGCGATGGTTTGTGGCTATGGCGATTCTATCGGTTACGAAAAACTGGTCAGCGGTATCACAGGCGGGACAATTGATAAAAGCTCTCAATTCACAGATTGGTCAATCCGCCCGCTCAGTGACAAACAACTGACCTATGCGTTGGGCGATGTCACCCATTTATGCGATGTGTATGTCCATTTAAAGAGTGTTCTGGACAAGCGCGGACGCACCGGATGGGTGATGCAGGAAGAAGAAGTTCTATGCAACCCTGCCACCTATCAGAATGATCCGTATAAAGCATGGGAACGCATCAAAATACGCTCCCCCAAGCCGCGCAACCTTGTTATTTTGCGTGAGATCGCGGCATTACGGGAAAATATGGCGCAAAAGCGCAACATCCCCAAAACATGGGTGATGAAAGATGACGTTTTAGCCAGCATCGCAGGGCAAGCGCCCAAAAATGCAGCGCAACTGGCGAAAACCCGTAACCTTTCCAAAGATATGGCAGAGGGAAAAATCGGCGACCAGCTGTTAAAAGCCATAGAAACCGCCCTTGCATCCCCGCAAGACACATGGCCTGTTCCAAAAACAAAGGTGCATTTGCAACCTGCCGTTATGACCATTGTTGATATATTGAAAATGCTACTCAAAATCGAAAGTACGGAACATGAGGTTGCCGCCAAAATCATTGCATCCTCCAGTGATTTAGAAGCCATTGCGCTGGATGATGATGCCGACGTTCCTGCTCTCAAAGGATGGCGCAGGGAAATCTTCGGCGAAGATGCACTTGCCATCAAACATGGGAAGCTCGCCATCGGTTTAAAAAATGGCAAAATTGCAAAATTACCCATTGATTAAACGTCCAAGATGATAGAGCCTTAGATATGGCTAAACACTCAGGAAAACGTTTATTTTTACTCCGTCATGCGATTGCCGTGAATGAGTTATCCGACGGCGATGCAAATCGCCCTCTCGCGCCAAAAGGGGCCGAAGATGCGGTTGCTCTGGGGCAACATATGCTGAAAAATGATTATAAGCCTGATTTCGTTTTATGCTCTCCCGCGCGGCGCACCCGCGAAACCCTCAAAGGGCTGCAAGATCATTTGGATATCAACAACCCCACTATGCCCGATATTTTATATTCCGGCTCTGTTGGCGATTATCTTTACGAAATTCAAAAATGCGATGACCAATATCAAAATATTTTACTGATCGCCCATAACCCCAGCATATATGAACTCATCATTCTGCTCGCCGCGCAGGGATCAGATTCCGTGATGCAACGCTTAACGGAAGGTTACAGCCCTGCAACATTAAGTGTCATTGATTGCGTGTGTGAGAGTTGGGCGAATATTCAACCCGCCGAAAACACGCTGAGCACATTAACAAATCCGATGGATTACAACGCCCCTGCTCGTCCGACGCGCTGGATGTAATCACGCGATAGGATTTCTGCTAATAGCCAAGCATTTCCGTCAATACTTTACGCATCAACGGAACGGATATACGGCGTTTTTCGGATAAGGCTTTGCGATCTGCACGCGCAACAATATCGCGCGCCGAAGCAAAGGAACGCTCCATGCGCGGCAGAAGATACGAAATCACATCATTACTGACATTAAGCTGGCGATCACTGAACAGCTTAATCAGAACCGAGGCCAATAACATATCATCGGGCGCGTGAATACATACCGATGGCGCGGCGCGAAAGCGCGAGGCCAGATCAGGAATAATAAAATCTGCGTTGGACGGTGCCATACGCATGGTTATCATCATGGTTTTTTGCTCTTCCTTGAGCATATTATAAAGATGGAACAAGGTTGTTTCCGCATCTCTATCGCCGAGCCACGGATCAAGCCCGTCTAAAACCAACGCATCACCAAGGGCAAATAAATCCTCCGCCGCGTGAGTGATTAACATTTCGGGAGTAACCGCCGCCGCCGATGCAATATCCTGCCACACCGCCGCCAAATGGCTTTTCCCGCTGGCTGGTGGCCCTTGTAAAATCAGTACAGGCGCAGGCCATTCCGGCCAACGATCAATCCACCCCACAGCCGCAGCATTCGATTTCCCAATCTGAAAATCACTGCGCCCATAAGCATGGCGCGAGCCAAGATCAAGGGGGATTTGCTGTGCGTTGACAAACGAAGACGGTGACATATTTATTTACGCTTTACTGCCTTTAACGGCGGTTGTTTTTTCTTTTTTCGTTTTGGAAGACGCGGGTTTTTTCGGTTTCTTAGCCACAGTTTTAGGCTTCGGTTTCGATGCCGGCTTTTCCGCCACCTCGCTTTCCAGATAATATGCGCTTTGCTTATATTTTTGCAAGGCAAATGAGAGCAAAACCCCGATGACCGCCGCCATAGGTACAGCAAGGAACATACCCAAAATACCAAGAAGACTGCCGCCCGCAAGCAAAGCAAAAAACACCCAGAGCGGATGAAGCCCGACACTGTCGCCAACCAATTTAGGGGTTAGGAAATTCCCCTCAATCACCTGACCGCCAAGGAAAATTCCGGCGACCAAAAGAACGAACGTTATATCGCCATATTGGAACCACGCCACCGCGACGCTCACGATCAACCCGACCGCCGAGCCAACCATCGGTATGACCGAAAGCACCCCCGACATCAGCCCGATCAAAAAGCCGTATTTTAACCCCACCAATGTCAGCATCACGGCGTAAGCAATACCAAGCACCAACGCCACGCTTATTTGTCCGCGAATGAAGCCTGATAATTTCAAATCAATTTGTTTGAGAATATCCGTAATCACATCCTTTGAATGGCGCGGCATCAAATCATGCACCCAACGCGTCACATGCGGCCATTCCTTCATCATAAAATACGCCACAATCGGCATAAACACAGCCACAGAGATCATATCCACCATGGCTTGCCCGCCTGCGGCGATTTGACCAATGATAATTTGAGCGGCCTTCGTCGCCGACCCTGCGTTATCCTTTAAAATACTCTCCAGACGCCCCGGCTCCGCGCCGCCGATATAATCCTCCAGCAACGCCGTAACAGGGCGCATCAATTCCCAGAATTTTTCAATATATTCCGGCAAATCTTTCGAGAATTGTGATAATTCGTGATAGAGAATCGGTGAAACGCCGCCGACAAACGCCAGTATCAAGATCAGAAAACTGAACAAAATCATGAGCGAGGCAGGCCCGCGCGCAATACCGATATCACCGAATTTACAGACAATCGGGTTGAGCAAATACGCCACGGCGATCCCCATGACAAAGGGCAAAAGCACCGCCTTAAACAATAAAACAGACAGCACAAACACAATCGTTGTGACGACCCAAAAAATAAGATGCGTTGATGACTTTAACGGCTGAACACTCATCCGGATTATTCCTCCTCGGATTTATAGTAGGCTAAAATGTTCGCACATCGCCTTCATTGGATAATGGTGCATCCTCAACAGAGGATTCAACAGGCTGGAAAAAACTATTCGATCTGTTTTGCTTGGTATAAAGATCATAGATCACATCAGGTGAACGCGCCCCGCTATGTACAAAACGCTTATCGCTATCATGCGCCTCGCCCAGCGTTAGATGTGTGCGCATCAATGCTTCTCTCAATCGCGCTTCATCGCCGCGAAACACAATCAACATTCTGGCTTCTACAGGCTTTAACGATGTCACAGAGACGGAGGTAAAGCCCGGCAATGTCGCCAATGTATTTTGCGCCTTCACCAAATCTCCGACCGCGCGCACCGGCATACGCACATAAAATGATTGCGCCTGTGAGGAACTGGATAAGGTTTTATTTTTCCAATCTTTTTGTATCGCTTGATAGCCTGACAGCACACCGCGATCATAGATTTGCGCAACGGTTTCATTATTTTGCGGCTCTAACAAAAGATCATTCACGCGCTCTGCACTACCGAGGTCTGTACGGTAAATACTGATGCGTACACGCCCCTTGGCGATGTCATCCATGCGCTGCCCGCCCAAAACTTGATCAGGCACAGCAATCATAATCGCCGCTTCATCCGCGCCATAGCGTAACAACATCCGATCCAGACTTTTACGCTCATAACGCAACGCGTCATTATCGTCGATATCACCGATATCATCCAGATCACCAATCGGCACTTCTACGGGGACAACGCCAATAGGCAAGCGCGCGCGCGTCCATGCCTGCATCCAGAGATTGCGCTCTGACCATATTGTATTTTTGCCCTGTATTTGGAAAATGGGCAGAACCAGTAAAGGCTTGCTGCTTTTATTCGTATAGTGCACACCGGTCACCGAGAAAAAGCGACTGACCGCTTGCTCATTAAAACGGAAGGTAAAATCCCCCACATAACGCACCGCGGACATATGCTCGTTCTTGATCTCGTAATCCTTAATCATGGATGCAATCGTATCCAGATCAGGTTGTTGCACCGTTGCCGCGTCAGCCTCTGAAACCATACGTTTTGTCAATATGGCAAAGGCTTGCATTTGTGCCTGTGAAAAGGCCTGATTTTGCGCAGATACCGAATCGTTCGCCGTCACATCAACCGTTACATTTTCAACAATAAAAAGTGAATCGTAAGCCTGCGCCTGCACACTGGCAAACAGCAGAAAAAAAGAAAATAGAGTGGAAAATATTATACGCTTGCAGTAAAAAGCCTTATGCGGTATGCCCATGGTGCACCTGAAATAGAGTGTTTTAATTATGTATGCTTTTAGTTTTATAACGAGCAGCGCGTAAGAGCAACATGAAAGAACAGAAGGATAGGCGAGTATCATGCTAGATCATAATAAAGCGCCACAAAAGAATAGTGCTTATAAGGATGCCGGCGTTGACATTGATGCCGCCTCGGACCTTGTCGAAAACATCAAACCAGCCATTAAAAATACTGACCGTACGGGTACGATGCCCGGCTTTGGTGGTTTTGGCGCGTTGTTTGATTTAAAAGCCGCAGGCTATGACGATCCTATCCTCGTTTCCTCCACCGACGGTGTCGGCACAAAAATTAAAATTGCCATCGATTCACACACACATCACACCATCGGCATTGATGCCGTTGCCATGTGCGTGAATGATCTGGTGGTTCAAGGCGCAGAGCCGTTATTCTTCCTAGATTATTTCGCAACAGGCAAGTTGGAAAACCCTGTTGCCAAAGCGGTGATTGAAAGTGTTGCAAAGGGCTGTGAAATTGCCGGATGCGCGCTTATTGGCGGCGAAACGGCCGAGATGCCCGGGCTTTATGCCGATGGCGATTACGATCTCGCAGGCTTTACCGTTGGCGCGGTCAACCGCGAATCTGTCGTCACAGGCGAGCATATAGAAGAAGGCCAGATTATTTTAGGGCTGGCCTCTAACGGTGTGCACTCAAACGGCTATTCACTGGTGCGTAAAATCATCGCGGACACAAAACATGCCTATGATGAGGCATGCCCCTTTAACCTGATGGTTAAATACCAAGATAAAGATATTGAAAAGCAAACCCAGAAAAAAGCCGAAACACTGGTCGAAGCGTTACTCGCCCCGACGCGCATCTATGTGAAATCACTGTTGAAAGCGTTGGAGATTAAAAGCAAAGACGGATCACCCGCGATCAAGGGCATGGCGCACATCACAGGCGGCGGCTTGACAGAGAATATCCCGCGCGTTCTGCCTGATGGCCTGATGGCCACACTGGATGCCTCAACATGGGAACTGCCCGCCATATTCAAATGGCTCAAAAAAGAGGGCAAACTGGATAATGATGATCTGGCGCGCACCTTGAATTGTGGTTTGGGTATGATTGTTATTTGCGATCCTGCGCATGCGGACAAAATTGAAAAATCCCTGATCTCTACAGGGGAAACCGTCAGCCGTATCGGCACAATCATGCCGCAGAAACAATCGGATATTCGCATACAAATGGATAACCGCGCAAAGTCATGGGCATAAGAAAACTAAAATTAGCGATTTTTTTATCCGGACGCGGCAGCAATATGCGCTCCATCATGGCCGCCTGCGCGCAAGCCGACTACCCCGCAGAAATCTCTATGGTTTTATCCAATCGCGCCGATTCCAAGGGGCTTGCCTTCGCCAAAGAAAATGGTATCCCAACGGAATATGTCGACCATAAAGCCTATGAAACGCGCGAAGAATTTGAAGATGAAATTCAAGACCGCCTGAAAAACTATGACATTGATCTGATTGTCCTTGCCGGTTTCATGCGCATTTTAACCGGCTCCTTTGTCGAACAATGGCCTGATCAAATCATCAACATCCACCCCTCTTTATTGCCTGATTATAAGGGGCTGCACACCCATGAGCGCGCCATCAATGACGGCAAGACAGAAGCGGGATGCACAGTGCATTTTGTCATCCCCGATCTGGATAGCGGCCCGATCATTGCCCAAAACCGCGTTCCTATTTTAAAGGGTGATACACCCAAAACGCTTTCCGCGCGCGTATTAGAGCAGGAACATCTGATCTATCCCGAAGCCATAAAGCTTCTCGCCGCATCAAGCCAAAAAACCAGTAGAACATAAAGACAATATTGATTATCATACTCCCACGTCTAGAAAGCATAAGGAAAATGAGCCATGGCCGAACATAAAGCAGTTAAAGTTGACCCGAAAGAATTGCAAAAAGCGCAAGATTTTTGGCACAATTTTATGATTGGCACAAAATATGCGACAATCGCCACCGCTATCATTCTTATACTTTTGGCTTTAGCATTTGTTAAATTTACATAACATTGCGCCCCAAGAATAAAATCAAACAAAGCCGTTTTTCTAAGAAAACCTTAACTATTTACAGTCATACTGCTGCGTGAGTAGAACCACCACTGCGTTTCATTCACACAAAAGACAGTGCTCTATATTTTGACCGTAATAGATACACATATAACCGCTCACACAAAAAGAACGCGCATCCGTGCGGTGGCTTTTTACGTGCTGTCGGTCATGTTTTTCTGCGGCATATCGCAACAGGCTTTTGCGCAGGATCAAAACACCCTGACGCTTGAAGACAATGAAACAGCATATAATATCGCGCCATACAGCTATGTCAGTATCGATGAAGGTAAAGGCTTAAGCCCGGAAACGCTTATCAAGCGTCACAACAATAATTTACGCGGCAAAAAGCAACAAACAGATCTGATTAATCTGGAAAACACACAGCACGCCGTATGGATTATCTTCTCTGTTAACAATAAAACCAAAACCAGTGACTGGGTTTTACATTTTGGTGATGCGATTGACGGTAGAATGGGGATGATTAAAACAATCAGCGTTCTCAATCAAAGCACAAAGCAAAGTGTCTCATTTCCTGCCGCGCAGCCCGATGAGCAATCCCCTTTTCTCGGTTCTGCTTTATCGCTGAATATCAAACCCGGCATACAAAATACATTTATTATTCAACTCGAAGCCCAAAAAGGGCTGCCGTTGGTTTTTAAACCCACGCTCGTCCCTCAGATCACCTATATGCGTATGCTCCTGAAAGGCGACCCCAACAACATCATTGTCGCGTTTTTGTTCATCGGCATTATCTTTTTCTTTATGGCATCCTTTTACATCGGCAGGAACAAAGCATCTATTGCTCTCATGTCATATTATACCGTGCTGTGCGCTCTGTTTTTTAACCTGAACGCCTATATTGTCCCTGACTTAATCATCAACGGGACGCTGCTTTTCTGGCTATATATGTCCAGTTTCATTCTTCTGATCATCGCATCAAAATTCTTTTCCAAACTGACATACGACCACCGACCAATGGAAAATATTGCACTGATTGTCCTGACGCTTTTTATCATTGCGGCTGTTCTTTCATACTCATTCCTAGCCATACCCGGCACCACGGGCCTGACCGTCATCGTCAGCACAATATGCGCATGTCTGCTTTTGCTCGCCACAATCACATATTTCACAAATGATAAATCGCCTTTGATTATAGCTCTGTTCTGTACGGGTCTTTTATTAGCCGGCGCCGCTCTTGCGCTTTTGACAGCCGCAACATTCGGCATCATCAGCCCCGTTTATATTCCGTATTTCTGGTCAATACACCTGATCCAAGGCATGTGCTTCATGGTTGCTTATCTACAATCCAATGTGCACAGAAAGCACCGTAAAATACACGAAACAGAGCATCAAATGCGTGATGATCAATCACTGGCGCGTTTGCAAAAATCAAAAGATTCTGCCGATCAAGCGCGGCTCTTACGTGTTATTGAGCGCGAAAGAGAGCTCATGTCCGAATTACGGGAAAGAGAAATCAAACGCACCGAAGAAATGCGCGCTTCCAAAGAAACAGCAGACAAAGCCAACCAAGCAAAATCCGCGTTTTTGGCTGTGGTAAGCCATGAAATCAGAACACCGATGAACGGTATTTTGGGTATGGTTCAATTGTTACAAAGCACCAGTTTAAGCAAAACCCAAAATGATTATGTCGATATTATCCGCAAATCAGGTGATACGATGATGGCGCTTTTGAATGATATTCTTGATTTCGAGAAAATCGAGCGCGGCAGTATGGAAGTGGAAACTGTTAATTTTGATCTGCGTAAACTCATTCAAGATATTATCATTTTAATGTCCGGTCATGCCTCGCAAAAAAATGTCGGCCTGAACTCAACCATAGAAGGCAACATCCCCCCTATTGTCTCAGGTGATCCGACGCGATTGCGTCAGGTACTTCTGAACCTTGTCAATAACGGCCTTAAATTCACCGAAAAGGGCGAAGTCATCATAAAAGTATCGATGATTGATGACAGCAAAAAAACGATCCGATTTGAAGTTCAAGATACAGGGATTGGTATCTCTGAAGAAGCCCAGCGCAAACTCTTCACCCCCTTTACGCAAGCTGAAACCAGCATCTCCAGAAAATATGGCGGAACAGGGTTGGGGCTTGCCATTTCGTATCGCCTTATTAAGGCCATGGGCGGCGGTATTAACGTCGACAGTGTCACAGGAAGCGGCAGTACATTCTTCTTCGAATTGGATATGGAACAGCTTCAAACAGGGCTTCCCGATAATGGCCGTAACGATATTTTCGACCCCGAGAATAAACGCGAATATAACACCAAACCAATGCGCATCCTGGTTACCGAAGACAATGAAATGAACCGCAAGGTTCTGGATGGTTTACTCTCCCAACAAGGGCACACCTTGTACATGGCCGCCAACGGGTTGGAGGCGCTGGATCTATGCCGCAAACATCAGCCTGAACTGGTTCTCATGGATATTCAGATGGATGGTTTATCAGGTCTGGAAACCACCAAAAGATTGCGCGCCGACCCTAATAAGGACATATCATCCATCCCCGTTGTTGCCCTGACAGGTAATGTCATGCTGGAGGATATCGAGGCATTTTTCGCCGCCGGAATGAACGGATTTCTAGCCAAACCGATTGATTCAAAACAGCTCAATGAATTACTTCATAATGCCTCAATCGGTAAATTTGAAAATGATATCTCTGACAAATCAATAGACACCGATCGAGACATATTTGCCGACAGTCCGAACGATACGACGATTGCCCCCGCCCCGATCGCTCAACCCTTAACGGCACAAAAGCCGAACAAAGTTACGCAGGATAAAGGCATTGATCTGGCCAACGTTCCAACGAATTTAAGTTTTGATGAACGCGAGCATTTTGTTTCCGATTCAGCGCTCTCAAACAGCAGCGCCAAGATCAAACCGATGAGAGATGACGATGTCATGAAATCGGCAGACAAAAAACCCGAGGAAACAACGGAAAGTACAATGGAAAAGAAAGACAAACCCGCCGCAGCGCAAACCGCTTCGGTTGGCATTACCACATCCTCATCCGCCAAAGAAAAATCCTCTTTCAAACGCAATGCGCCTGATGATGAAATGACCGAAATCCAGCGTTATTTGATGGAGCAACATTCCTCACATCAACCTGCACAAGAACCAAAAGCGCCGACAGAGAGTGCAAACACCCCACCCTCTGCCCCTGATAAAGAAAATACAATTGCGCCCGCTGAAAACAATCAGACCACGCCAAGTGAGGTAAAGGACACAGACATGGACAATGAACCACAAGACGTTCCGGAAACAGAACCCCTGATCAATAAAGACATGCTCCAAAGCCTCATCGATACGCTTGGAAAAGAGCAATTCATGAGCTTACTGGAAGGGTTTTTGAATAAAGCGACAGAAATTATTGATGACCTTCAAATCAATATTGAAGAAAGCAACATCGCAGCACTGGGCGCGCGCGCGCACGAATTAAAAGGCATGACCGGTAACTTTGGTATGACGCATGTCAGTAATATTGCCGGCCACGTTGAACGCGCGGCAAAACTGTCACAAGAATCCGAAGCCATCAAGCAGGCCAAAAAACTAAGTGCCGCCAATGATCAAACACGGGCAGCACTTCTGAAATGGGCCGAACAATAATCAGTCCGTTTTCTTAAAATTTTTTAACCGACGATTTCGTCATTGTTGAAAAAGTAATCAATCTCTATTTTTGCATTATCAAGTGAATCAGAGCCATGCACTGAGTTTTCACCGATATCAACGCCATATTCTTTACGAATCGTACCCGCATCTGCATCATCAGGGTTGGTTGCACCCATAACCGCACGGTTTTTAGCAACGGCATCTTCACCTTCAAGCACTTGTACAACAACAGGTTCGGCAGACATGGAATCAGTCAATTCACCAAAAAACGGACGCTCTTTGTGAATAGCATAAAACCCTTCAGCTTGCGTTTTTGACATGTGAATACGCTTTTGCGCAACAATACGCAGGCCAGCAGCCTCCAGCTTTGCATTAACTGCGCCCGTCAGATTACGGCGCGTTGCATCTGGTTTAATAATTGAAAATGTACGTTCTATTGCCATCTCTAAGTCTATCCTTATACCCGTTAGATTTTTGTGCTTTTTGTATATCGACCTTGCCCGTATGATGCAAGTGCAAAATCCATACGCCCGATACATAACGTTTTCAGCGTGTTTTATGCTTTAGATTCTTGCATTTCATACCTATATTTTGATATAGTACAAAAAAATGAAGAATAAATATAATTGGGATTGATAATATGGTTGGTTTTAGCGCGTCAAGTGACGACCCTGAGACAGATGGCTCTGGTCAAATATCTAGCCACTTTCACGACAAAAAAGGCTGTCTGTGCCAAAGAATGCCGATAGAGCGCATTATCGAAACACAAGACATAGCCAGAGAAAACCTTAAAAACATGCTGATCGACATTGTTAAGGAAGTTTCCAACAATGGTGGCGTGTGCGATTTCATACTCGGCCCGAACAAAAAACTAGACGTTGCACGAAACAAAGCGAACCGTGATTATGACGGCGATATAACGCGTGTTACCGATTTTGTTCGCGCAAAAATAGTGGTGGTTACGCCCGAACAAGTAGAAGGCATCAAAAGCCTTATGTCCGGCGGGTCATTAGATACTGAATTGACGCAAAAACACGGTATTAAAGTAACCGAAGAATCTGACACGACCGTCACATTCGACACACCACAAAAAAGACCGGAATTTATGCAACATCATAATTGTGAGGTTGCACGACAATCAGACTTTTTTGAAGATCCTAAAGATTTCACAGGCTATCGCTGCATCAACTACAAACTCGCCGTTCCCGTGGGTAAAGATAGTGTTGGCGCAGAAGACTTCCAGATCGTAGAATTACAAATCGTTGCCGAACAAATAGAAGCCGTCTACGATAAAACGCATCCCTATAAACGCGCCGCCGAAGAAATTCTGGATAAAGAAGGAGAGCTTACACCGGAAGATCGTAAACGCGCCGCCTACAACTTTGCCGCCTGTCGTTACCACAACGGATTGGCCGCACGTGACGCCGGATATGATAAGCTTTTAAAACCTGAGGTAAGGTCAAAAATTGCGTTAACACGAAACAGAGAATTAAAACTAGAGGGTATGATCGATAAATTAAATGAAATGGGCGACCCAAGCGTAAATTAACTCATTATAAAAATAAATTTTTTTAAAGCATTTTAGAATACCGTTGTGCTAAATAAAGTTATAACCACACGGTTAGAAAACGGAATTGACATTATGGACGATCAAAAATTTCAAGAACTCTCTGATAAATTTGGAGAAACCTTTTTAAGAACATCCGACGGTACAAACCTCGGAAGAGACACGCGCTCATACACAAAATTTGGCATTTATGATGAAGGGCAAGGTCACAAAGAATTTATTTCTGTGCAAATGATCGCAGATGACAGCTCAGAGCTCATCAAGAACACACCGCTGGATGAATTGGATGATGATGACTTCGTCATGGATAAACCCATGAAATACGATTTCGACGCAAAAACATGGGCGGATGTAAAAGGTCTGACACACACAATTTCAGACTCATCTTTCAGTTTTGTCAGTGAAGATGAGTTTTATGATGAACTGCTTCAAGCCATTTCCGATAAAAACAAATTATCCGAAACAGGCAACGACGCAACAACGACTCTTGACGCAGAATAGTTAAAAATGGATTTTGAATTCGAATATGATGACGATGGTGAAGAAACTGTCCTTTTCTATATTTTAGGCGAACGCCCCGTCAAAGTCACATGCATCGACAGCTTTCCCTTTCTGGCAGAAACACCGGATTTCGATAAAGGTATTTTCGTCAAAGATAATTCGGTTATCAGACGCATCAACGATTCGGATGACGTCAGAAAAGTAAGCGCAAATGAATTTCGTGACTTTTGCCTGTCTAAGGGCATCGTGCCCATCTAGCGGGGCTATATCCGCCCCTATCCTGCTAAATTACGTTCAATCGCCGCAACTGCGTCATTCGCTGCATCCGCATTCGGACCGCCTGCCTGCGCCATATCAGGACGACCACCGCCGCCCTTGCCGCCCAACGCTTCTGATCCGACACGCACCAAATCAACAGCGCTGATTCTGCCTGTCAGATCATCGGTGACACCGACCACAATCGATGCTTTGCCCTCATTCGCGGAAATCAAAACTACAACGCCGGAGCCAAGCTTCGCCTTCAGATCATCCGCCATAGGCTTCAGATCCTTCGGCGGGAAGCCATCAAGCACCTTGCCGATAAACTTCGCGCCGCCAATTTCCTTTATGTCATCCGCAGAAGATTCCGCGCCCTGCGTACGGCGCAGCTCTGATATTTCTTTTTGCAGTTTTTTGTTCTCATGCTCTAAGCTATCAACAATATTTTGCAGCTTTGCCATAGGCCCTGATTTCATCGTCTTCTGCAATCTTGAAATTGAGCTATCCTCTAATGCTGCCTGCAACTGTTTAAATGGATTATCCTCCATTGCCTTTTGCAACTGCTTATATGAGGTATTCTCTCTTACTTCATTAAGCATGGCTAGCGACCCAGCTATTGCTTTCATATGTGAAGAAATTTCGGTTGTGGCTTCTTTGATTGTATCAAAATTATTCATAAAAGCATTTTGTTTTCGCTTTAGGTCTTGAATAACTTTTGCAACCTGCTGTGCTTCATACGCATCAACGCGCGCGCCCGTCACCGCTTCAATACGGCGAATGCCCGATGCCAGCGCACCTTCGGAAATGATTTTGAATTGTTCAATCTCGCCTGTCTTTTTCACATGCGTACCACCACAAAGCTCAATAGAGAACGCTCTGTTGCCGTTTTGCGTGCCCATAGACACCACGCGCACTTCATCATCGTACTTTTCACCAAACAGCGCCATTGCCCCGCCCTCGCGTGCCTCATCAAGCGGCATAACGCGCGTAATCACGTCCGTATCGGCGGTAATTTCAGCATTCACGATGGTTTCAACTTCGGCGATCTGCTCTTGCGTCATGGCGACAGGTTGCGAAATATCGAAACGTGTACGATCCGCATCTTGCAACGATCCCTTTTGCGCAACATGATCACCCAAAACGCGGCGTAGGGCTTCATGCATCAAATGCGTTACAGAGTGGTTGGATTGAATGGCAGCGCGGCGGGTTGTATCCACTTTCATTTTGACGGGCTCTTCACAAGCAATATTTCCTTTTTCAACCTTGCCGTAGTGTCCCCATACCTTCCCTAGAATTTTCAATGTATCTGTGACAATAAAAATTCCTCCATCAGAAGTCACAATTTCTCCTTTATCACCAACTTGTCCACCACTTTCAGCATAGAACGGCGTTTGGTTTGTGATAACAATTCCTTCTTGTCCTTCTGTCAATTTACTAGCAGTTACACCAAGATCTTCCATGCCTTGGCTAGGCATGAGATTGGGAGATTTTACAATTAAGTATTCAACTTGTGCTTCAGACACTTCTGAATCGTAGCCAAGAAATTCTGTAGGCTGAACCTCATCTACAACACCAAACCAAAACTTGTCAAAGGCCACGTCACCAGAGCCTTTCCAGTTTTTTCTTGCCATCGCTTTTTGTTCTGCCATGCAGGAATCAAAGCCTTCGATATCCACTTCGATCTCTTTCGCGCGCAGAGCGTCTTGTGTCAAATCAAGAGGGAAACCAAATGTATCATAGAGTTTGAACGCCACGTCACCGGGGAATTTCGCGCCGGAGGTCACGTTTTCCACTTCCTCATCCAGCATTTTCAGGCCGCGATCAAGCGTGACCTTGAACCGTTTTTCTTCGGTTTCTAATGTTTGTGTAATCAAGGCTTCGGCGCGCTTTAATTCGGGATAGGCTTCGCCCATCTTACCCAAAAGGGTTGGATAGAGCTTATACATCAATGGGTCTTGCGCCCCCAACAAATGCGCATGACGCATACCACGGCGCATGATACGGCGCAGGACGTAACCGCGCCCCTCATTACTTGGCATCACACCATCGGCCATTAAAAACGCAGCAGAGCGCAAATGGTCGGCAATCACCTTATGACTGGCGGTCATGTCGCCATCGGGCGCAACGCCTGTTAAATCGGCGGAATGCTCAATCAATGCGCGCATAATATCAATCGCGTAGTTATCGTTGCTGCCCATCAGGGTGGCGGCCATACGCTCCAGCCCCATGCCTGTATCGACGCTTTGCGCAGGCAGATCAATGCGCGTATCGGCATCCACTTGTTCATACTGCATGAAAACATTGTTCCAAATCTCGATAAAGCGATCGCCGTCTTCCTCCGGTGAGCCCGGAGGGCCGCCCCAAATGTGATCGCCATGGTCATAGAAAATCTCCGTACATGGGCCGCATGGCCCGGTATCGCCCATACGCCAGAAATTATCATCGGTGGGGATGCGAATAATCTTATCATCGGAAAAACCTGTGATTTTCTTCCAAATCTCGGCGGCTTCCTCGTCGGTGCTGTGCACTGTCACACATAATTTTTCCGGCGGGAGAGCGAAATTCTTGGTCACCAATTCCCATGCATAGGCAATGGCTTCTTCCTTGAAATAATCACCGAACGAGAAATTCCCCAGCATTTCAAAAAACGTGTGGTGGCGCGCTGTATAGCCGACATTTTCTAAATCGTTATGCTTACCGCCTGCGCGTACGCATTTTTGCGATGTGGTCGCGCGGGTGTAATCGCGTTTTTCCTTACCCGTGAAAACGTCCTTAAACTGCACCATGCCTGAATTCACGAACATCAATGTCGGGTCATTATGCGGTACAAGAGAAGAAGACGGCACAATTGTGTGCCCCTTATCTTTGAAAAACCCCAAAAATTCATTGCGGATATCATTGACTGTTTTCATTGCTTCACTCTATTGTTTGCATACTAATATCTGGAGAGACATTTATGCAGGAATTTGCAGCACTTGCCAATAGGATGGCCGATAAAGCGGGTGAAATTATCCAAAAATATTACCGCACGCCATTTGATATTGAGCGCAAAGAAGATGACAGCCCTGTAACAGTTGCAGACCGCGCGGTTGAACAAGCCCTGCGCGAGATGATTACAGCAGAGCGTCCCGATGACGGTATTTTGGGCGAAGAATACGGCTTTCAGGAAAGCAAAAGCGGCTTTACATGGGTGATTGACCCGATTGACGGCACGAAAAGCTTCATGATCGGGCGTCCGACCTTTGGCACCTTGATTGCCTTATGTGAGGGGGAAGTGCCAAAACTGGGCATTATCGACCAACCCATCCTCAAGGAACGCTGGATCGGGATTGAGGGACAGCAAACAACCTTGAACGGCGCGCCGATCAGCACCCGTAAATGCGGCTATGTTTCCGATGCCAGCATCGGCAGCACATCGCCGACCATGTTTTTTCAAGTTTCCGATTACGGACGCGCATACGAGATTTTCGAAAAAACAGGCAACCGATTTGTCTGGGGCGGCGATTGCTATATGTATGGTTTGCTGGCTTGCGGGTACATGGATATGACATTCGAAGAAGACCTCTCCCCCCATGATTTTGCCGCGCTTGTCCCCGTTGTAAAGGGCGCGGGCGGTCATATCACAGATTGGCGCGGCGATCCTCTGACGCTCAACTCTGTTGGTAAAGTCGTTGCGGTCGGTGATCCCGATTTATGGCCGGAAGTCGAACGTATGATCCGCAGATCCCCTTATTAAGTGTGCCAATATGAATAATGATGACCAAGACAAAATCCTCGCCAATATCGAAAAGAATGGCTGCCATATCTTTCATGTTGATGCGTTTCTGCCCGCGCCCAGCTTCACCTACTCACTGGGTATAGAGCAAACGGCAAAAATGCCTGAAATTATCGTGACAGGCATGGATAAGGACACTGCGCATTTTCTGATTAACGAATATGTGAACCGTATAAAAGACGGCGAGCGCTTCGAAGCCGACGGTCGCTATGATGATTTTCTGGAAGATTTTCAGATCACATTCAGAGTTGTCGATAAGAAATATTACGATCAATATTTTCCCGAGCTTTTACAATTCCACAAAGGCAATGATTTTAACGTCCTGCATTTGATCTGGCCGGATATCGAAGGTGAATGGCCGTGGGAGAAAAAAGCCTCCAAAGAATACAGACAGCTTATGCCGCCATTATACGTCCGCTAATATTATTTTGAGGAGAGTTTGTAAGGCGTTTGCGTCTGCATCACATGCGCATAACGCGGTGCTTGGCCACTCGCCAATGAGGCCAGACTGGGCACATCAAGGCCGGCGCGCAAACGATAAATCCAGTAATTTGACATCACCTTAACCACATAATCGCGTGTTTCTTGTACAGGCAGCATTTCAACAAACAACAACGGGTCGGCTGTGTCGCCTGAACGCTTGCGCCATTTCAACAAATTACCCGGCCCCGCATTATAAGCAACCAGCAAAGAAATAATGTCACCATGCACATATTTGCCCTTTAAAAGGTAATCAATATAATCCTGACCAACCGTCATATTGACCGCAGGATCAGACAAAGATGCATTATTGATGATCTGCGTATAGCCATGTTTTTGTGCAACATATTGCGCCGTTTTCGGCATGATTTGCATTAAGCCCAGCGCGCCGCTATAGCTTTTGGCTTGCTGGTTAAAACGTGATTCCTGACGCATCACGGCGTGGATCAATGCGGGATCAACAACAAAACCATCTTGCGGTTCCCAAGGTGCGATCGGGTAAAGCGCCGCGTCATAATAATGACCGTCTTGCGCCTGCACCATATTCCCCAAACGCAATGCAATACCGGGTAAACCAACGCGCATCGCATAGGCCAAAACGGCGCGGCGCAATTCCATGTTGCCTCTATATTGCAGACGCATCAACTCGTCTTCGGCAAGGTCATACTGCCCTGCGGCGACCAAAGAAAATGCACGCTGCCCAGCATCTGTCGATAAAACCAAAGCCTCGGCATTACGATCAAAGTCCGGTGCGTGCCAGTTAAAGCTATAAGCCTGCCCCAACATTTTCGTCGCAATCAAACCGTAAAATGTTCTGGAATGCTTTGCCGCATGCGTAAGCGCACTACGTAGTTTCTGACGATCCCCTACGCGGCCATAACTGCGCGCTGCCCAATAATAACCGGCAGATGAACGCCAGCCTGAGGCATAAGGTGATTGTCCCGTTTTTTCAAAATAAACCGCCGCATTTGTATAGTCATGCTGTTGCCACAACGCCAAACCCGCAATCCATGATGCATTGGGTACATATTGACCGGAGCGCACAGAGGCATCCATTGCCAACGCGCGGGCGGTTTCAATATCACCGCGATATAAAAAGCCTGCTGCAATTCTGGATTTAAGCGAATCGATTTCCGCATTATCCATAATCGACTTAATTTGCCCGCCTGTTAAGAAATCCAGCGCGGCTTGTGTTTTACCTGTGCGCACCAATGCACGTACCTGACGTGAAAAATCACGCACCTGAATATTTTGTGCGTGATTGCGTTTGGTTTGAATCTTATATTTCTGTGGGTAATAGATTGTCGGTTCTTTGATCTGCGAGAGAATACGCGTGCTTTTCGGCTCCATAAGCTGCGACTCGTCTTCGCCCTGCTTGCTCAAGGCAAGTTTATGGATTTTATCCGCGCCCGGATGATCCGCATAGGCATCAAGCCAAACTTTCAATTCAGAAAAGCTGCTCTTATAGGAAGGATGCATATAACGCTGATATAAAACATGCCCCATCAAACGCTGATCTTTGATTTGCCCGATGGTTATATCGGATTCATCCCAATTTCCATGTAACTGTAAGTCGAAAATTTTGGTATATAATTTGGATTCATGTGATGAAAGCGGTTGATAGCCATGCGCATATTGCTGCGTTCTGATTTTTTGATTTTGATCTACTGTTTCAGCAGGCATCAAGGAGGTTAATTTTAAAAGCTTCAATGCATAGGCTTGAACATTGTCATCCTCTGCAACATCCGCACCCGCGCCAGGCTCAATATCAAAAACCGGCTTCATATCAGGAACCGGTATAATGTGCGCCATTTTTACATCTGTACTAATATTTTTAAATGTCGGTGAAATAACGGTATTAACGGCAATATCCGGCTTCATCGCAGGCACTGGAACAGCAACCGTCGCTTGAACCGGCAACAGTAAAACTGTTGCACCAAGTAGCCCTGCGCAGAGGTGCAGGCTGTATTTTCCAAAGTGTTTCATTTTCATGGTGCCGCATTAAATACACAAGTTTCTAAGTTCTGTCCAGTTATTTGATTATGTAAAACATTTTACAGGGAAACATGCCGCTTGCGCAAACTTAGCATATCTTCCCACACTAACCGTTTCTGAACAGGTGTACGCAGCAAATTCTCGGGGTGATACGTAACAATAGCGGGAATTGGTGTTTCCGCATTGCCGATCCCTTTGGTCTGGGGCACGTAATCGTGCCATTTTTTACGCAAACGCGATATACCATCGCTTTTTCCCAACAATGCTTTTGCAGGCACGCCGCCGCATAAAACAAGAATTTTGGGCTGTGCCAGTTGTATATGACGCTCAATAAAAGGCAAGCTTACTTCGATTTCCGATTGGGATGGCGTTCTGTTGCCCGGTGGCCGCCAATTTAAAACATTGGTGATATAGACAGATTGCTTTGGCTCTTCTGCGGTGCGATCAAGATCAATGCATTTTAAAATGCGATCCAAAAGCTGCCCGCTGGCGCCGACAAACGGTTTACCGACGCGGTCTTCATCTGCGGCGGGGGCTTCGCCGATAATCATAATATCGGCCTGTGCAAACCCGTCGGAAAACACCATATTACTGGCGGTCTTCTTCAGCGCAACGCCGTCAAACTCTGCAATAATCTGTGCCAACTCTTCCAGTGAAGTGGCCTGTTTTGCTAATTTTATCGCCTCATCATAGGCATCAGACTTACCCAAAAAGGTTTGCGATGCCTCCTGAAGGGGACGTTTTTCCATGCTTTGCGTCTGAACAGGTGCAAAGGCAGGCACAACCGCAGGAATCTCAAAGCGGTTTACAGGCGTATCACCAAGGCATTCCGTAACGCCGTGATCAATATACCACTGCAAGGCAGAAACCATTTCCTGTTGCGTTGCACCATACGTCACGCGCATTTCCCCGATTTGTTAAGAGATTTTGATATAAAAATAAGTTAGAATAACTGCATCAAAAAAGAAAGAGGAGAATCCCCACATGCCCGAATCCATTCGCCCTGATCGTGAGAACATGGAATATGACGTTGTCATTATCGGTGCAGGCCCATCGGGACTATCCTGCGCGATTCGCCTGAAACAACTGGCAGAGGAAAACGGCACAGAATTAAATGTGTGTATCTTGGAAAAAGGCTCTGAGGTCGGTGCGCATATCATGTCGGGTGCTGTTTTTGAGCCGCGCGCCCTCGATGAACTGATTCCCGACTGGAAGGATAAGGGCGCGCCACTGACCTGCCCCGCGACCAAAGATAAATTCCTGTTCCTAAGCAAAAAGGGTGCGTTTCCGATGCTCACGCCGCCGCAAATGCATAATAAGGGCAATTATATTATCTCCTTGGGGAATTTATGCCGCTGGCTGGGTGAACAAGCCGAATCTATGGGCGTTGAGATCTTTCCGGGCTTTGCCGCCGCTGAAATTCTATATAATGCTGAAAACCAAGTGATTGGCGTTGCCACCGGTGATATGGGCATTAATGCCAAGAACGAAAAAACCGAGCAATTCGAACCCGGCATGGAATTACACGCCCGTCAGGTTATTTTTGCCGAAGGCTGCCATGGCTCGCTCACCAAAGAATTGATCGCACATTATGATCTACGCAAAGACAGCGACCCGCAAACCTATGGCCTTGGGATTAAGGAAATATGGGAAATCAAACCCGAAAACCATCACCAAGGTCTGTGCCAACATACAATCGGTTGGCCTATGGACAACCAGACCTATGGCGGGTCATGGATTTATCACATGGAAGATAATCTGATCTCCATCGGCTTTGTGGTCGGACTGGATTACAAAAACCCCTATCTCTCCCCTTATGACGAGATGCAGCGTTTCAAAACCCACCCTAAAATAGCGCCCTTATTAAAGGATGGAAAACGCATCGCATACGGCGCGCGTACATTGGTCGAAGGCGGGTTTCAATCCCTGCCTAAACTAACCTTTGCGGGCGGCGTTCTAATCGGCGATACGGCAGGCTTCTTGAATGTGCCCAAAATCAAAGGCAATCACACCGCCATGAAATCAGGGATGGTTGCGGCGGAAAGTATCTATACCCATTTGCAAGACACTCAAGATTGGGGCACGGAATGCACGCAATATCCTGACAATCTGAAAGATACATGGCTGTGGGATGAGCTTAAAGCAGTGCGCAATATCCGGCCGGGCTTTCATAAAGGGCTGTGGCATGGGCTTCTGAACGCCGTTATTCAGACCATCACAGGGGGTAAGGGCGGTAAAACACTGCCCAATCATGCCGATTACGCGCAAACGCAAAAGGCCGCGCTGCACCAGCCGATTGACTACCCAAAACCCGATGGCGTCATAACATTTGACCGCCTGACATCAGTGCAACTGTCAAACACCAATCACGCGGAAAACCAGCCCTGTCACCTGAAGTTGAAGGATGCGTCCATTCCGATTGAAAAGAACCTGCCGGACTATGCAGAACCCGCGCAGCGTTACTGCCCCGCGGCGGTCTATGAGATTATCGAGGAAAACGGCGCGAAGAAATTCCAGATCAACAGCCAAAATTGTGTCCACTGTAAAACTTGCGATATCAAAGACCCTGCGCAAAATATCAATTGGACCGTCCCCCATGGCGGCGATGGCCCCAATTACCCCAATATGTAAGAAAAAAACCTTTTTCCATGGTTTTTAATGGAATACGGTACATAAATCGTATTATATGGAATCGCACTTTATAGGACCTCTTAATCATGAAAACCCTGTCTTTGATTCTGGCAACTTGCTCCATTGGCCTTTGCAACGGTGTGCAAGATAGCGCGCCAACATTTCAAATTTCAAAGGCCATGCAGGACGCCCCCGCGACCCAAACGCAAGTCCAAAAGAAATCCAAAGAAGAAATCATAGATTTAAAAGCCGGTAACTTTTTGGCCAGCCGTTTTGCGCAAGCCAACCATGACTGGAAAAATGCGAGCCTGTTTATAGACCCTATTTTATCATCCGAAATTTCACATGATGAAATCTTGCAACGCGCCATGATTATTGCGATGGGCGCGGGCGAGCACAAGCGCGCCATCAAACTGGCACAGCAAGCCAAAACGCTGCACCCTGATGAAAGCAACACCATCGCCGATACGTTTTTAATCGTCGATGCCTTTAAGAAAAAAGATTACAAAAAGGCTGAAACCTTATTTAAAATCTTAGATGATGATGCGACGGTGGCCTTTATCGGGCCGTTTATCAAGGCATGGATCAGCGCCGCAAACGGCAAAGCCAACGTTAAGGATTTAAAACAAAACACAATCCAACTTTATCACGCCATTCTGATCTCCGACTTTCTAAACGACCATACCGATGTCGAACATATGATCGACAAGGCCATGAAAGTTGAAGATATCTCAACAGCGGAATTAGAGCGCATCGCCGATCTTTACGGGCATGTTGGTATGAAGGATAAAGCGCTCTCGCTCTATAACAGAATTTTAGAAAAACAGCCCGATGATGAGGCGATCAAAGACAAAGTCGCCAGTTTGAACAAAGGGCTGGAAGACCCCTTATTCAAAAAAGTCAAAACAGTGCAGCAGGGCATGGCGCAGGCCTTCTATGACATTGCCCGTATTTTATATAACGAGAAAAATGACGAAAGCGCGCGCGTCTTTGCGCATTTGGCATTGTACCTTGCCCCTGATTTATCACAGACCGCTTTTCTTTTGGGCGATATAAACACACGCCACAAACAATATGAACAGGCGATCACACTGTATAAATCCGTTCCCAAAACCGACGATGATTACCTGCAAGCGCAATATGATATCGTTGATATCTATGACGAGACAGAGCAATTTGATAAGGCATTATCCCTGCTCAACACGCTGTCGAAAAAGGAACAGGGCCCCGACACCTTGATTAAAATCGGTGATCTGTACAGACATAGAGACCAGTTCAGCAAAGCGCTGGAGCTTTATAACAGAGCCGCCGCCGAGTTGGGGAATACCATCCCGCAAAAATACTGGCACTTACATTATGTGCGCGGCATTGCCTATGAACAGGTTGGCCAATGGGACAACGCAGAAAAAGAATTAACCGCAGCCCTGAAATTAGAACCCGACCATCCTTATGTTTTGAATTACCTTGGCTATTCATGGGTTGATCGCGGCGTTAAGCTGGACGAAGCCACCGCCATGATTCAAAAAGCCGTTGATGCCCGCCCGAATGACGGATACATCACGGATTCTTTGGGCTGGGCGATGTACCGCAACACTGATTACAAAAATGCGGTTAAAACACTGGAGCGCGCCGTAGAGCTTCTGCCCTATGACCCCACGGTCAACGATCATCTGGGCGATGCATACTGGCATGTCGGCAGAAAACTCGAAGCACGTTTTCAATGGGAACGCGCCAAGAATAATTCCGAGGATGAAGAGCAGATCAAAAAGATCGAAGCGAAAATCTCATCCGGCTTGAAAAATGAAATATAAGCACGATTCAAATACATAAACGCCCAGAGTCACGGACAGATAGAATATTGACAGATCAAAAGATTATAAGTGTTTTTGCACCTGCCAAGATCAACCTTTTTCTGCATCTCACACGCAAAATGCAAAACGGGTATCACGCGCTTCAATCCCTTATCAGTTTCGCCGATATCGGTGATTTGATAGAGATCGAACCGGCGGATCAATTCTCCCTATCCATCAAAGGGCCTTTTGCCTCCTATTTTAAAGAACAAGAGCACCATAGCGCCGTAGGATCATCAAATTTGGTTGTCAAAGCCGCGCGCGCATTGGCACAAAACGCCGATAAGCCCCTGAATGTTAAAATCACACTGACGAAAAACCTCCCTCTGGCGGCAGGGATCGGCGGCGGGTCTTCTGACGCGGCGGCAACGCTTTGGGGGTTGCAACAACTCTGGGGGCTGGATCGCAATGCCCCCTATCTTTTGCCGCTCATGACAAAATTGGGCGCAGACGTTCCGGTTTGTATGCATTGCCAACCGACACTGGTGGAGGGCATCGGTGAAAAACTCCTGCAAGCGCCGAACATGCCGGAAATTCCGATTCTGATCGTCAACCCCCTCGTTTCATGCCCCACCGCAGAAATATTTATGAATCATCACGGTCTTTTCAAAGACAAAATCACCCTGCCCGACAATTTTGCAACCGTGTTTGAATTGGTTGATTTCTTACGCACCACACAGAACGATCTATACGCCCCCGCCGCGCAATTGGTACCGGAAATCGGTAATGTGCTAAATGCATTGGACGCAGACACCCAATGCTTGCTTTCCCGCATGACCGGATCAGGCGCAAGCAGCTTCGCCCTCTTCGAAACCATCGAATCCGCGCACAACGCCCAAAAAATCATTCAGGATGAAAACCCCGATTGGTGGGCAAAGGTCGGATGGCTCAACCGCCCTGAACGGTACTAAAAAAACTGATATTAAAACGGGCATGGGGATTCAAACCATGTTTGCGCGCCGCCGTCAGGATGATAGATCATTAATTTATGGGCGTGCAATTGCAAACGCGCCTCTGCCGCCAACGCATCGTCATGGGCATAAAATTCATCACCAAGGATAGGATGCCCGATTTCCATCATGTGCACGCGCAATTGGTGACTGCGCCCTGTGATGGGATAGAGCGCCATGCGCGTCGCGCCGCCGCTCTCGCGCTCCAGAACTTCCCAATCAGTTTGCGACGATCGCCCGCGTTCATGATCCACCATTTGCAGCGGCCTGTTTGGCCAATCGCATATTAACGGTAAATCAACATGGCCGGAATCTTCACCAACATGCCCCCATACGCGGGCAAGATACATTTTTTTTGTTTTGCGCCGTTCAAACTGCAACCCGATATTACGGTGCGCGTCTTTGGTCATCGCCATCACCAACAGGCCGGAGGTCGCCTCATCCAAACGATGCACAATGCGCGCTTCCGGATATTCCGCTTGCACCCGTGTTTCCAGACTATCCGCGTGTTCAGCGCGCCTTCCGGGAACACTCAACAACCCGCTCGGTTTATTCAAAACAATGATATATTCATCGTGATACACCACATCAAGGGGTGTTTTCGGGGGATCATATACAAATTCTGCTGGGGGTTTACGAGGGGCTATCACGATTACAATCTTTACTTTATCTGGCTGGTATTGCATAAATATAAGGAGTACTGGCAACAAATCATATGAAAAGTTGCAACACCTTCAACAACATGACAGAATAACGCTATGAGTAAAGTTTTTAAGTCCGGCTTCGCCCTGTTTTCAATTTTTTGCCTGACATTATCGTCATGGTCTATGGTCGCCCATGCCCAGTATCGTGGGTCATACACCAAGAAGAATGAAAAATACGTCGATAGAGCCGCTCCGCCTGTGCCTAAAGTCTTTTCCTCACAAGTTACAAGCGTAAACGAGGCCGTAAAACTTGATGAGCTATATAACGAGCTTTATATATCCCTTTGGAATTATGCCATCACCGATTTTAATTACCAAAAGAAGCTCTACACACTGGTAGAGCCTGAGCGCTTTCAAGTCACACGCTATCCTAAAGAATTTACAGGCGACATGAGCGATGGCCTTGATAACCTGAACCGCAACTATAAAAACATGCTGTCCGACATCGAACATGCAGACGCACAATACAAAGAAATTAAAATCGGCATTCGTAAGCAAGATTACGAAGTACTGGATAAATTGTGGCCTGAAAAAATAGAAGAATTCCGCACATTCGCGAAACAATATTTCGGACTACAGCACAAATTTTTAACGACATACAGAAGTCTGGTTGGTTTCATCATCAAACAAGGCGGTAGCTACTATTTCGACACAACCGAATATAATGTAAAATTCTATCAATTCGGCGGATATAAATTCTTTGGCCAGTCCCTTGATAGATTGCATAAAATTTCATACGAGCAAAAGAAGATGCTCAAAGAAAATGCACCTGCACATGTTGATGTCACAACCATCCCATAACCGACAAAGATCAGGATAAGTAAGTCTTATGACTTCAACATCACCCCAATCAACAAGCCGCTCCATCGCCATTACTGTAATATTGCTTCTTTTAGTGATCGCGGGAAGCGCGGCCTTTTATGTTCAAAATGAAAACCAGCGCCCGATCAAAGCAGCGCAACAAAAAGAACATGACGCGAAAATTGCCCAAAAAAAGCAAGACCTTCAGGACATACAAAAGCTTTTTGATACTTACTTGAATGATTTCAAGGAGGAGCTTCGCGTTAAAGCCGCTGATTACAAAGATACGCGCCTCATATTGAAAGACATCATACAGCCCTATAACTTCGAAACACAGATATATGCGCAAGAGAACTACACCCTTTTCAAAACAGAGATTGCGCCCTCACTTCGCCAAAAAGCCGCCGAAATCATCGGTGTCTTTGAAACCTACGATAAAAAGCTTGAAACCAACCTGAAGGACAAAGACAACGATCTGCAACAAACATTCCGTCAGGAATGGAAAGACATGCATAACGATCAATTGACAAAATATGTGACCTTCTTTTCGCATGAGGAAGAACTGATCCAAGCTTATGATGACTTGATCACCTTCTATTATGCACACTCAAAACGCTATAAAGTTGATGCAGAGAAAAACATCTTTATATTTTCTCACAAGGCGGATGAAAAAAAGGTCGATGTCCTTTTGAGCCGCCTCAACGCGCTAAAAAACAGAAAAGAAGAACCGAGCGAAAAATAATCAGGCCGCCCGATCTTATGATGCGGAACCAATAAGATCCGTTTTCTGCGTTTTTGATAATGACTTTATTTCCAGCTCTCTTTTTGATGCGGTCGAGCGATCCTCAAAATATTCACGATACACCAGCGTCACAGGCGCGCGCCCTTGCGTGTATTTCGCGCCGCGTCCGCTGTTATGCTCTTCAATGCGGCGCTCTATATCCGTTGTAATGCCTGTGTAATAGGTCGCATCCGCGCACTCGACAATATAAAGAGCCCACCCCATTTTAATACAGGCCGCTACCTGTTGTAACATCGGAAGGTTGCTGCGGCGTATTTGCCTGCCCCGGATGATATTCCGCACTTGGTGTATATGAGCTGTCATAATTATAGTCATAAGATTCATAACCATAACTCGGCATCAGCGATATCCCGCCCTCATCCAAAATATACATATCATCTGTT
The DNA here is from genome assembly GCA_963977495.1 of uncultured Alphaproteobacteria bacterium. Classification (GTDB taxonomy): domain Bacteria; phylum Pseudomonadota; class Alphaproteobacteria; order Micavibrionales; family Micavibrionaceae; genus UBA1672. The sequence goes on along the minus strand of CAXBOT010000002.1, from coordinate 152,119 downwards.
GGCTCTGTTCCTGCAACGAAGGATTCCCAAATCACCTTTTTATCACCGGGGCGAGCGCGTACGCCGGTTTCCGCATTAATACGAATATTTCTGATACCGGGCGGCTGACGGAACGGTGTGGGCGGTTTATCGGCCAAGGCTTGTTCCATGAATTCCTGAAAAATAGGCACAGCAACTGACGATCCTGTTTCACGCTTACCAAGTGATCGGGGGGAATCAAAGCCTGTAAAGACCCCGACAACCAAATCAGGCGAAAAGCCTAGGAACCACGCATCATATGAATCGTTCGTGGTGCCGGTCTTACCTGCCAACGGCCGCCCCAATGAACGCAAACGTGCGCCTGTTCCCCTTTGGACGACCCCTTCCATAATGGAAACCATTTGATAGGTCGTCCGCGGATCGGCGATTTGTTCACGATTATCAGGAATGTCGGGCACTGCTTGGTTTTTCCATTTAATCAACGCACCGCAACGCGTGCAATCGCGATCATCATGCTTGAATATTGTTTTGCCGTAACGATCTTGCACACGATCAATAAAGGTCGGCGTGATCTTTTTCCCGCCATTCACAAGCATGCCATAGGCCGCCGTCAACTTTATAAGTGTGGTTTCAGTTGCCCCCAAAGAATTCGCCAAAAGGGGCTGCATATGGTCTGTAATACCAAAATGATCAGAATATTTCGCGATTAAAGGCATCCCCAGAAAATCCGCCAATCTGACCGTCATCAAGTTTCTGGATTTCTCAACACCAACGCGCAAAGTGGTCGGCCCGTAAAATATATTCGAATAGTTGGTCGGCTTCCACGTGCCTGCAACTTCGTCTTCCAGAACAAACGGCGCATCAAGAACCAATGTCGCAGGCGTAAAGCCCTTATCAAGCGCCGCCAGATACACAAAGGGCTTAAAGGCCGATCCGGGTTGACGTTTGGCTTGTGTGGCGCGGTTAAATTCACTGCCGCCATAACGATAATTCCAGCCGCCCTGCATGGCCAGAACCCGCCCTGTATGCGGATCAAGCGCAATCAACGCCCCTTGAATAAGCGGAATCTGACGCAAGAAATAAGTATCACCCTGCTTTGCTTCGCCCTCTTTGCGGTCGGCCTGCGGCTTTTTCTCAACCATCACCACATCACCAACCTTCAACAGTTGATCCACTGACTTAATCGCAGCCCCAAGCGCATAGCCTTCATTCAGATAGGCACGCGCCCATTTGGCATCATCCAATAAAAGTGCCCCTGCCTCTCCCTGTGCAAAACCAAGTTTCGCACGATCCTTATTCACCTCCAGCACGGCGCCCAATGTCCATTCGGGGAGCATGCCCTCTTTCACTTTGACATCAGCCAGTTTTGCGCGCCAATCATCCAATGCCTCAAATGTTGTCACAGGCCCGCGCCAGCCATGGCGTTTATCATAGGCAACAAGACCGTCCCGTAGACTTTTCTCGGCCATTTTCTGCAATATCGGATCAACCGATGTTTTTACGGCAAGGCCGCCCTTATACAAGCTGTCTTCACCATAATGATCAGACAACTCGCGGCGCACTTCTTCTGCGAAATAAGGCGCATCAACATGTTCACTGGAATCTTCTTCCATTTTCAAAGGCAAGGCCGTTGCCATCTCCGCTTGAGATTGCGTGATATAGCCCTCCGCTTCCATACGTGAAATCACCCAATTGCGCCGTGATAATGCTTTGTCATGGTTTCTGACAGGGTGGTAATTGTTCGGGGCTTTCGGTAAGGCCGCCAGATAGGCCACCTCGGCAACATTTAACTCTTCCAAGGATTTATCAAAATAATATAACGCCGCCGCAGCCACGCCATGCGCGCCGCCACCCAGATAAATCTGGTTCAGATACAATTCCAATATGCGGTCTTTACCCAGTGTTTTATTCATGCGGTAAGCCAAAATCGCTTCTTTCAGCTTACGGACATAGGATACTTCGTTTGAAAAGAAGAAGTTTTTGGCAACCTGCTGCGTGATTGTTGATGCGCCCTCTGGTCTTCTGTCATCACCTTGGACTTTACTCATGATATTTTTAAGAAGCGCGCGCGCAACCGCCTTCATATCCACACCGCTATGGGTATAGAAATTCTGGTCTTCCGCGGCGATAAAAGCATGCTTAACACGATCAGGTATAAATTGTATGGGTACAAAAACCCGCTTTTCCTGCGCAAATTCGGCGAGCAAGTGACCATCACCTGCATAAAGGCGGGTAACAATCGGCGGTTCATAATTGCGAAGCTGGCTGTAATCCGGTAAATCGCGCCCGTAATAACTCAACAGAGAAACAAACCCGACAACGGCAACAATCGCGCCCAGAAAACCGAGTGATATAAGCCATAAAAAAATACGAGAAACAAACTTCATTATATTGTCCAGATTGTAGGTACGATCATAAGCGAACTAGAAAACAAGCGATTTAACATAAAAACACAATGTACACAATACAAACATATTCTCCAAAATTATTGCCAAAGCGCGCTCAAACCAATCCGAAGAACAGCCCCTTAAGCCACGCGGCGCGTAATCGGCCCATCGGCGCGACCATGAATAAACTGGTCAACATACGCATTATCCGAATGATCCAGATCGGCAACAGGCCCCTTCCAGATGATTTCCCCCTCATGAATCATCGCAACGAAATCCGCGATCTTGCGCGCGCTTGCCATGTCATGGGTAATAGACAGCGCCGTCGCGCCCAAATCTTTCACCTGATCAACGATCAAGTCATTGATGACATCGGCCATGATCGGGTCTAAACCTGTGGTTGGTTCATCGAAAAAGATGATCTCAGGGCTTGAAGCCACCGCGCGCGCCAAACCAACACGTTTTTGCATACCGCCTGATATTTCCGCGGGGTAGAGCTCCGCCACTTCCGGTCTTAAACCAACAGCTCTGATTTTCTCAACAGCGATCAGTTTGGCATCTTTTTTGCTCATCCCTTGGCCATGGACAAGGCCGAACGATACATTTTCCCAGATTTTAAGGGAATCAAACAATGCGCCGCCCTGAAACAACATGCCGAATTTTTTCATAAAATTACTGCGTGTTTTAGAATCGCTACCGATGCTTTCCTGCCCGTCAATCAAGATAGAGCCGGAATCAGGCGTCAACAAACCCAATACAGATTTAAGCAAAACCGACTTACCCGTACCCGAGCCACCAATAACCACCAACGATTTCCCCGCAGGGACGGTGAGATCAAGATTATTCAAAACACGATTTGCACCGAATGCCTTGCTCACATTTTTTAAAACGATCTTATCTGCGCTGGCTTGCACATCGGCCTTTTTGTCACTCATGAGAAAAATATCTGTGTTATGAGGTAATTGAAAATCAAAATCAAAATCGACGAAGACACAACCGCATTCGTCGTTGCCGCGCCAACCCCTTGCGCTCCGCGCGCCGAATTAAACCCGTGATAACAGCCCATAATCGACACGATAAAGCCGAAAACAGCCGCCTTCCACAGCCCTGAAATCACATCCATATCCGTCACGACATCCCATGTTTGGGTTAAATAAGTCGTCGGTGAAAAGCCCAAGGAATAAATCGAAACAATATAGCCACCATAAACGCCGATCACATCCCCGATCAAAACAAGCAATGGCAAGGTCAGCGTTGCCGCAATAACCCGCGGCGCAATCAAATATTTAAACGGATTAACCGACAAAGTCCGCAGCGCGTCGATTTGCTCTGTCACGCGCATTGTCCCGATTTCCGCTGCAATCGCTGCGCCGACGCGCCCCGCGACCATCAAGCCAGCCAAAACAGGGGATAATTCACGCGTGATCGAAAGCACCACCACGCCCGCAATGGCGCCCTCCGCATTAAAACGCGTAAAACCGGTATAGCTTTGCAGCGCCAGAACCATCCCTGTAAATAATGCCGTCATACCGACAACAGGCAGGGAGTAATACCCGATATCCGTCAATTGCCGTAATAATTGAGAGGGGTAGAAAGGCGGCGTGAAACAATGCATCACACTGCGTATTGCAAAATCAGCCAAGCGCCCGACAGCCGCCAGAAAATTCAAAATCCCGCCACCGACAAGCGCGCATAAATCCAGCGCCCAATTGATCGGATTGCCTGATTTACGATTTGTTATATCCTGCTGCGCTACGTCTGACGTCATATTACCCTGATTTTATCTTTGGTATTGTTCTCACCGTGAAAACACTAAAGGAATTCACTTTTCTCGTCTATACTCAACTTCTGGAATATAGAGTGAAATCCACGTAAAGATCATGACGCACACACAATCCATACCGACCGACGCACTAATATGTATGCATGATTACGCCGCGCGCTACCATTATCGCATCAATCTGGCCTATGCCACAGATGATAATTTGTTATTCGGCGAGCGCATATATAAGCACACGGCCAAGCTCTGGTTGCATCAAGATTTGGCCAATATTGTGTTTAAAGCCGCCGATCATTGCTTTCGAACCTATAGTTGTTGTTTCGTTTTATATGATGGCCTGCGCACCGTCGAAGCGCAGGAGAAAATGATGCGCACCAAGCGCGCGCGCGATAATCCGCACTGGATGGAGCCGCCGCGCTTGCTCTCACCCGCGGGGGCAGGCGGGCATCCGCGCGGTATGGCCATTGATATCGGCCTTGAAACCATTGATGGCGACATCATTGATATGGGCTGCGCCTTTGACGATTTGGCGGATAACCCTCACCCCGATCACAATCCCGCGCACCGCACGCATCCACACAGCGAATCGGTCACACAAAACAGAGCCATACTTGACACCAGCATGACAAATGCCGCGCGCCAGCTTCAAACACCGCTTCATTTTCTCTCGGAAGAATGGTGGGATTTTCGCCTGCCTTCCGCGACTTACAGCCAATATACCCCTTTATCTGACAATGACTTGCCCGAACATATACGCATGGTGAAATAATCTTGCGCGTAATTTGCTTTTTATTTTGTCATATTCTATAGTAAACTCATGGTATAAAATTATAGAGTTCGTATAAGAACCGTGTTTATAAATGAGGGTGATATGGCAGACACACAAGCAAATGATGTAATTCTACTTCAACAAGTTCTAATCGATAATCTCGATAAACTTGGCTTCCGATCAATTACAGCCAATAAAATTGGCGACAGAGAAGGCGTTCCTGACGGTATTCTCGGCAATGGTACGAGCACAGCGCTCCACACACTTGCGATCATGGCTCAAATCGAAGCTGGCGTAGAACCCGATAAAATCACCACAGGCTATAACGAAGACAGCGCGCCCCTTGTGACCGCTTATGTAGAAAAATACGCGGGGCCCGAGGCCGCAGCGCAGTTCTCCGGAAGTATCAAGTCAGTCTTTCCAAGCGGTGAATTTAACCGTGATTACGATGAAGCCACACTGGACACCGACAATGTTTCAAGAGAATTGAATGTTGCGGAATTCAGACGCTTGGGCGAAGGCGCGGTTGCCATTACAGAAGGCACACCACCCCCCGCGCAAAGCGCAGCCCCCCTGAATGATCAGGTTAAGGCTATGCAAGAAGTGATCTTCACAGGAAACATCCTTGCCAATATCGGTATGGAAGCCAACCAAGTTGGTAATTACCAAACAGGCGCTGCCGATGGTATCCTTGGCAAAGGCTCAAGCGAAGCTTTCCAAAAACTCGTTATTTTATCAGAGCGTGCTGCGGGGCGTGATGGTGAAGAGATCACAGGCGTTTATGACGCCGATCTTGTTAAAACATATCTGGAAGCCAACGGCGTAACAGCCGAAGACGCAACTAAATTTGTCAGCAATGCCGGTGAATTAAACGGTAGCTTGCAAACATTATATGCCGCCACAGCCGTGGATCCTGCAACAGTGCGTTTATCTGATAACGGCACGTCGGTTGCGGATGCTAATGTTGATGGCACTGTTATAGAAACGCCTAATACTGATGGTAACGGCGATACAGAAATTACGACGGATGATAATGAAATTGTCGTTACAACAGCAGCCCCGATTTTAGGCCCTGTGCCTTTTGCTGCCGAGCTTGATGGCGTTCCTGACTTTGTTAGCTTTGAACCCTTTACATTTGGCCCGTCGCCAACTGCATTAGGGGCACCATTTAATGTGGCGCAAACAACAGTTGGTATCTCCAGAGAAGTTGTCAGCAATCCTGATGTCAGAACCGCGACCCTGACACATAAAGAAGCCGATCAAATTCATGACCGCATCGGAGACGGCGTTGCCACCGCGCAAGAACAACTCGTTGCCATTGCATATGACAGTGCCAAAGACCAACGCGCAGAGCAAATCGGCCTGACAGGAAAAGAAGCTGAATATACAAAAGCTTTAGGCAGAGATATTTATGGCGAACAACGTGAAATGTATAGCCAAGCGAACGATATGCGCGCCGAGCTAAAAGACTTCAAAGTTGATGTTGATGGTCAATCTATAGCGCTTGATGATGTACCGCTTACACTCACACTGGAAGATGGGCAAACCGTTACAATGACCTACAACCAGTTCGATGAGAAGGTGAATGACTGGTATGACTTCATATCCGAAAGTGACCGCGAGCAAGAAATTCGCGGCGCAATGGATGTGGCCTATGCCGATCTGAAGGAGAGCAGCGGATACACTGCCAAAGAAGCGGAAATGAATGAATTGAACGTCACCGCGCGCAACCTTCCGAACGAGCATTTCCAACAGCTTCGCGAGTTGCCAATGGAAATTGCAGGGCTGAAAAGAGACTTGAGAAACGAAAATATTGAGTTTGTTGTACCAAGCAGCGTCACAGATCAACAATTGGCAAGCATTGCTCCATCTTATGAGCCGCCTGTTGAAGAAACAAACCCCGATGCTGAGCAGCAGACGCTTTTAGCCGCTAATAATCCATAAAATCTTTAAGGCTTAAAGATACACTCTTCTATATCGCGCGCCCAGCGCGGTAAGAATTTCATACGAAATTGTGCCTGCAGAATGCGCGAGATCATCAATCGTTTGATGCACGCCGATCACCTCTGCTCTGTCACCAATATTGGGGTATTGGTCTTCCGGCACCGCGCTTAAATCACACACCACCAAATCCATCGAAACCCGCCCGCAAATCGGCATTTTACAGCCCTGCCAATATAGTGCGCCACTATTACTGAGTGCGCGGAAAAGCCCGTCAGCATAGCCGATTGACATAATGGCGACATGGCCATTTTTATGGAAACGATGCGTGCCGTTATATCCGGCGGTTTCACCCTTTTTTACCGCGTGGATTTGCAATACGGGCACGTTTAACGATACGACAGGATTCATCGGGTTTTCATCCAGACCATCGGTTGGATTCCCCCCATAAAGTGCAATCCCCGGACGCACTAAATCCAGATGATAATCAGGTGATAAAAAAACACCGCCTGAATTACACATCGAAAATTGTGTATCGGAGAAATGCGCCATGATTGTTTGAAAGCGCGCGAATTGCTGTGCATTGATCGGGGTTTTAGTGTCCTCGGACGAAGAGAAATGGCTCATCACGCATTGCACATCAAGCCCAGCCAAAATTGATTGATCGTCAAACAATGTCTCAGCCTCATCAGAGGATATGCCCAGCCTGTTCATCCCTGTATCAAAATGCAAAACAGCCGAACATGCGCCGCCCCCTTGCGTGGCATAATCTTGATAAGCCGCGATATCATGCAACGAGTTTAATACAGGCGTTAGATTATGCGCGCGATATTCCCCCGATGCGCGCGGTGCAAACCCGTTTAAAATACAGATATTGGCGTCAGGGGCGACAGCGCGAAGGGCGACCCCTTCCTCAATTGTTGCGACGAAAAATGCCCGCGCACCCGCCTCATACAAGGCCGGAACAACGTGCGCGGCGCCAAGGCCATAGGCATTGGCCTTCACCGACGGCGCAACAACGCAGCGCGCGCCAACCTTCTCATCAAGGATATGATAGTTACGGCGAATCGCCGCCAGATCAATCGTCAATTCACCGCTCAGCGCGCCCATAAAACGCCCCTAGAATTTTTGACTGTCGTGATGTTCATCCAGATCACTAAAGCGTGTGACATGCCCGTCAAAATGCATACGCACCGAACCAATCGGGCCGTGACGCGCTTTGGCGACAATACATTCACCGATATTCAAGGCGCGTTCACATTTTTCCTGCCATTGCATATGTTTTTCCGTGCCGATATCAGGCTCTGCGCGGTGCAGATAATATTCCTCACGATAAACAAACATCACCACGTCGGCATCTTGTTCAATCGATCCTGATTCCCGCAAATCCGAGAGCATCGGGCGTTTATCATCGCGTTGTTCCACCGCACGCGACAACTGGGAAAGTGCCAAAACCGGAATTTGCAATTCCTTGGCAATCGCCTTAAGCCCGCGCGTAATTTCGGATACTTCGTTCACGCGGTTGCTTTCACTTTGGCGTGAGCCAGAGCCGCGCAAGAGCTGGAGATAATCAACCACAATCATATCAAGCCCGTGCTGACGCTTTAACCGGCGTGCGCGCGTACGCACTGCGCCGATACTCAAGGCCGGTGTATCATCAATATAAAGCGGCACTTGTGAGAGTTGCTGACTCGCCTTTACGAAGTTTTGGAAATCTTCTTGCTTGATATCCCCCTGCTTGATCGCATGACCGGAAATATTCGCAACATCGGCCAAAATACGTGTGGCAAGCTGATCCGCCGCCATCTCAAGAGAGAAAAACCCAACCCGCGCGCCTTCCTGACCGCCAGTTTGCGCATATATGCGCGCAGAGTTAAATGCGATATTCGTTGCCAGCGCGGTTTTACCCATAGAAGGCCGCCCCGCCAAAATCACCAAATCAGACGGGTGAAGCCCGCCGAGCTGTTTATCCATATCGCGCAGTCCGGTGGTATAACCCGTAACATGCCCCTTGGTTTTAAAGGCCTTCTCCGCAACCTCGATAGACACCATCACCGAATCACGCAGAGAGGTAAACCCGCCTTTTGTCTCCCCGCTTTCCGCCAGTGAGAACAGCCGCGTTTCCGCTTCTTCGATGGTATCCATGGCCGCAGATTCCAGGCGCTGCGCGTGGGCATCATTGACGATATCCTCACCCAAGCCAATCAATTCGCGGCGCATATAAAGCTCATAAACCGTGCCCGCATAATCACGCACGTTAATCACGCTGATAATACTACCCGCAAGATCGGCGAGATACGCTCCGCCGCCAAGGTCGGCTAAATCTTCATCCTTTTCGAAATAGCCCTTTAACGTCACAGGCGATGCGGTTTGACCGCGCTCTATGAACTGGGTGATGGCGGTATAAATGCGCTGGTGAACGGGCATAAAGAAATGCTCAGATCTGAGCATATCCGACACCTTTTCATAGGCGTTATTATTCACCAGCAATGCCCCAAGCAAGCCCTGTTCGGCTTCTTGATTGTGCGGTAAAACCCGATAGTGCGGATTATCGTTTTGTTGTTCGTATGCCGTTGCTTGCGCGCCTGCAATCGTCTGAAATGCTATATCTTTACTCATGAAAAAAAACTAGCAGACACACGCGGTATCTGCTAGCTCTTCATTCTTTATGCCATGTGAATATCGGGGATAGTCACAGGAAAGGTTCGGTATGCCCTACGCTTCGTCTTTTTCCGATTTCTCTTCGGCGTCAGATTCTTCTGCTTTTTGCTCTTCAGCATCGGCATCAGCTTCAGCGGCTTCAACAACCTCTTCTTCAATGACTTGTTCTTCTGCATGATCAGCAACCAACGCATGTCCAAGATCAGCTTGTATTTTCGCTTCTTCAACAGTACGTGCGATATTGATCGTCACCTCGACTTTAACTTCAGGGTGCAAAATAACATCAACAGCAATAAGACCAATGGTCTTAATATTCTGATTCATATCAATCATGCTGCGTAGAATTGTTTCTTTTGATCCTTCGGCTACCGCATTCGCGATATCACGAGATGTCACAGAACCGAAAAGCTGACCAGCTTCTGATGCTTGACGAATAATCGGAACTCTGATGCCTGCAATTTTCTTAGCAAGCTTCTCGGCTTCTTTTTTATTCTTCTCGTAATTGGCTTCGAGTGTTTTCTTTTGTGCTTCAAAATAAGCAACATTTTCTTTGCTGGCACGCAACGCTTTCTTCTGTGGCAGAAGATAGTTTCTTGCATAACCAGGCTTAACATTAACGATTTCGCCAAGCTCGCCTAGTCTTTCAACGCGTTCCAACAAAATAACTTGTGTGGATGACATAGTTTTTCTCCAAAATCTCTTGATTACCGGCGGCTTTGATGGCCTTGGTCGGTATCATGTTGAACATAAGGCAGCAATCCCATGTAACGTGCGCGCTTAACAGCTTTAGCAAGCTCGCGTTGTTTCTTTTGGGATACGGCAGTAATACGGCTCGGGATAACTTTCCCGCGCTCTGAAATGAAACGGCCCAATAGGCGTGTGTCTTTCCAGTCAATTGTTGGCGCATTCGGGCCAGTAAAAGGACAAGTCTTTTTACGACGGAAAAACGGACGTTTTACAGTTGGAGCATCAGCAGCAGACATTATGCGGCCTCCCTTTTCTTATCAGTTTTCTTTTCATATCTTGGTTTTTTGTCATCATCACGACCGCCTTTGTCCATCATAACAGATGGGCCTTCAGACAATTCTTCTTCGCGGATCGTTAGGAAACGTACAACATCTTCGTTCAGACGCATGATACGTTCCATTTCAAGCAAAGCTTCGCTTTCTGTGTCCAGTTCCAAAAGAACATAGTGACCTTTACGGGCTTTGTTGATGCGATATGCAAAAGATTTAAGACCCCAAAACTCAGTTTTGTGGATTTTACCCTTTGCATCTGTAATGATTTTTGAGAAAGCTTCAGTCATATCTTTGACCTGTGCTTCCGTTAAGTCTTGCCGTGCAATAAACACGGTTTCATAATAAGGCATTTTATGTCCTCCCGGATTAATGCTGTGCTACCTACAAAATCGTTGGCTACAGCGTAGCTGATGAGGCCTAATCACCAGCGAGGTTGCTTAAAGTGGGCAGACTATAGCGATATTGCTGTAATACGCAAGTTTTTTTACACAGTTTATGAAAAGAAAATCGGCCTGCAAGCCTTCTCTTGTCGTCTTTATCGCATTTACAGAACCGAATTGGTATTCGATGATTGTGCAACATGCGTTGCGACAAAGCGCGCCCAGTCGGTTTCGTGCCCTTCTTGGCGGTGCTTTTGGATGCCGTCACGTAACATGCGCTCCAATTCCTCACGCGTCAGGGTCTGATTGCGTAGAGCGTTGCGGAATTGCCCTAAAGCCATCCCCGCAAAACCAGCATAATCCGAATTCATATAGTTATACTGTGAAAATGTACTATATGCCGCGTCCATTTCTTCAATAACGCAGCGCACGTCTCTTCTTATTCTTGTTTTATGATTTTTCATTGCGGCCTCCCGATTCAAAACAATTTAAAACGCGCATGTATCCACACGATACATCTCTCATGCGCTTCATAACCACGCTGTTTTATTGCCCCAAGGCGTAATAAAATTACAGAATCCTTCGCCAGAAAGTAATAATCGCACAAAAACTATGTTTTAGGCAAATAATATCGCCATCCGCATGCACCTATATATGTTGACAAAGTCATATTTTTTCATACCTTCATGGCAGTTATTTCAACCAAGCATGATGAGGATGCGTAATTATGGCTGTTGCATTTGTTTTTCCGGGACAAGGATCACAATTTATAGGAATGGGTAAAGATTTGGCGCAAGCCTTCCCCGAGGCGCGCCAAACGTTTCAGGAAGTCGATGACAGTCTGTCACAAAGCCTCAGCGCCATGATGTTTGACGGTCATGATATTGATTTGAATTTAACCGAAAACACACAGCCCGCATTGATGGCCGTATCCATGGCGGTGGTGAATGTTTTGAAAGCGCAAGGCGGCATTGATGTGAAAAGCACATGCGCCTTTGTTGCCGGACATTCACTTGGCGAATATGCCGCCCTGACCGCCGCAGGGACAATCGCCCTAAGCGATACAGCGCGCCTGCTCAAACTACGCGGACAATCCATGCAACGCGCCGTTCCGGTTGGCGTTGGCTCTATGGCTGCGATTCTTGGGCTTGATTTTGATGTTGTCGCCGAAATCGCCGCGCAAGCCGCCGAACATGAGGTTTGCACCGCCGCCAATGATAACTCTGATGGACAGGTCGTGGTCAGTGGGCATAAAGATGCCGTCGAACGCGCCGTTGCCATCGCCACCGAGCGCGGCGCACGTAAGGCCGTTATTTTGCCCGTCAGCGCCCCTTTCCATTGCAGCTTAATGGCGCCCGCCGCCGAGGCCATGGCGCCTGCGCTGGCAGAAACAACATTCAACGCACCTGCCGTTCCGGTTGTTGCCAACGTCACAGCCAGCGCGCAAAGCGCCCCTGAAACGCTTAAAAATCTTTTGCTTGAGCAAATTACCGGCATGGTACGCTGGCGCGAATCTGTTTTATATATGCGCGATCAAGGCGTCGAACAGATGATCGAATTGGGTGCAGGAAAAGTTTTAAGCGGGCTGGCACGCCGCATTGACCGTTCAATCGCCTGCGAGAGTGTCGGAACGCCCGAACAAATCGACGCGTTGATTACAAAATTAAAGGGATAATTCAAAAAGGACGCGGTTTAAGCGACTTCATGTTGCTGGTAAACAGCTTCGTTTGCAGGCTCTTCGCCTACATCAAAGCGATGTTCATATGCGTCTTGAAGGGCGGCGTCCGGTGTCCAGAACCGTTTTTGCGCATCCTCGATGTTTTTAGCAACAGCCATAAGCGCCTGATGCGCATCAGGGTTATTCAAATATTCGCCGTGAATACCTGCTGCTTCTCTAATCACGTCAACCAATTCCGGCAAGCGGGACAAATCTTCATAATCAATGGCAGCCAGTTTATTATCAGGCATTAACGCTCTCCTGCACTTTTTCTAACACACCTTGCAAAACATTCAGCAATTCAGACCGTCTTTTCTTGGTGTAAGTATCTTTTGTTGTGTGAGCGGCTTGCGCTTCCAAACACATTCTACGTAATTCTTCAATTTGGTGTTCTATGCCCATTTCGTACTGGCCATACACAGGATCTTTATCCAACATCGCCTCAATCGGCGTCAAAATTTGACGAAATGTTTCTATCTCGATATTCACAACAGGGCGCTGCTGTAAATTCGGGTCACTTAAGGCCGCCTCGGCCGCCTTAAAAAACTGTTGTTTCATCTGCGCAGATAAGCTCATTATTCTTATTTTTACCATACTCTTATATAAAAATGCACAAAAAATAACCTTTTAGTCGCAAATTTTTTGGCGCCTCATTCGACGCAGCTATACGCCCGACTATGCATTATGTCAATAAAATTACGGCCCTTTCTACTCAAGTGATAATCATTCTCACTTAGCGAGACCATACTACGTATTTTTCTCGCCTTTACAAGCCTATTTCTAATGTTTAAATCATAATTACACTATATAGAAAAAAGGTTAACAAAATATGTTCGATTTTACAGAAAAATGCGCCCTCGTAACCGGTGCAACTGGCGGAATTGGTGGAGAAATTGCAAAATCTCTTCACGCGCAAGGGGCGATTGTGGGTCTGTCAGGCCGCAATGAAGACAAGCTGAATGCCTTGGCAAAAGAGCTTGGCGAACGTGTTTATGTGCTTCCTGCCGATTTATCTGATGACGAATCAATCAAGGATCTGGTCAAACGCGCCGAAGAAGCTATGGGGCAAATTGACATTCTGGTGAATAATGCCGGCCTGACCCGTGACGGTCTTTCCATGCGCATGAGCGCAAGTGACTGGCAAGATGTTTTGGATGTAAACCTGACCGCGCCGTTCAAGCTTGCCCAAGCGGTGCAGCGCGGCATGATGAAACGCCGCCATGGTCGCATTGTGAATATTTCATCCGTTGTCGGCGTGACAGGTAATCCGGGGCAATGTAACTACGTCGCCTCCAAGGCCGGTATGATCGGCTGGAGCAAAGCCATGGCCGCCGAAGTGGCAAGCCGCGGCATCACGGTCAACTGTATTGCACCGGGCTTTATCGCCACCGCCATGACCGACGCACTGACCGATGATCAAAAAGACGCCATCAACGCGAACATCCCCGCCAAGAAAATGGGCGCAAGCGCAGACATCGCGGCGGCGGCGGTCTTCCTCGCCAGTGATGAAGCAGGCTATGTGACAGGCCAGACCATTCATGTGAATGGCGGCATGGCGATGATTTAACACTCAAAGCCAGCTTTAAAATTAGGAGAGAGCTTTTCCATCGGAAGGGCTTTTTTTTATGATTTTACAAATATTTTACATACTTTTTACACCCTTTTGACACACGCCCCCGCCAAAGCCCGTATTCTGGATATATAAAGAGTACCGCTTCCTCCTCACCAGCCCCACTTGCACAAATGCACGACAGGGGGCGGTACTTCTTTATTTAACCCTAATGAAGAAAGCAGGTGTCGCATGGGACTGAAACAAATTGCACTGGATGCAGTAGACTATATTTTTATTGTGGTATTCGTCATCGGACAGGTTGGCTTAATCATCTACATGATCAATAATTTTTTCGATTTTTTGCCTATGGATTATAGAATGCGCGCTGCGATAACCTTAAATTTCGGATTGATGGCAACCAATTTTATGTTCCTTTTCTTTACCAAGATGTTTTTACTGTTAGAGCGGCGACCAGCCTAACCCCTTGCCCCATGCACAGCGCAGGCAGATTTCTTGCAGGTCTGTCTGTGTTGTGATTCTTATCAATCAGTCATATAATGCGGCGCACTGTAACGATAAGAGTTCCCCCCGATGCCCTATGCCCTGATTATTTTTGATTGTGACGGCACGCTCGTCGATAGCGAGTATTTGAACAATCTTGCCATTATTGATGTCCTGCACGCATGCGGCTTGACGCATATCACAATGGATCATGCGCTGGAGGAGTTTGTCGGCCTGCGCTTCAGCACGATCATGAGCAACATCACGCGCGATACAGGGCATGTCTTCCCCGACGATGCCGCGCAAACCTATCTGGCGAAGGTGCGCGCACTTTCCCCCACCCATATGAAAGCCATCGAAGGCGCGCGCGAGGTTGTTTTATATGCACAAAGCATCGCCGATACCTGCGTGGTTTCTAATGGAGAACGCAATAATGTGCTGGCCTCGCTCGATTTTGCGGGCTTGCGGGACTTGTTCGATGACGACTTTATCTTTACCGGCTTGATGGCGCCCAACCCGAAACCCGCGCCTGATTTATTCCTGCTGGCGGCGGCGCGTAAGAACATCGCTCCGTCCGAAACTCTTGTGATTGAAGACAGCACCACAGGCGTTGCCGCGGCCTTAGCAGCCAATATGGAAGTCTGGGGATTTTGCGGCACGCATCACGAGCCACAAAGACAAGCCGAAACCTTGCGCAAGATGGGGGCGCATGCGACCTATTTAACGATGCACGATATGCTCAAAGATTTAAATAAAATCAAGAGCGCATAAGTGATCGTAAAATGATTGCTGGTTATGCGCGGCTTCGCGCGGGTAGGCTTGTTTCAACAAACCGTAACTTTGAATGAGTTTTTTATGCGCGCTTTGCACCAATTGATGTGATGTATGACTGCGCGATATATTGTCGTAATAATCCGTGCCATACGCATCATGCCATTCATTGAAAAACCTCTTCTGATCTATGATCGCCCCTTCCACCAATTTTTCGACATGCGGCAACGTCCTGCCCGGCGCTTTTATAAGTTCAAAACTGGCGAGCAGATTACCAATCTCTTTATTATAGTGATCTATATATTGTGCGTCTTTTCTTTGACCGAAATATTGCAGCATCACCATACGCTCACGAAACGCCATATCGGTCACAAAGAACAAATGGTCGAGATACTCCGCCTCCAGCTTGCTCATATTCGCGTTCTTTTTATTGAACGTGGTTTGTTTATGGCGCTGCACCTTATAGGCTTCTGCCACGCTCATTTCCTGCGCGGGGGCTACTGTGCTGCCGATCACACAAAACACTGCTATCATTATCAATACACGCATACTATATCCTCTATTGTTCCTCGAACCGTCCGATATCGGTGTTCTTGGTCACCTCTTCGCTGCCGAACAGCCGCGCATTCATCGCCAGATAGATACCCGCCGCCGCGCACTGCACTTGTCCAATCGCATAGCCAAGATTAAACCCGCCGTCACTCATCGCAAATTCCTTAAGCGGGATCATCGCACCCGTCAGTATAACGGTTTTATCGCTGTCCTCCAAATGCTGCTCCAGATAGCGCGCCGTATCGGCCATGGTGGATGTACCATGCACAATAATAATGCGGCTGATCGATGTGCGCTGAATGACCTTGACGATTTTCGCGCGCACCGCATCATCCATATGCACACTGTCAATTTGCGATACGGTTTCATAGGTCAGAAACGGATAAGCCTTAATCACATCCTTTAAATAATTCGGTATGATGGATTGCGAACGAAATTCAGGTTTTTCCGTCAGCGGGTCATAAGATTTTTCAATCGTGCCGCCTGTTAAAATCACATGTATATTATGCATGGTTCTGCTCTACTCCACTTTGCCGATACGCAAGATATTGGTCGAGCCTGACACGCCAAAAGGCACGCCCGCCGTCATAATAAAGCGATCACCCTTTTCAAGAAATCCTTTGGTCACGCCGATATCCGCCGCATGGCGCGCAGGGCCGGTGAAATCCTCCACCCCTTTTTCATCATGGACAGTATGCACACCATAAGACAGCATCAAGCGCCGCGCCGCCTTCAAATCAGGGGTTAAGCACAAAATCGGCACTTCGGGTCTTTGCCGCGCGGTTCTGAGCGCGGTTGAGCCTGACATCGTATAATTCACAATCAAGCGGGCATCCACATCCTGCGCTACATAATAAGCCGCCGTGGTGATCGCATCAGAAGAGGTGTTGAGCGCTTCGGGTCTTGCGGCCTCCATCATCTCCAGATAGGTATGGTCGGCCTCTGTGCGCTGCGCGATGCGGTCCATCATCTCGACGCTGCGCACCGGATAGACGCCCACGGCTGTTTCCGCCGATAACATCACACAATCCGCACCATCATAGACCGCCGTCGCCACGTCCGAGGCCTCTGCGCGCGTTGGGCGGGCATTGGTGATCATCGATTCCAACATCTGCGTCGCCACAACGACAGGCTTACCCATATCACGCACCTGACGGATCACGTCCTTTTGAACGGAGGGCACATTTTCAGGCGGAATTTCAACGCCCAAATCCCCGCGTGCCAACATAACGCCATCGGCCAAGGCAAGGATTTCCTGCAAACATGCCAGCGCGGACGGTTTTTCAATCTTCGCCATCAAGGCGGCGCGCCCTTGTATTAAATCCTTGGCCTCTTGCACATCTTCGGGTTTTTGCACAAAACTTTGGGCAATCCAGTCCACATCCATATCAAGCGCGGCCTGTAAATCCAGCTTGTCCTTTTCCGTTAAGGCAGGAATCGGCAAGATCACACCGGGGATATTAAAGCCCTTATTATTACTGAGCGCCGCGCCCGATTGCACAACGCCTTCCAAATAGCCATCACCCTTATTTGTGATTTCAATGCGTACCTTGCCATCATCAAGGAAAATGCGGCTGCCAACCTCCATAGAATCGAGCACTTCGCGGTGGGGCAGATAAACTCGTTTTTCATCGCCGAGCGCCGAATCGGAATCGAATCGGAAGCTCTGCCCATGCTCCAAAGCAATCGAATCGTTTTTAAACTTACCAATACGCAATTTCGGCCCCTGAAGATCCGCCACGATACCAATGGGGTGATTGTAGTGCGCTTCCACTTTACGAATCCGCTCCAAAACCTTGCGATGCCCTTCATGATCGCCATGCGAAAAGTTCATGCGGAACAAATCTACACCCGCAACAAAAAGAGCTTCGATCATCTCATATTCACTCGAAGCGGGCCCGATTGTGGCTAAAATTTTTGTCTGTCTGTTTCTGCGCATGATTCTCATTTTCTGTTTATTAAGGGATTTCAGTATGTTCGACCTAGAATCAGTGTATCAGACTGAAGAAAAAACACACCAATATGTTCCTATATTATGCGTCAATCAGACACAAAACACAGGGATAAATTGTGAAATAATATTTCAATTTCAACTTTTTTGCATGGGGGTAAAGAGTGGGATATGTCGATTTTGTTATTATAAATCAAGCCGTTTTCACCTGCCTGTGCGAATGTAAGGAATATATTCCAATTGGCACAACATACGAGATATAGTATGTTACCTATCAGTTAATCACAACACATAGTGGTTTTCTATCTTTCACAGAACATTCCTTGAATACATTTTCATAAGAATGATAATTATATAACTATAGGGAGCATTGCTCATGTTTGACGTTGCGCAAATGGAGAGAGGTAACCGTGTCGAGATCGATAGATCACGAGATGCAAACCTGACAGAATTCGGTAAAGCCACTCTGACGGATCGTTATTTGATGCCAGAGGAACAATATCAGGATCTATTTGCCCGCGTATCCATGTATTACGGCGATGACAGCGAACACGCCCAGCGCATCTATGATTATATGTCCAAATTATGGTTTATGCCCTCCACGCCTATTCTGTCCAATGGCGGAACGAGCCGCGGCTTGCCGATCTCTTGTTTTCTGAATGAAACAGGTGACTCCCTGGAAGACATCATGAATCTTTGGAACGAAAATGTATGGCTGGCCTCACTTGGTGGTGGTATCGGCTCTTATTGGGGCAACGTACGCTCCATTGGCGAGAAAGTCGGACGCAACGGTAAAACATCCGGTATCGTGCCGTTTATCCGCGTGATGGACTCTCTGACATTGGCGATTTCCCAAGGCTCACTACGTCGTGGCTCTGCGGCGATCTATCTGCCCGTATGGCACCCTGAAATTGAAGAATTCCTTGAAATTCGCCGTCCGACTGGTGGCGATCCGAACCGCAAAGCATTGAACCTGCACCATGGTATCCTTATTCCTAACCGCTTCATGGAAGCCGTTGAAAATAACGAAGAATGGGCGCTTAAATCACCGAAAGACAATTCCGTTGTCGATAAAGTAAATGCCCGCGACCTTTGGATTCGCATGCTGACTGCGCGCGTTGAAACAGGCGAGCCTTACTTCATCTTTATTGACCACGTGAATGACGCCATTCCTGACCACCATAAAATGGCCGGTCTGAACGTGAAAATGTCTAACCTGTGTTCTGAAATCACCTTGCCAACAGGCAAAGACCATTTAGGGCATGAGCGCACAGCCGTTTGTTGTCTGTCCTCACTCAATTTGGAAAAATTCGAAGAATGGCAGGATCACCCAACCTTCATTGAGGATATCATGCGATTCCTTGATAACGTGCTGTCCGACTTTATAGAAAAAGCACCGGACAATATGAAGCGCGCCAAATACGCCGCCATGCGTGAGCGTTCTGTCGGGCTTGGTGTGATGGGTTTCCACTCCTTCTTACAAGCAAAGATGCTACCGATGGAAGGCGTGATGGCGAAAGTCTGGAATCGCCGTATGTTCCAACATATCAAACGTCAGGCTGATGATGCGTCTGTGAAACTGGCGCATGAACGCGGTGCGTGTCCTGATGCTGCCGATTACGGCATTATGGAGCGTTTCTCCAACAAGATGGCGATTGCGCCGACGGCTTCGATCTCTATTATTTGCGGCGGCGCATCCCCGGGCATTGAACCAATTGCGGCCAACGCCTATACGCATAAAACGCTCTCAGGCTCTTTCCCTGTGAAAAACAAATTCCTGAAAGCGATTTTGCAAGAACGCGGCATTGATAATGACGATACGTGGAGCTCTATCTTCACATTCGAAGGCTCTGTGCAGCATATTCCTGAACTGACGCAAGAAGAAAAAGACGTGTTTAAGACCGCGTTTGAAATCGACCAGCGCTGGATCATTGAACATTCCGCAGACCGCACACCGTTTGTTTGTCAGGCACAAAGTGTCAATGTGTTCCTTCCCGCAAACGTACATAAGGCCGATTTGCACGCCATCCACTTCATGGCATGGAAGAAAGGCTGTAAGTCACTTTATTACTGCCGCTCCAAATCCATCCAGCGCGCCGAAAGCGACGCCTCGTGGAAACGCTCTATCGTTGATCAACAAAACGAAGAAGATCAGGGCGCACTTGGTGACGGTACAGGCGGTTCGATGTACGAAGAATGTCTGGCGTGCCAGTAATTAGATTACAGAAAGGAGGCTAATCATGGCCAAATTTTTGGAAGTCCCTAATGAATGCAGAGAATGACCTCTCTGATAAGTAGCTAAAGGGGAAAAAGAGTAGATACTTGAAGTGGTATTTTGAAGGTAAAGCCAGATAAAAACCAGCCTGAGCATAGGTCATTATACAAAAGGTACAGCCCCTCGCCAATAAATAGAGGGTACGTTGTGTAAAGTTGAAAGTGTTCGTCAGCTATTGTTGTGAAAGGGTTCGCCACCGCTAAGGCGAAAAATTAGCCACAATCATTCAAACGGCACTTGTACTCACTTTTAAAAGAGCTGCTTCACAAGCGGCTTTTTTTCTGTCAAAACGGTAAGGTATTGACTGGAAAGAGCCTATCGCGTCGTCCTAAAAACAGCCACATAAGATACCTATGACAAAAGAAACGCAGCATAATCGAATACAGGCATTAGACGGGTTACGGGCTTTTGCTATTATTTTTGTGTTGCTCTCTCACAGCAGTTGGAAATACAGCGCGCAAATCACACTCAAACTTGGTGATGCTGACTTTCACAACCTGATTTATAACGGCTGGATGGGCGTTGACCTGTTCTTTGTCTTGAGCGGGTTTCTAATCGCCTCGCAGCTTTTGAACAGGGATCTGATTAAAAACAATCTGAAATTCTTTATCGCCAGACGGTTTTTCCGCATTGCGCCGACCTATTATGTCGCCATTTTAATCACGCTGTTTGCCTATTACATCATACCCATGATCGGCACCGTCCCCGCGCAGGATCTGGTGCAAAAATGGTGGTTCCCTGTCGTGGCACATTTTATTTTCCTGCATGATTATATCGGGCGTGATCCGTCCATTAACGGCCTGTTCTGGTCAATCCCCATCGAAATTAAATTCTATTTGGTGTTGCCGTTTTTACTGATGTTCATCACCAAGTTAAGCAAGCCCACGCACCGCACATTGTTTGTTGGCGGCCTGTTTTGCCTGTATGTTCTGTGCAAAACATGGGCGGTTTATCTTGATGATCATGCAAGCAGCGTCACATATAGCGATTATTTCCTGCTCTATAAAACGCCGTTTCACTTTTCTTTGGACGGCCTGATCATCGGGGTTTTATGCGCCTTTATCTTGCAAAACACCGCCCTGATTGCCAAATGGCGCGAGGGCGCGGCGCCCAATATCCTGTTCGCGCTCGGCTTTGCATTATTCGCCGTCAATGCCTTATCGCCGCACTTTACCAATGACACCGCGACCTTCTTCGAACAAACCCTGATGACCAGCCTGTTCGCGCTGAGCTTCGGGCTTATGCTGCTTGGGGTTGTTCTGGGGTGTTTTGCAACCGGATTCCTCAGCGCGGCATTTCTAAGGTTTATCGCCAAGATTTCCTATTCCATGTATCTGACGCATATTTTCGCGATCTCACTGCAAACCACGCTGGTTGATATGCTCAGCCCCTATATCACCGCGCCGACCTTATGCTGGCTCCTGATTTTACCGATCTTTTTCGGGGTTGCCACCGCCATGGCCTATATCATGCACATCACAGTGGAACAGCCCTTCCTGCGCTGGTCAAAAGAGAAATTCAAATACAGCGAATCCGCATAAAGTAACGAACAAATGCTATAATACGAATAGAGTCACATAACCGGCTAAAACAGGGAGGGAAAACAATGAAGCGCAAAAAAGTCATCATCATGCTTCTCGCAGCAAGCAGTCTGGGTTTAGCCCTCGCTGTTAATTATCCAACACAAGCAGATAGCCAAGGAGACCCCGCTATGTCAGAAAAAATCAAAGAACTCAGCCCCCTACAATATAGCGTGACCCAACAAGACGGCACAGAACCACCATTCAAAAATGAATATTGGGATAATCACGAAGCAGGCATTTATGTCGACGTGGTTTCGGGTGAGGCTTTATTTTCATCAACAGACAAGTTCGAATCCGGCACAGGCTGGCCGAGCTTTACCAAGCCAATTACTGCCGAAAACATTGTTGAAAAGCACGACCGTAAACTGTTCTTACCACGCACCGAGGTACGCTCGGCGGCTGCGGATTCTCATCTGGGACACGTCTTTACAGACGGGCCGAAAGATAAGGGCGGCCTGCGCTATTGCGTCAACTCCGCCTCTTTGAAATTCATCCCGAAAGATGATTTGAAAAAAGAAGGCTATGAACAATATCTGCCTTTGTTCGATCAATAATCTTACCGCTGGCAACACGGCTTTAATCCTCTTATAATACCGCTATGACGAAAAAAGCCGTGGACGCCTTTGAACATTACTGTAAAACGCATGACCTGCGGATAACACCGCCGCGTCTGAGCGCGTTCAAAATCGTCCATAGTGCCAAAAAGCCCATTACCGCCTATGATGTTTTGGAAAAAATGGGCAAAGACATCAAAAGCCCAAAGCCACCAACCGCTTATCGTGCGCTTGATTTCCTGTCCGATCACGGCTTTGTTCACCGCATTGAATCAATGAACGCCTATGTATCATGTGATGTGAATCACAAACATGAGGGCTCACAATTTATGATTTGTGATTCTTGTGGCTGGGTTGAGGAAATTCATTTATGCAGCCTGCCCAAACCGTTGCATGACAAGGTCGAGCGCGAAGGCTTTACGCTCCATCATTGGAATGTCGAAGTGCATGGCCAATGCGCCAAATGCGCGGCGCTCTAACGCCCCCAAACACCTTATTCATAAATATCTTGCGTCATGAGAGAAGCTTCATTATAGTCCATTACTGTTATATTATAACATAACAAATATAGAAGGGTATCGATAATGGGCGAACATAGTTTTGATGATTTAAAAAATCCGTTTAAATTTGCAGCCATGGCAACATTGGGCTGTTTTGTCGGGCATATTTTCATGTATCCACTTGGCCTGTTTGAGCTTTCCGGTCAGGCCGGTGCGGCCTTATCCAATTTTTTCAACCCTGTCGCCTCTGCCGCATTTATGGACCCCTCATCCTTTGCAGCAGCGGCGGCGCCAGTTGCAACCAACGCCGCGCCGTTTATTGATCCGCATATTGATTTTGATCCTGGGGCTGATGGCGTTTTCTCACAAGGCGAAGCGGGCTTCGGCGATTGTGTTGCGCATGGCGGGGCGACGCATTTCCACGGCGATGAAATTGTCTGTCATCCCGCGCATGATTAAGAATTCAAATACGCATCGCAAAATTCACCGTGCTGCGGGTCGATGGGAATAAAGGTCAGGGTCATCATGCCATATTGATTACCGGCCTCATCTTCGGCGATAAAATCACTCAGGCTCAACTGCCCCTTCTTCATAAAATCCTCATGCAATTTGATATGCACATCCACGCCAACATCAAACAACATATACATGCTGTGATTATAGGGATAGCGCATCCGCACGCGTGTCACGGCGGGGTTGGGGTGCTCAAAACGCGCCATCACCGGATAACAAGGGCGCACCTTGGTAGTATGGCTATAGGGTAAATCATTCAAGAAGACCGTAAATGCCCCCGAGTCGGCGCGCGCATTTACAGGAGCGCACAGCAGCATCACCGCCATACAGAACAATAAAACCCTATGGCTCAATATCATCATGATCTTGACCGTCAGGGCTGAGTAAATCAGAAAATTCGGGTTCCGATGCGATATGGTCAGGCACAGGCGGTATGCTCAATGGCTCTATCCCGTCGATATAATCAATAGCGCATGCCTGTCCGCTTGGCCCGTCATAGATTTTGGTCGCCGTCCAATCTTTTTGTGTGCCGCGGATGCTGATGATATCGGTGTTATCAGGATTCTTAAGCTGGCCGTTTTCAATCGAATCACTGGGCAAATGGAACCAATTCATCAAGGCCGTTTGTATGACGCGCCCCGACGTAATCACCACAATGCGTTTATGCCCCTCATCCATGTCGCGTTTTAACGTGCCATCGATAAAGCTTTTGATATGGGCGCTTGTATCGCGCGCCGATTCGCCGTGCAGCGCACTGGCGGAAAAGGGATTCACATCGCGCACCTGTTTGGAATAGGCACGAGACAGCGTTTCATAATCGCCGTCTTTGCCAATCATAAAGGGCAACACACCGAAACTTTGCTCATTCAGGCGCGAATCGAAACGCTCGGGCGGCGCGCCGTCCATTCCCATCCCTTGCCAAATCGCGCCGTAAGTCTGTCGGTGGCGCATAAATTCACCCGCAACAAACAAAGGATCATCCTGCGCATTGCCTGTATCCTCCAGATATTCAGCCAGAAATACCCCTGCGCGAATGCCCTGTCTGATGCCCTCATCGGTCAAGGCAACTTGGGGATCACCAAGCTGATACATTTCAGGGTTTTCATTGCCTTGCGACTCGCCATGACGAATCCACAAAATCTCAAATATATTATCGTTTTTATTATCCATAGTTGTTTTGTATCAGTGTCTTATAAAAATTACAAAAATTTAATGAAAAACGGCCTTCAAAAAGGTTGAAATACACAATATATTGTGTATCATATCTCTTGTAGCCACCATATATGCTATTTTTACATATATAGGGTTATTCAACATATCCCCGCTATCCACAAGGCCAGAATCATAAAAGACTCTGCTTTTAGGATCAGTACATTACACTAACGCCGAAACCGAAATTTTAAGGAGTAAAACCATGGGAAATAGCCCTGCCGCATCAGATGATGTCAAAAATTCAAAGTCACCGCTCTTGCAAGAACGTCATGTTTACAAGCCCTTCTTGTACCCGTGGTGCTACGAAGCATGGCTCACCCAGCAGCGCGTACACTGGTTGCCCGAAGAAGTGCCGATGGCCGAAGATGTACGGGACTGGAAAAAGAATCTGACACCGTCCGAAAAAAACCTGATGACCCAGATTTTCCGCTTTTTCACACAGGCCGATGTCGAAGTGAATAATTGCTATATGAAGCATTACTCACAAGTCTTCGGCCCCGTAGAAGTGCAAATGATGCTCTCTGCTTTCTCGAACATTGAAACTGTTCATATTGCCGCTTACTCTCACTTGCTTGATACAATCGGCATGCCTGAAACCGAATATTCCGCCTTCCTTGATTATAAGGAAATGAAAGACAAGTTTGACTATATGCAAGGCGTATCCATGGATAACCGCCGCGATATCGCCAAAACGATGGCCATGTTCGGTGCATTTACCGAGGGTCTTGCCCTCTTCGCGTCTTTCGCGATTTTGATGAACTTCCCGCGCTTCAATAAAATGAAGGGTATGGGGCAAATCATCACATGGTCTGTGCGTGATGAAACATTGCACTGCCTGTCCATGATTAAGCTGTTTAATTCCTTCATCGATGAAAACCGCGACATCTGGGATGATGAGCTTAAGGCCGAAATCGTTGAATGTTGCGAAATCACCATCGAACATGAAGATGCCTTTATCGACCTGTGCTTTGAAATGGGCGAAATCGAAGGCATGACTCCCGTTGATGTGAAACAATATATTCGCTATATCGGCGATCGTCGCCTACAGCAGCTTCAGCTTGAGCCAATATACGGCGTGACCAAAAACCCGTTGCCATGGATGGACGAAATGCTGAACGGAGCGGAGCACACGAACTTCTTCGAAAACCGCGCCACAGAATATGCCAAAGCATCAACACAAGGCACATGGGAATCCGTCTTCGAAGTGGATATTTTCAGCGGCAATTATGCCAAGAAAATCGGCGGTGTCGATATGAGCCAAGCCGCCAAAGACAAAGATAGCGAAGCCGCTTAATCTATTTGACGCTCTCACAAGCCCCCAAACAAAAAGCCATCCTTTTTTAACAAAGGGTGGCTTTCCTTTATGCGCCTAATGCGCAGGGTTTCAGATCACTTAAACATCGCGCGAGGCAGAGACGCTAAAGCCTGCATCCGTCAGCATTTGCATCAGCTCATCCACATGCATGCGATCACGCGCCTCGATCACGACGTCCAATTCGGCGCGCTTCAACGATACGGTTTGCATCATGCGTTGGTGAATAACCTCGATCACGTTTGCGCCCGATTCGCCAATGATGCGAGAAATATCGGACAGTTGCCCCGGCGTGTCATCAATTTCAAATGTCAGGCGCGTAATCCGCCCATCGCGCACCAATCCACGCAAAATCAAGGTCGATAACGTGCGTGAATCAATGTTCCCGCCGCATAAAACCATACCGACTTTTTTGCCTTTGAATTTATCAATATTCTTGTTAATCACCGCAAGCGCAGCCCCCGCCGCGCCTTCTGCAACCAATTTCTCATCACTGAGCAAGTCAAAAATCGCTTCTTCGATTTCACGTTCGGTTGCGGAATAAATCTCATCAACCAGCGCATCGATAATCTTGCAATCACTCTCGGACGGTGCTTTCACCGCGATCCCTTCGGCGATAGTCGCTTCGCCGCCTGTGAAGGCGCGTCCCTCACGCATCGCCAAAACCGCATCAAAATTCTCCGCTTGCGCGCCGACGATTTTAACATTCGGATTGATCCCTTTGACGGCTGTTGCCACGCCTGCAATCAGTCCGCCGCCGCCAATCGGCACGACGATCACATCCAGATCAGGCACTTGTTCCATCATCTCAAGCCCAAGCGTCCCCTGACCGGCAACCACCGCATCATCATCAAAGGGATGGATGAATGTTAAATCATCGACCTCAGCCAGACGCAATGTTTCACCAACTGATTCTTCGAAATTATTCCCGTGCAAAACGACCTTTGCGCCGAAATCCTCGGTGCGCTTAATTTTGTTAAACGGCGTGCCGTTCGGCATCACAATCACGGAAGGAATACCAAGGCGCGTCGCATTATAGGCAACGCCCTGCGCGTGGTTACCCGCGCTGCACGCAATTACGCCCTTTTTGCGTTGCTCTTCCGACAAGGTCAGAAGTTTGTTCAACGCCCCGCGCGCCTTAAAGGCACTGGTATGTTGCAAGTTCTCAAGCTTAAGATACAACTCAATCCCCAAATGCAAAGACAGGCGCGTCGCCTTAATTGTCGGGGTACGGATGATAGAATCTTGTATTTTCTCGCGTGCTGCCAGCACATCTTCGAATGTAACGCTCATGAGTACATCACCTTTAATCAATAAGGCTGTCACGCTACATATATTTACGGAAAAACGCAACGCCAAGCCGCGAGAAAAAACGAAACGTTATTTGTGACATTGTATGAAAGGGTCTAAAGCGACGGCATCATGACCTGACATCGATCATAAATTGGCACCATGGCATTATATTCAGGAGATTGAAAAAACCGCTCTATTTTGGTTACTTCACGCTTATATTTCAAAGCCTTACCCATAGAGCCGACCTTATCGCGATCATCTTTCAATTTTTGATAGTCCTGCTTATATCCTTTGGCTTTGCGATCAAAGCGGGCAATTTTTGTTCTGTCTTGTTTGCTGCATTCCTGCGCGGCATACACCGGCGCGGCAGACCATAGATTAGCCCCGCCCAATAAACACACCATCAAGATGTACGATATATAAATACGCGGTTTCACAATCAAAATCTTTCTCTATTCAGCGGCGGGGAAATTATCCGAAATTTAAAGTGCCCCGTAATAGATCCGTTTATCTTCGGGTATCCAGAAACTTTGCTTTGCCATCGGTTTGGGAATAACCATGTCGCATTTCTTATAGAGTTTTTCCATGGTCTTATATTTATCGGATCTGAAGAATTTAATCAGTCTTTGTGTATCTTCCGTAAATTCCTTGGCATCACGCTGCGATGTTACACTAGACGCTGTCGCCATCAGCTTTTCGTAATCCTTAAGCTTGTCACGCGCAGTCACGTTATAGGTCTTGATCTCTCTTAAGTCCGCGCTCGTGCATGTATCCTCAGCAGCAAAGGCAAACGGCACCATTGTCAGACACAATAAGGTTGATAGGAAACACCGGCTGAAAAATCGTATGGACATTGCGCTCAAAACCTTTGGTTAAATTACCCTACAATCATACTGTAGTTTTATCTCTTTTGCAAAATACTGCACAACAAAAAAGCATAATTTCAGGATTAAAATAGGTGTACGCGTCATTTTTTGCTAAGATAGGCCTGTGGTTATCTTACGCTTTCTCTTTTATGTTCTTCATAACCTACGATCCCCACGGATCAGTACGATATCCTCACCCCCTCATTTACACTTCCATTTCTTTCCAGCCTTGCAACGCGCGAGGTCTCTTCCACACCGTTTATAAACATTAGGAGGACCATTCATCATGGCCAAGAAATCACGTAAATCACGCAATCCTCATTCTCACAAAGAAAACATCATCCACACATCATTCAAATCCGATAACTGGCACCCGCTTGATGATGAAATAGACGGCCGCAGAGATCAAAAATATGTCAAAAACATAAAGCCACGCTCCAAGGGGCAGGAAATATTGATGCAACACATCAAGGAATACAGCCTGACCATGGCCGTTGGCCCTGCGGGAACGGGGAAAACCTATATCGCCATTTCATCGGCGGTTGAAGCGCTGGAGAAGGGCGAAATTGAACGCATCATCCTCTCGCGCCCCGCCATGGAAGCAGGCGAGTCTTTGGGGTTCTTACCCGGTGATATGCAGGAAAAAATGGCGCCCTATCTGCGCCCGCTCTATGACTCGCTCGGTGATCGCCTCGGCGGTAAAAAGGTGCGCCAATTCCTCGAAGACGGCACCATCGAAATCGCGCCCATCGGCTTCATGCGCGGACGTACGCTGAATAATGCGTTCGTGGTGATAGACGAGGCGCAGAACTGTACGTACGGGCAATTGAAAATGATCCTCTCGCGCCTTGGCTGGCACTCAACCATGGTGGTGACGGGCGATCCTGATCAATCAGACTTACTCGAAGGCATTTCAGGTCTGGCGCAGATTTGCGAGCGCTTAGACGCCCTGAAAAACGTTTCGGTTTGCCGCCTTGATCAAGGCGATATCGTACGTCATCCGTTGGTTGCTGAAATGCTGGACGTCTTGTAAAATAAATCCACGCCGCCCCAAAGCGCACATACCCCTTTATTATCAGGCAGTTCCCTGTTATCCTTGCGTATGTGTAGTGTGATTTGCAAAAGGGGATAATCCGTCCCCTTTCGCCTTACGGCAAAGGATCTTAATAAATGATAAGCACAAAATTCTTAGGCTTTGGCACTCTTTTATTTGTCATTGGTGTGGCGGCCGTTGCTGCTTTCATGTTTAAAATCACCCCCGACCCCAATATTTACACGGGTGGCGCAGGTATGGCCGCCTTGGGCTTGGTGTGTATGGCCTTGGGCCTGATCTCTCTGGCGGGTAAAGCCTTCATCCCACAAAGCGGCATCCAAGACGGCGACAGCGCGGCATTCTCCATCGGGCTGATCCGTTGCATGCTGGCGATTTCTATCGCCGATGATTATCTGGATGATAACGAAATCGCGCAAATCGCCAAAATTTACAGACATTTAACAGGCGCGGAAATCGGCGAAGAAACAATCCGTGACACCGCCGCAGAAATGCAGCAATACGGCATCAATATTGAAAATGAGCTTAAAAATGTTGCCCCGTCACTGGATAATAATCTCAAGGAAAAGCTGGTGATTGCCTCACTATTTATCCTCACTGCGGATGGTGACATGGATGAAGATGAATGGATTATGCTGGATGATATCCGTCTGGGTATTGGCATGTCCCTCAAGCAGATTGACAAAATCCAGCGCAATTTCATGAAGAAACAAAACGTCAAAAAAACCGCCTAAACCGCGGGGGCGTTAACAAAGAATGCCCTAATGCTCCATGTTTCACGGGGAACATTATGACAAATTTTTGGCTGAAAACCCGATAATAATATGATTTTATTCCTATATATTGGCTAAAGCAGTGCATTTTGTGCGGCAGGAAAGCCGCGCCCGCATGTTTAGCCCGTCTTTTAAAACTCCTCCATAATACGCACAGAATTGTTAAGAATGATTATCATTAGCATTGACAGCGCAGTGAAATCACGTACACTGATCATAGTTAAGAATCACTCTCAACAACAGGAGGGCTCTATGGCCAGTAACAAAACTTCCCCCGCCGCCAATCACACAATATTCGCAGCAAGCGTCCTGAACGCGGCGCTGTCAGGGGCAATGGGTGAGATGGAAGATTATTTCGACGAAAGCCAATATGTGCAAACACTGGTCGCGCACGAAGCGCACCAAACCGCCGAGTGAGCGCTATCGCAAATAACGCGCCAAAACGCCCCTATTGCGCGCAGGCGATGCATTTTAAAATGGTTGGGTCAATCTCCAGGCGTTTTTCGGGGATTTCACAATCGCACGACAGGCAATAGCCGAAATCATCCGCCTCAATACGTTTAAGCGCAGCATCAATCTTAGTGATGTTTTGGCGGCGGCGTTCTTGCGCGGCGAGGCTCATTTCCTGTTGCTGGATGGCATCAATCCGTGAAACCCGCCCCTGCGTGGTTTGATCCAACTCCACCGGCTTCGCCGATTCCGCCGCCTGCTCAAGCGCAGCTTCAAGCTCTGCACGGTGTTTTAGTAATAGGGTTTTGAAATGGGCTGGGTTCATTGGAATTTTAAACGTCTATTTGATCATCTGATTTAGCAGATTGATCTTCTATAAGCTTGATATCTGACATTTCAGCATTACCAAGAACCTGCGTCACTTCTAATAACCAAGCCCCTCCGTTCGCAACATCCTTTGCGCCAGCGTAAGCGCCAGAAATTAAAGACAAAAGACGTAAGCTTGAAAGCGTAATCCCCAATACCTTCTTTAGAGTCTGAATTGGAATTTTATCTCTCTGAGTAATACATTTTTGTAACATATTCCCAGCAGATTCTTCTATGCCCATTCCCCCAATAATTTCAAAATGTTTTAGGCATAAAGACATAAGTTCCAATTCTTTTACCAAGTAGTTTCTTAATAAGACATCTGAGACTTTTTGTTCTAATTCTATTTTGATTTTTTCTAATTTATCGGCTAATTCTGCAATCTCATTTTCTTCAATTTTTTCTTTTGGATAAAAGCTTTGCAAAGACTCCGCAATCGCTGACACATAGGCAGCATTTTTTTCAGTCGCGCAACTATGCGCAAGAGATTTCCAATTCTCATTCAATCTGTATACAGTAATTAAATTCCCAAATCCCTTTACAGCCGCTGTGTACTGGGGTTTTTTATGTTCTCTTATACGATCACTTTCGTGAATTAAATCTACTATTCGATCATTAGAAATTTGTAATAAAAAGAGAAACCGAACAACGAGATGATCGTCTTCTGTATCGAGTTTTTTCTTCCATACCGCTAAAACTGTTTCTCTTGGACCCGCTCCATATGTAACAGCCCAGTGTGCAAGATTGTCTAAAGCATAGGGCAAACAATGTTCAATCATAATAAACCACCTTCTCCGCGTCCCCCACCAAGCGCACATTACTATCACGCCAGCGGCGCACGTTGCCGTTGGCTTCCAGCTTGCCGTCATCGACGAGGGTATAGATGCGCTCGGCCACGCTTTGCGCGGTGTCTTTTTCCGTGCTGAAGGCGGGGTCGTCGAACACTTTAGAGATCAACAGAGCGGTTTTCTGCCACTCCCCACTTGCTGCGGAGAGCACCAGAGCGTCGATTTTATTGCCATCTGTCATATCTATGCCGCTTCCTCTTCGCTGGTTGGCTCGGGATTCGCCGCAACGAAGTCACGCACATCTTGCGTGATTTTCATGGAGCAGAATTTCGGCCCGCACATGGAACAGAAGCTCGCATGTTTTGCGCCTTCGGCTGGCAGGGTTTCATCATGCATGCTGCGCGCGGTATCGGGGTCCAGGCCGAGGTTAAACTGATCTTCCCAGCGGAACTCAAAACGCGCATGCGACAGCGCATCATCGCGATTTTGCGCGCCCGGATGCCCCTTTGCCAGATCGGCGGCGTGGGCGGCAATGCGATAGGTGATCACGCCTGTTTTCACGTCGTCGCGGTTGGGCAAACCCAGATGCTCCTTTGGTGTGACATAGCAGAGCATCGCACAACCGAACCAGCCAATCATCGCCGCGCCAATGCCGCTGGTGATATGGTCATAACCCGGTGCGATATCAGTGGTGAGCGGCCCAAGCGTATAGAAGGGCGCTTCGTGGCATTCCTCCAACTGCTTTTCCATGTTCTCTTTGATCAAATGCATCGGCACGTGGCCGGGGCCTTCGATCATCACCTGCACGTCATGTTTCCATGCGATTTTGGTCAGCTCGCCCAGAGTCTCAAGCTCCGCAAACTGCGCGGCGTCATTGGCATCGGCGATAGAGCCGGGGCGCAAACCGTCACCAAGGGAGAAGCTCACGTCATAGGCTTTCATAATCTCGCAGATTTCCTCAAAATGGGTGTAGAGGAAGGACTCGCGGTGATGCGTCATCATCCATTTCGCCATGATCGAGCCGCCGCGCGAGACAATGCCCGTCACGCGGTCATTGGTCAGGCGCACATAAGGCAAGCGCACGCCCGCATGGATGGTGAAATAATCCACCCCTTGCTCGGCCTGTTCGATCAGCGTATCGCGGAACACTTCCCATGTCAGGTCTTCGGCAACGCCGCCGACTTTTTCAAGCGCTTGGTAAATCGGCACTGTGCCGATGGGCACTGGTGAATTGCGAATGATCCATTCGCGCGTGTCGTGAATGTCTTTGCCCGTGGACAAATCCATCACATTATCCGCGCCCCAACGGATCGCCCAGACAAGCTTATCGACTTCCTCACCGATGGAACTGGTCACGGCGGAGTTTCCGATATTGGCGTTGATCTTCACAAGGAAGTTCCGCCCGATAATCATCGGCTCGACCTCGGGGTGGTTAATGTTGGCGGGGATGATCGCGCGGCCTTCGGCGACTTCCTTACGCACAAATTCACCCGTAATCAGGGGGAGCATATTTGCGCCGAAATTTTCGCCCTTTGCCGCGTCGCGGTGGGCTTCGGTGCGGCGTTGGTTTTCACGTACGGCGATATATTCCATCTCCGGCGTGATGATGCCTTTGCGCGCATAATGCATTTGAGACACATTCGCGCCCGCCTTCGCACGCAGCGGTTTTTCAGGGCTGGCGGGGAATTTCTCATGCTTAATTTTGCGGTTGGCGAGCTGCTCTTCGTTTTTATAGCCGTTATCAATCGGCTTTACCGCGCGCCCTTCGACATATTCAACATCGCCGCGATCCAAAACCCATTGCAAGCGCGTTTTGGGCAGGCCGCGCATAATATCAAGCTCTTGCGCTTCATCGGTGTAGGGGCCGGATGTGTCATACACTGTCAGGCTTTCGCCATTGGACAGGGATATTTCACGCATCGGGACTTTGTACTCGCCGACGTAAACTTTTTTGGACGCAGGCAAAGCGCCGCGCGTAACATGAGTGGTAGACGGGCATATACCCGCATTTGGTTGATCTTTCGGAGCCATAATAAAGGGTCCCTTTCTTACATGTAATAGGTGTCTTTATCCATATCGCGGATTTCAAGCGTCACAGCGCAGTTTCGAACCACGCCTTCGACCATGGATTTCATCGCCGCGTGAAGGCCTTCGCCATATTTCTGCTTGGTTTCCGTGTCGCGCCCTTCGAGCAGCAGCAAGGTGGCGTGCAGCATATGACCGTGGCGTTCATAATCTCCCACGGCGACATAACTACAGGCAATTGCGCGGGTTTTGATGCGCTCTTTATCAATGCCCGCCGCGCTGAGCGTGTCGTGCAATTTGATAACAAGATCAGAAATTTCGATGATCTCGCTTAAGTTTCTGGAATATTCAACAATAATATGTGGCATAACAGGTTACAGTCCTTTCCCTGCGTTGATACGAATCAACAGGTTCTAAGGGTATTCTCTCAGCGACTTTTTAAGTTTTTAAAATCACTCAATCGCCGCACCCCTAAGGTTTTCAATAAAGCAGCAGCTTTGCCCTAATAAAGGGAATTGTCAAGTGATGATAAAAGTTTTATAACCGCAAGCAAGTGACTGAAAATATCCATATGAAGCAAGGAAAAAATCATGAAAAATCGTTATGTGAGATGGGCTCTATTCCTCCTTATTGGTGTCGGGATCGGCGCAGCAATCGGCATTCTCGATTCACAAAATGAAATGAGCCGTGGTGTTATTAATGCCTCACCCGATGATCAAGCCGCCGCCGTGATTAAAAAGCCAAGCCGCAAAAAATCCGATAATCCGGCGCTGAATGTCGATTTGGGTGGTGATTTCACGCTGGTTGATCAAGACGGAAAAACAGTCACACAAGCGGATTTCGCTGATTCCTATAAGCTCGTCTTTTTCGGCTTCTCCTATTGCCCGTCCATTTGCCCGACAGAATTGCAGAAAATCACACTTGTGCTTGGTGATCTCGGCGATGAGATTGCAAATAAAATTACACCGATCTTCATCTCTGTTGACCCTGAGCGCGACACGCCCGAGCAACTCAAGCAATATGTTGTACAATTCAACCCGCGCCTTGTCGGCCTGACCGGTACGCCCGAGCAAATCGAAGCGGTGACAAAGTCATTCCGCATTTATGCGACAAAGGTTGAAAACGACATGATGGATGAATATATGATGGATCATTCTTCCTTTTCATATCTGACAGATCATAATAATAAGGTGATTACCCTCTACCCCTCAACAGACACAGCAGAAGAAATCGCAGATGATATCCGCGCGCGGGATCTATAAGCCACGCGAATACTACACATTATCGCAATTCTTCCAAAAATCATTTTTTTCTGATAGAATGATTGCGTTCTGTGTTGTTTTTTTTGCCGTTATTTCCGCGGTCAGTCATAAAATCTGTTGAGGTTCCCATGCGCATATCTAAAGCTTTATCTCTTGCAACCGTTTCAACTTTTGCCCTTTCGTCATTCCTGATCTCCGATGCGAACGCGGCAGGATTTTATTTGCAGGAGCAATCTGTCTCCGGTTTAGGAAACGCCTTTGCCGGACAGGTCGCCACGCCCAGAGATTCCAGTATCGTCTATTTCAATCCCGCAGGCATGGCCAAGCTTAAAGGCTCACACAGTAATTTCGGTTTTCACATCCTAGCGCCCTCCTCAGACATCACAAACACGGGAACGACCATCCCGTTCGGCGGCGCGACAGGCGGCGATGGCGGCAACCCTTATACGGCAACGCCCATTCCAAACGGTAGCTTTTCACATGAATCTATAGAAGATAAATTATGGATCGGTTTGGCCGTCAGTGCGCCATTCGGCCTTGAAAACGAATATAATGATGGCTGGTTCGGACGCTTTGATTCCACAAAGACACGCCTGACCACGATTGATATCCAACCCAGCTTTGCCGTCAAACTTAATGACGCGCTCTCTATTGGTGGGGGGCTAAATATTCAATATGTTGATGCCGACCTACAGAAAATCGTTAACTTTACCGGCCCCGGCGGAGAAGTCAGCAGCGCCCTAAATGGCGATGATATGTCTTTCGGATATAATGTCGGCCTTCTTTATGAACCGATTGAGGGCACAACCCTTGGCGCGCATTATCGTTCAGGCGTACATCATGATTTAGAAGGACGGGTTATTGTTACCGGTGTGGCCAACACCCCCGCAACCGCCGAACTGGATTTACCGGAAATCGTTCAACTTGGTATCAACCATCGCGTCAATGACAAGCTTTCAGTCATGGCCGGCGCAACATGGTTTGGCTGGAACAGTTTCGAAGAAATCAGAGTGATCAGCGCCCTGCCCGCATCAGTCACAACACAAAATTATCAAACCACATGGGCTTTCGCTGTGGGTGCGGAATATGAATATAACGATAAATGGACATTGCGCGCCGGATATCAGTTCGACGAAACACCGACAACGGATGAATACCGCACAACACTGACCCCCGACGGCGATCGTAACTGGATATCGACAGGGGCGACGTATAAATTTAACGATCAAATATCACTGGATATGGCGGCGACCTATATTGATATCGCCAAAGAAACGATCAACGTCGCACGTAACGTCACGGCCAATCCGGCGACCACTGCCAATGTGCGCGCCGATTCCGAAGGCGAAGTCGGCATTCTCTCATTTGCGGTCAGTTATAAATTCTAATCTGCACGATCATCTTTTACCACGGGCGCTGCGCGGACATAATCGCGCAGTGATTCATCGGCGGTAATCCAATCTGTTATATAAGGCGGTAAACCAGGGCTTTCCTGCGCTGCGCCTATAATGTCGAGTAATCTTTGTGTTGGGACAGTTTCTTTGGTTGTGCGACTGTAAAAAACCCCCTTTACCAAGCCGATAGCCGCCACCGCGCCTGCCTTACGCCCTTTAGAGATAATGAAGCGTTGCTCAATATACAGCCATTTATCATCCCACCCCACAAGAGATGTTTCCAGCGTATAGCGCTCCAACGGGTTTAACGGTATGCGGTAACGCATTTGCGCAGTGCTGAGCACCGGCATGGCATTTTCCCTTCTCATCGCGCCCCAAAGACCTGAGCGCACGATCAAATCCACGCGCCCTAAATCCATAATCGCGAGATAGCGGCTGTTATTCATGTGCATATTCATATCCACATCATTAGGCCACACACGCAGATTTATGCGCTGGATCGATAAAATGTCAGTAATTTTCGGCTTGAACCATGATGCAATCACAACCCGCAATAGGCGAAACAGCAAATTCACAGCACTAATCCTCTAACATCGAGGCCAGTTTCAATGCATTCCCCATAGAGCCTTGCACCTTTAACTTACCCGACATAAAAGCCATGGTCGGGTCTTGCTTGCCACTCAACAGTGCCGCCATCGTGTCGGCTGTGCATATAAATGTCGTATCGGCATCAATATCCTCCTCACTCACAACAGCAGGTGTTTGCGTACCATCAATGAGAATTACCCCATCATCACCAAGGTTGAACTTGAACTTCACACCCAAAGAAGGCGTGAATTTTAACTTTTCTTCAACCAGATTTTTTAAGTTTTCAACAGTCATAAAAAGAGTATACATACTTTGTCCCCAAAAATAAGTCACAAAAATGCGGTATTTCCTTTTTACCTATTCCAAAAACTGCCAAGATATGTCTGTAAACTTCGAATCACTGGCACATCTCGTGTCGCACATAATATAAAACTCAGGATTATCGTAAGATGTCGTACAAAAAGTTCGTCGCAACATTATTGTTTGCTTCTCTATCCAGCACATGTCTTTTGTCCAGTATCGCAAAAGCAGACGAGCCAGAGCTGTATTTTTACCCGAAAAATAAATGGACAGTCACACGCACCTCGCCTGAACAAGCGCAACTGCCGACTTGTTCCGTTACCAACGAATTGAATAACGGTTATGTTTTGAAAATGTCCGGCACGACGCTTGGCATTAACGCGATTGATATTGATTTCCGCCAGAATGCGTTTCAGAAAAACCTGAAATACGAAGTGCAATACAGCATACCGGGCATTACCAGAGCGATTGTCTCCTCAAAAGCCACCAGCGCGAACCTGATCGCCAGTGACATATCAGATAAACAAGAATTCGTAGAAGGCCTGACCTCTGCGGGTGTTTTAGACGTACAAATTCGTGATAATAATTTCCGCATCTACCTCACAGGCTTAAAAGCGTCAATGCCGCAATTTGATGATTGTGTTGCGCCTGCGGAAATCTTGGCACAAGACGACACCATTGCGCCGATCCCGACATTTATTAAAGAGCCACAGCCCACTTCTGATGCTCTTGCCCCGCCGCCGCCCATCACCGCCGCTGCGAACAGCGCGCCTGATATTTCAGTGGCACCGGTTTCCGATCCTGCGAAATTAAGACCAAAGCCCTCGGAAAGACCACGCTATACAGAATTGCTTGCCGAAAAGCTCAAGCAAGAGAACAAGAATTACCAGCCTGAATCAGAAGCTGCTGCAGAAGTGCAGCCACAAAGCGCCGCCCATATCCCTGCGGTCAAGCCTGCGCAAAAGCCGGAGCTTGTACATACAAGCGTACGCACGCCAAAGGCCAAATACAACATTACAAGAAATGAAGAGCCTATCGTTTATGATCTAACCAAATCAGATAACAATAACGCCGCCGCGCGCGTGGTTTCAAATGTAGAACCAGCCAGCGGGCAAGTATCTGTGATCCGTGATGATTTCGTCGATATGCGCAATAAGATTTCTTCATTAGAGAGCGAATTGATTGCTCTACGTGAAAAGAACAGCATGCTGGACGAAGAATTAAAGATGAGCTTGCAAGATTCCGAGCAAGAGAAGCTCTCCGTCTCTTCTGATAACTGGAACCTAGAACGCGCAACGATGAAATACAACGAATCAGAGCGCCAAATCATGCGCCTTGGCCGTCAGTTGCAAACACAGCGCGCCGTCTGCCAAAAGGAAAAGTCAGAGCTTGAAACAATGTTGTTTGATCCGAAACTCACCAACCAAGGGCAGTTGACCAAATTGTCTTCGATGGAAGCGGATCTCGACAAAACAAAATCCGAATTGTACCGGCAGCAACGCCAGTACGAGGAGCGTATCCAATTACTAGAACAACAGTTGAAAACCCCGTAAGAGTTTTTAACTGCGAGCGTCACTGCTTTTACTGCGTCATTGAGTACCTTATTGAGTTTAACTGCGTAAACACTAGAGTAAAAACTGAGTACTACTAAATAATAAGAAACTTGAGTAATACTTATCTACTTTTACTGCGTAATAAAGGCCGGATCCCACCCCGGCCTTTTTTTTGTCTGGATTTTATTGATTTAAAAACTAAAACGCCGAGGCTTTCATCTGCATGAGCGGCTTCGCGCCGGCCATCACCATTTTAAAGCGGGCATCGCCTTCGGGCAGCATCCGCGCCATGAAAAATTCAGCTGTCTGGATTTTGGTTTCATAAAATGCTTTGTCCCCTTCGCCGCTTTCAATCTTCTCTTTGGCGACCAGAACCATCTTGCACCAGATAAAGGCCATCGCCACAAGCGCGAATTGACGTAGGTAATCGCTGGACGCTGCGCCCGCTTCGTCGGGGTTCTTTAACCCCTTTTGCGCGATCAGGGCGGTGGCTTGTTGCAATTTCATAAAGGCCTTAGCCAGCGGGAAGATAAATTCCTGCATCTCGGGGTTGGTTTGTTGCGCGTCAATAAATTCCTGCACTGGTTGGAAAAAACGACGAAGCAAACGCCCGAAATTCTGCGGCATTTTCCGCCCGACCAGATCAAGCGCCTGAATACCGTTTGTGCCTTCATAAATCTGGGCGATGCGTGCGTCGCGCGCATATTGCTCCATCCCCCATTCGGCGATATAGCCATGCCCGCCATAGACCTGCATCATCATATTGGTGACCTCATAGCCCATATCGGTTTGATAAGCCTTCAAGATCGGCGTCATCAGCGCGACGAGATCATCGGCCTCCTGACGGGTTTTTGCGTCTTCATGTTTGTGGAAGATATCCAGATTCATCCCCGCCCAATAGGACAGCGCGCGCGAGCCTTCGATAAAGGCCTTCGCGGTGAGTAGCATGCGGCGTACATCAGGATGTACGATAATCGGATCGGCGGCCTTCTCCGGTGCTTTCGCGCCTGTCAGACTGCGCATTTGCAAACGATCCTTGGCATAGGCCAAACCGTTTTGATAGGCAACCTCCGCAATGCCAAGCCCCTGCATCGCCACACCAAGGCGCGCGGCGTTCATCATGGTGAACATCGCCTTCAGCCCCTTATGCGGCGCACCAACCAACCAGCCTTGCGCGTCGTCGAAATTAAGCAACGCGGTGGAGTTCGCGTGAATACCCATTTTATGTTCGATAGAGCCACATGCCACGCCGTTACGCGCGCCTAAACTGCCATCGTCCTTGGGCAGGAATTTCGGCACAACAAACAGGGATATCCCCTTGACCCCTTCGGGCGCACCAGGCAAGCGTGCCAGCACCAGATGGATAATATTTTCGGTCAAATCATGTTCACCCGCAGAGATGAAAATCTTCGTACCTGTAATTTTGAACGAGCCATCATCATTGTTTTCGGCCTTGGTTTTAATCAACCCCAAATCCGTACCGCAATGCGGCTCTGTCAGACACATCGTGCCCGACCACGTACCCTCAATCAGTTTGGGCAGATAGAGCGCCTTTTGCTCATCCGTTCCAAAAGCGTGGAGCGCTTCGTAGCACCCTTGCGACAACCCCGGATACATACCGAACGAAAAATTCGCCGAACAAATCATTTCCTGCATCGCCGTAGAAATCATAACGGGCATCCCCATGCCGCCATATTCAGGATCAGCCGACAAACCGCACCAGCCGCCCTGCGCGAAGGTGTCGTAGGCTTCCTTAAACCCTTTGGGCGTATAGACCACGCCATTTTCAAAACGACAGCCTTCCTGATCGCCGCTTAAATTGATCGGAAACAAAACCTGCTCACAGATTTTACCGCCTTCTTCAAGGATCTGATCGCCAAGCTCGCCCGAAAAATCTTCATAGCCCGCCAGCGAAGACAGTTGGTCGGCCTTTAAAACATCGTGCAAAACAAAACGAATATCATCAAGCGGGGCGGTATAAACGGGCATAATAGAGAATCCTTTATCTGGCTTTTGATCTGACCAGTATAATATAAAATTATGAATTAGTACTAAAAGGCTTGGATTTTTTTGCTCCGCTCATGATATAAAGGCTGGTAAACAGATTATGGAAAAAACTCCAATGACAACACATAATACGGCAGACTTATTGATTGAATTTGGCCGCAAACACGGCGCAAATTCGATGATACAAGGCGGTAAAAGAATTATTGATGATTTGGACGAAGCTGTTGAATACGTCATCAGTGATGATACCGGTATGAATAGCTATGAGCATGGGTCCGCCAATAGTGATTTCCCGATTGCCTTACAGTTTAACGCACACACACCCCAAGATATCGCACAGGCATTAAAGACGCTTTTGGATGACCATGGATTACAAACAGAAACAGAGCCTGTCGCTCTTGGTAATAATAAGTTTCGCGTTATGCCCAATGTTTTTGTCAGTGCGTCAGTGGCAGGCGGGACAAGCGTTGAAGTTCCCAATACACCGCTGCCTGCGGAAGATCACACCCTTTAACTTAACGGGTTACCTTAACGGGCATTTTTAATATAGCCGCGCGTTGCCAAATACAGTACGCACCCATTCAAAATATGCCAGATATAATGCGTTCCGATTTCAAAATGCGGGCACACCGCCATATCAATGGAACGAAACATGAGGGAGAGCGCAAACACGCCCGCCGCCAGAATAAGGACATAACGATCTCTCTGCCCTGTTTTTGCATGCCACACCCCAAAGCCCAGCAGAAATAATATAGAAGGCGCATAGCTGAGTGAGCCGTTCAAAATATAAGACGGCGCCATTTCCGAGAGCACCGTAAGCACGATAAACACAACAAACAGCCCCGCCGTTTTCAGCGGCGCTAAACGCATCACATAAAGCGCATAAAACCAGATGAAGGCAATTTGATAGAACAAAATCGGCAAGACGTCGCTCAACTGTGTTAAGGCGGTG
Source organism: uncultured Alphaproteobacteria bacterium (assembly GCA_963977495.1). Taxonomy (GTDB): domain Bacteria; phylum Pseudomonadota; class Alphaproteobacteria; order Micavibrionales; family Micavibrionaceae; genus UBA1672. Next base: position 110,542 of record CAXBOT010000002.1, on the reverse strand, counting down.
GCGAAGGTGTGGAACAACGTACTGCCGACACCAATCACGCACATCAAACCGATAAGCGTTAAAGCCCGTACGTCCGTTGCCTTTTCCTGCCGCGCCAGAATATAGGCACAAAGCGCCGCAACGATGAATGCCGCATTCGTCGCCGCGTTCAAAGGCTCCGCCCAAAGGCCGGGGTGCAGACGTTCGCAATAAATATCAATGTAATCATTCATGATTTTGCGCCGTACTTTGTCCGTAAATCATCACAATCGCGCCCATCATAATCAACAAACCCCCGATAAAGGTCGTGAAATCCATCTGACGCATACCGAAAATCAAAAAACCGAACGCAATGGTAAATACCGGATAGGATGTTTCCGCAAAGGCCGTATAAAGCGCGGAGGAATTCTTGATCGCATGTATGGTAAACAACCAACCCAAGGAGGGCGCCAAAGCAGCAACCATGATCATCACAACAATGCGCCAATGCGTCATTAACCCCGAAAACTCTATCGGTTCGTTTTTCGCAACAACCAAAAACACAATTAACGGAATGCATGTGATCGTATTAAGCGTCAAAAAAGTCGCCGTATTCATGTGAATACCGACGATTTTTTCAATCAGGATATACCCCAAACCGTAAAACATCGCCGCAATAAACGGAAAGAGCATAATAAGCACACTATACATGGGCGCAGTCCTGATTTGTCTGTTAATTCCTGAGCGGTTTGCCGCTGGTCAGCATATGTTCGATACGATCCAACGTGCCCTCATGGCGGAGCAGCTTCATAAATTCCGCCAATTCCAGTTTGAGAATATCATCCTCTGACAAGGTTTCGGTATAATCCTTATCCCCGCCCGACAGCACCGTCGCCAAATGATCGGACACCACCACATCATAAGGGGTCGCCTGACCGGATTTGCGTAAATCCGCCACCGCAAGATCAAGCGCCATTTTCGCGCCAGCCCCGCCAAGGCGGATATCTTCACGTTTTTCCGGCGGTGTATAACCATCAGCCATAGACAAAGCGCGCTGTTTTGCATCAAACAGCAAACGATCACGGTTCATCGTGACGCCATCCGTTTCACGGAGATAGCCAATATCAATCGCATCATGCGCAGATTTCGCCACCGTCGCCACGCCAATGGTTTCAAACGCCTTACGCACTGCGCCCACAGGGGTTGTGTCAGGTGAGAACCAGATGTTTTTCTTATCAATCTTACCCATATCCGCCGCGAATTTCTTACGTTCGCGCTCTTGATAACGCAAGATCAGCTCCTTACAGCCGCCCCAACCGGGGATCAACCCGACGCCGACCTCAACAAGGCCGGTATAGGTTTCCGCGTGCGCTTGCACCGCATCAGAGGAGAGCAAAATCTCACACCCGCCGCCCAAGGCCATGCCGCTCGGCGCACTCACCACAGGAAAATCAGAGAATTTCAAACCCATATAGACCTGCTGCCCGCGCGCAACAAAGCCCTCGACTTGCGGCCACATGGCAATATTAATCATGAAAATCGCCAAGCCCAAATTCGCCCCCGCAGAGAAATGCGAAGCCTCGTTATAAACCACCAGCGCCTTATAATCGTCCGATTTGGGTATCAGTCTTGTGACCTCTTCGAGAAGATTGAAAATATCTTCGTCAAACGTGTTCATTTTGGAGGTTTTTTCAAAACACAAAACACCATCACCAATATCCCAGACCTTCGCCGATCCGTTTTTCAATATCGGTTCAGACGTAAGTTTGATATCAGAGAGCAAAAGCACGCCATCAGGACGCACAACGTCATGATATTGACCATCTGTGCCGAAATATTGCTGCTTCCCGCCTTCGATGCGATAAAACGTACCATCGCGGACCTTTTTCAAGATATCAGGCACATCTATGCCCGCTTCGGTCAGTTTATCGGCAAACCATTTCGGGCCAAGATCATCAATCATGCCGAACGGGCCGTTTTTCCAGTTATAGCCAAGCTTCATGCCTTCATCGATGTCATGCACCGTGTCGGCAATCTCACCCACGAGCTGCGCGGCGTAGCATAATGTTTGCTTTAACACTTCCCATGCATACTTGCCGCCCTCATCATCCGTTTCGACCACGGCGCGCAAACCCTGCCGCCCTGCATCAACGCTGGCGAGTTTCGGTTTATCGGCCTTGGCGTACATGCTCTCATCAAATTTATCGGGGTTCAGCGCGAGGGCTTGTTTTTCCTTTGTGCCCTTCGGCGCGTCGGGGTTCAGACGGTAAAATCCGCCCTTGCCTTTGCGGCCTGTATAGCCCGCCTCGATCATATCATGGACGAATTTATAATCCACGAAGACATCGCGGTAATCATCCTTTTGCGGCAAATTAGACAGCAAACTTTCCGAAAGCTTCGGCATCAAATCCACACCGACCAAATCAATCAGGGCAAAAACCCCTGTTTTGGGGATGCCGACAGGCTTGCTGAGCACCGCATCGGCGGTTTCGATGGAAATGCCCTGCTTAATGGCTTCATTCACACCAGCCGTCAGCCAGAATACGCCCAAACGGTTGGCGATAAAGCCCGGCGTGTCATTACACAGCACAACGCCCTTACCCAAGCGCACGTCGCAGAATGCTTTGATGGTTTCAACCGCATCTTTGCGGGTTTTGTCCCCGACAATCAGCTCCAACAAACGCATATAGCGCGGCGGGTTGAAAAAATGCGTAATCATAAAATCTTGTTTGAATGAATCGGGCTGGCCTTCCGCTAATTTATGCAGCGGAATCGTCGAGGTGTTCGACGATATGATCGAGCCTTTTTTACGGTGTTTTTCCAGCGTCGCGTAAGTCTTATGCTTGATTTCCAGATTTTCGACCACGACCTCGATAATCCAATCGACATCGGCAAGCTTATCCAGATCATCTTCCAGATTGCCCGTTTCAATCAATTTCGCATTGCGTTTACGCATGAACGGCGCAGGGTCGGCCTTGAGCATTTTAGCAACCGCACCTTCGGCAAAGGCGTTTCTGTTCCCGCCAAAATCATCAAGCTTCGGCGGCACAATATCCAGCAAAACAACAGGTAATCCGGCGTTCGCCACCTGAGCAGCAATCCCGCTCCCCATTACACCTGCACCGATAACGGCTACTTTATTTATGGTCATAAATTTGCCTTCCTTTTCAAAAATCATCCCTTACGGATTGCTCTTTTACTGCCTTTTATTATGTGTCTGATGCTTCGAACCGAACCATCACCAAATCTGAAAATCGTACGTAATATTATTATTTTTCAAAATATCCTTTACCTGAAAAATGGTGTTCTTCTGCCCGTCAAAAACCTGATGCATCACCTTTTTAATCTCCGCATCACTCGGGTTTTCTGGCACGGACTCTATTGTATGAAGGGCGCAACAGGCCAATATAAACTCGGCTACCTCCGCGCGCTGGATCGTCACATAATGCTCGATATCCGAATCCCCTCGGCGATCTTCAACGCCCTCTCCCATTTCAAAATCATGCACGATCAACCGATCCGGCTTTATTTCAAACCCAACCCAATACGTTCTGTCGAGATTATCCTCTTTAAACAACCACGTTGTAGTAGACCCGACAACACCATCTATTTCCTGAACAGTATCCGTCATTTAAATCGCCTCAAGAACCGTTGCAACGCCTTGACCACCGCCGATACACATGGTGGCGAGGGCGAATTTTCCTTTTTCACGCTTGAGCAAGCTTGCCGCTTTACCTGTGATCCGTGCGCCTGACGTGCCCAATGGATGCCCCAACGCAATCGCGCCGCCGTCAAGATTGACCTTTGATATATCTGCGCCCAATTCCTTTAACACCGCCAAGCTTTGTGCGGCAAAGGCTTCGTTCAGTTCAATCACGTCCATATCTGCGAGCGTCAACCCTGCGCGGGTCAGTGCCTTATTCGTTGCAGGAACGGGGCCAATGCCCATGATTTCCGCCGCACAGCCTGCGACAGCCACGCTTTTGATACGTGCTAACTTATTCAATTTATGCTTATCGGCGTAGGCTTCCGAACACACCAAAACAGCCGCCGAACCATCTGTGAGCGGTGAGGATGTCGCCGCCGTTACGCTGCCATCCTCAAGGAAAGCAGGCTTGAGCGTTGCCAATTTTTCAACATTTGAATCAGGGCGAATCGTTCCGTCGGTTTTGACATCGCCAATCGGTACAATCTCATCGTCAAATTTACCACTCGCCGCAGCCGCAGCCGCTTTTTTATGAGAATTGACCGCAAATTCATCTTGATCGGCGCGTGAAATTTCATATTTTCTAGCCAAATTTTCGGCGGTTTCACCCATACCGATATAAGCCTGCGGGTATTCCGCAAAGATCGCAGGGTTGGGCATTGGGTTAAAGCCACCCATGGGAATACGGCTCATACTTTCGATACCCGCCGCGATGAACACTTCGCCTGCATCCATCTGAATCATGCCTGCCGCGTTATGAATAGCGGTCATGGATGATCCGCAAAAACGGTTGACCGTCGAGCCTGCAACAGAAATCGGCAACCCAGCGTGATTAACCACCAGCCGCGCAATGTTAAAGCCTTGCTCTGCCTCAGGGAAGGCACAGCCCATAATCAAATCTTCGATATCATCGGGTTCAACGCCTGTACTGGCAACCAGCGCCTTCACAATCTGCGCCGCAATGTCATCAGGGCGCACTTTTGCTAAGTCGCCTTTCATTGCAAAATGCATCGGCGAACGTTTAAAGCCACATATGACAACTGATTTTTCCATGATAAATCCTTTTTTTAGATTCTTGATTGATGCGAACACCCATGTCTTTCATGGTACTATGTTCGATCAAAGGGGTCTATAATCTTTCCTACATTAGGCAGGATATCATTTTAAATATTACGATCTTATTTATAATTTGACAGAAACGCCAAAATAAGGCACTTGAAGAAGAAATAAACCGATACTTAAGGAGAAAATAAAAAGTGAGCACGGCAACAGCAACAAACCCTATGGGCTTAAAAAGAATATGTACGAGCTGCGGTATTCGGTTTTATGATTTAAATAAACGTCCGATTATCTGCCCGTCATGTGAAACAGAATTCACCGGCGAAGTGAAAGTGAAAAGCCGCCGTGGGCGCGCAAGTGCGATCGTCAAGGATGATGCTCCGGTTAAGGCCGTTGCAGCAAAAGAAGATGATGATGAGGAAATCTTGGAAGAAGATGATGGCGTAGAAGTTGTGAGTCTTGACGACGCTGACGAGAAATCATCTGACGAAGATGATGATCCTGCGAGCAAACTTAGTGATGACGACGATGATCTGGATGATATTCCTGATCTGGATGATGATCTTGACGATGATCTGGCAGATGATGATGACACCCTGCTGGAAGAGGATGAGGACTAAGCATCATTTTTGAGAAAGGGGCATCAAATGAGCCCCTTTTTTTTACAACCGCTTACCCCTCGGTATAAAATCACGTGCATACAACCCGCCTGAAACTTACAAACGATTTATCGCATGAACTGGCTATGACCTTGGCAGAGGCCTTGGTTGACGTCGCCGTTGCCAGCTCCGCGATCAGAGAGAATCAAAAGCATAATACGCCGTGGGTTTTAGAATGGATTACCGAAGATAAACCCGATATCGAATCGATCATCAGCCGCCTGTCCCTTCAGGCCGCCGCCTATGACATTCCGGCGAATGATATAATCCGCGATAATATCACCATCGAAGATACACCTGATGAAAATTGGTTAGAAAAAGCCTACCGCGACTTCGCACCGTTTTCGATTGGTCCGTTTTTCATCTATGGCAGTCATTATCAAGAAGGCACGCCCGACGGGCAAATCGGCCTGCAGGTTGATGCCGCCACCGCCTTTGGTTCAGGCGAACATGAAACGACCAACGGATGCCTGCGCGCCATGCTGGATTTAAAAGGCAAAGGCGCCTGCCCGTGGAATGTTCTGGATATGGGCACAGGGTCGGGCATTTTGGCGCTCGCGGCGTGGAAACTCTGGAAAAGCCCGATTTTGGCCGTCGATAACGACCCTGAAAGCATTATTGTCACCGAACGCCACGCCGAAATGAACGGTGTACGCTTGGGCAAAACAACCTTGCTCACCGCCTGCGGTGATGGCTTTAACACCGCGCTGGTTGATACGCAAAAACCCTATGAGTTGATCTTAGCCAATATTCTGGCAGGCCCTGTCATCGAAATGGCGCCTGATCTAATCAATGTTCTGGATGATAACGGTTACGCCGTTTTATCAGGGATGCTGGTGAAGCAAGCCGATCTTGTCGCCTCCGCCTATGAGGGCGCAGGGCTGGTTTTGAAACAACGCTATGATATTGGGGAGTGGACGACGCTCGTCATGCATAAACCGCGCCGTCACATGGGCGATAAGCCATCCGGCGCGTAATCTTGATCCCATTGGGGGTCGGCTGAATCATCATCATAATTCTGCACGTATAAACGATCTTGATATTGCTCAGGAATCTGCTCGGCAAGCTCTGATGTGACTGTGACCAGCCCTTCCTCACGGAAACGTGTTCTGTTTTGTGCCATTTCCTCTAAATCGCGGACATAGATATAATTCGCCATGAAGCCATGCGCCAATTCCATGTCACGCGCACTGTCATCATTACCGGAATGAATCGCGCCAAGCATCGCGCCTTTACCCGCCATGTGGAACGACTGCACCGCGTCTTTGGGCATAAAGCCACGATCACCGACATGGTTGACCGGCATCAGATAATCGAACGCATGTGGTAAAATTTGATCAGAGCCACCTTTGGGTGACACGCCTTGTTCCTGCAACCACGTGGCAAAACCGCGCTTCCCCGCACGCAGCGGTGATAATGTTGCCAAAACCGCATCATCCAGCCCAAGCGTCTCATAGACATGATTATGAACTTCCGCGATTAAACTATCGCCCGCTTTGGGGAAATTCGATGAAATCGTATAGGGCACAATCACCTTTGGTGAGCCGTTCAGATCTCTGATTGGTTCATCAAGAATGGGGCGAATCTGGCTTGGTAAATCGGCTTGATCCGACCAATATGTATAAACCACAGCCGTTGGAAACCACTGCCCGTCTTCATCCTGCACTGCCATCGCCATCGCGAGTTTGTTGGTGCCGAACTCGCCCAAACGCCCCATTAAATCTTCGGGGTTTTTCGGCTCATGCACCGCGTCGAAAAGGCGACTGTGAATGCCTGCATATTCGGGGTCAGTTGATAGCGTGATAAATTGCTGTTTCGGCATCAAAATGCCAATGGCCGTACTCAGTTTTTCGCGCCCGCCTTCATCCAGCGTGCGTTTTTGCGGCGCAAGCGCTTCGTAGGTTTCAATCGCCTGTTTAATTGTCGGAGTGCCGCTCCCGGTTCCGTGAAAAGACTGCATATCTTTCTCCGCCATTTCTTATCTTTTTATACCCGTAACGTTTTTTTATTCTTTAATTATTTCAATAATTATCACGATCAGTTTGAAAGGCCAACATCTTTCCATAACAATCGTTTGTGCTGCGCACAAAACATCACCGCAGTATGTCACGTCAGTGTAACAGCATAACTTCAATATTTTATTAAAATTCAGCCTGTATGCCTTGGAAAACCACTGTTCCAAGCATTTTTAATGGCGTCACAAACGGCCATTATTGTAACAATTCTAATATCTCTATTTCTGAACCCATTTGCCGCTTGAGGATTGATAAAAATGCCCCTTAGACAGTCTGCTGATGATCTGCTGCGCCGCCAGCTTCGCAACGACAGCAACGGGTTGCTTATTTTCCTGTGAAATGCGCGCATATTCATCATGGCGGCGTTGGTTTATATCCTTCACAAGTGCATCAACCGCGCTTGATTGTTGCAAAACCGCGACATAACCGTCAAGACGTTCGCCCACCGCGCCTGCATCGCGCGCCCCTTGTAAATCCATCGCATAGGCCGCGACCGATAAAACCATACTGGCCATGACGAACAATGTTAAAACGCTGATATTTTTGATATATGTCATTAGAAAATATCCTTATTTTGAGAAATTGCTTGTTGAACATCGCGGTCTATTTCAACCTTTACGCGGTGTTCTATATTCACATTCAGATTGATTTCTATGGGCTTGTCAGGCGCCTTAACCTCAACTGTCGGGGTACATCCCGCAATGAAACAAAGTGCCAGAACGGACATTACTGTATTTTTCATTTTTGCTCCTGATTGAGTAGCGTTTCGGGCTGCATAATCATCATAACATTACTGCGGATGAAGTCCAGCACATCTCCGCCCAAACGCACATTCAAATGCACCGCGCGGCCATTATAGAGATCAGGATTATGCCCCTGTAACGCCAGTAAAACAGAGATTTCGTCATGCGCCTCTTGCGTGACATCAACCTGAAAGCCTTCATATTCAAAATTTTTCAAAATATTGCGCGTTAATTCGATTTGCGCGCCTTGTCCGGGAATGATTTCCGGCGGCATTGAGAGTTGCCCTTTTTGATCAGCTTTTAACGCGCCCGACCCCAAAGAAACAGAGCCATCACGCCCGACAATAACCGGCAAAACACCCGATATTGTCCCTGTGGCGCGCACATATTCGCCCGTCATCAAACGCATCACGTCATCAATCGATACCTTCGCGGCGCGCACAGGAAACGTCAGCGCCTTATTGCCGAACACAGGCACAGACACATTTTTAACAGACACAACCCCGCCGCCCCACGGCATCGACATTTGATCCAGCGCCAATATCGTGCCCAGCGCATTTTCAAAATTATAACCCATATGAAAACGGCCTTTCATGCCGCTTTGATCCTTGGCTTGCGCCGTTCCTGTCAGCGCCAAGCCCTTTAGATCCAGCGTCAACGTGCCGTTCATATCGAACGCAGGCATGGATGACAATGCCACATTGCTTGCGCGCCATTGTCCCTCCCAACCCGTATCATCGGCTTTTAGCTGTGCGCTGATTTCGAAATCGGGAATATTGACGCTCGTCTTACCGTATTTAAAATGAATATTTTGCGCGGTGAATGTCACCCCTTCACGTAGTGATAATGAAAACGGCATCCGCGCGTCCCATCCCAACCCCGTCAGGGTAAGTACACTTTTTGCGATATCCAGCGTATCAAAGGGCAACGCCTTCAGAGCGGCTTGCGTCATCGGAATACCTGATACAGGGCTTGCCGCCGCATCTTGCGTCGAGGCCGGTTTCAGCGCAATCCCCTGCACCTGCCACCCATCAGCGGCCTGAATAACCGACACATGCAAACCATCGAGCACAACGCCGCGCAATTTGCCGTTCCATAACGCTTCGGGTTCATAATGAATATTCACATCATTCAAGGTCAGCTTACCAACCGTAATGCGGCTTAAGGATAATGTATCCCCGCTCACCCCGTCGACCGTAAGGGACGGGTTATCGAACCCTTGCTGCGCCAACACCGATTCCAGATAATCCGCCAACCAGACTTTCCACGGGGACACAACAAAGCCGAGAACCAAAAAAGCCCCAAGGTATAAAACCCCCGTCAAGCTTTTCATAAAGATCATACCGATGGTGCGATATCGTTTTTTCATAGCCCTGAAATTTAACCCGCCTTTTTACGCGGTTTCTTTTGAAGAGGTGCGAGATTGTCACGATCTGCGAAAATCTTAGAATTCGAACTTAGAAATTCTGCGTTCAAATCAACCGTATCACGCACACCGATATCATCATAATGCGCATCCAGCCACGCCGCCATCGCCTCGCGTCCACGATCACGTAACATGGTTAGGAAATCCCAACTGGAATCGAACTTACTGGCCACTGATAAATCACACATCGCCTTATCCGCGCGGATAGAATGTACAAGAACATTCGTAAAGTCATCTTTATACTCATCTTTGAGCATATCATCATCAATCAGCTTTTTAACAAACGCAATGGCGCGCATCTCCTTTAACAATGACGCATTAAAGCTAATCTCATTAATGCGGTTCATAATGTCCGGCGCGGTGGTCGGTGTTTCGGGGCGGAGCATCGGATTAATATGCACAATCAAGACATCGCGTGTATCGGTTTCATAAAAGAGCGGGAACAACGCAGGGTTTCCGACATAACCACCATCCCAATAATCCTCTCCGCCGACATCCACCGCCTTAAACATAAAGGGCAAACAGGCCGAGGCCATCGCAACATCCAGTGTAATTTCCTTGGTCGTGAAAACCTTGACCTTGCCCGTATGCACATGCGTTGCACTGATAAATAATTTCAGCGCATCACAAGAACGCAATTCATCAAAATCAACCAGATTGGATAACACATCGCGCAAAGGGTTTAGATCAAAGGGATTAAATTGATAGGGCGAGAAAACGCGTGTCATTGAATCAAACAAAAAGTAAGACAGCGCATCATCGGTTTTCCATGGCAAAAAGGCCTCCCACGGCATACGCTGCACAGGGTTTGCCTGCTGCCCCGCTTTATGAATATTCGACCAAAATTCATGCAAGGTTTCGCGCGCCTTTTCGGGGCCGCCTTTATGCATCCCCCATGCCATCGCGCACGCATTCATCGTACCCGCACTGGTCGCACAAACACCATCAACACCGATGCGCCCATCCTCAAGCAACTTATCGAGCACACCCCACGCATACGCACCGTGTGCGCCGCCGCCTTGTAAGGCCAGATTAATCACTTTTTGTGGTTTTGATTTGGATTTAGTCATCCTGAATTTTCCTTTAAATATATGGTTGCGCCCAGCACGCAATCATACGCCCTATATATTCCGCATCGTTCTGACGCGTTACCAGATGATCAACATCATCAAGCGAAATATAGCTTTTCGGGTGTTTTGCCCATCCGAAAATTTGTGCGGCATTTTCTATACCAACAACTTGATCAAGCGGGGCGTGCATCACAAGCAAAGCCTTATCCAGATCTCTGACATGCCCCTCGATTTTTATCCCTTCAATATCTTCGAAAAATTGCTTTTTAATGCGAAAAGAACGCCCGACGAGGCACACTTCGGCCTCCCCCTCTTTTAGTATTTCATCTTTCATGCCTGCGAAATGATGTGCGACATGCGCCGCATTTGACGGTGCGGCGATGGTGACAACGGCCTTGGCTTGCGGAATTTCCGCCGCGGCGCTTAACACAGCCGCGCCGCCCAAAGAATGCCCGATCAATATCGAAGGCGGCGCACCGCTTTCCCTCATGAATTCAGCCGCAGCGACCAAATCGCCGACATTCGACGTAAAGTTCGTATTGGCGAAATCCCCTTCGCTCGCCCCTAAGCCGGTAAAGTCAAAACGGAAAACCGCAATGCCGTTCTCTTTCAATGTTCTTGAAATGCGGGCTGTGGCAAACACATCCTTGGAACAGGTAAAGCAATGCGCAAACAAAGCATAAGCACGCACAGCCCCATCAGGCATATCAGGCATATCCAACCGCGCGGCCAATTCATCGCCCTGTGATCCTGTGAAAACAACTTTACCGTCTTGTAGCATAATATTTACCCTTCGGTGATCTCGCCCGTTAATATGCTAAACCTTTAAGACATCAACACAATAGACATTATAAAAATATGCCTCATTGGTTACATTAAAAACCATCCTTAGACCTCCTTAAAAAAATATTTTGAGTAAAAGATGCGTTTTGTTTTTTATGGCAAGTATGCCATGGTGCAATCAATCAACAATTGAGTTCGCCATGAAACCGAAAAAAAATAATGACGCCAAACCATCCCTTTATGGCCTTCATGCCGTGCGCGAGGCATGGTTGAATGATGCGCGCACTGTTCACACGCTCTATATCACAACGCAAGCCGCCCGCAGCTTTGATAAAACATTGCTGGACAGTAAAAATCGCGGATTGCGCCGCCCCCAACCCACAATCATTGAAAAATCAAAGCTGGACAAGATGCTGCCTAAGGGCGCCGTTCATCAGGGGATCGCGCTGGCCTGCTCCGCGCTGCAGGAAATGGACGAACGTGATCTGGCAATTTGCCTACATCAAAACGAAAATTCCGTCGTTGCGATTTTGGATCAAGTCACCGACCCGCACAATGTCGGCGCTATCTTACGCAGCGCAGCGGCCTATGGTCTGGACGGTGTCGTTTTACAAAAGAAACACGCGCCCGAGCTTGATGGCGTGCTGGCCAAAACCGCGTGCGGCGCGCTGGATCATGTCCGCATTGCCAAGGCCACAAATTTAAGCCGCGCCATCGAAGAGTTTCAAGCCATCGGCTTTCTCGTGATCGGTTTGGATGAACGCGGCGAATATACCATCAATGAAATTGATAAAGCCCTACGCGGCGGATCGTCAAAAACAAACGCACAACCGCGCAAACCTCTCGACATTCCGCCACCGCCCGTTGCGATAACAGGGAAGTTCCTGATTGTCCTCGGCTCCGAAGGTGGAGGAATCAGGCATCTGATAAAGGAAAAATGTGACGCTCTGGTTAAGCTTCCGACCCAAGGGGCGATACAAAGTTTAAACGTCTCAAACGCCGCTGCCGTTGCTTTTCACGTTATGAGCCCCAACCAACAACCGTAAAATATGCGTAATACGCTATAAATCATGCATAATTTTAAAAATTAAAAATATTTACTCATATTTCGTTAATTTTTTTGACAGAACGCCCCGCACCCTGCTAGTATTAAAACAACGAAAGACAAAACCTTAAAGGGGATAAAAAAATCACACAGGGTATCGGAATAATTTCTTGCTGTATCGTCGTAATGTATGTTACGTCTATCATAATGGAAAAAGTTCAAAAGCGTGAAAAAATAAGAATTCTAGCCCGAGCACATAAAAGAAAAAATAAGCTCAGGTAATGTGAAAACGGTTCAACCCGCTGCTGGCGAAATTCTCTGGTATTTTCGTCAGCTTATCACCCCAAACTCAAAGGCCCTCAGAACTTGTTTCTAGGGCTTCTTTTTTGGGGAATCGTGATCGCCTAAAAACCACGATTTCATAACTAGCCCCCCCCTATTATGTAACACTACTCATTCAAAAATCTTCGCCAGATCCGCTTCATCCAAAGTGCGCCACTTACCTTCTTCCAGATCACCAAGATCTAGGCCGCCTGTTTGAAAACGGTGGAGGGTGATCACTTCATTATCCAACTGTTCGAACATACGGCGAATTTGTCTGTAGCGCCCCTCATGCAAAACCATCACACCGCCGCGCGCACCATCGGGTGTCCAATCTGCAGGCTTCAGAGGATTTTCCTCGCCCTCTATCATAAAATCACCGGAGGCGAATAAATCGGCTTCGTTCCCGCGCAAATCATCACGCAACCCCAAGCGATAATATTTCGCCGCATGGCTTTTCGGATGAGTGATGCGGTGGAGCAACTCGCCGTCATCGGTCAAAAGGATCTGCCCCGTTGTATATTTATCCAATCGCCCGACCATCGAAAATTTGGGTTTACGCCCCTGAAAACGCTTCGGCAATAGATCATAGATAATCGCGGCGGGGTCTTTATGCGAACAGGTATAGCCCTCGGGCTTGTTCAACATGATCGTAAACGGGGTCATCGGGTCGAGCTTTTCCCCGTCAAATGTCACGCGCCCTTCCTCCACCAAAGATAAATCAATGGATAAAGACGGCGTTTTGACGCGCTCCCCGTCAATTTCAAGCCATTCATTTTTGATCGCCATGGTCATTTCCCTACGCCCCCCATAGCCAAGATTAGAGAGCAGACGATCAAGACGGATTGTTTTAGCCACTAAAGTTTCCTTCATGTTTATTTTGAAAATCTATATTATTGATTTCCAAGGATTTTAAAAGTGATATCGTCTTATTTGTAGGACAAGTCAGAAAGTCGGCGCAGATGAAAAAAATACTGCTTCTCATAACACTGATCATAACCTCCGCTGCACACCCCTCCGCAGCGGATGATAATAGGCTATTTCAGCACCTCAAAACCATGACTTACGAATATGGCTTACTCGGCGATGTGCATGAAGCCCTTAGGGCGGATCAACTCACCAACCGCGCGTACGCCGCCACCTATATGGGGAAATACGGCACTTATGAATCTGTGCCTTTATTGATTAACGCCCTATCGGATGAAAGCGTGCATGTCGGCGCGCATTATGCGGATGCCGGCATGGCCACCACGCGCCACCGCGCTTATCTGGGCTTAAAGGAACTCACCGGCGAGGATTTCGGTTTTGTCTGGAACGCCCCGATCGAAGAGCGCGCAGCGGTGATTGCGCAATATAAAGACTGGCTCGCGGAACGTGATCTGATTATCGCACTGGTCAGAACCTATATGAAGGACAACAATTTGGCTGGCTATGACATTTACCGCGTGCATTTTATCAATAAGGAAAAATCAAAATGGGGTGCATCCCTGACGAAAGATCCGCCCATGCCCGGCGCGCCCGGACTGACCATTGATGCCGCGACCCATAAAATTACGATGATAAAAGGCCGTTGATAGATCTGTCTATAGACAACCTCGCCCGACTCATTCAAGTTAAGCCTTATGAGTGATGAAGAAGAATTATATCTAATTGACGGGTCGGGATTTATTTTCCGCGCCTATTTCGCAATGGCCTATTCGCGCAAAAGCGGCATGACAAACCCCGATGAGGTTGAGGTCGGCGCGGTTTACGGCTTCACCAATATGTTGCTCAAAATGCTGCGTGATTATCATGCGCCGTATATCGCCGTTATTTTCGATGCCGCGCGCGTCAATTTCCGCAATGATATTTATCCTGAGTATAAAGCCAACCGCGATGAAACGCCCGAAGACCTCATTCCACAATTCTCCCTCATCCGCGAAGCCACCGAAGCCTTCGACATTCCCGCATTAGAGGTTGAGGGCTACGAAGCCGATGATTTGATCGCCGCCTATACCCGCCTTGCGCTGGAGGCCGGAAAAAAGGTCGTGATTGTGTCATCTGATAAAGACCTCATGCAACTGGTGCGCCCGGGCGTGCGGATGCTCGACCCGATGAAAAGCAAATGGATCGGCGAAGAAGAAGTTATTGAGAAATTCGGCGTAACCCCCGATAAAGTGGTCGATGTGCAAGCTCTTGCGGGGGATAGCGTCGATAACGTGCCCGGCGTGCCGGGAATCGGCGTAAAAACTGCGGCGCAGCTTATCAACGAATATGGTGATCTGGATACGCTGCTGGCGCGCGCAGGCGAGATCAAACAAAATAAACGCCGCGAAAAACTGATAGAACATGCCGAAGATGCCCGCATTTCCAAACAGCTTGTAAAACTGGATGACCATGCCCCTGTCCCCATGGCGCTGGCTGATTTAAAATCCCACAATCCTGATAAGCCCGAGCTGATCACCTTCTTGCAAAAACAAGCCTTTAATTCGATCATCAAACGTCTGGGCGGGCAAACTGTTGAGGTTGCACCAGCTCCGCAAGCCACAAGCGATGCCCCGCATATTGAAAAGATTGCCCTGCCCCCTGTGGCGGATAACGTCTATACCCTGATCAATGATGCCAAAACGCTAGAGGCATGGATTGAAGAGGCCTATAAAACAGGCATTCTGGCGGTGGATACCGAAACCACCAGCCTGACCCCCGCCAAGGCCGCCTTGGTCGGCATTTCAATCGCCTCAACCCTTGGCAAGGCCGCCTATATCCCGCTTGGTCACGCGCAGGAAACCGATCTTTTCGGCGCGGCGTCGGGCGATGACATACCGCAAATGGATAAGGCGCAATGCCTTGCTCTGCTCAAACCATTATTGGAAGATGAGAGCGTCCTTAAAATCGGGCATAACATGAAATATGACTGGCAGATGTTTGCCAAGGAAGGCATTCACATCACCCCATGCGATGACACGATGCTGATATCCTATGTGCTTGATGGGGCAAGTCACAGCCATTCCATGGATAATCTTTCCATCTTATATTGCGATCACACACCGATCAAATACACCGAGGTTGCAGGCAAAGGTAAAAATCAGGTGACTTTCGATAAAGTCGCGATCAGCGATGCCCTGACCTACGCCGCCGAAGATGCGGAAATCACATTACGCCTGCACCATATTTTAAAACCGCGTTTGGCGCGTGAGAAAATGGTGCGCGTTTATGAAGCCATCGAACGCCCGTTAATCCCGATCATCGCGCAGATGGAATTGGAGGGCATTAAGGTTGACCCGAAAACCCTGCTCGCCATGAGTGATGATTTCGGCAAGAAACTGGTCACGCTGGAACAGGAAATCCACGATCTTGCAGGCCGTCCGTTTAATGTTGCCTCCCCCAAACAGGTGGGCGAGGTTTTGTTTGATGAAATGGGATTACAAGGCGGCAAGAAAACCAAGACTGGCGTACATTCCACCAACGTTGATATTTTAGAAAAACTCGCGCTGGAGGGGCATGACATTGTCCAAAAAATTCTGGATCACCGCGGATTGTCCAAATTAAAATCCACCTATACCGATGCCCTGCAAAATGAAATTAACCCCGCCACAGGCCGCGTGCATACGTCCTACCATATGACGGGCACAAGTACGGGGCGCTTATCCTCCTCCGATCCGAATTTGCAGAACATCCCGATCCGCAGCGAAGAAGGCCGCAAAATCCGTGAGGCGTTTGTCGCCGAAGACGGGCATGTTTTGGTGTCCGTTGATTACAGCCAAGTTGAATTACGCCTTGCCGCAGAAATGGCGGACGTCGCCGCGCTGAAACAGGCTTTTACCGATAATGTTGATATTCACTCTCTGACCGCATCGCGCGTATTTGATGTGCCGCTGGATCAAGTCACCCCCGATATTCGCAGACAAGCCAAGGCCGTTAATTTCGGAATCATCTATGGCATCTCAGGCTTTGGTCTGGCCAAGCAGTTGGGCTGCCCTGTTGGTGAAGCTGCGGAATTTATCAAACGTTATCTGGCGCGATTCCACGAAATTGAAAGCTTCATGGAAAACACCAAGGAAGAAGCCAAGCGCGATGGCTACGTCAAAACGCTTTATGGGCGCAAATGCTTCATCCCCGGCATTCAGGACAACAACGCGATGCGCGTACGCGGCGCAGAGCGTCAAGCCATCAATGCCCCCCTGCAAGGCACAGCCGCCGATATCATGAAAATCGCCATGGCACATATGCCAAAAGCGTTAAAAGAAGCCGGATTATCGGCAAAAATGCTGCTTCAGGTGCATGATGAACTGATTTTCGAGGTGCCGGACGCTGAAATTGACAAAACACTGGCTCTGGTGCGTGAAACCATGGAGAATTCATTTAAAATCAATGGAATAAATATATCCGTCCCACTGGATGCCGAAGGCGGACAGGGGCATAATTGGGCGCAAGCGCACTAAAACCCTATCCTTAAGTATTATTTTATGCATTTTTATGCTCAAAATATGCATTTTTAATTGACATAATTGCTCTGTATTTTGTATAACCATCATATAAGCCGCGCGGAGAAGTTTCTTCCCCCACACACTGAAACCCGCGCAGCGACATAAAAAAGCCGGTTGCCACACACTTCCGGCCAGAAAAAAATACAGTTCCCCACACACGGAAAGTTGAGGCCGTCCTTGGTTTACCAAGGCGGTCTCGCTGTATTTTCTCTCATGGGATTTAGACTTACTCCACCTTTGCGGCCAGTATGATCGCGTTATTGGTGGTGCTTTGAACGAGGAGCGCAAACCCTTTGGCTTGCGGATCTAGCTTCGCATCGAATTTCAAATCTTTGGCCTTGCCGTCCCAATTGCCTAAAAATCCGGCCTTGGACACCACGTTGTAATAGGTCAGACGCTTCCCCGCATTGCCGCCATCTTTAACCAACACGCTGTGCGGCGCGTCATAGACAAACAGCCAAATGCTGTATTTATCCGCCGCCACATCAGGTAATTTTGCACGATATAACCCGCCGACAAGCGCCTCAACATTAAGCGGGGATACGGGCGCGCTGCGCACCTTTGCGAACGCGGCTGCAATTTCTTTGGGCAAATAACCAACCGCGTCATACTGTCCGTTCACCACCATTTGCGGCGTATATTTCGGCCCGATATCAAGGGTCAGTTCATAGGATTTTTGCCGCACTGAACATAAGGGCAGCGCAAGCGAGCCTTCCTTTACGTCGAAATAATCAATATGGCAGGATAAGGCAATCATAGAAGGCTGCGCAGCATACGTCGCCATCATCGCATCGGCGCGCGGGCAAAAGGTACAGGCCTGAGAGGAGAACAGCTCCAGCACATAAAACCCTTTGCCTTTAATCGCCGTGGGGGCAGAGGCAGGAAGCGGCGCGGCCTTAAACACTTTGGACGGGGCAGGGTTTTTTGTTTTAATCGGCGCGGTGGGGGGGTGTTTTTGTTTCGGCGCAGGTAAGGGCAAAGGCTGCGATTTTACCACAGGTGCGGGGACTGCGGGCGGTATATCCTCCAGCGCATAGGCCGGATAAGCCACGCACCACACCATTGCAATTAAGAAGATTCTTATAATCATAGGGGATACGAATATCATTCAAGGTTGTTATAAACAGGTATTCATACACAGTAAATGGTTACGAAAAATCAGGCTAACCCTTTTTATATATACGTAAAAGTAGCATACTCTCAATATAAAATCATACAAATCCGGTGCAGCACCATGGGCAAAACAATTCTGATAGAACGCGATAACGGTGAAAACATCACTGCCGATCTTCACCAACCTGACAGCGGAGATCGTAAAGGCGACGCCCCGCTTGTAATCATGGCATGCGGCTTTCCCAAACATCAGATCAAAGGCCCCAGCCTGTACAATCTTATGACCGACATCATCAAAAATCTGGGTTTCACCAGTCTGAAATTCAATTACACAGGCAGCGCCAGCCTTCAGGGAAGCGACACAAAATTCACCCTTGAAAATGCTGCGCATGATTTAGAGGCTATTTTCGAATGGGCTGAAAAGAACGGCTATAAAAAGATCGCCTTTATCGCAGAGGGTCTGGGCGCGTCTATTATTCATATGAATTTACCCGAGAATGCAGTTTTTTCGATTTTATGCTGGCCTGCGTTTGATCTGCCCTATATACGCGACACCCAATTCGAAGCCGCAAAGCACCAAGCCGAACTGGATAAAGACGGATTTTACACTTCCAACGATGTTTTGATCGGGGCGGATCTACTCGAAGAGCTTCAAAACACAGACCTCATCCCCTATCTCCAAGAAGCGCACATCCCCACCCTCATCCTGCATGGCGCAAAAGATGACATCATCCCCCCCACCCATCTGGCTGTCGCGCGCAAAAGCTTGATGGCGCCGCGTCTGGTGATTACATCATTTGATGATGGTGAACACGGCCTGCCGCACGAAACGCATATCAAAACCTCCATTCATCACATCACGGAATTTGTTGAGAAATACTGGAACTTTGCCCCCGATGAATAGCCGCCATAAAGCGTGCGCCTGCAGTGAAAAGTTCTCTTGACTTCTCCCTTACATAATGTGTATAAACCCCTCTAACTTGCATAAATTGCAAATGAATCATGGTCTGGCGAACGACTCGGCTGCCTCGGCTATGAAATGTTTAACCCTTTTAATTGAAGGAGATAAAAATGCCGAAGATGAAAACGCACTCCAGTGCGAAAAAGCGGTTTAAAGTCACCGCAAAAGGCCGCGTGAAGTCTAAGAAAGCCTTCACCAGCCACATGATGATGAACAAGCCAAAATCAATGAAACGCAAAGCACGCGGTATGGATACACTGAGCGAAGCCGATGAACGCATTGTTCTTCGTAACTTCCTGCCCTATAGCCGTAAGCGTAGAAGCAGACCCTATAATAAAAAAGCTGAAGGGGAGAAGTAAGCCATGTCAAGAGTTAAAGGTGGCCCACGCGCCCACGCAAGACACAGAAAAATTATCAAACAAGCCAAAGGCTATTACGGTCGTCGGAAGAATTGTTTCCGTACCGCAGTTCAGGCTGTTGAAAAAGCAGGTCAATACGCATATCGTGACCGCCGCAACAAAAAACGTGAATTCCGCAAATTGTGGATTCAGCGTATCAACGCGGCAGCCCGTTTGAACGGCCTGACATACGGCACATTCACACATGGCTTGAAGCTAAGTGGTATTGAATTGGATCGTAAGGTTCTGTCTGACATCGCCATCCGCGAGCCGGAGCAATTCGCAGTGATTGCCAAAGCTGCAGCAGATGCGCTTGCAAAAAAAGCGGCCTAATATAGATCGCTCCTCATAAGAATTGATAAAAAGGCAGTTTCTTAAATGAAGCTGCCTTTTTTCTATCCGCACAGGGGCAAGGCCAAAATCGCCGCAATAATCTTAAAAGGCGGATTGCAAAGCCTTTCAGATTTGCCCATTGTGTGATGTAACATGAAGGAATAATCCATGACGACAAACAAACTCGCCATTTTCGATTGGAACGGAACGCTGCTCGCCGATACGCGGCTGGCATGGATTGCCTCCAACGAATGTTTGAAATTCTATGGCGTTCCGCCGATCAGCTATGCACGGCAGCTCGAAACCTTCGATTTTCCGATCATCCATTATTACAAACGCAACGGATGCGACATTGACGAAGTATTACGCACCAAGGACGAAGCCAACGATATTTTCCAAAATGCTTACGAAGCCCTCGCCGCCAGAGCGCGCACACGGCGCGGCGCGCGGGATTTGCTGGAATGGCTCACGCAAAACAAGGTCGATTGCATTATCCTGAGCAATTATCTGGAAGATAAAATCGAAGAACAGCTCGCGCGGTTAAAGCTCAGACATTACTTCGGCTACATCTCAGCCAATACCTGTAACGGCACAACCATCCTAAGCGCCACCAACAAGCTGGAGCGCCTGTCCGCCTTCATACGCAAACGCGGCTATCACCCCGAAAATGCCTTCATCATTGGCGACAGTAAGGAAGAACCCGATATCGGGCGGCATATGGGCATCACCTCTATCGGGATTACGGGCGGGTGCATCAATGAAAAACGCCTACGCGCCGCCAAGCCCAATCACGTCATCGGCGCCCTGCCCGAAACGATTGATATTTTAAAGGCGAAGTGGGGATTATAAGCCGCAGATGCATAATTTTGTAAAACCCTGACAAAACCTCTTTATTTCCGCGTGCGCTTCGTGTTAAATCGCACACATGATGAATGATATAGTTGATTTAAAAGAAGTGATCTCCAGCGAGATTAAGTGTGCAAACGACCTTAAGACGCTGGATGATGTGCGCGTCACGGTTCTGGGTAAAAAGGGGCGCATCACCGCCCTGATGAAAACACTGGGGCAAATGGACGCGGAAGAGCGCAAAACCAAGGGGCAAGCCCTAAACGCGCTGAAAGACGAGATTGCCGATCTGATCAAATCGCAAGAAGCCGCCCTGAAAAAGCAAGAACTTGATGCGCGCCTTGCCACCGAAACCATTGATATTAGCCTCTCCCCCCGTGCGCAAGATAAAGGGCATATTCACCCGATTTCCCAAACGATCGAAGAACTGACCGCGATTTTCGCCGATATGGGCTTTGCCGTTGCCGAAGGGCCGGATATTGAGGATGATTTTTATAACTTCACGGCATTGAACTTCCCGCCCGGTCACCCCGCGCGCGAAATGCAGGATACATTCTTTCTGCCCGATGACCCCGATGAACAAGGCGAGCATATTAAAAAATTGCTGCGTACGCATACGTCCAGCGTGCAAATTCGCCACATGCAAAATAATCAGCCGCCGCACAAAATCATCTGTTTTGGCCGTACCTACCGATCAGATTACGACATGACGCACACGCCGATGTTCCACCAAATGGAAGGGTTGATGATTGATAAATCCACCCATATGGGACATTTAAAAGGCTGCTTGCAGGATTTCGTCCGCGCGTTTTTCGAGCTTGATGATTTGCGTGTTCAATTCCGCCCCTCCTTCTTCCCCTTCGTGGAACCAGGCGCGGAAATGGATATTGCCTGCTCTCGCAAAGATGGCGGGTTAAAGCTTGGCGCGAATAAGGATGGCTCAGTCGATAGTTGGATGGAAATTCTGGGCTGCGGTATGGTGCATCCTAATGTTTTGAAAAATTGCGGTCTTGATCCCGAAGAATATCAGGGCTTTGCCTTTGGTATGGGGATTGAACGCATGGCGATGCTGAAATTCGGTATCCCCGATTTACGCACATTCTATGAAAGCGATATCCGCTGGTTAGAGCATTACGGTTTTGATCCGCTGGATCGCCCGAATAATGCAACCGGCATGAAAAAATAGACTATGAAAAGGTACAAACCTTGGTGAATAGATTAGTCATACGTCCCTTACAATTTGACGATTTCCCAAAATGGTTGCCCCTTTGGGATGGCAATAACCTTGGCAATCGTGACGAAGCCGTCACCGCGGAAACGTGGAACCGCCTTTGTGATCCGCAAAATACGCAAGTCAACGGACTATGCGCATTTATGAATGACCGCATAACAGGCATCGTGCATTATATCCTGCACCCGACAACCGGCAGTATACAGCCCGTTTGCTATATGCAAGATGTTTACATCGACCCCAATTATCGACGCAAGGGGATCGGCAAACGCCTCGTCAATGAAGTCACTGAAATCGGAAAAAGAGAAAAATGGACGCGCATGTATTGGCTCACCCAATTCGGGAATGTCGAAGCCAAATCTATGTATGAAAATTTCGGTGTAAAGCTGGACTTTACACTCTACGTTCTGCCCATCAGTTAAGACAATCAATCACAACAGGCGATTGAACCTACGCCATCATTGTACCAAAGCTGTTATTATCCGCAGTACTTGCCGGACTCTGGTAACCACCAAGAGAATTGATAACATCAAGATATGGGTTCACCATGGCAACCTGCACAGGATCAGGATTTGCAGCACCGCCAAAGACACCTTGCATATCCGCACCATTACCAAACTCGACTGTTCCTTGATCAAAATTCATAACCGGCTCGCCATTTACTGCCGATGCTACGTCATAAGTAACAGGGCCGCCCGTCGGACTTTTAACGTAAGGATCGCCTGCAATTTCTTCACCTGATGGTACACTAACCTCATCATTTCCAGCACCTCCAACAGACGCTGTTTCTTCCGGGGGCACTTCAGGCGTATTATTCGCATTTTCATTTTCTGGCGGCGCATCTGCGCCCGCGCCATTCGCGGCGACCTCTTGCCCTTGCTCTGGCTGTTCGGGTTTTTCCGGCTCTCCTGCTGCCGCAGCCAATTCCGGATAGACTGTCGCAAGGTCCACGCCCAATTCTTTTGCCGCATAAATGCGCGAATCATTTTGGATTTGCTCGATCATCGGAGTCATTTCTTCGAACACAGCCTTAGTCTGGGCGAAACGTTCCATACTATATTCAACATCCGTCAACTCACCTGCGGCGAGCTTCGCATCAAGCCCCTCTGTAATCGCCGTAATTTTATCCGTAACAGCCGCCTGAAATTCAGGGTTATCCTGCATTGTTTGTGTCGCAATATCCATGGCTCTGGATTCGACATCTTCCGGCGTCACAGCCGCAACAAACGTAGGATCTTCACCATCAGCAGACGGTGCGCCGTTACCGCTTTCCGCTAATTTTGTTTTGAGCTCTTCCATTTTTGCAGGATCAACGCCGATCGCCGTCAAAAGCTGTGTCATGCTCGCATAGGGGTCATCGCTGGTAAGATCAACATTGCGGATTGCATCAAGAAATTTTTCAACATCCATCGAACCATTTGCAGCCGCTGCAGCCGCGCCCTCAGCGCCTTCGTCAGGATTCAACATATTCATGCGGCGCTGTACATCAGCGGCTTCGCGTTGTTGTTCTTGCTGTGCAGTCGCAGCCTTTTGCTGTTCCGCCAGTGCATTCGCATCACCATTCGGATCTACCGTTTCTTCTTCGACTATCGGAGCTGCATTGTCCATCTGTTCACCCTTACGTATTCTTTTATTTAATTGATACCCGTAAATTCTACCATACCCCTTGTAAAAAATGCAAATTTTTTGCCCGTTTGCACTTATGTATAAAAACACAAGAAAAGCCTTGGAAAATATTGCGTTTTAAGCTTAGATAACGGCTCAAAAATGAAAAACATAAAAGATTTTGAAGTAACGATATGAAATTCACGATTAATTGGCTGAAAAAGCACCTTGAAACCACCGCCAGCGACGCAGAGATTTGCGAAACTTTGACCAATATCGGTCTGGAACTGGAAGAGTTCACCGATAAAGCTGCCGAATTTGCGCCGTTTAAGGTCGCCTTGGTCGAATCTGCGGAAAAGCACCCTGATGCCGATAAATTACAAATTTGCACCGTGAAGACCGAAAGCGGCACAACGCAAGTTGTCTGCGGCGCGCCAAACGCGCGTACAGGCATGAAGGGTATTTTTGCGCCTGATAAAACCTATATCCCCGGCCTTGAGATCACCTTGAAAAAAACCAAAATCCGCGGCGTAGAATCCAACGGTATGTTGGTGTCAGAGCGTGAAATGTGTCTGTCTGATGAGCATGACGGCATTATCGAGGTGGATGATAAATACGAAATCGGCACGCCCATGGCAGAGATTTTCGGGCTGGATGAAAAACTCATAGAGATCGGCCTCACGCCAAACCGCGCCGATTGCGCAGGCGTTCACGGAATCGCACGTGATCTGGCCGCCGCCGGATTGGGCACATTGAAAGACCATGACGCAAGCGAAGCCAAAGGCACGTTCAAATCCCCTATCACTGTCACCATAGAAGACACAGATGGCTGCGACGTATTTTATGGCCGCATGATTAAAAACATCAAAAACGGCCCGTCCCCTGCATGGTTGCAAAACATGCTGAAATCCATTGGCTTGCGCCCCATTTCTACGCTTGTCGACATCACCAACTTGATGACGATGGATTATGCGCGCCCGCTTCATGTTTATGACGCGGATAAAGTGCAAGGGAATATTGCCGTACGCCAAACCAAGGCGGGCGAGGCAATCGACGCGCTGAATGATAAAAACTATGAAACAATAGAGGGTCTTTGCGGCATCACAGATGACAGTGGCTTGATCGGCTTGGGCGGCATTGTCGGCGGCGTTGCCACGGGCTGCACCGAAGAGACGGTCAATGTTTTTGTTGAATCCGCGTACTTTAACCCGATGCGCATTGCCCGCGCAGGCCGCGACATGAATATCCAAAGTGACGCCCGTTACAGATTTGAACGCGGCGTTGATCCGGCCTTCACACGCACAGGCCTTGAAATCGCAACGCGTTTGATCCTTGATCTTTGCGGCACAGATAAAACCGAAATAAGCGAGGTTACCAAGGCAGGCGAAGAACCAACATGGCAACGCACTATTGATTTTGATCCCGCCTTCACCGAAAAATTATGCGGCGTTTCTGTTGAAACAGCAGAGCAAATCAGCATCCTTGAACGCCTCGGTTTTGCTGTCGCGCAAAAGGGCGAGAAATTGAGCGTCACACCGCCATCATGGCGCGGCGATGTTGAAGGCGCAGCCGATTTAACCGAAGAAGTCATACGCATATACGGCTTTGATAAAATTCAACCCGTCTCCGTTCGCAGCGCAAAAGCCGTGACCGCATCGGCAGAAACACTGAACCTAAGCCGCGCCCGCACCGCACGCGCCGCCATGGCCAGCGCAGGCTTGAACGAATGTGTGACATGGTCATTCATGCCCAAAGCCCTCGCGAAATATTTTGGCTCAAACGATAATGCCGCGCTTACGCTCAGCAATCCGATCAGCTCCGAACTTGATCAAATGCGCCCTTCTATCTTACCGAATTTGATTGAGGCCGCAGGCAAGAACGGCACGCGCGGTTTTGCCGATATCGCCCTGTGCGAAGTCGGCCCTGTTTTCCGTTCATCAAAACCCGACGGACAAGATTATATGGCGGCAGGTCTGCGCGCAGGCGATAAAATTTCGCGTCACTGGGCAACCGATCAAACCCAGCGCAGCGTTGATGCCTATGATGCCAAAGCCGATGCGCTCGCCGTTTTAGAAGCATGCGGCGCGCCGGCGGCCAACGCACAAATATCACGCGATGCCCCTGATTATTATCACCCGGGGCGCTCTGGCGTGTTGCGGCTTGGTAAAAACATTATCGCCCAGTTTGGTGAAATTCACCCCGCGATCCTTGAGGAAATGGGCATTAAAACGCCTATGGCGGGCTTTGAAATTTTCATCGAAAACATTCCCGAGCCACGCCAAAAAGGCACAGCCAAAAAATTATTGGAGCTTTCCGCGTTCCAACCCCTGTCACGTGACTTTGCATTCGTCGTGAAAGACAGCGTATCGGGCGATGATGTCATTCGCGCGGCGAAGGCGGCGGATAAAAAGCTGATTACGCAGGCCGAGATTTTTGATGTTTATACAGGCAAAGGGATTGATGACGGGCATAAATCGCTCGCGCTGAATATCACCATTCAACCAACGCAAGCGACATTAACGGAAGATCAACTCGAAGACATCATGAATAATGTTATTGATAGCGTCGCCAATAAATGCGGTGGTGTGCTGCGCGGGTAAGAGGCTGTTTCAAAAGGCTTTAAAGCGTATCACGCGTCCTTTTTATCGTCCGCCTCTTGCGCGATAACATCCTTACGGCTTAGCTTGCCGATCATGGTCTTGGGCAAAGGCTCCTCACGAAATTCATAGCGTTTGGGAATTTCCATCGGTGAGATTTTGTCTTTTAAGAAGGCTTTTAAATCTTCGATGCTGAGCTCGCGTCCCTGACGCAGCTTAATCCATACTTTTACAATTTCCCCGCGGTTTTTATCGGGCAAACCCGCAACGATACATTCCTCAACACTCGGATGTTTATAGATGGCTTCTTCGACATTACGCGGATAGACATTATAACCATTGGTGATAATCATGTCCTTGATACGATCCACAATAAAGAAATAGCCATCTTCGTCCATAATCGCGACATCGCCCGTATAAAGACGGTAATCACCATCCTCAGTCAGGCGCAGCGTTTCATTGGTTGCGTCAGGTTTTTTCCAATAGCCCTTCATCACCTGAGGGCCGCGAATGCACAGCTCTCCGCGTTCACCAAGGGGCATGGGCGTTACTTTATCTTCGGGATTGATAATCTCTATAATCGTGCCGGGCACAGGCAAACCGATAGCGCCCGCCTTGTTTTCCCCCTCAATCGGGTTCCCGCACGCCACGGGAGAACTTTCCGTTAAGCCATAGCCCTCAACCACCACGCAGCCTGTTTTTTCCTCAAACTTGCGCTTGACCTCCACGGGCAACGGCGCGCCGCCTGAAATGCAGGCTTCAATCGAGGAGAGATCATATTTATCACGCAAAGGTGAGGTATTAATGGCGTTATAAATCGCAGGAACAGCGGGTAAAAACTGCGGTTTTTTCTTATGAATGGTTTTGAGCGTGTCTTTTAAATCAAAGCGCGGCAAAGCGATGATCTCAAGCGCATTTAAAACACTGAAATTCATCACAACCGTCATGGCAAACACATGGAAAAACGGCAAAACGCCGAGCATTTTGTCTTCCCCGACTTTAACATTGGGAAGCCATAATTTCGATTGCACCGCATTGGCATAAACATTTTTATGCGTCAGCATCGCGCCCTTGGGTCTGCCTGTTGTGCCGCCCGTATATTGCAAAACGGCAAGATCATTTTCAGGATCAATTTCAGGAATTACAACAGCGCCGTCATTATCGATCACATCTTTAAAATGCATAATACGTTTATTGGTTTCGATCTGCGCAATCTCTGCGCGTTTCACAATGGGAAACAGCATGTTTTTGGGGAAGGGCAAGATATCGGTAAAGCGGCACACAATAATGCGCTCCAAACCCGTTTCACCGAGCATTTTCAACATCTTGTCATGCAACATCTTCAAATCAAGTGAGATCACGGTTTTAATTTCGCTATCTTCAACCAGATGCGCTAATTCCCCTTCCGCATAGAGCGGATTAAGGTTCACAACGGTCGCGCCGCTCATTAAAATGCCGTAATAAGATACGAGGAAATAAGGACTATTCGGCAGGAATACACCAACATTATCACCTTTGCCAATGCCCAGATCTTGCAATCCCTTTGCCAGCCTCTGCGCCTGATTATAGATCGTACCCCAATTATATTTCTTCCCCAAAAAATCAAACGCCGGACGATCAGGAAAGCGCTCTGCGGTGTCTTGCAGCATCGAAAAAACGGGTTTGGGCACAAGGTCAAGTGCCCACTCAATGCCGGGGGGATAATGCTCTGTCCAAAGGTAGGGTTGATGTGTCATGGAAGTCCTTATAACGTCTATTTGATAGTATAGCACAAGCGTAGAAGCGCGAATAGTTCTTCGCATGCTGCATCACAAGATTTTTATTTTAAAACATATGCTTGCGAAGACATGTAAAAACCCTCTGGATTTTTTCCACAAAATCAGGCATCATTAACATGGAATTTTCTATATTCCGTTCATCTGCGTAACTATTCTGTTTAAGTACCCGACTAAAGTAAAGGCGTTCCATGTTGCAAAATAACGTTCAAGCTTCTTCCACTCCCGAAGAAGACGTATCCCTCGCAAAACTTCACTTAAAATGGTTCAACGGTGCCAAAGGCTTTGGCTTCCTCGTTCCCGAAGACGAGTCCTATGACGCGTTCTTACATATTACAACGCTCCAACAAGCAGGACTTCATTCTATTGGTGAAGGCGCTATTTTAATGTGCAAGGTCACGAATGGTGATAAGGGGCGGCAAGTCAGGGAAGTCGTTGAAGTCATCGACAAGGGAACCGTAAGCACAGTGCCGGAATTAGACGAAGAAACAGGTACAATCACAATGGGCGGTCTTGTTAAATGGTATAAACCGGAAAAAGGATTCGGCTTTATCATTCCTGATGACGGGATGAAGGATGTTTTTATACACAAAACTTTGCTTGATAAACTTGAAATGGATGCCCTCGAAGCAGGTCAGCGTGTACGTGTGACACTCAAGCTTGTCGACAAAGGTCGCGAAGCTGTTGATCTGGAAATAATTCAGTAATATCAATATATTAGAAAACCCTTATTCAATATTTCCTGTTCACAACTTCAATAAACACTTTCATAAAATTTTAACTAAAATTATGATAAAGTTTAGTTTGATAAAGTTTTGAGAGTATTTTTTAAGTTTTTATGGTGGAAAAATGAATATTGTATGCGCCTTACGCAAAATAAAGGGTGCGATTTCAAAAGAAGATGGGCTTTCCCTGATTGAAGCCGCCATTGGCTTGGTGGTCATCAGCTTGATCGCACTGCCTATGATTCAGGCACAAACTCAACAAATAGCGGATAAAATTTACAAAGGGAATTACGGTACCCTCGCCAATGCGGAGCAAGGGATCAACCAGTTTTTCGGCTCCGGTGCCGGTGTCTATCCCTGTCCCGCCAGCCTAACCCTCGCCGAAGGTGATACGGGTTTCGGCGTATCAGGCGACTGCACACTCACAAATGTACGATTATGCACCGACGCAGCGTGGCCTGCTTCAGAAGGTATCTGTAAAACAGACAACACGCCGGACGCTATTATTATCGGAGGCGTTCCCTTCGCGACTTTGCAAATGCCGCAAGATGAATCACTGGATTACTGGGGCAATAAAGTCTTCTATGCCGTAACTCAAAAACAAACCGATCCGGCAACCTACGCGACCAATGCAGGGGAAATCAGAATATTAGCCGCAGACAGTGCCCTGCAAGTTGCCGCAGGTACCGCCGACGGTGTTCCCGATCAATTAGGCTCATTTTATGATATGATTCTGTTCTCAACTGGCTCTAACGGCGTTGGCGGTTACAGCAAAGACGGGGTTGCGATTGGCGTATGTGGAAATGCCACAACCGGATTCGAAAGTGAGAATTGTGATTTAGACAACGTCTTTTTTGTCGATAAAAACCCGAATGCAGATGACGGCGCAATCCGATCAGACGTTGCAGGGGTAAATTATTATGATGACTGGACACGCGCACAAGAAACGCCGCCGATTTCCACATGGTTTCAACATAATAGCCCGACGAATTTTGTCCTCACCCTTGCTACAAAAGTTGGCATTGGCACGACAGATCCATCCGATTCATTAGAAGTAATGGGCGCAATCCGCGTCGAACCTACTGCCAGCTTTACCGGACGCTTAAAAAGCGACAGTATTTGTAACGAAAGCAATTGTTTCGACCCTGATATTATCACGCATACCTCACTCGATATGAGTTGTGAAAGTAGCGCGGAATTTCCTTATAAACGCGCTGTCACAGAAATTAGAGACAGCTCAACCAAATGTAGTACCGGACTTGTGCCAAATCCTGGGTCAGGACCGGCATACATTCCGTATGGTGACGGCAATAACGTCAGTGTCGATGCGACAAAATTTAATGCTTTCACTTGTGGTGGTGGTCAAGTCGCCGCAGGGTTTGTCAATGGAGATTTAGTATGTGTAAACCGATGAAAAACAGAACAACAAAATTCCGATCCTCGCTTGAGGCGGGTTTTACCCTTGTTGAAATCGCAATGGTTTTGGTTATTGTCGGTTTGATTATGGCGCCAGCCATTCACATGTACCATCAATATCGTGTTGACAAAGACTGGGACACAACCGAAGAAAATATCGATATCGTCGACGTAGAAATTGGTGGTTTCCGCTCTGTTTTTGGTCGCTACCCTTGCCCGGGCTCTTTAACCGCTGTACCAGGCGATGCCACATACGGACATGAACTAGCAGACTGCAGAACAACAGCCCCTGCGCCGGGGAACTGTGTTAACGGCATTTGTACCTATACAAATCTGGTATCCGGAGAAAATGTTATTGTGGGCGCCGTGCCATTTAAAACACTGAACCTTCAGGAAACAGAATCCTACAACTCCTCTTTATCGCGCTTTACCTATGCTGTAACGGCTGATTTAACATCAAATACAACCTTTACAAATGGCGGCGGCGGAATCAGTGTCGTTGATAAAAACGATTCCTCCAAATCTTTGGTCACGCCTGACTCAAGGGCTCATTTTGTTCTTATATCTCATGGACGCAATCAGGCGGGTGCTTTCACACGCAATGGTGTTCTTGCCAGTACTTGTGCGCTTGGCTCGCTTGCAGAGCAAGAAAATTGCGATGCCGATGCCATATTTACATCCGGCGAATATGATCAAAACACATTTGATGACCGCATAACCTTTTTCAGTCCTGTAACGCCATCCGAATGGCAAACATCAGAAGCAGATCTGAGTGCGATTGCCCTTAAAAATACAGACAGCCTCGCGATCGGCGCCAATGTCAGTGCAAATTTAACCGCGGGCGATCAAGCCATGGTTTTAAGCATTGGCGCAGACACGGGTACAGCAAAAACCGCAACGCGCTTCGTATCTGAAACTTTGTGTGATTATAACGCCAACACGACAAACAATATCGATTGTTTCACACCCGAATTACTCGCGGGCTCACTCACATCTACCGGTCCGCGCCTTGAAGCCGAAACAAACCCGGAGAATGGTATTAGCTGTTACAGACCGGGCGCAGGGCAAGACAACTATATGACCGGTATCGCCAATAAAGATACAATGTGTGACAATGAAATTTTTGTCGGTTGTCCAACAGGCTCTTACATCACCAGTATTGATGGAAGTGGGAATGTTATTTGTGACTTGTTGCCCGCTCTGCCCTGTAGAGATGAAACTGTCACAACAACATGTGGCGCGACCAGAACCGCAGCAGCAACATATAGTGGCGGATACAGCGTAACATATACCGGAGAATGCCGAACAATAACCGATTATGACTCAAGTTATTTTGCAGCAAATCTGGCAGGTCTGGACGAAGATCAAATCGAAGACTTTGTCGATAATTTAAACACAGAACCAAGAACCGTCATAGAATGTGGCGACAGCGCTGCCAATTCTCAAATTCGCGATGCATGGCTCTGCACAGCAGGCTCTTGGGGCTCCACCCCCGCACGAGCGCATGAAAAAAATGCGCCGTGGAATACATATCCTAGTAATGTTGTGTCATCATCATCACCTTGGCCTGCAGAGACTTCCTACGGCGGGCCTGATAATAATAATAACAACTACTATCATGATTGCTGGTGCCGTGAGGATTACCGCGTTGTTGAACAATCATGCCCGAGTGGTTTAACAGGAACACGCATACGCGTACAAAAACACACCTGCCCGCAAACCAACCATCAATGGACAAATGTTTATACTTCAGATGAATTATGTGGGTGCGCCCCAGGCACAACCCAAACAACACAAACTTGTAATTCATATTATAATGAGGTGAACAGCACATCAGGCACAACGGGCTTGGCTGGCAATGTCACCAAAACATATGATGTCACCTGTGTTGCAGATACCCCAACAACCAGCCCAACCCCAAGTTCTATTGATACATCAAGCTGCTATTGTCCAAGCAAAACAACTAACGTCAACAGAACATTTTGTTCGACAGGCACAACCAATAGCTGGACATGGCCCGGCGGCACTGAAAATGACGTCGCAACGCTCAGTACGCAAGATTGGATTTGCCCTGGCACAACATCCGGCGGTCTGCCTGATCCCGGTGCATGGGGACCTGTTACGCCATATGCTCCAATTCCAGCATGTAGTTGCGATAGCACTTTAACAGACATCGTTGTCCAGTCTTGCCCATCAGGGTTAGAAGGCACAGGCATTACCTATAAAAAAGAATGGGACTGTAGCCTGAATAGCGGTGCCGGTGGTTGGGAACCGCAAGAAGATTGGGAGCTTATACAAAATAATTGTAACGGCTGTACTTGGCAAGCCCCAACAGGCGCGCCATCACGCGAAGACTTTGCCTATGGCGAACCTAAAGGTGCCTCATGTACTTGTGGCTCAAGCGCCGCAGAGTTCTGCCACGATTTCGCAGGCGGTGGAAAATACGATGTCTGGAACGGCTGTCCGTGTGTTGTACAAAACTGATAAGGATAAAAAATAATGTTCAGATTGAACAAACAGTTACAGAAAGATCACGGCTTTACATTGGTTGAGATTGCTATGGTGCTACTCATATCAGGTATGACCATGCTGATTGCTGCTAATTTTATTAAGCAATATACAGTCAATACGCAGTATGAGCAGACGTTAGAGCACGTTAGCATCTCGCAAAAGGCCTTAGAAGAATATGCCGGATTAAGAGGGGTTTATCCATGTCCCGCAGATCCGACACTTGCACCGGGAGATGCCAATTACGGACGTTCTGTGTGCCGTAATTATACTGCAGGAACTTTTGATCCCGACGCATGCGTGAACGTGCCTCTTAATATTGCCTGTACAGTTGCATTCAGCCGTGACGGCGATTTAAACGGAAGCCCCGACCCTGTTATGATCGGCGTATTGCCTTTTCGTACACTCGCGGAAACAGTCGTAGCAACACCCTTCAGTGAATCAGATCGTCTGGATGGCTATAGGTCTTTACTCACCTATGCGGTTTCAGAACCAATGACAAACACAGCGCAACATTCCCTTACCAATCCGGTTAATCCGGCCACAGGCGCCATTCGCGTCGAAGATGAAAACCGCATCAGTGTCACAACCCCCGATGATTCCGCACATTTTGTTGTCTTCTCACACGGAGAGAATAAAAAGGGTGGCTATTCTTCTGTTGGCGTTATGAGTGATAATTGTATGGTTTCAACAGTAGCACCACCAGCGCCGCCAGCCATCCCCATACCCGGCCCATCCGCAGCAGGCATACAGCTTGAAATTGAGAATTGTGACCGCAATGATGCGATTTTCGTTAAAGGTATCCGATCACTTGGTGATAACGACAATTTCTTCGATGATGTTTTATTTTATACCGCGACAGGTCTGAAACCTTTGTGGAAACGTTCACTCACTTCTCCGACAGGGCAATCTTATATCTATAACACCAATTTGGGCAATGTCGGCGTCGGCACAGATTTACCGACACACAGACTGCATGTTCTGGGAAGCATAAGCGCAGAAACAAGACTGGTTTCAGTGGATTCAGAGTTTTGTAACGAAAATGAAACAGCATGCCTTGACCCAGAAGCCATTGGCGGTACGGGAACAAAATGCCCCGCCAATCAGGTCGCTTACGCGGTTGGCGATAACGAAGTAAAATGCCGTAGCATCGATTGGGCCACACCAAACAAATCTTGCACACCTATCGGAAGCCTTCAGGGATTTGTTCAGGCTGTATCCAATTTGGGTAATCTTTATTGTTGCAACGCCAGCGGCACGTGCGAATTCCAATAAAAAGCACAACAACAAAACAGACATAATAAAGCCGCCCGTCAAATTCGATAGGGCGGCTTATTTATAATTCTTAGGCAGTGTCATTTCTGACTAGTTTGAAGCGACTTTCTTTTCCTTCAGCGCACTCAATTTTTCCTTCACCTGCTTAACTTCTTTGTCAGCATTGAAAATGCGATTACGTGTCGCAGCCTGATAAGCGAGTTTTGAATGATCTTCACAATAGGGCAGACCAGGCATCGCATTATCACCGCAAAAGCCAAAATCACTATGTCTTGGATCACCGGACGGCCAGCGGCACATGCGGGGCTTCAATTCCATAAGGCTGTATAATTCGCCTTTTTTAATATTATCCTTCTGCACAGTTTGAATTTCAGTCACTGCGCTTTTTTCCTGTGGAACAGCAGAAATAACCTTGCGAACGGGTTTACGCTCAACATTTTTATTAGCAGGTTTTTTATTCTGTTGAATAGGAGAAACACGGTTTGATAATTTCAAACGGTGCGCTTTGCCAATCACTGCATTTCTGGTAACACCACCGAGTTGCTTCGCAATTTCCGCTGCTGTATGCCCTTCTCCCCAAAGCTTCGTTAATAAAGACACACGTTCATCAGTCCAACTCATTTAGTTCCTCCAGCTTTGCATTCAATACATGCCCAAAACAACGCAAGCCGTTGATTTAGAAGGTATTTTTACAGGTTTTTAAGTATAGTTCTAATGTATCAGTAAGTGGGTAAATACGACAAGCGATAAAAATAAAAAAAAATCTTTATCCACACCACCACGTTTTCACAGCAATTCCGTTTGACATTATTATGCGAAAAGCATATGCCCGCCGCATTTATCGCGGAATATCGAGACCAAACATTTCGTAGTTTTCGGCGCGTTCCGGCCAGTTTTCCTGCACGCGCACAAATGTTTTTAGGTGAACGCGACAATCGAGAATTGCTTCCAACTCCACGCGGGCGGCCTGACCAACTGTTTTTATTTTACTGCCGCCTTTGCCCAAAACAATGCCCTTTTGGCTCTCTTTTTGGACATAAATGACTTGTGAAATTTTTACGCTGCCATCATCGAAATTTTCCCAATCTTCCGTTTCAACAAAAACAGAATACGGAATTTCCTGATGGATCTGATCATAAATTTTTTCGCGGGTAATTTCCGCCGCCATCAAGCGCATCGGCATATCGGTGATTTGATCTTCGGGATACATCCATGCGCCTTCGGGCAATGAGTCTGCAAGATAATCCGCCAGATCATCAACGCCCTTGCCTTCCGTTGCACTGATCATAAAGGTCGCAATATATGGGAAGGCGTCATTAAGCTCCTGCGCCATCGCCAGCAAATTCGGCTTGGATGTGCGGTCGACTTTATTCAAAACCAAAATCACATTCTCTTTCTTACCGCCATGTTCTGACAGCGCATTGAGCACCATAGCATTGGTTTCAATCGGATTTCTGACCGCCGCGTCAATAATATGGATAATAAAGTCAGCCTCTTCAAAACTCGACAAAGCCGCGCTGACCATCGCTTTTTCAAGCGTTTTCTTTGGTTTAAAAATACCCGGTGTATCAATCAATATGATTTGCGCTTGCTCATGCAGGGCAATCCCCAGAACGCGGCAGCGCGTTGTTTGCACCTTACGCGACACAATGGATACTTTCGTCCCCACAAGCGCATTAATAAGCGTTGATTTCCCCGCATTGGGAAGGCCGATCACACTCACAAAGCCGCAACGCGCGCCCTCGGTATTATTTTCATCGTTCTGTGTCATTACTCTGTTTTAACTTTCATTTGGCACGCCATCCATAAAATCAGCGGCCACTTGTTTTTCTGCTTCGGCGCGGGATCGTCCCTTTGCCGTAATATCCGGATGCCCCTTAACAGACAAACGCACCTCAAATTCAGGGGCGTGGTCAGGGCCACTTTGGCCGATAATATCGTATGTCGGCAACGGCAGCCCTTGGGCTTGTGCCCATTCTTGTATCGCCGTTTTCGGATGTTGCGGCGGGCGGTGCATCATATGCAAAACCCCGCCCCAATGTTCTTCAATCAGCCTTTTACATTCATCAAAGCCAGCCTCAAGATAAAGCGCACCAATTACGGCCTCAAACACATCGGCGAGAATATGATCATTTTCTGCCCCGCCAGCCGCCGCCTCCGCGTCTGAAAAATAGATATAATCACCCAAAGAAATGCGCGCCGATAAATCTGCTATCGTTTGTCCCTGCACCAAAGACGCCAAGCGTTTGGCCATATCACCTTCTTTTTCATCGGGGAAATGCCGAAACAACAAGGACGCAATCACCAAACCCAAAACACGGTCGCCCAGAAATTCAAGGCGCTCGTAATTCTCTTTCTCGCCCGTGCTGGAATGCGTCAACGCGGTTTGCAATAAAGCCGGATTGCGAAACCGATACTTAATTTTATTCTGAAGCTCATCTATAGGCTCAATCATACAGCCCTCTTAACATTATTTGTCCGGCATGTCAGACACTTTCAGTCTAACAGGGTCAATATCCATGAACAGACGATCATATCGAATGCTCCATGGCCATTTCCAAATCTCAATCAAATGCGCATAGCTGTTGGTCGAGAAAAACAGAAAATCCGCACGCCCTATAATATTTTCAAACGGCACATAACCGACATGATCCAACACACGGCTATCTTGTGAATTATCGCGGTTATCACCCATCATGAAATAATGATCATCCGGCACGGTATAAACCTGCGTATTATCCAGACGCTCCATATCCGACACTTCATATATTCTATGCACTGTACCGCCCGGCAAGGTTTCAATATATTCATTCACCTTTTTCTCTCGGCCGCTACCATCTTCGATGATTTCTTTTGTGCCGACCAATTCTCTTGGTACGATATTATCATTGATGAATAAACGTCCGCGACGCACCTGAATCGTATCACCGGGCAAACCGACCACCCGTTTTATATAATCAATGCCCAGATCCGTCGGCAGCGCAAACACAATAACATCGCCGCGTTGCGGCTCTTTCGCCCAAACACGTTTTTCAATCGGCGCGATGCCAAAGGGGAAAGAATATTTGCTGTAACCATAGGCGGGTTTGTTGACGAACAAATAATCTCCGACCAACAAAGTCGGCTTCATAGAGCCTGAAGGAATATTAAAGGGTTCAAAAAAGACCGAGCGGATGATCAATGCAATAAAAACAGCAACCAGCGCCGTTTTCACAAACTCGCTCAACTCGTTCTTATCCAGCAAAACAGGCTTTTTCTCGTCTTCTTCTTGCTCGGCTTTATCTATTGAATTTTCAACTTTTTCTGACATGTCACCCGATTTACATGAAAACCACTCAAAACACCAGCGAAGAATGTGCTGATACATACATTACAACAAGAACAGATGGCGTGAGCATTATCAAGCCAATGCTTCTATAATCACAAAAGCCTGTGCAAAAGGTGGCTCATCAGACAGTGATAAATGCATTTGCGGGCGCATACCGCGCGGTGTCATTTTGTTTAACTGATCCAGCGCGCCGCCGCGAAGCTCCAAAAAAGGGCGGCCTTTTTCATCTTCAATAACGCCGATATCTTTCATGTAGACCGCACCTGAAAACCCTGTACCGAGCGCCTTGGCGCAAGCCTCTTTTGCCGCAAAGCGTTTGGCGAAAACATGACCATGCAGCCCCGCCCCTTTACGGCGCTCTGCCTTTTTGCGCTCTATGGCTGTAAAACACCGCATCTCAAAGCGTTCGCCGTGGCGGCTCAAGGCTTTTTCAATGCGCCTGATATCCACGAGATCATTGCCAATACCCAATATCATTCTTTGGGTGCCTTTATAGAGACCTTCTTGCGCTCTTTTACGCGCAGTGCCTTTGCCTTCTCACGCGCAATTTTCGCGCTCTCGATCATTTTGTAATACACCAGATAACTGGCAGGAATACTGATCACCAGCAAGATATACCCGCCCAACATCCACGGCATAAATAACGCCCAGAAATCCTCATAGATAATCGCAAAAGTAAGATGTTCGGGAATATTTTCCGCGCCATGCAGCCCCAGAAAACCGAACAGAAAGCTGCCGAAGGAAAAACCGGCCCACCAGAAAAACGGAAATGTCCACGGATTACCGATCCATGTACCAATCATCGCCGCCACAACGTTTCCGCGGAATAAAAATGCGATCAACGCGGCTTGAATAAAATGCGTGCCTAATAATGGCGTAAAAGAAACACCAAGACCAATCGCAAGCCCCAACGCGATGCTGTGGGTTGTATCAGCCACGCGCAAAAGGCGGTGCTTCATATAGACGATAGAGCGTTTCCACCCCATTTCCGGCCAGAAAAACTGCTTTGCTGTCTGGATTAGCGTTAAAGGTTTGCCCCTTTTAAACATTCTCTATACACTTGCTCTGCCCGTTAAATCAGAGTGACACAATATACATGATACAGGGCGGTTAAAAGAACTTTTTATAATTAACAATTCGAGGTTTATGGCATGACCCTGCTTGCACATATTGACGTTGTCCCTAATTTTCCAAAAGATGGGATTAACTTCTACGACATTCAATCTCTGCTGAAAAAACCTGATATTTGGCACAATGTGGTCGATGATTTAATCGCCCGCGTCATTGAAAGCCGTGCCGATATCGTGCTGGGCATTGAATCACGAGGGTTTTTAACCGGCGTTCCGGTCGCCCAAGCGCTCAACCTGCCCTTTGGCATGGTGCGTAAAAAGGGCAAATTACCCGGCGCCGTGGTTGGACAGGAATATGCGCTGGAATACGGCACGGATACCATTGAAATTCAACAAAGCCTGATCAAACCGGGTATGCGCGTTGCCATTATGGATGATTTGCTGGCCACAGGCGGCACGATGAAGGCCACGGGCGATTTGGTGCGTAAGGTTGGCGGCGAAATCGTCATTGCAGCCTGTGTGATCGAATTACACGAACTTGGCGGCGCGGGAAAGCTCGACTTTCCGTTCGAAGCCCTGATCCAAGCCCCGCTTGACCCATTCGCAGAAAAAGTTAAAAGCGCTTAAGAAAAAAGCCCAATAATATGCAGAGGGCAATCCCTGCCCTTACCCCCCGCGGGCGCGCTCAACCGATACAATGCATGGTGTGGCGCGCAGGGCGGCGATGATGTTGTTCAGATGCTTGGTATCATTGACGAAGATATCAATCATAATATCCCAGAATTCCAGCGAGCGATTGGTGATTTTCAGATTGGTTATATTTCCGCCATTCTTCCCAATCACCGTGGTCAAAGTACCCAGCGCGCCTGTTTCATTGGCAAAGGTCAGAACCAAACGCCCGACTTGCGATTCCGGTGCATCGCCCTGATCGCCCCATGAGACATCCAACCAACGCTCGGGCGTATCGGCAAAGGTTTCAAGCGTGTCACAGTCAATTGTGTGAATTGTCACACCCTTACCCGTGGTAACAATCCCAACGATACGATCCCCCGGCAACGGGTGACAACAGCGCGCAAAATGCATCGCCATACCGGGGATCAAACCCTTAATCGGCATCGGCCCTGCATCTTCGGGGCGGCGCGCTTTTGACACGCGATCCATCAATTCAGAAGGGCGCTGCGCGATTTCGGCCTGATGGCTTGGGAAGATCACCTTAAACACATCACGCGCAACAACCACGCCTGAGCCAATCTTCGCATAGATATCCTCGACATCATCCAAACGG
This sequence comes from uncultured Alphaproteobacteria bacterium, assembly GCA_963977495.1. Taxonomy (GTDB): domain Bacteria; phylum Pseudomonadota; class Alphaproteobacteria; order Micavibrionales; family Micavibrionaceae; genus UBA1672. The sequence continues at coordinate 70,825 of CAXBOT010000002.1, read as the reverse complement.
AAATGCCCCAACACACCCGAGATTGCCTTTTCGGTAAATTCATAGCCTTCCTGACGGAAGACTTTCTGGATCATGGCCTTACCCAATATAATAAATTCATCGCGCTGTTGATTGCGGACATATTTGCGAATATGTGAACGTGCCTTACCCGTCACAACAAAGCGTTCCCATGTCGGTGAGGGGTTTTGCGTTTTCGCGGTGATCACCTCCACCTGATCGCCATTCGCCAAGCGCGAATTCAGGGGCGCAATGCGGCCATTTATTTTCGCGCCAACGCAGCGATCTCCGATATCGGAGTGAATAGCATAGGCAAAATCAATCGGCGTTGCCGCGCTCGGCAATTCAATCAAGTCGCCCTTAGGGGTAAAAACAAAGACCTGATCTTCGAACAGCTCCATCTTTGTATTTTCCCAGAAATCTTCGGGCTTTTGCTCCTGCTCCAGAATTTCGAGCAATTCACGAAGCCAGCGATATTTCGTCACATCACGTTCAGTCGGCTGATTGCCCCCCTTATAAGCCCAATGCGCCGCGACCCCAAGCTCGGCCTCTGCATGCATGCGGTGGGTTCTGATCTGCACCTCAATACGCTGGCGTTTCGGCCCCATAATGGTGGTGTGGATAGAGCGATAGCCGTTAGGTTTCGGCGTTGATACGTAATCTTTGAAACGCCCGGGAACACTGTGATATTTGCCGTGGATAATCCCCAGCGCCATATAGCAATCTTCGGGTTTTTCAACCTTGATACGAAACGCCATAATGTCAGAGAGTTGCTCGAACGCCACTTTTTTGCGCTGCATCTTTTTCCAGATCGAATAACGCGTTTTTTCGCGTCCCGTGATCTCCGCTTCGATGCCGGAGTCTTTGAGCAAGCTTTGCAATTCCTGAATAATGGCCTCAACAACGTCATTGCCTTCCTTACGCAGATAAGACAAACGGTTGGTGATACTCTCGCGCGCTTCGGGGTTGATTTGCTCAAAGCATAAATCTTCCAGCTCTTCCTTAATACGGTGCACACCGATGCGCTCGGCAAGGGGGGCATAAATCTCTAATGTTTCCAATGAAATGCGGCGGCGTTTATCGGGGTTTTTAATCCCGTCCATGGTGCGCATATTATGCAAACGGTCTGCAAGCTTCACCAACAAGACGCGGATATCTTCCGACATCGCCAAAAGCAACTTCCTGAAGTTCTCGGCTTGCTTGCCTTCTACGGTCTGGCTTTCAATCCGCGTTAGCTTACTCACGCCATTGACCAAATCAGCAACCGTTTTACCGAATTTCTTTTCCAGATCGTCCAGCGTCGCATCCGTATCTTCAACCGTATCATGCAAAATGGCCGTCACAATGGTTGTGATGTCCATATCCATATCGGCAAGAATCTGTGCCACTTCGACGGGGTGGGTATAATAAGGCTCGCCCGAAGAACGGAACTGCCCGTCATGCATTTCCTTCGCATACGCATAGGCCTTTTCAACCTCTGCAATATCGAAATCGGGTTGATAAGCCCTTATCGTTTTTTCAAGTATTTTAAGCTGACCCATACGCGCCTTATATTCACCCGTTGCAATGCACCATTTTCTTTAAAGTTAACACGATTTACCAGCCCGACCAAATCTATTTTGGCTGGTACAGCGCGTAAAAAAAGAAGCCAAGCACATGCTTCAGCTTCTTTCTAATTCTTTAAAAAAGGATGAGTGTATCACCTGCCTCTTATTTTTGGCCTGCGATATCGCCCAAAGATGGCTCTTCTTCCGTTTCTTCTTTCGGACGCGCGCCGATTTCTTCATCTGCGTACATACCTGTAGGAGCGGCTGTCTCAGCAATCTCGCCCCATTCTTTTTCGCCATCCATCAAATCGATAATTTCGTCTTCCGGATCTTGCGGCAAATATCTCTGATGGCTCTGGATCATTTCCTCTTTCAAATGATCAACACTTACTGTCTCGCCAGCAATCTCACGAAGGGAAATCACAGTCTTCTTATCATTATCACGTTCAACGGTTAAAGCGGCGCCTGTACCGATTTTGCGCGCACGTTGTGATGCGACCATAACCAATTCAAAACGGTTCTCTACCTTATCAATGCAATCTTCTACTGTTACACGTGCCATTTTTGTAAACCTTATTTCTAATGCGTCATAACCTGCGTTTATAGTTTGTGATGAGCGGAAATGCAACATACTTAAGAAAAAATTTATAGCCCCCATCTGAAAGTTGGTTTTTCAAAAGACATTTTAGAAAAATCTTGAAATCATCAGGTGCAACATATATACAAATACTTATATAAATAAAATCTAATATTAAAGACGCTTTATTTTTTATTATATTCAGGAAAAACAGGGATAACCCGCCTGAAAAAATGCAAACATGTGTATCGGTAACAAACGCTATGATTAACAATATTCCTTTTTATAAAAACGAAAAACTTGCTATTTTTATTGATGGATCAAATTTATATTCCGCCGCGCGCGCCTTAGATTTTGACATTGATTACAAGCTTTTACTTGAATGGATGGCCTCACATGGGCGGATCGTACGCGCCTTTTACTATACCGCTCTGGTTGATGAGCAGGAATATTCCCCCATTCGTCCTTTGGTGGATTGGCTGGATTATAATGGCTATTCCATGGTTACAAAACCGACAAAGGAATTTACAGATTCTCAAGGCCGCAAGAAAATAAAAGGCAATATGGATATAGAGCTGGCCATCGACATGATGGAAATGGCTGAGAGCGTGGATCACATTATTTTATTTTCCGGTGATGGCGATTTCCGCCGCTTGATCGAGGCCGTACAGCGTAAAGGCGTGCGTGTCACTGTGGTCAGCACAATCAAATCCTCTCCGCCTATGGTTGCGGATGATCTGCGCCGTCAGGCCGATCATTTTCTGGAGCTCGAGATTTTGGCCGCGTCCATCCAAAGGCATAATGACGGCACATCAAATGACGATAGCCCGTATGATTTACGCGAAACAGAAAACGCGTAAAAGACGGCTTGACGCAGGGCATTTCCTGACCATGATAAGGGGATGTATGAAATGCTCCCTGATCATGATTGCTCTTTATGCCCGCGCTTGAAATCGTTCATCGATGAAAACCGCGTCAAATTTCCCGATCAATATAACGCGCCTGTGCCCTCCTTTGGCATGCAAGACGCAGCCTTACTGATCGTTGGCCTTGCGCCGGGGCTGAAGGGGGCGAATTTTTCGGGCAGGCCTTTTACGGGTGATTATGCCGGTGATTTGCTTTACGGCACGATGTTGAAATTCGGTTTTGCCCAAGGTGAATATAAGGCGCGCAAAGATGACGGCTTGCACCTGATCAATGCGCGCATAACAAACGCCGTGAAATGTGTGCCACCGCAAAACAAAGTCACGGGCGATGAAATCAACACCTGCCAGCAGTTTTTAAAAACCGAAATGGCGACGATGCCGAATCTAAAGGTGATCTTGTCTTTGGGGCTTGTGTCACATAATGCTGTGCTCAAGGCGACCGCCCATAAACAGTCCGCGTTTAAATTTGCGCATAACGCAACGCATGATCTGGGCAAAGGCTTACTCTTAATTGATAGCTATCACTGCTCGCGCTATAACACCAACACGGGGCGGCTCACCACCCCGATGTTTGAAGATGTATTTAAAACCATTATCGGGGCAATAAATTAACCCCCGACAGCCGCCGTTTCGCCGCCTGTTTGCGGGTTCACACTCTCGCGCTTGCCAATCAGTTTATTCAAGGCATGCACATAGGCACGTGCGCTGGCGACCAATGTATCGGCATCTGCGCCTGAACCACTGATAATCTTGCCGTTCTCCTCAAGGCGCACCGTCACCTCGGCCTGTGCGTCCGTACCGCCCGTCACCGCATGCACTTGATAAAGCTGCAGCTTGGCATCTTCATGCGGGCAAATGGCACGCACCGCCTTAAAGATCGCATCAACAGGGCCGTTCCCTGTGACATGCGCTGAGTGCTTCTCACCATCAATCGCCAAAACAATTTCCGCGGTTTGCGGGCCTGATGTACCGGCCTGCACCTGCAAGGATACGAACTGGATCGCGTCATTCTCACTGATCATTTCATCTTCGACCAAGGCGATTAAATCATCTTCGAACACTTCTTTTTTACGATCAGCAAGATTTTTAAAACGCGCAAAGGCATCATTCAAGGCGTTATCGCCAAGCTCAAAGCCAAGCTCTTTTAACTTCTCGCGGAAGGCATGGCGGCCTGAATGCTTGCTCATCACCAACTTACTTTCGGTCAGGCCAACAGATTCAGGAGTCATGATTTCGTATGTGTCCGCATTTTTAAGCATGCCGTCCTGATGGATGCCGCTGGCATGGGCAAAGGCATTCGCCCCGACAATGGCTTTGTTCGGCTGCACTGAAAATCCGGTAATCGTTGATAATGTGCGTGATGCTTTTGTGATTTGAGTTGTATCAACGCCGTTGGTATAAGGCATAACATCATGGCGCGTGCGCAGCGCCATCACAATTTCTTCCAAGGCCGCATTGCCCGCGCGCTCGCCGATGCCGTTGATTGTACATTCAATCTGACGCGCACCTGCGCCTACGCCTGCCAAAGAATTCGCCACCGCAACGCCCAAATCATTGTGACAATGCATCGACACAATTGCCTGATCGATATTCGGTACACGCTCAAACAACATCGCAATCTTTGCCGCCATTTCATCGGGCATGGCATAGCCAACCGTATCGGGGATATTCACCGTTGTTGCGCCTGCAGTTATCGCCGCCTCAACGCAGCGACATAAGAAATCATCTTCGGTGCGCGAGGCATCTTCCGCGCTCCACTCCACATCATCTGTGAATTTCCGCGCAAAGGTCACGCTTTCCTTCACGGCTTCTAAAACCGCGTCGGGCGTCATTTGAAGCTTATGCTTCATGTGCAAAGGAGACGTCGAAATAAAGGTGTGAATACGCTTTGAACGCGCGGCTTTGATCGCCTCGCCTGAGGCCTCGATATCACCCTTTTTGGCGCGGGATAAACCGCAAACCGTTGCATTTTTTACGATTTCCGCAATTTTACTTACGGCTTCGAAATCCCCTTGGGACGCAACAGGAAAGCCCGCTTCGATCACATCAACCCCCATCCCGTCAAGGATCGCCGCCATTTTCAACTTTTGTTCCAAATTCATGGCACAGCCGGGGGATTGCTCACCATCTCTAAGGGTTGTGTCGAAGATGATCACACGGTTCGGGTCGTTTTTTATTATATCTTGGGCTCTACTCATGGCCAATTCCTTCATAATATACATGCGCGCATCGCAGTTTTATCGCGCTTTATTGGTTTTTTCAATATCTAGGATTTTCATTCCCCTGTAGCGCAGGCACAACTCGGTGCCTCATGGCCGCTCAGGGGCGCATAAGGAGGATGTTGAGAAGCAGTAGTGTGGTTGGCTGCGTGTTCATAACGTTTATCTAACCGACTTTATCCAATTTCGTCAAGTTTATCGTGATGGTCACCGTCATCAATCGGTTTTTTCTGGCCATCCGCGCCATACAGAAAATGCGTTTCGGCTTCGGCTTTTTTCTTTTCGCTATAATCACTATGCTCGCGAGTTTCATGCTCCGAACCTGACATAACGCCCTCACTGTCAACCGCAGACGGCTTAGGAACAGCGGGTTTCTTTTTCAGTAAGCTACGCCAAACACGGCTGATACCATCAATATTCATGAGGTTAGTCCTCTATATCGCGGGCCTCTTCGACCAGCATCACCGGAATACCGTCGCGGATCGGATAAGCGCGCTTGGATTGCTCAGAGATCAATTCCTGCTTTTCACGGTCATAAACCAGTGGTCCCTTTGATACGGGGCATACAAGAATTTCCAATAATTTCGGGTCAATTTCTGCGCTCATGGCTTTATTCTACCTTATCCGTTTTAAGAAAACAAAATCGAAGACAATCTACGGCGCGCCTTCAACGTAATCGGATCGGCGCCGCCCATTGCGGAAAACAGAGTCAAAAGCTCAGTGCGCGCTGCGCCGTCATTCCACTCCCGATCCATTTCAATTGATTCCAGCAACGCTTCGGTTGCCTCTTCCTTTTGTCCGGCGGCAAATAACGCATAGGCCAGATCAATCCGTGCCTGATGGTCATTTTCATCGGCCTTGATACGCGCCTTGAAATCACCAACCGCGCCGCCCGGTATATTTTGCGCCAATTCCAAAGCAGAGCGCGCCTCCATAAAGGCGGATGTTTTTGAAATTTCTTCCGGGGCGTTTTGCACCATGGCTTCGGCCTGTTCCATCTGACCGATGCTGATAAAGCACCGCACCATGCCGACATAAGCCTCAGCATTCAACGCATCTTGTTGCAAAATTTGCGCATAAATCGCATGCGCGGTTTGCGCATCATCCTGCGCCAATGTTTCCCCCGCGGTTTTCAACGCTTCGGGAATATTGATCGCATCGGGCTGCGCGCCTTTGGCCGCCGCAATCAGTTTTTGCACGAATTCATTTATTTTGGTTTCAGGCTGCACACCCATAAAGGCATCAACGGGCTGTCCTTGGAAAAATCCGAATACAGTCGGAACAGATTGCACGCGCAAAGCCTGCGCCAGTTCAGGGTTTTCATCCAAATTGACCTTCGCCAATAAAACCTGACCACCAGCCGCCATAACGACTTTTTCCAAAACCGGCATAAGCTGCTTACACGGCCCGCACCACGGCGCCCAAAAATCTACGATTACGGGAACTTGCATCGATGCCGCCATAACGCGCTGTTCAAAATCCTGTGTCCCGACATCAAAGATCACTTGCGAAAGATTAGCCGTATTATCGGGGGTCGCTTGTTCATTGCCGGATGCGCTTAACAACATCTAATTTCTCCTTATTTCCAATCCGCGCAGACTATATCAAGACCGCGGAAAAAGCAAAGCTTTACACGTCGGGCGCGGCCTGTGACAGGTCAACAATTTCCGCCGTATGCCCCGTATGTTCAATAAACCGGATCACGCCATCAGGGGACATGCCGATTGTCCATGCATTATCCATCGGATGGTAATTCACCAAAGGCTGCGCCATCATGTGGGCATCGAGCATAATGCGTACATTTTTATCAGTATCATTGATAATGCAAAAGGGATTAACCGACCCTTGCCGAATGCCCAAATTATCCCATAACCGATCAGCCGAGCCGAATGACAAGCGGCCACAATCCAAAACAGCCGATAATTTTTTCAAATCAATCTGCGTTTCATTCGCGGCAACGATCAAAAACATCTTTTTCTTCTTATCGCGCAAGAAAAGGTTGCGGCAATGCGTTCCGGGAATGGATTCTTTTAAATGTACACCTTGCTCAACTGTGAAAATCGGCTCGTGTTCATAAAGCTCATAAGACAGGCCCAATATGTCTAAAACGGCTATAAACTGGTCTTTTGTGGTCGGTAAATCTGCTGTCATGCTACAAAGCTATATGATTTCAACACCTGAATCCAGACGTAAAAAGCCAATAAAATCAATAGGTAGACTCACGCCATATTTGATTTTTTATGAAAAATGGTTTATATAAGGAATTATTAATATTTAGATGTCATAATGTTCATGAGTTTATATATGTGGGGTATAGAATGCATGCAAGTGAGCTTCTTCAGGCTTTGGAGAACAGCGCAATCGAAGTTTTAGACAACCAAGCCGTCATGGATACGATGACTGGCGGCGTTGAGACAAGCGCGGCTTTTGGCGCGATGGATGGGCATGTCATTGATGATTTGTTCGTCAACGCCATGCCGCAGCCAAGCGAAGAAGCGGTCAACACAGCCAAAATAAATACACCACTCCCCGATTTCGGTTCACCAAGTGATGATGCGCCGGGGTTAGGATGAACATAGAGCTCGGCTTACTTTACGATGGGAATGTTATGCTGGTCAGCGATACGCCGCTGCCGGATATTGTATGCCGCGTTGAATATTACCGCGAACAACGTGTGTTTATGGTGGTTTACGGCGATGACGTTGTAAGCGAAGAGATGATGCATTACGAAGTGCCGGAAAACATGGCACGTCCCGTTGAGAACACACCTAACATCATGATTTACTCCCTTTTTCCGGACCACGAACCGATCGGTTATAAGGTGCCATTGGTGCAAGTTGGCAATATAATATAAAAACAGCGCATTTTTATACTTGCATTTCATTTTTAAAGTTATATATTCTCCCTCACCTGAAAAACAGGATGCGAGTGTAGCTCAGGGGTAGAGCACAACCTTGCCAAGGTTGGGGCCGAGGGTTCGAATCCCTTCACTCGCTCCATTATTTTCAATGACTTAGCTGAAATTTTAGTTGTAGGCCCGGGGTTCAATTGAACCCCCACTAAAACACCTCCAAAGATTCCGCCGCACTTCTGAGATATTCTGGCGAATATCGGGCATAAACCTTTTCTGTTATTGCCGTACTTTTATGCCCCAAATATTGCGAAATTTCACTCATAGGAACTCTGTTTTCGGCCATCCAAACCGCCGCCGTGTGTCTTAAAACATGAGGCGTAACATCTTCCAATCCGGCACGTTCAACAGCCGCCGTAAATCCCCTTTTCACATCCTTAATCGGCTTTGATCCATATTCGATTACATACTCGCACGTTCTTGCTTCATAATATTCCTTTAAAGCCCTTCCCAATGTCGTGTTTATCGGCACTTGCGCCTTGCCTTTATATTTATTGGAATTCCCAAAATTGATGATGCCACGTTTAAAATCTACCTGCTCCCATTTCAATTGAAGAATGGCGGATTTTCTGGCCGCAGTACAAAGCCCCATAATAATAAAAAGCTTAATATGGGGTTCAACTGAACCCGCCATAAGCTTCTTGAATTCCTGCTTTGTTAAGTACCGCTCTTTATACGCTGGCGCAGGAGGAATATAAAAACGAGCCGGCGTTTCCTTATCATGAAATCGCATTGCCGCCCTAAGCGCCCCGATTTCTCTTATGATCGTCCAATCGCCGACCTTGTCTTTCTCACGTCTTTTCTGAACATATTGTTTGCATTTATCTCTCGTAATTTGTTCAGGCGTATAATCTTTGAAAAATTGCAGTGGTATCCATAGATATCCTAGCGAGCCATGCTCGTTTTCTTTTTCCGCGCGATAAACATTGAAAATCTCTTCAACAGTATTACTGGGTATAAGCTGCTGTTTTAGAAAATCCTCGAACCGCCTTTTCGCTACAGGTTCGTCGGAGGTACGTAAAGATCGCCTAACAGAGTCTCCGTCGACTTTGCTATAAGCGTAGTATTTTCCTCTATAGAGTTTAAGCTGCCACATGATTCAATCCTTTCTACTTCCCAAGCCGGTATCCTCACATGCCGACCGATTTTGAAACTGTTTTGAATGTCACCGCGTTGAATGAGGTTATGAATATGTTGCGGAGATACATTCCACCTTTCGGCTAATGTTGTGCATGAAAACGGTCTGTCCATTGTGCTCTCCTTTCGTCTCGTGTCGTGTTATGTCCCTTCACTATCAAAGTAACACTGACAAACGAGCTTTCCGGGTGAGCAGGATCAATTCGTTTCGCCGTAATCTTCAACGGCGGTTAAAAGCTGATTGTAAAAATCCTTACACGGCGTGTCGTCCAGGATCGGCTCTATCCATTTATCGCGTGGCGCAAAGCCATCGACATGAGCGATTAGAGAGATCAAGTCAGTTGCGTTATCTTCGGGATCGGTAAGCAGCCTGCGCTCTACATCTTCCCAAAACGCCTTAACATCACGATCAAGATTTTCTTCGGCAGCTTTCCTTCTTGAAACGGCATAATTGAGCGCTTCGTTTTCCGTTTGAAAGTGCCTGCGTAAAAAACTTGCCTCCAACGCGGCAAGGTCATATCCCGCCGCCATTGCTAAAAATGGATTTGAAAAGTGTTTGTCCATAGTCATTAAAGTCCCCTTCATTGGTTTGAAAATGAAAACGACTTCCAGAGGTTTGTCTGGAAGTCGGGGAGTTAGTAACCGTAACAATCGAAACGGCACGACGTATTCACGCATGCGCTATTATATTTCGCCGTCTCCCCGACCATAAGACCGAGAAGCGGCATCGTTTAGTGCATTTTCATGATAAATGCACCAATAACGGCTGATGCCAGCCGCGATTGTTAAAGAGGTTACTACGCCCCACTGCATTTTTTAAAACACAGCAAATTAAGGATAGGCTATGGTTGTGAAAATGGCTAGTGGAAAATATGGTCATTATATGGATAATGATCTAACACTAAGAATTTCCGAGGCTTAAAAATAACGGATTTAATCACATGAGTTGGAAGCCAATAACAGAAGTCGAACTATTGGATATGATTAATAAGTCATATGACCGAATGACACCAGAACAACGCAGAATATGGGAAACGATCAAGATAGAACCTCAAAAGTGGGCACAGGAACCCTACGGTAATGAAGGGGGTGGCTTTTGGGTTGTTGCAATAATTGGAAATACAGTTATTTGGTTTAATGACATAGAAGATGGTTTCAACCGTTCTTGTTTTATAAAACTTGGTGAAATAGACGAATATTACTGCAATCAAGATAATCTTGAATGGCAAATACAAAACATCATTAATCAAATGAAAACCATTATTTTTGACATTGATGGGACACTTGCGGATATTACCCATCGCCGCACTTTTCTTGAACAAGAAAAACCCAACTGGACAGCCTTTAATGATGCTATGGGCGAGGATACACCTAATATCCCCGTCGTCATGCTCTATAAAACACTCTGGGCTAGCGGAGAATACGATATTGTCCTTACCTCCGGTCGCAGTGAGCAAGATCGTAAAATTACTGAACAGTGGCTAACATGGAATGAAATCCCCTTCGGCCGTTTGGAAATGAGACAAGACAAAGACAATCGCGCAGATCATATCATTAAGAAAGAAATACTGGATAAGCTCCTTGCAGAAGGCAAAGATATTTTGTTCGCCGTTGATGACCGTCAACAAGTTGTCGATATGTGGCGTAAAAACGGTATCGCCTGCCTGCAATGTGATGTCGGTAATTTTTAAGAGGGAAAGATGCACAAACATATAATATCAGGACTAAGCACTGCGGCTGACTTAAGAAGGTATTTAAAAGAGCCTTTGGAAAATTTTGCAGTTTTTGAGGATAGCCTTGTTCTGGGATCATTGCCTCCCCTTGCTGATATAGATAAATTTATATTAGCTCGAAACGAATTTTGGCAAAATCACCTCTCAGAAGATGATGGTTTTCTAACCTATTCATTGCGGGAATTTATTGAGCAAATAAAAAAAGCAGATGATTTTACTCTATGGCTTAGCCCGGGTGCGCATGATCAGATTTTTTGGGCATGGCTTGTTTCCTTATTTGACCTGTTAAATAAGGATTTTAAGACGGTTAAAGTAAAACACCTCTTCAATAATGAGGGGCAAAAATTCCCATACATTACTTTAGCAGAACTAAACCCGGAAGACTTTGCAAAATGCCAAGACTTTGCTTTTGAAGATGCTCAGATAGATTTCTTACGAAACACCTACAGTGCATTACAATCGAGTGATCCCACATCATTGGTTAAAATATGTGATTTAGATATCTGCCCTTTACCTGAGCTTCAAAAATCTATGAAGGCGTATTTAAAGCTATACCCTGATTTGAAAAGCGGGCTAACAATTTGTCAGAAAGCTTTGCTTAGCGAATGCTCTGAGCGTCAATTGAAATCAGCTCGAATTGTTGGCGGAGCCATGATGTATGAAGGATACGAAAACCGCCTTGCAATAGGAGATCGTTTCTTATTCCAGAACCTAATCAATATGTCGCAACTCCATAGCGAAAAGCCGCTGGTTAATTTCGTCGGTACTTTAAAAAGTGCATATAGTATGCGATCGACTGAGGTTTCCATCACCGAAATAGGCAAAAAAGTATTAGCAGGTGAGGAAAATAATGTGTTTCTCAACGGGATTGATATGCACATCGCAGGCGTGCATATCAATTCAAAGAATGCTGATAGCTTGTGGTTTTATAATAACGGAACACTTGTCTCTAAATAAAATTAAAGCGTCACAGAAACTGCGATCCGTAAGTTCCTAGATAAAAATAAATGCTCAGATGCAATGATTGAATACGCTGAATCTGCCATTAAGGGGGAAATACTTTAAAGCGTTACCAAAAAAGCGGAAACATCATCGCAAACAGCCTCTAATGGGCGTTTATTTTTACCGCGTAAATCACATTCCCATACGGTCATATACCTGACGCCTGATTGATCTAAAAGAGCTCTAACTTCTTTATCTCGTTCCTTATTTCTGTTCAGCTTTTCTTCCCAAAATTCTGAATTTGTTTCGGGGATATTGACGCGCGGACAATCATGCATATGCCAAAAGCACCCGTTGATGAACAACGCCGCATTATACTTTCGAAAATACAAATCGGGCTTACCGGGAATTTTTTTATTATGCAGCGAGTATCTGAAGCCACGTTTATGCAATTCCTTTCGAATTTGCATTTCAGGCTTCGTATTTTTGTTTTTCACCGCCGCCATATTTTTACTTCTGGCCGCTTTAGTGTGTATATCTGCCATTTTTTGATCACCTGGAGTGGAACCTAATCTTCGTTTACCTTAATAATAGTGTACTTAGTAAAATTCAACGTTGGGGATTCACATGGCTGTGAAATTCATTGACCTCTTTGCAGGTATTGGAGGTTTTCACTTAGCTTTTCATGATTTAGGAGCAGAGTGTGTATTTGCTTCTGAAATCAATCCGCACGCCAGAATAACATATGAAACGAACCTGAAGAAAATCTCTCCTGAGCTTTTTGAAAACGGCAATTTCAATGATGATATTTTAAAGATTATTGACCCTGAAACCCAAGTTCCTGATTTTGATGTGTTATGTGCAGGATTCCCATGTCAGCCGTTTAGTCAAGCCGGATATAAAAGAGGCTTTTCTGAGAACCTGGATTCCAGAGGGAACATGTTCTTCAGAATTTGCGACATCATAAAAGCAAAAAGACCAAAGGCATTTTTTTTAGAAAATGTCAGGCACCTTATCAAACATGATAACGGCCGAACTTTTGCGATTATCAAAAAAACACTGGAAGATGACTTAGGCTATACCTTCAAACACCAAGTCGTAAAAGCTTCCGATCATGGCCTGCCTCAACACAGACCACGTGTTTTTATTGTCGGCTTCAACAGATATTATGGCGATGACCTTCCGGAATTTATATTCCCGAAGGCGACTCCTTTGAAAAAGACAATGTCTGATATTTGGGGTGGTGAGTGCAGCCGTGAAATCGGTTACACATTGCGCGTTGGCGGACGTGGTTCAGGACTTCATGACAGACGAAATTGGGATGCCTATTTGGTCGACGGTAAAGAACGTCGCCTAACTTCTAAAGAAGGTAAAGAGATGATGGGCTTCCCCCCCGATTATGAATTTCCTGTTTCTGAAGTTCAGGCCCTAAAGCAACTTGGGAACAGCGTTGCGGTTGATGCCGTTGAAGCCACAGCTGAGAAGATTTTAGATTATTTAAAAGAAAATATGTCCTCTGTAGATCAAGGGCAAAATGCAAAAGTGGCCGTTTGATATGCTGACAGGAAATAAAGGTGAGTGGACAGAGGCATACGTATTCTTAAGGTTATTGGCCGAAGGAAAGTTATCGGCGGACCAAACACTAGAAGATATACCAACTGCCGTATTTCCCATCATAAAGATCATACGTGAAGAAACAGCAGGCGCACGTGATTACAATATCATTGATGGGGACGTGCATATCGTAGATGCCGTTACCCAAGAAACTATTCTAACAGTGCCAAAGTCTGTCTTTGCAAAAGAAGCCGATGATCTGCTTGGCCGTATCAAGAAAGCAAAAGGTCGTTCCAACAGCTTTCCTGAAAGCGAAGACTTTCTCAAAAGTGTGGATGTAAATTCCCTCTCAGCACCCAGTGCAGATAAGTCTGATATTCACTTAATGGTCCATGATTATAAAACAGGACAAAACCCCACTTTAGGTTTTAGCATAAAATCAACAATCGGCCAGCAAGCAACGCTTTTAAACCCTGGTGCCGGTACAAATTTTATATATAAAATCACCCCTCCTTCAGATATTGATATCAAGAAAATTAATACTGAAACGTATATCAAATCGTCTGCAAACAGGTCCCTTTCAAAAATTACATTAAGAATTCAAGAGCTCCTTGAGCTCGGTTGCAAAATTGAATTTGTAAAAGTTCAGTCTGATATGTTCAGTCTAAACTTATCACTTATTGAGTCCGATCTTCCGGAACTTATTAGCTACATGCTTTTATATCGACACAGAGATCAAACCTCTTATACTCGCGATTTAGTAAATATTTTAGTCAACGAAAACCCTTTATCTTATGACCTTAGCCGAGGTCATCAATTCTACCATTACAAGATAAAGAAATTTTTGACAGATGCAGCCTTAGGCATGACACCTGAAACAATGTGGACGGGCATTCATGATGCAACAGGCGGGTTTATAATAGCGCGCCCGGATGGAGAAATTGGCTGCTACCATATTTATAATAAAAACGACTTCGAGACTTATCTTATTACGAGCACAAAACTTGAACAGCCTTCGACCGGTGAAGATGAGAACAATCCCGGATTTGCTCAAGCCAAACCCAAAAAGCCCTTTTTGTTTGGCTGGATTTACGAAGAAGACAATGAATATTTCATGAAACTAAATCTTCAGATTAGATTTTTATAATTACACTCAAAATTAAAGCGTCACCGAAACAGCGACGCTTTAAAGTTTAGATATAGATATATTTAACATGTGTGTCCTATGGCTCTAAACGGTTGCGGATTGATGATCTTTGCAGCAGCATCCAAAACCTCAAGACGCGGAATTATATTTGTATAATGTGCAGGGCTCTCCCCTGTATCATCTGCACTAGCAAAGTGTCCAAACCATCTGCGTGAATCATCTTCGGTAAAAACATCATCAAATTCAGGCAAGTGATAAACTTCCTTTTTATGAGTCAGAAGCCTGACGCAGCACGCATCGCGAAATATATTCAGGACTTCATCAGCAAGCTCACGCCTTGCCAGTCGCAGGCTTACAAATGTGTGCCATATCAGAATGTAATAGCCTTGGCTCAGCAAGCATTCCGCAGGCGCGATTATAATAGTCATCGTTGTTTTACAGCCGAAATGGCAGTAGTGCTCAGTGTGTCTCATGGTGCTCTCCTTTTTCGTTGAGGAGAGCTGCGCAGCTCTTGGGTTTTAAATGTCAGTTGTGTCCACGGTTTCATAATAACCGTTAAAATTGTTTTTATGTGTTTTGGTTAGGGCTCTTTTGTTTTAAGATTGTTTCTTCAAGGGGAAACTTTGCGAAAACGCATTACGACAATATGAGGGGCAATGATCGGAAATCATAAAAAGATCGCACTATTGAGAAAAGCTGCAGATATCTGCAAAAGTAAATCTCACCCTCAATTTACCCAAGCTGAAATCATCAGAAAAGCGCATAAGGCGGGACACCCCGATAACCAAACAACTAAAGGCACGCTTTCAAAATATCTGTCCCATCCGGAAACCTCCTACGAGAATGTCCCACTCGTTTTCTACGATGTGATTTTGGATATGCTCAAAGAGCAAGACATTGAATTTTCCTTTTCAAACGAAGATCAGAGATTAAGCGCAAACGACCTCCCTCATGTTCTGAGCATGTTTATGGATGTATCAGAACGCGATCAGAAATTAGCGCGGCAAAGCCTGCCCGGAGATTATTGGGGCTATATCCCATCCGTTGAAAAACCCGGATGCATTGTGAAGTTCGTTCTTCGTCTTAAGGAAAACCGAGAAGGCGTTATCACCGCCGAAGAGCTGTTCTACTATCCTAAAGACGGGTATTCAGACATCATTAAACAACGCAGCCAAGGCTATGTGCTGAGCAAGAATGGTCATAACTTTATCATTTTGGATGATCCGTCATCATATCTGCCGAAAGTTTATGTTATGCGCATGGAGCTCTCACCCAGCCAGAAATGTTTGGGCTTTGATGGCGGCACGATCACGGTGAGCTCAAATCATCATGGCATTCGCACCGCGCAACGTAAAATCAGATGCACAAGATCAAAAGACCCGATCCCGCAAAACAAAGATGTTTTGATTGAAAAACACGGCGTCGGGCTTCACACCCTCGATACAAACGATAGCGTTATTCGTCAGCTCTTTGATAAGCTGATGGCATAGAACGAAAGATATAAAAATTGGCAAGCCCAACAGCAATTTTAGAGCCGCAAATTACTTTACATTCCGTTGAGGGTGATAGCGTCGTTTTGCATGCTTCGCCTGAATGGAAAAAGAAGCTCGCTGATTTTATGGATTATGCCGCAACAACCAGTGATGTTGAAGTTGCGCCTGTTATTCATGCTGATTGGATACAAAATGCCCGAAAAGATGTTCTAAAATCCGGCTCAAAAGACAATATTCTACGACTTCACATCAAACATATACTTGCAATAATACCCGCTTTCAATGCCCTGAGTGTTATGCATTCTTGCGATTTTTATGATTACGATGCTGACGATTTTGATCGCTTACACGATGACTTTATATCAATTTACGAACAAGCCATAAACAAAGAAATATCCATGCCCCGTCGCATAAAAACGAGATTAGCATCGGAGTTTGATGGTTAATACAAAATTAGAAAACAACTCAAAAGGTAATGACATTGGCAAGCCCAACAGCAATTTTAAAACCGCAAATTACTTTACATTCCATTGAGGATGATAACGTCGTTTTGCATGCCTCGCCCGAATGGAAAAAGAAGCTTATAGAGTTTTTGGAATATGCAGCCACTACTGACGATGCGGAAGTAAATGCTTTTGTAACCACTCATGAACTGGAACAGACTAGAGATAGCATATCCCTGCAAAGCCGATCTGAAAAAAATCTAACGATCTCAAAGCTGCACCTTCTGGACATATACCAAGCTTTGCTGGCACTGAATGTTCTATCGCCAAGTGCCTTTTATGATTATGACGCCGATGATTTTGATCGTTTACACGATGATTTTTTCTTGATCTATGAAACCGTTTTCAAAGAAAAAACTCAGAGTTTTCGTCGTATAAAAACTGGCTTCAGTGCAGGGTTTGATGGTTAACACCAATCAAGAAGCACAGCTAAAAATTTGTTATGTTTTATTAATATGATTGTACTCCATCAAAAATAAAAAGAGTGATGATTTTGGCAAGTCCAACAGCAATTTTAGAGCCGCAAATTACGTTACATTCCATTGAGGGCGATAACGTGATTTTGCATGCTTCACCTAAATGGAAAAAGAAACTTGTCGCATTCCTTAAATATGCACAAAGCACCGACGATGTAACCGTTGACTGCCATGTTCCCCTTGATGCGTTGAGCGATGTTCAGTCGTCTATCAGCAAGCAATCTCACACGTCTGATACGCTGAAAATAAATAAGCTGGAATTCTTAAATCTGTGCTCTGCAGTAGCTGCATTCAGTGATTTCCCATCCTGTATTTTTTATGATTACAATCACGATGATTTTAACCGTCTGCATGATGATATTCTTGAGATTGAAAGCACCGTTTTTAAACGGCAATCACGCTTTCCCAGGCGCATAAAAACAGGGTTGCTCGGAGAGTTCGATGGTTAGCATCAACCAAGAAGAACAACTAAAAGTTTGTTATGTTTTATTGAAATGATTATACTCTACCAAAAATAAAAAGGGTGATGACTTTGGCGAGTCCTACAGCAATTTTAGAGCCGCAAATCACGTTACATTCCGTTGAGAGTGATGACGTCATTTTGCATGCTTCACCTGAATGGAAAAAAAAGCTGATCGATTTCCTGAAATATGCGGAAACCACGGATGACGCAGAAATTGACTGCATTGCAAATATCACAAGGCTTGAAGAAGCACGTGAAGTTATAAGTAAACAGGTTCGGTCTTCAGATATCCTAAAGCTCAGTAAGCTTGAGCTTCTATCTATTATTCCGGCTTTTATCGCCCTGAGTGATTACCCAGCAGGTGGATTCTATGACTACCCCGCTGATGACTTTGATCGCTTGCATGATGATATATTTGACATTGGTGATACTGTTTTTGAAAAGAACAAAGCGCACTGGTCTCGCCGTATCAAAACAGAATTGAGTAGTAAGTTCGATGGCTAAATCTCAATCTGTAAATTTAACGCTTGATACGCTGATTGAGCACATTGCCAGAGGCCACGCTTTTGATAAGCATGTTCTTGGTAAGGATCACAAACCCGGTATGCAGGGGGTTAATGCATTTAATGCCACTGAAACCAAAGAATATTTTGATGAGAAGCTGGGAAGGTCTGTGCCGCCACAAAGCTTGGGGAAGCAGCTATTCATTGAAACGCCGGATGATCTGATCCATTACATCAAAGAAAACTTTTTATTATCAGAAAATACAAGTGGCTATATCAGCGTTTTTGATCAAAGCGTGAGCCTTTATAACTCGGAAGATAATGTCGCTTTGCATCTTTCATTGCAGAACAAAGAATTCGATTTAGGAACCATTTATCGATACCCGTTTACACAAGATCGCTTTGCGGCTTTAAAGGGAAACGCTCAGAATGATGCTGATGCACTGGGTAAGCCTCTTCCTGTTATTGATAATGGACAAGACCCCAAAGCAGTTATGAAAGCTATCTCAGAACTTGTTTCAGATGTAAATGCGAACCCGCAGAACTATTTGTTCAATAAAAATAACCCAGAGAGCACAGTGCAAAATCGTGTTCTGAGCAATGCCTCACGTCCCGGAAGAGATTGGGTCAATGATGAAGTTTTGCACGCGCCTAACAATGTCAAAGGGCATAGCCAAGCCTACGCAAAAGCAAATAAACTTGATGTCGCACCGTCTGACTATGTTTGCATCAAACAAGCCAGCGCCGATGAATTTAATGTCGGTCGCGCCCGTAAATCATTGCGCTCAGGACGTGTGTTAAATGCGATTAAGGAATTCGGACTTGATAGTGCCCCTGAACCAGAGCCGGAATTAGCATAGGGTTTAGCTGAGTTTTTCAAATTTCATAACTCGATATACCTCACCATCCTCAACACCTTCATAATTCCCACCTGCACGGCCACCTTTTATCTTTTTTAATGTTTTGCCAGTGAAGTAGCATTGATTATAGGTGCTGGAAAATTCGACCTCTCCTCTATAGTCATCACACCCGCCATAAACATAGCCACCATTGTTGGTAAGCTTTGTAATTGATGCTACGAATTTATGCCTCTTAGCCATCTTTTCAATTCTTTTCAGATATCTATACCGTGGTCGTTTGCATAAGCATGTAATGCGCTTAATGCATTAGCCGCATGCCTGCCCCAATGTATACTAAAACTATACCTCCATTGCCAAAAGGCATTGCTAACATGGCCATCATCATACAGGGCAAGACCTTCTTTTAAATCTCTATATATATCTGCAAGGTCATCTGCCAAATCACCAAAACTTGGCTCCTCATTCAGACCTTTATAGGGACTATAAAATTCAGCATAAAAATTGAATGGTAATGCTCCAAAACGTTTAAAAACTATCTTCCATTCTTCATCAGATACATCGTATCCATCTATATCCTCAACATTGTTATCATTAGGTATAGCCAGAACGCCAGCATAGATGTTTACAAGTAAACTTATGGCTTTTTTTACCTCTTCTATTTCTGCAAGAGGTAAAGATTCAGACCACGTACAATACTCCCTAACAATTTCTGAAAACTTTTCTGTCGGTTCATTCATTTTTTTACATTTACCCCTATTAACAAATCATCTTTAATGACACCTGGCAGAGTGTACATTAGATAAATTTCCACTTTATTCTTTAATTATCGTAGGGTCTTTATGCGCTAAAATACTCAGGCACTCATTATCAGTGGCCACAAGGTATTCACGATGACCTGACGTAACGATGTTACCGAAATTTTCTTCTTGTTCTGACCAGCCTTTTTTATCAATGACCTGAACATAATTTTTTGTACAATCTTTGGGAAAAGGATATTGAAGCATATCTCCTTCGTCGAGGTATCTAAATCCCCGAACATTCTGGAATATTAGATAAGTCATGCCTTTTACTGTCTGATCATGTGCATATACCCTAAGAGAAACAGTAAGGGCCCATTGATCGAAATTTACAGATGCAATTTCAACATGGGAAATGTCTTCTTCAATTATCATTTTATCATCCATTTTTTCGTATCCGTGATGCTACTTTGGTGCGCGTATATACATATTATTACCTTTTGTGTTTTAGAAAAACTACTAATGGCTGAAAAAGTCAATAAACGGGCATTTATTGGCGGGAAATGAAATCACGCCGTTAAATCCTACATACGTGCAGGATGTTATGTTGGGATGGCTGGGACTACCGTAATATTGATACTCCCACAGCATACGCGGTGTGCCGTGTTCGAAGATATAAAACCCTACATAAATTATCGGCGTGAGGATCAAGCTGAGACGCAGCAAAATCAACACGAAAAACGGCAGCAAACTTTTGCGTTTATACACGCGGCGCTTTTTCGGTTTTCTGCAATAGATGACTTTTGCTTGCTTCATGAATATCTCAAAACGATCTTCGTTTTGCCCTTAAATTTCTTACCGTACATCGGATCAACATCCGCCCAACCGTTCCACGGTTTCACTTCATGATATCCGACCTTAAGCGCGTGAACGGGCGGCTGACCGCGCAGCAAAATGATGCAGTCTTCAAACTGCCGCACCTCATCAGGGGTGAGGAGCGCACGCGCATGCTCCCCCACGCTATGCATGACGGGATCATGGATAATATGGCCGAGGTTAAAGTTATCGCCCTTCACCGTGGTGTTACCCAAAGTGCGGGAAATCAGCTCCGCCGTTTTATAGGATTGAATGCCAAAGAATTGTTGGCACTCGCATTGCTCTAACAATGTTTGCAAATCATCACGCCCGTATGTTTTCGCGAAAGCATCCAAAGACTGGAGCGCAAACCATACGCGGCAGCCATAGCTCCGTAATTCCGTGAGCTTAGCGGTGAGGCCTTCAATCCTGAAATTGGCCGCCTCATCAAAAAGGAATAAGACCTGCTCTTTACTTTGGCATCGTGTGAGCTCTGTCAGAGCGCACCAACCGAGCAACCCAAGCCAAGGCGCATAAACCCGCATGCGCGTGGGATCGGCAATCAAGTAAACGGTTGCCTTTTGTTTTTTCAAATCCGCAAAACGGAAGTCACATGTGCTTGTGCTTTCGGCAAGCCAGCCGCTCGCGCTAAAGGCTGAAAAAGCCTGCACCGCACCTTCACGAAATGACTCCCATTGCCGTTTATCGTTTTGCTCGACCTTGGCCAGAAGATCGTTCGCGATATCGGCCAGATCGCCTTTGAGCAAATCAGAACAGGACGCGACATAGAGCGCTTCTCTTAAATCTGTTTCGTTTCGAAGCATCTTTAGAATGTCACTGAGCGTCGGCGTTTTATCCTGATCTTTCGTCACCAGATACAGCATGCAAAACACTGTAATCATGCGGCTACCGTTGCGAAAGAATGTGTTCTCTCCCGCCTGTGGCGGTTCGGGCATAAGCTGAAACGCGATAGCTTGCGCATCGGTGATGAGGTCAGAGAGATTTTGCGCCACCCAGCTATCGGACAAAATCTGCAACGGATTATACCGCGCTGCCTTACCGAGCTTATCTTCGAAAAGCTGCGCAGGGTTCACGCAATAAATTTTATGCTTATGCCGCTTTGCTCGTGTGCGTTTGGTGATGCATGCCAGCGTGCCTTTTAAATCAGGAACGATCATCGGCATATCATTATGCAGCAAAGCGGGAATGAAGAAATTGACGGTTTTACCGCCGCCAGCGGGTGATAATGTCAGGCCGTGTGTTTCACCGTTAAAGAATAACGGACGCCCGCTCTTGGCCGAAGCACCAAGGAATAATCCTTTGGTTTTGAAGCGTCCTGCACGTTTATGGTCTTTATCCGTTGCCCAACGCGCAGAGCCGTAATTAAGCGATGGTCTTCGCGCATACCAGCGCAGCAATAAATTACGCGATACGCTTAGGACTTCATTGGCTAATCTAAATGCACCGAGTGCGATAACCAAATAACAAAACATCTCAAGCCAATAAAGCTCTTCGCTTGTCGGCTCGATATAGGATGCAGCAATACTGAAAATCGTGATGACGAAGATTTGCTGCATCATGGAAGGTTCTTGTCTGCGTCTTGCCATCTGTTTGTCCTTTCTAAAAAAACGGCCTGCCTGTTACGGCAGGCCTTGAGTGGTGAGGAGGAAGTGAATTTATAAGCCTAGAATTCTCTTCGGCTGGATGACGATCCAATTATCATTGGCCGCCTTGCCAGTGTTCAGAACGCTGTCGCGCTCCAACGCGGCATTGCCGTTCTCGCCTTTGATATGAAACGGAAGACCATAGGTCTTATCACCAATCGCCAGACGGATTTCACCGCTTACGCCGCTATGGGAATGACCGCCATACCAGTTGATTGCTATGAAGGTATCGCGCAGATCAACGGCATGTTTAAAAGTGACAGTTTCATACCCCTTCACAGCTTGCGGTGAATTCACAAAGTCTTTGTGATAAAGCCCTTCAGCGGTTTTGGTGTTGCCGAAATACAAAACATCGGCCACATGGTTCGGGCGAACATAAATATCAAGATCACAGACATCACATGTCCAGCTAATCCCGATTTCGACCTCATCGGCGATATTCATCGCGCTTTTAGAGGGTGGTGTCGTGCTCAGCTCACGTTCATGAATGGATGTGCGCTTTCTTTGCTCAGGAGCCATTTCAAATGTCTCCAGCTTGTCCGTATATTCGCGTTTGAAAGTGTGTGGTAACGCTCCGGCACTGTTACGAACACGCATCCAAAATGTTGACGCATCATCTGTGAAGCTCGAAAGCTCTCCGCCTTGTGCCTCAATATAGAGTGTCCACATTCTTGTGATGTAATGACGATAGCTATCGCTGATTTCCCAATCTTTGTTTGGGTAAAGGATATGAATTCTCGCCCCTTGCAAAAAGGTCTCTTTGCCGACGGTTGAGAATACGCTTTTATCAGCTTGAGCGCTAAAATGCCCGTCGCCTGCAAATTTACCGCCGCGCATGTCCCATGAAGGCGTTTGCAAATCCATGTATATCGGACTGCCTAAGATAACGATATCCGTATCCGTTAAAGGCGCATAATTCTGAGCCAAGAACGTCAAGAATTGCGGGATTTTAACGGAAGCCTTAAGACCGCTCGCAAGATCAGGATGATCGGCGCGGTACATGGATTTCAAATTCGCTGCGACATGTCGGTTATATTGAAGCAGCGCCTTAGGGCTTGCGTAGTTTTTATTTGCAGGCTTTGAAAACGAACCGATAAAACGTCTGTTTTCTGCATCAAAGATATTGGCATGCTCTCCGACTTCCAGATTTTCAGAGAGATAGCGCAGGACTTGTATCATTTCCCTTTGACCGTCTTCTGCGCTTAAGACAGGCGATATGCCAATAATAAGGTTTTTTGCTTCTGCCTTAGGCGATGCCCCAAGGCAAAGCATAGATAGTGTGGCTAGTGTCAGTAACTTTTTCATACCTGATTTCTCCTTTTTCTGTTTGTTAAGCGCGGCGCTGTGATCCCCATGCAGTCTTGCCGCTTGACGTTGGTAGTGTAAGATTTGGGAATTGATGTAGGCTTTGCGGGCAGCCATAAGCATGCTGAGACGCGCTGTGTTTTGCGTATATGTCTTGCGCAATTCGTCATGATCGCCGCGCAAAAGCTCAAGGTTTCGTTTACGCTCTGCATAGGCAGGATTAGCAATCATGGTGGTTGGCGCATATGTTGACCAAATATCACCCGCCACTTGAAACAGCGTTGCACCGACCAGCATTTCGGTGAGCAATTGAACAACCGTAAATGTCGCGTCTTTGCCTGTGTTATCTTCACCAAGACTATCCCAGTCAAAGCCTGATGCAGCAGAGCCGAAAGTCATTCCGAACAAGACAATCCACGCAATGAGCGAAACAGCCGCCGCGCCATAGAGCGCCGTAGTATAACGTTTCTTGAATTTATCGCTTTGGATTGTGGCGCTGAAAAACTTGAGGGCAATGCTCCCAATCGGAAGCAATCCTGAGAGCATCATGGCAAGGCGCGGGTCATCCAAAAATACGGGCGTACCTGAAGCCATGATAATGGAATAGACGTTACTCGCGCCCATCAAAACGACAATTAAGCCGCAGATCAGACAGCTCAATCCGATTGTAAAATCCTTTGACCAGATCAAAAATTGAAACAGTGACTTGCTCTGCGTACTTTCATTTCTGATATGCGCCGCTTTGATTGTCGGGCTCGTGGCAAAGAGAACCTTTTCTTGTTCGTCTATAGCTTGCCTTGATCGTTTGACCGAGCTTTGCTGATTATCGATCTCGGCTTCCAGAAAAGCGATTTCTTCACCGCGTATCATATCAAAGGCCAACCCTGCCTGCTCTTCGATAAGCTTGGTTGAATGACTTTGATCTTCAAGAGCAAGCGCCGCGCCGATGGTTCCATTTATATCGGGGATGGAGTTGACGATCTCTTGAGTGTTTGTCTTCACAATTTGGTTCATGACGGTCTCCTTTCATGTGCGTTCTTAAGCTCATGATAGGACGACCGAGCTTTTGATCCGGGCGCATGCGCAAAGAAAGGTTGGGCAATGTGATTATTCAGAACTGTTTTCAAGGATGTTTGAAAAATTCGAACGGGTTCAAAAGCGCTATGTCCGATTTGAGATTTATGATGGAAGCTGGCCGGACGCGGTAAAAAAGCAATAACGCTGCCCGCGCCAAGTAACCGTGTTGGTTATTGCTTTTTTCCCTTATGCGATCCGTGCCTGTTCGCCTGCCATCAACTCAAAAAGGAGATAGGCAATGAACACTATTTTTTACTTTAAACATTTAAAAACGGTCGAAGAGATCAAAGCGCATTACCGCAATCTTGCGAAAGACCATCATCCCGATTTAGGCGGTGATCCCGATACTATGAAAGAAATCAATTCACAATATCAGGCCGCGTTGAAATCTTGTGACGGACAAAAGAGCGATGATCGCGAATATAAATACAAGCCCGATGTTGAGCAGGAACTCATGGACAAGCTGCTTGAGCTTTTGAAGCTCCGTGACCTTGATATCGCTCTTATCGGATATTGGATTTGGGTTTCAGGTGATACGAAGCGGAACAAAGATGCTTTGAAAGCTGCGGGACTGCAATGGAATTCCAAGCGCAAGCGCTGGTACTACAAGCCCAAAGACTGGAGACGAACCTTTCAAAGCAAAGGCAATCTGAACGAGCTTGCCAGCAAATACGGATATCGCGGCTTCCAGACCGCTAAAGAAGAGAAAATGCCCGCCACCGTTTAGGCGGGCTTTTTTGCGCCTTTACGAAATTTCAAATTATGGAGATAATTATGACTGACTTAATTGAACGTTCTGCTGAAACGATAAAAATCGCAGCCCTTAATGATAAATGCCGCCAATATGTGATGGTGCCTGTTTTCGGAAAACTCGAAGTACCGTGTCAGATTTACATGACACGCGGGATTGTTAGCTTACCGCCCGAAGATCAAATCATCATTGCGGCTATGGTGCGCGATTATAAAGATTTCAACGAGGATAATGACCCTCACGGCGAACATGATTTCGGCTCCTTTGAACATAATGGTAATCGTGTTTTCTGGAAGATTGATTATTACGATCAGGATGTGAAATACGGCAGTGATGATCCGGCGGATATTGAGAAAACAGTACGCGTGCTTACCATCATGCTCGCAGAAGAATATTAACCGGATTTCATATCCTGCTTATCAACGGCTTCGGCGACGTGCCGAAGCCGTTTTTTTGTGCTTTTTTAAAAAATATATAAAAAACCGCTTTACCTGAAAAATATGTTAAAAGCTTCACATGAGGAGCTTAACGACACATGCCTATCGATAAAAATTTAATGGATATGATTATAGGACAACATCCAGCCCGTAAAATGGGGTTTGATGAATTATATGATGGCCTGCTCGAAAACGCAGAAAAAGGATTTATCACAAAGAAATCAAATAACGGTTTAGAACTTTTTAACTACACCCCAATAACCATGTTCGAGCAAAACTGGAACGTTTTCACCCTCATTTCTCGTGGCCTGATTTTAGCTCCATCCGATAAAAAAGTGATCGCAACACCGTTTCCAAAATTCTTTAATTATGGGGAAATTGATGTTTGGGACTCTGAATCTCACAAAGGCGAAATCGTAGCCCTCGAAAAATTGGATGGTTCTTTAGGTATTGTTTATCACCATGATGGGGAATGGCACTGTGCTACACGTGGCGCTTTCGATTCCGAACAAGCCGCATGGGGCAAAAAATGGCTACACGCCAATTTGAACACCGCATCTCTTGAAACTGATCATACTTACTTATTCGAGATTATTTATCCCGAAAACCGTATCGTTGTTTCATATGATTACGAAGGCATGGTTCTATTATCCGCATATTGTGACAACGGCTTTGAATATGATCAAAATCGCCTTCATGCGGTCACAGAAAATATAAACGTCAAAAAGGCTGAACAGTACCCATATATAAATATCCGCGACTTCGTCAACAAAGCTGATGACATCGATAAAAATAATGAAGGCTGGGTTATTAAATTCCCTAACGGGCACAGAGTCAAAATTAAAGGCAGTGAATATTGCCGTGTTCACCGCCTCATCAGCAACGTCACCCCTCTTGGTGTTTGGGGGCTTCTACTTGAAATGGCCGATATTGAAGCCATCCGTAAAGACCTTCCCGAAGAGCATCTGAAAGATTTTGATGCAATTCATAAGCTTCTGGAAAACCAATTAGCCGACCTGATCTCTGAAATAAAGTCTTCCGTTGAAGTCACAAAAAACCTATCTGACAAGGAAGTCGGTTTATCTATTTCAAAAGGTCTCTGGCCTGATGGAAAGGCTATAAAAGAAGAAGAACGAAAATTCCTATTCCTAGCTCGTAATTTTAATTTAGAGGAAGAGTTAAAGTCAGAAGGGCGTGCGCGCTTATCCCTTTATAATTATATCAAACCTAAAGGTAATGATTTGCCTGGCTACGAGCCATCAAAGGCAATTAACAGGTTTCAGAAAGAAGCTTCACAAGGTTAGAATTGATATTTGAAATTGAGTACAGACGTTCCGCAAGATGTGTGTCGTACTACAAATCTTCGATTTTTCGTTTACACATCTTGGCAAGGGAGACGCTGCGCTCTCCCGTTGCAACCCTCTGGCAGATGGCGCGATGCGGGAACATAATCCGTTCCAACCTTTCACACCATCAAAACGTATCGCCGTTTTACTACTCGAAATGGGAGCCTTCGGCGCTCCCCTTACAACCCCATCGACAAAAAGAGACCTTGCTCTCCCTTTGAACCCATCAAGCAGGATTTTGGAGATTTTCCTCTCCCACCTGCACCAAACCCATGCATAAACGGATGGCCGTTTAATCACCATTTAGGAGAGCGTTCCTGCTGCCCCTAAAAACCCCATGATGATTTCATCAAGACCAACCGTGCGCCGATTGGATGTCGTAAGTGCTTTCCCGCTTAACCAGAACTAAGGGCGTCCTTGGATGCATTAGGATAAAAGTAAAAAAGTATATAAAGTCGTTTTACCTTAATGCGATAAAGTCTATTATATAGCAAATCAACAAGCATGATCGGTAAACAAAAAATGGCGGCAACTTTCGTACATTTATCAGATATACATTTTGGTCAAGAGAAAGGTGGAAAACTTTTCATTCACAATGATGTGAAGGAAAGGCTAATTGAAGACGTTTCTGACATGGCAAAGCAGTTAAAAAATCCAATAAATGGAATAATAGTAACTGGGGATGTAGCGTATTCTGGTAAGAAGGAGCAATATTCAAATGCTGGGGAATGGTTAGATAGAGTTGCTTATGCAGCGGGTTGCAAAAATACGGCAGTTCAAGTTGTTCCGGGCAATCATGATATTGACAGGGATCAAATTACTCGTGGAGCAGAGCTGATTCTTGAAGATATAGCAGAAAATGGTCAAGAGGCTTTAGATGCAATTCTTGATTCAGAGAGCGACCGAGAGTTGCTGTACAAACGCTTTGCGGCTTATCAACCTTTTTCCGAAGCTTACAATTGCCCATTGCATAAAAAAGGTGGGGGTGCAAGTGATCGCAGAGTTGAGTTAGCTCCTGGACGATGGCTCAGAATAATAGGATTAAATACAGCACTGATCTGCTCCAATAATGATCAAAAAGGCCAACTAATTTTAGGAGAGCGACAACAAGCTCTCTTATCTAAGGAAAAGGGGCAAGAGCTCGTCATTTTAGCTCACCACCCTCTGGATTGGTTGCAGGACTCAGAGCAGGTAAGACGATTTGTAAGGAGCCGAGCTCGTGTTTTTGTTTCAGGGCACGAGCACAGCCCAAATGTAGTAGTAGAAAAAATTGAAGAGGGCCAAGAACTTATGATGTTAGATGCAGGTGCTGCTGTACCACCCACTGCGGATGGAGAGTATAACTATACATATAATATTTTAGAGTTTGACTGGTGTAGTGATAACGATGCATTAAGTGCCACTATTTACCCAAGAGTGTGGTCGGATGTGCGAAAAGCTTTTGTAGAAGATACCATTGGTTTAGGTGGGGCTCAGCCTCATTTTATTTTGGCGAGCCCCAATTTCCGAGAAGGAGAAAAGCCTTCATCCCATAACAAGGAAGATCAAGCCATTGTTGAGGATGGTCCAGAGCTAGTAAAGAACGATAATATTAATGAAAATCAAGAAAGAGAAGTTGAGATGTCAGATCAGTATTCTACAGCATTACTTCAATTTTTCCGTGATTTGTCTGCTAGCCAACGATTAGAAATATTAGTTAAGCTTGGTGCGCTACCTAATGATTGGACTGGAACGATGACTCAAGCGCTAGAAAGGCGTATGTTTGATTCATTGCACCGTGCGGGCAGAATGAACGAAATAATAGAAGAAATTCAGCGCTTAAAAGTTGCATGTTAATTAGATTTGGAGAAAAATTATGACAGATATTGCGCAACACATACGGATATTTCAGGCTGATCCTACTGATGACTTTGTTGAAAAGAGAACCAAAGCAATACAAGACATAGCAACTTGCATGAGAAAACGTGCCAATATCGACAACATTTTGCAATTAGCAAACGATTTGGCTGAAGGCTTGTCGTCAAATGGAAAACTTATTTCTGAAACTTTGCTTGAGGAAGTAGGTGGAGCAATAAAAGAGCAAGCACCGTCTTTTGTAACGGAAGGGCAAAATCTTCAAATAATTACGTGTGCTGTCCTCGCAGCAATTGAAGTTGTTGGTTCTGCGCCCCCAAGCACTCGCAAGCCGAGTAGAACAGATGTCTTAGCATCGGGGCTTTGGTCAGCTCTATCATTTCAAACGCCTGTAAAGGAAACGAAGCTTGAAGCTCTAAGAAAAGAGTTGATGGAGAAAAGCCATAGCCTAGTTATACAAAGCTCTGTTTCCGCAAGAGGACGTAATCAAGTTCCTAATATTAAGACTGTCGCCACTGATGGAGCAGATTGGGAGAAGTTTTCTAAAGACTTGAAGGCTGAACAAGATAAGGTTTTAAGCTCTCTGCGCGATAATGCAGTATTGGATCGCGAGGAAATAGACTTGTTATGGTGGGTTTTAAGCGATTGGAGTGAAGCGCTTAATCAAAAAATTTCCTCTTTACCTCCCCAGGTTGGTGGAATTACAGGCGGTATTGAAGCTGCGTGTCTTCTCCGGCGTATGCCAGGGGATGCCCACAAACATTTGGTTTTAAGAAATGTATCAGCAGGCGATTCTTACTCCTTAAAAGAAGTGATAGAAGCTGTAGGTGATAGTGGGGCTAAGTTAGTTGATAGGTTTCTTGAAAGAGGTGCGTTAAAAGAATGTGCTGCAATTTTTCCACTATGTTTTTCTTTGCTAGAAGGAAAGCCATCACATAAAGATAAAAATGAAAAGCGAGATCTAATGGATTGGAGTGCTCGAGCATTGTTAGAGGCTTCTATATTACACGTTATGTTTTTGCCTAATAATGGAATTTAGTAATGGAAACACAATGCTCAAGAGAGAATTGCACTGTTGCTGAAACAGGCAAATGTCTTCTAAGTAATGATCCTCAAACGTGCCCGGAAAGGGCAGGAAATAACTCGGATTTAATAGAGAGTCATGCAGAAGAGATTGCAGATGAGGCCTCCACAGATGCGGATTCCACATTAGCGGAACCAGAAGCGCTGCCCAAATTTGTTTCCAGCCTGTCTCTTGGTGTAGAAAATGTTCATGAATTAATGCAAGAACAGTATTGTCGTGTAGTGGGTGTTTTGGGAACGCCTGATGCAGGAAAAACGGCATCTTTAGTAAGTTTATATTTATTGTTAGCGCACGATAAACTAGAAAATTTTAGTTTTTTAAACAGTAAAACGCTCATGGCGTTTGAAGAAATAAGCCAGGGCGCTCGTCGATGGAACGATGGGCAAACACCTGAGCAAATGACATCTCACACACAAATTGCTGATGGCCGCTCAGCTGGCTTCCTACATCTTCGCTTGAAAGAACACAAAACGGACAACATTTTTGATTTCATATTGCCCGATTTACCTGGCGAATGGACTACGTCATTAATTGATAGCAACAGAACAGATAGGCTGAGTTTTTTGAAGGCTGCTGAGGTCTTGTGGATCATGCTCGATGGCCAAAAGCTTATGGATGAGCCAAAATACGCAGCACATAGAGCCTGTAAGCTTTTAGACCGTGCACAACAATTTTTTGAAGGAGCTAAGCCTCCTATAAAAATTGTAATCACGCGTTTAGATGAGGGAACACCAGAGAAAAGCGTTATCGAGAAATTAGAGAAAAAAGCCTCTGATTGTGGCTTCGTGGCATCAGTTATTCAAATTGCGTCTTTCTCAGATCACGATACAATTGCTCCGGGAGCAGGTTTGTCAGAGTTGATATTAAGTACCATAGATTCTGTTGCTGATGAAAAGCCTGCATTTTGGCCAGATAGTGTTGATGGTAATCAAAATCGAGCAATTCTAAACTTTCGTAATAGAGGAGGTGCAGATGGGCAGTGAACATTCTTTTATCCTTGTTGGTGGGCCAGCTTCCGGAAAGAGCAACTATTTGGGAGGGCTTTGGTTAGCTCTGGAACATCAAGACTGTAAACTAAGAAAAGATGGAGATCCTGATGATATTCAATACATTGAAGGTATCTCGGAATACCTATTAAGGGGTAAATTTGCCCCCAGGTCTAATGAAGAAGTTGACAATGGAGGCCGGGATTTGACCATACCTTTGTGCCAAGCTGATTCAGGAAATAATGCTAGTGCTAATTTAATAATTCCCGATATTCGCGGAGAAATTTGGAAAAAAGCCGTTGAGACTACGGAGCTGCCTAAACAATGGATGGAAAGGTTAAAGGTTTCTCGAGGAGCTTTGTTATTTCTCCGAGTTCACTCTCCAGAAAATGTAATCCCACAAGATTGGGTTACTGCTAGGGATATCCTCAAAATAGACGAAACTACAGAATTTGACGCCAATAAAATACCAACACAAGTAGCTATGTGTGAGTTAGTACGGTTTATGGAAGCTGAATTAGCATCTGACCTAGAGGGTGTTCGACCACGAGTTGGGATAGTTATTACCGCCTGGGATAGGTTAGATCGAGACACTTCAAAAGCTGGGCCGAGATCTTATTTAAAAAAGGATTTTCCATTGCTGTTTGGACGATTACATGACGTTGAAGGCATTGACATAGAAGTCTTTGCTACAAGTGCTGTAGGGGGTGACCTAGAAGCCGATGCGGCTTTTGCGGAAAAATATAAAAACTCCGACCACGCGGGTTATGCCATTCAAGACCAGAAAAATATAAAAGAAGACTTAACTCTTCCAATAGCTTGGTTAATGGAGGGATTTAACCTAAGTGATGAATAAACAGGTTATTGAGCAACAAGATCATGGATATAAAAATGGTCATCAATTATTAGCTAGTAGTGTTACACTTACGAGCTCAGATCAAGATACTATTGATCGATTATCTGATATGGCAGGATCCTTACAGCCAGGGGAAACTTTTTCTCCTTACATAACAGGATACCCCTTACCAAGTAGAAAATACTATATTTTAGCCAAAACTTGGCAAGATTTAACAGCCTCAAGGGCTGGGTGCGTATTGACAAAAAGTCTTATTATACCTTTAGAGGTTTGGACGCATCTTAAAAATATTGCTCCTATTTTTGAACTCTTTCAACCAGTTGAGAAGAGTAATCAATTCCTTACACAGTTACATATGCCTGCATCGCCAACTTCAATACCGGTAATAGAAAATATTCCCGGTCAAGAGCTTGTAGAAGCCTTGTTTCTTGAAGAGCGTAAGCCAACTGTTGTGTTTGATATGCCAATGGCAGAAATAGCTGCGGAACGACTTATCAACGCTTTTTGGCCAGCGATGAGAAGGGAATTTTGCTTTTGCACCAATGCTTTTGCTCCCAGAACAATTGAAGATCGTAGTTTTGATCTTTTGTTTTCATCTAGGAAGACGCGCTCTCGATTTGCTAATTGGTCGGGTCGAAAAATTGACGCGACAGAAAATACGCCTTCTAGGCATCGCTGGACAAATCTGCTTGTTAAACACATTTTCGAAACAGATAATCCTAGTTTCAAATCGCTGGATGGCTTGGGCTTATTGTATTCTCTAGAAAACAGTAATGAGAAAACATTGCGAACATCATTATTGTGGAGTGAGTTGCTTGAGAAATCAAAAACTTCATCTACTGCCGTACTTGGCATGATTGACATCCTTGAAACAAATAGCACTCTTGATATTGGGAGCGTTAAGATACTTGAGCCACTAATTATAAAGTCGATTGACCTTTCTTTAAGCTCTAACAAACCTGTCGCTACTTGGGAACTTATTCGGGCCCTTTTAGAGAAACTATCTAAGCAAAGACTAACGACAGATCTGATAAATAAAATAAAGCATACCGCTAAAAAACTTGCATCACGAGATGTTGGCCTTGTCCTGAATATTTTAAAAGAAGCGTGCGCTGCTCAAAAAAAAATGTCATCTATTTTATATACAGGGATTGCCTATGGGATTGCGGAAAATTTCAATGAGATTGATCTAGGTGTTCAGCTAGATGAGATCCCTTCTGAGTCCTGGATTTTATTGTTGGCTCATAGTGAAGATTTATCCAGAGAAATGATGTTGTGCCAAGAAACGGCACCGATAAAGAAATGGAGATCTTTCTTAGCTGATAGTCTAATAACTTCAGAGAAGTTGCTAAAGATTAAACTTCAAAGGAATATCTTACCCTATTTAAATAGAGCCGATCATTCTTCTATTCTGAGAGCTATTTTAAGTACTTCAGATATAGATAATACTGAAAAAATAATGGAAAAACTATGGCAAAACACTGAATTCACGATCAGAGAATTTGATGATGTTTTTTGTGATGTAATAACTGGAGATGAAAAAAAGAAAGCTATCATCAATCAAATAGCTGGCTTTCCGGAAACGGAAAATACTAACCGCTTAATGAGCGTGTTGTTACATGCGACCCAGTCAGATATCGACTGGCTATGTAATTCGTCACTTCCGAATTCTCGCATTACAAACCTTCTAATAAACGTTGTTTCTAAGGCTACTGATCACCAAGCGAAAAAGTTAGCAAGTGATGCTGGATTATTGCCTCTTGTTGTAAAATATTTAATGGGCAATGTTGAGCGCTCAGCTCGCAACTTATGCCGCTTAGTTATGTTGGGTCACATGCCCATAAGAAGGCTCTTAGAAGTTTCGGTTGAAATTTCACCTCTCTTAGAGAATGACTTAAAGCTAGATCTGCAAACACACGTTGTTGCGCGTTCTTTTGTGGAAGCCAGTAAAGAGGCTAATTCATTATTGCATGCTCTGTTAAAAGACTTGGCACCCAATATAGATCCTTTGCTTTTGATATCTTTAGCAACTACTGATCAAGCCTCTAATAAACGTATTGGTTCTAACTTGGATCTTATTTTCAAAGCTTCTCCCATGATAATGACGGAGCTTTCAAAAAAAATTGATATTTTTAGCGAAAAAATGACACTACTAGATCCTTCTGTACTTAGTTCCGATATAATATTGCAGTGGTCTAGGATTGTAGAAGAAGCGTCTGAATTTGATGTCAGAAAACAATTAAGAGCTGCAGTTCTTATTTTGGATTTTTGTTTTTCTCATAAAACAGAAAAAAAACTGGCCCCGCTTTTAGTCTTATCTTTTCCAATTGTTTACTTAAATACAGCGCCCCCCAAAAAGCCTTCTGGGATATTTCCATTTATACCATTAGTAGTTATAGATGAGCGTAAAAATTTAATACATAAACTTGTGTCTTGTTATATTATTTCTAAATGGCCGACCTCAACTATTTTGAACATATGCATAGAGGCCTGTGTTTTTAAAGAAATTTTACTTGACCTTCACATAAGACCTGGAGGTGAAATTCATATTGAATCAATTAAGGAAAATATAAATAAAATGCCTAAAGAGCATCAAAAATATTTTCAAAGAGAATTAGAAAAATTACATTTATAGAAAATACACTTTTTTCTTCTTTTGCAAGCCTACGGATTTCTTTTGTACTTTATATTAAAGTATTCTGCTCTGTTCAAAATCAAATCTATGTTTAGTATTCTCAAATTTTGCATCTGGTTGTTTTTCTTTCATCTCCATATATTGTCCGATGTCTTTGCGCAATTGCAGACTCATTGAGTTATGATTTTCGCGAACATTTTGAATTTTATCCTGAAGCTTTTGGCGTGTATCAAGTTGTTTCTCGATTAGTTTTTGCCTCTCGATGTTATCCCGCTTAGCGCATTGCATAGTTTCTTCTGCATTCTGTTTTTGTATTCGCTGATACTTACCTGTAATGCGTGAAAGGATATTTTTGATTATTCCCTTAGGAAGGCGACTTTGGCGCTGCCGCTCTTCATCCACACGACGCTCATTTTGTGCCGTGTCTAATTGCGCCCTTTCCTTTTGATGCTGTCGCTTTAGCGTATGAATAGCATTCTGAAGAGGCTTATAATTTTTGCTGCGTTGTTTGTGAATGTCTTGGATATATTGCTGCAACACAGGCGTCATTTTCTCAGCTATAGCCTGCCTTGCTTGCTCAACGGAGGGTAAGTCTTGAGGGGCGCCAAGTTTTTGTTTCAGTGCCTTCGTTTTTGCCCCGGTCCAACGGCTTAGCGAATATATCTCGCCTTTATAATCTACCGCCACATATCCTCTTCGTTCACCACGTGCCAATGTAAATCCATACTCACTCAATGCATTAATAAATGAAGCCTTATTGTCAGATCGCTCCCATGCCTGTTTCATAAGTGATTTTAAAACACGTGTATCTTCGTTCGCACGTTTGGCTTGTTGCCATTCCTGAAGCGTGAAGTTTAGAGGGTTACTGTATTGTCTATCTATATACCCCTTCGGTAAGGACCAATCATATTTCAGAAACAAGTCCTTTGAGATTTCATTCAGCCTGTTTTTATAGTGCGGTAAGTTTATGGCCTTCATCTCCACATGATCAATGCGTGACCAAACGCAGTGAGCATGCCGCCGCCCCTCTTTTTCATGAAAAACTATGATGCGGGGCTGGTCTTTTAAATTGAGTCTATCTTCAATTTGAGAAGCTGCATGCTCGAAATATTCTATCGGGACACGCTCATCCTGCGGAGGATTTAAAGAAACAGAAAACATATATTGTTTGCAGTTCGTCGCACCGCTCAGCGTTTTAATTTCATGTAAAGCGTTATAGATATTTTTATCGGTCGTATAAAAACCGCGCACTTCATATATTTCGACATGTTCATTCTCTTCGGTCTTCAGAAGATGTGCTGCTAATTGTTTAGCACCACTGCGCTGTGATCCTTTAATAATCATGGAAATCACCATCATCATTAAACCCCAGAGCATGCGTAATAGCCTTTTTGATGAATTCAAGATCATCGCAGGCAGTATTAATATCTCTATGAACATCTTCGGTGATTATGAGAGAGCCCGTGTTAATCGCTTTCGCAATTTGATTGAGGTTGTTGGGAATGCGGGTAGCACTGATAAAACCCAAAATCTGCGCGAGTTGTTTTTGATCTTTGGTTACGCGCTTTCTTTTGATGCGTGGCGCAGGGTTTTCGAAAAGGCATTTCCTGATGTAAGCGCCAAGCGGCATTGATCCCGCTCGCTCTTCCAGAAACACTCGTTCCTCGACAGTGAGGCGTAATGAAAATGGTGTTGGTGTTGTGTTTTTTCTTTTGCTCATGACACCATGATACGAGCAAGAATTACTTTTCTTGGGCGACACTAAAAGTAAAAACTATTTTACTAATTTGTTATCTTGGATCAAAAAGTTAATTATATTTTACCAGCTACAATCTTTTTAAGTGAAAAATACAAAATGTATTCTTAAAAGAAATGTTTGAGGAAAACGGGCCCATGAAGCTTTTTGCCAGATTTTTTGCCGCTATATACGACCGAATATTTACTATATACATCATATAGTTATGAATCATTTAGTGTTGATGCTTTGCCGCTATTTTTGCCGAATTACTAATAGCGTATTCAGGTTAAGCAAGAGAAGCAAAATATATGTAATAACATATTTTATTTTTACATTATATGTGATAGCATATAAAAATGATTAATGATTTTGCAAAAAAATTACAAGAGGCGCGAAAAGCCAAAGGACTGACACAAGGTGAGCTCGGAGCAAAGATCGGTCTTCCCCAAAGTCATATCTCGCAGATTGAAGCAGGAAAGATTGACATTCGCCTGTCTAGTTTACTGGAAATAGCACGCCTCCTTGACCTTGAGCCAATGCTTATACCCCGCCCCATGATACCAGCTGTCCGTGCCATTACATCTGATCGTTCTGATGCGGGTAAAAGACCAGCTTGGCAAGCAAATACCGATGATGAGGTAGTATCATGACCGTTGTTCTTGATGTTTTGTTAAACGACACATTGGTTGGCAATTTAACGCAGTTGCCTGGTGGGCAAATGGTTTTCTCGTTCGATAATGCTTATTTCTATAATGAAAAGCGCCCTGTCTTAAGTCAGTCTTATTATTCTGAAATGGGTGAGTTATTACTCGATCCAAAAGCATATAATGTGCACGCTCCCCCGTTCTTTTCGAACCTTTTACCTGAAGGAACTCTACGTGATTATTTAGCTAAACGTGGTGAAATAAAGCCGAGTCAGGAATTTAAAATGCTGAAATTACTCGGCAAGGATTTACCTGGTGCAGTTATTATAAAACCATCCAAAGAATACTCAGGTGGAGAAATTGATGTTGATGTTTCGGACAAGCAGGATAACACTCAAGTTCCATTAAGATTCTCATTGGCAGGTGTTCAATTAAAATTTTCCGGCTTAATGAAAAAACAAGGCGGCCTGACGATACCTGCAAGCGGCATCGGAGGCGATTGGATCGTAAAACTACCTGCAGCAGCCCATGATAACGTTCCTGAAAATGAATACGCTATTATGCATATGGCAGGGGAGATCGGCATTCCTATTCCTGAAATAAAGCTTGTTCCCATGAGAGATATTGAAGGCTTGCCAGAGTTTAATAATCTTCGTGGTGAACAAGCCTTAGCGATAAAAAGATTTGACCGAAGAAATGATGGAGAGCGCATTCATATAGAGGATTTCGCACAAGTTTATAGCGTCCTCCCTGATAAAAAGTATGAAGGCGTGAATTTTAAAGGCATAACACAAATGGTCTGGACACTTTGCGGTGAAGAAGGTCTTCGCGATTTTATTAAACGATTAACCTACACGGTTTTAACAGGCAATGGCGACATGCACCTGAAAAATTGGTCATTTATATATCAAGATGAACGAACACCGACCCTTGCTCCAGCATATGATCTGCTCTCTACTGTGCCTTATATCCCTAATGACACGCTCGCTCTAAAAATCCTTAAGGTCAGCGATATGCATCTTTGTGATATAGCTTTATTCGAGAATATGGCTGAAAAAGCGGGGGTGCCTAAAAAAGTTGTTACCGATACAGTGAAAGAAACAATCGAATTAACCAGTTCTGCATGGGCTGACAACAAAGCACATTATGAAATGCCCGCAGAGATCAAAGAAACCATCAATAAGCATATGAAGGGTATGTTTTAATTAGATATGATGCGTTTTGAATCAATTATTGAAAAACTCCAAGAAGAGCTAAATAAGATACCGTTACATTTAAGACTGTTCTCCATTTTGCAATACAGCTTAGATGAAAAAAGTTTAGATAAAAACTTAGAGTCTACATATCAACTAGCAATTTCACGTTTAACACATATAGACTACTACTTTCAGTGGTCGTATAGCCTGTCACAAAACACTCAAACCCTTCCCCCTCCTACTGACTTGCTAAAAGTCGAAGGTATGCTTCACCAATTCAATGATCTGGAAGATATGAAAGAGGAAGACACCACCACGCTTAATCATTCTTTTTCAAAGTGGATTAGTAATCTTTTGCTAAGAGAGTTAGACGAGTTTTTGCAGTATTATCTTTTGGCTATTTATGAGACGTGCTTGATTATAAAATTTGTTAATAAAGAAATAGCACCTGCGGATGTTGTAAATGCCAAAACTGCAGCTAAAAATTTTGAAAAAAGCTCTCTAAAAGATAGGCTCAAAACCCTAAGGCAAGATTACAATATTGACTTCACCCATAAGCCAGAACTTTATAGCCTACATAAGCTTAGGCATATATTTGCTCATTTTGATGGGGTCGTACAAAAAAAATTCTGCAATAAAAGTGGAGCTCTTGAAATAACTTGGCCAGTTAATAGCGTAAAAGCCAGACATAGAGAAACTGGCGAACTTATACCATTTGAAAGAACACCTCGACCATTTAACAAAGACTATGGAGAAATCCAAATAACATGGCTAAGCAACCCTAAAAAAATCAAATACGCCATTAAGGAAAAGATTGAATTATCGCATGCTGAGTTAAACCAGCTCGTTTTCTTTTACCTTTATATATTTAATGAGCTTCACGATGGCTTGGTCAAATACACCAAGAAAAATAACATTAAGGTGCGGCCTTTTCAAAAATATTCCCTAACCCCAAGTCTTTGGATAATTGGTGAAGATTAAGAACGTGGAATAGCTTTTTTTCACGCGCATCATGTTATCTTTTTTGAAATGAGGTTGCGGCCTGGGGTTCAATTGAACCCCTTTTTTTCCATGTTCATGTATTGTTCACGCCAAAATTGATAAAAACAGAAAATTTTTTATAGGATTTCTGCGGTTTTGCGAAAAGGTAAGAAATTTGCCAAGGTTGGGGCCGAGAGTTCGAATCTCTTCACTCGCTCCATTGTTTCAATGGTTATCAATGAAAGCGCCCTTGGGCGTTTTTTTGTTTTGCGGAAAACCACAGTATCATTGACTTACAGAGCCATCTCATCCCTCTTTCTTACGAAAGACACCTTGTTGATAGAAGGTCTCCCCCAAAAGGCCGTGATGCATGGAAATGGTGAATTGGAAATCGCCGCCGCCCAGATCTTCATGCACAACATGGGTTTTCCCCGGAGTAAGCCAGTGCGGCAGCGGGACTTTGAATTTCAACACAGACCAGAAAAAGCGATAGCTTTTAAAATGCAGGCTTTGATCTTCGACATAAACTTTGAGCTTCATCCCGAAACCGCCGCCGACACATTC
Source organism: uncultured Alphaproteobacteria bacterium (assembly GCA_963977495.1). Taxonomy (GTDB): domain Bacteria; phylum Pseudomonadota; class Alphaproteobacteria; order Micavibrionales; family Micavibrionaceae; genus UBA1672. The sequence goes on along the minus strand of CAXBOT010000002.1, from coordinate 31,127 downwards.
CAGCATCTCCCCATCCTTGCTTTCCCGCTTAATGGAGATCACGCTATAGGGGTTTTTATCAGGGTAAAAATATGTGCGCTGCCAGAATACGCCGCTTTTATGCGGTTTTTTGAACAGTGAAACATCCATGGGGACATCGCAGCCCGCATATGGTGTCAGGGGGTTGCCGATAATGCGGGTCAAAACCGCAAACAACCAGCCCATGCGCGAGCGGCGGATATCATGCATCACGCCTTCATATTGAATTTTCTCGCCCAGCGCAGGTTCTTTATCAAATCTTTCTTGGATATTCGGGTTCAGCAAGGCCCATTGATCGCCCAGTTGATGTTTGAGCGTATTTTCAGGTTTCAGATTATCAATATATTCAATTCCTAAAATCCGCAGAACGGCATTTCTGCACTTTTTACCGACAGCGTAGAAAACCCGCGCGCGCTCTGGCGACATAAAAAAGAGCCGGTTCACATAGGAAACCCAGCCCTTGGTTTGTGCGCGCATGCTGATTTGATGCATGGCGTCGCTGCCGTAATACAGGTCGGAACCGATTTTCAGCACCATCCCCTCATCAATATCAAGGCCGCGCGCCGTCACTTCGCGCATCAAATCGCCGCCTTGCCTTGCATCAATTAAATGGAGGTCATGCCCCGCATCAACAATCACATTTTTGCAATATATTCTGCAGACAGGGCACTGATCGTCATATACCAGTTCCAGTTTTTCAGCCGCCGGATTGCTCATATCTTGCCTCCTGACATCATCACTGCTATATTTAGCTAAATGACTAATTACTTATAGCATAATTGTTTTCTTCGTCAACCAACCACATGCAGGATAATGCAATAATATGAAGCATGCAGGAAAAGTTTTTGATGCGCTGGCCTCAGATATTCGGCGTAAGATTCTGGCTTATTTGTCGGCGACCGATATGACTGCGGGGGAAATCGCAGGCTATTTTGATATCTCCAAGCCCTCCCTCTCCAAACATTTGCGGATTTTGGAAAATGCCGGATTGGTTCAAAGCGAGAAAAAGGGGCAATTCGTGCATTACAGCCTTGTTGAGCATAATTTGGTCAATACACTCAACGCCTATGTTCAGGAGGTCTGCCCCGTTGCGCGCCCGATCATAAAGGATAGCCGAAGCGCCGCGAAGACAAAGAAACCCCAGAGCAAAGAAGCGTAAGCGCTATGCCTGCCCCTATGTGCCGTGAATAACCGTCAAATCAAGAAACGCAATCATATCCCACATGGTCTGATCAACAGCCAGCCCGATAATGGCAACAAACCCGCCCATTTCCCACGGCACGCGGAACGTGTGAGTTAAGATAAACGCCAGATAAACATAGCCCAGCAACGTCATAAACACCGCAAAAACCTCAACATCTTCGGGGTTTCCGCCTGTTAGGACATAAAAGATAATCGGCGAAACCAAAATCACATCGAAAAAACTCGTCCAATTTATAATAACGAGGAATTTGCAGAAATGCTCCTGCCGCTCCAGTTGTTTGCTCAGAAAATAGACAATCGCAAGATAGATCAAAGCCCCGATCACCATACGGCTAAAATGCACAGATAGAAGGAACGGAATTGAATGCCCCTCTTTTGAGGTGAGAATCAAAATTGTGAAAACCAGCGGCAGGAAAGCCACGGGAATGATAAAAGATTTGATGGCATCGGCGCGGGATACATTTTTAAAACGTTCAATGCCCCGACGCATGAAAATCATAATTTCCAGACTGCCCGCCAGATTTTGCTTCATTTCTTGTTTTGTGAACATAAAATTCCCCTAACCACTTTAAACTCAAAGATAAAAACATCCTGTCTTTATATGAGACCATAAACACGCGGCCAGAATGTCAAAAACTTGTCACGGGTTTGTAAAATAATTGTAAAAACGTGAGCCCTCAAATTACTATACGGCAGAAAATCGATAGCCCGCGCCATGAACCGTGGTAATGATCGCCGGATTTTTCGGGTCTTTCTCAACGCGTTTTCTAAGGTTCGCGATATGCTGATCGACAGTACGGCTTTCGGGCATAATATGCTCGCCCCAGCAATAATCGAGCAAAGTATCGCGATCAATCACTTCGTTTTTCCGATCAAACAGTAATTGCAGAATTTTAACCTCACGCAGGCTTAATTCAATTTCATCTTGCTGATGCATGCGCCGCGCTTTTAAACGCAAGGGGTAGACATTCAGATCATCCATCACAAAAAAATCGTCGACGGTGTTGGCGTTACTCGCCTGCATATAGCGTCTGGTAACCGCGCGAATACGCGCCACGACCTCGCGCACGCCGAATGGCTTTATAATGTAATCATCCGCGCCAAGCTCTAACCCGATAACGCGGTCGCTTTCTTCAACTTTTGCGCTTAAAAATATGATGGGGATATTGGCATTGGTTTGCCTGATTGTTTTGCACACATCGTAACCATTGATTTTGGGCATCATAATATCAAGGCAGATAAAGTCCGGTTTTTCGGTATTATAAAAATCCAACGCTTGCTCACCATTACGCGCCTTGAGCGTATCAAAACCTTCATTTTCAAAGATCTCACACAATGCGTTCAAAATATTCGCATCATCTTCCGCAACCAGTATTTTCAAAATATCACCTCAAAGCATGTTCCATGATCAGACTCCTTCAACCTTAATACACCATTATGTGCTTCCATAAGGTTAACACACAGCGTTAACCCGATGCCGATGCCCGATACCCCTTCGGTTAAACGATCATCGCCACGGACAAAGGGCTGGAAAACATGCGCCTTCATATGATCGGGAATGCCAGGCCCGTCATCTTGCACAGTGATGGACACTTGCCCCTCTTTTTTGCGCGCAGTGATATTGATAAAGTCACCATCCGAAGCGTATTTCTCAACATTACCGATCAGATTCACCAAAACCTGTTCCAGCACGCCGCGATCAACCGATGCGTGGCCTGCCTGACAATCCAACTGTATTTCGATGGCCTGTTGGTCGAATAAAGGTCGGAAACTCTGGGCTACGCGGGTGATTAGCGCGTCAATATCTTCGTCTTGGCGGTTCAGGGTTAAACGTTGCCCGTATGAGAACAGCAAAATATTGCGCACCAGACGATCCAGCCTTGTGCTTTCCTGCTCCAAAATGCCGATTTTCTTGAGGGCGTTGGAATCATCGGCCAGCTCGTTTTTCAACAAATCAATATAAAGCCGCAAATTGGTCAAAGGCGTCTTGAGCTCATGCGACACCTGATTGATAAAAGACACTTTTTGTTTCGTGGAGCCGACAAGCCGCAAATGCGCGATTAAAAAATACCCGCCGACACACAAAAAATAAATGCTCAAAGCCTTCATCATTGCCAGATAATAAAAACGGCTCAGATCAGGATTTTCGCCAGTATTTAACAACGCGCCTTGAAAACAATCAGATGCGCATTGGATAAGCGTATAGCCAATCCCATTCATCAGAATAATGGGAATGATGATGATGAAAACCAAAATGAAAAGAAGATGTTTATTCATATATCAAGCCAAAACAAAGCAATTCGTCCCCTACCTTATCACTTCACAAGGAACGAACGTACCCTTCCCATGATAAAGAAATATAAAAACGGCGGCAAAATATGCAAAAATTTCATGATATAGGTGAATTTCTTGGGGAAATGGATTTCAAAGGGGCGCGCGACTAACCCCTTTGCGATGGCTTTTGCCGCGTCCTCTGCTTCGATCATCATCGGCATAGGAAATGCATTCTTATCAGTCAGCGGCGTGCACACAAACCCCGGATTGATCACCTTTACATCAATATTATATGGCGCAAGATCCATTTTCAGACTTTCCGCATAATTGATAATGGCCGCCTTGCTCGCGCAATAAGGTTGCCCCGTGGGCAGACCGCGATACCCTGCAACAGAGCCGCACAATACAATTTGCCCATGCCCCTGCGCCTCGAATACAGGCTGCACTACATCGACCATATTAAACGCACCGCCAAGATTAACCCGCAGCATATTATGCACCACGGCAATGTCTTTCTTCTGATCATCATGCGGCACATAAACAGCAGGCAGGAAAATCGCACTGCCCAGCGTAATCTGATGCGCGCCTATCACCTCCATTGCCTGCACCAACGATTGATGATCACCAACATCGACAGGACAGACAAGATGCCCCCCGCCCAGTTCCTCGTTCAGAGTGTCCAGTTTATCCTGTCTGCGCGCCGATAAAACGAGCTTCACACCACGCTCAGACAAGACCACAGCCAAAGCGCGCCCGATGCCACTGCTGCACCCAATAATCCAAACATAACGATTATCATGGAATTTACGCATCCCTTAATTTCCCTTTAAACAAAGACAACGCAGCATTATTCATGTAATATTGACCTAAATCATAAAGTATTCATCTACGATAAATGCTAAAGACTTCTTTTCCGCTGCGTCTAAAATTCTACCACACTCCGTATTATATTTTGGAAGATTAAACTATGTCTTTGTCGAAAATGAAGATCTCAACAAAATTACCCATCATCATCACAAGTTTGGTAGCGTTTGCGATCATCACCACATCATTTGTTCTCGTCCAAGACGCAAAACAGAGCATCATATATAATCTCGGCGAAAAACTTGTTGCTATACGGGCATCACGCGTGGCTGCACTGAATGAATATTTATCCTCTGTGCAGGGGGATTTATCTTCGGTGGCCTATAGCCATTACACACGCAGAGCATTAAAAGACTTCCGTAATGGCTGGAAAGAACTCTCCGAAGACGGCCAACAAACGGCACTCTTACAAAATCTATACCCGCCTCAAATCAAAGACCGCACAAACAACGCCCAAGACAGATCACTCTACAGCGCGGTTCATGAACAATATCACCCGTGGTTCAATCACTTTTTAGACCAAAAAGATTATCAGGATGTCTTGCTGATCGCACCCAATGGGGATGTCTTATACTCGGTGTTGAAAGAGCCTGATTTCGCCACCAACCTGAACACAGGACAATGGAAAGACACAGAACTGGCGCATGCCTTTAAAAAAGTGAGCAAAAACCCTCAAAAAGAACAACAATATTTCTTCGATTTTAAGGCTTACCCCCCAAGCCAAAACACCGCCGCCAGCTTTATATCTCAAGCCATTTTAAATGACGATGGCAGCCTTGCGGGCGTTCTGGTTTTTCAAGTCCCCGTACGCCATATTAATCGCATTATGCATGTTGCAACAGGGCTGGGGCAAACCGGTGAAATGTTGATCGTCGGGCAAGATCGCCGCACACACAGCGATTCCAGATTATCCGAACAATCGACCATCTTAAAAATCGGCGTCACTGGGCAAGATGTGGATTTAGCATTAGCAGGCAAAAATGGCGTTCAAATTGTAAAAAACAGCAAGCACGTCCCTATCTTATCCGCTTATGGTCCCTATGATTTTATGGGTCTGCGATGGGCTATTCTGACCAAAATCAATCTGGACGAAGTCAATATTCCAATACGTCAAATGGAAGTAACCGTTATAAAACAAGCCATCATCACTTTACTGCTCATTTCCGCTATCGGTATTTATTTGGCGCAAACAATTGTCCGCCCCATTACAGCAATGTCAAAATCCATGACAGCATTGGCACATGATAATTATGGGGTCACAATTCCCGGAACAAACCGCCACGATGAAATCGGTATAATGGCAACCTCTGTTCAGGTCTTCAAAGAAAATGGTATGCAAGCCAAACGCCTGCAAGCAGAACAAATCAAAACCAAACAACGCGCAGAAGAAGAAAAACATCGTTTTGTGCAGAATATTGCCGATCAATTTGATAAAAAAATCGGTGCAACCATACGAAAGCTATCCATATCAGCAGAAGCTCTTCAAAAGGCTTCAATCAATATGCACAACACCGCGCAACAAACGCAAGAATCCAGCGCCTCAGTTGCAGCCGCAGCAGATGAAACAAGCGTCAATGTCTTTACAGTGGCTTCCGCAACCGAAGAAATGACCGCAAGTGCCGTAGAAATTTCAAAACAGGTTTCCAATGTCGCGACAAAGGCCAATATGGCATCGGAAAATGCCAATATGAGCCGCGAAAAAGTAACGGCGCTCAATAAGCTTGCGCAAAATATCGGTCAAGTTGTGCATGCCATTCGAGATATTGCAGATCAAACGCATTTGCTTGCATTGAACGCCACAATCGAAGCCGCCCGCGCAGGAGATGCCGGAAGGGGGTTCGCCGTCGTCGCCGCCGAAGTCAAAAAACTCGCAACAGAAACAAGCCGCAAAACAGACGAGATCGAAAACAGAATACTCGAAGTGCAAAACGCCACAGCGCAATCTGTCGCATCAATGGAAGAAATCATTTCAAACATAACCGATATCCACGAAACATCCTCCGGTTCCGCCGCTGCCGTAGAAGAGCAAAACGCGGTCATTCACGAAATCACCCGCAGCATCACAGAAGTTTCCGAAGCATCGCAAGAGGTCGCCAAGGTTATCGGGAAGGTTCAAACAGCCGCGGCTGATACAGAAGAAGAATCACAAATGCTCAAAACATCTGCAGATGAAATGGCCGAATTATCCGATGATTTACAAAATACAGTTGATTCCTTATTAAGAAAACTTCGCCAAGGATAGTTCAAAAACAAACGGCCTGTTTCTAGGAAATTTTGTAATACTCTTTATACCAATCCACAAATTTTGGAATCCCCTCATCAATGGATGTCGTTGGCTTATAACCCGTCAGACGCGTTGTTTCATCGATGTCGGCGAAGGTCTGCTTGACATCACCGGGCTGCATCGGTTGAAAATCAATATCGGCTTTTGTGCCCAGCGCTGCTTCAATCGCCGCGATAAAATCCATCAAGTTTTCGGCATTGTTATTGCCAATATTCAAAACGCGGTGCGGAACGGCATCTTCTTTTGGTTCTGGCGGCGTTTTTAACACGGCGACAACGCCCGAAACGATATCGTCGATATAGGTAAAATCGCGCTTCATATCGCCATTATTAAACACAGGCACTTTTTCACCCGCCAAGATCGCTTTTGTGAAAATAATCGGCGACATATCCGGTCTGCCCCATGGCCCGTATACGGTGAAAAACCGCAATCCGGTTTGCGCCATGCCGTAGAGATGGCTGTAAGTATAGCTCATCAATTCACCGCTGCGTTTGGTGGCGGCATAAAGTGATACAGGTTGATCCACCCGATCTTCAACCGCGTAGGGTAATTTTGTGTTCTTACCATAAACAGAGGATGAACTGGCATAGACCAAATGCTCGAACTCTTCAGTATGGCGGCATAATTCCAAGATGTTTAAATGCCCAACCACGTTGCTCTGAATATAGGTATATGGGTTTTGTAGGGAGTAACGCACACCTGCCTGCGCCGCCAAATGAACCACGCGTTTAAACGGCCCCTTCTCCTGCCAGAGCGCGTCCATGCCCTCTTTATTGGCGAGGTCTTCTTTCACAAACGTAAAATGTTCGAAATTATCAAGCGCGTTCAGTCGTGCCTGTTTCAATGACACATCATAATAATCATTCAGATTATCAACACCGACCACCGTTTCACCCGCCTGCAAAAGACGCACTGCCGTATGAAACCCGATAAAACCTGCTGCTCCGGTTACTAAAATTGGCTCTGACATAACTTATAATCCTGACACTCTGTTAAACGCAGATGCCTTATAACGGATAAAGACACCGTAATCCACCCCTTTAACCCAAATCTATGATCAGCTTTTCAGTTACGGCGATGGCTTTGTCTTTGGCGGTTTCTACCGTATCCGCGCGCGCCAAAGCCACACCCATGCGCCGCTTTCCTGACACCTCAGGTTTTCCGAAAAGGCGCAGCGCCGTATCAACCTCTGATAAAGCCGCCCCCAAATTACCAAAACAAACCTGATTTGATGTGCCCTCCACTAAAATCACAGCCGACGCCGATGGGCCATGAAAATGGATATTGGGAGTAGGCAGCCCCAAAAACGCACGCACATGCAACGCAAATTGAGATAAATCCTGCGAAATCATTGTCACCATGCCCGTATCATGGGGGCGCGGCGATACCTCGCTGAAATAAACGTTATCGCCTTTAATAAACAACTCAACACCAAACACCCCAAACCCTCCAAGCGCGTCTGTCACAGTTTTTGCAACATCTTGGGATCTCTCCAGAGCCACATCGGACATGGCTTGCGGTTGCCATGATTCCTGATAATCGCCATCTTTTTGACGGTGACCGATGGGTAAGCAAAAACTTGTCCCGCCCCTATGACGGATCGTCAATAACGTGATTTCATAATCAAAATCAACAAAGCCCTCAACAATCACCTTACCCGCACCTGCGCGCCCGCCTTGTTGCGCATAGCGCCATGAAGTATCGACATCCTCTACAGAATGGATAGTGCTTTGCCCCTTCCCCGAAGAGCTCATGATCGGTTTCACAATACAAGGCATACCAATCTCATCGACAGCCGATTTAAAATCATCATAATTATCAGCAAAACGATAGGATGATGCTTGTAATTTCAATTCCTCAACCGCCAAGCGGCGTATGCCTTCGCGGTTCATCGTCAAGAGCGCAGCCTTCGCCGTCGGTACGACTGTGAACCCTTCGTTTTCAAGTTTCACTAGTGTATCGGTCGCAATCGCTTCAACCTCCGGCACGATAAAGTCCGGTTTTTCAAGCTCAATAACCTCACGAAGTTTCGCGCCATCCAACATGGAAAAAACATAATGCCGGTCGGCCACTTGCATCGCAGGGGCGTTTTCATAGGAATCACAGGCAATAACCTCAACGCCCAAACGTTGCAATTCAATCGCGACTTCTTTCCCAAGCTCGCCCGATCCGCAAAGCAGAACCTTCTTCGCCGCTTTCGTAAATGGCGTGCCAATCTTCGTCATATGATCCTCAATATATTAGGTTAGAGAATGCATCATAATGAAATGGCAACGGTTTTCAATCGGGAACTATTCCACGGTAACGGATTTTGCAAGATTGCGCGGTTGATCAACATCCGTATCTTTGAGCACAGCAACATGATAAGCCAAAAGCTGCACAGGGATGGAATACAAGATTGGCGCAACAAAGGGATGCACCGCGCCCATAGAAACGCTCCATGTCGACTGCTCTTTAAGCAAGTGCGCACCCTTCATATCGGAAATAAGAAAAACCTTGCCGCCGCGTGCAACCGTTTCTGCAATATTTGATGCGTTCTTTTCAAACAACGGATCATTTTCCGGTGCAACAACGACCACAGGCACATTATCGTCGATCAATGCAATCGGCCCGTGTTTCATCTCTCCGCTCGCATAGCCTTCGGCGTGAATATAGGATATTTCCTTGAGCTTCAGCGCGCCTTCCAATGCAATCGGGTACAAACTGCCGCGCCCCAAATAAAGCACATCACGCGCTTGTGCAACATCTTTGGCGATCGTGTGAATTTCCTCATCATGCTGCAATATATCCGCAGCAATTGTTGGCACATGACGCAACGCGTCGGCCATTTCATGCTCCTGTTCTTCATCAATTGAATTTTTGCTGCGCGCCGCAGCAAGCACGATACACGCCAGCGTCGTAAGCTGCGTTGTAAAGGCCTTAGTCGACGCAACACCAATCTCAGGGCCGGCTAGAGTGTGCAACACGAAATCGGACTCGCGCTCAATCGTGCTTTCGATTGTATTGATAATTGAAATAATGGTCTGTTTTTGCCTTTTGCAATATCGCAAAGCTTCCAGCGTATCCAGCGTTTCACCTGATTGCGAAATAAACATCGCCACGCCGTCATCAGGCATTGGCGCTTCGCGGTATCTGAACTCACTCGCAACATCAATTTCGCAAGGGATCCGCGCAATCTGTTCGAACCAATATTTCGCAACCATGCAAGCGTAGTAAGCTGTACCGCAAGCAATCAACGTTATGCGCGGCGATTTTGTAATCGCGTTCAGAACATCAGCAGGAATAGAAATCTTACCCGTTCCCGCATTCACGTAAGCATTAAGCGTTTCACCAATCACAGCAGGTTGTTCGTATATTTCTTTGAGCATGAAGTGCGCATATTCGCCCTTGCCTGTTGCTGCGCCTGATTGCTCGGTAATACGAATGCTGCGCTCTATCGGTGCTAAATCTCTGCCATATATCTCGACTTTATCGCGCGTTACCGTCACGCGGTCACCATCTTCCAGAAAACAAATTCTTTTGGTCAACGGGGCGAGCGCGTAAGAGTCAGAGGCCATAAACATCTCCCCCTCGCCGTACCCAACAGCAAGCGGTGTACCGTGGCGGCATCCGACCATCAAATCATGGTGGCCTGCGAAGATCATAACTAGGGCGTATGCGCCCTCCAGCCGATCCATCGCCTTATTTGCTGCAGCAACAGGATCGCATCCTTCGTCCATATAATGCGAAACCAAATGCACAATAACCTCGGTATCTGTCTCCGTATCAAACACCGCACCTTGTTGCTGCATCTCGGTTTTGAGCGCAGCATAATTCTCTATAATACCATTATGCACAACGGCGAGTTTTGCATTGGCATGGGGGTGCGCGTTACGCTCATTAGGCAAACCATGCGTCGCCCAGCGTGTGTGACCAATACCAACCGTCCCCGCCAGTGGCTCGCTCTCTAACTTTTGTGCAAGATTATGGAGCTTACCTTGTGCGCGGCGGCGATCAATATGCCCGTTTGACAGGCTGGCAATCCCCGCAGAGTCATAACCGCGATACTCAAGACGCTTTAGCCCCTCAAACAACAGTGGCGCGACTTCTTTCTCTCCGATAATGCCAAATATCCCGCACATTTATTTCATATCTCCTAGATAAAGCTATTTTCACGCAGACCTCATCACAACAAAAGCGATTAAAGCAGCACCATGCAAACCATCATAGATACCCTGCCGTAGCTTTCAAATCACGAAGTTTTACGAATTGTTTCAATGACCTATTTATTGAGTACGTAATCGCCGCGCTGCAAGGCTGCTTTATCGGCGTCACTGATATAATCACCGCATTGCGCGGCCAGAACATATTCCCCCTTTATGTCGTAAAACATAAAAAGACGTTTATTTTTTAATTCAGAAGGCGCAATACCGCAACTGGTTCTGGTATCAACATACGCCATAACGGTTTTGCGTGTTTCGGTGCCCTTATAAACGGTATCGACCTGAAAATTGACTTCAGAAAAATATTTTGCACCAATCGCATTTTTTGCATTTAACGCCGTACCCTTAAAGATAAGCGTTGCCGCCGCAATATGCTTTATGCTGGCCGCATCAGTGAAGTTATCGGGTGTGCATGAACACGCCATCGCCTGAAAGGGAAGCGCAATTAAAACCAAACAGGTTAGAATCAACCGGATCATCATCATTTTTTCTCCTTCGTGTTTTCCTTACGCTTACGATAGAGAGCTGCCCAACCTGCGCGCACTTCCGCTTGTCCGCGCTCTACCGATAGCGCATCAGCAGGAACGTCCGTGGTGATGGTTGAGCCCGCCGCAATAAACGCGCCGTCATCAAGCCTTACAGGGGCAACAAGATTCACGTTACTGCCAACCATAACACCTTTACCGATCACGGTTTGATGTTTTTGGAAACCGTCATAATTCACAGTCACCGCGCCGCAACTGAAATTCACATCTGTATCCATAATACAATCACCGACATAGCCCAGATGGCTGATTTTACTGCGATCACCGATGGTCGATTTCTTAATTTCTACAAAATTGCCGATACGCACATCTTCGCCAACATCAGAGCCGGGGCGTAGCCGCGCAAAAGGCCCAACCGTTGTGCCTGCGCCAATATTTGTGCCCTCTATATGGCAAAAAGCCTTGATATGCACCTTTTCACCAATATGCACATTATTGGCAAAATAGACATTCGGCTCAATCAACGTGCCCGCACCAATTTGCGTATCATGGTGCAAATAAACACTGGAGGGATCTTGCATAACCACCCCGTTTAAAATGAAATGTTCACGCATTTTTTGCTGTGCCGCGGCCTCCAGCTTCGCAAGATCAATCGGTGTATTACACCCCTGAACCTCCGCAGGATTATCTGCCAACGCCACGCGGGTTTTAATTTTATCCTTATCCGCCAGTTCCGGCAAATCAGTGATGTAATATTCCCCTTGTGCATTTTTATTATCCAGATTGGCAAGCCAGCGATCAATGCGGCGCGAATCCAGACAAAACGCGCCGGTATTGACGACGCGCTCCTGCTTTTCTTCTGCCGTCGCGTCTTTATCTTCACGGATGGCCTTAAGGATATTATTTTGCCCCATCAATAAACGCCCATATCCCGCAGGATTTTGCATTTCAACGCCAAGAACAGAAATGCCTGTCACGGCGTCAACATGGCGCGTTGCAATCAAATGGCGCAATGTCTTTGCACTCACCAAAGGCGTATCACCCAACAGAACGAGGACATCGCCTGTAAATCCTTCCAGCGCAGGAACGGCAGAGTTCAGCGCATCGCCTGTGCCTTGCTGTTTTTCCTGAATAACCGTACTGTGCGGCGCAACCGCCGCGGCCACATCATCCATGCCCTTGCCGATCACGACAATGACACGCTCCGGCGATAAGTCCTCAACCGTATTAAGCAACCAGTTAATCATCGGCAACCCAAGCAATTGATGCATTACTTTGGGCTTTTTAGATTGCATACGCGTGCCTTTTCCAGCTGCGAGTATTACAACGGCAAGTGGTTTTGGCTTTGTCATCTGTGTCTTTCAGTCTTTAGCAAATAATGTTGTTTTACAAAATAAAGTGTTGGAAATATAGCTTTTTATTAAAACGACGATGTGCTCATGCGCTAGATATCTTTAGTCTTCCGCCTTTAAAACCGTCTCGCCGCTTGTATATTTTTTCATATGCATAAATAACGTGCCATACGCCGTTTTTACACGCACGCGCACAGGCACAACCACCGCATTATCGGTGACTTGCGCCATCCATACCGTCGGCATCATACCACGATCGCGCCCTTGCTCCTGAATAGAAAGCCAGCCACGTGGTTTTTTATGCCACGCCCCTGCAACGGGTTCGACTTCCACGGTACACTCCACCGCAGGGCCACCATAGGCGTTGTAACGGGTTTTCTTAAGCATCACGAATTGTTGATGTCTGAAAATCAGTTTGTAACGGCGTTTTCCGTCGTAAACTTCGCTCTCACCATTACAATCCCCACCGTCAGAGACATGCTCCATCACCAAAATGGTCGCCGTCAGTGCGTCGGTTGTGCCTTCTACTAACGCCTTTTCCGGTGTTTCTTTCTTGGGCTTCTTACCAACATAGGTGGTGGTCAAATCTTTGAAGCTGCCATCCTTGCCGTAATTATAGGTTTTCACTTCGCGTTCTTCGCGCCACATTGCAATGGATTCATGCAACTCGGGCAGACGCCGCCCATCCTTAAAAGCCCAGCCGCGCGTTTCGAAACTGCCTGACCACGGCACGACAGAGCCAAGAAACCCGCGTGTTTCCGCGTCAAAGAACATCGAATAGCGTCCCTTTGTACGAAAATCGAGATTCATATCGGCGCGCACCACATTAATGCCGCCTGCATAAACTTCATATTGCATTTCCTGATAGTTATACGCCGCTGAAACAGGCGGCGTGTCGGCATTAACCGGTAAAGCCATCAAGGCGAAAGGCAAACTAGCGATAAAGCCCAAGCGTTTCATAGACCGCGCCGCCCATCCCTTTTTTGAATTTTTTAATACCTTCGGCGCTTTGTCCGTTAACCCCTCCGAGATCGAAATCATTGATATTCCTTCCTTTTAGCTGCCCAAGTGCAGACCAAAGCAATAAGTAATGCGCACGAGAATTTCGCCCATCATCTGATGTATAGCCGATTTGATAGGTCGCACCACTATCATGTATCAAAAGTAATATAGCGGCTATTGGCTTATGATCCAACATCGCGGTGCCAATCAACATGTTTTTCCCACGGGAGAATTCACCCGCCAGCGCGATCATCGTTTTAACCGACGGCCCGTCATAATTTCTTTGCGCCTTATCCATGGCATAACATTTCATCAACCATGAGAAATGCGCGCCTTCATCACTCCAGACGATATCGAGCTTTTGACGCTCTGCCTGATTGAGTTTATTACGCCATTTCCCGCTTAATTGCTTACGCAGCGCTTCCAGATTGGGGCGCAAATCAAGCCATATTGTTTCATAGCCATGGGTCGTTACAGGCATATAACCGTAATCACGCATGATCTTTGCGGCCTGATCGGTATTGTCTATCTCAGGAATAAACCGAATGCGCCGCCCGAAACGTTTGGGATATTGCCTCGAAAACACATCCAAAAAACCCTTAAAGTCATCAAGACTGCCATAGCCGTCAAACCATAACGGCCCGCGATCCAGCAAAACAGCATGAACAGCGTTTTTTAAAAGCCCCGCCTCAAGGATTTGAACCATGCCCACCTCTTGACCGCGCCGCAGAATCACACCGCGCTTGATGCGCTGATTATTCATTTTGGCCATCGCCCGCGCATAAGCGCTCGATTGCAATAAGTTCATCCGTTTAGCGCGCAATCCACGCTCCGCCCATGCCTGTGCATCGTCGTCATTCCACGTAATCGTGTATTCAGATTGGCTTTTTATTGGTTTTCTCATCATATCAACTTGATTTTGAACGCTCTTCGTGGTGAATTCAACGCGTTTAATACTTTTAATAGTGAAAAAGAGATTTAAAAAGCATGGCCGATACATACGCACAACTGGAAACAACCATAAACACCGCTTGGGACAACAAAGCGTCCATCAATAACACAACGCAAGGCGAGTATCGCGATGCCGTTGAACAAGCCCTCGCCTTATTGGATTCCGGCAAGGTGCGCGTCGCAAACCCCACAGATAGTGGCTGGGTTGTTAATCAGTGGCTTAAAAAAGCGGTTTTGTTATCTTTCAGTCTCAATGCGAACCAAATTATTTCCGGCGGCCCCGGTATGGCCAACTGGTATGACAAAGTACAAAGCAAATTTGTCGGTTGGGGCGAAGCAGAATTCAGCAAGGCTGGATTTCGCGCCGTACCTGATTCGATTGTACGCCACTCCGCTTATGTTGCCCCCAATGCCGTTTTGATGCCGTGTTTCTTGAATGTCGGTGCTTATGTTGGTGAAGGCACAATGATTGACACATGGTCAACCGTTGGTTCATGCGCGCAAATCGGCGCAAATTGCCACATTTCAGGCGGCGTGGGTATTGGCGGCGTTCTTGAACCGCTTCAGGCCGAGCCTGTTATTATCGAAGATAACGTCTTTATCGGCGCACGATCCGAAGTCGCAGAAGGCGTGATCGTTGAAAAAGGTTCTGTCATTTCCATGGGCGTTTTCCTTGGTGCTTCGACCAAAATTATTGATCGCCAAACCGGTGAAATTTTCCACGGGCGCGTACCATCCTATTCGGTTGTTATTCCCGGAACATTGCCATCAGACAAAACAATGCCAAACGGCGCACCTGCGCCAAGTCTGGCATGTGCAGTCATTGTCAAACGTGTTGATGAGCGCACACGCAGCAAAACAGGCATTAACGAACTTTTACGTGACTAAATAAAGCCCCATAAATTAGGGTTTTCTGATGTGTTTACATATTTTGCATTTTCTCCTGTCTTGTGCTAACTGTTCTGTGCATAACAAAACAGGTCGAATATGGTCTATATCGATGCATTCAAGCATGTCGCTCAAAAGTCAGATGACGAACTGGCTAACGATTCGCTTGCCGAAGCAAATGACAAAATATCCCGTCTGAAAGAATTTTATGAAGACCCCTATGAAGATGGGTCAGAGCGTTGGTGGCTCGCCGAATTCGCGCTTGATTATCTCATGCAATATAAAACCGAAGATCACAAACGCAAAGACGGTTTTACCGCCGATATTATTCACGAATTAAACCAGCTCATTTTACAAAAAAGCCTTATCGACGCCAGCAATTACACACCCAACAATATTATTCCAAGGCGCGTTACTTATGAAATAGTCGACGGGAAAAAACAAAAAATCCCGGAAGCGCAGCAATCGGCCGAACGCTTATTTACGGCCACGACAGTGCATGATGTTGATGAGGATTTCTATGATTCATCGGTTGATGAATTTCGCGCCTATATGACGCAGCGTATTGATTCAGAAAAACGCATCCCGCAAGCGCAAAGGCAAGAATTATACGATGCCTTAGAATGTGACTGCCAATCTATGGACACCCTAACGTTCGGCAGAAAAACCAAAGATGCTGAGGGCAACAAAGTAAGGGTCACCACCTTTAACAATGATCGTAATCTTTATATGGACGCCGTGGAATCGCTCTGGGCAAGTGTGGCGACAAAGGCAACGGATAAGCTGGACAGCCTGACAAGCCGCTATGGGCTTTCCTCTAATTATTTTACGATAGAGCAAGACATCTTGCATATTGACGAAACGCACCGCCTGTTCAAGCAACGTCAAATTCTTGAAAACTCCGCCGAACGCTATCCGCAGCTCGCGAATTATTTCCATTTAATGACAGCCAAACTCGACATTGCCGATCGTTGCCTTGAAGGGATCACATTATATCACCCGAAAAAACTGGCGCTTAACCCCGATGCTGAGGTGCATGCCGAAACCGCGAAAATAGACATACGCCGTTCATTGGACGAAGCCATTTTATATTCCGAATTCCTCGATCAGGATTCATGGATGATCAAACGCATGCTTGAAAGTTTTCAGGCCGAAGCACAAGAACACCCCACTCTGAAAAACATTGTCGATCAAATGGTCGATCAATATGAAGAGTCGATGACAATAAAAAATGGGCCTGACGCGCCAATTCCTGATGACAAGCTCGATCTTTCTGAATAGTATTCTGACCTATGCCCTATGATGTTATTGAACTCACCCAAAAACTAGTTGCCTGCCCATCGATCACACCGAAAGATGAGGGCGCGCTCGTTTATTTATCCGAACAACTCGCCGCGCTTGGCTTTGAATGCCACCACCTCGAATTTGGCGAAGGGGAGGACAAAGTATCCAACCTCTTTGCACGACTGGGCAACGAAGCGCCGCATATTTGCTACGCCGGACATACGGACGTTGTGCCGACCGGCCCCGTTGAGGCATGGAATCACGGCCCGTTCAATCCACATATCGAAGACGGTATTCTATACGGACGCGGCGCCAGCGATATGAAGGGCTCCGTCGCCGCCTTTACGGCTGCCGTATCGCATTATCTGGATAATAATCCGCCCAAAGGCTCTATCAGTCTGCTGATTACAGGTGATGAAGAAGGCCCCGCCATTAACGGTACGATTAAAGTCCTTGAATGGATGCAAGAAAACGGTCACGTGCCCGATGTCGCCTTAGTGGGCGAGCCAACCAACCCCGATCATTTGGGGCAGGAAATTAAAATCGGGCGCAGAGGCTCTCTAACGGGTATTCTGCATGTCAACGGCAAGCAAGGCCACGTTGCCTATCAACATTTGGCGGATAACCCGCTCCCCAAACTTGTGCAAATGCTGGAGTTACTCGGTCAATGCGCCTTCGACGAGGGCAGCCATTATTTTCCGCCGACCAATCTTGAAATCACTACCATCGATGTCGGCAACACCGCCGATAACGTCATACCGAAACAAGGCGTTGCCCATTTCAATATCCGTTTCAATGATTTGTGGAGCGGCGAAACGCTGGCTCAAAAGCTCCACGATATCCTGAAAAGCACCGGATATGACTATCATTTGGATCTTGTTTATGGTTCAGAAAGCTTTTTAACCACGCCCGGCCCATGGTCAGATATCGTTAAAACAGCCGTTCAGGATGTCACAGGCAACACGCCGGAATTTACGACCAATGGCGGCACATCGGATGCACGGTTCGTATCGAAATACTGCCCTGTTGTTGAATTTGGCGGAATCAATGCGACAATTCATCAAATTAATGAAAATGCATCTGTTCAGGATTTAAAGGATTTAACCGAAATCTTTGCGCGGATTTTGACGCTATACCTCAAATAAGCACGCGTGATTTAACTGTCTTTAGCATATTGAACAATCATATCTGCATATTTTTGATCAACAACAATATGCGTATGCCCGTCTTTTTGCTCGAATTGTAAAACCGATAACGGAACGGCGATTCCTTTTTCATGTATCGCCTGATAATTGATGGTCATATACATATTTCTGATATATGACCCGCCTTGATCGAACAAAACATCATCCAACGTACCAATATGTACCCCTGCTGATGTTACAACCTTACTGCCGATTAAATCTTTTGTACTGCGCTGTGTGGCTTTTTCGCCTGCGGCGACGTCCATTGATGATAAAAGCGCCGGATATATATCCTCAATTTCCTGAGCGTCAAATTCCAGGCGATATCCATCAATGACATTTCCGACACCAAAAGTTTCGTAATTTAAGAAAACGGGCTGTGACAAACGTAATTGGTCAAAACGCACACGCAACGATAAAACCTTGCCATTGTCACCAATCAACACATCATCAACCGCGCCAATAACTTTACCGCCGCGATCCAGTACGTGACGATTCAAAACTTTGGACGATTGTTCATGACGTGGATTTTGCAACGGTTTTAAACGATTGATATCGTGAATCGACTTTTGAGCCTGAACGGGCTCCATCAATTTCCCTTCTCCCGCGGCGGTATGCGGAACCACCATCGCCAAGAAACAAACCACGCATATTGCCAAATACGCTCTCATAACACACCCTTTTACATATAATTATGCCGCATAATGGCACTATTTTGCGTGATTTACAATTTTTTGTATTGATACTGTAATCACAGGTTCAACCCACGGATGATTTTCAATCACGATCTCATTGATAAAGCGCTGCAACAGCGCGTCATCTTGGGGCAAATAAAGCGCGACGCGGTGGGATGCATTGCGCTTTATGTCGCCGCCATCTTTGTTTCGATATTGTTCATTGCCCGCTTCGCTCCACCAACATACATGATCGTAATGTCCCAAAAATGATGGGATATGCGGGCTTATTTTTTGGATAAAATCCTCCAGCGCATCCTCCGGCACATACACCGCCACATGGTAAACCGAGAGCAATTCCATCAATAATCAACCCGCATCAAATACAAGCCATCTGATGGCGCCGTCGGTCCGCCCTTTGTTCGGTCTTTTGCCGCCAGAGCCAATTTTACATCCTCCGGCGTCCATTTCCCAAGACCAACCAGCGACAGCGTCCCGACGAAATTGCGCACCTGATGGTGCAAAAATGATTTGCCCTCGGTTTGCACAATGATTTCCCGTCCACCGCACTGATCGTAATCGCGCACAGCGATATCCAGACGATCCAGCGTTTTCATCGGTGATTGCGCCTGACATTCTGAATCGCGGAACGTTGTGAAATCGTGGTGTCCCAACAAATACTGTGCCCCCGCCCGCATCGCATCAACATCCAGAGGTCTGCCGATATGCCAGATCAAGCCACGCTCCAACGCTAAAAAGCTCGGGCGGTTAACAATGCGGTATTCATATAATTTATTGACGGCTGCAAAACGCGCGTGAAAATCCTCGTCCACAACATCAACGCCGATAACGCTAATCGGTTGCGGTTTTAAATGCGCGTTGATCGCCTTTAATATTGCATATTCATTCATCGGTTTTGAAAAAGCGTCCAGATCAACATGCGCCACTTGCGCGCGCGCATGAACGCCCGCATCGGTGCGCCCTGCAACACAAACAGAAACGCTCTGATTCGAAAATCCGGCAATCGCTTCTTCGACAGATTGCTGAATAGAAGGCACATCAACCTGACGCTGCCACCCAGCGTAGTCCGTGCCTTTATATTCCAATGTAAGTTTATAGCGCGTCATTCAATTACAGCATCCACTTTGATATAACCGCCATTCAGCGCCGCGCCGAAATCCATGGCTTTCTTGCCTTCAGGCTGAATCACCGTAATGTGCAGCGCGCTGCCCTGACCACAAGCGATATGGCCTTTTTTATTGAGAACCGAGCCCCCCTGCGCAACGAGTTGCACGTCCGTTACAAGGCGCGTTTCCAGAATTTTAAACCGCTGGCCTTGAATATCCGCCCAAACACCCGGCCACGGATTAAGCGCGCGCACTTGCCGATCAATCTCGGCGGCACTTTGCGCCCAGTCCACATGCCCGTCCTGTTTTTTAAGAAGCGGCGCATAAACGCTTAAATCATCATCTTGTTTCTGCGCATCAACCGCGCCCGCCGCCGCCAGTTGCGCCAGCACGCTCAAGGTTAAGCGCGCGCCCATTTGTGCCAATGCATCATGCAATTTAGAGGCGGTCATCGCCGCGTCCAGAGCGATTTCACCCTTCAGAATCATCGCGCCCGTATCCAGCCCCTTATCCATCTGCATGATGGTGACCCCTGATTGTGCATCGCCCTTCCAAATGGCATGCTGTATCGGTGACGCCCCGCGCCAGCGCGGCAAAAGAGAGCCATGAATATTCAAACAACCATATTTTGGAGCCTGCAACACCGCTTCGGGTAGCAACAAGCCATAGGCCGCAACAACCGCAACATCAACCTGATGCGCAGCAAATTCTGCTTGCGCCTCGGCGCTCTTCAATGTTTTAGGGGTATAAACGGGAATAGCATGCTGCTCTGCCAATAGATGCACCGCAGAGCACTGCACCTTATGTCCGCGCCCTTTGGGGCGGGGGGGCTGTGAATACACGCAGACAATTTGATGGGGGCTGTCGATCAGGGCTTGCAAAGCAACCGCGGCAAAGTCAGGTGTTCCCATGAAGGCAATCTTTAAGGGCGTATCAACCATTTTGATCCTCCGCCTTACAAAAGATTCTGTTTTTTCAGCTTTTGCACTTTTTTCAAAATAATATTGCGCTTCAGGCTGGACAAATAATCAACAAACAACACACCGTTCAGATGGTCAATCTCATGCTGCACGCAGTGGGATAATAGCCCCTCCGCCTTAAGCTCGGCTTCCTTACCATTATAATCCAGATATTTCACGCGCACGATGGCAGGGCGTTCCACATCGGCGTTTTGCTGGGGGATAGACAAACAGCCTTCCTCCATCACACTCATTTCCTCAGACGCATGGATAATTTCAGGATTGGCCATAAAAATGGGCTTCGCCTCTTCCTCATCATCACGGCGCGATAAATCCATCACAAGAACACGGTTCAACATGCTCACCTGATTGGCCGCCAGCCCAATGCCCGGCGCATCATACATCGTTTGCAACATGGCATCCATTTGCGCGCGGATCGCATCGTCAACCTTATCAACGGGTTGCGCGACCTCTTTCAGCACAGGATCAGGAACAATAACAATTTTATAATCTATCATGGAAATAAGTGATAATCGGTTTTGCGTGTAATTTCAAGCCGTAGGATCAAGCGCGTTTTTTCTCTTGCTCGTCTTCCACGGTCAATGCGAGTGCGCGAGGCAATGATTCAACGGGTTTCAAATCCTGAATCTCTTCGATACCGGCCTTTGCGCCTTGTAAATCCTTAAATTTACGCGCCGCAGGCAGAACTTGTCTTTCCAACGAGCCAATCGCCGCGTCATATCCGCCCATGGCCTTTTGCAAATGCCCACCAACCTTTTCAAAATGGTCGGTAAATTTCAAGAAACGCTTATACAGATCATAACCAAGATCGGCAATTTCCTGTGCATTTTCAACCAATTCAACCTGCCGCCAACTGACCCCGACAACCCGAAGCAACGACATCAATAAGGTGGGAGAGGCAATAATAATATTCTGCGTCGCGGCGAACTCTACCAATGTCGGGTCGGCGCGCAAGGCAATGGAATACATATGTTCGGATGGTAAAAACATAACCGTAAAATCAGGGCTATCGACATTTTCCCAATAATTTTTAGAGCCGAGTTTTTTAACATGTGAGCGCACCTGAGCCGCCAGATTTTTCATCAGGGCGTTATGGGCATCCTCGCTCATATCCTCAGATAAACGTTGTGCAAATTCATTAAGCGGTGCTTTGGCATCAATAATGATGTTGAACCCGTCTTGCATATGGATAATCGCATCAGGGCGCTGGCGTCCGGTTTGCGTTTCAAAACTGATCTGTGTTTCGTAATGAACACCCTTAATCAGGCCTGATTTCTCCAACACGCCCTCAAGAATAAATTCTCCCCACAGCCCTTGCGCCGATGGGTCACGTAACGCCCCGACAAGCTTGGCGGTTTCGCGGTTCAGACTTTGGACATCCTCACGCAATGCCTGATCTGTGCCCTTCACTTGCTCCAACGCGGCGGAGAGTGCCTTCAGATTTTCATGAACAGGCTTCACCATTTCATTGATTGCATTTTGGCGTTTTTCCAGATCATGCGCGCCATCTGCCTGCGCGCCCTTCAAGCGCTCCTGCGCGAGTTGTAAAAATTGCTCATTACTTTTCTGCAGCGCCTCTTGCGCGGTGGCCTTGAAACGAAAATCAAGCGCCTCGCCCGCGCGATCCAATGCCTCCTGAGAGGATTGCGCCTGCGCCTGTAATTCGGCATTTCCGCGTTCCAGCCCGATTATGCGCTTCATTTGTCCCATATAGATTACGACAGCGCCCACGATAAAACCGGCAATCGCCGTCAAAGCAAAATAAAGATAAATACTTACGGTAAACGTCATCTTTGATGGCCTAACTTTCTAGAAAATTGATTCTCCCCATCATACGGCGTGATGCCATAAAAAGAAACAAAAAGAGAACAAATGCGAACAGAAAATTGTTGAGCGCCGCAACGTCGGTTAATGCATACCATAGCGACGAACGATGCATCGCAATTCTTCAATGCCAGTCTCTTTCAGACTGCTGGTATGAATAATTTCAGGATAAGCGGCGGGGTGATTTTTCACAACACCGAGTATTTTCTGCGTGATCTTTTCCAGTTCTTGGCGTTTCACTTTGTCAGTCTTGGTTAAGACGATCCGGTATGACACAGCAGACTCATCCAACATCTTCATAAGGTCATCATCACTGGGTTTCAAGCCATGCCGTGCGTCCACAAGAATGAATACGCATCGTAGCGTTGGCCGTCCGCGCAGGTAAGCAAAAATCAATTTTGTCCATGCCTCGATCTTTTCCTTCGAAACCTTCGCATAGCCATAACCGGGCATATCGACCATATAAACATGATCGCCGAGATTGAAATAATTCAACTCTTGTGTGCGCCCGGGTGTGTTCGAAGTCCGTGCCAGCGCCTTACGCCCTGTCAACGCATTCAGTAAAGACGACTTCCCAACATTAGAACGCCCCGCAAACGCGATTTCAGGCGTTTGGGCTTCGGGTAATTGACTCAAGCCCGCAACCCCCAGCATAAACTCACACGAGCCTGCAAAGAGCACTCTGCCCTGTTCACGTTCTGATTTTGAAAATTCTTCCATATATGAAAACTTCTATTTTTTCTTTTTCTTTTTCTTCGGCTTCGGCGGCGTGATATCCGGCGTTGGCTCATCCGGCGCATCACCAGCACTCTCGCCGTCACCAAACATAGCCTTTTCCACTTCATCCTCGGTCATCTCTATCAAGGGATGAACGTCAGGGCCTTCGGTGCTTTTCTTCTCTGCCTCTTCCTTGAACTTATCTTTATTCACGATATAGATCGGCACGCCCAAAGAACGCATGATATAAGCCTGCTGCATCACGGACATGGTCGCACTTATTGTCCAGTAAATAACAAGTCCAGAAGCGAATTTAGACATCACGAAGGTAATAAAGAACGGGAAGATGTTCATCATCATACGTTGATTGGCGTCCTGCGGCGGCGGGTTTAAACGCTTTTGTACCAACATAGCAAGCAGCATCAAACACGGCCACACACCCACAGTCGGCAGAAACGACACATCAAAATTCAGAAAACCGAAGGCATTAAATATACTGGTCGGATCTTTGGATGATAAATCATGAATCCACCCAAAAAACGGCGCATGGCGAATTTCAATCGTCGTGAGAATCACCTTATAGAATGAAAAGAAAATCGGAATCTGCGCGATGATCGGTAAACAACCGGACATCGGATTAACGCCTTCCTTTTGGTACAGCTTTACAATTTCAGCCTGCAGCTTTTCCTTATCATCATTGTATTTATTCCGTAATTCCGTAATTTGCGGTGCAACCATCTTCATTTTGGCGAAGGAGTGGTAAGAAATTCTGGTCAACGGGAAAACCGCACTACGCAAACATATCGTCAGAATGATAATAGCCACGCCCATATTCCCGACCAACAGACCCAGATAATGCAACGCAAAGAAAAACGGATAGGTTAAAAACCAGAACCATCCGAAATCAACCGCTAGGTCAAGGTTATCAACTTGCAAGTCTTTCTGATACTGCTCCAGCAACAAGACCTTTTTGGCACCGGCATATAAACGATACGAATATTCTCCAGTACTACCGCTATCAATCAACATCTCCGACCCTGTAAAGTCAGTTTGGTACTTCTGATGATCTTTGTTCATAATATCAGGTGTGTACTTAAAACGATATTTCGCCATTTGATCTTGCTGTGGCATCAATGCCGTGAGCCAGAATTTATCCGAAAACCCAATCCATCCGCGCTGTGCTTCGATTTTCTTATTAGGGTCACTCACCATATTAGGGTAGCTCATATGAACCAATTCACCGCCAATAAAGCCCATAGGCCCTTCATAGGCGATCCATCGGGAATGTGCGTCCGGGGGAATACCTGTTTGTGTTACCAGACTATAGGGATGCAAATAAACATTCTCACCGGAGTTATTGATCACTTTTTGTTTGATGGTGAACACAAAGTTCTTATCAAGCGACAAAACGCGCTCAAAACGTAAGCCCTGTCCATTATCCCAGAATAATGTCACAGGTATGTCAGGCCGCAATCGGTCATTATCCTTCACTTGCCACTGCGTCGAAGCATTCGGCAAAGCAAGGTTCCGATCGCCGCTGACCCAACCATAATTGATATAGCGCGCGCCCTCTACCTTATCGGGGGTTAAAATATGTACTTTCTCTTTCTTTTCAAGCGTTTGAAAATACTTATTCAAGCTTAAGTCATCAATAGCCCCACCGATCAAAGCGATAGAGCCGGAAACCTCATCATTCTCAAAATATAGGCGCGGTGATTTCGCCAGCGCGTCCCCGCGTTTGACCTTGGGTGCTTCCATCAATAATGACGGATCCTTAAGAACCAACTCTGCGCGTGATTTTTTGGCTTCATGCAACGCTTTGGCTTGCGGCGCGAGAATATACGTTTCATACAAAAACCATATTGCAAGTGATGCAATTGCAAAAATAATCAAATTACGCACATCTTGCGGATGCATTTGGTCTTTATTGTTATTCATCGTAAATACACCCTTTTGTCGTATTTTCTAACGTGATGTTGTTTGATCGTTTCTGACGCGCTTATACCCCAGAATATCCTTCCACGCAAACCGTTGTGGTACAGGATCGCTATATGATCGTTTACTCCATGGATGACATCTTAAAATCCGCGTCAGTGAAAGTGTTATCCCTTTCAAGACACCGTGGCGCTCTATCGCTTGATCTGCATAGCATGAACAGGTCGGATGATATCTACAATTACGTCCCAATAACGGGGAAACAATATATGAATAAATCTTGATAAAAAACCGAAACAATCGTGCCATCGTCAATACTCTTTAGCCCTTTTCATTGTCACGCTCTGTTTTATGATAATATCCCGTCTTTTTCAAACACCATTTTAAATCATTGACCATTGAATCATAAGGACGCGCCGCGCTGCTCTTTTTGCCGACAAGAATATAATCACACCCATCGCGCGCGTAAGCACTTAAAACATCCGCAGCAACCGCGCGTAACCGCCGTTTTATGCGATTACGTTTCACTGCCGATTTGTCGATTTTTTTGCTGACGGTAAAACCAATACGCCGCAGACCCAGATTATTTTCTTTTATTTGCACAACCAAACCATGGGAAACCCATTTTTGTCCGTTTGATTGTATATCCAAAAAAGAACGACGATCTGTCAGCATTTTAATCTCTGCCAGATCTTGCTTTCGAGTATGCATAATTTGAAAATTAGGCGCTTAGGCGCTTACGTCCCTTGGCACGACGACGTGCAAGTATCGCACGACCATTTTTATCGGCCATACGTGAACGAAAACCGTGGCGACGTGCGCGCACAAGGCGACTTGGTTGAAATGTACGTTTCTGTTTCATAAAACTGCACCTTTTTCTTCTATTGCCCTGCGGTCTTTCAACAACCTGAAGGGTCTGAATTCTTACGTTCCTACTAAGGAATGGGGGTTTATACCTACTTCTAATCCCCCTGTCAAATGAAAGGACTCGAAAAAAGGCAGAAAATTACTCTCCCATGGCGCGGCGCATGAAGAATTTTTTCGCAATACCAACCCCTGACACTGCTTTTAATCCGGCGCGGCGTAATAATCGTACCGAACGCATATCATTGGAAAACAACCGTACCAAGCCATCTGTAACGGCAACCATCGCCATATTATCGGGGCGGCGCTTGCGCTGATAAGACAGCAACAGATCCTGCGCCCCAACATCTGCGCCGCTTTCATGCGCGTCCTCAATCAATTTAGAAAGCGTATACAAATCACGAAAACCAAGGTTTAAGCCCTGTCCGGCAATCGGATGGATCCCATGCGCCGCATCCGCCACCAACACCATACGCGGGGCGATATACTCCGCCGCATGCACCAAGGAAAGCGGGAAAGCCATACGCTTATTATCAATAATGTCTATTGCGCCATACATTTCGGGGAAACGGGACGCAACCTCATCCTTAAAAGCACCATCAGTTAAATCCATCAATGACTCGCGGGTGCGCCCATGCTCTGTAAACACAAGGGAGGAGCGATGACGCCCATCATCCAAATCATGCATCGGGAGTATCGCAAACGGACCACCAGGCCAAAAATGTTCCACGGCCTTGTTATCATGGGGGTTTTCATGCGTTACAAAACAAACAACCGCGCGCTGGTTATAATTCCACGAGCGCACAGGCACATCCATAAAGTCCCGCACACCCGACATGCGCCCATCCGCGCCCACGATCAAGGCGGCCGATAATACGCGCCCATCACCCAAGGTCACCGACGCGCAATCATCCGACACCTCAAAATCATCGGCGACAACAGGGGCAATATGGTCGACATGCGCGCAGGCCGCCATGCGCGCCATCAAACATTTGCGAATATGGCTATTGGGGACAATCCAGCCGAAGCTTTTATCATCCACTTCCGCACTTAAAAAACGCAGTAAGACGGGGCTGTCACCATCCAGAATTTCAATATCTCTGATCGGGCAGCCCGCAGTGACAATATTCTGCCATACGCCTGCACGCTCCAGAATTTGGCTCGACCCGTATGATATCGCCGTTGTGCGCTTATCCTGCACCATCTGCTGCTTCGGAGCATCGCGATCAATACACGCAACGCGCAGCCCCTCTATCGTCCCCAAAAGGCACGCCAAGGACAAACCGGACAAACCGCCCCCGATAATAATCACATCATAATTTTTCGCGCTTTTCATAATTTCAGCCATGTAAATTCGGGGTTGAATTTCCTTATCAATGCACTACTGTGATTGTCTAATTTTTATAAATAATGATAGAACAAATCATATTACAGGAAAGTTTTATATCATGAAAATGATTATGGCCATTATAAAACCCTTTAAACTTGATGATGTGCGCGAAGCATTGATGAAAGATGGAATCGAAGGATTAACCGCAACAGAAGTCAAAGGCTTTGGCAGACAAAAAGGTCAAACCGAGAATTACCAGACGCCTGATTATTCCGTCAGCTTTTTGCCGAAAACAAAAATCGAGATCGCCGTTGATGACGCCGCCGTCGATAAGGTTGTTCAAACCATACAACGCGCGGGCGAAACCGGACGCATTGGTGATGGCAAGATTTTTGTATATGATCTTTTGCGCGCGGTTCGTATTCGCACAGGCGAAGAAGGCCCTGACGCCCTTTAGGCCATGTGCGCATAAAGAAACCAAAATAAAGGCCGCATCATAGCGGCCTTAAAATTATTGATACTCACAAACACATAGATTATGCGATTGGCTGCTCTACCTTGGATGTCAAATCACCGGCAATCGGTTCATCATTCAACATCTCAATCATGCCGCTTTGCTGAACCGCGAAGTTCGCAATAAACAATGCATTGGAATAGAAAACCACCGCATCACAAAGGAAGTGCCCTTGCTCGTTCATGCCTTCAAAGCTGGACGGGCGAATCGTTCCCTCAACAACTGAGCGTGTCGTGCCATCCATATCCTGTGGCAAATTCGGATCTGTAATATCTTCTGCAACATAGAACGGACCTTCATCGCCGCGCACGAAGAAACAAAAGAAACGAAGGTAATCAAGTACATTATCTTCATTCACCTTAATCGGTGCTTTGCTGTTCACTTCATGGATTGGTGGAGATGTTCCGTTTAGTCTGAACAAATTACCCTGATCGGTCAGGTAATAAATTGTCATTTTCTTATTCACCCAATTCGGGTCTTTAACACGAATAAGCGCGACACTTTCATAAAATGGCAAGGTGCGCCATGCTACTTGCGTACTGGTTGGGGAAGTGCGGTATTTACCATCAATCGGGTTGATCTTATCCAGAAACCCTGCAAGCTCATCACCCGTTACATCATTCCAATTATCATCATGGTACATATTATATGCCTAACTCTATTGATATTAATCAATCTGACTTATATTGACAGAAAATTGCCCAAGTGCAACCCCCTGTAATACAAAAAAATTTATCCATCTAAGCGTATTTATACGCTGCGATGCAAGTTTTTTATTAAACTAGATCATCTCTAAGAAAAAGTTAAGCCCCAATAAGATTTATCGGGGCTTAAAAATTTATTTTTTAACGGATTATTAGATGTTTCTTGATGTACATCCTGATTCAGCGGCAATATCGTCTTCAAATGTTCCGCCGAAATTATACGTCACAGAACCGCTACCAAGAGAACTCAGCGCATCAGCCATACATGTAACGTTCTGGCCTCCACTCTCGCCTTCATCGCCGCCTGCCGCAGGATTGATGCCCGCAAACTCCGCGCCTTCACCTTCATCACCGCCTGCTGCAGGTGTGATGTTATTAAGGTTACTCGTGGTAAAAGGCAAAGCTCTAATCGTCAAACGCGCGGCATTACTTGGCGTTTGTTGGCTTCCAAATGTCCGCAAGAAATCCTCTATATTTTCGATTGTCCGAAGTGCCGGCGCGCTACCGACAAAGATCTGACCACGACCATTTTGCGTCACATCATCCGCATCATAAAGACGCTCTTCAATGTACTGCAATGTCGCAAGCGGTAAGATTTCACCGGCAAACGTATTCGGAACAACACCGTCAAAAGAAGCATCCGTACCATCAATCACAATCGGAAGATTTGTAATCGGATCAAGGATAGAACCATCCTCAAAACGCACATAGAAGCTGCCAGCAGGGGCATAGCCTTCAAATACTGTTGAACCAAGTGTTTCGTTCACAATACGCAAGCCCGTTGGCGCTGCAACCGGTCCATTTATTGAAAACACTCTTGGAGCAAATGCAGAGATATCAGCAAACTGCATCGCGGTCGCCGCAATACCTGTTGTGTTGATGAATGTATTTGGTCGATCCAAATCACTCATATCGATATCGCCACTTTCAAAACGCGCCTGTGCAGACCCGCTATCCTGACCGTTATCTTCCAGTGTATTGCCTTGGAACTCTACATCTCCGTTAGACGCACCAGCCACATAAACACCATGTTCATAGCTGCCCTTCACATCGTTATCTGTGATTTTAAGATCACCGATATTGGATGTGTGAATACCATTTCCGCCTGAATTTCTAACAATGTTCTTAGAAATCACAACAGAACCGGACGGTGAGGGTAATATGCGCGAGAGAACCTTGCTGGGTAGACGAGCCTCCGCCGTAACCTTAATACCATCATCACCGGAACCTGAAACATAGTTTCTGATAATGCGCGTACCGCCAGCATCCTTAACATCGATACCATCATCACCTGCGAAGCGGACACTATTCAAGACAATATTTGCTCCACGGCTGTTTGATACTTCGATACCGTTACCATCACGTGAGTAGCGCGCAAGGCCCGTGTTCTTCACTGTGTTCCAGTAAATATCAACGCCGTAATTACCATTGACGTCAATACCGTCATCACCAACGCGGTGGATGTGGTTGCCGTAAATGTCAGCATAACGACCATCTTCTACATTGATACCGTCCCAACGCGCATCATGGATGCGGTTAAAACCAATATCAACAAAGTCTGAGGGGTTCACCTTGATACCGTGTTCATCAACATCATTGACCTTATTATGAAGAATGTCGGAATAGTCTGAGCCTGAAAGGTAAATACCGTTGCCGCGCGCATCGTGGATATCATTCCAAGAAATCGTGGCGTTATCAGAACCCTTCACATAAATGCCGTTATCGCCAACATAGTGAACATCGTTGCCCTTCACATCCGCGCCGCGGCTGTAAAGAACCTCAATACCGTCGCCGCGTGCGCCATGCACATGGTTGTTGTTCACATCAACTTTATAGCTGTTCTCAACATCGATACCATCATCACCGGAATAACGCACGGTGTTGTCACGAATGTCAGCATAGCGGCTATATTCAACGTCAATACCGTCATCGCCTGCATGCTCAACTGTGTTGTGGCGGATATCCGCATCATAGCTGTTTGATACTTCGATACCGTTACCATCACGTGAGTAGCGTGCAAGGCCCGTGTTCTTCACCGTGTTCCAGTAAATATCAACGCCGTAATTACCATTGACGTCAATACCGTCATCACCAACGCGGTGGATGTGGTTGCCGTAAATGTCAGCATAACGACCATCTTCTACATTGATACCGTCCCAACGCGCATCATGGATGCGGTTAAAACCAATATCAACAAAGTCTGAGGGGTTCACCTTGATACCGTGCTGGCCTGCATTGTTAATTTCATTCAGCAACACATCAACCAAATCACTGCCTGATACATAGATACCGTTTGTGCCTGTCGTATCGATTTTATTCCAGACAATCGATGCAGAGCGGGCATTTTGAACATAGATACCATTTTCACCTGTATCGCGCATACGGTTTTTCTTGATCACTGCGTCTTCACTATCGACGACCTGAATACCATCAGAACCCGATGTACGGATGCGGTTTTTCTTGATCA
>CAXBOT010000001.1:0-1447036 GCA_963977495.1 uncultured Alphaproteobacteria bacterium | reverse complement strand
CCGTGAAGGTGGCCGCACAGTCGGCGCCGGCGTTGTCTCTAAAATTGTCGAGTAATGTGTTAAAGCGAATAGGATAAAGAAAAATGGAAACGCAAAGTATTAGGATCACACTCAAGGCATTCGATCACCGTATTCTTGATACGGCCGCATCTGAGATTGTGAATACAGCAAAAAGAACAGGTGCCGGCGTACGTGGTCCTGTACCTTTGCCGAACAGAATTAAGAAATTTTCTGTTATTCGTTCGCCGCACGTGAATAAAGGCTCTCAGGAGCAGTTTGAAATGCGCACACATAAGCGTCTTATGGACGTTGTAGAGCCAACACCACAGACAATTGATGCTTTGATGAAGCTTGATTTGCCTGCAGGTGTGGATGTTGAAATTAAAATCGGCCAGATGGCAGCATAACGAATTAGCCGGAATGGACACTAAGTTGGCTTAAGGCAGTCAACCTCTGGAAAGGAAAAGAAAAATGAGAACTGGATTGATTGCACGCAAAGAAGGCATGAGCCGTATTTTCGATGAAGATGGGCGTCACATACCTGTGACTGTTCTGAAAGTCGATGAATGTCAGGTTATTGCCGTGCGTAATGAAGAAAAAGACGGTTATGTTGCGGTTCAACTGGGTGCTGGTAAAGCCAAGGTTAAGCGCACATCAAAGCAAAATCGTGGTCACTTTGCGAAAGCAAAAGTAGAGCCTAAGAAAAAGCTTGCTGAATTTCGTGTATCTAACGAAAACATTCTTGAAGTCGGCGCGGAACTTGGTGCAAACCACTTTATCGCCGGTCAGTATGTTGATGTAACAGGTACATCGATTGGTAAGGGTTTTGCCGGTGCGATGAAGCGTCACAATTTCGGTGGTTTACGTGCCACACACGGTGTGTCTGTATCTCACCGTTCACATGGTTCGACAGGTCAGTGTCAAGAGCCGGGTCGTGTTTTCAAAGGTAAGAAAATGGCCGGTCACATGGGCGCAGAGCGTGTAACAACGCAAAACCTTGAAATTGTTGGTGTGGATCTTGAATTTAATCTGATCCTTGTTAAGGGTGCCGTACCTGGTGCAAAGCAAGGTTGGGTTTTAATCAGCGATGCTGTTAAAAAGCCTGCACCTGAAGGTGTTCCTTTGCCAGCCGGTTTTAGAGAATTGCCTAAAGATGATGCAAAAGCGGCTCCGGCTGACGATGCAGCAACAGAAGCTGCGCCGGAAGCAAAGCCAGAAGAGAGTAAGGAAGATTAGTCATGAAAGTGTCTGTAAAAACAATTGAAAATAAGGCAGCAGGGGAAATTACCCTTGATCAGTCTATCTTCGGTACCGAAGTACGGCAGGATATCCTTCATCGTATGGTGAATTATCAGCTCGCTAAGCGTCGTTCAGGTAATCACAAGACAAAACAACGTCACGAGATTAGCGGAACAGGCAAAAAGCCACATGCGCAAAAGGGAACTGGCCGCGCACGTGCAGGTGACAAAAAA
Organism: uncultured Alphaproteobacteria bacterium; assembly: GCA_963977495.1. Lineage (GTDB taxonomy): Bacteria > Pseudomonadota > Alphaproteobacteria > Micavibrionales > Micavibrionaceae > UBA1672. The sequence goes on along the minus strand of CAXBOT010000001.1, from coordinate 1,445,564 downwards.
CGTAACATTGACCGCGGCGGCGCGACTGTATTCGGTCCTGTTGTTCGTTCTCATGCGATTTCGTTGCCTAAGAAAGTCCGTAAATTAGCATTAAGAATTGCTCTGTCTGCAAAAGCAGCCGAAGGCAAACTTATCATTCTTGAAGACGTGAAAGCAAAATCACACAAAACGAAGCCTATGGCTGATGCGTTGGCAAAATTCGGTTTTGACTCTGCGTTGATCGTAAGTGGCGGCGAAGTTGATGTGAATTTCGCACGCGCAACGGCAAACTTGCCACGTATTGATGTTGTTCCATCTCAGGGTGCGAACGTATATGACATTTTACGCCGCGATGTTTTGGTGTTAACAAAAGACGCAGTCAATGATCTGACTGAGAAATTGAAAGGTTAGAACAATGGCTAAGGCAAAAGAAAAGAAAAAAGCAGCAGCTGAGTGGATGTATGAAATCATCCGAGCGCCGCATATTACAGAAAAAGCAACTTTGGGAAGCCAGTATTCTCAAGTGACATTTAAAGTGCCGCATTCTGCAACAAAGCCAAGAATTAAAGAAGCTGTTGAAGTTTTGTTTGATGTAAAGGTGAAGGCCGTTAATACATTGATCCAGAAGGGCAAAAATAAGCGTTTCAAAGGGATCATTGGCCGTCGTTCAGACTTCAAAAAGGCAGTTGTGACTTTAGAAGACGGACAAACAATTGACACCGGTACAGGTGTTTAGACTATAAGGTTTAATGCAAATTATGGTGGCTCGCCGATAGTGGGTAGAAAAAAGGAAGTAAGACAATGGCATTGAAAAAATTTAATCCGATAACACCTGGTACACGCCAGCTTGTTCAGATCGATCGTTCAGATCTTTATAAAGGTTCGCCTGAAAAGACATTGACCGAAGGTTTGACCAAGAGTGGTGGTCGTAACAATATGGGACGTATTACATCACGTCACATTGGTGGTGGTCATAAGCGTAAATATCGTAAGATCGACTGGAAACGTACAAAATGGGATATGGATGCGACAGTAGAACGCATTGAATATGACCCGAACCGTACGGCTTTTATTGCGCTTATCCAATACACAGATGGTGAAAAAGCCTATATCATTGCGCCGCAGCGTCTAAAAGTTGGTGATAAAGTGGTTGCCGGTAATAAAGTTGACGTGAAACCCGGTAATGCGATGAAGCTGAAAAATATGCCGGTTGGTACGATTATTCACAATATTGAAATGAAGCCTGGCAAGGGCGCACAGATGATCCGCTCTGCGGGTACATATGCACAGCTTGTTGGTCGTGATCAGGGTTATGCTCAGATTAAGTTGGCTTCTGGTGAACTTCGTGTTGTTTTATCTGAATGTATGGCTTGTGTGGGTGCGGTTTCAAACCCCGATCACATGAACACAAATATGGGTAAAGCTGGTCGTAACCGCTGGAAAGGACGTCGCCCGCATGTGCGTGGTGTTGTTATGAACCCTGTCGATCACCCACATGGTGGTGGTGAAGGTAAGTCATCTGGTGGTCGTCACCCGGTTACGCCATGGGGTGTACCAACAAAAGGGTACAGAACACGCAAAAAAGGCAAGGCGAGCGATAAGTACATTATCCGTCGTCGTAAGAAATAGGTTTATAAGGAGCATTTAAGATGGCACGTAGTGTATGGAAAGGCCCGTTTGTAGAAAAAAGTCTTCTGAAAAAAGTTGAAGAAGCACGTGCAAGCGGAAAAAATACGATCATTAAGACATGGTCACGCAGATCAACAATTCTGCCGAACATGATCGGTTTGACTTTTGGTGTGCATAACGGCAAAAAGTTTATCCCTGTTGTTGTATCCGACCAAATGATCGGACACAAATTGGGCGAGTTTTCACCGACACGCACCTATCATGGTCATGGCGCGGATAAAAAGGCCAAAAAATAAGGCCGGTATTAGGATAAGGTAAGGAAAAAGAAAATGGGACAGTCAAAAAACCCGAGAAAAGAAAAAGATAACGAAGCAAAGGCATTTGCGAAGTATGTTCGTACTTCACCGCAAAAGCTGAACCTTTTGGCGCGCACTATTCGCGGCAAGAGTGCGTCACGTGCTTTGATCGATCTTGAATTTTCACAACGTCGTATTGCACAAGATGTACGTAAGCTGTTACAGTCTGCTGTTGCCAATGCGGAAAACAATCACGGACTTGATGTTGACCGTTTAATCGTATCCGAAGCCTATGTCGGCAAAAGTGTCACGATGAAACGTTTCCGCGCTCGTGCACGTGGTCGTGGTGCACGCATCAATAAAACAGTCAGCAATATGACAATCATCGTTAAAGAAGCAGAAGAGGCTTAAGTTTATGGGACAGAAGATTAATCCAATTGGTTTGAGAGTAGGCATTAACCGTACGTGGGATTCACGTTGGTACGCTGGCCGCGACTATGCTGATAAGCTGGTTGATGATTTGAAATTGCGTGAATATGTGCAGACTCATTTAAAAGCAGCTGGTATCAGTAAGGTTATTATTGAACGTGCGGCTAAATCAACCAAGGTGACTGTTCATACAGCGCGTCCGGGTGTGATTATCGGTAAAAAAGGTGCAGACATTGAAAAGTTGCGTCAGCAACTATCTCGTCGCGCTCGTGGTGAAGTAAGCTTGAATATTGTTGAAGTGCGTAAGCCCGAAGTTGATGCACAATTGGTTGCAGAAGGCGTTGCACAACAGCTTGAGCGTCGTGTTTCTTTCCGTCGTGCGATGAAGCGCGCGGTTCAAAACTCGATGCGTTTTGGTGCACAAGGTATTCGTATCAATGTATCGGGTCGTTTGGGCGGCGCGGATATCGCGCGTACAGAATGGTATCGTGAAGGTCGTGTGCCTTTGCATACATTGCGCGCAGATGTTGATTACGGTACATCCGAAGCGCTGACAACTTACGGTATTATCGGTGTTAAGATATGGCTTTATAAGGGCGATATCATGGAAAATGACCCGATGGCACGCGATAAACGTCAGTCAGAAGCACAGGGCGGTATGCCTCGTAATTAAAAAATTTTAAAAATCCGGTAATAAAGCTGGATTTTTAAAACAAAGTGCGATAAGGTCGCGCGAAATTTAAGAAAAGCTTTATTTTAAAGCGCCATATGGGAACTAGAGCTCAAAGAGTTAAAAGTCCATGTGAACGAGTTTTTTTTATGTCTGAATCTGCGTGGCAGAATAAGGCAAAGTAAAAGGAAAGACGGATAAAAGATGCTAAGTCCTAAGAAGTTTAAACATCGTAAGCAGTTTAAAGGCCGTATTCACGGGAATGCGAAAGGCGGCACACAGCTCGCTTTTGGCGCGTATGGTTTGAAGGCATTAAGCCCTGATCGCGTAACAGCGCGTCAAATCGAAGCGGCGCGTCGTGCGATTACAAGACACATGAAACGTCAAGGTAAAGTATGGATACGTATTTTCCCTGATGTGCCTGTGACAGCAAAGCCTCTTGAGGTTCGTCAAGGTAAGGGTAAGGGTTCACCTGAATATTGGGCGGCACGCGTTAAGCCTGGTCGTGTGATGTTTGAGTTGGATGGTGTTTCGGAAACAGTAGCGCGCGAAGCTTTGTCTTTGGCTGCGATGAAGTTGCCGGTAAAAACAAGATTTATTAAGCGCGTTGGCGCAATAGAGGAGGCTGCATAGTTATGAGTGCCGAAGATTTGAGAGCAAAGTCCGTTGATGAACTTGTGAAGATTATTATTGATCTTCGTAAGGAGCAATTTAATGCTCGTTTCCAACAGGCCCAAGGGTCATTTGAAAACACAGCGCAAATTCGCAAAAACCGCCGCGAAATCGCGCGAGCAAAAACCATTTTAAACCAAAAGCGTCAGGAAGAAGCTCAAAAGCCTTCCGGTAAGAAAGCCGCTTAAGAGGAGATACCGTTCATGCCACGTCGCATATTAGAAGGAAGTGTTGTTAGCGCCAAAACAGACAAGACCATTACGGTTCTTGTTGAGCGTCGTTTTATGCACCCGATGTACAAGAAATACATTAAGAGCTCGAGCAAATACACAGCGCATGATGAAGCAAATACTTTGAAGGAAGGTGATCGCGTTTCTATTATCGAATGCCGCCCGATTTCAAAAACAAAGCGTTGGACAGTTTTGACAGGTGATGAATCTGCTGAAACGAAAAAAGAAGCCCCTAAGAAGGCTGCTGCTAAGAAAGCTGAGCCAGCTGCTAAAAAAGAAGTAGCGAAGAAAGCTGACGATAAGAAAGCAGCTGCACCTAAGAAGGCTGCTGCTAAGAAGAAAGACGATAAGCCGGCCGCTAAGAAAGCGCCTGCGAAGACAACAAAATCTACGAAGAAGGATGCGTAAACAATGATACAGATGCAATCCCGTATGAATGTAGCCGATAATAGCGGTGCGAGAGAAGTGCAGTGCATTAAAGTACTTGGCGGTTCTCACAGACGCACAGCGAATATTGGTGATGTTGTGGTTGTTTCCGTAAAGGAAGCTATTCCACGCGGCAAAGTTAAAAAAGGCGATGTGCGTAGAGCCGTTATCGTACGCAGCAGATTCGGTCTTCAGCGTAAGTATGGTGAAAAGATTCGTTTCGATGGTAACGCATGCGTTTTGATCAATAACAATGGTGAGCCAATCGGCACACGTATTTTCGGCCCCGTGACACGTGAATTGCGTGCTGGTGGTTACATGAAAATTATTTCATTGGCATCGGAGGTTCTTTAGAGATGACACAGCCTAAAATGAAAATTAAAAAGGGCGATCAAGTCGTAGTTTTGACAGGTCGTGATAAAGGAGCAAAAGGCGAAGTCCTTATGGTTCTTCCTGAAAAAAGACGTGTGGTTGTTCAAGGTGTAAACCTTGTGACAAAACACCAGAAGCCGACACAGGTTTCTCCCGGTGGTATCCAGAAAAAGGAAGTGCCGATTCATGTATCTAATGTGGCTGTGGCTGATCCGAAATCTGGTGAAGCAACACGCGTTGGTTACAAAACCTTGAAAGACGGTAAAAAAGTTCGCGTGGCGAAAAAATCCGGCGAAACAATAGAATAAGTGTAAAGCGAGAGAAGATATGAAACCGCGCTATAAAGAATTATACGAAAAAGAAATCGGCCCTGCGATGGATAAAAAGTTCGGATATAAAAACCCGCACCAACGTCCACGTTTGGATAAGATTGTCATTAACATGGGTGTTGGTGAAGCAACACAAGACCGCAAGCATATTGATAATGCTGTGAATGATCTGACATTGATTTCCGGTCAAAAGCCTGTCGTGAACAAGGCGCGTCAATCAAACGCATCTTTTAAAATTCGCGAAGGTCAAGCCATTGGGACAAAAGTCACATTGCGCGGCAATCACATGTATGAATTTCTTGATCGTTTGGTAACGATTGCAATGCCACGTATTCGCGATTTTCGCGGTATCAATGGTAAAAGTTTTGATGGTCGCGGGAACTATGCGATGGGTGTTACTGAGCACATCATCTTCCCCGAGATTGAATATGATAAAGTAGACAAAATCCGTGGTATGGACATCATAATCTGTACAACAGCGGATAATAACGAAGAGGCCAAGGAACTGTTAAAAGGTTTCAAGATGCCCTTCAAAAACTAAGACACAGGAAAGCGAAAAGGAAAGAGCTGAGCTATGGCAAAAGTCTGTATGATTGAAAGAGATAAAAAACGCAAAAAGCTTGTGAATAAATACGCAAGCAAGCGCGCAGAATTAAAGGCGATTATTAAAAATCAGTCTATTCCTGCGGATGAGCGTTTTCAGGCTGTTCTGAAATTGGCAGAAATGCCTCGTAATTCATCGAAAACAAGAATGCGCAACAGATGTGCCCTAACAGGTCGTCCGCGTTCTTATTATCGTAAGTTTAACCTCTCACGCATTGCGTTGAGAGATCTGGCATCTCGTGGTGAGTTGCCAGGCGTAACTAAGTCAAGTTGGTAGGAGGACGAGCGTCATGACAATGAGTGATCCCCTCGGTGATATGCTAACGCGTTTGCGTAATGGGCAACAAGCCGGAAAAGAAATTGTTGAATGTCCTTTTTCAAGATTGCGCGAGAATGTGTGTAATGTTTTGAAGGATGAAGGTTTTATCCGCGGATATACAATTGAAGAGCGTGAAGGCAATAAAAAGTACCTTCAAATTCAATTGAAATATGCGGAAGGCCGCGGCGTGATTCGTCAGATTGACCGTGTGTCAAAGCCTGGCCGTCGTGTGTATTCAAGTGTTAAAAGCATGCCACGTTTTTATAACGGTTTAGGTGTTCTGGTTGTGTCTACACCGCAAGGTATAATGGCCGACCATAAGGCAAGAGCCGCGAATGTTGGTGGTGAGGTATTGTGTCAGGTCTTCTAACTGAAGGCCGGCATGAAGAAAAGTTATTAAGGAATTGAGATAATGTCACGTATTGGTAAAAATCCTGTAACGATCCCCGAAGGTGTAGAAGTACAGCTTAATGGTCAGGATCTTAAGGCAAAAGGCAAATTAGGCGAACTTGAGCTTCGTATTCACGATGAAGTGAGTGCGAAAATCGAAGACGTTGCAAATGATGATGGTAAAACATCAAAGTTGATTATCCTTGGCCCAAAATCGAAATCCAGATTTGCACAGCAGATTTGGCCGACAATGCGTACTTTGGTTGATAATATCTGCATTGGTGTGAGTGAAGGCTATCAGAAGAAGCTTGAAATTCACGGTGTTGGTTATCGTGCGAATTTGCAAGGCAATGACCTTGTCTTGGCATTGGGTTTCTCACACGAAGTGCGCTATACAGTGCCTGAAGGCGTGAAAGTAGAAGTTGAAAAGCAGACTGGTTTGACGATTAGCGGCATTGATAAGCAGCTTGTTGGTGAAGTCGCTGCAAAAATCCGAGGATTTAAAAAACCTGAGCCATATAAAGGTAAAGGTATTCGTTATGCGGACGAATATATTGTTCGCAAAGAAGGTAAGAAGAAGTAAGGGATAAGACGATGGCAAGAGCAGCATCTGTAAAATTGAAACCGGCACAGCGCCGTAATTTCAGAACACGTAACAAAATCCGTCGCGTTAATATTGACCGCGTTGGTGTTCGTGAAACACGTCCACGTCTTTCTGTATTCCGCAGTGGAAAACAGATTTACGCACAAGTGATTTGCGATATCAAAGGCGAAACATTGGCGGCGGCATCTACTCTTGAAAAAGAGCTGAAAGAAAAAGTAAAAAGCGGCGCAAATAAAGAAGCGGCTTTGGAAGTTGGTAAATTGCTCGCGGAACGCGCGAAAAAAGCCGGTGTAACAAAGGTGGTTTTTGATCGCGGTCGTTACATCTATCACGGACGTGTTAAGGCATTGGCCGAAGGCGCTCGTGACGGCGGTTTGGATTTTTAAAAAAAGGATTAAAGAAAAATGGCACGTGCACAACAGGCAGAACATCAGCGCAACGATCGCGACGAACCGGAACTAATCGAACGTTTGGTTGGTATCAATCGCGTTGCGAAAGTTGTAAAAGGTGGTCGTCGTTTCGGATTTGCGGCTCTTGTGATCGTCGGTGACGGTAAAGGACGCGTTGGTTATGGTCATGGCAAGTCAAAAGAAGTGCCTGAAGCTATTAAGAAAGCGACAGATCAAGCAAAACGTAAAATGATCCGTGTTCCCCTTCGTGAAGGCCGGACACTACATCATGACGTATTTGGTAAGTCTGGTGCTGGTCGTGTTTTCCTTCGCTCAGCGCCTCCAGGTAAAGGTATTATTGCCGGTGGTCCGATGCGTGCGGTATTTGAAGCATTGGGCGTTCAAGACATCGTTGCGAAAGCAATCGGTTCAAACAACCCATACAGCATGGTGAATGCAACATTTGCGGCTCTTGAAAATATGCAAAGCCCAAGAAATGTAGCGTCACGCCGCAGTAAAAAGGTAAGTGACATTGTTTCCAATCGTGAAGAGCAAGCCATTGCTGGTGTTGTTGAAACTGACGAGTAAGAAGATAAACCATAGGGATTAAAGTTATGGCTGAAGAGAAAAAAGAGAAAAAAGCACCTGCGAAAAAAGCTCCGGCAAAGAAAACCGAAGCGAAGAAGGCTGCGCCGAAAGCTGCTGAAAAGAAAGCACCTGCTGCGAAAAAAGCTGCTCCGGCGAAGAAGAAGCCTTCCGGTAAAACAGTGATTGTAACGCAGACAGGTTCTCCGATTGGACGTAAGCCAAATCAGCGTGCAACTTTGATCGGTCTTGGCCTAAATAAAATGCATCGTACAAGTGAATTGGAAGACACACCTTCGGTTCGCGGTATGATTAACAAAGTCAGTCACTTGATAAAGGTCGAAGACGTCGCCTAAGGCTGATCTTGAGAGATAAAAGGGAATAATACGATGAAACTGAATGAAATTAAGCCAAAAGAAGGATCAGTCAAAAGCCGCACTCGTGTTGGCCGCGGTATTGGTTCGGGTAAAGGTAAGACATCAGGATCCGGTCAAAAGGGTCAGAAGTCACGTTCCGGTGTTGCAATCAAAGGTTTCGAAGGCGGTCAAATGCCTTTGTATCAAAGATTGCCAAAGGTTGGTTTTCGTAACACACAATTTACAACAAACTATACCGAATTGACTTTGGTTCAGTTGCAACATGCGATTGACACGAAGAAATTGGATGCGAAAAAAGAAATTAACGAAGACACATTGGTTGAAGCCGGTGTTGTACGTCGTAAACTTGATGGTATTAAGGTTTTGGCAACGGGCGAATTGACAGCCAGTGTTACTTTGAAGGTATCAAAGATTACTAAAGGCGCGCAAGCCGCGGTTGAAAAGGCCGGCGGTAAGGTTGAATTGATCGTACGCGTTGTTGCTCCTGTTAAGAAGCGCGGCGAGAAAAAATAATATTCGAACCGTTTTAAAAAATAACAAGCCTCTGCCATGCAGGGGCTTTGTTTGTTTTGACACGTAAGCTTCAAAAGTTTACACTGGTTTTGGTTTTATATTAGGCTTCTATGGCGAGTTAAAAAATTTCATGCGTACATATTCTTTATTTCTTCTGTGCTTTTCCTTTTCTGTGCTGGGTACATTTTTTGCAACAACGACAAACAGCTATGCTGAATCTGCAATTGATCGTTGCCCCCGCCATGATGTGCAAACAGAATTGATTGCAAAACGCGCGAAAACAAAATTCCTAAAAGGCAGTCTGAAAGGCATCAACGACTTTGTCCGTGTGCATAACGGCACCGTTCTGGCGTTTGTTCAAAACCCTTTGAGCGTCGATACACGGTTTAAATATGAATATAAAAATCTAGGTAACGGGAGAGCATGCGTTATGCTTGATAAGGTGCAGGCACGTTTTTGGGCTGCACCAAGAATCGTTATGCCGACAGATTTCAAAAAAGGAAGCTGCGAATATAAGATTATTTTGAAGCATGAAAAAAGACATCTGCAGGCTGCATATGATTTTCATGACAGAAGCACCATAAAATACAGAAGCTTTTTAGGGCGTATTGCACGAAACGTTCCCATTTTCCCGCCTGTAACATCATCAGAGCAGGCTGCGGCTGTGGAAATGAAAATCGCAGACTACTTTGCCAAGGAATTTTACGCGCAAGTTGAAAAATCCTATGAGGAATTGAATAAAATTCAAAGTAAGATCGATAGCCCACAAGAATATCTTTTCAACACAACCAGAAAATTAAATCGCTGTGCTGAACAAGAAAAAGAAGACGCTCAACAGAACAGTAAACTTTTCTATGATAGAGAAGATTAAGCGGTCTTTTAGATCACTTTTCGCTCTAATGTTATTCTCAGGCTCTTCAAAAAAAGCTTCAATTTCAAATTGTCTTTAATCCCATTTTTAAAAAATGTTTAATAACGCGTTTTTTAAAGGCGTGGGGCTTGTGCGGGACATGACTTTTCTTTATGAATAATCGATCTGAACAGTTATGTAAGGAAGAATTATTATGGCATCTGCCGTTGAACAGCTTGCGAAAAATGCAAATTGGGGCGCCTTGGCGAAGGCGACCGAACTAAAAAACCGGATATTTTTTGTTTTAGGGGCTTTGATTGTCTATCGTTTAGGGACATATATCCCTGTGCCAGGCATTGATTTGGCCGTATGGGATGAGATTTTCGAATCAAAGGGCGGCGGTATTCTGGACATGTTTAATATGTTCTCAGGTGGTGCGCTTTCGCGGATGACGATTTTTGCCTTGAATATTATGCCATATATTTCGGCGTCTATTATTATGCAATTGGCCACGGCGATGTCTAAAAATCTTGAGGAACTCAAGAAAGAAGGCGAAGTCGGGCGCATGAAAATTAACCAATATACACGTTATTTGACGGTTTTATTGGCGACTGTTCAGGCTTACGGCTTGGCCGTAGGGCTGGAATCCATGCAAGGACAAGGCGGATCTGCGGTTATTAACCCGGGCTTGTTTTTCCGTATTTCAACCGTGATTACGATTGTTGGCGGTACCGTGTTTTTGATGTGGTTGGGTGAACAAATTACCAGCCGCGGCGTTGGTAATGGTATCTCGCTTATTATCTTTGCAGGTATCGTTGCTGAATTACCGCGCGCGATTGCCAGTACGTTGGAATTGACGCGCCAAGGCACGTTTAGCGGTATGGAACTGTTTATGCTTGTTGCGATGATCGTATCGGTTATTGCTTTGATTGTATTTGTTGAGAGGGCGCAGCGACGCGTCGTCGTCCAATATCCAAAGCGGCAAGTCGGCAATCAAATGGCGCAAGGGCAGACAAACCACATCCCTCTAAAACTGAATACATCAGGCGTTATTCCACCGATCTTTGCATCATCATTATTGTTGTTGCCTTTGACTGTTGTGGGTTTTATCGGTGCGGGGGGCAGTGATTTTTGGTCTGACGTCACACGTTATTTACAACACGGACAGCCTGTTTACATGATTTTGTATGGTCTTTTGATTGGGTTTTTCAGTTTCTTCTATACCGCAATTGTATTTAATCCAGAGGAAAATGCGGAAACCTTACGTAAGTATGGGGGCTTCGTTCCCGGTATTCGTCCGGGGCGCAATACCGCGGATTATCTTGATTATGTTTTGACACGCATCAGTGTTGTTGGGGCTATTTATCTGATCTTTATCTGTTTGTTGCCTGAATTTATGATTTCAAAATACAACATGCCGTTCTATTTTGGTGGAACAAGCCTATTGATTGTTGTGAGTGTGACAATGGATACGATTGCACAAATTCATTCACATTTGATTGCACATCAATATGAAGGGCTTGTGAAGAAGACAAAATTGCGCGGACGTAACAGCGGACGACGCAGGTAAGTAAGCCGATAAAAAAGAGCAGGAGAGAGTTCATGAATATCATAATGTTTGGTCCCCCTGGCGCCGGAAAAGGCACACAAGCTCAGCGTATTCAAGCCGCGCATAAAATCAAGCAGCTTTCAACGGGCGATATGCTGCGTGCAGAGGTAGCCAGTGAGAGCAAGCTGGGTTTGACATTGAGCGCAATTATGGGAGCGGGCGAGCTTGTCTCTGATGATATTATTGTTGAACTGATTAAAAACTGCATTTGCGAAGAAGAATGTAAACGCGGATTTATCCTTGATGGTTTCCCAAGAACCGTTCCACAGGCAGAAGCACTTGATCGCATGCTAAGCGAGATGGATCGCAAAATCGACCATGTTATCGTTTTGGACGTTGATCACGATATTTTGATTAACCGTATTGAAGGCAGAGCCGCAGAAACAGGCGCTGCGCGCGGTGATGATAATGCAGAAGTGTTGAAAAACAGACTGGATGTTTATCGCAAGCAAACGGCGCCATTGCTCCCTTATTATGAGGGGCAGGGGATTTTGCGGACGGTAGATGGTATGGAATCTATCGAAGATGTTGCTGCGAAAATTGAAGAGATTATCGCTTCCTGATTTGAAAAGAACTGAATAGACATAATTTTGTTGACGTGGGCGCACTAAACCCTATAATGCGCCCATTCTTAATGGTCTAAACTGTTTTTATTTGGCGGTAAGTCAAGGAATTCAAAGGCTCTAAGATGTTGTTTACAAACCGACGCAGTGCAAGTGTAACGAGCGGAGCTGACAACGGTTTGGTTGAGGTTTTGGTGGAAATCAAAACTTTTGGAAATTTTTGAAAGGAACTATAAATGGCACGTATTGCTGGGGTCAATGTACCCGACAACAAGCGTATTCCGATTTCCCTGACTTATGTTCATGGTATCGGGCGCACCACCGCATTCAAGATCTGCGAAAAATTGAGCATCGATGTGCAAATGCGCATGGGTCAAGCAGACGAAGACACACTGAATGCAATTCGTAATGAAATCGATAGCGGAAGTTATAAGATCGAAGGGGATCTTCGTCGCGAAATATCCATGAACATCAAACGTTTGATGGATATGAAATGCTATCGTGGCCTTCGTCACAGAAATGGCCTGCCTGTTCGTGGACAAAATACGCGCGTTAACGCTCGTACACGTAAAGGTCCAGCGAAACCAATTGCTGGTAAGAAGAAATAGGGAGGACTGAATTATGGCTAAGCCAAAGTTAAAGACAAAAAGAAAAGAGAAGAAGAATATCGTATCGGGTATCGCCCATGTGAATTCTACGTTCAACAACACATTGGTCACAATTTCTGATGATCAGGGTAACGTTGTTTCATGGTCATCTTCAGGCATGATGGGTTTTAAGGGGTCACGTAAGTCGACACCTTATGCATCTCAGATGGCTGCGGAAGATGCTGGTCGTAAGGCACAGGATCACGGCATGAAGGAGCTTGATGTTCGCGTTAAGGGCCCAGGCTCCGGTCGTGAATCTGCATTGCGTGCATTGCAGTCTATCGGGTTTTCGATCAAGTCGATCAAAGATATTACACCGATACCTCACAATGGCTGTCGCCCACCAAAGCGTCGCCGCGTGTAAGTAAATTGCCGTTAGACTTCCGCAAAAGGCGGGGGTCTGACAAATCCATTATTTTAACAGTAACAAGAGGCCGGCTAAGAACCGGATGAAGTGAAAAGGAAAAATTATGATACAGAAAAACTGGCAAGAGCTGATTAAACCCCAAAAATTGGACGTGATTGACACTGGACGTGCCAATGTTGGGAAAGTTAATGCAGAACCTTTGGAGCGTGGCTTCGGTCTTACGCTTGGTAATGCGTTGCGTCGTATTCTTTTATCATCATTGCAAGGTGCAGCTGTTACAGCGGTGCAAATTGATGGTGTGTTGCATGAATTTTCATCAATCGAGGGGGTACGTGAAGACGTTACCGACATTATCCTTAATCTTAAGGCGTTGGCTGTGCGTATGCACGCTGAAGGCCCAAGAAAGATGCGTTTGACTGCAGAAGGTCCATGTGAAGTGACTGCCGCGCAAATCGAAGCGGGTGCGGATATTGAAATCATGAACCCAGATTTGATTATTTGTACACTTGATAAAGGTGCAAAACTCAGCATGGAAATGACAGTGGATACTGGTAAGGGCTATCGCCCTGCTGCGCAAAACCGTCCGGAAGAATGCCCGGTTGGCATGATTCCAATCGATTCTGTTTTCTCACCAGTGCGTAAAGTGACATACGAAGTAACCGACACACGTGTTGGCCAGATCACTGACTATGACAAACTCACATTGAGCGTAGAAACAAACGGCGTTTTGACACCTGAAGATGCCGTTGCTTACGCAGCGCGCATTATGCAAGACCAGCTTCAGATCTTTGTAAACTTCGATGAGCCGAAGGAAGAAAAAGAGAAAGAAGAAGAGCAGGAATTGCCATTCAACAAGAATCTTCTACGTAAAGTCGAAGAACTTGAATTGTCGGTACGTTCTGCAAATTGCCTGAAAAACGATAACATCGTTTACATTGGTGATCTTGTGCAGAAGAGCGAGAGCGACATGCTTCGTACGCCAAACTTTGGACGTAAGTCTTTGAATGAAATCAAGGAAGTGCTTCAAGCAATGGGTCTGTATCTTGGTATGCAGGTCGAAGGCTGGCCTCCTGAAAACATCGAAGAGCTTGCTAAAAAGCTGGACGATCAACAATTCTAATTGGCACGTGCCAAACCCGGTATGTAACTAAGTTATAGGGTGCATACCGGAAATACCCATGGCTCTCATACGTGAGGCCGCAACGCCGTAAGTGGCAGAAAAGGAAAATACGATGAGACACCGTATTAAACACCGTAAACTAAACAGAACCTCCAGCCACCGTAAGGCGATGCTGGCAAACATGGCTGCGAGCTTGGTTAAGCATGAGCAAATCAAGACAACTTTGCCAAAAGCAAAGGAATTGCGTCCCTATGTTGAAAAATTGATCACATTGGGCAAGCAGGCTGCTGCTAATCCTGATACATCGGTTGCGAAACGTCGTCAGGCAATCTCAAAAATGCGTGACGTTGATCAAGTTAAGAAAATCTTTGACGTATTGGCAGAACGTTATGCGGATCGTCCGGGGGGATATGTTCGCGTATTGAAAGCCGGTTTCCGTTATGGTGACTCTGCGCCAATGGCGATTATCGAGCTTGTTGATCGTGATGTTGATGCAAAAGGCCAAGATTCTGGCCCGCTTCAGTTTGATGATGAATATGATGCACCAGTTGAGCAGGTTGCGGCTGCGGGTTAATAGCTGACAGCGCACATTAAAAAATAATAAACGGCACCTGACATTTTGTTCGGTGCTGTTTTTTTTGTAAAATGAGAAAGCTTTATTTGGCGATGTTATCAATCAACCGTGTTTTACCCAGCCACGCCGCGCCCAAAATACGCCCCCAACGTTCCTCGATATAATCTATTTTATCAAAACCATTGGCGCGCAATGCTATTTTCGCAGCTTCGTAGTCCCCGGTGCGCGCAGCGTCTTTAAGAACGGTGTTAAGCGTTCGGGCAATCTGTAATGCATCCTCGGACAGATAAGCATTGCGAGAGGATAGGGCAAGGCCGCGCTCATCACGCGCAATGGGCGCGCCGATAATTTCAATGGGCAGGCTTTGCGCTTGCACCATTTCTTTGATGACCTGTAATTGTTGAAAATCTTTCTCGCCGAAAATGGCAAGGTCGGGCTGCACGGCATCGAACAGGCGGTAGACAACATTCACCACGCCATCGAAAAAATGCGGGCGGAAGGTTGTTTCAAGGCCGTCTTTGGCTTTGCCCGCCTTCACGGCGCTGTCATGTCCATCGGGGTAGAGGGTTGCCTCATTGGGCAGGAAGAGGATGTCCACGCCTTCTGCTTGTAACAGCGCGCCATCTGCCTCCGCATTGCGGGGATAGCTGTCGAAATCTTCGTGCGGTGCGAATTGCGTGGGATTAACGAAAATGCTGACAATGACGTGATCGGCATTGTCCTTGGCGAGGCGTATCAGGGATAAATGCCCCTCATGCAATGCACCCATCGTCGGTACAAAGGCGACGCGTCCGCTTAGTTCCCCTTTGGCGTCATGCAGGTCTGATATCGTTTTTGCGACATGCATTATGGCTTGCCTTTATACACGTGCTCTTGCGCCGGAAAAAGACGTTTTTTGACGTCATCCGCATATTGCGCGGCGGCTTTATCAATATCATCGGCGAGGTTGGCATATTGCTTAACGAATTTTGCCGTATGGTCGGTGAACATGCCCAGCATATCGTCAATAACCAGAATTTGACCGTCACAGGTGACAGAGGCACCAATGCCGATGGTGGGAATGTCGATGGCGGTCGTGATTTCCTGCGATACTTTTTCTATTGTACCTTCGATCACAACGGCAAATGCGCCTGCTTTTTCAACGGCTTTGGCATCATCGAGCAAGTCTGAAACTTCTTGATTGGTTTTGCCCTTAATCTTATATCCGCCTTCTTTGACAACGGATTGGGGTTTCAACCCGATATGCGCCATGACGGGAATGTCGTTTTGCACCAAATGCGCGATAATGGCGGCAATATGGGTGCCGCCTTCCAGTTTTACGGCGTGGCATCCGGTTTCATCAATAATGCGTTTGGCCGTTTCATAGGCCTGATCGGGATCATTTTCATAGGTGCTGTAGGGCATATCAACAACCACAAAGGCTTGTTTTGATGCGCGCATAACCGCCTTGCCGTGATTGATCATCATATCGAGCGTCACGCCCAATGTATTATCCATGCCATAGACGACCATGCCAAGCGAATCACCAACGAGTAAAATGTCGCAATGCCGATCAAGTATCTTTGTCATGGGGGTCGTATAGCTTGTAAGGCATACAAGCGGGGTTTCAGATTTTTTGCGCGCCTGTATATCGTGAAGGCTGAAGCGGGTTTGCGTATTATCCTGTGTCATTTTTTTCACAGCCCTTGAATTTTTGAAATTCTGGTTCTAAATTTCACACATGCTTATCAGAATTTTTATGACGTTTCTAGTATTGCTTTTCCCTTTCACTGCTTTTGCAGAGGGGCGAGATGTGCCGCATAGCAGTACAGAAATACAGCTTTCCTTCGCGCCGTTGGTTAAACGCGTTGCGCCTGCAGTGGTGAATATCTATACCAAGCGCGCCACGATTGCGGGGTTTCACAATCCGTTCATGGATGACCCGTTTTTCGGGCAGTTCTTTAATCAGGATTTTTTCGGCGGTAAAATGCGCCAATATCTTGAAAGTGCGCTCGGCTCCGGCGTGATTGTGACTGCTGATGGTCTGATTGTGACCAATGCGCACGTCATTAGCGGCGCGCAGCAAATTACAGTTGCCTTGCAAGGCGGTCGTGAATATGGCGCAGAGGTCATTTTATCTGATAAAGCATCCGATTTGGCGCTGCTACGGGTGAAAGATCTGGACGGCACGCTCCCCTTTGTAACCTTAAAGCCGAGCGAATCGCTGGAGGTTGGTGATCTTGTGCTGGCAATTGGTAATCCCTTTGGCGTCGGGCAGACGGTGACCAGCGGGATTGTATCGGCGCAGGGGCGCTCATCGCTGGATATCAATGATTTTAACTTTTTCATACAAACAGACGCGGCGATCAACCCCGGTAATTCAGGCGGCCCCCTTGTGGCGATGGATGGGCGCGTTGTTGGCATCAATACGGCGATTTATTCACGCAGCGGCGGCTCTATGGGGCTTGGCTTTGCTATCCCTTCCGAAATGGTCGCCAGTGTGATTGCGGCGGAGGTTAACGGCCAGATCGGGGATAAGGGCATTATCCGTCCGTGGTTGGGGGTGCAGGTGCAAGATGTGACCTCTGACATTGCAAGCAGCATGGGGATGCGTAACCCTGTCGGGGCGTTGATATCAGGCGTTCATTCCGCCAGCCCGTTTAAGACCGCAGGTGTGCAGGCGGGCGATGTTGTGTCTATGGTCAGTGGGCATACCATACGTGACGCCGCCGAATTGAAATTCAGAATGGCGACTGTGCCGATTGGCAAGCAGGCTGCGGTCAGTATTCTGCGTAAGGGGAAAAAGATTGATGTATCGGTCAAGGCCATGGCACCGCCCGATGATCCGCCGCGTGAAACGACGACATTAAACGGTAATCATGCGTTGAAGGGAACGGTTGTCGCAAATTTAAACCCTGCGGTGGGTGTTGAGTTAGGCTTAAAAGGTGAGGAGGGCGGCGTTGTCGTTTTGCAAGGGCCGCGCGGATTCTTCTTGGGGCGTACAATTGTTGCCGGTGATATTTTGAGCGAGATTAACGGGCGGGAGATTGTTAAGCCATCAGATGTTGATCCTGCTTTGGCGGCATCGTCCGGCAATATTCAAATTGTATTGAAACGCGGCGGCCGCGCCATACGGCTTTATCTTCGATAATCATTTAAAATTTTAGGGTAGGGCGGCGATTAAAGTGTTTTTCAAGCAAAAAAGACGCCGTATTTTCGGTCGTCTTCTTTTGTAGTCCCCAAACTCAAAGGCTCTTTGCTTCGCCTTCTTTTTTATATTTCGAGCTTTTGCTCTTTTTTTCAACCTGATGAGGGTTTTCCCTCTTTTTTGTATTCCCAAACTCAAAGGCTTTTTGTTTCGCCTTCTTTTTTATATTTTGAGCTTTTGCTCTTTTTTCAACCTAGTGAGGGTTTGCCCTCTTTTTTTGTATTCCCAAACTCAAAGGCTTTTTGTTTCGCCTTCTTTTTTATATTTTGAGCTTTTGCTCTTTTTTCAACCTAGTGAGGGTTTGCCCTCTTTTTTTGTATTCCCAAACTCAAAGGCTTTTTGTTTCGCCTTCTTTTTTATATTTTTGAGCTTTTGCTCTTTTTAATTCTGTTCAACTCGCTGTCTTTAACTTTTTCTTACTAGAAGTAATCGTGTGGCATGCCACCTTCAAAAGCCCAGTTATTCGAAAAGTTTTCACCCAGTCTTCCTAAAAAACTGCCACCTTTTGCTTTTTTTGGCGGGTCTGTTTTAAAGGGTGGTGGAATTGGAACATCATCGCCGCCGCCACTGGATACTTTCTTTCTTTCTTGCGCGGAAACCCTGTTTCCTTCTGATCCACCAAAACTTTTTGAAACATCTCCAGTTTGGTTTCCGAAATTCACGCTTTCGATACTTCTAGACATTTTGTCCAACCTCTATAAGTAAGTATGATTAAATATTACACGAACAGAACATGCACGGTCAAGAAAAAAAGATGTAAAAATATATACTATAGATTACTTTATTATTTGTAATATTACAGTAAGTGTTCTTTTTATTTAAAATATTGTGTAACAACTATAAAGTAAAGCTATGCTTAAATACTATGTAGTTTCGGTATTGGTATCGATGGTTTCGGTATTGAATAATTCGCTTTATTTTTAAGCTCTATTCCCTTTTTGTCAACCTTGTCCCTTGTTTTCTGTCGTTTTTCGCGCCATGATGCCCATGAAAAAAAATGTGAAAAAGTTCAAAATCTTTTCTTTTTTGTGACAACTTCAAGTAAAAACGGACATATTTAGCGATGAAAGACATAGTATCCTTGTGCAAAAGACGTGGTTTTATCTTCCCGGCGTCTGACATTTATGGTGGTTTAAACGGATTCTGGGACTATGGCCCGCTTGGTGTGGAGCTTAAAAACAATCTGCGGGATCGTTGGTGGAAAGATATGGTGCTGACGCCGCCAATCGGGCCTGATGGCACGCCGATTGATATTGTTGGTGTTGATTCGTCAATCATTCAAAACCCAAGATCATGGGAAGCATCAGGGCATGTCGGCGGATTTTCTGATCCGATGGTTGATTGCCGCGTATCAAAGAAACGCTATCGCGCAGACCATTTGAAAGCCTATATCCCGAAAGATGGTGTCGGGGCTGTTCTGGCGTTTGATAAAGATGCGACATCTGAGGAAATCGAAAAACGCCTGAAAAAACTTGGCGGCGGGCGCAGTGTGGGTGATTTTGAAATCACGACATTTGATTCGCTTGAAACAGAGCAAATGGCCCTTACAATCGGACCGGACGTCAAAGAGGCAGGCACATTAACCGAGCCGCGCCAGTTTAATATGATGTTCCATACTTATGTCGGTGCAACGGCGGGGGACGAGAATAAAGCGTATCTGCGCCCTGAAACCTGTGCGGGGATTTTCTTGAACTTTAAGAATGTGGTTGATTCGAGCCGTGTGCGCGTGCCTTTCGGGATTGCACAGATCGGGAAAGCATTTCGGAACGAGGTTACGCCGCGTAATTTCATATTCCGCTCTCGTGAGTTTGAACAAATGGAACTGGAATGGTTCTGTGAAGAGCAAGACGTGCCGATGTGGTTTGATTTTTGGGTCGAGCAACGCACGAAATTCTGGGAATCGGTCGGTGTACCGTTATCTGAGTTACATTTTCTGGATGTGCCTAAAAATGATCTCGCACATTATTCGAGCCGTACAATCGATATTGAATATCGTTTTCCGTTTTCCGCGCCCGAATTTGATGAATTAGAAGGCATCGCCCATCGTGGGTGTTTTGACCTGACGCAGCATCAGGAATTTTCAGGGACAAAGCTGGAATATTTTGACCAGCCCGATAATAAACGCTTTATGCCGCATGTGATTGAGCCATCAACCGGTTTGACACGCGGGGTGCTCGCTCTGATCTGTCAGGCTTACACTGTGGATGACACGCGCCCGTCCGGCGTATATATGGACTTCCACCCATCTATGGCGCCTAAGAAGGCCGCTATCTTGCCTTTGACCGCTAAAGAAGAGCATACGGGCATTGCGCAGCGTCTTTATTTGAACCTGCGTGATGAATTTGTCGTTGATCTTGATATCAAACAAAATATCGGCAAGCGTTATGCGCGTCAGGATGAGATTGGCACGCCGTTTTGTTTCACCATTGATAATGACACGCTGGACGATGAAACCGTAACAGTGCGTCATCGCAATACAATGCAGCAAGAGCGCATTCCGCTTGATAATATCAAGCCGTTTTTGCGTGATAAAATCGGCAAATCTTAGTATCAATATTATATGGATGCACATAAACCACTGATCGTCGGACAACATTATCCCGCCATTGATGGTTTACGGGGCATGGCCTTTCTTTTGGTTTTATGGTTCCATTCTTCGTATTTTGTGACAATCGGGCTGGAGCAGCAGCTTGTCGGTGCGACCTATTCATATTATTTATTGACGATGTTAGGGGAGACAGGCGTTGATCTGTTTTTCGTGCTTTCCGGTTTTTTGATTACCGGTATTTTGATGGATACTGCGCAGGACCCGAGGCCGCTGAGAAATTTTTATATCCGGCGCTCTTTGCGGATTTTCCCGCTTTATTACGCAGTGCTGTTTGTGTTCTTGGCGTATTTCTTTTTTGTCTTTGGTATTGATGGCTTGGATCACGGCAAAGTATGGACCCATCTTTTTTATCTTCAAAACTGGTCATTTTCACATAATTTGGATCAGTTTATTCTGCTGGATCACACATGGTCATTGGCAGCGGAGGAGCAGTTTT
Source organism: uncultured Alphaproteobacteria bacterium (assembly GCA_963977495.1). Classification (GTDB taxonomy): domain Bacteria; phylum Pseudomonadota; class Alphaproteobacteria; order Micavibrionales; family Micavibrionaceae; genus UBA1672. The sequence goes on along the minus strand of CAXBOT010000001.1, from coordinate 1,424,791 downwards.
ATCTGATTTGGCCGCTGGTGTTTCTCTCCTTTTATAAGGGGCGTATGCGCGGTGTTTTTCTGCTCTGTGCTTTTATGATCGTGCTGTCATGGGGGCTGCGTATCGTGTTCACAGATTTATCGCAATATAAATGGGCCTATACATTCACGATATCAAGATTAGACAGTTTGGCATTGGGGGCGTTGTTGAGTGTTCTATGCGCGCGGTATCGGGATAAAATAAAGGAGTATCATCGATTTTTACCCTATGTGATGTGCGCAGTGTTTGCCGTTATTCTCATTATATTATTTGCGCAAGATACAAAAGTAGAAAGCCAGAACGCCATGATACGTTATGGCTTAACGTTGTTCAGCATCCTTTATGTATCTTTGTTGGCGTATGTTTTCTTGTCAAAAGACGATCATATCGTGAAACGGTTTTTCTCATGCAGAGCGTTGCGCGAAGTCGGGCGCGTTAGTTACGGCATGTATTTGTTTCATAGCCCGATTATGATGATTCTAGTGCGCCAGCTCTATCAGTATGATTTAGGCTATTGGAAAGTCCACGGGATTTTATTGTGTTTGGGGTTTGCCTTGTCCTTTGCTGCGGCGCTTTTGAGCTATCGTTTTCTTGAAAAACCGATTTTGAGATTAAAGGATAAATATGCACCGCAATAGGCGCGCATTTTTATCTGATTTTTTCTTGTAAGTCACAGGAAAACAGGGTTCTATAGGATATTACAATCCCAATATTTAAATGAGGAGCACATATAATGGCTAATGGTTACTACGAAATAAAGCAGGCAAAAGATGGTCAGTTTCACTTTAACTTGAAAGCGGGTAATCATGAAATTATCCTAAGCAGTGAGCTTTATACGACCAAATCAGCGTGCGAAAACGGTATTGAATCTGTTCAAAAAAACAGCAGCGATGATGCTCTATATGAAAGACGCAAGGCGAAGAATGAAAAAGATTACTTCGTGTTGAAAGCGAAAAATCATCAGGAAATCGGCCGCAGCGAAATGTATGAATCAGCCGCAGCGATGGAAAACGGTATTGAATCTGTTAAGAAAAACGGCGCGTCAGAAGAAGTGAAAGACAAAACAGCCGAAGCTGCATAAGCTTAATTCTATTATCGATTATATAAAGGGGCCGCGTGACGCAAAATGTCATCGGCCTCTTTTGTATGTGCGCCTTGCTCATCATGCATAACGATGCCGCGATGCAACGTTGCTGGTGATTTCTTGTGTTTATAGGCGCGGATAATTACACGTTTCGCGGCCATGGATTCTTTGGGATAGAGCGGAATGATTTCGACATTGCCAAAGCGTCTGCCGCCATTCTCACTATATAAGGCGTGCAAGATAACATCTGTTTGTCCGGCTTCATGCACCAATGTCAGGCTGCCTTGCCCCTTTATATGATGCCAGCTTCGGGTGATCCAGATTTGTAAGTTCAAATCATCTTCAATATGCCCCATGGCGCGCGCCTTGGCCAGAGAGGGGGATTGCCTGTGCGCGCCGGCGTCCTTATAAGGCGGATTGCAGATAATATGATCGAATGTTGCGATATCAAGCGCGTTGCGTATATCCGCGCAAACGAAGTCAGTGCGCGCATCCATGGCGTTGATATGGGCATTTTGTTTTGCCAGATCAATATGGTCTTGTTGGATATCAACACCCACCAGCGTGGTATCAGGCACACGTTTCAGGACGCATAGACCTGCGCTGCCGACGCCGCAACCAAGATCAAGCACAGTTTGTCCGGCTTTTATAGGGCAGGCCGCAGCCAGCATGACGCTATCCATAGATGTGCGAAAGCCGTTCGGGGCTTGGTGTAGCGCCAAAGATTTATTTAAAACATGAATAAGCGGTTGTTCGCACATGCTTTTGTTTTAGTCAAAACATCAGCCTTTGTCACCAATGACTTTAGAAGGTTTGGTTGTTTGGGTCAGCACCATGAGATCCAGCGGTTTAGCGATGAGGCTGAAAAACGGGCTTTGCGGCGTTTTTACAGCGCTGTTGCTGTCTTGTTTGGCCTGAAGGGAGGCGTATAGACTGTTCTCATGTTTATTGGTGTATGTGCCTTCACGCATGGCTTGCGCGCGCTGCATGATGATATTTTTGGAAAGGCCGCGCGGTGGGTACAGGCTGTTATTACGGGCAAGCTTTTGATCCGGCGTAGAGGGCGGCAGGGGAATTTGTGCTACTTGAGGTTTTGCCATGCCTGCGCCGACGTCATTGTCGAATTTTTTATCGAATAGAGCGTAGACTTCTTCCATCGTGCGGGCGCGCCCTGTTTCGCGGTCGTAAAATACACCGCGATTTGCTCTGGCGGCGCGCGGGTTTAGGTCTGCGGCGCTACGCAACGGGTTTTCATCGCGTGCATTAAGGAAAGACGTTGCCCCGCTTGCGCCAAGAAAATGCGCGAGATACAGCTCCGTCGGGCCGACATCGCCGCCCCAATTTGCGTTGAGGAACTTCTCATTTTCCGAAGCAAAAGCCGCCGCCATAAAAGAAGCCTTTTCAGGGTCTTTGCGCATGTTTAGGATTTCTGACTTGGATTTGCCTTCCGTTTCTATGCCGTATTGCGCACCGTATTTTTCGATCATATCCAGCCATGTGCTGTCGATGAATTGATAGAGCCCCGTGGCGGAGCTGGTTTTGGCCTTTGCATTCGGGTTAAAACTGCTTTCAGTGTTCGCCTGATTGACCAGATAGGAAAAATCGACCCCCGAACTTTGGCTTGCATCATTGATTGCGTTTAAAATATTTTTTGGAACATGTGCCATGCTTTTCCCTAAGCTATTGAATTTTAATGCTTCTGTTTCATAACTCATAATATTTCTTACTCTAATCCGATTTGTGTTTCTGAACGTCTGTTTGAAGTTTTGCAAGTGGCGTGCCAGAATGGTGAAAGCTGAGAAAAGGGAATGGTTGTGAGCGATCTATATGCAGAGCAAAGTACAAAGCAGAGGTACAATAATGGCAGTAATTTTGCCGTTATAGCGCTTTTTATCACGTTTTTGGCATTCATGCTGTCTGCGTCAACGCCGTGGGTCATGGATGCTTTTGCCCCGCCGCCGCCTGTTATTGTCGAAGTTGATAGCGGTGAAATGGCCGTGGATATAATGCAAAAGCTCTGGTCATGGGTTTTTGAGGCGGCCGATACGGCAGACACGCGAGCAGAGCAGGATATAAGCCCGAAGGAAGAGCCAGCCGTGCCGTCACATTGGACGGATTACTGGTCATTTCTTGTTGTTGTTATTGCGTTTGGCGGGCTTTTAAGTGCGGTGATTGCGTTCTTGCAGAAACAAAATCGTTATATCGCAGGCTCTGCAGTCATTTTGGGTACTTTTGCCATTATTTTTCAATATATTCTTATTACGTTGGCGGTTATCATTGTTTTAGTCATTCTTGTCTTTTTGTTAAGCGCTATCGGGGTAGACTTTTAGATTATTCAAATTTTTAAAACGAAAGAGGTATATGCATGTACGCACCGCCTGTTAAAGAAATGTTGTTTATTTTGCATGACGTTCTGGGGTTTCAGCATGATGACCTCGATCCTGAAACATGCGAAGCCATTTTGGATGAAGCGGCGAAACTGGCGTCCGGCGTACTTGCTCCGTTAAATAAGAGTGCTGATTCGCAAGGCGCGGTGCTGGATGGTGATTCGGTTAAAACGGCGCAGGGGTTTAAGGAAGCCTATCAAGCCTATTGCGATGGCGGCTGGAACGCCGTTCCTTTTGATCCTGAATTTGGCGGGCAGGGCTTGCCATGGGCCTTGGCGTTTCCGGTGCAGGAAATGTGGCAGGGGGCAAATATGTCTTTCGGGCTGTGTCCGTTGCTCAATCAGGGCGCTGTTGAGGCGATATCATCGCATGGCTCTGAAGAACAAAAAGCGTCATACCTCCCCAAACTTATTTCAGGGGAATGGACGGGAACAATGAATTTGACCGAGCCACAGGCGGGCTCTGACCTTGGGTTGCTGCGCGCGAAGGCTGAGAAACAGGATGGCGGCAGTTATAATATTTCCGGCCAGAAAATATTTATCACCTATGGCGACCATGATTTAACCGACAACATCATCCATCTCGTATTGGCCAGAACGCCTGATGCGCCCGATGATGTGCGCGGGATATCGCTTTTTATTGTGCCTAAAATGTTGGAGGACGGCACAAAGAACGCGGTGCAGTGTATCGGGTTGGAGCATAAGCTCGGCATTCATGCTTCCCCCACATGCACGATGAATTTTGATTCGGCGCGCGGTTATTTGATTGGCGAAGAAAATGCTGGCCTGAAATGTATGTTTACGATGATGAATAACGCGCGTCTTTGTGTTGGTCTGCAAGGCGTGGCGATTGCCGAGCGTGCGTTTCAGCATGCGCTGGCCTATGCGCATGATCGTGTGCAGGGTAAATCGTTTCAAACAGGGGAACGCGTGGTAATTGCCGAGCATGGAGATGTGCGCCGCATGTTGATGGATATGCAATCGCGCGTGATGGCCGGGCGGCTTATGGCTTATGGGGCGGCGGTAGAGCTTGATAAAGCTGTTGCCGGTGATGCGCAGGCCAAGGCGCGTGTTGACTTCCTGACGCCGATTGTGAAGGCGTGGTGTACGGATATGGCGGTGGAGGTTGCCTCCATCGGTGTGCAGGTGCATGGCGGTATGGGCTTTATCGAGGAAACAGGCGCAGCGCAATATTATCGTGATGCCCGCATTTTGCCGATTTATGAAGGTACAAACGGCATTCAAGCCGCAGATTTTGTGTTCCGCAAAGTGTTGCGTGATGAAGGCGTGGTTGCCAGAGCATATCTTGACGATATGAAAGGCGTGATTGATGACGCGTATATCGACAAGTTGTCCCAAGCAACGGATCATTTGATGACGTTGGCAAAAGATAAAAATATGGATGAAATATCGTGGCTCTGCACGCCGTATCTTAAGGCGTTTTCTGCTGCTGTTGGCGGCGCGAGTTTGGTGAAAGCGATGCGCACGAACGCAGAGTTTACATTACAAAATAGCCAAACGATCGAAACAATATGCGCATTTTATTGCGAGAATATCTTAACCAAAGATATGGGCAATATTTCCTAAATATTCAAAGATCCGTTTCTTATTTGTAAGAATCGGGCTTTCCGCATTTCATACGCGCGTAGAATAAGAGGTTATTTCTTGATGACGGGCCGAGTTTTCCGGCATGCTGCTCAAGACTTTGTGTATATGCTCGTGAGTAGCATTCACAATATTGTTTTTGATCAATACCTGCTGGCGGATTTTTTGAGCCACGCATGCAAGATGAATAGGCTACGCCAGCCTGCCCAACCAGATTGTGGCACTCGCCATTTAATGTCCCCAAAATAACGTCACGCCCTATTAGGGGGCCGACTTCGAGGCGTTGTTCTAAATATTTAGCAGCGAGGCATTCACAGTCAATTTTGTTTTTGACATCTTTTTTGCTTTCGCACCAATCATTAACGGACTGAGCTTCTTTAATTTGCGTTTCTGTTACACCAAGATCCAGATCATTCGGGTTTTTAATGGCTGATTTTTCATCCTTAAGGCAGGTGTTAATATTGTCAGCGGTGATTTGCGCAACAGAGGCTTCGTCGCCAAGCTCTAAGCGAGTTTCCAGATAAGAAGTCGCCGCGCACTTGCAGTCTTTCCGCGTACTCAGCGTTTCGTTGTCTTTACATTTGTTATAGAATCTTTGTGCTTCTGCAATTTGCTTGTCACTCGCACGTGAAAAAGCATTTTGTTTTTTTACAGGTGCGGCTTTTGGTGGTTCACTTTCTGTGTTCTCGGCGGCTTTATCCGATTGAGCAGTTTCACCTGTTTCACCGGTAACAGTAGGTTGTTCTGCGGCTACGGTTTGTTCTTGTACTGTTTCTTGTTGTGCGTCTTGGGCATAACTGTGTGTCATGCCGTATGAAAATAACAGGGCTGTTAACAAGGAAATAGATAAAAAGCGCATAGTTCACCATCGTATAAAATTGAAAATCATAGACATAATAACACTTAATGTACCTATTATGCCATACTAACTTTTAGGTCGTGTTTTATAAGAGGAGGAGCGTGAGGAGAAGCGAGGGTTAACCTTTAGCTTTTTTCCAAAAGCGGAAAACAGAGCCGGTATCTTCCGAAACATTTTCATTTTGTGCTTTTAGTTTTTGCATTTTCTCATCAAGAACCTTGGCTTTCTTTGCATCCGGCTTTGACTGCTGAGGAGGAGGCGTTTGTTGCTTCTTGTTGTTGCTGCTGCTCGCTTGGGCATTTTGTACCTTTGCGTTTTGCATACGTCTTTGACGTGCACGCTCTTCACGTTCTTTAATTTGCGCGCGAAGCTCTTCGGCCTGTCTTTGTGAGTACTGGCTTGTGATCAGAACCTGTGAGGCTTGTTTTTCCCACTTGTCGCGTTGATCTTTTAAATCATCAATATGTTCGCCAGCAGTCGAGAGCTGCTGTTCCAGCATTTTGATCTGCATGGCCATACGTTCTCTTTCAACGGCGGTGTCCAGTGTTTCTTTTTTCGCAACCTGAGGTTCAGCACTTGTCTGCTTAATCCCGAAGACGCGCTCAAGCTCTGACACATCGATTATTCTGCGTTTATTTTGGTCGAGTTCGTAGGAGAGCTTTCCACTATTCATGGCACGCTGAATGGTTGATTTTGATTTTCCTGTAAGGACGGCTGCTCTTTGTGCTCCAACTTTTGCCATGACTTTCCTCGTTCGTTTCTTGAAGTGAAAAATGATCTATATCCAGTGTTATCATGGCTTAATAACAAAGTTCAAGATTGATAATGCTAATCAGGGTATCTATCCACAATTCGTATCAACATACTGATACGTTGAGTGTTTTTACTTATACTATAGGGTGTTTCGAAACTAAGCTGCTTCTTTTTCGAGGCGCATATTCAATAAACGCGTTAGGCGTGCCCATTGCGCACCGGAAAATAAATGCGCGTAGAGAATCGGCAACCAGCCTTTGGCGCGCCATTCTAGGAATGTGTCGTCATCCAGTTCGGATAATTTTGTTTCGTCGATAATGCGGAAGCCTGAGAAATTGATTCTACGGTTACCGGCAACATTGATTTGTGCTTCGCGCTCAATGAGTAGTCCGCTTTGCGCTAAGGCTTTGCTGAAATCAAGCGTTTGTTGTGCGGCAGCGTGATAGGATTTGCAAAAATCCAGCGCATTTTTCGCAAGGTCGCTCGGTGCGCCTTCGGCGTCAAAGAACGGTTGATTGGTACTTTCTTCAATGACTTCGGGGACGTTATCAACACATAAGGTCAACTGGTCGCTGTTCGGTATTTCCGAAAAGATAAAGGGGTAGCGTCTGATATAAGCCGGAATATAAGCTGTTTCATCCCAATTACCGTTGGTATCCATAAACAAGTTTTCATTGTCACGAAGACCCAATATAGCCACGGGTGTTGCATTTTCATCGGGGCTGAAGGCGATGGGGTAGTAATGGCAGATTTGCGGCATTTCAATCATGTTGATCGGAACGGCGTTCACACCTTTGGTGAAGTTAAACCCGAAATTCTTTTTCAATGAGAGCTTGCCGTGTTTTTTCGCATCAAGCGGAATTGGTTTTTGATAAAACAAGGGAAGGCTCGCCGCTTCGCCGTCAGATTTTTTGCTTTTGTCTTCGGTTTTCTTTGTATCAGCCATTCGTAATAGATCCTTGTATATTCAACTTTATTATAAAAACTTATGCGGGATAATAGGAAAAAATCAAAGCATTTACCACTGATTTTTGTGATGCGCGGTGCATTCATCTTTAAGTGTAATCCCAATGCGTTAAAACAATGTTTAAAATTGCGCGTTTACAGGCTTTCCATGTGTCTTAAAATCGTTTAGTTTCCCAACGATATGAGTTTTACGCTATAAATACGCTATAAAAGAGGAGCCTCAAATGCGCATTGGAATGGTAGGAACAGGGTATGTTGGCCTTGTATCGGGAACATGTTTTGCGGAATTCGGTCATACTGTGATTTGTGTCGATAAAGATGCAAGCAAGATTGAGCGCCTTAAAAATGGTGAGGTTCCGATTTATGAACCTGGTCTGGAAGATTTGCTCAAGCGACAAATCGACGCGGGACGCATTGAATTTACAACGGATATCAAGCAGGCTGTAAAGGGCTGTGACGCTGTCTTTATTGCGGTGGGTACGCCTTCACGCAGATATTGCCGTGATGCGGATCTCTCCTTTGTTCACGGCGCAGCGCGTGAGATTGCGCAAAATCTTGAGGGCTATACCGTTGTGGTCAATAAATCCACGGTGCCTGTCGGAACGGGGCGCGAGGTTGAGGAAATCATGCGCGCGGAAAATCCTGATGCTGATTTTAATGTGGCGTCAAACCCTGAATTTTTGCGTGAAGGTGCGGCGATTGATGACTTTATGCGCCCTGATCGTGTGGTTGTCGGGACATCATCGAAAAAGGCGCAAGACGTTATGCGCGAGGTGTACCGCCCGTTATATATTAATGAAACGCCGATTTTGTTCACCAAGCGCGAAACGGCAGAAATCATCAAATATGCCGCGAATGCATTTTTGGCGACAAAGATTACATTCATCAACGAAATCGCAGATTTGTGTGAGCAAGTCGGCGCGGATGTTCAGCATGTCGCAAAGGGCATCGGGCTTGATGGTCGTATTGGCGCAAAGTTTTTGCATGCAGGTCCCGGCTATGGCGGGTCATGTTTTCCAAAGGATACATTGGCATTAACGCGCGCAGGACAAAAATACGGCGCGCCGCAACGCATCGTTGAAACGGTTGTTTCGGTTAACGAAGACCGCAAGGCGCGGATGGCGGATAAAATTATCGAAGCCGCCGGTGGTGATGTGCGCGGTAAGAAAATTGGTATTCTTGGTGTGGCGTTCAAGCCGAACACTGATGATATGCGTGATGCCCCTGCATTGACGATTGTACCCGTGCTTCAGCAAGCTGGCGCAGTGGTCTATGCTTATGATCCTGAATCTATGGACGCCGCCAAGGAAATGATGGATGACGTGACATGGTGCAAAAACTCATACGAGGTTGCGCAAGATGCTGATGTTCTGGCGATTGTGACCGAATGGAATGAGTTCCGCGCATTAGACCTTGCGCGTATTGCGAGCGTTATGGCGGGCAACACGTTGGTGGATTTGCGTAATATCTATATGCCCGAAGATGTGCAGGGTAAGGGATTTAATTACGTGTCTATCGGGCGGACGCAGCAAAGTGGCGCTACTCAAGGGCGCGTTGAAGACGCAGCTTAAGGGCGTTTCTATTGTCGCTTGTGTATCTGTTATGACTGCGTTTTTCTTTATCAATAAAGGAAATTCAGTGTGATGCGCTCTGTTTTTAAACTGATCATTGTGGTTTTTATCGTTTTTTCTGCGCCGTTACACGCGCAGGAGAGCGATTCTGCTGACGATCATCAGGCGGTTATTCCTGATAATTCAATGAGCGTGGAGGCCGTGGCTGACGTTCCGCTCGCTGTATCTCAAGAAATCAAAGATTTGGAAGTGCGCGCAAACGCTGGTGATGCCGAGGCGCAAGCGCAGCTTGGTGATATCTATGCCAAGGGGGAGGGTGTCGTGCAAGACAGCGCCCTTGCTGTGAAGTGGTGGGAAAAGGCCGCGCAAGGCGGTCATGCACCGTCACAATATAATCTTGGTGTTAAATATGCGAGGGGTGACGGTGTCACGCGCAGTGATAAGCAGGCCATCCAATGGTGGGAGAGGGCGGCGAAGGCGGGGCATAAATATGCACAATATAATGTGGCTCTGAAATATTTGAGAGGTGAGGGCACCTTGAAAAATACACAGCGCGCTTATGCTTGGTTTGTGTGTGCTGCCGCGCAAGGGGTGGGAGAAGCGCAAAGGGCTGTCGCGCATTTGAATGAAAATCTTGATGCGGATACGTTGGTTGATGCAAAGGATTTGTCGCAGACCTATCGTTTGGTTTATGTCCCCACGAAAATATAACAATATTTTTTTGTATATTGCATAACCTTGATTACTTGCTGTATACACCTGTAAAAAATCATACAGTTTATAAAATTACATATAAAAAATGTATTTTGTGCAGAAGGAAAAAGTGCCGTGTATAGCTATCTTGATGAGCTTGAAGCCAAAACAGTTTATATCATCCGCGAGGCCTATAACCGTATCAATCCGATGGGGATGATGTGGTCAATCGGTAAAGATTCTACGGCAATGCTGTGGATGGTGCGCAAAGCCTTTTTGGGGCGCGTGCCGTTTCCGGTGTGTTTGTTGGATACGGGCATGGAAATGGACGAAGTCTATGCATTCCGTGATCGTTTGATTGATGAATGGGGCTTGAACTGCATTAACCAGCCATGCCCGCCCGAAGAGGATATGGATCAAACTTTGCCGCCCAATACGCGCTCTGCAATGCGTAAGACGGAAGGGCTTAAGATTTTGATGAAGGAGCAGGGCTTTAAGGGCATTACAGGCGGTATTCGCCGCGATGAGCAGGGCTTGCGCGCGAAGGAGCGTGTCTTCTCGCCGCGCACTGTTGACGGGGCGTGGGACTTCAAAGACCAGCCACCTGAATTTTGGGATCAATATAAAACCGAATTCCCCGAAGGCGCGCATTTGCGCATTCATCCGATCTTGCATTGGACGGAAATTGACATCTGGCGCTATCACTTGCGCGAAGGCATCCCGTTTTGCCCGCTCTATCTGGCGCAAAAGGATGAGAAAACAGGCAAAATGATGCGTTACCGCTCATTGGGTGAGAAAAACCTGACCTTCCCCGTGGAGAGCAATGCCTCCACGATTGAAGAGATTATTGAAGAACTGGAAACAACCAACACGTCAGAACGTGCAGGCCGTTCCATGGACACTGAAACAGAAGACAGTTTCGAGCGTCTGCGCGCCGCAGGATATATGTAGGGTTTAATAAAATGACAAATGTAAATATACAAACACTTGAAACAGGCACAGAGCAGTATTTTGCAAAGGGCCGTAGAAAACAAAATGCGGCGCATCCGTTGCGCGTTGTGATTGTCGGGCATGTGGATCATGGGAAATCTACGCTGATTGGTCGCTTGCTTTATGATACGGATTCTCTGCCTGCGGGTAAGTATGAGGAATTACAAGAGATTTGTAAGCGCCGCGGTACGGACGCGCTGGAATGGTCATTTGTGCTCGATTCTTTTCAGGCAGAGCGCGATCAGGCGGTCACGATTGATTCCACACAAATTTGGTTTTCAACTGAGGAGCGCGACTACGTCATTATTGATGCGCCCGGTCACCGTGAGTTTTTGAAAAATATGATTTCAGGCGCGGCGGCGGCGGATGCGGCGATTCTTGTTGTTGACGGTACAGAAGGCGTTCAGGAACAAACGCGCCGCCATGCTTATTTGTTGCACTTATTAGGGCTAAAGCAAATTGCGGTGGTGATTAACAAAATGGATATGGTCGGCCATGCACCCGAAGCCTACGCCAAGGTATCGGCAGAGGTGAAGGACTATTTATCGTCCATCGGTATAACGCCGCGCTTTATCGTGCCGATTTCTGCGCGTCATGGTGACATGATTGCCAATCGCGGCAAAGGCATGGAATGGTATGAGGGTAAAAACCTGATCGATGTGTTGGATAGCTTTGAAGTTGCGCCGCAGCCCATCGCGCTTCCTTTGCGCTTTCCTGTGCAGGATGTTTATCGTTTTGGTGAGCAGCGCGTAATCGTTGGGCGCGTGGAAACCGGTATTTTGCGCAAAGGCGATCAGGTTATGTTCTCCCCCGGCAATGAGGTTGCCACAGTCGAGTCGATAGAGGTCTGGCCTGAGGATTCCGATAAGGTCGAGGCACGCCCTGGTGAATCAATCGGTATTACGCTCGATCAACGTTTATTCGTGGAGCGCGGGCATATTGGCTCGCACACGGATAAGCCGCCAATGTTGTCGAATGTGTTTCGCGCCAGTATTTTCTGGCTCGCGCATAAACCGCTGAAGGTCGGAAACAGTTATAAAATCCGCTATGGCACGCATGAGGCCATGGTGTCTGTGCAATCCATCGATAAGATCATTGATACACAGGATTTAGCCGATGCGTCACAAACGGGCGAGGTTGTCCGTAACGCCGTTGCAGAAGTGACATTCCGCGCGCGTGATGTGTTGCCGATTGATCCCTATACTGATAATGAGCGTTTAGGTCGTTTGGTTGTATATGAAGGTTATGACATTGTTGGTGGGGGTGCGCTGAATATGGACGGGTATGCCGATCAACGCCGCGACGCGCCAAAGGCACAGAACATCCATCAGGTTGATCACATTATTTCCCACGATGAACGTGCCAAGCGCAATGGGCATCGCGGCGGGATCTTCTGGCTGTCGGGTTTGTCCGGCTCAGGGAAATCAACGCTTGCGATGGCAGCGGAGAAGATTCTGTTTGAAAAGGGTATTAATGTCGTCGTTGTCGATAGCGGATATGTACGCAGCGGTATCAACAAAGATTTGAGCTTTACGCCGGAAGATCGCGCAGAGAATATCCGCCGTACAGGGCATATCGCCGAATTGATGGCGAATGCGGGGCAGGTGGTTATTTGTTCCTTTATTGCGCCATACCGCTCAGATCGTCGATTGATCCGTGACCGTGCGGCGGCGCTCTATCATGAGATCTATGTATCGGTTGATTTGAAAACATGTGAGCAGCGCGATAATACGGGTATTTATCAAAAAGCGCGCGCAGGCGAAATAAAGTCTTTCACAGGGATTAATTCAGACGCGCCGTATGAAATTCCGGCAAATCCCGAATTAATCGTCGATGCACAGCATAACGGGATTGATTTTTGTGTCGAGCAACTCGTAGACTACATTGAACAACAAATCGCATTAGGTGATTTGTCTGATGCAGCCCAAGCGAAAGAGCAAATCCTCGATTATGTCGTCTAAACTCCTCTCTCATCGTAGTGCGCTTAATAACGTTGTTAAACGCATTGCGGTCGAAGCGGGGGAACTGATCCTTGAATATTTTGAGGGTATGCGCGATATGAAATTGGCGCAAAAGGGCGATGGCTCGCCTGTTACCCTTGCCGATCAAGAAGCCGAAGTGTTGATCGAAGAGCGTTTGCTTGCCGTACTGCCTGATATTCCGGTCATTGGTGAGGAATCACACGCGTCGGGTCGGCGCATAGACCTTAAGGCGCAGGAATATTTCTGGCTGGTTGACCCCTTAGACGGAACGCGCGCCTTTGTGCGTGGTGAGGGGGATTTCACCGTTAATATCGCATTGATCCATAATTCTGAACCTGTTCTGGGTGTGGTGTATGCCCCCGAAAAGGGCGAAATGTATTCCGGCTTTTTTGATACGGACGGGAACGCGCACGCGTCGCGCTTTTTTGAGGAAAGCACTCGGGAAAAGGATTTGCGGGCGCGTACAATGCCGAAAAAGGGCTTAACGATTATGTCGAGCGGTTATTACGGTGATTCGAGCGCGCAGGATAAGTTTTTGGACGGCCTGAAAGTTGCAACAATTGTGCGGCGTGCCAGCTCCATTAAAATATGCACGATTGCAAGCGGTAAGGCCGATCTGTACCCGCGATTCGGCCCGACATGCGAATGGGATACTGCTGCAGGCCACGCATTGTTGCGGGCTGCGGGTGGAGATATCAGGGATATGCAGGGCAATCCGTTGCGCTATGGCGTCGGCAAGGATGATCTTATAAATCCTGATTTTATAGCCGCATCGAATGATGTGCTCGACCATTTCTGGGGCGAATAAAATTCTAAAAAATACAATAAATCTTGTTCTTTATACGCCGTATGACTATAATTACGTATGCTTATGAACGCGCGACAACTATTTGGCTTTTTTATTCTCGGAATGTCCTTTGTGACCTTCTCTGTTTTGTCTGTATCTTATGCGCAGACTGAAAAGCAGATGACCGAGGAAGAGGGGCGTCAAAAAGCGTTAGAAGACGCCCAGAGCAGTGATGATGGCGTTCAGAATCTTGATCCCAAAGATTATGAAACGTGGAAAAAAGAATTTGTACCGCACGATGTTGGAAAACTCGCCTTTGGCAACGATCAAAAGGGCTGCAGTATTAAGATGGCTTTTACCAACATGGTGATTGAAAAATATCATGAAGGTGTGCAGCCGGAAGCATTGACGCAGTCGAAAATAATCGAGCCTTACCTCAAGCAACAATATGAGATGATCAGAGAAAAAGGTATCAATCAGGTCAGATTGGATACAATGGCCGATTATCAGAATTGTATGCAGGGCGCGACTCCGGATGAAAATCCTTCCAAGGCCTATGATATGGAGCAGAAGTTTGGGTCTTGCGGTCAACTGAATACGATTGTGATGGATACGCTGGAATCCATTAAAAACCGCAAGAAAATTGACGGTGTTTTGAATAAATATGAAGGTAATACGCCTGATATGACTGGCACGACATATAGCTCGAGCAAAGACGTTGTCCCGTTCATGGTGGGAAAGTTGTATAAGGCGGCTCAAGACGGTGGTTATGATAACGCCGTTAAGGTGGGTACCAGCGTAGTCTATGCGTGTTTTCTTTGATCTGAAAGCGATGCTTGTTTTCAGCGCATACTAAGTAAAATATTTGACATATCTATGGTTATTCTTTATTCATAAAAGAAAAGAGTTTTAAGCTTCTTTTCTAAATAAAGATAAAATATTGTGATAATAAAAAGACAGGGGATATATATGCCTATTATGAGAGATATAAAAATGACCATCGCGACAGCGATTGCGGCGGCAGGTATATCTACTGCGGCAATGGCACAAGATGCGCATTTAGAAAATCGTGCAGATCATCAAGAGAATACGGTGCAAGTGGTCCAAGATAGCGCATCGACAGGCGTATCAGGCGACGCGATGATGACCTCTCTTGGTGTGCCAAAGTCAAAATTGAGCTTTGAATATTCACCTGATATGATTAAAGACAGAGCCGCACAAGGGCAGTTTCTGCCAGTAAAATTACTGACGAAGCCGATTGATTTTGAGGCCTTTCATGTTCTAAATGACAGGGCTGCGGATTCCAATAAGGCCGGCGTGTATATTGGTGTTGTTGTTGACAGCAGAATGGATAATTGGCCGTCTGAGCATCTTCGTGATATACACCGCCGCGTGACAGAAATCATGCTTGGTGATAAGGAGCACGGCATAAAAGGCGCAGCGGAGCTATACGGCGCGCGCGTTGTTGGTATTATACCGATTGCCTATGACCCCACAGATCGTAAGCCTTGGACAGGACCCCCAGATGCGGCTGGTAATGAAACATACATTGGTATCCCGGTTGAGGTTGATGATATTATCTTGGCGATTAATGATGTACCGGCTGCGATGAGAAAAGACGGTCATTATATTTCGACTATGAACGAGTTAGAAGATTGGATGGTTTTGAGCTTCGCGGAAGGGGCTCATCTTTATACTTATGATGAATATAAGGCGTATGAAGATGAAATCGAACAATCGCGCGGAACAGAGCTTGCAGCATATAAGGAATATTATATCAGACAAGAAGCAAGACGCTCATCTCAAGTAAACCGTGGTGGGGATGGTAAATCTTCATCTGGTAGTGCAGAAATAGCGACGGTTGCCTTGACCAACAATTAAAAACATTTCTATGGGTGTGCCTGAATTATTTTTGTGTGCATCCTTGAGAACTTAAAAAAATACCTCCTTTTTTGTGGAGGTATTTTTTTGTTCTACGTTGCGCCACCTTCAAAATTACGGAAGAGGGGGAGAGGTGCATGCTTATCGATGATGGAAAATGCAGACTAAGCGCACTAATGTCATTAGCACGCTCAATAAGAATGAAAAATGTAAGGGGAAGACTTAAACTTTAACGCCCATGCCCATGGTGCTTTGCACTGCGGCCACTTCATAGGTGTCTTCTTTTGCCAAAGTGTCGGGAGCCGGTTTTGCTTCTTCTACTTGCAATGCAGCTTCGTCAACAAGCGCAGCCTTCGCAGCAAACTGACTGGTTAGTACGCTTGCCACTTCTTCGCCGCTTCCGGCAAAGGAGCCAACAGTACTGCTCGAGTTGTATGTCTCGTTTAGTGTAATCACGGTTTCGAATTCTGTGGCTTCTATAGCTGCGTCATTATCTGCGTAGCTTGCTGTTTTCATCACATCTTCTGATGACATGAAGGCATCGGCGCCAGCTGTTTCAAATGCGTCTGATCCCGGTGTTTCAAATGCGTCCGAATCAGCGGAAGCAAAAGAGTCAGGTGTTTCCATCATTGCGTCGTCAGGTGTTTTGAAAGCATCCGAATCGATTGAGGCAAACGCATCCCCATCCATTGGGGAGAATTCAAATCCTGCTACTTTATGCGCAGGTGAATCTGTTTGGAACAATGTGCCAAGTTCAACGTCTTTGTCGTTCTCGTCAATGTCATATTGTGCGAGAGATTGATCGACAGAATGCGCAACCGCAGCACTGTCAGCTGAAAACGCACTGACACTGATGTGACTTTCTATCTCCGCGGTTTTATCTTTAATGGTTTTAACTTCGGTTGATTTTGTATCAATATCACTTTGTACTTGATCAATTTCTGTTTGTGTCTGATCGCGATCGGCCATTCTATCTTGCTTGGCATCTTTGGCCAGGTCGCCTAAGCGGTCAGTGTCGTATCTTCCATCGCGCATAAAATCACGAAGTGATCCGCGTCCGGTTCTTTGAAGGTAATCTTCGTATTTTTGACGGGCTTCACGACCTTTTTCTGAATCGTCATTCAAGAATTCTGCAGAATCCTCTAATTCTTTTAATTCAGAAATGGCGGCGTCATGTTCTACCAAGTCGTTTTCTAGTTCGGCTTTTCTGCGTGTTAATTCTTCAATTTCGCGATTCAATTGATCCATGCGCGCATAGAGCTGATCGAGATAAAGTTGTTGTTGTAGAGCGATTGTAAACTGGCGTTGCTCGTTTTCTTTTTTATTTCTGGCCTGAATATAAGCATTCGGGTCTTGGACACCAATCTTCAGACGCCCGATATCGGTAACGACGTTGGCATCTGCGGAACCGCCATTTTGTTCGCGGCTTGTTTCTTTTTGGCTGTAAAGGAATGTGTGGTGGCTGTCCTCATGCTCTTGACGACCGGATGCCATAATTTCTGATAATTCGATTTCACCGAGATTGTCAGGCGTGCGCCCGAGGTTTTCCTCTGCGCGTTTAAAGTCTTCCATAGATAAGATCTCTGCGTGCAGAGCGTCATCTATTTCGGATACGCCGCCTCTGGAAAATTGGTTGCCCAGTTGACCCGGAAAAAATCCGGATACGTCCTCTAATGTTTTTAATCTAGCTTGTCCCACGTCTTCTGTCACTCTATACCCCCATATCGATGTGACTTACGTCAATATTCGAACGAGGGTAAACCCTAAATGTTAATATTATGTAAATGTAAAAAGAGGATGCTCTTTATGATCTTAAATTAAGTCATACGCGTCACATTTTTAGATTATATTTCCAAAATATGCGACCTCTCCCTACGTCAATGATATGGCGGATTTACTCCTTATTTAACCACTGACTAAGAAAAACTACGCCTTTTTTTTGTATAATGCAAACTTTTTTGGAATTTTTTTATTTGTAGATTAGTGGTTTCTAATGCATTGAAAACAAAAGAAACAAATATGTATTATGGAATGCACTTATTAGGTACTTTTATGCATTTTTTTATTTACATAATGTTATTTTGTGGTTTGGGTCGTTAAATTCTCTGATGGGGCGGTGATCGGGTTTTTTGATAAAGAAACGCAGATTCCCATGATGAAAATAAATTCCCCAAGCCACCATCCTTGCCATAGTCCGTACGTCATGGATGCGAATAACAGGGTAATAATGAACAACGATGTTACGGCGCGCTTTGTTGTTTGATTATCAATTAGGCTTATATGTTTGACAAAGAGTCCCATGATCGTTGCGCAGATTAAAGTGCCGAGCAGACCAAACTCCATCCATATTTGGACGGCGAAGTTATGGGGGTGCAGAATCGTTGCTTCCTTGTGATAAAGATAATCATGTTCGAAGGCAGGCACGTAGCGCGTCGCCTCTATGCCATAGCCGAGGAGAGGGTTATGCATCGCGTATTTGATGACGAAGTCCCAGATTTCAAGACGGTTACCGACAAAAGCATCCTGAAGCCATGATGTTTCTTCTGCATGTCCGATCAAATCGGCGAAAAGAATGCTCACAATATACGGGGTGAGGAACATGCCGAGGATAATGCCCCCCCCTAAAAGGTAATAACTGATGCGATAGCGTTGCGGGAAGATCAAGGCAAGGGCAAGCCCCACACCAAATGCGAGTTGCCCCGACTGGCTTTGTGTCAGGGCGAGCATCGCCAGAACGCTAACGGTGAGGCCGCCGAGCAGAAGGTATTTATGCTTTGCGTCCATATCTTTGATGAAAATCAGGGCTATGAAGTAGGATAAAACGGTGCAGACTACGCCGCGATTCATGACAGAGGAGTTGAAGATATCCGTTTCGGTCTTGTGGTGCAAAATCCGATAGAGCGACATATCAGTGGCAAGATCAAAGGTGCAAATCAAAGCGGCAATGATGACCGACACCGGAAACAGCCAGAAATACGGCTTCACAATATTCAGATCCAGCGTTTTGCACAGGCTTATAAAAAGACCGCCAAACAGTAAAAGGGCGGATGTCTTCATGGCATCTTCAAACGCATCGGCAGGGGCTATAGACCATGCGGCACTGGCAATAAATAAAATGCTGAGGATGCCGGCCGAGAGGAAATATGTTTTGGACAGTGCGAGTTTTTCTTTGTGTTTGAAAATGATCCATGCGCTCATGCCCAGTCCGATTAAAAGCGGCCAAAAGGCCAGAAACCGCGGGAAATGAATGGATAATATCGGGGTTAGCGATATTAGCAGCATAAAAATCATAGGGAAGCGGTTTGATCGCGTCACGAAATTACCTTTTCGACATGCCGATATATAATGTTTGAGTACAGACTTTATCTTATGTAGCAGATTTTCAAAAAATAAGTAGGGGTTTTGATTTTTTTCCCAAGGATATCGCTTTCCTTATCGTCCTATCTGTATAAAATGGGTGCGAATTCCCGTTTATAACAATGGTTAACGTATGTCGGATACGGATGAAACAGAGCTGATAACCCGCGCATCGCGCGGAGATGCCGATGCTTTTGAAGCTCTGGTAAACACTTATTATGAGGTCATGTTCAAAATGGCATATAAATGGTGCGGGAATAGAAGAGACGCCGAGGATATCACGCAAGAAGCCTGTATCAAGTTTGCGCGCGGTATCAGCAGTTATAAAGGTGGCTCTAAATTCACAAGCTGGCTTTATGTCTTGGTGACCAATACGGCGAAAGATTGGTATAAATCGCAGAATCGTCATCCCGAAGGTTCGGAATTACTCGAAAGCATGGTCGCAGATCAAGATCAAACCGAAGGCAGGCTTTATGCCCGTCAGGTGTTGGAGGAGGTCTATAAGCTACCCGAAGCGGAAAGAGATTCGTTGTTGCTGGTGATGGGGCAGGGGCTTACTCATAAAGAGGTCGCGGATTTATCCGGCGTAAAAGATAGTACGGTTTCGTGGCGCATCCACGAAGCACGCAAGAAATTAGGGGCTATATTCGGAAAGGAGGAGCGTTATGGATAAGGAAAAACTGACAAAAATCTTGAGCGAAGATCACGCTCCCGACATTGATATAAATGCACGCAAACGCGCCGTTAATTTGGCTATGGCGGAATTTAAAACGGCGCAAAGTGCAGAAAATAAAAAAACTTCCCAAGGATTTTCAATCTTCTCTCGTCTTATCGGTATCAACACCCGAAAAGGAGAGAGAATAATGGAACAGAAAAAGAAATCAAAATTTATATACGGCGCAACCGCAACGGCGATGGCTGTTGTCTTGGTCGGGGGATTAAGCCTGATCCAGATGAATGAAACAATAGACAGATACGAACAACAGGCAGGGCAGGGCGCGAGTGCGCAGAAACTTAATGCTGTGCAGTTCAATGTAGATGATGAAGAAGTCGCACCGGCCTATGTAGAAGCTGTGGAACAACGAAACGAAGTCGATCTTGATCGCGCCATCGCAGAAGGCAGTAGCGCCATTCCGGTGCCGATCGCAACGCCGGATACACGCCTGACGGATTCTAAAAATGATATGGCGTCACCCAAACCAAGTGAGCCTTTGCGACAATGGAGCAGAGAGGCGGATAAGGGCGCATCTGCACCGATGGATCAATTGGGTAAAAAGCGTTTGATGGAAAATGAAGCGCAACCTGTTGCGCCTGTCGCCAAGGAAAAAGCGGAAAGAAAAGCGACGGTTGGGGGGCAAGCAGCCTCAGTGATGCCGCAACATATGGTCGCGGATTCGATGATTGCACCATACCCTCATCCCGTGCCGCCAATTTATCAGGATCAAAACCGTGACCAGTTTGAAAAGGTAACAGCAAATGCGTTCAAGCAAGTGGTGAGCGACCCTGTATCGACTTTTTCATCTGATGTGGATACGGCAAGCTATAGTTTTGTTCGCAAGAGCATCAATAACGGACGTTTGCCATCCCCCGCGCAGGTGCGCGTTGAGGAGATGGTCAATTATTTCGACTATAATTACCCTGTGCCGGAAAGCCGTTCAGAGCCATTTAAACCCACCGTCACTGTTGTAGACAGCCCTTGGGCTAAGGGACGCAAACTGATGCATATCGGCATCAAGGGTTATCAGGTTGATAAGCAATCCCTGCGCAGCAACCTTGTGTTCTTGTTGGATGTGTCGGGTTCGATGAACCAATCTGATAAATTGCCGTTGGTGAAATCTTCGATGAAGATGCTTCTCGATAGCCTGCACCCGGATGATACGGTGTCTATTGTGACTTATGCAGGGCATACAGGTGTTGTGCTGGAGCCGACGAAAGCATCACAAAGATCAACCATCATAAATGCGATGAATAATCTGAATGCGGGCGGCGGTACGGCGGGCGCAGCGGGTATTCGTCTGGCCTATGATATGGCAGAGCAGAACTTTGATGATGGTGCTGTCAATCGCGTGATACTGGCCACTGACGGTGACTTTAATGTTGGTATTACCAACCGCGATGATCTGAAACGCTATATTGAGGAAAAACGCGAGAAGGGCATATTCTTGTCGGTTTTCGGCTTTGGTATGGGGAACTATAACGACCAGTTGATGCAGACTTTGGCGCAAAACGGTAACGGAATCGCAGCCTATATCGACAGCCTTAAGGAAGCGCAGAAGGTTTTGGTGCAAGAAGCAACCTCATCTTTATTCCCGATTGCTAAGGATGTGAAGTTTCAGGTGGAATTTAACCCTGCGGCTGTTTCGGAATATCGTTTGATCGGTTATGAAACCCGAGCCTTAAAGCGTGAGGACTTCAACAACGATAAAATCGATGCCGGTGATATTGGCGCAGGCCACACTGTAACCGCGATTTATGAATTCGTTCCTGTCGGTAGTGACGCTGTGACAATGGATGCCTTGCGTTATGGTGACCAAGCAATCAAAGCCAAACCAACGGCGGACGCGAATGAGTATGCGTTTGTTAAAATCCGCTATAAATTGCCGATGGAAAACACCAGCAAGTTAATCACAGTGCCGGTGAGCACCAATAAGCAGGGTAGTTTGAAAAAGATAGATTGTGGTCCTACTGCGAGTTGTCCTGTTGCGACCAAGGATGATACGCGCTTTGCCACAGCCGTTGCAGCCTTCGCGCAAAAGTTGCAAGGCGGTCAATATACAGGTGATTACAGCTATGATGATATTATCAATCTGGCGCAATCAGCGCGTGGAAATGATCCATATGGTTACCGCGCTGAATTTATCCAAATGGTGCGTATGGCCAAAACATTGTCCCGATAAACGTCGATATAAATAAAAAATAGAAAAGAGGTCGGTTATACGACCTCTTTTTATTGGCTTTTTGTTGGGATTTATACTACACAGGCCATTGATTTTAAGACGAAACGGTAAAAAATGGCTCAGAATTTAAGAAATATCGCAATTATTGCACACGTTGACCACGGTAAAACAACCCTGATTGATTCGATCATGCGACAAAGCGGAACATTCCGCGACAATCAAAAGGTTGATGAACGCGTGATGGATTCCAATGATCTTGAGAAGGAACGCGGAATCACAATTCTGGCGAAACCGACATCTATTGATTGGGGCGACACACGCATTAATATCATCGACACACCCGGTCACGCGGATTTCGGTGGCGAGGTTGAGCGCGTTTTGCACATGGCTGATGGTGTTATTTTGTTGACTGATGCCGCTGAAGGCCCGATGCCACAAACAAAGTTTGTTTTGGGTAAGGCACTTGCGCTGGGCTTGCGTCCGATTGTGATTATTAACAAAATTGACCGCCCCGATGGGCGCGCCGAAGAGGTTGTTGACGAGGTGTTTGACCTGTTCGTATCACTGGATGCCACAGATGCACAGTTGGACTTCCCGATTCTATACGCATCTGGTCGTGATGGATGGTGTACACGCGAATTAGAAGATGATCGCAAGGATCTGACCCCATTACTTGAAGTTGTTTTAAGTCATGTACCGGCGCCGGATGTTGATTTGGATAAGCCGTTTGCGTTATTGGCGACGTTGCTTGATTCTGACCCGTTTTTGGGACGTTGTTTGACTGGGCGTGTGGCACAAGGCCGCGCGAAGATCAATGACACTGTGAAGTCGATTAATCTGGACGGAAAAACGATCGAAACAGGCCGTTTGACCAAGCTGTTGAAGTTTGAAGGTACAGAACGTGTGCCTGTGACAGAAGTGCAAGCGGGCGATATTATTTGTATTGCAGGCATGGCCAAAACATCTGTTGCGGATACAATTTGTGATCCGGCGGTAACGCAGGCTGTGGCCTCAACGCCGATTGATCCTCCGACAATGTCTGTCACAATTTCTGTTAATGATGCGCCGTTTGCCGGCAAAGAGGGCAGTAAGGTGACCTCAACGATGATTCGCAGTCGTCTTTTGGCTGAGGACGAAGTAAACGTGGCGATTACGTTCAAGGAAAGCGAAGACAAGGATGCGTTTGAAATTGGCGGTCGTGGTGAGCTTCAATTGGGTGTTCTGATTGAAACAATGCGCCGTGAAGGCTTTGAAATGACGGTATCACGTCCGAAGGTTTTGTTTCAGCAAGATGAAAACGGCGCTTTGCTGGAACCGATCGAAGAAGTGTTTATTGATGTGGATGAAGAATATGCTTCCTCTGTTATTGATGCGATGAACCGCCGTAAAGCTGATATGACGGATATGCGTTCTTCCGGCGTTGGTAAAAGCCGCATAACATTCCTTGCACCATCACGCGGTTTGATTGGTTATCAAAGCAGATTTCTAACCAATACACGCGGTACAGGTATCATGAACCGTTTGTTCCATTCTTATGCGCCGCATAAAGGGGATATCGGGCAACGCAGAAACGGTGCGCTGATTTCAACTGATACGGGCGCGGCTGTCGCCTTTGCGATTTTCAACTTGCAAGATCGTGGCACGATGTTTGTCGGTCACCAAACGCCGGTTTATGCCGGTATGATTGTTGGTGAGCATAACCGCGAAAATGATCTTGAGATTAATGTTCTTAAAGGAAAGAAATTGACGAATATGCGCGCAAGCGGCACTGATGAAGCCGTGGTTCTTGTACCACCGCGTCTGATGTCATTGGAAGATATGATGTCCTATATCAATGATGATGAATTGATGGAAGTAACGCCGAAATCCTTGCGTTTGCGTAAGAAATTCTTGTGTCCGCATGAGCGTAAAAAAGCAAGTCGTGCGGCGGCTTCATAAGGGGCGTGACCTGTTAGTCATTTTGTCTTTTTACTTGTGGTATTGTCCATAAACTGTAAAACTTTAGGTAGATCAGTAATAAAGAGAAAAATCGTTTATGTTCGAAGTGGCCGAAGGGCAAGTACAGGAAAGCAGTATTTCAAATGTCGGCCTCTTGGATGATTGCGTTGAAATAAAAGCAAAAGTTAAGAAAATGGTGGCGCATTGCGCCAAATATCAGGCTGCTGATAACCGTAAGGCTTTGCTGCAGGTTCTCAATACATTATCGCCATTTTTTATTGTATGCGCGGCGATGATCTATTTCTTTTCATCCGCCTATATCATCACAGCATTATTGACCGTTCCGGCGGCATTTTTGTTGGTACGCTTGTTTATTATCCAACATGATTGTGGGCATAACGCGTTTTTCTCATCACGAAAATGGAATAACCGTTTAGGGCGCTTTTTGAGTGTTCTGACATGGACACCATATGATTTTTGGCGTCGTACCCATAATTTACATCATTCCAGTTCAGGGAATTTGGACAACCGCGGCTTTGGTGCAATCGAGACGATTACCATAGCAGAATATGAAGCCCTCAGCCCGAAGTTGAAATTTTGGTACAAGGTTTACCGCAACCCTTATATTTTACTTTTACTGGGGACACCGTTTTTCATTATTGTCGGTCAGCGTTTTGCCAGCGTAAAAGCTTTCCCGTTTTGCTCGGTTAAGCAGTCCATAACGTTCCAGCAAGTATGGAAAAGTGTGTTTGGGCTAAACACCGCCTTAGTTGGTGTGTATGGCGGCGCAGGATTGATGCTGGGGCTTGATATCGTTCTATTGACGTATGTGCCTATCGTGATCGGCACGTCATGGATTGGCGGCTGGTTGTTCTTTATTCAACATCAATTTGAAGATGCACATTGGGATTATCAAGATAGCTGGGATTATCAAGAGGCTGCTGTTATGGGGAGTTCTCATTATGATTTGCCGCCGATTTTGCATTGGTTTACAGGTAATATCGGTCTGCACCATATCCATCATTTGAATGCACGCATCCCTAATTATCGCTTACATGACTGTATGAATGCGAATGATGATCTGAAAAAGATTAATCGTGTGCGGTTCTGGCAAAGCTTGAAATATGCGAATTTGTCACTGTGGGATGAAGATAATCGCAAGATGATTACATTCGCGCAGCTTGCTTAAAAGGTGCCTGCCGTTATTCTTCGGCGTTCAGTGTTTTTTTTCTCTTTCTTCTTCTCGGATTTTGCAGCGTTTGTGTGCGTCTTTCCGGTGCGCCCATCCCATTTTGCGGCAATGACCCTTGTGTGTTATCCACCGTTTGATGAACTGTCGCACAGGAGGGCATGATATGGTCGCCACTTAGTTAGGGGGGGGCTATAGACAGCTGAAAAACGTCGCGACTTATATAAAAACGGTAGCAGTATGGCCAATTGTCGGAAACAGAGCAAAAGATGATTACATTCGCGCAGCTTGTCTAATCAAGGGGCCGCGCCTTTATTCACGCTTCTTTTTCTTTCTTCTTTTCGGCCTTCTCAGCTTTTTTCAGTGCGTCTTTCTGACGGCGCGCATCCCATTCTGTGGCAATGACCTCTTTATATTTCTTTGGCCAGAACACCCATCGTTTGATGAACATGATTTGTCGCACAGGGGTTTTCACGACCAGCAGCAAGATACCGATAGACAGCAAGCACCAGATAGCCGCCACTTCGTTAGGGTTGCTGGTCAGTAGCATAGATAGCTGTGGCCCGATCAGGAAGTGATAGATGGTAAAGCGCCACGACCCATATAAAAACGGCAGCAAGATACCCACAAAGAAGTAAGTGGGGTACAGGCTTAAGAACTGTGCCCAGGATTCAACTGTGATGAAATTGAGCATACCGTTGGTCGGTACATCCCATGCGATATGCCAATCGCCGGAAACGGAGCAGAGCTGCTCTGCGCACATATTGCGCCCTAATTCACATTGCCCCGCCCATTCAAACGGATAGAGCTGTAGCAGCATAACAACAGCGGATATAAAGCAGAGCGTATAAACCGGCCATTCGATTTTCTTGCGGATCACGTTGGGTATAAAATACATAGAGATCAAATTAATGAAGAACGGCTGGAAGGTAATATGGAGATAGCCCAATATTGTTGCGATTTGGTTCGATGGCAGGGCGCATTGATCAATTACGGAATAGGTGAAAGCCTGCAGCAATTCCATCGCAGAGAAGTAACCCAAAGCGAGGTATAGGCGCGGATCTTCTTTTTTATAGGCCGCATAAACCGTGGTGGCTATGCCGATTGTTGCAAGAACTGCAGATGCTTCTCCACTCCAACACATGCTATTTTCCTTATCGCCTGATTTTCAACTTGTGGAAAATATCGTAAAGACTTCAGGAAGTAAAGGTTTTGCCCTTTGATTTTTGTTTTGGGTCCAGAAATTTGTAACAAGGTTTGATTTTATCATGTAACTTTTTGGTAGCTGAGTCGAATTCTTAACCAACTTAACATTTTTAGAGGAATAAATTATGCACACAACAACTTTAGTGAAAAAGCCAATCAATAAGAAGCTTGCTGCTGCGGCGTTTGCCGGAATGCTGGCTGTCGGCGCATTTTCTGCCGCTCCCGCTTTTGCCGGTTCAGGCACAAATGGCTGTAGCGCAGCAGGTTGCGGAAAAAAGACTGAAAAAAGTAGCTGTAAAGCGTCCCATGGCTGTAAAGGTAAAACGAGTTGTAAAGCAAAACATAGCTGTAAAGACAAGACATCTTGCAAAGCAAAGGCTGATTGCAAGGGCAAAACATCTTGTAAAACCAAGAGTGGTAGCACATGTACGGGCGATCACAATGATGGCTCACGCTACAACGACTAAGATTGTATAATGGAAAAACAAAACTTTCCAAAATTGGGGTATGGGTTGGGATTTCGTCCAACCCATTTCTCTTACATCAAAGAAAACCGTCCCGATGTGGATTGGTTCGAAATTATCACGGAAAATTATATGGATACAGACGGAAAGCCGCGCCGTATTCTTGATGAATTAAAAGAGCAATACCCCATTGTCATGCATGGTGTGTCGCTGTCTATCGGTACGGTTGACCCGCTGAATTCCGAATATCTGGAGAAGCTCAAAAAGCTGGAGCAGCATGTAAAACCCAAATGGATATCCGATCATTTATGCTGGACAGGGATTGCGCATAAAAATACGCATGATTTGCTGCCCGTTCCCTATACGGAAGAAGCCCTCAAACATATTATCGAACGCATCAAACAGGTGCAGGATTATTTAGGGCGCAGGATTGTTCTTGAAAACCCGTCGACCTATCTGGAATTTACCGCATCTTCCATGAGTGAATGGGAATTTATCGCGCGCATGGTTGAGGGCTCCGGCTGCGGGCTGTTGCTTGATGTGAATAATATTTATGTCAGTTGCTATAACCACCGCTGGGATCCGAAAACCTATATTGACGCGATGCCCTTATGCGACGTCGCGCAGATTCATCTGGCGGGGCACGCCAATATGGGGACGCACATTATTGATACGCATGATAATCACGTGATTGATGAAGTCTGGACGCTGTATTCTTATGCGATCAACAAGGCCGGTGCGATCAGTACGATGGTGGAATGGGATGATAACATCCCTGAGTTCCCTGTGATGATGGAGGAATTGGCCAAAGCGCGCCATTGGGCGAAGCAATCCCAAGGGCCGACAGAGATGCCGCATTTCAAATCGTTCCGCGATAATATGCGCCCGCCGGAACAGCCCTTGGCCTATAAGGAAGAGCTGGCCGATATGCAAAACGCCATATTGGATGGCAATGGCGATCTTATGAACCCCGAAGAGCGCATCATCCCCAAACCTGACTTTGCCCCCTCCGAACAAATCCAAAGCTACATCAATGGCTATCGCTATCGCTTATTCGACAGCGTGTATGAGGATTACCCCGCGCTGCGTGATGCGATGGGAAAGGATAAGTTTAATGATATGCTCGATGCCTATATTGAGGCAACGCCGTCCGCGCATTTCAATGTTGCGCGCTATATCGATCGTTTCCCCGAATATGTACGAGAGAACGAAGTGCCGTTTTTCTATGAGCTGTCAGTGCTGGAAACCGTTCTGTCGCGCGTTTTCGATGCGGTGGAAACAGATGCGCTGCGCCCTGATGATCTGGCTGGGGTAGACCCTGAAAGCTTTATGGATTTGAGCTTGAACCC
The DNA here is from genome assembly GCA_963977495.1 of uncultured Alphaproteobacteria bacterium. Lineage (GTDB taxonomy): Bacteria > Pseudomonadota > Alphaproteobacteria > Micavibrionales > Micavibrionaceae > UBA1672. Next base: position 1,396,816 of record CAXBOT010000001.1, on the reverse strand, counting down.
GCGCGCGGCGCTCAAGCTGCTCGCCTTTTCCTATCCGGTGAATGCGTATTACAACGCGCATCTGGCAGGCGAAAATCCTGACGCGCCTGAAAAATCCCCATCCTTTATGGTGGTCTATCGCCATGACGATGAGATTTGGCGGCTCGATCTGGAGGAACGCGAATATATGGTACTGTCCTCACTGTTTAACGGCCTGCCCGTCGGTGAAGCGCTCAGCGCGGCTGTCCCCGAAGATGATGAAGAAGTCATGGCCTCCATCGGTGCATGGTTTTCAAAATGGATGAGTAACGGCCTGCTCGCGAAGGCGGCTTAGGGGCTTACCTGTAATAAGTATTCAATTTACGTATTTGATAGTGTGTCTTATGGGAACTAAGGGGTTGTTTTTGTAGGTTTATATATTTAAAAATTGTATTTTATGCACCACCAGTTACTGCTACATACAGTAAAGGCCACCCTGGAACCCAAGTAATACCAGAATTCAAATAACGAGCTTGGTTTGTAAATTCAAATATTATTTTTTCATCTCCATGTAAAATATATCCTTCAGTTGTAAGGTCAAAATCTTCTCTTTTAAAAATACAGTTTAGCACTCTTATATCTGCTTCATATGTTACTCTTGTAATTGCTTCAGTATAGCCTGGGTTAAATGTTTCTTCTTTTACAGAGCTATTTGATGCTGGTTTCTCACATTTAGTTTTTTCATGGTTACTACTCTTGTGATATCTAACGTATACATTTTCAACATAGACTTTAGCTCCTATTAAATTATCTGAAGTGTGAAATTTTAAGCGTAACGAACCTGGAAGTGGCTGAATAACACCGGAATAGGAAAGTACGAATGGAATTCCATAAAAGAATTCATGATCTTTATAATTAAATTCATGTGCGTAAACTGCCGGTTTTAATTCTACGGCTGAGTTACTAACTGAATTAAAAATAAATTTGTTATGTCGTTCTTCGTGGTGGAAATGGATGCCTAAAGTTAATAGCCATAAAATAAAAAGCGAAGGGAGAAGTATCTTTAGAACTTTCATTGAATGCCCCTTCTTTCATTAGCATTTTCCATACTTTGCCATATCGCACATTATTAAAAAAAGAGGGTTAGCCCTTCATCTCTTCCAATTCTAACCAACGTAGCGCGGCTTTGTCCAGTTCGTCTTTGGCTTCGGGGCTAGCTAAAAGTCGCCTGTAATAGGCACTCAATTTACGTATTTGATGATGTGCTTTGGGGGAAATAAGGGGGTGTTTTCGTTATTATTTCTTCAGTTCATTAATTTGATCTTGCACAAAATCCTTCCACCCACTCATGGAATCTGCTTTTTTACTTAATAAGGTCATTAAATCTGCGTCTGACTTTACATCATACAAGCCCAAATCGTTCATAAAAATTATTGTTACTACAATATCGCGGATTGTCTCATCGTCTTTAACCTCCATCAGTTTTATCTTTAGAAAAGGTAAAACTGATGGACCATTCTTAGCAAATTCTCTTGTTAAATAGAGAGACGGCGGATGCCTGAACTGACTTCCAAAAATAAGCAACCTGTATTGATCATCAACAGATTTTTCGTGGAAGACCTCTATGCTTTTCTCAGTAGATAAATTAAAAAAACATCTCTCAAGTTTGCTATATTCTGCTCCCTTTGTTTTTATTGGAACAGGAAAATCTTCCACGCAGCATGACAGGCGATAATACAAAACAAAGAAAACAACAATATTATTTTTCGTATCATTTCGTGCGCTTTTTCCCCATGCTTTGCCTTATGGCACATTATTAAAAAAGGAGAGTTAACCCTTCATCTCTTCCAATTCTAACCAACGCAGTTCGGCTTTGTCCAGTTCGTCTTTGGCTTCGGGCAGGCGGGTGGAGGCGTTCATAAATGCGTCGGCATCTTTGATGTAGAAATCAGGATCAGCCAGCAACGTTTCAAGCTTCGCCACTTCTTTTTCCAGCTTTTTGATGTCCTTGGGCAGTAATTCCAATTCACGCTTATGCTTGTAACTAAAGACCACGGGTTCTTTTGCGGGGGTGTCCTTGGCGGTTTTGGGCGCGTTTTTCTTCTGTTCTTTTTCCGGCGGTGGTGCGCTTTGGGATTTTTTAAAGGCGATATAATCGCTGTAGCCGCCAACAATGCCCTCAACCACGCCTTCGCCTTCAAAGACGAGCGTCTTGGTCACGACTTGATCGAGGAAATCACGATCATGCGATACAACAAACAGCGTGCCGTCATAGGTTTTAAGAACGCTGGTCAGCATATCGAGCGTATCCATATCCAGATCGTTGGTCGGTTCATCCAAGATCAGCATCGAGCCGGGGTCGGCCAGAACCTTCGCCAGCATCAGGCGGTTTTTCTGTCCGCCCGATAATGTGTTCACCGCGCGCCATGCGTCTTCGGGATCGAACAAAAAGTCCTTTAGATAGCCGCAAACATGGCGCGATTTGCCGCGTACATCCAGATAATCCGCGCCTTCGGGGCAAAGATTGTCTTTCAATGATTTGTCATGCTGCAACATGGAGCGTTTTTGATCGAAATAGCTGAATGTTAGGTTTTTTGCCATTTTGACGCGGCCACTATCGGGGGCTTCTTCGCCTGTGAGCATACGCAAGAATGTGGTTTTTCCTGCGCCGTTTTTTCCTAAAATGCCAATGCGGTCTTTGCGTTTGATCCGCATGTTAAATTTATCAAGAATGCGTTTGTCGTCATAGGATTTTCCAACACCAAAAAATTCAACAACATTGCGCGACGATTCTTCGGCGGTGATTGGCGGCAAATCAATGGTTGAGGTGACGCGGCGATAGGCTTTTTGATCTTTTTCGAGTGCGTCTCTGGCTTCAAAGGCTTGGGATTGGCGGCGGACATTGCGTTTAACGCGCGCCTTAACGCCTTTATTCGCCCATGCCATTTCTTGTTCGACTTTTTTGGCGCGGTTATGCAGGGCGCGGCCTTCTTGCTCTAATAATTCTGCTGACCATTCTTCAAAATGTGCGAATCCTTTGGGGGCGACTTTCAACTCGCCGCGATCAAGCCAGAAGACGCGGTCTGTTGTGTTGGCCAGAAATCTGCGATCGTGCGATACAATCAAGACGGCGCCGCGATAACCCGCGATATAATTCTCCAGCCATTCGATAAGCTCAAGATCCATGTGGTTGGTTGGCTCGTCAAGCAGCAGAATATCCGGCTCTTCGACCAATGCTCTGGCCAGTGCTGCGCGGCGTAGCTGTCCGCCTGATAAATGCTCCAGCGTGTCATCAACATTTAAGAGCAGGGGCGCGATGACCATCTCTATTCGGTAATCAATATCCCAGTCTTCAAGGTCGTCGCTTAAGCCCTCGAACACAAATTCGCGTACGGTTTTACCGGGGGTTGGCTCGACTTGTTGCTGCATATAGCCTGTTGATGTGCCCGCTAATAGGAAGTGCCTGCCGTCGTCAATTTCACGATCACCGGTGATGATGTTCATAAGGGTGGTTTTACCCGCGCCATTTTTCCCGACAAGTGCGATTTTGCGCCCCGAATGGATATGAAACGTCAAGCCGTCAAAAAACGGTTTTCCGGCGATCATAACGCTGGCATCTTCAACACTTAAAATAAGATCACTCATAATTGACTACTCTTCCTTCAGAGCAGTCTTGTAGCAGAGTGGCGAGGAAAAATGAAATCTTTTATTATGGCGCGGGTGCGTCGTTTCCGCGATCCATGCGCTGTGAAATTTTGTCGAGCTGTGCAATCGCATCGTCGATGGATTTACGCTCCATTTCATCATACAGCTTGAACTCACTCCATACAGGGCGGCCTAATGCTTCTTCAAACTCGGCCTGTGAAGAGCTTTTAAATGTGTCTTCACGGTCTTTTTCCGAAGCGTTAGACGCGAAGATGCCTGCTGCGCTGACAGGAAGAAAATCTTCGTATGTGATAGGGGTGTAAGCGATTTGACCGCCTTCGAGCAGGCCGTATAAATCTGTACTCGCCAAGCCCTCATCCATGCCTTTATCGGTTACGTAATATTGGAAATAGGCGAGGCCTTCTTCGTTCATGCCTTCGGGCGTGTTGGGAAAGCGTTTGCTGAATTTATCCTCCAGAACGGCCATATATTCTGCGGCGTTTGATCCATCAGGCGCGGGCGTGATTTCCGCGCGGACTTCGTTCAAAATCTCGTCATAGAGCTTGCGGCCTTTTTCAGTGAGGGCTGCGCCGCGTTGTTCAATTTCGCCAAAGCGCGCGGTGTGCAGGCCTTCTTCACCGTCAAACTTTACAGTTTCCGTCAGCGCCTTGAATGATGTTTGGCGCAGTAAAATAGGGTGCGTTGGCGGCGGGCCTTCTACAATATTTTTTGGGTTCATACCGCGATTGGGCATATCGGCATGGATGGTGTCGATCTCCAGCGTGCGCGGGGTGAGGTGGTTGATATGCGGGCCTTTGAAACACACAATATCGGCGGCGCGCGGGTCTTCGGCTTTTAAGGCTTCGTAGAAATCTTTGTCCACGGCGGCATCTTGATGCCATTTGAATGTATAGGTGGCTTCCTTGATGAATTCATTGGCTTCGGCTTCGCTTAATCCCCCTTGATCTTCGGACAGATTAACAAGCTCGCGCAGGCGCGGGGTGAAAATATCACGCTGGGCGAGGATATCTTCTGACTTGGTTCTTAAATCCTCATCCTTAATCAATTCAGTGCGCAGCAAGGAGGTGAACACCCGAAATGGCGATTTGGACAGGCTTTGTGCATCAGTAGAACGAAACGCGGTGGAGTGTACAGGCACGTTGGCTTGGGTCAGGTCGTAATAGGCCACAGGCTCCATCCCCATGACGTTAAAGACGCGTGACATCATTTTCAACTCGTCCGCCGTTCCCAAACGAATGGCGCCGTGGCGTTCTTCGGATATACGATCAAGATTATCGGTTTCTGCCAAACGTTCCTTTAATTCCGGATCAGCCGCAAGAACGTCACTGTTCACATCGGCAACAAGATCAAGCAACGTGCCATAGGCCGGAACCTCTTCACGGTACATTTCAGACATGGCGCGTGAAAACCGCGCGCGGATATCATCAGAAAACACAAAGTTTTGAACGTTTGTCATACTCGAACCTATTTTTTTATCATTATATAGTTAGAATACACTATTCTATAAATTGTTTGCACCATATTCATTATTGGGAGCGCAATCAAGGGACATGCAAAACAATGGAAAACGATATGACTCTCGACGAAATTCTTAACGATATCGGTTTGAACGCAAGCACATTAACGGGCGGAAATCTTGATGTTTACAGTCCTATAGACGGCGCGAAAATAGCGTCTGTTGCCATGGACAGCACGGCGGATGTGCAAGGGAAAATCGAAAATTCTGTTGCAGCATTTAAAGAATGGCGACAAGTGCCCGCGCCGCGCAGAGGAGAATTGGTACGCATTTATGGCGGCATTTTAAGAGCGCATAAAGAAACGCTTGGCGCGTTGGTTGCGCTGGAATGCGGTAAGATTTATCAAGAGGGGCTTGGCGAAGTACAAGAGATGATCGATATCTGTGACTTCGCGGTTGGCCTTAGTCGCCAGCTCTATGGTCTCACGATTGCCTCGGAACGCCCGCAGCATAAAATGCGCGAAATCTGGCAGCCTTTAGGGCCTGTTGGCATTATCAGTGCCTTTAATTTTCCGGTTGCGGTGTGGGCATGGAATGCGACGCTTGCGCTGGTTTGCGGGGATAGTGTGATTTGGAAACCGTCGGAGAAAACACCTGTCACGGCGCTGGCCTGTCAGGCATTGTTTGAGCAAGCCTGCGCCCAATTTAGTGATGCGCCGCAAAATCTATCGCAAATCCTAATCGGGGAGCGCGATATCGGCGAAGCGTTGGTCGATGATAAGCGCGTGCCGTTGATCAGTGCAACGGGTAGCACCGCAATGGGGCGCGCCGTAGGGCCACGTGTTGCGCAGCGTTTCGGTAAGAGCATCCTTGAGCTTGGCGGCAATAACGCGATTATTGTTGCGCCAAGTGCTGACCTCGATTTGGCGTTCCAAGGCACAGTTTTCGGCTCGGTTGGTACATGCGGGCAACGATGCACCACAACGCGGCGTTTGTTTGTGCATACGGATATCTATGACAGTTTAATACCGCGCTTGAAAAAAGCCTTTAGCGGCCTGTCTATTGGTAATCCCTTGGATGCCAAAACGCTGGTCGGCCCTTTGATTGATGAGCAAGCCTATTTGCACATGGAAGATGCGCTGAACAAGGCGCAGATGGATGGCGGCGTTGTGACAGGCGGCGGGCGCGTGCTGGCGGATCAATATCCGAATGGGTACTACGTCAATCCGGCGATTGTTGAAATGCCGGAGGGGACGAATGTGCATGAAGAAACCTTTGCGCCGATTTTGTACATTTTCAAATATACGGATATTGAGGACGCGATTGCGCGTCAAAACGCGGTGCCGCAAGGGCTGTCGTCTTCTATCTTTACGCGTGATATGCAAGAGGCGGAGCTTTTCACCTCCGAAACGGGGAGTGATTGCGGAATCGCCAATGTGAATATCGGCACATCAGGCGCAGAAATCGGCGGCGCGTTTGGCGGTGAAAAGGAAACAGGCGGCGGGCGCGAAAGCGGCTCGGATAGCTGGAAAGCATATATGCGCCGCATGACCTCAACAGTGAATTATTCATCCGCTTTGCCACTTGCGCAGGGCATTACATTTGATACGGGAGAAACCGAATGAAGTATATTCTATCTATTATGGCCGTTATGGTTGTGGTTGCCTTTTCGGCAGGCACATTGATTGCGATGGAGGAGGGCACAACCGACCCCGCGCATGCGCCGCCAATTGAAACTGAACATGACGGCGCGCTCATTGTCGGATCACAAGCGCCGGACTTCACCTTGCCCAATATGGATGGCAAAGTGCGCCGTTTAAGTGACATGCTTCAACGCGGGCCTGTGGTGCTGTCTTTTTATCGTGGTGGCTGGTGTCCTTATTGCAATGACCAACTCTATGCCTATCAACAGATATTGCCTGAATTTCAGGATTTGGGCGCAGAGCTTGTTGCTGTGTCCCCCGAAGAACCGAAAAGTGCGCAGGATACTGCGTTAAAGAATGAGGTCGAGTTCGAAATTCTGAGTGACCACGGTAATAAGGTTTCAAGATTGTATGATTTGCTTTGGCATGTGCCCGAAGAGAAACGTGAAAAATTCTCGACATGGCTGAAAGGCGAAACGGGCAAGACGCTTGAGGAGTTTAACGGTATCGATGATTATGAACTGCCCATCCCCGCAACATTCGTGATCGCGCAAGACGGCACGATTGTTTATGTTTTCAAGGATGAAGATTATAAAAAGCGCGCCAAGATTGAAGACATCATCGAAGCGCTTAAGAATCTGGAAGCACATACACCGGAATAGCATGACTATAGAAAATTAACCCCGTAAAACGCCGAGCCATTCTTTTTGTGCAGCGGTGAGGCGTTCATCGGGGGTCATCACCGCGCCTTGCAAGGCGGTGCGGATTTTTTCCGGTGTTTCGGAAATGCCGTTTTCAAGGAGCTTCAGCACGATCTTTTTGATCTTACCGATATTCTCGTAATACACCGCGAACACGGCTTCTACGCTCACATGCTCGTCAGGGTCTTCGCGCCAGCAATCATAATCAGTGGCAATGGCAAGGGTGACATAGCCCATCTGTGCTTCGCGCGCTAAAAAGGCTTCGGGGACGTTGGTCATGCCGACAACATCACAACCCGCTGCGCCGCGCAGGAAAAGGCTCTCGGCTTTTGTGCCAAGGCGCGGGCCTTCGACGCAGGCATAGGCTTTATCTGAGTGCAGCGACAGGCCGATGTCAGTGGCAGCCTTTAGAATGTCTTGTGTTAAAACAGGGCAGGTCGGTTCAGCCGTGGAAATATGCGCGGTGACGCCCTCACCAAAAAATGAGTTCTTTCGAAAGCCGCGTGTGTGATCGAAATACTGTGAAGCCAGCGCCATATCGCCCGGCTTGATTTCTTCTTGTAATGATCCTGAGGCGGAGATGCTCAAAACTGTGCGCGCACCAAGCGATTTTAGCGCATAAATATTGGCGCGAAAATTCACTTCGGAGGGGAGGAATTCGTGATTACGACCATGACGCGGCAAGAACAAAACCTTTGAGCCGAATGCTTCGCCTTCGATAATCGGGGCGGATGGTTTGCCAAACGGGGTGTCGATGTCATGCTCTGTGTTGATTTTGAGTTCATCAAGTGCGTACAGGCCGGAGCCTCCGATAATTGCGAGCATTTATCTTTCCTTTTTCATCGTGCGTTTATAAATCTGCCTGACATGAAACAATGCTTCGCCGTGGGTGTCAAAGACTTTTTAATGGAGAAGCCCCCCTAAAACGATGTGATGTTTTAGGGGGGCTTATGATTGTTTATAAGAAAGATGGCTAATGTTTTGCCGTGTTACACCCTAATCAAAATCATGATTTGATGTTGACGGGGTTGTTAGCGCGGAAACCTTTTGAGAATCAATAATCAAACCATCAACATCAATGCCGAAATCGGCGCCCAGAATTTCGTCTGCATCGCGCATATTTGGAGTGCCGGAAAATGCATTATTGTAAGCTGATCTTGCACTTAACAACTTTAATCTGGTGCCATTGATATATTCGCGGCCTTCTGTGCTGTTTGTATCAAACGTATCAATAACGCCTGCGTCAGGGTGGTACTCTTCACCATTCAGTGCTTTTGTGAATTTTGTTGCGGCCTCACTTAAATCAGGTGCAGAAAATAATGCCCCATGTACCTTGTTCAGTGTGGTTGTTAGCGTTTGGGAAACACTTTTTCCAATCTCTTTAAAACCCATTTTTTATCTCCGTGGTTAATTTTTTAAGGAGTATAAGCGAAGGGCTTGCCAAAAGGCAATAAAAAATCATGCAAAAAGTGTGCGTTGCGCATAGTCACCGAAGCTTTCCTCGGTTTTGCGATCATGGGCATACTTTCCGAAAAGACTATCCAGCGTGCTAAGGATTTCTGCTTCGTCGGCTTCTTCCAGATAGACTTTATTCAGGCGTTCGCCTTCATAATCACCAGCCAGACGCAAAACATATTTCCCCGGCCCTTTTCCGACCAAACCAATTTCGGCGGCGTAGGAACGTCCGCACCCATTGGGGCATCCAGTGATGCGGGTGGTAATAGGGCGGTCAAGGATGCCGTGTTTGTCTTGCAATGCTTCGACCTTCGTTACGAACTCAGGCAAATAACGCTGGCCTTCTGCCAATGCCAAGGGGCATGTCGGCAGGGCAACACAGGCCATCGCTTCGCGGCGCGTGGCGTTCATGGCATCAATCGTGATGCCGTGTTTGGTCAAGATTTCTTCCAGTTTTGCTTTGTTGGCTTTCTTGATAAAGGTGAACATAATATTTTGGTTTGTCGTAAAACGGAATCCGCAAATATCGGCCTCGGCGATTTCTTTCATTGCTGATTTGATATTATATCCGTCCTCATCAATAACGCGTCCGCTTTCGACAAAGGCGGTGTAATACCATTGGCCTTTATGATCATCAATCCAGCCAAACGGGTCGCCGCGATGGGTAAAGGCAGGCACGTCTTTTGCAGGATCTAATGTGTGGCCGAGGCGTTTTTCAAGCTCACCAACAAAGAAATCTAGCCCCAAACGATCAATCGTATATTTCAAGCGCGCCAAGTTACGCTGCTCACGATTGCCGTAATCGCGCTGTACGGCAGCAATCTGCCAGCAGACCTCCAGCGTTTTATCCTTACTGACATAGCCAATCACATCGGCGCGGCGCGGGTAGGTTTTCTCATTCCCATGCGTTGCGCCCAAACCGCCGCCAATGGCAACGTTAAAACCGTGCAGTGTGTCGCCTTCACCAACAGCAATCAGGCCGATATCGTTCATATAAACATCAACATCATTATGCGGCGGTGTTGTCAGTGCAATTTTAAATTTACGCGGTAAGTAGTGCTCTTTATAAAGCGGGTCTTCTTCAGCGGGTTGATCTTGGGGCAGTTTTTCACCGTCTAGCCAGATTTCCTTAAACGCGCCAGTGCGCGGTTTGAGGTGCTCGCTCAATTTACCGGCATATTCATGCACTTCGGCGTAGAAGGGCGCGGTTTCAGGGTTTGCGCCCGCAATAACATTACGGTTTACATCCCCACAGGCGGCGATGGAATCCAGACCGATATCATCGAAATCCTTCATCGTCGGTTTCATGCGCGCTTTGACAACGCCGTGGAATTGTACGGTTTGACGTGTGGTGATTTTAACAACGCCTGTCGCCCGCTTATCACAACTTTGTTGCAAGCCAAGCCATTGCTGCGCGGTGATATCACCACCGGGGATGCGTAAACGGATCATAAAACTATACGCCCATTCCAGCTTTTTATCTTCGCGCTCGGCGCGGCGGTCACGATCATCTTGAATGTAAGATCCATGAAACTTTACAAGCTGTTTGCCGTATTCGGTCACGTTACCCGTGACGCGGCTTTCGATTTGCTCGTTCAAATCACCACGCAGGCCGCGACTTTTTGTTTTGAATCCTTCGACTTCGGATAGGTTTTCAGGTTTGTTAATTTCGTCACTCATTTAATATACGTCCTTCAAATATCTATCATTTTCTTCCAGATCGGCGAGAAAGTCTTCTGCCGCCACTGCTGTTAGTGATTTATGCTCTGCGATAATGTCAATTAAGGCTTGATCGACGTCCTTGCTCATCGGGTCTTTCGTGCCGCATAAATATAGAGTCGCGCCGCCGTCAATCCACTCTATCACATCTTTTGCATTTTCCCGCAGGCGGTCTTGGACATAAATTTTATGCTCCTGATCACGTGAAAAGGCGAGGTCTATTTTGTGCAACGTTTCGGTTGCCAGATGTTCCTGCCATTCCGCTTGATACAGGAAATCACAATGCATGTGTTGATCGCCGAAGAAGAGCCAATTGCGCCCCTCGCTGCCGCGTTCGGAGCGTTCATAAATGAAGGATCGAAACGGCGCGATGCCTGTTCCGGGCCCGATCATGATGATGTCTGTGTCATCGGCGGGCAGGTTAAATATTTGGTTTTGATGGATATAAAAATCAATCACATCGCCTGTTTTTAAATCGGCGAGATATTTTGAATAAATGCCGTATCCGGTGCTGCCGTCCTCATTGGTGTGGGTGGCCAAAGCCACGGTAAGATGCACTTCGCCCTCATGATAGGCGGGGGAGGAGGCAATAGAGTAGAGCCTTGGCGCAGGGTCGCCGCCATTGAGATCTTCGGGCACGATAATGCCCGCTGCATCGCCGCATGTATATATGACATCATCGTCATACTCGATTTCAATATGGTAGGTTTCTTTGTTTGAATCGATATCGTTCAAATTCACGATTTCCTTAATCGTGCCCTTGATCGGTTCAAGGCGCGTATATCCCTTGCCTGTGCGAACAGTTTGTTCATCGGCAATGGCGATGGAGACGCTTTGATCGGGTGAGTCCGCGCCGACAAGTTCGTCCATATTCTTAACGGTTTGCTCGATCCAGCTTGGCGTATGGGATGCATAATCCACATCAAACAGGGCGTTTTCCTGGAATGGTTTTCCGCCTAAGCGTTGTAATTCTTTATCCAGATCGGTGGCAAAGCCGCAGAATATTTCATAGGAGGAATCGCCCAGCCCTAAAACCGCATATTGTAAACCTTCGAGCGCGCCGTCTGCCGCGGCTTTGATTTCTTCGTAAAACTTTATGGCGGTTTCCGGCGGGTCGCCTTCACCATGTGTTGAGCATAAAAAGATGGCGAGAACATCGGATTTGATGTCTTTGGCCTTCAGGCGGTTTACAGCAGAATTTTTGATTTTATATCCTGCGGCTTTTGCGGCTTTCATAACCTGCAATGACAGCCCCTTGGAATTACCGGTTTCGGTGGCGTAATAGACCATGACATTGGGTTTGTTGCTGCTCGGTGCGCTTGCACCAAGGTCAGAACTGCCGATTTGCCCCTGCATATAGCCGGCCAGCCAGATTTTTTGCTCATGGCTCGCGGAACTCATCAACCGTTCCAATAGTGCTTTTTGATCTTTGTTCAGCATACCTAACCTTTAATCCTTACCAGTTTTCCGTCAACCATATGTAAACCGCATTCCTGCGAATCATCTTGTTCCCACCACCAGCGCCCCGCGCGCATCGGTTCGCCCTTTTGAATTGCACGCGTGCAAGGCGCGCAGCCAATAGAAGGAAATCCCTTATCATGAAGTTCGTTATAGGGAATATCATGGGCGCGAATATAGTCTTTCAATGTGTCTTCTTCAACATCAATCAGGGGATAAAGTTTGATGATGCCGCGTGCGGTATCCATTTCCGCGATGGGTAAATCTTCGCGGTTTTCCGAATGGGCGCGGCGCAAGCCACTGATCCAGATATCGACGCCTTTAAGAGCGCGGTTGAGCGGTTCGACTTTACGCACGCCGCAGCAATTTTTGCGCTTTTCCAAACTTTCAAAAAAGCCGTTGATCCCTTGATTTTTGACCAGATCCTGCGTTTTTTGCGCATCGGGGTAGAGGGTTTCTATGCTGATGTTTTTATATTTATCGCGCGTTTCTTGCGCAACTTTATGCGTTTCTTCGAAGAGGCGCCCTGTGTCCAGTGTGAAGAGTGTCACAGGCGCGCCGTCATGGGCGATTAAATGCGTGATGACCTGATCTTCAAAGCTCAGGCTTGTAGAAAAGGCGATGGATTTATCGGCGTAGTTATTCAAGGCCGCGATGCGGTTTTCCCACGGCAAGGCACTGAATGTCTCAATGATCTGTTCAAGCAACTTTTTTCTCCCGCTTTTGTTTTTTCTCAAGGGGCGGAAAATATGAGCCTTGGCCTTGCGGAGCGTCTTTCCATTGGTTTTGATCGGCCCATCGTGCCACGTCACCAACGATCATGGTGCAGGGCGATCCGAATTCAGATGAATCCCAGTCTTGTGTGAAATTACCGATAGTGGAGGGGTATTCACGATGGAAATCAGTGGTGCCCTGCTCTACGACAAGCAATGGTGTGTGGGGGGGATAACCAAGCTCGATTAATTTTTCGCAGAGCAGAGCATAATGTGGTGTGCTCATATAAAACACGAAAGTTTCATTTTTCGCATGCTTTATGGACAGCCAGAAATCATCATTTTGTAGGGTTTTGGTGTAAAGCGTTATAAACCGTACGGAAAGCGCACCGCCGCGCTCTGTCAGGGGAATACCCGCATATGCGGCGCAGCCATTGGCTGCGGTTATGCCCGGTACGATTTGATAAGATGCGCCGACCTTTTTCGCAATTTCTATTTCTTCTGCGCCGTGGGCGTACACACCGGGGTCACCGCCTTTTAGGCGCACAACAATATTGCCATTTCTAAGGTTTTGTTCAATTAGGGCATCAATTTGTTCTTGTGTCTTGTGGTGGGTGTCGCGCGTTTTGCCGACAAAGATCTTTTCCGCGTCCTTGCGGGCATATTGTTCGATAATCAACGGTGAGACGAGGCGATCATAAAGCACGATATCGGCCTTGGACAGCAAGCGTATGGCTTTGACGGTCATAAGCTCGGGATTACCCGGCCCTGCGCCAACCAGATAAAGCGCGGCTTGTTTGTGATTGGGGTAGGTGTCAATCAGATCATCGAAGAGCCGATCAGCTTTCTCGCGGTTGCCTTCGAAAAGCTCTTCGGCGATGGCGCCGTGATAAATTTCTTCACCGATCAGGCGGCGCGGTTGAATGGTGGTTAATCGTTCGCGGAGCAAGGTTTTTTTATCGCCCATGAATTTAATCAAATTGGTGAAATTGACGGGCACAGTTTGCTCTATCGCATGTTTGACCATGCGCGCAAGAACAGGGGAGATACCAGATGATGAGATTGCAATTTGTAGATTGCCGCGCCGTACCAACGCGGGAAAAATGAAATCGCATAAGGATGGATTATCCACCACATTGACCAAGATGCCCGCTTTATTACAGTCCTTTGCGATGCGCTCATTCACCGAATCATTATCGGTTGCCGCAACAACAATGGTTTTGTCTTTCAAGAATTTTTTGTGATAGGTGCTATGGGTCAGCTCAAAGTCGTGTTTTTCACACAGCAAGCGTATGGCTTGCCCAGTCGTTTCGGCAAGAACATGCACCTGCGCGCCAACACTGGCCAAAGCCTCGGTTTTGGCCGCCGCAATTTCACCGCCGCCAACAATCAGTACGGCGCCGTGTTTATCAGAATTTAAAAATAACGGGGTATAACCCATATCACATAATCCTTTGATGAGTGCCGGACTATAAATTAACAAATTTAACTTGTAAATACATATTTTTTGTGTAATATAGGCAAATGCAGATTTTACCGAACAAACTTTATCTGGCTATGAATGCGGCGATGTTTATTGCCTATAATGGCAATGAGGATACGCCTGTGTCTGGCAGCGCGATTGTTGATTATTGTAATTTGAACAAGCGCGCGTTAGAGCCTGTGTTGCAACGCCTTTCCAGCGAAGGCTTGATTGTGTCGGTTAAGGGTGCAAAAGGCGGGTATTACATGCCCAATCCTGAAACAATCACATTGCGTGAGATTGTTGAGGCTTTTGTAAGCCGCGTTGTGCCTGATAAACATGAATTTGCAGGCTATGATACGATTTTGAATGAAAAGCTGGAAAATTGTTATGATGGCTGGCTGGATAGTCTTTCGGATGTCAGTTTTAAACGTCTGTGCCGTAAAGCCAGAACGGCGGGGAACCTTGACCCAATTAACGCACCTGTATTGAATTTTGCGATATAATACCATTATTTCTTTGCTTTTATACCTGTAGTTAGTAAGCTCTGCGCCATGAGTAAAATTCGCTGTTTATTTGCTGTTTTGGCCTGTGTTGCCTTGTCGTCATGTGTGGCAGATCGTCTTAAATTTTGGGATTCTGGCGCGCATAAAACATATGCTGTTTCAGGATTGGATGATCAGGAAGAAATCGGCGCATATATTCGTACAATCATAGATGAGGGTTTTGCAGAACCTGCGGAAGATGCTGAGGATATTGCCTATCTTCAAGAGGCCGTGCGTTTGGATGTGTTAAAGGCGATGCGCGCGAAGGGCTATTAC
The DNA here is from genome assembly GCA_963977495.1 of uncultured Alphaproteobacteria bacterium. Taxonomy (GTDB): domain Bacteria; phylum Pseudomonadota; class Alphaproteobacteria; order Micavibrionales; family Micavibrionaceae; genus UBA1672. Next base: position 1,381,764 of record CAXBOT010000001.1, on the reverse strand, counting down.
GACGCGGCTGTGGCTTATGAAGATGAAGGCGAGGAGGCAGGGCGTTATCAGGTTGAGGCAGGCGCCTTAACGATAATTTCTGCGATATCCGTACGTCCCGCAGAATATGAAAAGAAATTCCCTGATTTAGGCATAGCGGCGGGCGACGCGCTAGATGCGGCAAAGGTTTTGACCGCGCAAGGCAAGTTGCTGCAAAAAATTCAAAAGGAAAGCTGTGCGTATGACCTTGATATACGGCACAGCGTTATCCTTGATCCTGCCACGCGAACAGCTGAAATTATCTTTCGAGTTGAGGAAGGCAAACCCGCGGCATTTGGCGCTTTAAAATTTTCAGGCATGGAAAGCGTTGATCAAAGCTATATCGATAAATTGATTACATGGGACGAAGGGGCGTGTTTTAAGCATGAAAAACTGGCTGCCGTTCGTGATAAATTATTGGGCACGGGGTTGTTTTCACGCGCCGATGCCGTGTTGCCGTCGGACGCAGCAAAAAGAAAAGATCTTCCCGTTGAATTTGTATTGAAAGAGCGCGCACAACGTACATTGAGCGCAGGGTTGAGCTATTACACAGATGAGGGCGTTGGTGCAATATTTGGCTGGGAGCATAGAAACTTTCTTGGCAGTGGAGAGAAATTCAATGCAGATTTGACATTGTCGATGCTTGAGCAAACTCTGGAGACCAATCTGACAAAGCCGTATTTTTTGCGTAACGATCAGACGTTATCATTGAGCGCATCTGTGGGGCGAGAGGATACCGATGCCTATGAAAGACTATCGATCGGCACGGGGTTTAGTGTGAAGCGTACCTTCTCAAAATATCTATCAGGGCGCGCCGGAATGGATTTTGAACTGACGCGCATTACGGAAGAGAATGAAAGTGCGGATAATTTTGCATTATTAAGCCCGATCGCAGCGCTTACATTCGATAGCCGCAATGACACGCTTGACCCGCATAAAGGGTCATTGGTGAAAATATCCGTTGAGCCTGCATTTGATGTTTTGGGCGAAAGCGACCCATTTGTGAAAAACAAATTCACCGCGCAAACTTATTATGAGGCGCATAAGCGGCTCGTTTTGGCGGGGCGCATAAATCTGGGGTCTATCATCGGCTCAAGCTCAGAAAACCTGCCCGCATCGGAGCGGTTCTTCGCGGGTGGCGGTGGTTCTGTGCGTGGTTTTGGTTATCAGGAAGTCGGACCACATGATAGTGGTGATCCCGCGGGCGGACGTTCGCTGGTGGAAGGATCATTCGAATTGCGCTATAAAGCCACAGATACGCTGGGCGGTGTCGCGTTTATTGATGTCGGGCAGGTGACGGATAAGGTCACGCCATCGGTTGATAATTTAGCCATTGGTGCGGGACTGGGCTTTCGCTATTATACAGACTTTGGTCCGTTGCGCTTTGATGTTGGTGTGCCTTTAAAGGGTGACGAGAATACCGATGCCAATTTTCAGGTTTATATCAGCATCGGTCAGGCCTTTTAGGATATTGATTTCATGAATATTCCAGTGAAAAAAATTGCAAAAAGAACAATGCGCCTGTTTGTCTGGAGCATCGCATTTGTGATGGCGGTGTTTGTTTTTGTGCAGATTGCCTTTTGGGGCGCGATTGTTTGGGTCAATACCAATAGCGGTCAGGCCTTTTTGCAATCTGTCATTGGTACACAATTGAAAGAGAGCGGATATCGCGTCGAAATCGGCGGGTTTTCCTATGTTTTTCCGACATTATTGGGGGTGGGCAGATTATCGCTTTATCAGGGGGATGACGAAGTTGTCTCTGCGCGTTCAATTCGTTTGGATTTAGATGTTTTTCCACTGAAAGACAAAATCTTGGGTATTAACCTGGATTTTGGTGAAGTGATTGTCAGTCAGCAGAAAAAAACACCTGCTATGCCGCCCCCGAAAGAGCAAGCGGCTACAGCAGCACCAACCTCGATTATTGTTCCGGCGTTTGACCTACCCGATTTGTATTTCACCCGTTTTTCCATTGCGGATATTGCGATTGGTAAATTGGTGATTAAGGGAGAGCAAGACGTTGTGCTCTCTCCTCAAATATCGGGTGAGGTTATTTTTCAAAATGAACGGTTGGTGAATCTTGGTTTGGTTTATACAGACGATGCCGCGGGCGCGCCGAACTATATGCCGCGCACCATTGATATTACGGGGCAATTCAATACAAGATTATCGGAACTGAAAATTGACAAAATCAAAGTGTCTGCGCCGATCTATGATGTCAATACGTCGGCGCTTGCGACTTTCCGTGATGGCGGGGCGTTGTCGGCGGATATCAAAACCATATTGAAAACTGTGGCGAATTTATCGCCTATTCAAACGCGGATTACGGCAAAAAACACGACTGTTTTTCCGGTGAATATTGCCGCGCATGGCACGTATTTTGATAAGCCAGTCTCCCTAAAAACCAACATAGCCATGGATAAGCAATCTGTGGTGTTGAAGGGGCTGGCGGTTGAGGCGCCGGATATGAAGGCATCGGGGCATGTGGCCTATAACATGGCGTCCTCTATTGCCGCGGGTAAAATATCAGGGCGCCTTGAGGGGCTTGGCGCGTATCAGGCCTTTATTGGCGGCGGGCATGATTTGTCCTTAACCACATTCGATGTTGGTTTGTCGGGCGCTCAGGCGGGGCAAGCGGTGAAAATTGATTTGGAATCTAAGGGCTATAAGAATAAGGATTTCAGTCTGTCGCTTAAAAATATCAAGCTTGATGCAGGATTAGTAGGGCAGGTTTTTACAATAAACAGCCTGTCTATGCATGATAAGGATAAAGGCACGCTCAATGGTAAGGGGACATATAACCTTGCCACGCAGGGCGTAAATCTTGCGATTAAGGCGAATAAATACCGCGCGCTTAAAGGGGATCTTGCCAATGGCGTGATTAATGCCGATATCACCATTTCGGGCAATCCTGACAGTTATGAAATTGGCGGTACAATTGCGCCGGAGAAAATCGACATTAAAATACCGGAACGTTTTTCCGGCAGTATCCCGCAGCTCAATGTTGAAATGAAGAGCAAGGTTCAGGCCGCTCCGGCGCCATCCTTCGGAAAGAATATCGCGCTTAATATCATTGTCGATGCGCCGCGCCAAATTTTGGTGCGTGGTTGGGGGCTGGATGCGGAATTTGGTGGTAAGCTGGAAATAAAGGGCAGGGCGGATGACCCTAAGTTTTATGGTGATTTCAACGTCATTCGCGGGCGTTATGCGGAGTTCGGTAAGAAGTTTAAGATCGCAAAGGCCAAAATGAAATTTTCGGGCAGTATCCCGCCCAGCCCGACCTTGGATATTCTAACGGAAACAAAGGCAGGGGACGTTTTGGCTAAAATCGCCATTACGGGCAGTGTTATTAAACCCGATATGGAATTTTCATCTGAACCGGCTTTGCCGCAGGATGAGGTTTTGTCTCGTATTTTGTTTGGGTCTGATCTGGACTCAATATCGCCGTTTCAGGCGGTGCAGCTTGCGCAAGCTATGCAGCGTTTTACCGGAACGGGCGGCGGTAGTTCGTTTGACCCGATTGGTTCACTGCGCGCTGCCACGGGGCTGGATGATTTAAGTATTGAAACCGATGCGGATGGCGGGGCGAGCGTCGGGGCGGGCAAATATCTGACCGAGAAAGTGTATCTTGAATTTGAAGCAGGATCGGAAGAGGGCAGCGGCAACGCCAATGTTCAGGTGGAGTTAACGCCAAACATCACACTGGAAAGTGAAATCGGTCAAGATGCCAGCGGCGGTGCAGGCGTGTTTTGGAAATGGGATTACTGAGAGAACCTCAACGCAATATCTTATAGAGCGGCTGGCTCTTCGGCTGGTGGGAAGATGGTTCTTTTCGCTGTGCCGATAACCCGTTTCAGATCTTCGTTAATCATATAAAGTGATGGGATCAAAACCAGCGTCAGGAATGTCGAAAAGACAATACCAAAACCAAGTGATATCGCCATCGGCACAAGGAACCGCGCCTGAAGCGAGCTTTCAAACATCATCGGCGCAAGTCCGACAAAGGTTGTCATCGTCGTTAATATGATGGGGCGAAACCGCTGGCGCGCCGCAATGACAACGGCTTGGAAGCTATCTATATCGTCCTCTTTGCGCTTTTTGTTGGCCAGATCAATCAAGATCAGGGAATCGTTAATCACAACACCGGCCAAGGCAATAATGCCGAACATACTCACGATACTCATCGGATAACCCATGATGAAATGCCCGATGATCGCGCCAACGATACTGAACGGGATGGCGATCATGATCATTAAAGGTTGGGAATAGCTGGAAAACAAAACGGCGAGGATGGCGTACATCACAAATAAAATGCCAATCATACCGACAAACAGGCTTTGCAAGCTTTCGCGCATATCGGCTTGTTGCCCTTCGAAGGAATATGACAGGCCGGGATAGCGCTTGACTAGATCAGGCAGGACATCTGCCTTTAGACTGCCGATAATCAAATTGGCCTCTGATTGCGGGCTAACATCTGATTCCACGGTGATCACGCGTTGACTGTTGCGCCGCTTAATGGTCGTAAAGGCGCGGCCTTCCGTTGAATCAACCACGTCTTTTAACATCACATAGGCATTATTGGGCGTTTTAATCATTAAATTCGTGAAATGGTAGAGCGATTCACGTTCTGCCTTGGGAAGCATGACCAGAACGCGCACTTCATTGCGTCCGCGCTGTTGTTTTAGGGCTTCGCTGCCGTAATAACCACTGCGGACTTGTCGCCCGACATCAACAGGGGTGAGGCCGAGTGTGTATCCCAAATCGGAAACCGTGAAATCAAATTGGCGTTTGCCTTGCGCGGTGCCGTCATTGATGTCTTGCGTGTTGGGGAAGTCGTCTAATGCTTTGGCCAGATCCATGGCGGCTTCATCAAGGACATGGGTATCTTCGTGGCTGAGCTCTACGGTCAACGCCGCGCCGGAACCGGGGCCGCCAAAGTCTGATAAGAATGTCAGAGAATCAAGGCCGGGCATTATGCCGGTTTTTTTACGCCATAATGCGGTGAAATCTTTGGTGCTGAGGGTGCGGATGCTTGGGTCTGTTAAAAAGGTGCGTATCGTGATTTCGTTTTCATTAACCTGCGAGTAGACCCCCAGTGAGAGCTGATCGCCGCCATTTTCTGCGATAATATTTTGCGCGGTTTCGACAATATGTTGCTCAACCTTTTTCACGACACTTTCAGGCGCGCCGACTTTTAAGACTGCCTTGGAATAAGAGAAATCGGATTCCACCTTCGGGAACATCTGGATGCCCAAGCGCCCGCTAATCACGTAGCTGCCCATAGCGATTAAAACAAACAAGAATAAGGAGAGCGAAATATAACGCAAATAAACCGATTTCTTCAAAATAGGGAGATAGATATTAACAATGAAATAATCGAAGCCTCGGTTGAATTTTTTCTGCCATCTAACGATGGCTGCAAAAAAGCCGTTCTTGATTTCCTTGGATTGTTTAAACACCAAATGCGCAGGCAGGATAAACAGGCTCTCAACGAGGGATATCGTGAATGTAGCAATCACAATCAGGGGGATGATGCTGAATATTTTTCCCATAAAGCCGGGCATGAAGAACATCGGCATAAAGGCGATGATATTGGTTAAGACGCTGACGGTGACGGGAATTGCCATTTCACGTGCGCCTGCAACACTGGCGGCCAGTGGTTTCATGCCTTGTTCGCGTTTGTGATAAATATTCTCGCCCACGACAATGGCATCATCGACAACAATACCAAGGGCAATGATAAAGGCGAACATGGACACCATGTTGATCGAGAAATAATCGGCAGCGGGGAACAGAAGGAATGCCCCCATATATGAAATGGGAATACCCAAACTGACCCAAAAGGCCAGACGGATATCAAGGAAAATCGCTAAAAATAAAACAACCAGCACCAATCCAAATACACCGTTTTTAATCAGCAACTCCGCGCGTTGTTCGAAAATGATCGAGCGATCATCCGTGATGGTGATTTCCAAATCGCCGGGCAATGTTTTGTTTAATTCATCAACCACTGTTCTGGTGGCTGTGGAGATTGTGATTGGTGTTTGCTTTGCCGTACTGCTGATTTGCATCTGAATGGCAGGTTTGTCATTAAACGTGGTGTACAGGTTTTGATCGGCAAATGTATCTTTTATTGTTGCAATATCGCCCAGATAAACGGTGCTGCCGTTTCCGTTTTTGATAATGGGAATGGTCGAAAAATCGGGGGCATAATCCCTGCGTTCTGTCATGCGCACCAGAATTTCACCCGCAGAGGTTTTGAGCGCGCCGCCCCCCAGCTCTAAAGATGTCCGTGATATGATCGTGGCAATATCAGGGATGCTCAGGTTATAGCGGCGCAAGGTATCTTGCGGCACTTCGATATGAATTTCGTAATTACGCACGTTTGAAAGCTCAACAAGGCTGATGCCATCGCTTTGTTCCAGCTTGCTGCGCACGACTTCTGCGGTATCCCTTAAGACGCGCTCACTGACCGAGCCATGCAAGACCAACTCCATCACCTGTTCCTGATTTTGAAGCAGGCTGACGGTGAGGTTTTCTGCATCGACGGGGAATGTTGTGATTTGGTCTACGGCGGTTTTTATGTCCTGAACAATGCGTAATGCTTGGTCTTCATCATCTATTTCGATGATAACAGTGCCGACACTTTCGGATGCGTTGGAGGTGATCTCACCAATCCCCTCAATGTCTTTAACGGCATCTTCGATGGAGAGCAAAATACCTTGCTCGACTTCTTCGGGGCTTGCCCCCGGATAGGCCATGCTGACCGTCGCAAGGTCGAGTGTGAATTCGGGGAAGACTTCTTGTTTACTGCCCAATAGCAGTAAAAACCCGCCGAGTAGAAGGATAACCATCAACAGGTTCGCCGCCACAGGATGAGAGGCGACCCACGCGATTGGCCCGGGCTTTATATCGTCTAATTCGCTTTCATCGAAATGTCCCATGGGGCATTTATTCCTTTTCCATGGCGCTTGGGATTTCGGCGTCGTTGGTGTCTTGAGCATCCTCGTCTTGACGGGAAATATCCATGCCGTCGACTGGCGTGATGATATTGGATGTGATGATGTCGGTGTCTTGCTCTAATCCATCGGTGATATAGGCATAATCGCGGTCTTTATAGACAATGGTAACAGGCTGTATGGCCAGTTTGCCATTGCGCATTGCCCAGACTGTATTATCTTCGCGCACATAGCTTTGTTCGACGCGCGCTGCGTTTTTCAGTGTTTTGCCGATGAGGGTGACGGGAACGAAATCCTCTAACACCATGGGCGCGGCATCGGCATCATGCGCGTTGAGCAGGAGCGGGTCGGGGACACTGACGATCATGTAGGCAAGCCTGCTTTGTTCATTCAGCGCCCCTGTTTGGCGCAGAAGAGAACCGCGGCGCTTCTTGCGTCCGTCATCAAGGGTAATGATGGCTTGTGATCCTTTGTCGCCTGCACGAACAGGGATTTGTAACCAGCGGGAATTCTGGGTTGGCACTTCGATTTCAACCCAATACTCATCGGTGTTGACCAGCGTTGCAAGTTGATCTTGTGAGGAAATGATGTTGCCCAGATCAGTGAGGCGCTCAATCATAATGGCGTTGAAGGGGGACTTTATTTCTGTACGCTCCAGATTGAGCTGCGCGATTTCAAGGTTGGTCTGCGCGGAATCAATATTGGCTTTGGCCTGTTCTAGCTGTGGTTTGCGCAGCGCCAGATCAGTGATTTTCATCTTTTTACCGGAATTTCGTTCCAGAATACTCATTTCATCGCGGGCAATTTGTTGTTGCCCCTGTTCCAGTCTGAAAGAGGCTTGTGCCTGTTTCAGTGCGGCTTCTTTGACGTTGACCTCGAGCACATAATCCGCCGGATCAACCTTTAACAAGGTTTCATCTTTTTTGAAAAAACCACCGGGGATGAAATTTTCTGACGTGCCGATGATTTCACCGGAGACGCGGGCTTTTAATGCTGTTTCATGCGCAGGGATGACGCGCCCCATAACCTCTATTTTCACAGGGTAATCACCAAGGGTGATTTTGGTTGTTTTAACAACAGACTTTGATTGCGCGTGTTCGATTTTTTTGTCGGCATGCTTAGGATTTGCAATCATGCCATAGGCAATGATGCATGCCGCCGCCAGTATGGCAAACGCGATTAATGCGCGAATAACCACAGATATTTTTGGTTTATGCCGCTGATGGTCATCCTTATTCATCTTTGATCTGCTCCGTTTGAATGATCGGCTGAATTTGCATTATTGTCGTTTGCAAGTTTTGTGCCCAACTGCGTCCGCCCAAGGCACGATAGAGGCGAACCCGCTCTTTGGCTTGTGTTAATTTTTCGATGATGATTTGCAGCTCCAGTGATTGCGTATTATTTAGGCTGTTCAAGACGTTAATGTAACTACTTTTACCATTGGCGTAACTGAATTTTGCTTGTTCAAGCGTTTTATGTGACGCGGCAAGTTGTTCTTGTAAGGCTTTTATTTTTTTATCTTGATAGGTGTTGCGTACCAGCGCATTTTCGGTGTCGTTCACCGCGGTTAGCACGGTTTGGCGATAGGCTTGAAAACGCTCATCGGCGATGGCCTCTTGTCTGACTTGTTCGGCTTTGCGTCTGCCGCCATCAAAAACGGGCGCGGTCGCGCTGATCGCCATATTTAACAGCCATGTATCGAATAGCCCGCTTATTTGTCCATCACTTGTTGAGTAGATGGCAGACAGGTCAAAGCTCGGCAATCGGTCACTAAAGGCAGCTTTGGCAGCCCAATCCGCGCTGAGAAGGCGTAACCATGCCGCGATAATGTCGGGTCTGTTTGCGAGCAAGTTAGAAGGCAGGCCGCTGGGCGGAATTGGCAGGGCATTCGGCAATGGTTTTGTGTTTATTTGCAATAGATTATGCGGCATCTCTCCGATTAAAAGTGAGATGTTGTTCGTGGCTTGCTGCTGCGCTGATAAAATATCGGGTAATTGCGCCTTTGACCGCGCAAGGGTTTCTTGTTGTTGCAGAACATCCAACGCGCTGGATGCGCCCATTTCGAAACGTTTTTCCTGAAGTTCCAATACGGTGCGATTCACATCAATTTGTTTATGGATAAGCTCTTCCTGCTCCACAAGGGAGAGAATATCAAGCCAGTTTTCAACGATGGTCGCACTCAAGGTGATGGCGGCGGCGTAGAGGTCTTCCAGTGTGGCTTGTTCCGATAGGGTGCTTGATTTTGTGGTGGCTCTGTTCTTGCCCCAAAGGTCAAGTTCATAACTGGCGGCGCCGTTTAAATCAAAACTGGATGACGGTTCATTCGTGCCTTTATATCCCTTGCGTTCCCCCGTAAGGTTCAAGGCAGGAAGGAGGCTTGATTGACTTTGACGCGTGACGGCTTGCGCCTGTTCCAACCGAGCGCGAATTTGGTTCAGATCAGGATTGTTCGAAAGCGCGTGCGTCACCAATGCGTTTAAGTCCGCATCATCATAGAGCGTCCACCATTGTTGAATATCAGAGGCGTTCGCGCTGGTTTGCGTGTCTGAATCTTGATCTTGAGGCGGTTCACTTTGTGCGCGGTAGGGCTGGTGCAAATCAAACGCTGCATCCATCGTTCTTGACACTGTGTCCATACAGCCAGTGACGGGCAGTATAAGCAGTAGAAGTGCGACACGTGACATAGTTGCGTTCATAAATGACCCGATTATAAAATGATAACTCTGTTGTATAACGTATACAACTTAGCTGTTCCTTTGTTTTTTTCAAACATTAAATGTTGATAATATAATGCGCCATGCATCACACAAGATATTATAAGCATGATAGGATTGATCCGGCGCTTCTATAAAGTGAATCGCCATGGTGCGTATCGATTGACCACATGGCGCGGCGCGTTGCAATTGGATCGGCTTAATTTTAAGGTGGTTTATCACGATGAGGTAACATTATGACTCTTGAAAGTATTAACCCTGTCAACGGACAGGTGATAAAGACATATCAATCCTATAGCGATGAAACAATCGAAGCGATGCTGGTTAAGGGGCACGATGCCTTTCAGCGCCACCGCAAAACGACCTATGATGAGCGGGCGCAAAAAATGCGTTCTGTGGCCTCCTATCTGGATGAGCACAAAGCTGAGTTTGCGAGCCTAGCGACAATGGAAATGGGTAAGACCTATTTATCTGCACTGGTGGAGGTTGAGAAATGCGCGTCTTTATGCCGCTATTATGCCGATCACGCGGAAATATTTCTTGCGGATCAAGTGGTTGAAACGCAGGCGGCGCGTTCCTTTGTACGTTATTTACCAATCGGTATTGTTCTGGCCGTGATGCCGTGGAATTTCCCGTTTTGGCAGGTGTTTCGTTTTGCTGTGCCTGCTTTGATGGCGGGGAATGTCGGGTTGTTGAAACATGCCTCGAATGTATCAGGCTGCGCGCTGGCGATTGAGGAAGCCTTTTCATTGAACGGCTTTGGTAAGGGTGCGTTTCAAACGCTGCTGATCGGTTCTGATAAAGTCGCGCAGATCATCGCGGATGATCGTATAAGCGCGGTAACACTCACCGGATCTGAAAAGGCAGGTAGCGCCGTAGCTGCGCAGGCCGGACAATATCTGAAAAAGGCGGTTTTGGAGTTGGGCGGCAGTGATCCCTTTATCGTTATGCCGTCGGCGGATATAGACCATGCGCTGGATTTGGCGGTCAAGGGTAGGGTGCAAAATAACGGGCAAACTTGCATTGCGGCAAAACGCTATATCATTCACAGCGATATTTACGATGCGTTCCGTGCGCAACTTATTGAACGTTTTGAAAGCCTTGTTGTTGGTGACCCGATGGATGAAAAGACCGACGTCGGGCCGCTTTCCAGTGCGCAGATCAGAAATGAGTTACAGGAGCAGGTCACAGAAACTGTGCGCCTCGGCGCTGTAAAATTATGCGGCGCAGAGATTATGGCAGGTGAAGGTAATTTTTATAAGCCTGGCTTGTTGGAGAATATCCCGCCTGATAGTCCGGCCTATAAGGATGAATTATTCGGCCCTGTGGGCTTGTTGTTTAAAGTCGCAGATATGGATCAGGCAATTGCGCTGGCGAATGATACGCGCTTTGGGCTTGGTTCTGTGATTTGCACGCAAGATGAAGGGGACGTCGCGCGCGCGATCAATGAGATTGATGCGGGCGTAACCTTTGTGAATGATACCGTATCATCCAATCCGACGTTGCCCTTTGGCGGAACAAAGAAATCAGGTTTCGGACGTGAATTATCCGCGGAAGGGATCCGCGAATTCACCAATATAAAAACGGTTGTCGCGCGTTAACTATCGTTCGTTTTTCACCTGATGGTACGCGATCAAGGCAAAGAGGCACGTACCGCCAACAATATTACCCGCACAGGCGGCAATCAGGAACTCTATGCTTTGAACGATACTGATATGGCCTTGCAGTACGAGCACAAAGGCCTCGACTGATCCGGCAACAATATGCGCAAAATCCCCTATAGCAATAATATAGGTCATCATGATGATCACGAAGAATTGTGCGCCGCCTTCGGCACTGGGCAACATCCAGACCAAGCAGGCAATTAGAAATCCGGCTGGGATCGCTGTTTGGAAAACTCGCAAGAAATCTTGATCGACAGCGTGCTTAGAAATATCGGTAAATACCGCCAGCAATTCCGGTGATACGAAATTCAGTTTTGTAACCAGAAGCGCGGCAATAAATGTTCCGATAAAGTTGGTTGAAAGAACAACGCCCCAAAGCTTAGAGGTGCGAATGAAGTTACGCTTTGTACGTTTTTCTAACAGCGGTAGCACAACGGTGATTGTGTTTTCTGTGAATAATTGAAAGCGTCCCATGATGACGATAACAAAACCAAAGCAATAGCCCAGATTTTCAAACAGAAAGTAATTGCCATCGGCGGGCATATAATATTTTAAATAGCCTTCGCAGAATAAAGAGAAGCTAATGCATAGTCCTGCGACTAAGCCGGACCAACCCAAAGACTGTAAAGAGCGTGAAAGCTCGTCCTCACCTTCGGTTGAGATGATCTCATAAATCGTTGGTGACGTAAGACGGAGTCTTTCTTCAATGTCGTCGCTCATTGTGTGTGTCCTTAGTTATGCCATGAATGTGGGTTGAGAAATGATCCGTAAGAATTATAAAGTTTTACCCTTTAGTAAACCAGAGATATATCAGCGGTATCCATATAAAGCTCAAAGTAATAGTACCTTTTACACTTTGATACGCAATCCATGCCCAAAAGAGTTTTTTGCTCGGAGCTTTAAAACGTGCCTTAAAACCAGTGAATGTTTTTTCTTTAGCCATGTTATGATTACATGATACCATTGGATCATAAAGTCAATATACAGCGTTAAAAAATATATTAGAGAATTTAATATGAAAAATTATGCCGCATGCTTATGGGGGTTATCTTTTTGTTTTACCGTTGCTTTTTCGGGCAATGTGTACTCGGCTGAACGCGGGGTAACTAATCCACCTGTTGTGTCTGAATTTAAATCAAGATCAGGGTATGGGGAAAACGGAAAATCAGGCAAAACCGTTATGGATTTAGAGGATTTTAAAGATCCGAATGATCCGGATTCTCTTTGGTATCATTACAATCGTGATTATGATCGCGAACTGGATTTATATCCTAAAATAGTTATGCAAGGTAAGCTGACTGTATCAAAGAAGTATAATAAAAAAGCTTTTCCGCATCTGAAGAAAATGGCCGTTTATTGTAATCAGCAATGGGCCGACCAAAAATGCTTAAGAGGTCTTTCTGCATTAGGCGTTGATTTGACCAAGGATTATATGAAGAAAATATATTATTCCGAGGATGTTTCGGCGGATTTGAAAGCTCCATCACAAAAGAAATTAAGGGAAGAGTGTGCGGCGCTTGTTGTTGGCCCTAATGAGGAAGTCATTCCCGCGGCAATGAATGGTCATATCAAACGATGTCTGAACGCGATCAATGCGGTGTCTAATTTAACCGAAGCATATCCTGATACGGATTTACGGCAATTGGCGATGAGTGCGACATTTTGTATTATCAGGCAACCCCCTTGTAATATGATCGAAGGGCAACTTGAGATGATTGCCAAACCCATTCACGCAAAAACGGTAGAAGCGCAGCCTGTCGAGGGTGCGCCGCCTGAATCAGAGCCGACGCAAACGCCGACAGAGTAATTCTGATTTTAAGTTTAGTTATTTTGAGAATAGCCGGATGACGCGCTTAAATATTGCAGCAATTCGGTCGATGCCTTGCCTGTCGTTTCAAGATTTGCCGCTTTTTGGAATGCTTCTATCGCATTACGGGTCATTGGCCCCATCACACCATCAACCGGCCCCGGATAGAGCCCACGGCGCATGAGTTCCCCTTGCGTTTTTGCAATCAATGCTTTTTCATCAATGGCTTCGGGGAAATTGGCGTTTGATTTTTTGACGTTTTCAATAATACGATTGATGTCATCCATGCCAACGCCTAACGATGTGGCCAGCTCGTGCATGGCGGATTGTGCTTCGGGGCTGCCCGCGTCGGCGGCTTGTTTGTACCATGTCAGGGCAATGTCAGGTTTTGCTTCACCTAACAGGCCGTTTTCATAAATCAGCCCAAGATTATAGGCGGCTTCTGTAATATTATGCTGCGCGGCTTGTTTGAAATAATAGGCGGCCTTTTGCGGATTATAGGGAACGCCGATGCCTTCGATATTGGCGATACCTAAATTATATTGCGCTTCGGGATGCCCTAAATCTGCAGCTTGCGTGTATAATTGCATGGCCTTGTCGAGGTTTTTATCAACGCCCATACCTTGGTGATATAAAACCCCCAAATTGTATTTTGCGTTGGAAATGCCGTTATTGGCGGCTTCTTGAAACCATTGAACGGCGCGGGGCAGGTTTTGTTTCACATTATCGTGGCCTGCAACATAGAGTGCGCCCATATCATGTTGCGCTTCGGGCACGCCCTCAAAGGCTTTGCTTTCGATTTTCTTGGCCAGATCGGTCAAGCTTGGATCAGGCTGTATACGTTTTTTCAAGGCGGTAAGATAGGCACTGTTTATAACGGGCGCTAATGGGGCGGCGATAACCGGCGGCGTCAATGATGCTTCGTCGTTGTTTGTATTGATACTTTGCGGTTCAATCTGATTAAGGCGCGCGGCAACCTTTTCAGGGTCTTCCGCCATAGCGGCCAGCATTTGCGCGTCGTTATTGATATCGAGTGCTTCTTCTTTTTTAATCTGTGCAGGGTCGCTATAGCCCTTGTGAATGGTAATGCCATGTTCTGTTTGCGTGTCTGGCGGTGATTGATGGTTTATTTGCGCCATATCTTCGATTGTATCGACGGGCTCGGCTTGTGCTTGTACCACTGGCTCTGGCTTCGCGAGTGCTTCTTCATATTGACGGCTGAAATCCGGTTGGACTTTCGCGTAGTCAGTGCTCGGCACGCTGGTGTCTTCAACTTTCCCCGTGGTTTTTTGGATGAGCACGTCTTCTTGCTGGAAACGGCTTTGTTTACCATCATTGCTTGATGGCTCTAAAATCACAGTGGGCGGCGGTTTCACGGATGATCTTATAATAGAGGAACTTTGAGGGGCAGGGTTGTTGGCCGCGCTCATAATCCATCCTAATAATAACACCACCAGCATCATTAAAACCAAGCTGGTTGCTTGTATGCGCACGGGCTTGCGCCACCATGGCATCATGGCCTCTTCTTGCAGGCGTCTTTGCAATACCATCGGGTCGGTCTGGAATGTTTCATCTGTGACTTGCGGCATATTAACACCCGCAACGCCTTGGTCGGTCAACAGCACCATCGCTTTGGCATTCAGCGCGTCGCGTGTTTCAATAACGGCCTGTTCGATGCGTTCGATTTTGCGTAAAAGGCGGTTGCGATCTTCGATCACTTTATCGACCTTACGATCAAGCTTAAGATATTCCGACGTGGTTTCTTCGATTTTATTATCAAGCGTATCCTGACGGGTTTCTGTTTCACCGACGCGCTTTGTCAGGGCGACATAGGCGGCAACACTTGCCACCATCTTTTCACCTTGATCTTTTTGAAGAGTTTCCAAAGATTGCTGTTTACTGACCAATGTTTCCGTTTTTTTACTGTGATCCAGCGCGCGTTCTTTGACTTCCTCTTTGATATCTTCGAGGGACTTATCATAGTCTTTGGCGCGCTCTTCCAGTTCTTTAACCAGATTTTTGGCATCATCGAGCTGCTTGAGAGTCGTTTTGACGGTGCTCTCTACGCGGCTGGTTTTTTTGCTGACTTCGTTTTGTTTATTGGCGACTTTTTGTTCCAGATCAATGTAATCACTTTGTTGCTTGGTGGTTTTATCTTCGAGTGATTTGATCGTGGCTTTATACGCGTCCAATTCTTTTTTTATGGCGATGCGGTCATTTTTGGAGCTTTTTAATTTCGTGTTGAGTGACTTCAACAAAAGCAGAATCTGCATTTGTGTGTTGCTTTTAGAAATGACAGGCTCCGGTGATGTTTTGATTGGTGTGCTTGGCGTATCGTCATTGTCAGGGCTTTTGAAAAACACACGCCCCTCGGAGGTCTTTTTAAAACCCATAGCTCAACATCCTTTCGTGACGTTACCCAGTAAAATTATTTACGTATAGTATATTTACATACATACCGAGTTTTGTTCGAAATGGTCAAGGTTTTCCCATGGTTTATGGATTTATCCTTTGGATAAATTCTTGTATCGCGCCTATTGCAATGTGTTTGCATAAACAGTTTCGTCAAAGCCAAGCAGGATGCTCTGCCCTTGTATCAAAAGAGGGCGCTTTATTAAGGACGGATTTTCGGCGGCATGGATAAGGGCGCTTTGCTGATCCATCGTGCTTTTGACATTATCGGGCAGTTTGCGCCATGTCGTGCCGCGTTTATTGATCACGCTGTCCCAGCCGTAACGCTCAATCGCTTGAGATAACGCGTTCTCATCAATGCCTTGCTTTTTATAGTCGTGAAATTCATAGGCAATGTTGTGTGCCTCCAGCCACTTGAAGGCTTTTTTCATCGTGTCGCAATTCTTGATGCCGTAAATTGTAAGTGTCGTCATTTTCTCTACTTTTAGGTTAATAATGGCAAATGTCTGGGTGTCGTTTTGTTTTTTATGTGCTATCACATTTGCATGAATAAACAAAAGCGCACAGATCAAAACTACTCACAATTTCAGACATTGAAAACACTTTTGCCGTATCTGTGGCCTGCCGATGCCATGGGAACGCGTGTGCGCGTGGTGTTTGCGATGATATGCCTTGTGCTGGCCAAGGTGACCAATGTTTATATGCCTTTGATCTATAAACAGATCATTGACCTTATGACCGAGGGGGCAAAAGTTCTGGAGCATGCAGACGCCCAGACAGCGCTTTTTGTTGTGCCGATGGGCTTGCTTTTTGCTTATGGTCTTGCCCGCGTCATGACGGTTGTTTTCGCCGAAATCCGCGAGGCGGTCTTCGTCAGCGTGACGCAAGGGGCGATGCGCAAAGTTGCGATTGAAACCTTCACCCATATTCATGCGCTTTCGATGCGTTTTCATATGCAGCGGCAAACAGGCGGCCTTAGCCGCGTTATAGAACGCGGCGTTAAGGGAATTGAATTCCTGATGACCTTTATGCTGTTTAATATCATTCCGACATTGATCGAGATTCTTCTGGTCTGTGCGGTTCTTTGGTATTTGTTTAATGTCTGGTTTGCGATTGTGACCTTTGTGACCATCGTTTCCTATGTGGTCTATACGCTGGTCACGACGGAATGGCGCTTGAAGTTCAGAAAGCAAATGAACGATAAAGACACCGAAGCCAATACCAAGGCGGTTGATAGTCTTTTGAATTACGAAACCGTCAAATATTTCGGTAATGAAAAGCACGAAGCGGCGCGTTACGATTTGTCTTTGGCGTCCTATGAAAAGGCCGCCATCAAATCACTGCGCAGTTTGTCGGTGGTGAATATCGGGCAATCATCAATTATCGCGATCGGTTTGGTTGCGGTCATGTATATGGCGGCGCGCGGCGTTGCTGATGGCAGTATGAGCGTAGGGGATTTCGTTCTGGTCGTCGTTTACCTGATGCAGCTTTATATGCCGCTTAACTTCCTCGGCTTTGTGTACCGTCAGATCAGGCAATCGCTCACCGATATGGAAGATATGTTTGCGATGCTTGAGGTTGATCGTGAAATCACAGATAAGGATGATGCGAAGGCTTTGTCAGTGCATGACGGTTCTGTGGAGTTTGATAATGTGCATTTTGGCTATGATGGTAAACGCGGTATTTTGCACGGCCTTTCCTTTAAGGTTGAGGCTGGAAAGACTGTTGCGATTGTCGGGCCAAGCGGCGCGGGCAAGTCAACAATCAGTCGTTTGATTTTCCGTTTTTATGATGTTGATGAAGGTGCAATCCGTATTGATGGTCAGGATGTCCGCGATATTACGCAGGAATCATTGCGCGCGGCGATTGGTATTGTGCCGCAAGATACGGTGCTGTTTAACGATACGATCCGCTATAACATCGCCTATGGTCGTCCCTCTGCAACCGAGGAAGAAATTCTAAAAGCAGCTAAAATGTCGAGCATTGACGGCTTTATCGAGAAACTCACAGGTGGTTATGATTCAATTGTGGGTGAGCGCGGGTTAAAACTCTCTGGTGGTGAGAAACAGCGCGTCGCAATCGCCCGTACGATTTTGAAAAACACGCCCGTTCTGTTGTTTGATGAGGCAACTTCCGCGCTGGATTCCGAGACAGAGCAAGATATTCTAAAAAGCCTCAAAGACGTATCAAAAGGGCGCACCACATTGGTGATCGCGCATCGTTTATCAACCGTTGTGTCCGCCGACGAAATTCTGGTGCTCGATAATGGTAAGGTGATGGAGCGCGGCACGCACCAAGATCTCTTGAAGGCCGATGGTGTTTACGCACAAATGTGGCGCAGGCAGCAGGAAGATAAATAATTCCCTGTCTTTGGTTAATCCCTAATCATGGCCGCGATTTCAGCGCCAAGCCAGTCATCCACCCCTGTGATCTTTGTTTGGATATTCCCGTCTTTATCAACGACCAACGTTTCAGGGTACATGGTAATATCCAGCATGCCTTTTGAAATGGCCTTGTCAGCATCATGAACGAACAGGATGTTGTCTGCGGCGATGTTTGCACGCACATCGCTTGGCAGGCGATCAAGGAATGTTGTTATATCACCAAGCGCGTCATCAACGGATAGGGCGATGAGGGTCATGTGATCGGCGTTGCGGCGTGCTAATTCGGTTAATTGCGGGATTTCATAGACGCAGGGCGGACACCACGTCGCCCAGACATTGATGAGGACGGTTTTCCCCTTGAAGTCGCTCAATCTATGCGCATTTCCGTTTAAATCGGTGAAGGTGAAATCTGGCGCGGGGGTACGCTCTGCGCTGACGGCTAAACGCTCGCCAGAGGGCGGGGCAATGATATCCCAATAGGCAACGCCGAACCCAATCAGGGCGGTGACTAAGATGATGAGCATTTTTTGCATAAGTGAATATCCTTTTCTGACGCGCATTTTATGCTTTTTGTGCCAAACTTCTAGTGGTAAACGCCGATTTTGTGATAAGAGCTACCCTTATGACAGAAAATAAGTTGATAGAGATCGAAACGACCCTTGCGCATCATGACCAACAACTCATGGAAATGAGCGCGGTTATCACCGATCAATGGAAAGAGATTGAAACGCTGAAGCGTAAGCTTTCACGGGCGATAGATAAAATTGATCAACTCGGTCATGATGCGGATGATGGCGGCAAAGCCCTAAGTGGCATTGAACAAGCTGCCCGCGATAAACCCCCACATTATTAAGCCGCCTGACAATGGGGCGCAAAGAAATCGGTTAGTTTCGTGCGCACCTTATCAGGGTCACGCAAGGCATTGATGTCTGCCCGAAACGCGGCGGCGCCGTCAAATCCTGTGCAATACCATGCCAGATGTTTGCGCGCGAGGGGGACGCCTTTGCGCTCTCCGTAATAATCCAGAATATGGTCGTAATGCTGTAAAATCAGCTTGAGCTTTTCTGCGTTATCCGGCTCTGCGCCGATGTGACCACCGCGCATATATTCTATAACCTGCTTGAGCAACCAAGGTTTCCCCTGACAGCCGCGCCCGATCATCACGCCATCTGCGCCAGATTCGCCTAATGCGCGCACCGCGTCCTCGGGGGTTAAGATATCGCCATTGACGATGAGGGGGATTTGAATGGCGTGTTTGACGGCCTGAATGGCGCGCCAATCAGCGCTTCCGGTATAGCGTTGTTCGCGCGTGCGTCCATGCACTGTTACCATTTGTATGCCGACATCTTGCGCTTTTTTCGCCAAAGACGGGGCGTTGTGGTTGTCGTTGCTCCACCCCAGACGCATTTTGACGGTTACAGGCACGTTAACGGCCTTAACTGTAGCAGCCATAATTTCTGTGGCGAGGTCTTCGTCTTGCATCAGTGCAGAGCCAGCCATTTTCTTGACCACCTTTTTCACGGGGCAGCCAAAATTGATATCAATAATCGCTGCGCCGCGATCAACATTCATTCTGGCGGCCTCTGCCATGATATCGGGATCGCATCCGGCCAGTTGTACCGCCATTGGAAATTCTTCGGCGTAATTTTCGTTCATCCGCATGGATCGGCTGGTTTCCTGTATCACCTCACGGCTGGCGATCATTTCGGAAAACACTAAGCCTGCCCCGTATGATTGAACAAGGCGGCGAAAGGGCAGGTCGGTGATGCCTGACATGGGCGCCAGAAAAACCGGATTATCGATATGTATAGAACCTAATGAAAATGCCATGGCTTTGATTACACTTTTACCGCGCCCATTTCAATCGGAGCAATCGCCCCTTTGATGGTGCGGGTGATGGCTTTGATTTCTGCATTTGTGTAAAGATCGTAAAAGGTCTGATTTTTGCGCCCAAGCCCGTGTTCGGCGCTAAAACTGCCTTTGTATTTGGTGACGACAATATCCATGACCCATGCGCGCAAATCTTGTTCGTATGTGTCTTTCTTTGATTCTCGGCTGCTTTTCTCCAGCACCAGATTAAAATGCACCGCGCCGTCACCAATATGCCCAAAGTCGCAAATGGTGAGCTCAGGATATTTATCGGCGAGCGCGTCTTCCATATATTGTATAAAAGCCATGACATCCCCGCGTTTAAAGGAAATATCAAAGGCAAATAAACGGCCTGATTTTTGTACACCTTCGGATAAAGCATGGCGCAATGCCCATAATTTTTCGGGCGCGCCGATCAGGGCATCATCCAGCGGTGTCCTGCTGTCTTCCCATATTTCGGATAGGATATTCTCTAAAACATCATTCAGGCTTTGCTCGCCTGTACGTTCCGGCCAGTCGCGGCTGATCTCCAGCAATATGGCGTAATCGGGAATGTCGTCTTGTCCGAAGGGGGAGGTTAAGGACGGCGTGTGCGAGAGGGTGGCCTTCATCGCATTGCCTGACATGCCTTCAAACGCGCTGAGATAGACTCCGCATTTTTGCTCAAGGCTTGTCAGTATGGCGTTGATATCATTTTTTTGACGCGGAATAAGAAGAGCGGTCGCACTTTGTTTCGGTTGAGGGGAAAGCAAGAGGATGGCTTCTGTTACAACGCCGAACATGCCCCCTGTGCCGATGAAGAACTGTTTGATATCCAGCCCTGTGTTGTTTTTGTGCAAAGGAATGAGCGCATCAATAATCGTGCCGTTTCGATCGGCGAGGACGGCCTTCACGCCCAGAACATGTTCACGGACGCCGCGATATTTTAAAAATCGTGAGCCGCCTGTGTTGGTTGCAATCATACCGCCGATGCAAGGATCTGCGCTGAGATCAATCGGGAAGTACACATCATCTTGCGCCAAGAGGGTGTTGAGCGCCGACAGGCGCACGCCCGCGCCGACATGTACTGATCTGTTGATCAGGTCGATAGCGTGAATTTCGTTCATGCGTTCAAAGCTTAAAATGACTTGTGTGCCGCTGGCATCGGGGGAGGAGGCCGCTACCAGCCCTGTATTTCCCGATTGCGGGATGATGTGGATTTTACGGCGCGCGCAATAGGATATTATCCTTGATACGTCTTCCGTTGTGCGCGGGCGCAAAATGGCGGCTGCTTTTCCGGCGTCGCCGCGCCATCCTTGTTCATAAGGTTCGCATGCGCGTCGCTCTGTGATAACGCCCTTATCACCGAGCCAATCTTGGAATATGTGCAAGTCATGCGTATTCATAGTGCATATAATAGTCACGGAAACCAAAAAAATCCATAAAATATCAAAGGGCTATAACATCTGGTTGTGTTTAAAATTGCTTTTACATATCGGATTGTCTTGCGCGGCGTGCATCGCAAAGAGGGTTTTATCCCCCTTTAAGCAGTTTGAGTTTTTTCTTAAAGAAAAGGCGCGGGTGCATATCGCCGGTTTTTTCTTCATATTTTTCGTAATATTGCTGATGGTAATCCTCAGCTTGCCAGAATGTTGCCATCGGGCTGACTTGGGTCACGATTTTGTTTTGGTATAGGTGCTGCGCGTCAATTTTAGCGATCAGTTCTTCCGCAATTTGTTTTTCGTTGTCATTGCTGTAGAAGATGGCGGAACGGTATTGCGTGCCCTTATCCACGCCCTGATGGTTCAGTTGTGTCGGGTCATGCGCTTTGGCTAAGAAAAACTCAATAAGCTGGCTGTAGCTTATTTTCTTGGGATCATAGGTTATCTCCACGGCTTCGGCGTGTCCTGTTTTACCGGTGCTGACCTCTTCATAGGTTGGGTTTGACGTTTTACCCCCCGTATAACCGGAGCGGGTGAATAAAACACCGTCCAATGCACGAAATTCACTCTCTACACACCAAAAACAGCCCCCAGCAACGATTGCAACAGGATATTCCTCGGGTTTATTGGGCATGATATCGTGGCTTTTGGCTTCCAGTGTGCTTTCTACCGCATAAGTCGAGCCGTTAAGCGAAAAAAACGCTAGAGTAACAAGGCCTGTTAGGAGTATAATCAAAGATAGAATTCGCATAATTGTTTCTTCCGTGTCTTTAAGTTTTACTGTGTTTATACATATGATCGTATAATAACATTCGTAAGGAATTGCGAAAATGTTTCTTTGGAGCTCAAAAATGTTAAATCATGAGCCGCGCCCTAAAGGCGTGAGCCCCTATATGATCTTGCTTCATTATACGGGGATGGAAACAATGGAGGCCGCAAAGGAGCGCCTTTCCGATCCTGAAAGCAAGGTCAGCGCACATTATTTAATCGACGAAGACGGAAGTGTGTTTGACATCGTGCCTGAGGATCGGCGCGCATGGCATGCGGGGGTGTCTTATTGGGATCATGAAGCGGATATAAATTCTGTGTCAATCGGTGTGGAGATTGTCAATCCGGGGCATGAGTTTGGTTATCGGCCTTTTCCTGATGTGCAAATGGGCGCGGTTTTAAAGCTGTGTCAGGGATTACAGGAACGCTTTGATATCACACATGTTTTGGGGCATTCGGACGTCGCGCCTGAGCGCAAACAAGACCCCGGAGAGCTGTTTAATTGGAAGTGGCTGGCGCAAAATGGTGTGGGGTTATGGCCTGAAACGATTGAAGAGGACCACGAAAGAGCGGTGGTTGTCGCGCGCAATGATTTTGAGGCAGAAAAGCTGTTCGTTAAGTTGGGCTATAACCCGATGACGGCCTATATTGATGTGGTTACGGCTTTTCACCGTCATTATTATCCGGCCATATTCGAAACCGGACGTCAGGGGGAAATCTGCGAGGAAACAATCGCGCGTTTATTATCCCTTATCCGTCAGCAAAAACAATTATCATCCGATATGCGTGATTAAATCGAAAAATGTTGATTTATTGAGGTGTTATGCGCATTGTGCCCGTGTCGAAGGAATCGGATGGCCGCTGTTGCGTAAGTGATAGAGGAAAGTCCGGGCTTCACGGGAAAACGACGCCGGATAACGTCCGGGCAGGGTGCAAACCCTGACGGCAAGTGCTGAAGAAAAGTAGACTACCATCTTTCGAGATGGAAAAGGTGAGAAGGTGCGGTAAGAGCGCACCGCAAGACTGGTAACAGGATTGGCTTGGTAAACCCCGTCGGAAGCAAGACCAAATAGGAACCGTAAGCCGTTTGCTCGGCAGGTACGTCCCGTATCGCGGTTCGGGTAGGTCGCATGAGAGGTTTGGTAACAAACTTCCAAGATGAATGGTCATCCCTTATCTTCGGATAAGGACAGAACCCGGCTTATAGATTTCTTCGACATTTTTTTATTTTTGCTGAGTAATTGAAGTGATTTTGTGTTTTGCATAAAAAATGCACTTTTATGCAAAATAACGATATTATGGAAAGTGGTGTTATCATAAAAAAACCGCCGGTAATTATCCGGCGGCTTCTCGTTCTTGGTTATTGTTACTCATCCCCGTATTCTAGAAGAGAAGCCCTTTGATGTATTTTTTTGTTTAAATACAATGGTTTCTAGTCTTTATTATTCATATGGTACGTATATAAAATCGTTCCCATGAATAAACCACCGTTCAGAGCTAAAACTAACATTAGTATCGTTTCCAACATTGTCTCTCCCCCACACACATTCATAACAATGCTTAAGAAATACCATCGTATTTCGTAAAATACAAGAAATTTTTTTGTTAATTTTTAGTGGTTTATGGCGGAAACCGCAGAATATAAGGGTTTTTTAATATAAATTTTTTATGCTTTTTGCATATTTTATGTACTTTTTCTAATTTTGGGCGTTGCCATTGATGGTGCAATGTGCGTGGGGAGAGGCTTTATTTCCGCTATCCAAAAATAAAGCAGTGAAAACAGTCTAAGACCGGATAACAGCTTCTTGCTCCCACAATTCATATAATACTCTCAAAAGCGCATTTTATAAAATGCTATTTTTGTTTTGTCTGAAATTTTTAGCCTTTGTTATACCTTAAGACAGCGTCCAGAATGGCTTTTGTCCTCAATACTTCGCATTCTTGTTATTGCCAAACCCCGCGTCGTGCTACAGTTATACAATCGCGGATTGCAACTATCCACAGGGATGGGGTGATCTATCCCCACTTTAACCCACAAACTGCGCCACCCTCCATAAGCAAAAAATGTTTATTTTTGAGGATATTAGGGCGCGTTCTTATTGACGACCCAGCCATTCCCATGATATCCCATATATATCCATGTTTTTCCATTTGTGAGCATGGTGTGTGTGCGTATGGTTTTATTCTGTGCGAATGGTGACGCTGAAAAGGGTGCTTTATGGCATTATTTCTATCTACATATACGAATAGGATAGATAAAAAAGGGCGGGTTTCTTTGCCTGCGCCGTTTCGCACGGCCTTGGGCGAAGATATCAATCAGGGTATTGTTGTTTTTCGCGCGCACCAACATCCGTGTCTTGAGGGTTTTGACTGGATGAAGATGGATGAGATCGGTGATCGTATGGATCATTACGATCTGTTTTCCCAGCAGCAAGATGATTTGGCGACCACTATTTTTGGTGAGAGCGTGCAGTTATTTTGCGATGGTGATGGGCGCATCGTTTTACCTGCTGATTTGATAGAGGCCGCAGGTCTGGATGAACACGCAACCTTCGTTGGTCTGGGGCGTAAGTTCCAGATATGGAGCCCAGAATTATTTGCCGCGCGCAAAGCGCAAGCCCGAAGCGCGGTGCTGGATCAAAAGCTCACCATCCCTCAAACAGGCAGGGAGGGTGTGTAGATGGTTGAACCAGTAATGCGTGATCACTATCCCGTTATGATGCCGGAGGTTTTAGAGGCGCTCAGCCCTAAGGACGGCGAAATTTATGTTGATGGCACGTTCGGTGCGGGCGGCTATTCCCGCGCGATTTTAGATGCGGCAAATTGTACGGTGTACGCGATAGACCGCGATGCCTCTGCCCGCGTGCGCGCCGAAGGTATGGCCAAGGAATATGGCGCGCGGTTTGTATTTCTACGCGGTTGTTTCGGTGATGCGCGTGCGCTTTTGCATGAGGCAGGTGTGACGCGTGTGAACGGTTTTGTTCTGGATGTCGGTGTATCCTCAATGCAAATTGATGAGGGCGCGCGCGGCTTTTCGTTTCGCTTTGATGGTCCGCTGGACATGCGCATGGATATGGAGAGCGGCCAAACGGCGGCGGATATCGTGAATAGCTATGACGAAGAAGATCTTGCCAATGTGATTTATGAATATGGAGAAGAACGCCTGTCGCGCCGCATTGCCAAAGCAATCGTAACGCGCCGCGCGGAAAAGCCGTTTGAAACAACCGCTGATCTTGCCGATGTTATCCGCGCCGTGATGCCGAAAAAACCGGGCGATAAAATTGACCCTGCAACGCGCAGTTTTCAAGCGCTTCGTATTGCTGTGAATGATGAGTTGGGTGAGATTGATCGCGCGCTGATCGCATCAGAAGATATTCTTGATGATGAGGGTCGTTTGGTTGTGGTGTGTTTTCATTCGCTGGAAGATCGCCGCGTGAAAAACTTCTTTAAGAAAAAATCAGGCAAGGGCGCGGGCGGTTCGCGTCATTTGCCCGAGCAAGATACGCCGGAACCTGCGGTGTTTGATTTACCATTGCGTAATAAGGCGGTTAAGCCGTCAAAAACAGAAACGGGTGAAAACCCGCGCTCCCGTTCAGCAAAACTGCGCTATGCGGTGCGGTGCGCACGTACAGGGGGTGTGTCATGAGGGGCGCGTGTCTTAAATACGGGATTGTGTTTGTTCTGCTTGCGTTAAGCGCAGGCGGTTTGATGCGTGTGAGCCAGCATGTGCAAAAAGTTGACCGCGAGATCGCGGCCTATGATCGTGATATAGAGCGCCAGCAGGAAAAAATCAGGGTTATGCGCGCCGAGTGGGCATATCTGAATAACCCTGCACGATTAGAAGCGTTGGCTTCGGGCTCGTTTGACTTGCAGGCAACAAATGTTAAAGCGGTTATTACCAACCCTGATTTAATCCCGGAATATGCGGACGAGAATGATTCCGTCGTGACTTCTTCGGCGATACCGGTTTCCTTTGGCTATGGCGAAAGGAATGCGGAATAATGTGGCAACATGCGCGCTATCGATCCATTGTTATTGAGGGGGAGCACCGCAGCGCCGTTTCAATGGCGCAAAGCCGTTTGTCTATTCTGGCTGTGTGTTTTATTTCGGCATATCTGATTATTGGATTGCGTTTGGTGGATTTGGGCGTGGTGCAAGCGCAGCTTTTTGACCCGCCTGCGCAAAATTCCGGCGCGGAAACTGTGGCGGTGAAGGATATCGCGCCAAGGCGCGGGGCGATTTATGATCGCAATGGCTTTTTGGTTGCCACCACGTTAAAGACGCCGTCTTTGTTTGTTGATCCGTCTATGGTTTTGAATGCGGATGCGCTGGCGGATGATTTGGCGCAAGTTTTACCTGACCTTGATCAGGCAGAAGCCAAGCGCGTGATGAGCGCCGATAATCGTTTTGGTTGGCTGGCTTATAATATTACCCCTGCGCAGCAACAGGCGGTTTTGAAAATCGGCGATCCGTCTTTAGGCTTTAAATATAATTATACGCGCGTCTACCCGCAAGGCTCGTTGTTCGCGCACATGGTCGGTTATACAGACCGTGATGGTTTGGGGCTGGCGGGGGTCGAACGCAGTTTTGACGATGTGCTGGGCAGTGGTGAAGATGTGAATATCTCCCTTGATCTGCGCTTGCAACATGCGGTGAAGCGCGAAGTATCACGCGCGATGTCTGAATTTACGGCCAAAGCGGGCGTTGGCATTGTGCTTGATGCGAAAAGTGGCGAAGTTCTGGCCGCTGTGTCACTGCCTGATTTTGATTTGAATGAAGCATCGGACGCAACAGATGCGCAGAAATTTAATCGTTTGACGCTGGGCGTTTACGAGCTTGGTTCGATGTTCAAGATTTTTTCCACTGCGGCGTTGCTTGAGTTGGAAAAGGTCGGCATGGATTTCACCTTTGATGCGCGTAAGCCTTTGAAAATCGGTTGGTTTAAAATCAGTGACTATCACGCACAGAAACGTATTTTGACGGTTGCTGAGGTGTTTATGTATTCCTCTAATATCGGCAGCGCGCTTATGGGTAAAATGGTTGGCGGCGATGCGCTTCGGGCTTTTTACAAAGATTTAGGACTGATGGATGCGCTGCGTTTTGATATCAGGGAAATCGGCGCACCGATCGTGCCCCACCCTTGGCGCGAAGACAGTACGATGACGGTGTCTTATGGTCATGGTATTTCGACCAGCGCCCTGCAAATGAGCGCAGCCGTTGCAACTGTGGTGAATGGCGGGATTGCTATTCAACCAACCCTTATAAAGAAGAACGATAAACAAGGCATGCGTAGTGAAGTGCGTGTTTTATCCGAACGGACGTCAGAAAAGATGCGTAAGTTATTGCGTCTTGTTGTTGCGCAAGGCACAGGGCGCAAGGCCAACCTTGAGGGCATTGCCATTGGCGGTAAAACCGGTACAGCCGAAAAAAGTATCGGCGGACGGTATCGCAGAAATAAATTGATTTCGTCTTTTGTTGGCGCTTTTCCGATTGAGGACCCGCGCTATGTCGTGATGGTCATGGTTGATGAACCAAACGGGAATAAAAGCAGTTACGGCTATGCGACTGCGGGCTGGGTTGCTGCGCCTGCTGTGAAGCGTATTGTCCAATCTATGGTTTCCATCCTCGGTCTTCCTGCCGACCAGTATGACCCGTCCCGGGACATTGCACTGGATCTTCTCCCCTATATTCATGATAAACCCGAAAAAGGAAAGAAACTTGCCTCTGCCGAGTAAGCGATCACAATTGGATATTGATGTACCGGCGTTACGCGGTGTAACGCAGGATAGCCGAGCCGTTGAAGCTGGCTTTTTGTTCGCGGCTTTGCGCGGTGAGGCGCATGACGGGTATGCATATATCCCTGATGCATTGGCGCGCGGGGCGCGTGTGATTTTGACGGATAAAGCGTGTGATCTGGGGGATGATGCGGCCAAGGCGCAATGCGTTGTGTCAGATAATCCGCGTCAAGATTTCAGTTATATCGCGGCGCAGTTCTATGGCCGTCAACCTGCGCATATTGCCGCCGTCACAGGTACAAATGGTAAAAGCTCTGTCGTGCATTTTGCCGATCAACTCTGGACGGCCTTGGATGAGAGCGCGACATATATCGGCACATTAAATAATGCCCTGACCACGCCCGATCCCGTATCGCTGTTTAAAACGTTGGCGCAAATGGCGGGTGATGGTGTGTCCCATGTGGCGATTGAGGCATCCAGCCACGGTTTGGCGCAATATCGTCTGGATGGCGCGCAGATCACTGTGGCGGCCTTTACCAATTTCTCGCAAGATCATCTGGATTATCACACCGATATGGATAATTATTTTGCGGCAAAGGCGCGCTTGTTCGAAGAATTACTGCCCATTAGCGGCACGGCTGTTTTGAATGCAGATGTTCCCGAATATCATGAAATATCAGTGGTTTGCAAAAAAAGAGGGATCCGCATTTTATCATATGGCAAGCAGGCTGATGATATTGTTTTGCGCGCCTGCACGGTGTCTGGTGTTCATCAGGCAGTAAGCCTTGAAATTGATGGGCGTTCCTTTGATGTGAAAATCCCGTTAGTTGGTGAATTTCAGGTGATGAATATCTTGTGCGCGCTTGGCTGTGTTATTGCCGAGGCGCCGAACGATGAACGCCGTATCAATAAGGCCGTGAACGCTCTTGCATCTATCGGTGGTGTGCCGGGCAGATTGCAACATGTGAGCGACGCGCAAGGGTTGTATCATGGCTATGTTGATTATGCACATACACCCGATGCGCTGAAAACGGTATTGAATTCGTTGCGTCCGCATACGAAGGGGCGTTTGATTTGCGTGTTTGGCTGTGGGGGAGATCGTGATCCGTCCAAGCGCGCGATGATGGGTGAAATTGCCGCGCATTTGTCAGATGTTGTTCTTATCACAGATGATAATCCGCGGAGTGAAAATCCTGCCATTATCCGCGAACAAATTGTGGGCGGAATTGAAGATACGGCTGAGGGGATTGAAGTTGTGGATGATCGTCGAAAAGCGATTCTGCGCGGCGTGCAATCTATGGGTAAAGACGATATTTTTCTGGTCGCCGGTAAGGGGCACGAGCAAGGGCAAATCATTGGCGATAAAATTTTGCCGTTTGATGACGCATTGGAACTGAGTAATGCATTCGCAACAAAGAGTAATCACTAAAATTTGGGATAGAGAGTATTTATGATTGAAGATAACCGTTATTTCTGGTCGCATTTAAAGACACGTTCGGTCACCGTACGTGTGCAGCCAAGGAAGAGGTCAACAGGCGTTGTTTTTCGCGTTGGTAACATGATTGATATGGGCAATAACGGTCGTCAAATGGTGATGTTGGAATATGTTGATTATCCGCAGAAATGCTATGCCCGCAAGGGAACGGGGGATGTTGCAATTCCGTTTCGCATGGGGCATTTGGATTTCGTTTATACCTCTTTGCGTAAACCTGAAATTCGTAATGTGAATAATCTGCTGTCCACACTTTATAAGGACGGCGAAATCGAAAAGATTGTGCCCGATGTCTTATGTCCGGGTGATCTTTTGGTTTTTAAGCAAGAAAAAAACAGTTTAAAGATAAAGATGGTTGAAGCCTTGCGCGTAGTAGAGCATCATATGCAAAAGACAAAAATGGCCGGCCATGCTTTATAATTTATTTGCTGATACAACACTTTTCTTTGATTTGTTCCGTTCAATCACGTTTCGAACGGGCGGGGCAATCGTTACCTCTATGATTATGTGCTTTATGATTGCGCCCCATATGATCCGGTGGTTGAAATCAAAACAGCAAGAGGGGCAACCGATCCGCGATGACGGGCCGGAAACACATTTCAAAAAAGCCGGAACGCCGACAATGGGCGGATTGATGATTTTGATTTCTGTGTGTGTCAGTACAATTTTATGGGCGAATCTTGCCAATGTGTATGTTTGGTATGCGTTGTTGGTGATGCTGGGCTATGGCTTGATTGGGTTCGCGGATGATTATTTGAAACTAACCAAGCGCAATACGAAGGGGCTTTCGGGGCGCATTAAGATTCTGGGGCAGGTGTTTTTCGGCTTGATTGCAACGGTAGGGATTATGTACGCCTTGCCTGATCATCTAAGCACAGAGATCGCGCCGCCATTCTTTAAGGATGTTTTGATTAATATATCGTGGTTTTTTGTACCGTGGTCTCTGTTGGTGATTATCGGCGCGTCGAATGCTGTGAACTTGACCGATGGTCTTGATGGGCTTGCGATTGTGCCTGTTGCGATTGCTGCGGGTTGTTTTGGTTTGATTGCTTATTTGGTCGGGCGTGTCGACTTTTCACAATATCTATATTTGAACCACGTCCCCGGCGCGGCAGAACTTGCGATTATATGCGGTGCATTGATCGGCGGCGCGATGGGTTTCCTTTGGTATAACGCCCCGCCAGCGGCAATTTTTATGGGCGATACAGGGTCTTTGGCGATGGGCGGACTGCTTGGCGTGATCTCTGTTATTACCAAGCATGAGATTGTTCTGGCCATCATCGGTGGGCTTTTCGTGTTGGAAACGGTGTCGGTGATTGTACAAGTGGCATCGTTCAAGCTAACGGGTAAACGGGTCTTTGCTATGGCACCCTTGCACCATCATTTTGAGAAAAAGGGATGGTCAGAGCCGACAATCGTGATCCGCTTTTGGATCATCGCTGTAATTTTAGCTTTGGTTGGACTCGCAACGCTTAAGCTGCGATAATCTGTCCATCTTTTTAATCGAATGCGTGGGATCACTGAAGACATGAGCGAGATTAAGAATTTTGTAAAAATTTTGAATAAGCAACCTGTATTGGTTTATGGGCTGGGTAAATCGGGCAGCGCAACCGTCAATGCTTTAAGTAAAGCGGGCGCTCAGGTTGTGATCGGTGATGATAATCCCGATAATTATAAGAAATTCAAACGTAAGAACATCACGCAGTTAGACATTACCACGCAGGATTTTTCGGAATTTGCCTATTTGATTTTATCACCGGGAATTCCGCTTACCCATCCTGAACCCCATGATGTTGTGAAAAAAGCGCAAGAAGCTGATCTTGAAATATTTTGCGATATAGAATTATTCACGCGTATTTATCCGTCCCTCAAAACAATCGGTATAACAAGTACGAACGGTAAATCGACAACTTCGGCGCTGGTTACCCATCTGTTGATCGGCGGCGGGCAGAAGGCCGTTTTGGGCGGTAATATTGGTACGCCTGTTTTTGAACTGGATGTTGAAAGTGATCCGCCTGATTGGGTGGTTCTTGAGATTTCATCTTTTCAGATTGATCTCTGCCCCGTCTTCCGCCCCGATATCGCGGTTATTTTGAATTTGACGCCCGATCATATTGATCGTCACGGCACCATGGAACATTATGCCGATGTAAAAGAGCGTATCACCGAACTGGGCGCACATTCCACGGATGCGACGGCGGTGATTTGTACGGATGATGAGCATACCCGCAATATTTATGCACGTGCGCGTGATTTGGAATTGCGTGATGTCATAGAAATATCAACGCTTAAAACACTGTCTTCGGGTGTGTATGTAGAGGATGGCACGCTGTTTGATGTTATGGATGGCGATGCCAAAACAATCGGGGATTTATCCAAAATGCTTGCCCTTAAGGGGATCCATAACCATCAAAATGCGGCCTGTGCCTATGCCGCCGTTAAAATGGCAGGTGTTGCGCCTGCTAAAATATGGGCGGGGTTTGAGAGTTTTCCCGGGTTGAACCATAGGCAATTTCCGGTGCGTACAATCAATGGTGTCGGCTTTGTAAATGACAGCAAATCAACCAACGCCGCGTCGGCTGCGGTGGCTTTGGGCTGTCAGAATAATGTGTACTGGATTGTTGGCGGAAAAAGAAAGAAAACGGGTCTGGACGGCTTGGAGAATTTCTTCCCCCATATCAAGCATGCATTCTTAATCGGTGAATCAACGGAAGAATTTGCAAATTGGTTCGATAAATACGGCATGGATTATACGCGGTGCTTTACGTTGGAAAATGCGGTGCTTAAGGCGCATAACATGGCGCAGGAAAACCGTGGGCAACCTGGCGGTACGGGCGTTGTTCTTTTGTCTCCGGCATGTGCATCTTTCGATCAATATGACTCATTCGAGCACCGTGGTAATCATTTCGCAGAAATTGTGCGCGATTTACCCGAAGAATAAACACAAACGATACCCTCTAAGTGCAGAAAATATATGTCCGACGTCACGCAACCACAAGCCTTCTCACGCATGGATCAGTCTTTCTTAGGCGCGTGGTGGTGGACGGTTGATCGGACGCTTTTGGCGTGTGTGTTATCGCTGATGCTTTTCGGTGTGGCCTTGGTTGCCAGTGCCAGCCCTGCCGTGGCCGAGAAAATCGGTGTCGGGGATTATCACTTTCTTAAAAAACACATCATATTCCTAATCCCGTCAATTTTGATCTTGATCGGTGTGTCTATGGTTACGCCGCGCCAAGTCTGGCGTATGGCCAGCTTGATTTTAATCGGCGCGGTGACGTTGATGTTTTTGGTGTTATTTTTTGGGGATGAGGTCAAAGGCGCGCGCCGCTGGATATTACTTTTCGGGTTTTCGGTGCAGCCGAGCGAATTTATAAAACCCGCCTTTGCCGTGGTTGCTGCGTGGTTGATTGCCCTGCATAAGGATTCTATTCACCATGCCGACACGATGCATGTCACGCCTGTGAAGAATGTGCGCTTGCCTGTGTTTTATGGTTATCACATTGCTGTGGCGCTTTATGTCTTTTTAATTACGCTGTTATTGATGCAGCCTGATTTGGGGATGACGGTTGTTTTAACCACTGTGTTTGCGGTGCAGGTTTTTCTGGCGGGGCTGCGTTTTCGCTATCTGGCTATTTTGCTTGGAGCTGGTGCGGGCGGTTTGACGGCGGCTTATTTTGCCTTTTCCCATGTTCGCAGCCGTGTCGATAGATATTTTAATCCCGAAAGCGGCGATAATTATCAGGTTGAACAATCGCTGGATGCTATTCGCCATGGCGGATTTGCAGGCGTAGGGCCGGGGCAGGGCGTGGAGAAGTTGAGCTTACCTGATGCGCATGCCGATTTTATATTCTCCGTTCTGGTGGAGGAAATGGGGCTGCTCTTTGCCCTGATTATGATGGGGATTTTCCTTTATATTATGCTGCGGGGATTTCGCAGGTTGCAAGATACGCAGGACGTGTTCTCTGTTTTGGCTGCGGGTGGTTTGCTGGCGATGTTCGGGTTTCAATCTTTGATCCATATCGGTTCTGCCGTGAATTTATTGCCCGCCAAAGGCATGACATTACCCTTCGTGAGCTATGGCGGTTCGTCGATGCTCTCTATGTCGTTATCGATGGGGTTTGTTCTGGCCTTAACGCGTCAGAAAAAACGTAAATCAATCGCGCGCAGTTCGTTATCCATGCGCCGCGCTAATCCTTCGCGCGAAGGGGGGCAGGATGATGAGTAAATTTATTGTGATCAGTGCAGGGGGAACGGGCGGGCATATGAGCCCTGCTGCTGCGCTTGCGGTGGAGTTAAAAAAACGCGGCCACCGCGTCGAGCTTGTGACCGATGATCGCGGCCAAAAATATACCAATATGTTTCCTGATGTGCCTGTGCATGTGATCAAATCGGGGACGGCTTTTGCCGGTATCATGGGCAAGGTGAAAGGCGCGATTAATTTACTGCGTGGTATCATGCAAGGCTTCACCCTGATCGGAAAATTAAAACCTGATTGTGTTATTGGCTTTGGCGGCTATCCATCTGTGCCCGCGGTATTCGCCGCGCAAAAAAAGGGCATTGCAACGGGGCTGCATGAGCAAAACGCGATTTTGGGTAAGGCGAATGTTTTCCTCGCGCCAAAGGCACGGTTCGTTGCGCTCTCTCTGCCCTCAACGGAAGATGTGAAAGAGCATATCAAGGCCAAAATGGTTGTAACGGGCAATCCTGTGCGCGGTGAGATTGTGGCGTTGTCAGAAATTCCGTATCCTTCGATGGAGGCAGGACAGCCGATCCATTTATTCGTCATGGGCGGCTCATTGGGCGCTACGATCTTCTCGCAAGTGGTGCCGCAGGCTTTGGCGGGGCTTTCTGATGCGCAGAAAAGCCGTATAAAGATTGTGCAGCAATGCCGCGCGGTTGATATGGCAAAAGCGCAGGCCATATACGATGATGCGGGCATGGATGCGACGCTCGCCCCATTTTTTGACGATGTGGCAGGAGAGCTTGCAAAAGCGCATTTATTTATCGGCAGATCAGGCGCGAGCACAGTAGCAGAGGTGAGCATCGCAGGGCGCCCCGCGATTTATGTGCCTTATCCCCATCATAAGGATCAACAGCAAAAGAAGAACGCACAAGGTGTGGCCGATAAGGGCGGTGCATGGATTATGAGCGAGGATCAATTCACCGTAGAGGCACTACAGGAGCGGGTTCAGATGATTTTTACAAACGCAGAAACCTTGTCTCGCGCTGCGGTGCGTGCTAAGGAATGTGGTTTGCCGGATGCAGCGCAAAGGTTGGCTGATCTGGTTTTGAAGGAAAGTACCGCAAGAATTGAATAGGGAGAGTATCACATGCGCATGATGTCACCGGATATAGGGACGCTTCATTTTGTCGGTATTGGCGGTATCGGGATGAGTGGTATCGCCACGCTTTTGGCCTCGCTCGGTTATGTTGTGCAAGGCTCTGACATGGCGGAAAGTGCCAATGTGACGCGGTTGCGCGAACAAAATATCGATGTTTATATCGGACATGACGCGGCGCATATCAAGCTGAAAAATGGCGAATATCCTGCCGCTGTGGTGGTTTCCTCGGCGATTGGCAATGATAATCCGGAGTTGATCGCAGCGCGCGCGGCAAAAGTCCCCGTGGTACAGCGCGCCGAAATGTTGGCGGAGTTGATGCGCCTGAAATCTGCGGTTGCAGTTGCGGGAACACATGGGAAAACCACAACAACATCTATGGTCGGGCAAATGTTGGATCAGGCCGGATTTGACCCAACGGTGGTGAATGGCGGCATTGTGAATGCGTATGGTACGAACACACGCTTTGGCGAATCCAATTGGATGGTGGTCGAAGCCGATGAAAGCGACGGCAGCTTTATCCGCTTGCCCGCAACGGTGGCGGTTGTCACCAATATTGACCCCGAGCATATGGATCATTACGGCTCGTTCGATAAGGTGAAAAATGCCTATAAGCGCTTTGTGCTGAACTTACCATTTCATGGTTATGCATTGCTTTGTATTGACCATCCGGAAGTGCAAACATTGGCGGCGCAAGTGTCGGATCGCAAAGTCATTACATACGGGTTTAATCCGCAAGCCGATATCCGCGCTGATAATGTACGCAGCGGCGCAAATGGCAGCACGTTTGATGTTACTTTTGCCGGATGGCTGAATGAGGATGGTCAGGATTTAGAGATCAAAGATATTCATTTATCAATGCTGGGTCGTCATAATGTGCAAAACTCATTGGTAGCGCTTGGCGTGGCAAAGGAAATGAATGTACCAAGCGATGTGATGAAAAAGGCGTTGTCCAATTTTGGCGGTGTTAAGCGTCGCTTCACCAAAACAGGTGAAGTTGACGGCATTACGATCATTGATGATTATGCCCATCACCCTGTAGAAATAGATGTTGTTTTGAAAACGGCGCGCTCTGCGGTTAAGGAGAGTGGCGGCAATGTGATTGCAGTGATGCAGCCACATCGCTATTCACGCTTGCAGGATTTGTACGAAGAATTTTGCCGTTGTTTCAATGATGCGGATCATGTGATTGTCGCCGATGTCTATGAAGCGGGAGAAACCCCGATTGAAGGCGTGCATAAGGAATATCTGGTGCAGGGGCTTAAAACCCACGGCCATCGTTCGGCGCATATTTTGCCCGAGAAAGAGGATTTAGCGCGCATGATTGCCAATATTGCTCAGCCAGAGGATTACGTGATCGTCATGGGTGCAGGCAGCAGCACGCATTGGGCCTATGCCTTGCCTGATAGCCTAAGGGATGAGCGCGAAAAAGCAAAAGGAGCCGCCGCGTGAGCGTGTCTATGACGGAAGAACCAATCATAAATATCTATAATTATGACGGCGTGTTTACCGAGAATGTGGATCTGGGCGCGCGCAGTTGGTTTCGCTGTGGTGGTTCGGCGGACATCTTGTTTGAGCCTGACAGCATGGATGATCTGGGCTTGTTTCTGAAAAATTATCCGATCAACGAGCCACTGACCATATTGGGCGGGCTGGCCAATACGATTGTGCGCGATGGCGGTCTTCGTGGTTGCGCCGTTCACTTGGGTAAACCCTTTGCCGAGATTCAGGTGCAGGGCATGAAAATTATGGCGGGTGCAGGCGCGTTGAACGGGTCGGTTGCGGCGGCGGCGGCGAAGGCGGGGATTGGCGGTCTTGAATTCTTATCCGGTATTCCCGGCACTGTAGGCGGCGCACTGCGCATGAATGCCGGTGCATATGGCGCCGAGGTCAAAGATGTTTTGGTCGGTGCGATGGCATTGGGGCGAAATGGTTCTTTTTTGCCATTGCTACCCGAAGATATGGATATGCGTTATCGTTATTGCGGCGTAGAAGAGGGGGCGGTGTTTATTGGCGCAGTGTTTCTGGGAAAAGCCGAAGATAAAGCAACGGTGCGTAAGCGTTTAAAAGAAATCAAAGCAACCAGACAAGCAACACAGCCCATTGCAGAGAAAACAGGCGGCTCGACTTTTGCCAATCCTTCAGACGAAGCCTTGAAAAAAGCAGGACTGGAATCAGGGATGAAAGCGTGGCAATTGGTGGAGCGTGTCGGCGGACGAGATCTGGAGATCGGCGGCGCGCGTATGAGCGATAAGCATTTGAATTTTATGATTAATACAGGAAAAGCAACGGCCTCTGATTTGGAAGATTTAGGCGATGCTTTGATTGAGCGCGTTCAAGAGCAATGCGGCGTCACACTCCATTGGGAAATTCGGCGTATTGGTGAACGCGCGCAGGAATAGGTCGCGGTCTTCTTTTTTATTGATCTGTGAAGCCTATAATTTCGGTTCTGTGCATTGCGCATAATCATCAGAAGAAACGCGTTTCCATGTTTGTGTTTTGCCGAATAAAGGCATGCCAATATAGCCGCGCACCATCAAAGTATTCTCATTTTTTACAGTGATGTTGGCTTCGTAGGTTTCACCTTCGTCGGCTTTGTATATTTTGCCATTTTTCCAGTCCTGACCATGTTTTTCGAAACCGTGGAGAAGCTCAAGCCCGCACATCGGGAGGCCTTGAACGCGGGGGTCGGGGTTTTTATCATCGAAGAGCATGCCGCCCTCAATAATCCAGTAAATATTGCCGCATACACTGTCATCGCATGGCTGTACATGAATGACAGCGCGCTTATTTTCGGTCAGCCAGTATCCTTGCGCGCCGCTATTGGCAAAGGATTGCTGCGGCATCAGCGTGATAAACAGCATAGATAAAAATATGAAAATACGACTCATGATATATTACTCCCCTTCCTGAATTGTATCATAGGTTGGTTGAATATTATATCTTCAGAACGCGCTCGTAAATATCGGGCAGATCATTTTCCAGCAAAATAACGTCATTGCTGCGTTTGTTTTCAATCAACCATTTTTGAGCCGCAGAAAAGGTTTCGAATTGCTGCAATGTTTTACCGTTTCCGCCGCTATTATAACCTTCGATAAAGGTCGGAATACGTGAGGGGCTGACAAGCAGAACAATATCGCAAACTTCGGCGGCCAGTGTGCCAAGGGTGCGGTGGACTTCATCATGGGCGCTGCCCAATTCGACAATGCCGGGCGTTACGAGAATGGCGCGCCCTTCGCGGTCATCGGCCAAAACGCGCATAACATGCATAGCAGCGCGAAAGCCGGGCGGGTTGGAGTTAAAAGCATCATCAATAATGATAGAGCCGTCAATCTGCTGCTTAACCTCAAGCCTGTGCTTGATCTGCGGCGTTGTCGCCAGCGCGGTTTTAATGTCCTTTGCATTCATG
The DNA here is from genome assembly GCA_963977495.1 of uncultured Alphaproteobacteria bacterium. Lineage (GTDB taxonomy): Bacteria > Pseudomonadota > Alphaproteobacteria > Micavibrionales > Micavibrionaceae > UBA1672. Next base: position 1,343,776 of record CAXBOT010000001.1, on the reverse strand, counting down.
CCAAGGCGCATCGCGCAGGCAAAGGCTAAGGCAATATTATGCCCGTGATGAATGCCATAGAGCGGCGCGCGCAGCGTGTGTTTTTCATCTTTCCACTCGATGATAATACATAAGCCTTTTGGCGTTTGTTTCACTGACATGATTTTCAGATCATCGGGGGAAAGATAGCTGAATTCCTGCTCGTTCTTTGGCGCATCGCTTTGCATCGGTTCACCGCACACGATGAAATGATCCATGTTTTGATTGCGTATATCGCGTGAGTATTGGAATTTCAGGGTTTTTTCATGCACGATCATCGTGCCGCCCCCTGATAAAACGGATTGCGCCAATTCATATTTGGCCTGTACCACGGTGTCTAACGTTTTGAACCGTTCATAATGCGCATGCCCAATGGATGCGATAATGCCGTAATTGGGCGGGGTCAGCGCGCATAGGGCGGTGATTGACCCCGGTCCGTATGCGCCCATTTCGGAAATAAAATAGGTGTGATTGGGCTGTAATTGTTCACGAATGATGCGGGTGATGCCCATCAGTGTGTTGACGCTGCCCGGTGTCATCAGGGTTGGGGCGGATGTTTTAAGGATATGCCCTAAGATATGCTTTACCGATGTTTTGCCGTACGAACCGGTGATGGCGATAATGGTGGGGTTGATTTCATCCAGCTTGGCGCGCGCTTCGTCATAGAACGTCTTTTGCACTGCGGCTTCGTAAGGGGCTAGCGTGGCATTTCCCAAAACAAGCCATAGCGGTAAAAGCTGCACCGCGATAATCCATATAACAGGCTGGGCACAGTAAAAGGCGACCAGCGCACAGAACGCGGTATAAATCAGAGCGATAATGAAAATGCGCCGTGCGCGCTGCGTCAGGACAAAGGCTTTTTTAGACGCCTTGCGTGGGTCTTTTTCTATATATATCCCAAGGGCAAAAACCAGAAATATCAGCACATTCAACAAGATAGGCGATGTGGCGGTGAACAGGCCAATACCCATGATCAGCAGTAAGAATGATGTTATACGCCTGTCAAAAACGCGGTGTTGAACAATCCAGCTGATGAGGCGTTTATTGTCATAGTCATCTTGCTGCAGGGCGTGAAGGTAGCTCATGATCCTGCGTCCGGCAAAGGCCAGAAACGTAATGAGTGTGAAAAATTGAATAGCCAAATACGGGCTCATAGAGTTCTTTCTTTTATAAAATCATCAATAATTTTAATGACTTGATGCCGCCCATTTTGCAATACCGAGTAATGATCTTGCCCGTCTAATAGAAATAATTTCGAGTGATTAATCAACCGTGAATATCGTTCGCCAAATTCCGGCGGGGTTTCGGTGTCTTGCCGCCCATAGATCAGCGCGACAGGGCATTGGATGCTTTGTGCTTGCGCGGTTAAATCTTCATTCACGACGCGCACGAAAATTTTGCGCATGGCGCCTGCGCTGTTGTAATCGGCGCTCCCGAATTTACCCATGAGTTTGGTTTTGAAAGCCCCGTCAGGCACAAATTTCTTAAGACACTTAAATAATTTTATGCGGCAAAAATAATAGATTTTTGTATGAAGAGGGCGTTTGCGTTTTAAGCCAGCGCCGGCGATGAAGGCCATGGATTGGATGCATTCGGGATGACGCGCCGCCAATTGTGCGCCCACGCGGCAACCAAAGGAATGCCCGATCCAGATCACAGGGGGGAGGTTTTTCTCCTTCATCCATGCGGCAACAGCATCGGCATAATCCTGCGTGCCCCAGCTTTCCGGCGGCGGCGGGGATTCACCAAAACCCGGAAAATCAATTGCGATATGACGCGCATGTGGTTCTAAAGGCGTGATAAGCGGTTGGAACGCGCTATGGCTTTGTCCCCATCCATGTGCCCAAATAATCAACGGTAAATCATTCGTCCCCGTTTTTTTTATAGGGGAATCGAGTGAAAAATCCTTACCTGCTGTGATGTAGGCGAATTTTACACCTTGAGAATTGAACTCTTGCACGTTTCTTCCCCTTTAAAGAGATATCATTTCATGATTAAATACATGAATCTAAATTCGACCACCTTATTCTTATACGATGATTGATCTATGGCTCAAACCAAAACTGCACAAAACAGCCTTATTAATAAAAAAACCGTGGCGGTTTTCTTTGGCGGACGTTCGCCTGAACATGACGTCAGCGTAATTTCCGGCCTTCAGGCGCTACAGGCGTTGGATAATGCGCTTTATAACGCCATGCCTGTTTATGTTGCACCCGATGGTGCGTGGTATGTCGGCGATATTTTACGCCGCCGCGAAAGCTACATGCTCAATGAGGAGCGCAAAAAGCAATTAACCGAAGTGACTTTGGATGTGCAGGGGAAGCGCGGTGGTGTTTTGCTCCCTAAAAAAACGCCGTTCTTCGGCAGTGCGAAGCCGATCACGTTTGATATTGCGATCCCTGTTTTCCATGGTTTATACGGCGAAGACGGTAATATTCAGGGCTTGTTCGAATTGGCGAATGTGCCGTATGCGGGTATGCGTACCAAGGCGTCGGCTATTTTGATGGATAAGGTAACAACAAAATATTTTCTGCAGGCGCTGGATATTCCGGTTTTGCCATTTGCCATTATCCGCCGCCCGCATGAGGGATACTTGATTCCCGAAGAGGAACTCGATGCCATGCTTGCGCCCTTGGGCTATCCTTGCATCTTCAAACCTTCACATTTGGGCAGCTCCATTGGGGTTGCGAAGGTGAATAATGCGGCGGAGGCTAAGGCCTGTTTGCCTGCTATTTTTGAATTTGATGATTCTGCGATTGCAGAACCGTTCGTGGAAAACCTTGTGGAATATAACGTGTCTGTCACGCGCCTTGGCGGTACCATTGTGACGTCCGCGATTGAGCGTCCCAAGGCCGTGGATGAGTTGTTGGACTTTAAGCAAAAATATATGTCAGGCGGCGATAATAAAAGCGGCAACAAGCTGGAGGGGGCGAAGACCTTTACCACGGCAAGCGAAGGCATGCTGTCTTTAACCCGCGAAATCAACCCTGAAATCCCTGTTGAGATGGATGATAATATCCGCACATGGGCCTTACGCATGTTCGAAGCCATAGACGGAACGGGCGTGCCGCGCATTGATTATATCGGCAATGCGAAAACCGGTGAAATCTGGATGAATGAAATTAATCCGTGCCCTGGTTCTTTGGGGTATTTCCTTTGGGAAGCGGCTAAAAATCCAGTATTTTTCACTGATCTTCTGACCTCAATGCTTGCCGAAGCGATGAACGAAAATAAAGGCCGTATCTTACCCTATGACCCCGTGCCTGAGGATGCACGGCTGTTGAAAAGAGGGTGATGTGTCATAATGGCAGCGAAGAAAACAACCAAGCAAAAAAGCAAAGGGACGCGCAAGTCGACCATGACGAAAAAACGCCAAAGTGCGAATAAGTCAGAGGCGATAGCCGCACCGTTCAAAAAGCTTTCGGTCATTTGTTTGACGGTGCTGCTTTTGGTGTGGGCGGCTGGTTGGTTTATATTGAGCGGCGGGCCTGCCATGGTGCATAACAGCGTATCGCAGGCGATCCTGTCCGCCAGCGCGCAGGCTGGTTTTAAGGTTAAAAATGTTCTGGTTGAGCAGCGTCAATATACCGACGCGGATGTTTTGTTGGCGCTAGTCAATGTTAGGGAGGGGGACCCCTTATTCTCCTTTAACCCTTCAGAAGCCAAAACGCAGATTGAAAAAATCGGCTGGGTAAAGTCGGCGCATATCGAACGCCGTTTGCCTGATACGATCTATATTCGCTTGATCGAGCGTAAGCCCGTTGCGTTGTGGCATCATGATGACACATTATCGCTGGTTGATCGTGACGGCGTTGTGATCACCAATGACGGGCTGGAACGCTTTAAGGATTTACCGATGGTTCAAGGGGACGGCGCGCCGGAAAAGACCGCTGCTCTTATGACCATATTAGAAAAAACACCGCAATTAAGGGATATGCTGGATCATGCTGAATGGATTGATGGGCGTCGCTGGAACTTGTATTTACAGGATGATCGGCGCATAAAATTGCCCGAAGACAATGTGCAAAAGGCGATTGATCACATTATGATGCGACAAAAGGATGATCAGATATTATCTAAAAAAGCGATCATTGATATTGATGCGCGCTATCCGAAACGTTTGATTGTCAGAACGCGTCTTGGCACTGTGCAAGATTATTATAAGGCTGATATTCATACAATCGGAACGCGTTTATAAGGGAATGTAATAAAGATATGTCACATGAAAGAACAATAAGGCCGAAGGGATCACTATTTGCTGCGCTTGATATAGGCACCAGCAAAACCGCATGTTTTATTGGTCGCATTGTTGATGATAAGGGCACATTCGAAATTATCGGTGTGGGGAATAAATCCTCCGCTGGTGTTAAAAATGGTGCGATTGTTGATTTGGACGCTGCCGAAGGTGTGATTCGTCAAACGGTGCATGCTGCAGAAAATATGGCGGCGGATGTGATGCGCGGCTATCCGTTGCGGGATGTTATCGCCAATGTGTCAGGCGTGCATGTGCGCTCTTTCGGGCATAGCGTAAAGGTTGAAATTGGCGGGCATGACATTACACAAAACGATGTGCGCCGCGCACTGGCCAAGGCGCAGCAAAAGGAATCAGATGAAAGCCTTGAGCTGATTCATACAATTCCAACCTTCTTCCGCGTTGATGAACAAGACGGTGTGCGCGACCCGCGCGGTATGTACGCCAATAATTTGAAAGTCGATGTGAATTTGGTCTCCGGCGAGGGCGCGGCTTTGCGGAATATGGCTTCTTGTATTGAGCGCAGCCATCTTGATATTTCTGCATTATGTACAGGTGCTTATGCGGCGGGCTTGTCTTCTTTGGTTGATGATGAGGTTGATTTGGGTTGTACGGTTATTGATATCGGCGCAGGCGTCACGTCTTTTGCGGTATTCCATAGCGGCTTCATGATTTATTGCGACGCGGTGCCGATTGGCGGACAGCATGTAACCAATGATATCGCGCGCGGCCTTACGACCTCTAAGGCCGATGCGGAGCGCTTGAAGATTCTTTATGGGTGCGCTGTTGCTTCTCAAATGGATGAGGGCGAGATGATTGAAGTACCGCGCTTGGGCGAAGATGAACGCGAAAAACCGAACCATGTGCCGCGTTCTTTCCTTGTTGGAATCATTCAACCGCGCTTAGAAGAGATTTTTGAGCATGTGCGCGCCAAAATCAAAGATAGTGGCCTTGAAAAAGTGATCAGCCGCCGCGTTGTTTTGACAGGTGGCTCCAGCCAGATTATCGGTATTCGTGATTTATCCGGCCATGTTCTGGATAAGCAGGTGCGCCTGGGCAAACCGATACGCCTGACGGGCTTGCCCGATGCGGTCAGTGGTCCGGCCTTTGCGACGGTGGCGGGGTTGTTGACCTATGCCGCCGAGCATGTCGAGGAAATGCCCGCCGAAATTATGGCGCGGGTGCGCCCTGAATCTCTGGTGGAGCGTGCGAAGCTCTGGCTTAGGGAAAATTGGTAATATTACCAGCAACTTATCCACATTATTTTGTGCGTATGTTTTGACGTGCGTTGCTGCGTTATCGCTTTCGGTGAAAAACTGAATCAGATGTGTGGGTTAGGGTGAATAGTTGTGTGCGTTATTCAAGGTGTGCGTGTGCGTGTGTGGGGTGGTTTCAGGGAAAAGTCGTGGATAGCTTACTTTTTACCCCTTTTCATGCAAAAAAAACTTAACTACACTTCAAGTCGTCCTACCACGAACATCCAAATTCCTAGGGGTTCTTTAAATTATGATAAATGTAAAAATGCAATCAGCCGAAGTGCAACAACTTTCTCCAAAAATCGCAGTCATTGGTGTCGGCGGTGCAGGTGGAAATGCCGTTAATAATATGATCGCCTCTAACCTTGATGGGTGTGAGTTCGTTGTCTGTAATACAGATGCACAGGCGCTTGGAAATTCTCTGGCAGAACATACTGTCCAGCTTGGTCAAACCGTAACTGGCGGTCTTGGCGCGGGGTCGAAGCCTGAAGTCGGGCAAGCCGCAGCCGAGGAAAGCTTGGAAGATGTCTTGCGTTATCTTGATGGTGCGAATATGGCGTTTGTTACGGCCGGAATGGGCGGTGGTACTGGTACTGGCGCAGCGCCGGTTATTGCCAAAGCATGTCGCCAGCAAGGTATCTTGACCGTAGGTGTTGTAACCAAGCCGTTCCACTTCGAAGGTGTGCACCGGATGGAGCAAGCCGAGCGCGGTATCGAAGAAATGCAACAATATGTCGATACGTTGATTGTTATTCCAAACCAGAATCTTTTCCGTATTGCGAATGAAAAAACAACATTTGCCGAAGCCTTTAAAATGGCTGATACCGTTTTGCAATCAGGCGTACGTGGCGTAACTGATTTGATGGTACGTCCCGGTCTTGTAAACCTTGATTTTGCAGATATCAGAACAGCGATGATGCAAATGGGTAAGGCCATGATGGGTACAGGCGAGGCCACAGGCGACAAGCGCGCTATCGAAGCCGCCGAAGCCGCGATTAACAATCCGCTTCTTGATGATGTGTCAATGAAGGGCGCGAATGGCGTGATTATCAACGTAACCGGTGGTTACGACATGACATTGTTCGAAGCTGATGAAGCATGTAATCGTATCCGTGATGAAGTCGACCCAAGTGCTAATATTATCTTTGGTGCAACATTCGATGATTCCATGGATGGCACGATGCGTGTGTCTATCGTGGCAACAGGTATTGATAAAGAAGCCAAAGGTAAAGTTTTTGGCGGTAAATCAGGCGGCGGTGGAACATCGGCCTCAACGCCTAATAATCAAGGCGGTATGGGGCGTTCTATGCCAAATACTGTATCTGCCGCAGATAAAATTTCGTCTCCAATCGGTGAATCACCATTGCGACCAGCGCAGCGCTCTATTGCGGCGTCATTATCAGGCCGTGATGTCATTAAAGGCTTAACCGCGCCTGCGCCAATCTCTAAAGGTGAACATTCGGGCGAAGCAGCCTCTATTGATATGTTCGAACAAGGCGAATTTGCAGTGGAAGGCCAAGATGATGTGGAAACACCGCTTCGTGGTTCAACCTACGGTGATTCTTTCATTCCGCCAAAGCCGATGCAGCCGGATATGAAAATACCTGAAAATGGTGTTGGTTCGCATATTTCGAATTTCCATGGTGCGCATGTTGACGTTGAAAAGGTGCCGCAAATGCGTTCATCGGGTTTGCAACTTAACCCGCCGAAAGCTGTGTACCCATCAGCCGCCGCGCAAAACAAACAACCGCGTTCTCCGTCTTTGTTTGAACGCATTACCGGTTCTGTCCAACAACATATCGATAATCTTCGTGATGATAGCGATATGGTGAAATCACAATCACAAGCGCAACCTATTGCGCAGCGTGAGCAACGGCCAGAGTCTCCCGCTCAAGAAAGTTTGAACATCAATAAGCCTGCAAAACCGGCTGTGAAAATTGATGAAGAGCTTGATATCCCAGCCTTCCTGCGTAGACAGGCAAACTAGTTTACCCCCATGTGTCTTCCTCATACTATCGGGTGAAAAGAGCTCTGAGACGTCAGGGCTCTTTTTAATGTCTGGCGTGTGGAGTTAAATAAATCAAATATTTTCAGTGACTTGCGTTGTTTTGTTTTCATGTAACAATTGTAACAAAGCGAAACAAAGCGTGATTTGATGCAGTGCAAGGTTTTTTATATAGTCTTCTAATATAAGAAAGAGTGCATCCGTTGATTTACGGAAAACTCGGATAAATCTGGGGCTTATTTCAAGAGCAACGACAATAAAAAGAAAGTAATCATCAACGATGACATATGCGATGCAACATACACTGCGCAAAACGGCCACATTATCCGGTGTTGGTCTTCATTCAGGTAAACCCATTAATATGGTTTTGATCCCTGCGGAAGAGAATCACGGTATCGTATTCGTGCGCACTGATTTACCGGAAGGGCAGAATGTAATTCCGGCCTTGTGGGATTCTGTTGTTGATACGCAGCTTTGTACTGTGATCGGTAATGCGCACGGCGCAACAGTTGGTACGATTGAGCATTTGATGTCGGCTTTGCGTGGTTGCGGTGTTGATAATTTGATTGTTGAAATTGACGCTTCGGAAGTTCCGGCTATGGACGGTAGCGCGATGCCCTTTGTTCAGTTGATCGAAGAAGTCGGTACAAAGGCACAAGATTTACCCCGCCGCATGATTCGTGTGTTGCGTGAAGTTACGGTTGAAGACGGCGATAAGCGCGTGACGCTGAAGCCTGAAGAAACATGCACATTTGTTGGTGAAATTGATTTCGATCACGATCAAATCGGTCGCCAACGTTTCGGAACGCAATTGGTCAATGGTAATTTCAAACATGATATCGCCGAAGCCCGCACATTTGGTTTCTTCCACGAAGCGGAATGGCTGCGCTCTCAGGGACTTGGTCTTGGCGGATCACTTGATAATGCCATAATCTTGAATACTGACGGTGTTATGAACCCGAACGGCTTGCGTTTTAAGGATGAATTTATTCGCCATAAATTGTTGGATGCTATTGGTGACCTGTATCTTGCAGGTGGGCAAATCCTTGGTTTATATGACAGTGTTAAGGCCGGTCATGCGATCAATAATGCCATTTTGCACGAATTATTCTCTGATAATGCAAACTGGGAATATGTCGATATGACGGCATTGGCAGCGACGCAATCAGGAAAATCTCAAACATTTTTAGAAGAATCACTCATGGTTGCCTGATTTTTTATCTTTATGGTATCATGTTGGATACTGTAAGAGGAAACAGAAGGCTCTGGTGTGTTTCGTAAATTTTTAGTATTCATGCTGCTGATGATGTCGGTATTGCTTTTTGAAGTGGTGCTGGAATTTGGCGACGCCTTTAAAGAATCAATAAAATCCGCAGCAGGTGCAAAAACCTCTAAGCCTCATGTTTATCAAGCTTCTCATACCACATCGGGTGTATATAATGGTGGCAACGACCGCGACCGCTGATTTTTTGCAGTAATTTTCATCCAGAGCGCATCGTCTGCGTGTTTTCCAGAGCTTAAACGCGCCGTTGATGCAAAACTCCTTTCAATCCGAGAGTGTTCAGTTTATCAATAAGATAATCATTCATAAACATCCGGAGTCCTAAATTTATGTGTCGGGATATGCGCTTTAGAAAAATTCTTATCGCCTTTTTTCTTGTTTTGGGGCTGTCGGCCTGTTCCAGTTCAAAAAAGGGAGACGATGTTGTTGAGGCGGCATCTGTTGAAACATTGTATGAACGCGCATCCAAGGCGATGGATGAGGAACGCTATATTGAGGCGACAAAGAACTTCGAAGAAGTGGAACGCCAGCACCCTTATTCAAAATGGTCAACACGCGCCCAGTTAATGGGGGCTTATGCCTCTTATCTCGACCAGCGTTATGATGAAGCCGTATCATCCCTTGATCGTTATATTCAGCTTCACCCAGGCGCAGAAGATGTTGATTATGCCTATTATCTAAAAGCCATGTGTTTTTATGAGCAAATCTCAGACGTGCGCCGCGACCAAAATATGACGGTGCAGGCCGTTAAGGCGCTAAATACCTTGATCGCCCGTTTCCCGAACAGTGAATATGCGCGTGATGCGACATTAAAGCGTGATTTGACGCTCGACCACCTTGCAGGCAAGGAAATGGAAATCGGGCGCTATTATTTGAACCGCGGCTATGTCAATGCAGCGATCAATCGTTTCCGTTCGGTTGTGGCCAACTTCCAAACCACCAGCCATGTGGCAGAGGCCTTACACCGCCTTGTTGAAGCGTACATGACTTTGGGGCTTAAGAATGAAGCGTATCAAGTGGCTGCTGTTTTGGGATATAATTATCCGGGCAGTAAATGGTATGAACGCTCTTATGCGCTGCTTGATGATGAACAACGCAAGCAAATCATTGATGAACGCGGTATTATCGAACGCACAATGGATTCGCTTCTCAAGCCTGATTAAACTATGGAGTAAAGCACAATTATGCTGATAGAACTGAACATCGACAATGTTGTTCTGATTGATCGGCTTCATATTGGTTTCAAACAGGGACTATGTGTTTTAACCGGTGAAACAGGGGCAGGGAAATCGGTTTTGCTCGATTCCCTTGGTTTGGCTCTTGGCGTGCGCGCCGAAAGTGGTTTGGTGCGCAAAGGCGCAGAGAGCGCCCGCGTCACGGCCAGTTTTCAAATCCCCGATGATCACGAAGCCCTTCAGATCTTAAACGATGCTGATATTATGATCGAGGATGATATCTTGCTGCTTCGCCGCGTGGTCTATACCTCTGGTAAAAGCCGCGCCTTCATCAATGATCAACCAGTAAGCATCGGTTTGTTGAAAACCATCGGCGATACGCTTGTCGAAATTCACGGTCAATTTGAGACGCAAGGCTTGCTGAACCCTGCGACGCATCGCTCTATGCTGGATGAATATGCCGACATTGATGCCAATGCATTGGCGGATGTTTGGTCGGCTTGGAAGAATAAAGAGCAAGAGCTGGATGATTTACGCAAACGTTCCAGCCGCGCCCGTGAGGAAGAGGATTATTTAAAGCTCTCGCTCGAGGATATTCAAAGCCTTGACCCCAAAAAGGGTGAGGAAGAATCTTTGTCACAAATGCGCGGACAACTAAAAAACCGCGATAAAGTTTTGGATGCGCTGAATACGGCGAACAGCTATTTGAGTGCGGAGCATGACCCTGTGCAAAAAGCATGGGCGGAGCTTGATAAAATATCAGGGCAGGCGGGGGAGTCTGTGGATGCGGCTTTGGCGGCGTTATCGCGCGCTTCTTCCGAGATTGCCGAGGCGGATGCCCTTATCCAATCGGCGCAAAGTGACATTCAAGAAAGCCATTACGATCTGGAAGAAATTGACGATCGGCTCTATGCCTTGCGCATGCAGGCGAGAAAGCATAATTGTACGCCCGATGATTTGCCCGATGTCCTCGATGATATCGCCGCGCAGCTTGGTATGATTGATAATGCGGAAGGTGCGCTGGAAATGCACCAGAAAGAATGCGTAAAAATGCGCGCAGCATATATGGCTGGTGCACAGAAAATCACAGAAAAGCGCAAGAAAACTGCGCTGAAACTCAATGATTTGGTACAAAAAGAGCTCGCACCGCTCAAGCTGGAGAAGGCGCGTTTTGTCACGCAAATTGACCCATTGGACGAAGTGGAGTGGGGCGTGCATGGCATGGATCGTGTGCGGTTCTTGGTGTCAACAAATCCGGGGCGTGAACCCGGGCCCATTCATAAAATTGCGTCGGGCGGCGAAATGTCGCGCTTCATGCTGGCATTGAAAGTGATCATCGCGCAGGCCGGCAGTACACATAGTTTTATCTTTGATGAGGTTGATACAGGCATTGGCGGCGCGACTGCCGATGCGGTGGGGGAGCGCCTCGCGCGCCTTGCTGATTCGAAACAAGTGTTGGTGGTCACACATGCGCCGCAAGTGGCTGCACGCGCCGATCATCACTGGATTGTAACGAAAAGCGGAACAGATGAAGTAACAACCGATATCTCGCCCTTAGCCACCAGAACAGCGCGCTGCGAAGAGATTGCACGGATGCTCGCAGGGGCAGATATTACCAACGAAGCCCGCGCTGCGGCTGATAAATTGCTCGATAACGCGGCATAGGATTCGAAGATGAACGCATCATTATTTGATATGGATTTTGAAAACGCTACTTATAAGTATATGGCGTTAAAGAGAAAAGCTGATTCTTATATTAGAAGAGATTATCGCAAAGAAGATAATAAAAATTTTGAAGATGACTATGATGAAATTTCATCTAAAGAGTATCAAAGCTTAATACTTGAAATAGATAAGCTTAATAAAGAATTTCCAGAAATAGAAATATTATTGAGTAAACACGCAGATTTAACAAAGGAAATTAGTCACCACGATAAAAAGTATCATGGTGAGGATTCGCCTGAAATTAGCGATGCTGAATACGATGATTTGCGGCGTAAACTAACTGAAATTAATAAAAAGTTTCCTGAAATAGAGAATTATATTCACTATGTTAGCCCGACACTTGAAGTTGGCATTGCGCCCTCAAAAGGATTCCAAAAGGTGCAGCACGCTGTGCCGATGCTGTCCCTTTCCAATGTGTTTAATGAGGAGGATGTTTCCGGTTTCCTTGATAAAGTGCGGCGGTTTTTGGGGCTTCCTGATGATGATCCGATCGAGCTGGTTGCGGAGCCGAAAATTGACGGCTTATCATGTTCTTTGCGCTATGAAAATGGAACGCTGGTACAGGCGGCAACGCGCGGTGACGGCGCGGAAGGCGAAGATATTACCGCGAATGTTAAGACCATTACATGCATTCCACAAACGCTTCACGGTGATGTGCCCAAAATTCTGGAGGTGCGCGGTGAAATTTATATGGGACGCAAGGCGTTTGAGCGGCTAAACGAAGCTCAAAAAGCAGACGGCAAAGACGGCTTTGCCAACCCGCGCAATGCGGCGGCGGGCAGTGTCCGCCAACTGGATTCATCGATCACGGCCAGCCGTGACCTTGGGTTTTTCGGTTATGCCTTGGGCGAGGTGTCGGAGAATTTTGCTCAAACCCAAGTCGAGATCAGGGAGAAATTAGCCGCATGGGGAATCCCTGAAACACCGTTTACATTATGCGCGAGCCTTGCGGAGATCATGAAAAATTATGAATCTGTTTTGCAGGCACGCCCTGATCTGGATTACGAAATTGACGGCATCGTCTATAAGGTGAACCGTCTGGATTGGCAGGCGCGTTTGGGGTTTGTATCGCGCGCACCAAGATGGGCGACGGCGCATAAATTCCCTGCAGAGCAGGCCATTACCCGTATTCACGCGATTGATATTCAAGTTGGACGCACAGGCGCATTAACCCCAGTGGCGCGGTTAGAGCCGATTACCGTGGGCGGCGTGGTTGTGTCTAATGCGACGCTGCATAATGAAGATGAGATCGCACGCAAGGATATCCGCGTTGGTGACATGGTGGTTATTCAGCGCGCAGGGGATGTCATTCCGCAAGTCGTACGGGTGTTGAAAGACAAGCGGCAGGGCGATGAAGAAGTTTTTGCGCCTTTATCAGAATGCCCGGATTGCGGTTCTAAGGCGGTGCGTGAAGAGGGCGACGTGGTGCGCCGCTGCACAGGTGGTTTAACATGCCCGAAGCAGGCCGTGGAACGTCTGAAGCATTTTGTATCGCGCTTGGCGTTTGATATTGACGGGCTTGGCGATAAAATCATTCAATCATTCTGGGATGAGGGATTAATTAAAAATCCGGCAGATATTTTTGAGCTGGAAGCGCAGAATCAAAATTCCTTAACTCCCATACGTGCGCGTGAAGGGTGGGGGGACTTGTCGGAGAAAAACCTATTTGGTTCTATTAATATGCGCAAAGTCATCGTGTTTAACCGCTTTATTTATGCGCTCGGCATTCGCCAAATTGGTGAAGCTACGGCAAAACGGCTGGCGGCAACTTATGGTGATTTGGACACATTAAAAAGCCAGATGATTGCGGCACAAGACCATGAGAGTGAAGCATTTGCGGACTTAATAGCGATTGAAGATATCGGCCCCGCTGTGGCCAATGATTTGGTCGCCTTTTTTGCAGAAGATCATAATTTGGATGTTTTGGAGAAACTGGCGCATCACTTAACAATAGAGCCTTATGAGAAGCCGCAAATATCGGGCAGCCCTGTGGCAGGGAAAATCGTGGTTTTCACAGGCACATTAACCCAAGTGACCCGCGCCGAAGCGAAAGCCAAAGCCGAAATGTTGGGCGCAAAAGTGTCGGGATCAGTATCGAAAAAAACCGATTATGTCATCGCGGGCGAGGATGCAGGATCAAAGCTTAAAAAGGCCGTGGCGCTTGACGTAAAAGTGTTGAGCGAGGAGGATTGGCTTACGCTGATCGCCTAATCAAATCCAAATAAAAAAGGCATCAAAAAGATGCCTGATTTAATAACCCTATAAGTTGTAAAAGAGCGCTATATAGCGTCTTCCTTATCGCGAAGCTCATAAAGCTTATTCATCGCTTGTTCGATCTCAGGCGGATAATCACGGCGCTCTACAAATTCACCGCCGCCTGTATTGCGTGTCATGGCCTGTTCCAACGCACGTGTCAAAAGCTCGGCAATCTTTAGGTCATTTTGCTCTAAAGCCAGCTCCAGAGAGGATAAAATTCTATCGCTCAACCGAATTTGTTCTCTATTCATATCGCCCATTTTTTATTTTCTCCTATATTTGAGATTCATATCTTGCACTGTAATTAGAAAGGTTTCAAGGTTTCTGGCCTATCTATAATTGTTTCTTTTATCAGATCGTAAAAATGATCCAGAAAATTATTTCTGATATCATCGGTTTCCATCAAAACTTCGTGGTGTGAATGCGGATAATGGACAACGCGTGCATGGGCGATGTTACCAATAACTTTTTGTGCCAGTGGGTTATCGACCAGATGCTCTTGCCCGGGAATGCCAAACAGGCATGGCGTTTCAATTGTCTTTTTTTCAATGGCTTTTTTCAGCTTCAGGCAAGAACGCTGCGCTTCGCAAACCCATCTGTATGTGACATCACCGCACCGTAATGCCGCATCGGCGTCACACCAGAGATCATGGATCTTTGAACGTACAGGGTCAGAGGTTAGCGATGCATCATCGTTGCGTTTTGACCAGTCATTTCCCTTGGGAATATAGGATGAACCGCAGAGTAGTTTACATACGGAAGCAGCAGCCAAGGCGATTGTTGGGGGGGTGTTCTCAAAGACTTTTAAGCCGATCATCGGCGCCGTAAGCGCGGCGCATTCGAATGTTCCCGGATATTGATCAAGATGCCTTAATCCAATATGCGCCCCCATGGAATGCGCGAGCATCGCCAAAGGAATGCGCCCTTTATCGGGGTGTACACTGGCATGTTTGATGTATTGCAAAATGAAATATTGTAAATCTTCAACGTCGTCGTCAAAGCCGTGGCTGTGGCGTTTTTGCGGGTTGGTTAAAAATCGCGATGATTTTCCTTGTCCGGCCCAATCGCACATCCAAAAGGCAAGATTATGCTCCAGACACCAATGCGCGACTTCAAAATATTTTTCTGAAAATTCACGCACGCCTTGCAGACAAACGATAACGGCATCAGGGATGTGGTCTTTTGGAGATACTGAACCAAAGCGCAGAGAGCGCCCGTTGCGCTCAAAGTGATGCCAGCGCCAGCCCTCAGGCTCACGAAAACGTGATTCTATATCTACTGGATGCGCTGTATTATTCATGTGACCTTTGTTAATCATATCAAGCACAGATTTGATGTACTTTCAGGATTATGCCCCAAAATGCTTAAAATAATACAAAGTTATTCGATGGCCTTGATAATATCTTCGGTCATTTTTTTAGCATCACCCAGAAGCATCATTGTGCTGTCGCCATAGAAAAGCGGGTTATCTATGCCGGCATAGCCAGAGCCAAGAGAGCGTTTGACGAACAACACGGTTTTGGCGTTTTCAACATCAAGAACAGGCATGCCATAGATTGGGGAGGCCGGATCGCTCTTGGCGGCCGGGTTGGTAATGTCGTTCGCACCAATAACATAGGCCACATCAGCCTGCGCAAAGTCGCGATTGATATCTTCCATCTCGAATACTTCGTCGTAAGGGACGTTGGCTTCGGCAAGCAACACGTTCATATGTCCGGGCATGCGCCCCGCAACAGGGTGGATGGCGTATTTAACATCAACGCCTTCTTTTTTGAGAACATCAGCCATTTCGCGTAGTGCGTGTTGTGCTTGTGCCACGGCCATACCATATCCGGGGATGATGATGACTTTTGATGCGTTTTTCATGATGTAGGCCGCATCTTCTGCCGCGCCGATTTTAGCATTACGATCGCCCATATCCGCCGCCGCAGCCGCCGCGTCATCACCGCCGAAACCGCCTAAGATCACGTTAAAGAATGATCGGTTCATGCCCTTACACATGATATAGGACAGAATTGCGCCGGATGATCCGACAAGCGCGCCTGTAATAATCAAAAGGTTGTTATGGAGTGTGAAACCGATACCGGCCGCCGCCCAACCTGAATAGGAATTGAGCATAGACACGATCACTGGCATATCTGCGCCGCCAATCGGTATAATCATCAATACACCAAGGCTGAATGCGATAATTGCGATCATCCAGAACCAAAAGGCACTGCCTGTTAAGCAGAGGAGAATAATCATCAGAAACATGGCACCGCCGAGCAGGGCATTGAGCTTGTGCTGGCCAGTAAATGTAATAGGTTTTCCTGAGATTTTCCCCTGTAATTTACCCCATGCAACGATTGATCCTGTAAAGGTGACCGCGCCGATCGCAAGACCTAAAGACATTTCAATCAAGCTGGCGATGTTGATGTCGCCGGGCGTGCCGATACTGTATGCTTCGGGGTTATAGAAGGCCGCGCCTGCAACGCAAACCGCCGCCAAACCGACCAATGAGTGGAACGCCGCCATAAGTTCGGGCAGGGAGGTCATTTTAATATTTTTGGCGATATAGGCGCCGATAGATCCACCAATGGCGATACCGATGATAATCCATGACCAGCCTTGGATATGCGGCGAGAACAAGGTTGTTATAATCGCCAGCGTCATGCCGATCATGCCGTATGCCAAACCGCGCTGTGCGGTTTCAGGGTGGGACAACCCGCGCAGTGCAAGGATGAATAAAATGGACGCGATCAGATATGCGAGAGATGAAAGTATTGCCATGCGTTTATCCTGCTATGCCTTTATTTCTTGGTTGTTTGTGTTGAACATTGAATGTCCGAATTTTTATATTCGGGCGCGGAGTATTTTTGTGCGAACGTCGTGTAGTGGCCGGGCAGGTATTTTAAACCTCTGTCCAGACAATACAGATTGATAAGTTTTTGGTTATCAACCTCATAGGCGCGAATTTCACCATTTTTCAGTTTGGCCATGACCAATCCTAAGGGATTTTTACGATCACTAGCGGCGATTGAAACAATGATTTCATCAAGTATGACAGAATCCACAAATTTGGCTTTTGGCGGGTTTAAGCGCGCGGAGTAATAATTTTCAGTCTTTATATCATTCCATTTATCTTCAAGCGTGCTGCCGTCACGTGTCAGGGATTGCACGAGCATACGTGAGTGTGCGGTGCTGATTGTGCTGCTGTTAAATAATTTAATCATACGCAGCAGCATATAGCCCGCATCTGTTTTATTGACATGCATGGGTTGTCCGTTTTTATAGACGACAACCGAACCACCAAGTTGCCCCGTATAATCACCTGCCGATGCGGACATCGGAAATAATAAAACAGTGATACAGAGTAAAAATCTAATCATGACGTTTTGTCTTACCCTTTTTTCTTGAACATATGCAGCATACGCTTGGTTATGATGAACCCGCCGAAAATATTGACCGATGCAAAAACAACGGCGAGAAAACCAAGGAAGCTTGAAAAACCTGAGATAGAGGCAGTTCCTGTGGCCAGCACAGCCCCGACAATAATAACGGAGGAAATAGCATTGGTAATCGCCATGAGCGGTGAGTGCAGGGCAGGCGTTACACGCCAAACAACGTGATATCCAACGAAACAAGCGAGAATAAAGACGGTTAAGCCTGTGATGATGAACGGTTCTGCATGGGCACTGCTTTCGGAAACGGCGGTTCCGGCTTCGGCGGCGAGTTGCATCGCCTGATCGGCCAGCCCTTCATAGTTTTCAGCCAAATCGTAGAGGCTCTCTTGTAATGTTCTTGTGCTTTCAGACATGGTTTTTTTCCTTACGCCTTATCTGCGGCTTTTTTGGTGGTGCTTGTCTTTTTCTTTGCAGGCGCAGCGTCAGTTTTTTTGGCTGCTGCGGCTTTCTTTTTAGCGGGCGGCTTGCTTGGGGCGTCCTTTTTTTCGTCTTTTGGCTTGTCGCTCTTTGCTGTTTTTGTCGCAAAGTTCGGATGCACAATTTCACCGCCGCGTGTCATGCACACGCCTTTGATGATGTCATCTTCCCAATCAATGGCGATCTTCTTGCTGTCTGTATCATTGATGAGGTTCAGCAAGCTTAGAATGTTACGCGCATAAAGTGCGGAGGTATCCGCCGCCAATCGGCTCGGCACATTCATGTGCCCGATGATGGTGACATCATTTTTAACATACACTTCGCCGGCTTTAGAGTCTTCGCAGTTGCCGCCTGTTTCAACAGCCAGATCAACAATGACCGAGCCGGCCTTCATAGATTTGACCATCGCCGATGTAATCAATTTTGGCGCCGGTCTGCCCGGAATAAGGGCGGTGGTGATGACGATATCTTGCTTTGCGATATGCTTCTCAACCAGTTCGGCTTGCTTTTTCTTATAGCTCGCGGACATTTCCTTGGCATAACCGCCAGCGGTTTCGGCTTGTGTGAATTCTTCATCTTCAACGGCGATAAAGCTTGCACCAAGTGATTCCACTTGTTCTTTGGCGGCGGGGCGCACATCTGTTGCAGAAACGACTGCACCCAAACGCCGCGCGGTTGCAATGGCTTGCAAGCCTGCTACGCCCGCGCCCATAACAAAAACTTTTGCAGGTGGGACAGTGCCCGCCGCTGTCATCATCATCGGCATGGCATGCGGGTAATATTCCGTCGCATCGAGAACGGCCTTATAGCCGGAGAGGTTGGATTGAGAGGAGAGGACATCCATGCTTTGTGCGCGGCTGATCCGTGGAACAAATTCCATAGAGAACGCATCAATCTTACCTTTGGCGCAATCATCCAGAATAGTTTTGTTGGAAAACGGGGCGAGCATACCAATCAGCAGCGCGCCTTTGCGAATATCTTTGATTTCGTCTTTATTAGGTGCCTGCACCTTAAGCACGATATCCGCCATTTTGACAGTTTCGGCGTAGGTCTTGGCAATGGTCGCGCCAGCCTCTTTGTAGGCGGCGTCTTTATAGGCCGCGTGCTCTCCCGCATTGGCTTGAATAGTAACAACAGCACCAGTCGCGATCAGTTTCTTGACGGTTTCCGGTGAGGCCGCGACACGCTTTTCATGGTCGCTGGTTTCCTTGGGGATGGCAATTTTTATACCCACGATGTTCAATCCCTTATTTGTGATGGACGCATGTTACAATGCATGATTTCCTTTGGATTGTGAAGGGTCTTCTGTGCAATTTTCTCGCTATTTTTGACTTCTTAAATAAAACCACCTCCTTTATTCAAGTAATCTAATACAATCACTTGAGTAATCTTGTAATTTTGATATGATTAGAGTTCTTTAGGGCATGGTTCCATGCTCTTTTCGTATTTTCTTGCGGCTAGTCTTTATGCGTTTGAATATTAAAACTGTGGTTTTGGCCATTGCATTCCTTACGGGGAGTACACCTGCTTTTGCGCAAGATGTGCGCGAAGCCGTTGTGCGTGCGCTTGAGCGTAACCCCGCCATCGCAGGCGCGTATGATAGGCAAGAGGCCGCGGAGCACAATAAAGATGCAGAAGCTTCCAATTATTATCCTGAGATTTCCACGGCATTAACGGCAGGGCGCGTTTATCAAGATAACTCCACCAGTCGCGGGTTGAGCGTAGAGCGCGGCGCAGCGTATTCCGGTTATGGTGAAGCGAATATTGCGCTTCGTCAGATGATTTTTGACGGACTTGAAACGCAAAACCGCGTCGGTGCGGCGGATGCACGGTTAGAGTCCAAAGGCTATGACTTGATGGAAGTCGAAGAAGAAATCACCTTTGATATTGTGCGTAATTATATTGAAATTATGCGTTTGCGCAGTGCGCTTGACTTATTATCGGTGCAGTTAAGATCAATTGACGATTATAAGGCGCGCATCATCAATATGGTGAAAGAAGGCGTTGCAGACGAGGCAGAATTACAACAAGCGCGTGATGTTTCCATGGTCGTCAATTCGATTATCGCGGATTATGAGGGGCGTTTAGCCTCTGCGCGCGCGGCCTATTATGAGGCAACAGGCGAGGCGCCACCTGCGCAATTGGTGATGCCCGCGTCGGTTACATCGCAGATCAATGATAATATCGTCGATGCCGTTGCTGCGGCGAAGTTACGCAACCCCATGTTGATGTCGGTGCGTATGGCTTCGAATGCAACGCGCCACGATATGAAGGCCGAGCAGGGCAAGATGTACCCTGATGTGACGGGGGAGCTTTCCTATTACAAAAATGATAAAAAGGACATTATAGGCGGCGAGAATAAAGATGCGCGCGCGGTTGTTAAAATGAATTGGGCGTTTTCAACAGGCGGGCGGGAATTTTCAGAGTTTCGCAAAAAACAATCCGAACATGACGCCGCGTTGCGAAAGGCTGAAGAGGCCGAACGTCAGGTTGAGCGCGCAATATACGAATCTTACGCGAAATATCGTACCTTTCAGCGCAAATTACAGTTGTCTAAGGATCGCGTTGATTTGAACGAAAAATTGGTGAGTGCTTATGAAAGTCAATTTGAAGGATCACGGATTAGTTTATTGAGCTTAATGCGCGCGCAAAGCCAGCTTTTTAAGGCGAAATTGGATCGGAGCGATAACCGTTTTAATCTTTTAGCATCTGAATATGGTGTTCTGGCATCGCTAAGTATGTTGAAAAATGCTATATTATCTATGCCGGAGGACGTAAGAACACGTCCAGTGACCGAGGGAGAGGATAATCGCCAATAAGGGTCGTGAACCACAGGCTGCGATGAAGGAATATGAGGGGGATCCATTATTGGATTGTCTCGTTTTTTTGTGCGAAGCGTTTGGAAAGCCGAAATCTGCCGAAAGTCTGACTGCGGGGCTTGCCTATGACCATAAGGCGATGAACCCGACATTATTTTGTGACGCCGCGCATCGCATTGGCCTGAAAGCCGAAATCTTCAAAAAACCTGATCTGGCAAAAATATCCACGGCGGTACTGCCCTGCGTGATCTTTTTGAAAAATGATCAATCTTGCGTGCTCTTGGAAAAAGCGGACGATACGGGGCAAATGAAAATTTTTGTGCCTGAAACGGGGTTTGTCCGCACGATCTCATTACAAAGCCTGTCAGAATCCTATATGGGCTATGCCATTTTTGTGCATCCAACGGCTGTTTTTAATATTCCTGAACGTAAAAAAGACGAGGTCGAAGACGCGCACTGGTTTTGGGATATTGTGCGGTTGAGCCGTTCGACCTATGGGATGGTGATTGTGGCCTCCGTCTTTATTAACTTATTCGCGCTGGTCAGCCCGCTTTTTATTATGAATGTGTATGATCGCGTCATTCCCAATAACGCAACCGAAACAGGCTGGGTTCTGGGGATTGGAGCGTTGGTGGCCTTTAGCTTCGATTTTATTTTCCGCACCATTCGCGGTTATATGATTGATTCAGCAGGGCGCAAAACCGACATTTTGGCGGCGCGGCGTATCTTTGATCATGTGCTTGATATGCGCCTTTCAGACAGACCGGCCTCTAGCGGGGCGTTTGCCAATATCTTGCGCGATTTTGATTCTGTGCGGGAATTTTTCACGTCTGCGACGATCACGGCCTTGGTCGATGTCCCGTTTACAATCGTTTTTCTGTTCTTTGTGTATCATTTGGGCGGGCCGCTGGCGTTTATTCTGGTAGGTCTGATTTTAATCACCAGCGTGATCGGCTTTTTCGTGCAGATCAAGCTCAAACATCTGGTCAGGAAAGCCGTGATAACAGGGCAAACACGCCACGGCATTCTGGTTGAAACCATCAATGCGTTGGAAACGATCAAGGCAGGGTGCGCCGATGGGCGTTTCCGCGCACGTTATGGCACAATTATGAATGAAGATGCGCTTTACGCCGAAAAAGCGAGATTTCTATCGGCGTTGGCGGTGAATATTTCAACATTTTTCCAGCAAAGCGCATCGGTTATTCTGGTTTTGGCGGGCATGTATATGGTGCAAAGCGGTGATATGACTATGGGGGGCTTGATTGCGAGCGTTATTTTAGGCGGGCGTGCGATTGCACCTGTCGGGCAGATTGCCAATTTAATCACCAAATATCACCAATCCGGCACAGCGCTGAAAACCTTAAATGATATTATGAGCGCGCCTGTGGAGCGCCCGCATGGGCGGGACTTCCTGCACAGACCTGACTTATCGGGCAAGCTGGCTTTTGAAAAAGTATCGTTTTCCTATCCGAATACAAATGTCCCCGTTCTGGAGGAGGTGTCCTTCTCCATTGAAAAGGGCGAGCGCGTTGGCATCATTGGGCGCGTCGGGTCGGGGAAAAGCACGATTGCGCGTTTATTACTGAAACTCCATGAGCCCGACAGCGGCACTATTCTGGCGGATGATACGGATTATCGGCAGATTGATCCGGCGGATTTAAGGAAAAGCATTGCCTATATCTCACAAGAAACACAGCTTTTCCGCGGCAGTGTGCGCGACAATATTACAGCGTTCAACCCGCAAGCCAGCGAAGCGGATATTTTATCCTGCGCCAAGGATAGCGGCGTTGACGGCTTTGTATCGCGTCACCCTATGGGCTATGACGCGCCAATCGGTGAGTTGGGGGCGAATTTATCAGGCGGGCAGCGCCAAGCCATTGCCCTTGCGCGGGCGATGATTACTAAGCCTGATATTCTGATCTGTGACGAACCGACAAGCTCGATGGATACACAAACAGAAAGCGCATTTTGCACGCACATTGTTGAGCAAACAAAGGGTAAGACCTATATTCTGATTACGCATAAGCAGGCTTTGTTGACGACCGTTGATCGCCTGATTTTGATGCATAACGGTAAGGTTATTATGGATGGGCCGCGTGATGAAGTGATTGCGGCGCTCAATTCAGGTAAAATCAAGGTAAAGGCGAGTTAGCAGCAATATGGATCAGCAGGAATCAGCATATATGAACGAATTGGAGGCCGCCATGCGGATGCGTCCGTCTTCGCCTGCTATTTTGTTGTTGGTGACGATTATGGCGTTTGTGGCTTTTCTTATTGTTTGGGCGGCGGTTTCGCAGGTCGAAGAACTCACCCGCGCGCAAGGGCAGATTGTCCCCTCCAAGGAATTACAAGTCGTACAAAGTCTGGAAGGCGGCATTTTACAAGAGCTTTTGGTCGCCAAGGGTGATTTCGTTAAAAAGGGGCAAGTTTTGATGCGCCTGAGTGACGTGATGTTTTCATCCGAGGAGCGCGGTACAGAGGCGCGCTTTATGTCGCTGGAGGCCAAGAAGGCACGATTACACGCAGAGAGCGCAGGGCAGGATTTTACCGTGTCAGAGGACATCAAAGCCAAAATCCCCGCCATCGTAGACAATGAAAAATCATTATATGAATCCCGTCAAAATGAATTGAACTCGGCCTATAAAATTCAAGATGAGAAAATCAATAAGGCGCAAGCCGATTTGGGCGAGGTGGACGCGGAAATCAATCGCTTATCGCAAAGCCGGATATTATTGAATAAGGAACTGAAAATCACCAAAGATATGGTGGCCAAACGCGCGGTGCCGAAATTGGATCAAATCAGACTAGAGCGTGAATTGGGCGATATTTCAGGGCAAATCAATGCGCGTCAGCAAGAGAAGAAGGGCTTGCAGGCCTCATTGAAGAGCGCAGAGAATGAACGAAAAATTCAGTTGGATAAATTCAGGTCGGTGGCTCTGGAGGAATTAAACGAAGTCGAAACACAGATGGCCTCCTTAAGGGAAAATTTGAAATCGATTGGTGATCGCGTGGATCGAACGGAAATTCGCGCCCCTGTTGATGGCATTGTCAATCAGATTACCCTTAGAACAATCGGCGGTATTGTTGAACCGGCGATGAAGCTGATTGAAATTGTGCCGGGTGATGATGAGCTTAAAATTCTGGCGAAGGTGAAGCCCGATGAAATCGCGTTTCTAAAAGTCGGGCAGGCGGTCAAGGTTAAGGTGAGCGCGTATGATCCGCAGATCTATGGTGCGCTTGACGGTGTCTTGACCCGCATCGCAGCCAGCAGCGTGAGTGATCGCGAGGGGAATGTGATGTTCGAGGTTGAGGTCAGAACCAACACGAACCATTTGGGGACGCAGGCTAAACCCTTACCCATTACATCGGGTATGGTGGCAACGGTTGAAATTATTACCGGCAAACGCACCATTTTAAATTATCTGCTGAAACCCTTTCACCGTGGCCTGAACCGCGCATTCAGGGAAAGGTGAGCGCCCTATGTTCAAAACGATCAATGCATCGAAATGGGCGTGGCTTCATGTTGTATTCTTGCTTGCGCTGTTGGTGTTTGCGGTATCCCTTAGCGATTCTCAAAACCCGATACGCCTGACATTGCAGCATAGCGTGTTTGACCAGTTTAACCGCCTGCATCCGCGCCCGCCAACGCGTGATGTTGTGATCGTTGATATTGATGAAAAGTCCCTTGATTTGATCGGGCAATGGAACTGGCCGCGCGATATTATGGCGGAACTCACCAAAAGCTTGAGCGATAAGGGCGCTAAGGTCATTGCGTTTGATGGCGTTTTTGCCGAGCCGGATCGCACATCACCGCATATTTTGTATAAAAATGTCCCGCAAGAACAAATCAGCCAATTTCCCGAGACGGTTCAAAAAGACGGTGTGTTCTTTAATTATGACGAAGTGTTCGCGCAAGAAATCAAAAAATCAAAGATCTTCGTTGCCGCTTTTACCTATGGGCGGCAGGATCGTGAACATTCGCTGCCCTTGAACAAGAACCGCATTCTGGCGCGCAGCGATGTCAAATCTGTATTCGTAAGGGATGCCTCTTATTTCAGTGCAGCAGCCGTGAATTTATTGCCGATTGCCAAAGCCGCAGCAGGCAATGGAAGCTTTATGGCCAAACCCGATGAGGATGGTATTTTGCGGCGCGTCGGTTTGATTTTCTCTAACGGGGAAAATATCTATCCGTCGTTAAGTCTTGAAGCGTTGCGCGTTGCGACGCTGGGGCGCAAGAGCACGGTGCGTCTGGCTGATGTGCCGGAGGAAGAAAAAGGCGCGATTGATACGGATTACCGTATTTTGGTTGGTGATGCGTTTATCCCCGTGGAAAGCAACGGCATTTTATATGTTTATTACCGTCATTTTTGTAATGAAGATGACGTGCGGGCGAATGCTGCGCTCTGTCCTGTTGCGGATTATATTCCGGCCTATAAATTCCTGAAAGATGACTTTGCGCAAGATGTTGAAAAAGCCGTGAAGGGGAAAATTGTTCTGATCGGCGCGAGCGCGGAAGGGTTGAAAGACTTACGAAGCACCGCCTTGCGTCCCTTTAGACCGGGCGTTGAAGTGCATGCCAATGTGATTGAGCAGATTTTAAATGGTGATTATTTGCTGCGCCCGTCGGTAACGCGCGGGGTTGAGGCGCTCTTTATTTTGATCGCAGGCGTGTTTTTCATCGTGGTTTCGCCTTTTGTGGGGATTGCGGTTTCGGTTGCCTTGTGTTTTTCCATTGTCGCATTGGCGGTTTTTGGCGCGTATTTTGTCTATGTTGATTACGGGTTGTTGATTGACCCTGTTTATCCGTCATTGGTGGTTTTGACCATTTTCATTGTCTCAACGATTTTGTCCTATGCCAGAGCCGAAGCGCGGCGCAAGCAAATCCGCAATGCGTTTGGGATGTATGTTGCCGCCGATGTGATGCGCGATTTGGAAAGAAACCCTGAAAAGCTGAAACTTGGCGGAGAAAATCGTGCTTTGACGGTTATGTTTACCGATATTCGGAAATTCACATCAATTTCAGAAGGCTTGTCGCCTGAAGAATTGATCGTATTGATGAATGATTTTTTGACGGCGATGACCGATATCGTGATGCGCCATCAGGGCACTGTCGATAAATATATCGGTGATGCGATGATGAGCTTTTGGAATGCGCCGCGCGCTATTGAACGCCATGCGCGTGAATCATGTTTGGCAGCGCTGGAAATGCAATCAGCCTTGGCACCTGTGAATGAACGGCTTGTTGAAAAGGCGCAGGAAAGCGGCGCTGTGCCGATTCTGTTAAATGCTGGCATCGGAATCAATACAGGCTCTTGCGCAGTTGGGAATATGGGTTCGAAGCAACGCTTTGCCTATTCGGCCTTAGGAGATGCGGTGAATTTGGCCTCGCGTTTAGAGGGGCAGACGAAAATCTATCATATCAACATTATTGTTGGGCAAAGCACCTATGAGGCGGCGTCTGATTTGGCGATGATTGAATTGGATTTAATCAAGGTCATCGGTAAGAGCGAACCTGTGCGTATATATGGTCTGTTCGGCGATCAGGACGTCGCGCAGCAGGCTCCGTTTAGAAAATGGCAGGCATGTCACACGCAAATGCTGGATGATTACAGAGCGCGTTCTTTTGATAAAGCCAAAGAGGGTGCATACAAATGTATGCAGATTGCTGGTAATCAGTATCAGGAGCTGTATGAGATGTATGCCAGCCGCATGGAGAGCTTGAACGCGCAGGACTTACCCGATGATTGGGACGGCGTTATCGAGGCCGATAGAAAATAGGGCAGCGTTGCCTTATGATGAGGCGGTTGCGTCATACTTAAATGTCGCGGTTTTCCCATTCTAGAATGGTTTTTATGACCTCGTCTTCGGGAACGGGGCGCGCGAAATAATACCCTTGCGCATAGTGACAGCCCATGTCTTTTAATATTTGGGCTTCTTCAAGATGTTCAACGCCCTCGGCGATGATCAACATATCGAGATTTTTACCCAGTGTGATAATTGAGCGCACCAATTCTTTCGAATTTTTCTGTTCTTGTATATCACGCACGAAGCTTTGATCAACTTTAAGCGTGTTGATGGGGTAGGTGTGCAGATAATTCAAAGAGGAATAGCCTGTTCCGAAATCATCTATCGAAATGCCCATGCCTGCTTTGCGGCACATGGCTAATGTTTCTTTCGCGGTGTCAGGCTGTGCGACCAGAAGGCGTTCGGTGATTTCAAGGTGAAGCTGCTCTGCCTTGACGCCGGTTTCCTTGATCGAATTGTTAATATTCTCAATAAAGTTGGGGGAGGAGAAATCCTCGCTTGAGAAATTGACACTCATATTTAGGTCGCGGTGGTATTGTGTGGCGCTTTGAATGCGTTTTAAGGCGTTGCAGGCTTCTTTGAATGCCCAGTTGCTGGCCTGTACGATTTGACCGTTATTTTCGATGACAGGAATAAAGACCGCCGGAGAAATAAACCCTTTTTCAGGATGTATCCAGCGCATTAATGCTTCGAATCCGTAAATATCGCCATTTTTTAAATCAATGATGGGCTGGTAATATAAGGATATTTCATCATTTTCGAGCGCGCTCATGAATTCACTCGCAATTCTGAGGTTTTCAACGGCATCGGTCTGCTCAAGATAGCAGCGTTCTACATTCTCTGCGCTTGATTCGACTTTATTTTGTTTTTTGAGGTCGGCGCGATTAAGCATGTCACGATAACGCGTCAAAATGACCTGAACTGTCATACGCAAGACAGAATCGGCGCTTTCAAGGCGGCGGGAGAAATCCTCTTTGGTGATTTCCAATACGGTGCAATCCTCGATTACTGTCACAGTTGCAGTGCGCGGTGCGTTATCAATAAGGGACATTTCACCAATCATAGAACCTGCGCCGCGTGTGCCGACGACGCGCTTTTGTCCGTTGGGGTTTTCGACGGTAATTTCGACCTTACCATCCTCAATAATATAGGCGTTTTCGCCTGTGTCACCTTGGCGCATGATCACATGACCAGCACTGAAATTTTTCGGAGATTTTGTTGTTGAGTACATCTATTCAGGACTTTCGATCGTACTAATTCAAATAGAGTATGAATATACTTCATTAGTATTGCGTTAATGATGCCCGTTTTTTGATATGAAAATCAATGAAGAATATTGAGATGTTTTTTTAAGAACACTTGACAAACAGGCTCAAGCATCGCTATGTTCGCCCTCGTTGTAGGATTTTTGCAGGATTTTGGAAAATGAAAGTTGTCAATTCACTAAAAACATTGAAAAAACGTGACCGCAATTGCCGTGTTATTCGTCGCAAGGGTCGTGTTTACGTGATTAATAAGAAAAACCCACGCTTCAAGGCGCGTCAAGGGTAGTTCTTTTAAGTCACCATAATACAATCTTAAAAGTTTTATTTTATGGTAGAATCGTGGACAAGTTGTTCACGGTTTTGTTTTTGTTGAAAAATTCATTTTGTTTGCAATAGAGTGGGTGCATTCTGCTTTCGAGTCTGGTATATCCTACTTACCACGCAATTTCATAGTAATAGAACGGACGATTCATGTTCTCTAAACTTTTCGGTTTTATGTCGGCTGATATGGCCATTGATCTAGGAACAGCGAATACGCTTGTTTATGTCAAAGGGCAAGGGATTGTTCTCAATGAACCATCAGTGGTGGCGATTTCGATTATGGGTGGAAAGAAGCACACACTGGCTGTTGGTGATGAAGCCAAGCAAATGCTTGGAAGAACACCGGGCAGTATCATCGCAACGCGCCCTTTGCGCGATGGTGTTATTGCCGATTTCGAAGTCACAGAAGCCATGATCAAACATTTTATCCGTAAGGTGCATAACCGCCGTACTTTCGTATCCCCTAAAATGATTATTTGCGTCCCCTCCGGTTCAACCGCCGTGGAACGCCGCGCGATTCAAGAATCAGCGGAGAGCGCAGGCGCCAGTGAGGTCGGCTTGATTGAAGAGCCAATGGCGGCGGCAATCGGCGCGGGGCTTCCGGTGACGGAGGCGACAGGCTCAATGGTTGTTGATATTGGCGGCGGTACAACAGAGGTCGCCGTTATTTCACTGGGCGGTATTGTTTATGCGCGTTCTGTGCGTGTGGGCGGCGATAAAATGGACGAAGCCATTATCGCTTATATTCGCCGCGTGCATAATTTGCTTATCGGTGAGAGTACGGCAGAGCGCATTAAAAAAGAGATCGGCTCAGCCTGTATTCCTGGTGATGGTGAAGGCCGCACGATGGAAATTCGCGGCCGTGATCTGATGAACGGCGTGCCTAAGGAAATTGTGATTACAGAACGTCAGGTTGCCGAAGCGTTGGCTGAACCTGTCGGACAGATTGTTGAAGGGGTGAAAGTTGCCCTTGAACATACCGCGCCTGAATTGGCAGCCGATATTGTTGATAAGGGAATTGTCCTAACAGGCGGTGGTGCTTTATTGACCAATCTTGATTTTGTTTTACGTCATGCCACGGGGCTGGCTGTAACCTTGGCGGATGATCCGCTCTCCTGCGTTGCATTGGGTACCGGTCACGCGTTAGAAGCCGGAAAGTCACTGCGTCATGTTTTGATTGGCACTTATTAGAAGAACATATCCGAACATTGGATTGTGCATTGATAAAAACATGCTGTGCCTATAATCTGCACGTTTAAACGCAATATTTTATCAGAATTTAAGAGCATTGAACCGTCAAATAAAATTCAAAAGTGCTGCACGACGTTTGCCGCTTCCATGGGGAGGCTCGTCTTTTCCATCTCTGTTTTTGATGGCTTTATCCCTTATACTTATGGGCATCTCCACATTTCGCCCTAACGCCTTCGAGCATTTGCGCACCCATACCGCCGATCTCTTTGCACCGGCATTATCAACAGTGAGCATGCCGTTCCAGCAAGCCAATTTGTTCTTTCACGACATAACCAATCTGGCACAATTACAGGCGGATAATTCACGATTACAACAGGAAAATGCGCGTCTTCGGCAATGGTATCAAACGGCGCTGCTGCTGGATTCGGAAAATAAATCTTTGCGCGACCTGCTCAATTTGGATGTTGACCCGACTTATGGGCGCATCAGTGCGCGCATATTGGCCGATTCCGGTAACACCTACGTCAAAAGCCTCTTGGTGACAGCCGGAGAAAATGATGGCGTGAAGAAAGGCGCCGCGGTTGTTTCAGGTGAGGGGCTGGTCGGGCGCGTTGTTGAGGTCGGCGTGGTCACATCGCGCATTTTGTTGATTAATGATATTAACTCACGCGTACCTGTCGTGGTTGAGGATACGGGGCAGCATGCGATTATGGCGGGAGCGAACGAGCGCAACCCAAAACTGATACATTTGCCCGAAGACAGTAAAATCACCGAGGGCGCGCGCATTATTACATCGGGTTATGGCGGAGCATATCCGCATGGCATTCCCATCGGGCGCGTTGTTGTGAGTGAGGACGGAGCAATGAATGTTGTTCTGTTTTCTGATTTTGACAGGCTGCAAATCGTAAGAATTTTAGCCAAAGAACAGAAATAAAAAGGCCATGGTAAGGAAGAAGCAATAATGCAATCATTATCGGAATATCTGGATATTTTTGTGCGTGTCTGCGCGGTTTATGCGTGCATGTTCGTGCTGTTTATCCTGAATATTATTTCTGTGTCTGCGCCTTTATCTATCACCATCGACGTGCCTTTTATGTTGATGACATTTTATTATTGGTCGATTTACAGGCCGACCTTGATACCGCCCGCTCTTGTCTTTTCTGCGGGGATTTGTCTTGATTTGCTTAGTGGTTGGCCCGTGGGGTTAAATGCTTTTATCTTTTTGGTCTTGCGCCATAACGTCGCATCACAACGTATTTTTCTGACGGGACAGCCCTTTATGGTGATTTGGTTCGGTTACATGATCGTAGGCAGCGGCGCATTATTTATGCAATGGCTGTTGTTCGGGCTGATGCGTTTGCAATGGAACAGCCTTGAGCCGGTGTTTCTCTCTGCTTTTATCAGTATTTTGATTTTCCCGATTATCAGTTTGGTTTTGCACCTGTCGCACAAGATATTGCCTGAAATACAGGGTCAATATAGCGCGGTGACGTAAGGGCGAATCTGATGAACCATGATGAATATAGTGAGAAAATTTTCACCCGCCGCGCGTTTTTCGTCGGCGCGTTGCAGGCAATTGGCTTGTGCATTTTGGGCGGGCGGCTTGCATGGTTGCAAATTGCGCAAGGTAAGCGATACCGCATGCTCTCTGATAAAAACCGAATTAATATTAAAATTCTGCCGCCGCCGCGCGGTCAGATTGTTGATCGGTTCGGCGTGCCGCTGGCGGTGAATACGCAAACTTACCGCGTATTGATTATTCCTGAACAAACCGATGACATCGAAAAATCCCTGCGCGCCTTGCAGAATATTATTGATGTTGAGGACAGAGATATCGTGCGCGTTGTTGGCGATTCGTTGAAAGGCTCCAAGTTTATTCCGATCAAAATCAGGGAAGGTTTATCATGGGGCGAGGTCGCAAGGGTCGAGGTGAATTTGCCAGACTTGCCCGGATTATTCATTGATGTCGGGGATATCCGTTCTTATCCGTATCGCGATGCAACGGCGCATATAGTTGGCTATGTGCGCGCCGTTTCCAAGGATGATTTACAAGATGATGATCCGGTCTTACGGTTGCCGGGGTTTCGCATTGGTAAAACGGGCATTGAAAGATATTACGATGATGCGTTGAGGGGCAAGGCAGGCGCCGCGGAGGTGGAGGTCAATGTCATTGGACGTGAGGTGCGTGAGTTAAAGCGCAAGGACGCGGTATCGGGGCGGCGTGTGACCCTTTCGATTGATGGGGAATTGCAACGCTTTGCGATGGAGACCCTCTCAGAATATAAAAGTGCCTCTGCCGTTATCATGGATGCCCATACAGGTGCAATTTATGCCATGGCGTCTTATCCTGCCTTTGATCCCAATATGTTCGTGCGGGGATTTTCCAATGATGAATGGAAGGAAATTATCGAAGATACGGGCTTGCCGCAAACCAATAAAGCCATTTCAGGGCAATACCCGCCCGGATCAACGTTTAAAATGGTGACTGCGCTGGCGGGGTTAAAGGCGGGCGTTATCAATAAAAACACCCATGCTTTTTGCTCGGGTAAATATGAATATGGCAAAGATAGTTTTCATTGCTGGAAAAAACAGGGCCACGGCAATGTTGATTTGGCAACGGCGCTGGAACAATCATGTGACATCTATTTTTATAAAATGGCCACCGAAGTCGGCATTGATGCCATTTCAGAAATGGCACATAGCTTGGGACTTGGTGAAACATTAGGGTTGGAGCTTAGTCAGGAGAAATTTGGTTTGATCCCGACCATTGCTTGGAAACGCAAAGTCATGGGAAAGCCATGGTATCCGGGCGAAACAATCGTATCGAGCATCGGTCAGGGCAATGTTTTGGCAACGCCGTTGCAACTGGCGGTGATGACGGCGCGCATGGTAAATGGTGGTTATGCTGTGAAGCCGTGGATTACCGGATATCTTGGCGATCAGTTTTTGGCGCAGGAAGAATGGGAATCCATCGGCCTATCGCAGAGCGATCTGAAACTGGTCATGCAGGGCATGGAGCGCGTCGTGAATAGTAACAGAGGCACAGCCTATGCATCCAGAATTAAGGAAGAGGGGATGGAAATGGGCGGCAAGACCGGAACCTCACAGGTGCAAAGAATCACCGCAGAGCAGCGCCGTTTGGGTGTTAAGAATGGTGACTTACCGTGGAAGCAAAGACACCATGCGTTGTTTGTGGGCTACGCACCCTTAAGCAACCCGCGTTATGTGTGCTCGGTCGTCGTGGAGCATGGGGTCGGCGGATCAAGTGCGGCGGCGCCGCTGGCGAAAGTATTGCTGGAGCAAACGCAAATACGCGACCCTGCGCGCACGCAGATGCAGCCCGAAATTATTGAACACACAGAACCTGCCCAAACATTCTGGCCGCCTAAAAAGCCGCTGGATACCGATAAACAGGAAGAGTTATAATCATGGTTTATTCAATGTTTGTCCAAAATGATATGAGTTTTGCCCAGAAATTGGCAAAACTAAACTGGTGGCTGGTGATTCTTGTTTTCATGATGGCGGCGGTTGGCATTGCCTCTCTCTATTCCGCGGCGGGGGGGAGTTTTGACCCATGGGCATCGCGTCAGCTTGCGCGCTTTGGTGTTGGTGTTATCGGCATGATTGTGATTGCCCTGATTGACATCAGGTGGTGGTATCGTTTGACGTGGCCGATTTATTTCATTGGGCTTCTTTTGCTGGTCTTTGTTGAAATTAAGGGGCATGTCGGCATGGGGGCGCAGCGTTGGATCAATCTTGGTTTTATGCAGCTTCAACCGTCGGAATTGGTGAAAATCGCCGTTGTTATGGCATTGGCACGACATTTCCATGGTGCAAGTCCCGAACAAGCACGCAGGTTATCGTTTTTGATTGTGCCCGCACTGGTGATTGCTGCGCCTGTTGGCTTGGTTTTGCTGCAGCCTGATTTAGGGACATCGCTTATGATTGTAATGGCAGGGGGGGCGATGGTGTTTATCGCGGGGGCGCCGGTATGGCTTTTTGTCGGCGCCATTGCTTTGTGCGCGATTAGCGTGCCGATTGTTTGGCAATTTATGCATGATTACCAAAAACAGCGCGTTATGACATTTTTAAACCCTGAATCTGACCCGTTGGGCGCGGGGTATCACATTACACAATCAAAAATAGCGATTGGTTCGGGCGGTGTTGAGGGCAAGGGGTTCTTGCAAGGCACGCAGAGCCATTTGAACTTTCTGCCTGAAAAACAAACCGACTTTATTTTTACGCTATGGGTTGAGGAGTGGGGACTTTTCGGCGGGATCTTCCTGTTATGCTTGTTTTTGTTTGTTTGTATTACGGGTTTGAGCACCTCTATCCGTTGTAAGCATAATTTCGGGCGCTATCTGGCATTGGGGGTGAGTATCAATTTCTCACTGTATGTTTTCATCAATATTGCCATGGTGATGGGGCTGATCCCTGTTGTGGGTGCACCTTTGCCGCTTATTTCCTATGGCGGAACGTCGATGTTGGCGGCCTTGATCGGTTTTGGATTGATGATGTCGTGCGGCATTTATCGCCACAGCAAAGTGACGCGCTAAAAAAAGCGCGCCATATCTGATTTTTTAATGAATGTGAATGTTTCGGCGCTTAGGCTGCGATTTCGATGCCTTTATCCTGCAACAGTTTTTGCAGCTCGCCGGCCTCGTACATTTCACGCACGATATCGCACCCACCAAGAAATTCACCCTTAACATAAAGTTGGGGAATGGTTGGCCAATCTGCGAAATCTTTGATTCCCTGACGGATATCATTGTCTTCCAAAACGTTAATGTCGCGGAAGGGAACGCCAAGCTGTGATAAAACCTGAACGACCATGGATGAAAAACCGCATTGTGGGAAGATCGCAGTGCCTTTCATGAAAAGCACGATGTCATTTTCGTCCAGCTCTTTTTGAATTCGTGTGAAAATTACATTTTCCATTGTTCAATATTCCTCTTTATTTATTCGGGTACAGATGTTTGTAAGGCCAGTGCGTGCAATTCATTGCCGACTTTGTCCTGCAATGCGTCATAGACCATTCTATGCTGCTCTACACGTGATTTCCCTATAAAGGCAGGGGATTCGACATAGGCCGCGTAATGATCGCCGTCGCCGCGCAAATCTTCAATGCGCACTGTTGCATCGGGCAAAGATTCCAAAATCATTTTTTCAATTGTTCCAGCATCCATAGGCATTAGACAGGCATCCTTTAATTATTACTGGCCACTACTGACTTGTTTTTGCGCTTCTTCAAGGCAAATTTGAAGCTCGGCTTGCATCAAGTGATCGGAAATGCTTAATCCTTTGTCATCAAAGTCTTTTCTAACTTTGCGCAAAATATCATCAAAGCCCGGCTCTTCGAGGTTCACGGTAACGATAGATGCCGCATATGTTTGCGCGTCTGCACCTTCCAGCCCTAATTGTTGTGCAGCCCATAACCCATATAACTTGGAAAGGCGCGCTTCTACAGCGAAATCAAGTTTTCCATCGTGTGCAAATTTGCCTTCAAATCCTTTTTCACGATCGTCAAATGTGGTCATAGTTTTCTCCTTTGAAACTCAGGGCGTAATAAAAAAATATACCTTAAATGATTTCTATCATTTGAATCTGTTTAAATCCATTGTTATATGAAGGGTAATTTAAAAATTAAGGATAGTTTTTTATGGCAAAACGCAAAAAAATATATGAAGGCAAGGCAAAGATTCTTTATGAAGGCCCCGAGCCTGGAACAGTCATTCAATATTTCAAGGATGATGCAACAGCGTTTAACGGAGAAAAACACGATGTGATCGCCGGTAAAGGGGTTTTGAATAACCGTATATCATCGCACTTGATGACCAAGCTGGAAGAAATCGGTATTCCGACCCATTTTATCCGCATGATTAATATGCGCGAACAATTGGTGAGCGCCGTTGAGATTATTCCTATTGAGTTGGTTGTTCGTAATATTGCCGCTGGTTCGCTTTGTAAGCGTTTGGCGCTTAAGGAAGGGGAAATCCTGCCGAAGCCGCTGATCGAGTTTTATTACAAGAAGGACGAACTTGGCGATCCGCTTATTGGTGAAGACCATATTGTGACATTTGGTTGGGCAGACCCTTATGAGCTTGAGGAAATGGTCGCTATGGCATGGCGCGTGAATGATTACCTGAATGGTTTATTCTCAGGCATCGGGCTGAAACTGGTTGATTTTAAGCTGGAATTTGGCCGTATCTGGGGACAGCATGGTGAGCTTTATATTGTGCTGGCTGATGAGATATCACCGGATAATTGCCGCTTATGGGACGCAAAAACCGGCGAGAAAATGGATAAAGACCGCTTCCGTCAGGATTTGGGCGACCTTGTTGAGGGATACCAATATGTTGCGAAAAAGCTTGGTTTGATCCCTGAAGATATTCTTCAAGGCGGTAGCATCAATGAAAAGATGTTGAGCAATCTTGATCAAATCGA
The DNA here is from genome assembly GCA_963977495.1 of uncultured Alphaproteobacteria bacterium. Taxonomy (GTDB): domain Bacteria; phylum Pseudomonadota; class Alphaproteobacteria; order Micavibrionales; family Micavibrionaceae; genus UBA1672. The sequence goes on along the minus strand of CAXBOT010000001.1, from coordinate 1,308,102 downwards.
AAATGAATTGGCGGAGCGCCGCCGCATGCGCGATTTGAAGGGTAAAAAACCAAGGAAATCATAGGGCGCGTTCCTACGGTTTCTTGATCCCAACCGTTTTCATGGTATCCATGAGTTGGGTAGGGCTAAAAGGTTTCTGGATACTGGCAGAGGCGCCAACCGTTTCTGCCAGTGTCAGAAAATTTGTGTATCCTGCGCTGCCTTCTGCTGTGATGGCGATGATCTTTGTATCGGGGGCTTTGCGGATAATTTCTGATATTACTTCTATCCCTTCGATTTTGGGCATCATGATGTCGGTGATAATCAGATCATAATGATTGTGATCCGCCATACGGATAGCTTGTTCGCCGTCGGCAACTTCTGTGACGCTAAACCCTTTGTTTCTTAATGTGTTTGTGATCATGGATGATATCATTGCATCATCCTCGGCGACAAGAATACTGACAGGCATCATAGCCTCCCCCTGTTGAAGCATAGATCATATCAGCTATTATGTGCGCGGTATGCTTATTGCTGCATTGTTGACGGTTGTATGTATTGAGGCGCACGTCTTATGGCGCGAATTGTTCCTGAAAGATGCGCTCTTCCAAATGATTGTCCGGATCAAACAGCAATGTCGCAGAAACGTGGCGCTCCTCTACAATATCCACGATGGCCACGTCACGAATTTCCACCGCATCGGCAGAGGCACTGACGGGACGCTCTTTCGGACGGATGATTTCGAAGCGAACCGACGCCGTATTCGGCAGCAAAGCACCGGGCCAGCGGCGCGGTCTGAACGCACTGATCGGGGTGAGTGGTAGGACATTGGCGCCCAAGGGAACAATCGGCCCGTCCGCAGATGAATTATAGGCCGTACTGCCCACAGGGGTTGAGAGCATAATGCCGTCGCACACCAATAAGGGCAGGCGCACCGCATCATTAACAAAGACCATAATCTTGGCAGAACCATGCGTTTCACGCAGAAGTGATACCTCGTTATAGGCCAGCGCGCTGTATTTTTCGCCGTTCACATCGGTCACATCCATCCGCAAGGGGTGGATTTCATAACCCTTGGCCAGTGAGATGCGCTCTTTTAAATCGGTGTTCTTATATTCATTGAGCAAAAAACCGAGCGTTCCCAGATTCAGGCCAAAAATCGGAAGGTTCGAATCCGTGAAGGTGTGTAATGCGCGCAGCATCGCGCCGTCACCGCCCAGTACGACAATGACTTCGGCTTCATCGAGATCATTCTGACCGTATTTTTCCGTAAGCTCCCGATAGGAAGATTGCGGGCGCGGATTGTCCGAGGCGTGGAAATGTATTTTCATGTGGCTATGCCTAATCGTGTTGTTCTTGCCATTGTAGAGGATTTTTTAGAAAACTCTCAACAGATTCTAAGGTTTCCGCGTCAAAATACCCATCGGCGCGGGCGACTTCTAAAACGCTCCACCATGTTGTCAGGGCATGTAATGTGATGCCGAGGTCTTTCATATTCTTGGCGCTGGCTTCGAAAATCCCATAGTGGAAGACGACAAAGGCGTGTTCAACTTTCGCTCCGGCTTCGCGCAGGGCTTCGATGAAAATTCTTTTGCTGCCGCCATCTGTTTGTAAATCTTCGATTAAAATAACATTAGGTTTCTTGCCTGCATCATTTTTCTCAGGCATGTGCCCCTCAATTTGCGCCATACGGCCATAGCCCTTTGGCTCTTTACGCACATAAATCATGGGCTTGTTCATCCGTTCGGATATATAAGCGCCATAGGGAATGCCTGCGGTTTCGCCGCCTGCCATCAGGTCTATATTCTCCGCCCCGATATCAGAAGCCAGCAGCCTCGCCGCGTCATTCATCAGTGCGTTGCGTTCCTGCACAAAGGAAATCAAGCGTCGACAATCAATATAGACGGGGCTTTTCTTGCCCGATTTCAATGTGAAGGGCTCTTTCGTATTAAACAAAACAGACTGCGTTTCAATCAGTGCCCGCGCGGCGCGTTGGGCGATTTCCTTTTTCTCTTTGGCGGTCAGGGGGGCAGGCGCGTCGTCTTCGATCAGGGCAATGAAATCCGACATGGTCGCATCAGTAACGGCCAGCACCTTTGCAAGGCTTTCGGTGGACGGCCATCTGGGCTTGCCTTCGGGGCTGATGCGCTTGCTTTTGTTAAAGGATGTCGGATCAAGGCCGGATTGCTTGGCTAATCCTGAGGGGGAATACCCTTTTGCGGCCGCTAATCTGTCTAGACCCTGCCATATCTGCGCATGCGTGAACATAAATAATGATCCTGTCTGTCTTAGTGAATTGAGTGCGTTAGGACAGTAATCCCATTTATGCGTCAAAAGGTAAATAGGAAAGTATTCACATTTTCCTCTTGACTTCGGATTTTTTTTATATCATAAATGAGAACATAAAGTGAACATTTGTTTTTTGTTTACGCACATAAAAATGATCCCACACACACGAAAGAGGAAAGGCGCCAAGGCATGGATGGCAAGACAAAAGATCAGAAGAAGCAGGGTGACGCTACGTTTGAACAGGATGCGTGTGTGCCATTCGATCACATAGAAGATATGTGGTTTTGGTTTATCGCCGCGCAACAGGCACGCAATGAGGGCGCGCGTTATGCTTCGGGGGCGGGGCTTGTTCGCCGCCCGTGTGAGCCTGTGGATATTTTAAAGATTCTTGACGGGCTATATCGCAAGCGCAGGTTATTACGCGACCATTTATTGGTGCTGCGGCATTATGAGCGGCGGCATTTGGCACCTGACCCGACGCGGGTTAAGGAGGCACGCGCCTTTTACCTTTGGCGCGAAGCATTGGAGCGCATGCGCCCCGTTTTGGAAGCCAAAGGAATCATCCAGCGTTCACATTGGAGTGCGCATTACACCCATCACGATGGCTGCGCGCTGCCTACGTTCTTTCCTGAATTTGAGGGGGTAGCCGCAGAATGATGAAACAGCATGATGTTCACGATATTTTAGGATGCACGCCGCAACAAGCGTGGATTGTGTTCACCAATCAAACAGATTTGCCATGGCTTGGCATGCTGCGGGAGGGGTTTCGCCATTGCTTCGTTTTGATCCACGATGGAGAGCACTGGATCAGCGTTGATCCCATGGCCAATTATATGGAGGTCGTGGTGCATAACGTGCCGGCGCATTTTGATCTTTGCGCTTGGCTGCAAGAGCGCGGGCATCATGTGATCGAAGCCGAATTAACACAGAGCATAAAACGCTCGGCGCCCATTATGCTGTTTACCTGCGTTGAGGCTTGTAAACGCATTTTGGGCATTCATAAACGCTCTATCCTGACGCCGTGGCAGCTTTATCGCCATTTGGAAGCGCAGCGCCAAGAGCAAACACATCTGCAACATACCGAAATTCATAAGGGAGAATACGCATGGGAAGCTTAACGTCCACACCAAAGGTGCCGCAAACACAAAGCGCCGCGCCGCCGGTATCATCAACGCCGATCACGTCACCGCCGATCACGTCACCAACGACGACGATATCGTCACCAGACCAATCGGCAAGCGCGCGCGCCGCGCAAGAATCAGAGGAAAGAACGCAAAGCTTGCTCGCACGTGGGCGGGGGCGTTTGGGCACAATCGCCACAAGCTTTCAGGGGTTTTTGCGTGAAGTAGATCAGAGTGATGCGCGCAAAACGCTGCTCGGGGAATAAGGAAAGGATAAGAATATGGTTGTTGAAAAACCACAGACAAAATCAGAGCGTGATCATCAAGAGGCTGCCATTCACGGTAAAATGTTGATGGAACGCTATCACGCGGCCAAAAAGCACCGTGATCCGTGGAATCACCTTTGGGAGGATTGCTACAATTTCGCCTTGCCACAGCGCGGTGGGTTTAGTGCAAATCTCACGCCTGCGCAGGCGCGCACCAATAAAATATATGACGCAACGGCAATGGATGCCGCCGATCAATTGGCGGCGAGCTTGCTGGGCAATTTAACCCCCGGTTGGTCGCAATGGTTTGGCCTGAAACCGGGGCCTGATTTATCACCAAGCGAAGCCGATGCGCTCGCCCCTGTGTTAGAGCAAGCCTCCAAAACCATTCAGGCGCATTTCGACAGGTCTAATTTCGCGGTTGAAATTCACCAATGTTATCTTGACCTTGTCGTTGGCGGAACGGCGTCCTTGTCCTTTGAGGAGGCAGAGCCGGGCGGTTTTTCCGCGTTTCATTTTCATGCGGTCGCGCTTAAGAATGTTGTGCTGGAGGAGGGCGCGAACGGCTTTCTTGATGGCTCGTTCACCACATTGCCGATGACCCTTGACCAATTAACCGCGCGCTATCCGTTTGCGGAAATCCCCCCTGATGTTTTAAAGGCGGCGGCGGGTGATCCGCAAATGCGTTTCGATGTTCTGGAGGCAGTTTTACCCAATGATCTGGTGTATGAATATACGGCGTTTTTGCTGCATAATCCTGACCAGCCCGTCATTTTGCAAACAGGGCGTTTTGCCAATGCGCCGATGATCAATTTCCGCTGGCTTAAATCCCCCGGTGAGATTTACGGTCGCTCGCCTGTGATGAAGGCGCTGCCCGATATCAAAACCGCGAATAAGGTTGTAGAGCTGATTTTAAAGAATGCGTCCATTGCCGTCACGGGAATATGGCAGGCCGATGATGACGGCGTTTTGAACCCCGCGACGATAGAGTTGACACCGGGGAGCATTATCCCCAAGGCGATTGGCTCAAAGGGGTTACAGCCCTTGGAAATGCCCGGGCGGTTTGATGTATCGCAACTGATGCTGGATAATTTGCAAAACCGTATTCGCCACGCCTTACTCGCGGATAAATTATTGCCTGTATCCGGCGCGCGTATGACCGCAACCGAAGTGATCGAACGCTCTGCGGAAATGTCGCTGATTTTGGGGGCGACTTATGGTCGGCTGCAATCAGAATTGTTAACGCCGTTGATTAAGCGCGCCTTCGCGATTTTACGCAGACGCGGCGAAGTGCCTGATATTTCACTGGATGGGCGGCTGGTCGCGGTTGATTATCGATCCCCCTTAGCCAGAGCGCAAGGGCAACGCAATGTGCAAAATACGCTCAGTTGGATTTCCTCTGTCCTTGCGATGGGGCCGGAGGCCGCACTGTCCATTGATCTGGGCGCTGCTGCTCGTTATCTGGGGGAGGCTCTGGCTGTGCCCAGTGACTTGATCCGATCTGAAATTCTGCCTGATTTATCAGATATAACGGTATCACCGCCGCAAGCGGACTATGCCGACCAAACATCCAATTTAAAGACTTAACCAAAAGGAGTGCTAAATAATGACAGAAGAAGACAATTTATTGAACGCCGACATACCTGAAAAATTCAAAGACCCTGAAACGGGCGCGGTGAAAATTGACGCGCTGGCGAAATCTTACCGCGCGTTGGAGCATAAATTATCGCAAAGCCCAAAGCCGCCGAAATCACCGGAGGAATATTGTATCAATTGCGATCATGGCTTATTCAAAGCTGATGAGACAGTGAATAAGCGTTTGCACGATATGGGTTTCACCCATGAGCAAGCGCAGGTCGTGTATGATCTGGCGGCGGAGAAAATGGTTCCGATGATGCGCGAGGTCGCCGCAGATTTGAGCGCCGATCGTGAAGTTGAAAAACTGATCAATCATTTTGGCGGGGCGCAACAATGGAAGGATATTTCAAGGCAGTTATTGGCTTTCGGGCAAAAGAACTTGCCTGCGGATGTGCTTGATAATTTATCCAGCTCCTATGAGGGGGTGATGGCGTTGCACCGGATGATGCAAGGGCATGAGCCACGGCTCAATCGGAACAGTACGGCGGCGCAAAGCCATATGAACGCGTCGGAATTATCCTCTATGATGCGTGATCCGAAATATTGGCGTGATAAAGATCCTGCCTTTATTGCCAAGGTCACCGAAGGCTTTCAAAATATGTATGGCGAATAAGCCTCCCGCATAAAAATAAGACCCAAAAGATAAAGCCTTCCGCTATAAAAAACGAAAGGCCTTATCTGGTTCTCAACTTAAATCTTTATGATTGTGATTCAGCAAATCGTTGTGACACATAATCATCAACAACCTGTTGGAATTTTGACTGTACCACCTTTGAAAGGGGTAGGAATTGCAACGCAACCTTACTTGGCGCCTTGCGTATAATTTTTGCTTTGTGATCGATTTCCATGATTTCGTCACGCAATTTGAATTTCAGCGTGAACACACATTCTTGACCGATCCCGAATAAACGTTCGTCTGCGGAAATCATCATGCCGCCATTGCTCCAGTTTTCTACAGGATGCATTTGACCATTAATAATGCTTACGCAACGATCATCAGGACGTCGCGCATGCTGTCTGTTTTTTTGAAGGAGGGTGTTTCGATCCTCTTTCGCCGGAGATGAGATAACTTTGCCAAACATTGTTTTTTCTTTTACGTTAAGTTATTTATGAAAATAATCTAATATATATTTTTGGCAAAATTAAGGCAAAATTAACCATTTGCGAAAAATACCCACAAGAAATTAACTATTTGCTTGACATCATGTGATTATATTCCTAATATAGCAACACAAACGCCATATTTGCGTCTTTTTGCTTAAATTATCTTAAGTGTTATAAAAAAGCGTAAAGAGCGTTTTTACAAATATTCACCACACAGAAAACACACATGTATGTGCCTGTTTGGTTTTGAACCGGAATAAAGCCACGGCTTTGTCCGGTTTTTTCGTTCCGATTTTTGGCCTTGAAACGCATAAGACAACCAAAAGCGGATATCCCTCCAATTATTAATTTTAGACGAAAAGAGGTAATCTATGTCTACTACGATAGATCAGGCTTTTATCAAGCAATTCGAGCGCGAAGTGCATGAGGCCTACCAACGACAAGGATCGAAACTTAGAAACACGGTGCGTACCATATCAAATGTGAATGGCTCCAGCGCGGTTTTCCAGAAAGTCGGCAAAGGCACAGCCAGCACGAAATCAACACACGGCATGGTGCCGGTGATGAATTTGGATCACACCAATATAGAGGTGATGCTCAGTGATTATTACGCAGGGGACTGGGTGGATCGCTTGGATGAGCTGAAAACCAATATTGATGAGCGTCAGGTTATTGCCAATGCAGGCGCGCATGCGCTGGGGCGTAAAACCGATGATTTGATTATCGCCGCTTTGGAAACAGCCAGCACGCAAGTTATCTCCGATGGCAATGTCGGCATGACAAAGGATAAAATCCTGAGCGCGTTTGAAACATTCGGCGAAAATGATGTGCCCGATGACGGGCAGCGTTTTTGTATTGTCGGCTGGAAACAGTGGAGCGATTTGCTGTCGATTGATGAATTTGTCAATGCCGATTATATCGGCAAGGAGGCTCTACCCTTTGCAACGATCACGCAGGCGAAAATGTTCCTCGGGACGATCTTTGTACCGCATTCGGGGCTGCCGGTGGATGTCGATGATGTGCGCTCTTGTTTCTATTATCACAAAACCGCTGTCGGTCATGCCGCAGCCAGTGACGTGCAAACCGATGTGTCATGGCATGGCGACCGCGCCGCGCATTTTGTGAATAACATGATGAGCCAAGGCGCAGGCATGATTGATGAGAGCGGGATTGTTGTCATCAATTGCGACGAAACCCCCGATTAAACCCTCTTCATTTTCGCACAGCTTTCGTTAGGCTTCGGTCACGATGCGCTCACTTATTTGTATACGCTGCGCGCATCGTACCTTGCCTGCCTTGTCTGTGACGAAAAGCAAGAGGCTTTAACGCATCAAACGAATTTATCATTTTCAAGGAGAAACCGATGGCTTTTACAGCATCTGATTTAAGCGTGCTTGCGTACGCGAACAATTTCACATTGTGGCATTACACAACAACCGACAACAGCATCGAAGGGGCGGGATATCTCAATCCTGCGCGTGGCATGCTCAATGTGAATGATTTGATTATTGCGAATATCGATACCGACGGAACGCCTGCGACGACATTTTATGTCGTGACGGCGAATGACGGCAGCACCGTGACCATAACGGCTTATGTCTAGGCCTTTTCGGCAACTTACCATGACAAAGCCACGTCAACGTGCATGAAGGCTTGCAGCGCGTCCTCCTCTTGTGAACGGCGCTCGTCTTGGCCTCATTGTGAGCGACAGGTATCGAATAAGCGCAGCCGCTTCCCTTGCTTTTAAACGCAGGGGGGCGGCTGCTGCTTTTTATCACAGTTATTTTTAGGGAGATTTCAGTATGGCATTATCAGATATAGGCTTATGCAGCCGCGCGCTTATTAAAATCGGAGCCGCGCCGATTACCAGTTTCGACGACGGCACAGCGCAAAGCGAGATTGCGGGCGCGCTTTACCCTCAGGCGCGTGATGCGTTGCTCTCGGCCTATGCGTGGAGCTTTGCCAGCGGGCAGGTGATTCTCGATCAATTGGCCAGTGCGCCGATTGCCGATTATCAATATGCCTATCAATTACCGAATGATTTCCTGCGCGCCTTAAGCGCGGGAAGCGGAGCGCGCGGGCGTGGTTTGAATTACCGCATTGCGGGCGGCGCGCTTCATACCAATGCTTCTGACGTGGTGCTGACCTATATTTTCAGGCCGCAGGAAGAAGCGTTTCCCCCGTATTTCGATCAAGTTTTGATCATGCAATTGGCCGCCGAATTTACCATTCCGGTGACGGAAAACACCTCACGCGCGGAAACCATGCTCAAACTGGCAGAGCGCGCCTATGAACGCGCACGGCAAATTGATGCCCAGCAAGACACCCCGAATAAAATCGAGAATTTCACCCTGATTGATGTGCGTGATTAAGGGCGCTTGTGAAACGCTATAATCGGGAATTAGGCTATTTCCTTGACGTATGGGCATTGCGCCCTCTACCCTGATGGATCATCATATATGTGAGGTAGACGTGAACGACATCGATAAAATGGACAAGGTCGGCGAGAAATGGCGCGTTGCAAATATTGCAGATGACGGCCTTGAAAAGCCCGATGATATGGATTTGGGCGTCGAGGCATCGGTGAGCCTTCCTGATCACGTTGCGCAGGAATTAAAGGCGCACACCCCTGTTTCTGACACGCCGCCATCAGCGAGAAGAAAAAGATCGGATGCAAGCGATGATAACCCCAGCATATTACACGCTATTTACGAATAATTTCAGCGCGTAAAATACAGAGTAATCTGGTGTTTTTCTTGACGATTTGGTATAATAAAGATTATAAGTAGTGCTAACACGTAGAAACGCAAAATTATAAGGGTGAATGCAATGAGTTTTATGGATAGAGTTAAAAATATTTTACCGGGTTTTTCCGGTGCATCAGGCGCAAGTGAAGATCACATGGATTATGGTGATGACAGCATACTGGGCGCAGATGCAAGCGTAAGTATTCCTGATGAAGCGAAAGCGTATATACAGGAAGAGAAGCCTGTATCTTCAGGCCCCGCGCATCAAGAAGACGGCGTACACTTCGTTTAGTCACACGCTGTAATATAGAATTTACGAAAGCCCGCCATTTGGCGGGTTTTTTTGTGCCTGAATTTAAGGTCAATAAAGGAAAAATCATGACACGAATAAGAGATATTAAAACCACCTTCACCGCAGGGGAGGTCAGCTACGCGCTTTTGGGGCGGGGGGATTTACGTGCCTATGATAATGGCGCGCTGCGTTTGCGTAATGTGTTTATCCAGCCGACAGGCGGTGTGACGCGCCGCGCAGGTCTTGGTTATATTGATACGGCGGCGGGCGATGGGAAGCTGATTGCCTTTGAATTCAACACGCAGCAAACCGCCTTATTGGTGATTACCGATACGCAAATTGATATCTATTCGGGCGGTTTTAAGGAAGCAACCCTGCCAGCGCCATGGAGCGCGGCGCAGATTCCCGCCTTGGCGTGGACACAAAGCGCCGATACGCTTCTCCTCACCCATCCCGATGTGCCGCCGAAAAAACTTGTGCGCTCTATCGGGGGAACGTGGAATCTGGATGATTGGGTGTTCTTTGCCGATCATGACATTATTCATCAGCCCTTTTTCAAATTCACAGACAGCGCGCTGAGCGTTACGCCCAGTGGAACAAGCGGCGCAATCACGCTCACCGCTTCGGCGGATGTTTTTGCGGCGGGGCATGAGGGCACGCGCCTGCGGGTGCGCGGCATAGATGTGGAGATCACAGATTTTGACTCGCCCACGGTGGTCAGCGGTACAGTGATTCCAAAACCCAACCCCGATTATGACGTTGATGTGATAGACAGCGAGGAATTTTTGTATCTGCCCGATACGGGCGCGACAATTGATTGGTATGAACAAGCCTTCAGCCCTGTGCGCGGCTATCCCGTGACGGTGGCGTTTCATCAAGATCGCTTGGTGATTGGCGGCAGTCGTGATTTACCCAATCGTTTATGGTTTTCAAAATCAGGCGATTTGTTCAATTTCGATCTTGGCGCGGGGTTGGATGACGAAGCCATAGAGTTTTCGATCCTCTCCGATCAGGTGAATGCCATACGCGGGGTGTTTTCCTCGCGTCATTTACAGGTCTTTACAAGCGGTGCGGAATGGATGGTCACGGGCGATCCATTGACGCCTGTATCGGTGCAAATCCGCCGCCAAACCCGCACAGGGTCACGGATTGATCGCTATATCCCGCCGGTGAATGTGGATGGTGCAACCCTGTATTGTGCGCGCAGCGGGCGGGAGTTATATGAGTTTCTCTATACCGATTTGGAGCAAGCCTATACCTCCACCGATCTGGCGTTGCTCTCACGACATATTGTCGACATGCCGGTGGATCAGGATTACGACCAGCAAAACCGTTTGTTGTTTGTGGTGCGCGCGGATGGGAAATTTGCCTCGCTCACAGTGTTTCGCGCCGAAAAAGTATCGGCATGGACGCTGCATGAAACCAACGGCTTGGTCAAATCGGTGGCGGCGGTTGGTGATCAGGTTTATATGCTGGTTTTGCGTGACGGCAGCTATTTTATCGAGCTGTTCGACCCTGATCTGCAACTGGATTGTGCATTATCGGGTCAGGTGGATTTGCCTGCATCAATGTGGTCGGGGCTGGATCATTTGGAGGGGCAAGAGGTTTCGATTGTTGCCGATGGTGCAGTGATCCCCGATCAAACGGTTCTGGGCGGCGCAGTGACACTCTCTGAACCTGCAAACACGGTGCAGATCGGCCTTGCGTACACCCATATCATAGAGCCATTGCCCCCCAACGAAGTCGCCAAAGTCGGCGCGGGGCGCAAGTTACGACTGATTGAGGCGATCTTTCGCGTGAAAGACACCGCATCCTTGCGCCTTGATGTCGGGCGCGGTCTAAAGGACGTATCACTGCGGGATTTCGGCGATGTTATTACGCTGGATCAACCCAACCCGTTGGTCAGTGGTGATGTACGCGTACGCGCGCTGGGGTGGCAGAAAGACGGCGTTTCACCGCTCTGGCGGATTGAACAAAACTTACCGCTGCCTTTTACGCTGCTTTCGGTGGCGTCGGAAATCAAGGTGAATGACTAAAAACAAGAATTTATTATTGAAAGGAAACGATTATGGCCGCATTAGCACCATTACTCACAACCGCGTTGGTTACGCAAGGGGTTGGGCTGGCTGTGGGTGAGCTATCACGCCGCAGCAACCAAGATCAGGCACTCAACCAGCTTAAAGAGCGCCAAACATTGCAGCAACAGCAATTATCGCAAGATGCTGCGTTGGAGCGCGAGCGGCTTGCCGTCACCGCGCGTCAGGATGAAGACCAGCGCAAAACCGCGCTGCGCCGCGCAGTGGCACGTCAACGCGCCAATTTCAGTGCGCAAGGGGTTGGCTCAGGCGTGGGCTCATCGCAGGCGGTGTTACTCGGGCTGTTCGATGAAACTGCCGATGAGCAAGCGCGCCGCGAAGAGCTGGACACGCTGCGCCGAACATCAATTGATCAAAATGTCGCGCAGAGTAGCGCCCTGAATGTCCTCCAGCGTACGCAGTTGCAAGAGCGCAATAATCTGAACAATCTGACCTCCGGCGCGCGGATGGTAACGTCACTTTTTTGATTTGCATAACGCAGAAAAATTAGTGTAGGCTGAAGGCATAAAAAATATAAGAATGAAGGGGGATATGATGACAACCGATCTTGATAGCTTTACGAAAGCGGCGCTTGACCCAAATTATTTGTATATTATTGCGGCTAATTTTTACACTAAGCCCGGTGTTCTTTTTGCGCCAAACGAGGCTGGCGGCTTATCAAAAATGCCTGAAAATTACAAAAGCGGCCTGTCCGATGAATCCTTTTACGCCATTGTAGAGCAGTTCGCTGCAGATCATGATCTTGATATTGTGTTTCAAGATGAGGGATCGGTGGTTATTCCGTCGAATATGGAAGGCTATCAAGTGATACAGCAGGAATGTGGTGATCGCTTTTCCTATATGCTTGGCGATGCATCGACGGTTGAGAATTATGTGAATTTTCAGCGTTCTGAGCAAGAAAGACACCTCATAATGGAGGGACTCGACGATGATGAGATGCACGAAAGCCTGTATCTGGATTCGTAAAGGCGCGCGGTAGAAAAGGGTTTGAAAAGCCGAATCCTCTAGCCTGAAATCAAAATTATTTATGTGTAAACGCGGATGTTCTGTCCGCGTTTTTTTATTGTTTCTTTTAAGGAGTGATCTATGACGACTGAACATATAAAAATGCCCGCGCAAAGCAACGCGTATGCGGTGTTTGCAATTCAAAAAACAGCCAAAAGCATAGGGGGGTAATTATGACCACTGAACATATAAAAATGCCCGATATAACACCGATTGTGCGCTATGTCGCCGATGGTGTGGATACGGGGTTTAGCTATCCGTTTCCGATTTTTGCGAGCGCGGATCTGGCGGTGTATCTGGACGGCGCAAAACAAGCCAGCGGCTATATTATTTCAGGTGCGGGGCAGAGCGCAGGCGGGGCGGTTACATTTACCAGCGCGCCCGCAAACGGCGCAGTAATCACCTTGGCGCGCGAACTGCCGATAGAGCGTGTCACCGATTATCTCGAAGGCGGGGATTTTTCCGCCGCGAGCATCAATACGGAGCTGGATTATATGATCGCCGCCTTGCAACAGGTGAACCGCGAAAATGATCTTATGCTGCGCTATGGCGACCATGAAAACCCTGCGGGCGTTGTGTTGCCCGATCGCGCGGTGCGCAGCAATAAGGCGCTGGGCTTTGACGGGGCGGGTAATCCGGTGGCGGTGTCGTTGGCGGGGTCTATGGCTGCGCCTGATTTTACGGCTTCGGGCGCGGGGGCAGTGGTGCGCACGGCTCATGATAAATTCAGCGACCTGATCTCGGTCAAGGATTTCGGCGCATTGGGGGACGGTCTTGCCGATGATACGAGCGCGATTATCAACGCGCTGGCGGCGTCCGATAGCGTGTTCCTGCCCGAAGGGGACTATCTGGTGTCGGCAACGATTCGTTTGAATGCGCGGCAATCGTTGTTTGGCGCGGGGCAGAAATCGGTGCTGAAGGCGTTGAATAATACGTTCAACGTGATTGAAATCGTCGAAGATCATTGCCGCCTTACGGATTTGCGTATAGAGGGCGGCGATATCGGGGTGAAATTGTTCGGCCTGACGCGCCCCGTGGTGCAAACCAGCGTCAGCGATGTCACCATCACCGCGCCCAATACAGGGGTGCAGCTTGATGGTTATACCAACCCCAGTTTCCCATGTTATTGGAATAATTTCACCCGCGTTCTGGTCGAACAACCCGCCGTAAACGGGTTCCACCTGACACGCAGCGGCGCAGGCGATACGCCAAATGCCAATAAATTCCATGCGTGCCGCGCTTATTCACTGGGCGCGGATATATCAGGCGCGGGATTTTATATCGAGGACGGCAAATATAACAACGCCTTTGTTGATTGCGAAGCCAACGTCAAAGGCACAGCGCAGGGCTGTTTCATCATTGGCAGTAATGCGGAGAAAACCCTGCTGGTGAACCCCTATGCCGAGAGTGATAATCTTGTGCCCAATATCAAATTGGTGGCAGGCTCAACCGAAACCTCGATCTTTAATTTGCTATCGGTCAGTGACGGCGCGGCGATATGGGATTTATCGGGCGGGGAATATACCGCCTATAATGCGGGCTATCCGTATAAAAACCGCCTGCAACGTACCACCGTGACGGATATGAATGCGACGTTGCAACGCTATGATACGGAATTTATTGATGCGAGCGGTACATATACCCTCGATCTGTCGCACTCTGTGCATCTGGTGTCGAGCTTTGGCGGTGCGCTGGATATTGTGTTGCCCAATGCGGCGGCTTCTGTGGGTGTGATGATGGTGGTCAAGAAAACCGATAGCTCCGCCAATGTGATCACCGTGACCGAAGATGGCGGCGCAGGGCCGGATGGAAAGAATTTCTTTTTAGGCGCGGAAAATGATTACGTGATGATGCTGTCTAATGGGGCGGAATGGTTTGTGACGGCCTCTAACCGTTCGGGCGGTAATACGCGGTTCTTTGATGGTTCGGGCTTGTATGACATTGATATGGCGGTGGATACCTATTTGCTTTCGGCCTTTGGCGGAGCGATGACGGCGCGCTTGCCCCCCGCCAACGCGGCAGAAGCCATAGGGCGCAGCATTACGATCAAGAAAACCGACGGTTCTGCCAATGTGATTACCGTAACCGAACAAGGCGGCAGCGGCCCTGATGGCTATGGCCAACCATTAAACAGCCAGTACAGCGCGATCACGGTCGTATCGGACGGCGGGCAATGGTTTATCATCTCGAAACATCTATAAAATAAGGAGGGCTTATGCCACAAATCGAAGCGCGCACGCGCGGTGATATTGCGGAATTTTTACCGCACGCCATTCAAACGGCGCTGGAATCCTATAAGAGTTTTTCAAGCCAAGACGTTCCCGAAGCCCCCAAAGATTTTAAGGCGCACCATGATGCGTGCAAGGTGGCTATCGCCCATATTGAGCTGTTGATAAAGCTGGCGAAATTGGCAGATTTACCAGCCTCTGATAGCAACGATCAAGACGATCAGGCGTTGTTGTTGGGCTTGATTGAAAATGCGGAAGGGGAATTGCGTTTGCATCAGAAGGGCGCGAAATTTGACTTTAAGGGTAAAGATTAACTATGACTATGGTACAAATAAGGATATGGAAAATTCATCGCCTTAAAAAGGGTGCGGTAAAACGTGACGAAGATCAAAGAATATAAGTTCAAACAACCACAATCATTGCTGCTTCCGGCGGCGGCGATTGTGGCGACCATGGCAACGGCGAGTGTGATTAAAGATCATTGGGATCATCCCGATACCGATGGCCTTGTGTCTGATTTATCGGTTAATGAAATGTTTTGCGCCGCGCCGCAATTCGAACAAAAAATGGATATGTTCGACGATCCGTTCCAACGCTTAACGCAGGAACAAGGGCAGGCCGCATCCTATACGCAATTCTGGCATGACGGCACAGAGCATAAAATCGTCGCTTTCGAATTTGATTACAACAAAAGTTCGACGAGCAGGCATCTTGAGTTTTTCAATGCCATTCCGCGGGACGTTATTGATGACCCATCCGTCACCTTTATTCTGACGGGTCATGCGAGTTATGATCTGGATGATCGTTTGGGCTTGCGCGCGGGCGTTGCGCCGCCGGATGATTTTGAGCGCCAGCACTACCAACATCTGAAAAATAATTTCGCAGTCGCCAGCAATCGCGTTGATTTCATTAAGGGGAAGCTGCTGGAGGCGGGCGTACCGGAATCGCGTATTGCCACCAACAACCTCAATACCCGTTTTGATAAGCGCGCCGTTGATCTGGAGGTCTGCATGCCGCATCACCAAGCCTTGGAACAGGAATAGGCACGCTCTAATCATTGTCATCGTCGTTACGCACGCGTCCCAAACGGGGCGTTTTTTTATGTCTGAAATCATCACAACAAGAAAAGATAAGGAGGAAAGAGCCAATGAGTGGATATGCCATTGAGAACGCGGATTTCAAGCTGTTTTCTGTGCTTTGGAATCAAAGTCAGGGGCGTAAAACCCCGCCCTTGCACCTGAAAATGGCCGATTGGCTGGAGGCGCGCTGGAAAAAGGGTGATACGCGCTTGTTGCTCATGGCTTTTCGCAGCGCAGGGAAAAGCAGCATTGTCGGCCTGTTTGCCGCGTGGTTGATTTATCGCAATCCCGATATCCGCATTTTGGTGTTGGCGGCGGATTTTACCCTAGCGAAGAAGATGGTGCGCAACGTCAAGCGCATCATAGAGCGTCACCCGCTGACCACGCATTTAAAGCCCGAGCGCGCCGACCAATGGGCATCGGACAGGTTCACGGTCAAACGCATGATGGAGCTTCGTGATCCGTCGATGATGGCCAAGGGGGTGAGCTCTAACATCACAGGCAGCCGCGCCGATATCGTGATTTGCGATGATGTCGAAGTGCCCAATACCTGCGACAGCGCGGATAAGCGCGCCGATTTGCGCGAAAAACTGTCCGAGATTGCCTATGTCTTGGTTGCGGGCGGGGCGCAGCTTTATGTTGGTACGCCGCATCATTATTATTCGATCTACGCCGATATGCCGCGCACTGAAATTGGTGAGGAGCAGCCCTTTCTTGATGGTTTTGAACGGCTCAGTTTGCCGCTTATTGACGGGCAGGGCGCTATCACATGGCCTGAACGTTACAGCGGCGCAGGCCGTTGCGCAAATGAAGCGCGAGGCGGGGCCGAATAAATTCGACAGTCAAATGATGCTCAAGCCCGTGAATATCATGCAAGGGCGGCTCGACCCTGATGCATTGCAACCCTATGATGCGCCGCTGGAATATGACCGCATGCTGCAGACCTTGTTTATCGGGCAGATGAAAATGGTCGGAGCCAGTTGCTGGTGGGATCCTGCCTTTGGGTGCGGCTCTGGTGATGACAGTGTGTGCGCGGTTGTATTCACGGATGAGGGCGGGAATTACTATTTGCACCACCTGGCCTATATCCGCGTGAATGAGCAGGACGATACCGACGAAGCGACGCAGCAATCGCGCGTGGTTGCCGCGCTCGCCAAGGAATTTTATATCCCTGCGATTGCCGTGGAAACCAATGGGATAGGGCGGTTTTTGCCCAATATCCTGCGCAATGAATTGACGCGCGCGCGTGCCCCTGCGCGTGTGCAGGAAATCAGCAGCCGCCGCCCAAAAGCGGTGCGGATTATTGAGGGGTTCGACGCGCTGATGGCGGCAAAGCGGCTGTTCATCCATAAAAGCGTGTGCGATACGCCGTTTTTGATGGAAATGCGCGAATGGCGACCGAATACACGCTCTGGCGCGTCACATGATGACGGGTTGGATGCGGTGGCTGGGGCGCTCTCGCTCCAGCCCGATCGATTAGAACGCCTTCACGGTAAGGGCGCCCATAGCTGGATGAAGGGCGCAGGCACGCACAGCGCGAAGAGTGACTTTGAGGTTTGATTTCTATGCCCGCACTTAGCGGGCTTTTTTTATGGAGAAACGAAACAATGACAGAAATTTCAAATGAGTTGATTTGGTGGATCACGGCGGTTGATTTGCCGGCGATGGCGGGGTTGCTGTGGATGATCTGGCGGGTACGCGGGGAAACCGACAAAGCCATTGATGATGTGCAAATGACCCTCGATTTACGGTGTGAGCAACTGCGTGAGGCATTGCACGGGTTCAAGCTGGAGGTCGCAAAGAACTATGCCTCGCGCAATGATCTGCGCCTGCTGGAAGCGCGCATTGTGGAGCATTTGCTGCGGATCGAAGCCAAGCTGGACACCACCGCCCTGAAAACGGCGAGTCTGAAGGCATCATCCAATAAAAAATAAAGTGAATGCCGCATATTTATGTTGGGTTTACGTAACAATTGACAATATGGTGGTATGATTATTACAATAATGTCTATTAATAAGAAATAATAAGAATAAGGGTTGATGATCATGGATAATTTGGAAAAGAGCGGCGGCATGGATGCATTACGTGGCTATCTGGCCAAGAAGAGCGGCGGTTTCGTGGGGCTGGCACTGCCTGCTTTGGCGCTTGCCGGATATATGGCGCTTAATGGTGCTGACGCGGGATATGAAAACGCCGATAAACAGCCTTATACGACGACGATCAATAACCAAGTGGGCAGCGCCACCCATGCCAAAGTCAATGTTGCCTATGATGAAACGCCGATTAATAAGGATGGCGCTGTATCCTATACGTTTATGCGTTGGAGCACACAGACCGATATCATCCCCGCAGCATCAGAGGCGCAATGTGCGCTGGGCGGTGTGCAGCATATGGCAGAAAACAAAATGTTTTCAGGGCGTGTCTTGTCGGCCTCGATTGATTGTATGAAAGATGATGAACCCGTCAGTCATTTCACCTGTGTCGCGAAGGCCGCAGAGCCAACGAAAGAGGGCGAAGCGCAGATTGCGATCACATGTAGCAAAGATGATTTGTGGGTTATGAATGATCAGGAAGACGCGCAGGCGGAGCCTTATGATTTAGCCTGACCCCCGCCTAAAATATTCAAATGAATTTCGAAGCTCTGCCCCGCGCAGGGCTTTTTTTATGTTCCACGCACATTTCAAGGAGAATGAGAATGACCGATAAACCGAAACTGACTGCCATTTGTGGCGGTGAGGATAAAAACCCTGCGCAAAACGCGCAATCTATGCAGGATTTCTATGATGAAATCGCGCGCGATGTGCTGGCGCGCACGCTGTGGGGGGAGGCACGCGGCGAGGGCACAGGCGGGATGCAGGCCGTCGCCAATGTGATTTTGAACCGCGTCAAAGTCGCACAAGAAAGGGGCAAGTTCTGGTGGGGGAATAATATTATTCAGGTTTGCCAAAAGCCGTATCAGTTTTCGTGCTGGAACAGGTCTGACCCGAATTTCCGTAAACTTCAGAGCGTAGACGCGGGCGATGCGCATTTCGCCGCCGCCCTGCGTATGGCGCGGCGCGCATTGGCGGGGACGCTGGCGGATATCACGCTCGGCGCAACTCATTACCACGCCGCGGATATTAAACCCTATTGGGCGCGCGGCAAAAAACCTACCGCCGTAATCGGGCATCATATTTTTTACACTTTGATAGATTAAGGAGAACACTATGCTTTCAGCATTACTTTCACAAATCGGCTTGCCTGTATTGGTGGCGATTGTCGGCGGCGCATTGGGCGCGATTGATAATCCGGTGGCCAAAACCGCGTCCGAAGCGTTGGCAAAGGTCGATGATGCCCTAAAAGCGGGGCAAATCACCTCCGAACAGTTGGAGGAAGCCAACCGCCACACCGAAAAAATGGCGGAAATGGAGATGGAGAATTACCAAACCACGCTCTCGGAGATCAACCAATCTCTGCGCGCCGAAGTGGCTTCGGAGGATAAATATGTGCGGCGTATGCGCCCGACCTTTGGTTATCTTATGGCCTTTACGTGGGCGGCGCAGATGTTCGGCGTGGCCTATGTGATTATGTTCGATACCGATAAGGCAGGCGTTGTCATGGCGGCGATGGGGAATTTAAGCGCCATTTGGGCGGTGGGCTTATCCGTTTTGAGAATCTATGTCTATAAACGCAGCGGCGATAAACAAGCACCTGCAAGGGATGTGATTTTCTGGAATCCTAAGGCGTAATCTTTATGTCATTGCAGGTATGGCAAATAAAAAACCGCAATAAAAAACGACTATGGAGATCAAGGTCGTGTAGACAAAAGTTCTGCGTGTCGGGGATTCTTGGATTTCATCAAATTTTTTATAAAATAAGTATGTCATGAATATTGGAAGGAAAACCAAAAAGTAAATACAGGGTACAGGGAATAGGTAAGATAAGGCAAAGTCATCTGAGATATATGGATATATCAACCAAGCAGGTAAAAAGAAAAAAGCAACATTAGTTAGTACTTCTATCCAACAAATAAGAAAGACGATTGAGAAGGAAAGTAGTCCAATAGCTATAGAAGAAATTATACCAAATAATAATGCTATGCTTGAGGTATAAATTTTTTCATGTGTGCTTTTTTCCATACCTCATTCTAACCTGCTTTATCGTTTTTTGGAAAAGTATATGTAAGGCCTTAGTGTCCTCTGGAAAAACATAGCGTTATCGCTTAGACTCCCTTATATCTGCGTTGGTGATTCTAACCACGCTTTGTTTTCAAGGAGCATTCAGTTGAGCAATAAAACCCCCATTACAGTCGCAAGAGGCGATGGTATCGGCCCTGAAATTATGGATGCGACATTGAGCATTCTGGAGGCGGCGGGTGCGCGCCTTGATATCGAACATATCGAAATCGGTGAAGCCGTTTATAAGCGCGGCATTCTAACGGGGATTGAGGATAGCGCGTGGGACAGCTTGCGCCGCACCAAAGTATTTCTAAAAGCGCCGATTACCACGCCGCAAGGCGGGGGCTTTAAATCGCTGAACGTGACGGTGCGCAAGAGCCTTGGTCTGTTTGCCAATGTGCGCCCGTGTGTGTCTTATCATCCGTATGTTGAAACGAATTTCCCCGATATGGATATCGTGATTATCCGCGAGAATGAAGAAGACCTTTATGCGGGGATTGAGCATCGCCAGACGCAAGATGTGGTGCAATCGATTAAGCTGATTTCCCGTCCGGGGTCAGAAAAAATCATCCGCTTTGCCTTTGAATATGCGCGTGCGAATGGCCGTAAAAAGGTCACCTGCATGGCCAAGGACAATATTATGAAGATGGCCGATGGCCTGTTTCACCGCGTCTTTGATGAGATCGGCGCGGAATATCCGGATATTGAGCAGGATTTCTATATCGTTGATATCGGCACCGCGCGCGTTGCGGCGCGCCCGAATGATTTTGATGTGCTGGTGACTGAAAACCTCTATGGCGATATCATATCCGATGTCGCGGTGGAGATTACCGGCTCTGTCGGGCTTGGCGGGTCGTGTAATATCGGCACTGATTTCGGTATGTTTGAGGCCGTCCACGGCTCTGCCCCTGATATTGCGGGGCTGGGCATTGCCAATCCGTCGGGCTTATTGCTTGGCGCTGTGCAGATGCTGAACTATATCGGGCAGAATGACATTGCCACGACAATCCATAATGCGTGGTTCAAAACCATGGAAGACGGTATTCATACAGGTGATATCTATGACGAGCATTTAAGCCGCGCGTGCGTGAAGACCGATGCCTTTGCCAAGGCCGTGATTGAGCGTTTGGGGCAAGCGCCTGAAACGTTCAAGGCCGTGAATTACGGCGAAGGCGGGGGCAAGGGGCTGAGCATGCCGCCGTTAAAGCCCCCTGTGGTTCAAGACAAAACATTGGTCGGGGTGGATGTGTTTATTGATTGGGATACAGGCACACCCGATGCGCTCGCCGCGATACTTGCACCACTTGTGGTTGATGGTTTGAAGTTGAAATTGATCGCCAATCGTGGGGTGAAAGTGTGGCCTGACGGGCATCCTGATACTTTTTGTTCCGATCATTGGTGTTTGAGATTTATCGGTCACAGCGTGTCCCATGATATGATTATTGCGCAATTGCAAGCCATACAGAGCGGCGGAGTAGAATTTGTGAAAATCGAGAATCTCTATAGTTTTGATGGCGAGCGTGGCTACACACTTGCACAAGGTGAGTGAACGCGATAGAATACTGCGTTTTGGAGGTTGTTCGATAAGGGGGGGCAGCTCGTTGATTTTTAGAGTATTATTCTTTTTAATGTTTGTTTCATCATGCATGGTTGTGACGCATGCGGCATGGAGTGCAAGGCACGTCATTCTGGACGCGGATGCGAGCTATGAGCCGGTTTTCATGCCTATTTTAGGGCAAACATCTGTGATAATTGACGCGGATGATGTTGTGCCGCGTGAGCCGAATATTTCCCAAACACGTTTTTTGAAATACCCGCCGGTGACAAGCCTTGAAGAGCGCGTTGACCGCTTGATTTACGGCATTGAAACCGATATTAGGCCGGAAATGGATCATTACGGTTATGAGATTCGCCGCTATATGGCGCGTGTCGGGAATATTGAGGTGTTTGATGATCCTGAATTTTTGGCCAAACAAATCAATAACGTAAAAAAAGCGCGCATCATTGCTGATTATTGGAAGAAATATACTGAAAAAGAGGTTGCGGAGATTGAGGCAATTTTTGATGCGGATGACAAGATTGATTTGCGTGTGCGCACTGCGTTTAAGCAAAACAGAGTGACGGCGCAAACCTTTATGATTAGTTTGAAGTCATGGATTGATTCCAATGAACGTCTTTTAATGCATATTCACCAGAAGCCCGGATTATATGAAGTGGATTATCCTGAGGTCTTAATTGTTGTGCCTACGGTGCGGCTTGATTTCTATAACTATTTTGTTGTGCGTCAATCAAGATTAAAAGATATCCAGCAATATCAGCCATTCGCTCTGATGGTGTATTAAGCGCCGTTATATCTTTTTATATACGATAGAACTTTGAAACTCGGCCTGTTTTTATGATTGGCCGATTTTTGCTGCCTTAATGGTATTGGCGAGCAAACAGGCGATGGTCATGGGGCCAACACCGCCCGGTACGGGGGTGATCGCTCCGGCCACATCAAATGCACCGTCAAAATCCACATCGCCGCATAATTTGCCGTTATCCATGCGGTTGATGCCAACATCAATAACGCATGCGCCCGGCTTGATCCAATCAGCCTTGACCATTTTCTCGCGCCCGACGGCGGCGACTAATATGTCGGCCTGCTTACAGATTTCAGCCAGATTTTTTGTGCGTGAATGCGCCATCGTTACGGTGCAGTTTTCCCTGAGCAGTAATTGCGCCATCGGTTTCCCGAACAAAAGCGAACGCCCGATCACAACGGCGTGCAAACCCGACAAATTGGTGATTACAGATTTGATTAAAATCAGACTGCCTTCGGGGGTGCAGGGGACAAGCCCGTCAATGCCCGCCACCAAAGCGCCAACATTGCGTAAATTCAGACCATCAACGTCTTTATGCGCGGCAATCAACTGGATCAGGTAATCGCTGTCTAAATGATCAGGCAGGGGGAGTTGCAGTAAAATACCGTGAATATCGGGATCGGCGTTCAGGTCATTAATGACGCGCTCAATCTCTTCGTTGGTGGTGTCTTCGGGTAGGCGGCGTTCGATGCTGTTGATGCCGACATGCTCGCATGCCTTGATTTTATTTCTAACATAAACATGGGACGCGGGATCATCACCCACCAGAATAACAGCCAAACCCGGCGTTTCGGGCATTGTCTGAACCACATGTTGGATTGTTTCTCTTAATTGCGCGGCAATTGCCTTACCATCAATAATTTGTGCCATTTTTAAAACGCTTTACTGTTTTGAAGATTAGAAACCGCTGAGCAGGCGTATCAAAACACCGCCAAGAAAACTTAAGCCAAACAGAACAATCAGGGGGGAGATGTCAATGCCGCCAATGGGGGGAACAAATTTTCTAAGGGGGACGTAAACCGGATCGGTTAGTTTTTTCAACTGCCCAGTTAGATTTTTTGCTGCTTCATTATCTTTATTAACGATTTCAAATGCGATCAGCCAGCTTAGTGCGACCTGAAGAATGATAACGCAAGAATAAAGCCAAATTGCAAACCCGATAATCATGCTCATAATATTCACCTGCCTGTATGGTTGTTTTCATATGTTATATCGGTTTTCACCCAAAAGGAAAAGCCCCGTCGCGCCGTTCATTTATGTTTCTTCGCCGTAGTCTTATTTTTTTCGTTTCTTAAGGGAAGATTTATTTTATCTGCTATAATGATGCAGAGTAAGATAATAAAGAGGCCTATATGTTTGGTATTGATCCACTGACGATTCCGTCACTTATGATTTTGGCGGGTGCGACGAGCGCCTGTCCGCAGCAAGAGCCGACAAAAATCAACATTGTGCCGCGCACAGCGCAAGTGACATACGATCATCGTCAATCCCTGAAACAGATACAGGAATATAGTACGGATACCGTAGACCCGTATGGTTTCCACGGGCAGACCATCACGCAGGGCTTTATGAAAGGCCAGATTGAGCTGCGCCATAAAATCCAGTTCGGACAGGTTAAAAACACCGGCGCAGGCTTGGGCTGTGTTTGGTATAATGAGATCAAGGTGACGATTGATATTGACCCGACGATCGTGATCGCCAAGGAAATGTATAACGATAGCTGTATGCGTAAGGCGATTTTGGGGCATGAGCTAAAGCATGTGCGTGTGGATCGGGAAATCGTCAATAAATATGCCAAAAGCATGGGCGAGAAATTGATGAAAGCGCTGCAATCCAGAGGGTTTAGCGCCGGCCCATTTGAATTGAGCCGTATGGATGAAATCATGGGCAAGATGCAACGGGTCGTCAGCCAAATTCTGGAGCTGGAATATAAAAAGCTGGGGATTGAGCGTCAAGAACGCCAACGCGAAGTTGATTCACTGGAAGAATATAACAGTGTGGATGATAAATGCCCTGCCTTTAAGGAACGCAAGCAAAAGCTCTATTCCTCAATTTTAGAATGATCTTTTAAGGGGCTGGCGGCGCATCATTCGGCGCGGTGCTTTGCGCGCTCTCATCTTTGCCTTCATCTTTAATCTTCTTTTCAAGCTGTTCTATGAAATGCTCTATATCAGGTAAAAACGGTGTGTTATCGGGCGCAACCGCTTGCGCGTATTGCAGGGATTTTATGGCATTTTTGTAATCGTTATTTTCGGCAAAAAGCAGCCCCTTTGCAAAATGCGCCGCCGAGAGTTGCAGGGCGAAATCGTCATTTTCAGGGTGTTTGCGCTGGGCATCGCGCAGCAAGGCAATCGCATCGGTAAAACGTTCTTGCGCGATATAGAGGCCGCTGAGATCAAGAATGGTCGTCGCATTTTCAGGATCTTGTGACAGTTTGGTGCGCAGGGCGGTTTCCTGACTATCGAAACTGTTGGACAGATGAACGGGCGCGGCCTCAAATGAGTGCGGCGGCGAAACGATAAATAACCCCGCCAAAGAGAACGCCGGAATAAAAATCATCAGGATATAGCAGGTCTGCGCGCGCGTTTGCATGATTGGGGCAGTCAGGTAAATCGTGCTGGCGCCGCTGATCAGGGCGCAAATAATTAATATGGCCATAGTTATCCGCTTTCCTGCTGTGTGTCATTTTTAACGGCATGAATGATCTGCAAAATACGTTTCATATCCCGCTCACGGATTGGCCCCCTAAAGTGATAGCGCACAACCCCATTGGTATCGAGAAAGAAGCTTTCGGGTGTTCCGGAGACTTTCCATCCTGCGGCGGCGTAGCCATCAGGGTCGAGCGCGATCTGCGCATAGGGGTTGCCCAATCGTATCATATAAGGGGTGATATCCTTTGGGTCATCGCGATAGGCAATGCCGATAATCTTAAGGCCGTGTTTTTCTGCAAGGCTTACGATTTGTTTATGCTCAATCAGGCAGGTGCTGCACCATGTGGCGAAGAAATTGACCATGATAGGCTCACCTTGAATATAGTTTTTCAGGCTATCCGTCGTTAATCTTTTTTCAGAACCATCAGGCGCAGTCATTGCCGCGATATCGAAATAGGGAATCGGGGTGGCTGTCAGGGTGATGGTATGCTTGTCGATCAGGGTGACAATTTGCAAATAGGCCAGAACGCACAAGGTTACGGCGGGTAAAAGATAGATCAGCTTATTCATGCGCGCCGCCTTGTTGAAGGTCTTGCGCGATAGGTTGCACGGCGGAGGATGGCGGGAAGGCCACGCCTATGCCGATCAAACAGGCCGAGGCAATCATCAGGGCGGCGACAAGGCCAAGGGCGCGTTTTTGCGGCAGGCGGAAAAAAACCGTACTGATACCAATGACGATGGCAAGGATAAGACAGAATAATCCAATGACATAGGCCATGTTAGCCAACCTTCTCCAATGCGTGTTTCAGGTCTTCGCATAAATCATCAATATGTTCCACGCCCACAGACAGGCGGAAGAGTTGATCAGTGACACCGGCCTTGGCGCGCGCTTCTGCGCCCATGGAAACATGGGTCATGGTCGCAGGATGGTTGATCAGGCTTTCCGTACCGCCGAGGGATTGCGCAAGGCGGAACAGCTCCAGATGATCTACAAAGGCGGCCAGTTTGGATTTATCGGCTTTAATCTCAAAGCTTAACATCGCGCCATAGCCGCTTTGTTGCTTCGTTGCGACCTCATGGCCTTGGTGGGTGGGTAAGCCGGGATAGTACACGGTTGTCACCGCAGGGTGATCGTTGAGCATATCGGCAATGATGCCTGCATTTTTCTGTGCGCGGGTCATACGCAGTTCTAACGTGCGCATACCGCGCAGCGTCAGATAAGAATCAAACGGCGCGCCGATCAATCCCAATGAATTTGCCCAGAACTCCAAATCGGTCAGGATATCTTGATTATTGGTGGTGACAGAGCCGCCGACAACATCGCTATGGCCGTTCAAAAATTTGGTGGTGGAGTGATAGGCAATATCCGCGCCCAAAGTGAGCGGGTTTTGCAGCATCGGGGAGAGGAACGTGTTATCGCAAACCGTAATCGCGCCGCATGCTTTGGCTTTTTCGGCGATCATCGCGATATCGGCGATTCGTAAAACGGGGTTGGACGGGCTTTCGATCAACACCATCTTTGGCGGGGTGTCGCGGAAGGCCTTTTCTACGGCTTGTGCGTCATATTGATCTATAAAGGCGAGTTTGAAATGTTTCTTCTCCGCCAGCGCGCAGAGCATACGATACGAACGACCATAGCAATCATACGGCGCGATCAGTAAATCATCAGGATTAAGAAGGTGAACAATCAATGTTAAGGCCGCCATGCCCGATGATGTCACGCATGTGCCCAAGCCGCCCTCTAGTTCGGTGATGGCATTGGCCAGATCATCGCGGGTCGGGTTGCGGGTGCGTGAATATTCATAGGGGGCTTTGTGCTCCAACCCGTCAATCTCGAAGGTAGAGGAGAGGTAAATCGGGGGGATCACCGCGTGGTGGGCTTTGTCTGCGCCAAGGGCGGCTTGTACAATTGATGTGCGTCTGCGTTTCATAAGTGTCCGTCTTCTCATGTCTTTATCTATTACTAAAGACGGTTACTCTATCGCCTTCAGAATCAAAAATCAGCAAAGAAATTCATTCCCCCCGCGAATCATTTATGGGGCGCGTTGTCAGGGCGCATAAAGAAACCGCTGCTTGGTAAGAGCAGCGGTTCGAATAAAGTAAGTAAGCGAATTGATTTTTAAGAGGAAGAAATTGAAATCTTTTAATTATTACAACCCCTTGGAGGTCCTCGTATAATCTAATTGTTATTATTCACCCCAAATGTGGCAAAAAGAAGGAAAGATCATGCGCTTTTACTGGTATTTTGATATCTATCTGTTATAAAACGATTTTTTGATGTTGAAAAACAAGTTTTTATAGCATTTTTTGTTGCTTTTTTGGACGCATTTTTTGCGGCGAATATGTTTTTTGTAAAAAGCGGCTTTTGTAAATTCTCTGTTAATCTCTTTGCACTTATGATGTACACTCTTTTTTTCAGCGTAATTTTGCGCATCCATAAGATTATATAAGGGGTATCCCTCAATGGCACGTACTGGCAATGATTCCTTGAAAACTCGTAAGACACTGACTGTTGAAGGGCAGGATTATGACTATTTCTCTTTGGAGGCGGCGGCAAAAACCATCGGGGATGTGTCGCGACTGCCCTATACGCTCAAAGTCCTTTTGGAGAATTTACTGCGCCATGAAGACGGGCGCTCTGTCACGGTAGAGGATGTTAAAGCGATTGCGCAGTGGTTGGAGCGTAAGAAATCCACCCATGAAATTGCATATCGTCCGGCGCGTGTGTTGATGCAGGATTTTACAGGCGTTCCCGCCGTGGTCGATTTGGCCGCGATGCGTGAGGCGATGGTTGCTCTGGGCAGTGATGCGAGCAAAATTAACCCGCTTGTGCCTGTTGATTTGGTGATTGACCATTCTGTGATGGTGGATGAGTTCGGAACCGAGCAAGCATTCCAAGCGAATGTGGAGCGTGAATTTGAACGCAACGGCGAACGCTATGAGTTTTTAAAATGGGGGCAGGGCGCGTTTAACAATTTCCGCGTTGTACCACCGGGCACAGGGATTTGCCATCAGGTGAATCTGGAATATCTGGCGCAGACCGTTTGGATGGACGCGGATGACAAAAACCCGAAACGTAATATTATTTATCCTGACACGCTTGTCGGTACGGATTCGCACACAACGATGATCAATGGTTTGGCCGTTCTTGGCTGGGGTGTTGGTGGTATTGAGGCCGAAGCCGCGATGCTGGGGCAGCCTGTGTCGATGCTGATCCCCGAAGTGGTCGGCTTTAAACTGACCGGACAAATGAAAGAAGGCGCAACCGCGACGGATCTTGTTCTGCGCGTTGTTGAAATGCTGCGTGAATTGGGCGTGGTTGGTAAATTCGTTGAATTTTTCGGCAATGGTCTGGATCATCTGAGCTTGGCGGATCAGGCCACGATTGCCAATATGGCACCTGAATATGGCGCGACCTGTGGTTTCTTCCCTGTTGATGAGGAAACATTGCGTTATTTGAAATTTACAGGCCGCGATCCACACCGCGTGAAAGTGGTTGAAGCCTATGCGAAGGCGCAAGGCATGTGGCGTGATTCGACAACGCCTGAACCTGAATTCACCACCACGCTGGAACTTGATCTGGCCGATGTTGAACCCGCTATCTCTGGGCCGAAGCGTCCGCAAGATCGCATCGCGCTCAGCAATGCATCAAAAGCGTTCGATGAATTGGTACCTGATCATAAATCAGTACAGGTTAAAGGCGAAGATTATACGCTGGATAACGGCGATGTTGTGATTGCCGCGATTACGAGCTGTACCAACACCTCCAACCCGACTGTGATGGTTGCCGCAGGTCTGGTGGCGCGTAAGGCACGTGCCTTGGGTATTGAGGTCAAGCCATGGGTGAAAACATCCTTAGCCCCCGGATCGCAGGTTGTGACTGAATATCTGGAAAAGGCCGGTCTTCAGGAAGATTTGAACGCGCTGGGCTTTAACACGGTTGGCTATGGCTGTACGACGTGCATCGGAAACTCCGGTCCGTTGCCCGGGCCGATTGGCGATGCGGTGGATGAGGGCGATTTGAACGTGACCTCTGTCCTATCGGGAAACCGTAATTTCGAGGGACGTATTTCCCCGCATGTGAAATCAAATTATCTGGCCTCACCGCCCTTGGTGGTGGCGTATGCATTGGCTGGCTCTATGCGCGTGAATGTGTATGACGAGCCTTTGGGGCAGGGTAAGGACGGCAAGGATGTCTATTTGAAAGATGTTTGGCCGACCAATAAGGAAATTGCCGAGATGGTGGCAACATGCCTGACCCCCGAAATGTTTGCATCACGTTATGCCGATGTGTTTAAAGGCCCACCTGAATGGCAAGCCATTGGCGGCGGCGAATCAGGTGAGACGTATGACTGGCAGGATAGCTCCACCTATGTGCGTAATCCGCCCTTCTTTAGTGGTATGAGCCGCGAAGCGGGCAGTATGAAAGACATTCGCGAAGCTTACGCCCTTGCGATTTTGGCTGATTCCGTGACAACCGACCATATTTCACCTGCGGGCGCGATTAAGAAGGATTCTCCGGCTGGGGAATATCTGAATGATCATCAAGTGCGCACGGTTGACTTTAACTCTTACGGTTCGCGCCGTGGGAATGATTTGGTCATGACGCGCGGTACATTTGCCAATATCCGAATCAAGAATGAGATGATTCCGGGGATCGAGGGCGGCTATACCAAATATATTCCAAGCGGCGAAGATATGAGCATCTATGACGCAGCAAAGCTGTATCAGGCCGAGGGGCAGCCCTTGGTGGTGATTGCAGGCAGAGAATATGGCACAGGCTCCTCGCGCGACTGGGCGGCAAAGGGAACGCGCCTGCTTGGTGTGAAGGCTGTTATTGCCGAAAGCTTTGAGCGGATTCACAGATCGAATCTGATTGGCATGGGCGTTTTGCCGTTGCAATTCCAAGGGGCGAAAAACCGTGAAACCATGAATTTGCGCGGCGATGAACGCTATTCCATCTCAGGCATATCAGAAGGGTTAGCACCGGGCAAAGAGATTCCCATGTTGGTGAGTTATTCTGACGGATCAGAGCAGAGCGTGAATTTGCTGTGCCGTATTGATACGCTCGATGAGCTGGAATATTACCGTAATGGCGGCATTCTGCATTATGTGTTGCGCCAATTGGCCGCGGCATAACCGCCTGTTTCAATTGAGAGTTATAGAAAAGACCGGCGCTATGTCGGTCTTTTTATTTGCGCGTATCAAAAATGGAGGGGGGCTTCTTTATTCGATATAGATTTCGTCTTCGCCGCTGCTTTCAATCGGATTTGCGCGAGCATATTTTTCAGCTTGCCCGATGATAAAATCGAACATCGGGCGTTCAGGCCTGTAGCGCACCTTATATCTGTTTTCCATGCTGTTGATTTGCGCGTCCAATTGATTCAGCCGTTCACGCGCATGATGGGTTTGCTTGGCCTCGTCAGAGAATTTCTCAATCAATTCCTGATTAAGTCGCTCGGTATTGATTCCGATGAGATAGGCGAGTTGCACCCCCTCAAGAAAGTCACCTGCGCTGCTTAAGCCCTGTGTGAGGTTGATGTTATCACCCGCATTGATGGGCTTTAACGTGTAATTAAATGTGGTTGTGTGGTTGGGGGCGCGCAAAATCATGCTGCACCGTCCCGCGCCGCGTCCGATAATCGCAACCAGCGCAACGTTGCTGGTATAATCAATCGTGACGATTTTCCCTGCCTTTTTGAAGGCTGTTTCGGCAAGTTCTATCGATTTGGCGTAATCGCCTTTATTCAGGAAATCGCAATGTTCGATCACATTCAGGAAGGAATGATAGTGGCCATAGAAAAAGACCGGCTTGCCCTGATGATAAATCGCAAGCCACCTGTCGGGGTTATAGCGCCTTTCATAGTCATTCAGCGCCTTATCCCACATATCTTTCCAGTCAATGCTTTTAATGCGCGTGGCTAAGGGGCCTGTTTTCTCATAATCTGCGATGATAAGGGCGGTAATGCGCGTGCAGCTATGCATTGAATTTGTGCGCACGACAAAGGTTTCTGTCGGCAATTCACCCGCTTGCAGGTTCAAAACCATACGGTTACTGCTCGCCTTGATTGTCAAAGGGGTGTCGTTTTTTTGCTCCTTAATGGAGAATTTTTCACGAAGCAACGAGGTGTCGATATGCATGGGTATATCCGAAAACAAATATGTCATGCCAAGAGGGCACGGCTTTTTCAGATGATAACATATTTGATGGAATCTTAAAGGGCGTTGAAAGGCGTTTTGCCGATTGATGCCTGTGGTTGTTTGTCTTGAGGGGGATGATTATGCAGCGAAGCTTGGCTTTGGTGCGGCATAACGTGGTGCAGCGTTCAAATTATCAAGCTGCTTTGCATAGTAAGCCATGTTGCGTTCGATGGTCATGCGCTTTGGAAGATCATCCATGAAAGACTGCATGCCTTCAGAAATGTCGCTGCGCATGTTGAAACCGCCAGAGATTGATTTGCCTGACATGCGAGCCATTGTACCTTGACCGTGTGCAGCAACTTTTTCTCTGCTGCCTTCAATGTCAGTGATGTATTCGCTGTAACAATCCATGACGTTGGTGATGTCGATGGCTTGCGCCCAGTCACCAATCATGTCGCCTGTGTCGCCCATTTCGCTTAATGCTTCTGTAATGGCTGTACCAAGCAATGTTTCCAAAAGCATGCTTCCGAGCATACCGTCATTATCATTGGCAGTTTTGAAGTTTGCGTTTCCGCTGATGAAAAGAGGGCCGCGGTAACTTGGACGATCAGGATGTGGAGCCAATGTCTTTAGTTCCTGCATCAAGCCCATGATTGTTCCGACGATGGCTTGTTTCTGATTGTCTGTGTTATATGCGTAGCTCATTGTGTTTGCCCCTTTGTTAACCCAATACTATGCGAGGCAAGTAAACACGGGTTTAATTATAGGTAAAATTCGAAGTAATTCTTACTTTTACTTTAATTATTATTTGAATATAATTTAAATAAAGTTTTATCTATCTATAATTTTCTAAGTATTTATCGGGGGTTAGCATTTTACGCTTGTCAGGGGCAGGGGCGTTGCACCGTATTATTTTTTTGAAAAAAACATAAAAAAGGGTGCGCTGCGCTGCGGCGTTTCAGCCGGAGGAACGTGAATATTAACAAATTTGTTAAGGATTCGGGGAGGAGACCTATAAGGGCGCTATGGCCTTGTTGGTGGGCTTTACCGTGATAACGATGCTGATCGGCTTTATGATTTATGTTTGATAAGCGGCGAGGATGGCCTGTGTTTCATGTTCGATGCGTTTGCGCATATCGTTGCGTTTGGTTTGGTCATCCCAGTCATGGTCATTATGAATACAGGCCATGATGTTCTCTATCGCTCCCAGAGTATCGATCTTGGCGATGGGGGAGGCGTTATTGTCTGTGTTTGTTTCCAGCAAGGTGAGGATGTCCAGCAATTTTTGATCGACGTAGGTTTCCGCCATTGCGGCTTGCTGCGCTGTTGCATTGATTTCCATTGATATCTCATCAAAGCGACGCGTGATGAAAACTTCGAATATTTCCAAGCGTTGATGGAGCGTTTCGAGGTTTTGATTATTTTGTTTGTTTGGGGGCATGTCTGTTCTGGTTTGGTGCGACGGCATGTGCAGGGATCCACTGTTCGATCTTAGAAAGCTTTTATTGCTTTATATCTTAACAAAAAAAGACCGAATTGCTGCAAATTCGCTCTTTTTTACATGCCGTAGTATTCGAAGGGGTGCACTTTATGTCTTTAAAGGCTGATACAGGTCGAAAACGTCAATGATTTCGAGAAGCTGTTCAATTTCCTTTTTACACTGCAAAGCCTGTGTTTTCGTTGTCACAGGGACAAACAAATCGGATGGCTCGAACATATCCTTATCATAAGGGATCATCATAAAGACGCGGTTTTTACCAAACAAGACTGCCGTAAGCGGCGCATTGTCGAAAACATCGGAGGCTTCGGCCAGTTCCTTGAGCAAGCGTTCGCCGATTAAAAGCTCCGCACTGTCGGGTTTTGTGGAATAGATCGTGAATTTGTCCCAATCGGGATTGGACACACTGACATGAACAGGGTTCATTGTTTTCCAGCGTGTCTTGGCGTAGCTCTTCACCATTTTATCATTGGCGGTGATGATGGTGTGCCCTTCAAAAACTTCGTCAGGGGTTTCCAGCAAGACGAAGATACCGTCAAAAACAGGTGTACCCTTACGGTTTTTGGAATAAAGCCGCGCTTCGGAGAAAATCACTTTGACGCCTTTATAAACGCCCATGAAGCAATCTTCGGCTTCGTAGCTGTCATGCGCGGGGATGACGGCGAGTTTTTCAATCATTTTACCGCTGACACCACGATTCGGGTGATAGGTCAGGCCGTTTAACGCTTTGGCCAGTTTCGGCATGAAAACGGTTTTGTGCTCCTTCTTATATTTCTTTAGCGGGCCATCAACCCAGAAATGCAGAAAGATCGGCGGAATAAGGGAAAGGCCAAGCAATAAAAAGGCGATGAGGAGTTGCACTTCCATCAGGAAGAACCAGCCAAACGCACTGACACCTGCCAAGATCGACAGAATGGTGAGGTTCATCGACAAGAAACTGCGCGTGCGGTGCTGTTTCATGCGGGTCAAACGCATCTCTTCTGATTCTTTAATCAGGTTGTCAAGAATTCTGGTGAATCTCTGATCATCGACGCGATCAACTTTGTCGTTTACGTCTGGGGATATGGATTCAATGTCTGCTTCATTTTCTATGCTCATGCCTGATATCTAACCAGCCAATCGTCTCAAGTGCAAGTGTTTTAGGATGGCGGCGTGACTTTAACGGTGCAATGATACCGATCAGCGCGGTATGCGCGCCGCCGATCAAGCCGCGCCGCTGCGTTATTTTTTATAGACCAGCTCTTGAAAACGGTGCGCGTGATCACAAAGGTTTTGCAAAGATAAGGTGTGCGTCTTAAGTGGCATGTCAATTGGCGGTACAATCGTTTGAATCACAAAAGCATGCGCCCATATATCAAGTAGGGTCGGAGTGTCTGCGCCGAAGAACCACGTCTTATCGCCCAGCAACGCCGAGAGCGCATCCATATCAGCCTGCGCAAAGGCGTAGATATCCTCTTTGCTATGGCGGCCAATGCCTTGCATATCGAGATGCTTGATTTTGTCTTTTTGAATTTTGGCGCAGATATACCCACGCAAAAGGGCGGGAAGGGCACTGAAAAACGTGTCTTTCATGACGCTCCAGCCCGGCTCATCAATCCACCGCGCATATAGGGCGGTAAAGTAAGTGGCTTCGTCCAGCATGCGGCAATAGGCGTGCGCGATGCCTCTTTGCTCCGCGGTGAGGGCGGCATTCATATCAATGCCTCTTTCGGCGGATAAGCGTTTTATAATCAGGTTGGAATCGCCCATCTGATCGCCATTTTCAAACACCACAAAGGGGAGCTTTTGCTTCGGCGCATTCTTGAGCGATTTGCGGATGTCCCGCCCGCCATATTTAAAGTTGATGTCATTAAGCCGCAAAAAACTTTCGAGTTTCATGCAAAACGGGCTGGGGTCTGTCAGCCCCCATTGCGGGCCGAATTTATAAAGTGTGAGCGTCATGGGCATTTTTCCGCATTTTCGAGTGTTCCGATCTTTAAATATAGCGAATATTATCATGCTTTCACAGACAGCGCGGATTCATTTATGACGGTGATGTGTCAGTTTTGTCTATAAAATGCGTATTTTGCAGGAAAAAATATACAATTATCAGTCCGAAAATAGATATGAAAAAGGGTAAAAAAAGCCCCTGTGGGGGCGTGCATACATAAATTAAGTACTTTGGAAAAAAAAGAAAATAAGGTGTCGTTTTTTGTTGATTTTATATAGGCGCAGGCATATAAAACCCTCGTCCCCGACTGTCTCTCCCCCACACACACTCCCTCCGACGGTCGGGGCTTTTTTCTCCAAAATATAATGAAATTACCTTAGGATAAGTGATTGAGAACAGAGCCTTTTCTCGGGCTTAGAAGTTCCTCAAGGGTTATGAGGTTGTTTCCCCTAGGTTGTGTAATGCCATAGCGTTCGCGCAAGGCGTTGATGTCATCAATGCTTTGTTGTATGCGCTTGTCAAAACCGCTTGTGCTGGTGCTTGTTTCTTGCAGGGCGGCAAATGCTTCGGGATCGGCCTCGCGCTGTCTGATCAGGGCAAGATCATCGGCAAGCTGTGCGCTTTTCCGAATGGTGTTTTCACTGATCAGGAAATTTTGCACGTCTTTATAGGCGCTATTTGATGTTGGATAAGATGTGAATGATACAGGCAAATCCTTTACCTCCTTCTTTCTATATCTTTAGTATAGCGTATTTTTTGATATTACGGAAAAGAATTATTCCGTCATGTTCATCGGCATAGCCTGATCGATATCAGGTATGGCGGTGATGGGCGCGCCCGCATCGTCATATTTATTCAAGCTGCCTGCGGTTTTTGAGAGCACTTTTATCGGAAGAGTGACAACGCCGCCAATAAGCTTACCCGTTTGGGCGCAAGAGGACAGGCAGAATAATGCACAGGGCAGTAAAAGATATTTCATGATTTTGACGCTATCAAATAATCGGGGTGAAATCTATATGGCAATCCTATCGACCGGCACTTTTCCCCGCGCGTTGCGCCGTATTATTGAGTAGGTCGCTCAGGTCATTTTGTGTGCTTTCACAGGCCGATAAACAAAACAGCGCGCACCCAAGGCCGATAATCAATAATGTGTGTTTCTTCATGGTTTAATCCCTTATATCGTTAAACGGCGCATCATCGCATTCAGGGTAATCATGATTGCGGTATGTGACGTTGTCATGCTGCACCCTGTATAGCCCCCACTGGCTTGCGTAATGCCAGTCTTCGATCACTAATTCTGGTGGATTATCGTTGATCATACGCACATCAATATCAATGACGAATTTGTATTTTGTCTGCATCGTGCCTTTTTGGAAGTCGAGCAGAATAGGGATTTCAACATTCCAAACCTTGTGATCGAGGTCTTCCTTCTTTTGAATGTACCGCTCTCTGTCGGGAAGCCGTTTCAGCGTGATGAGGTCAAGCTCCGAGCGGTAGGCTTTATTTGTCCAGAATTCCGTGGTCGTCAGGGTTTCTCTGCGGTCTTCGACATCTTCGGAAAAGCCGTAAACCTCTTGATACCAGCGAAACCGCTTGCACCCGCGCCGCGAGAGTAAGTATTTATTGCGCGTGAGGGTGTCTTCGATCCGGTCATAGCGATAGGTCAACAGGCGCGACACGGCCTTATACGCCCATAATTTAACCTGCTTGTCTTCGATGTCTTGCTGCTGCGCCAGCGCAGGGGGGCTGCATATCAAGATGCTGCATAGTAAGATACAAAGCCGAAGGTAGAAAACAAAGCGTGTCATGGGTCGTCAAAGAATATGTGTTCGAGCGTCAGAACCAGCGGCGCGTTGATTTTTTATAA
Organism: uncultured Alphaproteobacteria bacterium; assembly: GCA_963977495.1. GTDB lineage: Bacteria > Pseudomonadota > Alphaproteobacteria > Micavibrionales > Micavibrionaceae > UBA1672. The sequence goes on along the minus strand of CAXBOT010000001.1, from coordinate 1,271,651 downwards.
TCCGTATAGTTCGCGCCGAATTTCTCGCTCAAATATTCCTCTTCGGGGATAATCACCCCAAGGGCAAGCGTATAGAACAGCGGAATCACCATCAGGAACATCATCACCGAATCCGCCATGAAGGACAGGCCGATAAAGCCGATCAGAAAGCTGACATAAATGGGGTTGCGGGAATAGGCATAGGGGCCGCTTGTGACAATCGTTGTGGTCGGCGCATCGGGGGAAACATCAGTGCCCGCCGCCGTGAATGTTTTAAAGCTCAATTTAAGCAGGGCAAGCGCGCCCGCAAACATGAAAAACCCAACCCAGCCAAATAAACGCCCCCCGGCAGAGGTCGGAAACGCCCATTCCAGAACAATCCCCGCCATCAAGGCAAACAGGACAAGGAAAGGCGGGCGCGTGATGAGTTTCGGCGCATCCAGCTCCGTCGCTGCTTTTTTCTTTTTCGGCGGAATTTTGGCCTTAAGGTCAGCCTTGGTTTTCGTGGTTGTCACCGTTGTCTTTTTTGCTTCGGCCATTTTATTATCCTGTCTTCGTCTTTGGCTTTATTATCGCCCATACACATAGCATATATTCAGGGGGATGACGACGATAATACAGAAAATGAACGTGGACGACAAATAGGAGAGTGTCCCTTTACGCGTACATGAGACTATGTATGGGCAGTGCACCAAAGAGCAAGAGCGTGACAGTACTTGATATTTTAAAGACGATGCCATCTTTTATTATAAAAGACCAAAAGAAGAAGCTGAATAAGAGGCCGTAAAGTCCTCCTAAGGGGACACCGAAAGATATTGTTGCAAAAAAAACTTCGCTAAACGGGGAGGTGAGAGCATCAAACATAAAGATAAGCAGGAAAAAAAATAAGGAACCTACGAGCATTCCCAAAACCAAGCCGTAACTTAAGAAGTATAGGGCAGATTTTTTGCCAATTTTAAGAGCATGAAAGTAAACCGCCAGCGCGCATAAGCTATATGTGAGGACTGTAAATGCAAGAATAGGGTAAAAAAGTGGGCCTATCCAAAAGGGCTGAGCTGTCAAAAGGGCTGGAAATAAGAGGGCAAAGCCTAATTTCAATGAATTACGGTCTAATAAGGCATGAAAATTTGGGCGCATCACTCATCGCCCATCTTCAATGCAGCAATAAACGCGCTTTGTGGGATTTCCACATTGCCGTATTGGCGCATTTTGGCTTTCCCTTTTTTCTGCTTTTCCAGCAATTTCTTTTTACGGGTGATATCGCCGCCGTAACATTTCGCGGTCACGTCTTTACGCAGGGCGCTGACGTTTTCGCGGGCGATGATCTTGCCGCCAATCGCCGCTTGGATCGCGATTTTAAACATCTGGCGGGGGATCAGATCCTTGAGGCGTTCACACATCTGGCGGCCGCGCCCTTCCGCGCTGGAGCGGTGGACAATCATAGCCAGCGCGTCGACAGGCTCATCATTCACGCGGATTTCCAGCTTCACAAGGTCATTCTCGCCATAGCCGTCCAGTTCATAATCAAAACTGGCATAGCCCTTGGAAATGCTTTTCAAACGGTCATAAAAATCAAACACCACTTCGTTGAGCGGTAGGCGATAGACCAGCATCGCGCGCGTGGCTTCGCCTGTACCGACATAGGTCAAATCGATCTGCACGCCGCGGCGATCCTGACAGAGTTGCAACAGGCCGCCCAGAAATTCATCAGGCACAAGAATGGTGGCCTTGATCCATGGTTCTTCGATGGTGCTGATCTTGACGATATCGGGCATGTCGACAGGGTTATACAGCTCTATCTGATCGCCCTTGGTCATGTTGATTTTATACACCACGGAGGGGGCAGTCGGGATAAGGTCGAGGTCAAATTCGCGTTCCAAGCGCTCTTGGATGATTTCCATGTGCAACAGGCCGAGGAAGCCACAACGGAAACCAAGCCCCAACGCTTGGGAGCTTTCCATTTCGAAATGCAGGCTGGCATCATTCAGGCGGATTTTGCCCAAAGAATCGCGGAGCTTTTCAAATTCGCTGGCATCGGCGGGATAGAACGAGCAAAACACCATCGGGATAGAGGGCTTGAAGCCTGCCAGACGCTCTGCGCAGGGGCGTTTATCATCTGTGATGGTATCACCGACATTGGTTTCGGATATATCCTTGATTGAGGCCGTGATAAAGCCCATTTCACCGGGGCCAAGCTCCGGCAATTCTACCTTTTTCGGGGTGAACATACCAACGCGGTCAATCTCGCGCGTGGCGCCGTTGCTCATAAATTTGATTTTTTGTCCCTTTTTCAGTGTGCCGTCAATCACGCGCACCAAAACCACAACGCCCAGATAAATATCGTACCAAGAATCAACCAACAGGGCCTTGGTGGGTTTTTCGATGTCGCCTTCATGGGGCGGCGGGAGCTTGGTGATGATGGCCTCCAGCAGCGCGGGAATGCCTGCGCCGGTCTTGCCGGAACACGCAATGGCATCATCCGCAGGCAGGCCGATGACATTTTCAATTTGATCGCGTGCATTGTCGATATCGGCGGCGGGCAGGTCGATTTTGTTAATCACAGGTATGATGTCATGGTTGTTCTCAATGGCCTGATACACATTGGCCAGAGTTTGCGCCTCTACCCCTTGGGTCGAATCGACAACGAGGAGGGAACCTTCGCACGATGCCAAAGAGCGCGATACTTCGTAGGAGAAATCGACGTGTCCGGGGGTGTCCATCAAGTTAAGCTGGTACTCAATCCCGTCTTGCGCAGTGTAGGCAAGGCGCACAGTTTGCGCTTTGATGGTGATGCCGCGCTCACGCTCGATATCGGTGTTATCAAGCACCTGTTCGGTCATTTCACGCTCTTCCAGACCGCCGCATGTCTGAATCAGGCGATCCGCGAGGGTGGATTTGCCGTGGTCGATGTGCGCGATAATTGCGAAGTTACGGATATGTTCCAGTTTTTTGCTCATAATGCTCTGTGTTCTTCTTGTTTTTTTATCTTCTATAACATGGGCGAAGATAAGGATTTTCAAGCTAAACGGCAATCAAAAACTTATTCAGGCGCTTTTGAAACCATGGTGGATTGTTCCATGTTGTTTTGCCGCGAAAATATGGTCATAATGAAAGGGACGAATTGAATGGAAACAGGCAATATGGACGAAGAGAAAATTGAAGCAGAAGTTGAAGAACAAGAGGCTGGCCCTTCGGTAGAGGAGGATGGCCCCGAGCTTTTTGATGAATCCTATATGGAGGTGAATAAAAAACCGCCGCCGCTGCTTTTGCTTGGTTTGATTGTTTTGCTGATTTTATCGGTGTTCTGGAAAAAGTTTATCGGGACATATCGCCTCGAACACCCCGCGCCGCAAGTCGAAGTCGTCGAGCCTCCGAATCAAGGGAAGTGATTTCACGCACAGCATTGATATTGGGACGCGCTTTGATCAAAGAAGGTTTAAGGGCGCGGGGGTTCCTCGTGCTGTTGGCCGCGTTTGAGCAGAGCGGATGGTTTGCGCAGGTGAGGGCGATGTTACGCGGCTTTGTGTCTTTATGGGGCAGGGGCTGGTGTCGGTGTGGCTAATTTTCAGGGCGTGTTGCGGACACAAAAAAACAGGCACAATCGCGCCTGCTTTCAATAATTCATAATAATTTCAAAGCCTTTTGATGGGCTGGTGGTTACATGCCAAGGACATCAAGGTTGGCGTTGTTGCCACCCATGTCATTTGCCATTGTTGCATCTGCACCGGAAATAAAATTAACAGCGCCATCTACACCGTGCTGCGCACCGTGGAAAGCCTGAATGTTTAGCGACAATCCTGATCCTGATTTTAAATCAAATCCGTCTGATATGCTCATTTTAATCACTCCTATTTTTTTAATTTAACATTTAACCCATCGCCTGCTTATGCAGATCTTATTGCTCTAGCTTTGATGGAGGATCAAAGGGATGTAGTGGCCTTCTTTGGCGTCTCCCGTTTCATCGTCCAACAAAATCGTTAATACCTGATGTGTGTTATGCATATGCTTCGACACTGATCTATCCAATGGCATACCAAAATCGCGTACATCGCCACCATCAAGTATAAAATCTAACTTACTCGTTCCCAGATCAAATTCCAGCCAGGACAAGTCGTTTTTAAAAACTTTATTGTGGAAAAGTATAACTTTTCCGTCATCATTTATCGCTACTTCAACCTTAAACGGGTTTTCTTTCGTTACACCGTAGACAAAATCGGTCAAATTACCGATGGGCGGTTTCGCCTCATTTTGCTCTACATGTTCTGTCATCATCCCGTTCTTTTATACTTTTTATAGCTTAGAATTATTATATAACGATTTTCTCCAAAAAGCCCGAATTTTTTTTAAATTAATTTATCGTTTCCTGTATATCCGGCTGTTTTATTTTGAGTTGAACCTCAACACCGTCAATTGGTTTACCATTTTCGGTTCTGATGATGTACAAAAATTGTTCTTTCGCGATGTAGGGGCGCACAAGCCATTGAATTTTCGCACCCAGATCAAAGCGTTGGCGATCATTGGTGTGAACGGTGATGCGTTGGGTGTCGTGGTCATATTCCAGATGGCTGATGGTACAGCCCAGTTCAGGCCCGTGAAAAATGTAGTTTTCACCGCGCTCACGGTCACAGTAAATGTCGAAGTCGTCAGGGCTCGCGAACAAAGCTTTACGCCCTGATCCGAATCCGGATCCCCAATCCTCACCCATGCTTTTGGGTGACTTATGGGGTGTTTCATTATTTTTCTTTACATCGTCTGACATTGTTAGACCCGCCAGAAATGGCATGTTTTCATAGTGTTCAAGGCGATTGTAACGATCAACACTTAAGAAAATCATAACATTAGTCCTGTGAGATGGGAAGTCATAACCGATTCGCCCCTTTTCTGTTGCTTATCTTGGGCGCGTTAGATCAGCGGTTTCAGGATCGCTGACGGTGTATTCGACTGTCACAACCTGTTGTGGTGCGCCGTCACTATTGATAACAACATCAACTTCGCCTTTCAATGGGTTGGGAAGGTGTGCACCGGTTCCGCCCATGGCAGGGTTGATACCGTTTTCGGTTTTGATTCTGTCCAGATCTTGCTGAATGCCGGCATTGATTTGTGCCGCAGCCGCAGGATCAACAACGATGTCATCCGCAGTGCGTGGCAAGCCGCCCGTCATGTTTTGTACGGTTATTTTGCCGTCAACATAGACGATGTGATCAACTTTTTTCCCGTTACGATCAACAATCGGAGCGATGACCGTGTTCGCGGCTGCCCCGTTCGCATTGGCTGCATTTTGAGGGTCGCTGCCACCAGTGCTGTTGCCACCACCTGTTGTGGGTGTGTGTGTTCTGTTGGTTGTCGTCGCGCCGCCATTTCCAGTTGTTCTGGATGTCGCACCATAGTTGCTGTTTGATTGTGATACAAACGGACTGCGTCCGGATGCGCTGGCAGCCATAGAGTTACCCACTGCGCCTGTGCGGTGCAGGAAGTATCCGGCAACAGCCAGCATAATACCCCATTTGGCTACGCCTTGTACTTTTCCGCCAAACAGATTGTCATTGATAAAGTTGAATGCTGCAAGGCTTCCGAAGATACCAATACCTGCTTCGATACCGTTGTACCAGTTTCTTTCAGTTTGCGTACGGGCATTGCGTTTGACATCGCCCCACCATTCGCCAACACCTTTAACACTGTTCCATGCTGTTTGTAGGTAACCGCCGGCAACACTGCTGATGCCGCTTTCGCCTTTACCAAAGATCTGATAGGGGAGACCTTGCTCACCGCCACCGATTTTTTTCAAACCTTCATCAATCTGATAGGCCGTACCGTAACGATACTTAATATCCTGATTTTTGTTCATCAACTCGGCGTTTTCTCTGGCCTTGCCTGTGATGGATGTCAGAATTTGCTCTGCTTCGGTTCTCTTAGCTTCAAGCTGATCGGTCGTTGCGCGCAACTGTCTTAGGTTTGATGTTGCATCGCCTTTGTTGCCGAAGGATGTAACATCATCAACAGCTTTCTTATATGTATTGGCATCTTGAACCAAACGCGTGATGTCGTTTTGAATATCGTTCAAACGAATTTGCATTTGCTGGGCATCTGCTTCGTTCAGGCGCACATTTTTCAAGAAGTAATCAAGGTCGTTTGCACTTTGAATATTGCCGTCTTGGCGGAATTCATTTTGCAAATCGATAATGGCTTGTTCCTGCTTGTTGATCGCAACAAGAAGTTCCGCCGCACCAGGGGCTTCGCCGTTCGGGTTGGAGGCATAGCGACCAATGAGCGCTGCTGCACTGTTTGCGCGGCTTAGATACTGGGCTGCTTCTGTTTTTTGTGCATCCAGATCCTTCTGCCATTGTGGTCTGTTGTCCACAACCGGAGGAGGTGCAACGTTACCACCGTTATTATTGTTATTACCTGCGCCACCGTTATTGTTGGCATTAGGCTGGTTTGGTGCAATCACACCAGGAGCAGGTAATGTTGTCAACGGTGTGCCTGCAGCAATGGCATTCAGTATGTTTTGTGTCGCACTGTGTATTTGCTGTGCGCGTTGCTGCATTGTGTTTTGTGTGCTGGCAATACCGGCTGCAATAGCGTTATTTTGTTGTGCAAGCAACTGATCGGCCGTCGCAGGGTCTGTTGCGTTCTGTATTTGTGTATTGAACTGCCCAACCTGTGTAATCACGCCTTGTGCATTCGCCAACAAGCTTGTTTTATCTTCACCAATTGACGTTTTAAATGCGGTCATAGTCTGAAGCATTTGCGCCTTGATCTGAGTGTATTTCTCAGCTTCCGCTGCATTGCCTGCATCAGTCAATGTTTTGATTTTTTCATCAAGAGTTGCTGTTTGCTCGGTAACAAAAGTGTCGATTTGACCAATAATGCCATCTTGGCTTTTGGTGATTTCACCAGGCAATTTTTGGATTTCGGTTAGGTTCGCTGTAGACGCAGCCTTCACCTGAGCAATGTCAACATTGGCAGGATCAATCGTTTGATCTGTTTGAATAATCGTGTCGAGTGCAGACAAGCCCGGTACTGTCGCAAGAGGCTTGCCTTCTTTAATCGCGTCATCAAGGCTGTCGAATGCAAGTGCAAGCTCATCGCCTCGTTTTTCATCCAAGGCAAGCATTGCGGTGCTCATAGCATTGAACTGTGCTTGTTGAATCGCATTGATTTGCTGTGCTTGTTCTAATGTTTCCGCGCTGTCTAAACCTGCGCCTGATTGCTTGATGCCATCCAATGTTTTCTGTGCAGCACTCTGGAAGACGCTCTTATCATGGGCGATTTGTGTGCGGAAAGCCGTAACAGTTGTCGCAACCTGTGTTTTTAAGGCTTCGTATTGTGCTTTCTTGGTTGCATCAGTTTCGCCGGCAATCAATTCATCCAATTGCTCGTTGGCTTCTTTTTCGTATTCGTTGATCTCATCTTCATATTTCTTGAATTGATCATTTACACCTTCGATGGATGCTGTTGCATCATCAATCAAGTCATTTGAAATTTCCTTGGCTTCTTCAATTGAATCCGCAACAGGTGTATTACCTGTCAAGAAGTCATAAGCCATTGTGCCGCCTTTTACGATAGCCGCAGGAATGATGACCAATTTCAGAGTTTGCATGGTTGCGCGTGGTACACCGATCATTTTCGGATAGCGTGCCATCATTTCGAATGAGCGCTTGAATTTACCTTCTAGCATGCGCTGCTTTAGGAAATACGTGAAGTACCCGGCAGATTTTGCTTGTGCATAATCTTCTTTGGCTTCGGTTAAAGCATCACGTGCACGGTCAAAGCGTGAGCGGTCTGAATCTTTTACAGCGTCTGCTGCTCTAAACTCTTTCTTCGCTTGACGTAAGTTGCGACGTGCATCGCCGATCACACTAGCGTCAGACTGTCTGTCCAGACGGTACTCACGATAGTAGTTCATTTTATATTCTTCAAGAAGCGCCGCACGACGTCGAACAGGAATTTGTGCCTGTGCTTCGGACATGTGCTCAATCAGGCGACCCATCTCTTCGACTTCGGCTTTAAATGCAGGACTTTCAGTGCCGTTAAAGCCCCTTTTAAGCCATAGACCCATTTCAGAGGGGATACCGTTACCTCTTGTTTGGATGCTACCACCTGTTTCGCCAACATTATCGGCATAGGTGAACATCAAACGCTTTAAACTTGTGACAAGGTCGTCTTTGCGACCATCACGGATCATTTCAAAGACACCTTTTTGGATAAGGATACGTACCTCATCACGTCTTTTCATATATTCGATACCCTTGGACAAGGCCCATGCGGCTTCGATATTTCTTTGTTGAACGTGCTTACCATCGGCGGCACCTTGCAATAAGACGTGGCGCTCTGCCTTTTGTGCAGCGCGGACCTCTGATCGTGAAAAGCCGTTGGCTTTTGTAATGTCAATTTCAACAAGGCCGATATCAAAGTCTCTGATCGCATTCCAGTCAATCTGACGTGAGATCAAATCGGCAATCGGTGCATCCAAGCTGGTTGCGCGTGTGTTGCTTCCTGCGATTTTTCTTGCAAGACCCTGAGTTTCCTCAGTACCAACAAGATCATCGTATAATTTTGTTGTTGTTGTTCTTAGATTATCAAGCTCATCAACACTCAAAGGTTGTCCGCTGGCCACTTTGGTTTCAAGGTCAGTGACAAGTGTGCGGTAGCTTTCTATGAACTCGCCGCCTTCATTTGCAGCGCGTTTCGCAGCAGCAGATCCGGTTTTTTCAATAGCAGCCATGTTTTCGTTCAACGCATTTAGTGCTTTGCGTGATTCTGCTACCGCAGCTTCAAGAGCTTCGGGCGTGATAGCCTTGGCAAGATCATCTGCACCTGTCGCACTGTCAAACAAGCCCTTCAGGCCGTTTAATGTTTCTGCTGCGGATTGGCGACCTTCTGAAACGTAGTTTGCAGATTTTGCAATTGACGAATCCAAGTTCAAAATAAAGCTTACGGTATTGTCGTTTCTAAACGCATCCCACTGATTGTGGAAAGGCTGTGTAAAGTGTCTTTGCCATTTATGCAGATCAAAACCACCAATACGATCAAAGTAGGGGAAGCTTTTAAGGTAGTCGCTCACATTATTGATGTAGAACCCTAAAGTGGAGTCCCAGATTTTTCTACCAAGACCACGGTCTTTAGGGCCAACTTCATCAGCGCCCGGTGTTTGTCTGGCATCTTCGCCTGCATTTCTGGCGGCTTCGTCGGTTTCATCTGCTGTTTTTGCGGCGTCGGCATCATCTGCTGTTTTTGCAGCATCAGCGTCATCAGCTGTTTTTGCAGCGTCGGCATCATCGATATTGTGCATATTGCCAACAGGATCATCAGTGTCCGCTAATGGGTTACCTGCATTTTCTTCATCAGGCTTCGGTGTTGTCGGCTCTTCAGCTTTTGGCGCAGGAGTTTCCGGCTCTACCTTTGGTGGTACGACATCGCCGTCTTCGGCGTGCATCTTGCGTGATAAACCTTCAAGTGCGGCTTCTCTGTCGACCCCGTGGTCGCGCATAATATTTTGAACTGTTTGCTCTCTGGTCTTGAGTTGCGCTTCAAAGCTTTCGCGGATCGTCGTAATATCAGAATCAGGAAGAGGTGAGTTTTTACCGCGAAGACCATCCAAGATCTTGTCGACATCAATGTCACCAGCAGCGCTCTTGTATAGTGTTTCAAACTCAATGGCGACTTGTTGAACTTTTGGAATAGAGTGAAGACGTGCAACGGTTGCACCTTCTGTAAAGAAGCGGCGCATCTCGGCGGTAACCTCTAGGGCTTCGCCTGCATCGTCAAGGACAGGGCGACCTTCTTCAAAGACCGCGCGACGCCATTCAACAATGTCATCAGCCATACGATCGAGATCATCGGTCTTGCTTAAAACTTTTATAAGATCGTCTTGGAGTGCTTTAGGAAACGCCAACACATCGATGTGGCCGAAAACCATTCTTAGGACATTATCAATTTGACCTGGATTTGCCATCTAATGTTACACCCTTTTTTATCACATAATTTATTATATTTTTTTATAGTATTAAAGCAGATAGTATCGGAAATGGTGGTGTTTTGTCAAATTTAATTATCTGCCTTACTTAACACTACTTATTGTTTTATTGCATTTCTCAACAGCTCAGCGGCCTCATCTGATACTTCAACCTTAAACACAGGGGTGTCAAGGGGTACAACAATACCATTTGCGCGGTTATTAAACATGCCGGACTGTTGGTCTCTTTGCGCATCACCGCCCGGTAGAGGCGTTCCGTCCGGATTTGTTTGTGTACCGGGGAATGAGCCTTTTAGGTTTTGTGGGCCTTCACCATTATTGTTCGAATCGTTTTCCGCAGGTAACTCATCAAACCAGCTTGTGTCTTCACCAAGCTCTTTCGTGCGGTTGACGGTTTCCTCAGTAACGGCATCGGCCGCACCTTTTGATATGGCTGCGCCACTATCTATTTCGAGCTGTGCGTTCTTTTGGTCGATGTAATACCCGAATGAGAATGAAAGCCCGACACCAGCGGTATCCATGATTGGGCTGCGTGTGGGGTCGACGATTCTAAAGCCGCGTCTGGCGCCGATTTGGAAACCTTCGCGCATGACTTGGCTGGCGGTGAGCTCTTCTGTTGTGCGTGTGGCCGCTTTGGCAGCATCGGCGGTGACCTCGCTTAAGGTATTGCCGGAGCTTTTTGCCAGAATATTGACTGATTCTCTGCCTTTTTCTAACGCATTTTCTGCGTTCTTTACTTTTCTGGCTTGGTTGAGCAACTGTCGCTCTGTCGCAACGCCGGATTCAACCAGATCATCAAGTTTGGATTGTGCTGCGCGTAATTTATCAGAATGCTTGGCTAAATATTCCATGAGATCTGATTGCGTCAGGGGCTTTGTCGCGTCTTTACCGCGCATAATGAGGTTGCGTCCCCATTCGACAACAGAATCCCCCTTGGATGCGGCGCGTGTGCCCATTGCAATTTCATCGGCCTTTGATGCGAGGTTGGCGGCTTTCGTCTCAAGGGATGCTTCTGAGGCCAAGCGTGGGATGACGCGGCGAACACCTGTTGTTGGTTCTAAAAGCTTAGCGGCCTTGCTGGTATATTCAATTGCATCGGCGACCATGTCGACACGTTTGAGTGTTGCGGCGGTTTGCACGGCCTTGCCGCCAAAGCGCGCCATATATGCGGCGGTTCCTGCGCCACCAGTACCAACAGCTGTTGCGATAAAGACGGGAACCTCGAACAGGGCCTGACCACCATAAAGCAAAACGCGTTCGTAATTGGCATTCGGATTGGCGATAATTTGTGCGTACTCGGGTACTTCATCGCCTTCTTTGAGGTCTATTGCCTTCATATAGTCAGGGTTCTCAACCATGTCACCGGCACTATCCTCGATGAACTCACGCGTATCAGCCAAGATTTCTGGCTTGATGCGTTCGATCATCTGCGTGTTTTTGTTCATCCATTCCGACCACCCAAAAGCACCACCAGAACCTTCGTTGGCCGCGCTTGTGAGTGAGAAAAAGCTTTGTTGTTCGAGGAGGGGGCCTGCGCCTTCGTCCTGACCCAAGCTGTATACAGCGTTGATAAGCGGGCGCGTTGTGTAGTTATAGGCAACGTTTTTAACAACATCCCCTGCACCTGTCACAATCATGCGCGCGCCGTCACCAACAAAACCGACTGTACTGGTGACACCGTTAACGAAACCTTGTCCGACGAGCGCCCCAGCTCTGCCCGGGTTTTCCCATGCGAATTCGGCAAAACCGGTAATGGCATCAACACTGCGTTTATGTTTATCAGCAAGACCTGAGGTCACGCCCCATGGATCGTCAACGCCCGCAGCGTCAAGTCCTCGTGCAACCCAGCCTACGGGAGTAACGTTTACTGCGGTCCAAGCCAAGCCGTCAACGACGGCCCCCGATACTGTATCCCATGCGTTAGACCACCAGCCCATTTTATACCCTCTAATACCCTTGTTTTTTTATTCTTAATTATATAGTCGGGATTCAATTATTTGATTATCCCAGTCCTTAACCCGGCTCAAAAGCGTCCGGATCCATGTAGTTATCACCAATACCACCCAAGGAGGCATGGTTTTCGTTATCGTCATCGTTTCCGCTGACCAGATCCATGATTTTATCACGGTTAAAGAACGCGAGTGCTGCGACACCAATCATAAGGATCGTTCCAAAACCGATTCCGCCGCCACTGTCATTATCTTTGTTATCGTTGCCACCGAAGACTTTGCTTAATAACCAGCCCCCAATACCGATACCACCACCCCATTTGGCGAGGTTCCACCAGTTAAAGCCGCCTTCGTCATTATCCTCACCGCTGGCACCACCTGTAAGGGCACTCATCGGATCATTAACAAGCGCATTTGCTTTTGTGAATGTGTCACGGGTTGTGTTCACTGTTTCTTTAGCGCCGTTTATTACGCCTTCTACTTTTTCTTCCGCACCATCTGCAAAGTCGATAACGCCGTTATAAGCGCTGCTGACGCCGTTACCAATTTTTTCTGCTGTATCAATGGGGTGTGAAAAAGCATTGCCGACGGCACTACCTATTTCTTCTCTTTTTGCGATTGCTGTGGTTGCTGCGGCTGTTGAAAACAAGCCTCTCCAAAGACTGAGTGAGCGCGTACCATCCTTAGCAGCCGTTGTGAAGGCTCTTGATAATACCCAACCGGCACCTCTTAATAATGATCCTGCCATTAGACAATCTCCCCTTTATATCGAAGAGGAGGCATCATTTTACAAATATAGTGTAAATTTCCATACATTCAGCTGTCCTCTTATCACCCAATATAGCACATTTTCTGCGCTTTTTCTAATTGCTTACTTGGAGTATAGGATAAATCAAAGAGTCTATGCAAGTTTTTTATGTATAGTGCCAAACAGAACTTTAATGACGGAAGTGTCGCATAGCTGTGAACACCATTGCAAGTCCGCGTTCATTCGCGGCGTCAATGACTTCCTGATCCCGAATAGAGCCGCCAGGCTGGATTACAGCCGTAACACCGGCATCGGCCGCCGCAATCAAACCATCCGCAAACGGGAAGAACGCGTCCGAGGCCACGACAGAGCCTGTGGTCAATGGTTCATCCCATCCGGCTTCTTTGGCGGCTTCTACGGCCTTCCATGCGGCAATACGCGACGAATCGATGCGGCTCATCTGGCCTGCACCAATTCCAACGGTTGCGCCGTCTTTGGCATAAACGATAGCGTTTGATTTCACGTGCTTGGCCACAGTAAAGGCGAAGAGCAAATCTTCCATCTCTTTTTTGGTCGGCTCTCTGTCCGTGACTGTTTTCATATTTTCAGAATCGAGCAGGGCGGTATCGGCTTCTTGAACCAGCAGGCCGCTTGCAATGCGTTTAACCATAGGAATCTTGCGCGCTTTATCAGGCATACTGCCTGTTGTCAGGACGCGGATATTGCCTTTTTGTTTAAGGATTTCAATGGCATCGCCCTCAATAGATGGGGCAATGATCACCTCAACAAAGCGTTCGATGATCGCGCTGGCAAGCTCGGCGGTGAGTGTCTGGTTCAGGGCAATGATGCCACCAAACGCACTCACCTGATCGCATAACAGCGCTCTTTTATAGGCACTCAAAACGTCGTTACCGCTGGCAACGCCGCAAGGGTTGGCGTGCTTGATAATGGCCACGGTCGGCTCGTCAAATTCGCTGACCAATTCAAAGGCGGCGTCAGTGTCATTGAGGTTGTTATAGGATAATTCCTTACCCTGCACCTGCGTTGCACGCGCGGCGCCCGGGCGTACACTGTCATCAACGAGGTAGAGCGCGGCCTTTTGGTGCGGGTTTTCGCCGTAGCGTAGTTTTTGTTTCAACGTGCCTGAGAAACTGATGCGGCGCGGGGTTTCTTCCTTGGTTTGTTGGGCAAACCAACTGGCGACACTGGAATCATAGGTTGCGGTCATCGAAAATGCTGTGAAGGCAAGGGATTGACGCAAAGCGTACGTGATCGCGCCTTTATTGTTTTCCATGTTTTCAAGGACGCGGTCATAATCCTGCGGATCGGTGATAACGGCGACGTGATTGTGGTTTTTCGCGGCTGCGCGGATCATGGCAGGCCCGCCAATGTCGATATTTTCAATACAGTCTGCGAATTTTGCGCCGCTTAGGATGGTTTCAACAAACGGATAGAGGTTAATCACAACCATATCAATCGGCTCGATAGCGTTTTCTTCCATCGCCTTGATGTGATCTGCGTTATCATGCTTGCCCAGAATGCCGCCGTGAATTTTCGGGTGCAGCGTTTTGACGCGCCCTTCCATGATCTCGGGGAAACCTGTGTGCTCTGACACGTCTTTGACTTCGATACCGGCTTCTCTCAACGCTTTGGCTGTGCCGCCCGTTGAGAGTATCTCAACGCCGTAGGATTGAAGTTTACGCGCGAAATCTTCGATGTTTTCTTTATTAGAAACAGAGATAAGCGCACGTTTGATTGTTTTGGCGTTGGGATCGCTAATGATCGGGTTATTCATGGCAGACGCACCTTGTTTTGCATAGTAGGGTTCATACAGGCGCGGACTATAAGCACAAAAACATTATGGTGCAAGAGCAGCGCACAGATTTTTATGGGAAGGGTTTTATGCACTTTGAGAGAGGTTTGCGTCTTTGGCAACGATGGATTGCTCGTTTTGTGTTTTCACATACATGCCGCGACAATCAGGAACGGTTTTATAGGCCTCTGTAATACCCAAAATCGTTTCTGCGCCGCCAAGGAAGAACATGCCATCATCCGTCATTTGCGCGCATAGGCGCTCCATAACGTCTTTTTTGGTGTCCAGATCGAAGTAAATAAGCACATTGCGGCAGAAAATAACGTCATATTGCCCCATGGCCGACAGGTCATCCAGCAAATTGACACATTCGTAATGCACCATTTTCTTGATGTCATCGTTCAGTGTCCATTTATCACCGTTTTGCGTGAAATATTTCATTAAGAGCTGAACAGGCATGCCGCGTTGCACTTCGAATTGCGTATAAACGCCTTCCTTGGCCTTTTCCAATATTTCATGAGAGATATCCGTCGCCATAATTGAAAATGTCCAGCCGGGCATCTGGGCTTCGGCTTCTTTGAGTAAAATGGCCAGTGAATAAGGTTCTTGACCGCTGGAGGCGGCGGTGCACCAAATACGTAGATGCTTCGCTCCGCCCACTTTGTTTTTATAGTAGGGGAGCACTGTATCCTTGAAAATGTCGAAGGGTTTATTATCGCGGAAAAAAGATGTTTCGTTGGTGGTCATGGCCTCTACAATATCATTGACGAGGTCTTTGGGCGGAACAGCGCGCAGCACATTGGTCATTGCACCAAGGTTGTCATAGCCCCATTTTCTGGAGATGGGGTTAAGGCGCGACCTGACCAGATATGACTTATCCTGTGTAAGGACAAGACCGGATTTCTCTTTTAAAAGATCTTTATAGATGTCGAAATCTGAAATTTTCATTCGCGTTAATCCAATTTGGTTTTCTTTATAGTGGCGTGCATGCTTTCCTAATCCATGCCCCGATGTCGGTGAGGGGCAGAACCGCGGAACATATGCCAGCATTACTTACGGCGCCGGGCATCCCCCAAACAACACTGGTTTCGTGATCTTGTGCAATTACACGTCCCCCGACTTTTGCTAAATGTTGTGCCGACTTTAGGCCATCATTGCCCATGCCTGTTAAAATAACACATAATATTTTTTTACCATATATGTCTATCAGTGAACGCATCATAGGATCAACCGAAGGTTTGCAGAAATTTTCGGGCTGGCCGTCATTGATTTGAATTTTGAGGGTATCACCGTGTTTCTCAAACAGCATGTGCTTGCCGCCCGGTGCGACATAGATCTCACCGGCATTGAGGGTCATACCGTCTGCGCCCTCATGAGCCTGTGAGCCGCTTTGCTGTGTGATGTGCTCTGCCAGAATTTTGGTGAAGGTGGCGGGCATATGCTGGGTGATGACAATCGGAATGTCGATGGGGCCAAGATCGCTCAGCACTTTGAACAATGCTTTGGGGCCACCTGTGGAACTGCCGATGGCAATAATATCAGGTTTTCCGGTGTAGGCGGTGGCATCATCGCGTAATAAGGGTGTTTCCGGCACTGTTGCGGCGGTTGTTGTTGTTGTTGTTCTCGACGGAAGCGCCGGAGCGGTGCGCGCGGCGGTGGTTGTTGAATTTGAGCTTGGCCCTAATGAGCACACAACATCCAGTAAATTTTTCTGGAACGAAGAGTTCGGCGCTATGCCTTTGGCATTGCGGGGTTTGACCAGACATTCAACCGCGCCTAATGTCATGGCCTTAATGGTTGTGTGTGCATTTTTCGCTGTCATGCTTGAACACATAACGATTTTTGTATTAGGTGAGTTTTTTAAAATTTCCGGCAATGCCGTAAGCCCATCCATTACGGGCATTTCGACATCTAAAATCATCACGTCGGGTTTTTTGTGCTTTGTCATGGAGATGGCCATTTGACCATCAGGGACAGAGGCAATGATTTCAATCGAGGGCTCGGTGTCGAGAATCATGGATATGGCGCGGCGGATGACGCTGGAGTCATCAACAAGCATAACGGTGATTTTCTTGGCCGGATGGTGCATGTTAGATGACACAGTGTTAGAGGAGGAAAGACCCCGCGCAGAGACGGTGTTACTATTTTTGTTCAATTAAGCCGATTTGTATGAATTTGGAAGCGATGATTTCGCTGTCAAAGGGTTTCATAATATATTCATTTGCGCCCGCATGCATTGCGCGTTGGATATGACCAATGTCATTTTCAGTGGTGCAAAACACAACCTTTGGGTGATTGCCGTCTTCCATTTGACGCAGTTTTTCAAGAAACTCAATACCGCTCATGATCGGCATGTTCCAGTCCAGAATAATGGCATCAGGGATTGTTGTCTGACAAAATTCATATGCTTTCTGGCCGTCTTCGGCCTCATGGCATTCAAAGCCGAGATCATGCGCGATACGGCTGGCTACTTTACGCACGACGCGACTATCGTCGACTATTAAACAAGATTTCATGGTGACTCCCTAGATACAGGCACGTTGTATGCTCACAGATTAGTACAAAAACGTAAACAAAGTATAAAGTAAAATGCGCTATTGCCCAACGCCAATTCTTAGATTTCTGCGCCAATACAATCAAGAAGGCGGGCAATGTCTATAATAATCAATAGTCCTTCGTCTTGTTGTATAATGCCCACCGATACCTCAAGCCATAGAGAATCAAGGGTTTTAGGCGGTTTTTCAATGGATTTGTCTGGGATGTTCAGCACATCGCCAACGGTATCAATCATCAGGCTGAATAATTCATTATGATGCTCAACCACAACATTCATAACGGATTGGTTACAATCGCGTTCAGGAAGCCCAAGCCGTTTGCGAACATCAATGGCTGTTACAATGCGCCCCCTCAGGTTGAGTGATCCGGCGATCTCTTTCGGGGCGAGGGGAATGCGGGTTATTCTTTCCGCACGCAGAACATCAAGAATTTGCAAAACAGGGATGCCGAAAGAATGTCCGGCAATGTGCATGCTCAGATAATCGTGAGAAGATGCGTCGTCTTGATTTGTTACGGTGTCAGGCATTATGCGTGTTGGCTCTTCATCAATCGGGTTGCTTTAATGTATCAGATAGGGTGCGCAGTAAAGTCTCTGTGTCGAATTTTGCAATATAGTCGATAAAGCCGCTTTCTATAGCGCGCGCACGATCTTGCGGTGTTACGCGCGCAGATAAGGCCACAATCGGTACGTCAGACCATGCACTGTTCGTATCCTTAATCTGTTTTATAAAGGCGAAGCTGTCCATATCATCGATATGCATATGACTGACAATCAGATCAAACATGCTGCCTTTGCTACAGAGCTTGAGCGCGTTTGTTGGGGTGTCACGTGTTGTGATGTCATACCCTGCGATGCGTAGGATCGGGCTGAGCATTTTGCAGAAA
This sequence comes from uncultured Alphaproteobacteria bacterium, assembly GCA_963977495.1. Classification (GTDB taxonomy): domain Bacteria; phylum Pseudomonadota; class Alphaproteobacteria; order Micavibrionales; family Micavibrionaceae; genus UBA1672. Next base: position 1,253,745 of record CAXBOT010000001.1, on the reverse strand, counting down.
AAAGGGCCGTTATCAATCAGGAGGATATGCTTTTTGGCCTGATTTTGCGCGGTGGATGCATCTGGCGGGTCGTCATTGGCGGTTTTATGCTCTTTGAACCAGTTATGGTTCACGCGATTGAGGAAATAGGCCATATCCACCACATCCGTAGCGTGATTATTGATGATGGCACTGCCTAAGAGACCGTCTTGCAAGGCGTCAATCTGCATATTGACGTTTTCTTCGGTGATATCAACGATGTGATCGACGATAACCCCCATGGATTGTGCGTTATCAGTAAAGACCAGAACGTGTTTGTCTTTGCCGTCATCCATCTTTACGGCATCGTTAAACGGCGTCAGTGGCATAAGTGCGCCTCTATATTGAATCATCATCTGACCGCCCGAATATTCGATGTTGGCGGGGTTTATTGTTTCAATGCGGGCGATTAAGGCGCTGGGAACGGCCTTTGGTGTTGCATCACCAGCCTTGAACAATAAAAGCGACAATGTATCACCAACGTTGCGCGTGGTGGTTTGTTTCAGAGGCTTGCCTTTTTGTACTGCGCTCAACGGCCCTAATTTACGGGCGATGCCTACGGTGTCCAATATCATAATAACCGCGCCATCACCTAAAATAGTGCTACCCGAAAAAACATCCACCGAGCGCAGCATTCTGGATACGGGTTTGACGACGATTTCTTCTGTATTTAAGACGCGGTCAACAATGATGCCAAAGGATTGTCCCTCGGTTTCGGTCACAATGATGTAACGGCTTTGGTTGTCGATTGGCGTTTGATCATGATCCGGCGGCGTTAAACAGAGCAACTCGCTCAAACACACCAGAGGGAGCAATTCTTCACGCAGGCGAAAGACGGGGGTCTTCTTAATATATTCGATTTTCTGCGCGCTTTGTTCGGATACCATCACCAGTTCCTTGACGCACAGTTGCGAGATGGCGTAGCGCTCTGTGGCGACTTCGATAATCAGCGCGTGAATAATCGCAAGGGTTAGGGGGATTTTAATGGTGAAGGTCGAGCCTTCGCCTTCAACGGATTGTAAATCAATCGTGCCGCCGATTTTTTCAATATTGGTGCGCACCACGTCCATGCCCACGCCGCGTCCGGATATCGATGTGACGGTTTCAGCCGTAGAAAAACCAGCCTTGAAAATAAATTGCTGTATTTGTTGCAGCGACATTTCGGCCAGTTCTTCGGCGGTGGCCAGATTATTCTGGATGATTTTATTTTTAATTTTATCTGCAGATAAGCCCTTGCCGTCATCGGCAATTTTGATGATGACATAGCCACCTTCATGATAGGCATTAAGGTGGATCGTGCCTGTTTCAGTTTTCCCCGCGGCGCGGCGCTCTGCTGGGCTTTCAATGCCATGATCACCTGAGTTGCGGATCATGTGCGTTAGCGGGTCTTTGATCATGTCCAGAACTTGACGATCAAGCTCTGTTTCTTGGCCGCTCATCTCCAGCTCGATTTTCTTGCCCAATTCAATAGCCAGATCGCGCACGATCCGCGGCAGCATTGTCCATGCATTGCCGATGGGTTGCATGCGGGTTTTCATCACGCCTTCTTGCAATTCCGAAGCAATCAGGTTGAGGCGTTGTAGGGGCGGGGTAAAGGGGGTTTCGCCTTGTGCGCGCGTGATCTGGAGCAATTGATTGCGCGTTAAAACCAGTTCGCTGACCATCGTCATCAGATCTTCGAGTACATCAACATGCACGCGTAATGTTTGCGCTTCTTGTGTTTTGTGCGGCTTGGCATCTTCGGGCGGGAGGCTTTCGGCGGCGCGCGGCGGCGCGGGGCTGTCTGCCGGTGGTGGCTTTCCTTCAAAGGCGGCATCCAATTTGGCGATCAATGCCGTGTAATCATTATCGGGCTCTGCGCCTGTTTGTTCGATTGTGTTTACAATGGCTTTGATTTCATCAATGGATTCAAAAATCAATGTGACATAATCGGCGGTGACGTCCAGATTACCATCGCGAAACAACCCCAAAACATTTTCCGCATGATGCGCGAGCTTTTCAAGGTTGGGCAAGCTTAGGAAGCCGCATGTACCCTTGATCGTATGCATAAGGCGAAAAATTTTCTCCAGCAAATCCTTGTTATTCGGATTTTGTTCGAAATCAACAAGGTCAACGTCAAGCTCCTCAAGGCTTTCATTGGTTTCTGCTAAAAACTCGACGATAAGTTCATCCATAGGGAAGAGTCCTTAAAACAGCGCATTATTGTGATGGAAATGCAGATAATACCGATTTCCATCGTCTAATCTGTTGAAAACGCAGCGAAGGTGTTTTCCGCAAAACGCAACGACATAGGCAATCTATGGGCGCTGAGTTTTTCCGAAAACCCTCTATAGACTAGGATACAGAAGCTTGTTTTAATCTCAAGGAAATAAAACTATCACCGCATTCATCCGGCGTAATTTCAAAGCCATATTGTTGGGCAAAAAGACCTGTTATATAGGGGTGGATCAGTTTGGGGTCTAGGTTTTCTACGTCTGTGCTTTGCGCCAGCGCATCCACATATCCCTGACGGAATGTGGCATTTTCGCCTCTGCCGATAATCACGATCGTATTCTCATCATGTGGTTTGACTTCGACTTTACCGCCTTTGGGTAAGGATTCTCCGACCAGCATCAAGGCACACATGAGCAACTTGGGGAAGCCTTTGCGGGTTTCGAATGAGAGGGTCATGCTCGGTGACCAGTTTTGCGAGACGCGGTTATCGCCACTGATAAAATCATCGAAGGTTTTGTGAATATCTTCGATTTTGATGCTTTCATCAGAACCGCCAAGACCATAGGCCATGCGCAAAGTTTTCAGCTTCGCATTGGCTTGTGTGGCACTGAACGAGATGAGGGCGGTGACATCATCATCCGCGCCCATTTCTTCGAGAATTTCCACACCGTTTGAAATGGCACCAACCGGACTGATAAGGTCATGACAGACCTTAGAGGAGATAAGTTCAACAAGTCTTGTTGTTATTTCGGGCATACTGATACCTTACAAAGAGTGACGCAACTAAAAAAAATACCGTGATTCGGCGTTTATTAGAAGACCAGAGTATAGCCTATTTTTTTAACTTCTTCACCCGCCATGTTTTTAAGGCGTTGCAAGCCTTCTTCGCTGTTTGATTCAACGCGGGCGACCAAAACATCCTGTGTATTGGATGGACGCAGCAACCACCAACCATCGGGCGTTGAAACGCGCACGCCGTCAATATCATCAAGCGATGCATTGTCATTGGCTTGTGCTTTCAAGCTTTCAAACACGCGCGGTACAAGGTCGAATTTTTCCGCTTCGTTGACTTCGATGCGCAATTCCGGCGTGTTGAACAGTGTCGGCAAATGACTGGTCAGGCTGGACAGGCCGCCTTCGGTTTGTGAGAGTGCATTCAACAGACGCACAGAACAATAGAGCGCATCGTCAAAGCCGTAATATTTATCAGCAAAGAAAATATGCCCTGATAATTCACCGGCAAGCGGTGCATTCAGCTCGCGCATTTTATCTTTAATCAGGGAGTGACCTGTTTTCCACATCACGGCCTTGCCGCCCATTTTGTTGATCTCATCAAACATAACTTGTGAGCATTTAACATCGCCAATGATCGCCGCGCCTGGCATGTTTTCAATCACTTCACGCGCATAGATGGTCATCAGAATATCACAGCGCAAGATTGTGCCGTTTTCATCAACCACGCCGATACGATCGCCATCACCATCAAAGGCAATACCAAGATCACATTTTTTGTCTTTGATCAGTTTTTGCAGATCAATCAGGTTTTTATCTACGGTTGGATCAGGGTGGTGGTTCGGGAAATCACCGTCAATATCTTCGAAAATCAGGTGATGCGTACCCGGTATTTTTTTAACCAGTTTTTGCAAAATGTCGCCTGCTGCGCCGTTTCCTGCGTCCCAACCGATGGTAAGGTCGCGGGTTAGGTCTAGATCAAGGATCAAACGATCAACATAGATATCTTCGATATCAAATGTTTCAATCGAGCCTTCGCCTGTGGTGATGTTACCGCTTGTAGAAAGCGCGCCGATGTCTTGAATGGTGTCACCGAAAATCGGGGATTTGTTCAAGGTCATTTTGAAGCCGTTATAATCTGATGGGTTGTGTGAGCCTGTCACCATGATGCCTGCATCGGCTTCGAGATGTTTGACAGAGAAATAGAGCATCGGCGTAGGGCCAAGACCAACGGAGATTACGCGCACGCCTGTTTCTTTCAGACCTTTGCAGAGATTTTCAGAGAGAACGGGAGAGCTGTGACGTCCGTCATACCCCACGCAAACAGTGTGCTGCGTGCCGCCGGCTGGCTTTTGCTGGATGAATGTACCGAAAGCGCGTCCCAAGGCATAGGCATCGGCTTCGGACAGGTTTTTACCAATTTGGCCGCGAATGTCATATTCACGCAGGATTGTGGGATCGAATGTATAGCTCATTATTTTATATTTCCGTGATTAAACTTTAAGGTTTTGCAAAATTTCTCTAACGCCAGCGCCGATTTCAGGGTCTTTCAGGCCATACGCCAGATTGGCAGCGATAAAGCCAAGGCGGCTTCCGCAGTCAAAATGGTCGCCTTTGAAACGCAAACCGTGGAAGGCTTGCTTGCCCAGCAACTTGGCCATCGCATCGGTCAACTGAATTTCATTGCCTGCGCCTTTTTCGAAAACCGAGAGGTGATCAAAAATTTCAGGTTGCAGAATGTAACGCCCGATAATGGATAGGGTGGAGGGGGCATCTTTCGGATCGGGTTTTTCAACCAAGCCCTTGATAGACACCGCGTCGCCTTTTTCTTCGCCAATATCAAGAATACCGTATTTTTTGGTTTCTTCTAAAGGCACGTTTTTAACAGCAACAACGTTACCGCCATGCTCGTTATAGGCATCAATCATCTGTGACAGGCAGCCCTTTTTATAGTTGACGATATCGTCAGGCAGCATGATGGCAAAGGGCTCATCACCAACCAGTTTCGCCGCACACCAAACCGCATGACCCAGACCGAGTGGTCGGGGCTGTCTGGTTAAAAACAGCTTGCCTGCGGGCATTTCTGAATCGCGTACCTTGGCGAGCATGTCATGCTTACCGCGCGCTTCGAGAGTTTGTTCCAATTCGGGCTGGAAATCAAAATGTTCCTCTAGCATGTTTTTATATCGTCCTGTGACGAAAATGAATTCTTCGATGCCTGCTTCGCGCGCTTCTTCGAAGACGTGCTGGATCAAGGGGCGATCATTGATCGGCAACATTTCCTTGGGCATAACCTTCGTGGCAGGTAAAAATCGAGTCCCCAGTCCCGCAACAGGGAAGACAGCTTTTCTAACGGGCTTAAATGCTTGTTGTGTCATAATAATATATTTTCTCTGCTCGTTCTTTTCATTTGAAGAGGAGTCGCATATTTTGTTGTGCGATGCAAGAAAATAGGGGAATTATTCGCTGTATTCTGTCGTAATGCCCGATTATTCAGGGGGATCAGAGCGGTCTTTTTTCTTGGTCTTATAAGCGCTGATGACGAAAGGGATACAAAGCAAGAGCAAACCGAGGGAAACATAAATCCGCCCTGTCATTGCGAAAAACAGCATAACGGCGACATAGGCAATGATAATGCAGGTGCGAAAGAATGTGCGGATGGCTTCTACAGGCGCGTTGATGAAAAATCGGTACAGCGCAAAAATGCCGACAAGTAAGCCAATGGCAAGAACAAGATAGGGCATAAAATTCCTTTCACCTTTTTGATGTGTGCTTTATCCTGAAATCAAGATCAGTAATTATTTACATCATTCAAAAGCGTACCCGACCATGTCAGAAAAGACCACCAAATATCACGACAGATTGACTATATTGCGCGCGGAAATCAAAAAAGCAGGGCTGGATGGTTATATCCTGCCGCGCACCGATGAATTTCAGGGGGAGTTCCTCGCGCCCTATGCGGAGCGTTTGAAATGGCTGACCGGTTTTTCAGGCAGCGCAGGCGCGGCGGTTATTTTGGATGAGAAAGCCGTGGTGATGAGTGACGGGCGTTATACCCTGCAATTAAAAGATCAGGTCGATGCGCAGCTCTATGATACGCAGGACAGTACAAAAGCATCAATTGGAGAATGGTTGGTGGCACATGCGCCTAAGGGGTGCGTTATTGGTTATGATGTTTGGCTTTATACCTCCAAGCAAATTGAAAAGATGAAAGAAGCCCTAGAGGGGCATGACGTCACATTGGAACCTGTTGAAGGTAACCTTGTTGATGTGATTTGGAGCGATCAACCCAAAAAGCCATCCGCGCCGATTACCCTTTTTCCTGATGACATCGCCGGACGCAGCGCCGCGCAAAAACGCGCCGATATCGCGCAGCAATTGAAAGATCAGAATTGCGCCGCGTGTTTGATAACAGTGGGGGATTCAATCTGCTGGCTGTTGAATGTACGCGGCGGGGATATTGCCTATTCCCCTTTATGCTTGTCATACGCGCTGTTATACGCGGACGGGACGCTGGATTGGTTCATTGATAAGGATAAGGTCGGCGACGCGGCGGCGCGCACGCTGGGGGATGCGGTGCGGGTTTATGGGTTTGAAGACATGCTCATGCGCCTTAAGGCGCTGGGTGAGGGGCGTCTATGGCTTGATCGGGCGGTTACCCCCGCATGGTTCAGCCGCGCCGTAGCGCAGCGGGATATTGACATACTGGATGAAGACGATCCGTGTATTGCTCTGAAGGCGATTAAAACTCAAAGCGAGCAAGAGGCCATACGTCAGGCGCATGTTATTGACGGCGTTGCGGTGACAAAGTTTCTGAAATGGATTGATGAGCATCAGAACACAATTGAAATTAGCGAGTTATCTGCCGAGCAAGCCTTGGAGAATTATAGGCTGGAGCATGACAGCTATCTTGGGGCGAGTTTCTCAACCATTGCCGGATTTGGTGGCAATGGTGCGATTATTCATTATCGTGCCACCAACCGTACCAATGCGCTGATTAAGGGCGATGGGCTGCTGTTGGTGGATAGTGGCGGTCAATATCAATGGGGGACAACCGACATCACGCGCACAATCGGTATCGGTCAGCCATCGCAAGAGATGAAAGAGAATTACACGCGCGTGTTAAAGGGGCATATCGCCGTTGCCTCGGCTGTTTTTCCCAAAGACACAGCGGGCAAAGATATTGACGCGCTGGCGCGCCGTGCCTTGCAGGAGGTCGGGTTGGATTATGCCCATGGCACGGGGCATGGCGTCGGGTGTTATTTGTGCGTGCATGAAAAGGCAACGCACATCTCCCCCAAGGAGGAGAACGCTTTTCGCACCGGCATGGTGGTTTCGAATGAGCCGGGCTATTACAAGGAAAATGCATACGGGATCAGGGTTGAAAATCTGGTTCTTGTCTGTGCGAGTGATACGCCTGACCATCTTTGTTTTGAAACCCTCACACGCGCGCCGTTTGATACATCGTTGATTATGCGCGCTATGCTGGATGAGAATGAAAATGCGTGGCTGTCATCTTATTTCAAATCAGTAGAACAAGATTTGAAGCCCCATTTGTCAGATGCAGAGTATGTATGGCTCACCAAGCGGCTTAAAGATTATATATAAAAATTGCGCGAAGCAGGGCGTTGCGATCCGATTATGGATTATTTATCCGCTGCTTTCGGCGGGATGAGGTCGCTATCTTCTGTTTCTTCCAGATCTTCTTCTACAATCTCGTCATCCGGATTATCGGCAGGTTTCTTTTGTGCCTTGTTTCTGGGTGTGTAGCTGTATTTTTCAGGATGGAATTTCAGTGTGTCCATCAACAGTGAAGGAAGTTCCGAGCGCGCGTGACCAGCCGAAGCCATAACTTCTTGTACGACAATCGTATCGTCTTTGTAGTGCACTTCCATAAAGATCGTATTGATATAAGGAAGGTTTGTCGGCGGGGTAATAATCAGCTTGGTTGTCATGACGTTTACGCCATCAATGATATTATTCTCTGTTTTGAGGCTGTCGATAGAGGCGTTTTTCACGAATTTTGTAATATGGTTTGCGAACAGCAGACTTTTTGCATTTTCGTAGGTTACCTTGGAGTCCAGTTTATAAGAGTAAACATTGTAAAACATCGTTTCTTCACGGATAGGGTCAATAAATTGAAAATTGAACGCTTCTCTTTTTTGTGACGTTCTGAATCTCGGTGGAACTGGTGTGTAATCCGTATTTTTAGGGGGGACAGTCACCGTGAAGATGTTGTTTTTGGATGAAATTTGACGCCAGCCGTTGCCAATATCCTTGGGCTCTTTCAGGTGGGTGATTCCATCAAATAACTTCAGTGAATCAAAGAAATCATCGGAGCGGTATGAATACATTGTTTCCGCAGGGCCTGTTAAAACCTGTTCGATTTTTGAATGATCGGTTAGGAAAATTCTGATCCGCATGCCGAACTTTTCACCGTTCTCAATGTAGGTGATGTAAAGACGCTTTGCCGGAAAGTTTTTGTAAGTGGCGTCCTCGTTGGTTAAGACCGTGCCGCCGATAGCGCGAACGGACTGCGCGTATTTTCTGGTTTCACGATCCAAAATTCTTTTGATATCTCTGCCGGTCATACGGTCGCCGAATGTTTGAACGGCGCGAATGAGGATGCTTTTATCTTTTGTTACCTCTTTACCATCAAGTGCGGAGATGATCTCTGTACTAAAAGCGACAGTGTTTTTGTTAAATTGAAACGGAAAGACTCTGTATCGATAGTTATGGGGGAACTTCGTGGAGAAGATCCCTGTGATGGATTCAAAACGTTCCCATTTGGTGCCTTCATCCTTCGCGCCTTGATCAGCGTAGAGTGCGTTGGGTTTGCTTTTGGCCTTGGTCGCTTCAGGTTTAGGGGTGCTCTCTGATTGTGATTCTTGCGCCGAAGCGTTGAAAGTCAAAAAACAAGTAAGGAAAATAAGTGTAAATTTCAAAAGATGTTTCTTTTCAAAGAACGTCATAACTGTGTTTAATCCTGAAAGTTTCATATGAGGGAATAGTCTAGCATATTCATATATGAATTTACACACACAAAAAAACTGCCCACACAAAGTGCAGGCAGTTTTTAAAAAATATTAAAATTAGCTCTAATAGCCGTCGCGATCGCGACGTTTACGTTCCATCTTACGGCAACGACGAATTGCTTCGGCTTCTTCGCGTGCTTTTTTCTCGGATGGTTTTTCGTAATGACGACGAAGCTTCATTTCGCGGAAGATCCCTTCGCGCTGCATTTTCTTTTTCAAAACGCGCAAAGCTTGATCGACATTGTTATCTCTTACGTTGACACTGACCACAGTGTTCACCTCTTTCTAATCAATTGTTTGAATTTAAATTCTACCTTACAAAAAGTTGATAAGGTCTTAACACCTTTAAAGATTAAAAAAAAGAAAAAAATGCCATTCCAATTGGTAATTATTGTAGAGGGGCTGGCTTGGGTGCGCTGCACCATAGAAGTATATGGACAAATATTAGGGACTCGTATTTATTGAAAAGGTTGACGGGGCATTAAAGCAATAAAATAACAAAAAGGTGTTTATCAATGACGAAATTCCAATCACCAGCACATGTTGATACAGCAATGGAAGGCGTGCGAACAGGCGTTGAACTGATCAATAGCGCGTTTGGCTATGCGCGTGACCTGATCACGCCTGATCCTGAAGTATGGCGTGCGCCTGTTATGGTGATTCCGGGGTTTATGGCACATGATATGACGACCTATGCCCTGCGTTCGGCGCTACGCCCGGAAGGGTATCATGCTTATGATTCTAATACGGGGTTCAATCTGGGCGTTGTGAATGACATCGCGCAGAGGCAACAAGACCAACTCGATCGAATATTCGAAGAGCATGACGGCCAAAAGGTGGGCTTGATCGGGCATAGTCTGGGCGGTATCCAAGTCATGCATCTGGCCTATAACAATCCTGATAAGGTCAGCTCTGTCACAACGCTGGGCAGCCCGTTTGGCGGCGCGATGGACAAATCAGGCGTAAACCGCATGGTGGAATGGGTTTTTGTGTTGCTCAATAGCCATGATCGGGAAATACAGGATAGTTTGCGTGATCGTTTGAACGAAGGGCCGCCCGATATGCCGGTCATGTCGATTTACTCTCCGCATGATGGTGTTGTCTCTGCGGATTCGGCGCAAAATCCGTGGGCGGATGATTATGCCGATATTCAGAATGTAGAAATCGCAGAAAGCAGCAAGCAAAGTCATCTGGGCATGGTGTGCAGTGTGGATGTTTTAAACGCGGTTAAGGATCACCTTAATCAACATAGTGACGTCGTGACTTCAGCGGAGCACGCGCTCGTTCCGGCCTGATATCAGGCGGTTTTTCGCGCTTTTAAATTCATGGCCGCATCCAGTAATGCCTTGGTGTATTCTTCTTGGGGATTATCGAACACATCGGCGGCGTTGCCATGTTCAACCACGCGCCCGTTTTTCATCACGATCAATTTATGGCTCATGGCGCGCACGACGCGCAAATCATGGCTGATAAACATATAGGTCAATATGTGCTTTTGCTGTAGCTCACGCAGCAGGTCGACAATTTCGGCCTGCACAGACACATCCAGCGCGCTTGTCGGTTCATCTAAAACCACGAATTCAGGGTTAAGCACCATGGCGCGGGCAATCGAAATGCGCTGTCTTTGCCCCCCTGAAAATTCATGCGGATATCTGAACCGTGTTTCAGGGTCCATATGCACATCTTTCAGAGCGTTCACAACCAGTGCGTCGCGCTGTGCGTTTGAGAGGTCCTTATGATGCAGCCGTAGCCCTTCATCAATGATCTGCGCGACGCTCATCCGCGGGGAGAGGGAACCATAGGGGTCTTGAAACACAATTTGCATACGCGCACGTAAGGGGCGCATGGTGCGTTTGGTATAGGACGAGATATCGATCCCATCAAACACAAGATTCCCTTGCCCGTTCAATAGCCGAAGGGCGGCAAAGCCAAGCGTGCTTTTGCCTGATCCTGATTCCCCGACAACGCCCAATGTTTCGCCGCGCCGCACCGTCAAATCAATCTCATCAACCGCCTTAACAAAGCTGGTTGGTTTGCCAAAGAAATTACGTTTATTGGGGAAGTAAACCTTGATGTCCTTGCCCTGCAACAGGGGCGGCGCATCGGTGTTTAGGGGCTGAACAGTGCCGCGCGGAATGGTGCTGAGAAGCATTTTCGTATAGTCATGCTCCGGCTTGGCGAACAGTTCTTTTTTATCTTTTTGTTCCAATATTTCCCCGTGACGCATCACGCAAACATAATCGGCCATTTTCTCAACAATTGATAAATCATGCGTGATAAGCAGCATCGCCATGTTTAATTCTTTTTGAAGCGTTTGCAGCAATTCGAGTACTTGCGCCTGTATGGTGACATCCAGCGCGGTGGTGGGTTCATCGGCGATCAATAATTCGGGGTTGTTGGCCAGTGCGATGGCAATGACCACACGTTGACGTTGACCGCCTGATAATTCGTGCGGATAGGCGTTCATGCGCTCTTTTAATTGTGATAACCCGACCATGTCGAGCAATTCAATGACGCGGGCTTTGGCTTCGTTGTGGTTCATGCCTTGGTGGATTTTCAAAACTTCGCTGATTTGTTTTTCAACGGTATGCAGCGGGTTGAGCGCGCTTTGCGGTTCTTGAAAGATCATACCGATTTGCTGTCCGCGAATAGAGCGCATATATTTCTCGCGCTTATCAATTAATTCTTCGCCTTCAAATAAAATAGATGACCCTTCCGCGTGTGAGGCAATAGGATAGGGCAGAAGCTTCATCGCCGAGAGCGCCGTGACAGATTTACCCGAGCCTGATTCGCCGACCAAAGCCACCGTTTGCCCGCGCTGAATATCAAAACTGACCCCTTTAACGGCCTGAAAACGGCCTGAAGGTGTTTTGAAATCAACATGAAGGTTCTTGATTTGAAGGATTTTTTCCATTAGCACACTGTACTGATTTGTATAATTTAAGGAAAGCACAAACAATGAGCAGCGACAAGAGCGGAAGCCCACCTTGCGGGATTTATGTGCGGATAGATGATTTTTCAAACATGCTGGATCTGATTGGCTATGTCCGTCAGATGGCCTTTGCGATTAACCGCGCATCGGGTTATGAGAAAAACATGGGCGTGGTTGAGCTTGCCTATAGTCAAGACGTTGCCGAGCGTATCGCCGATATCATTCCCATTATTCGCGCTCAGGGGCTGGTCGCCGTTGTGAGTGGCATGTCTGATAATTTGGATTCCGTCGATGCGGATGGTTTTTTGCTGCGCATGGAAGATGATGTTCTTAAGGGGCGCGCCTCGCTTGGTGAGGATGTGATTTTGGGCATTCATGCAACCACGAAGGAAGACGCGCAGCGCGCCTTGTTGTTGAACGCCGATTATCTGGTTGTGCCTGCTGATCCGTTATTGATCCGCGCGGTTAAGGGCGGCACTGATATGCTGTGCGCGGCGCGCGGCGCGGGGCTAACCAACAAAAATTGCGGCGCGCTGGTGCAGGCGGGGGCGAATTTCGTTGATGTGTCTGATTATATTCTGGGCTATGAAAAGGGCGTGATGCAAGCCACGGTGAATATTCTGCACGCCTTTGATGTGGCGGTGCAAACACCAGACAGCCTGCATTGATCGCAGGGCTGCCCCTTAAATTTTGTGGTTTTATTTCTTCACGCTTAAAACACCGAAAATATCATCGGTGATATCGGCGTGTATGGCTTGCAGGTCGCCAAGGGCAAGCTCATCAAGTTTGCAGTCTTTATTCTCCGCCATTTTAACAACCGCGCCTGTGATGTGATGCGCATCGCGGAACGGCAGGCCGAGATTCATCACCAACCAATCGGCAAGCGCGGTGGCGGTGGTGTAGCCCATTTCCGCAGAGTTCAGCATGGCATCGGTGTTAAAGGTCGCGCTTTCCAGCATGCCCTTCATGGCCTGAATACACAGGGCAATCGTGTCAAAGCTGTCGAAAACGGATTCTTTGTCTTCTTGCAAATCCTTGTTATAGGCAAGGGGCAAGCCCTTCATCACGGTCATCATTTGTACGAGATTACCGGTTAAGCGGCCTGTTTTACCGCGCACCAATTCCGCCGCGTCAGGGTTTTTCTTTTGCGGCATGATCGAGCTTCCGGTGCTCCATGCATCAGAAAGCTGGATAAAGCCGAATTGCGGCGTTGCCCAGATGATGATTTCCTCTGCCAAACGTGAGAGATGCAGGCCGCATTGCGCGCAGGCAAATAAAAACTCATTGGCAAAATCACGTGCCGAAACGCCGTCCATTGTGCTGAGTGTCGGGCGGTCAAAGCCGAGCTTTTTCGCCGTAAATTCACGATCAATCGGGTAGGGCGTTCCCGCCAGAGCGGCAGAGCCGAGCGGGCAGGTGTTCAAACGTTTGCGCGCATCAAGAAAACGCGATTTATCACGGTTGAGCATGCAGGCATAAGCACTGAGATGTATCGCCAATGTGATGGGCTGCGCGGCTTGAAGGTGCGTAAAGCCGGGCATGATGTCGTTGGCGTGTTTGGCGGACAGAGCCTCAATCACGTCTTGGAAATCTTCGATCAGATGGACGATTTCATCAATCGCATCACGCGTCCACATGCGGAAATCTGTGGCGACTTGGTCGTTACGGCTGCGCGCTGTGTGGAGCTTTCCGGCAACTTCGCCGATCATCTCGCGCAGGCGCGCTTCGACGTTCATGTGAATATCTTCAAGGGCAGGTTTAAATTCAAACTGTCCGCTTTTGATCTCTTCGGCAATGGCGTTCAGACCGTTAACGATTTCCACCGCTTCGTCCTTGGTGATAATGCCTTGTTGCGACAGCATGGTCGCATGCGCGATAGAGCCGCGGATATCCTGACGCCACATGCGTTTATCGATACCGATTGAGGCGTTGATTTGTTCCATAATGTCGGAGGGCTTGTCTTCGAATCGTCCGCCCCACATTTGGTTGGCATTATCCTGTGTCATATTATTCGGCCTTACGTTTTAATCCAGCATTGCTGGTTCGAGAATATAGTGAATGAGCAGCGCCAAAGCAACAGAGACGCCCAGCCCGATCATCATTTTCAGAAAGTCTTTCCCGATCAACGGGAAGACGTACCCCGCCTTATAGGTATCGCGGTAGGTGGTGGCAATGGCCAATTCGCGCCCTGTCAGCAGGCCGACAAACACCCATGTTGTTGACATCGGGATGGAGTTCATTTGCTTGAAATAAATCAGAATAAGCGCATAGACACAGTCAATAATGGTTGCCGAGCGAATAAAACGTGTGCCTGATTTTTCCAGAACGATATTCTGGATTTTCCCGCCGTTGCTCCAGAAAATAACGCCAAGCCAACCACATAAAATGGTAAGAACACCAAACAGCATCCAAAGTGGTAAATCTCTGGGCAGGAAGACGGCGATGTTCGCCATGTCATGGCTGAGCCAGCTATACCAGAGGAAACCCGTTGCGCCCCATTGCAAGATTCGCCATTTCAGACGGTTTTCTTTCTTCACCATGTTGTATTTTTCGTTCATAAAACGCGAAATAATGAGCCATAAGCTGTAGGCTATGATCGCGGCAAGGCCGTAGCCGATCACGCTTTTGACCAACATTTTTTCCAAAACCAAGGTGCTGGCAAAGGTTGATAGGACAAGGAAGGTGGTTGATACGGGAATGCCAACGCGGGTCAGCATAACAAGGATAAGCGGCGCAGCGGCGTGATACCATTGAATTTCCATCGGCGGAATTTTATCGAGCCGTCCGAATGAAATATCGCCGTCATTCACCACCCAACCGTAACTGAGTGTGATGATAAGAACGAGGGAGGCCGCGAGCCAGAGCCAATACCATTTGAAGATTTTGATATTGGACGCAATGAACGTTCCAAGTGTTTGAACAGCATCATTTCCTATCACGGCATAAGCCGCCAGCAGAAACCCGATGAGCGCGTAAATTGAATGGATGTCCATAATATAAACCTGACTTTTTCCGTATAGCCTATGGTCTTAACAAATTAATGCTCTGTTTACTATGGCTTTACTTGATTTTTTTGTATGGAAAATGCTAAATTTGCTCAGAAAAACAAATAAAGAATGCATAAAAATGGGTGTAAATAGGGATACAATCGGTGACATGATTAAGGATTTGGTCGTTATAGACTTCCAATCCGATGATTTGCCGCAACAAATTTCAAAATGGAAACGCGATACACTTGCGCCTTTCGCGCAGAATTGCCGCCGTAATTTATATTACGGTTTTGAAGAAGATTTTGACGAATTTCCACATGATAAGCTGGATCGTGATTACACGAGTCTGGGGGGATCGCACGCCTATGCGCATATTATGCAATTCGCCTCGGGCTTTGAGCGTGGACAATATAACAGCCATAACAGACATCAGTTTTTTGACGCTTGGGCGACCTCTATAAAAAATCATTCGGAAACGGGTGAGAAATACGGGAAATTGCTGTCTTTTATAAATTCTGACACAAATTTTATGCACCAGCATATTACGTCCAAATATAAAGCGCGCCGTTTAGAGATTTCGGCGCGTGATATGTCCGGTATGACGAAGGGTGATGATGTTCTGATTATCGGATCGCTTGATCGCAAGAGTGACTTATCGCCGTTAACATCGGGGATGATCCGCATGGCGGAGAGTAAACAAAAAGGGCGCAAGGGCTTTATTTCGCTGACGCACCCTGACCCTGATGTGCTTGAGGCCATGCATGAGGCCTTAAAGGGGCATGAGGATAGAGGGAATATCAGGTCTGGGGTGCAGATTGTGGATTTTGATGATTTCGCGCTCGCCGCTGAGATTTCAGATCATGTTTATGTCACGATGCCGATGGCAGAGGATCACGAAGCGGATTTGGCAATTATTGATACATGGAAAAATCGCAGTAACACCGAAAATAGCTTAACGCACTTTCAAGGTGTGTTCATGAAGCAAGGTTCGATGTCTTCGCTATGGGAAGATGCGCATTTGGATAATTTCGTTTCACCGCTTGATCTGCGTGATGATATGAAAGAGCGCGCAACCTATAATGCGGAAGTGATCGTTAAGGCCGAGCAAGCCTTTTGGCAATGTGCGGAATTAAGGTCACAGGGGTTGCCCATCCATAAGGAAGATTTCTTCGGGCGCTCCCCTGATTTATTAATGGAATAATCAGACCGTTATTTTACGTTTCGACAGTGACATCCATCGAAATTTCAGCATTCAAAAGCTTTGAAATCGGGCAACCGGCTTTTGCCTTTTGTGCGCAATCTTTCATTGCAGCTTCATCGCCGCCCGATACTTTGATGGTTACATCCAGATGACTTTTGGTGACGGCAAAACCGCCATCGACTTTGTCCAATGTTACGGTGGCTTTGGTGTCGATGGAATCAGCGGTCATGTCGGCTTCACCAAGGATTTTAGACAGCGCCATGGAAAAACATCCGGCGTGCGCGGCGGCGATAAGCTCCTCAGGGTTAGAACCTGCTTCACCTTCAAAACGTGTGTTGAAGCCATAGGGCGTGTCTTTTAGAACGCCGCTTTGTGTGCTCATCTGGCCTTGGCCTTCTTTGATCGTGCCTGACCATTGTGCGGTTGCGTACTGGTTAATCATGATAGACGCCTTTTGTTGGTGGTTGTTTGGTTTTACTCAGAGAGTTTTTTCACAAAGCAACTGAGCAGAACCAGCCCCTTAACTTCCTTTGTGCGGCAATCAATTTGCTCGGGGTTGTTGGTCAGGCTGATATTTTTAACCGTCGTACCGCGTTTGAGCGTCACACCTGCGCCTTTAACCTCAAGGTCTTTAATCAAGGTGACAGTATCACCATCTTTAAGCTCTGTGCCATTGGAATCGCGTGTCGGCTCTGTATTATCGTCGCCGTCTTCGCTCCAGTCATGAATGCCAACGCCGTAATCTTCCTGCGCTTGCGCTTGGGCGTCTTCTTTGGTCATGTGCCAAAGCTCCAGCGTGGGGGCGGTGTCCAATGATGTATGGGCATATAAAAACCATCCGTCACTATCAATATCAAACTCAAGAACAAGATGCTTGGTGTCACCGCTTCCCGTGACTGTGGCTGTGCTTTTTTTCATCACTAAGCCGCCTTGCTTGATTTTTTGCTGATCGGCTTGCCATGTATGTTGGTGTTGTTTTTCAAACGCACCGCATTGATCTTGATAAAGCCATCGGCATCCTTCTGATCGTAACCACCTTCCACATCCATGGAGGATTGCTCGGGATCATAAAGGGCAATCGGGCTTTTACGTGCGATGGGGTAGGCGACGCCTTTGATCAATTTAATCTGAACGGAACCTGTGTTGGTTTCCTGCGCCTTATCCATGAAGGTCATCAGAAGATCAAATTCGGGAGAGAACCAGAAGCCGTTATAAATCAGCTCTGCCACTTTCAAAGACATTTGATCGCGTAATTTCATCACTTCACGATCCAGCGTTAAGCCTTCGAGGTCGCGGTGAGCCTTATACAGAATTTCACCGCCCGGTGTTTCATAAACGCCGCGTGATTTGATGCCGACGAAACGGTTTTCAACCATGTCGAGGCGGCCAATGCCGTGCAATGTGCCAAGCTCGTTCAAATATTCGAACAGTGCAACCGCGCCTGTCACTTCCTTACCATCGGTTTGGTTTGTGACCTTCACAGGTATCCCTTGTTCGAAATCAATGGTCAGCGTGTCGGCCTTATCGGGGGAGGTTGCTGTGCCGTTGGTGCGGGAATAAACATCTTCCTCTGCCGGGGCGTTCGGGTCTTCCAAAATGCCTGCTTCGTGGGAAATGTGCAGCATATTATCATCTTCGGAATAGGGCTTCTTGCGTGTGGCGGTAACCGGAATGCCATATTGGTCGGCATAGTTCAGCATGTCTGCGCGGCCTTCGAAACGTGTTAGGAACTCTTCCATTTTCCAAGGGGCGAGCACTTTAATGTCGGGCTTCAATGCGTAATAGGACAGTTCGAAACGAACCTGATCGTTCCCTTTGCCTGTTGCGCCATGTGATACATATTGCGCGCCTTCTATTTCGGCAATCTCAATTTGACGTTTGGCGATGATCGGACGTGCGACAGATGTACCGAGCAAATAACGCCCCTCGTAAATCGCTTGTGACTTAACGGCGGCGAAAATGTAATCGCGCACGAATTCTTCTTTTAAGTCTTCAACATAAACCTTGGCAGCACCGACTTTTAAAGCTTTTTCCTTTGCGGCTTCGAAATCTTCTTCTTGTCCGACATCGGCGATATAGGCAATGACCTCATAACCTTCTTCGATAAACCATTTCAAAATAACCGATGTGTCTAATCCGCCGGAATAGGCGAGAACGATTTTACCCTTGCTCATGTCGTGTTGTCCTTTTTCGCATATATCTTTTTAAGCCAGATTTTTTTAACAAAGCCTAGCGAGAGTGTTGATAGCACATAGGCAGCGGGCGGCACAAGAGCATGCAGCCACGCATAATCAACTTTTAGTAAGTTCAGGTAAAAACCGACAACCAGATAAGTCACAAGCGTAATAATGCTCCGCCGCGTCAGGGATGTTTCCCATGCTTTGTCGGATTCAACGCGTTTATTGCGGTTTTGTATGTCTTCATGCACGCATTTAAAACCCTAATGGTTTTTGAAGCTTTACACCTGCGTCTTTCAAGCACCACGCCAAAATGGCCTTTTGTACGTGCAGACGGTTTTCGGCCTCATCGAAAATTACGCTGGCGGGGGATCTGGCAACCTCTTCGCTGACTTCCTCCCACTCATGGATCGGCAGGCAGTGCATGAAGATCGCGCCTTCATTCCCCAGAGCCATAAGCTCCGCATTGACCTGATACGGCCAGAATTTCTCGATATCCTTGCCTTCTTGTCCCAATGATACCCATGTATCGGTGACGAGCACATCCGCGCCTTTTGCCGCTTCTTTAGCGTTATTGGTGAAGTTTGTGCCTTCGGGGACGTTGGCGTTTAAGGATTCCGGCAAGGCCATGATGAAATCGAAATTCCAGATATTCGATGCATTGATATAGGATTGGCAAACATTGTTATAATCGCCAAACCACGCGACTTTTTTGCCCTCTATTGTTTGGATGTTTTCCTCAATCGTCATGATGTCGGCCATAATCTGGCAAGGATGCGTTTCATTGGTCATGCCGTTGATAATCGGAATTTCGGCATATTTGGCCAGTTCCAACAATTTATCGTGGCTACTCATCCGTACCATGATGGCATCGACATAGCGCGAGAGCACTTTGGCGGTGCTTTCGATGCTTTCCGCGCCGCCAAATTGCATTTCGCCTTTGCTCATCACGATGGTATGACCGCCAAGCTGCTTCATTGCGACATCAAAGGAAACCCGTGTGCGCGTTGAGAGTTTGTCAAACACCATGGCAAGCGACAGCCCGTCCATAATTTGAGGGGGAGAGAATTTTTCCGCCTTGAGCGCGTGGGCATGTTTGATGATGCCCTTAAGCTCTTCGGAGGGAATATCCGGTAAGTCCAGAAAGTGTCTTACAGGTTTTGTCATTGTTTTAATCCATTTCTTTCAATGTTTTTTCGATAATGACCAAGGCTTCTTCGGCTTGGTTTTCGTTTAAAATAAGCGGCGGTGTCAGGCGCAATGTGGCTTTGCCTGCTTGTGTGGCCATCAGGCCGTTGCTTTGGAGCGTCTTGAGCACGTCTTTGATTTCAAAAACCGTATCAACGCCAATCATCAGACCTTTACCGCGAATTTCGGTGATTTTGTTGGATTCACGCTGGATTTTGGCCAGCCCGTCAAACAAAACGCCGGAGACTTTATTGACGTTCTCCATAAAGCCGCTTGAGGTCATTTCTTCCATGACGCAAGCCGCAACCGCGCAGGCCAGTGGATTGCCGCCGTATGTCGTGCCGTGTGTCCCGACGACGATGGCCTTGCCGAACTTTTTCTTTGCTGCCATCGCGCCGACGGGAAAGCCTGAGCCCATGCCCTTTGCCCATGCGGCAATGTCCGGCTCTACGCCGAAGGATTGATAAGCGTGCAGCGTACCCAAACGCCCGAAACCCGCTTGAACCTCATCAAAGATCAGACAGATATTTTCCGCATCACATAGCGCGCGTAGTGCTTGCAGGAAGGTTTTATCCGCGGGCACTAAACCGCCTTCGCCTTGCACAGGCTCAATAATAATGGCGGCGGTTTTATCGGAAACCAATGCCTTTACGCTGTCGATATCGTTAAAGTCGGCAAAATGCACATTGGGCAAGTAGGGGCCGAAGAAGGGCTGTACCATGCGTTTTTCGGTAACGCTTGCCGATCCGTATGTGCGTCCGTGGAATGATTTGTGAAAGGCGATGATCTCGTTGCAGTTTTCGCCTTTTTCATCATACGCCCATTTGCGCGCACATTTGAGGGAGGCTTCGACGCTCTCCGTTCCGCTGTTCGAGAAATAAATTTGATCGAAACAGCTCGATTCAATTAGTAATTTCGCCGCTTTAAGTTTTTCCTGCGTGGCGTAAGAGGCTTGGCACGTCATCAAACGCGCGGCTTGCGTGGTGATGGTTTCCATCAATTTCGGATGGGCATGCCCCAGTGAGGCCACCGCGATGCCCGCGGCAAAATCCAGATATTTCTTGCCGTCTGTGTCAAAGGCATAGCAACCCTCTCCGCGATCCATGACGACAGGCTGCGAATTATAGGTCGAAACCAAAAGACCTTCGGTTTGTTTGATGATGTCTTGTGCTGCTGTCATTCGTCTTTTCCTTTATTTCTATTGTTATTTCTTAAGTCCTCTTCATCAAAGGCGTCGTAGTGAAAATCTTCATCAAGCTCTTCGAGTGGCCCGGAAACCATTGTATTGAAATCTATGCCTTGTGGCTCGCTTCCGTATTTATTTTCGTCTCTGTTGCCTTTATAGAATGTGTCTGTGGGACGTATAAGAAGCCCCAACATATTTATAGCCGTTACAAACGGGCTCGTAACGATATCTTTTAGTGAAAATAACGCATCACGTTTGATAAACAGTATAGCGAGTCCGAGGCTTGTCCCACTCTGTCCTTTATCTCGGGTGCGCCTGATTGTCATGAGTAGGGCGCAATATATTAAAATGATATTCCCTGCAATGATAAAGCCGATATCTATTGAATCTTTAAATAAATTGAGGACAAGGCCGATTATAATAAGGCAGAAGAAAGCCAAAACTGTTTGCCTTCGGTTCGCTCTTCCAACTCTAATGTCCAGCAAGCGCCAATTCACATCACTTCCTTCCGATGGCTTTCTGGACATCGACTTCGTTCATGTAATTCGCGCATTCGCTTTCTTGCAAGATCATTGTGCCCGGGCCCATGGATTCGAATATTTCCTTATATAACGCATTTTCCCGTAATCCGTTTATCAAATGGATGCGCTTCACGCCTGAATTTAGAGCTTCGAGGCAGTTTTCCATTTTGACCTTCATGCCATCTGTGACAATGCCGTCTTTTATCAGGCCGGGAATGTCTTCTGCGGTGACCATCAGGGCGGTTTTTCCGTCAATATTTACACCGTCAACATCGCTCATGAAGATCAGCTTGTCGGCCTTTAATCCTGCGGCGAGCTGCGTTGCGACCGTGTCGGCGTTGATGTTGCACAGATGCCCGTCTGCACTGATCGACAGGCAGGGGCAGGCGATGAAATCGGTGATTTTGAGTTTGCGCATAATCGGGCGGGTGTAAACATCCTTAATATCGCCGACAAAACCATAATCAACAGGGTCTTTGGAGCGTAAATCCACATGCATCCAATCCGATGGCACGGCGTTAAAGCATAAGCCTTCGATGTAGTGGCGTTGCATGGCCTCATAAACACTGAGCGAGAGATCACCGCCGATAACTTCGCGGATGACCTGCATGGTGGCCGCGTCTGTGATGCGCCGCCCGTCATTTTTCTGGATCTCGATCCCGCGTTGTTCGAGCGCCGCGTCAATCGCGTGTCCGCCGCCATAAATCAAGATCACCTTGATGCCGACCAAGTTCAATTCACGAATATTGGCAATCAGGTTATTGCGGGCGTCATCGTCTTCGATCACGCTGCCGCTGGCCTTGATGATGAACAAATTATCGCGGAATTTACTTTCGTAAAAAGCGTTGATGAAAAAAGCGGGTAATGTGTTGTTTGTATCACTCATGATTTGATCCTTACGGGTAAAGTGGGCTGAGTTGTAGCAGCCCCGCGGTTTCGTCATAACCGCACATTAAATTCATATTCTGCACTGCGCATCCGCCGGCCCCTTTGACAAGGTTATCCAGCGCGCCTTGGACGATATAGCTGTTTTGCGACACTTTTTTGTAATTCAAATCACAAAAGTTAGAGCCGACAATATTGGCGAGGGAGACGTCGTCTTGAAAACGGATAAACGGATGATCGGCATAGATGTCATCTGCGCATTTTATATCGCTGCCGTCTTTGGTGGTGATGAAGGCCGTCGCGAAAATCCCCCGCGTGAACGGCCCCGATGTCGGGACGAAGTTCAGTTGCGTTTCCGTGATTTGCGCGGATTTGCAAATTTCAGGGATATGCCTGTGTTTGTTGATGTTATAGCTCTTCATATTGTGATTACGCACAGGGTGGTGTGTGCCGTCACTGGCGGATTTACCTGACCCGCTAGAGCCTGTAACCGCCATAATATTGGCCTGTTCAATCGACCCAGCAAAGGGAAAGAGCATCAGTTGAGAGAGCAGGGCAAAGCACCCCGGATTTGCCACCAAGGCGGCGTTCGCTATCGTCTCTGCGCCGACAATTTCCGGCGCGCCATAAACGGCCTCAGTCAGTAATGCGGGGTGGTTATGCGGCGTGGCATAGTATTTTTCATAGGTCGCCACGTCATCCAGTCTGAAATCAGCCGATAGATCAATGACTTTTACTTTGCCGAACAGCGCCGCAACCGTATCTTGCGCGGTTTTGTGCGGCAGGCATAAAAACACCACATCACTATCCTTGGCGATTTGATCCAGATCAGGGTTGGTGATCAGGTGATTCATGTGCGCCAGATGCGGATATACCGAACCGATACTCACCCCGTCATGTCGGCGCGAAGTTATATGCGCAATCTTTACGTCAGGATGCGCGTTTAAAAGTCTGAGCAGCTCTAATCCGGTGTAGCCGGTTATGCCGATAATTGATACGCTTGTAGCCATCTTGATATCACCAAATCCATCCATTCTGTCGTTGGGTTAAAGGCGTTATAAACAATAACGTCCAGCTCATTGCGGATAATTTCCTTACCGACTTCGTTATCGGTCACGGGTCCGCTAATCACGTCAATCGGAACACCAATTGCCGCGCATCCGCGTGCCAAGCCAATCGCGCCGACCGGATCACCGGCACAGCCGATATGAAGCCTGACATTTTTGCGTATTTCAGGGGTTTTGAGAACCGCCTCAACGCCGTAACGCCCCATCAAACCATCACCAAACTCAACGATAATGGCATCAGGGTTATCGGCACTCAGGTAGTCCAGCGCGCCTTTTGTCATGTCTTCGATCAATGCGTGGTCGATATTCGCCGTTGAGGTGATGCCTGCATCGACAAAAGAAACCGCATTATAAACGCCGTAATCCTGCATTTTATAAAGGTCACGTAAAGCACCAACCCCCGTGAGCTTCGCGCCGGCCAGTTTCATGCCCATCCGCGTCAGGGTTTTTGTGATCTCTATCGCAACGGTGGTTTTACCGCTATCCATGCTTGTGCCTGTAACAATAATCAGCGGAATGGTGCTGCTCATTGTTTTCTTGGGCGAATAAAGCGTTTTTTGATTGATGTTAAGCTGCTTGCCATCTTTGACGACGCCGCCCAGAATTCTGATCCGTAAGGGATTACCAACTTCTTTCGTGTTGGCACTGGTACACACACCAGCCACGCCGCCCAGATTGAGCAAGTGGATAATATCACCGGGGAACAGCGTTTCGGGCAAATTACCAACGAAGCCTTTGAGCGCGCGCCGCTGTCCCAAAGCCACAGCGATGATGTCACCTTTTTTCAGTTTCGACATCCGACCTGACGGCAGTTCAAGCTCGTTATAAATGGATTTGTCTTCCAGCACTTCGGCGGCAAGAACCGTTCCCATTTCACAAGGAAGAGCCTCTTCAGGATCGTCCATAATGGTTACAACATGGGGAAGCTCCAGATTTTTTGTAACGGAGCTAATCTTATCAATTGAAATTTCAGTCATCTTATCTTTTTCGTTTTTTGTTTAATAATAAAATGCCGTAAACACGGCGCGTAAGCAATTGGTTTTTAAGGGAATCACTGGCCTAATGGCAAAAACGGTAATGATGTCGGAGGATTGGCAGCACAAAACGTCTCGCTAAGGGATGATTTCCTAGCGGTTAAGTCGTCGTCGGTTCTGTGTCGTTGCATAATTCATAGTGCAATGAAAACCATATTCTTTGCCTTGGTGTCAAGCATTTTTGTTTTTGACATAACGTGAAAAACGCGGATATACTTCACCTAAGAAATAAAAAAAGAATATAAGGGTGGATATGCTAGCGGTAGATCCTGAAAAATATAAAGAATTCGCAGAGCAAACCTATGAAACGGTTTCTGATAGCATGCGCGCGGCGGTCTTGCGTTCGGCGCAATCTGATTTGCCTGTGCTGATTATGGTGGGTGAACATCATCTGGATATCAAGCAAGAGCGCGAAGCCAACAAGCACACACCGGATAATATGCAAAACCCTGCGTCGGCGGCGGCCTTTACCGAAATTGCAACATTAGAAGCCGCAGCGCGTTTGGTCGGGCGCGATCACATGGCTTTTTCCATGGAATTACCATCTGATACTTTGGCGCGTTTGGTCTCGGAAATCAAAGATCATAACGGAACAGTGCCGCAAAACAGGCAACACCTGCCGTTTATGCATACCATCGTCTATGCGGTGAATAATAATATAGCGATTAACCCGTCTGATCCCGGTATTGATTACCGAAAGACGGACCCCGAACAAAGGGAGCAAATGCAGCGCGACTCTGTTGCTGCGCTGGCGTGTGATGATGACATAAGGTTGGTGGTGCATGTCGGCGGCGTAAACCACATCTCTAATTTTTCCGGCTATACGAATGAAGAGGTGCAAAATGCACAGGGGCATTTAACCCGCAGCGAGGCGCGCGACCCTTTTAATGGTATCTACAGTGAAACGGTGTTTTTTAACGCATCGCATTATTCGCGGGATTTTCTGAACGACATGAAAATCCCTAAAAATGCGGCATCGTATAGTGAGACAGTGTATTCAACAAATCCGCGTAATGCTGTGCAAATCAATGCACCGGGCAGTATAGATCGGGACACCAGAGCACAAATCGGGGAAATGGTTCGTGAGGCTGCGCAAAAACATGCATCAGGGCAGAGCATCGGCTTACTGGACGGGGGGCAAGCCTCAACGCCTGATGCGGATGCTCCGATATATAAAGTTTGATTATTTTAGCGGCATTGTGTGCTCGACAAGGCGCGCCCAATATTCTGTGGCAATCGGGATCAAATCATCATTAAAGTCATATCCTGCATTGTGTAATCCCTTACTGCATCGATGTTCAGGGTCATTAATAACGCCCTGACCGATTTTAACGTAAGCCCCGGGAACGTGATAAAGAAACGCGCCAAAATCTTCGCCGCCCATGGAAGGTTTGGCATCTGTAATAACCATTAAATCACCAACCAAATCTTGCGCGACTTTCGTACATATTTTGGCATGAACGGGGTCGTTTATGGTTGGCTCTGTTCTGTTTTCATAGGTGCAGTTTGCCCGCGCACGGTAGCTGCTGGCGATTTCGGAGGACATTTCCTTGATCCGTTTTTCAGTTTGCTTGCGTAAGCTCTGGCAATAGGTGCGTACCGTACCGCTGAAGATGACTTTCGCGGGGTTGACGTTAAATGCGCCTGTGCCGCCATGGATATTGGTCACGCTTAAAACAATCGGTTCAAACGGGTCGGTTTCACGGCTGACGATGGTTTGCAGTCCGCTGATAATCGCGGCGGAGACCATGATCGGATCGACGAATGTATGGGGTTTAGAGGCATGGCCGCCTTTGCCCTCAACTGTGATTTCAAAGAAATCAACGCTGGCCATACTCGCGCCTTCATTGATTTCAAAATAACCAAGCGGCGCATATGGCCAGTTATGCATGGCATAGAGCGCATCACAGGGGAAACGATCTAAAAAACCATCGGCAAGCATGGCATTTGCGCCCTCGCCATTTTCTTCGGCAGGTTGAAAGATTAGATGAAGTGTGCCGTCAAAGTTATTGTTTTCATTTAAATATTTCGCAGTATTGAGTAGGATTGTTGTGTGCCCGTCATGCCCGCAACCATGCATTTTCCCTTCGATGAGTGACATCCAGTCTTTGTTGGGTTCTTCGAAAATATCCAGCGCATCAATATCTGCGCGGATGCCGATGGCTTTGCCGCTTTGTGTTGTTTGCCCCTTGATCGTTGCGACGATGCCCGTATGCCCGACGCCCTTTACAAAAGGAACACCCCATTCTGTGAGTTTTTGTGCAATAAACGCGCTGGCATATTCTTCTTCGAATGCTGTTTGCGGATTTTGATGTAAATCACGGCGATAGGCGGCGAATTCATCTGTTGTTGCTTGAATGGAATTTCTGATCTTCATGGTTTTATCTCTTACAACGTTGTTTTGCGGGGATCAAAGGCATCACGGACAGCTTCACCGATAAATGTCAGCAGGGTGAGCATAACCGCCAGTGATACAAATGCAGCAATCCCAAGCCACGGGGCTTGTAAATTATTCTTCCCTTGCGCCAGAAGCTCGCCCAAAGACGGGCTGCCCGGTGGCATACCAAGGCCGAGGAAATCCAGCGCGGTTAATGATGTTATAGAGGCCGTCAGGATAAAAGGCAAAAAGGTGATCGTGGCCACCATAGCATTGGGCAGAACATGTCGCCACATAATGACGGGGTTGGAGATACCAAGCGCTCCGGCGGCGCGGACATAATCGAAATTGCGCGCCCGCAGGAATTCCGCGCGCACCACATCAACCAGTTTCATCCATGAAAATAACAAAAGGATGAGCAGTAAGCTCCAGAAGCCGGGGGTGAAGATGGAGGAGAAGATAATCAGAATATAAAGGCTGGGCAGGCTTGACCAGATTTCCATTGTGCGCTGTAAAATCAGATCAAGGCGTCCGCCGTAATAGCCCTGAAACGCGCCGGCGGTCACGCCGATCACTGAACTGACCAAGGTTAAGATCAGGCCAAACAATACCGATATACGAAAACCATAAATCACCCGCGCAGCAACATCGCGCCCCTGATCATCCGTCCCCAGCCAGTTGGCGGAATCGGGCGGTGTTGGGGCGGGTCTGGAGAGGGCGTAATTGATGGTGTCATAGGAAAAGGGGATAGGCGGCCAAATCATCCAGCCTTGTTTGCCATCTTCGCCGACAATCAATTCCTGCACGAAATCATCCCTGTATTCGGCTTCGGTCTGGAAATCGCCGCCAAAGGTGGTTTCGGGGTAATTCACAAAGACGGGATAGTATAAAGCCCCCTGATAACTGAGCAGGATTGGTTTGTCATTGGCGACAAGCGGCGCGCTCATGGCGATGATTAAAAGGGCAAGGAATATCCAAAAGCTCCAATAGCCGCGCTTATTTGCGCGGAACTGTGATAATCGCCGTTGTGTCAAAGGTGTTAAGTTCATAAATATGACTATAGGCAAAAAGCGCTGATTTAAAAAGCGGTTATGGCGTTTTATCCTCTTTGTTTTCATCGGGCGGCGCTTCGCCGATGGCGGGCATTTCCGGTTGCAGGCGCATGACTGATGGCGCGGAATATGCCGGAACCGTCACATAGTCGTTCTTTGGCTTGATGGTTTTGCCGACGATACTGCGATAGCGCGCAAGGATAAGCATACCGATCAAGGCCGCCAAACAGAGGCTGAACAAGCTGCTCGGGCCGATATAATAGAGCAAGCCACCACCAATTAAGGGGCCGATTGTCGCGCCGATGGCGTTAAACAAAATCAAGGAGCGGCTGGCGGCAATGATTTGCGAGCGTTTGATCTGGTCGTTTAAAAAGGTGATGGATACGCTGTAAAGAGAGGTGATAATACCGCCTAAGATAAACATCAATACGTAAAAATAGCCGTAAAAAAACATCCATAAACAACAGCCAATGCCAACAATGCAGGCGGCTTCGATGACAAGGCGGCGATCCATCTTATCGGTGAAAGTCCCCAGCAGAAGGGGGACGAACGCAGTGCCCAGAATATAGATCCCCATCAAGGTGGCGATGTTGGGTTTATCCAGCCCGACCATGCTGGCATAAACAGGGCCAAGGCCGAGAATGGTGCTGGAACACAGGCCGGATACAAAAACGCCAGCCATAGGCAGCGGGAATTGCAAAAGCATGGCTTTGAAGGCAATCCCTTCGGTTTTTTTGTATTTTGGTGCGGGTTTATTGGTGAGCGTGATCGGCGCGAGCGCAATCGAAATCAGAACCGATACCAAAATGAACAAATAGGTACTGTCCAAAGGGGCGAGGTTGATCATAAATTGCCCCGCAAACAGGCCGATATTCACAATCGCGATATAGGCACTGAACACAGTGCCGCGATGTTTTTTCTTGGTGGTCTGGTTCAGCCAGCTTTCTGTGATGATGAACAATCCGCAAAAACAAAAACCACTGAGCAAGCGTATTGGAATCCACGCAATCGGGTTAATGAAAATCCCGTGAAGCAGCACGCTGGTCGAGGCGATGGACGCAAGGGCGGCAAAGACGCGAATATGTCCAACCGATGACACCAGACGTGGCACATAATGACAGGCAACAAGATAGCCCGCGTAATAGGTGGACATGATGACCCCGATCATGGTGACAGGGAAGCCTTCAAACTCGGCGCGCAGTCCCAATAACGTCCCTTGCAGGCCGTTGCTGGTGGTGAGCATGCAAATACCAAAAAGTAGTGGCCAGACGCTCATAAGGCTGCTTGTGATGGAGGTGCTTTTATTCACGTGGGTGGCTTACTTTAACTATGGGTTGTGTGTTTCTTGTTGCGTGCGTGCTCACTATAGGAACTCACGCGCGCAGTTGAAACCCCGTCATTTTATTTTTTGCGTGTGGGGTTGGTATGTTTGTCTTTCAGCCTGAACACAGAGGGCGCGGATACCGCAGGCAAGTGAATGAAGCTGCGCTTTTGTATGATCTTATTACCGACGATTGTGCGATAGAACGCAACGCAGAGCAGCGCGGTAAGATATAAGCACATCATGCCGAAGAAGCTTTGCTGCCCTAAATAAGAGAGCAAAATACCAGCGACAATCGGGCCGATCATAGAGCCCATGGAATTAAACAGAATCAAAGAACGGCTCGCCGATACGATTTGCGCTTTTTTAATCTGGTCGTTCATATGTGTGATGGACACGCTGTATAGGGATGTCAACATACCGCCCAGAATGAAAATCAGGATGTAGTAATAGGTATAAACCGTGATGAGCGCCGCGCATGTAATGCCCGCCAGTGCGGCAAATTTAATCACCATGCGGCGGTCTATTTTATCTGATAGAGGGCCTAAAATAGAAGGAAACAGCGTGTTACCCAGAATATAAATCCCCATAAAGATCGCAATTTCAGAACGTGGTACATCCGCCATATCTGCGTATATCGGCCCAAGACTGAGCATCGTGCCGTTGCACAGTCCCGCGACAAACACGCCTGTCATGGACAGAGGGGAGATTTTCATCATATCGCGAAAGGCGATGGTTTCAGGCTTGCTATAGCTTGGTGTTCTTTTGTTGGTCAGCGTGATCGGTGCGAGCGCAAAGGAAATCATAATGGACACCAGAACGAATAAATTCATACTGTCGAGCGGGGCAAGGTTAATCAGGAATTGTCCTGCAAATAACCCGCCATAGACGATGGACACATAGGCACTGAAAATCGTGCCGCGCTGGGATTTATTGGCAATCTTGTTCAGCCAGCTTTCGGCGATGATAAACAGGCCGGAGAAACAAAATCCGGTGAGCAAGCGCACAGGAATCCACAAAAACGGGTTAACGAACAGGCCGTGAATAAGAACTGTTGTCGATGCCATAGAGGCCAGCGCGGCAAAAACGCGCACATGGCCAACCGATGCGATGAGGCTTGGAATATAACGGCAACCGATCAAAAATCCGGCGTAATACATCGCCATGATGATACCGGTGATTTCAACGGGGAAGCCTTCTGCATGTGCCCGTAAACTGAGCAGCGTCCCTTGCAGACCATTACTGGTTGTCAGGATGCCGATGCCCAGCAAAAGGGGCCAGACCACCAAGAGGCGTTTAAATGCAGAAGATGAAGACATTGCTTATAACTCTAGTAAAACCGTTCGTTGCGCGCAGCATATATGCCTTTATTAGAAAAACGTCAAGTAATATAATCCGCGCGCATTCATGGTGCGTTACGGGCAGGGTGATCGAAGGGGGTGGTGGCCTAGATATCGCGCGTTTCAAAATCAATACGCGGATCAACCCAGACATAGACAAGATCACGGATAAGGTGCATCACCACGCTCATCAGGGCAAAGATATATAATGTGCCCAGAACCACCGGATAATCACGGTTGATAATGCTTTCGTAGCCTAAAAGCCCGAGGCCATCGAGCGAGAAGATAACCTCGATCAGCAATGAGCCGGTGAAAAAGATAGACACAAACAGGGCGGGGAAGCCCGCAATGATAATGATCATGGCATTACGAAAGACATGCCCGTAGAGCACTTTGTTTTCCGATAACCCCTTGGCGCGGGCGGTCAGGACGTAATGCTTGCCGATCTCATCAAGGAAAGAGTTTTTGGTCAGCATCGTCAGCGAGGCAAAGCCGCTAATCACCATGGCGGCGGTGGGTAAAATCATGTGCCATGCATAATCACCGATTTGTTGCAATCGGGTCATGTCTTCCCACCCGTCGGAGGTCAGCCCCCGCAGCGGAAAGAAATCCCAATACCGTCCGCCCGCAAACAGGACGATCAATAAAATAGCGAACATGAAAGAGGGGATCGCATAGCCGATAAACACCGCGGCGCTTGTCCAGATATCAAAGCGTGAGCCGTCCTTCACCGCCTTTTTGATGCCAAGCGGGATGGAAATCAGATAGATAATCAGCGTTGACCATAGTCCTAAGGAAATGGACACAGGCATCTTTTCCTTGATCAGGCTTAAAACACTGACATCGCGGTAGTAGCTATCGCCCAGATTAAGGGTGAGGTAATTTTGTATCATAATCATGAAGCGCACATGCGGCGGCTTGTCGAAGCCGTACATGGCCTCTAATTCTTTGATAAATTCGGGGTCTAAGCCTTGCGCGCCTTTATAGGTGCTGGTGTTTCCGGCGGATGATGCAGCGCTGGAGCCGAGATCACTGCCGCCGCCGGTAAAGCGCGCCGTGGCCGATGTGCCGTGGCCTTGAAGGTCGGCGATCATTTTCTCAACAGGGCCGCCGGGGACAAACTGGATGATGACAAAGCTGATCAGTAATATTCCGAACAGGGTCGGAATCATCAGAAGCACGCGTTTGAGAATATAAGAAATCATACGCCACATAATAGGTAGGCTGATGTGATAAGTCTACGTGCAAAAAACGACGCAAAAAAGTTTTACGCCGTTTTTCATGGTGAGTTCGTTTTATTGGTTATCAGTGAACCGCTGTCGACGCTGTGTGACCGCTGCGCTGATTAAATTCGTCAAATGCTGATGGTGCTTCCAACTCGATAAAGACGGATTCAAAATCACGTAGGAGAATGGATTCTTGCTCTTCCAATTTGGCGAGGCGTTGTTTCGCTGAAACGTTATAGGCCTTCATCAATGTAACATCGCGTAATTCATCTTTACCAAGGAGCTTGGCAACATAGGCTTTATTACCCAAAACGGTTAGATTATCAGGATCAAGCAACAGGGCTTTGTCGGCAACCTTCAAGGCTTCTTCTTCGCGGTTCAGGTTGGCCAGTGCAAATCCCTTGTTAATTAAGGCACTCACGTTTTTCGGATCACCCGCCAAAATTCTGTCTTCGCGATCAAGTAATTTTTCGTATTCTTCTTTGAGGTGACGGATAAAGGCTTTTTGAAACAGAGCCTTTTCATCATCGGAATCTTTTTCAAGGCGCTGATCAACCAGCAATTCGGCTTCTTTGTAAAAGCCGTCAATAATCATGATATCAACTTCGTCATCGCTGCTTTGTGGATCATAGCCGGACATGCTGTCGGGGCTTAGGAAGTAGTTGCAATCGCTGCGCTCCATGAAGGCCATCAGATCATAGGCAAGGCGCGCACGCATAGAACCGTCATCGACGGGCACATGACTTAACGGATGTGCATATTTGAAATTGGATGATGAAGACCCACTGCCGGCGTATATCTCTTCTGGTAACATGCCTATTTAACCCCAAATTTTTATAATTATTATTATATTTTTTATCGTTTGGCTTTTTGCCTTATAGAAATAGTACCGCTTTTGGGGTGTTGAAAGCAAGGGTTTTTAAGGCTTTTGTGAATTTTGTTTCAAATTCATACCAAAAGCGGAACTATGTTCCAGTCTGCAACCCGCCATTTCCCTTGTGAAAAGGTCAAAATGCCAAGCGCGCCCGTAGAGAGCTTTATTGTGTGCTTTTTTGCGAAAGAATCAAAATCATCCGTGATGTGGGGGGCGAATCGGGCAATACCGTTCGATGTGACAACCAAAATGGTTTCATCCAAATCTGTGGCTTGGTTGGTCTCAGGGCTTTGCGTTTTGCTGATCTGACGGGCAAATCCGCGCCAGCCTTGAATGATATCATCAGGATCAGCGCGCCACCCGTCAGGCACAATCGCGTTTTTATCCCACTGCGTGATGGCGTCTTTGCCAATGCGTTTGATCACAGTTTCTTCGGTCTGGTTCTCATCTATCCCGTAATCAATTTCATTGAAGATATCCATCGTATAAACGGGCAGGGACAGTGCCGCAGCTTTTAAGGCGTGCTCTGCCGTTTGTTGGGTGCGTTTTAAAGTCGCGCTATAGACCGCATCGGGCAGTAAGTTGTGATCTTTTAAATAACGCCCGATGGCTTGCGCTTGTTTGATGCCTTTATCCACCAGTGGAATGTCGGTGCGTGCGCCAACGCGCGTTGGGGTATCTTCGGGGCCGAATGTATTGCCGTGACGCGCAATGATGAGTGTGGTCATTTGATCGGCTCACCACGGTTTAAGATGTGGTTTTCGGCGCGCAGGATATCTTCGGGGCTGTCTATGCCTGATTGTATCGTGCCTTCCTTGAAATCAACAGGCACGCCTTGTATTTTGATGCCGTTTTCCAGCATGCGTAGTTGCTCCAACCCTTCCAGTTTTTCATAGACGCCTTGGTCGAGCATGCAAAATTTTTCAAGAATGTCGCTACGGAAACCATAAAGCCCCATATGTTGATGAACGGGGGAGAACGGGCTTTCTTTGCGTAATTCATCTTCCTGACGAATGGCGGGAATGATGTGTTTGGAAAACCAAAGGGCGCGGCCTTGCGCATTCACTGTTACGGTTGTGCCGCTATAGGGGGTTTTGAGTTTTGCCTCGCGCAAACGATCAAGATCGTGCCAGCTTAAACGGTGAACAGGGGTGATGACCTCTAAACGCGGATTGTCGATATAGGCGGCGATCATTTTTTGAATGACCTCCGGAGGGGTAAAGGGCGCATCGCCCTGAAGATTAACCACGAAGTCCGGCCATTCACTGAGTTGGCGTATGGCAGAGAGCACACGATCCGATCCGGTGGCACAGCTCGTTGGTGTGTTGATACAGGCCGCACCGAGTGCCTGCGCATGGTCGGCGATGCGTTTATCCTCGGTCGTGACAAAGACGGTGATGTCTTGATATGCCTCGGCGGCTTTATGGGCGACCTCCAACACACGTTGCAGCATCGTCTTGCCTGCGATCTCCGCCAGAGGTTTACCTGGAAAACGTGTTGATCCGTATCGTGCGGGAATAGCAATGGCGAGTTTCATAACGCAGGTGACCTTTTCTTTATTATTGTGTTATTTGGCGGGTTGTTCCGCCTTTTGAATGACAGGCGCATCGGCAGACCACCATGTTTGTGTAATCATCGGACTTGTTCCTGACAGATGTTCGGGGCGCTTAATGTTATCCCAATGCGCGATGCGCCATTTGGGGAAGTGCCACATCGGTATCACGTAATAATCCGACAACAAGATACGATCCATCGCGCGTGTTTTTGTCACAAGGTCGGCGCGCGAGGTGGCTTGTATAATGTTTTCAATCAGTTGATCAATGACAGGGTCTTGAATGCCGATGTAATTGCGCGAGCCTTGCATGGCGGCTCTTTGTGATCCCCAGAATTCGCGCTGTTCATTGCCCGGTGATTCCGATTGTCCAAAGCCGCCAATCAACATGTCATAGTCAAAGGTGTTGACCCGTTGTTGGAATTGCGAGGTATCAACGACGCGGAAATTTGCGCGCACGCCCATCCGTTCCAGATTTTTGATAAAGGGCAGCACCCATTTTTCATAGGTGGATGAAAAATACAATATTTCAAAGCTGAGCGTTTGTGTTGTGCCATCTTCCAATGTTTTGTAGCGGATACCGTCTTGGTTAAGCGCGGTGTAGCCCGCTTCCTCAAGTAGCTTGATGCCCATAGCCAGATTTTTACGGTTTTGGCCGGTGCCGTTTGTGACGGGGGCTTTATATTCTTGGGTGAAGACCGCATCGGATATTTTCCCGCGCAGCGGTTCTAGTATCGCCAGTTCTTCTTCACTTGGCAGACCGCTTGAGGCCAGTTCAGAGTTTTCGAAATAGCTGTTGGTGCGTGTGTAGTCGCCATAGGCAAATTGCTTGTTCGACCATTCGAAATCAAACCCATAGGCAAGGGCTTCGCGCACTTTTTTGTCCTGAAAAAGCGGACGGCGAATATTATAGATAAAGGCCTGCATGCCCGCCGGTCTGGTGTTCTTGATTTCTTCCTTGACCATGTGGGGGGCTTTGTCCTTGGACACTTGATAGTTTTCATGCCAGGTTTTCGAAGTATTTTCGAGCTTCACATCATAGTCATGTGACAAAAACGCTTCATGCGCGACATTTTCATCGCGGTAATAATCAAAGACGATTTTATCAAAATTATTCATACCCTTGAAAAAGGCGAGATCCTTACCCCACCAATTCGGGTCACGAATAAATTCGATGCTGCGTCCGGGGATGACTTTGCCAACCTTATAGGGGCCGCTGCCTAAGGGGATGTCCATTGTTGTTTCACTGAAGTTATGGCCTTCTTGTGTCCAGTAATGTTTGGGCAAAATGGGCATTTCCGCAATAATCAGCGGGAGCTCGGCATTGCCCTTGACGGAGAATTTGAAGATCACGGTTTTATCGCCCTCGGCTTCGATGGTTTCAACATCATGCCAATAGGCTTTGAAGAAAGGCTGCCCTTTTTCGGTGAGGGTTTTGAATGTCCAAATCACATCTTCGGCGGTGATGGGTTTACCGTCTTGCCATTTGGCTTCTTCGCGTAAATTGAATTTCACCCATGATTTATCTTCTGCAACGGTGATGTCTTTTGCGACAATGCCGTAAAGCGAGAAAGGTTCATCAAATGAGTTTTGCATCAAGCTTTCATAGTACAGACCACTGCGCAGATAGTTGAAGCCGCTGGCCGGAACGCCCTTAACGATAAAGGGGTTTAGCGAATCAAACGTGCCGACGACATGTTGTTTTAATGTGCCGCCTTTGGGCGCGTCGGGGTTCACGTAATCAAGATGGGTGAAACCTTCGGGGTATTTTGGCTGGCCATGTAATGTAATGGCGTAAGAGGGCGTATTTCCTGCGGCAGGCTCTATGGCTGCGGCTTGTGCGCTGGCTTGTGTTTTTGCTTCCTTGGTGTGCGCGACAGACGACATAAAAGCCAGATTGAATATCAGGACAAATGCCGCCAGACTGATATTTAAACGCAAAAGAGAACCCATTTTTTTATCCTTTTTTAATTTTAGTGCATTTTAGCGATGTTTTATCCGCTGTCACGCATAAAGATCAAGGCGCGTGTCTGCGGACAGTGGTTTGAAATGATTATTGTCGGTGGATTATCGTGTGTAAACCCCTTGGAAATCGGGTTTTCCGAATAGGAATCCTTGTCCGTATTTCATGTCGAAATCCAGTATTTGCAGCAAGGTTTCTTCGGTTTCTATTTTCTCGATAATGAGTTCGATGCCGTTGACATCAAGATTATGTTTGCGCGTAAAAATGTCAGAAAAGCCGCGCTCTGAACCGCTTTCTTTCAATAGGGTTTTTGCCGCGATTTTCACAAAATGAATGGCGCGTGTGTGTAGATATTTCACATCAGGCGGAATTTCGGGCACGTGATCCAGTGAAAAACGACAGCCAAGATCGGCTAGGCCGCTCAGGATTTTCTGCTCCCCCGGGGAGAGCATCAAAAAGTCGCGATAGCTGATTTCAAAAACAAGCGCGCCTGCGATGGAACGATTACGCCCCAAAAGGGTGAGCAAGTTGCTCATAAAGACGCGGTTGCGCAAGGTGGAGGGTTTTATATTGATAAAATACGCATAATTTTGATTAAAGTTTCTGCGTTGCTGCCCCAAAATTTTAATGCAGCGCGAAAGGAGCAATGCATCAAGATGGTTGATCATCGGCTCGTTGGCGGCCAGCGGCATATAATCTTGCGCGGGCAGGTAAATGCCTGATTGCACGCGCAGGCGACCATAAAGCTCGTAAAAAGTCACTTGCCTTTGGGGCAGGGTGACGATGGGCTGCATAAAGACATCAATATCATTGTGTTCAACCGCATCATATAGCCGTTCGCGAATAACCATGTCGCCGGGCGGTCTAACGGAGTCTGCGGTAAAAAATTCAATATCTTGGGCGTTGTCTGATTGTTCTATCGCTTCGTCATTCGCATGATAGTGATCCAAAATATGATCGGGGGCAAGAAATGCCGGTATGACATCACCAAACGCAGCATATTTTGCCGCTCTGACCGTTTCTTGGTTTTTCTTATCCATTGCAACACGCCTGTTTTATTTAAACTTGCGGTATTGCCTTGCAATTATTGTGCCGTTTGGGGAGGTGTTACGCTTTTATGCATCAACGCCGATGGCTTCGGTGATGGAGCGGAACCCATCGCGATCAAGCAGGTCAAGTAAGCCCTTATTGATGTTATTCGCAATTTCAGGCCCTTCATAGATCATGCCGGAATATAGCTGCACAAGGCTTGCGCCTGCGCGGATTTTCTCATAGGCATGTTCCGGCTTTGAGATGCCGCCCACACCGATAATCGGTAATTTCCCTTTGGTGAATCTATAGAAATTGCGAATAACTTCGGTCGATTTGTCACGCAAGGGGGCGCCGCTCAATCCGCCGGGCTGTGCGCGAAATTTTTCGGGCAGGAAGGCGGGGCGATCAAGCGTGGTATTGGTCAGAATGACGCCGCTGGCCTGACTGTCCAACAATGTTTGGGCAAGCTCTTCTTGTTGTTGTTCGGTTAAATCAGGGGCGAGTTTGACAAGCAGGGGCGTTGGAAAATCACCGCATGTACGGCGCAGTGTTTTCATCAATTTTTCCAGAAGCTCTTTTAAGACGTCCTTATCTTGCAAATCACGCAGCCCGGGCGTGTTAGGCGATGATATATTCACCGTCAGGTAATCGGCTTGCTGCGCGAGTTCTTGAATGAGGGCGCGGTAATCTTCAACCGGGTTAGCTTGCCCCTTATTCATGCCGATATTTACGCCGATAATGCCATCATCCGGGCGCAATGGGTCGCTGCGCGCTTTGTCCAGATTGGGTTTGAAAACGCGCACACCAGCATTAGGGAAGCCCATACGGTTAATCACAGAACCGCTTTTCGGGTCGCGGAAAATACGCGGGCGCGGGTTACCGCTTTGTGGTCTGGGTGTCACTGTGCCTGCTTCGGTAAATCCAAAACCCATTTTTAAAATCGGAACGATGACCTCGGCATTTTTATCAAATCCTGCCGCCATACCGATGGGGTTGTCGAATTTTAATCCGAAGACATGTTGCTCTAACGCGCTGGATTCAACCGTGTCGCAACTGCGTACTAACCCTGCTTTTAAGGCTTTGATAGATAGTCCGTGTGCGCGTTCTGCATCAATTTTAAAAATGCCGGGGCGGATGATTTCGTAGAATTTTTGCATGGTTTATTGCTCGTCTTTTTCCGGTTCGTCTTTCATGTGCTTCAGTCCGATTAATAGATAAGACATGCCAGTAATCAAAGTCAATATCGTGGCTGTGCAGAGTAGAATTATCCCGATTTCATAGGCGTA
Organism: uncultured Alphaproteobacteria bacterium; assembly: GCA_963977495.1. Taxonomy (GTDB): domain Bacteria; phylum Pseudomonadota; class Alphaproteobacteria; order Micavibrionales; family Micavibrionaceae; genus UBA1672. The sequence continues at coordinate 1,215,542 of CAXBOT010000001.1, read as the reverse complement.
AGGGGAATAATCACTCAAGATCAGAAAACCAATGGAGAGCATCTGTACGGTCGTTTTCCACTTTGCCAGAACGCTGACAGGCACTTGGATGTTTTTTGGCCCCAGATATTCGCGGATGCCCGACACCATAAATTCCCGCGCGAAAATAATCATAACCAGAAGCACCCATGTGCCCGTGATGCGTCCGAACGCAACCAAAAGGATAAGCATGGTGGAGACAAATATTTTATCAGATATGGGATCAAGAAACGTCCCCAATGCACTGACCTGGTTTAATTTTCTTGCGAAGTAGCCATCAAAAAAATCAGTGATGGCAGAGAGTGCAAATGTAAAAAAGCACAGCCAGATCACGACAGATCCTTGGCTTTCCTCCAGATAGAAAAAGAGCACCATGAGCGGCAGTAATAAAATCCGCGCGATGGTCAGAGAGTTGGCAATGTTGTTTTTGATGATATTCATAAAGTTACTCTAATATAAAAATAGCAATAAGGGAATGATGATCCGATCCCATTGACGGGCCGCGCTGTTTGTCTATCAGTTGAAGATCGCCTTTATGCAAGATGTGGTCAATAGGGATTTGAAAGATGTAATCATAATACCGCGCTGACCACGTGGGCGGCGGCAGTAATGTTGTATATTCGTTGTGTAATCCGGTTTGCCGCAGCAATTGTTTGAAAAATGGCGAGTAAGGCGTGATGTTAAAATCACCCATGAATATAATATTGCTGTGCGGATCATTTTTTATGATGGTAGAGAGCGTTGCCAGATCGCTGTTGCGTTGTTGTGATAATGAGGCGTTGCCCGGTGGGACAGGGTGCGCGGTATAAAGGGAAATCGGCGCTTGGTCAGGGATATCAATGACAACGTGCCCGTAAATATTATTAAAAACATATTGGGGCGTTTTTTGAATGGTGTGTTCCGTTATCGGATATTTGCTGATGAGGATAAAGCCAAATGGGTTTTGAGGGACTATTTCAACCAAATAGGGATAGTCAACAAGCGTTTTGATTTGTTCCAGCATTTTTGGATCAGGCTCTTGAATGACAAGAATATCGGGCGCTTCGTGCTTAATCCAATCCACTATGGTTTCTTGGTTGGGCTGCATCATCCACTTGTTATAGTGCGCGATTTTCAGTGTTTTGCCTGATGTTTGTGCTTGTACTGGTTTGGGTCTGTGCGTGATTGACGCTGTTTCGTAGGCCGTGCTTAGTGCGACCAAAACCATAAGGCTGCCCCATAATTTTGATTTCCGCACAGTGAAAAATACGCCAAGGATAAGCGCACCAATGAAATATTGAAAAATGAAGTGGCGTAAGATGTCGCAGAACCAGACATAGGATGCGCCGAAGGAGGCCGCGTAGCTCACCAAAAGCAAAAGAGCCAAAATAATGGCTCCCTTGTGCATGTCTTTTATGGCCGCATTTTCAGCCATAGGCATTATGCCGTGGCGGCTTTTTTCTCATCCGTGTGCGGATCACGCAGGACATAGCCACGTCCCCATACGGTTTCAATATAGTTTGAACCGTCTGTCGCATCGGCAAGCTTTTTACGGAGCTTACAAATGAACACGTCAATGATTTTGGCTTCCGGCTCGTCCATACCGCCATAAAGGTGGTTCAGGAACATTTCCTTGGTCAATGTTGAGCCTTTGCGTAAGGACAACAATTCAAGAATGCCGTATTCTTTGCCAGTGAGGTGGAGCGGCTTACCGCCGGCTTCGATTGTGCGTGTATCAAGATTAACCTTGATGCTGCCTGTTTCGATGATGCTTTGTGCATGTCCCTGTGAACGGCGAACAATCGCCTGAATACGGGCAACAAGCTCGCGCTTATCAAATGGCTTGGTCAGATAATCATCCGCGCCAAAGCCCAGACCTTTGAGCTTGTGATCAAGCTCTGTCAGACCGGAGAGAATAAGAATAGGGGTTTCGACCTTCGCCGCGCGGAACGCTTTCAACACGTCATAACCATCCATATCGGGCAACATCAAATCCAGTATGATGATGTCGTAATCATAGATTTTCCCCAGATCAAGACCGTCTTCTCCAAGATCGGTTGTATCTACGATATAGCCTTCCGATTTGAGCATTAATTCTATGCTCTTGGCGGTTGATGTGTCGTCCTCGACTAATAAAACACGCATGGATTCTCCCTCTTAAAAAGCAACAAAAGATTAAAGTAAACGCAAAGCGCGTTAAACTTTGTTAACATATATTAACAAATATTAATATGGTTAACAAATTGTTTAACCTTTTCTACACATATTTCTTAATTTTTTAGGGTTTTATCTGCTCAATCCTTTGTATTTCCTGTGAATAAGAGTAAACTCACTATGTTGAATAATCACGGATCATATTCATGGATCGACTATCAAAACAGCTTGAACACGTTATTACAGCCATTCCTGAGCGTCAGTTATACGGGCGCGTGACCAAAATTTTGGGTTTGTTGGTGGAAATTGACGGCGTGTCAGAGGCCTTGACCATCGGCGCGCGCGTTGATTTAACACCGCCGCAGAGCCAAGCCGTGCCATGCGAGGTGATCGGCTTCAGGGACGGGCAGGCATTATTGATGCCTTTCGGCACGCTTGAGGGAATCGGCTTGGGCTGTATTGCGGTCGTGCAAGATAACGTGCCGTCCATCACGCCATCGGATCGTTGGTTGGGGCGTGTGATTAACGCAATGGCTGAACCGATTGACGGGAAGGGCGCGTTATCACAAGGGACATTTGCCGTACCGCTGAAAAACAAAGCCCCCGCGCCGCATGCACGCCAGCGCATTGGCAATCAACTGGATTTAGGCGTGCGCGCCGTAAACACCTTTCTGGCCACCTGCGAGGGGCAACGCATGGGGATCTTTTCAGGTTCCGGCGTTGGGAAGTCGGTCTTGCTCTCGATGATGGCGCGTTATACGGCGGCGGATGTCTCTATTATTGGTTTGGTCGGGGAACGCGGACGCGAAGTTCAGGAGTTTTTGCAAGATGATCTGGGCGAGGATGGCCTCGCACGTTCGGTGGTTGTTGTTGCAACGGGTGATGAGCCAGCCTTGATGCGTAGGCAGGCGGCCTATGTCACCTTGGCCTTGGCGGAGTATTTCAGAGCGCAGGGTAAACAGGTTCTATGTTTGATTGATTCGCTCACCCGCTTTGCGATGGCACAGCGTGAAATCGGTTTAAGTGCAGGCGAGCCGCCAACATCCAAAGGGTATCCGCCGACCACATTCGGGGAATTGGCGCGCTTATTAGAACGCGCAGGGCCGGGAGAGCAAGATCAAGGCTCAATCACAGGATTATTTTCCGTACTGGTGGAGGGGGACGATCATAACGAGCCTATCTCCGACGCGGTGCGCGGGATTGTGGACGGGCATATCGTGATGGAACGTTCGATTGCCGATCGCGGGCGTTTTCCGGCGATCAATGTGCTGAAATCCGTGTCGCGTTCCTTGCCCGGTGCAATCACGCCGCAGCAAAATGAGATTTTGAAACATGCGAAGAAGATCATCACGACCTATGAAGATATGGCAGAATTGATCCGTTTGGGTGCATACCGTAAGGGCAGCGACGCGCTGGTGGATGAGGCGATTCTCCTCTATCCCGAGATCGAAGCATTTCTGTCGCAGAACAAAGACGATTCAACCAGCATTGATGAGGGGTTTCAAAAACTTGCCGCTCTTCTGGAAATTCCGTATATATAGAACTCTACACTGATCGATAGAAGCCAAGGGTATGATTATGGGTGTTCGTTTACAAGATTATGATGATAAGTCTGCACGTATGCAGGCTTTGATGGCATTGCCAAAGGCGCCATATATCGCGGACGCACAGCAAAGCTTTGATCCCGCTACGGCGGCGGCGGTGGAAATGCATGATGGCGGGGTGACTGTGCCGAACGCCGCGTATCCTGCGGTTGGGACTGTGGCTTTGACAACCTGCATTGGTGTTTTCGCGCATAACCCGCAAACAAAGGCAACGGGCTTGGTGCATGTCGTTTCAGATGGTGCGGAGGAACATCCTTCACCTGCCAGCCAGATGAGTTTGGAGCAAATGCTCAATAGTGTTCAGGGCGACACAGATCATTCAATCGAGGTGCGTATCGTCGGCGCGCATATAGGCGGCGCGTTGCAAGATGGGATATTGAATCATATTGCCGATCTTTTATCTGAATATGATGCGCACGTGTTAAGCGCCGACGTTAAAGGCAAGCCGGGGCCAAAGGATGTTGCCGTGGATTCATCGCGCTGGGATGCGGGGTTGATCAGGGGCGGCGCAGATATGGTCGATTTTTTGCATGATCCTGATACGGGCGGTGTCGGCGAAATGATGATCCAGCGTAAACAATGCGTGGATTTGAGTGATATGACGTGGTTTTCGGTCAAGAGTAACGCCCTTGCCTATGATGCCACCAAAGACCAAAACCCGCATCCGGAACCTGAAATTTAAAATAACAGTCTATCCCTTTCTTTAAATCCGATATAGTAGGGCCATGGCGAAACTTGATCCCTTAATCCGCGTTCGAAAACATACCGTAGAGCAAAAGCAGAAGACTTTGGCGGCGCTGTATAAGCGTGCGCAAGATTTGAAGGATGAGCGCGATAAACTGGAGACTGAACATGCGATTGAGGCCGAGAAAGCGCGGGAAATGGATTCCGATTTCTTGAGCTATTTCGGCGCGTATTCAGAGCGTGTGCATAACCAGATTGATACGATAGACCGCGCGCGAAGAAAATTGGAAAATCAAATCAGATTGGCGCAAGAACAAGTGCGCGAAGCGTTTGAGGAGCTTAAAAAAGTCGAAATCGTCAATGATCGCCGCAAAGTCGAGGAACGCGCAGCAATGGATAAAAAGGATTCAGATGCGCTTGATGAAATTGCGCTTGATGGGTTTCGCCGCAAAGAAGATTAAAGGCGCAATTATACGCCCTCAAACATCGGCGGCGTATTCTTTTACCGTATCGGGGGTGATGCGTACCCAGCTATCGGGTTGTCCGTGAAAGGATAGCTCGCCTGTGATTTGTGTTTCGCTCAGGGCGTTTTTATAGGCTTGGCGCATTTCCTGTTTCATGGATTGCGTGAATCCTTGCTCTGTACGCAAGACGAGCTCGAGCCGCCCGACGCTTTCTGATTGCCGCGTGAATAATCCGTCAAGCTGCACCTTGCCCATCTGGCTGAGGTCTAAATCCATCACAAAGCGGGTTTTGTTGCCTGATGGCGCGCCGTTGGCATCATCGTCATTGTCATCTTCGCGGCGGTAATGGATGGCGATTTTGTGAATATCATTCTGCCATGCAAGAGGCAAAGACAGACCGCGCCAATCCCCTGAAATTGTATCGGCATTCATGCGGGCAAGGCCGGACATCTCACGCCCCAAACGCCCCATTAAATCGGCTTTGCCAGCGCGTTTAAGAACCTCCAGAGTTTTATCACCGAGCCACCCCTGAATGTCCCCCGAGCGCATAGCCGCAACAAAGAACAAAACGCCTGTACCCAGTTGTGACGGCGCGGCGGCGTTGGGCAGAACGGCGTTAAAAACCTGCGCGGCTTGGGGGCTGACTTGGGTTAAAGTATGTTCCATTTCCTGAAAAATAGGCCAGAGCGACGGCGTGAGGTAATAAGGCGCGGTTAAGGCGGGCAGGGGCAGGGTGGTTGTCGGGTTTTGCGCGGTTTTTAGAATGTTCAATGTGATTTTCGCGCCAACGGGAATGTCTTCTATCGGCACTTGCAGGGCATAATGCTGGTCGCTTAAGCCATAGGGCGCGGTGATGCGCAGAACGGCGAAATTCTGGTTTTGCGTGAAACCTTCTAAAACAGCATGCGTTGTGCCTGCGCGTGTATTAAGCAGCGCGAAAGTCTCTTTATTATCGGCGTGATTATCAGCACGCGCCGATGTTTCGGGCCGCGGCGCGGGCGTGTAATCGGCCATGGCAATGCGCTCTATTTGAATAGTTTCCAGCCTGCTGACGTCTGGTGTGTATGTGTTGGTGACCATGTCTTGCAAGGGCGTGGTCAATATATGCGCGGCGATGCTGCGGAAGGGCGTAGTGATTTGCGGTGTGATGGGTTTTAAGGTGATGTCCGGTATATCTGTCGGCGCGCTCAGCGGCGCGGCCAGCGAAAGCGTGAGGCTATTGCTCTGCGCTTGCGTTGCGGAGGTGGTGTTGATGCTACCGTTTATTGTTGGGGATTGGATTGATGTATTCAAGGTGGGCAAGGGCGCGACGCTGCTTTGTAAGGGCTCAATATAGGGCTGCGTAATCCCTTGCGCGGGGCTATAGGCACGAACCTCCAATGGTGCGCCGTTTGTGATGTTGGCTAATGTCACGGTTTGCGGCAAATTGATGTGTGGCAATGATTGTTCTGTTTGCGGTGTCGCGGGCGCAGAGGTTTGTTGCGGCGCGGGGCGAAGCAACGCTTGGGCGGGGGGATTGCCTGATTCTATTTTGATTTCAATGGCCGCGCCCTCTTGCAGGCGTGCGCTCTGATCGGTACGGATGACGACTTGCCCCTTATCGGTGTTAATGGTGACCGTTCCGTCCTCGGCAATGGCGGCAATTTGGCCGCGCAAGGTGGCGGCTTGTTCTAAGGCTTGTAACAATTGGGGCAGAACGACAATTTCCGCTTTGGCCGCGCCGGAAGAGCGCGCATTGGCGGTGATTGTTTGCGTTAATAATGCTGCTATGGAACTTGCATCGCTCATAATGACGAGTTTAACGTGAAAACGTGAATATCGTGTAGTCTAAAATTAAGAGCGTGCCGTACGGCGTTGCGCGGCTTGCACATTTTTCCAGACATATTGGGCGATTTTTTCAACATCGGCAGAAGCATCCGCATTAGGGGATCGAATCAAAATCGGTGTTTGGCTACGGATGGTTTCCTTGACCTTTGTATCGGCGCGGATCATACCGGCCAAAGGCGGGCTGAGGCGCAAGAAATTCTCACAGGCTTTCAGCAGGGTTTTATAGGTTTTTTCACCTTCGGAAACACTGGAGGCCATGTTCACAACGATATTGACGTTTTTAGACATGCCCGCGGCATTGCCCAATTTTATAAAGGCATAGGCATCAGTCAGGGATGTCGGCTCATCGGTTGTGATAAGCATTGTGTTGCTGGCGGTTGCAGAGAGCATGCGCACTGTGCGATCCACGCCCGCGCCCAAATCGGCAATGACAACATCATATTCGGAGGAGAGATCGAGCAATTGATCGCGCAAAAGGCTCAGGCGTTGGCTGGGGAGCGCCGACAGAGAAGCCTGACCGGAGCGTCCGGCGATAATATCAAAACCGCCTTCTTCATATTCCTGAACAACGCGGTCTAAGCCCAGACGACCACGAATAACATCATTCAAATCACGTTTTGGCATCAGGCCGAGTTGCACGTCAACATTAGCCAGCCCCAGATCACCATCAAATAATAAGACGCGCTTGCCCATTTTTGTCAGAGCATGTGCAAGCGTAATGGAAAACCATGTCTTGCCGACACCACCTTTTCCGCTGCCGACCGCTATGATGTTCGCACTTCTGCGAAACGAGGGGTTGGCGGGCGATGGTGTTTTTTGCGTTACGGGCTTACCTGTCATTATCTGGTTCCTGTTTTTCTAACCTCTGTTCTTGAGGCATGGGTGCTTACTATATCACTTTTTATAGATTTATACAGTCGCGGCATTAATAACTGTGCGAGGGCGCGCGGCGATAGCGGGACAAGCCCTTGCGCGACTTTTGGGGTTGTGCTGACATCGGCAAAGCTTAATCCGCCTTGATGGGCAGCGGATAGCAGACTGCCTAAACGCCGCGCCATATCCACGCGTGTGGGCAAAATGTCACTCACGCCGATTGTTGCGAAAACGCGCGCCATTTCTCCGGCTTCGTCGGCGTCGGTTCCGGCCGGTAACACAAGAACGGGTCTGGTGTCTGTAGCGTTAATGAGTTTAGCGAGCGCTTTGACCTCGTTTTTATCAAACGGGTTTAAGCCTGATGTGTCGATAATAACCTGATCATGCCTCGCATTCAGATCATCGGCGATTCGGCCCAATTCTCTATGATCCGATGTTTTCTTCAGATCGATATTCAAAAGATCGGTAAAGGCCTTGAGTTGCTCCACGCCGCCTGCGCGCACGGTATCGGTTGAAATAACCCCGATGCTTAGACCGTTCATCGCGCCGCGTGCGGCCAGTTTCGCCGTCGCCAGTGTTTTTCCCGCGCCGGGCGGGCCAACCATAATGATTGGTTTGGCGAATTGTCTGATCGGTAGGGGGCGGAATGAGAAGAGCTGTTCCAGTGTTGTGACCAGTGCAATGCGGATATCATCAAAGCCCATAACGGTGGCGCAAGAGATCATATTATCCATCACGTCTTCGGGCACGCAGTGGCGCAGCATAATTTCGGTTAATTCTTCGGCAACCGCATCGGTTTCGGTTTCATCGTCATATTGAAGCCAGCTATCCTCGCCTGCGATCCCGTCTTCGCCAATTTCAAAGGCTGGTTCAATCGCGGCCGTAACGCGCACGTTTCCCTTTGCGCGATCTTCTCCGGTCGCAACAATAATAGCCTCTTCGCCGAGGGTATCGCGTATCATTTGCATCGCTTCAGTCATTGTTTTGGCATGAAATGTTTTTAGCCGCATGGTAAGGAATGTACCCGAATCAACATAAGTATATGGTTTCTATTCATTCTATACTAGAGCATAAGCATAAAAAAATGCTACAGTCTTTTCAAATTTGTATTTCTAGCTATAGCCGCAGGAGAGTTTTGTGACAGATCATTTATTTTTTAAGAAACCAACATGGGTGCTTGTTCTTGGTTTGTGTGTATTGGGCACGAATTTGGGCGCGGTGCACGCAGAAGATATGGTCGTGGAGGCAGCGCCGCCTTCCGTAGGCGCGACGATTGAACCTGTCATTCAGGCTGTTTCCGAAGTTAATGTTTTGAGTGAAGAGGCCATTCGGGCTTTTTACAAGGAATCAGTCGACGTTCAATTGACGGGCGCAGAAGAAACGCTGGAATTTTTGGATAAGCACACACACGCAGATGCAAAAAGCATCCTCCATATTCGAACATTAATTCAAGGCCAACCGCCTAAAAAAGAAAATGTGATTACCAGTAAGGAAGATGTTTTATCCGACACCAAGGCGGCCTATGAAAAAGGGCATATCAGCCATGTGAATACAGATATTCTTTCTATTGATATTGCCGAGGGCGGCCAATCAGCCGCGATTTCCGAAAGAACCCAGCTTGATTTTACGATGCCATCTTCTTCGGGGGATCAGGTTTCGGTCAAAAGCAAGCAGAGTTGCGATACAGCGCTCGTATTGACCGACAAGATCATTCAGACAAAAAATTCCGAATGTGATGTTGAAGTTAATGTGAAAATCATAAAATAAATAAGGAATGATCGGTCATGATTTCTAGGAAATTGGTTTTACCTGTGCTGGTCGCAGGGCTGTTGGGGGCTGCTTATTCTGTATCTGCGGATGATGGCTCTGTTCTGACGGAAGATCGGATCAATGCGTTTTATCAGGGCTCTGTTGATGCCCAGATGAAGGGTGTTAAGCCGACCTATGAATTCATCAAAAAGCACACGCATGATGAGGCGGATATCACAATCCACAGCATCAGTAATATGGATGGCTCTTTACCGCAGAAACAAACAATGTCGTTGAATAAACAAGAATTGTTGCGTGAAACCCAAAAGGGGATGGAACTGATCCAAATGGGCAAGGTGGAGAATAATATCTTGCGCTTGGAAATCAGCGAGGATGGCAAATCGGCGAAGGTTAAGGATAACACTTATTCTGTTTTTACCTTATCCATGGATCTGGTAACGAAGTTTCGCGTTGAGCAATCAATGCTGTGTGATTCCGTGATTGTTTTGAACAATGATAATATTGTTCAAACGAAAAGCAGTGTTTGCAATTCCGAAGACCATGTAAAACAAACGCATTAAAGGGTAGAAACAATGTTGCATTATCTAAGATTTTTGGTTGTTGCGTGTCTGTTTTTTGGCGTGCCGTTAAAGGCGCATGCGCAGGGTACGGCTTTGACACAACAATCAATCGAGAGTTTCTATAAAGACCTAGTCGAGGCCAAAATCGCCGGTGGTACGTATCTTGTGTCATTTCACAACAAGCATTACAGCGATGATTTACGGTTGATCCTAAGTCTTAGAAGAACGGTAGAAGGCAATGAGATGCCGAAATCCTTTCTGGATCATGATAAGGCAACCTTTATAGCTGCGATCAAAAATAATGATAAAATCATCGATCATTTAAGCGGAGATTCTAAAATTGTTGATGTGTCCATTGATGATGGTGGTAAAAGCGCAAATGTGCGCGTTGAATTACTCAGCAATTTTACAGTTCAGCCTGATAAAATGTCTTCCAAAAGAGACGGCGAAGAAAAAATGATCTGCGAGGATAAGCTTGTTTTGTCTGATACCGGTATGATCCAGATTGCTTCATCCAACTGTGATGTGCGCGTCGCGTTAAAATAAAGCGCGCTGGCATTTGCCTTTTTGATTTACTCAAACAACCACGCTCTTTTTATACGCCTCTACGGTGCTTTTAAACCTGTCCCATGGTCTTGATACGCGCCTTAGGGTGGATTTCGTTTTGCGACATAATGATGGTCTGCGGGCGGAAACGCTCAATCACGGAGCGCACATACGGGCGGATCATGGGCGAGGTCAATAAAACGGGCGTGACCCCTTGCGCGGCCAGCGCGTCATATTGTTCGCGCACAGCATTGATGAAGTCCTGTAGCTTGGTTGGTGGCATGGCCAGCTGTTTATCCTCACCATCGCCGACCAGCGCATCCATAAAGGCTTGCTCCCAATCCGGCGAGAGGGTCAATAAGATCAAAACGCCTGATGCATCTGTGTTGGTGTCGCATAATTGACGCGCCAAACGCGAGCGCACATGCTCGGTAATTCTGGAGATGCTCTTGGTATAGGCGGCGGCTTCGGAGATTCCTTCTAAAATCGTGGCAAGGTCGCGCACAGAAACGCGCTCTGAAAGAAGGTGTTGTAAAATGCGTTGCAAACTGCCGACGGTGATTTGCGCAGGAATAACATCGGCGACGAGCTTTTGATATTCTTGCGGCAATTCATTCAGTAACTTTTGCGTTTCTGCGTAATTGAGCAGATCAGGCATGTTGTCTTTAATCAATTCGGTGATATGGGTGGTAATCACGGTGGGCGCATCGACGACTGTGTAGCCTTTGAAATGTGCTTCCTCACGGTATTGATCTTGAATCCACATGGCGGGCAGGCCAAAGGTCGGCTCTATGGTGTTTTCACCGGGCAGGGTAATAGACGCGCCGTTCGGGTCCATACACATTAACATATTCGGGCGCACTTCGCCGCGGCCTGCTTCGATTTCCTTAATGCTCACAACATAGGCATTGGCGGCCAGTTGTAAGTTATCTTGTATCCGCACTGCAGGCAGGACATAGCCCATATCCTCTGCCAGTTGGCGGCGTAGCCCCTTGATTTGATCGGTCAGTTTGTTGCCGCCATCGCCCTGCACAAGCGGCAGCAAGCCATAACCCAGCTCGAGGCGGATAATATCCATAGCCAGCGCCTTCGCGATGGGTTCTTCGGCGGGGGTGTTTGTGCCGTCGTCTCCGGCTTGTTTTGCAATCGCTGCGTTGGCATCTGCGGTTTCCTTGCCTGTGCGTTGGTACGCGTAAAAGGCCACTATGCCTGTTGCGGCGGACAGTAGCGCAAAGGGGAAAAAGGGCATGGCAGGGACAAGGGCGAGTGTCAACATAAGGCCGGAGCTCATGGCCAATGCGTTCGGGTATCGCGCAATTTGTATGAATAATTCTTGCTCGGCAGAGCCTTCAACGCCAGCCTTTGACACAAGCAAACCCGCAGAAACGGAAACGACAAGCGCGGGGATTTGGCTGACCAGTCCGTCGCCGATGGTTAAAATCGTATAGTTCGATGCGGCCTCTGCCAATGACATGTCCTGCATGACTGTGCCGATGACGATACCGCCGATAATATTAACGAAGACAATCAACAGCCCTGCGATGGCATCACCGCGCACGAATTTCGCCGCACCATCCATCGCGCCGTAAAAGGTGCTTTCGGATTCTAGTTTTTTGCGGCGCTCTCTGGCTTCATCTTCTGTAATCATCCCTGCGGATAGATCGCTGTCGATGGCCATTTGCTTGCCGGGCATGGCATCAAGGGTAAAGCGCGCTGCAACCTCTGCGATACGCCCGGAACCCTTTGTGATAACCACAAAATTCACAATCACCAAAATGGAGAAGACAATCGCCCCAATGACGTAGTTTCCCCCGATAATAAACGTGCCAAAGGCCTCGATAATATTTCCGGCAGCATCGCGGCCATTATGTCCGTTTTCAAGGATCAGGCGCGTGGAGGCAACATTCAAACCAAGTCGCAGTGATGTTGTGACCAGCAAGACGGTCGGGAAAGTTGAAAATTCCAATGGCGTTTGGATAAACAGAACCGTCATGAGGATCATGATTGAAAAAGTAATGGAAACCGATAGTCCCGCATCCAGAAAGAAGGGCGGCATTGGCACCAGCATAAACAGGATAATCGCAATAATTCCAAAGGCGAATATGACATCGCTGCGAAAAAAAGACCCCATATTAAGCCCTGCGGTTGATGCTGTATTTTGCGTTTGAGGTGTGTTTTCGGCCATGAAAATTATCCGAGCGGGTGGGTTTTGAAGGGGTGGAACCAGTAAAAGTGAGGCCTGTGTATGATACAAAAGCCAAATTTTATATTACCCTTGCATAAATAAACATGCAAACGCTTAAAGGGCAGGCGTTGAAAACAAAAAAGCCGGAAGCATAAGACCTCCGGCTTTTGTTATTCTTGTTTTGGCGATTAGCCTATATCCGGGTGATCTGTGTCAATCCATGGTGGCACAGTGGCTTGCTCTGTATGCGCTGTTGTTTTCCCTGTACCTTGTGGGTGCAGTTGAACAACGTTGCCTGTCGGGTCAACCAAGACGTAATCATGCTTTGCCTGTGCGCCGTCATTGTCGGCAGGGGCGTATGATAGATCGCCGCTTGTCACTGCTTTTTGAATAGCTTCTTGTCTTTGTGCATCCGGCGTTGCGATGAAAATCAAAAACGAATCTTTTTGTGCTGAATTCAATTGATTGTAACTGTCGACATCGTCGCCAAGTTCTGCTTTCAATTGTGCTTCATATGTTTTTTTCTCGCTGGAGGGGACATCTTTTAAATAGCCCTTATCAACCAACTTCTGAGAGAATTTTGCAACGATAGTTACGGTTTCATCTTGTGTAACAACGCCGTCATTTTTCTTTGCGCCACTGATGTCCATACCGAACTGTTGTTCGAACATCGGGCCATTTTGTGGGTCATTCAGCATATCTGTGAGTTGTTGAAGATCCGTTGTATCTTGCGGTGTTTGCTTTTCTTCTTCAGTCCCCAGAAGACCTTTAGCAGCCTCCGTTGCCTTGTCTTTAAGACTACCCAGATCCAGATCAGGAAGTTTCAATTTATCGCGCCAGCCCATAGTCATACCTCATTGCTTATTATTGCCTTTATTTTGACGACCGCACAGTACATCTTGGCTTATGAAAACACAAGGAAAATCTAATTTTGTCCCGCAGCAGGAATATTGACACCATCTTGCTTGTATTGGTTCAATTTATTGCGCAGCGTTCTGATGGAAATACCGAGGATATTGGCGGCATGTGTACGGTTGCCGAGGCAGTGATCAAGCGTGTTTAAGATCATATCGCGTTCCACATCTGAAATTTTGCGACCAATCATAGATTCAACCCCGCCCGCATTTTGAATATCGGGGGCGGCGCTATGGTTGCTTGCGCTTGAAACACCCGTTGGATCAGGTGCATTTTGCGCGGTGGCTTGTGCCTGAGAAATTGCGGATAAGCCATCACTTTGGATGAAAATGGCATCGGCCTCAATTTCGTTTTCGCTGGCCATCAAAATGGCGCGGTGCATTGTGTTTTCTAATTCACGGATATTACCGCGCCAGTGGCATGATTTTAATTTGTCTTCGGCGTCTTTTGAAATGGCTTTGCGCTCAATATCATTTGATTCCGCAAACTTATCGGCAAAAAACTGTGCGAGGCGTGCAATGTCGTGCGGGCGTTCACGCAACGGGGGCAGGGGAATGTTGACCACATTCAGGCGGAAATACAAATCTTCGCGAAATTCACCTTTTCGAACAGATTCCTGTAGGTTTCTGTTCGAGGTTGCCAGAATACGAACATCAACTTTGACGGCGCCGTTACTGCCGATGCGGGTGATCTCCTTTTCCTGAAGAGCGCGGAGCAGCTTGGCCTGTAATAAGGGATGCATCTCGCTGACTTCGTCCAGAAGGATCGTGCCTGTATGGGCTTCTTCAAATTTACCAATGCGCCGCCCTGTTGCGCCTGTGAAAGCGCCTTTTTCATGCCCGAACAGCTCTGATTCCAGCAAATTTTCAGGGATAGCCGCACAATTAACAGCAATAAACGGCCCGTTCTTGCGTTTAGATTTATTGTGGATGTAGCGCGACATGACTTCTTTACCGGTGCCCGATTCACCCGTAATCATCACGGTGGCATCTGAGGGCGCGATTTTATCCGCCAGCGTAATCACGGGTTTCATAACCGGATCATCGGCGATCATAGAATTATTTTCTTCGGTCACGGCCTCTAACACGGCGGCGATGAGTTCGGCGTCAGGCGGCAGGGGAACATATTCCTTTGCGCCTTGCTGAATGGCTTTGACGGCGGAGCGGGCATCTGTCCCAATACCGCAGGCAATCACGGGCAGGTGAATACGCTCCAGCTTCAGACGTTCAATGAAATCTCCAATTTTCTGCTTCACATCAATCATAACAAGATCGGCGCTTTTACCATTGAGTAACGCGCCGAAAGCTTGTTCGATATCTTCGCAATGAATAACTTTAGCCCCGCGTTGTAATGCAATTTTCCCTGCTTCGGAAATATGTCCATCCAGACGACCGATAATCATTAAACGCATGTTGTGTTTGCTCCTGACGCAGATTTTGGGAAGACTTTATAGTATTTACAAAAAAGCAACCTTTTCAAGCTATAATCTCATCTTATGACACAACTGAATTATATACCAGAGGGATATGACCTTATAAAGGTTGTCGATGATCTGTATTCGTTTTTTACGACAGACTTCGAACCGAAGGCTAATGTTGTGTTATATCCGCGTGTTTTAGAAGGAAATTTCGATTTGGTAGCAGCTAAAATGGCTGCTTTTTTTGAATTGGAAGAGGGCGAGCTTTTTATCAAATATAGCGAGCGTGAGAAAATCGAGGATTTCCAAAAAACGCTGGATGATTTTGAGCTTGTTGAGGCTGTTGGTGTTATTTTGTCGGATATGGAATGTTTGTATTCTGCGCGGATTAAAACCCACATGCGCCTTGTGGTGAATCAGTATAAGGAACATTGCAATGTCCATCATTTCCATGTTGACGGGCTTAATCAGGATTTTGATCGCTTCATGACCTGTTATAACGATCCGGTGACGCAGTTTATACGTAATAGTGATGTTTTGATGGTGTCGGGGAATGATGTTGATATCAAGCCTGATGCGCCAGTGTTCCAGTTTCAAACGGGTGATTTGTGGAAGGCGCGGGTGCGTAATAAACAAAGAAACAGCGCGGATAATTTTCTGGCTAAGGTGCTACGTGAAAAAGAGCGCCGCGCATTTGTGCATCGTGCATTGCAATCAAATCACCCAAGGGTGATGGTTGTTGGTGATAAGCAGCTTGCTTGATATTTACTTGAAATAAATGATGCGGCTTGATGGTGGCAGAAGACTGTTGATCACCATTTCCAGATTGCGCGGATTTTCCTGCTTTAGCATCGATTGAACGGTTCGCAAGGTCATTGTTTTGGCGATGACCTCATCATCCGCGTTTTTCTCCAGCTTGGCGGCCAAGGGAGCCATGACGATTGTGCCTAAAATCGCGCCATAGAAGGTGGTCAGCAGCGCCACAGCCATAAAGGGGCCAATCGTTTCAGGGTTTTCCAGATCAGCCAGCATTTGCACCAGTCCGATCAATGTCCCGATCAAGCCCATAGCGGGCGCGACTTCTGATCCGCGTCTTAATATGCTTGCGGCGCGTTTATGGATTTCTTCTTCTTTGTCGATTTGTAATTGTAAAATGCGTTTTAAATCATCCACGCCGTAGCCATCGACAACAAGGCGCATGGCATAATTCAAGAAGGGCTCTTTGCGGGTTTGGGTTTCATAGTTTGAAAGATATAAAAGCCCCTTTGTGCGCGCAATGACGCCCAGATCAATCATGCTTTTGGCCAGAGCGGGGAAGTTTCTCACGGGTCTGAAAACCGATGATGCGATGATTTTCACGGACTGTCTTAATTCCTCACCTGTGTAGGACACGCACGTCGCCGTGATCGTGCCGAACAGAACGATTAACAAAGAAGGGACATTAAAAAAGTTGGCTTTGCTGGGGTTGAACGCAATGGCGCCGATGATTAACCCAAATGTGAGAACCAGCCCCAAAATGGTGACAAGGTCAGGGCGCGACTGTGTGCTTGGTACATTCACCCCAGGAAGTCGGACATCATCTTGTTGTTGTTCAGGCTCTGCCATGGTTTTAATACGATCCTTGTATCAATGCGCTGACTTAGATGTCGCTTTAATTAAAATAACGGGGGTACGCAGATGGTGAAAACATAGTGTTTATTGTGTCGTTTACGAACGATCAGATTTTACAATCTCGGTCATGGTAATGCCGAGCTTATCTTCGACAACCACAACTTCTCCGCGTGCGACAAGGCGGTTATTGACGTAAATATCAATCGCTTCGCCAACTTTACGATCAAGTTCGACCACCGCGCCACGACCAAGTTTCAAGAGCTGGCTCACCTGCATGGTGGAGCGCCCCAAAACCGCGGAAACATTCACCGGAATATCATAAATAGCGGTAACATCACCAGCCATAGCTTCGCCGATGGCAAAATCCTGATCATCCTGATTTTGAAGTTCATCAGGCTCGTTGATTTCATCGAGATTCAAATCCGTACCGGCAGCCGCCTTTTTGGCGCCGTCCTGCTCTGGATTTTCGTTGTTTGTTTCATCGCTCATTTACGATTCTCCCGATGTGTTTGTCTGATCCGATGGTGTTAGTGCGTCTTCGGTGTCTTGCTGTTTGTCACCATCATGAAGGCTAATGCCGCGCTCTGCAAGAGATTGATTTAAAATATCAAATATTTTTTGGGTTGTCGTTTCATGGTTACAAATCACTCCGCCACTCGGCCAGTCAATACGGCAATCGTGATCGGCGAGGGTGTTGTCAGCCTTGATCGTTATTTGCTTTTGCAAGGTGTTTTCTTGCGCCTTGAGAAAATCAGACAGTGCGCCGAGGAGGGCGTCGTTAAGCTGTATGTTGATTTTTTCAGGTGTCATGTGATGCGATAGAGCGTCTGTGATCGAGGCTTTGAGTTCCTCATGACCGTAGGCTTTCATATATTCGGGGAACGCTTTTTGAAAGATAGCGGCGCTTAAATGCACGGCTTCGTTTTCGTATGTTTTGTTGCGCGTTTCTTCTGCGGCGAATAAAACGGCCATATTGCGCTCTATTGTTTGCAAAATAGTGTGCATTTTATTGGTGATGCTGTCTTCGCTTTCCTTGAATCCGGCTCTCTTTCCTTCTTCAAAGGAGGAGGTCTTGGCCTGCGCCAGTTCATCGCGGGTAAACTCAGGTTCGGCGGCGCGCTCTTCCTCTGACAACTGGTGGTCGTCATCAAAAATATTTGAATCAAAGAAAAACGGTTGTCCTTTCATAGTCTACCTTACCATATGTTGCTTGCCGTTATGTTTAGGCAATCATTTCTTCCTCGGCGGTACCGGTGCTAATGGTGACTTCTCCGCGTGCTTCGAGGTCTTTTGTTACGGTCACAATATATTGTTGTGCTTCTTCAACGTCTTTCAGGCGTACAGGCCCCATAGCGGCCATATCTTCCTTCATAATCTTACCCGCACGTTCAGACATATTGTTGAAGAACAAATCTTTGAGGCTGTCTGTTGCGCCTTTGAGGGCAAGCGGTAGCTTTTCCTTATCAACGGCGCGAATAACGGTTTGAATGGAGGCTTGATCGAGGCTAAGCAGATCTTCGAAGGTGAACATAAGGCTGCGGATTTTTTCGGCAGAGTCCGGCGTGACCTTTTCCAATTCTTCCATGAAGCGGTTTTCGACGGCGCGTTCCATATTGTTGAAAATATCGGCGATCAATTCGTGACTGTCGCGGCGTTGGGTGCGGGCAAGGTTCGACATGAATTCCTTGCGCAGTGTTTTTTCAACTTCTTCGAGGATTTCTTTTTGTACCGTTTCCATTTTCAGCATACGGTTGATGACTTCCAGCGCGAACCCGTCGGGCAGAATGGCCAGAACGCGCGCGGCGTGGTCGGTTGATACTTTGGATAAGACAACGGCAACGGTCTGCGGGTATTCTTTTTGCAGGAAGTTGGCGAGAATATCTTCATTCACATTGCCCAGCTTTTCCCACATGGTGCGTCCGGCAGGCCCGCGGATTTCCTCCATAATGACGTCGATTTTTTCTTGCGACAGGCCTGATTTCACAAGCATGCGTTCGGTGCTGTCTTGTGATCCGACGAGTGTATTAGTGGAGCTCATTTGCTCTGTAAATTCAATGAACAGACGTTCGACAATGGTTGGGCCAATTTTCCCCAGCCCTGAAATAATCTGTGATAATTCCAGAATTTCATCGTCATCCATATGACTAAATATTTGCGCAGTATGATCCTGCCCTAAGGACAGCATAAAGATAGCCGCCTTTTCGGGGCCTGATAAAGAACGATAATCATCTCTTACACGTACACTCATATAATTCTAGCTTTCCTGTGACATCCAGCTTCGAATAACGGATACGGCTTCCACCGGATAACTTTCAACGACTTCCTCTACTTTCTTAACGGTTGAGGCTTTCACTTTTCCTTCAATACCTTGAATATTGATCAGCGATTCTTCGTCTTCTTCGACATCGAAATTGCCTGTATCAGATAATAAGGGTTGCCCGTCCGCGCCGATTTGTTGTTGCGGCGGTGCCAGAGCAGGGTTTGCGGGCGATGCCGCCAACAGATCATGTTGCAGTAATTCATCCAGACCGGCGGCGGGTTTGTTCAGCGCTTCGGCGTTCATAAGCTTTGTGACCATGGGCTGTAAAACCAGCACAACGACCAGCACCAGCATAATACCAACCACCAGCATTTCCGCTGCATCAATCAGGTCGCTTTTTTCAAAGCCAAATAACATGCGGTCATCGACAATCTCGGAATCAGTATCAATTTGTGCGAATTGTAAATTGGCAATTTCAACAACATCGCCGCGGTCTTCGTTGAAGCCAATGGCTGTTTTGACCAATGCTGTAATTTGATCCATTTCCTCTTGGGAGCGCGGCTCGTAGGTTTTGTTGCCTTCTTCATCTTTGGAATAGCGTCCATCCACCAAAAGGGAGACGGATACTTTCTCAACTTGGCCTTGTTGATGCACTGTGCTGCGCACTGTTTTACTGATTTCGTAATTTGTGACTTCTTCTGTGCGCGATGATTCCTGACTAGGGGCTTTGTCGGCCAATAAATCGCCGCCAATACCGGGTAGGTTATTCTCTACGGATACTTCATCGGAGGCTTGATCGCGCTCTGTGTTGTCTTCTTGTGTGGTTTGGGAGGAGCGCAGCACCTGTCCTTCGGGGTTATACAGCTCTTCATTCATGCTCACTTGATCGAAATTCATTTGTGCATTCACAATGGCGGTCACTTTGCCATAGCCAACGACGCGGCTGATTTGATCTTCGATACTGCTTTGCATGCGTTTTTCGAAATTACGCCTTAAATCTTCGGTTTTTAATGACATGAGGCTGTCATCATCGCCGCCCTTGGCCATCAGGTTACCGTTACTGTCAATCACCGAAACGTTCGATGCCTTGAGGTTCGGAACGGCGGAGGCCACAAGGGATTGAATAGCCAGAATTTGCGAATGCTCTATTGAAGAGCCCGATTGTATGCCCAAAAAGACACTGGCCGATGATGATTGTGTATCACGGCTGAATAGTTCACGTTGCGGTAAAACGATATGAACGCGCGAACTGCGGATGCTGTCTAAAGAACTGATTGTTCTGGAGAGCTCACCTTCCAGTGCGCGCACTTGATTGATGTTTTGAACGAAGTTGGTTGTTCCGAAACCTGATTGCTCATCAAAAATCTCATAGCCCATAGACCCACCATTAGGCAGCCCCGCATCGGCCAATAACATACGCGCGCGTCCGACCTCATCCCCAGGGACGAGAATGCGGGAACCATCGGTAGAAATTTCGTAAGCGATTTGTGTTTCTTCAAGCTTTGCGGCAACCGCGCCTGAATCTGTGGATGATAAATCTGTGTAGAGTAATTTCATTTCCGGCGTTGTAATGCGCATGGAAAGAAACACGAAAAACATCATGAGACCAAGTACGATGGCCCCCATAACACCCAAGCGGGCGGGGCCTAATTGTTGTAGTGTCGCAACAAAGTTATTCACGATCATGACCTTTTTACATCACGTTAGAACTCCATAGAAGGCAGGAGTAACGATCAGTATAACATAAAAACTATATATAAGACGAGGGGGTGATTCGTCTTAAATACACCGCTTAACGTACTGTAATTTTTGTATTCTGGCAAATCCCAATACAAAAATCATAATGATGTATTTTTTGTGTATCCATAGGTGTGCAAACACAATGGCAGAAACGTGGGGTTAAATCGTTTAGAGCTTTGGTTTTCTTGACTTTATGGTAATAATTATGTATTATGATACTAGGGTAGTCTGTCAGGTTTGTATCTGGGTTTTTCTCAGGATCTGGCGGAAAATGTAGAAAGGTTAGGGTTACGCTCATGATTGAGGCGGTAAATTCTACGATAGCAAATGTAGCAGCATCACGTGGTGTGGCCTTGCAGGCCAGCGCCGCTTCTGCGACTTTGCCACCATTGCCGGAAGGTGCGCCAAACGTGCCTCAGGCGCCTTTTGTGTCGCCTTATATCTCGGTTGATCTGGACTTTGATACAGCCGTTTTGCAAATTCGTGACTCTGAAACCGGTGATGTGCAGCAGCAATTCCCGACGCAAAGTCGTCTGGCACAGATCAGACGTGCGCATGATGTTCAGGAGCGCGCAGATTTGCAACAAAACAGACAACAGCCTGTCAATAATGTGACGTCTTCGCAGGGGCCTGATGTTGTGACCATACAAGATGTCACATCGGCACAAGCGTCAAATACATCTTTGCCGGCACCACAAATTGCTGTTGCAGCCTTATCAACGGGCGCACAATCCGGGCAGGTTAGTCAATCTGCCGGTGTTAGCGTTCTCGCTTAATTTCAAACAATAATTTTTTAGCCTGAAATATCTGTTTTTTGTGGATGTGTATCCTGTTGCGCAGTTTGCGGTACGGGGGCTTGCGCATCTTGACTGATCATAAGACCTGCGGAGATTTCGCGGTTGATACTTATAAGGATATCAAGCTTTTGTTTCTCAGGTTTGGCCATGATCTCCATCTCGCGTTTGAAGATGAAGTTTGCAAGATTGACGATGTTGCTGCGTAAATCGTTCGGGCGATCGCCGTCTTTATTTTCCAGCGCCGTGTCATAAAACAGCATCCATATCTGGCGATTATATTTTAATGTTTCTTCCAGCAGGTCTTTAGGGCGCTCGTCCCAGCCGTCTATGAGTTGTTGTAACATGCGGTTTGATTTGAGCAGGACACGGGCTTCCAGCTCGCGCTGTGTGCCGGCGTTGGCCTGTGCGTTTGTATCGTAAGCACCTGCCGCCTTTGCGTAGGGATTATTTTTATCGTGTGACATTTTCAATGAGTTCCCGTTCATGTTCGATAAGTTGTTGGGCGAGCTTCATTGCTTTGTAGTACGCGCCGGAGATGATTTGTTCATTGATTTGCATAAAGAAAATTGAACTGGTCGGTGATGCTTTTTGTATCTCGTTGACGCGCTCAAAGTAACGATCGTGATATTCCTTCGGACTGCGGGAAATATACATGCATTGAATAAGGAAATAGATTTTCTTACAGGGCGTGTCGGCATCTTCCTCACGCATGATGTCTTTT
Organism: uncultured Alphaproteobacteria bacterium; assembly: GCA_963977495.1. Lineage (GTDB taxonomy): Bacteria > Pseudomonadota > Alphaproteobacteria > Micavibrionales > Micavibrionaceae > UBA1672. The sequence continues at coordinate 1,193,417 of CAXBOT010000001.1, read as the reverse complement.
TCGCGGATAATCGGTGCGTCACCTGCAATGTGCAGACGCGTGCGGTGTGCGCTGTTTGTAATGACAGCCTCGCCAATCAATATTTTTTCTTGGGGTTTTAAGTCGATAACAAGAGCCATGGAATTCTTCCTTTCTTAAGGTCGCTTTCTGCGAACAATGTATAATATATCTTATCATACGCAAAGGAGGTAAAGGAAGATTTAAAAACATGGCGCACAGATGAATATAAATGCGGACATAAAAAGAGGCGGAAAATTTCTTTTCCCGCCCGCTTTTCTTTGAATAATTGTATCGTTCTGATCGCTATTAGAATAGTCGAAGAACGGCCTGTTGTGACTGTGAAGCCAATGACAAGGATGTAACACCCAATGTTTGACGTGTCTGCAAGGCCAGTAGGTTCGCACCTTCTTCGTTTTGGTCTGCAACAGTCAAGTCATCCGAACCGGCACTGAGTGTATCAATGGTTTTCTCTGTGAAGTCCTGACGTGTCTGAATGATAGACAAGTCGTTCGCAATAGAGGAACCAAAGTTTCTAACGCTGCTCAATGCAGAGCGGATGTCATCGATAGACAACTGGATGGATGCTGAGGTTGTGAAAGACCCTTCGCTGATACCCAAACCATTCGAGGAGAAGTCGACACCCTGCGTGGTGAGGGAGTTGTTACGATCTTCGTTAAAGAATGTGATCAGATCGTCGCCACCAAGAAGGTTTACACCACGATATTCCGCATCCTCAACGATATTGTCGATTTGCTCTCTGATGTTGTTATAGTCTGATTCGAATTGTTCGAGATCAACACTTGTTCCAACAAAAGTGAAGCGTTCGGACACAACATCACTGGCTGTACCAATGGCACCGTCACCAGAGTTTGTACCAAAAGCGAAGTTCGGGTTTGCAGTACCTGTCAAATCTTCATATTCGATTTCCAGTGTACCAACACCGTCTGCACCTTGTAGCTCAAGTTCACCAGTATCTGTATTGAAAGATGCTGTTACAAGTGAGCCAACGCTTGAGTCATTGTTGATATTATCAATCAATTCCTGAATGGTTGTTCCTTGGTCAACATCAATGTTCGCACTGGATGTGTCATCAGCATTGATACGGATGCGCAGTTCAGGTGTACCGGATGCACCAGTTGTCAGGAAGCCAGCATCATTCAATGTTGCAGAAGACACGTAGTTTCCGTTGACCTGAGAGGCCAATGCAGCGCGGTTTGATTTGATTGTGCTACCAGCGATGGCTGTTCCGCCGTAACGAATAGCGGCTGCACCACCGGCATCGTTGTTTTCGGCCTGAACAAAGTCACCAAGACCGATGGCTGTGAAGCCAGCGAGGTCAAATTCCGTACCACCTGCGCCTGAGTCGGCGGAGTCTTGGATGCGGATTGCGGCGCCATCAACAAGCGATTCAATTTGTAATTGACCACTTGATGTTACACTTGCGCGAATTAAATCGGTGTTGTTTGTGTCAGAGTTAATCTGAGCCACAATATTGTCGATTGTGTCATTCGCAGCCAATGTTACGGTTGCAGCAGGATTGGTTAATGTTGGGTTTGCTGTGGCTGAACCATCAGCTTCCTCAACGATGATTGAGAAGCTTTCACCACCGGCAAATTCGGCCAAATCAGAGGTCAGGTTTACACCACGAAGGTCTTCTGTACCACGAATAAGCGCGAAACCTTCTGCGGTTCTTGCTTCGGATTGAGCTTCAATAGCAACGGACTCGGCCTGCTCTACGAGGTTTGTTAGAGCGGTAATACCGTTATCGGCTTCTTCAATTGTTCTGATGGATTGTGAAATACCATCAAGAAGTCTTGTAAGGTCACCTGCACGGTTATCAAGGCTTTGTGCTGCGAAGAAGTTGGACGGATTGTCCAATGCAGAGTTCACTTTTAGGCCTGTTGCCAAACGCAGTTGTGTCTGGTCGATCAAGCGTTGAGTGTTCTGGAGAGAGAGTAGATTGCTTCGTAAAGCAGAGGTCAACACGATATCTGAAGACATAGTTAGTTCCTTTCCTAGGTTGTAACACTGAAAAATCCTATTTCAGCTTTATACTCTATCATAGTATCACAAGATTTAACAAAACGTTAAACTAATTTAAAATACGTATAAAAATGTTGTGTATGGCATTTTTAAGCCTGAAAGTCCTTTTGAGCGCTCCTAAATGACGCTGTGACATAAAAAAAGGGTGCACCGGTTATTGCTTCTGCAATTAGACCGGATACACCCGAATTGTGAACCCCACACTTCTGTACGAAGGCCTCACAATAATACGGATACTGAGCGTTAGGGGTTAGGGATGCGGGTAGCACGTCCTAAAACCCAATATCCTTAAACGTTAAGTTATCTGAGTTGCAAAAGCTCCTGCGTCATTTGGTCAACTGTGGTGATAACCTTTGTTCCTGCGGAATAGGCGCGTTGCGCGACAATCAGAAGGGCAAATTCATCGGCCAGATCAACATTTGAATTTTCAAGTGTTGAGGGTTCGATGAATCCGGCGCCGCCGGTGCCTGCTTCGCGTAAGTTCTCCTCACCGGAGTTTTCGCTTTCGGTATAGGCCGTCCCTGATACTTCGCTCAAACCATTGGCGTTGGCGAATGTTACCAGCGGTAATTTATACAAAACCGAGCTTGCGCCGTTCGAGAACTGGGCAATAACAAAGCCTTCTCTATCGATTTCAATACCTGTACGTAAACCAAGCTCTGCGCCATCCTGATCAGAGAATAAAACGGTGTAATCGCTTGAGAACTGGCTGAAACGTTCGACATCGACAGAGATGTTTTGTAGCTCAGATCCGTTATTCCAGTCGATTTGGTTGAGTTCAATGTCAATATTGCCATCAATATCGGACAGCGCGTTAATGGTTCCGTCCCCATTAAAGTTCAGCAGACCGCTGGTCAATTGATTGTTGCTCGGGTCACGAATGGTGACATTCCACCAACCGCGTGCATTATAGTTTGGCGCGCCGGGCAGGGATTGGATCGTCGGGAATTCGCCGCTGCTATAAGGGGGGGTATCCGTTGGTAAACCGTTATCAAGTGTACCGCCGGATAAGTTATCCGATGTGGATGTACCTGGTGTAAAGCCAAGCGCCGCCAGTGCAGTACCTGCACCAACATCAGCAATCGTAAAGTTTTCTGTCCCCAAAATAAACTGATCATGTTGCAGTACTATCTCGCCGTTATTGCCGAGGAATGCTGATAGGTTTGGTACGTTTGCGTTGATATCGTCAACCAGATCGCCAATGTCATATACCATGACATCCACACCAACAGGGAGCGCAGCGCCATCGGTTCCGCTGACTTGATATGTGCGCACGCCGCCGCCATCAACATCGATTGTGAACTGGTCACCGTTGGTTAGGCCAAGATCATTGACCATTTCATCGGTGGAGGTCAGCGTTGTGCGTGTGCTGGCCTGTGTGGCTTGCGGGCCGTATGTTTTTGTGAACTCGAAGCTGATCGCTTGCGCGTTACCCAATGTATCGAAAACAGTCAATCCGCGTGTGAAGTCCACCGGTGATGTGCCGATATTGCTGAGCATTGTATCTGTTTCAGCCGAGTCGAGGTTTACTGAAAGCTCGGCGGTGTTTGTTGGTCGTGTCAGACCACCCAAAAAGGCAACGTCAATCGGAACAAGAGAGGTTAAGTCCCCTTGGTTCGACGGTAGGTTTCCTGATTGGTCGATCGGCCAGCCATAAAGATAGAAACCGGCAGAGTTTCTAAGGAACCCTTGGGAATCTTCGCTGAATTGTCCGTTTCGTGTGTAAAGATATTCAGTCAGTGCGGAATCATCTGAGTCTCTTTTAACCGCGAAGAATCCATTCCCTGAAATCGAGGCATCGGTACTGGATGCGGATTGTGTGATAGAGCCTTGCTCTGTGACGCGTTGCAGGCGGTTGGCTGTTACCGTACCGGGGGAATAGCGGCTTGTATTGCCCTGCGTTGTGACCAGAGAGTAGAAGGACGCTTCTGAGCGCTTAAACCCTGTCGTGTTAATGTTCGCGATGTTGTTTGCAATAATCGCTGTGTTCTGTGATTGGGCGGTCAGTGCCGACACACCTGTAAATAATGCTCCAAATAATCCCATAATCTTTCTCCTTCTTACGCTTTAAATTTCAATTGTTCTTTTGCTGTTTCTAATGTGTTATGCGCTGTCTTCGCCGCCTTCTGTTTCATTGCCGCCTGTTGATTGTGGCGCGGTGGCTGCTTCTTTCACGTTGATGACATTACCGACAGACACGGCGCGTTCGCCAACCAACAGGTATGTTGTGCCGTTTTGGGTTTCAACGCCGCTGACATGGCCGGATACAACCGTTGTTGTGTTCAGAGCCTGATTTTCGCCGTCCAATGCATCGACCCTGATTTCATATGTTCCCACAGGTTGCGACACGCCGTTTTTATCCTTGCCATCCCATACAAACTTTTGAACAGACTGATTGCCGTCGATTTTCTCGGAGTAAACAAGTGTGCCGTCTTCATCGAGGATATTGATTGTTGTCTCTGCCGCGGTGCCGTCAATGGCGTAATCCATTTTGATCGGGGTTTGACCGTTAAAATAAGCTTCGGAGCTTAAATAGCTGACATCTTTACCGACATAATTCAAAGAGGATGAGAACGATGTCCCAAGCCCGAGTGATACAAGGCTTTCCAGTCTTTGGTTTGTGTTAATCTGCTGTTCAACGCCTGCAAATGATACGAGTTGGTTCGTGAACTCGGTCGAATCTGCGGGATCAAGGGGGTCTTGATTTTGTAATTGCGTCGTCAGTAAGACGAGGAAATCATCAAAATCCGCCGCCAACTGGGCATTGGAGTTTGCCGAATTCTGGGAATAATCCAGTGCGTTATTAATTGTAACGTCGCTTGCCATAACTTACTCTCTTTCTATATCAGTGCGTTGTAACGCATTCTTCCTGTGTCGGGATCTACATGCCAATCCATCGTGCTTTGTATAATATGTTCATCACCAGCCGCATCTTTGCCTGAGCCACCGCGTCCGCCGTTCCCGCCGCTTTGTTCCTGATTAAAATCATGGCTGTCACTCGCCATTTCAAAACTAATGTCACCGCCATCTATACCCGCATTAACAAGGGCGCGGTGCAGGGCTTGGGAATCGCGTTGCAGCATTAAAAATGTTTCGGGTTTCTCAGCCGTCAGAACGATTTTTGTTTTACTGTCTTTATCGATGCTCATTTTAACTTCGACGCGTCCTAAATCCGGCGGATCAAGGCGCAGTTTGATATTGGTATCATCGCCCGTTTTGATGGCCTTTTGAATGGTCACTGAAACCATTTGCGTTGCGGGGTGGTTTTGGCCTGCGCTTTGCGCTTGCGTTGTGATGTTGGTCAGTGCGTTTTGCATGGTTGTTGGCGAACTTGTCGTTGCAGACAAAGCATTTTGCGACAATGTGCCGTCAAGGCTGCTTGATGTTGCTGTCGTTGCCACAGTTTGAAGGAAGCGCTGCCCCGCAGTTTGTTGCCCGTCAGCATTTTTCGGAGCAGGGGAGGCCGCATCTTTACCATCGGCGGCTTTCATCGCCGCATCAAAGCTTTTGCCGCCATCATCATGGCTTTGTGGGGTTTGAGTTGCATCATAACGTGCGTCATAGCGTGTTTGTGCCTTGTTCTGTGGTTGTTCTTGCCCCTTTTGCGCGGTGTTTTCATTGGCGCGCAGATCGGTTTTCAAAACATTATCGGCGATGGTGCTGGCGGTTGTGCCGGCTTCGGATTTTTTCTCCGGTGCGCTATCGGTGCGGGCGAGGGGGTAGAACTGATTGATAAGCGCGGCCAGCGCGGCTTCATCTTCACTGCTGAGTTGACCTGTCAGGAAGGTATCAATTTGTGCCTTTAAATCGGTTATTTGCTGCGGACTAAGGCCGCCCAGCAAGGTCAAAAGATTATCTTCGTCTGTTGTGGCGGGTTGCGCTGTGACATCGGCAGCAGCAGTGTCATCTGTCCCCTCAGCGGCAGGGGCTTTGCCCAGAATTTTTGTAATAAGCGCGCTTAATAAGCCACGTAGCGCCTTGGCATCTGCGTCACCTTCGGCAGTTTCACCGTCAAGCGTTTGAATAAGCCCTGCGGTTGGTTCATTGCCTTTTCTGGCTTGTTGATCAATCAAGGTTTGAAGTTTTTCGCTTAATAAGCTCAGTGACGCGGTGGGCAGGTCACTGGTTTTGGCGGCAAATTCCGAAACTTCGGTCGCACTTTGATTTGTTTGGAAGGCAGAAATGTTCGCGCCTGTTTTGTCCTGCGCGGCAACTTGGGCGGTTGCCCCTTTGCTTTTCGCCTGTTTGAGCGAATCCAGAAAATCAGAGAATTGCTTCTTATCTTCTGATGTGTGGTCGTTTTTCGTTGCGGATTTGGTGGCTTTGAAAGGTTCTAACGTGTCTTTTTTAAGCGCAGCCGTATGCTTGGCACCGATCTGTGAAGACGTACCGTTTTGATTGACGTAATTTTGCTGCGTTGTAAAAAACTCGAAACTCATGCTTATTTCATCCTTTCCAAAACATATTCCATTGCCACAATGTTGCGCCCTATACGGTTTCGCTTAAGCCCGACGATACGGCCTTTTTGCGTGATGTATTCGGGATTGATCCGGTTTCGCTATAGCTATAACCGCGTTGGTGCTGTGCTGCTTTAATGGCGGCGCTGCGTATGGTGTTGCCCAATCGTTCGGTTGTGCGTTGCATGCGCTCAATGGCGCGTAAATTTTCTTGCGAAATTTCGGCAAAATTCTCATGCAGCTTTTTCAAACGATCTTTTGTTGCTGGATCGGCGGTTTTTAATTCGTTTTTACGCGCAATCATTTGTGCCATAACTGATTGATATTCGTGGGCATTGGCAATTTTCTTGCTCTGTAAATCCATGAATTTCTGGGAGTCGGTTTTTTTCAAGGCTTCGGTTTCTTCCGAATAAACCTTTCCCAATGCGGTGATGGTATCCATGACATCTTTGATCGCCGTGTTTGTATCACGTGACAGAAGCTTGGTCTGGTGTGCCTGCGGTTGTTCGGGCTTTTGTTGTTCTGTTGTCATGCTTCTTTCCTTTCCTGTGCGCCGGCTCTGTCTTGATCGCCAAAGTAAACGCGCTGTCCCATTTGTTGGACTGTGAAGAGAGTTGCCTGTGTGTTGGCGGCGGCTTTTGTCTTGATTTGGTCAATCATGACGTTGTTATGCTCGGTCTTTTCCTTCAACTCGTTTTGTAGCGTGTTGAGGTGGGCAATCAGGTTTTTATCAGCCATACGGAATGCGCCAAGACGCTCGCGGAATTCTTCGGAGGCGAGGGCATAATGTTCGGACATCAGCTCTTTATCACGCTGGGCGAAGGCAAACTTCATGTGGTCGAGTGTCACCAATGCTTGTGCTTCTGTGTCAGCAAAGCGGATTAAATCCTGACTGATGGCAATCAACTGACGAACAGCCTGATTTACATCTTTCGCCAAAATTGATTTGGGTTGTTTTTGCTGCTCTTTGTTTGTGCGTGTGCTCATTGTGGTGTGCTCCCTTTTTCTGTCCCTAACGTTTCGGTAAACTCTGCGTCAATAACGGCATTTGATTGCGGCGTTGCGGTGGATTCTTTTTGTGCCGTTTGTTCGGCCTGCATTTGAATCAATTTGTGCATCACCTGTGTTTGAATGCCTGTCATATCTTTATCGGCGATGTTTTTGCCGTATTCCTGCAACATCATGCCTTTGAAAATTTCTTCGCCTTTGCCGCCGCCAAATATGGGGTCGGTTTCCAGCCCCTCGAACATTGGCTTGATCATCTCACCGATAAAAACGGCTTCGAAGTCACGGGCAACATCTTCCATGCTTTGCTTGCCTTTGATGGCCGCGCTGGACGGATCTTTGATCTGGGTGTGCTGCATCAGGTTCATGGCGGTTTCGGGTGAGAGCATTTGCATTACATCACCTCGATTTCAGCTTGCAAAGCACCGGCGGCTTTGATGGCTTGAAGAATGGTAATAATGTCGCGTGGCTTGATGCCCAGTTGGTTCAGGCCTGTCACAAGTTCCTGCAAGGTGACGCCGCTATCAAGGACGGCAAGTTTTGCATCCTGTGAACTTGCTGAGACGTCGGTGCGCGGGACAATGACCGTTTCACCTTGGTCGGCGAAGGGGTTGGCTTGTGATACTTGTGGCGTTTCGTTGATCTTCAGCGTCAAATTCCCTTGAGCGATAGCAACGCTGCTGACCCGTACATCGGCGCCCATAACAATCACACCAGAGCGTTCGCTGATCACGACGCGTGCAGGTTGATCGGGTTGAATGGGTAGTTGTTCAATATCTGTAATCAGATCGACAATCGTACCGTCATAATTATTGGGCTTGCGGAGCATAACGCTGGCAGAGTTTTCTGCTTTCGCCAAGCGGGCATTGGTAAAGCCGTTAATAGCCTGTGCGATGCGTCTTGATGTTGTGAAGTCGGGATTTCTTAGGGCAAGGCGCACCTGTTGTAATTCTTCGAGTTGGAAGTCAATCTCGCGTTCAACAATCGCGCCGTTAGGAATACGTCCGGCGGTTGGGATATTTTGTGTGATAGAGGCTGCGTCGCCTTCTACGGAAAATCCGGCAATATTGACCTCACCTTGGGCAACGGCATAAACCTCGCCATCTGCGGCAATCAATGGCGTGACAAGCAATGTACCGCCTTGCAGGGAACTGGCATCACCAAAGGCCGAAACACTGACATCAATTTTTGACCCTTGATTAGTGAAGGGGGGCAGGGTGGATGTGACCATAACGGCGGCTACGTTACCTGTATTCAGATTTTCTCCACGGATATTTACGCCAAGCCGTTCCAGCATGGCAATCAAGCTTTGTTCTGTGAAGGGGGAATTGTTTAACCCGTCGCCTGTGCCGTTTAAACCAACAACCAGACCATATCCGACCAGTTGGTTTTCGCGCACGCCTTCAATATCAATGATATCTTTGATGCGTGATGTTTTGGCATCGGCGATGCTTATTGTCTGTATAAGGAAAAACAAGCAGAGTCCGATTGTCACAAATACCCTAACGGTACCCACTTGTGACAACCGGATGACAACCGAAGTGTTTGCTTTATTATTATGTGTTCTACACTTTAGCATATCTGCCTTGTTTCCTTGTTTTCCGCCTTGTTAAGGGCGGTTACGCTCTTTTTTAACTTCTCTACTTTTACGCTTTGTGAGGATGTTTAAGAAAAATCCTACAGAACTGTCTTTGCGAAAGTCGTGCCAGTTTCAAGAATCGTTGATTTCAGGGCATTTGAATAAAACAGCAGGGGTAATCACCGCGCCTGCAGCAGGCAAAATGGTACAATGTGCGTTTTTGGCGGGGTGCAGATAGGCAATTCTTACCGACTTGATAAAAGTTTTTGCCCTGCGTAAATTTAAATTAATACATACATGGCGCGGTGCGTTTCATGTATACTTATAGATACATACGGAAAAAAGAGGTGCGCTTATGAAAGTCGGTGGAACAAAAGGGCCGAATTCAACATCAAAGAGCAAACGTTCGTCGTCTTCTCAAGGCGAAAATACCGTTGATTTCAGCCAGTACGTTACGGGCGGAACCGCCCAGGCAACAGGCGCGTCGGCGACGCAATCCATTGCGCAGCTTGATGTGCTTTTGGCGGTGCAGGAGGTTGAAGACCCAACGCAGAAGGCCGCCAAGAAAAAGGCGCATATGCGCGCGGATACAATTTTAGAGAATTTGGAGCAGATCCGCATCAAGATGCTCTGCGGGGAATTAACCGTCGGGCATATGATCGATGTTGCCGATGTGGTGGCCTCGCACCGTGATAAAATCGATGACCCTAAACTGACATCGGTTATGGATGAAATTGATTTACGCGCACAAGTTGAGCTCGCAAAAATGCGCGTGGCACTGGATCAGGCATCGCAATAACAGCGCTATTTTAGACATCGCATATGAAAATGGGCGTTAATTTCCTTGTCTTTAAAGTCAAACAGACCTATATTCTCTGATCTTTTTAAATTTATGGCGTTTATATTTGAAGACTATAAGGACAATGAAATATGGCAACACCCAATAGCGTAACGCTTCCTCCTGATTATAATCCTGAAAGTGATAACGGGGAGTTTATGAACTCCAACATGAAGGAATATTTCCGCAGACAGCTTGTTGCTTGGCGCGAGGAGTTGTTGAGAGAATCAGAAGCAACCATTCATGACACATTGCAGGGAACAGAATTGCAGAAACCTGACTTGGCGGATCGTGCCTCTGCGGAGACTGATCATGCGCTTGAACTGCGCACACGTGATCGTGAGCGTAAATTGATCTCAAAGATCAACAGCACGCTGCGTAAAATCGAAGAAGATGAATATGGCTACTGTGAAGAAACAGGCGAGCCAATCGGTGTTGCGCGTTTGAAGGCACGCCCGATTGCGACATTGAGCTTGGATGCGCAGGAACGTCATGAGCGTATGGAAAAAACACAGCGCGATAACTGATTTATCTCAAGTGATACATTAAAGACATTATATAAGGGCTTGTTTAGCCCTTATTTTTTTGTGGTTATATTTTTGGCATAGACCATGACGGATCAATCATTTGTTTGACAGTTTGCGTATCAACCCTGAAACATTGGGCATTATCAATCAAGTCGGCCTGATCAGGGGTTATTTTTGAAACATCAAGGGTCACGGAGTTTCCAAAAAGACTGATATCCCGACCGACATTCTCCGGAAATATTTCTATCTTCGGGCAATCTTCGGGGTTCGTAACCACATGATCTTGGTAGGTTAGTGTAATATCTTTTCCGTCATGGGCCATAATCACCTGACTTTTTTGGAATGCACTGGTGAGCTTGATACTGGCAAGCTGTTTATCCTCATTGTAAACCGCACTGGCCACAGACAGGATCAGAGACTTACTTGCCTCTGTCTCGGGTGTTTGGGGTTGTTCGATAACATCTTGATCAGCCATGTATGAATTATACATGCCAGACACTTAAATGTGCAATTAAATACAGCATTGGCGCGGCGGATATTGTCCCATTAGAATGGGAAGATGACATCATAAAGCTGTTGACCGTAGCGCGGTTGCTGAACATCGGTAATTTGGCCTTCGCCGCCATAAACGATGCGCGCTTCTGCAATTTGATCATAGGATACGGTGTTATCTGTTGAGATATCTTCAGGTCTAATCACGCCGTCAATTTGCAAGATGCGTTTTTCGAAATTGACCAAGACCTCTTGATTGCCGTGAATGACCATGTTGCCATTGGGAAGAATTTGTGTGATTAGGGCGGCTAGTCTGAGTTTGACTTCCTCATCTCTTTCAACGCTGCCTGACCCTGTATGTGAGGAGTTAGAGCCAAAATCAGCCAGACTGTTATTGTCGACGGCTTCAGGAAGGATGCGGCTTAATGATCCCTCCAGGCCGAGCAAACTGCCCATTCCTGCTGATTCATCCGAAGATCTTGATTTTGTGGTGTCATTTTCCAGTGTGGCCTCGTCTTTTATATCAATGGTAACGGTGATGATGTCCCCGATATTGCTGGCGCGTTGATCCTTGAAAAAGGTAACGCGATCACTTTGCCACAGAGAGTTTTTCTGCGGCGTTATGTTTTGTTGCGTGGGCATGGGCAGACTGACCGGCTGATAGTTCGGGTTCGTCATAGGGTTGGCAATATGCGACATAGCGGGCGCTTTGCCGATATTGGCAATTTTATCGGCAGTGGCACACCCCCCTAGCATGGAGCAGCCCAAAAGTCCGATGGCGGATAATTTTAAATATTCAAGTTTACGCATCAGATAATCCTCATATTATTTAGTTAGCCACAATACTGACCTGACTGTCACCAGTGACAAGGGCCTGTAATGTTTGGTTGCTGGACGCATTAACAACACGAATAATGTCACCTTTTGCACCGTTTTCCAGCGCTTTGACTTGTGTTGAAATATTCATAGTGCCGTTTTGTAGGGAAAGGGTGATCAGTTGTCCGCGTGCGACGATTTGCGGGGCAATAATGTCCACGGTTTTCACAGGGCGTCCCGCAATAAGTATACGGCGCGCCGTCATGCCAAGGAGTGTGTCGGTATCAACAATCATGTCTTTTGAAAAGTCGCGCTCTCTGATGCTTATCATTTTGATGTCACCCTCTTGGATCAAGCGACCATGTTCGATGTTTTCCACCAAAACAGGGACGTGAATAACCGGATGGATTTGCCCCTTGATTTGCATGGTTTGAATGGGGTTTTGCGCTGAGGGTGCGGCAATTGTAACGTTAAAGCTTTTGCGGTCTGAATCTACATTGACGCGTGTGACCACGAATTTTTCAGGTTGCTCTGCAGGCAGGATGATTTGCTGGTATTGCGCGGGGATCGACAATTCATAATCGCCATAAACACCTTCATCATAGAGCGCAGTTTGCAGTGCTTCTTCAATTTTATCATAGCCGATCACCGTGGCATCACGGCGCAAGACCACCTGATCGGTATGGCTGGAGGGGCGCCATGGTAAATCAAGCGCCGTGGCAATTCGCAGCAAGGTGCGGGCGCTCAATACCATATCTTTACCCGGAAGCGGGGCATTGCCCAGCACGCGATCTTCATCGCGCGTCAGGCCATAGAAAATATCACCGAGTTTAATGGTGTTGTCTGTGATGACGCTGTTTTCCTTGATCCCCATCGCATAGGATGGCGTCAGGAACAGCATGGAAAAGAGCACCGTCATCCAAAACGTAGCGCGTATCTTTTGTTGTTGTTTCATATCCATCATGTTTCGTCCTTTAAAAATACGGATCACCGCTTATCGAAGCTGTGACACTGTTTGCAGCATCTCATCGCTGGTTGAAATGACGTTGGAGTTCATTTCATAAGCGCGCTGCGCCGAGATGAGTTTTGTGATTTCCGAAACCACATCAACGTTGGATTGTTCCAGCGCGCCTTGTTGAATGCGTCCGAACTGTTCCTGATTGGCGATCCCTGTTGTGGGCGCGCCGGAGGCGTCAGTCTCCAGATACATATTGTTACCAATTGCGTCTAACCCTGTCGGATTGACAAAATCAACCATTTGGAACTGTCCCAGATTTTGCACCGCAGTTTGCCCCTGAATGGTGGCGATGACTTCGCCTTCTTCGTTGATGTCGAGGCTGGTGGCGTTATCGGGAACTGTAACGGTTGGGGCGACTGTATAGCCCTGAACGGTTACAATCTCGCCGTTTTCATTGATTTGCAACGTACCGTCACGCGTATAAGCGGTTGTACCGTCCGGCAGATCAATTTGAAAAAATCCACGCCCCAAGATGGCAAGGTCAAGATCATTTTCGGTGATTTGAACCGTCCCTTGGCTGTGCATACGGTAAACCGCGCCTGTTTTAACACCAAGGCCGACTTGCAAGCCCGATGGGACGGTTGTGCCAGAATCAGAGGAAGTCGAGCCGGGGCGCGTAATGTTCTGATATAAAAGATCCTGAAACGCGGCGCGTTGTCGTTTATAGCCCGTCGTTGTCATGTTGGCGATGTTGTTTGATATCACATCAACATTCAGTTGTTGTGCCATCATTCCTGTTGCGCCGATATCCAGTGATCTCATTGTTTTAACTCCTTAAATTATAATCTTTAAATATTGTCGATTTAAACCTGTGTCAGTTTTTGTATGGCAGAGCGCAAGCGTTCATGCTCGCCCTCCAATAATTTTTGCGTGGATTGAAAGTCGCGTAAAATTTCGATCATGCGGCTCATTTCAACAACGGGCTCAACGTTTGATCCCTCTAAAAACCCTTGGGCTACCTTTGTTTTTGTTGCGGCTGCGCTGTTACCCTTAGAGATGTATAAATTGTTTCCTGCAGGCTCTAATTCCTGCACATTTTCAAATTCAACCACCATCAGCTTGGCTATCGGGCCGTTTTGATCGGACACCACACCTTTTTCATCAATGTTAATTTCTGTTGCATTGTCGGAAATAACAATCGGGCCGCCGTCGCTCATAACCGGTAAGCCTGAGGAGGTGACGAGCGTGCCGTCCGCACGTTTTTGAAAGTTACCATCGCGTGTATAGGCTGTTTCGCCGCCGGGCATTTGTACGCCCATAAATCCGGGGCCGTTTAAGGCAACATTGAACGGGTTGCCGGTTTGTTCGATTGATCCTTGCTTGGTCATTTGGTATTGACCGTAATCATACACAAAGGATAGTGGGTCATCGGCGTCGCGTGGATCGGACATATATTCTTCAAATAGGGGGTTTTGTCCGCGAAAGCCGCTTGTATTCATATTGGCAATATTATTCGCAACGATGTCCATATTGGTTTGGAGCACCATTTGCCGCGATAATCCCAGATAAATACTATTTTCCATTGTCTCGACTTCCCTTATGTCTGTGCGTCGTTCATCTGTGGTTTCGGATAAAATTATCCTCTCATCCGACAATGCAGGGATCGTGCCAGTCTTAAAATATATGTTAATTCAATGGCTTGTTGTGTTTTTGGTGCGGTTTGCATGGCGCGGAATGCGGGCGTTGACGATAAAAGTTACGGCAGGCAGGCATTTTTTTCCATAGTGCCTCTGGTCGCCAATTCATAAAACAGTGTTGATAGTTCGTGGTCATGGTTAGACGCAGGCACGTCTTTGGTTTATACTAACGCTGGACTATTCTCGTGTTTTATAAAAACCTCACTTTCGCACATAATACGGAGCCGCCCTATGGCAAACGACGACGATCAATTTGATGAAGATATGGACGCTGAAGGCGCCGAAGATGGCGAGGAGGGCGAAGAAGGTGAGGGGAAGAAAGGCGGCAAGAAAAAGCTGCTGATGATCCTTGTTCCTGTTCTTCTACTTGTTGGCGGCGGCGCAGGGGCGTATTTTATGGGTATGCTGGATTCTGTTCTTGGCGTGAAAGCGGCAGAGGAATGCGTAACGGATGATCATGGCGAAGAAGTCTGTACCCCCGTCGAAGATGAAGAGCATGCTGAGGGCGAAGAGGGTGCAGCAGAGGGGGGTGATCATGGTGAAAAAGGCGGTGAGGGTGGTTTAAGCTCTGCATTTTTGGCTGTCCCGCCTATGTTGGTCAATTTAAAATCGGAAGATGGTATTCCCAGAAATTTCCGCCTTAAAATCTTTCTTGAATTGAAGAACAGCAAAGATAAAGACAAGGTCGAAGCCATCTTGCCGCGCGTTATCAGTGAGTTCCAGATTTACTTGCGTGAGTTATATGTGAAGGATCTGAAAGGTTCTGCCGGAATTTACCGCCTTAAAATAGAGTTGTTATGGCGTGTTAATCAGGCCGTGAAACCGATAGAAATCAAGGATGTTTTATTTCAGGAAATCCTTATTCAATAACGGATTAGATAAAGCGGCATGTTTTTTGCTTTGATCTTCTGGTATAGTGGTATCAAGCATATATACTGCAATTTAAGGTCGGTTCTTTCAGTTTGATAAAAAGAAAAAATAAAGATGAGTGATACGGAAACAGATGAGAAGTCGCAAATGGGCGACGCCGAACAAGCCATGATGGACGCGCAAATCGTGGGCGATGATGACGCTGATCTTGATGGTGAAGACGGTGAGGATGGCTCTGCGCGTATTTTGAATCAAGATGAAATCGACAGCCTGCTTGGCTTTGATGACGATATTGGCGGGGGGGAAACCTCTGGCGTGATGGCCTTGATCAACTCGGCCATGGTGAACTATGAACGCCTGCCGATGCTCGATATCGTGTTTGATCGTCTGGTGCGTTTGATGTCGACATCGTTGCGTAACCTGACCTCCGATAATGTGGAGGTGAGTTTGGATCAGGTATCCACGGTGCGTTTCGGTGACTATATGAATTCCATCCCATTGCCTGCAATGTTGTCGGTCTTCAAGGCCGAGGAATGGGATAATAACGGCCTTTTGGTCACGGATAGCGCCCTGATTTACTCGATTGTCGATGTTCTTTTGGGCGGGCGTAAGGGGGAATCCTCTGTCCGTGTTGAGGGGCGGCCTTATACAACGATCGAAAGCAAGTTGGTTGAGCGTATGGTGCATGTCACCTTGGCGGATGTATCCTCTGCCTTTGATCCGCTCTCTCCGGTTAGTTTTAATTTGGATCGTATGGAAACCAACCCGCGTTTTGCGACCATCACCCAAACAGGTAATGCCTGTGTTCTTGCGCGTCTGCGCCTTGATATGGGTGAGCGCGGTGGGCGTATGGAGATTTTGATCCCCTATGCGACGCTTGAGCCGATCCGTACCTTGCTGCTCCAGCAATTTATGGGCGAAAAATTCGGTCGTGATTCAATTTGGGAAAACCACCTGACGCAAGAGCTATATAAAACGGACGTGCAGTTGCAGGCTGTTTTGGGCGAAGTGGCGGTGCCGCTGGGGGAAATGCTAAACTGGCAGCCGGGCGATCAGGTGCTGCTTAATACCACAACGAGCGACTTTCTGGAATTGCGATGCGGCGATTTCCCGATGTTTAAAGGCCCCGTAGGACAACGGCAAGGCAATATCGCGGTGCGGATAGAGAATTATCTGGAACCCGAGGAAGATGGTAGTTAATGGGTAATGACTTTGTAGCTTTGTTTCTGAATGTTTCAATATTGGTTTTGCTGGGTGCGACGATTATTTATGTTTATCGTTTAACCAAAAGTTTGGATAATTTCAAAGAACATCGCAGGCAATTGGATAGTGTTATCGCCAATTTATTATCCAGCATAGATCAAGCCGAACGCTCTGTTTTGGCGTTGAAACAATCAAGCGCGGAAAATGCGGGCGAGTTGGAGCATCTTATTGCGCAAGCCAAGGGGCTGTCTGATGAGTTGCAGATTATCAATGAAGCCGGTGAGAGCATGGCCAAGCGTTTGGAAAAACTGGCTGAAACCAACAGAAAAATTGTTCAGCCATCACATAAAATACCGGATTACGCCCAATTTGATGACGGGGAGAAAATCAGCTCGCCCGTCCATCGCAGTAAGGCTGGCGCGCAAAAAAAAATGACAAAAGAAAGATATGACTCCACTTTGAAGCGGGTTGATAAAGGGCAATCGGCGGAAGGGGGGGACTTTCCGTCTTTTATGATTCAAGATCGCGATTTCGAGGATATGGATTCATTGGGCAACCGCCTTGATTCATCCGTCAGTAATGACGGGCGCGACGCGGCGAGCGATGATGAGCCGATGCCCGACAATTTGAAAAGTCAGGCCGAGCGCGAATTATTTGACGCGCTGCGTAGTGGTAAAAAAAACATATCCAAAAGGGGGAGTTGATTAAGCGATGATGAGCTACTCCAAAATTCTGCCACTCCTGATTATTGTGTCTATCCTGTCTTTCTCTGTTCGTTTGACAGAGGTGATTACCGGCGTGTCGACCTTATCGGCTACGGCCTTTGCTGAATCCGGCGCGGCGGCGGAAACGCCCGCTGATAAAAAGGCGAGCGATAAAGCGTCTGCGGCAGAAAAATCTGATGGAGAGCATGCGGATAAAAAGGACAAAGATAATGCCGATGTCGTTGAGGGGAAGGCTGCGAAAGCCCCTAAATGGCAAGATGCCAGTGATTCTGATTTGGATGTGACAGGGATCAAACTGGAAATGTTCGAGGATTTATCCAAGCGGCGTGAGCAGATTGAATCTGCTGAAAAAAGTCTGGTGGTACGCGAAGCCTTGTTGAAGGCGACAGAGCAGGAGTTGGATCGCAAGGTGCAGGAGCTTACAAGTCTGCGAAAAGAGCTTGAAAAGCTGATGGAGGCGCAATCGGGGCAGGAGCAGCAGCGCATCGGTTCGCTTGTTAAGATTTATGAAGGAATGAAACCCAAAGATGCGGCGCGTATATTTGATACGCTTGATCTGGATGTGTTGATTTTGGTGATGGAGAAAATGTCGGAGCGTAAGGTAGCGCCTGTTTTGGCTGCAATGAACCCTGAGCGCGCGCGCACAGTAACCATTATGTTGGCAGAGCAGCATAACCTGCCGACGCTAAAATAATCGTTTTATACGCACAGTTTTAGGTTGCTTACAAAGTTTTAACTATTATTGTTTATAATACTTTACTAATATATGGCATTATATATTTTGGGCGTTGTTTTGTGGGGGCGAGAGTATTTTGGGCGTTGATATGGAGATGAATGTTCTGATTGTCGATGATTATACGACAATGCTGAGCATTATTAAAAATCTGCTGAAACAATTGGGTTTTTTCAATGTTGATGAGGCGACTGATGGCTCTATGGCACTTGAAAAACTCAAGGAAAAAACATATGGCCTCGTCATTTCCGATTGGAATATGATGCCGATGAATGGCTATGATTTGTTGAAAGAAATTCGTGAGTCATCCGAAGATTTCAATGAAGTCCCCTTTATTATGGTGACCGCGGACAGCAAAACGGAAAACGTTATGGCGGCAAAAGAGGCAGGCGTAAATAACTATATCGCCAAACCGTTTAATGCCGAAATTCTAAAGTCTAAAATTTCAAGAAGTGTCGGCCATTTCTAGCGTTGTCGCGTATTTAACCGCGCAGGGACTCTTGTTAGTCTACAAAATCTTTGCGGCGCGTTGTTGCGGAAGCTCTATCGCTTTTTTCGTTCTTTTCGGATAGGATAAAGGCGTCTTTAAATAATATTCCCAGAAAGATCATGGCAAACCAGTTTTTATCTTTATCCCTGTTTTTGATGTTGCTGTCTTTTTTTATTGTTTTGAACAGCGTGTCGGATTTCGAAGAAACAAAAGCGGTTCCTGCGGCTTTGAACAGTCTTTTGCTGGCCTTTTCTAATGATGTGAAAAATATAGAAGATAAGCCATCGCCCGCGCCGTCATTATATCAGGACAAGCGCGGCGGTGATACGATTGAGGCCTTGGAGGGTGTGTTCAATGCGCATATTGGTGGCTTTGAGGCGAAACGAAACCGTTTGGGTACGGTGCTTCATGTGCAGTTGCCGATGCAGCGTTTTGAAAATGCGGTGAATGAAGCAACATTTGAAAATGCGGGCTTTGGCGCAGGCACATTGCAATCCTTTATGACAACATTGGTCACGGTTTTACGATCTGCAGAAAACGGACAGCCATACCGCATTGATATGGTGATGAATGTGTCCGAAGACCCTGTTATTCTATCTGAAAATGCACCAGATGATTTTGTAACCGCGCTGAAACGCGTGAGTGATTTGGCAACCACCCTAGAGAATAAAGGCATTCCCAAAAAAATGCTGAGCGCGGGGCTGGCATCTGGCAAAGCAGGGATGATTGATCTGTATTTTTATCGTTATACGCCCTTTACACTTGATGTTAAGGCACAAGAAGACAAAGACGCGCTCCCAAGTTCCGGTAATGCAGGGGTTAAGGATTTATAATGGAAAAATCATCTGAAGCAGATATCGGTGCGCCGAATAATGACACGCAGGAGAACGCGGCGGATGCGGAAGAAGAGGGCGTAGTGCGCCCAAATACGGATGACGTGGAGTCCTCAATCGTTCGTAAGCAGGGCGATGGTGCTTCGAGCGTGCCGCTATGGTTGATTACCTTCACCGATGTTATGGCCCTGATGTTGACCTTCTTTGTGTTGCTTTATGCCATGTCCACCCCGCAGGAAGAAAAATGGGAAGATATTTCCGATGCGTTGACATATAAGAGCGGCGCGTTTGATGCGGCGGCGTTTAATGCGGGCTCGCAAGATGTTATCAGCCTTGATAAAATTGATAAAACCCGAGCGTTGGAGCTGGATTATGTGCAAACATTAATCGCAGGGCTGCTAAAGCAGCGGCAAATTGATGATGTTTTACTGGTTCAAAACGGCAAACGTCTAGTGATTTCTCTGCCCTCTGAGTTGCTGTTTGAAAGTGGTAAAGCCGATGTCGGCGTAGAGGGTAAAAAAGTAATTTTCGAGCTAGGCGGCGTTTTATCGCGCGTTAAAAACCGTATTGAAGTGATCGGCCATACCGACCCCAGCCCCGTGGGCGCAACAGGGGGAACCTATACCACCAATTGGCAATTGTCCCTTGCGCGCGCTGCTTCTGTTTCGCGCGTTTTAAGGGATGTTGGTTATGAGCGCGAGATGACTGTGCGCGGCGTGTCGAGCGCGCGTTACGACGAGTTGCCCGACGCTGTGCCCGAAAAGGAACGCTATGCGCTTTCGCGGCGGGTGGATGTCATCGTGATGGATGATGATGGTTATCGCCAAAATGCCTTTGATGTTCAGTAATGATCTATTGTTTTAAATGCTTTGCGTGTTTATTCGGGCTGGATTGAAAACCCAAGCTATGGCATGCTGGAAACATGAAAAGCTTACTCTTTTTCGTGTCTTTATGTGTGTTTATTACCATTGCTGCCCCACTTCACGCTCAGGATAGTGTTCCGTTGCGTACAGGGGTGCATGATGGTTATGCACGCCTTGTTTTTGGCTGGTCAGAGGGCGTGGACTATACCCTTAAGCAAAGCGATGAGGGCAGGGTCACATTGACGTTCAATAACGCCGCAGTGCTGGATCAGAGCGATGCCAATTTTTCAGAAATCAAAACCGTCGGCACGTTTGACGTGCAATCTCAAAACCCCTTAACGGTGGCTTTGAGCATTCCTAAAAGCAGTAAAATTCGTCATTTCAAAATTGGTAAACGGGTGATCGTCGATATTTATGACCCTGATAACCCGAAAGATTTGGAAGGGTTGAAGCCGCGCGCTGTGACGCTTAGCCCTGTGCCGAGCACGCCTGCAAAGAAAGAAGCGCTGGTGAAGGTTGAACCCAAGCCCGCGCCGATAAAGCAGGCCGCGCCGGAGCATGCGGAAATAAAAACTGAAACCAAGCCTGAGGCCAAAGCCAAGCCGCCGGTGAAAGTTGCGACTGTTCCAAAAACGCCGCCCGCTGTGCCGCCTGCGTTTGTTCTTGTGCCTGAAACATTACCGCTTACAACCGCACCTGACGCTAATCATAAAAAAACCACCACACAGCGCGATGCACATGATGATGATAACGCCAAAAAACAGGCGATTAAAAAGGCCATAGACCAAACCGAACATATCATTTCCTTGCGCGGCATGCAGTCTATGTCAATGGCGGCGTATGAGAGTTTCGGCACGCTTTGGATGGTGGTGAAGGGCGGGAATTCTTTTTCTCAACCGGGGTTAACCAGCCCCACACCTGATATTTTCCCCGGTATTCAAACGGTGCAAAATGATATCGTTGATGTTTATCGCGTGGATCTACCGCAGCAACCTTTGATCATAAAGGGCATTGGCGGTGCGTTGGCGTGGGATATTGTTATGGGCGATAAGGTGAAGGCGGGCAAAGCCGTTCAACCAAAACGCCTTATCAGTTCGATTGATGGCTTGCGCGGCGGCAGCGTGCTGTGGCCGCTGGAAAATGTTGATGGAATTGTCGAGGTTGTTGAACCTGTGACGGGTGAAACTTTGATTGTTGTGACCGTTGAAAGTGCGACGCAACTGGCGGGGGCGGAGCGGCATTTTATCGATTTCGACGTGCTGCACTCACCCATAGGCTTGGTCATTCGCCCCAAAGTGGATGATTTAGACGTCCGCAAGGTGGATGAGGGTATAGAGATCTCGCGCCCTTCCGGTTTGGTGATTAGTTTGCCGCAAGATCTGGAGGCCGCCCGATTATTCAGCGACCAAAGCGCACATTCCTCGTCTGAGAGCGCAAAAAACCTGTTGTTTAAATTTGATGAATGGCAATTGGGCGATCATCATTCATTGAAAGATCGTGAAAATATTTTGCTTGCGGGGCTGCATGGTCAGGCTGAGGCGCGGCGCGTGCAGGATTTGTTAAAGCTGGGGAAGATGTTTCTGGCACATAATCGCGGACCCGAAGCACTCGGTTATTTTGATTTTGCACAATCCGAACTGCCCGCGCTGGAAGATAGCGCAGAATTCAGAGCGTATCGCGGCGCGGCCAAGGCGATGAGTTGGAAGAGCGAAGCGGCGCTGGATGATTTTCTGTTTTCGGCGCTCGATAATAATGATGAGATTAATCTATGGAAATCTTATGTGCTGGCGGATTTAGGAGACTGGCAACAAGCCTCTGACATTTTACCGCCCAATTACAGCGCGCTTTATACCTACCCCTATAATATTGCGAGCCGCCTTGCCGTGGTTTTGGCCGAGGTGAATTTACGCGCCGGTAAAGTCAAGCAAGCTGAAGAGCTGATGACGTATGTGGATACGAAAAAAGAGCATGCCTTATCCGACTCGATGAAGGCCGCACTTGCCTATTTACGCGGCGAAGCGTTCAGACAAAAGAAAGATGTTGAACAAACAGAGACCATCTGGACAGACTTAACGCAGAATCAAGATGACCTTTACCGCACAAAGGCGGGGTTGGCTTTGACGATATTGCTGGCCAATGACCATAAAATTGATAATGACGAAACCATCAACCGATTGGAGCGGTTGCGTTATGCATGGCGCGGAGACGGGCTGGAGGCGCAGGTCAATTATTGGCTGGGCGATGCGTATTTCAAGGATAAAAACTATGTGAAGGGTTTGACGATTATGCGTCAGGCGGCCTCTATCGCAAAGGAAACCGTACTGGCGACGCGCATAACATCGGAAATGGCGCGCACCTTTAAGGAAATGTTTGAAGAGAAAAATTTGAAGGATGTATCCGCGCTGGACGCTGTTTCTGTTTTTGATCAATTCAAGGAATTAACCCCCGTCGGGACGCAGGGCGATAAGCTGGTTCAGCGATTGGCAGAGCATTTGGTGCGTTCTGACCTTTTGGGGCGGGCGTCTGATTTGTTACAGCATCAGGTGGATCACAGGTTAAAGGGGAAGGAAAAATTGCGCATTGCCATCAGGCTGGCGGCGATCGAGCTTTTGGATAAAAATCCGCAAAACGCCCTCAATGCCTTGGGGAAGGCCAATGACATGCTGAAGGTGATTTCAGACTCGCCTGAAAAAGAGAAAAGCAAACATGAGATTGATTTGCTGCGCATTCGTGCCTACTCGCAAAATAAGGAATATAACAAGGCTCTGTCGCTGATTGATAACATGCCGTTTGATCGGATGGTTAATCGGTTGAAGGCCGATATAGCATGGCAGGCGGGCTATTGGGATGTAGCCGCTGCGGCGTTGCATGATGTCATTATGGATGAGAATATCTCAATGACAGAAAAATTGAGCAAAGAGCAGGTTGATATTATCTTGAACCGCTCCATTGCACTTAATCTGGATAATGACCGGATTGCGCTGGCCAATATGCGTGAAAAATACAGCGCGCTGATGCTGGAGAGTAATAAGGATAAGGCGCGCCAGTTCGAGGTCATCACAAGGCCGCGCCGCACCGCGACGTTAGATGATCGCGAAGCCTTGATGTCTGCGGTTGCAGAGGTTGATTTGTTCAAGGACTTCCTTGAAAGTTACCGCAATTTACAAAATTAGCTTTAACGCGCCGCACTGTGGGTGTATTATGTAATCAATAATAATGCATAAGCATAATAGACGGGTGTAAGCGTTGGGTAATCACACATTAATCGTAGAAGCGGACAGCATCAAGGACGTGACGAAAAAGTCGTTCGGGTTTTGGAACCCTGCGCAAATTCTTTTGCACGAGCGCAGCATAGAGGGCGATTATAAAGAGCTCGCAGAATATTTGATAAAGTTGAATAACGTCGGCGCAACAGAAGAGCAAACGGTCGCCGCAGATCAACTGAGCAATATCATTATGGATGAAGCTTTATCCCCAGAGGGGCAGCGCGCGGCGTTGCAAGTATGGAATGATTTGCGTGATGTCAGGGCGCTGACCAATAACGTTGCGATATATATTCAAGGCAGTGCGGTTGATAATTCTTCATCACGCTGGCACTTACATGGTAGCGCTGTTGAGCGCACAGTGTTGTGTAAATATAATGGCGCGGCAACACAGATTGCTCGCAATGAAGATGTTGTGTCGTGGGGCGAAGACAGTCTAAGTGGTGATTTCGTTGCGTGCAGTGTGAAAGATGACATAGAGCCAGTCGAGTTTGCCAATGGTGACGTGTTTGCCATCACAGGCGGTGCACGATTTTTTGGAAAAGCCACCGTACATAGAAAGCCACCATCTGACGGAGAGCCGAGCCTTATGCTGCTCGCTGAACCGGAATAAATGAAGCGCGCGGTTTGTTTATCCGCCGCCGCCAACGACGTTGAAGCTTTGAATCAGTGATCCGGCGATCAAATACCATCCATCGACCAGCACAAAGAAAATGATTTTGAACGGCAATGATATTGTGACAGGCGGCAGCATCATCATACCCATCGACATAAGAATAGAGGCCGTGACCAGATCGATAATTAAAAACGGCAGGAACAGCATAAACCCGATTTCAAAAGCGCGCCGAAGCTCTGATATCATGAAAGAGGGGATAACAATATGCAGCGGCACATCCATTGCCTGATCGTAGGGGCCGGTTTTACTCAACTCCACAAACAGGGTTAAATCCGCATCGCGCACATGTTTGAGCATGAATTGTTTAAACGGCGTTGTTGTGCGTTCAAAGGCCTCAATTTCACTGATTTCTTCATGGATGAGCGGGACAATCCCGTCATCATAGGCGGATTGTAATGTCGGTGCCATGATGAAGAATGTCAAAAACAACGCGAGGGAAACCATAACGGTATTGGGCGGTGTTTGCTGTATGCCGATGGCGGTACGTAGAAATGATAAGACCACAATGATTCGCGTAAAGGATGTCATCATAATCAGGATGGACGGCGCAAGGGAAAGCACCGTCATCAGCGCAACCATTTGAATCACGCGCCCCGTAACTGTGCCGTCACCATCCGCGCCAAGATCAATGGAAATATTTTGTGCAAAGGCCGGAACCGCCCACAAACCAACGACTGCCAGACATAATCCGGCAATTATAAGTGGCGATTTCTTAAGGGTGACTTTGCGCATGGCGTTATCATAGCGCAAGGCAGGGGCAAAGCTTAAGCCCCTTGATCTGAATTGCTCAAATAGTCCACAGAAGGAATATTCTCGGCGATGAGTGTTTCGCTCGTTGCGCTTAGAATAACCAGATGCTCTGCCTTGTCACATTGAATAATCACAAGGCGTCTGCGCGCATCAAGGGGCAGGGATTCAACGATCTTCAAGCGGCGTTTGTCGGTGCTTTTGACAGAGGTTTGCGCCGATAGGCCGAGCTTCTTTAAAATCAGGGTCAAGCCGCCCATCAACAACAAGACAACGCCAAGCGCGACGAGCAGTCTTAAGAACGGTGGTAAATCGGCTGATATCATATCCATAGTTTTAACTATCATCATTCAAGATGGTATCAAAGGGGTTTTCCTGTCCGTTTGCGCGATACACATAGGATAGAATCTCACCCACAGCCATGAACGCTTCGGAAGGGATGGGGCTGTCTATTTCGATGGAGGCCAGCAATTCCGCCAGATTACTGTCTTCGCGGACATTGATGTTGTTTTCATAGGCAAGCTGCAGAATTTTCTCGGCGATTGTGCCGCGACCCGCCGCCGCCAATTTGGGCACTTTTTTCCCACCTTCAGATTCTTTGAGCGCAACGGCTGTTTTTTTCTTTGGTATTTTCTTTATATTTGAGTGGCTTAGGGGCTTTTTGTCCTGATCTTGAAAACCATCATCATAACCGTCATTCATTGGCACGCTTCCTGCATTAGTTATTATGGATGTAATTATACAAGGTTCGAAACGATGACGATACAAGATATAGGTCTTATGCAGGCACTCGGTGCAAAAATGGACTTTTTGAATCAACGTCAGAATGTGATTGCGCAGAATGTCGCGAACTCTGATACGCCGGGCTATCGCCCGAAAGACCTTGTGGACGTTGATTTTTCAGAGATGTTGAAAGACAAAGCCAGCGGTCATACGGCGCATGTTTCTATCGCAACAACAGATGAGCAGCATCTGGGCAACGCCGATGCCACGGCCAATGTGAAGTCCCGCAAACAAAAAGATACGTACGAAGTCGCGCCCTCGGGCAACGCCGTGATTATGGAAGAGCAATTGATGCACGCCGGACAAAACGCCATGGATTATAATTTGATGGTTAATATCTATCAAAAGCAGGTCAATTTGTTCCGTATCGCACTGGGTTCAGGCCGTTAGAGCCGCTAAAGAAAGGATTGTACAATGAGCAATGATATGATGGATGCGCTGAAGATTTCCGCCCATGGTATGCGGGCGCAAGGCACGCGTATTCGTGTGATTTCCGAAAACGTCGCCAACGCCGAAACCACAGGGCTGACCCCTGGCGCGGATCCGTACAGACGCCAGACCATTAGCTTTAAAAACCAGCTTGATCGTGAATTGGGGCTGCGCCTTGTTGAGGTGAATAATATCGGAGAAGACGACAAAACGCCCTTCGCGATGGAATTTAAACCCGATCACCCCGCGGCGAATGCCGATGGATATGTGAAAACGCCTAATGTGAATACGATGCTGGAGATGATGGATGTGCGCGAGGCGCAGCGCTCCTATGAGGCGAATTTGGGTATGATCGAACAATCGCGCGCAATGATTTCACGGACAATAGATTTGCTTCGTAGCTAAAACAGAGTAGAATGAAATAGTAGGAAAGGTCGAATATCATGGGCTTTAACGGTATCACTCCAAACGCGGCAGTAAATGCCTATACGAATTCCCAAGGGATCGGGGGCAGCAATGCCGCCAGTACACAAATTATCAGTGGTGGTGACGCCGCTGCGGATAATGACGGGGTTAGCTTTTCCGAATTTCTGAAAAATAATATCGAAAAATCAGTTGAAACCATGAAAGGTGGTGAGGAGATGTCCGCCAAGGCCATCACCGGAGATGCTGATCTGACCGATGTTGTACAGGCCGTAACCTCTGCGGAACTGACCTTGCAAACCGTTGTTGCCGTACGTGATCGTATGATTTCGGCCTATCAAGAGATTATGCGGATGCCGATCTAGCGGATCGCCCCTATTTTTTCATGTGGTTTACTTTACCAAACAGGCGAATAGCGGTTTTGTGCCTGTGCCTGATTTGATAGGCTAGGCATTATGAATGATACTGAAGTCATAGAAGTCGCCCGCCAAGCTTTGCTGATTACCATACAAATCAGTCTGCCTGTGCTTTTGGTCGGTTTGATTGTCGGTGTAGCGATAGCGCTGGTACAGGCTTTGACACAAATTCAGGAAATCACATTGGTCTTTGTACCGAAAATTGTCGCGATTTTCCTCTCCCTTTTCTTTTTTCTGCCATGGATGATGAGTGTTCTGGTGGTGTTTATGCAAACGCTGTCTGATCGCATTATCAGCGGAGGGTAGGGGCGCAGAATGCAAAGCGCACTAGAAACCTTTCTGGTAGGTGGTGTTCTGGCGTTTATGTTGACGTTTACGCGCGTCGGTACGGCCATCATCATTATGCCCGGATTAGGGGATTCTTTTGTCTCTACGCGTGTGCGGCTGCATATGGCGGTGGGGATATCCTTTGTTTTATTTCCCTTTGTGATGCCACATATGCCATCCCCCCTTCCGCCGACTTTTGCCCTTGTCATTTTGATTGCCTCTGAGCTTGTTATCGGTTTGATGATCGGAACGGTGGCGCGCATATTTATGACCGCGCTGGATACAGCGGGGATGGTCATTTCATCACAGTCAGGTCTTGCCAACGCGCAAGTCTTTAACCCCTCATTGGCGACGCAAGGCTCTATTATCGGGGCGTTTTTGTCGATGACCGGCGCGGTTTTGATTTTCGAAACCAATATGCATCACTTGTTGATTATGGGCGTTGTCGAAAGTTACGACATGTTCCCGCTGGGCGTTGTGCCCGATACAGGGTCAATGGCGGAGCTGATATCAAGAGCGGTGGCGGCCAGCTTTACGATTGGCGTGAAACTTGCGATGCCGTTTATTGTTGTGACATTGTTGATTTATGTCGGTATGGGGGTTTTAACCCGCCTAATGCCGCAGGTTCAGGTATTCCTTGTGGTGTTGCCGTTGCAAATTTTGATGGCTGTTATTTTGCTGTCGCTTGTTTTAATGGCCCTGTTCCATCATTGGATTATGCATTACCAATCGGCAATGTTCTTTTTCTTTTCGAACGGCGCCACGGCAAATTAACCGTTTATAGGGTATAATCGAAACCATGTCAGATAATGACCAGACAGACGATTCCCAGAAAACCGAAGACCCCACCCCCAAAAAGCTGGAGGAGGCGCGCAAACGCGGGCAGGTAGCCTTATCGCGTGAGGTCAATAATTGGGTCATGCTGTGCGCGGCGACGATCCTTATTATATCCCTCGCGGCGGGGATGATGACCGATTTAATGAATATGATGCGCATCTATGTTGAACATGCGCATGACCTGCCGCAAGCACCGGGGGGGATGGGCGTTATTTTGGGCGGTACGCTAAAAAAGGCGTTGAGCATCATGCTGCTGCCTTTTTTATTGCTGCTTATTGCGGCGTTTTTCGGCCCTTTTCTGCAAATCGGCCCGTTATTCGCGCCTGATGTTATTAAACCTGACCTTAGCAAAATATCCATCAAGAAGGGCTTCGGGCGTTTGTTTTCGATGCGCTCTATTGTTGAGTTTGTCAAAGGGATCATGAAAATCCTAATTATTGGTGTGGTCGCAACCATTATCATCTCTCCGTATTTCGATAAAATGGAGCATATGATTGATATGCCCGTCCCGATGGTGATGGAGGAATTGCAATTTCTGGTTATCCGTATGCTGATCGGAATCTTAATTGTTCTGGCGGTGATTGCGGGGCTTGATCTTGTTTATCAGCGCTATGAATATAACAAGAAAATGCGGATGAGCCGTCAGGAAATCAAGGACGAGTACAAACAATCCGAAGGGGACCCGCATGTGAAGGGTAAGCTGCGCCAATTGAGAGCCGAGCGCGCAAGACAGCGCATGATGCAGGCTGTACCCGATGCGGATGTGGTCATCACCAACCCGACGCACTTTTCCATTGCGCTGAAATATAAGCCCGATGAAATGCCCGCGCCGATTGTGGTCGCAAAGGGGATTGACGAGATTGCCTTGCGCATACGTGAAGTCGCCAAAGAACATGACGTGGTTTTATATGAAAACAGGCCGCTTGCCCGCGCGCTCTATGATGTGGTGGAAATTGATGAAATGATCCCGACCGAGCATTTCCAAGCGGTTGCCGAGATTATTTCCTATGTTTTTAAGCTGAAAGGGACGATAAAATAGCGTTCTTATGCGTCGGTATCAAATTCAGAAAGCTCTTTAAGTTCTTTGCGTAAGTGTGCCTTACGAATACGGTTTTTCATTGCGCGCTCTTCTCTGTCACCACCGCAGCGTAGGGCTAAAATCGACAAAACAGGCGGGATCATGAATAATAAGGCGATGGAGCGCTCGCTACCGTATGATTTGAGGTAAATAATAATCAATACTGCAATGACCACAACATTTGCGAGCAGCGTTAATGCGTGCAAAAAACATTTCTTGTTTAGACACTTCTTCATCTTAGAACCTACACTTTCCTGTTTGCCCAATCGGGCGTGATGTTGTACTTTAACGTATATTTTTACGATTTCAAACCAGAGGAATTTTTTATGCGCCGTTTTGTTCGTTCTTCGTGTCTTGCTGTTATGTTTTTTGCGCCTGCGATGGCTTCACCGGCGTGGGCAAAGGATGTCGACGTTGAAAGCGCAATCAAGGCCGCCACCGTTTATAATGACCGCGCAACCTTAACGCGCGGCGCAAAAGTGGAGATTCCTGCGGGGGCACATAATCTGGTTTTCAAAGGCTTGCCACTGAATTTATTCCCTGACTCCTTGCGCGTGAAGGGGAGCTCAAAGGCCAGCGTGACGTTCGGCGCACTGACGCATAAGCGCGAATCATTCGAAGATTTTGTCAAACCACGCGAACAGGAACTGAATGCGCAGTTGGAACAATTACGCGATCAACAAAGTGTCTATAACGTGGAAAAAAGTGGCATGGCGCTTGCCGATCAGTTCCTTATGAATTTGGGCAAAACCGCGTCGTTGCGCGAAAATGAGAATATCGCGGAAATGAAATTGATGCCTGAAAATTGGGGCAATGCCGTCGATGTTTTGGCCGCCAAAGCCATACAGATTAAAAAAGCATCACTTGAAACCGATATTAAAATCCGTGAATTGAATAAGAAAATTCAAAAAGTGCAGCGTGATTTGCAACAGCTTCGTACGGGGCAAAAGCAAAGCTATGAAGTTGTCATACCGTTTGAATCGGATAAGCCCACGACATTGAACGTGGATTTGAGCTATCAAATTTCCGGCGTCAGTTGGCAGCCAATCTATGATGCGCGCCTTGATGTGACGGATAAGAAGCTGGAATTGGTGCAATATGGTTCGGTTTGGCAAAACACAGGTGAGGATTGGGCAGATATCGCATTGACCTTGTCCACCGCGCAACCAAGCCGCGGCGCAGGGTTGCCTGATTTGCAATCACATTGGTTATCAATTTATAGTCCGCAAGCATTTAGAAAATCAGGTGGGTATGGCGCGGGCGCACGAAGTATGGCACTTATGTCCGCTCCGGGAACTGATGAGGAAGTCGCACCAGCTTATGTGCAGGCGCTAGAGCAAAAAAATGTAGCTGAAATGGATCGTGCTGTTTCTGTTCAAACAGCGCAAATCAATACAGAAGGCTTTGTCGGGGAATATAAAATCACAGGGCCTGCCACTGTTAAGTCTGATGGAACTAAAGCCAAGTTATTGATTGGCGGTTTTGAGATTGAAAACACATTACAGGTACAAATCAAACCACAGATGAGCACAGAGGCCTTCTTAGTCGCGAAGACGAAGTTGAAGGGGGATGCGCCGATCTTACCGGGGCAGGTGAGTTTGTTCCGTGATGGTGCGTATATCGGGCAGAGCTATATGAAAATGCTGCGCCCTGATGATGAAACCGAATTGGCCTTTGGTATTGATGATAATGTCACCGTGAAACGCAACACATTGAAAGATGAAAGTAGCGAAGCAGGCTTGATTACCAAGGATAGTGTGATCGAGAGGCATTTCGTGACGGAGATTCAAAACCTGCATAAAGATGATATTCAAATTGCAGTTCTTGAAACAATCCCCACCTCAAAGGATGAGCGCATCCGCGTTGAAATATTGAAAGATAATACCACGCAAGGTTATGAAGCTGACCTGAATAATATGAAGGGTGTAACGCGCTGGATGGGGACATTAACACCGAAACAAAAAACCTCAATTAACCTTGGTTGGAAGGTGAGTTGGCCGAAGGGTGAGAACCTCTCTGGCCTGTAAGTGCACTTTTTCCGATATTCGGTTTGTAAAACGTGTATACTGTCATACGTAAAGTGACCCTTGCCTGCCTGTGTGGGCTATGCCATGATTCTCTGTAAGCTATGAATACTGATCATTCCGAATTTATCAAACGACATCGCAGAAAGACTGTCCGTCATGTAGCGGGCAGTCGCAGACGTTTGAGCGCGGCGATTATTATTTCTGTTTTTGCGCTTTATTTCGTGTTGATGATGTTTGTTGTGCACATGGCGCGCGTTGATCAGGCGACCATTGCTATTTCCATGACTGTTTTTGTGATGGCGACATTGGTGGCCTTCGTTGCGCGGCGCGCCCAATATTTGCAAGCCGAGCAGGAAAAAGAGCTCATCATTTTAAAAGAAGCCTTGGAAAGCAGTCTGGGCGGTCTGTTGATTACAGATAGTACGGATAAAACGATTTACAGTAACCAACGCTTTAAGGAACTGTGCCCGACCCGTGATGATACCTGCCGCTACCTCAGTTTGCTGGATATGTTTTCTGCGAATGAGCAAGCAGAGCCGCTGATCCGTGGGTTGATTGACCAAGTGAATAGGGGCGTTTCCGATTCGATCGAGCTTTATTGTGAAAAACGGGATTATGAGGGCTGGTATCACATCACCGCGCAGCCGATTGAAGGCCATGCGGGCTTTATTTATTGGCGTTTGGATAATGTAACGGATCGCTACACCGCGGACCGCGCCGTGCGTGAAGAGCGCGAAAAGCTGATCGACTTTACCGATAATGCACCCGTCAGTTTCTTTTCAGTGGATGAAAAGGGGCATTTTGTTTTTGCAAATGCGACCTTTGCGCGCTGGCTTGGGGTTGATTTAAAACATCTTCTGGAACAAGCCTCGCTGCACACATATTTGGTGTCCCCCCCTGAAAATGCAAAACCGTATGACTTAACGGATAACGGCAATGAAAAACAGGTGGTTGAAATCGAAATGAAAGGGGCGGCGGGAAAAACTTTTCTGGCCTCTATCAATTACAGCGTCATGCATAATGAGGACGGCACAGTGCGCACACGCGCCGTTGTCCATGATTTAACATCAGAGCGAGAGATGCGCCGCGCGCTTAAGGCCTCCGAAGATCGTTTCGAGCGTTTCTATGAAGAAGCCCCGCTGGGTATTGTTTTGGTCAATGATAATGGCTTGGTCGAGGATTGTAACAGCCAGTTTGCCCGTATGATGGGGCGCGATATGGCGGAGCTGGAAAACAAGCATTTCAAATTACTGATTGCGGATGATGACCGTGACGCGGTTTTATCGGCCATGGAACAAATGCAAGAAGGGCAACCGATGTCTGATGCGCTTGATGTTGCGTTGAAGGGCGCAGGCGACAGCGTTATTTCGGTGCAGCTCCATGCGCGGCGTTTCACCGAGGGCGGCAGCACGGTTTTACACTTTATTGATGTGACAGAGAAAAAATCACTGGAGCAGCAATTCGTACAATCCCAAAAAATGCAGGCGGTTGGTCAATTGGCGGGCGGGATTGCCCATGACTTTAACAATTTGCTGACCGCGATTATCGGGTTCTCCGATCTGTTGCTTTTGCGTCATAAGCCGGGTGATCCGTCCTTTGGCGATATTATGCAGATCAAGCAGAACTCAAACCGCGCCGCCAATCTTGTGCGGCAGTTACTCGCATTCTCGCGCCAGCAAACGCTGCGCCAGCGTATCCATGATATGACGGATATCCTCACAGAATTATCGCATTTGCTGCGCCGTTTGATCGGTGCTACGATTGACCTTGAAATGGTTCACGGGCGCGAGCTTGGACTTGTGAAGGTCGATGAAGGGCAAATGGAACAAGTGCTGATCAATTTGGCGGTGAATGCCCGTGATGCTATGGATGGCGGCGGGAAGCTTACCATTACGACGGAAAACTTCACCAATAAAAAAGCCAAAGATGTCATGCAGGAAGAAATGCCCCCCGGCGATTGGGTGCTTATTCAGGTGAAAGATACAGGCAGCGGTATTTCCAAGAAAAATATGACCCGTATTTTAGAGCCATTCTTTACCACCAAAGGCGTGGGTGAGGGCACAGGGCTGGGGCTGGCAACTGTTCACGGTATCGTCCGTCAAAGCGGCGGGTTTTTGGATATTCAAAGTAAAGTAGGTAAGGGCACGACGTTCTTTATCTATCTGCCACGCGCCGCCGAAGAGGATGAGGAAGATGAAGAAGCCATACCGGAAAAGGCCGTTGCAAAAGACCTGACCGGAACCGAATGCATCTTGCTGGTTGAAGATGAGGCCGCGGTGCGGACATTCTCTCAACGCGCCTTGGCGAATAAGGGCTATGAGGTTCTATGCGCTGAAAATGGCGAAGCCGCCCTTGAATTATATGAGAAGGAAGAGGCTGGCAAAGTTGACTTGTTGATCACGGATGTCGTAATGCCCGGCATTGATGGCCCAACTTTGGCGCAGCGCATCCGCCAGCACAGCCCGAAACTGAAAATTATTTTTATGTCGGGTTATACGGAAGATAAGCTCAAAGATTATATGGGCGAGAACACGTATTTCCTTCCTAAGCCCTTCACGCTCAAACTCCTCGCCGCGAAGGTGAAAGAAGTCCTTGAAGAATAGTTTGTTCTTTTTTTGTTCTTTGTTGTTGACATGGGTACAAAATAAGAACATCCTGTTGTGCATAAGAGGTATCGTTTACCGCTTATCAATTGCACATCACGGGTAACTATGCGAAAAGGGAGAGAGCTATGAGTGTGACACCGCTACGGCAAAATACGAAGAGTAAGGATACTGATATGAGTGTGAATACGTCCGAAAAACAAAAGGCGTTAGACGCCGCCTTGTCGCAAATTGAACGCGCCTTTGGCAAGGGCTCTATTATGAAGCTCAATGATGGACAAAAAATTGACGTTGAAACGGTGTCCACAGGGTCTCTGGGGCTTGATATTGGCCTTGGTATCGGTGGTTTGCCACGCGGACGTATCATCGAAATTTACGGGCCTGAAAGCTCCGGTAAAACAACACTGGCTCTGCATGTGATTGCAGAAGCACAAAAAATGGGTGGAACATGCGCGATTGTTGATGCAGAGCATGCACTTGATCCGGGTTACGCCAAAAAGCTTGGTGTGGATATTGATAATCTTTTGATCTCTCAACCTGACGCAGGCGAACAAGCACTCGAAATTACCGACACACTTGTACGATCCGGTGCGCTGGATGTTCTGGTTATTGACTCTGTTGCCGCGCTTGTACCGCGCGCCGAGTTGGAGGGTGAGATGGGCGACAGCCACATGGGTTTGCAAGCACGATTGATGTCGCAGGCCTTGCGTAAACTGACAGGCTCTATTTCAAGATCCCGTACCATTGTGATTTTCATCAACCAAATTCGTATGAAAATTGGTGTGATGTTTGGCTCACCGGAAACCACAACAGGTGGTAATGCACTGAAATTCTATGCATCTGTTCGCTTGGATATTCGCCGAATTGGGGCCATTAAAAACAAGGATGAGATTGTCGGGAACCAAACCCGCGTCAAAGTCGTGAAAAACAAAATGGCACCGCCTTTCCGTCAAATTGAATTTGATATTATGTACGGTGAGGGTATTTCAAAAACGGGTGAGTTGATTGATCTCGGCGTGGCTGCCGGATTGGTTGATAAGGCCGGATCTTGGTTTTCCTATGATGGACAACGTATTGGGCAGGGGCGCGAAAATGTAAAAACATTCATGGCAGAAAACCCTGAAATTGCGGAAAAACTGGAAACGCAGATACGCTCAAATGCCGGTTTGATTGCCGATGATATGCTGGCAGGACCTGACACGGCGAAGGAAGCCGCAGACGCGGCGGCAGAAAACAAAGCCAATGATGAATAAGGCACATAGTCTGTAAAACGGGCAGATAAATTCCTGCCGATAATCATCAGATCAATATAAATGAACCCGCAGCAATGTGGGTTTTTTTATGAGAAGATTTTGCGATCAGAAATTATGTGAGAACACCTGTAAAGCGGCATTGAAGCTACGAGGCAGGGGAGGTGGCACAGGGGGCGTGAATTTACTGGTGCTGTTTTAACAAACGCTGTTTTTGTTTGCCCCAATCGCGTTTTTTGTCTGTTTCGCGTTTATCGTGGGTCTTCTTCCCCTTGGCCAGAGCAATCTCTATTTTTGCCCGTCCGCGAGAGTCAAAGTAAAGCTTGGTCGGCACAATGGTCATGCCTTCCTTGGCAACCGCGCCCATCAATTTGTTCACCTCGCGCTTATGCAATAATAATTTGCGCGGGCGCGTCGGGGCGTGTTGAAGGCGCGAACTGGCTTGCTGATATTCTGGGATATTGGCATTAAACAACCATATTTCACCGTCTTTTGGCCCGACATAGGATTCTTTTATGCTGCCGTGACCATGGCGCAGGGATTTAACCTCAGTGCCTTTGAGCATGATGCCTGCTTCGAATGTGTCGTGAAGCTCATAATCAAAGCGTGCTTTACGGTTATCGGCCACGGTCTGGTCGGTTGAAATTAGTCCGGTTTTTTTATTCTTCTTTTTAGACATACCATTTCGCCAATGTACATAGACACATGCCTTCTTATTGCGCTTTTAGGTTTGCAAATGTGAGGGCATCTTCGACTTTTTTACGGGCGGCTTCGGAAGTGCGCAGCAATGGCAAACGCACCTCATCATCACAAAGCCCCAAAAGCTTCGCCGCATATTTAACAGGCGCAGGGTTGCTTTCACAAAATAAATCGCGCGCCAAAGGCAAGAGCTTATCACGCGTGGCTGCGAAGGTTTCCAAATCACCGGCGCGCCATGCATTTTGTAAATCCGCGCTTAGTTTAGGTGCGACATTGGCAAGAACGGAGATACAGCCAACGCCCCCCTGTGCCAAAAATGCGGCGGCGGTAATGTCATCACCTGAAAGCTGACAGAAATCTGCACCAATTTCATGTCGGGTTTGCAATGGGCGTGATAAATCACTCGCGGAATCTTTAACCCCGACAATGTTCGGCAATTGCGCGAGGCGCGTCATCGTTTCTACATTCATATCAACCACGCATCGTCCGGGAATATTGTAAATAATAATCGGAAAATCCGTCGCATCATGGATGGTTTTGAAGTGCGCATACATGCCGTCTTGCGTTGGCTTGTTGTAATAGGGCGTCACCACCAAAGCGGCATCCGCGCCCGCTTCTTTCGCGTGCTGGGTAAGCTCAATCGCTTCTTTTGTTGCGTTTGATCCGCTTCCTGCAATTATTGGAATTCTTCTCTTGACCACGTCGACACAACGCTTAACAATGGCTCTATGTTCATCATGAGACAGGGTCGGGGATTCTCCTGTTGTGCCACAGGGAACCAGTGCATGCGTGCCGTTTTCAATTTGCCATTCAATCAAATTATCAAAAGCAGGCCAGTCAATCTGGCCGTCTTTGAATGGTGTAATCAAGGCAGTGATAGAGCCGTGAAACATTGTTTTTCTCTTTTCTTCTGGGTCATAAAAATGGTCATCAATTTATCGCGTGGTAACGCTTTTGGCAATAACAGCGCAGTGTTTATCTTTGTTTTTCTCGGTTTTTCGGCTGTTTTGCTGAAACCTTTCGATGTTATGGCTAAAAATAGCCCTGTTAACCGCCTGCAAACCCCCCACGCCAAGGCATTGACGATTGAGGCGCTGGAGCTGATTGAGAAAAAACAATGGGGCATGGCAAGGGATAAAATCGCACAGAGCAAAGACCCGCTCGCTGCCAAGATTTTCCATTGGATGTTGTTGGGCAATGCCAAGCAGGAAGACTGGACAAATCAGTTATTTATCAGCCTGTCGCAATTTGTACGCTATAACCCCGAATGGCCTGATATTGAAAAGATGAAGGTGCGCGCCGAAGGGGTGATGCCTGAATCCCTTTCCAATGATGAAGTGATCGCATGGTATGACGATTTTCCGCCGCAAACGCCTTATGGTATGGGGCGTTATATGGATGCGCTGATTATCAATGGTAAAAAGACGCAAGCCAAAAAATTTCTGGCGGACTGGTGGTCAAATTCACGCATAACCAGAGCGCAGCAACGTAAAATATTACAAGATTATGATGAATATCTCACGCTGGATGCGCATAAACGGCGCTTTGATGCGCTTTTATTGCGCGGGGATTATGAGAATGGACGCGCGATGGCGGCTTTGTTAGGGCAGGGCTATCCCGCACTGGCCGAGGCGCGTATTGCTTTATCGAGAAATAGTGGTAGCGGTATCGGATCATTGATTGCCGCTGTGCCGGAGAGGCTTAAAAATGATCCGGGTTTGCTGTATGAGCGTTTGCGCTGGCGCAGGAAACGTAATTTGGATGAGGGCGCAGTTGAAATCCTCTATCTGACCCCTGACAGCGATAAGGTGCAAAACCCTAAAGATTGGTGGCAAGAGCGTCATATTATCATCCGCCGTCTTTTACAAAAAGGGGAATACCAACAAGCCTATGAGCTTGCCGCGATGCATATTCAACATGACGGGTTTTCATACGCCCAAGCGCAGTGGATGGCAGGGTGGATGGCTTTGCGCTTTATTCACAGACCAACAGAGGCGTATGAGCGATTCTCCGCGCTGTATACCAAAGTTAACATGCCGGTGAGTAAGGCGCGCGCGGCGTATTGGGCAGGGCGCGCGGCGCAGGATATGGGGCAAATGCCGATGGCGCGTGGTTGGTATCAAAAGGCGGCAGAATATCAGACGACGTTTTACGGGCAACTGGCGGGCGCGGCGTTGTCGATGAAGGATCAATTGCCCAAAACCAGATTGCCGTATATTTCCAGCAATCAACGTAAGGACTATGAGAAGTCTGAATTGGTGCAGGCTTCGGAATTATTCAGAGAAATTGGTGAAAAGAAAATCTCTGAAGAGTTCATGGACGCATTCTTGCAGGCGAATGAAGCGCCGAAATCTTATCGTTTTGCGGCGGAGATGGTGGCCTCTCAGGGGAATTACAAAATGGCGGTTAAAATCGCTAAAAAGGCAACAAGCAAAGGTTTGTTTTTGACCAAGCAATCCTATCCGACCATCACAAAGCAGTTGAAAGAGATTCATTATGCCGAGTGGGCGTTGGTGCATGCGATTATCCGTCAGGAAAGTATGTTTGATTATAAAGCGCAAAGCGGGGCGGGTGCGCGTGGTTTGATGCAGCTTATGCCTGCTACGGCGCGCAGCATGTCCAAACAGGTCAGCATGCCGTATAAGACGCAGTGGTTAACCGCGAAACCAAAATATAACATGACACTGGGTGCGTATTACATTGCCAAGTTGGTTGATCGTTATAACGGGAGCTATCCTCTGGCGATTGCGGCCTATAATGCAGGGCCGAGTCGTGTGGATGCATGGATCAGAGATTTTGGTGATCCCAGAGAGCATGAAGTTGATCTGATTGATTGGATCGAATTGATTCCGATATATGAAACAAGAAACTATGTCCAAAGAGTGATGGAGGGTGTGTATGTTTACAGGCTTAGGCTGAAGAACATACAAGCGCAACCTGACGTACCGCTTCATGTTGCTATTCATGTGAAATGATTGCACCCTATGATTGCATGGGCGTGCTTGTTATTCTAAGTTTCTTCTCGCCCGAATTATGTTAGAATGAAAGGATGAAAATGGTTGTATTACATAGTATTGGGTGTAATAGGAGATGATTAAATGAAACTGCTTATAGCAGACGATCATACCTTGTTTAGAGATGCATTGGTTCAGTATATAGAAAGATCGGATTCGTCGTCTTCGGTATCTTTGGCCAAAGACTTTGATGAAACCATGGCGGTCTTGAAGCGAGACCCTCATCAGGATCTTGTTATCCTTGATTTACGCATGCCCGGTATGGATGGCATGAAGGGATTTGAAACCCTTAAACAACAA
Organism: uncultured Alphaproteobacteria bacterium; assembly: GCA_963977495.1. GTDB lineage: Bacteria > Pseudomonadota > Alphaproteobacteria > Micavibrionales > Micavibrionaceae > UBA1672. The sequence continues at coordinate 1,154,416 of CAXBOT010000001.1, read as the reverse complement.
TATCCCAATAATCGGGTTGCCCTTATGTCTGGCGTCGCGGAAAGTTCTGATGTGACAAAAGCTATCAATTTGGGGGCTGTCGGGTATTTTCCTAAAACTTTATCAGGCAAGGCGTTGTTACAGGCGATATATCATGTTGTCGAAGGCGGTAACTTTATTCCCGAAGGTGAGGAATCTACCTTTATGCCGTCATATTATGCCGATGCGTCGATGAAGTCGGCAGGGCAAAATGTGGACGATTCGATAAAGTTCACCCCGCGCGAAACAGAGGTTCTGACGTATCTGGTTGATGGAGCATCAAATAAAGAAATTGCACGCGCTCTTGACTTACAGGTGGTTACTGTCAAATTACATGTTCGTGGCGTGTGCCGAAAATTGAATGCAAAAAACAGAACACAAGCGGCACTTAAGGCTAGGGAAATGGGTGTTATCCCAATATCCCAAACGACATAACACATACAGAAAATGAGACAGACCTGTGCTTAAAACACATGAGAACAGAAACTTTTTTCATATCATATCAGGTCTGATTATATTGTTTTTTTCTATGGTTTCTCTGCATTCTGCAGCGCAATTGATTTCAATGCGCCAAAGCCTGAGCATCAGTTACAAGGAAAGCAATCATGCTTTTATGATTCTTGAAAAGTCTTGGTATGAGTTTGAAAAGGCATATGATTATTTTTTGTTGAATACGAATGACGAAACCCTAAGTGACGTCAAAGAACGCCTTATGGATCTCAACCGTGATATTGGTTATTTTCATACCGTGCGAGATAAATACTTTAATCGGCATGAACATCACAGAGTCGCCGCCGATTGGGTGTATTATGATTTGACCGGTCATGTGGCGGCCTTCGCTAAAAAACTTCAGTCTATTGATGCGCACGGCATATGTAAGCCTGATGATACGGTCAGGGATATTGCCTATACATTGATTGCACTGCAAGACACCGTTCTGGATGGTTTTGTCGAAGATGCATTGCATGGTGATATTGAAGAGCAAGAGCACTGGCTGTACTGGTCTGTTTTCGTGGTTGGTTTTTGTGGATTTTTCCTGATCGTTTTGATTGCGCAAAAACTAAAAGCGCTGGAACTGGCCAATCAGGATAAACGCGATACATATGAATTGCTGGAAAATCGCTTGGCTGTTCTGGAAGCCGCCAGAGATGGTATATTCACCATGAACCAGAATTCAGAAATCATTTATATGAATAAATCGTTTTGTCTGCTTCTGGGGGTAGACGAAGCCCGAAGAGATATTTTTCTTGGAAAAAGTTGGGGGGATGTTTTTTCACGTTCCGATTACGAGGTGATTGAAGAAGACGTCTTGCCGGAATTGAATAAAGACGGGTTTTGGGTGGGAGAGTTCGAGATTTACAGAGAGGATAATTCCTCTATATCTACTGAAATGTCACTCACGCGCCTTCCTGATGGTGGTTTGATCGGAACGGTTCAGGATGCATCATATAAGAAAAATGCCGAGCAAGAGAAAAAAGCCTTGGAAGACCAGTTCTATCAAGCGCAAAAAATGGAGGCGGTTGGGCGCTTGGCAGGCGGCGTAGCGCATGACTTTAATAATATTCTGGCGGCTATGAACGGCTATGCGGAATTCCTTATCGAAGATTTGAAAAAGGACAGCCCGCAAAAGAAATTTGCAGAAAATATCTTGCAGGCCGGTATGCAGGCGCGATCACTGGTGGATCAAATGTTGACATTTTCCAGACGCCGCGACAGCACGAAGGTCAATCTTGATCTGGTGTTATCGGTTTATGAGACTTTATCGATGGTCAATGTGACCATACCCAAAACCATAGAATTGCGCAGTGATATCGATATTGAACATGCGATTATTAATGCTAATCCGACACAGATATCGCAATTGATTATGAATTTATGTGTGAACGCACAAGATGCGATCGAAGACCATCATGGCAACGTGAATATTACGATGGATGTTGTTGATCCATCGTCGTTGAATGTCCCTGATTTTGACAGCGTGGTACGCGAGGATTTACCTGACGCTAAGGATACGCCTTATCTGCGCATGCATGACATGAATGCGGGGCAGTCTTTATTGGTTCTTGGGCATGTATCGAAAAACAGAAAATATATTCGTTTGAACATCACGGATTCAGGTGTTGGGATGAGCCGCACCATTATGGAGCATGTTTTCGACCCCTTCTTTACAACCAAGCCGGTTGATAAGGGAACAGGGCTTGGTCTTTCAACGGTGCATGGTGTTCTTATTGCGCATTGCGGTTGTTTGATGATCGACAGCGCACTAGGCCAAGGCACGACATTCTCATTATATTTCCCGTTAGTCGAAGATGCTGTAATGCGCGAGGCTGAGGGAGAGGACGAGCAAGATAATGAGGCTGGTTTGGCTGTTGGTGCGCATGTGTTGTTGATCGAAGATCAGGCCAATGTGCGTGATATGATCCTGACATTGCTGACGCGCCTTGGATACACGACATCCTTTGCTGAATCAGGTTTAGAGGGGCTGGATTTGATACGTGAGAACCCAACGGGATTTGATGTGGTGATTACCGACCATAATATGCCAAAAATGACAGGGTTGGAGATGGTTAATCAGGTTTGCGAAGATTTGCCTGATCTGCCGTTCATTTTATTATCAGGCCATAGTGAGCGTAAAATGCAGGACATGATAGACGGACATCCGGCGATTAAGGCCGTACTGCGCAAGCCTGTGAAGAAGGATATTCTGGCCGAAACCATAGAAACCATTCTGCAACAAAGCCGTGATAAATCTTAAGCCATGCGCGCGAGTAAGGACGCTGATTTCTCAAAGGGTAATGATTTAAGGCGTGGTTTTCTTGCGGCGATTTTTGCTTAGCGGTTTTGGCCTTCTTTCCACCATAGCAATAATAAAATCGAGAACAGGATCAGCAATGTCATCCATTCAGGGAGCAGGGCAATGTCACGCACGCCTGAGACGGTGAAGTCGTCATTCCGCTTGAGCGCCAGCCAGTTAGAACCGCCATAATGGCGCGCATTGCTTGACACACTGATCTTGGGCTTGGGAATATCATCCAGCCAAATGGTTGCACCGCCGGATGCCTCGACCAAGGGCTTTAGAAGCCTGTCGGTGGTGATCACGCCGCTAAGTTCGGGCGGGTTTAAATCGCCGACAATGGCAAATTTGCGCGTGCCGTTCACATCTTCAAACGCATAAATCCCAAGATTGTTGACGCGCTGCTTATAGGTCAGCATACCCGATTCATCGGACTTGAGCGTGATGGTCTGATTTTCGCCGTCCGGCGTGGTCATAGCGATGACTTCTTCTTGTTTGCCATAGCCTTGTTTTTTCACCGTGATGACGCCTTGATTTACATGAACATCAAGCGCGCGTTCGTCTAATTCCGGCTCTTTCATTAACCAGTGTACGATACGGCGCAGCAATTCAGCATGTGGGCCGCCGCCTTCATAACCGCGTGACCAAAGCCATATATGATCACTGGAGAGTTGGGCAACCCGTCCCTTGCCAACCCGATCAAGGATCAGCAAAGGCTTTCCTTCTGCGCCGTTCATCAACACATCACCGCGTTTGCGGTTGATATCAATATAGCGCAGCCACGGCCCCCAATTTTCCTTGTCTTCGCCATCAAGCACCTTGTTATTCCAAACCATACTTTTCGTGACGGGATGTTGATGACCGAGCTTTGTTATGGCAGGGGTGTATTGATGTTCGGTAATATTGCCTGTCGGGCTGCCGGGCAGGATATCACCAAGGGGCGTGTCATAGATGGAACGTTTTCCTGCAAAAGCAGGGCCGCTGGCCTCAAGGAAGGCACCGCCTTCGCGCACATATTTGACAATGTTGCGGAAATATCGATCGGGCAAAATATTATTCACGCGATACCGATCAAAAATAATCAGATCAAAATCGTACAGCTTGATTTCAAACAGCTCTTGAAACGGAAAGGCGATCAAGGACAGCTCGTTCTTCGGCGTGTAGTCGAATTTTTGCGGCTCTCTGAGGATGGTGAAGTGAATCAAATCAACCCCGGGATCAGAGGTCAAAAGATCGCGCCATGTACGCTCCCCAGAATGCGGAATACCTGATACGAGCAAGACTTTGAGCCGATCACGCACACCATTGACCAGAATGACGGTTTTATTGTTCGAGGTGGTGATTTCATCGCGAACGGCTTCGACCTCCAAAGAAAACACATTTTGACCGGAGTTTAGAATCGGCACGGTGAGGGTCTGTTCTTTGTTCACAGGCACAGTGAAAAAACGCTGCGTCCCGTCATGTAGCGTCAGTGTGACCTGCGCCTGTGAAGCGCCGATATTGCGTGTATCCTCAACGCGGTATTTAACCGTAATATCCTTACCCACCAACCCGTAAGCCGAGGCATGGGTGACAACAATCTGGCGGTCTTTTTCATTCTTTTTCCCGCTGAGCAGGGCATGAACGGGGCCGTATGATTTATATTGCAGGGCGCTTTTCGGTACATCATGGATTTGCCCGTCTGTCAGAAAGATAACGCCCGCGCGTCTTTTCGGCGGTACATCGCTTAGTGCTTGATCCAGCGCGCTGAATAAATCTGTGCGGTTGGTGAGCGTGCCGTTTTTCGGTGCTTTAATGACGCGCACATCGAATGTGTTGCTACGCTCAAGCTCCCCTTGGATATAGGAGAGAGCTTTTTGTGTGCGTTCGGTGCGTTTTTCAAAGTTCTGGCTGGTGCTCTGATCGACAACGACGACGGCAACATCTTTCACGTAATTGCGTTCTTCTTTCAAAAGCGACGGATTGAGCAAGGCCAGAATGAAGGCAATGAACATCACGCTGCGCATGATGATGCCGCGTTTATAGCGCAGGAATGATAGGGCGAGCAGAACCAGACCAATAAAGGCGATGGCCCATATCCACGGCCAGTCTAAAAAGGGCGTGAAGTGCAAAGTGGTTGAGAGGTGCGTTTGTGTATCCATCAGCGATCCAACCTCTTTAAAATATGGGGGATATGCACCTGATCGGCTTTGTAATTACCGGTGAGCGCATACATGACCAGATTAACGCCAAAACGCATCGCCATTTCGCGCTGCTTGGCATCGCTGGAGTTATTAAAGCGGTTGAAGTTCTTCTGACCGTAGGAGTCCGCCCATGAACCAACCCAATCGTTACTGCCGATAATGACAGAGGAGACATTATCGCGGCCGCTAGCGCTGTAGCGTTCGACCCATAATGTGCCTGATGTATAACGTCCGGGGTAATCCTTGAGCAGATAAAAGGCGCGCCCCAATACGTGATCTTCGGGAACGGGGATAATTGGCGGGATATTCAATGATGATGTGATCTGCCGCAATGCCTTGGCATTTGCGGTGTTGACCATGCTGACGGTGGAGCGGTTTTGATCGCGTGTGTCGAATATAATGGTGCCGCCGTGATCCAGATAAGATTGGATATTTTGCATGGCTTTGCCGGAAAAGGATTTTTGCGTGCTGCTGACCGTCCAGTAAATCAGCGGGAAAAACGCGAGCGTGTCATGCTCGGGGTTTAAGGCGACGACGCCTTCGGGTTCAACCGATGTGCGACTGTTTAATGTGGAGGAGAGCGATTCAAGGCCGCGGCGTGTCAGGCTGTCGAGCTCCTGATCGCCTGTGGTGATATAGGCCAGATAAAACCCGCCAGCATAACGAATGTCTGATTCTTCATTGGCATGAGATGGTGTCGGGGAGAGCAAGATGAGCAACAATACGGCGATGGACGCTTTTCTGCGCCAGAGCGCCGCGCCGCTGCCTGCCATGATGATCATAATCAACCAGTCCAGACAAAATAACGCAAGCGCGGCGTAGAGAAGGTAAGGCATAATGCTGAACTCATAATCTTGTTGATAATGGGTTTGAAACACACCCGATGGAATAGAGCTTGGCGTTAATAATGCCGGCAAATTCATGCCGATATTAAAGGCATATCGCGTTTGTCCGTTGCCGTATAAACCGGGAGGGTTAAGGGAGGTGGGAATAAAGGAATCAATTTGATCGGCGGGCAATGGCGGCACGGCGGCTGGCGGTGGGGTCAGCCCGCCATAACCATCCATAATAAGCAAAGGATCAAGCGCGGTGAAATTATGCGTCATCGTTGCGGCGTGATGACCCGCAAGGCGCACAATGCGTTTAAGAATAGAGACATATAAGCCTGATAGCGCAAAATCAGACCAATCGGCATTGGCGGTTGTGTGCACCAGAATAATCAAGCCCTTATCATCTTGTTTTGCCGTGATGAGCGGCGTGCCGTCGGTTAGTTTCGCCCAGACTTTATGTTCTAAATCCTGTTCAGGATCGGCGAGCACCTGTTGTTTGATGCTGATATCATCGGGAACGCTCAGGCCGAAAAACGGACTGCTTTCCTCGAAGGGAGCAATTTTTTGCGGGTTTTCCCATGATAGGGAGCCCGATAAAGAGCGCTCACCCGAACGCAGCGTCACAGGCAGCAAGAATTGTTCATTCACGGCGTTGGCGAGGTTAGGGCCGGAAAAACGCAGCAACAATCCGCCATCCTTAACCCATTTTTCCAGCGCGTTGAGCGTATCTGCGGGCATCGCGCCGACATCAGGCAGAATGATAACGGCGACATTTTGCTCAATCAGCTTTTCGGGCGCGGCGAGTGTGATGTTGGAAAACGGTTCTAATGCGCGCTTAATGTAATAGCTGGCCTCAATCAGGGGCGCGGTGCTCTCGGAATCAGCTGTATCGGCAATGCCGATTTTACGTTTCTGGAACTGATCATCCAGCAAGAATAACCCGCCCGCGCCTTTGCGTCCGCTAATCTGGAAGCGTGTGATTTTATTGACCAGATCATCGAGAAGATCAAAAGACAGTGTTTTCGGCAGATCGTCAGAGGATAGTGTATCAGACACGACATCCAGAACATCGCCTTTTTGTGCCATGGCTTTTACCGATACGGGGATGCTGGCGGGGATGTTGCGCGGTGCATCGACATCAATATGGATATTGCTTGTTTGTTCTGTTTCTTTTTTGCTGCGCGTCTTTTTGGTTGGGCGCAGCAATAAGGGTAATTTTTCAAGCGCGGGCGTTATAAAGGACAGGCTGCCCTGCGTTTGCACCACTTTCATGGCATCGCGTATATTCCCCTCATCCAGTCCATGGGAAAGCCACAGGCTGTTGATCGGTTTTCTTTCTTTGTCCTTTTCCAGCGTTTTAATCATCGCCTTATAATCGGCAGGCCATGGATTAGGCGTCATGCCGCGAATAATGGACAGGGCATCGGCCTCGGTTAACGGGCCGTGTTGTTCGATTTTTGTTTCCCCCAGAGCAGGTGTCGTGGGCAGAATGTAGATTTCCCGCCCTTCACGCGCGGCCTTTTTGATGGTTTCCTCGGCGGTATCAAGTTGGGTATTCCATGTTTGTGCGCTCGCCCAACTATTATCCATGACAAGGCGCACAGGGCCATAGCCGGAGATTGAATTTGCGGGGTTAACGACGGGATTGGCAAGGCCGAAAATGATAAGCGCGGCAATAATAAGACGGAGCAGTAAAATCCACCATGGGGACTTACTCGGGGTTTGCTCCTCGGAGACCAACCCCTTTAAAAAGCGCGTGGCGGGAAAGAATATTGTTTTGGGCGCGGGTGGTGTGATGCGCAAAATATACCAAATGACAGGCAAAGCGATCAACGCCGAAAGGATGATCGGTTGCATAAACACAATCTGGGACAGAAAAGCCATCATCGTTTATTCTCCCCCGTATCCAGAATATTCCACAAGGTTTTGAGCGTGTCTTCGATATCGTGGTCGCTACGGTGCAAAATGTAATGCCAGTTATAGGAATGGCATAAATCTTTTACGGCCTCTATATGGGCGTTTATTCTTGTGTGATAATTCTGGCGCACGGATGATACGTGATTGATGATTTCCTGATCATTATCTGTTCCTTGAAACCGAATGCGCCCCGTATAGGCAAGGTCAATTTCCGCAGGATCAAGAGTTTGAATAATCAGGGCGCTTTGTGTTTGCGCGCTTAACGACTTGAAGCACTCTTCGATTTCTTCAATCGGCGATAAAAAATCCCCCACGCCCATAAAAAAAGCATGGCGCGGTAAATTAAGGGCGTGCATGTCGGGTAGAACATCGTCTTTATCGGCTTGTTTTAACAAAAATCGTGCGATTTTCTCGATGGTTTCTTCACTGCGGCCTGTACGTGTTTCACCGAATATGCCGATTTGTTCTTTGGCTTTGCGGAGTAACAGTGCCAAAGACAGCGCGATGGTTTGCGCGTTTTCCTGTTTGGTTTGCATTGGCGCAGCGGATGAAAACGCCATGGATTTGCCGCCCGCGCACCATAAGAAAATCTTGCGGGTGATCTGCCATTCTTTTTGTTTGATAAAAACCTGATCGCCTTTTGCCGATTGCCGCCAATCAATATCCTGCGGACGGTCAGAGGTATCATATTCGCGGAACTGCCAGAATTTCTCACCGCTGCCTGATTTACGGCGGGCGTGTTCACCATGGATAATGTTATCGGCAAGCGTTTCCGACTTCACCATCAGCGCAGGCAGGGACGAAACCGAATGTTCGGCGCGTTCACGAAGTTTTTCTATATGCGACAAGATACCCATTTAAACGATCTTATAAATTATGTGCGATTTCCGCGATCAGATCTTCCAGATTTACACCTTGCGTTCGTGCCTTGAAGTTAAGCGCCATGCGGTGACGCAGGACAGGCGCGGCCAAGGCGAGGACATCATCTTCGAGGGGAGCGCTACGGCCTTGCAGAAGGGCACGTGCACGTACGGCAAGCATTAACCCCTGCGATCCACGCGGGCCGGGTGCCCACGAAACGTAATCATTGACCAGATCATGCGCTTGTTCATTCGGGCGCAAGGCGCGTACCAAATCAACAATCATATCGACAATGCCTTCACCAACGGGCATGTCACGGACAAGGTGCTGGATACTGATTAAATCATCGGCGCTCATAATGGTTTGCGCTTGGGCAATGGCGTTTGTTGTTGTGCTGAGCACGATGGCGCGCTCTGCTTCGTAATCGGGATATTCAACATCAACCTGCATTAAGAAGCGGTCAAGCTGCGCTTCGGGCAGGGGATAGGTGCCTTCCTGCTCAATCGGGTTTTGCGTGGCGAGCACATGAAACGGCGCAGGCAGCTTTTGCGGGACACCGGAAACGGAGACTTCCTTTTCCTGCATGGCTTGCAATAGTGCCGATTGCGTGCGCGGTGAGGCGCGGTTGATTTCATCGGCCATAAAGAATTGTGTGAAAATCGGCCCCTCGATAAAGCGGAACGAACGTTTCCCCTTTGCGCCTTCTTCCAAAACTTCGGAGCCGAGAATATCGGCAGGCATTAAATCAGGTGTACATTGGACGCGGTTCGAATGCAGCCCCATCACATGGGCAACAGTTTCAACAAGTAAGGTTTTCGCCAGTCCCGGCACACCAATCAACAAAACATGCCCGCCGGAAATCATACTGATCAAGGTTTGGTCAACAACGTCGTCTTGTCCGATAATGATTTTTTTGATTTCTGTTTTTGCGTCGTTGACTTGTTGAACGGCGCGGTCGAAAAATTCGGGGGTATCAAGGTCTGTCTTTACAGATGCCATGGCATAAAATCCTTCCTTAAAAATTAGTAGTTTGTATAATACGCAAAATGAAGCGAATTGCATGCTGAAAATTTAAAATGTTCCCTGAAATGATTTCGATACCACGATGACCCCCAAACAACAGATTGATCGTCGCAAATGGATGTGCTCGCCGCAGGTGGAGCGTTTGTTTAAAGTGCTTCAAGGCGGCGTGAGTGATGATGAACCCCAAGCCTTGTTCGTGGGGGGCTGTGTTCGTAATACCTTACTGGGTGTGGACGTTGAGGATATTGATATTGCGACGCCGATTCATCCTGATCATGTGATTGAAATTCTGGAACGTGACGGCATCAAAGTCATTCCGACGGGGCTGAAACACGGGACGGTCACCGCGATTGTGGAGGATGTGCATTTTGAAATCACAACATTGCGCCATGATTTGGAAACAGATGGGCGTCATGCGGTGGTGTCTTTCACCGAGTCGTGGAAGGAAGATGCCAAAAGACGTGATTTTACAATCAACACATTATTACTGGATTTGCAGGGGCATGTTTATGATCCGTTGGGGCAGGGGCTTGATGATTTGAACAAGCGGCTCGTGCGTTTTGCAGGCGAAGCGGCGCAGCGCATCGAGGAAGACCATTTACGCATTTTGCGGTTTTTTCGTTTTTCCGTTTTATATGGTGATGGCTATGATTCTGAAGGATTGAAAGCCTGTGAAAACGCAGCGGATAAAATCGCAAGCTTGTCCAAAGAGCGCATCACGCAGGAATTTTTTAAAATAATGGCCTCTGATCGCCCGTATGATGTGCTGTCTGTGATGTTTGAGCATAAAATATTGAAATCATTTGAATTTTCCAACTATGACCCCACATTTTTTGAGCATTTTTGCACCTTTCAAGCACGCTATACGTTGAATGCGCTGTCATCGCGTTTGTTTGTGTTTGCTGCGCTTGATTTCGGTAATGTTAAGACGATGGAAGAGCTGATCTTATTCCCGAAAGTGTTTTTAAAGGACATGCAGGCCATAGACGGCGCACTGAATTTACCTGACCTGTCATGCGACCATGCGGTAAAGGTTTCTATCTATACGTTTGGGCGGAGCATAACGGCGCAAGCACTCATAATAGAACTGGTGCAAGATCGTGTCATGAACGGTTATGCACCCAAAGCGATTGAAATCATACAAAAGTGGGATATTCCTGACTTTCCGGTGACAGGCGAGCATTTAAAAGCGCGCGGCATATCCGAAGGCGTTGCCATGGGCGAAGAATTACGCCGTCTGGAAAATATATGGATTGAGAGCGGTTTTAGTGATCTGCCGGATTGGGCGTAGGGCGATGCCGTTAGTGCAAGCTTAGCCCTTCGCTTGGTGAGTCGCTCTGCGCGTCTTGTCCGTGTTTTATCTTTTCCAACATGCGGTTTGTAAGGTCATCTATAAGGTGGCGTCCGTTCGGCATTTCGCGTTCGACTTTTTCCAGCCCCATAGGCGCGGCGTTTGCCTCTAACACCCAAATGCGGCCTTCATTATCATGCATCAAATCAAAACCGACATAGCTGGCGCCGTGATCATTATGAAGCCGCGTGGCAATGTCATCAATTTGCTGCAAAATATCAGGATCGGTAATTTCCTTGGGAATTGCGCCGTCCCAATAAATGGGGTTTGCCAGTACGCCGCGCGTCGCGTTATCTGTGTTTTTTTCAAAAACGATAGCACCTTTTCCATCCAGACAAATGGCGCGGATTTCTTGGAAGGGGCCATTTTCATCGCCTAAATATTGCTGGACGAGGAGTTGATCGCCGTGGTCAGAATCTTCGCGGATGGCCTTGATCGCCGGAAGGAGCTGCTCTTCGTCCTCAACAACAAACACATTCACCGATAGGGAGCCGCTATTTGGTTTTAGGATGATGGGCAGGCTGAACGGATGTTCGGGATCATTGATTTTTGCCGTAATGCTGTCACGGATATTGTCGTGCGATTGGTCTGACTTTTTGGCCATGGCCTCTGTATGCGGGAAGGGAATGCTATCGTGTAGCGTTTCATACAGCGCCCATTTATTGTTAATAAAGCTGTTCGTATCATCAGAGTTAAAGGGCGTTTTCCCGAAGATGAAGCGATAATCCTGACTGTTTTGGGCGAATTGAAAGGTGACTTCAGGGCTTTCAAAAAGCGGCTCGCGATGAATCTGGGCTTTTAAGTCCGGATCTTCGTCTTTATGCGCTCTCCAAGCATCAATCATATAAGATGCGAGATATTTTCTCTCTGATCCATCCAATGTTCATCACCCCATTATGCCGTATTATTGGTAATATTATTACATAATATGGAGGATTTTGGATTTAAATGTAAAGAAAAAACAATGCTATGGCCATTTGGCTTCGGGGGGCATGGACATCAAAATGGCCTCGGTATTGCCGCCGGTTTTCAGGCCGAATTGCGTGCCGCGATCATAAAGCAGATTAAACTCCACATAACGCCCGCGTTTGACCAGTTGGTGTTCGCGTTGTTCGGGTGTCCAGTCCTTATGCATGGATCGGCGCACAAGCGCGCAGTATATGTCTTTGAAGGTCTTGCCGACATCTTGCGTAAAGGCAAAGTCCTGATCCCAGCCTTGGCGCTCCAGATAATCATAGAAAATGCCGCCAATGCCGCGCGGCTCATTTCTGTGCGGCAGGAAGAAGTAACGATCACACCAATCTTTAAATTCAGGGTAATAGGCAGGGTCATAGCGATCACAACAGCCCTTTAATGCGCCGTGGAAATCCGCGCTGTCTTGTGCGTCGGGATACATCGGCGTTAAATCCGCGCCGCCGCCAAACCAGCTTTTTGATGTGCAAATCATGCGGGTATTCATATGCACCGCAGGCACGAGCGGGGAATGCATATGCGCGACCAGTGACACGCCTGACGCCCAAAATACGCCGCCGCTTTCCTGCGCGCCCGGGATATTTTTTTGGAATGCTTCAGAGAAACTGCCATGCACCTGAGAGAAATTAACACCGACCTTTTCAAAGACGCGCCCGCGCATCACGCCCATGCGTCCGCCGCCATTCAAAATAGAGCCTGATTCATTCGGCTCGCCCTCATTGGCGCGTGTCCATGGTGTTTTTTCAAAACGTCCGGCGGGAAGGTCGGCCTTTTGCCCCTCAGTCAATTCGTCTTCGATCTGTTCAAAGGCCGCGCATATTTGATCTTGCAGATCTTTAAACCATGCGGCGGCCATTTGTTGTTGGTCTTCGATTGTTTCGGGCTTTAAGGGTGTTGCTGTGCTCATGGTTCTGCTTTTTGTTTATAATCTGTCTGTTTGTCTTATGGCTTCACCTAATATCATGGATGTCGCATTTACAATATTTAAAGAACGCAGGCCGTTTTTCATGGCAATACCAATGCGTTCAGTGACTTGATCATGGACATCTTTCGGAACGCCTGCGCTTTCCCGCCCCGCCAAAAGGATGTCATCCGGCCTGAACGCAAAATCTGTGTAAGCTATGTCAGTCTTCGTCGACATCAAGATGATGCGCCTTTGTCCTTGGTGTAAGTCAAAGAACTTCTCCCAAGAATTGTGGCGAGTAATAGAGATTTTGTCATAGTAATCAAGGGCGGACTGTCTAATTTTATTTTTATCCCATAAAAAACCACACGGCTCTATGATGTCGAGTTCGACATCCATGCAGGCGCATAAACGGATCATAGCGCCGCAATTCTGCGGGATATCGGGCTGATACATGGCGATTTTCAAAATCATTCTCCTGAATATTTGTACATTTTTCTAATGCTTTACGGATAAAAAAACAAATTTCTTTTACAAGACTGGAAAGCAAGGGCTTGATCTATTATAAAGAGAAGATTAAAAGACTGTTCAAAAGATTATCTTTCTTTCAATAAATTATTTAATGAGGTTCGGGCGAAGATGTCAGCCGATGTAAAAACTGAAAACAAGCATGATGGAGAAACACGCCGCGATTTCATGCAAATTCTGGCCGCGGCATTTGGTGGTCTGGGCGGTATTGCCGCTTTGTTACCGTTGATTAACTCCCTCAACCCTGCGAAGGACACACTTGCTTTGGCAACGGTCGAGGTTGATGTGAGTGATGTGCCTGTGGGGCAGTCCAAAACAGTGATGTGGCGCGGTAAGCCGGTTTTCATTCGTCATAGAACGGAAGAAGAAATAAAATCTGCAGCAGATGTAGATGTGCACAGTCTGACGGATAAACAATCCGATGATCAACGTGTTCAAAAGCCTGAATGGCTTGTCGTTGTTGGGGTTTGTACGCATCTTGGCTGTATTCCGCAGGGACAAAAACCATCTGAAAATCATGGCGATTATGGTGGCTGGTTTTGTTCATGTCACGGCTCGCAATATGATACATCGGGTCGTATTAGAAAGGGGCCGGCACCTAAGAACCTGCATGTGCCGCCTTATGAATTCGTCAGTGATACAACAATTAAAATTGGGTAAGGAATAACGATGGCAAGTGGAACGCGCGAGGAATTTGATCATCCCGTTGTTGAGTGGATTGATTCACGTCTTCCTATTTTTACAATGTTGCAGAAGGAATACGGCGTCTTTCCGACCCCGAAAAACTTCAATTATTTTTGGAACTTTGGCGCAATCGCCATGGTGATGTTGATGATTATGATTCTTACGGGGATCATTTTGGCAATGCATTACACCGCAGATACAAAATTGGCATTCGATAGTGTTGAGCGTATCACACGCGATGTGAATGGCGGTTGGCTGCTTCGTAATATCCATATGAACGGCGCGTCGTTCTTCTTTATTGCGGTTTATATCCATATGTTCCGCGGTATTTATTACGGTTCTTACAAACGTCCGCGTGAACTTCTGTGGATTTTGGGTGTGGTTATTTTCCTTCTTATGATGGCGACAGCTTTTATCGGCTATGTGTTGCCTTGGGGGCAGATGAGCTTGTGGGGGGCGACCGTTATTACCAACCTGTTTTCCGCCATTCCCTTTATCGGTGATCAGATTGTGACGTTGCTTTGGGGCGGGTTTTCGGTTGATAACCCGACGCTGACACGTTTCTTTGCGCTGCATTACTTGTTGCCGTTCGTAATTTTTGCCGTTGTGTTCTTACATATATGGGCATTGCATATTACGGGTTCGAACAACCCATTGGGTATTGATGTGAAGGGGCCGCAAGATACGCTGCCGTTCAATCCGTATTATACCTATAAGGACATGTTCGGTATCGTTGTGTTTATGGTGATTTATTCGCTGTTTATCTTCTATATGCCGGATTCTCTCGGGCATCCTGATAACTATATTCCGGCCAATCCGTTGGTGACGCCGCCACATATTGTGCCTGAATGGTATTTCCTACCGTTCTATGCGATTTTGCGGGCGATTACCTTTAACATGAACCTGTATATGCTTGCCGGTTTAGCGATGCTTGCGGTCTTTATGGTCGAGTTTATTTGGCGCCATAACCCGAAATACTTGAATAAGTCACAAGGCGTTGCTTTGGCGCTTATTGGGAGTGCTTTGGCGTTATTCGGTTTAATCGGCGATGCTAATCAGGGGTGGGCTATTCCGCTAACAGCGGCTGAAAATGCGCCTATTCCTGCAAAGCTTGGCGGTGTGTTGGCGATGTTTGGTTCAATCGGCCTGTTGGTGATTTTACCTTGGCTTGATAATCACCCCATTCGCTCTGCGCGTTTCCGTCCGTATTTCCGCGTCTTTGTGATTTTGTTCACGGTCAGTGTCTGTATTCTTGGATATGCTGGCTCTCAACCTGCGGATAAGGTGTATTTGTCAATGTGTGTTGATAGTGCGCAAGCCTGTGCGGAACATGGTGCGAGCCACGGCGCAGAGCATGCGGCAGAGGCGAAGATGTTGAAGTTTGACAACACCATGCTGGCGCAAGCTTTTACCGGCTTTTATTTCCTTTTCTTCTTGATTATCTTGCCATTGTTGAGCCGATTTGAAAAAGGAAAAGAACTTCCGGTTTCCATTCATCAGGCCGTTTTGGACAAACAAAAAAAGGCAGGAGCATAATATGTATGTACGTCATTTAATCGCAGCTTTGATTATCAGCGTTGCCCCTGTCACATCTGCTATGGCATCAGGGGATGCCCCGGTTGCTCCGGCGCAGGAGTGGAGCTTTGAAAAAGGGCCAATCGGTGCGTTTGGTGAATATGATAAGGCTGCTTTGCAACGTGGTTATAAAATCTATCGCGAGGTTTGCGCATCCTGTCACAGTATGAAACGGATGTATTTCCGCAATCTTGAGGCTTTGGGCTATAACGAATCGCAGATTAAGAACATCGCTTCGGAATATACTGTAGAAGACGGCCCGAATGACGAAGGGGATATGTTTGAACGTGCGGCTTTGCCAAGCGATCATTTTGTATCACCATTTGCCAATGATAAGGCCGCAGCCTTTGCCAATGGTGGCGCGACACCGCCTGATTTGTCATTGATTATCAAGGCACGTGCGAACGGTGCGAACTATGTTTATGGGCTTCTGAACGGCTATGGCGAGCCGCCCGAAGGTATGGAAGTGGTTGAAGGTAAGCACTGGAACAAATATTTTCCCGGCCACAATATTTCTATGGCACCGCCATTGTCCGAGGGGCAGGTTTCCTACGAAGATGGTTCGCCTGAAACTGTTGAGCAATATGCACATGATTTGGTGCAGTTCCTAAAATTCGCATCTGATCCGCATATGGAGGCACGTAAAAAGGCAGGGTTTCGAGTTATCTTGTTCCTTCTCGTATTTGCTGGCATTATGTATCGTGTGAAAAAGAAAATCTGGGCGGATGTGCATTAGGCTTTAAACCCTAACCCATCCGTTAAAAAAAGATTATGAACGCGCCCGCTTTTTCCGGCGCGTTTATTATAGGATGGGGGTTACTGTGCGCGATACAAAATTAGAGGTACTGAAATTTTGGTTTGAAGAAACCATGCCGGTGCAATGGTTTCAAAAAAACGATAGTTTTGATCAGGAAGTCATTGAACGCTTTATGGTCACTTATGACATGGCGAAAAAAGATTTATGTGCCGATTGGACGCGGGATGCGGATGGCGTTTTGGCGCTGTGCCTTGTGTTGGATCAATTCCCCCGCAATATGTTTCGCGGCACACAGAAGATGTTCGCAACAGACGATAAGGCACTTCTCGTGTCTAAAGATGCGCTGCACCGTGGTTTTGATGCCGTATTATCGCCGATAAAACGCAAATTCCTGTATATGCCCTTTATGCATAGTGAACAGCTCGAAGAACAAAAACGCTGTGTTTTGCTGTTCGAAGCCATGAAAGATGACGACCCGCTGAGCTATGAATACGCGCTGAAACACATGGAAGTGATTGAGAAATTCGGCCGCTTTCCCCATAGAAACAAAATTTTTGGCCGTGATAGTTCCGAAGAAGAGCTTCAATATCTTGATTTGCCCGGCGCAGGATTCTGATTCGGTGGGTTTTATGCCTCGAATCGATAAATAATAATGTTAGAATTTCCTCATATAAAATAGGCATCCGTTAAGGTTTTGGATTCGTTGTAAGAATAATATTTTTTTGTAAAAACGCCTTTTTCGCGTTATCCTGAAGATACTAGCCAAGAAAAAATGGAGGAAGCCGCATGTCTTTAACGACAGTATCTGAGAACTCAGTAAATCCGCGTATCCAGTCACTTAGAGAGAAACATTCCGCGTTATCGGAAGAAATTGAAAACGCGCAAAAATCTCTATCTACGACAGACTACTTTCTCAGTCAGCTTAAAAAACAAAAACTCATGGTTAAAGAAAAACTAGCCGCCGAAGAACGAGAGGCCGTAGGCCAATAGGGCGCATTAACCCGATAGTATGAGACCCTAAAAAAGGAAAAGCCGGATACGATGTCCGGCTTTTTCGAATCTTGTTTTTATGTCTTGTACGATTATGTATCGTCAGATGTGGTTGAGCTTTCCGGCATAAAGTTTGAAAAGTCAAAACCGCCCGTTGATTCGCGTGCATGATCGTTTTCTTGCGGTGCATTCAATGCCTGCTGGATTTCTGCATCACGCTCGGCCTTGATGGTTTCAGGGTCTTTACCCGCAGCCTTCAATCCTTTGTGGTAAGAAATTTCGAATTCCTGATAGCTACACAAACCCAATTCTGCAGGGTGGCGCGGACGTAAATTCGGCGTGTTCGGGTGTGAACGCTCACGAATAGCAGCGATGGTCGGCTTTGTTGTGCCAACAAGCTTACAGATCTGTGCGTCTGAAATCTCAGGATTGTGCTTGAGAATATAGGCAATCGCATCAGGCTTATCACCACGTTTTGAAACAGGTGTATAGCGCGGCCCTTTAGAGCGCACTTTCGCCGCAGGAAGATCACGTTTGGCAATTTTCAAAGATGCCGCCGGATCTGCTTCACAACGATCAAGTTCTTCGCGTGTTAGCTCGCCATAGTCAACAGGATCTCTGCCAACCAAACCTTTGCCGATTTCTTCATTAGCAAGAGCTTCGACCTCAATTTCTGTGATACCGGTGAATTCAGCAATTTGCGTGAATGTCAGCGCGGTATTCTCGATTAACCAAACTGATGTCGCTTTCGGCATAAGCAGTTGTGCGCTTTTCTGTGCGGCCTTCGCCATTATAGTCTCCTTAAAAACTTTTCCAAAATAAAGGGTTCATCCGAGCCTGTCCCTTGGCTCAATGTAATTGTACGTTTAAAATATATAGGGAACCTGTGCTTTATAAGCGATCTTTTACGCAAATACTAGTTTTTTTTACTGTAAGAGTGATATCATATATGGATTGCTTTTAGGGCGATATGCTTTTACTCTTTGGCGGTGGAGCTTGTCGCGTGGCAAGTTTCTTTTGTTTTTGGTCGTATAAGTGGAACTTTTTTAACGATGTTTGATGACGATCTGCCCAAGCCAAAGTCGGATAAATTCCCGCGTAATCTTGAAACGCTATCAATTGCGGATCTGCAAGACTATATCGGTGCGCTAGAATCAGAAATAGAGCGCGTTCAGGCCGACATCAAAAAGAAGAAAGCATCCAGCGATGCTGCCTCTGCCTTTTTCAAGTAATTAACCAACTCTATAAGACAGGACATATCATGCGTATAGAAGAAGATACCAAACTGGATTTTAAAGATGTTTTGATTCGCCCGAAGCGTTCGACCCTACGCTCGCGCAAGGATGTCGATATCACGCGTGAATATACATTCAAATGGAGCGGGCGGGCGTATCACGGTGTGCCGATTATTGCGGCCAATATGGATGGCGTTGGTACGATGGCGATGGCCAATGCATTTGTTGAGCAGGATACAGGCATGAGCGTCGCGCTGCATAAGCATTATGATCTGGAGAGCTTGAACACGTTTTTTGAAACACATGGACCACAGCGCGTTTGGTACAGTATCGGGATGGTCAAAGACGATCAGGAAAAACTCGAAGCGTTCGTTAAAAAACACCCGGGTATGCTGACAAAATTATGCGTTGATGTTGCCAATGGTTATAGCGAGCATTTCTTAGATTTCGTCAAACGCATCCGCGAGATGATGCCTGACGTCACCATTATGGCAGGCAATGTTGTGACTGGTGAAATGGTGGAGGAGCTTATTTTATCCGGCGTAGACGTCGTAAAGGTCGGTATCGGGCCGGGCAGTGTGTGTACCACGCGTAATATGACAGGCGTTGGTTATCCGCAGCTTTCTGCGATTATTGAATGTGCGGACGCTGCGCATGGTTTGAGTGGATTGATTTGCGCGGATGGTGGTTGCACTGTACCAGGTGATATTGCCAAAGCCTTTGGCGCGGGCGCGGACTTTGTCATGCTTGGCGGGATGCTTGCAGGCCATGATCAGAGTGAGCAAACACTCGTCGAAGAAGACGGCAAGAAGTATCTGGCTTTCTATGGAATGAGCAGTAGCACTGCCATGAAAAAGCATAAAGGCGGCGTTGCAGAATACCGCGCGAGTGAAGGTAAAACGGTTAAAATCCCGTATCGCGGCGATGTCTCCGCGACATTGCAGGATATTCTGGGCGGTGTACGTTCGGCCTGTACCTATGTTGGTGCGACGAAGCTTAAGGAATTATCCAAACGCACGACGTTTATTCGGGTGAGTCAGCAAATCAACAATGTTTTTGGAAATCAGTCGTAACATTTGATTTGATTGTCTTGCTTCGTAGCGTGCAAATGGATAAAGTGTTTCATTCTGAACTATGTAGATCTTAAAAGGAGCTTTTGATGGAAGATATTCAAACACGGTTGAAAGAAACGTCACAGACATGTCTGGAAGCCTATTTGGTATGGGATGAGAAAAAGCAGGATCCAAAGTCTCAGGAAGAATTACATTCTGCTATCCACGAGTTACGCAAAGTATCTTCGCGCCTTGAAATTGAATTGGCGATTAGTGAGCGTGATCAAATCACATCCAAGCCACTTCCTATTCCATCGCACAGATCAAACAGTAAGGGGCCTGCGAGCACTATTCTGGAACCTGAGGATAATAGCAGTGGGCCGGTTGTTCAAACAAAGCCAAAGCGCAGACGCGCGCCGAGAAAACCAAGCGGTAACGATTAAAAATTATCTTTTTTCTTACGGATAATGCCGAACTCTTCGGCGCTTTTTGTGCGCATGAAGACGTTGGTTTTCTTTTCCAATCCGATGGTTGAGGGCAAGGTTGGCGTATTCTTTTCGCGCAAGGCTTTGACCTCTTCAATACGGTTTTTCAAATCATCATTATTTGGCTCCATCGCCAGACAAAACCCTGCATTACCGCGCGTATATTCATGTCCGCAATAAACAAGTGTGTCATCGGGCAGGGCTTTGAGCTTTTCCATGGAGGCATACATATCTGCGGCGCTGCCTTCGAATAAACGCCCGCAGCCCAATGAGAATAGCGTATCACCTGTGAAGACAATGTTGCTCTGCTCGAAATAGTAGCAAATACCGCCCAATGTGTGACCGGGGGTGGATATGATGCGCGCTTGTTCGTCGCCAAGATCGAATATGTCACCATCATTCAGGGTGATGTCCACACCCTTGATGCGTTTGGCTTCGGCTTGCGGCGCGACCACGGGGCAAGCGTATTTTTGTTTCAGTTTCGGGATGCCGTTGACATGATCCCAGTGATGATGCGTGATCAGGATATAATCGGGCGTTAAATTTTGGTTATCCAATGCCTGAATCACAGGGGCGGCCTCGCCCGGATCGAGAATAGCGACTTTGCCGCATGGTGTTTTGATCAGGGCGGCATAGTTATCTTCGATTATCGGGATGAGTTGCACATCAATCATGGTTTTGTTTTCTCTCCGGTTGAGTGTTCGGTTGCGCCGAGAAGATCGGCGAGCCTGTGCTCCGCGCTGCCGGGACGCAAGGGTTTTTGCTGTGATTCATGGGGCGACCACCCGAGTAGGAATATGATCTCGAACGAGGCCACGATCCGCCCGTCACTTTGTGCAAATTGATCGTGATAGGCCTGCGCCGTGCGCATAAAGAAGTCTTTCGAAACGAATTGTTTGTTACGCTCCGCAATGCTGTTATTTTCCCCCATACCGCGCAGGTCATGGAACAGCTTAAAAACATTGTCGTAAGTCACTGTAATAATATCAGAATCAACGACAGGTAAAGCGAAGCCTGCGCGCTGTAGCAGGTCGCCCATTTGTTGTTTATCGGCAAAGGGTGCGATGCGCGGGCTGATGCCGCCGGACGTGTTCAATTCAATATCGGTAAGGATTTTGCGTAATTCATGCAAGGTTTCACCGCCGAGCATTGCGGCCATAAACAGGCCATCGGCCTTCAGCGCATTTCGGATTTGCAGCAAAGCGCCGGGCAGATCATTGACCGTATGCAAATTCAAATTACTGAGAATTAAATCCATGCTTTGCGGCGCGATGGGCAAGAATTCCTCAGAGGCTTGAACATAGGCGGGGGCATCAGGCGTGAGAGGCTGCGCGGTTAAATCACAGGTCAAAAGATGACTGATTTTGTCATGCTCCCCCTGCAGCAGCGCGGCGCGTGAGCCGATTTGCAAGGCGGATTCAAATTGACGGTTTATATCGTGTAATCTGTCAAAGAGTTGATTTTTGCTCCATTGAAACAGGAAGTCATATTCCTCAAAACGCGGCAGGGCGCGCTGTCTGCTGCGCTGTACCTGATCGCGATCAAAAATCAGGATATCTGATTTTGTTTTATGTATGGCTACCATTCTTCGGGCTTTGGTTTGGAATCGTTTTTATCGTCTTCTTCTAACGCCTTACGAATATCTTCGATCTCGTTTTTAAAATCGTTAATTAGGTCAATATGTTGATCGTCTTTGTTGTCATCTTCAATGTCGTTTTCAGGCGCTTTTTTGCCCTTAGTAGCCTTCTTTTTCTTCTTCTTATTTTTTGTGGTGACCTCTTTGGGGTCAATTTTTTCAGCGTCTTTTGGCTTGCTTTTCGTGCGCGTTATTTCTTCCTTTGTCTGCTCGATTGAAACAGGCAAAGACCAGTCCGGCTGCGCGGCTTGGAAGATGGTTTTCACGATGGCTTGCGCCTGTCTTTTGGCCTCAAACTTGATATGTTCAGGCATTTTCATATAGGCGCGCGCGATTGTGGTCATGAAATGGGGCTCTTTAGAAAGGGAGCGCCATAAAATCATATATTGATACATCGGCATAAAACGTGTGCCCGGATCTTTAAAAGCATCCGGCGGTGCGGCAATGGCAAAGGGGTGAATACGATGCGGGGTAATACCAACATGCGTGAAATAGCTTTCGCCGAGTTTGAGAACCATATTTGGCGTCACACCGAATTTCTCCGCAATAAATTGTTTGAGCGTGCGGTAATCTTTGATTTCCTTGGGAATATTGAATTGCGGCACACTTAAACTGATGCCGTTCCCCTCGAAACGTTGCGGTATGGGCATGTGTTTGACAATGAAGCCCGCATGTAAATCCTTTTTCGCACTGGAGGTAATGGGAAGACATACGGCGGTGTTGATGGTTTTTTCATCGGAGAGAACGAAGTCGATCATTTCTGATGAAATGCCGGTTTTACCGCCCTGACTTTGGCCTTCTTCAACAAAGATAGAGTTGATGGTGCGTAATTGTCCGGCAGAGCCTTTGACTTCTTTAAAGCGTTTATCGCTATAACTGGCCTGTCTTAGGAATTCGCGCACATCAAAATTCTGGGTGATTTCACCTGATGCGATAGAGATGTCTTTGCGCGTCCAGTTCTCTGCCTTGACGCCGATATGTTGCATAAGGGAGAGAATTTGCAGCTCCAACCGCGCGTTCGGGATAAGCCCGACAGTGATGGCATCCAACACGTTTTGCGCGTTTAATTCCCTGATGACCCCTTTTTCATGGAAATGATGCGTTTCCAGCACTCTGCGTTTGGGTACAACTCTTTTCACGCCTTCGGTGACTTCTACGAAATGCGTGTGTACGCGTTCATCAATATAGTTGGGATCGGGATAGTAAAATGCACCTTTTTCAATCAGAGCGCCGCTTTTGGACGTTAGCCCAAAATAGCTTTTGACAAATTGCCGCGTGTTTTGGGTGGAAATATCACCTAAATTTTGAACATGTCTGTGTTCGATAGAGATCGGTTCTAACATATGGCTTGACCATTCGCGCCCGTCAATATTCTCGCCGCTTCGGCTGATGGCGTTACTGATGCCCCTGATCACGCCGTCATGCAGATAGACATAAAGCCGCCCTTCGTTATCTTTGCGATAGGGCAGGATTTCGGCGAATTCCATGCCTCTGCTGACCACATCGAGAATGTCACCGTTTTTCTGATCGCGTAGGGTTTTGATTTCCAAAACGCCTTCTTCGTCATACGCAATGCGGCGTTCTTGAACCAAAAGACTGCTGCGGTCGGGTTTTTTACGGGCGACGGCGATAAAGCTTGTCGGCGGATCACTGATCACATCGCCGTTGGCCTTCATCAGGCGGAAATGCCCCTCAAAGTGGCGGCGGATATAGTCTTCATCCCAATGCGGGGCGGAATATTGCATCTGCGCGCCGAGGGCGCTGAGCTCTTTTCTAAACTCATCGACGGTAAAGAACGTGTATTCAAACGGCAGTTCCTTTTCCCACAAATCGCGGTCGTCCTTACGCATGATAAATTCATACGCCCATTTATAGGGCAAGCGGAACAGGCGTGTTTTGGGAAAGCGCGGGGGGAGTTCTTCGAGGAAGAACCCACCACAGCCCGGATCTTGCTTTGGTTGCGCATGTTCGGAATACCAAACCAGAAGGTCGGCCTCTGATAAATCAGCCAGTGCTTCGCCGTGGCTGTCCTTATCATGCATTTCCATCAGGACATATTCACCGTCATGGGGCTTGGCATAGTCACGGATAAACATTGTGCCGTCATTTTTCAGCATCGAAAACTGTTTGCGCAATGTATCACTGACGATGCGTTGGTTATAACGTGAGTTTGAGAAAACCTGATGCAGAGTAAAGGAGTTGATAATGGCATCCAGACTGTCTGCATCAAAAATTTCGCCGGAGACGTCACCGACTTTATATTCCAGATTATGAAGCTGGTACTTTTCTTTGGCGGCCTTGATTATTTTCTTACTTTTATCAACACCGATAAAGCGCACTTTGGGGTTCATTGCGGCCATGGCATAGGTCAGCCCGCCATCCTGACACCCCAAATCAACCACTTTTGCGCCTTCATCCAGCAGCAAGTGCGACAGGGTAAACCATGCGCGGCGCACGGCCTCGTAAGGGACATCTTTCAACAGAAAATTACGCTCATCAATGTAATCAATGCGCGTTTCGTCGTCTAAAATGTCATCGTCTTTTTTATCTTTGGATGCCATATATGCGTCTTATCCCTTATTCACCCCGATTTATATCGTCTTTTTTTATTATTTCCAAGACTTTACATCATATATCGAGAGTGGAAAAAGATGCAAAAACAATTATTGGAAATTATGATGCCCGCCTGTAATCTGAATTTCTGATGAAATATATTTATGGGCGCGCACAATCATTGGTTCAAAGCGGGGTGGATTTAATATTGCCGCCGCGCTGTTCATTGACGGGCGATATTGTGGATGCGCAAGGGATGCTCTCGGCGCGTGCATGGGGCGGCTTGCATTTTGTGTCTGATCCTTATTGCGCCCATTGCGGTGTTCCGTTTGAGTTTGAAAGCGGCAGCACATGCCTTGATTGTATGGATCATACGCCGCCATTTTCTATGGCGCGGGCGGCCTTGGTTTATAATGATACGAGCCGCGATCTCATTCTTGGTTTTAAGCATGGTGATAAAACCCACGTGGTGCGCAGCTTCGTTCCGTGGTTGAAAAAGGCAGGCGCGCCGATGTGGTGGGCGGCTGATTATCTCATTCCCGTACCGCTTCATGCGCGGCGATTGATTGCGCGGCGGTATAATCAGGCGGCGCTAATCTCTGGCGCGTTGTCTGCGGCGGTTGGTGTGGCGCATTTGCCTCGCGCAATGCGGCGTATTCGCGCCACCGCCAGCCAAGGACATCTAAGCACAGAGGCGCGCGCCAAAAACGTGCGCAAAGCCTTTGATATCTATCCTGAATTTACGGAAATATTGCGGGGAAAGAATATCGTGTTGATTGATGATGTTTATACAACGGGCGCAACATTGCGGGAATGTACGCAAACATTAAAGCAGCATGGCGCCGCCGATGTGCGTGTGTTGACACTGGCGCGTGTTCTTAAATCATAGAGGCTGCCCCGACGCCAGCCTGCCCTGATCAAGCGTAGGCGCAAGGCCGTGTTGCATCAAAAGATGTTTCAGCGGGCTGATACGATCCACGATTTTTAAGGCGATGCGGCGGAAATCTTTGGTTGCTGCGCGGTTGCTGCTGACCAGTTGGTTGATGCCGTTCACGCCAAAGGTGCGCGTATCAATATCAAAGGAACGTCTGCGCTCATAGGTTTTTAAGGTCGTGTGACTGCCGATATCCTCACCCACGCGCAACGTGTCCATCACGGTTTCCGCCAAGGCGGCAACATCACGCAGGGATAAATTAAGCCCCTGTGCGGTAATGGGGGACATAACATGCGCGGCTTCGGCGATCAGGGCAACACGCGGCGCGGTCAGGCTTTTGGCTTTAATCGCACAAAGCGGCCAACTTTGCGGCGGCGTTTCAAGGCGCACACCACCCAAAATATCGTTCGTGGCTTCTTGCAGGGCGGCTTCAAAGGCATCTTTAGGCAGTGCCGTCAACGCGTCGGCCTTTTCCGTTGTTTCAACCCAAACGATGCTCGATTGATTACCGCGCATAGGCACAATCGCAAACGGCCCGCCGGGGCGGTGGAATTCGGTGGATGTGTTTTTGTGCGCGCGTGAATGGTTGATGACAAAAGTGATTGCGCTTTGTTTGTAGATTTTGCGCTGCGTGTCGATATTGGCAATCTGGCGCACAGTTGATTCACGCCCGTCTGCGCCGACAATCAATGACGTATCAATCACTGTGCCGTCATCCAATGTGACCTGCACCATGGAATCGTTGTGATAGCTATATCCGGCAAGGCTTTTTTTCTCATGGAAAATAACCGTTTTGCGATTTTTCAAATCCTCATAAAGACGCGCTCGCAAGGGGGCAGCGGGGATATTCATGCTGAAATATTCAAGGCCAAGATCAAAGGAATCAAATTCGGAAATAATCGGCTTTTGTCCCGCGATGCTGTCATCATAGATGCGCATGATTTCCATTTTTGTGCCATGCTCATTATAGAAATCTTCCAAGCCCGCGGCTTTGAGGATGTTCAGGCTGCTTTGCATCAAGGCAACGGTGCGTCCTGTAATGTCGGTGTCTTTGAAAGGTTTTGGCGGGTACGGTTCAACCAGATGGACGCGCACACCACGATCAGCCAGAATTCCGGCGAGCGTCAAACCCGCGACTCCTGCGCCGATAATCGCTATATCACACGTGTTTTTTTTCATTTTTACCATGTTCAAGCCTTTCGGAAGTGACTATAGTTTGTTTGTCTTAAGCTGAAAAGGATTTAGAGTAAAATGCCGAATGTAGAAATTTATTCAACAAATGTTTGTCCGTATTGTGTCCGCGCGAAGGCTTTGTTGTCTTCAAAAGGCGTTGAATTTACGGAATACAATATATCCAACGACGATGATGCGCGTGCGACAATGATGGAACGCACCGGCGGCGCACGTTCTGTGCCGCAAATTTTTATTAATGACGTGCATTATGGCGGCAGCGATGAGCTGTACACGCTGGATGCCGAAGGTAAGCTGGACGCTATTCTGGCGGGATAGGATTTTAAAATGGGCGCTCTTATAAAGGTTGCTTGTGTTCAAATGACGAGCGGCCCTGATGTTCAGGACAATATGGCCAAGGCGGGCGCTTTGATTAAAGAGGCCGCCGCACAAGGGGCGACGTTTGTTTTAACCCCTGAAAACACGGATCGTATCCGCTCCACACAAAGTCAAAAAATCGACAGTGCGTATTCTTTGGATGATCACCCCGCTATTCCTTATTTTGCGGCTCTGGCAAAGGATTTGGGCATTACGCTCTTGATCGGATCAATGGCGGTGAGGGTGAGCGAAGATAAACTTCTGAACCGTAGTTTCCTGTTCACAGCCGACGGATCATTGCAAAAGACCTATGATAAAATCCATTTGTTCGATGTGCAGCTTCCCACGGGTGAAAAACATACCGAAAGCGATGTGGTTCAACCCGGTACGCAAGCGGTGACCGCGGCAATAGGCGAGGGTTTTTCACTGGGCATGACGATTTGTTATGACCTGCGCTTTGCATATTTATATCGTGATCTGGCGCAAGCAGGCGCAAATATTCTGTGCATTCCTGCGGCGTTTACTGTGCCAACCGGTAAGGCGCATTGGGAAATTCTGATGCGCGCACGCGCCATTGAAACAGGCAGCTACGTTCTTGCTCCCGCGCAAGTGGGCGAGCATGAGGGTGGCCGCAAAACATATGGTCACTCGTTGATTATTGATCCGTGGGGACGTGTTTTAGCACAAAAGGAAGAGGGTGAAGGGATTATCTTCGCTGATCTTGATCTGGTTGAGGTGGAGCGCGCACGCGGCGCAATCCCTGCGCTTACCCATGATCGAGCCTATGAGGTGACAGCAAATAATGAGTGAAAGCAAGCACCGTAAAAACACACGCCTGATGCATGCAGGGCGCAAGCCTGAAGAGTATTTCGGTGTGGTCAACCCGCCGATCTGCCGAACATCGACCATTTTATACGATAATTTGGCGGCGTATCTTGATCCCAATACAAAATATCGCTACGGGCGCGTGAATAACCCGTTGAGCCAGTCTTTCGAAGAAGCGGTAGCGGAGCTTGAGGGTGGGTTTCATGCCATATCAACATCGTGCGGATTATCGGCGATTACCACAACATTGATGGCTTTCCTTAAGGCGGGTGACCATGTTTTAATCGTGGATAGTTGCTATCCGCCGACGCGGTTTTTCGCGAATAAGCAATTGCATTCCTTTGGTGTGCATGTGGAATATTATGACCCGATGGTCGGCGCAGGGATTAAGGATTTGATCCGCGATAATACCCGCGCGATTTATCTGGAATCGCCGGGCTCTGCGACCTTTGATGTGCAGGATGTCCCTGCGATTGTGAAGGTTGCACGCGCGCATGATATTTTGACGATCATGGATAATACTTATGCCGCAGGCGTTCTGTTCCGTCCGCTAGATCATGGCGTGAATATATCGGTGCAATCGGCGGCGAAATATCTGGGCGGTCATTCCGATGTGAATTTGGGCTTTGCGGTAACGGATAATGAAGATCGTTATAAAACGCTGAAGGCGTGCGCGGTGAATTTGGGCGTGTGCGCGGGCGCGGATGATTTATACCTTGCGCTGCGCGGTTTGCGGACGCTGCAGATGCGGCTGGATTATGCAGAGCAGAATATGCGCCCTGTGCTGGACTGGTTTTCAGGCCGTGAAGAGGTACAAAAACTATATTGCCCCGCATTGGATGATGCGCGTGGGCACGATATTTGGAAACGCGATTTTAAGGGCGTGAATGGCCTGTTCAGTGTTTTGTTTAAACCCGATTATACATTTGAGAGCGTGGCACGCTTTATTGACTCGCTGGAATTATTTCCTGTCGGCAGCAGTTGGGGCGGCTATGAAAGTTTGATCCAACCGCAAAATATGGATTTATACCGCTCTGAATGGACGGAAGACGGCGTTTTCCTCCGGTTTCAAATCGGAAATGAGGATGCTCAGGATTTAATCGAGGATCTCGAACGCGGTATTCAACATTTAAAAAAATAAAGATTATGAGGGGCGTATGAGCTGTTTAAAAGATGATGCGATTTATATCGGCACAAGTGATAATGGTGCGGGAGAAAAGCAATACTTGCCGTTAAAATGGGGGAACCGTCACGGCCTGATTGCAGGGGCAACAGGAACAGGTAAAACGGTGACGCTTCAATGCCTTGCCGAAGGTTTCTCACGCGCAGGCGTGCCTGTGTTTTTGTCTGATGTGAAGGGCGATTTATCGGGCATGTGCCGTGAATCTGCCATGGAAGATTTTCTGGTTAAGCGCGCGGAATTGATTGGCTTGCTGGATGAATATGACGGCACAGAATTTCCCGTCGTGTTCTGGGATTTGTTCGGAGAGCAAGGCCACCCTGTTCGTACAACGATATCGGAGATCGGACCGCTATTGCTTGCGCGGATGCTGGAGCTAAATGATACGCAAGAGGGCGTGTTGAATATCGCGTTCCGTGTGGCTGATGAGCAAGGTCTTTTGTTATTGGATTTAAAAGACTTGCGCGCACTTCTTAATAGTGTGGGTGAGCAGCGCGTTGAGATATCAAAGGAATATGGCAACGTATCCACGCAGTCAATCGGTGCGATACAGCGGGCGTTATTGCGTCTGGAAGATCAGGGCGCGGATAAGTTCTTTGGTGAACCTGCGCTGGATTTAAAAGACTTCATCCGCACCGACAGTGATGGTCGCGGGATGGTCAATATTCTGGCGGCGGGCAAATTGATGAATTCGCCGCGTTTATATGGCACGTTTTTGCTCTGGATGCTTTCGGAGCTGTTCGAGGAATTACCCGAAGCAGGGGATTCAGATCGCCCGAAACTTGTGTTCTTTTTTGATGAAGCGCATTTATTGTTTAATGACGCGCCCAAAGCTCTGCTGGAAAAGGTGGAGCAAGTGGTGCGCCTTATCCGCTCTAAAGGGGTGGGAATCTTCTTTGTCACCCAAAGTCCTGATGATGTGCCCGATTCCGTTCTGGGGCAGCTCGGTAACCGTGTGCAACATGCTTTGCGCGCCTTTACCCCGAAGCAACAAAAAGCCATCCGCATGGCGGCGCAGACGTACCGCCCCAATCCTGCATTTGATGTGGAGGATGTCATCACAGCGATGGGCGTTGGTGAAGCCTTGGTCTCGACGCTGGAGAAAAAAGGCCAGCCTTCTATCGTGCAGCGTACAATGATCCGCCCGCCATCATCGAAGCTCGGCCCTGTGAGTAAGGGCGTGCGGAAAAGTATTATGATGGATAGTGCGTTATCGGATAAATATGATGAAACAATCGATAGTGAATCGGCGTATGAAATCTTGCAAGAGCGCGCCGATAAGGCCGCAAAGCAAGCAGAAAAAGCGCAAGAGGCTGAAAAGAAGGCGCCGAAAAAGCGCTCTTCCAATCGACAGAGCGTCGGCGAAGCGGCGATTAAATCATTGATCCGTTCCATGAGTTCATCGGCAGGGCGTACGATTACACGCGAGATTATGCGCGGCATCATGGGCGCGTTGAAACGTTAGTCTGCCAGGTGGCCTTAAGTTAAATCGCCGACCTTGACGCCCAGGGCGCCTGCAATGGCCTTCATTGCGCGCAGTGAGCCGTCTTTTTTGCCGGTTTCAATTTCCGTTAGATAGGGGCGCGATATGCCTGAATTTTCGGCAAGGTTGGCTTGTGTCATTTTGCGGTGTTTGCGTACGATTTTGATCGGGTGATCTTGCCGCGCGGAAATCTGGTCGAGCACATCATTGGGTAATTCGGGCTCAGTGCCGGAATTGCTCAATGTTCGGAAATCATGCAAAGGAACCAGCACGTAAGGCTTGCCTTGAATATGTAGTAGGTCATATTTCATCAGTGATTCTCCCTTATAACAGGCGACATTGTATCAAGAATACACGGTATGTATAGAGTCTAAAAACGTTTCGTCAGGGTCAATGATCCGAAAACGCTGTTCTCGTCTTGTGTGCGAAATTCTTTGGTTCTCAAGTTCAAAGTATAGGACAGGCGATAATCATCGTAGAACAGAGATACACCTGTACTGAGGTCGGCAACGGCGTATTTTTTATCAACGCTGTGGCTGTCTGCGAATGTGTTGCCATCCAAGAAAATATCACGCGCAACCAAGCGGCCATCAACGCCCGCAAAGACTTGCCAGTTAAATTCTTGTTCACCTGTTAGGAAAATCCCCGTACCCGGGACGGACGGACGCACGCGCGGGGGCGTGTCTAATGCCCTGTCTGAGGCCAGTATGAAAGTTGCGCCAACGCCAAGGTTGGTGCGGATATTCCCAAGGGATACAGAGTAATTCGGTTCGATCCGCGCATTGATCGGGCCGATATTTTTTTCCATGAAATACGGAACGCGGCGTTGCCATGAAATGACGATGCCCGGTTCGAATTTTAATTGGTTCGCCCAGCCGCGTGGGGTGGGGGAGTTTGACACATGCTTATGAATGAAGCGTTGCGCAGGCTTACCCAAAGCTTCGGGGCCGATAACGCCCAGTGTAAATTCCAGTTCATCAACATGGGACACATCGCCGTTTTCACCAAGTGTCGGCGTCGACAGCCCGACAGAGCCATATAAAAAGGCCGCCCATGGGCGATCATTAAGGGGCTGCGCGGCGATGCTGATATCTTCGGGTGTGTAGATATTTTGCCCGATTGTGTAAAAGGTGAATGTGTCATCATTCAGATCAAAGGTCGGGATTTTGTCGGCCATAATATCAATGCCCGGTGGCACGTTGATATCCCCGTCGAACCAAGTTGCGCGCACGCCGCTGGTGTAAAAACGATCAGTGCCGCCGCCCAGATTATCGTTTTCAACGGACAGGCTCAGATAATTGCGGTCACCTGCGTCCTTTTTTGCATCTTGTGCGTATCCCGCGCATGGTGTGAGAATAAGGCAGAGTGTGAGGAATGTTGTTATGTTTAAACGCATGGTATCCCAACTTGTTTTTCAGGCTTTTCAGAAAGATTATGTTCTATCGTATTATGACCATCTGTGCTAGATGTGATTACCATGAGCATTACAAATTTTTATGAATATGGACCTGATGTAAGCGATGTCGAGCGTCTTGTCATTTTGTTACACGGCGTTGGTTCGAACGGGCAGGATTTAATTTCCCTCGCCCCGATGTTGGCGCAGGGCTTGCCCAAAACGCTGTTTCTGTCACCGGATGCGCCGTTTCCTTGTGATATGGTTCCGCTGGGATATCCGAATGCGTATCAGTGGTTTTCCCTGCAAGATCGCGACCCGCATGCGATGTTATCGGGGGTGAAGGCCGTATTTTCGATTGTTGAGGAATTTATTGAAACGCAGATGGCACGCTGTAATGTACCTGCTGAAAAAACGGCGTTGCTTGGTTTTTCCCAAGGCACAATGACCAGTCTGTATGTTGCCCCGCGTTTGAAATCAAAAATTGCAGGTGTGTTGGGCTATTCCGGTGCGCTGTTATGGGATGCAAAAACGGATGTGGCTGATTTAAAGACCATGCCGATCCGCTTGATCCACGGGCAGGCCGATGACGTTGTGCCGGTTCAGGCATGGACGCATGCCAAGGAATTGTTAGAGCAACATGGCTTTGATGTGTCAGGTCATACAAGTGCGGGCTTAACCCATTCCATTGATGAGGCCGGCATAAAAAGCGGCGCGGAATTTTTAAAGAAAGTTTTGATCGATTAGGAGGATCTGACCGCCAATGTATGCGCATAAAATATATAAGCTTGATCCTGAAGGGGAAACCTATCAGGCGGTAATGGAGATGGAAAAAGCCATCAGAGCATTGCATCAAGATTTTTATGCCCAGGCGCGCGGATCAGGTTGGAAAAACCTTGCCTTGGCGTTGACGGATAAGGTTGCGGATTGGGACATCAGACGTATCGAGGATACAGGGCAAACCCATCCGGTTATTCAGGTGAAAGATGATGAGCCACAGGCATTTCCCAGAGCCTACGCGCATTTCCCCCAAGTTTATGCCACCGAATATAAATACAAAGATGCGCCGGATAATGGCGACCAAAAATATGATTTATATATGTATGCCCCTGTCGGCTATGACGGTGATCATTTGGTGCCTGAGGGGGCGCGCTTGATTGACGATGAGAAGGAAGAGCAATGGGTTGGGAATGCTCTGTTCGCTGGCGGTTGGAGTGATCCGATATCGTGTTTCAGTTTGCAAGCCAGAGGGGTGGCGCTGCCCGATGATTATATCAAACCTGAGGGCGCGCCGCAGGGCTATGTGCCTGCGCATGATAAAATGTGCTTTGTTGCACTGGGCGAGGCGCGCGCGCAGCTCGATGATTTTGATGCGCGGCAGGAGGCTTATCAGGTCGCGGCCAATACTGTGATGCGGCGCGTTGACAGCATTATCAATAATGATCTGGATGATGCAATCCGTGAGCAAATTGATGTGATGGAAAGCTACTATATGAATTGGAGCTATGCATCGCCCCGTGACAATGAAGATAAAACCGAATTTCAGGTTTCCGTACGGCAAAGCGGTAAAGTTGATATGATGAAAGGCGGGCAGCCTTTGACACTCTCCGATAATGTATTCTTTACTTTGAAGGAAGGCAACGGACGCGGCGAATATCGTATTACGCCCAATATGGACACTCCGCAGGGGCAGGCCTTAAGTAAAGTTTTTGATGCGATTCCGCCAAAACCGTCATTGTCGGACTATCCCGATTTGGTGGCAGATTTCCCGTTTGCCGAAGAGGGCTATGATGCGATGCTTGGCGTTAACGGACAAGTGCCGCGTGTGCAGGAATTTCAGGGGCATAAGGTTCTGATATATAACACGGATGATGCGGATTATGACGGCTTTTCGCCGCCCGATTCCATTGTCCTTCCTACGGCGCTTTATCATTGGATAAACAAGGATGATGAGGATGCCAGAATGGGAATTAAGGCACCGCCCGCACCAGAGGAATTGATCAAATTAAACGATACATTTGAAACAAGGTTGGTGCGCGCCCTTGGTGACGATCAGCCGCCTTTGCTGGAAATGTAGAATTTTCGTCAAATGCAGCACTTTTTTCGCAATATTATTTAACATAATAACTGCAATGCAGCAAAGCCCTGTTTGGTATGCGGTGTATGTCCTAAGGTATTGTAAAATATACAAAATATGCCACCCTCATTTATGCTGCACAACAATAAATTGTGGAACGCAGCAAAGAAATTTTATTTCGCACGATTAAAAAAAGCCTGATTATGCTATAATTTGTGTATTGGGACGCGGGATTTTCTTGGTTGTTGAAAGCTCTTTTCCTTCCTCCAGATCCCCACTAATGCGGCGCTTGGTTACGCACAGGAGCGGGGTATGCTGCGAGTAGAAAGGAGAGTGTAATGAGAACTGCAATGCCATTGGAGAGGTGTAGTGCATTAATATTGAATGCGGACTTTAGACCGCTGAGCTATTTCCCTTTATCCGTATGGTCTTGGCAGGATGCTGTTAAGGCCATTTTTAGAGGGAATGTCAATGTCGTATCAGAATATGAGCGCACAGTGCGCTCACCGCAACTGGAAATGAAGTTGCCATCTGTTCTGGCATTAAAGGAATATGTACCGACAGAGCGCTCTCCGGCATTTACGAGGTTTAATGTTTTCTTGCGTGATCGGTGGTCATGCCAATATTGCGGCGAAGGATTTAAAACACATGAATTGACATTCGATCATGTGGTGCCGCGATCAAAAGGCGGGCGCACATGCTGGGATAATATCGTGGCGGCGTGTCAGTGTTGTAATACGAAGAAGGGCAATCAGATGCCCAGTGATATCGGGATGTTCCCGCTGGTGAAACCCAGAGAGCCATCCATATTTGACCTTCAACATGGTGGTCGTAAGTTTCCGCCGAATTTCCTCCATGAAAGCTGGAGTGACTTTTTATACTGGGATACGGAGCTTACAGAAGAATAAAGATAAAAACAGACGTCATAAAAGACGCAGGACTTATGGTTTAAATAGAATTGGCATGCCACGGAAAGCGGTTTTCAGGCTTGCCATAACCGGCGCAAAGTCAGTGTAAAAGCATGGTGCTTTATCACACAAGGCCGCGCGCAACGTGCAACGAAAGGAGGATGTTATGTTTAATCATATCACAAATCTTGCACACTTACGGTCAACCACGCAAGCCTTCGGGTTTTTCCTGTTCTATACGGTATTGCTGGTTGGTTTATCAACCTTCCTTGGGCACTATATGGGTGTTATGGGAATGATAGACGGCACAGTGGGAACCTTCTTTGAAGGGAGCCATTGGCATACGCTGATCGGTGCTGGTTGGGCTT
Source organism: uncultured Alphaproteobacteria bacterium (assembly GCA_963977495.1). Classification (GTDB taxonomy): domain Bacteria; phylum Pseudomonadota; class Alphaproteobacteria; order Micavibrionales; family Micavibrionaceae; genus UBA1672. The sequence goes on along the minus strand of CAXBOT010000001.1, from coordinate 1,119,352 downwards.
TGATCCTGTCCAGTATGATCTTGACAGGCAAGAAATTGACCAACGACATGATGTCAGTGGTTATTGCGTTTGTCGGCGTTTACCTGTCTTACAAGGTTGATGTTCTTTTAGGGATGGTTGTGGTTTCGTACCTAACCACGCTTGAAAAAGGCAAATAATATATATCCAACACACTAAAAAGGCCGGAGCTTTGCGCTTTGGCCTTTTTCTTGTGGTACAGGTGTGGCGGTGGTAGTGTTTTGATTACCCAAAACCATGAATAGGGATAAGTTATGAAAAGGATTTTACTCGTACTTTTTTTGATGTTGCCTGCGTGTTCCTATCTAGGAGAATATAAACCATCTATTGAAGAATTAACCCAAAAAGCCGAACAGGGTGATGCTGAATCTCAATTTAGGTTTGGCAATATGTATAATGCTGGCAAAGAGGTTGAGAAAAGTTATGCGGAAGCATTTAAGTGGTATTTAAAAGCGGCTGAACAGGGCCATGCTGAATCTCAATTAAGAGTTGGTATTATGTATGATATCGGCAAAGGGGTTGAGCAAAGTTATGCGGAAGCATTTAAGTGGTATTTAAATGCGGCTGAACAGGGCCATGCGGATGCTCAATTTAGGTTTGGTAATATGTATGACACTGGCGAAGGGGTTGAGCAAAGTTATGCGGAAGCATTTAAGTGGTATTTAAAAGCAGCTGAACAGGACAATGTTGATGCTCAATTTAGTTTGGGCAGTATGTATGATAATGGCGAAGGTGTAGAACAAAATACAGATATCGCTATCAAGTGGTATATCAGAGCTGCCAACCAAGGGCATGTTGGTGCTCAATTTAACCTTGGGTGCGTATATAGATGTAACGAAGGAACAGAGAACTTAGAGGAGGCTCTGAAATGGTATTTGATGGCGGCTAAGCAGGGGGATACAGAGGCCCAATATATGGTCGCCTATATGTACGCTCATGGTGAAGGCGTTGATGAAAATTACATAGAATCTTATGCGTGGGCGAAGTTGGCAAGTATGAAGATTCTTCAAGTTGATATTCCAATCACCGATGCGCAGGTTAAGGAATCAATGCTTAAAACAGATAATCTTTTAGAGGAGTTGTCTGGTAAGTTACACAAACAGGATATCCAACAAGCATTAGATTTGTATGATGAATACAAAAATAATTATATAAAAGTGAAGTTGAAATAAGATTATTGGATAATAAGCGCCCCTGTATCCCGCAGAAATGTTGACTTTCTTGATTTAGATGCTATAAAACACGCTTATGTTAAATCTGTTTGGTATATATGGGCGCGCACATGTTTGATGATTTGTTTGATTTCGGGAAAAAACGCACACTGAAACAATCGGTTGGTTTCTTTTTGTTCCACGGTGGTTTGGTGACATTGGTTATTGGGTTTTTGAAGGTGCTTGGTGCTTAACCATTACGGCACTCAAGACGCAAAACGCAAATAATCCGAAACATAGAATAACGTTATAATTCGCCATGGACAGGCCGATCACCGGATCTTGCCACGGGATATCGCTGCATGAGGCCATGGGCGTACTCATGAGATTCTCAAGAATGCTTTGCTCTGACGTGTCATCGAAGAAGAGCGGCACTTTGCACCCATCCAGCGCGGATTCCCACCATTTTTGCTCCACCCCTGTGTGATAGAGGGCAATCCCGCTATCGACCAGAAAATTCAATCCGCATAGACCGAGCAACGGGCGCGTGATTTTGATATTGTTGCGCTTCGCAAGGCCAATCAGGCCAATAACAATCCCAAAGGCAAAGGGGTAGCGTTGTAAAATACACAAATGGCAAGGCTCCAGCCCCAAAAAGGCTTCGGAGGAGAGCGCAACCGCCAGCGCTGTAAAGGAAATGATAGCCACAAGCCCAAAGGAATACGCCGGATTTGATAGGATAGTCTTAATCATGGGTGCGTTCCCTTGTGAAAATCAGATGTAACTCTTGATCAGGTCTTTGATGATGTCGAAACCTTCTGTGCCTAAGAATAGTACAATCATTATAAGCGCGCAAACCCAAATCATACCGATCAGCGCGCCGGCAATAACCGCCAGCCCATCGCGCATAATAACCCCGATCGACATCAGCGCAATGCCAAAGCTCGGCACCGTGTTGGTCAAGGGCAAGGGCACAAGAACGGACAGCGCCATGATAAAGCCGAACACGCCGATCAGGCGCGAAAATATGCCCAGGGTCACAAACTCCATACGGGGCTTGATGAATTTTTCAACGCGCTGCGTCCATGGTAGGGCTCTGTCAATCATGGCCAGAACACGTGCGCGCTTCAGGCTTTTATTTTTGAATTTTTCAGGAAACCAAATGGTGCGTCTGCCGATGGCTTGTTGCGCTGTCAGAAAAACCAACGGCAAACCAAGCACCGTGCCAACACCAACAGCGGGCAGGGGCAGCGCGGCAGGCAGGGAGAATAGAAACAGGAAAAACCCGAACCCGCGCTCGTGAAAGGCTTTGAGCAAATCATCCATACTGATCGTATCACCAGTACATTGATCGCCTATAGTATTCAGTATGTCGGACAGGGTTCTCATGGCTACTGAAATATCAGAGATTATGATTGTTGACGAGCAGAAAGCGGAGAAAATGCAAAATCTTTCACTAAATTGTTGCAGATTTCAAAAAGATGGGTATGATCGCAAACATTCTGACATGCCCCTGTGGCGGAATTGGTAGACGCGCCGGATTCAAAATCCGGTTCTTTCGGGAGTGGGAGTTCAAGTCTCCCCGGGGGCACCATCTTATACTCACCGCCCTGAATCTGCTCTATAAGTGAGAATGGAAGCGCCTTTGCGGGAGTTCGAAAACCTTCATTTCGCACGTATGGCAATCTCTCTGAAAATGCCAATTTTAGCACTAATCTTTGATAATCAAGCTTGCCTGTTTCCCAGAGCCGCTGCGGGTTTCCAAGGAAATTAATGGCAGTTCGAAATGTGTCGTCGAAGGTTGCAAGCGGACGACCGCAATTTTTGATCTTTTCATTGAGTAAAAGCTTATCTTCTTCCAGTTTCTCAACCTTGCCTTCATAAGCCACAATCAGGTTAATACTCTGCGTTTCTGCTATACGGTTTATGAAATGCTCGCTTTGTTTTTCGAGGCGTAACAGCTCGCGTTTCATGAAGGTGACTTCATCCTTGCCATTATCGCGGCGATGATCCCATAAGGTGCTAAATATCTCGGCAGCGGTATAGAATAAGTCAGGTGAAGGTGTAAGCTCGGCCAACAACTTCTCAAACTCATCCTCAATGACCTTCTTCGGGATAGACTTCCCGCCATCAGGGCATTCTTTTTGTTGGCAGAGATAATAAGCGTATTTACCGCCAACACCCTTTGACCAGCAAGAGGTGTAGGGTTTGCCACAACTGCCGCATGTCACATAACCGCGCAACGGGAAATCCTCATGGATATCTTTGCGGCGCGGCGTCATGCTCTGATTTTCTAATCGCTGTTGTATCCGCTTCCATGTTTCGAAACTGATAAGCGCTTCATGCTTGCCAGGGTGCAGTTTGATATCCCAATTCGGTACATCGAGATAGCCTGCATATAATGGGCGTTTCAAAATGTCATTGACGGTCTTAAAATGCACTTCGCCTTTTTTGTTTTTGTTCGGGAATGCTGGTTTGCTTTCCAAGAAGGTTTTGAACTCGCCTTGTGTGGCAAAGCGTCCAGACGCAAAGCCCTCTAAGGCTTCTTTGACGATAGAGGCGACTGGCTCATTAGGCACAATGATTTTACCGTGAGAAGGCTTGTTTTCAAATTTATAGCCAACAGGTGCATGGAATACCCAATAGCCATTCAGAAGCCTCGCACGCATTCTGTTTTTGACTTGCTCTGTGTTCTTCTCTCGCTGATGAGCAGCGACACTGGCCAGTAAATGTTCAACAAGGCGGCTATCTGAATCATCACCAAATTCAATGGACGGGCTTTCGAGCTTTCCACCCGCTTCGGAGATTGATGATCTAAGTTTGATATGAGTTTCGATGTTTCTGGCGAGGCGGCTAATATCATCGATGATGACAACGAGGTTTTCTTTTTTGTGTTTCCTGAGGAAGACGAGCATTTTTTGAATGTTCGGGCGATCTAGTAGTTTACCTGTGATGCCCTCATCTTTGAATACGTCTATGACTTCATAGCGTTTATGCTTTGCGTATTCGCGGCATCTTGTTTCTTGGGATTGTAGGCCATGGCCTTCGGTAACTTGTTTCGGACTGGAGACGCGGCAATAAATGACGGCTTTTCTAAGTTGTGTCATGATTTCGGACTCCTTCTGCTGGCGGTGGCAATAACGGCGTGTTTTGGTGATTATTGGATTTTATGCTTTTCGCGGAATCCTGTAAATCAGAAACGCGATTTTTCTTGGCTGTTTGTTGATCGGGATGAATCCCATAGGCGCGATCTACAAAGCTTTCCATGATGTTCCAAAGATCGTGGATAAGCTCAATTTTCTTCTCGCGGGATAAGTCCATGTTTTCGAGCATGGGTAAATATTTGTTGATGTCTGGTTGCATGATTGCTTCTCCTTGTCTGCTGTGGTGACAAGTTAAATTTACCAGTTAGTGCAGCGCAGCATGGGCGGCACAGGTTGTTCAAAGTGAGGACAGGTTTGGTTTAATGCCTTGGTGGTAGAGATTTGCATGAAATTTGCAGTTTCTACTGAACGCAAGCTGTGTGTTGTACTACAACACGCTTGGAAAGGGAGACGCTGCGCTCTCCCGTTTCATCCCTCTCGCGGATGGTTTTGGGCATGGGAACACAATCCGTTCCACCCTTCAAAACCATCAAAACGTATGGCCGTTTTATCACTCGCAGGACTTGAAGAATTTCCTCTCCACCTGCACCGAACCATGCATGAACACGTGGGTGTTCAATCGCCATTCAGGGGAACACATCCGCTGCCCCTAAAACCCCCATGATGATTTCATCAAGACCTAACCGTGCGCCGATTGAATGCCGTAAGCGCTTTCCCGCTTAACCAGAACCAAGGGTACGCCCATGGACGCGTTTTTATAAATAAATGGAATGTGTTAATGAAACAACTTTACAAATACAGCTTATGGTTAATAATGCTCAAATAGCTGGTTTTATAAAATATGTTAAGCGTTTGTGGCGTTCTACAGTGCGTTATTAGGAAAAGTATTAAAAAATGGAATTTTGGGTCACAATTTTTGTAGTTTACATCCTATATTCAGCGTTCTTCAAAAAGAAAAAAGAAAAAGTAGATATTTCTGTTTCTTCCTCAAACTACAATAACCAAGCAGATGATAGTCTGTACGAATTTAGAATATCTTATAATGAAGAAGCCGAAACCCCTAATAAATCTGCTGGGGTTTGGATTGGCACTGAGGAAACTATTATCGTGTGTAGTAAAACTATATCAAGAGGACTTTTCTATTTTGGCGGACAACTAAAATCGTTTGGTGGTTATGGTAAGGAATCTTCTCTGGTAGATGGCATGTTGCCTATAGAAATTAAAACCTTAAAGTATACTGATCCTAGTCTAGGGTATTGGCCTACATTTAACTCATTATCTCCTCAAGCGCGAGGCGCTTACATTTCTTGGCTTGCAAGTGAGCGTAACGACCCAGATACGCCTATAGGGTATGTGTTTATATATTTTTATGGATTAGAGCGACGTATCTTGGTGGACTTTAAAAAAGGCGATGTTTCTGATGATGAGTTTTTGCAGATATATGATGAAGTAATAAGACTGAAAAGTATTTATTCTGTGAACTGGTCTTTTAAGCAGTATTCTGCTCGTTTTGTAGAGTATATGTGTATTATTTCACCTAACATCATAAACATACGAAATGAAGACATTGAAGGGTCTGTAGATTCTCTATTATTTAAATACAGGCTAGCAAACGTTATCGATTCAGGTGAACCGTTGTCTGCAGAACTTGCCTATGCGTGGATAATAAATCACCCTGATTATCAATTAAGAACACCCGCTCGCAGATGTAAAAAAGAATTTAAAACCCTATTTCTTATGTATTATTCGGAGCGTTTCGGAACTGGCTTAAAGATTAAGCCTAATAAAACTAGGTTGAAATTAGTTTATAGACCAGCAAGTGGTTCTTTAAGAGAACTATCGGATGAGTCCCTAGACTTACCTGACCCTAGTGTTCTAACTGCTCCTGTTAAACAGCTTTATTCTATTGCAGAAGAATGTACTGAGAAGCTTGATTCATACAGTCGTTATTTAGGTAGGAAAGATAATTCTCGTGACGATTTAGCAGGTATATTGCTTCTACCCGACGAATTAATAGAAAAGCTGAATTTGCCGATTTTCTCGAAATTTAAAAGCTGGGCAAGTGAGAGTGTTAAAAAGTCCTCTGGGCTTGTTAGCGTGAAAGATTTTTGGATGCATACAGGACTTCCTCTTCCAAAAAAAATTAATAAAAAAGAGCAAGAAATTATTACAAGTCTCGCTGAGAAATCTGGATTTGGTATTGCCCCAGATCATAGGTTCCACCACGCAAAAGCCACAGTTGATGAAAACTTGGTTTTGTTTGAAGGGGGGCATGGAAATTACTTTAAGCCATCAAAGCACTTCTATGACATTGGAATAAAACTTCGTCTGGGATCAATGGTAGCCAGTTCAGATGATATCAATCATTCGAGTGAAATAGAATTTTTGAAAAAGTTGATTAACCATAGTTCAGACTTATCGCCATTAGAGAACAAATCATTACACGCATATTTGCTATGGCGGCTTCATTCTGCACCCAATATGAGTGGCATAAAAGCACGTTTAGATAAGCTATCCCTTCAAGAAAAGGGAGTAGTAAGTAACATTTTAATTTCTGTGGCTTTAGCTGACGGTAAAATAGCTCCACAAGAAGTAAAAGAATTGGAAAAGCTATACTCTGCTTTGGGGCTGGATAAGTCCTTGGTCACAAGTGATTTACATCACAGGTCATCCTCAAAACACACAGATATTGGAACTGTTGTGAAGACTTCTCATCAAACAGCAGCGCCACAAAGCAATAAAGAAAGTTTTGTACTGGATGATAGAGTTCTAGCTATGCATGAAACCGAAACTCAGGATGTTCAAAATATGCTGGGGACGATTTTCAAAGATGATGAATTTGAAACAGAAGAAACTATCGTTAATAATCCCGCGATCGCTGATTACTTAGATAAGAATTTAAGAGCTTTGTATGAAAAAATAGTTCAAAAGGATGAGTGGGAACGTTCCGAATTGCAAGGAATGTGCTCAAGTCTCGGGTTGATGTTAGACGGTGCGATAGAAGCGTTAAATGATTGGGCTTTTGATCAAGTTGATGCTCCATTGATAGAAGATGACGAAAGTATAATTATAGACCGTGAGATTGCAGACGAACTAAAAGAAATGGAAAAGTAGTAATGGCAGAAAAGCGTGTGAGATTGAAAGAGCGAGATGCAATTATTCAATCACTTAAATCAGGTGTAACCCCTAAACTTGGTATCCAGCACATACAAGTCGGGCGAAGTAACGAAGTCAAAGCTCTTTATCAGGATATTGAGAGAATTACGGAGGGAGGCTCTGCATTCAGATTAATTATAGGGGAATATGGTTCTGGAAAAACATTTTTTCTCAGTGTGGTAAGATCAATTGCTTTAGAAAAAAAACTTGTTACTGCTAACGCAGACCTATCTCCTGACCGTCGTATTCATGCAACCTCTGGGCAAGCCAGAAATTTATACTCTGAATTAATGAGAAATATTGCGACAAGAAACAAGCCTGACGGAAATGCATTAACAAACATAGTTGAACGATTTATCACATTAGCTCGTCAGGATGCGGAGCAAAGAGGCGTTCCTGTGACTGATGTCATTCAAGAAAGATTAGCTTCCCTCACTGAGCTTGTTGGAGGTTATGATTTTTCTAAAGTTATAGAGACGTATTGGTTAGGGCATGAACAAGACAATGAAGCTTTAAAATCGAATGCAATACGCTGGTTACGAGCAGAGTACGCAACAAAAACAGATGCAAGAAATGATCTAGGTGTACGAACCATAATATCAGATGGTTTTTTCTACGATGCATTGAAACTAATGAGTTTGTTTGTAAGGCAAGCTGGTTATGAAGGCCTGCTGATCAATCTCGATGAAATGGTGAATTTATATAAGCTTCACAGTACACAAGCACGTACCTCCAATTATGAGCAGATTTTACGAATGCTAAATGATTGTCTTCAAGGTACTGCGGAACATTTAGGGTTTCTTTTAGGTGGAACGCCTGAGTTTTTGTTAGACCCAAGAAAAGGGTTGTATAGTTATGAAGCTTTACAATCCCGTCTGGCTGAAAATAGTTTTGCTCAAAAAGCTGGTGTTATTGATTATTCTTCACCTGCATTACATTTGGCAAGTTTAACACCTGAAGAATTGTATATTTTATTGAAGAACCTTCGACATGTATTTGCTGGAGGTGATCCATCAAAATATCTTGTTCCCGATGAGGCTCTGAAATCTTTCTTGCATCATTGTAGTAAAACTATTGGTGATGCTTACTTTAGGACACCCAGAAACACTATAAAGGCTTTTATCGATATGCTTGCGGTGCTTGAACAAAACCCATCTATGCGCTGGGATGAGCTTGTAGCAAACACAGCTATTAATGAAGATTTGCCCTCTGATATGGATTTAGAAGATACCATATATTCAGACGGTGAAACGGATAGTGATGATGGGGCATTAGCTAGTTTCAAAATATGACGGATGAATTTCAAAGGCTGGACAGACGAATACAGAAATGGATTTATGAGCAGCGTTGGTCTGATTTAAGGGATATCCAAAAACAGGCAATAAATCCAATATTAGAGGCTAATACAGATGTTATAATTAGTGCTTCTACTGCTGCAGGAAAAACCGAAGCATTCTTTCTTCCCGCTTGTTCCGCAACAATCGATGAAAAAGACGGGTATTCGATCCTTTATATTAGTCCTCTGAAAGCATTAATTAATGATCAGTATAGAAGACTTGAAAGTCTAGGTGTTATAACAGATATCGCTATAACCCCTTGGCATGGAGATATTTCGCAAAGCGTAAAATTAAAGTCAAAGCGCAATCCCTCAGGCGTTATTCTCATTACTCCTGAATCTTTAGAATCGTTACTTATTAGAGAGGCTGGCTGGTTACAACGTGCTTTTTCATCTTTAAAATATGTTGTGATTGATGAGTTTCATGCTTTTATAGGTACGGAAAGAGGACAACATTTATTATCTCTTTTAAATAGACTTGATTCTTTATTACAAGAATCAGACCGTTTAGTGCCGCGAATAGCTTTAAGTGCGACGTTAGGGAATTTAGAAGAAATCCCAGCAGCTTTGCGTCAAAACTCAACTTTTCCATGTCAAATAATCAAAAGTGAAAAAGCCCAGTCAGAGTTAAAATTTAAAATACAAGGTTACATTGATCCGACGCAAAATGAAGATGATGCTCCTGCACATTTTAAAATATGTGATGACCTATACAAATTGTGCCGTGGAGGCTCACACTTAGTTTTCGCGAATAGCAGGAAGAGAACAGAAAGTATAAGTGCCCAATTAAGCGATTTGTGCGAACAAGAAATTGTTCCAAACGAGTTCTTTCCACATCACGGGTCTTTGGACAAGAAGCTAAGGGAAGAATTGGAAGCCCGTCTCCAGAAAGAAAATTTGCCAACGACTGCCATTTGCACAATGACTCTTGAACTCGGTATTGATATTGGAAAGGTTGATTCTGTAATACAAGTTACAGCACCTCACTCAGTGGCAAGCTTAAGGCAAAGATTAGGGCGTTCTGGGCGTAGAGGCTCTCCTGCAATTCTTAGAATGCTGATAGCTGAACAAGAACTCCATAATGGCTCTAATGTCGTAGATAAGCTGAGGTTAGAATTACTTCAATCTATAGCGATGACTAGGCTTCTTATAATGCACAAGTGGTATGAGCCAGCAGACATGAATAATTTTCATTTCTCTACTTTGCTGCATCAGATTCTTGCACTGATAGCACAATGGGGAGGCGTTCGCGCTGATCAGGTATATAAATTACTTTGTAAAGATGGCTGCTTTAATAATGTAACTGTAGAGCAATTTAAAATGTTACTTTCACATATGGGAAAAGAAGACCTGATAACGCAATTAGGAAGCGGTGAGCTGGTGTTAGGGCTTAATGGCGAAAAGTTGGCCAATAACTACACATTCTATGCTGTTTTTAAAACACCAGAAGAGTTTCGGGTCGTTGCAGGAGAAAAAACGCTCGGAACATTGCCCGTTGACTCACTAATTTTAGAAGGTCAGCACATCATATTCACTGGCAGGCGCTGGAAAGTTGAGGCGATTGATACTGACAAAAAAGTCATCAATGTGATACCTGCAAAAGGCGGGGAGCCACCACAGTTCAATGGTCAAGGAATGTTAGTTCATGATTTGGTCAGACAAGAAATGCTACGCATATACAAAACGGAAGATTATAGAATTCCTGCAGGCAATACGCAGGTGGATTATTTAGATTTAGTTGCCAAAGAACTTTTTTATGAAGGTGTAGAGTTCTTTAAAAATGCCTCTCTAAGTGAGCAGAGGATTTTTGAGGATAACGGTTATGTTTACGTTGTCCCGTGGATGGGAGATAAAATTGTAAACACAATTACAACAATGTTAATCAAATCAGGTTATGAGGCTTCTGCTTTTGCGGGTGCTATAGAAATCGGCAAAGCAAACGTAAAAGATATTAAGGATAGTCTGCTGGAATACTGCCGTAAAAATGAACTCACTAATAGTGAACTTGCTAAGTTTGTTCCTGAGAAGAGCATAGAAAAATATGATGATTTCTTGCCAGATTCATTATTAATAGAAGGCTATGGACAGAAATATTTTGATGTTGAGAATACAGTTTCTTGGTTGAGAGAGACTCTGTAGAAGAAGTATTTATTATTCTTCATCCCATCGTCTTCCCCACAAGGGGTTGCTCTTGTGGTTTAATGGAACGGATTTCAGATATCTTGCACTTTAAGAGGAAAAAATGTCTATTAAAAAAGATAAGTATGACAAGCAGATTACAAAAGTAATAAAAGTGCTAGGTTCAGATAAAATTCAGTGCCTTAGAAACCTTTTTGATGAATTACAGGGAACGCCCCCGCAAGTGAATAAAGTTAAGTATCGGGCAAATCACCCCGAAGAAATGGATATTCTTGATTCACTAGATTATACAGAGCGATGGATTGAGCATGATAAATCGCATGTCTTTTACCTAATTTCTCCTTATGCTCTACCACTTGTAAAATCAAAAAAATCTGAAAATCTTATTGAAATGATGGAATGTTTTTTCCAGATTTTAAAAAAGTTATATCCAGAAAAACTAAAAGAAAGTGTTACAGTTGATGAGATATGTGAACAGTCAAATTATGAAAGAGAAGATGCATTAGATGCATTATATTATCTTTCTAACATCAGTGGAATTTGGTCAGGAAAAAGCAATGGCTTTCCTTATGAAGAAAATTCTACACTTGCAATCAATGAACACGTTCTAAGAAAAGACAGTTTATTTGAGGTATACAAAGAACATTTTAAACACTGTGGTGTACTACATAAAAGCCATCCTCCTACGCAAGATATCTCTTCTTCCTCTTTGGCTTCGCAGATTATTTCAAAATTTAAGCAGCACCCTATAATTAGTGTTATTAGCGCATTAACTTTCTTTATCATAACGTTATATGCTTTGACCGAAGCATTTTTAGGTTTTTACAATCTACTTAAGAGTTTTTTTTAATAAATTAAACGTCATCTACCTTTATTATTATGTTCACTCCATCGCATACCCGCTGTGTTCTTGCTGTTCAGTTTTAAATTGAATGGATTCGGGGCTGTTTTTCTCTTTCATCTCCATATACGTGCCTATGTCTTTGCGCATTTGTAACATCGTTTCATTATGCTGCTGGCGGAGGTTTTGAACATGATCTTGCAGGCGGCCGCGCTCCTGTAATTGTTTGATGATAAGCTCGTGCTTTTCCTTCTGGTCTCTGGCTTGGCATTTCAGCGCGTTTTGTCTGTTCTCTTCCTGTATGCGGCGATGCTTGCCGGTTATACGGGCAAGCACGCCTTTAAACCATCTTGGCATACGTTCTTGGCGCTGCGTTTCTTCATGTCTCTGACGTTCATTATGCCTTAGTTCTAATGATGAACGCTCTGAACGGTGACGCTCCCGAAGATTTAAAAGCGCGCTCTTAAGTGGTTGATACTTCTTACTGCGCTCATGCCGCACATCTTTGATATGTTTTTGAAGAGCATCGGTCATGATTTCGGCAATCTTGGTTTTTGCTTGCTGCACGGATGGTAAATCTTCCTGTTTCAGACGAGCATTCAGGGCGCGGGTTTTTAATCCTGTCCAACGGCTAAGGGAATAGACTTCGCCCTTATAATCCACGGCAACAAATCCGCGTCGATCTCCACGTACAAGAGTAAAACCGTGATTTTGCAGAGCATGCGCGAATGATTTAGCATCATCAGAAGCACCCCAAGCATGCTTGAAGATATGCTTTATCATGCGCGGATCATCATCTTGGCGTTTGGCCTGTTGCCACTCTTCACGCGTGAAGTTGAGCGGGTTTGTGTATTGCTTATCAATAAAACCTTTGGGCATGTTCCAGCCCTGTTCAAGATAAATATCCTTGGAAATTTCATTCAGTTTCTTTTTGTAAAATGGCAGGTTTATGGCCGTCATGTTTTGCGCATCAATGCGTGACCAGACACAGTGCGCGTGCCGCCGTCCTTCTTTTTCATGGAAGACGACAACACGCGGCTGTCCTTCAAGACCCATTTTTTGCTCAATGTCGCTCAGGGCTTTTTCAAAATTTTCATTGGTTGCAATTTCATCCTGCGGGGGATTGAGAGAGACGGAGAACAGGAATTGCGTGCAGCGTGTTGCGCGGCTTGTGGCTTGAATTTCCTGAAATGCGCCGTGGACGGTTTCGGATGAAAATCCCGTGATTTCATGGACGGTAACATGGTCATTATCCCGATCATTTAGCAAGTGATTGGCGAGCTGCTTTGCATGGCCTCTTTGATTGCCTTCAATAATCATGTGCATTCATCTCTTAGGCCAAGAACTTTAATGAGGGTTTCTTTGATGAAAGCGATATTCTGAACAGCCTCATTAAGGTCATGCAACACGTCATCGGTGACAAGCAAGCTTCCCGTGTTTGCGGCTCTGGCCAGTTGATTGATGTTGTTGGAGAGGCGTGACGCGCCGAGCTGTGCTAAAATCTGCGCAAGGATGATGTTGTCTTCCTTGGGGCGAGATGTTCGGCCTCTGCGCGGTTTGGCATTACTCAGAAGGATTTCACGAATATATGCACCGAGTGGTTTTGTTCCTGCCAGCTCTTCTAATAGCTGCCGTTCCTCAACGCTGAGGCGTAAGGAAAACGGTGTTGGCTTTTTTGTCTTGATGTCATTGCTCATGCCTTCATGATAGGCATGATTGCGCAGAAAACTGGGCGCTTATAAAGAAGGCACTCCGTAGAGCCCCTCTAAATGATTTGATATCTGAAAAACCATTAAACACAATATGTTGTTGATTTGTTGCGTTCGATACACTATATGTTGTTTTTACGAGACTCGTAGCTTAGGGAGTATTTGGGAAAAAAGGCATATTCTGCCTTTAACTATAATCGTTCATATAAAAATTTCAGCACACGCTGAATTTTAAAAGGAAAATTTATGTGGAATTACGTAACTGCACACTTTGGAGCATTTCAACGTAATATAGTATTGCGCTCAGAAGAACATGACGACGCTCTTGGTAAGGCTGAGAGGGTTGGACGCTGCTTACATTCGGTGTACTACGGAGGTGAATTTGATTTAAGGAATATTTTAATTACAGGATCATACGCAAAGAAAACTTCTATCCGTCCAACATCTGACATTGACCTGATGTACTTTTTGCCAGTTGATCTATTTGAAAGATATTCAATTTATCAAGCGGGCGGGCAAAGCGCATTGTTGCAGGATGTGAGAACAACACTTCTACAGACGTTTCCGAATACAATAATTAAAGCAGATGGCCCAGCCATTATTGTAGATTATCAATCACGTACTTTTGAGGTTGTACCCGCATTTGTTCTCGGAGGGCAAATATACATAGCGGACACCTCGAGTGGTGGAAGGTGGAAACCAACAAATCCGGTCGAAGAGGCAATGAATTTGCAACAAGCGGATACGGCTACGAATGGGCATATAAAGCACTTAATTAAATATGCAAAGGTATGGAAAAGGATGCAGGACGTTCCTCTGCCGTCAATAATTTTAGAATACGCAGCATACTATTTTGTTCAGCAATGGCATTGTCTAGAGGAATCTTTAAATTCCCCTACATATTGGCATGATTGGTTGGTTAGAGATTTTTTTGAATTTCTTCTGCGTTATAACCAGTTAACGTTAACGCATGGTGAGGTAATTTCTTTTGGCGATGGCTGGCAAAGGAAAGCACAGGCCGCTTATAATGAAGCAGTTCAGGCTTGTATTTATGAGCATGCCGATCAGCCACTCATGGCCGAAATTCACTGGAAAAATATCTTTGGGTCACAATTTCCATCATTACAGCAATCACCATTGGGGCAACAGGCAAGTCGTGGTTTGCTAGCAGGAGTGTAAAATCATGGGTATTATAGGGGGCAAATCAGATCCAATTAACGAGAGCTATTATAGTCAAGCTGAACTGCTGGAAAAGATAGTCTTCTGGTTATTTATTGTTGGAGGAGTTTTATCGTTCGCACTTTTGTTTGTTCAAGAGCCAGAATACCACGACATAATGCAGGTGTTATTTTTATGTACTTCTTTGTTGTTGTTCTCTTTAAATCACTTTTTTCATCTTTTTTTGTTTCCTAAGGCTGAGAATAAGCGAGTATCTGACTTCATGAGCGCTGCCTTTGACATCAGCTTAATAGAAGACAGAACCAGAGGGTACTATAACAACTCAGAAACAGGTTCGATAAGACGTGCCGCATTTCAGTTGCTAGAAAATACTTTTTTTACTCGATCAATAACTTCTTTAATGCTCAAAGTTATTCGCCCGATATCAATTGCCTATTTTCTTATTTGGCTTCCGTGCCTCGTGTATAGAGGGTCTGACTTGGACTGGCTTGTAGTGTTCTCAAGTGTATTGTTTAGTGAAGGAGTGTTTTCTAAATGGATAAAACTGGAGTGGCTTAAGCATAAATCGTCTGCTTTTTATGATGATGTTTATAGAATTTTGAATACAACAGATAAGGGTTTCGATGTGTCCGCTATAGAAAAGCTGATTATGTATGAAAAGTTAAAAGCTACCGCTTCTATACTTCTTTGCTCCAAAACATTTAATCAACATAATGAAAGACTATCATCTGAGTGGAATGCTATTCGAAGTTCGCTGGAAAAGAAAGAGGAAGATAAATGACGGTTTCTTCGTATCTGAAAAGCATAGCTGAAAGTGCCGTTTTGTCTTCGTCAGAGAAAAGCAGTATTGTTCGTTCAGAAAAAGTCTTAAAAGAAAAGCTCTCTGCCTATTTTGGCGCAGATATAAAAGAACAGTTTCGCTTCGGTTCATTTGATAGAGGAACGATTTTACCCCGCTATATGGATAGCCGCTCCGATGTTGATTATATGGTCGTTTTTGATAATACAGGATTTCGTCCGCAGACGTACTTGGACAAGCTTAGACGATTTGTAACCGATAAATACACCAGATCGGAAATATCGCAGAGTCATCCTGTAATTCAGCTTGAACTAAGTCATATTCGATTTGAGTTAGTACCCTCGGTTAGAACTTTTATCTATGGACTCAGTATTCCAAAAAAGGATGGTACGGAACAGCATTGGATGTCCACTGACCCTAAAGATTCTAACGCTAGCCTAATACAAAAAAACTCTGATAATAATTTTTTTATAAAACCGTTGGTGAGGCTGGTTAAATACTGGAATGCTTGCAATGGATATCCATATGAGTCTTTTGATTTAGAAAAACAGATCATTGAATATGATTTTAGCTATTTAGGCTTTTTCCCACCAAAAGATTTGAAAAACTGCTTCTTTGAGTTCATTAAGTCTAGACCTGAACTTTGGCAGCCCAAAAGCCGTGCAGATAAAGTTCAAAGAGCCAAAAAGATAATTGATGAAACGAGGCGTTTAGAGAAGCAAGGGCAATGGACGGCAGCAGAAATTGAAATTAAAAAGTTGATTCCTCAAAGTTCAGGATATGTTAAAAAAACTTCAAGCGGATAGGTTACAAGTATAAGTCAATTTTCCAAAACTTGATTCCAATCCTCAAAAACCTTGAATAATGCGTTCGACGTGTCTCTATCGGGCTGCACCATTAAAACAAATCTATAATTTTAGCACGTTACAAGCGAGCATTTGGGCACGCTAATCGTAGTTTGGAAAGATTTTATTGGCTATATACCTGTTATAAAAGCTTGTATTTTCCGTATTAAATCTGTAAGTTGAAAGAAAAGCTATAAAAATAAAGATTGGGTATATGAGCGGTTCTTCAGGCACATTAGAGCAGGTACAACAATACTTAAAGCATTCTGTCGAAGCGGCTTTGAGCGCTGTTTCCGATGCCATTGAGGACAATGAAACAATACAGGAAGGCTATAGAAAATTACAGGAAGGTGTTTCTGTTGTTAAAGAGGCCATAAATGACCCTGAATCCATGCACGGCGCATATGACCAGTTTGCGCGCGACACATATGATCAGGTGCAAGGGGATATTAGCCAAGCCTTGAAAAGTAGTGGAAATCTGCCCGTATTTGTAATGAGTGGCGAAGTTCATGAAGATACCGAAACGGAAAACACGCTCAACGATTATCTCCCCGATCAGTATGAAAATCCTGCCTTGGCTGCGGCTTATACACATATATCAGCCATTCATGCGGCTGGTGAACTGGTCGGTAAAGAAAACGTCATCGTCAGCATTGAATTAGATCAAGACGAACTGGATCAGGCAATAGAAATAGCAAACAGAGAGTTGAACGGCCAAGTATTGGTAGAAGCCAGGCCCATGTATGAAGCGGTACGATTTGCAGTTGAGCAGGGATATGAGCTTGTTGCAAGCGACCCTTTACGTGACAGAAAAAATCCAGATCGACAAGATAGATTTGATGCAGAAATAGAGACAATTGGTAAACATGCTTTACGCACTGAAGACACTCCGAAAGTCATCATACATATTGGAGGTGCGTACCATATAGGCTCGCTGCAAGGATATAGAGCGGATGAGCTTAAATCTGACGGTGAGACGTTAACAAAAAATCCTGAACGAAATCCATTTGAAGGCATATTCGGACAAACATTGTTTTATAATACAGCACAAGACACATCTAGTATGTTCATTTTAGAAGTTTTGGATGATGGAAATAACTATTACAGAAATTCAGCCAATGCTTCCCAAATAGACCCGCCCGGTCGAATGACAGAAATTGATAGCCGTAACATTGCCAATCAGGTGCTTGGCAATCCTGTTGATACCAGAAGCCTTGAAGAAAGGCAGATGAATGAATCGCCCTATGTTTCATCTGGAAACGAAAATGATGTGGGGGATATATTAAGGGAATTGAGTCGAGCAGAAGACACGGCCCCTGTAACCGAAGAACAAATCTTTCAGAGCATTCCGCCAAGCGCCCCGAGCAAACCATAACGTACATCTTGGAATTGGCAGGCATTTCCTCATAAAAGTTTGTTTTTGCTGAAAAGCTGCTTTTAGATAATATCCAAAACCTGTTTCCAATCCTCAAAAACCTTGAATAAAGCGTTCGAGGTTTCTCTATCGGGCTGCACCATCTACAAAACCTTCTATTATATCCGTTTCTATAAACTGTTTTGGGCGATCAAAAATTAATCTGCACAAATTTTGCACATAAGCTCCTGAATATCTGAGGAAGGCTATCATAATTCCTGCAAAGCGGTTTTGTACTCTTTTGTTATGAGCAAAAACATTCAAAACACAGGCATTAAGACCACACTAAAACCATCTAAACATATGCATCCGATTTTGATGCAGGCTTTTTATGTTGTGCCGCGCAGTGTACAGCGTGATGCATGGTGGTTGGTTGATGAACCTGATTTTTGTTTAAAACGCTCTCCGATTTTGTCATTGCAAAAAACTCAGGAAGGCACAAAACCATGACAGATATATTTTCATTATTTCGAACATCATTCAGGTTTAAAATTATATCCATGCTGGGGCTGACGGCCTTGGCAGATTTTCTGTTTTACGGGCATCAAGCGGGCTGGACGATAGGACTGTTTGGATTGCTTCTATCAGGTGTTTGCGTGCTTCATAATTCACAGATCATCCAAACACGCTTAGGCCAAATAATATTGCTTTTGACAATTTCTCAGTGCTTTTTACAAATTGAAAAAACAAGCTTGTTGTGTTTTGCCCTCATGTCACTTGGGATTGTCAGTCTGGCCGTTTTATCGCAAGGCGGGTGGAAAGATGATGCAAGCCTGTGGGCACGGCAGATGTTGTCGTCTGTTTTTCGTATTCTGCGTCCTTTAAACAAAGCTCTAATTGGTGTTCAAAGATATAGACACCGATATATGCCACCAAACAGATTTTCGTTGTTTCTTCGTGGCTGGTTCTTGCCGATTGTCCTTTCAGTTGTATTTATATTCTTGTTTGCGAGCGCAAATCCGATCGTGACTAAATGGCTCTCAGGATTTGACTTCAAAGCTTTATTGGAAATGTTTTCTTTTGGTCGTCTGTTCTTTTGGGCTGTGATGGCGGCTATTGTTTTTGCCGTGATAAGGCCAAAGCTAAAGAGAAAAAGAAAGGCGGCAACACCCGATGTTTTTTATAAAAAGAAAAAGCCAATGGGGTTTGCTGAATGGGCATTTACAAAAGAATCAGTGCTGCGTTCCCTTGTGATTTTTAATCTGATGTTTGCTTGTCAGACTCTTATGGATATGAATTATCTATGGGCTGGCGGTGAACTACCTGATGGAATTACATATGCGGGGTATGCTCAAAAAGGCGCTTATCCTTTGATCGTTACTGCGCTGCTTGCTGCTTTGTTTGTCCTTATTTCACAAAATGCAGGACAAGAGGTGGCTGGGTCAAAAACAGTGCAAGGCCTGATTTATCTATGGATAGCGCAGAATATTTTATTGGTCGTATCCTCGATATATCGCACGGGTCTTTATGTGGAAGTCTATGCACTCACTTATTTGCGTGTTGCTGCGTTTATTTGGATGGGATTAGTGGCCTGCGGTTTAGCTTGGATCATCATTCGCAGCATCCTTAATAAATCGAACACGTGGTTGATAAATGCGAATGTGATTACGGCTCTAGCGGTTCTATACGTGACGAGTTTTATGAATATCGGGGCAATGATTGCGCATTACAATGTTACTCATTCTAAACTTGTTTCTGGCAGCGGTGTGCATTTGGATCGTTACTATATGAAGCGTATAGGTGCGGCCGCAATCCCTGCTATGGAGGAATACGTTCAAATATTTGAAAAAGAAAATATCTACTATTCCGATGTAAGTAATCACATGACACTTGACGAAATGAAAGATGATCTCAAAAGCGATGTGGACGATTGGAGACGCTGGACATATAGTGAGTATCGCTTGCTGAAATCTTTGGAGGGGAAGACACAATGAGTAAAAAAATTCTGATTGCTGATGATGATCCGCATATTTTAGAAGTTGTCACCTTTGCCCTTGAAAAAGCCAGCATGACCACCTGCATGGCATCGGATGGAAAGCAGGCGATTGAAACATTCCAAGGTGCTCATCCTGATCTAATTGTTCTTGATGTGAATATGCCCGAGATAGATGGTCTGGATGTCTGTAAAGAAATCAGAAAAGTCTCGGATGTACCTATTTTATTTCTGTCCTCACGTGATGAAGAGATTGATCGTATCCTTGGCCTGGAGATCGGCGGCGATGATTACCTAACCAAGCCTTTTAGCCCAAGGGAGCTTGTGGCGAGGGTTAAGGCGATCTTGAAGCGGTCGTCACCAAAAGAGCAAAGAGAAGACCGCGCTTCCGAAATTTCTTGTGGCGGATTAAAAATAAGCACTGAAAAGCATCAAGCATTTTGGATGGGGCAAGAAGTGCAGCTTACTGCAACGGAGTTTTCAATTTTGTGTGGAATGGCAAAGCATCCGGATCATGTGTTTAATCGCGATAAAATCATGGATATGGCTTATGATGTGAACATTAATGTCAGTGATCGTACGATAGACAGTCATATTCGGAATTTGCGTCATAAATTCTTGGATTTAGGATGTGAAAACATTATTCAAACTGTCCATGGTGTGGGGTATAAGCTATCCGCATGAGTTCTTCAAAAAGCGCATTAAAATCTAAATTACGGTTACGGACGGTTTTGCTGTTTGTAAATCTGATGGTGCTGTTGTTGCCTTTGGGTGGATTGTTCTTTTTTCGTTTTTACGAGAATGCGTTGGTTCAACAAACCGAAGCCGAACTCATCGCACAATCTGCCGTAATCGCTGCGGTTTATAAACAGGAAGTCATTAAAGCAAAGGGATTTGATGACAACTTCGGCGTTATCGCAGACCCTAATAGTTTAATTCATGGAGATGAGTACTACACGCCAGTTATACCGCAAATAGATTTATCAAGCGCTGCTTTATTGCCAAGACGTCCTGATGGTGAAAAAGCTAAGATAATTGATCCATTAACTCTTTATGTCGGTGATGTGATTATGCCCATATTAGAGGACGCAAAACGCACGACCTTATCAGGAGTAAGAGTGTTAGATTACAAAGGCACTGTGATTGCTGGAAAAGAAGACGTGAGTTTGAATTTTTCTCATATCCCAGAAGTTTCTAATGCACTTAAAGGCTATTACACAAGCGTTATCAGAGAGAGGATTTCAGATAGCCCGCCGCCAGCATTAGCTTCGATCAGTCGCGGCACAGGCATACGCGTTTTTACGGCTTTTCCGATTATTTATGAGGGGCGCGTTTGGGGTGTGGTGTATATGTCCAGAACGCCAAAAAACATTTTGAAATACCTGTATGCGGAAAAGGAAAAAGTTGCTCTGGCAGGTTTTGTACTTCTCCTGCTAACAACACTTATCGCTCTGTTGACGTCCTATATGATCGTGCGGCCAATGAATGTTCTTTTGTCCAAGGTGAGAGCCTTTTCCGCAGGTAATAAACAGGCGATGGAAGATCTCAATGTATCAGGTGTTAGGGAAGTTGAACTGCTTGCGGCAAGCTTTTCTGAAATGGCGTTATCGCTTCATAACCGCTCTGAGTACATCAAAAATTTTGCAACGCATGTGTCGCATGAATTTAAAACGCCTATGACCTCAATTCAGGGGGCAGCAGAGCTATTGTTGGATCATATGGATGACATGGAAGCGGAGAAGAAGAATAAATTTCTATCGAATATCATTGCCGATAGTGAGCGGTTAAAACGTCTGGTAAATCGGCTTTTAGAGTTAGCCAAAGCCGACAATGTGGAAATGAGCAATGAGGCTTGTGATGCTGTTGAAATATTGGAACAGCTAAAGGGACGATATCATGATTTGGGGTTAAGCCTGATATATGATTTCAATGCGCCGCTGCATATTAAAATTGCAGCAGATCATTTGGAGACCATTTTTGTGAACCTCTTTGATAATGCTCTTCAACATGATGCCGACAGCGTTCACGTCTCCGTGACAGACAATAGTGACAAGATTTCGTTGGTGGTCGGTGATAACGGCAAAGGAATATCGCAAGGAAACAAAGATAAAATTTTCGAGACATTTTTTACCACTAAACGCGCGGATGGTGGCACGGGTCTGGGGCTTGGGATTGTTCAATCTCTATTGACAACACATAACGGAGATATCAGAGTTTTAGAGTGTGATAATGGCGCGAAATTCGAAATTCAGTTTTTAAAATTCTGAATACATTTTTTATGATCGGTAATAATATAAGGCTTTTCCAGTAGATTGTTTTTTATTTAATGGTCTATCGTTTATCCTTGTAAAAAACATTTATGGTTAAAACACTTAAGGAGCAAGATGTGGCTAATGATAGCGCTAAAATTAATTTTATTATTATAGCGATTGCTAGTCTGTTGTTTATTCAAATAGGCTTATTTTCTTCTCTTTCTAGCCGTTTAAAAGATAATGCGTCCGAATTAGTCAGTCTAAAAGAAGAAATTAATATAGTTAAAGATGATGTCGGTTCTGCTGTGGATGATTTTACTTCATCTCAGGAAAAATTAGGTGAGCGTATTGATATATTTCGAGATGATTTTATACGCTGGGATGTGTTGGCTCGTGGAAATATTGAAGAAATTGACGTTACGAGTGTCGAAAAAAAGAGCTTTGCTTACTATCAAAGTGTGGAATGGGCAAATGAGATAGCAAAGTATATAGACGGCAATACGCGCCGTTTCTTACATACTGGGACGGCAGTTGGAACCATATTTGACGGTAGAGGCGGCGTTGATACATTAGATGGGTTCGATGGTAAGTATTTGTTCTTGAATGGCTTTAATTTCAAAAGCATTGAGAAGTATAAGCTTGTTAATGGGGTGGAGAATGTCATTGTTGTCACAATTCCAGGTCTTAATTATTTAGAACGAAACGAAATAGAAATTACTGGTGATGATGATTTGGATAAAGTTTTACTGGATGGATGTTTAAGTTGGACAGAGGAAGATAAGGATAATAATACGCGCCGATTTAAAGCTACCGACAGTAAAAAACACGTTCGTTTCGTGAATGTTTTAGGAGATATTCCCGTTAAAATTGAGCAGAGTTGTAAGCAAAATTATACGACAGAGCATTTAATTGCAAACGCCAGAAATACGGTCCATGCCTTTGATAAAGTGAGACAGCAAGAGGCGGCTAAAGAGCCGGTAGATTATGTAATTAATCAGAAAAGTAACTTGCAGTTATACAAAAACTGGTTAGATAAAATAGAAGAGAGAAAAGTAAAAGAAAAAATATTATTTCTGATTGGTCTTATGGAAGAAGGGAAAATTCCAACAGAATTTCCGCGTACGTTGCCGTCTATGCAAAAAAGAAGCTTAATGCAAATGCTTTATTTCGATCCGAAGCACATGCAAAAACAAGATGTTTGGGACAAGCTTAACTGCCATAGTGGTCGTGGTAAATCCATGCTGATCACCAATGGATCAGGCAAGAAAAACATCAGATGTTCTTGGAATAACCAAATTTATGTTCTGTCAGATGAAAGTGAAAATCTAGACGACTCTTGGGGCGATGATATTGTGTTCCCGGGGAAGGGCAACGATGTTTTGGATTTGCATTGGGGGCAAGATATTGTTGTTCTGGAAAAAGGGTGGGGACACAAAACAATTTCCAAGACATGCCATCATGCCAAGGTCTATGAGAATGAACTGTATAGTGACTATCGTTTTCGTTCTGCTTTTATGGGGGTGGGCATTAATTATAAGCAAAATAGGGAATCGCTTTATGTGAATGGTGTGCTTTCAGGTGGGGCTGCTGAGAAGGCTGGAATAGAAAAGGATGACAGAATTTTATCCATAGACGGCGTTGCGGTGTCCGCCATGTCAACATTTCAGACTTTAAAAGCGTTCAGAGATGGAGATAACCCATATGTTACCCTTACCTATTTTGATTACGATGAAAAAACTCAAAAAACAGCCGAAATTAAAAAACAGATAACGACAACAAAGCCGAGAAACAATCGTGGTTTGTGGCCAAGCTTTAGTGAGGATGAAGATAAATTCCAGAAGATAAAATATAAATGGCCATTTGAGTTTACGAACCTAATCATCTTTGGCAAAGGAATAAAATCGGATGATATGGAATGGATAGGTGACCGCGTTTTAAAAAACAAAGAAACAGGCGATGAAATCACGTTCAAAAGCAAACGATGTTTTGATTTTGTGTATAGTGATGATGGTCAAAAAGATGCCTCAGTGCGTGATGAGGTGCCCCCTCAGAAGACTTTAGAAGCTGAACATAAAGATGTTGTTGAAAGCGAACCACAGTCAGAATCCACCACTGTGCAAGAAAAGATTGGTAAAGGAAAAGTTGGAAATTATGAAGATATTCCCGATTTTTTTGTGCGCGCAGCTTTTCGTGCAGGCTTTAAAAAAGATCAATATCTGCAAAGTTTTCTTAGAGGATATAAAAGGCTAGTAGGCGAAGATGGCGTTATCAGTGATGAAACCATTTCTGTGGACATAAAAAAGTCTGTTAAACAAGCTGTATTGCGTCAGCGTAATCAAATACTAAATTATGACAGCGATCTGAACGGTGAAGTGACTATGAATGAAATCACCGAAACGATAGAGGCTAATGCACATGCGAATAAGTCACGTCACGATAGAGTGAAAAAGCGTACTATACAGCAGATGGAAAAATATGACCTGAATGGAGATCAAACCATAACCAATGAAGAGATGATTGTTCTGGATAATTCAGAAACGATGAAAATTGAAAAAGTAACTAAGCTTAAATATATGCCTTATTGGGAGGTTGATCTGAATGAAGATAGTCAAGTGACGGAAAAAGAGGTGACCGCCGCTGCAGGAAATGCATTCGATATAATCGACCTTGACGGTGACGGCACCCTGTCAAAAGATGAAATTAATCAAATACAGCAAGCTAAGCGTGCTAAAGCGATGTTAGCAATCGAGCAGGCAGGACAACAGAGGGCTAATAAGCTTCAAAAGACCAAATTTTCAGATATTCCATCGAAAGTAAAAAAAACGGCAATGGAAATCAAAAGTATTGATGCAGCTGTCTCAACATTCCGCGATATGTACGATGCTTATCCTGGAGATATGACGAACGCATTTAAGCGCATTCCGAATTGTACGGAAAAGAATTGCGGTGAAGGGAATGGAGACTCAAAAGTTGGCGAGAGTGAGCTGTCTCAGGTTGAGCCATATAAAGACGAACGACACTTATTTTGGCTGCATCTTAATAAAGCGGGTCTTCTGGGAAGGCTTAATATAAACAAAAATGATCAAGACCCTAAAAATGTATATCCTGTATCTGCTCTGGGCGGCTTTTATCAAGTTTATTGGCACAATGCTCAAAAGCCTCTGCCTAACGGATTTGGTTCTAACCCTAGGCAAGGTACATACATTATTCTTGCGAATGACGTAACAGGTACAATGACCGGCAAGGATGTGCATTTGCTATCATCCTCTGATGCTCGTGATTTAGATCGCAAGCTTGATGATGGAAGCCCTAATACTGGGAGTGTTATAGCGGTTGGACAAGAAGATTGTTTAACGAAGGTCGGAAATGGATATGCTTACACAAACGATAATGAAAAGAAGTGTTTATCCCTTTTCGTGAGAATTCGTTAATTAATATATCTTTGTCAAAAGTGGTTTGAGGGATGGTCTGTTTGTAAGCCACTTATGGATGGATATTCATGCGCTTTTCAAGGCCGCATTCCAATCCTCCAAAATTCTAAATAATGCGTTCGAGGTTTCTCTATCTAGCTGCACCATCTTATACTCACCGTCCTTAATTTGGTCTAAAAGCGAGAAAGGAAGCGCTTTTGCGGGAGTTCGAAAACCTTCATTTCGCACATAGGGCAATCTCTCTGAAAATACATCGTGGCAAGGGAGACGTGACGCTCTTCCGTGATTATACGATGTTCTCCATCTGTAAATGTACAATTAAACGATTAGGGCGATGAATCGAAGTATGGCGAACATAGCTTCACTCTTCTGCTTGTTTTTTATCGATTTATTTACCAAGTTTTTGATCCGTGCTAAGCAGGTGATGACTTCATCATTTTAATCAATAAAAAACGGGGCGACCTATGACAATGCGTGTTTACAATAAAATAACGAAACTCTTTTTCTGTGCCCTCATCTTTACAGTGTCGTTTGCGTCATTATCTATTGCGGGGAGAGGTGAAGTGCTGACAAAGGAAAGTTTCATGCAGGCCTGCAAAGCCAGTCAAAGTGATAAATTTTGTGCATGTCATTTTGAGCATGAGAAGAAAGTGCATCATGCCGGTACTGTTGAAATGTTAACAAACAGGCAACACAATACGGAGAAGCAAGTTCAATATAAGCTAAGTTACTTGGTCGGTTTTGCTGGTGTAACAGAAGAGACTCTTCAGCAGATATGCGAAGAAACGAGTGGTTATTGGGCGGCTGTGAATGTCATGGAAGACCCAACAGAAACCGCAAGCCTTGAGGCTTTGGCAAAGAGAGAGGCGGCGCGTGAAAATATAAAGGCTGAAAAAATTAAAGCGGAGAAGATATTCGTGGCCTATAAAAAATCGCATGGCATGATAACCATGAAGCAGGGGCGCGAGCATGATGAGGTTCGTGATTCATTCAGTACGCACGCGGGCTCTTACTGTGGGCGACGTAATTATTCAGATTATCTTACTAAGGCGATTAACGCGCCACCAAGCGCGCCGCGTTTTACTGGCCGCGCCCTTCATCTTAGCTCCTGCGCGCAATAGGGCGATGATCATTTAACATCACGAAACAATCCCAATGGGCGTATAAATAAATTTGGTGGGTTATTGTCCGTAGGGCGCGCGCGGGTAATCTATTTTTTGGGTTGATGTATGTTTATGGATTCGTTGTATTGGTTGAGCGTTGCCTCAAACCTGTACTTACAATCAATGATTTGGTTGCGCTTTTCAATGTGCTCGATAACTACGCGGTATGGTTCAATGCGACATGTGGTACCGCCATGTTTTTTATATTGCTTATGCCCCATATCACCGCAAAACTTTTCTATTCTGTGTTCAATGGCCGGTAAGATATAGACTTTGTCCCATTCTGGTGAAGCACTCTTTTTTGACGAGCGTTCTATAGGGGCTGCGTTGCTGGTTATTTTAGCATTAATAGAGCCTTTATGACGGTGAGTGAATAGTATGGCCTTCGATTTTTCTTCACTTTGTTTAGATTTGGGTGAATTCTTTTCGCCAAATAATCTGCCCGTTAATTTGCCATTTCTTGTATATTCGTCTCGCACCTCAAATCCATTTTTCATCAAGATGTCTCTCGTACTGCCCTGATCCATATTCCCTTTGATACCCAAAATGGATATCTCTCGACATATATTTTCTTTTGGTTCTGAGTTTTCTGCTGCAATGGCGGGGAGTGACAAAAAAATAAGGGCTATAAATAATGATAAAAAATTCATGTTTTACTCTGTTTTAAATGCGTGATCATATTGAGTTAAAACTTATAGCCTGATTACGATCTCGTCTCAAGGTAAGCTTATATTAGCCACAGCATCCCTTATCAAGCTGTATAGGTGGGCAGGCTACTGTGCCATACGAACAAAACACACAGCAATCGCCTTGCAATGGCTTTAGAACGTTACCACATTTTTTGCAATCATAGAAATGCTGACAGTAGTTGGTTGGCATTTCTTCTGTTTGCTCATGGCGACATAGAGGGCATGTGATCGTCGAATGGGTTTCGAATTTTTCCGTCATCGTATCGCCCTCAAAAGGTAAGGCTCAACTTCCGGCCAGATAATCGCTGCAGCAATCAAGGCCGCGGATATCGCCAGCATGATAGGCACACGCTTTATGCGTTTTCCGTCTTTAGGATCACAAACGCCATCAGCTTTTGATTGGCTACGCACAAATAGGAACAGGCCGGCAGCAAACATCAGGATGGCAACACCAATGAAGTGTGTGCGATAGGGTTGAAGCACAGCCAGATTAGCCAGCCATGCGCCGCCAATACCCATATTGAAAAGCATAAGGGGGATGATGCAGCAAGAGGATGCCAGTATAGCGCCGAGCGATGCAAAAGCGCTGCCTAGAACGCTGGTTTTGGTTTTATTGATGTTGAGTTTCCATTTCATATCTATATTATGAAACCTGTAGTAACTACAGATGCAAGGGCTTTTTTATGGGCAAAGATTTTACCATCGGTAAGCTGTCATCACAGACAGGTGTCAATATTGAAACAATCCGTTATTACGAGAAGGAAGGCATACTTCCTGCGCCACCACGAACGGAGGGTGGGCATAGGCTGTATAGTGAAGAACATTTAAGGCGGCTTACATTTGTGCGCAGGAGTCGTGAGCTAGGGTTTAGCCTCAATGAAATTCGTACCATGCTGGATATGGTGGATGGCGGAAACCTGACATGCTCGGAAGTGAAAGACGTTACAGTTAAGCATCTTGAGAATGTGCGAGATAAAATCTCAGACTTGCAAAAACTTGAAAAAACGTTGAAGGCAATAGCGTCACAATGTAAAGGCAACAAAACGCCTGACTGCCCGATCATTGATTCATTATTCAGTTAAGGCCGAACGGGTAGTGCCCACCTCTTGGTAAGGGAGACGTTGCGCTCTCCCGTTGCATCCTTTTAAATTGTGGTGCTTAGTAGTTATCTAAAAGTTGGAGATCAAACATGAATAACAAAAAGAAGCTTCTTTCCATTGCGAGTATTTTAACCGCGGCCATAGCGTCTATACCCAGTGCAAATGCGCATAAGGAGCCAAAGAAAAATGAGAGTGCTGAAAAATGTTATGGCGTGGTTAAGGCTGGTAAAAATGATTGTGCCAGCAAAGCGAATAAGCACACATGTTCGGGGCGCTCAAAAGTTGATAGTGATGCCAATGAATGGATCAAGTTGCCAAACGGGCTTTGTGAAAAGCTAGCGGGTGGATCGACAGAAGCTACAACAGAAGAATAGGGCTACCATTTCATTTTC
Organism: uncultured Alphaproteobacteria bacterium; assembly: GCA_963977495.1. GTDB lineage: Bacteria > Pseudomonadota > Alphaproteobacteria > Micavibrionales > Micavibrionaceae > UBA1672. The sequence continues at coordinate 1,090,701 of CAXBOT010000001.1, read as the reverse complement.
TTATACGTCCCGCGCATGTAAAGAAGTGAATGCGTGCATGCAACCAAGAAAAAAGCACCGATGCCGCAAATCATAAGCGGTGTTTCCCACGCAGAGGGCATAGCACCTGACGTTAGGGTGTCATAGAATGCCGAAAAATCGTCAAAAAGCATGATCTGCGCATTTTGGGGTAACATTTTCATTCCTGAATATATCGTCCATACTGCTCCGAGCATGATGGGGAGTACGATGACATGCCCCCAAAAATTATTCTGCTCCATCTCTTTTTGATATTTTGCTTTTGTATCAATGAGTTCTGAACCGTTCTTCGGTGTGTTTGTGCTTTCAGATTTGATGAATGTTGAATCAAAATCAAGCAACATAGAGGACAGCATGTGCCCGACAGCGATGCTTGAGGAGCCTACAATAAGCGTAAGGGTCCATGAGCCGCCGATAGCATAAATATAAACGCCCAGTGCAACCAATCCGGCTAAACCGAAAATCGTACTGACAACGGTGGTGATGGAGTCCTCAATGGCATTTTGGATTGTTTGTTGATCTTCAGACACGCGCACCAGAACCGAGGCTTTTTGCCCCAGTGTATGGCGAATAGCATTCACGCTTGCGCCATATGTCGTTCTTTGCTTGCCGTCATATTCATATTCAATGAGGGGGCGATAATAGATTTGCGCCGCTTTGTGCCCGTCATGACGCGTGATAGAGGTGTATTTCTCAATGGCTTTGACAATGCCGGAAACTTTCAGGGCTGTTTTTTTAAATCTATAACTATGGATGAGCCAATTCACGCCAATGGATAAAAATATTGCACCTACGATAAGGGGGGCGAATTGGGCGGGATACGTTAATTGGTCTAACATTATGATAGAACTCCATCTGCGTTAATATTTTCCGTACAGCAGTTCGCGCTTCATTGCCAAGCGAATCCTTGAGGGTCTTTAAAGCATTTACGTCTATGTATTATAGAGTAGTGTGTTTTGCGACGTTCTTCCACTTTAGTTATATATCTTGTCCTTTCGGGTGGTTTTGATTAAAATCCGTCAAGTACGTTTTTGCCAATGGCGCGGCCGCTTTCTTGCTGTGTGTGCGCTTCTTTAAGGTTTTCTACGTTCAGTTTCCCAAGGTTTTGCGTAACGGTTGATATCAATGTGCCGTCATCGATCAATTCGGAAACACGGTTGAGTAAATCATGTTGTTTTTCGATGTCATCGGTTTGATGCATAGAGCGCGCAAACATAAATTCCCAACTGAAGCTCAGGGCTTTGACTTTGCCCGATAAAATATCCAGTGTTTGAGGATCATCGATAAAGGCGACATGACCGCGCGGCTTGATAAGCTCTATGATGGCGGGGAAGTGCCCGTCTGTACCGGTGAGTGAGGCAACATAGCGCGGCGCAATCTCAAGAGATTTCATTTGCTCGACAAGTGATTCACGATGGTTGATGACATGATCTGCCCCCATTTTTTTGACCCATTCAATTGTGTCGGCGCGTGACGCCGTTGCAATGACGGTGAGGTTTGTCAGTTTCTTGGCAAGCTGGGTCAGGATTGAGCCAACACCGCCCGCACCGCCGATAACCAACAAGGCATCATTGCTGCCTGCCCCTTCTGTGAGTGCCAGAGAATCGAATAAGAGCTCCCACGCGGTAATGGATGTTAGCGGAAATCCAGCGGCCTCCGCAAAGCCGAGGGATTTTGGTTTCTTCCCTACAATCCGCTCATCGACGGCGTGATATTCCGCATTTGTACCTTGTCTGGTTATGTCGCCAGCGTAGAAGACTTCATCACCGACCTTAAACTTGCTCACGGCGCTGCCGATGTCTTTGACGATTCCTGCCGCATCGTAACCAATGATTTTTGTGCCGCTTTCAGGCTCCATACCCTCGCGGACTTTTACATCGACAGGATTTACCGAAATGCCCTTAACTTCGACAAGCAAATCATGTGGCTTTAATTCCGGTGTGCCTGTTTCAAATTCGATTAAGGCATTAGGCGCAGTGATTGGCCCAGCTTTGTCGTATCCAATAGCTTTCATATGAAGTGTTCCTTTTTGCAATGTTTGTCGAAGGTCGCATCATGATATCCGTTTCTGAAACCTTATTCCACCCTGTTAGAAACCTTAACAAGCAGGTGCTTTCTAAGCCGCGACGTCCATCTTTGTCGTATAATGCCTAAGCCACATATGCAAGATCAGCGTTACTGCGGAAAGACATAAAAACCCGAGCACAAGCGGTATGAGGGTGTGATTGTAAAGCTGCCCGATCACCGTGCCGATGCACACCGAAATCGCGGTTGAAAGGCTGCCGATCACGGCAGAGGCTGTGCCGGCCTGTTGCCCCATCGGCTCCATCGCCAATGTGTTTAGATTGCCGAATAATAAGCCGTGGCAAAAGAACGTGACAAACGCAAAGGTCATATAGGCCGCGAGGGGCGTGTTTGGATCGGTGAGATCAAACGCCAGTAAGAAAATGGAAGATGCGGCGATAATCACGATCAGCGCATAGCGGCTCAGGCGTTCCATGCCGTAACGCTGAACAATCATGCCGTTAACCCATGAGGCAAGGCCAATAGACAGGGCGGACAGGCCAAAATAAAGCGGAAACAACTCACCGACATGATAAAAATCGAGGAAAATTTGCTGGGCGGAGCTGAGATAGCTGATAAATCCGCCAAAGACCAGCCCTGCGCAGATGGTGTATCCCAATGTGACTTTGTTACGGACGACAATGGAAAAATCACGCTTGATCGTCCGCAGAGCAAAGGGGGAGCGTTTTTCCTTTGGCGATGTTTCAGGCAGGCGTTTATGCATCCAGATGGTAATGATCGCGGCCATGACAAGGTAAAGGATGAAAATCGCGCGCCAGTCAAAAGCCAGAATAATGCCCTGACCGATGGTTGGGGCGATGGCGGGGACGAAAACAAAAACGGCCATGATGAAAGACATGATTTGCGCCATATCGCGCCCCTCATACAGGTCGCGTGCAATGGCGACGCAAACCACGCGCGCCGACGCCGCGCCCAGCCCTTGTAAAAACCGTCCCATAAGCATCATGGAAAAGGAGGTGGAAAACAGGCTGAGGATGCTGCCGCCTGCGAAAATCAGAAGCCCGATAAAAATAGCAGGCTTGCGTCCGAAGCTGTCTGAGATTGACCCGAATAATAATTGTCCGACGGTCAGCCCTGCAAATAAAATGCCGATTATGAACTGAACATGATTATCCGTATCGACATGCAACTGATCTTTTATGAGCGGGAGGGCAGGTAAAACTGAATCAATCGAAAGGGCGGGCAGTGACATGAGTAATGCCATGAGAGCCACAAATTCTTTGCGCGGGATTTTCGCGGACATAGCGTTGGGTTCCTAAAGGTTGCGCCCGAATATATGGCGTTTGGGGTAGGGCTGCAACGGAAATTATAGCGACAGAAATCTGTTCGAAATTTAAGGAGTGAGGGGGCGAGGTTCGCCCGCTCTTGTATTGTGTGTGATTTATCACATAATATTTGCATAAATAAATGGGATTTTTCACTGGGGCGGGCACGGCTGATCGCTGTTTGCTGTGTTAACAAATGGGCTTAATTGGTTATTATATAATGATAATTTGTTGTTTTGATTTATGTTTTGGCCATGCGCTTAAGTGCGCTTAAATCAGCGTAATCGAGATCGGCAACCTGCTTCAGAATGCGTATTTCCTCGTCTTTCTCTGCGAGTTGCGCATAGGATTGGTCAATCATGGAGGGCATAAGCCTGAAGGGCGGAACATTTAACGCGGCGGACAGTTTGTACACGGTTTCCAGTTTCGGGCTGGCGGATCTGTTTTGCAGAATGTCCCGCACAGCCGTTTCACCCAAGCCAGCCGCAAGCGAGAGCTTCTTGGCATTGGTCAGCCCCTTGCGCTCCGCTAAAATCGCTTTCAGGTTCTTTTTGAACTCTGCAGTGAGTTTGTCAGTCGGTTGTTTTCCCATGGGGGTATAATGGGCATTTTTATTTGAATAGGGAAGAGGGAAGTTTCAAAATAAAAAGGCTCCGTAGAGCCTTTTGAAAATAATGCTATGTGCCGTGATGTGGCTACAAAAGATTTAAGCCTTCGATTGCAAGGCCGAGGTTGTGTTGTACGCCCTGTATGGTCATGTTGGCCAAATGCTCCAGCCCGACATTGATCGCGCCTGGTGCTGCTGCTACTGCGGCGCCAGTCTGTTCGACGACGGCTGCAGTTAATGTTGGGTCTGCTGCTAGGCTAACACCGCCTGTTGCCACAGCAAAGATTGTGCTCAGAGTAAGAACACCAGCCGAATTGCGTGCAAAATTAAAAAGTTTTTTACCAATGCTTGTGCCTTCTCTGGCAAGATTGGTTGCGCCGTCAACTACACCACTCATAATTTTTTCCTTAAAATTTAGATTCACCCGATTTTTCTTATTGGTTGTATTTTAACATGTGCATTTTCATAAATGCAAGCTTTTCATGTGTTTATTCTGCGGCTTGTACGCGGCTGTCGGGTTTATGGAGTAATGGTTTGAGGAAGTTTCCTGTATAGCTGCCTTTAACTGTGCAAATTTCCTCCGGTGTGCCTGTCGCAATGACTTTTCCGCCCTTGTCGCCGCCTTCGGGGCCGATATCAATGATGTGGTCGGCGGTTTTAATTACGTCCAGATTATGCTCGATGACAATGACTGTATTGCCTTGATCAACGAGCTTTTGCAGAACTTCCAGCAATTTGCGGACATCTTCGAAATGCAGGCCGGTTGTTGGCTCATCAAGGATGTAAAGCGTCTGGCCTGTGGAGCGTTTTGAGAGCTCCTTTGATAATTTTACGCGCTGGGCTTCGCCGCCAGAAAGGGTGTTGGCCTGTTGTCCGACCTTGATATAGGTCAGTCCGACATCTTTCAGCGTTTCCATTTTATCGCGAATCGATGGGATTGCCTCAAAGAAGGTCGCGGCTTCTTCCACGGTCATATCCAGCACATCGGCGATAGATTTCCCCTTATATTTAACGTCCAGTGTTTCGCGGTTATAGCGTTTGCCGTGGCATGTTTCGCATTCGACATAGACATCTGGCAGAAAATGCATTTCGATCTTAATCACGCCATCGCCCGAACAGGCCTCGCAGCGTCCGCCCTTGACGTTAAAGGAAAAGCGTCCGGCTTTATAACCGCGGGCTTTGGCTTCGGGTAGTCCTGAAAACCATTCGCGTATCGGGGTGAATGCCCCTGTATAGGTTGCGGGGTTGGATCGCGGGGTGCGCCCGATTGGGGATTGGTCGATATCAATCACTTTATCAACATACTCTAACCCCTTGATTTCTTTGTAGGGTAGGGGGTGTTCTTTTGAACGCATAAGCGTGCGACTGGCGGCGCGATATAGTGTGTCGAGCGTAAATGTTGATTTACCCGAGCCTGAAACGCCTGTGATGCAGGTGAATGTACCAAGCGGGATTTTGGCGCTGATATCTTTGAGGTTGTTGCCACTTGCGCCAATCACCTCGATATAGCGTTTGTTTTTGGCCTTGCGCCGCTTAGCGGGGATGGGGACTTCTCTTTCGCCGCGTATATATTGGGCGGTGATGCTGTTTTTATCTTCGAAAACCTGCGCTGGCGTACCGTGAGCAACGATTTCACCGCCGTGAATTCCTGCGCCGGGGCCGATATCAATTAGGTAATCGGCGCTTTTGATGGCATCTTCGTCATGTTCAACCACCAAAACCGTATTGCCAAGATCGCGCAAGCGTTTCAGCGTTTCAAGCAAGCGGTTGTTATCGCGCTGGTGAAGGCCGATGGAGGGTTCATCCAGAACATATAAAACGCCCGTCAGTCCCGATCCGATCTGCGAAGCCAATCTGATACGTTGCGATTCGCCGCCCGAGAGCGTTCCTGATGATCGTGAGAGGTTCAAATAATCCAGCCCGACATTCACAAGGAAGGTGAGGCGCTCATCAATCTCTTTGAGGATCTTTTCCGCGATTTGCACCTGCTGGGCTGATAGTTTTTCAGGTAGGGTCATGAACCATTTGTGCGCATCAAGGATGCTTAAGGCGCTGATTTCTGCGATATGAGAGCCGTCGATTTTGACCGCCAATGATTCTTCTTTGAGGCGCAGGCCGTCGCAGCGGTGGCAGGGTGTGCTGGTCATGAAGGCGCTGAGTTGTTCTCTGGTGCTGTTGCTGTCGGTTTCAATAATGCGTCGCTTCAGGTTGTTGATGACCCCTTCAAACGGTTTATTACTTTTCCACGTGCTTTCGTTTTTGCTTTGATACGTTGTTGCAATGGTCGTCGTGCCTGACCCGTAAAGCATGACCTGTTTTTGATCGGGGGTCAGTTTTTCCCACGGTGTTTTGATGTTAAAGCCGTAATGATCCGCAACGGCTTGCATGGCTTGCATGTAAAATGGCGCAAAGTTTTTCGACCATGGCGCAACCGCGCCCGCAGCTATGGATTTTGTGGGGTCGGGGACAATCAGATGTTCGTCAAAATCATTTTGTTTCCCCAAACCGTCGCAATCAGGGCATGCCCCATGGGGGGAGTTAAAGGAAAACAAGCGCGGCTCGATTTCCGCAATAGTAAAGCCGGAGACTGGGCAGGCGAATTTCTCTGAAAACAGCTTTTGTTCGCCTGAGTTGGCATCTTCGGCAATGATAAGGCCATCGGCAAGGCTGAGGGCTGTTTCTACGGAGTCAGCCAGACGCTTTTGGATGGATTCCTGTTGGTCTCGGCGTACCACAAGGCGGTCTATAACCACTTCGATGTCATGTTTCAGTTTTTTGTTCAATTCTGGGATGTCTTCGATTTCGTACAACGTGCCGTCAACTTTAATTCGCCCGAAACCTTTTGCTCGTAACTCTTTGAATTCTTTTCTATATTCACCTTTGCGCCCGCGTACAATCGGCGCAAGGATATAGATTTTGCTGCCGTCTTCCATCATCAGGATTTGATCGACAATCTCACTGACGGTTTGGCTGGTGATTGGCTTTCCTGTGGCGGGGGAATACGGCACACCGACGCGCGCCCAAAGCAAGCGCATATAATCGTAGATCTCGGTCACTGTACCCACGGTAGAGCGCGGATTTTTGCTGGTTGTTTTTTGTTCAATGGAAATGGCGGGGGACAGCCCCTCTATGCTATCAACATCGGGTTTTTGCATCATCTCCAGAAATTGACGCGCATAGGCAGACAGGCTCTCGACATAGCGGCGTTGTCCTTCCGCATAGATCGTATCAAACGCCAGAGAAGACTTGCCCGAACCGGATAATCCGGTAATCACGACCAGTTGATCTCGGGGAATATCAATATTGATATTCTTTAAATTATGCTCACGCGCACCGCGCACACTGATTGATTTTAACATGTGTCAGAATATGGCGAAAAATCTGAGGGCAGGCAACAAGAATAATATATTATGTCGGAATGTTTTCATCTGCCGGAACGGGTTCGCTCGGGTTATCATCATAAACGATGGTCATACCGAATTCTTCAAGGATTTCTGCGGCGTTGGTCAGTTCCTGATCGGGGCTGATATGGATTTTCAATGCACCGCGCTCTTTCAGGGTGTTCAGGGCGGAAATCACATCATCAATGCGCAATGCGCTAAGCTCTACGGCGCGCTTATCTTCAATGGTTTGTAAATTAGGGATTTCCAAAGCCGTTAAAACATCTACGGCATTGTCGTAGCGCGCTTGTTTTGATTTTTTATGTTCTGCGAGCGCGGTATCGGCCTTGATATAGGCGCTTTGCGCGGTGTCATCCGCGTCTAAGACGTGCATTCCCGCACTGGAGACAAGCGGGAAGTTCATGTCTTTACATTCAAAACATGCCACTTCAAGATCAGCTTTCAGACGGTTTAAGCCCTGTTCGAATTGATGGGTTGCCTCTTCGAGGCTGGGGGCGCGGGTGTTCATAATAAGTGTAAATTCGTCACCGCCAAGGCGTGACATGGATTTATCACCGCCATGCTGGTTGAGTCTACCAAAGGGGGAGAAAAGCTCGTCCCGACCGGAATCGGAGCGTGTGGTCTTCTTTAAAAGGTCAGAAAAGGCCATCAGGCCGGCATCGCCAACATCGTGACCATAGTCATCATTCAGCCCCTTGAAGCGATCCAGATCAAACATAACCAGCGCAAAGTACTGTTTGTTTCCGTTTGCATCAGGCACATCCTGAGCGTGGAGTGCGGCGGCTTTGATTTGCTCGTGATAAACGGAGCGATTATTTGATTGCGTCAGCGCATCTGTGCGTGCGTCTCTTTCGTGTTTGTTGGCTCTTTGTTTTTGTGCGTCACGGTTTTCCTTGCGCATAAATGATATGCCGTGCGTTGCCGCCAGTGCGAAGAACATTTTTGCGATGTTTTCGGCGCCATCAAATGTTTCTTGTACAGGATCGTCATAAGCCAAATCAATGGCGGTGCGTACATTTTGAACGCGTCCTTCCATAGCGGCTGTGCGGACAGGGCTGGCCTTAATATCGTCCATATCAAGCAAAGCTTCGGCGATGTAGTCCAGATGTTCTTCGATTTTAAGTAATTTATCGTAATTTTTCATTGTTGTATCAACCCCATTTGCCCCGCTATTTACGCTTCTGCGCCGCATTTGTCAAACTTTGCATACATCATAAATCAATTTGATGGATTTATCAAAAATAAAGCCTGTTTTCGGGGCTGTGGTATGGCTTGGATGAACTCTCCACAATATTTGCATAAATTAGAAGGAAAGGGCTTTAGAATCATGTGCGGGCGGTCTATACTCGGATTCTCTTATAAATATGAATGGAGTATGAAACGTGGCAGGTAGCGTCAATAAGGTTATTTTGATTGGAAATTTGGGTGCAGACCCTGATGTGCGGACGATGCAGTCCGGTGATAAGGTTGTGAACCTGTCTATTGCCACATCAGAAAGCTGGAAAGATAAGATGTCCGGCGAACGCCGCGAAAAAACCGAATGGCACCGCGTTGTTGTGTTTAATAAAGGTCTGGTTACGGTTTGCGAAAGCTACCTGAAAAAGGGCGCTAAGGTTTATATTGAAGGGCAGATTGAAACACGCTCTTGGGAACAAGACGGCCAGAAGAAATATACGACGGAGATTGTTTTGCGTCCGTATCGCGGAGAGCTGACGATGCTCGATAGTCGCGGCGGAGCAGGCGGTTCTGATTCCTATGGTGGTGGTCAGTCATTTAATGATGGCGGCGCATCCGGCGGCTATGGTAACGGCGCACCGGCGTCACAAGGGCAATCACAAGCACAGCCCGTTGACGCGATGGATGACGAAATCCCGTTCTAGTTGGTTGGGCGATGCCCGGCAATTCGATTGGATATTCACATAAAATAAGGAATGCGTATTATGAAGGTTTCAAGAACAGTAGCGATGTTATGCGCGGTAGGCGTGGGGAGTTTTTCTATGATGACTTCGCAAGGCTTTGCAACAGATAATGGTGCGGTAAATGCGGATGATATTCTATCGTCTCAACATGCACCGCAGGCTGATGCTGCTGGTGAAAACGCCGCGACAATGACGGATGTGGAAAAAGGCTTGGCCGAAGCCAAGGCGGAGAACGAGGATAAAGCAACGCTGGCCAAGAAAATTGCAATGGCTAAGGTCATGCATGATATTCGCCCGACACGTGTTCAAGTGGATTCCGCCGTAAGACGCGCTGCTGCTAACCTTCCGACTTTCGAACGTGAAAGCTTTATCGTTTCGATGCAATCTATGTTGAATTACAACGCGATAGAGCGCATTTCCATTGATGCCATGGTGGATACATATACCTTGCATGAGCTTGAATCTATGGTGGAATATTTCAGCAAGCCCGAGGCGAAAAGCGCATCGGCTAAGGTGCCAAGCTGGGCCAGGGCCGTACAGCCTGAAATCGTACGTATGATTGACCGCGCGATGATGCGTATCAAAACGGGGCAATAGTTTAATTTTTGACCATTTCGACAATGATGAGTGTATTTAAAATATGAGTGATGATGATGTAACGCCCGAAACAGCGGGATCGGAGATTGTTCCCAGTATTTCTCTTGAAGAAGAGATGAAGCAATCCTATCTCGATTACGCGATGAGCGTGATCGTGAGCCGTGCTTTACCTGATGTGCGTGATGGTCTGAAACCTGTGCACAGACGCATTTTATATGCGATGCGTGTCGGCGGTTATACATCTGATAAGGCTTATAAAAAATCCGCGCGTGTTGTCGGGGATGTAATGGGTAAGTTTCACCCGCATGGCGACTCGGCCATTTATGACTCGCTTGTGCGTATGGCACAGCCATGGTCTTTGCGCGTGCCGTTGGTGGACGGGCAGGGGAACTTTGGTTCAATGGATGGGGACAGCCCCGCCGCGATGCGTTATACGGAAGCGCGTCTGGAAAAGGCCGCTGAGTCTGTTTTAGAAGATATCGACAAAGAAACCGTTGATTTCCAGCCAAACTATGACGAAAGCGAGCGAGAGCCTGTTGTTCTGCCGTCACGTATTCCAAACTTGCTGGTTAATGGCGCGGGCGGTATTGCCGTTGGTATGGCGACAAATATTCCGCCGCATAATCTGGGCGAAGTCGTTGATGCATGTTGTGCATTTGTTGAAAATCCCGACATCACAACCGAAGAAATCATGCAGATCATTCCGGGGCCGGATTTCCCGACAGGGGCATACATACTGGGGCGTTCGGGGATCAATTCTGCCTATCATACGGGCAATGGCTCGGTAAAGATGCGTGCTAAAACCTCGATTGAGGAAATTGGCAAGCGCGAAGCCATTATCGTACACGAAGTCCCGTATCAGGTGAATAAAGGGAGATTGTTGGAACGTCTGGGCGAAGTTGGGCGTGAGAAGATTGTTGAGAATATTCACGAGATACGCGACGAATCGGATCGTGACGGCGTGCGCGTCGTGATTGAGCTTAAAGTCGGTGCGGTTGCGGATGTTGTGTTGAATCAGTTGTTTAAATACACCGCATTACAGACCAATTTCTCTTGTAACATGGTTGCGCTTCATAATGGTAAGCCGCAAATCATGATTATTCGCGATATGATTAAGGCGTTCGTGAAATTCCGTGAGGAAGTCATCACCCGCAGAACCATATACGAGCTTGGCAAGGCGCGCGATCGTGCGCATGTTTTGGCCGGTTTGGCGATTGCTGTGGCGAATATTGATGAGATTATCGCCCTTGTGCGTAATGCGCCCAACCCGACTGTGGCGCGTGAAGGCTTGATGGGCAAGCGCTGGCCTGTTCATGATGTTGGTCCTTTGATTGAATTGATTGATGACCCTGAACATCTTGTTGAGGGCGGCACATATCAAATGTCAGAAGTGCAGGCCAGAGCGATTCTTGACCTGCGCCTGCATAAGCTTACAGGGCTTGAGCGCGAAAAAATCAGTGATGAATTGAAGGAAATTACGAACCTGATCGCTGAATTGCTCTTTATCTTGAGTGACCGCCAGAAATTGCTGGAGGTTCTTGTTGATGAATTGAAAGACGTGAAGGAGCGTTTTGACACACCGCGCCGCACTGAATTGATGGATGCCGAATTCGAAGTGGATATGGAAGATCTGATTCAGCGCGAAGATATGGTCGTGACGATTACGCATGGTGGCTATGTTAAGCGCGTGCCGCTTGATACATACCGCGCGCAACGCCGTGGTGGTAAAGGGCGTTCGGGTATGTCGATGAAGGATGAGGATTTTATCTCCGATCTGTTTGTCGCCAGCACGCACACGCCGATACTCTTCTTTACCTCACGCGGGATTGTTCACCGTATGAAGGTGTATCAATTGCCGTTGGCAACACCGCAAAGCCGCGGAAAGGCGCTTGTGAACTTGCTGCCGCTTGAAAAAGATGAAAACGTCAATGTGTATCTACGCATGCCGGAAAGCGAAGATCTGTGGGATGAACTCGACATTATGTTCGCGACAAGCCATGGCTCTATTCGCCGGAATAAATTGAGCGATTTCAAAAACATCCGCTCTAATGGTTTGATTGCAATGAAGTTGAGCGATGATGAGAGCTTGGTTTCTGTGAATATTTGCCGTGAAGACGAGGATGTCATGCTCGCCACCCGTATGGGTAAGGCGATCCGTTTCCCTGTGACCGATATTCGGGTCTTTTCGGGGCGCACCTCAACTGGTGTGCGCGGTATCAGGTTAAAGAAAAAAGGCGATGAGGTCATTTCAATGTCAATATTGAGGCATATTGACGTCACACCGGACGAACGCAATGCCTATTTGAAGATGGCAAGCCAGATGATTGGCGAGGATGCGGAAGGCATGGATGTCGAGGATACCGATTACCAGCTTTCACAAGAACGCTTCCAAGAGATGTCCGATAAGGAGCAGGTTGTTTTGACCATTTCCAATAAGGGCTTTGGTAAGCGTACCTCGGCGTATGAATACCGCGTATCGGGGCGCGGCGGGCAGGGCGTTGCCAATATGGCATTGACTAAGAAGAATGGCGGCGAAGTTGTCGCGACCTTCCCCGTGACAGACAGCCACCAGATTATGTTGGTGACTGATGGCGGGCAGTTGATCCGCACACCTGTTGAAAATGTACGCACCACAGGACGCAGTGCGCAGGGCGTAACCATCTTTAAGGTTGGTACCGATGAGCAGGTCGTTTCCGTTGCATGGTTGGTTCAAGAAGATGATGATGAGGAAGAGGGCGAAGACGTTCTTGACGCATTGTCAGAAGATGAAACAACATCAGACGCAGATGAGCAGGCAGACGGCGCCACTGACGAAGAGAAATCGTCAGCGCCGGATGGCGATGCCGACACCGATAACGACGAGTAAAAGGGGACGTTATGCCTCAAGGTAAATACATAACCGGCGTTTATCCGGGGTCATTTGACCCTGTGACCAAGGGGCATTTGCACCTGATACGTCGCGCAAGCCGCATGGTGGACAAGCTCATCATTGCGGTGGCCGAAAGTGCGCGTAAGGGGCCTTTATTCACCCATGAAGAACGTATGGAGATGCTCCGTATCGATATTGGAAACATGCCTGAAAAGGGATGCGAGATTGAGGTGCGCACGTTTGATAAATTGCTCGTTCACTTCGCCAGAGAGGTTGAGTCGACTTGTATTATCAGGGGGTTGCGCGCCGTTTCTGACTTTGAATATGAATTCCAAATGACAGGCATGAACGCAAAACTCGACCCTGATATCGAAACGGTGTTTTTGATGGCTGCGGATAAATGGCAGTTCGTGTCTTCATCCTTTGTGAAGGAAATTGCAAGCCTTGACGGCGCGATTGATGACTTCGTAACACCGCAAGTTGGTGAGCGTCTTAAGAAAAAATTTAAAAAATAAAAACTGAAAGCTTGACGCGTCGATATGAAATACATATTGTGCAGCAGTCTGAACGGCCTAGCCGTTGATATCTATGGTAAGATCGCTTAGCTCAGCCGGTAGAGCAACTGACTTTTAATCAGTAGGTCGAGAGTTCGAATCTCTCAGCGATCACCACTTTTCTCCAAATTACTACAGATACTTATAGGTTTTCTTTAAACCCGAATAAAGTTGAAAAATTACCAAGGGCTACTCACTGGGCTACTCAGCGAGTATGTACAAAAGGCGCAGGTAATGTAGGTTTTATGATTTTTGTGGATAACTTCAAACTACTCGCTTTGCAAGTACATGTGTGGGCTCTTGATCCACTCATGCAAATCTTTCAGATAGAATGCCTTGCGAACGGAGTTCGCTCTTTTTGATAGTTTATGTGGTTTTGGAAATGTCTTGCGGGCAATACGGCGGTTGATCTCCTGTCGAGAGATACCGCATAAACGTACTGCTAATTTGAATGGGATGAGGGCATTGCTCTGAATCATAAGTGCGGCTGTTACCTGCGCTTCAAATTCTGTCTTGATGCTTTTTTTGTCAAATATCAAATCCATGGTGTTTTCCTTCTCTGAAACCGAATGCAGCCATTGCTACATCGTTTCGCTACACCCATAAGTCTGAATTTGAGGAATAACGCATTGTCAGCGCCTTTGTGGCTTGCAACTCCCATAGAAACCACGCCTCTACCTATTAGCCTACGCCCCGTTTCTTAATAATTCGTTAATGATCGCCTGAAATTCGTTGCTCACAGCGGCTTCTCATATGTCGTTCTGGGTGTCTCGTGTATAAACTCATGCGCAACCTTTTGCACCAAGAATCCGTATAAGCAATTTCTGCCTTTATCTTGTGAACGCTACCCGACAGGTGGCTCGTATCAAATCATTTTTCCTATAAACGTCTGTAGAGGCGATGAATCGCCAACTGCCGCTAAATAGTCACCCACAAAATGACTGGACACTCACCGATCTCCTGATCGGGGTAATCGCTATTCACAAGGCCGAAATGTCTCGGTTCTTGAAATAGCAAAAGGAAATCTAGTCATGACTACTCAAGAAAACACCTCAAACAGTAAAACTAATGCGAAACCAACGCATACCCTTCGCAAGAAGGTCGGCTACGGTAAACAAACGGATTTTGAAACAATCGGCGCGGCGTGGGCACGAGAAGGCGGTGGTTTCTACATCAAGCTTCACGGCACACAAATCATTGACAGTGGCTTCTATGCCTTTCCGATCAAAGATCAAGCAGCGAAAGAGAGTGGCCAATAGGCCGCTCTTTTCTTTCTCGGAAAGGAAATTAGTATGACTGCTAAATTTTACGAATTCGAATGGTGTGGCATCCGTATCTCGCTTCGACACATCCATAACTATTGCGGTGTAATGGAGCATTTGGAAATCAGAAGCATTGATCCCGAAAACGCACCTCTGCCAATAACCGAGACAGGCTACAAATCGCATTTTTTGGATGCGGCCAGCCTCCACGAATATGGTGGTGCTTTAGCCTATGTGCGTGCGTGGTTGACCGTAGAAGCTGACAAAGCTGAATGGCAAAGCCAGAAGGAGGTTGCCAGTCAGTATTCCTTGTTTTGGCCTTTAGGACTTTATACCCAAAGCCCCTCCGTCGTGACTGCTACGGGGGCTTTTTGTATTGAAGATTAGCCTTCCGGCTAACGCCCCTGAACGATTCCAAGCGTGCTCGACGCACGCTACGGAAATCGTCCATCCGCAAACCCCGCCCGAATGGCCTTTCACTTTTTCAGTGACAGCCATGCCGCCAGTCAGAATACGACTGACGGCGGTGTATATTGGGGGGGGGGCAGGGTTTTGCTTTTATCATGAGTGCTAACGGAGAGCTTGGTCAGGCGTTAGGATTTTGTGCCTAATGCCTGACCTCCGCATTTGTGGCAACGTCAGTGCCACCGTCATCCGCAACCATTCTGGATATGGGTTGCATCGCAACATAGTCCCGCAAACGGTTAGTTTCGCTATCGGTAAGGCTTAAGGATGACCGCAAGATGTGTGCGTGTAGTACAAAATGTGCCATTTTGCCCTCCACCCACCTATCTTGAGAAGGACGTTGCCCCGTCCGTTCTATCCTCTGGCGACGCTCTAAGCCCTCGAATTATCATTCGAGAGCAAGAGCTTATGTGGTGCATTACCGGCATTGAGCCGAGTGCTGCACCAGCGAACGTGTGGCCGTTCTGATCACCATTGGGGAGCCTTCGCGCTACCCCAAACCCCATCGACCAGAAGGGAGAAGTTCGCTCTCCCTTCATGGACTTCCCATCAACCAAAAGGGCATTTCATAGCCCCTTGGAACCCTCGATATTTTCATTAAGACCAACCCTGCGCGGATTGGATACCGTGAGCGTTTCACCGCTCAACCTCGACCATTGCTTCGCCAATGGAAGACGACCAAAGGAATGCCCTTGGATGCGGCGCAGCATTTAATGATGGAAGTCAGGCTGTGCAATTCGTTCGCAACGATTCTTCAAACCGTCGTGTAGCGGCCACACCATTGCAGTTAGTCACCTTACTTATTCCTGAATTCAATCAAACCGATAAATACCTGATGCCAAAGAAGGTTTTGCGGTTGTCGCTTCCTCAATCTTCCATTATTCTCTCATGTATCGTTTGAATGGATAAAGTGATGAACGACGAAATCATGACCCTCAAAGAGGTCGCGGAATATCTGAAGCTGGCTGAAAAGACAGCCTATAGGCTAGCTGCTGAAGGCAAATTGCCGGGCTTTAAGGCTGGTGGTAGCTGGCGTTTTAAAAGAGAAGATGTCCAGAAATGGATTGAAGAACAGAAGAAAAATAAGGGCAACTAATGGCACAGCTAGTGAATATAGAGGCAATCGAAAAACGCCTATGGGGCAGCGCAGACAACCTTCGCGCAAACAGTAATTACGCCAGCAATGAATACTTCATGCCTGTTATGGGGCTTATCTTCCTTCGTCACGCCTATAGCCGCTATCTCGCGGTTAAGCCTGAAATCGAAGCGTCACTTCCATCTCGTGGCGGTGTTACACGACCATTAACAAAGGAAGACTTTTCCAGTAAGGGTGCAATCTTCCTCAAACCTGAAGCCCAATTCGACCATCTTGTAAATCTGCCTGACAGTGAAGACCGCGCCCAAGCAGTTATCACCGCGATGGATGCTATTGAGGATGACTACGAAACGCTAAAGGGTGTTCTGCCCAAAACAGAATACCAAGAGCTGGATAACGACGTTCTAGGTAACTTGCTTCGCACCTTTAATGATCCAGCCCTAAAAAAGGCGACTGGAGATATTTTCGGGCGTATTTACGAATACTTCCTCACCCAGTTTGCCAATCAAAGCGCACATGACGGCGGTGAATTCTTCACGCCTGTGTCACTGGTGCAGATGATCGTGAATTTTATCGAGCCTGATCATGGCTCAGTGATAGACCCCGCTTGCGGTTCTGGCGGCATGTTCGTGCAAAGCGCCCACTTCATCGAAAAGATGCACAAGAACCCGCAGGACGTGGCAACCTTCTATGGCGCGGAGAAAAACCCGACGACCATACGTCTCGCCAAGATGAATTTAGCGGTACATGGCCTCGAAGGCAAAATCCAGAAAGCCATATCCTACTACGAAGACCCGCATGACTTTTTGGGTAAAGCAAACTTCGTCATGGCCAACCCGCCCTTTAACGTCGATGACGTAGATGCTGAGAAAATCAAAAACGACCCGCGCTTGCCCTTTGGTTTACCTGGGGTCAACAAAAAAGGATCGGTCTCTAACGGAAACTACCTTTGGATTTCTTACTTCTACAGTTACCTAAATGATGAAGGCCGCGCAGGCTTTGTTATGTCTTCGCAGGCCTCTAGTGCCGGAGGGCAAGAGGCTGAAGTGCGGCGTAAGCTGGTCGAGTCCGGTCATGTTGGTGCGATGGTCGCCATCCGCTCTAACTTCTTTTATACCCGTTCCGTTCCATGCGAGCTGTGGTTTTTAAACAAAAACAAACCAGCGCACATGAAAGATAAAGTTCTGATGCTGGATGCGCGAAATGTCTACACAAAAGTCACACGTAAGATTTACGATTTTTCGCCTGAGCAATTGGCTAATCTGACATCCATCGTCTGGCTCTATCGTGGTCAGCAAGACCGTTTCTTGGGTCTAATTGAAAGCTATCTACAGCGCACATTGGATGACGCACAAGCGGCCAAAGTGCCAATGGACGCCTTTGTTGCGAGTTTGGATGGATTGATTGGTAAGTTGACTGAAGTCGATGAAGAAACGACTAAAGCTTTTGAATTACTTGCGCAAGACATCCGAGCATTCGAAAGCTCGATAGAAGCAGAAGATCAAATCTGGAGCAGCGCCGCGAAAAATAATGCTGGTTTAATAAGTATTGCTGAAAAACTGGAACCAATTGCAGAAACCAGCCGCGACCTGATTAAGCAAATCGATCAGCTTTACAAATTTGTAGAAAAGCAAACCAAAGACAGCGGCGAAAAAGGCTTAAACAAGTTGATCAAAGAATTGGATGATCAACGCAAAGCCGCCGTCGAACACTTAAAACAAGTGCGTTATATCTTCAAGCAAGCCCACTGGCTGCAAGATCGTTTCCCTGATGCAGAGCTTTGTGATGTTGAAGGCTTGGTCAAATTAGTGGGTATCGAAGAAATAGAAGCCAATGACTGGAGCTTAACACCAGGTCGTTACGTCGGCGTTGCGCCTGAAATTGAAGACGAAGATTTCGATTTTGAGGAAACGCTGCGCGATATTTATATTGAGCTGAAAGGACTGAATGAAGAAGCCTATGTACTAGCCGCCCAAATCCAAAAGAACTTTGAGGAGCTGGGAATATGAATATAGCTGATATAGGAAATGAAATTAAGGAAAGCTTTCAGCCTGATAAAAATTCAGATCATCAATACTTAGCCCTTGAGCATGTTGATCCAGACGCGCTACATATTAATGGATTTGGCTCTTCTTCAGAGGTAGAAAGCAACAAGTATTTCTTTAAAAAAGGAGACATCCTTTTTGGAACACTCAGGCCTTACTTTAGGAAGTTGGTTATAGCTCCATTTGATGGAGTGTGCTCAACGGAATTTTCTGTTATTCGTCCAGTGAGGAGCGAGGATAAGCAGTTTCTTTTTTACAGCCTAGCAAATCCAAAATTTATTGAGTTCGCCACAACAAATTCAAACGGAGCACGCCCAAGGACAAAGTGGAAATTATTCAGTAAGTTTGCGGTTGCCGAGCATGACGATATTTCAAGGGAAAGTATTGGTGAAAAACTAGCATGTTTTGATAGCCTCATCGAAAACAACAGACGCAGAATCGAGTTGTTAGAGGATTCTGCAAAGCAACTCTATAAAGAATGGTTTGTGCGCTTCCGCTTTCCAGGTCATGAGCATATTAAGAGTATAGGTGGCGTGCCAGAGGGGTGGGATAGAATACCGTTAACCAATTTTCTAGACATAAAGCATGGGTTTGCATTTAAGGGAGAGTTTTTCTCGGAAGAGCCGACTCCGTTGATCTTGATGAGTCCAGGGAATTTCAAAATTGGTGGAGGAATTAAGTTAGATAAAAAGAAATATTATGCGGAAGGTTCGCCTATACCAGAGGATTACGTTTTAGAAGAAAGTGACCTTTTGGTGACCATGACGGACTTAAGTAAAACAAGTGATACCCTTGGTTATCCTGCACTCGTCCCAAAGCCAATAGGTCAAGTGTATCTACACAATCAGCGACTTGGCAAAGTTACGTCTAATACTGAAGGGTTCTTCCCGAAATACTTTTTTTACCATATCTTGCTCGACAATAATTATAGATCATCCATAGTCGGCAGTGCTTCGGGAACATCTGTAAAACACACCTCGCCAACGAAAATATTATCATATAAACAATTAATGCCCGTCGATATTTCTAGTTCGTTGATCAAACAGTTTGATGTTTTTGCAGAGGACATCTATGACCAGATCAATGTGTTAATTGCGTGGAATGAAAATCTAACGAAAGCACGAGAAAGCCTCCTTCCAAAACTTATGTCTGGGGAGGTCGCAGTCTGATGGCTCCACTCAATGAAGATACGCTGGTTCAGGCCACTACTGCTGATTATCTGGAGCAGCAGCTTGGCTGGGAAAGCGTTTTTGCCTACAACAACGAATCCTTTGGCAACGAAGGCACACTCGGCAGGTTGAATGATAAGGAAGTTGTACTTACCCGCTATCTTGGTGAAGCGCTTGTTAAATTTAATCCAGGCCTGCCTGATGCTGCGTATCAAGACGCATTGCGCCAGATTACTGAAGCACCTGTTACCGAAAACACACTACAAATCAATTCCGAACAGTATGAGCTTGTTAAAAACGGCGTCTTGGTTCAATTCAAAAATGCCAGGGGCGAACTAGAGAAAAAGCGCCTCAAAGTTTTTGATTTCGACAATCCTGAAAACAATCACTTCCTTTGTGTACGTGAGCTATGGGTGCGGGGCGATATCTACCGCCGACGCGCTGACATTGTTGGTTTTGTAAATGGCCTTCCCTTGATGTTTATCGAGTGCAAGACCATTCACAAAGACATCCGCCATGCTTATGAGCAAAATCTATCTGACTACAAAGACACAATCCCGCATTTGTTTCACCACAACGCCTTTGTGGTTTTGGGTAATGGGGTAGATGCCAAGATTGGCTCTATCTCCAGCAATTTCGAACACTTCAATGACTGGAAACGTTTGGCTGAAGATGATCCTGGTGTGGTTGATATGGAGACCTTGCTCAAGGGTATTTGTAACAAACGCGATTTTCTCGATTTGTTTGAAAACTACACGCTTTTTGATGAGAGCAAGGGCAAACTGGTAAAGATTGTTGCCCGTAACCACCAGTTTATTGGTGTAAACCGCTCAATTGAAGCTGTGAAGAACCGAGAAGAACGCCAAGGCAAGCTTGGTGTATTTTGGCACACTCAAGGCTCGGGGAAATCCTATTCCATCGTTTTCTTTGCCCGAAAAATTCATCGCAAGCTAGGTGGCAATTTTACCTTTCTGATTTGTACCGACCGTGAAGACTTAGATAAACAAATCTACAACACCTTCGCTGGCTGCGGCCTTGTCGATAATGATCAAGACCCTTGCCGTGCGGGTTCAGGTGATCATTTACAGGAATTGCTCAATCAGCATAAAGCGTATGTGTTTACGCTGGTGCAAAAATTTAATAAAGACGTTGATCCAGACGATCCATATTCAGACAGAAATGACATTATCGTCATCACTGATGAAGCGCACCGCACCCAATATGGCCGCTTATCGTTGAATCTGCGTAATGCGCTACCTCACGCCAGTTATATAGGCTTTACCGGAACGCCACTCTTTAAAGATGATGAAATCACCCGCCGTGTATTCGGGAATTATATTTCTACCTATGGCTTCCAAAGAGCAGTCGAAGATAACGCCACAGTTCCCCTTTACTACGATGCGAGGGGTGAAAAACTCGGCTTAGCTACCGATGACATCAACGAGAAAATTGCGGCTAAGTTGGAAGAATTTGAAACAGATGATCAGGACGTTACTGAGCGCTTAGAGCGAGAGTTGAAGCGCGACTATCACATCATTACAGCCCAGCCGCGATTAGAGCAAATTGCTGAAGACTTTGTTGATCATTACAGCATTGGCGGCCAAAACGGCAAGGCAATGATGGTCTGCATCGACAAGCTAACCTGCGTGAAAATGCAGGAGACCATTCTTAGCAAGTGGAAAGAAAAAATCACTGAGCAAGAAAAAGAACTGGCTAAGCTCTCCGATGAACAAGCGATCATGGATATGGAGCGCAAGCTCGATTGGATGCGTGAAACCATCATGGCAGTAGTCGTCAGTGAAGAACAAGGCGAGGTCGATAAATTCCGCAAATGGGGTCTGGATATCACGCCGCATCGAAAGCTTATTAAAGAAGGATTCGAAACCGCCGATGGTAAGCGCCTTGATATGGAGAGCGCGTTTAAGAAAGAAGAGCACCCGTTTCGCGTCGCTATCGTTTGCGCCATGTGGTTGACAGGCTTTGACGTGCCCACGATGTCTACTCTTTATCTTGATAAGCCACTCAAAGCACATACGCTCATGCAGGCGATTGCTCGGGCTAACCGCGTATCGGAAGGCAAGAACAACGGCCTAATTGTTGATTACTGCGGCATTCTTAAAAACCTCCGCAAAGCGCTCGCCACGTTTGCTGGGCATACAGGCGTTGGAGGCGGAGATGGCCAGCCTCCGGCTGAACTTGATCCTGTTAAGCCCGAAGAAGAACTATTGGCTGATCTTGAAGAAACAATTGAGTCTATTCGCGCTTTTTTAAGTGCTCAAAACTTCAGGCTCGAAGACGTTCTAGAGAAAACGGGATTTGAGCGTAATAAGGCGATTATAGACGCTAAGGAAGTGGTCAATCAGAACGACGAAACCCGAAAACGCTTCGAGATAATCTGCCGCGAGGTGTTCAAGAAGTTCAAGGCTTGTTTGACCATAAAGGCGATTAATAATTATCGCGCCGCCTACGACGCCATCAATATCATCTATAAGAGCTTGAAGGAGGATGTGGAACGGGCAGATATCTCGGAAATTATGCGTGAGCTTCATGCTGTTATTGAGGAAAGCATTGAGCCAGCTAGTAGGGTCAAAGAGCCAACCAAGCTATACGATATAAGTAAGATTGATTTTGATCGACTGCGTAAAGAGTTTGAGCGATCACCCGCCAAAAACACCACTGTTCAATCCCTAAAAGATATCATAGAGAAAAAGCTTCTACAGATGCTGATGCAAAATCCGACTCGAACTGATTTTCAAAAGCACTATGAAGAAATTGTTGGCGAATATAACAGTGAGAAAGATCGCGTGACCATCGAAGCTACCTTTGAGGCTTTGATCAAACTGGTCGATGAACTGAGCGAAGAAGAGCAGCGAGCTGTTAAAGAAGGGTTATCTGAAGATTCGTTGGCGCTGTTTGATTTGCTATTAAAACCAGATTTAACGAAGAAGGAAATTGACCGTATAAAGAAAGTTGCAGAGGGGCTGTATACGACGGTGAGTAGAGAATTGGCGCGAATACAAAATTTTGCAGCTAAGCAAGGCGCTCGTGATGAAATTAAGGTGAAAATCAAAGATTATCTATGGGATGACAAAACTGGATTGCCGGAGAGTTTTGGTCCTGAAGAAATAGAAGAGAAAACAGATGTGGTTTTTATGCATGTGCTGATGGGTGCAAAACGCGAGTGCTTCTCAAATCAGGTGAGGGAATAACCATTGAGTGACGATGTGCATTTAGCTGAAAGTGAGTTTCTCCAGCATTTTTTGCAGAATGCTCCGCATATGATGTGGTTCTTGGGAGCAGGCACTTCGCGTACAGCGGGGCTTCCTACTGCTACGGATATTATATGGGATTTGAAGCGACGTTATTACTGCCTTCATGAAAACCAGGATTTTCAGTCCCACGATATCAATAACAATACTATCAAACGAAAGATTCAAGACTACATGGCCAGTCAAGGGTTTCCCGCTTTATGGAGCCAAGAAGAATATTCCTTTTATTTTGGCCTTAGCTTTGGTGATAACTATGACGCGCAGCAAAACTATATTCAAGAAGCTCTTGCAAGTGAAAAGGTCTCACTAAATATAGGACATCGAGCCCTTGCGGCGTTACTTGAAATGGAGCGGGCGAAGATTGTCTTTACGACAAATTTCGACGATGTTATTGAAACAGCATATGCTGAGGTTGGAGGTAGAAATATAACACCTTTTCACCTGGAAGGCTCATATGCTGCATTGGCAGCGCTTAACGCGGAGCGTTTTCCTATATATGCGAAAATTCACGGGGATTTCAGATATAAGAGTATTAAGAATCTTGAGGCGGATTTGCTTAACAATGATAGTGAGATTCAAAAATGCTTTCTCGCCGCCGCTGTTCGTTATGGTCTGATTGTCTGTGGGTATAGTGGGCGGGATAACAATGTCATGATGATGTTTCGTCATGCCATTGATCAAAATAACGCTTTTCCGCATGGTTTGTTCTGGACAGTTCCGAGGATTAAAGGAGTTTCAGATAATGTTCTAGAGTTAATCGATTATGCGCGTCAAAAAGACATTCGTGCTCATCTGGTTGAAACAGGAACATTTGATGAAATGCTTTCAAAGATATGGCGTCAGCTAACAGATAAACCTCAAGCATTAGAGGCCAAGGTGAGAACTGAAGCTGTCCGCGATGTTGCTATTCCATTACCCAAGCCTGGTAAACAGTATCCAATCCTGCGTACGAATGCCTTGCCTGTCATCAATACACCGACTTCCTGCGGAATGGTAGAACTAACAAGCGCTACGGTGTTTTCTGATTTGAAGGGAAAAATAATTGAAGGACGACCTAATGCTGTACTGACATACACTGATAAGATTTTGTTTTGGGGGGATGAGAATGAGATCGTAAAAATATTCCCTGAGAATGAAATCAAGACTATTCAGCGCCATAATTTTCACGACGCAGCTCAAAGTGTGGCCGAGTCTACCTTTGTAAAATCGTTTTTTGAAGAAGGACTTGCGAAGGCGCTTATTCAAGGCAAACCACTTATTCTTCGTCGTGCGAAGAGCCGAACTTATTTTATCGTTGTACGTAATAACGCTGTAGACGAAGAAATATTTGCACCCTTGCGAAGCGTATTAAATTATAAAGGGAAACCCGGATACATTGCAGGTAGAGTTCCCGGGCTGCCCGACGCTACATGGGCAGAAGCCATATCCATCCGCTTGGAAGAGCGTAATGGCATGCTTTGGGTAATGTTGCGGCCTGATATTTGGATTACACCGCTCAATAAACGTCAGGATGCGAGAGAGTTTCTGCGCAAACGCCGCTTATATCGGTACAACAACAAATCTTACAATCTGCTGGATGCATGGATAGGTATTCTGCTTGGCTCTGTCGGAACTGGAGCGGGGGTAAATATCTCATGTTATAAGGATGAAAAATATAGTGGCGTCTTCGAGGTAGGAACGCGGACAGCTTATAGTGGCGGAGGTGCCCATGGCAGTTGACCCATCAATTTTACCAGCGCACTCAATACTTCCCGAGCCGCGTCTTTTATTTAAGGGAGGCGAGACGGATACTCATCCACTTCGTGGTCTTTCGAAGCATGGACCTTATAGTGCCGGTTTGGGCTTTCCTGGGCAGGTGCGAGTAGCTTTTCTTGCGCCGAGTTCATATATGCGCAAGCTCGATAATATTGTTTCCGAATTACAAACCCCCGCCGTTCCGAAGGAGGCACTAAACTACTATGTGGATTATGGCGGCTTTGAAAAGGTATTTCATAGCCCACTCATTACGCCCCCTGAGACACTCAGATGCGTGATGCCGCAAACCTGCGATGCCCAGGCGGCTTCTGGAAATGGTGAAGCTCTTACCGAAAGTATATTTCAAGCTATCGCTGGATTGATTAAACAACAACATTCGTTTGATGTTCTTTTTGTCTATTTGCCTACCAACTGGAAAAACTGCTTTGAATACGTAGGCTTTAATTTGCATGATCGAATTAAAGCCAAGGTAGCGCCACTTAATCTACCAATCCAGATTGTCAATGATATTGCTCTTACGCGTAAATGCCGCGCACAGGTTATGTGGGGAATTAGCGTAGCTCTGTATGCTAAGGCAGGAGGAATCCCGTGGAAGCTTGCTGACTGGGATAAGGATGAGGCTTACATTGGACTTAGCTATGCAATAAAAAAGCATGAAGAGGGAAACGAATATACCACTTGCTGTAGTCAGGTTTTTGACCCGGATGGCACCGGGTTCGAGTTTATTGCCTATGACACACGTGAATTCGAGACAGACCGAAAAGGTAATCCCTATCTAAGCTATCAAGAGATGCAGTCTGTTCTTTCTAAGAGCCTACATATTTATCAGAATGGCCATAATGGAAGAATGCCAAGGAAAATATTTGTACACAAGGCAACTCATTTTACAGAAGATGAAGTTCAAGGCGCATTTGATGCTTTTGGCAGAAAGACAGAGATAGAACTTATACAAATAGTAAAGAATCCGAATTGGTATGGCCTAAAGGTGGATGCCGCTCGAAATCAAGGACAAAGATCAGCGCCAGCAAGTTACCCAGTAGTACGAGGTTTATATCAGCCGTTAACAGGTACGGAGTGTTTATTGTGGACGCAAGGAAGTGTCATGGGGATTAATCAGCAACGTGAAAACCAGCCTGTTTTTAAGGAAGCCCCACTTAAACCAATTCCCAGTCCCATTCTGTTGCGACGTTTTTCAGGGCAAGGTGGTTGGCACGATACCTGTTCGAGTATTCTGACGTTGACAAAAGTCGATTGGAATAACAATACACTTTACAAGACGCTGCCAGTAACACTTGTTTATTCACAAGTATTTGCCAATGTGGTCAAGCAAACACCGAATATTGTGAATGAAGTATATGATTATAGATTTTTTATGTAGAAGTTAGGGCGGACTCTGATGAGTATTTTTGATGACTGGTTCGATATTTCAACGGAAGCCGTGAACGGTCATAACTATAATGCTGTAAATCTACTGGATGAAGACCACGAACCTGTCGTCGAAGATGTAGCGGCAGTAGTTCCAAATCACTACATTGACCCAGAGTCAGTTGCTCATACATTGGAGAGGCTAGGGAAACCTGCGGCTGCCCAAAAATTACGCACAAAACTACCACTAACAAAAACGCTTCGTTCTGGTGACTTGGGCGAAATATTGGCGACAGAATATATTGAGTCAAAAACACAATTTAGCGTTCCGATAAGGAAACTACGTTGGCATGATCATAGGGAAATGGCTATGCGAGGTGATGATGTTATTGGAATTCTATCACCAGAAAATAATCATAAACCCCGCTTTATTAAAACTGAAGCAAAGAGTAGGGCATCTTTAGGAAGGCAGGTTTTAGTCGAAGCACGGGAAGCTCTCGATGCTGATGACGGAAGGCCCGCCCCTCATGCACTAGCATTTGTTGCGGATCGAATAAGGGAAAGCGGTAATACCAAGCTTGCCGATCTAATAGATGATGCACAACTTAAAGATGGTATCGCAAAGCAACAAATGGAGCACATGCTTTTCACATTTACAGGAAGTAATCCCAATAATTTACAAAAGGAAATATTGGCAGCCTATGATGGTGATATCAGGCAACATTCAGTTGGTCTAAGGATCAAATTGCATCAAAAATTTATTGCGGACGTTTTTGAAGAGGTAGAAAATGGCCTCGACGATTGAAGAACTTGAGTCAGATATAACTGAGGCTATATCACCGGGATTTAGAGGACGATTACTCGATCGAGGTCAGGCACGATCTATGATATGGAAAGATGGAGTGCTACCGCCCAATGCTCCAGGTTTTTCGCCAGAACTTAGTTACGACCTTTTGTCTTATGGGTATTCTCTCATTGGTATGGGACTACGCCTTCGAGAAATGGGTGGAAATCCTCAAATATATCGAGAAGCCTTTTCAAAGGCGGGACACTCTATTGAAGATGTTATTCACAAGGGCGATCATAATGATGTTGCGTATGGTTTCCACAATGTTTTGGCTGCATCTGCCTACCACCTTGCCCAATATTCAGCAAAAGCGTATTCCCTTCTTCGCGGCACTCTCAATGAAGGGAATATCAGCTCTATTGAAAGGAGCTTATGCCAAGTTATCCTACGTGATTTGGATTCATTAGAAGAGGATATCTTAGAATGGAAATTCAACGAGCTTGGGTCTGATGAAAATTTAGCAAATAATATAGATCACAAAGTTGACCAGGTTGATGCTGTCGGAGGTGGCGACGTTCTGCCTGATGACTATAGCGATGAATCCATCGAACTTTCAATAGTAGATACAGCCTTAACCGATAACTATTATTCCGCATTGTCCCTTTTCTTGATGGCTTTGGAGCGAGGGGAAGAAAACTTTCTAATTCAATCTATTGAAACGCTAAAAATCGGCCTTGACAGTACAAGTGACCTGAACATGGTTCCTCAATGGTGGATACATCGTATCACTATCCATCTTATAGGCGATCTATGGTCTTCATGCTTCCATAAAATCCTGCCTTTAGAGCCTCCTGATGGCAATGGGTCAGATTGGCAGGCATTGCGCTGGTATTTTATTGCCCTTCTCTACGCAAGGAAGAAATCAGAGATAGACCTCTGGCCTTCTCAGATAGAGGGAGCTAAAAGGGCAATCGATCAATCGGACAATTTGGTGGTGTCTTTGCCTACCAGCGCTGGCAAAACGCGTATTGCAGAGCTCTGTATTCTACGATGTCTGGCAGCGGGACAGAGAGTTCTTTTTGTAACGCCTTTGCGAGCATTATCTGCACAAACTGAAGTCGGGCTGCGAAAAACATTTACACCGTTGGGTAAGAGTGTTTCAACGCTCTATGGCAGTATTGGTACAAGTGATTTTGAGCAAGATGCGATTAGAACCAAAGATATTGTAGTTGGCACGCCAGAAAAACTAGATTTTGCACTGCGTAACGATCCGTCTTTGATTGATGACGTTGGGCTAATTGTTCTGGATGAGGGTCATATGATCGGCTTGAATGAACGCGAGATCAGATATGAAGTGCAAATACAGCGCTTACTTAAGAGACCAGACGCAGATTTACGCCGAATAGTGTGCCTTTCAGCGATTCTACCGGAAGGAGATCAACTTGAAGATTTCGTTAAATGGTTAAGGCAGGATGAAGAAGGAGAAGCGGTAAAAAGCGAGTGGAGACCAACTGACTTATTGTTTGGGGAAGTTGTATGGCGTGGTCAAAGAGGGAAACTTGATATAACGGTGGGTGAAGAACAATCATTCGTCCCTGGATTTATCGAGGCATCCATACCGTCGCTACCAAATCCTGGTGTCAGAACAACACCATTTCCGAAAAATGCCCAAGAACTATCATTGGCAACTGCATGGCGGTTAATGGACGATGATCACACAGTACTAATTTATTGCCCACAAAAATCATCAGTGGAGCCGCTTGCAAGAATTATTGTTGATCTAAACAAAAGAGGGGCATTGCCGTCCGTATTGTCAGTGCCAGAAGATAGACTGGAGCTGGCTAAGACACTAGGTTTGGAGTGGCTAGGTGAAGGGCATCCTATACTTAAATGCCTGAATATTGGCGTAGCAGTACACCATGGTTCTTTACCAACACCGTTCAGGAAAGAAATAGAAAAATTGTTACGGGATGGTGTTTTGAGACTTACGATATCGTCACCGACATTAGCCCAAGGCTTAAATCTATCTGCCACCGCTATTCTTTTCCATTCTTTGGATAGATTTGATTCTGATTCAGGGAAACGCAAAGTAATCAAATCTTCGGAATTTAAAAATGTTATTGGAAGAGCCGGTAGGGCCTTTGTGGATATCCAGGGGTTGGTAATTTATCCAATATTTGATAGGCATGATTGGAGACGAGGGCAATGGCAAGGATTGATAAATGAGACAAAAACAAGAAACATGGAGAGTGGTCTTCTTCGTCTAGTTTATTCGTTGGTTCTCCGCATGCATAAAAACCGGGGAAACCCACCTTTAGCTGAGCTCGTTGAGTATGTTGCAAATAACGCGAGCGGATGGATTTTTCATGAAGTGGCAGGAGAAAATGATGAAGAACAAGCTCGGCAGTTACGAAAATGGTCAAAATATGTGTCAAGCCTAGACGGTGCAATACTCAGTCTTATAGGTGAGAGTGATGTAGGTGAAGCAGAAATACCAGAATTGCTAGATGAGATATTGGCCTCATCACTTTGGCAAAGACGATTGGCAAGAGAAGAAGAGGGAATTCAGAGCCTACTCAATACAGCGCTAGCTCAAAGAGCTAAGCACATCTGGATTAATAGTACATCAGCTCAAAGGAGAGGGTATTTTCTTGCGGGTGTGGGACTTGATACTGGGCAGAAACTAGATGCAATAGCGGTTGATGCAAATAATTTACTTATTGCAGTAAATGTGCATATTGACGAAGGAAATGAACAAGAGGCGATTTCTGCCACCACCCAACTTGCCGATCTTATTTTTCAGATCGAACCTTTTACTCCAATCACTTTTCCAGATAACTGGAAAGACATATTGGCTCTTTGGCTTAAAGGCGAGCCTATAGTAAATATTAGTGTTGGTGATATTGGAGATGTGCTTCGGTTTGTCGAGGACGGACTTGTTTACCGCTTGCCGTGGGGAATGGAAGCTGTACGGGTCAGAGCGGAGGCTAATCATGATGACATTTTTGAAGGGATGACTATAGATGACTTTGAAACGGGATTGGTTGTTCCTGCTGTTGAAAATGGAAGCCTAAATAGGTCTGCCGCTATGCTTATGCAAGCAGGTTTTAATTCAAGGCAAGCGGCAATCAAGGCTGTAAATGATTGTGCCGCGACATTTACGACTTCACTTACTCTAAATGTATGGCTAAGATCAGAAATGGTTGTACAGAATACGTTGTCAGGTGTTTGGCCAACACCACAGACAGCATCTATGTGGAAGAGTTTTATTGAAGAATATCGTCCATCAGGCTCTACGATATGGAGTCAGGAAAGTACGGTTATACCAGTAGCTTGGAGATTCCCACAAGCTGCGCCTGCACCATCCACCGTATTAAGGCTAATAAATAGCAATGATGGCCAGACAAACATAGTAGCAGCTAATGGTGATATCGTCGGGCAATCAGAAGACGGCCTAAATCTGCTAAATGGCGGTATTTATTATGTTGTTGTAAATGCTGATGGACAAAATATAGATGTTACCTATATCGGTCCAGGGGAAAACCCTTTTTCATTGCAAGGTGCAGTTTAGTGCATGTTTAGAGTTTTATTTGATCTGGTTATGACCGATGCGTATTGCTTCTAAACGTTATTAAGGTCGCCAGCAATTGGCGGACTTGCGCTCAAATCTGGGGAGCGTGAGCACATAGCTCTGCCTGGATGTTTTCGATGGATGCCAGAGCGTTTCTTCGCTGATGAGTATCAGGCTCACTTCTGGCAAGTTCGTTAAAAGCTTCTCTTAGTAGCGAATACAGCTCACTTTCGTTTTTTGCTACCATCTCAAATCTTGTTATCAATCTCATTGTTACCTCCTGCTATCGGAGGCCGCGTTTATTCACGACCTTATCTAGGCCGTTGGGACGCAAAGACTCATGAGCTGCACCCACTTGGTCGAAATATATTGGAGAAGCGTGAGATTCACGCTTGCAGGTCTAATGATCACTTGCGTCTTTATCGCCGCTGATTAAAGGGCGTGATGCGCGCCTCTTAGTCTCAGGTGGTAGAGATGACTGATTGACGTGATGGCGGCTCGAAATCGAGCCGGTCTATTTGTTAGAGAAAAGTCTTTTTCACACCTTGCAGGCGCTTGGTGTCCCCGAAGAGATGAAGGGCATTGCATCCCCTCAAAATCAAGAATAATGACGGTTTCCATCTGGCGCATGTGCTGGATAGACCCTCCGCAATTTTTCTGGATTTTTTCACCCCCGCCTAGTCGGCCTAGTCGCCAGAAGTTCATGCGCGAGGCAAAACGCTTCGCTAAGAACTTCAACAGCGATTAAGAGGAACAAGACTATGTGTGAAGAAATCAGAATTTATGTGGCATGTTTGGCGGCTTATAATAACGGTAAGTTACATGGGGAATGGATTGATGCGACCCAAGACCTTGACGATATCCAAGAGCAAATCAATCAAATGCTTAGCAGTAGTCCAGAGCCAGACGCGGAAGAGTACGCCATTCATGATTATGAAGGCTTTGGCGGTTACGGTGTAAGTGAATACGAAGGCATTCAATCAGTACAAGAAATTGCCTGTTTTATAGAAGAATATCCAGAGCTTGCAGGGGAATTGCTAAACCAGTTTGGCGGCAGTCTTGACGATGCGCGCAAAGCCATGGAAGAGAGTTATTCCGGTTGCTATAAGTCCCTTGCGGATTACGCCGAGGAACTGACCGACGGCACAACAGAGATTCCAGAGCATTTACAGTATTACATCGATTATGAACGCATGGGGCGTGATATGGCGCTAAGTGGTGATATCTACACCATTGAAACGACTTATGACGAAGTGCATATATTCTGGGCACACTAAAAAATCAGCGCTGCCGGAGGTTCCGGCAGCGCTAGAGCTTTCGCTCAAAACGGCGGAAGCGGATCACGCTTTGGTTAAGCCGCAGCGTTCTCCTACGCCAATAATGCCGCATGGTGCTTTAAAAGCGCCATGCGTGTCAGCTTTGTTTCCAAAACGCATGCTCATTCATTGTTAATACTGATCAATTCGATCTCATAAATTAGAGCAGAACCCGCCGGAAGTGAACCAAACGTACGATCACCAAAGGCCAGATCGGGTGGAATAAAGAGCTTGATCTTGCCGCCTGGCTTAACCAGTAAAAGCCCCTCTATGAATCCTTTGACGCCAGCGGGGTTATAAATAACATTTGTTACAAAAGGCGCGCTTTTATAGGTGGTGTCATAGGCTTTTCCGTCCATGGTCGCAGAGCTGTAATAGAGCGTTACCCTATCGCCGAGTTTCGGCGGCGCGCCGCGTCCTTCTGTGAGTATTTGATATTGCAAACCACTTGGCGTCACCGTAACGTCGCTGCGTTTTTTATTGGCAGCCATAAACCTTTCACTGATGGCACTTACATTGGCAGGTTGCGGCGGCGTTGGCGTGGTATCCACCACCTGATTTCTTGCTCTGTTTGCTGGTGGAGGCGTTGTCGGCTGCGCGACTTGTGGTGGATCATCTTGGTTTTGTTGCGCACGATTGTCATTTGTTAGCCAGCTTGATTTGTTGGTCAAATAGCTTTGGGTGAGGGACATGATATTGCGCTCGAATTGCCGGATTTCAGGGGAGGAGCAACTATACTTCGTTTGCATATCATCAAGCCCTTGAAGGGTCAGACGAGCAGCTTCATGGTTTAGGTTATTAAGCGCCCAACGACTGGACTGGCCGCCAAGATGATCACATATTTCATCGCATAGCGGCACAAATTCAGGGCGCAGAACATAATCAGCAGAATAGGTTTCACCGCCACCTTGTCCCATATATATGCCGTAGCCGTTGTAAAGCTCATAGGCATCGTTCGTCCATTCGTAGCGTTTATGGATCAGATCATCAGGGCACGAAAATGCATATCCGCTCTTATAGTCAAAGAGATATGTGTCTGCAAGAATGGTTAGCAGTGAAATCTTGACGCCCGGCCCGAGCCGCTCCATGACCATATCACGCAGCGGGCCAAGCTCAGAGAGTTGTTCATTCATATAGTTTTTTAGGTGGTCATTCACCTG
The DNA here is from genome assembly GCA_963977495.1 of uncultured Alphaproteobacteria bacterium. Lineage (GTDB taxonomy): Bacteria > Pseudomonadota > Alphaproteobacteria > Micavibrionales > Micavibrionaceae > UBA1672. The sequence goes on along the minus strand of CAXBOT010000001.1, from coordinate 1,058,126 downwards.
TGTATCCATGCGGCGTATTGCTGAAACATCATTGGCATAGATGGCGTTCAAATAACCGCCGCCCTGTAATTCACAAAACGGCCCCGTGCACGAACCACCCCAAATCGTGGTTTTTGCGCTCTCTTTTTGTGCTTCGGCAAGCTGTACTTCGGATGAGCGTCCGGGAGAGCGGATTGTTGCTTTATATTCGGGCTTCATCCATGAATATTCTTTAACTTCGTCATAGACCACCCGCTCGGAATATTCTGAATTACCTTGCTTGTAAAAATCGGTAATTAAACGAGGCATACAACTTTCTTGGCGTATAAGCGGTAGCAATACTTTACTTGGGAAGTCGCCATATTGCGTTTTGAGCCACTGTTCAATCTCTCCATACGCAACGCTGCTGGGGATTACGATATTGAGTCCGGCTCCACGGCCTGATTTATGGTCGCGGTTGTAACACCAGTTATCGACGTTGGCATAAATTGATATTGTGCCGTCCGCGTAGAGTGGTTCGCCTCGTTGCACGGCGCTGTTTTGCTGCGCATAGACAGCGCCGGAGCATAAAAAGAGAGCCATCGCCCAAATATATGCCATCGGGCGCAAGCGTCGTGTTGCTGGTTTCATAGATATGATCCCTATAATGTTGGGTAAATCAAAAGATTAGGATTCCGTTGAAGCTGTGTTCATTTACAGCTCCAACTCCATATAAAGCGCGCCAATCTCTTCTGGCTGGATACAGAGATATTCCAGCGTTTGCATTTCACTTGAATGACCAAAGGCACGCATGAGCAAAGATATGGGCGTAGCTAATATAATGCGTTGCTGATAGCCCCATGTTTTGCGCAGGGTATGGCTGCCATAATTACCCTGTAACCCCGCATCCTTACACCAGCGTTTCACCAAATGATTGGTGGCCGATACGCCCAGAGCGCCGCCCTTCAATGATAAAAACAAAGATGCCGACGGTTCTGGCTTGGGATGCACATCAAGCCAGAGCTGAATAGCCTGATATGCGGTGCGGTTCAGGCTTGTACGCCGATACTTATTGTTTTTGTGCTGCTTGATTTCCAGACCATCACCAATTCCTAAATCTGCCACATCGGAAATGCACAGTGATAACAGTTCGCCTGCGCGATACGCCGTGTTAATGCCAAGCGTAAAAAGGCATGCATTACGTGGTTGATCTTTAAGCTGCATCTTTATCGCCATGATTGCAGAAACGTCCCGTATGGGTTCGACCTTAATGGCCGAGCCTTTCGCCGGATGGTTGTGCTTTTGCATCTTGCGTCGCAGCTCAGATAAGCGATGTTCATCAGACAAATCTTGTCCTTCCGAAGCATATAAATCATGTCCATGGTGATGGTTTTAAAGCACGTAAACACGCATCTCAACTTCTATCTAAAAGTTGATAACACTAGGGATTCCGACGCTTTCGCGCTAGCTGCCCCCCACAAATTTAGGTCGTTCTCGTTTGCATACTCCTGCATTCAAAGCTGTGGGCACATTATCTCAACTTTTAGATAAAAGTTAAAGTCCCAAAGGGGTGTTTTGTTTGGTTTATGTAGTTGGTGTAACTCCAATTTACGATTGTTTGCATTCGATTCGTATGCTAATTGATTCTGTGTTTCTTGAAAGAAATGGATTTTTATGATTCTAAAATTGCTCACCAATCTAAAATATTTGGCTTTTATTTTGCTCGCATTGTTTTCAATTGTAATAGGAGTGTTTACTTGGGATTGGGCAACAGGGTGTGGCTCTTGTTTGCAGGATCAAGATTACAGATTCATGGAAAAAGTGAAGTCGAAACTTAAAAATGTTGGCGACATAGTTAAGGTGGCAGATATTCACGACGGTGAATGGACGAAAGTATGCGCTCGATCTGGTGGGTATGATCACAATTTGTCTTGGAAACGAAACTTCAGCGGCAAGGGTGGTGAAGAAATAGTTATTTTGAACAATGCAGACCCTTATATTACGGACGCCTATGATGAAAGTGCCATGTATTTTCATTACGGCCAAAACGAAGAAGGACTTGAGCAAATAGAAGTTTATCAGATGACCCCTGATCGAATGACTTATCAGGGGTACATCCCATCGAAGGATGGTTGCTTAGAAAAGGATAGTGCCTTTTTACAAAAAAGAAGCGACTACTACATTCAACTCATTTCAGAAAAAGAGATCGATGAGGGATGATTTTAATACTCCATTGCTCTGTATTAGCTGATTTTGCATGTAATCGTTGTGCTAATCCAGTGGGTAAGTTTTTCCTCGCGTTTTTTAACTGATAGGTAATATGTTTATGATTCTCACAAAAATTGGTGGCCGATGATAAAAAGGCTGAAGAGACTATTGTATTTATTGTTTGTAGCGCTAATTGCTACGATTCCAGTTTCGTATTTGATAGTCGATTGGAAAGGCTTATACGTATCAACTCTTGGTTACCAAAGTCTATATACGATTAGTCTTCATAAGCAAAGTTTGAATGGCGATGTTGATGCCATGTATCTAATGGCGGAAAACTACGACAACGGATGGAATGGGCTAGAAATAGACTATAAAAAAGCGCGCTATTGGTTTCAGAAGGCGTCAGATAACGGCCATGAGGAGGCGACGAATAGTCTCGCCCTAATGTACAGAAATGGTGAAGGTGTTGAGCAAGATTATGGAAGGGCAGTGTCACTTTTTAATAAAGCCATCAGTCTGGGCAGCCTTTACGCATATTCAAACTTGGGGGCGATGTATAGAAATGGTGAAGGCGTTGATCAGGATTACGAAAAAGCGTTCGCTCTCTTCAAAACATGCACAGATAAAAGTACGATTAACACCTCTTGTTTTGGCAATTTGGGCTGGATGTACAATGATGGTCTTGGAACAGAACAAAACTTTGATAAGGCATTTTACTCATGGTTAACGGCAGCTAAGCAAGGCGATGCCTCTGCACAATTTCAAATTGGGTATTTCTACGATGTAGGTAAAGGCCATATAGAAAAAGACAGGGTAAAGGCGCTTGAATGGTACAAAAAATCAGCCAGCCAAGACTATGCTGAGGCTCAGCGTTTTATTGGATATATATATTTGGATGGTATAGATGGAATATCTGAGGACTATTTGAAAGCTGGGGAATATTTTTATCTTTCTGCGAAGAATGGAAGCTCTGAATCTCGTAAGATTATAGAATTTTATGTAAAAAAATGCAGCAATAATGTGGAACATTTCATAATCCAGTACGATTTCAAAAGTTGCTCTCTTGCGGCGTTTTCTGGAAACCCCAATGCATCACATGCGGTGGGAGGATTCTATTTGTCAGGCAAGTATCAAGGAGGGATTGATGCTAAACAAGCTGTGGAATGGTATAGAAAATCAGCTCTTCAAGGTTATTCTATTGCTCAATTTCATTTGGCATATTTGTACGATAAGGGACAAGGGGCAAAACGAAGCGTAGTTAAGGCATACGTTTGGGTGGATTTGGCCATTCGCAGCAACGATCTACCGCCTTCATTTCAAAAAAGTGCAACAAAACTTAAAAGTAGCTTAGTTTCGGAAATGACGGACACAGACAAACAAGATGCTGAAATTCTAATCAACAAAACAATTTTATTACTCGATTTAAAACAAAACCTAAACAGTGTGGAGAAATATAATGAGTGAAGGATTTGATGCCAACGAGTTTTTACTTGGGGAGGTGCTTAATCTCGTCGCCGATACTTTGAGGGATTTTGGCTCAGCAAAGGGTATGCGTGGGGCTCTAAATATATTACATGCTGTTGATGATATAAATAAAATCAACGCTAATGATAAATACCCTGATGAAATAAAAAATTTACTTACTACTGCTATCTTACTGGACTTGCTCGGAAGCGGTGGGCTTTTCCCCGCTGATTTACCAACGTTTCTCGAAACTGCATGGGAAGTTTCGATGACAATTCCTGGGAATTTGGGTGATCCCGAGAAAACGAAAGATGATTTTTTCAGAGAATTAAATGAAGAGTTCCCGGAGGAATTTCCGTTGGATGAAAATGGCAAAATTAGTCTGCCAGAAATAACGCCTGAATATGTTCCACCTATATCACCAGCCCCAATTCAAATAGAAACTGTTAATACAGCGAACCCAGATTCTATTAGAATATCTAAGCTTGGTGTTGTGAATGATTATAATGTCACAAAGGCGCTTTCCGACCCACTTGTTCTTGATCTTGACGGTAACGGAATAGACTTGGCTGCCATTGATGGTAATGGTTCAGTATATTGGGATATAGACAATGATGGTTTTGCAGAAGCCTCGGCTTGGGTAGCTGGCAATGATGGTCTACTCGCCATTGATTTAAATGGAGACGGCATCATAAACGACCATAGCGAATTGTTTGGTACTGAAACAAACGATGGTTTCTCAGTGTTATCTGCTTATGATAGTAATGTTGACGGCGTCATTGATGTTAACGACGCGCAGTTCAGTGACCTAATTGTCTGGGTTGATGCAAACTATGACGGCTATAGCGATGCCAGTGAACTCTCGTCTCTAACTGATCTTGGTATAACGAGCATTAATTTGAATGCGACACTTGTAGATTACGAAATTGCGGACAACACCATAACGCATGAAAGCACTTTTACAATTAATGGACAGCAACAAATAATCGCCAATGCGCATCTCCAATATGACAATATGAATTCGGTGTATAACGGTGATTATACGTTTGATGCTCGCGTATTAGATTTACCAACGTTAAGGGGCTTTGGCGATATCCCGGATTTATTTATATCTATGAGTCTGGATGAAACACTTTTATTGATGGTGCAGGATCTAGTGTCTGTTGATGTTAATCAGATGATGGTGTCTAGCTACGGCTTGCAGGGTAAAGTTGAGAATATACTTTATCGTTGGGCCGGGGTGGAGAGTATTGATCCTGATAGCAGGCCACACATTGATGGTATTTCATATATTGATGCGAGAAAGTTGGAATTTTTGGAGGATTACATCGGCGATAAATTTGAACAAGAAGGCCGTAGTAATCCTAATTATGATTCGGCGGATGCGTTAGAGTTGATTTTTAACTCTATTGTTGTTGATTCTTTGTCCGCTATATCGTCACAGACTGGTGGCTCTTCGTTCTATGGTCAAGATGCTTCCTATAATTATATAAACGGAGAAATTATAGGTTCAGAAGATGTTGACTACATCAGTTTTAATGATCCTCTTGTTGATGAAACTATGTATGGCTCTGATAGAAACGATGCCTATATATGGTCTGTTGGCGATGGGAATGATCAAATAACTGAAACAGACGGCGCAAATGATGCTCTATGGCTAACGGGGGGTATAACCGAAGAGGATGTCCGTTTGGAGGTTTACCAGTCTAATGATTTAAGAGTGAACATCGGCGCGGAATCTATCTTGATCACTAATCAGTTCTATTCCGAACAAAACAATACTGCACATGACTTTTTTAAGGTCGAGGAGTTAGTGCTTGAAGATGGAACGAGAATTGATCTTACTAACAATATAACATTCACAGGAACTGACAGTGCCGATAGTGTCAATGGCATCGCGCTTGATGACACTCTTGTTGGAGGACTGGGTGATGATGCTCTTTATGGCAAAGAGGGGAACGACCGTTACGTTTGGTCTGTAGGCGATGGTAACGATACAATTGTCGAAGTTGATGGTGTTGATCAACTTGTGTTACACAATGTCATCCTCAGTGATATTCGCCTAGAAGCACAATGGGGCTACAATCTGAAAGTACATATTGGTGGCGAATTTATCACGATCAATAATCAGTTTTATACCGATTTCTCTGGCAACAACTACTATGATCTCTATCAAGTAGAAAACTTGTTACTGGATGATGGTACGCAGCTCGATCTTCTAAACAATCTGACTTTCTCTGGTACTGATAATAGTGAAAGTATCAATGGACTAACGATGGATGACATCCTAATTGGAGGTCTGGGGAACGATACTCTTAGCGGTGGAACGGGGGATGATACTTATGTGTATGCACTCGGGGATGGTAATGACATTATCTCCGAAACGGCAGGTTCTGATTCAATCGAATTTGGAGCAGGGATTACACTGGGTGATCTAGCTTTTACACAAAGTGGTAACAATCTTTTGATCGAAATTTCGGATGGTAGCACCATACAGGTATCCAATTACTATGCCTATGCAGGCGCATCAATTTATGGCGTCGAAGAACTTCGTTTTGCTGATAATTCAGTTGTTGATCTACAAGTATATCTAAACACTGATCCTGATGCGAAGGATGATGCTTTCATTGGCGATCAGGACACAAACATCACCGGAAATTTGTTAGTTGATAACGGCAATGGCGCGGATAGCGATGCCGAAAACAACACGCTAAGCGTTGTTGCGGGAACATATTCGACGACCAACGGTTCCGTCACGATCACCTCAAATGGTGATTTCACATACACACCAAGCTCGTCTTATAACGGCTCCGACAGCTTTACCTACACTCTTGAAGATGGCTTTACTGGTAGTGATACAGCAACTGTAAATCTTACAGTCCGCCCACCGAATGTTGCTCCGGTTGCGCAAGATGATGTCTTTAGCGGAGATCAAGATATCAACATTACCGGCAATCTACTCTCAAATAATGGTAATGGCGTAGACAGTGACCCAGATGGTGATCCGTTAAGTGTTGTTTCTGGAACATATTCAACATCACATGGTTCGGTAACCGTTTCTTCTAACGGCAGTTTCACATACACACCGGACAGCGAATATTTCGGGTCAGATAGCTTCAACTACACTTTGCAAGATGATCGCAGCGGTAGCGATACGGGAACTGTCAGTATTGCGCTTAATGAAGTGATTTCCGGTAGCAATGCCATAAACGGTACGGCTGCGGTTGATTATTTATATGGTGATCAAAGTGGCGTATCTGATGATGTTATTACTGGCTTTGCTTCTAATGATCAGATTTACGGTTATCTTGGAAATGATAGCTATGTCTGGGCTGTAGGCGATGGGAATGACACTCTGACTGAGAGCGGTGGTTCGGATCAATTGATATTACATAGCGTTCTTGCCACTGAAATACGATTTGAAAATCTCTATGGCTATAATCTAAATGTTCATATTGGCTCGGAAACGATTACGTTGAACAACCAATTTGCATCAGATTATTATGCCAGCAGTTCCTATGATCAAAATCAAATTGAGAAGATCGTTCTCGACGATGCAACCGAGATTGATCTCGTCAATAATCTGACCTTTGTCGGGACTTCAGGTACTGATTATCTTTATAGCTTAAAAGCTGGGTCAACACTGGTTGGTGAAGAAGGCAATGATAATTTAACGGGTTATTCTGGCGATGACAGTTATGTCTGGGCTGTTGGCGATGGGAATGACACGCTGACCGAAAATGGTGGCTCAGATCAATTAATATTGCATGATGTCACTGCCTCTGAGATACGATTTGAAAATCTCTATGGCTATAATTTAAAAGTTCATATTGGCTCGGAAGTGATTACGCTGAACAACCAATTTGCATCAGATTATTATGCAAGCAGTTCCTACGATCAAAATCAAATTGAGAAGATCGTTCTCGATGATACAACTGAGATCAGTTTGTTAGGTGGCCTTACATTTAATGGAACCAGTGGCGTTGATTATCTTTATAGCTTAAAAGCTGGGTCAACACTGGTTGGTGAAGAAGGCAATGATAATTTAACGGGTTATTCTGGCGATGACAGTTATGTCTGGGCTGTTGGCGATGGGAATGACACGCTGACCGAAAATGGTGGCTCAGATCAATTAATATTGCATGATGTCACTGCCTCTGAGATACGATTTGAAAATCTCTATGGCTATAATTTAAAAGTTCATATTGGCTCGGAAACGATTACATTGAACAATCAATTTGCATCAGATTATTATGCAAGCAGTTCCTATGACCAAAATCAAATCGAGAAGATCGTTCTCGACGATACAACTGAGATTGATATCGTCAACAATCTAACCTTCACAGGTACTTCAGGTACTGATTACATGTACGGTTTGCATGCTGCTGACACACTGCGCGGAGAAGGCGGTTCTGATTATCTCTATGGCGGCGATGGGGACGATGCGCTTTATGGCGGCGCAGGTGTTGATATGCTCTATGGTCAAGGGGGAGCGGATACCTTTATTTTCGAAGCTGTGTCTGCTTTTACCAACAGCGATAATATTCAGGACTTTGATTTGTCCGCTGGCGATAAACTGGACATTTCTGATTTGTTAGAAGGCTATGACCCGATCACAGATGCGATAACAGATTTTGTTCAAATCACGGAAAGCGGTGGCAATTCATATCTGAATGTTGATGCTAATGGCGGTGCAGATAACTTCGTTCAGGTGGCTTATATTTACAATGAAACCGGCCTTACCGACGAGGCCGCGCTTGAAACCTCCGGTAATCTAATTGCGGCTTAGTAGTTCCCCAACTTACTAGTCCAAGAAAGCCCCGCGTTCAAGGACGCGGGGTTTAGTTTATCGTTCCATAGCCGCATCATGATTGCTGTGCTTGCCTGATTTATTCTCCGCATCAGTTGTTTAAATTTCTGGATCAAAATCAATATCCAGATCATCAATTTCAAGTTCATTGCCCCGTGATTTATCTTTCGTGTGTGACTTGCTGCGCACGGCGACGCGGTGTTTCTTTTGCTCGTAGTCTTTCACATGCGAAAGATCACGGATCAGTTCTGCGCGCTCAATCTCTTGTTTTGTGCGCATCAGACTGATTTGAACCTGTAAATTCTGACGCTCGATAAGCTGCTTATTGATAAGCTCTTCTTGCTCTTTTTGATCACGCACATTGGCCCGATAGGTTTCATGCTCGTTGATTTTGCGGGTTTTCCAGTATCGCCCATTCAGCTTATCTAAAAACCCTTTGAAGCCTTTACGGATGCGGGCGATGCGCTTTTGCTCTTCCGCGCTCCATCGTTCTTTTTGTTTGGCGTCCAGTTGCGCGCGAACATGACGGTGCTGCGCGGTTGTTTCTTGCTTATCACGAAGCAGGGGCTTCATGTCTTTCTTATGCTGCGCTTTCAACTCATCACTATAACGTGTGAACAGACCCGAGAGCTGGGTGCTGATTTTGTCCTTGGCTTGGTCAACAGAAGATAGGTTTTCAGTTGCACCAAGACGCGCTTTTAATGTGCTGGCTTTTTGGCTGAGTTGTTTGGATAGGGAATAAACCTCACCATGAAGATCAATGCAAACATAACCGCGCCGATCACCTCGCGCTAAGACATAGCCGCTTTCGCGTAAAGCACTCTCAAAGCCCTTTTTGCTATCAGAACCAGACCAGCATTCTTGAAGCTCGCGTTTGATATCGTCTGGCCTGCGCCCGGTGCGCGCCGCTTGCTGCCATTCGCTCCTTGTGTAATTGAGCGGGTTCTTTTTGTCCTTGTCTTTGAAGCCTTCGGGGAGCCTCCATCCATGTTCGAGATACAAGGACTTTGATATGTCATTGAGTTTACGTTTGGGGAAGGCAATATTGATGGCTTTCATCTGCTCGGTATCAATGCGGCTCCATACCGCGTGGGCATGGCGGCGGCCTTCCTTTTCATGGAAGACAACAACGCGTGGCTGGTCTTCAAGGCCAAGCTTCTTTTCTATCCGATCCAAGGTCTTCTCAAAGGTCTCTATGGATACGCTTTCATCAAGCGGCGGGTTCAGGCTTAGGGAATACATGAACTGCCTGCACTGCGTGCCTTTGGATAGGGCATGGGCTTCATTGAGCGCGCCCAGAACATCGCCCGCCATGAAGCCGCGCACCTCATGAACATTCACATGCTCATTCGCCTCTGCATTAAGAAGATGAAGTGCCATCTGGCGTCCGCCGCCGCGCTGATTACCTTTGAGGATCATTGCCATCATCCTCGTCTAGGTTTTGAGGTTTGATACCCATGCCTTTTATAAGGGTTTCTCTCATCCACTTAATCGCAGACACGGATTCATTCAAGGCATTGATGATTTCCTTGGATATCGGCAGGGAGCCGGAATTGGCAGCCTTGGCAAGCTGGTTGATATTACTGGCAATGCGAGATTTACCCAGAGCGCCAAGCAGCTTGGCGAGTTGCTTGTGATCTTGGCTTGCCGTTTCGCCGCGCGTGCGCTTTTTTGGCATTTCTGGCATATCTTCCTTGAAGATCAGCCACCTTATATAGGCGGCCAGTGGGCGGCCAGCAGCGGCGAGTTCCAGAGATTTACGTTCCTCCTTGGTAAAGCGCATAGAGAACGGCGGTGGATAGTGGTCTGACCTGTTTTTATTTTTAGTCATTTTACCGGCCTCCCCTTGTGGGAGCGGCGGAAATGCGGGTATAATCCGCGCCCATTGAAGCGTGAACTCCCTCATCTATTGGGCTTTTTGATAGTAACGCGCTTGGAGATAGGGGTAATGGCGGTGGCTTTGCGGTTATATCAAGTGCGTTAATCAGTAGTTTAGATAGCGTTGGCAACCAGCCCCCGCTACCAATTCTATCTTGTAGGGCTTGAGGACTATTATCGTTTACCGCTGATAGCTCAAGTCTTTCAATGATGGTCTTATTTTTCATATCTTTGGCTCCTGTGGCCATATTCAAGATTCCGGCGAGATCGCCGTATAGATCAATCGTCAAGCCATCCTCGCCATCCTTCGGCGTCAGCACGACTTTATCGACCAATCCCCTCAAATGCTCTGAGGCTTCTGCGCGCCCATCCTCCTGATTGAGAACGCCTGCCAAGTCCATAACGCTGCGCTGAAAGCGCGCAGCCATTGCAGGGTGAAGCAGGGGCTTCGCTGCGGGTTGCGCGTCCAGCCGCGCCTTAACCTCTTCACGGCGCGCGCTGACGCGTTCCAGATCATCCTTGACCATTGAGGCGGCAATCCCGTCCTTAATCGCCTGAATCAGGTTTTCGCGTTCTTTCTCCACTATGTCCAGCTCGGCGCGAAGACGCCTCTGCGCAGCATTCTTCTGACTGCTAAGCATATTCAGATGCTTGGTATATTCCGCGCAGAATATCTCAACCAGTTCGCTTTGCATGAGCCGCGTCTTGAGAGCGCTTAAGACATACTCTTCGAGTATTTCCCGTTTGATGGTCTTACGGTTGGCGCAGACGGCCTCTCCCTTGTTCTTGGAGGCCGAGCAGCCGTAGTGGGAGCTGTTGATCTTTGAGTAGCCGCCGCCGCATACGCCGCATTTGGTGAGGCCAGAGAGCAAATATTGGGGGCGGTTGGTCTGCCAGAGGGCAGGCTTGGCCTTATCCAATGCTTTTTGTCTGTCTTTGACAGCCTCCCAGAGGTCATCGGGCAGAATGCGCAGTTCTGGTAAAGCTTTTCGTATCCATTCGGATTCTGGGTTTTGACGTGAGAGGCGCTTGCCCGTGCTCGGGTCTTTGATCATACGCAAGCGGTTCCAGATCAATTCACCAATATAAAGAGGATTATTCAAGATACCGGTGCCGCGCTTGCGGTTGCCATTGATGGTGGATTGTCCCCATGCACTTCCTGATGGACAGGGGATGCCGTCCTTGTTGAGCTGCGCGGCGATGGCTTTTGGGGATTTATTCTCCCGTCCATATTCTTGGAATATGCGGCGCACGATCACAGCCTGATCTTCTTGAATTTCACGATCACCGCGCACGGCCTCGCCATGCGCATCGAATTGCTTCACAACTTTGTAGCCATAGGCAATGCCGCCGCCAGATTTGCCTTTTTCGACGCGCCCGCGAAGGCCGCGACGGGTCTTATCGGCAAGGTCTTTTAAGAACATGGCATTCATCGTGCCTTTGAGGCCGATATGCAAGGAAGAGATTTCACCTTCGGACAGGGTGATGATTTTAATGCCAGCGAACTCCATGCGCTTGAAGATGCCTGCAATATCTTCCTGATCTCTTGAAAGCCTATCCAAGGCTTCCGCAATCAGAATATCAAACGCGCCGTTCATGGCTGCACTTAGAAGTGACTGGATACCCGGCCTCATGAGAGAGGCACCGGAGATACCGGCATCGGTATAACAGTTGATGATCTTCCAGCCCTCGGCGTTGGCTTTTTCGCTGCACAGGCGGATTTGATCTTCAATCGACGCATCGCTTTGAAGGTCGCTGGAATAACGTGCATATATACAGGTGCGTTGTTTCATATCAATGACCACCATCTTTTGTCTCGGGAGAGGCCGATGCGTCTTGGATCATGCGGTAATCTTCCGCCGCCGCGCGTCTGGCCAGAAATCTAACGAGAGCTTTTATGCGCTCATCGTTGCTATCCCGATTATGACTCCGATCTATAGGAGTCTTCAAATCTAATGCGTAACTCTTCTTGTCCTTATTGGAGGGAAATGTGTTCATCACACGCCCCCCATAAAAAGAGCAGCGAAGGCGCATATATGCCCATCGCTGCCATAGTCGTCATGCGCGGTAACGAGGGAGCCGTTGCCTTGCAGCCCTTCGCGTTTATGGGTGGAAACACGGGCGCAGCAAACATCGCGCAATAAAAAAGGAGCACCGTTCGTGATCGTATTCACGCGGGCTCCCTTACCTTTTATAGTAGTGCATAAAGTCTTAACAAATCGTAAATACCCACCGGCAAACCTGCAGAGTTCTGCGTTTTTTATAAGGTAAGAGAATTTACAATCTGCTTTACTCATGGGCGGCGCACCGCCATGAGCAGCATACGTAAACATGCCCATGAGCCAATCAGCGCGCCGATCCACCATGCAATATTATTCACTGCAAATATTTTTAATATTGCTGCGAGCGCCAGAACGCTTAATGCTGCGCACGCGCGTTCCAAAATGCTTGGGCGCGGCGCTGTTTTTTGTCGTTGAGGCTGGCCGCGACTAAGTGTGAGGGGCGGATATCTGTGATCCATCATGCGCCGCCACATGCGGCTGGTGCGCCAGCCCCTTGCGCTAAGGAAAGCGAGGATGAACGGCGCGCTCCAATAAAAGTAATACTGCCAGTGATTACTGTCATAAAGCAGGTGCGCACCGGATAGATCGCGCATAGCGCCGTAAGCAGAACAGCCAACCAAAATCATGAAGAGCCAATATTTTAAGATCATATGTGCCTCCTTATGCGCCGTTAAAAACAGGATCGAGGATTGCGCTGATATCCAGATTGGCCGCCGTAAAATCTATCGCGCGTGGCAATGGCTTATCGGCATAATCGGGATGAAGATCGAACAAAGGATCACCGCGTTTATCGCGGTAGCGACGATCTAAGAAGTAAGCGGTTTTGAAGGCCGTAACCGGATGTGCATTGGCCAAGATCAGCAATTGGTCGCTCGGGTGCATGACCCGGATTTCTGATGGTGTGATCAGGGGGCGAGAAATAAGCTGATCATCGCGCGAGTAGTAATTTGGATCGCTTATGAGGCTAGCGCGATGCTGCGCGCTGGCTTCACTGATAAACTCAATCGTGGTTGTACCGCAGAGCTTTGATAGATATTCGCAGGTAAAGACATCATTTACGCCGCAGCATTGGATTACACCGCAATTGGCGATGATGGTTTCCCAGTTGTCCCTATACAAAGACTTGAGCTGATTAAAGTCTTGTAAGAACCCTTTAAGGATCATGCCGTAACCTGCCATGAGGCCAAAGGCCGTCTCGACCATGGACAGGCGACCTAGCGCCGTTCCCATTTCTTCGAGCAAGAATAAAATAGGTGGCTCAGCTTTCTTTTTAAAGCGCGATATGGCGCTGATTGTCCAGTTCACAAACAAACGTAAGAGCCGATTATTCATGGCTATTTTTGCGGTGCTCATAATGATGAACACGTCCGTATTGCCATCTTCTAAAATCGAAGGGCTGAACTCTGATTTTGATAAGATGTGCTGGATTTTCGGGCTTTCCAAAAAATGCGTATTGGATTGCGCTGTTGAGATTACGCTTGCGCGTTCTTTGCTGGCCTTATTCATAATGCGCGCCGCAGCAGCGCGCACATGCTCATTACGGCTTTGCGCCATGCCTAAAGTAATCAAGGTGGTATTGCCGTCCTCATCGGTCTCAAATTCTCCGGCAATCAAATGGCTAAAGGCACTTGGCGGAAGGTTGAGCATGGCGCGCACTTGCCCCAATGTGCGCCCCTTGTCAGGAACAGGTAGGAGGGGTTTCGCGGCTGTTCGTGCGTACATACAAAAGCCCGTAATCAGGGCTTTGGCTTCATCTGACCAGAACGGGTCTTTGGCGTTGTCCATCACCAGCGCATCAGCAATTAAAAAAGCCTGATCAAAAAAATCATCGCTTTCAGGATTAAGATCACCGACAGGGTTAAATGCAAAATTCTGCATACCAAGCGTAGGGGCGACGATATGTTCAGGATCAATCAGTGCGACGCTACGCCCCAACACATCGCGGCGATAGCGCGCACATACGCTGGCGTTCTCGCCGTCCTTAACATCGAGGACGACCAGCGCCCCATCATGCTCAAGGCATGTGGGAACGGCGGAACTGATCCCCTTGCCACTACGCGTTGAGCCAACGACCAGATGATGCATCTTGCTCGAACTTCTAATTTGGTAGGCTTTGGCCTTACTCTGTTCGGGCAGGCCATAGCCCAGGAATATGCGCCCCGTCTCGCCGTAATGCCGAGACTTTAAGTGCGCTCGACTTGCCCACTGCGATGATCCATGGACATGAGTATCACGGCTATAGATGCGCGCTGGATGGTTAGGGGTTTGCATACACGCCCCCTTGGCATTGGCGCACATTTAAGACGGTCTGGGTTTTGTAGGCAGTGCTTAAAGCGTCAAAATACTGATTGAGATGATTTTTGATATCCGACGTGCTTTGCAGGAACACATCGGCAAGAGAACTCAGTTGCGCTTCTTCCTTCTCGCCTAAAAAATAGACGAAGCTCAATACATCTTGTTTGGCGGCAAGAGCTTGATCACGGAGGATTGGATTTGGCGGGATTTGACCATCGGTAATGATGATGACGGCCTTTTGATAGCCCTTGAAATACTCTTGCGTCAGACTCTGATAGGCGCGCAGTAGGGGCGTATAAAGCTGAGTGCCACCATCTGCGACCAGATCATCAATTTTAAATGCGCCGCTATTGCAGTTCTCGTAGCGTTCGTTGTGATAGGTGAAGCCATCACTAAAGCTCGACACCGCGCACATGGCCGCAGCGGGCAGGGATTTGAGGAAGGCTTTCGCGCTGGCTTTGACATCATCCATAACGTCAAACATGGAGCCAGAGCGATCCACGAGAAGCATAAAAACCATTTTAGGCTTGGCTTGCGCGGCGGTTTCATACTCAAAGCAGAGTTTTTCGCCACTGGTGTTATAGACCGCCAAGCTGCCAATTGGCGGGGCGACAAAATTGCCATTCCGGTCTTTGAAACTACCAATGATTTGAAAGCCATTTGGCAATTGAAGCGTTCTTATGATCTCGGACGTGCCGCCGCTAAAGGCCACAACAAGATTATTTACGGCATCAACATCAAAGCCTGATGTGATGTTGATACCGTGCGCATCGACCATTCCGACCTTGGAAATCGCCCTGATCAAAACATCCGAAGCGCTGAGGGCGGGATCGGTTTTCATCTTGAGGGAAATACTTTGCTCAAAATCGTATTTGGATTGCACGATGATTACGGGCTGCGTTTGATCGCTGCGCGCGTTGATGCTGATTGTTGCCTCCTGCGCTTGTACCGACAATGGCAGGCACAATGCAGCCAAGAGCGCGGTATCAACGATTATCTTCAAAAATCTCATGTCAGCCTCCTTATAAAAGTGTCTTAAGACGTGATTTGGTTTGCGCCTCGCCAAGAAGAGAAAAGTCCAGTTCGCCTTTTCGGGCGCGTTCCAAAATCCCCAACGAGGCGAGATAGGCTTGCAGGATTTGATCTTGATCAGGATGCACGCGCATGATTTTGAGCACGCTCAAGCGGCTGGATAATCGGGAGAGCGCAAGATTGCTTGGCACGTCTTGCGGGACTTCAACCACGATTGGCTCGCTGGCCGTCTGAAACGGAACATGAATGGTTGTCCCGATCCAATACAGGCGAATGGCATCGGGCTGGGTGAGATTAACGGTGGTTTCGATTTGCTCGAAGGCCATCACCAGATCAGAAAATGATCGCTTAAAGACGATCAAATTCTTCACATCTTCCGCTTGCGCCAAAAGCTGATCGGGTGTGCCTGACCATGCAATGCGGTTGGGAGATGCACTTAAGACAATGTGGATTGCTACATTTTTGGTGGCGCGGCGGCGGCCAAGCGTTGTGAGTTGCTGAAATAGATTCAGGGCAGTATTGAGCGCCTCGCCCTGATCGTCTTCGGCTATAGTGCCGCCGTTTTCGATTAAAACAAAAATGGCTTCGGTTTTGTGCGCTGGCATGGGCGGTGTTTGTTCACCGCAGCCAACAAGCGCAAAGATCACTATGATAAGTGCTGAGATTTTCATGGGTTTACTCCTCGGTTGATTTAAGGCTGCGCATGGAGCGGGTGGTAAAAAGCGCGAGGACGATATTGATCACGGCGACAACTGCGCTTATGCCAATGGCCATGCCTTTGTTCTGAGCGAGATATGCCATCAAACCGCTATCGTCTGTTGACACGCCGAAGCCGGAGGGCATCGTTTCACGGGCGACGAGGGTGTAGAGATTCACGACCTCTAGCCCGAGCACCAGAAACAAGATCAATCCACCGAAACTCGCTATGATTTGATTTGAGGGATGCGAGAACCATTCTTGCGGGTCATCGAGTATTTTCTGGCGGAAGATTTCTGACCAGAGGAATAGCGGCGTTGCTACTGAAAACGTTGCCAGCAACAATGAAATGATGTGACTGGCATTCGCATCGGGATCGATATATGCGAACAGCGCACCTACAACGGGCAACTCTGAGAGATAGGTATCGCTCATGAGGCCGATGGTTTCGGTATAGACCGCATAGAACATGACGAACATTGCGCTCTCAAGAAGAAGACAAAAGCCCATCGCGGCCAATGAACCAAAGCTTGGTGGACGCATACCATCAAAAGGAGAAGGTTTATCAAACATGGCGATGCCCTCCCTTGTGGGGTTTAGGCGTAGCTTTCATACAGCCATGCTGGAAACAACGCGGGTCTTCGCATTTTATCCAGCAATCAAGGGGCGGCATGCGCGCAGGCACGCCGTCATCGAAAAACGCATCGGCGCGCTCTTCCAAAGTTTCTATGGGGAAATTGATAATGCTCATAAATACATCCTCTTTTGTTGTGCCCAAAATTCGGGCGGTTCTTGCCTTTTAAAAAAACAAGAGAGGATTTATATGGTGGGATGTTTTGATGCTACGCTATGTCAATGGCGCGCGCGGGGCTCTGTATAGCTTACTGAATTAGCTTTTCCGGCTTACTGAACTTCGTTACCCCGTTTTAGGTCTTTCATTGGATAAAAACGATTTATGCCAAGACAATATTCACTTAAGAACCCGTATTTTAGGAATGCGAGAATTTCTGCTGCCGACACGATCTATATGGTTCATATGTTTCTGCGGGGCATTAAAGCCTCGCTGGCAGCCAAAGAGGTTGGCATTTCAGAGGCCAGCGGGATCAAGATATATAGAAAGCTGCGCGCGGTGATTACTGGAAGTGGTTTTGGAGTAGATTTCTCTGAAATCCTAGAAGAGCATGAACCGATACTCCATAGCCTGTATCAAGCCTTGCGCATCTTTCTAATCAATGTTGATGTGCCCCATGATCCCGAACTTGAAACAGCGATGGAAGGCGAACCGGAAGCCGTACAAATGCTTTTTGGTATTGGGCGCTATTGTGTGACATCAGGTCAGCTTAGCGATTGTATCTATCGCTGTGACAGCGATATGCCGCCGCTCGTGATTCAGAAAATGACGCAGGCAGGAAAATTTGATGAAGTCATTGAACAACGCCTGTCCTGCAAAACATGTCCGCTAAAACTTCTTGCCTACTATAAGCCAACGCGAAGGCGAGATAAGCACATGCAAGCAGGCGATGGTTCACCGTTCACGTTTGAACCACACTATGTCTATAGCGATGACAAGAAAGAGCTGATGGTGCTGTGGGTTGAGATCATGCTTTATCTGGCGGACTATCGCAGCCTGTCGGATAGAGAGTTTCGGCAATATGCCATGCAGGGCGCAATATCACGGATGCTCAAACGCGCCGAGTATAAGGTCAAAAACATATCCTACGGAGAAAATATTAAACCGATATTCTTGGAAGAGGCTCAAAAAACCGAGTTGGAAAAAGGCTTCCTGTATCAAAGCCAACTAGATAGCTACGTTCTCGATGCTATCCTTAAGCGACTTGAGGAAAACCCGATTTGATTAAACTACAATAACCCAGAAAGTCTTACCCGATCTCGCAGCTCTTCCAGAGTAGGGATATCTTCTGGTGATGCACACGTTACGATTTGATCAAGGATGAATTCCCATACTTTAGCGGCACGTTGCTTTTCAAAATCATAAGAATATTGTACGTAAACTTCACCGGTAACATCTCTATCTCCATCACTGTGGTTAAGCATGAGTCGTGCGTAGAGTTTAGGTAGGCCAGCCGCAGTTATCCATGTTGCACCAGTCCGCCGCAAATCATGGGGACGAAAATCTTGAATATCTAAGAGGCCACGATTTTTTCTTATAGCCTGTGGCATGGCAGTATTGCCCAGTGGGATTAAGTCCGAGCGAGGTTTTATTGGCGGTTTCATGTTTCTCGTTGCGCCAAATACAAAAGGTGATGCGCCTGTAAATGGTTTGACGCTTTCGATAATATCTAGCGCATACTGATTTAGCGGTACTCGGTGCATTGTTTTGTTTTTTGTTTCGTGCGTTTCCATTTGCCAAATATCTTCGTCCGATTTAAATGCAGCGTAACGCATGTTGCGTACTTCGGTGCTGCGTTGCATTGTCACCAGTGCAAATTTCAATGATTTCGCCGTAACGGGCGGAACACCTACAATTTCAATTTTATTCCAGAATAACCAGATTTCCTCAAAACTGAGGATTCGGCTTCGAGAGCCAGCAGTACCCAATGAATCAATTTCTGTTACGGGGTTGCTATCAATCAGCTTTTTTTTTCTTGCGAAGTTAAAAAGTTGTCGGGTATAAGCAAGTGAATTCTTAACAGCAACTTTTCCACCCCTTGAAGCAGTGACGGTTTTCTCTGCTCGTTTAAGAATGCGAGATTGTATTTTGTCGATATCATCAGCATCGACATCACTCAGGATTTTTTCTCCTATAGCTGGGATTACATCTAGATTGAATACACGTTCTTCCTCACGTGCTGATGCTTTTCCTTTTAGCCTTGTGTGAACGAGGTAGAGATCAATAAAAGCGGCTACTGTATAGTCCTCCCGTTTCTTTTGTTTTTCTGAGCGAGTTTCAGCAACAGGGTCGCGACCATATTCATGCACAAGTTCGTACAAGCGATCATATTCTGAACGTGCTTTCCTAATTGACCACTCGGGATATTTGCCAATCGTAATCCAGCGACTAATTCTCTTATTGCCACTAGGATTTACCATGTACTTGAATATAAATGTTTTAACGCCTGCTTGCGTGACGCGTATCCCAAAGCAGGGACACCCATAACACCAGAATAGTTGACGTTTGTCGGTAGCTGGAATATTTCGTATAACTGAATCTATAAATTTTATTGTGCCGGTCATTCATAATCTTTCTAGGCTACTCATTGGGCTACTCAAGATGTCTTTCCAATATGGACAAAGTGAACAGGTATGTGCAACAAAAAGGATTTAGAAGCCTTGCTCAGTAATGATTTATGGGCATCGAGCTAAGCAATGCACAACTTGGTTGTTTGTAAATCGTATCAATATCCTGTATCCCTTATTCAGCATACGTTACAGCAATTAATATGAAGTTAAAGCAACTGACTTTTAATCAGTAGGTCGAGAGTTCGAATCTCTCAGCGATCACCACTTTTCTTATCCCACACAATCCGATATAATCCAAAAACACTAGGTAATCTGGCGGTTGCAGGGCTTTTATTTGTCCGTTTTCGTCCGATGTAATTGGCAAAAGACCGTATACGGTTCCTTATTTTCCTAAATAGCCGAAATAGCTTCCCAGCATAAGCGCCACGCCAATGCATAGGGCCATGACGGCGAGGGTGAGGTCGGAGTATTTCTTTGGCCCCGCCCCGGGGAGTAGAATAGCCTCATCAGGGGATTGTGATTTATAATATACGGTAACGTGATCGCCTTTTTTAAGCGGGAAGCTTTGAAATTGCTGTTCAAATGTTTCGGGTAGGGGGCGCAGTGCCTTATGACTTTCAATAATGGCAGGTTTTATACCCGTAATTGTTTCAGCCAAATAGATACATTCTGTGCTGAGTGTATAAAGCGCAAATCTATTACCGCGATATTTCTTTTGGTTCACTTCGTATTCATACTCAACGCGGTATGTATATGATTTCAGGTGTGAGGCTTCGCTGCTTAGTATGATGCCCTGTGTTTGTGGCCAGCGGTGGCTGGGTTCGTATTCTCTCAACATTTTCAGTGAGCGTTTAACGAAATAGACGGAAAAAAGAAAAAAGGCGAGGCCACACCAAAATGAAATTGTCACAATTTTATCGTCCCATCTCAATCTTTGAATAACGTTTATATATGGATTATAGCTCGAAAGGGGGGGGCTGCAAGGTGCTTAGCTCTTGGCGATCAAATAGCCACCTGTGCCGATCATAATGCCGCCTGCGATGGTTTTTGCTTGTTTTTCAAAACGCAAGGCCTTTGACCTTTGGATGATTTTGCGCGCGCCCAGGGCGTAGAGTATTTTGACGCCGCCCACTGTGATGATGGTTATGCCCACAATCAGGGCGATGTCAGAGGCGTGTAGGGCAGAGAGATCGAT
This sequence comes from uncultured Alphaproteobacteria bacterium, assembly GCA_963977495.1. Classification (GTDB taxonomy): domain Bacteria; phylum Pseudomonadota; class Alphaproteobacteria; order Micavibrionales; family Micavibrionaceae; genus UBA1672. The sequence continues at coordinate 1,037,323 of CAXBOT010000001.1, read as the reverse complement.
AAAGGCGGGGAACAGGCTCGCATAAAAGAAGATGGCCTTCACATCGCCTAAGGTCAGGAGCAGGCCGGAAATAAAACTTGTGACGATACCGCCTTGCGCCGCGATGGATTCCAGCGCGTTGCTTTTGCAACGGTTTTTGAGGAGCGTAAAGCCGAACCAAATGAGGTATCCCGCCGCGAGATAGCGTATGACCACGAAAACCGCGCCCATTTGCGCCGATAGAGTTGTGAGTCCTAAAAGAACCATGCAAACGAAGATTAAATCCCCTGCGATAATACCCAGTGCGGTTGCAATGCCGTTTCCTATGCCCAGCATGCCGGAGCGTGCCACCACCAGAGCGACGCTCGCGCTGGGCAGGGCGGCTAAGGCCAGCATGATCGTGAATAATGTCAGTGCGCTGTATATGCTCATCGTTGCTGTTTCGCTGCGTTCCTTTTATCAGGGGAGGAGTTTAGCAAAAATAATGAGATCACCACATAAAAAAACACGAGCGCGCTATGAAGCGAACCCGTGTTTTAAAATTCTTACAGAAGGCTGATATTATGCAGCTTCTTTCAAGTTTGTAGCAGATGTCTTGCCACGGTCTTCCTGAAGTTCGAATTCGATTTTTTGACCTTCATTCAAAGTGCGCCATCCTGCGCCTTCAACGGCACTAATATGTACGAATACATCGCTACTGCCATCTTCAGGTTCGATGAAACCAAAGCCTTTGTTCGGGTTAAACCATTTTACTGTACCAGTTGCCATTTTATTTCTCCTTATCGCAAGCTTCGGTATTTATCATCATATAAAACCATAATCTCAGATTTTTGTATAATGACATCTCCTTCACGTATTGTACGTAAACGAATGCGCAGTAAGCACAGTTTCGTAGGAAACGTCAACAAAATAAGCGTGAAACTACTGTGATATGGTGCTTTATTTTATAATGGTACTTTATTTTCGTTTAAAAACTGCGTGTAATTCTTGTGTTTTATTTTAGTTTTATGGTAAAAATGAAGGATAAAAAAAATATAAATGTATATAGAGGGTAATATGGGACAAACGGGTGCAAATGGCATTGATACAGGTGATACGCGGACGCATACGGTCCCTGACTATGAAAAATATTCAAATAGAGTTGTCAGAAGCTCACTAGGGCTTACAAACGTGACCCACGCGCATGGTCAACGCTATACACATTTAAACCTCAATTCATCAGACAAGAAACAACCGGATTTCCGTGGTGAGAGCATATCGTTGCGTAATGTTGTTACAACCGTTGATGTTGAACAACAAATTGAGGTTAAGGCCGGCGCACAAACGGAGCAAAAGGGCGGCTTGTATTTCGAACATGGTTACAACGCTCACACCCCCACAGATATCGTTGCCGCCAGCGGATATGAGAATGTGGATATGGATAATATCGCCGAGACGCTTGTCAATAATCCCGAATTTGAACTGAAAATGACGGGTCATGCCGATACATCGGGGGATGTTGATAAGAACCAGACTCTATCAGAGAACCGCTTGAAGACAGCCGAAGTGCTGTTGGTTGGTGCGTTGCAACGTCAGGGGCTTTCGAAAACGGAGGCACAATCATTATATGAAGAGCGCGTTGCGCCGCACTCTACGATTATTGCACTTGGTGAAACAGAAGGGCCCGTGAACACCGAAGACGGCACCATCCATCAGGGAAACCGCGTCGTTTCCTTTGACTTATTGAGCCAAACCGCGCCCGAGAAGTTGATTAACAGTACAATCAGTAAGGCCAAGGACGTTGATAATCATGAACATGTTGTTATCGTCCATTTGGGAACGCGTGATAAGCGTGATAACCTTGATTTTTATCCAGAAAAACACGCGAAGAATTTGAGATCAAATCAGTTCTCTATTGCTGATGAGAAAACGCATTTCGTATTACAGATTGATGAAAACCGTAATCTAAGCCGTGATTTTACCATCAATTACAAAGCGGAAAATAACCTAACTGCCGATAACACAAACTTTGTGATTCAAACGGATGAGCCTGGCACCGTATCCAGTACATATAACATGGAAACCAACAAGATTGAGGTGAATTTGAGCGGTCAGGTTGCTGTCTATATTGCCTTACCGCCTAATATTGATCCTGCTATTATTAATGTCGGGCAAATCAACTCAAAGGGTGAGGTGACAATACCACCTCTCACCAATTTGGATGACGTGGCACCGATCAGTGAAGCGCGGCGCGTAGAAGGCGAGCGCAATCAAATCACGAACGCTGCGGATGATATTGTCCAAATATCAATTGATGCCAAGCATCTCTATATTAAGCATAGCAAGGACCCTGCGGGATATCAGGCTGCTTTGGAAGAATACGGTTTCTTGGATAAGATAGATGAAGCCTTTCTGCCGTTGAAAATTGTTGGCATTGAAACGGGGCCTTATGAAACATTATTGGCAAGCCAGTATATGAATGCGGAGTCCGCGCTATATAATCCCGATCAGGTGGTGTTCCCGTTCCAGACCTATCAGGGGCTATATGAATCAGAGATCAGTGTCGGGCACATAGAGCCGGAAAAAGGTGTTGATGCCTATGACGCGTTGGTTGGCAAGGTGAACACCAGTCTGGCGACGCTCGATGATGATAATGCATCAGCAGATGATCATGACAACCTTATGCCTGATCTTCCTACGCCGGCTGCTCCACCTTCGATTATACGAAATAACTAGGTTTTTTCATAACGGCATTTCTATTTCTACGCTTGTTTTTGCGTTCCTATCGCGCCATAGTGAGCACGGTTTATAAGGAATGGAACGGACATGACGGAACAAAAGCAACAGAATATTGAAGAGCCAAATTCTAATGCTGTGGGCCCTATGGGGCGGCTGCGGCGTTATTTCCTGACCGGTATACTGGTCACAGCGCCGATCAGTATCACGATCTATCTGACATATATCTTTTTGACCTTTGTCGACAGCAAAGTGGGGCGTTTCCTGCCTGAGGAATGGTATGATGCGCTCTATGGTCACACAACCATACCCGGCCTTGGGCTTGTCATTGTTATTGCTGTTTTTATTGTAATCGGGTGGTTGGCGACGAACTTTCTGGGGCGGATCTTTATTCGCCTGTCAGAATATATCGTCGATCAAATGCCGGTTGTGCGCACCCTCTATAGTGCGATCAAGCAAATTTTCGAAACCATTATGGCCAGCCAATCGAACGCGTTTCGTGAAGTGGTGATGTTGGAATATCCGCGTAGAGGCGTGTGGTCTATCGGTTTTGTGACCGGCACATCCGAAGGTGAAGTGCAGAAACTAACGGCGCAGGAAACGGTCAATGTGTTTGTACCGACAACCCCAAATCCAACGTCAGGCTATTTGCTGTTTGTTCCAAAGACGGAGCTTAAATATCTGGAAATGAGCGTGGAAGAGGGCGTGAAGCTGGTTGTATCTGCTGGTATTATAACGCCGGCTGAAAAAATTAAGGCCGCTAAAGCCAAAGAGGTTAAAGCGAAAAAGAAAAAAGAGGCATAACGCAATATGTTTGATCTTATAAAATCGATACGCGAACGTGACCCTGCAAAACCATCTTTTGCAGAGGTTTTTTTTGCTTATAACGGGTTTCACGCGGTGATGTGGCACCGAATGGACAATTGGCTCTGGCATCTGGGATTGCGCGGTCTGGCGCGGTTTTTCGCGAATATCGCCCGTATTTTAACAGGCATCGAAATTCACCCGGAGGCAACAATCGGAAATAATTTCTTCATCGACCACGGAACAGGCGTTGTGATCGGTCAAACAGCCGTGATTGAGGATGACGTAACCATTTACCACGGCGTGACGCTGGGCGGTGTTGGTAAGGTGGGGGCTGTGAACGGCAAGCGTCACCCGACCCTCAAAGAAGGTGCAATTGTTGGTGCAGGCGCGCAAGTTCTGGGCGATGTGACCATCGGTGCACATGCCAAAATCGGGTCAAATTCGGTTGTGACCTCTGACATTCCCGAAGGCGCAACAGCCATCGGCATTCCTGCCCGCGTTATCGGCGGCGATGATAAAGCGCGCGCTTATGGTATGCCATCACGTAAAGAGATGGAGGATGTGACCTTCACAATGGATTGCATCATCCGCGAAATGGGTAAAATCAAGCGTGAGTTGAATATCGAAGAAGATTCCCTTGAGAGCATTGAGGATTGCATGGATAAGAACGATAAGGCCGCGGCGAAGTAGGCTGTTTATGCCTCTGAAGAGCGCCTGCGTTCCCCCTATGTTCCACGTGAAGCGTGGTTACCCCCCACGGAAATATTTAATCGCCTGATCACGTTCAAACAGATAGAGCAAGGTTTTGAGCGCTGAACCGCGTTCAGATTCCAGTTTCGGGTCACGCGCAATGATCAATTTCGCATCATCACGCGCCGCTGCCAGTAAATCACCATGCGCCGCAAGGTTGGCGACTTTAAAATCTGTGACACCGCTTTGTTTTGTGCCCAGAATATCGCCGCCGCCGCGCAGTTCCAAGTCTTTTTCGGCGATGATAAAGCCGTCTTCTGTGTCGCGCATGATGCTTAAACGCTCCTTCGCGATTTCACCAAGCGGGCCGGAATAGACCAGAAAACAATAGGACTGTTGATCCCCACGCCCGACGCGTCCGCGCAACTGGTGAAGCTGCGACAGGCCGAAACGCTCTGCATGTTCAATGACCATAATCGTGGCTTCGGGCACATTGACGCCGACCTCAATCACCGTGGTGGCGACCAGTATATCAAGCGCGCCTTCTGCGAATTGTTTCATGACGGCGTCTTTATCGGTGGGTTTCATGCGCCCATGCACCAGCCCAATGCGTTCACCAAAGGTGGCTTTTAGAATGTCGTAGCGTTCCTCTGCCGCGGCGAGGTCGAGAATTTCCGATTCCTCCACCAGCGGGCAAACCCAATAAATCCGAACGCCGTCGCTGATTTTGCGCTGTAATCCCGCCACAACCTGATCCAACTTTTCCTTAGAAAACAGCATGGTTTCGATAGGCTTGCGCCCCGCGGGTTTTTCATCGAGCTTTGAAACCTCCATATCGCCATAGGCGGTCAGGGCGAGCGTGCGCGGAATAGGGGTGGCGGTCATCACCAGAATGTCTGTGCCCTTGCTTTTGTTCGATAGCTCAAGGCGTTGATGCACGCCGAAACGGTGTTGTTCGTCAATAACGGCAAGGCCAAGATCGTGATAGGCCACATCGTCTTGGAAAATGGCATGTGTTCCGATAATAAGCTGCGCTGCGCCATCGCGTATTTGTTTTAAGATCAGATCACGCGATTTTCCCTTATCGCGCCCTGTTAAGGTAACGAAGCGCACACCCGCCGCATTCAGCCATGGCTCCAGACTTTGTGCATGCTGGCGCGCCAGAATCTCGGTTGGTGCCATAATGGCGGCCTGCGACCCGCTTTCGATAGCGTTCATCATCGCCAGAGCCGCAACAACGGTTTTCCCGCTGCCGACATCCCCCTGCAACAAGCGCAGCATACGCCCCTCCAGCGTCATATCGGAATCGATTTCATGCAGGCTGCGTTTTTGTGCGCCTGTTAGCTCAAAGGGTAGTATATCCTCTATCTTTTGGCGCAGCATAACGGATTGCTTGAACGCACGCCCATTGATTTTACGCTGTCTGTCACGCACAAGGGCGAGCGTTAGTTGGTTGGCCAGAAGCTCATCATAGGCAAGGCGGCAGCGCACAGGTCTATCCGGCTCCAGATCTTGTTCGCTCAACGGTTCGTGAACGGTTTTCAAGCAATCATGCCATTCGCCCCATTCCTCACGCGCCTTGTGCGCAGCATCCAACCATTCAGGCAGTTGCGGTATGTATGACAGCGCAGCATGCTGCGCTTTACGTAGCGTTTTGTTGGTTACACCAGCGGTGAGGGGATAGATTGCCTCAACCGTTTCCAGTGTTTCACGCTCGGACGGTTTTGCAATATCGGGGTGCATCATTTGTGGCTGCCCCTGAAAATATTCAACGCGCCCACTGATGATAATCGCTTGCCCAAGCGGGAGGAGCTTTTCAATCCACCCTTTATTCGCATGAAAGAAGACGAGGGTGATGCTGCCGCTATCATCGCTGCATTTGACGCGGTAGGGCAGTGATTTTCGCGCATTGGGAAAATGTTTTTCCACGGTGACTTCCGTGGTCAAAACTTTGCCATTGGGGGCATCGGATAAGGGGCAGGAAAAGCGGCGATCAATAAAATCAATCGGAGTATGAAGCAGAAGATCGAGCACTTTCGGCCCACCAATCAATTTTTCCAGCAACTTACCATTGCGCGGGCCAATGCCGGGCAGGGTGGTGATGCTTCTAAAGAGCGGGTCTAGTTCAAACGGCCTTGCCATTATGTGTAAAAATACCTTTTCAAATGCGCGTAGAACGCTATTCTACCCCTTCATATATAGAAGATCGAGAGTGAATATGGAACCCGTTGGAAGAGATGACGAAACGATTGAAAATAAACGCAGACGGTTGATTTTTCGCTCCGGCCATCGCGGCACGAAGGAAATGGATGTCATTTTAGGTACGTTCGCGGTTCAAAATGTGCCGAATTTTAATGAAGATGAATTGACGGCCTATGATTTGCTCCTGACGAATAACGACCCAGATCTGTATAACTGGATCACGGAAAAGGAACAACCGCCCGAGCCTTTGGCCTCCTGCAATGTGTTTCAAAAATTGATGGCGCATAAGGTTGTTTTGTAGGCGCGGAGACGCGCGTTTAAGATTTCTTGAATATCGCGCGGTAGCTATAACGTTTATACATGCGCTGTATTTCCAGCGTGCCTTTTTTCTCTACTTCTAAGCGTTTGAGGTAATCCATAATTTCAGGTTTGTGATAAACATGGAACAAACGTAACCACCAGAAAATGACCCGACGCAATAATTTGGGCAGATCTTCTTGATCGTCAAAATCAACAATATGAATTTCGCCGCCAGAGGGGAGGAGGTCGAGCGCATGGTCAATAGATTCCTGCCATGGTGGAATAATAGAAAGCGCGTAAGAAAAGACGATTTTATTAAGCGGATGTTCAATGCCAAAAAGCGTTTTCGGTTCAAATGACTGTGAAAAGCCTTGTTTGAGGGGGACGACAGACGTCATATCGGCTTGGTCAATATTGTTCTGTGCGGTTTTGAGCATCTCATCAGAGGCATCAAGGCCGTAAAGATGCGCCTTGGGATATTTTTGCGCAATTTTAATCAAGTTGCGCGCCGTGCCGCAGCCAACCTCGCACACATATTCGCCTTCTGTCGCGTCAATAGAATCAATCATCTGATCACGCCCAAGTAAATAATATTTACGTGTAATATCGTAAATATGACGCGTCCAGCGATACATATTATCCATGTTTGACTTTGTTTGTGCTTCGTCAGTCGGTTTGTGCATGATATGCGTCTGTGTATGAGAGGTCATGAAATCCCACGTTGGTTTATGTGATGTGTCGTGCCGTATTCTACGGCGTTACTTTTTACGATTTAAGGTATAGGTATGAAACCCACCATAAATCGAGGAGCGGTCGCGTTCGTTATCGGGCTGCGCCTTTGATGCATCATAATCCCATGGTGCAAGATTGTCTTGCGTTAAACCGTTTGTCAGGGGACTTTCTTCGCCCGCCGTACGGAAAATAACCCGCGCGCCATCTGTACCGGAGCGCAGAACCGCAGACCAAAGATCATTCAACTGATCGTCATTCATCCAGTCTTGTGCGTCTAGGAAGACATAGCAATCAACGCTGTCAGCGCCCTGTCCGTCAAGATATTCGGTGATGGTGGAGTGTACAACCTTCGCCGTATCGATATTCGCCTTGAGCGTTTCGTAATTCTCTTCACGCAAATAACGCGGAACGGCGACTTTGTTTTCGCGGTCATAGCCACGATTGAAAGCTTGCCACGCAAAATAATTATCCTGTATCGGGAATTGGCAGGCCATGCGCTCTAAACGCGCCTTAAGCAAATCTGCCATGTTGCCCTTTGCCGATTCGCTCAAATCGTCAAACTGCGCTGGCGGGATGCCAAGGCCGTAGAGTGATTCGGGCTTGTTACACATCATTTTGACGAATTTTTTGTCGAATAATGGGGCGAGCGTGCGATCAAAGATGACTTTTTGCTCATCCATTGTGCGTGCCTGAAGGATGTCACGCGGGTCTTTACCGTAGAGTTTCGCAACGCGGTGCACTGTGCCGATAAATTTCCCTAACAGGCCAAAGCGGTAAATGTTCTTTTTGAACATATTAATGCGCCGCCCATGGGGGACAATCTTTTTCTCCCAATAATCACGGGTGAATTTATCCAGATTTGGCGCTATATATTTGTCGTAATTTTCAATGTTTTTCGGGTCATCGGCGCAACCGAAAAATAGGAAAAAGCTCTCATAATCGGGGAGGTGCTTAAGCGCTGCGATTTTTAAACGACCCAATGCAACGTGCGCGGGGTTCAAATCAACCGCCGTAACAGAAGCAGGTGATTCTGTCAGATAGTTCATCATGTTACATCCGCCGGAGCAAATCGTCATAATGCGCGATGTTTTGTCGATTTTCATCGCCGGAATATCAACTTCCGGATCTTCCCAAATTTGTGGGTACACGAAACCACTAAATACCGCAGTAAACATGCGTTCTTGAAGGCCACGCTTGCTGGTTGCCTTGTTTTCGTGAACTGCTTTTTTCAACAAAGCCTTGTCGGCTACGGTCTCGCGTTCATCTGAAAGCTTCATATCTGCACTCATATTCTCTCACGCCTCTTGAAATAGACAGAAACATATATATAAAAAGCCCATCGATGGCAAACAACTATTAACTGTTTAAAAGGGCAATGTTGTGAACATTACCGCGCGCGATAAGGATAATCAACAAAAAGTGGGTTCAGAGCAGCGCATTCTTTTTGGCGTGCCCGAAGGTGAAGATGCACGTGTTTTAGGTGAAAAGGCGCGTGCTTTAATGCCGGAAGACCGCGTGTTGGTTCACGTTGCGCTGGATGATGCGCGCATTGAAACCATGAAGAGCTTGCTGGCGTTCTTTGCGCCTGATGTTAAGGTTCTGACGTTTCCTGCGTGGGATTGCTTACCGTATGACCGCGTTTCCCCGCATGGGGATATCGTGGCGCAGCGCGTGTCGTGTTTAACGAAATTGATGCACTGGGATAACGAACAAGAACGCCATCCGCGCGTGTTACTGACCAGTGTAAATGCCGCATTGCAACGGGTCATGCCGCGCTCTGTCTTACGCGAATCGACATTCAGCGCGAAAACGGGCGGGCAGATTGATCTGGAAAACCTTAGTCTGTTTTTGACCCAGAATGGCTATGTGCGCAGTGAAACAGTGCGCGAGTCGGGGGATTATGCGATTCGCGGGGGGATCGTTGATTTATATCCTGCGGGTTATGATGATCCGTTGCGGCTGGATTTGTTCGGTGATGAGGTCGAATCAATCAAGGTGTTTGACCCGATAACGCAGCGCACAGCGCAGACGGTTAAGGATTTCTCGCTTCAACCTGTCACAGAATTTTTTCTGAATGAAAGCTCCATAAGTCGGTTCCGCTCTGGCTATCGCGATGCTTTTGGCGTGGTTCAAAATGATGACCCGCTATATGCGGCGGTCAGTGAGGGGCGGCGTTATAACGGTATGGAACATTGGTTGCCGTTATTTTATGAGGCGATGGAGTCTGTTTTTGACTATACGCCCAATGCCCATATCAGTTTTGACTATCATGCGCTTGATTCGTATGTGGACCGTATGGATCAGGTGCTTGATTTCTATGACGCGCGCAAGACTTTGGAAAAAGCCGCGCAAGGCGCAGGGAAGGCGGGTAAAAAGACATTATCAGGCAGTGTTTACCACCCGATTGCACCCGATACCTTATATATAGGTCAGGCAGAATGGCTTGATATCATTAAAGAAGCCGATGTGTTCAGCCCGTTTGGCGCGCCTGACAATACAGCATTTATGGATCGCGGCGCGCGCAAGGGGCGGGATTTTACCGATATTCGCGCTTTGCCCGATGGTGATGTGTTTGGTGAGCTAAAGAAACACATCACTCATATTCAAACCCAAGGGCAGAAAGTTCTGATCGCGACCTATAGTGACGGGTCAAAAACGCGTCTTAAAGGCTTGATGGACAATGCCGGCCTTTCAAATTGCGTGGATTTCAAAGATTTCAAGTCGATCAAAAAGCTGAAAACTCACGAAGTTGGCCTTTGCGTTGTTCCGTTGGAGCGCGGGTTCAAATCCCCTGATCTGGTGGTCATTAGTGAGCAGGATATTCTGGGCGATCGTCTGGCGCGTAAGGCACGTAAAACGCGTAAGGCCGATAATTTCCTAACCGAGGTGTCGGCGCTGGCCGAGGGTGATCTTGTTGTGCATGTCGATCATGGGATCGGGCGTTTTATTGCACTGGAAACCATCAATGCTGCGGGCGTTGTGAATGATTGCCTTAAGATAGAATATGCGGGTGGGGATAAATTATTTGTGCCCGTGGTTAATCTGGACGTGCTCTCGCGCTTTGGCTCTGACGAAGGGACAACGCAGCTTGATAAGCTCGGCGGTGCAGGCTGGCAGGCACGTAAGGCGCGCGCGAAGAAAAACTTGATGGAGATTGCCGATAAATTGCTGGGCATTGCTGCGGCAAGGCAACTTAAAAAGGCAGATTCTTTGCAAATCAGCGAGCCGATTTACAACGAATTTGTGTCGCGCTTCCCCTATACCGAAACCGAAGATCAAGAACGCTCTATCAATGCTGTTTTAGAGGACATGGCGGGGCAGTATCCGATGGATCACCTTGTCTGTGGTGATGTTGGTTTTGGTAAGACAGAGGTTGCCTTGCGCGCAGCATATGTTGCGGCAATGTCCGGTGTGCAGGTGGCGGTGGTTGTGCCGACAACATTGCTGGCACGTCAGCACGCCAAAAACTTTCAGGAACGTTTTAAGGGTACAGGCATTCGCATCGATCAACTCTCGCGCATGGTCAGTGCAAAAGAAGCCAAACAAACCAAAGAGGCGATGGCAGACGGCACTGTCCAAATTGTAATCGGGACGCATGCGTTATTTGCCAAATCCGTAAAGTTTCAGAATTTGGGCTTATTGATTGTTGATGAGGAACAGCGTTTCGGCGTGAAGCAAAAAGAAAAGCTTAAAGAGCTGAAAAGCACCGTTCATGTCTTAACACTCACCGCAACACCGATACCGCGCACCTTGCAAATGTCCCTGACAGGCGTGAAGGAAATGAGCTTGATTACAACGCCGCCCGTGGATCGTTTGGCAATCCGTACTTTTGTGATGCCTGTGGATACGGTGGTAATTCGCGATGCATTGCTGCGCGAACATTATCGCGGCGGGCAGAGCTTTTACGTTGTGCCGCGCATCAAAGATTTAAAGATTGTTGCGGATATGCTGCGTGATCTTGTGCCCGAGCTTAGCTTTATCGAAGCGCACGGACAGCTCAGCGCAACGGAACTGGAAGACAGAATGACCGCCTTTTATGACGGGCAATATGATGTTCTTCTTGCAACAAATATCATTGAAAGCGGGATTGATATCCCGACAGCCAATACGATGGTTGTGCATCGCTCTGATATGTTCGGTCTGTCACAGCTTTATCAAATTAGGGGGCGCATTGGGCGCTCAAAGTTACGTGCCTATGCGTATCTGACCTATCAGCCGAATGTGCGGCTTAATCCGAATGCGCAAAAGCGTCTGGAGGTCATGGAAACGCTCGACACGCTCGGTTCAGGGTTCCAGCTTGCCTCGCATGACATGGATATACGCGGCGCAGGGAACTTATTAGGCGACGCACAAAGCGGTCATATCCGTGAGATTGGCGTAGAGCTTTACCAACAAATGTTGGAGGAAGCCGTGGCCGCCGCCAAAGCGGGGATTACGGATATTGATGATATGGCGCCGGGTGAATGGTCGCCGCAGATCAATTTGGGCGCCTCCATGCTGATCCCTGAAGGATATGTTGAGGATCTGTCGGTGCGCATGAGCCTGTATCGACGCTTGAATGACCTTGATGATAAAGACGAGATCGAGGGCTTTGCCGCGGAAATGATTGACCGTTTCGGTGATCTGCCTGATGAGGTCGAGAATTTGCTCGAAATTTTGACTGTGAAACAATTATGTAAGCGCGCAGGCGTGTCACATATTGATGCAGGGCCAAAGGGCGCGATCATCACATTCCATGATAATAAGCCGCCAAATGTTGATGGCTTGATGGGGTGGATTGTCACCAAGGCGGGGACAGTGAAGATCAGACCTGATCAGAAATTATCCGTCGTGCGCACATGGCAAAAACCTATGAGCCGTATCAAAGGCACACAAACCATATTGAAAGAGCTTGTCGGCCTATGTTCGTAGGTACGATCAAGCGTTAAAGAGAATGGTGCGCGTGGTTGTCGTCACTGACATAATCAATGGCGATTCTTGTGCGTTTTTCGATATCCGCGCTGGTATGACGGTTCTGAGGGATTTGCAATTTCAATTCACCGGTGATGTACGATAAATTTCCGTTTTTTTCAGGTGTTGTGACATGCTTAATCAAGTCATATTCACCCTCATCTAAAATGCCGTTATCGACGAGTGCGCCATGCAGGCGTTCTTTGACGTCGTTGAATTGATCATCACCGCGACAGATAAAGTTAAAGTCGCGTGATTGACCCGCAACGGGTGCAACGACGATGGAAAAAAGTTCTCTGACGGCTCTGCTCATATAGCCGTTCGGGTTTTCTCTCGGGGTTTGTTCGCTCATTGTTGTTCGCTACTCCTCTAATATTCCATAACAATCGCAATCGTGTGTGCATTTTGTCAAGACATTATCCATATAACATTATAGGAAATACGGAGTTTCCTTTCGCCTTTCAGGTGAGGATATGGCACAATTGAGGGGCATTGTTATGCGTGGATAGCCATAGGTCGCTATAAAAACCGAAAGTGAAGATATGTCCAGAGAGTATGCTGATACAAAAATCAAGGAAGCTTTGAAGCTGTGTAATGGTAATATGACGCGCGCCCGTCAACATATTATCACCTTGGCGCAAGAGGACGGCGTCTTGTTAAACGCGCTGGTCAAGCCGCATCTGGACGGTATTGTTGCCTATCAGGTGGAGCGTGTCTCCTCAGGACGTGCGGAGCTGGAAAAACGTCATCCGGCAGCACCGCCGCCAACCATTGATGAAAATTTCGGGATGGAGCTGCTGCGCGCGATTGCGTCTACAGATGTGGCGATCTTCGGGCAGGAGGGCGGCAGTTTGCCCAGAAAGCATAAGGTTGCCTCTAAACAGCATATCGAGGCGATCCATAAATTGGCGGCAAGCCGACGAAATAAAACAGAGAAATAGGGGGCTTTCGCCTTTCTTCTTAAATCTTTACCATGAAATCCCTGTTATTAAATAAAGCGTGATATGCGGACAATCAATATAGACAACCTAGAACGTGACCTTGGCGTAAGTGATCTTACGCCTTTGCCGCGTGACGTATCCCCCCGCCAGTATTTTCGCGGGCAAAAAGACGGGCAAGGCGTTATTGTGATGGTGTATCCCGATGCGGATGAAGAATCCCGCAAGGAATTGATGCATTTCATACAAATCGGCGGCGCATTATCGGCTCATAATATCAAAACCCCGCAAGCGTTGGATGTGAGAGAAGCACAATGCAGCGCCGTTTTAGAAGATTTGGGGACGGTGTCGTTCGGGCGCGCCCTGCACGAGCGTATTATCGATCAACAAACGCTCTATACGCTGGCAACCGATGTGTTGATCCGTATGCGCGATGTGAGCGGTATTCAAGACTTGCCATTTTACGAAGATAGCCGGATTTATGCCAATCGCAGGCAGATGATTGATTATTATATGACACTTAAGCGCGGCGCACAGGCGCGCGAAGAAACCGTTCAATCATTTCTATCTGTGTGGGATGAGATTGAAAAGAGCCTGCCGCCATGCCCGCAGGGCTTCGTTCACGGGGATTACCATCTTGAAAATCTGATGTATATTACGCGCGAAGAGGGCGTGAACCGCTGCGCCTTGATTGACTATCAGGATGCACTGACGGGGCCGATGCCGTATGATTTGGTGAATTTGATAGAAGATGCGCGCATTGATATCCCCCAAGAGATCCACCAAGCGATGTTAACGCGTTATTGCGCAGGGATGAGCGATGAAGACCGCGCGGCCTTCCTGACATGGTTCAGGGTGCTGGCAATGCAGTTTCACGGGCGCGTTATTGGCCTGTTTATCAAACTTGCCGCGGAGCAGGGGCGTGATTCTTACTTGATTCATATCCCCAGATTGCAAAACTATATCAAGAAATCATTGGCCGACCCCGTTCTTGCACCGTTAAAGCAGTGGTTTGAAAAAGAAGGGCTTGATTTTGAGCCGCTAAATGATTTAGATGGAGAGCATATCCGCACAGTTTTTCAAGACACGTCGTTTTAAAGGCGGTGTTTGGATATTTGAAACAATCAAATTGATATCATGTGATGCATGTTTGTGTCACCAAACGCACATAAAGCAAGGAGTTATCTTATGTCTATCGTTGCCAATCGTCTGAGCCGTATTAAGCCTTCACCGACAATCGCGGTGACCAATAAGGCAAAGGAACTGAAGGCCGCGGGACGTGATGTAATTGGTTTGGGTGCGGGAGAGCCTGATTTCGATACGCCTGATTTCATTAAAGATGCGGCGTGTGAAGCCATTCGAAACGGCGAAACCAAATATACGGCGGTTGACGGTACACCAGCCTTGAAAGACGCAATCATTGCCAAGTTCAAACGCGACAATGATTTGGATTACGCGCGCGATCAAATCACTGTCGGTACGGGCGGAAAGCAAGTGCTTTACAATGCGTTAATGGCATCTGTTAATCCGGGTGATGAAGTTATTATCCCTGCGCCGTACTGGGTATCGTACCCTGATATGGTTTTATTGGCGGAAGGGACGCCAGTGCCGATTGAATGTACGAAAGAGAATAATTTTAAGCTGAAAGCGGAGCAGTTAGAGGCCGCGATCACCCCCCAAACAAAGTGGCTGATTTTCAATTCACCTTCCAACCCAACAGGCGGCGGTTATACGCGTGAGGAACTTAAAGCATTAACAGATGTTTTGGTGAAGCACCCGCATGTTTATATTATGACTGATGATATGTATGAACATCTGGTCTATGACGGTTTTGAATTCTGCACACCGGCGCAGGTTGAACCGAGTTTGTATGACCGCACATTGACATGCAACGGCGTGTCAAAATCATACGCGATGACAGGCTGGCGTATCGGTTATGCGGGCGGGCCAAAGGAATTGATTAAGGCTATGGCGAAAATTCAAAGCCAAAGCACATCCAATCCGTCATCCGTATCCCAAGCGGCGGCAGTCACAGCCTTAAATGGCGATCAATCCTTCTTGGCAGGGCGCAACGAATCTTTTGCAAAGCGCAGAGATATGGTTGTTGAGATGCTGAATGCGGCGGAGGGGATCGAATGTTTGAAACCTGAAGGCGCATTTTACGTGTATCCGTCTTGCGCAGGCGTGATCGGTAAAACGACAGCCGATGGTCAGGTTATTGGCTCAGATGAGGATTTTGTGACGTATCTTCTCGAAAGTGAAGGCGTGGCCTGTGTTCAGGGCGCGGCCTTTGGTTTGTCACCATATTTCCGTATTTCCTACGCCACCAGCATGGAAAATCTGGAAGAAGCTTGTAAACGCATTCAGCGCGCATGTGCTGCCCTTAAAGGTGAAGCAAAAGCAGCTTAATAAAGTCGAGGTTTTGGATTTTACGAAGGTTTCTTATACGCGCTTATGTTCTAAGATCGTTTATGCCCTGATCTTCTGGAGCTTCGATATCCCTGTGCTCCAACCGTAAGATTTCGGTGCTTGGAACAGGCATATTTGTCCAGCCTTCTGTCATATCCTGCATGGATTTTAAGATGAGTGTGCGCGCGGCTTTGGATTCTAAAAACGGGTGGTGATATGTATCAAATTCGTAGAATTCTGCATCAAAAGCTTCAGCGACGCTCTTGATATGGTTTTTAGACGATACGAAATCTTTTGAACCGCCCAGCATCACCATAGGAAATTCACGCGCGGCTTCAGGCACACCGAATTTCTGTATATCGTCCCATAGCTTTTCTCCCTCTCTGTTTGAATATAGGATTTGGCCATGGGTTGTGGCGGTGTTTTGTGTCGTAATTGGCGAGTGTGTGACTTTGGTTTTTTCTTCAAAATCTTCGCGAGGGCTTTGTGCGCTGCCGCCTGATTTAATCATGTCTTTGAAACGTTCTGTTGCAGAGAGCATCCAATCCAATGGCGCTTCACCATATGATTTCTTGGAAAATAGCTTACAATATGATGTGTAAATAGCATTCAGAATGGGTTTTGATCTGTAGGGCGATGAAAAATGCGGCGCGATAAGAACGCCTCCGGCATAGTTTTCTTTGACATGTTCTGCAAATTCATCATCCATCATATTGGCAATAATGGCTCTGCCACCTAAAGAGTGCCCGAATATAAAGTTGGGTATGCCCGGTTTTATACCACCCGGCGGTGGTGATTCTGTAAGAGCCTGGCGCACAATGTCTTTATTATCGTGCAAATATCCGATTTGTGGACCCGGATCAGGCAACAGAACAATATCAAGTTCAATACCTAAACGCTGCAACATGCGCACTTGCGGCGTGTCATATGTATCCATCTCAGCCTTAAAGCCTGAGAATAATGTGATCTTCGATTTTGGCTCTCCGTGGGCGTGTGCGCGATAGCATGCCACCTCGATCTCGTTTAATTTGTAATCAATAAATTCCCAGTTGCGTGGTACATCGTCGGGGTCGGGGCGAGCTAATAAATAAATAAGTGCGGGGATTTCTTCTGGGTCTTTTTGCGGCGTAACAGAGGCATCATTTTGCACAAAATGAAAATGATCCAGCAAACTTTTAGCGTTGAATTGTGGTACGCGCAAAACTTATTATCCCCCCAGTATTACTCTTTTTTATTATTTACTTATAAATCTATCATAAAAGTGTAAATAAAATAAAGTTTCATTTGTAAAAAAAGAAAAACCGGACCATAGGTCCGGCGAGTTGAACAGGGAGGTTTTACGTCTTTTAAGGGACGATGGATTAGGCCGAAGCCTGAACCCTGTAACCTTGCGGCTACCCTTGAAACATACGTATATTAGTGTTTTGTAACAAACGCTCATATTGCATCATGGGTATGCGAAAAATGCATATCAGGCAATAATTTGTTATGCGTGATGAGAATGTGTGTGCGTTGCGAGAGGTTAGGTTTTTGTTTTTTGCTGGATATAGTCGAAAAGAAAATCCCTTAAAACCTTTATTCGTCTAGAGTTTCTGCGCTCTTGCGGGTACATGAAATACATATCAACACTGGGGATTTTGATGTCAGGGCATAAAATTTCAATGTCGTCATCTTGATGGATGATGTAATTCGGCAATACTGAAATACCTGTTCCGTTCTTAACCGCCGTATAACGCGTATGCATAGAGTTAATCAAGATCACATTCGGGTTATTGTTAATGTCGATATTCAACTTCCCGAAAATCCAGTTTGGTTTTATAAATGGCGTGTAGGTGTTCAGGGGATAACCAATCATCATGTGATGGGCAAAATCTGTTTTCTTTTTGGGGCGCCCATGTTTTTCAAGATAGCTTTTTGACGCACAAAGGGAAAAACCGATACTGGTCATGTGCCGTTCGATCAGGTCGCTATGCTCGGTTTTTTGCAGCCGTATTGCAACATCAGCTTCGCGTTTGCTCAGATTATAAATACGATCATCCAGCAGCATTGTCAGTTGAATTTTTGGGTAGGATTCCTTGAATGTCGAAATCTGCGGCGCGAGCCAAGTCGATGCAATAAATTCCACTGTCGTCATGGTCAATGGGCCGGCGGGTAGGTTGCGAGAGTCACTGAGTTGGATTTCAACTTGCTTTAAGCGATCGGACATATCGCAAGCGGTTTGGAACAGTATTTCGCCCTGTTCGGTTAAGATCAAGCCGCGTGCGTGGCGATGGAAGAGGGGCATGCCCAATTCTTGCTCCAACCCGCTTATTTGTCTTGAGATCGCGGATTGGCTTAGGTTCAGGTTATCACCCGCATGGGTGAAGCTCCCTGCCTCGGCGACAGCTTTGAATATCTTAAGCTTGTCCCAATCCACAATATATCCTTTCAGGTAATAGAGGAGGGTTATTCCGCCGCTTGCGCAGCATCATCCGTGGCAGCGTCATTTTGTGCAGCAAGAAAACGATCAGCCTCCAACGCGGACATACATCCCATCCCCGCCGCAGTAACAGCTTGGCGATAGACGTGATCGGTCACATCACCCGCAGCGTAAACACCGGGGATAGAGGTCGCCGTGGAGTCAGGCTTCGTGATCAGGTAATTATTTTCGTCCATCTCTAATTTTGATTTGAACAATTCCGTTGCAGGGTCATGGCCAATCGCAACAAACATACCGTCCATATTGATTTCGGATATGTCGTTGGTCTTTGTGTTTTTAAGCTTTAATCCGGTCATGCCTGTCTTATCGCCCAAAACTTCCTCAACAGCGTGATCCCACAACACTTCGATTTTCTCGTGCGCAAAAACGCGTTCTTGTAGAATTTTCTCCGCACGTAGTGAGTCGCGGCGGTGAATAAGGGTCACTTTGCTGCAGAAATTGGTCAGGAAAAGGGCTTCTTCTGCGGCAGTATTTCCGCCGCCAACAACGGCAACGTTCTGATCGCGGAAAAAGAAACCGTCACAGGTGGCGCAAGCCGAAACGCCGCGACCTTTATATGTTTCTTCCGAAGGTAAGCCAAGCCAGCGCGCCTTTGCGCCTGTGGCGATCACCAATGTATCGCCTGTATATGTTGCGCCTGATCCGCTCTTCGCGGTGAAAGGGCGTTTGGTTAGGTCAACATCAACAATATAGTCAGTGACTTGATTTGTGCCGACATGCTCGGCTTGTTTTTGCATTTGTTCCATAAGCCATGGGCCTTGAATGGTGTCTGCAAAACCCGGATAGTTTTCAACATCCGTTGTAATCATCAACTGACCGCCTTGTTCCATTCCTGTGACCAGCAAAGGTTTAAGACCTGCGCGCGCTGCGTAAATGGCGGCGGTGTATCCTGCGGGGCCTGATCCGATAATAAGAACTTTTGCGTGTTGTGTTTGTGTCATAACGTGATTACCTCTGTTTTCCGCTTAATGTGCGTATATATTAGTCATTTGGTGGTTATAGTAAAGTCTTTCAGGCGTTTTTCGATGACGCCAGCAACCATGAGAGAGTCATTCAGCGGAACATAGGAAAAAGTTTCAAGCGCGCCGTTAAATTTTTTGAGCGCGCCATGCTCCATGAGGTTCTGATGAAGCTTGGATAAGCGTTTTGACCCACCCTCCAAATCGATCATATAAACAGGTTTTCCTGTGGTGCAACTTTCCGAAAGCATCGACGCACTGTCTGCGGTGACAAGGATGATATCCGCCCATGCCAATAAAGCCATATAGGGGTTTTCGCCTGTACCATCCCAGAAATAATGCCCCTTATTATCCAAGGCGGCCTTTAAGATGGCCTGATTACCATCGCCGGTTCTTCTGGAGCATGTAATCATCAGGCTGGCATCTATTTTTGTAAGGTCTTGCGCCAGTTTGTGCGTGATATCCTCACTCATGGTGTAGGCCTTGCTTGACCCGCCTATGAGTACCGCAACACGTGGGGAGGGCAATGTGCCAAATGCGGGGAACGCCTCTTTGGCTTGCTGAAGAAGCGCGGCGGTGATTTTGTTGGGCGCGGCCTTTGTGACGATAACGTTATCTCCACGCAGCGGGTCATGATCCGGCACTGCGACAAGATCAAAGTGTCGTGCAGGGATTCTGGGATCTTGGATTTGAACCGTAAAGGTACGGCCTTGGCTTGCGGCCTTAATATAGCGTGATGCGGCGATGCTTTTGCGCCCGCTGGCAATCAAAATATCAGGCCATGGCGGTGTTAAGCGCGGCGTGAAGCTCCAGTCCTGCTCAAACCCTAAAAACGGAGATAATGACTTCCATGGCTGGTTGAGGGCGATACGTTTTATGTCATAAGAAATATCTAGGGATTGCGCCACACCGATACATTGATTTTCGGTTCCCGCAAGGCCTTCACTGACGATCCAGCATGTGATGTTATTCTTTGAAATACCCATAAAATCGAACTTTATCCAAGATTGTTTTTTTAATATTAAAAACTTGCTAATTTACACCTGCAACTTTATACAAACCTAACTTAAATACATAGTGATCAATACGAACTAAGGTAAATTAATAGTAATGACTCGTTCTCGTCTGGATAAAATCGATAAAAACATTCTCAAAATATTGCAAGAAGATGGACGCGTAACAAATGTGGATTTAGCGAAGTCTGTCGGAATTTCTGCACCGCCTTGTTTGCGTCGCGTGCGTGTTCTTCAAGAATCAGGTTATATCAAAGGATATTTTGCCAAGGTTGATCCGGTAAAATTGGGTTTTGGCGTTAATGTATATGCGATGGTGACGCTTAAAAGTCAGGCCGAAAGTGATTTGGTCAATTTCGAAAGCTACATCACTGAATTTGATATGGTGCGTGAGTGTCACATGCTCGCGGGTGATGTTGATTTCATGTTAAAAGTCGTCGCGAAAAGCTGGGATGATTATCAGGAATTTTTAACCGCGCATCTGACATCGGCGCCCAATGTCGTGTCGGTAAAATCATCCCTTTCTATCCGATCATCAAAAAGCCTGCCGGGCATTCCAATCGAATAATAATTATCTAGGATTTCTTCGAATCGTCGCGTTTGAACGTGCTGTGCTTTAGGAAGTGGAGCGCCTGTTCCATCACTTCGGCGTTAAACATCATGAATGAATGCGTTGCCGACATGACGATATGATCGGTCATGCCCTCTATTTTTGTGCGTTCAACGGGGACGATACCATCATGCTCGCCGTGCAAAACCCACGGGGCGAGGGGGTTGATGGACAGGTTGCCCGCGATGATGCCAAGGGGGTAGGTGATATCACCGTCTATATGCGCATAATGCGTTGTCATTTGCTGGCCTGCGGGGCCGAAAACCGTTTTGAAAATAGGGGCAAGCACTTTGGTTTCTGACAGCCAGTCTGCAAATTCACTGCCTGTATTTGGCGGCCCTAACATCACCACTTTCCCCAAATATTTTGGTTTTCTGCGCGCAATATAGTAGCGCGTGATTAATCCACCCATAGAGTGCGTTACAAAATTAAGCGTTGTGTTTTCGGTGTAATCGGGGCTGTTGATGATTTTATCGTGCACAAAATCGCTTAAGTCTTCCAGATTTTGTTCGCGTGACGGGTAGAGGATGTTGAGCGTGCTGTAACCATTCTTCGCAAACAGGTTATTGAGGAAATGCATATCAAGTTTGCTGCGGAAAATTCCATGTAATAAAACGACCATTTCTTTATTATTGTTGTCTGTCATGTGTTTTACCTCTGGTTTTTAGCTTGTGCAGGTTGCTTAAAAATAAGGTGCCGAAGGCGCTGAGTAAAGCATAAGTTATGCAATGATTACCCTATGCTGCGCGCTTTTCACTTTTAAGCCAGCTCCCTAATGCCTCTTTTGCGATGTCAGTATAAACCTTTTTGCGGTCTTTTCCTTTTAATTTCTTGCGTCTGCCGCTTGGTTGCACAGGGCGCATAAGCTCATCCGCTGGTACAGGGAATAGGCCGAAATTCACGTTCATGGGTTGGAATGTTTCTGCGTTTGCCCCGCCTGTCACATGGTTAAGTAATGCACCATGTGCCGTTGTTAGTGGCGGCTTATCCATAGGGATTCCAAGTATTTCTGACGCAGCAAACTGCCCCGCCAGAAGGCCGGTTGACGCGCTTTCCACATAGCCTTCACAGCCAGTTATTTGGCCTGCAAAACGGATGTGATTATGTGTTTTTAACCGCAGCACATCGTCCAGAAGCTTAGGAGAATTGATAAAAGTATTGCGATGCAGACCGCCAAGGCGTGCAAATTCTGCATTTTCCAATCCGGGGATCATACGGAAGACGCGTATTTGTTCCCCATACTTCATTTTTGTCTGAAATCCGACGATATTGTAAAGCGTGCCAAGTGCGTTATCCTGACGGAGCTGCACCACCGCATGCGCCGCTTCATCTGTGTGCGGGCTGGTCAATCCGACAGGTTTCATCGGGCCGAAACGCAAAGTTTCGATACCGCGCGATGCCATAACTTCGATGGGCATGCAGCCCTCGAAATACGGGGTGTCCTTCTCCCACTCTTTGAAATCACCATACTCCGCATTCAGTAATTCGTGAATGAATGTTTCGTATTGTTCCTTGGTCATGGGGCAGTTCAAATAGTCTTTTCCGGTTCCTGCCGGTCCTGCCTTGTCATAGCGCGATTGAAACCAAGATGTGTCCATATTGACACTATCCAGGTGCACGATTGGTGCAATGGCATCGAAAAAGGCCAAGCCGTCTATGCCCGTGACCCGTTGGATGGATTGGGTCAATGCGCCAGATGTGAGGGGGCCTGTCGCGACAATGACGTGCTCCCAATCATTATCATCAATGGATGTGACCTCGCTGCGTTCAATCGTTATGTTGGGGTGCGCCGTTAAGGCCTGCGTCACGCCGCCGGAGAAGATATCACGATCAACCGCCAATGCGCCGCCAGCGGGTACGGCGGCCTTATCACCTTCGCGCATAATCAGGGAGTTCATCATACGCATTTCTTCGTGGAGCAAGCCCACAGCGTTATATTCCGAGTCATCAGAGCGGAATGAATTAGAGCAAACAAGCTCCGCGCAGCCGTCGCTTTGGTGAACGCTGGTTTTTACATGCGGGCGCATTTCGTGCAAAACAACGTGAACGCCCATATTTGCGGCTTGCCACGCAGCTTCACTGCCCGCCAACCCTGCACCAATGATGTGTAATTCAGTTTTTTTCATGTGAGATCAGTAGCAAAAACAGGGGGGCAGGGCAATTTAAAAGTGATGTTTTAGCTCCAGAATTCTTCCGTATCTGGAACGCGCGCAAATGCGATCTTTGTGCCGACATAGCCGGCGGATGTTTTGGGTGGAATGCCGAGGGAGACGACCTCCTTTTTATATTTGTGTTGCAGCTTTTCCAAGGCTTGCGTCAAAGCTTCGTTTTTTAAGGATTGGACGCCCTCATTGTGCGCAGCAGACAGGAATAAATCATCGGTAATCATATCGGGCGTGACAAGATTACTGAACACCACAGAGATTTTTTTGATCGTGGCATTATGATCGTCTGCGTGCGTATTGTGCGCGATGTTCTGCATTATATTGCGCCATAAAGTGTCGGTATATTGCAATAAAGTGAACGGGTCTTGTGTGGCCTGAATGGACAGTGTGTCTGATGTTTTATAGCCTGATTTTGTGCGCAATGAAACGGATATTGTGCGGGTGTTTAGTTCCTTTTTACGCAGTCTGTGTGCAGCTTTCATTACAAGTTTTCTTAAAATCAACCGCGCCTTTTCGGGGGTGCGTAATTTCGGATCAAGAACGCGACTATGGCCGATCATGGAGGGTTTTGTTGGTTGCGATTCAATGTCGTACCCATGCAGCAAATACCAAAAGCGCTCCCCTTGAACGCTGCCCCATATTTTGCGGGCGTGGGCGGGCTCTATATCCCAGAAATCTTGAATGCTGGTGATGCCTGATTTACTCAGGCGGCGCGCCATGTTCTTTCCGATGCCCGGTAAGTCGGTCAGTTTAAGGTTGAGCAGGGGGCCGGGTAGTGCCTCTTGGGTTAATATTGTTAATCCATCAGGTTTGTTCATTTCACAGGCGATCTTTGCCAATAAGGAATTGGGCGCAAAGCCGATGGAACAATGGATGGCTTCACCGACATTGTGGTGGATTCCCGCCTTTATATTGCGCGCAATAATATGCGCGGCGTCAATGTTGCGCTTATTCGGGGGCAGGCGGCTGGACAGTTCGTCAATCGACCATATTTTATTGATAGGCGTGTGGTTGATCACTTCCTCAATGATCTTGTGGTGATAGGCAACATACAGATCGTGCTTGGCCAATGTGCAATGCAGGTGGGGGCACATCTTTTTTGCATCTGTGATGATTGTGCCTGTTGTTACGCCATAGGCTTTGGCCTCATAACTCGCAGCAATCGCGCAAGTGTAGTCGGTTTCCATCGGCACAACGGCCACAGGCTTACCGCGCAGCATCGGGTTTTCCTGCTGCTCAACGCTCGCAAAATAACTGTTGAGATCCATGAAAAGCCATTTTATTCCTGACTCACGCTGCATTGTTTAATCCTGTATGCTGATTGAGCGAAAAATATGTCACAGCATTGTGAACAAAGCAAGAACATTTGTTGTTCTTGCCAAAGGTTAGAGAAGTATGTTCAAATATTATAAAGGGTTAGGTTCAGGGCATGGATAAATATCAATTCAAGGCACCGGATAAGGATGTTTTCAAATTATGGCGCGCAGTGTTTGCGTTGGTGCATGTTGACGGCAATTTTTCCCAAGAAGAACAGCATTATATCAAGACGATCATTGACGCATTTTCCTTTACCACCAAACAAAAAGAAGTCATTCGGCAGGATCTTGAAAACAAGGTCGATGCCATAAAACTGTTTCAAGAGATAAAACAGGTCGATAATCAGCGGCAGTTTTTCGTAATGGCGCGTACGATTGCATGGTGCGATGGCTATTTGCATGAGGATGAGCAAGGAATCATACAGAAAATTGTGAATAGTTTGGGGCAGGACGCTAAAAAATTCCAAAAGGAATTGCGCTGGCTTGAACGCAAGCCCATTATGACAGAAGGAAAAAGCTCAGGAAAACCGGAAGATGATCTGATACAAATTGTGTTCACGAAGATGTCGGCATTTTACAGGGAAAATATAATATGATGAATAGTGTAGTCAACGAGAGCGCCTTTTATATGTGGCGGACGTTAATCTCGGTTGCTCATGCCGATAATATTGTAACGGACGAAGAAATAGAGTTCATCGCGCAAATGATGGAAAATATTGATTTTTCCGATGAGCAAACGGCTATTTTGAAAGATGATATTCTGAATGCCAAAGATGTAAGCGAGATGTTCACTGGTGTGACCAGCCAGAAAGATCGGATACAGTTTTTTGAGTTTGCCCGTGATCTTGTGTGGGTGGATGGTGATTTTGCCTCTGAAGAACAGAGTGTGATGATTCAGTTATACCAACAGCACATGCAAGAAACAGACGTGGATGAATTGATCGGGCATATTTCATTGGAGTTGGAAGAGGATTCTGTGCCAACCAATTTAAATCGCAGACCGGACAAGAAAACTGGTTTTCGTAAGTTTTTGTCGTCTTTCCGTGGTAGTTTTTCAAACCGCGACGAATAAATCTTCATTTATGGGAATAGGGTGTGCTTTATAAGCTCTTGGCGGAGCATATAGGTGTCATCATCGGTGCGCATCGTATAGGCAGATCCGTCAAAGGATAATATAGCGGTATAGGCTTGCTCGTTTTTGCCGGAGAGATAAACGCCAATATCCTGCCACCCTGCGGTTTGTCGTGTGCTGACGTAAAAAGGCGGTCTGACGGATGGGATATGGCCGAGAATAGAAAAGCCCTGCGGCAGAGCTTTTAAAATGAGCAAGGTGCACCCATGGATATCGCACCATTGACCATAAGGCGTCTTGATATAGACAATGGCATCACTCATCCCGTCATGGTTCAAATCTTGTCTGGTGAAATCATATTGAGAAAAGAGCGGCGCTTTTTTATAGGCAAGGTAATCGCGCATCGCGTCTTTGACCGAGCCATCATCCAGAAACACAACGCTTTGTTGTGCGGAGAGCGGGAGCAAAGGGGCGTTGTTATCAGCCGGATCAGAAGGTGACCCAACACACCCCGATAATGCGACAGTGAAGATAGCGAAAAGCAGCGGAGTGATATGATTTTTAAAGCGCATTATATCTCTTTTTGTATCGAATGAGTGCGCAAGTCTATCTGCACTACCGACGCGTGTATAGCTTTCTTTTGAAAAGCGGTTGCCTTATCAAAAAGGGGTATTATAGTGTGATTTTCTAATAGGATCAGGAGTAAAATACAGACGATGACTTTTGTTGTAACAGATGCATGCATCAGATGTAAGTACACGGATTGCGTAGAAGTATGCCCCGTTGATTGCTTTTACGAAGGGGAAAATATGCTTGTCATCCATCCTGATGAGTGTATAGATTGTGGTGTATGTGAGCCGGAATGTCCGATTGAGGCGATTTTACCTGATACGGAAGATGGCGCCGAAAAATGGGTGGAAATGAACCGCAAATATGCGGAAGAATGGCCAAATATAACACAAAAAATAGATCCCATGCCCGAAGCGGAAGAAATGAAAGACAAACAAAACAAGTTTGAAACAGATTTCAGTGAAGCACCGGGAGAAGGCGACTAGCCGCATTATGATCCGTGTGTGAACAACGCGAACAGAGACGGTTTTATTTTAAAGAACGAATGTAACGCAATCTTTACTTAAGGAGATACCACTATGACTTTTCCTGCAATCAAGAGCACAGAAAACGCGCTTAAGCCCAATGCCGAAGCACGCGGCCATATCTATGACAGCATACTCGATACAATCGGTGCGACGCCGCTGGTTCGTGTGCCGAGATTCACAGCAAAATATAATATTGAAGCTGACATTTTGGCGAAGCTGGAGTTTTTCAACCCGATCGCATCTGTAAAAGACCGCATCGGTTTTGCCATGATCGAAGCCGCGGAAAGAGCGGGAGAAATCGTTGCAGGTAAAACAGTTTTGATTGAGCCGACATCAGGAAACACAGGGATTGCGCTGGCTTTTGTTGCAGCAAATAAAGGCTATCGCTTGATTTTGACAATGCCTGAAAGCATGTCTGCGGAACGTAAGAAAATGCTGCGCTTTTTAGGTGCGGAACTTATTTTAACGCCAAAAGAAAAGGGCATGAACGGCGCGATTGCAAAGGCTGCAGAGCTTTTGGCCGAGCATGAGAACTCCTTCTCACCCGGTCAGTTTGATAATGCTGCGAACCCGCAAATTCACCGCGAGACGACAGGCGAAGAAATTTGGATTGATACCGATGGCGGCGCAGATATCTTGATATCGGGAGTTGGCACAGGCGGAACATTGACAGGCACGTCACAGCTTTTAAAGTCGCGTAAGCCTGAATTCAAAACCTACGCGGTTGAGCCGGAGGAAAGCGCCGTTATTGCGGGTGGTCAACCTGGTCCGCACAAAATCCAAGGTCTGGGCGCAGGCTTCATTCCAACTGTTCTGGATACAGATTTGATTGACGGCTCTGTGACGGTTGATAGTGAAACCGCATTGGAAACGGCGCGTGAAATTGCCCGTCTGGAAGGTATTCCTTGTGGTATATCCTCAGGCGCAGCGTTCGCCGCCGCAAAAGAGGTCGCCTTAAGACCTGAAAATAAAGGAAAGCAAATTGTGGTCATTATCCCATCATTTGCGGAGCGTTATATCTCCAGCCCGTTGTTTGACGGCATAGAATGAAGAAACGTTATTGCGTTTAAATTTTTTTGATCAGGGCGTATCGTTTAACGATAAACGCCCTTTTCTTATGCCGCTTTGTCATCAACACCAAGTTTTGATTGGAGCGATGAACTCGACGTTGTGTATTCAAAACGCAACTTGGCATCGGGGCGGCAATATTTAAAGGCTTGCCGCGCCATAAGGGCAGATTCATGGAAACCCGATAAAATCAGTTTGAGCTTTCCCGGATAGTGGTTGATATCGCCAATGGCGAAAATACCGGCTTTTGACGTTTCGAATTTCTCTGTATCAACAGGGATCAGGTTTTGGTGAAGGTTCAAACCGAAATCTGCAATCGGGCCAAGTTTCATTGTTAAACCAAAGAAGGGGAGCAATGTGTCGCATTTCAGTGTCTGTATGTTCTTATCTTGATCTTGAACCTCGATGGCACTTAATTGACCGCTTGCACCTTGTAATGCCTTGACTTGCCCCATTTGAAACGCCATTGTGCCCTTTTCAACTAAGGTACGCATTTTTGTAACGCTGTCAGGTGCGGCGCGAAATGAGTCGCGGCGATGGACTAGGGTTAAGCTTTTGACAATAGGCTGTAAATTCAAACACCAATCCAGCGCAGAGTCTCCGCCGCCGACAATAACCAGTTCCTTGTCTTTGAATTGTTCCATCTGACGCACTGAATAAAAAACCGATATCCCCTCATAAGAATCAATATCGGGAATAGGGGGCTTTTTAGGCATGAAGCTACCACCGCCGGCGGCGATGATAATGCAGGTCGTGTCAAAGACTGTGCCGATATCTGTGGTGAGACGCCATTTGCCATTTTCAAGCTGCTCCAGCCCCTCTGCCATTTGTTGGAAGTGAAAGACAGGATCAAATGGCGCGATTTGTTCCATCAGGCGGTCGGTTAATTCCTGCCCTGTGATGCACGGATAGGCAGGAATATCGTAAATCGGTTTTTCAGGGTATAATTCGGCGCATTGTCCGCCCGGGCGATCAAGAATATCAATAAGATGACACTTCATGTCGAGCAGTCCCATTTCAAAAACGGTGAAAAGACCACACGGGCCTGCGCCGATTATGACGGCGTCTGTTTCAATAATGGGGGCTGTATCACTCATATTCTCAACTCTGTATTTTCTGTATTATAAGGGCTTCGTTCATCTTTAAATGTTGTTTGTCATAGAATATTACGGCGTTTAAGTAAAGATGCTTTGACCGATATCAACATTGTGGCGGTGCGCGGCGTTAATTTTGGGTGTGTTTCAATTTGTATAAAATATCCAATGCTTCGCGCGGTGACAGGGCGTCGGGGTCAATGGCGTCAAGCTGCGCCTCAAGAGCGGACTTTTGCGGCGTGTCCTGCGCGGGCTGTGCAAAAAGCGGTAAGTCTTTGACAATTTGCGCGGGCGTGTTGTCGCGATTATCCGATACAAGCTTTTCCAGAATGCTCTGGGAGCGTTTAATGACCGCTGCGGGCAGTCCCGCCAGTTGAGCAACATGGATGCCGTAAGATCGGTTGGCTTGCCCCTGAATGACCTTATGCATGAAAACAATTGTATCATTCCATTCCTTAACCTGAACCGTATAGCACGATAAATGATCCAAAGACGCGTTAAGGGCGGTAAGTTCATGGTAATGGGTCGCAAAGACGCAGCGGCTTTTATTGGTGTTATGGAGGTATTCCACGCACGCCCAAGCAATCGATAACCCGTCATAGGTCGCTGTGCCGCGCCCGATTTCATCCAAAATAATCAATGATTTTTCGGTGGACTGGTTCAAAATAGCCGCCGTTTCGACCATCTCGACCATGAATGTCGATTGCCCGCGCGCGAGATCATCTGAGGCACCAACGCGGCTGAAACATTTATCGACGACACCAATATGCGCCGATTTCGCAGGCACATAGCAGCCAATTTGCGCCATAATCGCAATCAGCGCGTTTTGCCGTAAGAATGTCGACTTACCCGCCATATTCGGGCCGGTTAAGAGCCATAATCTGCTTTCTGGCGGCAGCGTGCAATCATTGGGCACAAAAGCATCGCTTTGTTGTTTTAAAAAGGATTCAACCACGGGGTGGCGACCATCGCGAATTTCAAAATTCAGGCTTTCATCAACAATAGGGCGGGTGTAATCCATCGTTTCTGCCAAATTGGCGAAGGCTGCGCCGACATCAATAATGGAGAGCGCTTTGGCGATGGATTTAATGTTTTTAGATTGCTCTGATATCGCGTTGACGAGATCATCGAAGATTGATGTTTCCAGAGCGGATATTTTATCGGCGGCGCTTAATATGTCGCGCTCTAATTCCGCAAGCTCTGTCGTGGTAAAGCGCACAGCATTTGCCATTGTTTGGCGATGGATAAAATTATGCGCAGCATCCTGATTGTCATTATTAGCAGAAATCATCAGAGCGTCGGCGCGTTTTGCAGGCACTTCGATGAAATAGCCAAGCACGTTGTTAAACTTAATTTTCAAGGAATCAATGTTTGTAATGCTGCGGTATTTTGATTGCAGGGATGCGATTGTGCTGCGGCTACCATCACTGAGTGCGCGTAAATCATCCAGTCTTGCAGAGAATCCTGCGCGCACAAAACCGCCTTCTCGCAGCAAAGTTGGCGGCGTATCAATCAACGCAATTTTTAAAGTATCATGCAGTGCGCTGAGCGCCGGTTTTTGTTTTAAGCTCTCCAGCACGCCTTCAAAGCTTTGTAATTTATGGGCATTGGCTTGTAATTCGGCGCGGATAAGCTCGGTTTGTGACAGACCGTCGCGGATCATGCTTAAATCACGCGGACTACCGCGTCCGAGCGTTAGGCGTGAAAGGGCGCGGTCTATATCAGGGACATTGTTCAAAAAGTCACGCAGAATGGCGCGAAGATGCGTCATGCTCAACAGGCTTTCAATGCGGTTGAGGCGGTCATTGATTTCGATCGTATCAGTCAATGGCGCGGATAAGTAAGATTGCAACAGCCGCGCACCAGCCCCCGTGATGGTATGGTCGATTGTGGCGAGCAGGCTACCCTTTTTCTCACCCGAAAGTGTGCGCATCAGTTCCAGACTTTTGCGCGTCGCGGCATCAATATCCATGATCGCATTAGATTGAAGCTTTCTAGGTTCTTCAATATAGGGGATCTTGCCCTTTTGTGTGCGCGATACGTAATCCAGCACCGCATTGATGGCGTAAAGCTCCGCTTGTTGGAAGTCACCAAGCCCGTCCAATGTGCCTAGCCCATAGATATTGGCTATATTCTGCGCAGCATTCCTGTCTTTGAAGTGTATATCGGGCTGTAGTGTGAGGATATCTTTCAAGGGCTGCAGTAAATCCTTAAATTGTTCGGCGAAGCCTTCCGAAATTAAAATCTCGGCAGGGTTGATGCGCTCCAACGTGGCGCGCAGATGTAAATGCGTACATTCCTGAACCGTCAATGACCCCGTGGACAGGTCAATCCATGCAATACCATAGGTTTGATTGGCATAGGCGATACAGCACAGGTAATTATTCTGACGCGTGTCGAGCAAATGATCCTCTGTCAGTGTGCCTTGGGTTACGATGCGCACAGCTTCACGCATGACAAGCGCTTTTGACGGGCTTTTGCCTTCTTTTTTGGTGCGTATTTTGGCTTCGTCAGGTGTTTCGATTTGTTCGCATACCGCAACCTTATGACCAGCGCGGATCAATTTCGCCAAATACGGCTCATAGGAATGATAGGGTACGCCGCACATCGAAATATCTGCGCCGTTTGATTTTCCGCGTTTGGTTAGTGTGATATCCAGCGTGCGCGAGGCAATCACCGCGTCGTTATAGAATAGTTCGTAAAAATCACCCATCCTGTAAAATAACAGGCAATCGGGGTGCTCTTCTTTCAAAACATGATATTGCGCCATCATTGGCGTATGACCCTGTTCAAGATAGGGCGCCATTTTCTGATCGTAATCGGTGCTTTTACTGTCTGAAGCCTTTTGTCTGGCCTGTGCCATGATCAAGCCTCTTTCTCTACACTAGTCTTTTCCGGTTGAGCCAAAGCCGCCTGAACCGCGCTCTTCATTGGTCTGTAATTCCGCAACGGTTTTCCAGTTTACGTGGGTGTAGCGCTCCACAACCATTTGCGCGATTCGCATACCGCGTTGAATTGTGAAAGGCTCATGCCCATGATTGATGAGGATCACTTTGATTTCACCGCGATAATCCGCATCAATGGTACCCGGTGTGTTCAAAACCGTCACGCCGTGATTCAGCGCAAGCCCTGAACGCGGTCTGATTTGTGCCTCAAAGCCTTTTGGCAAGGCAATGGACAAGCCTGTCGGAATGAGCGCGCGTTCACCCGACCCCAGTTCAAGCGCCTCTTCAAGCGCTGCGGTTAAATCCATGCCTGCGGATTCGCTTGTGGCATAGCTTGGTAATTTCAAGCCCACAGCGTGTTCTAAAGGCATTAGCTCGACTTCAATATCATCTTTATTGATGAAACTCATGTGTATTTATCCTGCGTTTTGGTCGTTAATATGTGTCGCAATTTTATCAACCAGACGTTTGGCAATATGTGTTTTAGACATATGATCCCATGTTTCTGATTGTGTGTGTGTGATCAAATATATTTGATTTTCGTCCGAACCAAAAGCCCTTTCATTGCCGAATTCATCTTTACCGACATGATTGGCGAGAATCCAGTCACAGCCTTTACTGTTGAGTTTTTTCTGGGCGTTATCTTCAAGGTTATCTGTTTCTGCGGCAAAACCGATCACAAGTTTTGGTCTTTGCGTGTCGTGATGCCCGATGGTTTTCAAAATATCGGGATTTTCTTTTAAAAGTAGACGCGGCGGTTCTTGCGCGCCGTTCTTTTTGATTTTGTGCTGTTGCGGTGATTGCGGTGTCCAGTCGCTGACTGCGGCGGCGCAAATGCAAATATCGGCGGGCAGGGCGTTTAAGCTGGCGGCGAGCATCTCTTGCGCGGATTCAACATGAACCGTTTTTATACCCGCAATATCAGGCAGGGCGCTTGGCCCGCTGATTAAGGTGACATCTGCACCGGCGTCATATAGAGCCTTGGCAATAGCGTGGCCTTGTTTACCGGATGAACGGTTGCCTAAAAAACGGACAGGGTCGATGGACTCGTATGTTGGGCCGGATGTGACAAGGGCGCGCTGTCCCTTTAGTGGTGGTTCAAAAAAAAAATCTTTAATGGCTTGCAAGATGTCGGCGGGTTCGCTCATGCGGCCCATGCCTGTTTCACCGCAGGCCATGTCACCTTGCGTCGGGCCGGTCATTAAGAGGCCGCGCTTTGTCAATGTTTCTATGTTTTCTTGTGTTGCGGGATTGTCCCACATTTTATGGTTCATCGCGGGGGCGAGTAAGATAGGTTTATCCGCAGCCAGCAGCGTGGTTGACGCCAAATCATTGGCCAGTCCATGCGCCATCTTTGCGATGATATCCGCACTGGCGGGAGCGACGACGATCAAATCATTTTCACGGCTTAAACGAATATGACCCATTTCCGTTTCATCAGTGAGTGACCATAAATCTGTGTAGACTTTGCGCTCTGAAAGTGAGGCAACACTTAATGGTGTGACAAACTGCTCCCCGCCTTTGGTCAGGATGCATGTGACGGTACCGCCATCTTTGCGGATCAGGCGGATTAAATCCAGAACCTTATAGGCCGCAATACCGCCGGAAATGATGAGTAATATGAGTTTATCATGGAGCATGTCTGTTCCTCACTAAACTTAAAGTAAAGAAAAAGCCTCGCTAAAAAGCAAGGCTTTTATAAATTATGATCTTAATTTTTTAATTTGTTTCGTTATCTACTTTTTCAATGGCATCGTCAACAAGGACATCGGCCTTATGAGATGAACCGCTAGCACCATCAAGAATCGCATCTTCTTGTATTTGTGTTTGCTCTAAAATGGCGTCCTGCGCTGCTATTTCAGCAAGGATTTGTGCCTCTGTAACATTTGTTGTTGTACCAGAACCGTCATCAAATACGTTTTCTACCGTTGGGGCTGGTGCTTCCGGATCTTCTTCATCAACAGGAAGCGTTTGAACTTGGTCCAACATGTTTTGCAATTGAATCTTGCTCATTGTTGCCTGAAGTTGTGTGTCATTGATATCATCCAAAGCCACTTTGTCGGATCCTGAGACATTAGGTTGTGAAATACTATTAGCCGCATCATTTACAATGCCGACCTGACCAAAATTAGGGTTCGTCGGAATGTCTATTTGTTCAGGAATGGCGCCCGCAGCTTCTGTGACGCGTTCTGCAATCTCATCGCGTGCGATACTGTTGATTAAAGCATCTTTCAAGGCTTGCTCCTGTGAGGGGTCAAGCTGTGCCAGAACGATATTACCTTGTGTTTCTAAGGCACCATGCTTTTCAGGAAGCGCTTCTTTTGTGTCTTCCTTTTTCACATCAGCAGGTTTTTCTGTGGCTTCTGAGCCAGCGGCGGCCGGTTCAATTGCATCGATTTTCTCACCGATGACATCACCAACGCTTTTACCTTCTTCGGCGCCGATAACGTTATCCATTGTTTCCTTTGCACCTTCAGCGGCATCAGATATGGCTTCACCGGCGGCTTGTGTTGCCCCCTCGATGGCTTCGCCAGTCGCTTCTGCAGCATTGCCGACAGCTTCTTTTGCGTCAGATGCGGCGAGTGTGGCTTTTGTCTTCGCTTCGTCAATGACGTTTTCGAAGTTGATGCCGATGGTGCTGGTTCCTGCTGCTGGCGTAATGCCTGCGACGGCTGCACCGTCAGTATCGGTTGAAACATTATTATAAATTGCGAATATAGCAACAACACCAGCCGCTAGAACTGTTGTTGAGTATACTATCGATTTTGTAAAGTTGCTCATTTGTAGCCTCTCTTGCCTTAAATTCTCTTAAACCCTAAATATAGTGGGACTATAATATAGTGCACGAGAAAAGCAACGCATGTCAAATAAAGACCATGGTTTATGCACCTTAAATGCACCTATGAGTAAGGTATTTTTATTATATCGCCCCTATATCATTGATATGGCTAGGTTTTTAGGCCTTGGTGGATTGCGACCACACCCATGGATAAATTTGTATATTTAGCGCGTTTAAAGCCTGAATCGGTCATGCGTTTTAAAAGTTTGCTTTGGGTCGGGAATTTACGAATACTTTCAACAAGGTACTGGTAGCTTTCCCGATCATTCGTGATGCGCTCGCCCAGTTTCGGGATGACATTATATGAGTACACATCATAGGCTTTTGCGAGTATTTTGGGCGTTACATGGCTGAACTCGAGGCAAAAGAACTTTCCGCCCGGCCTTAAGACGCGGTAGGCTTCTTGCAGCGCCGTATCAATATGCGTGACGTTACGTAAACCAAAGGCGATGGTGTAAATGTCGATACTGTTATCGGGTAGGGGCAAGCGCTCTGCATTGCCTGTTACCCAGTTAAAATCATTGATCCAACCTTTGTCGATGGCGCGATTGCGTCCGACGGAGAGCATATTGTCGTTCAGATCACATAAAGTGATATCCGCGCCAGTGCCGATTTTTTGTCTGATTTTAAAGGCAATATCACCCGTACCACCAGCCACATCGAGATATTTTGCCTGTCGTCCTGCGATTATTGCACGCGGGCGAATCATACGGATGAACTGATCTTTCCAAAGGCGGTGAATCCCTATACTCATAAAGTCATTCATCAGGTCATATTGATCGGCAACACTGTCGAAAACACCAATAACCCCCTCAGTTTTTTCTTCGGGCGTAACCTGTTTTTCACCAAACCATGATTTTTCAGGATTTTGCATACTGTTTTTCTCCTTAAACAATGCTAGTAGTTAGCATATGAAACTCGTAAAAGCTATGGCTACTGTTGCAGGAATGACTGGTTTGTCGCGGATCGCCGGATTCGCGCGCGATATGTTGACGGCTGCGTATTTGGGCGCGGGACCGGGGGCGGATGCGTTCTTTGTCGCCCTGAAATTACCGAATTTTTTCAGACGGGTAACAGCCGAGGGTGCGTTTAGCATCGTGTTTGTGCCCATGTATTCCAAAACGCGGGAAATCGAAACGCAAGAGAAGGCCGATGCATTTGCGAGTAATGCGTTTATGGTTATGTGCGCGGTCCTGTCCGTTTTCATAATACCTGCACTCATTTTGATGCCGTTCGTTATCAGTGCAATCGCACCAGGCTTCGTGGATGACCCTGTGCGCATGAGTCTTGCGGTGGAACTTACACGCATCACATTTCCGTATCTGTTGCTGATTTCGTTGGCGGCTCTTTTGGGGGGCGTGCTTAATGCAATGGATCGCTTTGCGCCTTTCGCCTTCGCACCGGTTTTATTTAATCTGTCACTGATCGTTTCGTTATTACTCAGTAACTATTTTGAGTCCGTCGGTCACGCGATGGCGTGGGGGCTGTTGATGGCGGGTGTGTTACAGCTTTTGTTCTTGTGGGGCTGTGCCAAAAGGGCGGGGGTGCGCATAACTGTCTCTCGACCCAAACTGAATGCCGATATGCGCAAGGTTTTTAAATTGATGGGGCCTGCGGTGATTGGCGCGGGGGTCGTACATATCAATTTGTTCGCCGATATTATTCTGGCCTCGTTTCTGGCAGAGGGTTCAATTTCCTATCTCTATTATGCCGACCGCCTGAACCAGCTTCCGCTTGGCGTGGTTGGTATTGCCGTTGGGACGGCGCTGTTGCCGATGCTGTCGCGCGCGATGACCAGGGACGATAAAACCCATGCGCGTGAGTTGTTTAACCGTTCTTTGGAATATTGCCTGTTGCTCGCCTTGCCTGCGGCGGTGGCCTTAATGGTGATGCCGCTATCTTTGATTACGGTGTTGTTTCAGCGCGGCGCTTTCGAAGCATCCGACAGTTTAATGACCGCGCATGTGTTAACCGCCTATGCGATTGGCTTGCCCGCCTATATCGCGATTAAGGTGTTTTCGACCGCGCATTGGGCGCGTGAAGATACGACAACACCTGTGCGGATATCCGTTGTGGCGACGGTTTTAAATATTATAGGCAGCATTATCCTGATTCAGTATATCGGGGTTGTGGGCATCGCGCTCTCAACCGGATTAACAGGCTGGCTTCAGTTCTATTTGCATGTACGAGCCTTGAAAAATCATGACAGCGTGCAGTTTGATGCCAAATTTTTACGCAATATGCCGCGCATTATTCTCTCTTCTTGCATCATGGGGGGCTGTGTGTATAGTCTCAGCGTTCTTTTTGAACCCGCTTTGTTTGAAGGGGCGGCGCTCGTGAAAATTGGGGCATTGGCAGGGATTATTGTTCTTGGCAGTGTGTTATATGGGGCGCTGATTTTGATTACGGGGGTTGTTAAAACTTCTGATTTAAAGATGTACGTGTTTAAGAAAAAATAGAAAGATATTGAAATGAAACGCATTTTATCCGGTATGCAGCCAACAAGCCAACTCCATCTGGGGAACTATTTGGGCGCGTTGAAAAACTGGGTGACGTTTCAGGAGGCCGGCGATGCGCAGTGCCTGTATTGTGTGGTTGATTTGCATGCGATCACCGCTGATTACGACCAGACGCAGCTTGCCAATGCCACGCGTGAGATTGCGGCGGCTTATCTTGCTGCGGGGATTGATCCGAAAAAATCCAGCCTTTTTGTGCAATCTCATGTGCCTGAGCACTCACAGTTGATGTGGTTGCTGGCCACGATGGCGCAGATGGGCAAGCTGGAGCGCATGACGCAGTTTAAGGATAAGGCAGGCAAGAATGCGGAGCGCGCAGGGCTGGGGCTGTTTGCTTATCCTGTTTTGATGGCGGCGGATATTCTGATTTACAAGGCAACGCATGTCCCAGTTGGTGAAGATCAAAAACAGCATCTGGAATTAACCCGTGATTTGGCCGCGACGTTTAATACGCGCTACGGCGTTGATTTCTTCCCCCAGCCCGAGCCTGTGATAACAGGGCCTGCGCCGCGCGTGATGTCGCTGCGTGATGGGACACAGAAGATGAGCAAGTCCGCAGATTCTGATATGACGCGCATTAATTTGACCGATACGCCCGATATGATTGCCAAAAAAATCAAAAAGGCGAAAACCGATGCGGATCCATTGCCTGATAATTTGGCCGATCTGGAAGGGCGCGCGGAGGCTCTTAATTTGGTAACGCTTTATGCCGCATTGGCGGATATCAGCAAGGAAGATGTGGTTAAACAATTCGCCGGACAACAGTTCGGAGCCTTTAAACCCGCCTTGATTGACGTTGCCGTTGACCACTTATCACCGATCACGGCGCGGATGAATGATTTGATGGATAACCCGTCACAAATAGACGGTTTTTTGCAGGATGGAGCAGAGCAAGCACGGGTGATTGCGGCGGATGTATTGCAGGAAGTTCAAAAAATAATGGGTTTTTTCATATAAATTGATTTCTTACAGAGCTTTAATGTGTTAATTTAACCACTATATTTGCATTTTATTAATTAAAATAGCACAATATGGACAGCGTTAACTTACTGGGACAGCGTACATTATGCATACAAAATTAAAATTACTTCTGGCGGGCGTTCTCTTATGCTCTGCATTTATTTCACACGCACAGGCAGGTCAGTTTTTCTTTGAAGACCAGAAAGAACGCTTCACAATGACGTTCCCCGATACATGGGCGCGTATCAGTAACCAAAAGGCCGATGATCAAATTACCATCGCCGGACCGGGTGCAAATGATTATGCGATATGTAAGGTGCGTGTTCGTCAAGACCGCCGATATGTGATCTTCCCGGGCAAGTTTGATTCCGATGTACAAAAAGTGGCCTATAGCCGTGATTTCTGGAATGACTATCTTGGTGACTATAACGAAGTCGTTGTTGATGTGTTTAAGGACGGTTCAGGTCTTGGCCTTGGTTATGCCAGCATGGCAGAAGCATCATACGAAACTGCGGAAG
This sequence comes from uncultured Alphaproteobacteria bacterium, assembly GCA_963977495.1. GTDB lineage: Bacteria > Pseudomonadota > Alphaproteobacteria > Micavibrionales > Micavibrionaceae > UBA1672. The sequence goes on along the minus strand of CAXBOT010000001.1, from coordinate 998,950 downwards.
GCACATTGGTTCGTAAACGTGGCGTGATGTTTGCATCACTTTACCACGACCACGCTTATATCGTTGATTGCTCTTCAGAAGAAAGTGTTTATCAGAAATGGCGTCCGGCCTTTCTGTCGATCGTAAAATCAGTTGATTTTGGCAATGTAAGACATGCAAAGTCACATGGTCATTACAGAGGGTTTGATACAGATCCCAAGCTTGAAGTTGAGGGCCCTAAAGCGCTTGATGTATATAAGTTCTAAAAGCGGTTTACCTTTGAAAATAATGCCCATATGATGCAAACTCAATCCGTTTGAGAAGCGCTTGCCAGTGAATGCTTGCCGAATACGGGTGCCAAGGGGTTTTTCATGCAGATTTATCTGCCTATTGCTGAGATGAGCGTTGCCATAGAAACTATTTTTCTTCTGGGCATGTTCGTTGGTCTTATTTCAGGCGTTTTCGGCGTCGGCGGCGGATTTCTTACAACACCACTTCTTATCTTTATGGGCATACCACCCGCGGTTGCTGTGGGAACACAGGGCAGCCAGCTTGTTGCTTCGGGTTTAAGCGGCGTTATGGGCTATTGGCGGCGCGGGCATGTAGATTTTCTGGTCGGAACAATTATGCTGATCGGAGGGTTCTTTGGTACGGTCATTGGTATTTTCTTCTTTCAGTTTATCGAAATGATCGGTCAAATCGATTTGATCGTGTCTTTGCTTTATATCGTTCTTTTGGGTTCAATCGGTATTATGATGTTGTTTGAAAGCGTTTTGACAACATTTAAAAAGAAAACCATGAAGTCAGAATTTAACCGTCTGAAATCCAAATCATTTATTTCAAAATTGCCATATAAGATGCGTTTCCCGCGCTCAAAACTATATATCAGTGTTCTTGTGCCTGGCGGTATTGGCGTGGTGAGTGGCTTTCTTGTCGCGACCATGGGGGTTGGCGGTGGGTTCTTGTTGGTGCCTGCCATGATTTATATTCTGGGCATGCCGCCCTTACTGGTTGCGGGGACGTCGCTGTTCCAGATTATCTTTACCAGCGCATTTGCGACAATCATGCATGCCAGTGTGAGCAACAGCGTTGACGTCTTCCTTGCACTATTCTTGATTCTTGGCGGTGTGATCGGGGCGCAAGTGGGTGTTAAGATGTCACATAAAGTAACAGGTGCCAAAGCGCGTGTGATTTTGGCATTATTGGTTTTAGGTGTGTGCTCTCAATTATCTGTGCAATTATTTTTAAGCCCCGCGGATTTATTCGTGGTGGCGGAGCAATGAGTATGAAGCTGTGCTTTTGCATTATTGTTTCATATGTTTGCATACTGGGGTATGGCGAAGCAAAAGCCAGTGACTTTGCCGTAGAAATCGCGGCGCGGCATATTGATGTCACCGTCGGGTTTACCGGATCATCTATCGAGCTGTTCGGGGATCGCCGTAACAAAGATACCGATATTGCCATTGTCGTCGAAGGGCCGCGCAAAGATATAACAATCTGGAAAAAAGCGCGAGTTATGGGGACGTGGGTGAACCGATATTACCTGACATTCAAGGATATGCCTGTTTACTATCATTATGCGAGCACCATACCGCAGGAAATTGATGATAACCTTGATTTGATTATGCGCTATAATGGTATTGGTCATCCGGCGCTTTTTACGTCTGTTGATGTTGAAAAATCCGGCTCAATAAAGGATGTAACGGAATTTCAAGATGCTTTTTTGAAAGAAAAAGAGAAAAAAGGGGTTTATTTTGATAAGCCCGCAGAGATAAAATTTATAAATGACAACTTTTTCAGAGTGCGTTTTGATATTCCCGCGTCAGCGCAAACGGGCGAATATAAAATCCGCAGTTATCTGATTGAAAATGACAGAGTTGTCGAACAACGCGTTGATTATTTAAAGGTCGAACAGGTCGGTGTGAATGCGCTGGTTTACAAAATGGCACACGATCACAGTCTTTTTTATGCTTTGGCATGTATCGGGCTGGCTTTGTTCTGTGGCTGGTTCGCAAGCGTTGTCAGAGTGCGCCCTTAAGATGGAGTATTATCATGGCTGATGAGATTAAAAAGAAGCGTAGAGGTGTTTTCCTTGTTGTCGTTGATGGCACGCAGGAATTTACAACCGCGGTTGATTATGCGTCTGAATTTGCAAATGCGGAGGAAGGCTACGTCGCTTTGCTGAATGTGATCGAGCATACCCCCGTGTCAGGCTGGCAGGGTATCGAGGCGCGCGTCAGGAAAGAAACACGCGCACAGGCGGAGCAAATGATCTGGACCGCTGCGGGGCGTGTATTGGAAAGCACACAAAATATTCCGATGGTTTCCATTGAAGAAGGCGATCGCAGTGACCGCATTATCAAAACGGTTGAGGGCAACAAGAATATTGTGGCTTTGGTGCTGGCCTCTGCGTCGGGATCGTCTAATCCCGGGCCGTTGGTGACGTATTTCTCCGGTAAAGGGCTGTCGCGTTTGCCGGTGCCGCTTATGATTGTTCCTGGCCATTTGATAGGTGCGGATCAGGCGTAAGGCTTCTGAAAACACATATTGAACGCTATTTTGTTGGTGTGGTTTTCACAGAAACTTCTTTATTTACAATATGTTATGCGACCATATTTGGTCGCCCGAGTCTTTTTACATATTAAATATTGAATTTACATAAAATTTTATGTACCATCCTTAGCTATGTACTTTATGTACATGTGTGTGTGTAAAAGGGGGAATTATGACTGTCGATGTAATCGTTGGTACGCTTACCAATATTAATGCAAATTTTATCAATCCATATACGGGCGAGCTTCTAAACGTTGCGGGGGATTATTATATTAATGATACGTTCGTGAGCGGCGGCGCGGGAGCCGGTGACATCGCTCTGGGGACGACGTTCGATCAATTGTGGCTTCTGGAGGATAATCTGGGCAACCTTTTGATCGAAAATGTAGAGCTTTTCCTGCCTGCACCGGGCAATGATATTATTTTATTGGCCAGTGATACCCATATCTTAGGGGATATATCGATTTTTGCTGCGGAGGGCGATGACATTGTCTGGTCGAATGCGGGCAATGACCTTCTTGAGGGCGGCCTTGGTAATGATATTCTGCATGGTGGCCTTGGCAATGATACGCTGAACGGTAATGAAGATAACGATGAACTGATCGGTAGCTTTGGCGACGATACGCTCAGCGGCAATACGGGCAATGATATCTTATCGGGCGGCGAAGATAATGACACGTATGTTTTCGAAAGTGGCGATGGCACAGACATCATCATAGAAACATCGGGCTTTGATACAATTTCATTTGGGGCGGGCATTACATTAGGCGATCTGACTTTTGTGCAAAATGGTAATGACCTTGAAATTCAAAGTGCAGACAACATCACGGTAAAGGATTTCTACGCAGGTGATGCGGATAAAGTGGTGGAGCAGATTCAATTTGACGATAGCTCGATCTTTGATTTGACCAGTCTTTTACCGGTTTTGCCTGACGCGCCGGAAGGGCCTGATATTATTGATTTTACAGGGGCATCTTTTGCCTCTTATAACGGCAATCAGGATGCAGGCGGCACTATTCACGCGATTGAGAGCGCAACAGGCGTTGAAATTGCGGGGAATGCGTGGAAAAAAATGGCGCTGGATTACGATATCACGGAAAATACTGTGATTAGTTTTGAGTATAAATCCACGATACAGGGCGAAGTGCAGGGTTTTGGCCTTGAAACGGATAATAATTTCACGACAGGCGGGAATAGTTATCAATTATATGGCAGCGATACGCCCGGTTTCTTTGTGCGTGATTTTTCGTATTCTGAAGCAGGAGAATGGCAGAGTTTTACGATTGATGTCGGAAGCTATCAAACAGGGCATATTGATTGGATGACCTTTATCAATGACCATGATCTTGGCGGCAAAGACGGCACGAGTGCGTACCGCAACATCTCGCTTTATGAAACAGACCCTGAGATTGTGAATTATGCACCGGTGGCCTCTGATGATGCGTTTGTGGGTATGTTGAATACGGATATCACGGGTAATTTATTGGATGATAATTACAATGGTTCTGATAGGGATGCCGATGGCGATGTGTTGAATGTTGTTGCCGGCACGTACGCCACAGAACATGGGTCTTTGATTGTGTCTGAGAATGGTGATTTCACCTATACGCCTGATGATGGTTTTTCAGGAACGGACAGCTTTGTTTATACGCTTGAAGATGGGCAAGGCGCCAATGATACGGCGGTCAGTACATTTTATGTTGATACGCTGGATGCGGATGATGTGTTCACAGGTTCGGCGGCGTTTGACCATTTTGATGGCGGCGCAGGCGTTGATACAATTGATTATAGCGGTTCTTCGACGCGCGTTGTGCTCAGTTTGGCATCAGGCGAAGGTTGGGGCGGTGATGCGTATAATGACACTTATCAATCCATAGAGAATGCGATCGGCAGTAATCTGGTAAGCAGAGGCGATACAATCCATGGTGATGCCTCTGACAACCAAATATGGGGCCTTGCCGGTAATGACCTGATTGAGGGGCTTGGCGGCGCGGATATGATTGATGGTGGTTATGGCGGGGATTACGCCAGTTACGAACATTCAGACGCAGGCGTTCAGATCAATTTGCAAACGGGCGTGAATACGGGCGGCCATGCGCAGGGCGACGTGCTTATCAATATCGAGAATATCAAAGGCTCGACCCATGATGATACGATCATTGGTAATGAAATCCGTAATCATATTTATGGCGGTTATGGTGATGACATCATCAATGGCGGCGGCGGTACTGACCTGTTGTATGGCGGCGGCGGCGCGGATACGTTTATATTCGAAGCAACCACAGCGTATGCGGCGGTGGGTAATATTCAGGACTTTGATCTTGCGCAAAATGACAGCATTGATATTTCTGATCTCTTGCAGGGCTATGACCCGTTAACTGATGCTATTTCTGACTTCGTTCAAGTGACGGATTCGCCAAATGGTTATGGCACAAGTCTGAGCATTGATGCGGATGGTGGCGGCGATAACTTTGTCGCGATTGCATATCTTGCCGATATTACAGGGATGGGCAGTGCGGACACACTGGAAGATAACGGCCATTTGATTACGGTTTAATGATCGCCCCACACAATTTCTTCATAACGGGGTGAAACAAAATCAATATGGAATTGTTTCATATGTTCTTTTAAATCTTGGCTCATGGGGGCGTTCGCATTTTTGAGTGCCTCTATGATGCTTTTCGCCATGGCATCATCATCACCAATAGATACAAACCCGCCAAAGCGCCCTGATTCCAGAATTTCTTTTGGCCCATGGGGGCAATCCGTGCTCACGACTTGCGTTCCTGTTGCTAAGGCTTCGATCAAGGCATTGGGCAATCCCTCTGCCAAGGATGACAGCACAAAAACATCGGCGCGCTTCATATAGGCCACGGCGTTGGGAACAAAGCCGATGAAATGGGTGCGCTCATCAATGCCCATCGTTTTTGTTAACGCCTTTAATTCGTCCCTGATATGCCCGTCGCCAACGATTACAAGCTGGCAATCTGTGTGTTCGCGCACCTTTTTGAACGCGCGGAACATGGTGGGGTAATCTTTTTCAGGGGCTAATCTTGCGGCGGCCAGAATGATCGGCAGGTTTGCATCAACCTGATCGGGCAGGGTGATCGCCTCGTCCATTCTTTTGGTGAAGTTGTCATTGATTGTGGGGTTGTAAATGCAATGCACCTTGTCTTTCTTAACAAAGGGGAGCTTGATGAACTCGGCGCATACCCCTTTGGAAACACCGATGAATTTATCGGCAAACGGATAAGACAGAACGGTTAGCGGAATAAGAAACCATTTTGATTGAATGATTTTGCCGGGATCTTTCCACATTTGCAGCGATATTTCCCCGCGAATGATGAGCTGATGTTTCGGCGCCATGCAGATTTTAGCCAAACCAGCCAAAATATTGGCGCGAATAATAGTGCTAAGGACGACTTTCGGGCGGGCGGTGCGTAAATATTTCAAATAGGCAGGCAGGCAGAGCAAGGTTCTGCGTGCATTCAGACTGATGAGCCTGACATTATCGGGTAATAAATTTTCCAGCGTTTCTTTGGCGGATGATTTACATACGACAACATCAACATTTAAGCCTTTCGTGGCAAAGTGACCTGCAAGGTAAACAATAATACGTTCCGCGCCACCACCGGATATAGAGGTGGTGAAAAAGCAGATATCCGTGCTGTGCGGTCTTTTTTCAAGTGCGTCGATATTTATAACTCTATCCGACATTGATGTATTATCCTTTGTTGGTGCTTGATGAGATCAAAATCGCCCTATAGGACAGCCTGTTTTTCAAAACGATTAAAACCCATATAGGAACGCGTTATATCAGGCAAGAGCGGCATTTTACCGAAAATAAGCTTTTTCTCTGCTCTTTTGTTATATCGCGTGATCATTTCTTCATCGACCATTTTCAAGGGGAGATTAAATTCACGATATTGCTGAACGAGCTTTGTATATTCGGGGTGAATCTCTTGCCACGGGATGATTGGCCCCATCCATGGTTTTAACGGTTTGCTGAAATGATAGATTTTCGGCGTTATTTTTTGCTCTATATTCAGGTACTTATAGGGCGTTTGAAAGTTCCACGCGCATGATAAGCGCAGGCGGCGATCCCCGACAACGGCGTTAAGGGCGCTTTGATCGTGATGCGTACAGACATCCAGATTATTCACCAGATAGTCATAGGCTTCTTTTGATATCTGTTTCCATGTTTGTCTTGAAACCGCAAACACGCCGGAATTGAAATAACCGTTTTTAATATTAACACCGAGATCTTTGTAATATTGGCGTATTTTCTTGGCAGAGCCTGAGCAACTATTATGTTGTTGTAGGTGCAGCGTATCTTCGGCGGCGGCAAATTTCCCCTCGGGGATGCTGGCTTTGATAAGGGCGGAAGGGTCGCTGGGAATCCATGTATCGCCATCGATATAGACAATATGCTCAAAATGTTCAGGCAAGACATCACTGAGGAAAAAACGCCCGACAGCGGCAAGCGGCACATGAGATTGCTTGTACTTATTGATGTCAATATCGCCGTAATGCGTGCTGTCCAGATGGTGCAGTTCAATGGCAAGCGGGCGCAGCGTCTTGTTGATGGCCTGCACTTGTGCATCGTCCGTATCAACCACATAGATAAAAACACTGGCATCGTCGGGCTTTATATAGCGCCTGAGCGTTGTTGCGGAAATAATGGAGGGCAACAGATAATTGATATCGGTCACATAGCAGACGGCGCATTTATTGCTCATGAGATTTCTCCAGTTCGTTGTTCATTTTTCGTGCATATTTGAGTTGAAGCATAAAACCGACGATATTCAACAATAATGTTGACCAAATCACGCCCCACAAGCCCAGTGTGTATATAAGGATCGTATTGACAACCAGCGCAACGGGGAAGGTCATAACAAATAACCTCAACAGAAGGTCATCACGGTGTTGGCTGTAGAATAGCAATTTATTGACCTCGGACACGTTACTGACCACGAATAATGCGAGCAACCACCAGAAAATTGATAACCATTCAATCGCAAGGGGTTTGTCGATCAGGTGATGCGTTAGGACATAAATACCCGGCACAGCCACACAGCACATGAGTAAAGACGTAAAAACGGTGTGTTTCAGGCATTGTTTATAGGTATTCCAGTACTCTGCCATGTTGTGGCTTTTGTGATGCCGTATCAATCTGGGCTTTGCAATTTGTATAATACCTGTTTGCAGAAGGTTGCTCATGGCGCTGGTGATTTGCATATAGAAAACAAAAATACCTGTGAGTTCTATCCCCAAAAAGATCGTGATTAGGAAGTGATTTAAATATTGCGCGATGCTTCTTAAAAAGCTGGTGAAATAGGCCGTGCGTGACTCGCGAAATTCGTTTGTAAACCATGAAACCAAAGAAACGGGGGCGGTGTCTTCTGCTCGTTCCCAGTGACGTATGACCCAAATAAAGCAGAGGAGCGAGGTTATGCTTCCGATTGCCCAAAGGACGATAAGGGTTTCCATTGTGCGCAAGGATGGTACGAAAAAGGCAAGAGCCATGAACACCACCATCCACACGGATGAACGGATAAAGTGCAGGACATTGGCAGCTAAGGGCTTGGACAGGTTTAGCAAGAGGGTATAAATATCTGTGCTGAGATGCTCAAGAAACACCAATGCCAGCACGCTTAAGAAGAAAATAAGCTGTCCTTGGATGCTGCCTGCAATGCCTGTTGCCACGCATAAAACCAAATAGATGAGTATGGTGAGTTTAAAATAATACCCTAATTCACGCATGATCTCTTTTTGTGTGAGCATCACGGCTTTGCGGCTTATGGTGTACATGAAGGAAAAGCCGACGGTTGATGGGGCGATAACACATGCCGCGGCGATAAGGCCATACATCCCCAGTGCTTCAAACCCCAGATAACGGGCGATAAACAGGGTTAGGACAAACTTCATAACCAATGAGCTTGCGCGAATCATCATAATGAAAAGCGAAACTGACACATTCAGCGTTAAAAGTTTTTTTAATGTCGTCCCCATTAACTCAATATCTTTCGCGGGTTTGTGGCTGCGTGTACGTGTCAAAAGCGGCGTGTGAAATCCGCATAGCATCGTCCCATAGCCGAAGCCTGTTTATATATGTGAATTTAGCGGCAGAGTACAACATTTAAAATTATTCCGTTCGCTGATCTTTTCATTTACGATAAGGGCTGTTTTTATGCGGAAGTGGGACATGCAAGAATCGTACCTCTTGATTTTAACGGTGAAATGATCTTTATGTGTGCATTAAGGTGAGAAAATAAAATGACAACCCCCGATATAAAAGATGATCGTTTCTGGCGCGCCGTTAAAATGGATTATGACGCGCATATGCTTGGCAAAACAGGGTTTCGTCACGGCTATAAAGTCATTTTGTTTGAAAGAGGCTTTCACCTCTTATTTTGGCACCGTGTGCAAATTCAATTACGCAAAGTTCCGTTTATCGGCACATTTATCGCGCGTATAGTCTGGTATTTCAGCAGTTGCCTGTATGCAAGCGAAGTGTCTATGTTCTGTACGATCCGCGGCGGTATCTACATTCCCCATGCGAGCGGCATTGTTATTGGTAACAGTGTGGTGATCGAAACAGGCGTGACCATATTGCAAGGGGTCACGATTGGTAAAAACCGAGGGGTAGAGCGCTACCCCGTCATCGGTCGAAATGCATTTTTAGGGGCAGGTTGTAAGATCACAGGCGGTATTACCATCGGTGAAAACGTGGCAATCGGCGCAAATGCGGTGGTTTTGAAAGATGTTCCCGCCAATAGCATCGCCGTTGGCGTGCCTGCCGTTATCAAGGCTAAAAAACAGGATGCTTGATTGACGCGTGCGGACACCGTATAAACTTGCCTAAGACAAAAGGACATTATGATGTTTATACAAACGCAAGACACACCCAACCCGGCAACCGTGAAGTTTTTACCGGGGCAGGATGTTTTATCCTCCGGCAAAACACGCGACTATGCTTCAGTTTCCGAAGCAACCTACGCACCGCTGGCGCAACGATTATTCGGCATTGTCGGGGTTGTACGTGTCTTTCTGGCGCAGGATTTCGTATCCGTGACTAAGGCCGATGACACGGATTGGTCGATGCTCAAACCCATGATCCTTGCGGCCTTGATGGAGCATCTTTCAACGGGGCAACCTGTTGTGATCGAAAGCGACGCGGATGAGCAGAGCGCAAAACCTGCTGTTGAAGATGATGAGATTACCACACAGATCAAGACGCTGCTTGATGAGCGCGTCCGTCCGATGGTTGCGATGGATGGCGGCGATATCATCTTTGACCGTTTTGAAGACGGCATTGTGTATTTGCAGATGCAAGGGGCGTGTTCGGGCTGCCCCAGTTCTGCGGTGACGTTGAAATCAGGTATTGAAAATATGCTCCGTCATTATATCCCTGAAATTACCGAAGTGCGCCAATCTGCAGAGTTTTAAAGAGGGGATTAGGCAATGCGCGTTCTTGCATTGGATAGTGCGATGACAGGATGTTCGGCTTGTGTCTATGACAGTGAAGCGGGTGCTTTGGCTGAAAAAAACATTGATATATCAAGGGGGCAGGCGGAGCAGTTAATCCCTTTGGTGAATGATGTTTTATCTTGCGCTGATACATCGTATGACGCGCTGGACATGATTGCCGTGACGCATGGCCCGGGTGCTTTTACAGGGATGCGTATTGGTCTGGCAACGGCGAAATCAATCGGTATGGTGTTAAACAAGCCTGTGGTTGGTGTGTGTTGCTTTCAGGCCGTCTTGGGCAGTTACCTTGATGATAAGCAGGCAGAGGCCGGTGACGCCGCATCGGCTTATGCGGTTATTCTGGAAACAAAGCGCAAAGATTACTACTTCCAACTGTTCGGATCAGGCGTTGAGCACAAAATCGGTGAAGCAGGGGCGCTGGGCGCTGATGAAATTATGGCGAGCATTGGCGTGCGAAAATGCATATATGTTGGTGATGCCGTGGAACGCTACGCACAGGAAAGTGCTCAAACAATCCCATATCATCATATCACCATGCCCAAGGCGCAAATCATCGCGCAACTGGCAATAAAATCCTTTGAAAATAATCCTGCGTCGGCAGCGGTGTGTGACCCTGTATATCTGCGATTGCCGGAAATCGGAACACCTAAAAATCCGCCGCGCACATTGAAGTAAATCTTTTGTTTCATACAATCATCTTCATTGCCGATCTTGTGCTATAATATCTTGAGATCAAGGGAAAACTGTGTATGGTATTGGCCTGTATTAAGAGTGTTTTTCAGCAGATATGATCAAATATAATTTTAAAGAAAGTTGTAACAGTGATGAGTGAAGAAATTAGCCGCGGTGAGTTATTATCCCTGACGACAGAAATTGTATCCTCCTATGTTTCAAACAATACAATGGCGGCAGAAGACATGCCGGCGATGATTGATCAGGTGTTTAAATCTCTATCAAGTGTAACGGCAGAGGGTGCCGTCGCCGCCGACAGACCGCAACCGGCTGTGCCGATCAAGCGTTCAATCACAGATGATTTCTTGATTTGTTTGGAAGATGGTAAAAAATTGAAAATGCTCAAGCGTCATTTGAAAACGGCGTATAACATGACGCCGGAACAATATAGAGAGCGCTGGGGCTTGCCTGCGGATTATCCGATGGTCGCGCCAAGCTATGCCAAGCGCCGCAGTAAACTGGCCAAAGATATCGGTTTGGGAACACGCGGATAGTATGATCAGCGTTGAAAGTGTGTTTTCAGGGCTTATTATGTATCAAGCTCTTCGCCGCGTTTTTTCGCAGCCTGTAAAGCTTCATCAAAAATACGTTGTGCGCGCCCATCCATAAGGGTGTTTAAGGCCGCTTCGGTTGTGCCTTTCGGGCTTGTGACATTTTGTCTGAGGGTGGCCGCGGGGGTTTGTGCATCAAATTCGGCCAATGCCGCGCTTCCGATAACGGTTTGTCTTGCCAATGTCATCGCTAAATCAGGCTCTAAACCAACGGCTTCGCCCGATTGCGCCAGCATTTCAATCAAATAGAAGATATAGGCGGGGCCGCTGCCGGATAGGGCGGTGACCGCGTTCATCAGCGATTCATCTTCGATCCAGCGCATAATGCCAAGCGCATCAAGTAATTTCGATACGCACAGTTTTTGCGCCTCGGAGACCGTTTGGTTGGCAATGGCAATGCTCGCGCCTTTTCCGATCGCGGCAGGGGTGTTGGGCATTGTTCTGACAATCGGATGCTGTGCGCCGAAAATGCGCTCTATATTGCTCAAGCTTTTCCCTGCCGCAATAGAGAGGATCACAGTGTCAGGAGAAACTTTGTCTTTAATCGGGGAGGTCGATTCCGTTAGAATCTGTGGCTTTACCGCTAAAATGAAAATATCGGTATCAATGGCTTGATCCGCAGATGCGCTATGTGTGATGCGTGGATCATTGGCGAGTTGACCCGTTAATAGTGTTGGGTCAATTACATGAACTTGTGATAAAATGCCTTGGTTAAGCCACGCCGTTAACATCGCGCCGCCCATCTTTCCGCATCCTAATAAAGTGGCTGTGTATGATTTTGTTTCGGTTGTCATTGCGGCCTTTTCCGGGTTCGTCAAAACGCCCTAGGATTCGCCTTCGGTTTCCATCATGGCAAGCGATAGGATTTGCATATCCAGTGGCACGTCAGAAGATAGAATTTGGAACACATTTTGATATTGCTCACACTGAGTCAGGCAAATATCGACAACATCTTGAATGTTTGTGTAGACCTTATTGGCATTTTCACGATCTTGCACAAGGCATGTGTAACGAAAACAGGGGGAAAAGCGAGTTTTTGTGAACTCAAAATGCCCCATCCATGTGGTTCTGTTAATTTCCATGAGGGCTTCTGCGGCAAGGCTGTGGTTTTGCTTTTTAACAGTGCAGTCCAGTTGACACACAATTTGAAGCGCATTCATGTGCTCTTGCCATACAAAACAGATTCTATAACCGAAAACTGAGCCAGCAACATCAACCAACAGCTCATCATCATTCATGCGGCTGTAGATCCAGTTATTATCACTCAAAACCTCTTCTACGCTGTCCAGCGGGTTTTGTTCAATGACATCATTATATGTTTCTTGCGCGTTGTTCATGTCTTGCTTTTCTCGTCTTTATGTTCAAATGCAGCGAGGCGTTTTTTCAAATTGTCTTGCTCTTCTCTTAACGTAACAACCAGTGCTTCGAGCCGTTCAAATTCATCTCTGGAAACCAGATCCATATCTTGTGCGATGGTGTCAATTTTTGAACGCACAACCGATTTTGCTTCGCGCCCTGCGTCTGCAATTATGCCAACAGCGCCGCCAGCAGCGCGTGCAACATCATCCATGATCTTTTCCCGTGAAGTCATAATGACACGCAATCCCTCTTTTGTATGGGTTGGACTCTTAACACAAGGTTCAACAATCAGGCAAGCTGTTTTGGTGTTTCAAAACAAGATAAATGTGCATCAAATTATCTCACTCAGCTTTATAAATCTTAGGGCTTTTTTTTTGCGTTGTATCGGGGTAAGCAATAGAGATGGAATCCTTTTTGCTGAATATAGATCCGGTCGCTTTTTCTATTGGCCCGCTAACGGTGCGCTGGTACGCGCTGGCCTATTTGTGTGGGTTTTTATTGGGGTGGAAATATTGTTTGGTTCTGGTGAACCGCTCCACGAACGCACGCCCGAATGCCGAGGATATTGATAACTTTCTGACATGGGCGGTTGTCGGTGTTATCTTGGGCGGGCGGCTTGGTTATATTCTGTTTTATAACTTTGAATTATACAGCGCGAATCCTCTCGAAATTTTGAAAATATGGCACGGTGGCATGTCGTTTCATGGCGGCATGATGGGCGTTCTTGTTGCGATGTTCCTCTTTTCTAAAAAGAACAAAATCAACGTATTTTCGTTGGCTGATATTGTGAGCGCCGCTGCGCCGATTGGTTTGTTTTTCGGGCGCATTGCTAATTTCATAAATGCGGAATTATACGGGCGGCAAACCGATTTACCATGGGGGGTTGTTTTCCCCGGCGGCGGAGATGCACCCAGACATCCAAGCCAGCTCTATGAAGCACTTTTGGAGGGGGCTGTCTTGTTCCTTATTTTATACGGGATGAGTAAATGTTCAAAAGTACAAGCGCGTCTGGGCATGGTGGCAGGTGCATTTTTGCTTGGCTACGGCGTGTTTCGTGCAATTGTGGAATTTGTGCGCGAACCTGATGCACAAATCGGCCTTATTGGCGACGCGATATCAATGGGGCAAATTTTATGCCTGCCTATGATTATCGGCGGTGCAATCCTGATCTATTGTGCATGGAAAGGAAAATTAGCCTCTCGTGACCCCATCTCCGACTGATCTTGAAAAGATTATTACAGAGCATATTGAAGCAAACGGCTCTATGTCGCTTGGCGCATTTACGACCCTTGCCTTGACCCATCCTGATCATGGCTATTACACGTGTTATGATCCACTCGGCGCGGAAGGGGATTTCACAACTGCGCCTGAAATATCACAAATATTCGGTGAGTTGATCGGCGCTTGGGTCGTTGATACATGGATGCAAATGGGCAAGCCCGCATTCAACCTGATAGAGTGCGGCCCAGGGCGCGGTACATTGATGGCCGATATTATGCGCGTGGGTAAAATGATACCTGAATTTTTAAATTGTGCGCATGTGCAACTTATTGAAACGCAAGGTATGTTGCGCAAAAAACAAGCCAAAGCACTCGCGCAATATGATGCAGCATGGCATGTGTATTTATCAGATATACAAACTGACAAGCCCTGCATTATTTTAGGGAATGAATTTCTTGATGCCTTGCCGATTGAGCAGTTAAGACGCGATGACAAAGGGTGGCAGAAACGCGTATTATCTGTTGATCCGTCAGATAAATCATTATGTTTTGATTGGGCGGCGGCAGAGGATGATCTGCGTGCCTTGCTTCCCTCCAAAACAGAATCACATCAGCCTTATGAAGTGTCTCCGGCGCGTATCGGGTTCATTGATGGTTGTGCAAAGATGCTGGATGGTGCGGGCGGGGCGGCTTTGTTCATAGATTACGGCTATCAAAAGTCACATTACGGCGATACGCTTCAGGCGATGCGCCATCATAGCTTTTCTGATGTGCTGGCTGATATTGGGCAGAGCGATATAACCTCGCATGTTGATTTTGATGCACTGACGCGCGCCATAGAGCCGCAGCAGGCACAGATATCGCCTGTCACGACGCAACGTATGTTTTTACTTCATTTGGGTATAGAGCAACGCGCGGAAGCCTTGATACAGGCGAACCCATCGCGTCAGGAAGATATTCGCAAAGACGTAGATCGTTTGATAGGCCGCGATCAAATGGGTGATTTATTCAAAGTTATGTGTTTTTATAAGGGAAATATAAAACCGTGTGGATTTGAATAATGACCAGTGAGATTAAATATCATACAGAAGATGGTTTTTTAAAGCGCGATGACAAGGCCGCTTTTTACGGATTTTTTACGCGTACAGGCGGGGTGAGCTCAGGACTTTATCGCAGTTTAAATTGCGGTGTCGGTTCACAAGACCCATCAGAATATGTCTTTCATAACAGAATTGCTGTTGCCCGTAAGGCGGGTATTAATGCCAGACACCTCCTGTCTGTCTATCAGGTTCATGGATCGCAAGTGATGCGCGCCGATAAACCATGGACGGAGCGACCAAGGGCCGATGCCATGGTAACGGATAAGGCGGGTATCGGGCTTGGTATCTTAACCGCAGACTGTGCGCCGGTTTTATTTATCGGTCAAAAAGAGAGCGGCGCATCTGTGATTGGCGCGGCGCATGCGGGATGGAAGGGCGCTTTTTCGGGGGTGCTCGGCAACACGGTTACCGCAATGATAGAGCTTGGCGCGCGCAAGGAAACAATTCGCGCCTGCGTGGGGCCATGCATCGGTAAGCGATCTTATGAGGTCACAACGGGTTTCATTCCGCCGTTCATGCAGGAAAATGAAGAAAGTGAGCGTTTCTTCCACAGCGCCGCTAATGAGGGACATGCTTTGTTTGATTTGGCAGGGTATTGCGCATGGCGTTTGGCGCGCGAAGGCTTAAAAAACGTGTCTATCATTGATAAAGACACCTATAACAATGAAGAAGAGTTTTTCAGTTACAGGCGCGCAACACATAAAAAAGAACCCGATTACGGGCGGCAAATTTCTGTTATCACCATCCGCGAAGTATAAATTATTGGAAACTTCTTGATTTATGCGCCGCGTTTTCTATAGTGCGCATATCGCTTAAAGTATTGGAAATAAAGATAAGGGTTATGATCTGATGAAACTGATTTCGGGCAACTCCAACCGAGCACTCGCAGAGCAAGTCTCCGCTTATTTGGATATACCTTTGACTCAATGCAATATTAAGCGTTTTTCCGATAAAGAAATTTTTGTTGAGATCATGGAGAATGTGCGTGGAAAAGACACATTTTTTATTCAATCGACCTCTTACCCTGCCAATGACCACCTTATGGAACTGTTGATTGCGATTGACGCATTGAAGCGCGGGTCAGCGCGCCGTATTACGGCGGTTCTTCCATATTTCGGCTATGCACGTCAGGATCGCAAAACAGGCGGACGTACGCCCATCTCTGCGAAGTTGGTGGCGAATTTGATTACGGCGGCGGGCGCGGATCGTGTTTTGACGTTGGAATTACATGCGGGTCAAATACAGGGCTTTTTCGATATACCGACAGATAACTTAAGCTCCACGCCGGTTTTTGTGCCTTATGTGAATGAGCAATTTAACGGTGACCCGATTTGTATCGTCTCGCCTGATGTTGGCGGCGTGGTGCGGGCGCGTCATTTGGCAAAGCGCATTGGTGCAGACCTTGCGATTATTGATAAGCGCCGCGAAAAAGCAGGCGTATCCGAAGTGATGAACGTGATCGGTGATGTTAAAGGCAAGGTGTGTATTCTTGTGGATGATATTGTGGATTCCGGCGGAACATTGTGTAATGCCGCCATTGCCCTTGAAGGTAAAGGCGCAAAAGAGGTTCATGCCTATGTTGTGCATGGTGTTTTATCTGGTGAAGCGGTGGAGCGCGTGGGCAAATCCCCGCTTAAAAAGCTCGTCATAACAGACAGTATCGCCGCAACGGATGAAATGAAGGCCGCGCATAATATCGAGCAAATCAGCATCGCAGCCTTATTGGGCGAAGCGGCGCGCCGTATCAGCGAAGAGCGCTCTATTTCCGCACTATTTAAGTAAACGTTCAAAAATATACTCAAATATCGGCGTAGGGTTAGAATTTTCTTGAAAAACCTCGCAATATTTGATTTATGTCTGACGTGCATCTTAATACGATGCCTTAACAGAGCAGCACCCCTGGAGGCTGTTCTAAACTTAAAAGGAAAATGATATGTCTAAAAACTATGCTTTGAAGGCAGACAAAAGAGAACGCGCCGGTAAGGGGATTGCTCGTTCACTGCGTCGTGCTGGCTCTGCACCTGCTGTAATTTACGGAGATCATAAAGATCCCTTGAATATCGCAGTTTCTGCAAAAGATATTAATGTTGAATATAATAAAGGCCACATGTTCACAACATTGTGTGATCTTGACGTCGCAGGCGACAAGCACCTTGTTCTTGCCCGTGATGTTCAGTTACACCCCGTGACGGATATTGTTGAACATGTTGACTTTTTGCGTGTGACAAAGAAAACCAAATTGGCTGTTGATGTGCCGGT
Source organism: uncultured Alphaproteobacteria bacterium (assembly GCA_963977495.1). GTDB lineage: Bacteria > Pseudomonadota > Alphaproteobacteria > Micavibrionales > Micavibrionaceae > UBA1672. The sequence continues at coordinate 981,706 of CAXBOT010000001.1, read as the reverse complement.
TCAGTTTATTAACGAAGATAAATGCCCAAGTATTGATCAAAAAGGTACTGTGAACGTTGTGCGTCACACGATTGAATTGGTCTGTAGCGCCGTTAATATTCCTGATTTCATCGAAGTTAATCTTGAAGGTAAAGAACATGGCGATGCTGTTAAAGTAAGTGATGCTGATTTGCCTGAAGGTGCGACGCCGGTTATTAGTGATCGTGACTTCACAATTGCAACGCTTGTGCCGCCTAAGACGGCCGCTCAGGAAGAAGCTGAAGAAGCTGCATTGGCTGAAGAAGGCGATGGCATCATTGCTGATGACGAAGTTGCAGCAGAAGGTGAAGAAGAATCAGAAGAAGGCGCGGAAGACTAATTTCGTGTTTGATTGGTTCAAAACCTTATCTCAATATTTTAAGAAAGAGCCTTTTTGTGAAGGCTCTTCTTCATATTCGCAGAAGGATAATGATATGTGGCTGTTTGTCGGCCTTGGAAATCCGGGAGAGAAATACGCTAAAAACAGGCATAATGCGGGTTTTATGGTGTTGGATGCTGTGTGTGATGCATTTCCCGCGTTTGGCGCATATCGGTCAAAGTTTCAGGGGCAAATTGCAGAGGGGCGTATCGAGAATCAGAAGGTTCTGCTCTTAAAGCCGGAAACATATATGAATAACTCCGGTCAGTCGGTGGCGCAGGCGGTTAAGTTTTACAAGATTGATGTGGATAAGATCGTCGTGTTCCATGATGAACTCGATATTGACCCGAGTACGGTGCGGGTGAAGCGGGGCGGTGGCAATGCCGGTCATAACGGCCTAAAATCCATTCAGGCTCATCTGGGAACGCCTGATTTCTGGCGTGTGCGTATCGGTATTGGCAGGCCGCGCCATGAGGGACAAGTCAGCAATTATGTGCTGGATGATTTTTCAAAAGAGGAACGCACAGACTTTGATCCGCTTGTGGACTTTATGGGGGATAAGGTTGGGGTGATTATGGATGAAAATCCAAAGGCTTATGAAGCGTTGATAAAAAACAAACAAAAGATATAGACATCTTTTTCTTGGTCTATATTTTCGATACAACATACGAAACGATATTATTAAAAAGGAAACATCATGGGTTTTAATTGTGGAATAGTGGGCTTGCCTAATGTTGGAAAATCAACACTGTTTAATGCGCTCACCGCGACGGCTGCGGCGCAGGCTGAAAACTTTCCTTTTTGTACGATTGAACCCAATGTGGGACGCGTGAGTGTGCCGGATGAACGGCTCGCTAAAATTGCGGTTATTTCAGGCTCAGCCAACATATTACCTGCGCAGCTGGAATTTGTGGATATTGCCGGACTTGTCAAAGGCGCATCGCAGGGTGAGGGGCTGGGCAATCAGTTTTTATCCAATATCCGCCATACAGCAGCGATCATTCATGTGGTGCGTTGTTTTGAAAACGAAGATGTGCACCATGTTGAGGGCTCCGTTGACCCTGCGCGTGATATCGAAACCATCGAAACGGAATTGATGCTCGCGGATTTGGAAAGCATCGGCAAACAAATAGAAAACATGAAAAAGAAAAGCCGTTCGGGCGATAAAGATGTCATGGCGCAAAGTGCGTTTCTTGAACGCATAAAAGGCGCATTGGAAGAAGGCAAGCCCGCTCGAAGCGTGGTTGCAGGGGATGAAGATGAGGTTAGTTGGGTCAAGACGGCGCAGCTTATCACCGCGAAACCTGTTCTTTATGTGTGTAATGTGAATGAAGATGACGCCGCGCAGGGCAATGATTACACGAAAATCGTTGATAACATCGCCGCGACAGAGGGCGCACAAACAGTGGTGATTTGCGCCTCAATTGAATCTGAAATCGCGCAACTTGATACGGATGAGGAAAAAACAGAATTTCTTGAGACGATGGGGCTTGATGAACCGGGGTTGAACAAGATTATCCGCTCAGGGTATCAACTGTTGCAATTACAAACCTATTTCACTGCAGGCCCGAAAGAGGCACGTGCATGGACCACGCCGATGAGCGTCAAAGCGCCGCAAGCCGCAGGCGTTATTCATACAGACTTTGAAAAAGGGTTCATTAAGGCCGAAACCATTGCCTATGATGATTTTATTGCTTGTAACGGCGAGCAGGGCGCGAAGGATAAAGGCAAAATGCGTCAAGAGGGCAAGGAATACATCGTTAAGGACGGCGATATTATCCTGTTCCGCTTTAACGTTTGAACCAACTTTGACGAGGCGGTATTGAATAAATACGAAGTAGATCGATAAGAAGAGTGGTAGGGTGCAAATTAGAACTTAAATTTGCAAGGAGATTATAATGTCTAAGCAGGCCGTACTATATCGCATGGTGAATGGTGAGCATATTTGCCCGTATGGAATAAAGTCAAAAGATTTGTTGGAACGCCAAGGCTATACGGTTGAAGATCATCACCTGAAAACGCGCAGTGAAACAGATGCTTTCAAAGAAAAACACGATGTAAAATCCACACCGCAGACATTTATCAATGATAAACGGATTGGCGGGTATGACGACCTTGTTGCGCATTTCGGTGTAAAGACGATGAAGCAAGAAGGTGCAAATTATCAACCGATTATCGCTATATTTGCCACTACTTTTTTGATGGCGCTGGCGATGAGTTGGGCAATGGCGGGCTCTATTGCCATTGGTTTAACAATCAAGATGTTTATCGCCATCAGTATGTGCGTTCTGGCTATTCAAAAACTGCGCGATCTTTATGCATTTTCAAACCAGTTTATTACATATGATTTGCTGGCAATGAAATGGGTGCGCTACGCCTATGTTTATCCGTTTATCGAAATGCTTGCAGGTGTTTGTATGATTGCGGGCATATTAATCAATATAGCGGCTCCAGCTGCCTTATTTATCGGAACAATAGGTGCAATATCCGTTATTAAGGCCGTTTACATCGATAAGCGTGACTTAAAATGTGCCTGTGTCGGCGGGGACAGCAGTGTTCCGCTAGGGTTCATATCGCTGACTGAAAATTTGATGATGATTGTCATGGCAATATGGATGATGTTTTAAGCATCATTTACTAAGGCTAAGGCTAAGGCGCAGATGGTGCGTCTTCAACTGTTCGGTTCATCCGGTTGTTGACTTCGTCTTCGACGGTGCAGTCGCCCTGTTCGTTGCCAGTAGCATCTTCGACGTTTGTTTTGATGCAGTCACACGCTGTTTCGTCAGGTGTGGCCTGTTTGGTGAAGGTATCGCCGCGTAAAACACCTTCAACGGTGCATGGACCGTTTGTGCCATTGACATTGGGATTGCCGTCCACGCCGTTATTAAGACCCGCAGCACTTGGGTTACACGTGCCGATATCTTCTTTAAATTCCTGATAGCGTTTTAAATATTCGTCGCGATCATGTTCGTATTCTGTTTGTTTTGTGGAGCCGAACAGGCTGCGCGCGGAACCAAAATACAATGATGGTGTGCCATAGGAGTGTCTGATGTGATCTTCTGATTCTGAATAGCGCGCGGCTTTCGCGGCGACGGCATCTTCAGGAATATCACCAAAACGTTCGGAAAAGGCGGCGACGCGGTGAGAAATAGAAGCCGTGCGCTGTTCATATTCTAAGCGCCATGCTTCTTCGGGGCCATATTCTTCCAATTTCTTTCTGAAAAATTCAGTCTGGGGCAGGCCAAAACCTTTTTCCGCTAAGGCGAGGTCATCAATATGTGGCATGAACTTGCGATCATGGATCATTTGATGGATATCTTTTTCATCGAATGGCTTATCCGGGTTGATCATACACCATGCGTCTTGCGCCTTGATGCTCAAAATTTCTGTGGCGATTTCGCCGACTTCTATTTCAGACATGACGCGTCCGCGGGTCATGTCGACACCAACGCGCTCGGCTGCTTTAAGTAAAATAGCGTAGTTTTCTTCGCTATAACCGGGTTCATCGAACAGAACGTCGGTTGTAACAGTTTTTGTGTTGTACAAATCTCTGTAAACATAGCTGCTGAAGAAACGGTCACCTGAATCGTTGTTGCTCCACTGTGTGTCCCAATTGATATCAGTGTCAGGTTTCGTGGCTGTGCCACCGCTTGGCAGGTCGGCATTGACCATAAAGCTCATAATATTACGCAGCGATACTGCTTCACCTAGGGCCATTGAGGCTCTTGAAGGGGCGGCTGTGCCATCGCCAGTTTCACCGGGAACACCATTTGGCCCCAAAAGCCACATTTGTACCAGCATACCGTCAAGCGCCGATGGTGCGACACCTGCACCTTGCATACGTTTTTGAACCAATTCATTTAATGCATCGACGGAACGTTTATCAAAAACGCGTGGGTCAAAGTCTGTTTCGAGCTCGCCTGATGCTTTTAATTGCTCCATGCGCTCTCTTAGGGCGCGGCTTGTCTTAACGTCAATTTGAAGTGTGCCAGTTTCATCACGTTCAGGCGCGGCGTCATTTGTACCCAGATAGCGTTCAGCCAGCGCAACAACGGATTGTTCTTGGTTTTTCGTAGCTGCGGCTGTTGATGGATCAGCAAAGAAGGAGCGATATGTATCCGCTTTGGCGCGAATATCGGCAGGTAAAGTATTGTACTGATCACGAAGTTCTGCCAATGCAGGCGTTTTGGCGATCTGCGATTCGTTTAAAACATAACTGTCCGTCAGATAAGCAAAAGAGCCATCAAGGGCATTGCCGTTTTCGTTGATGGCCATGCCCGCTGTTTCAGGAAGAATTTCGGGTAAACGCTTGTTTAGTGCTTGTTTGAAAGCGACCAGTGCGCGTTCTGATTCGCTGAGTGCGGCCATATTGGTCGCTGCGGCTTGTTCGGGGAGCGCTACGGGTTGCGCTTTTTCGGGCAAGGCCGCGTATAAATCTTTAATGGCTTGTAACTCAGGTTTCCCTGAAAGCAGGTGATCATTCAGAACATAGTTGTTCAGTAAATAGACAAAAGATTCGTCCGATGGGTTGCCATTGGCGTTGATTGTCATTTGGGATGTTTCGGGGATGATTGTCGGTAAACGCTCATTCAGAGCGGTTTTAAACGCAATCAAAGCGGCGCGTTCTGATGGACTCAGATCGGATTCCTGCACACTGCCTTGTTGAATATCGTCGCTCACTATCTTAACCCCTTGGTCATCGTTGTAACCAAATTATTATTATTTATCCAAATTATAGGGATTTAACGCCCCTGAGTCAAATTTAAAGGGGCGTTGAGAAAGCAAATGTAAGCGGCGCTGCGGAACGGTTAAGCCAGAACGAGTTTTTCGAAGGCTTCGCGTAATCGTTTCGTGATTGGCCCAACGGTGTAATGATGGTCGTCAATTTGCCCGACAGCGGTGATTTCTGCTGCTGTTCCGGTGACGAAGATCTCTTGGAAATCGCCAAGTTCTTCGGGTTTTAAGTGACGCTCTTCAAACGGAATATTCAGCGAATGCGCCAGTTCAATGACCGTTTGACGCGTCAGACCGTTTAGGAAACAATCCGGCGTCGGTGTTAATAAAACGCCATCCTTCACGGCAAAGAAATTCGCAGCAGATGCTTCGGCAATATAACCGCGATAATCCAGCATCAACGCATCATCAAAACCTTCATCCTCAACGGCGTGTTTTGACATGGTGCAGATCATATACAAACCGGCGGCTTTGCTTTGCGTGGGGGCAGTATCGGGAGCAGGGCGGCACCAAGCAGCAGTTTTCAGGGAGATCCCCTTATCGCGCTTTTCCTCATCAAAATACGCGCCCCATGACCACGCAGCAACAGCAACGTGAGTTTTTGTCAATTTGGCAGAAACGCCCATTTGTTCACCGCCGCGCCATGCAACAGGGCGCACATACGCACTTGTCAGGCCGTTCTTTTCACAGACCTCATATTTGATTTTTTCAAGTTCATCAACACTGTAGGGGACTTTCATGCCTAAAATTTCTGCCGATTTGTGAAAGCGTTCGGAATGCAGGCGGCTCTTGAATATTTTGCCGTTATACATGCGCTCCCCTTCGAAAACAGAGCTGGCATAATGCAAGCCATGGCTTAGAACATGGATTTTGGCCTCTTTCCACGGGACAATTGTTCCGTTAATCCAGATGAAACCATCGCGCTCATCAAAGGGTATTATCGACATATTAAGTGCCTTTCACAGTGTTTCTTAGATACTATATTCTCTTTTGTGCAGAATATATGTATCTTCATTAAGAATAAACACTAAATGCGCGCAATCATTTAAAAATGTGTGTGAGAATATTGGTAAGCTATGGAAATAATACACGATACGCAGGCGGAAAAGGCGCATATTCTGGTCGTTGACGATGATACGCGTATTCGTGAGTTGGTATCACGGTTTTTGTTCGATCATGGCTTTATTGCGGTGACAGCCGAAAGCGCGCGTGAGGCTTATACGTTGATCCAGCGTTTTGCGTTTGATGCGCTGGTTGTTGATGTAATGATGCCCGGAGAAACAGGCGTAGCGTTCACCGCAAAGCTCAGAAAAAATGGTTTTGACGTGCCCGTCTTGCTTTTGACGGCATTGGGCGAGGTTGAAGACCGCATATCGGGGCTTGAATCAGGGGCAGATGATTATCTGGTTAAACCCTTTGAACCGAAGGAACTGGTTTTGCGTCTTGGCTCTATCTTGCGACGGACAAAGCGCGCACATACCGAAAAAATGGTCTATCACATTGGGGATTGGCATTTTGACCCTGACTTTGATGAGCTTAAAGACAATCACGATCAGGAAATCAGGCTCACCTCAGTTGAAGCCAATTTGTTGCGGGCATTGGCCGAGTCGATTGGTAAGCCTGTGAGCCGTGATGATTTGGCGCAACGCTGCGGCCTTGATGCGGGGGAGCGCACAATTGATGTGCAGGTCACGCGCCTAAGACGCAAAATAGAAGAAAACACAAAAATGCCGAAATATTTACAGACGGTAAGAGGTAAAGGGTATTTGCTGCGGGCGGAGAAGGCTTGATGGTAGAGAAACCACACCATAATAAAAGGCCGCGCCGCGGCGTGAAGCGGTTACTCCCTGAAACGCTGTTTTTCAGGTCTTTGTTGATTTTGATTACGCCAATATTCTTAATTCAAATCATTTTGACGACGGTTTTCTTTGATCGTCATTGGAGCAAAACAACGTCGCGCTTGTCCTTCGCAGTTGCCGGCGAGATAGCAATGGCGGTGGATTATATTAACCATAGTGACAATCAGGACGATACCAACAGAATTCTGGATTCATTGTCACAGCATATGGAATTGCTCATGACGCAAGATGATGGTGAGGTTTTGAAAATGGGCGAAGCGCGCAAGCGGCCATCTTACTTTATCAGTTGGGAAATGATGGTACATAAGAGCCTGAGCGATGAACTGCGCAAAGCGTTGGACGTGCCTTTCACCGTCAGGGTTGATTTTAGTGAGAAATGGGTGGATGTGCGGGTGCAAACAGCCAAAGGGGTGTTGAACGTGGCCGTTCCGCAGCGGCGGTTATTTTCTTCTACAACCTATATTTTCTTGCTATGGGTGTTTGCAGCATCGACGATATTATTGATCATTGCGGTTTTGTTTATGCGTAACCAGATACGCCCGATACGGCGGCTCGCGATTGCCGCTGAGCATTTGGGAAGAGGGCGCAATGTGCAGAGCTTTAAAATTGAGGGCGCGCGTGAAGTGCGGCAGGCAGGGCAAGCTTTCCTTGATATGAAAACGCGTATTCAGCGCCAGATATCACAAAGAACGGATATGCTGGCGGGGGTGTCGCATGATTTACGTACGCCGCTCACGCGGTTGAAATTGCAAATTTCCATGATGGGCGACAGCCCTGATATTTATGAAATGAAAAAAGACGTCAATGACATGGAGAAAATGATTGAGGGGTATCTCAGTTTTGTACGCGGGGAAGGGCGCGAGAAATCCAGCCTCACGGAAATGTCAGCCCTACTGCGGGATGTTACCATCTCTGCAAAGCGTCAGGGGTGCGATGTCGATATGAAGCTGAACGATCTGAAGTGCGAGGTTATGCTCCGTCCTGTTGCGTTTAAGCGTTGTTTGTTGAACATCGTTAGCAACGCCATTAAATATGCCGATCATATATGGATTACGCTGGTTCAAAAATCACCAACGGAGATCGAAATTGTGATTGAGGATAATGGTATCGGGGTTGATGAAAGCCAATATGATGAGGTTTTCAGACCATTTTACCGCGTGGATGGGTCAAGAAACGCCGATACGGGCGGCATTGGTTTGGGCTTGCCGATTGCAATGGATATTGTGCACGCGCATGGTGGTGAAATATGGCTGGATAAAAGCAAATATGGCGGATTATCTGTTCATATAACCCTGCCGGTTTAACGGGCAGTTCGATCAGCCCGTTTTCTTTTGAGTGCAGTTTTTTACTTCTTTCAAGCTCTCTGCTGCGCGTTTTCTCAATATTTTCGTGGCTTCGAGATTTGACTTCTTGATGAGTTCCGAAATCTCTTTGACATTGGTTAATGCGTTCTCATAGCTCTTTTGAAAATGAAGCGCGTTTTTCTTTAACGTGTCTTCAGGCGTGGCATTCTCGGTTATGTCATTCGCCATTGCCGTTGTTTGTTGCATGATTTGAGAGAAGATCTCATTCTGTCTGAAAACAATCTCTTGGAAGTTTTCCATAGAGGTTTGTTGCACATGGTTTATCGAGCGTATATTTTTAACCTGAATATCAATAAGTCCCTGAAAACTATTGGGAAACCCTTGGTACTTTTCGAAAAAACCTAAAAATGTATTGTTAAAAAATGGTGCTGTAAAATTCTTTTCATCTGACATAATCTGATCCACATAAATATAAAATGCTGCACTGTAGAAGGTAATCATTTTATGTAATTTAGTCAAGAGCAATCGGTTTACCCACAAAACGAACGCAGCAAAGAATTGGGGTGAGAAGCGCGGCATTTGTTTTTGTAAAAGGGCATGTATATTTCTTGGTAAAACCAGTAACGTGCTTGATTGCGCTGTTTGAATTAAGCATTATGACGGAACGTATAAATCAAAACTGTCAAAATTTCTGTATAAATACTATAATATGTTCGCTGTGTTGCTGTGTAAACGTTTTGGTCGATGATGAAAAAATCGTTAGGTAAGCAAATTAATATTGGTATGAAAAAGCCCAAAAAGAATGTGAAGGCTATCTGGCTTACATCTGGTTTGGCGCAAATTATGGTGCTTTTGAATGGTATGATTATTACCATTACGGCATTTATGGTGTTCAGTTACTTTATCAATGGTATGTCGATTGATGAGTATAAACGCACATCTAACGAAGCCGGACGCGCTTTGTTTGAAAGTATTTCCAACCTTGAAAACTCGATGCGTTTGATTTCAAGCATTATTCAACTGTCTGAAAATTCGGATAAAGATATTCTTGTTGCACGTATCAGGCGTAATTTACCTGATTTAAGTGACTTCGATCAGTTGATATGGCTTTTTGAAGAAACGCCGGGGAATTGGCAATATCGCACAATTTCTCAAAGTAGCAATAAGAGTATTGCTGCGCCCCATTACCACATGGTCCCCAATAAGGATTTGATCACAAGACTGGTACGCGGTGAGTATTTCAAGCAAGAGGATTTGCGTATTGTCTCGGATTTTGCAGGTATGGATTATCTAGAGGAGATGAGCAATCCTAAAACAATGGCGCGATCCTTTGCATTCTTAAAAACGATAAAGGAAAACGATTCCAATAAAGGCATTATCATTGGTGTCAGCCGCGCTGCGCTGTTCTTTGATCAAAGTTTAATCTCTGAAGAGCGATCGGTTTCCAGAATTACGATTAGGGATAAAAAAAGCGATCGGCGCTTGTTCCACATGGATAGAAACCAGACAAATGGTGCAGGTTCTGGCGCGGGCGATAACCACGGAAATCTGGAGCAGGATTACGGGTTCTTTATCGGGGATAGTGAATGGAATATTGTTTTGGAATTTTCCAAGAAGCAAAATGTTCTGTTGCTTGAAAAAATCCCGTATATCGTATTGTTCTTTGGCTTTATTCTGACCGCGATTGGTACGTTATTTATCAGGAATAATAACAAGCAATCTTTGCGCCTTGCGGATATCAATTACAAGCTGGAGCAAAAAAACTATGAGCTTCAATCTGAAATATCTGAACGCTCACGATTGAATGATGCGTTGGCATTGGCAGAGCGTGACAACAGGGCGATCATCGATTCCGTGAGTGATGTGATTTTTGAAACGGATATTGAAGGGACGGTTCTGTTCTTGAGTGCAGCATGGCACAATATCACAGGGTTTGAAATTGAACGTTCACGCGGCAGTAATTTATTCTCTATGCTCTATCCGCAAGATCAGGAAAAGCAGAAGCATGACTTTGAATTACTGATTAAGGGGCAAAAACAAGCCTATCGTTCATTCACGCGGCTTCGTATTGATGACGGAACGTTTCGCGCGGTTGAATTAGCGGTATCCATGATCCGTCAGGACGATAATAAGAATTTACGCGTTGTTGGCACGATTACCGATGTTGAGGAACGCCGTAGAGCCGAGCGCGCCCTTGCAGAAGCGGAAAAGAAATACAGAACCATCGTTGAAAACGCGGCGGGCGGGCTGTATCAGTTAACGCCTGACGGCATTTATTTAAGTGCGAACCCTGCAATGGGGCGGATCTTGGGCTATGCCAGTCCCGAAGAAATGCTTCGTGCGGTTAAAAACGCGCATGGCATGGTCTATCCCGACAAAGTAGAGCGCGAAAAACTGAACCAGACCCTTATTTCTCAAGGGCAAATTTTTGGCTATGAAAGCCGCGTCTTGCAAAAAGACGGTCAAAAAATATGGGTACGTGAAAATATTCGTATTGTGAAAGATGATCAACAGAATGTGATCTATTTTGAAGGCTCCATGGAAGATATCACCAAAAGGAAAGAGGCCGATATCGCTCTTATGGAAGCCAAAATACAATCTGATATGGCCAGCCGCGCGAAAACAGAATTTATTGCCAATATGAGCCATGAACTCAGAACGCCGCTCAATGCGATTATCGGGTTCTCGGACATTATGAATAACGAAGTGATGGGGCCTTTGGGGCAGGATGCTTATAAAGAATATGTGGCTGATATTCATAAGAGCGGTACAGGCTTGTTAAGGATTATTAATGAAATCCTTGATATTTCGAAAATTGAATCAGGAAACCGAGAATTGAATGAAAGCGAATTTTCATTCGGTGAAGTGTTGCAATCTTGTCTGGATCTATATGAGTCACGTGTTAAAGAGAAAAGCATCACTGTTATGGATCAGAGTAAGAACGTGCCTCATATGATTGGGGAGGCTCTATCGGTTAAGCAGGTGATCGGTAATATCTATTCCAATGCGGTGAAATATACCCCGAACGGTGGACGCATCACGATCTTTACCAATTATGATATGGATGGCACGTTCAGATTATCTGTAACGGATACAGGCGTGGGCATGAACGCTGTTGAGGTGGAAAAGGCCCTTGCGCCCTTCGGGCAGCTTGATAACGCGCTGGATCGTTCATCATCTGGTACAGGGCTGGGCTTGCCGCTATCTAAGGCCATTATGGATGTGCATGACGGACGTATTGAGATCATGTCCGAAAAATCAATTGGTACAACCGTGACCTTGATTTTCCCGTCTGAGCGGGTGCTCAAAAAGAATTCAGAAAACAGAAATAACGAAACAATCGACACTTAAATAAGCCGCAACAGGCTTACAGCATGTGATACTCGTCGATATCATCCGCCGACATATTGATGATGTCGATGGCGATGTTGTATGAAAACCCCGCGCGCGCAAAGACGCCGAGTGATTTCTTTGTATCTTGTTCCTCACCACGGAAAAACGGGCCAATTCTTTTTTTACGCGCCAGCCTGAGTGCTGCGGCTTTTTCTGCTTCTGCTGCGCTTTCATATTGTTCGTCGTCGAGTTTTTCAAGCGCGAGGCAGGTTTCATCTTTCGAAATACCCTTATGGAGCATCTTCATGATAATCGCCGCTTGGGACAGCCCTTTTCTACGCAAGGATGAAACGCGAGAGCTTGTATAAAGCGCATCATTTAACAGGCCGCATTGTTCAAATTTATCGGCCAGTTCATCAACCATCGTGATGCAGTCCTGATAATCTTGATCTGTATGATACAGGCATGATCTTTTGGATTTACGCAGCATAACGGTTTTAAAATGCTTTTTACTCGCGGCAAAACGCTCCAGATAAAACAGGCCGGAGTTATGAAGATAGGTCGGGGTTATTTTTTTAGGTGGTTTGCGCTCACGCCGCGCATTGGCGGGCGCTTTTTTTGAGTAATCGTTTTTTTCAGGTTTTCTGTTCACATATTCTGTTTTATGTTGGGGCATGTTCTTAAAATCCTTCTTTTACAGCTTGCAAAGAAGATTGTGATAAATCAACCGGAAAATATAATGATACCAGATAACTTTGTTCAGACATTTCAATTGGAAAGCACAGGAATACGCGGGCGCATCGTGCGTATTGGCGCAGTTCTTGATGATATTATTGAGGCGCATAACTATCCGTTGCCGATTTCGCATCTGGTGGCGGAAACAATTACACTGTCTTTGGCGTTGTCGGGCATGTTGAAATATGAGGGGATCTTCACCCTTCAGGCGCAAGGGGACGGGCCGCTTCATATGTTGGTCGCCGATGTCACAAGCGAGGGTATTGTGCGGGGCTGTGCGTCGTTTGAAGAGGAACGCTTCCAAAAATCAAGGGAGCAAATTGCCGCGTTGAAAACACAAGAAAGCTCTCAAAATCATTTGGCGCAATATCTGGGGAAGGGCTATTTGGCCTTTACCGTTGATCAGGGGCAAAGCGCAGAGCGTTACCAAGGGATTGTGGATATTAAGGGCGCGTCCATGGTTGATTGCGTACAGCATTACTTCACGCAGTCCGAGCAAATTGGCACAGGCATTAAAATGGCGGTTGGTAAGCGTGGGGATCACTGGCGCGCCGGTGCGATCATGCTTCAAAACACACCGGAGGAGGGCAAGAACCCTGCGGCGGGTACAGCCAATTTTGATGAGGATGACTGGCGGCGCGCTATGATCCTGCTCGATAGTTGCACCGAGGATGAGATGCTTTCGCCTGAATTAAGCTCGGATGAGCTTTTGATGCGCTTGTTCCATGAGGAAGGTATTCGGGTTTATGACCGTCATCCGGTTTCTAAGGGCTGTCGCTGTGATGAGGGGCGCGTTGAGAATATTTTATTGACCATGCCTGTCGAAGATATCGAGCATATGAGTGTTGAAAAGGAAATTCGCATGACCTGTGAGTTCTGTAGCAAGACTTATGTCTTTAAAGAGGCTGATATTTTGCGTAGAATTAAAGCTGAAAAGTCTTGATTCTTTTGATTGTTAAGTGAGGGTTCTTGTGAAGTTTTATGTTGTTGCTTTCTGTGCGTTACTGTCTTTGGGTGTTGGGGCATGTACAAATAATACGGGCGCGCCGCTGGCGCAAATGACGTTTGATCATGTGAAGCCGTTTCCTGTCTATGTGGCCTCTTATGAGCCGGAAAATATCTATGCAAGCGGAATGAAAATGCTGCCGGAGGGGTTCGTATCCGATCCATCCAAACTCATTTATGATTATTTGCAAAACCGTTTTGAGGCCGCAGGTCATCAGGGGAAATTAAAAATTCAAATTATGGATGTGTCTGTCCAGCACGCAGTCGTTGATTCCGAGAATAAAGTCGGCGCACTTATCGGCTTGGCGAAGAAAGATCATTATACGGTGAAGGCTTATATTGATGTAACGGGATTAGGCGTGGGCACGTATGATGAACAAAAGCGTAGCCTTGTCGTCAGCCGCAATATTTTCATCGCGGATCATTTATCATTGGTTGAGCGTGAGCGGATGGAAATGCAGGCGCTGGATAATATGGTTGATGATCTTGACCTGACATTGCGCAAAATATTGAAAGACCAGTTCAAAATACTGCGCTAATCGGATCAATGTTTCCAGAAGTTTGGCGAGAGCATGACCAGAATGGTGAACAGCTCCAAACGTCCAAAAAGCATACCGATACTTAAAATCCATTTGGCACTGTCAGGAAGCGGTTTAAACGTTCCCGTTGGGCCAATGATATCGCCCAAACCCGGGCCGACATTCGATATAGATGTCGCTGCGCCGGACATGGCCGTCATAAAGTCTAAACCGACATAAGACAGCGCCAGTGCCAAGAATGCAAAACCGAGTGCATAGACAAAGAAAAACCCCATAACAGAGGACGGAACGTCGGATGGCATTGGTTTGCCGTTATAGTGCGGGATAAACATACCGTTCGGGTGCAAAAGTTTGCTGATTTGGACTTTTGTGACGCTGTAGAGCACTTGAAAACGGAATATTTTTATACCGCAAGAGGTTGAGCCCGCGCATGCGCCCACCGCCATTAGGAAAAAGAAAATACTGACAACAAAACCGCCCCATGCGTTGAAATCGCCGCTACCGAACCCTGTTCCTGTCATAAGGGACACGATGTTAAACATAGACCGACGAACCGCTTCGCCCGCAGTCATGCCTTGTTCCATGGTGAGGTAAGAGGATGTCACAATGGTTGTGATCAAGACGATGGAGAGAAACCACCGCACCTGCGTGTCTTTGAAGAGTGAGGAAATGTTGCCGCGAACCATTTTAACGTACAGCACGAAGGGAATACCGCCGATAATCATAAAGCTGATACAGACGATTTCAGGCCCTAAATCGGTATAATGACTGAAAGATGTGTCGAATGTTGAAAAGCCACCGGTTGAGATCGTTGTCATTGCGTGGGCAATAGCATCAAAGCTTTCCAGTCCTGTCATCATATAACAGATCGTACACAAGAGTGTGAGGCCGATATATATAATGGCAATTGAGTTTGCCATTTGTGCGGTGCGTGGTAATGCCTTTTCATCTTCGGACAGTTCGGTCTTGAAAATTTGCATCCCCCCAACTTTTAGAAACGGCAAAACCGACATGGCCATGATGATGATTCCGATGCCGCCCAGCCATTGGAGCATCGCCCGCCAGAGTAAGATCCCCTTTGGGGCGTAATCTAATCCGGTGATGACGGTTGAGCCTGTGGTGGTGATACCGGACATGGATTCAAAGAAGGCGTCGGTGAAGGACATATTCAGCGATGAAAACCAAAACGGCAATGCCCCGAATGTGGGCAGTATGATCCATGTCAGATTGGTGAGCAGGAAGGCTTGTCTGGTGTTGATATCAGAAGAGAACCCCATATTACTGAGAATGAGCGCCCCGCCCGAAAATGCGGTGATAATGATGCAAATAAAAAACACCATCCAGTCGTTGTAACCGAAATAAATGTCGGCGAGCATCGGAAAGACCATGCTGAGGGACAGAATGGAAAGAAAAATGCCGTTAATATATAGTACCGGGCGTAAATTCAAGATTTCACTCTTTATTAGGTGAGGGGGCTTCTTGTGATTTGTTATGGTCTGTATCGATCTTTTCTCAATGAATAGATAAACATGTTACTGATTAAAATAGTCGATTAATACAAAAAAGGAAGCGCTTATTATGCGCTTCCCTTGTCTTTAATCATCTAAGTCTGTGTGGTCACAGCTTATTTGAATGAAATATTAACGCGACGGTTCGCAGGTTCGCGGATGTTATCCACTGTTTCAACCAAAAGCTTGGCTTCGCCGCTGCTTTCTACTGAAACAAGGTTTGCATCGATACCGCGCTGAACCAAAGCATCACGTACAGCGTTCGCACGCTTGAAGCCTAGGCGTTGGTTGTATTCTTTGCTTCCTGATGTATCTGCGTGACCATCAATAATGATTTGTGATGGTGGGTTCTTCGCCACTTCTTCTGCAACAGCATCAAGAACATTCTTTGCGCCTGAGCTTAGTTCAGATGAATCCCAGTTAAAGAATACCAAATACATGGCTTCTTCGGGGATCATTGGCGGTGCTTCAACTGTTTCAACAGCTTGTGGTGCTTGTTGTACAAGACCTTCTAGCTCAGCGACTGAATCCATGAATTCTTTCTTACATGAAAGATCTTCTGTTGAACCCCAGTTTTCTTCTTGTTGCTCAATCCAGCAATCAAACTTGGCTTGTGCTACAGCGGCAGTTGCCGGAGCAATTTCGCGTCCACCTAAATCGAAGGTAATAACCAGACGCCCACGAGCAGCAGCCAATTCCTTGATGTGGTTTTCAGCTAAGTTCCAGTCTGTAACAGGCTCAGGCATAACAGCCTCACCTGACGCAGCAGCCAAACCTTTGCGTGCAAAGTGAAGAGCATCGGGGTAGTCAAACATTTGTTCGAGTTGATTATTCGCAAAAGCCTTGTATTCTCCAGCCAAAGCTTGTGTGAATGGACTACCTACAGGTTGCGCTTCGTTCAGCGCATCGACTTCGCTGTATGTATCAAACATTGTACAGCCGCCTAATGCTAGGACACCAGCTGCCAAAACAAGATTACGCACAGATTTCATATTTTTTGCTCCTCAATAAAGTAACGCATCGTATTCATTTTTATTCTTTATACTTGGTAATGATACATAAAACCAATTTTTTGATTCTTTATCAATACATTAAATATGTATCCTCGTGAGACACGAATGTAAAGAATAGTTTGTTTTTTTTACATTTTTTTTGAACATAAGAGAAATCTTTTTTTGCATTGCACAATTTTTTGGGATTGTGTATTCTAAGAATCATCTGGACTATTTAATTTTGGAGTATAGGCATGTCAGCGCTAAGAGGTCACGGGAAAAAAGCTGCTTTTCTCGTTGAGAATGGGTTTTGTGAACGTGAATTGGTGCAGGCGCAAAATGCGCTTAAGGATCAAGGGTTTGATTGTAGGATTGTGTCTTCCGGTGAGGCTTTGGTAAAGTCTTGGAACGAATTGAAAAAGTCAAACGGTTCAAATTGGGGCGAAGGCTATGCTCCAAACTCTCCGCTTAAGGATGGTATTCCCGGCGATTATGATGTTCTGGTTATTCCCGGCGGTAAAAGAAGTATTGAAAAACTTAAACTGGATAATGCTGTGAAGCCGTTTGTTTCGGCTTTTCTGAATACGGGTAAGCCTGTTGTGGCCTATAACGGCGCAATTGATTTGTTGATGTTCTTAGACTTGGTGTCAGGATATTCAATCGCGGCCAAGGATCAGCTTTGTGATACGGTTCGCGGCATGGGCGGGCGTTGCGCTGCGCCTGAGTTTGTTGTGAGCAAGAATTTGATCACGTTATCCAGATTTAGAGATGTGGAAAACAAAATTCAAAACGCGGTCGTTGCCGTTCTATCCGGTAAGCCTTACGTTGAGAAGGTTGTATCATCAGATAACATACCGGCATCTTATCAAGCGGCTTGATTTTTTAAGTAATTAAGATATGAGAGTCTAAAGCGTCGGTTTATGATCGGCGCTTTGTTATGTCATAATGTTGGGTAAAGATTGGGAGCAAACAGAATATGCGCGCAGAAATAGAATCTATCGTTACGGGAATACAAGAGATGCTCTCACTTTTACGGAGGCGTCTTTGACTGGGATAATGCCAATTCCCGTCTTGAAGAGCTTGATGCCTTAAGCGAAGACCCTGATCTATGGTCCGATACGGACAAAGCGCAAAAGCTCATGCGTGAGCGCACTTATCTTGAGCAAAACATCTCCGCACTTAATGATTTGGAAAAATCACTCAATGATTATGTCGATTTGATTGGCATGGCAGAGGAAGAGGGCGATGACGGTATTTTACGCGAATCCGAGAAAGCCATTGAAAAACTGAATGTACGCGCTGCGCGTTTTCGCCTTGAGAGCCTGTTATCGGGCGAAGCGGATGCCAATGATGTGTATCTGCAAGTCAACGCAGGTGCAGGCGGTACAGAGGCGCAGGATTGGGCGGAAATGATTTTGCGGATGTATATGCGTTGGTCTGACGGGCGCGGTTTTAAGTATGAAACATTGGAGCGCAGCGAAGGAGAAGAGGCGGGCATAAAATCAACAACCTTGAAGATTATGGGACATCAGGCTTATGGCTGGCTTAAAACCGAAACTGGTGTTCACCGTTTGGTGCGTATCTCCCCCTATGATTCCAATGCGCGCAGACATACGAGCTTTGCCTCTGTGTCTGTGACCCCCGTGATTGATGACACCATCAATATTGATATTGATGAAAAGGATTTGCGTATTGATACCTATCGCTCCAGCGGCGCAGGCGGACAGCACGTGAATAAAACCGATAGCGCAGTGCGCATCACGCACATTCCCACCGGCGTGGTTGCGGCTTGTCAAAACGGACGTTCACAGCATCAGAACAAGGCCGCGGCGATGGATATGCTCAAGGCGCGTATGTATGAGCAAGAGTTGAAAAAGCGCGAAGAAGAACAAGCCAAGGAACATGGCGATAAAACCGAGATCGGCTGGGGGCATCAAATTCGCTCTTATGTCCTGCATCCGTATCAAATGGTGAAAGATTTGCGCACCAGCGTTGAAACCAGCCAAAGTCAGGCGGTTCTTGATGGGGATTTAGACCCGTTTCTCGAGGCCTCCCTCGCGCATATGTCAGGGGCATCGGACGGCGTGTAAAAGGGAATAAAAAGCTTGAGGATATTTCTGTGAGTTGATTTTGAATCGGTGCGGTGACCCTTGGTTATCATCCCCCTCGATTTTTCTTGTTTTTAGAATGTTGTCATAATAGTATGATGCGGTATTGTTCACAATTTCGGGGATATTTCCGTGCGAAAAATTGTTGCCTCTGTATCATTGATGATGTGTCTTTCGGCCACGGCGTCTGCTATGGATTACCGCACTGACAGCCACAATAATTTGCTTCACACCATCGGGTGGGAGCAGAAAAACATGGCATTACAAAAGAAAACTTTTTCCGATTTGCACAGTCAGCTTAAAAGGCTGGAAATTGAAAATGAACAGCTTCGCAACAGCATAAACAAAATTGTAGCAGGGAACAGAAGCGCCGCGCCCTCGGGTGTTGATACGCGTATTCAGGCTCTTGTTGAGGAAAATAAGCGCCTGACAAATCTTTTGAAACAAAAAGACACTGTTAATACGCCGAGTGTATCATCGGGCGATGTTTATGCCAGAAAAATAGCGGCATTAAAAAATGAGAACCAAGAACTCATGGCGCAGATCAACGCGCTTTCCGGGCAAAGACAAAATGATAATTCAGGTGCATTAAAAGCATATAAAGAAGAAAATACATTGCTCAAAGAGGCCTTAAATCAGCGCGATAACGGTGCGGATCGTATCGTTGTTCTGCAAAGACAGATCCAAAGCTTAAAGTTAGAAAACAAAAGACTTTTGGAAAGTGAGACGCAATCTGCATCACTGCACACAGACGCTGATATGCGTGAAAAAGAGGCACTTATTGTGTCGTTGCAAGGTACGGTTAAGGCGCTTCAGGTTGATAACAGGAAATTAGGTTTGGCCGTTGCTGAAGCAAGTGAAAAGGCACTTAATTATAGTGACCGCGCCACGGAAGCGCGCAGTGCATACGATAATAATATGAAGGCGCTGGACACATTAAAAGAGCAGTTGTCGCAGGTGCAAGATGAGAATAGCCGTTTAAAAGAAACGGTTGCGGGACGCACAGGCGTTTCATCGCAAGCCAAAGAGCAGATCGCCACGCTTCAAAAACAAAACCAATCTTTAAGAGATACGATTAGTGCGCAAAATGAAGCGCTTGTATCTTCTGATAACGCGGCAAAAACGGCGGAACGTCTTTTGGTTGAAAATGGATCACTGAAAAGAGAGCTTGAATCTGCGGATAAATCAAGCTCAGCAAACGGTGAAACGGCGCAACAGCTGCTTGAACGGGTCAAGGTTCTGCAAGGTGGCATTGTCCAGCGGGATAATTATATTAAGAAGCTTGATGGCCTGAAAGACACCGTAAAGCTTCTGCGTGAGGAAAATGATCGCTATGCGCAAGGTGCATCTAGAGACCAAAGCGCTTCGGTTCAAATATCAACCTTAGCCAGCCAAAATGAAGCATTGGAAGCGGCGTTGAACCAAGAGCGTGAGAATATCATTGCTTACAGAACAAAGATTAAAGAATACCAGGATGAAATTGCGTCTGCCAAAAATGCGCGCGCCAATAATAGTTCAAAGGCGGCACTTGAGAGCTTAGGCGAGAAATTGGACGCGGCGCATCTTGAAAATCAAGAGCTAAAGGCGCGCATAGATTTATTGTCAAAAAATGCTGAATCCGTTGTGTTTCAGAAAGATGCATCTTTTAAAACCAAGCGTAAAGTGGACAGTGCAGCGTCGTTGAGTAATGTTGATGAATCCTCTGAGGTTGTGTTTGCTCATGAAAAGAAAAATATCATAGCCACCGGTAATTCCATTAAAATGAAGGGCACATATACAAGTACATCCAATAACGTGCGTTATGTTGATACACCGTACCCGCCAGTTGATGAGGTTCTACCTGTTCTTGGTGTAAATGGTGTTCATTTAGAAGAAGCGGAAGACGACACAGTCGCGGCGAGCGTGCAAGCAGCAGCATCTGTTGAAGATATGGCGCATGATCCTGTCGTGAAAAACTACATCAAGCCCGAAGAGCTTTTGGCGCAGGAATTAAGCCCGCTGTCTGACAAATAATAATATTTATGTGATGAATTGCCGCAAGGCATCATGAAAAAAGGCTTCGGAAATCGCGAAGCCTTTCTTAATTCTGTCATGTTCACATCAACCTTATTTGGTTGGTTTGTCTTTCGCGCCAGCAGCGCCCATATAGCCCATGTTGAATGGAGGCATCATTTTCATGGCCTTTTCAAACATCTCCATATTTTTGCGGGTCATCTCTTCGAGGTTGTTGGTTTGCGGGAACATACCTTCCATGTTGCGCATACCTTCGAAAGACTTGTTGATTTGCTCTTGCATGCGTTCTTGATTTTGCGCGAAGACATTCATTGTCTGCTCAAGATAGCTTGGCAGCATGGCTTGCATATTGTTGCCGTAAAATCCGATAAGTGTGCGCAAGAAATTCGTCGGCAATAGCGTTTCGTCGCTTGCTTCCTGATCGGCAATAATTTGCGTCAGCACGCTGCGTGTTATGTCCTTGCCTGTTTTGGCCTCAAGAACTACAAAGTTGTGTCCCTCTTGAACCATTTCGCATAGATCATCAAGCGTCACGTAACTGCTGCGACCAGTGTCATATAAGCGGCGGTTTGCATACTTTTTGATTACTGTTGGCTCGTCTTTGCCATTCTTCGCTTTGGTCATGTTGCACCTGTTTTCTGTTAATAATGTAAATGCGATACCATTATTATGCACAAATATAGATAAAAAAAAAGGTTTGTATGGAAAAAGTGCAATATTTTTTTTATGCTGCATGCTGTATGGCACAAAAAATGGCACGGAAAGGTGTTTTATGCGTAAGGGGTTACATCCTCTGTCAGTTCATCTTGGTATGTCTGCGGCGAAAGCCGCGGGTATGGATGAGTATATTGCGCATTTTCCATCGTCTTATTCGCAAGACAAGCTTGTCGATATGGTGCGCGGTATAAAGCAGTATCAGGAACACCCCTATACGCAGCCGCGTTTGGAAACAGAAGAGGTTTGGAGCAATGGTTCTGTCAAGGTTGTAAAACCAATTACCGCGCCGCAAGGTGCAGGTGATATGCCACCCATTTTGCTTGTGCCGTCGCTTATCAATAAATCGTATATTTTGGACTTATCGGAGAAGCGTTCCTTGTTGCGATTTCTTACGCAAAATGGTGTACATGCTTATCTTCTTGATTGGGGGGATTTGACGAACGAGGGCGGCGATGCGCAGATCACGGTCAATGATCTGATTGAGGAAAAGTTATGCGGCGCGATACGGGCTGTTTCAGGTATTCATGATCAACCTATCGACGTACTGGGCTATTGCATGGGCGGGACGCTGCTTGTGCCTGCGGCGCAGATGGTGCAGGCGCATATAAGGCGCATTGTGTTCCTTGCCACGCCATGGGATTTTCACGCGCAGACTGCGGATCAAGAGGATAATCTTGCCAGAGCTGTGCGCATTTGGTCGCCGATTGTTCTGCCGATTATTCGAGAGAAAGGTGTCTTGCCGTCATCATATGTTCAGGCTTTGTTTGCGAGCCTGAGCGCAGATGAAACAATACGAAAATTCACCAGATTTGCATCAATGGATCAGGACAGCGCAGAGGCAGAATTCTTTGTTTCGGTTGAGGACTGGTTGAACGATGATGTTGATATCCCCGGAAGCGTCGCGCAAGGCTGCATTCAGGGGTGGTTCCTCGATAATACACCGGCAAAAGGGCAGTGGGTTGTCGCAGCGCGCGCTGTAAAGGCACAAGACGTCAAGGCTGAGACGTTGCTGATCACATCACGCAAGGACAGGCTCGTGCCTTATGCCTGCGCGATGGCACTGAAAGATCAGATGACGCATGCGCGCTGCGATGTGATTGAAACATCCACGGGACATATCGGTATGATTGTCGGTAAACGCGCGGTTTCTAATATATGGTCACCCATATTAGAATGGCTAAAATCTTAAAAAGAAAAATGGCGTTTATAGTGTTTTGGGCTTGATATATCTGCGCGTGAATATATGGTGTGCTCATAGCTTTTAAATTTGAAAAATGAATGGTGAGATCATGACAGACCCTGTGGTTATAGTTGCAGCAAAAAGAACAGCGATTGGAACATTGGGAGGCGGGCTTTCGACTGTCCCTGCGAGTGATCTCGGCGCACTGGTTATCAGTGCCGTTTTAAAAGATGCCAAGTTGGATGGCGCGGATGTTGACGAAGTTTTGATGGGGCAGGTTTTAACCGCTGGCTGTGGTCAGAACCCTGCGCGTCAGGCCGCTATAAAAGCAGGTATCGCTATAGACGCAACGGCGTTGACGGTTAACCAAGTTTGTGGATCTGGTTTGCGTACAATCGCACTGGGAATGCAATCAATCCTCGCGGGGGATGCCAACATTGTTGTTGCAGGCGGACAAGAGAATATGAGCTTGTCACCGCACGTGATGCATTTGCGTGAAGCGGTTAAGTTTGGTGACGCACAAATGCGTGACACGATGATCCTTGATGGATTGTGGGACAGCTTTAACGATTATCATATGGGTATTACTGCAGAAAATATTGCAGAAAAATACGGGATCACGCGTGAGCAGCAGGATGAATTTTCTGCGACGTCGCAAAATCGAGCAGAGCGCGCCTTGGAGCAGGGCACGTTCAAAGGTGAGATCGTTCCTGTCGAAGTGCAACAGCGCAAAGAAACAATCACGATAGATACAGATGAATTCCCACGTGCGGGTGTTACCGCAGAAGGATTAGGCAAATTAAGACCGGCCTTTAAAAAAGATGGAACGGTAACGGCAGCGAATGCGTCGGGTATTAATGACGGCGCGGCGGCGGTTGTTTTGATGCGCGAAAGCGAAGCAAAAAAACGCGGGCTTGAAGTGATTGCAGCAATCAAATCATGGGCGACACGCGGTGTTGATCCGTCTGTGATGGGCACAGGCCCAATTCCTGCATCTAAGGCTGCGCTTGAAAAGGCGGGCTGGTCTGTAGATGAGCTTGATCGGATTGAATCCAATGAGGCCTTTGCCGCGCAAGCGTGCTGTGTTTTGAAAGAGGCTGGCTTTGATCCTGCTAAAACCAATGTGAATGGCGGCGCGATTGCTTTGGGTCACCCCATCGGCGCGTCAGGTACACGTATTCTTGTGACGTTGTTGCACGAAATGGTGCGCTCTGATGCATCAAAGGGGCTGGCAACATTGTGTATTGGTGGCGGTATGGGTATTGCCCTTTGTGTTGAACGTTAATTCTAATCGGAAAGTAAGTTGATGAATAAAGTTGCTGTAGTTACAGGTGGAACACGCGGAATTGGTGAAGCGATTTCCAAGGAATTGAAATCGGAAGGCTATACCGTTGTTGCAGTTTATCACGGCAACGAAGACGCAGCACAAAAATTTCGCGATGAAACAGGCTGTGAAGCGGTGAAGTTTAACGTCGCGGATTTTGATGAATGTCAGAAATCAATGGACATGATCGAAGAAACGCATGGCGAAATCGCGGTTCTGGTCAATAATGCAGGTATTACGCGCGATGGCGTTTTGCACAAAATGCCGCTGGAAAATTGGAATGATGTTATTCAAACGAATTTGACATCATGTTTTAATATGTGCCGCGCGATCATTTTGAAAATGAGAGAGCGTCAATATGGACGCATCATCAATATCAGTTCAATCAATGGCCAAAAAGGGCAGTTCGGTCAGGTGAATTATTCTGCGGCAAAGGCGGGCATGATCGGCTTTACCAAGGCGTTAGCCCTTGAGTCTGCTGCGAAAAATGTAACAGTGAACACAATTTGCCCCGGATATATCAAAACAGACATGACTGCGGCAATGTCACAAGATGTTCTTGATTCCATTATTCGTCAAATCCCCGAAATGCGCATGGGTAAACCTGAAGAAATAGCAGCGATTGTGGCTTTTCTTGCCTCTGACAAGGCGGCGTTTGTTACGGGCGCGACAATATCTGCTAATGGCGGCCAGTATATGGTCTAAATACATACGGTGGTATGTTGCGCGCTCGCGCTGCGTATTATTGCTGTGTATGCCGTACATATTTCCCTAGAAAAAGCCTTATTTACGCTGTATCCTATTGGGTATGGTTAAAGATAGAGTCATTTTAGAGCGCCGTTATGTTCCCAAAGGAACGGTCATTATCAGAGAAGATGATGAGGCCTATTCTGCCTATTTGGTGCAATCAGGCGAAGTCAGTGTGTTCACCAAAAGAAATGGACAAGAAATTGAATTGGCCAGACTTGGTGTTGGTGAAATTTGCGGTGAAATGGCTCTGATGGGGGATGATCTTCGCTCTGCAAGTGTGCGCACTGTCGAGGATTGCAACCTTATCGTCATAACGCGCTCAGCGTTTGAGGAAAAACTGCGGAATAGTGATACGACAATACAGGCTGTGATGCGCATGCTCATAAAAAGAATCATTATGTCCAATGCCGAATTTGTCGGTTTTTCAACAAAAAAAGATGAGTGACACGCTCTGACACTCAATAAGCGCGCACTGTATCCGCAGTTGTGTTTTTTGCTGTTGAGATTGTATCGACATACCGATACTATCCGAACATCGTAATATATATTTTCAATCAAACGAGGCCGAACCCATGAAGCGTTTTCTGGTTATTATTTTTACTGTAGTATTTGTGTGTTTGGCTGCCGTCGTATTTGCTCCGTCTTTTATTGATTGGAGTGCATATAAGGATCAGGCCGCACAGCAAGTCGCGTCGCAAACCGGTCTTAAGATGGATATAAAAGGTGGGTTGGGCTTTTCTATATTACCCTCACCGCGCTTTTTCATTGAAGATGTAAGCGTAGCATCCCCCGAAGGTTCAAAAAACACGACCTTGGTGTCATTGGATCGTCTGGATGTTAATGTGTCATTGATGCCGTTGTTCCAGCGTCAGGTTAAGGTGACCTCTCTGACTGTGGTGAAGCCTGTTATCGCGCTTGAAATGCTTGAAAACGGTAAACTTAACGTGATGACGGAGCAGCTTGATTCTCTGCTAGCAGGGGACGCAGATGCGAGTCAAAGCACAGCATCAGATGCTCAACAAATATCGCTCGATCAAATTCGTATTAAGGACGCATCCTTCTCATATTTGGATCATAAATCTGGCGTCGAAACAAAAGTTCAAAACATCAATCTTGATTTGAGCGCGCAAAGCCTTACAGGCCCGTTTAAGGCGCAAGGCTCTGTATTCTATAATGGACATGCGTTGAGCTTTGACGCGCAAACCAGTGCGTATGATGCTGAAAACAAGATGATTACGCCGAAAGTAAAATTGATTCTGCAACCCGGCGACGTTGGCGTTCAATATGAAGGCGTGGTGAGCTTTGCGGACGCGGTATCATTACAGGGGCAAACAGGCATTCATGTGGATGACGCGGTTAAGGCTTTGTCTGATTACAACATATCGGCGCAAGGGTTGAGCGCAGGCGCGCTGGATGCATCGGGTTTGCTGACGGCGGATGCAAAATCGTTGTCCTATAAGAACATGACATTGACCTATAACAAGCAAGCCTTAACGGGCGACTTGATGGTTACGTTCGCGCCTTTATCTTATCAATTCAAACTATCCAGCCCATCGGATTTGAATATTGGTGCGATTACAAAAAGTGGTTACGGGTTTGAAAAGGGTGCAATCAATATTGATATTGCCGGTAATGGCGAAAAAACGACCTTCAATAAATCATCTGTGCAGCTTGATGGGCAGACATTCAATTTATCAGGCGCGTATTACACAGATAACAAGTCAAAACGCCCTAAAATTGACCTGTCTGTTGCGTCGCCAAAGGTTGATTATGACCTGTTAATGTCAAAAATGCCGAAAGCCTCATCCGGCGGTACGATGAAAGACAGCATCGCGGCTTTGGCCATGCCCTTTGATATGAACGCTTCTGTTGCCATCGACGAATTGATCTGGCAGAAGAAAAAGTTAAGCGGCATCGCTTTGAAGGCCAAAACATCGGACAATGTTGTGGTGCTGGATTCCCTATCTGTTAAGGATTTTGGTGGCTCTTCGGTTAAGGTTTCGGGCGATATACAAAATGTTAAGAATGTATCGGGGATTACCTCTTATGTTGATTTGAACAGCCCCGATATTCATAAGCTCGGTAAATGGCTCGCAATTGATACGGCGGCATGGCCGAAACAGCTTAAAAACGCGAATGTGAAGGTTAAATCCACAGGATCATATGACGCGATGGATGTGACCGCCAATATTGGTGCAATGGGCGGTGAAGTGATTGCCAAAGGCGGCGTGAAGACTCCGTTCGCAACGCCTGCGCTTAGTGACTTGGTGCTGCAACTGAAACATAAGAATATGGCGGAAGCTGTACAAATTTTAAGCTCCGCCGTTGTGACGGATAAAAACTTGCAAAAGCCCTTGGATTTTTACACAAAAATCAGTCAATCAGGCGCGCGTTACAAGCTTGAAGACATTAAAGGTAATCTTTCGGGCATTTCTGTAACGGGTAATCTTGACGCTGATCTTGGTTCTTCTGTGCCAATGATCAAAGGTGCATTGGCCTTTGGTGATATTAAGCTTGAGTCTGTGATGGCGCCAGCCTCCACAAGCAGCTCAACCGCTCGGTGGTCGAAGGAGCCGATCAATACAAGCGCGCTGCAATCTGTGAACGCTGACCTGACGTTATCGGCGCAAAATATTACCTATGGCGCATGGCCGCTTGATAAACCGAAAATGCATCTGTCTATCAAGGACGGTGTGTTGGACATTACGGATCTGACCTCCAACGTATTTGGCGGCACGATTGCCTTGTCATCCAGCATTAAAACAACGAAAGAGCCGCGCTCACCGCTTTATTTTGAAAACTCCAGTGCGTTCAAAAATGTTGATATCGGCAAGTTGTCTAAGGCGTTGCTTGGTACGCAGTTATTGAAGATTAGTGGCGACGGTAACCTTGATATCAATCTCAAAAGCTCCGGCGCAAGTCCTGCAGCTCTGATCTATGATTTGGGCGGTACGGGTGTTGTGAAAGGTTCTGATATCATCCTTGTTGGTATTGATGTGACACGCTTCGTGCGCGCACTGTCGGATGAGAGCAAGCCCGGTGACACGGTTATGGGGCTTTGGAAAGGCAGTACAAAGGGCGGTCAAACCAATTTTGAGCGTCTTGACGGTGCTTTTGTGATTAAAAACGGCATTGTTAATATCAGTTCTATGGATCTGGATGGCACGCAGGCAAAGATCGAAACAACCGGAACTGTGGATTTGCCAAAATGGTATCTGACGACGCAACACACCATGACCATCAAGGGAACGGACGATGTGCCTTCTGATGTGCCGCCGTTTAAAATGGCGTTCAAAGGCTCATTGGACAACCCCGCACAAACATTCGGGCAAGGCGTTCTGGAGGATTACCTAAATCGTAAAGTGCAAAGAAAGATCAATGATCTTATTTCCAAAAAGCTTGGGCTTCCGACAAATGACAATAAACCGCCTGCAGGTCAACAACCTGCAACAGGTCAGGAAACTCCGCCAAGTGAACAGCAGCAGCAACAACAAGCACCCACTCTTGAGGACGCCGCAGAAGGCGCAATAAAAGATGTGCTGAAAAACTTACTGCGCTAAGCGGTTTTGAAGATGCTTTAAGATGTAGACGCGAATGGCACTGGATAAATTGCCGCGGCTGTCTTTGTCGATTTCTGAAATCAATTTATTAACGGACACGCCGTCTTGTTGCGCGATTGTTTTTAACGCGCACCAAAATTCAGGCTCTACGGTAATGCTGGTATTGTGCCCGGAAATACGAACAGAGCGTTTTTTGATCTGTGTATTTTCGGGCACATCTTTATCCATTATTCTGCAGGCTTAATCATATCAAGTGGGTTGATCCAGTCTTGGAACTGCTGGTCGGTTAACAGGCCAAGGGCAAGGCCGGCTTCTTTTAAGGTTGAGCCGTCAGCGTGCGCTTTCTTCGCAATCTTTGCTGCGTTATCATAACCGATATGTGGGTTTAACGCGGTGACAAGCATCAAGCTTTCATTCAATAATTTATTGATGCGCTCTTCGTTGGCTTCAATCCCGACAACGCAGTTTTCGGTAAAGCTGTTTGCGCCGTCTGCGATTAATCGTATGGATTGCAAAACGTTATAGATGATAACGGGTTTGAAGACGTTTAATTCAAAATGCCCGTTTGATCCCGCCACGGTAACGGCGACGTGATTGCCCATAATTTGTGCACAAACCATAGTCAGGGCTTCGCATTGCGTGGGGTTGACTTTACCCGGCATGATGGATGATCCTGGCTCGTTTGCTGGCAAGTTCAATTCACCAATACCGCAGCGCGGGCCTGAACCCAACAAGCGGATATCGTTGGCGATTTTCATCAGTGATGTTGCAAGAACGTTTAATGCGCCGGAAAGCTCAACCATGGCATCGTGCGCGGCAAGGGATTCAAACTTATTCTCTGCCGTTTTGAATTCCAATGCTGTGATGTTTGAAACATGCGTTGCAAATTTCTCTGCAAAACCAACCTTTGTGTTGATCCCTGTCCCAACGGCAGTTCCACCTTGGGCGAGTTGCATTAGGCGCGGCAGGCAATTACGCACGCGGGCGATGCCAAATTCGATTTGCTTGGCGTAGCCTGAAAATTCCTGACCGAGTGTAATCGGCGTTGCATCTTGTAAGTGTGTGCGTCCGATTTTGACGATTTCTTTGTAATCCTCGGCCTTTTTGCTTAAGGCATCGTGCAGCCCCTCTAGTGCGGGGATGAGTTCATGGTGAACCTGTTCCATGGCGGCAATATGCATGGCGCTTGGGAAGGTGTCATTGGATGATTGCCCCATATTAACGTGATCATTCGGGTGAACGGGCGTTTTGCTGCCGCGCACGCCGCCTAAAAGTTCAATCGCACGGTTGGAAATGACTTCGTTGGCGTTCATGTTACTTTGTGTGCCTGACCCTGTCTGCCATACAACCAATGGAAATTCATCTTGCAATGTACCGTCAATGATTTCTTCCGCGGCGCGCACGATGGCTTCGCCAATGTCTTTACCGAGGATACCAAGCTCTATATTGGCTAAAGCGGAGGCTTTCTTTTGAATGCCGAGTGCGCGCACAAGCGGCGCGGGCATTTTCTCGTCGCCAATTTTGAAGTTTTCAAGTGACCGTTGCGTCTGTGCACCCCAATAGCGGTGCGCCGGAACATCAACTGAACCGATTGAATCGCTTTCAGAGCGTGTTTCCGTGTCATTTATTGTTTGCGCCGTTTCAGTCATAATTATGTATCCTCTTATGTTTGTGGTGCGTCTAATATGCGTTTGTTTTAGGGCTTAAAATCGTGACGTGACCCATTTTACGACCTTTTTTCACCTGTTTTTTGCCATAGAGGTGAATATTGGCGCAGTCATCATCCAGATAATGGTCGATATGGTTGATATCATCCCCGATTAAGTTCAGCATGGTTGCGTCGCTGTGACGCTTGCTTGATCCGACGGGCAGGCCGCAAACGGTGCGGACATGGTTTTCAAATTGCGAAACACAACATGCATCAACCGTCCAGTGGCCTGAATTATGCGTGCGCGGCGCGATTTCGTTGACGAGTAACGTGCCATCATCGCAAACAAAGAATTCTACGGTTAAAACACCGATCAAGCTTATGGCTTCGGATATGGTTTTCGATACGCTAAAGGCTTTATCTTTGATGGTTTCTGCGATGTCACAAGGCATAGTCGTTTTGTGAAGGATATGATTCTTGTGTTCGTTTAACATTGGGCCGTAAAGCTCTGTTTTACCGTTGACATCTCTTGCTATGATAATGGAGATTTCCTTGGTGAAGGGCACGAAATCTTCCATGATGATGTCATGGCCTTTTGTTTCCTCCAGATAGGATTGCAAGTCTTTATCGTCGGATAAGGTGGCGGCCTCACATTTTATTTGCCCTTTCCCGTCATAACCAAAACGCGCTGTTTTCAAAATGAAACGTGGGCTGCCCCAAAGGGTGGCGGTGGCTTGTATATCATTTAGGTCGCGCACAGCAGCCCAGCGCGTTGTTTGTATATCCTGTTCATTCAGGAATGTTTTTTCCTTGATTCTGTCTTGCGATACGTCGAGGAGTGTTTTTTCGGGGAGCACAGCGTTGGCTTTTAACGTCTCGATGTATTCTATTGTTTTTAAAGGAATATTTTCAAATTCATAGGTGATGATATCTGTTTTTTCGCAAAAGGCTTTGAGCGCGTCCTGATCATCATAACTCGCCACGATGGTTTCTTTGGCGACGTAGGAGGCGGGGCAATCTTGTTCGGGAGAATAGATAATCACGGCAATACCAAGGCGCGCCGCAGCCATGGCGCTCATGCGCCCCAACTGTCCGCCGCCGAGAATGCCCAGCGTTATATCCGCATTGATTATCGCCATCTTTTGCTACTCCGATGGGGTTCCTTTGACACTTTCGGTCTGCTTTGCTCTGAATTTTTCAAGTGAGGCCTGCACGTCCGGCATCGAGATGCCGAGAATAGAGGCAGCGAGCAAGCCTGCATTCTTGGCACCGGCTTCGCCAATTGCAAGCGTCGCAACGGGCACGCCGCCGGGCATTTGTACGATGGAAAGAAGGCTGTCCATACCCTTCAGGGCTTTACTTTCGACCGGAACGCCCAAAACAGGAAGGGGGGTAAGGCTTGCGACCATACCGGGCAAATGCGCCGCGCCGCCAGCGCCAGCGATAATAACCTTAAGGCCGCGGCTTTTGGCGGTCTTTGCGTAATCGATCATGCGTTCAGGTGTACGGTGTGCCGATACAATCAGGCATTCATGTGCAACGTTGAAATCGTGCAAAATCTCATGAGCCGCTTTCATTGTTGTCCAATCGGACTGCGACCCCATAATAATGCCAACGAGTGGTTCTTTATCGGAATGTGTCATATACGCACGCTTTTATGTTTGCAGAAGATTACTTTATAGGAAAAAGCCGATTGCCCCGCAAGGCTATAAATGAAATTTATCTATCGGAATTACGCGATGATATCGTCAATCAGCGCACTTTCAAGCTTCTGGATCATGTCCTTAAGCCATAATTTCTTTTTCTTGAGCTGCTGCATGTGTAATAGATTCACGGGGGTATCACTTCTCACGGCTTTTTCAATAAGCTCGTCGAGTGCTTGATGCTCACCTCTGTATTCTGTAAGCTTCGCTTTCAGTTCTTCCCGATCTTCCTGCATGGCGTATTTTATTAACCTTTTGAAATATTGATCGTGAAGAATAACATATAATCCATTGTTTGATAAACAAAAAGTAACAAATCTGCAATCATTGTGCTTTGCACCATTTAAAAAAAAACGATCTTGCTATAATTTAAAGCAGGCGCAGGGATTCTGTGTTACGGAATTTTGTTTAAGAATGGCTTTAACAGGCGAAAATCGGAGTAGTTATATATGAAAAAAAGAATCGCAATTTTTACAAGTGGTGGCGATTGTGCCGGTTTGAACGCCGTAATGCGCGCCGCGGTGCTGCGTGCTCATGGTTTGGGGTGGGAAGTTGTTGGTCTGTTGAACGGTACGGCGGGCTTGTTAGAGAAAGAGCCACAATACAGAATTTTGAGTCCTGATGACTTTGACGGCAATATAATGCGTCAGGGCGGTACAATTTTAGGAACCACCAATTCGCGCAACCCGTTTGCCTATACCATGGATGATGGCAGAGTGCTTGATCGCTCGGACGAATTGATACAGGCATTTAAAGATCTCGGCATTGAATCAATTATCGGCATTGGCGGTGACGGCAGCTTTGAGATTTTGAATAAACTTGTGAAGCAGGGCGGGCTTAACTTTGTCGGCATTCCGAAAACCATTGATAATGATGTGAATATGACGGATTTTGCGGTGGGCTATGATACGGCTGTCGCGGTGGCAACAGAGGCGCTGGATCGTTTGCAACCTACCGCCGCGAGTCATGACCGCGTTATGATTCTAGAGGTAATGGGACGTGATGCAGGGCATATAGCCCTTGCCGCGGGCATTGCGGGCGGCGCGGATATTATTCTGATCCCTGAGATTGAATATTCAATTGAGGCGTTGGCAGATAAAATTAACACCATTAAGGCGCAGGGGCGCAACTTCGCGTTGGTTATCGTGTCAGAGGCCGTTAAAACGCCGGACGGTAAGAAACATGAGGTCGTTTATCATGGCGGGGAAACGCGTTATGGCGGTATTGGCGATTATCTGGGCGTTAAAATTGCACAAGCCACAGGTTCGGAAACCCGCGTTACTGTATTAGGGCATGTTCAAAGGGGGGCGAGCCCGTCTTACAATGACCGTTTATTGGCTTCGGCCTTTGGCGTGAAGGCTGTGGATTTGCTCCAGCAGGAAAAATTCGGGCGTATGGTGGCATGGCAGAATGATGATGTCGTCGATGTTTCAATCGAAGATGCGATTGCCAGATGTAATACTGTCGATGTTGACGGCATGTTGGTTCATACCGCCAAATCATTGGATATTTCCTTCGGAGAGTGAAAAATCTAGGTTTTCAAATAAAAAATGTGTAAACTCTATGGTATTGATATATTTGAAACTTGCTAGCCGCGTGTCGTGGCTATACACTGTTTTCGTGTGTTGTGACATCCGATGACAATTTAACTAGAAGAGTGAAACTTTTAATATGCTTTACGTACAACAATCCTTAGGCCCCGATGAAGAGCTTATCCATGTCGGGAAATTTCATTGGATGTATACTGTAAACTCTTTTCTAGCCATTGTCTGGGGGCTCTTCGGTGCAATCATGATCATGTTTTTCGCCTTTAAGGCGTATGAGTTTATGGGCAAGTTACCGTCCAATGCCGGATTTTTCGAGGCGATACATATTATCCATCCCTTGATCCGCGCGGGCTCGTTTTTGTTTTTTGTGCTTGGGTTGGTGAAGTTTGCACAAATGATGGTGACGAAGGTGACAACTGAAATAGCGATTACCAATACGCGCTTGGTTTATAAACGCGGCCTTGTTGCCCGACATGTCGGGGAAATCAGCATTGACCGTATTGAAGGGGTGAATGTGTTGCAGCCAATTATGGGGCGTATTTTCAATTACGGTCGTGTGATGGTTCGTGGAATGGGTGTCGGCGAAGTACTTCTGCCACCTATTGAAGATCCCATTTCCTTCCGTAGAGCAATCGAAGAGGCGAAAGTCAGATGAGTAATAATAAAAGAGCACCAAACTATAAAACTGCGCAAGATCGTGAAATTGCGAAAATGTTGGTCAGTG
This sequence comes from uncultured Alphaproteobacteria bacterium, assembly GCA_963977495.1. Taxonomy (GTDB): domain Bacteria; phylum Pseudomonadota; class Alphaproteobacteria; order Micavibrionales; family Micavibrionaceae; genus UBA1672. The sequence goes on along the minus strand of CAXBOT010000001.1, from coordinate 948,026 downwards.
GCGAAGAAGTTATTCTTCAAGCAAAGCTTCATTGGGCAATTTATTGGAAGGCCACGGCGGTCTTGGTTTTTGCCTTGTTGCTCTTTATCTATATACCGCCTCTTGGGATGTTGGCGGGCTTATGTGGTGTGTTTTTGCTTTGTGTTGCTATTTTAACGCAGCATTTTCTGATTTTAACAATCACGAATAAGCGTGTTTTGGCGCGCTATGGCTTGTTGCAAATGGATGTCGTTGATATTCGTTTGAGCAAGGTCGAGAGTATTGATCTGGAGCGTATGCTGCCCGGTCACATGTTGGGTTATGCCAGCGTCGTTGTTATGGGCACAGGTCAACGCCTTATCCGTATTCAGTATATTGCCAACGCAGAATCATTCCGTCGCTATTACAATGAAATGGTTCTGGCGGAAGAGGGCAATGAAGATGCTGAACGCGAAATCAACCAAATCAAGCAGAGTTTGGAAGATGAAGACGGTAAATCATCGTCTGGGAAAAGAAAAACGAATAAAAGGTAGATTACGCCCTTGCTTTTAGCGGGCTGTTACGCTTTTTTATACATCAATCAAATTAAATCAGTTAGAACCCTTTGAAACAGGAAGCATTGTCATGCCGGATTCAAAAAAAGCGCACCCTAATGGATGGGATAAAAGTAAACTTGTCAGTCGTTATGTAACCGAGGGCGCAAAGTCCGCGCCGCACCGCTCTTATTACTATGCGATGGGTATGACCGAAGAGCAAATTCATCAACCTTTGGTTGGTGTAGCAACATGCTGGAACGAGGCAGCGCCTTGTAATATCGCGCTATCCCGTCAGGCACAAGCCGTGAAAAAAGGGGTCGATGCTGCAGGCGCAACGCCGCGCGAATTTACAACAATTACGGTAACCGATGGTATCGCGATGGGGCATGAGGGTATGCGCTCTTCGCTTGTATCGCGTGAAGTGATTGCCGATTCTGTTGAGCTTACGATGCGCGGCCATTGTTATGATGCATTGGTTGGTTTGGCTGGTTGCGATAAATCACTGCCCGGTATGATGATGGTGATGTTACGCCTGAACGTGCCGAGTGTCTTTATGTATGGCGGAACGATCTTGCCGGGCAGATATAAGGGCAAGGATGTGGATGTTGTAAACGTATTCGAAGCCGTCGGACAGCACGCAACAGGCGCGATGAGTGATGAAGAATTACATGAACTTGAATGTGTGGCATGTCCGTCTGCGGGCGCGTGCGGTGGTCAGTTTACCGCCAACACAATGGCTTGTGTGAGTGAGGCGATTGGCCTTGCATTACCAAATTCCGCCGGTGCACCCGCGCCGTATGAAAGCCGTGATGAATATGCGAAAGCTTCGGGCGAGGCTGTGGTGCGTCTTATCAAGAATGGCGGCCCATTGCCGCGTGATATTGTGACGCGACGATCTTTGGAAAATGCAGCGGCGATTGTTGCTGCAACGGGTGGGTCAACGAACGCTGCGCTTCACCTTCCGGCGATGGCGCATGAGGCGGGCATTGATTTCAATTTGTTTGATGTTGCGGACATATTTAAGAAAACCCCTTACATTGCGAATTTGCGCCCGGGAGGGAAATATGTTGCCAAGGATTTATATGATGTTGGCGGTGTTGGTGTTGTTTTGAAAGAGCTTTTGGATAATGGCTATATCCATGGGGATTGTATTACGGTCACGGGCAAAACAATCGCGGAAAATCTGGAAGGCATTACATTGCCCGAAGATCAGGATGTCGTTTTCCCTGTGAAAGCGCCGATCTATCCGACGGGCGGAGTTGTGGGCTTAAAAGGTAATTTGGCTCCTGAAGGCGCGATTGTTAAAATCGCAGGGCTGGACGAGCTTGTGTTTGAAGGGCCTGCGCGCGTGTTTGATGGCGAAGATGCATGTTTTGAAGCTGTGCAAAATCGCGATTATAAGGACGGCGATGTGCTCGTTATTCGTTATGAAGGCGCAAAAGGCGGGCCGGGGATGCGTGAAATGCTCTCAACCACGGCGGCGTTGTACGGGCAGGGAACAGGCGGTAAGGTTGCCTTGATTACCGATGGGCGTTTTTCTGGCGGTACGCGCGGTTTTTGTATCGGGCATGTCGGGCCGGAAGCGGCGGTCGGCGGGCCTATTGGTTTGTTGAAAGACGGTGATATTATTCGCATCGACGCCAATGAGGGTACAATGGACGTTAAGTTAACGGACGCCGAATTTGCGCAAAGACAAAAAGAGTGGAAACCACGCAAAACCAACTATAATTCCGGCGCATTATATAAATATGCCCAACTTGTTGGTCCTGCGCGTGATGGCGCGGTGACGCATCCGGGTGCAAAAGAAGAAACACATACATTTGTTAACCTTTAATCGGTATGCTGTGTGCGTGATTTTTAAAAAGTAAGGGAATATGGCGCGAACTTTATTTTGTCTAAAGGCGATGACATTCATTGTCATTGTTGCTTTCTCTGCCTTTCCGGCGTCACCGTCGGAGGCAAAGCCCCTATACGCGCAGGCTGTCTTTGATCAGTTTTATCAACAACGTGACGGTGAGCCCCTATGGATTAGGGGCAAGCGCCTGAATTCTGCGGGTAAAAAGCTTTATGGCGTTTTGCAAGAATCATGGATGCATGGGTTTAACCCTGATCTTTATTATGTCTCGGAAATAAGGGCGATTCTTGATAATCGTAATGATCCGGATGTCACCTCGGCGCTACGGCTCGAAGTGTTGCTCACGAGTGGGTATATGCGCTATGTGCAAGATTTAAGCGGTATGCGCGTTAATGCGTCTGACCTTGATTTGCGTCAAGAGGACTGGCTACAGCGTATCCCTGCGCAAGAGGCTTTGGCGCTGCTTCCTGATGATTTGGATGACATTGATGATTTTCTGGAAACGCGCGCGCCGCAAACTCATACCTATCAGCGTTTAAAGCAAGAACTCACAACATTGGTGGAAGATCAAGACGGGCGCGCAGCGCACGACGCGCCAATTCGTATCAGCCGTACGATCTACCCGGGGCAGGAGGCGAAAAGCATCCTCGCAATACGTCAACGTCTGGATGTGGCAGAAGGCCTACCTGAAAATCAATATGTCTATGATGCACCGCTTGTCGCGGCTGTAAAAGAGTTTCAAACGCAAAAGGGTTTGGATGCGGACGGTATTATAGGGACGCAGACGGTATTTGCCTTTAATCACGGCAAAGTCGATAAAATCCGCCAGATTATTTTGAATATGGAGCGCCTACGCTGGATCCCTGATGCAAAGCCGGATCGGTTTATTGTTGTGAATATCCCTTCGGCGCGTTTATGGGCGATTGAAGACGGCGCGGTGGCCTTTTCTATGCCTGTTGTTGTCGGACGGAAGAAACGTAAGACATTATCCTTTATAACCCAAACGCATGGTGTGCGGTTTAATCCGACATGGACTGTGCCCTCGACGATTAAGAAAGAGGATATCCTGCCGCATTTGCAGGAAAACCCCGCTTATCTCACGGATAAAGGGATGGAGCTGTTCGATGGCTATGGGCGCGATGCGCTGACCCTTGATCCGCAATCCGTTGATTGGGAGAATATTTCCAAGGATCAGCTTGAGCATTTGAATATGGTGCAAGTTCCAGGCGCGCATAATCCGCTGGGGCGCATTCGAATTTTGATGCCGAATGCTTATAATATCTATCTGCATGATACGAATGAGAAGTCCTTGTTTGGCAAAAGCAATCGCGCACAATCGTCGGGCTGCGTCAGAATGAAAGACCCTGATAAGGTTGCGATATTCACGCTTAAAAACCGTAGAGGCGGCGGCTGGACACAAGATGATACTGATGCTCTTTTGAAAACGGGCAAACTCAAAGATATTTATACCGATGATCATGTGCCCGTTTATTTGCTGTATTACACGGTTTGGTTGGATGAGCGTGATCAAGTTATTTACGGGCAGGATATCTATGACGGGGATCAGGCGTTATTCCATGCGCTCGAAAAGCTTGATGGTATTCCCATAATCGTGGATAATGATAATAAGATGTTGTCCGCATCTGTGGATTAGCCCGATGCTTGGACAGACAATTTCCTCGCGTCTTTTAGGGAATTGATTCTTTACTCACCTTAAAAAGTAATGTAGGACTATCTCTTCTGGTCTTGCGCCATTTTAGTTTTTCTTTTGTTTTCTTGCGTTTACAGTTGTTTTTTGCTAAACGAGTGCTCTGTGAAACGTTTTTTGATATGGATGGTATCATATGGATATTCAACGCCGTGATTTTATAAAGTACGGATTTGCTGGTGTTATCGGCTCTGCCGTACCTTTTTTGTCGATGGGTAAAACGCTGGCAGCGACTGGAAATAAAGCGTGGAAAGTGTCTTTCCGCCATGCACATACAGGGGAGAGTTTTTCCGGTGTGTATCGTGTCGGTGATAAATATTTGCCCGAAGCGTTCGAGCGTTTGAGCTATGTTTTACGTGATTTCCGCACGCACGAAGTTTTTCCGATGGACCCGCACGTGGTTGATATTATTTCCATTATTCAGCAAAAAACAAAATCACACGACACACTTCAAATTCTATCAGGTTATCGCAGCCCCAAAACCAATGCGATGTTGAGCCATAATACCAAGGGCGTAGCGAAGAATTCTTTCCATATGTATGGCCAAGCCATTGATATCCGCGTCCCCGGATACAGCACCAAGAAATTAAGAAATGCGGCGCTGTCACTTAAGGCCGGCGGTGTTGGGTATTACCCACGCAGCGGTTTTGTGCATGTTGATACTGGGCAGGTACGCGCTTGGGTTTCCTAAAATTATATTTTGGGCTATAGAGATAAATTATATTGTGGAGCTTGTATGGCTCCATTTTTTTGTAAGGTAACACAACATGATATTGATCGGGCTGGGCGCAAATCTAAGTGGTGTTTACGGAACGCCGGAACAATGCATTAAGGCGGCGATTACATTGCTCATCGAAGCGGGCATTGCTGTCACCCACATATCCCATATTTGGAAAACCGCGCCTGTGCCTGTATCAGATCAACCGTGGTATAGAAACGCAGTGTGCGTGGTTGATACGCCGCTTGCCCCTCATGCGTTGCTTAAGGTTTTGGCCTCTATCGAAGATCGCGCAGGGCGTCAACGCCGCGACCAAAACGAAGCGCGCGTGCTCGATCTTGATCTTTTGGTTTATCATGATGATCTTATTGACGATGAAAACCTAAGCGTCCCGCACCCCAGAATGCATGAGCGTGCCTTTGTGTTGTATCCTTTGTATGAAGTTAACCCTGACTGGGTGCATCCTCAATTAAGGCGCTCTGTGCGTGCCTTGATGGATGATTTACCTGATAATCAAGCCATAGAATGTATAGAAGGCAGCCAGATGCCCTTGGATCAAAACCAATCAAAGGGGGATGCTCGTGTCTGATCTTATTGCGATGAGCCATAAAAGGCCGCTCATTATGGGGATTGTTAACGTAACGCCGGATAGTTTTTCCGATGGTGGTGATTTTTATGCCCCGACCCAAGCGATTGAACATGGCCTGCGCTTATTGAAAGAGGGCGCGGATATTCTTGATATTGGCGGCGAGTCGACGCGCCCGAATGCATCGGTCGTCAGCGCGGCGGAGGAAATGGAACGCGTTTTGCCCGTAATCGCTGGGCTGGCGGGGAAAGCGCCTTATATTTCAATCGATACGCGCAATGCCGAAACAATGAAAGAGGCCGTTAAGTTTGGTGCAAATTTAATCAATGATGTAAGTGGTTTGCGCCATGATCCTGAGAGTGTTTCTGTGGCGGCGCAAGGTGGTGTGCCTGTGTGCATTATGCATATGAAGGGCACGCCGCAGGATATGCAAAATCGCCCAACCTATGACAATGTTGTGGATGAGATCTTATCGTTTTTTGAAGAACGGATTGAATATTGCCTGAAAAACGGTGTGACGACAGATAAAATCATTATTGATCCGGGGATTGGCTTCGGTAAAACGCTTGAGCATAATCTGAGCATTTTAAAGAACCTCAAACAGTTTCAGAAATTTGGCTGTCCTGTATTGCTGGGGGCAAGCCGTAAGAGCTTTGTCGGCGCGCTATCACAAGGGCAGGGTGCACAATCCCGCCTTGCTGGCTCATTGGCTGCCGCGTTAAGCGGGGTGGACAACGGCGCGCAAATCTTTCGCGTGCATGACGTGCAGGAAACCAAACAAGCCTTTGATGTTCATCAGGCGATTTGTTCTGCAGGGTGATCGTCGGCACTTTCAGAGCCACCAAGCACTTCGCTTAAATGATAGACATCGACCTTGGTGCGCTGAATGGAATCCGCGCGTTCATATGACCAGACCATCCACGGGAAAACGGTGTTTTGTGTGTCGGGCTGAAATTCATACAGGTGGCAATTCCTAAAAACACCCGGCGTTTTCAGGCCGTAAAGCCCGCCAAACGCCCTGAACACACCACCATGGGAGACAATAAGGACAGGGCTGTCATGGGCATCCAGTACCTTTTGTTTGCCGCGTTTGATGCGCGCGCAAAAATCGTTAAAGGTTTCGCCATTTGGCGGGTTAGGCCATCCGGTTAATAATGCGCTGCATTCTTCATAGGGAACGCCTTCCCAATCGCCTGCATGCAGTTCGGCGAGGTCTTGTTCCTCATGCATGGGCACATCCAGCGCGCCATTGATGATGGACGCCGTATCACGCGCCCGCGACAGATTACTATGGATGATGGCCTTGGGCTTAACCTCCAGTGATTTCACGATGCGGCGCGCCTGCGCCGCCTGTTCGCGCCCCGTATCAGTGAGCGGAGAATCAAGGCTGCCTGCCATAAGGCGGGCTTTGTTGGCTTCTGTCTCACCATGGCGGATCATATAGAAATGTTTTGCGGGGATCATGCGGTATTATCTTTCTTTGGTTTATGAAATAACAAGGGCGCTGTTCATGTTTCGAAGAGTTGCAACGATGCTCTGCGCCGCGAGGACGGAGCTTTTGGGGTTTGCCGGATCAGGCATGTTTTCAATGCGTGATGTCAGGGTGGAATAGGCGCTTGTCACGGTGATTTGATGGGCATTGCCTGTGGCGGCGGGATCAGCCCAAATTTCTACGCGGGTATCTTGCGCGCCGATGCCTGCAAGGCTCAATGTTGCGGCAACATTGACATTGGCAGGGAAGCCGCGAGAGGCATCCAGCGCGTTTCCTTCGAAAATCAGTGTCTTTTGCGTGATTTGATCGAGGTCGATATCATTTTCAACAATAAAAGGGGCGCCGGAAAAGCCTTTGGGGGGTTTGAATGAGGCGATTTTAGAGCTTTCAATACCCATTTCCCGCATCGCGATGACGCCATCCAATCCGCAAAGTGCGCCAGAGGGGAGGTAAGCACGACTCTTTGATTGTTTGAGGTTATCCACAATCTGTGGGTAAAGGAGCAGGGCGGCGCTGCTGATGAAAATAATGTCTTTATTTGCGCGAAAAGTAGCCTCAGCAAGGTCAGGCACGCAGCGGGCAGGGAGGCACTCAATAATGAGATCACTCTGTGCCACAAGCGCGTCAATTGACACGTTATCGACCCCAAAATGTACTTTCGGGTCTGGATCGGATATGCACCCCAGTTCAAAGCCGTATAATCCCTCCGCAGAGGTTAGTTTCTTTGCCACGGCACTGCCGATTGCACCGATTCCCACGATGCCTATCTTTTTTATACTCATGAGACCAAATCCTTTAATTCATTATAAACAGTATCAACCACGTCAATATGCTCTTTGCCTTGGTTTGATTGGTATGTGCTCTCGGATCTTTCACCGGGGATAAGAAGCTCGGTAATCTCTGCGTTATGCCGTGATGACTTGATTTCCTGTAATAATGCTTCGACTTGTTCTTCGAAAATGGCTTGCCCGACCAGCATGTCTGGATTGATCGTGATGAAGAATATTCCATCGCTGCCTTGAACCGCTTTTAGACCTGATTTTGCGCCAATCAGTGCACCGCTCAAAACTTCGATGGCAAGACCAATGGCAAACCCCTTATAACCGTTCATCGGCAGCATCGCACCGTCTTTTGCATCTTTAATGTTTGTCGAAGGTTTTCCATCTTTATCCACAAAGGCATCCACAGGAATGTCCTTGCCCGCTTTGGAGAATTCCAGCAACTTGCCATAGGCCCATTGCGCCGTTGTAACATCAATAATGCAGGGCGTTTTGGACGAGGGGATGCCGAAAGATATCGGGTTTGTCCCTAAAACAGGATCAAAACCATCAGGATGACAAACCATAGCAAAGGAATTGCAGCCCGCAATGCCGACCAAACCGTTATCGACGAACAGGCGGTTGTAATAATGCATTGTGCCCGTTGTGCCAAAGTGATTGCGCGCCCCGACAAAGGCGATGCCGTGGGTTTTGGCCTTTGATATGGCGATATCTGCGGCATAACGCGCCGTGACCAGCCCCAGATTATTTTGCCCGTCAATGATGGTCAGTGCGCCGTTATCCAGTGCGATATCAGGCGATTTGATCGGGGGGCCGTGTTTTTTGATGTAATCAATGCTCCATTTAACCCGCAACAGCCCATGAGAGCGTTTGCCGCAAAGTTCGTTGTACATAAGGTGTGTATAAATTTCATTGATCGCGGATTCGTCCGTCAATCCTGCCTTTTTAAAAGCGCCTGTAACCAATTCATGGATTTCTGATTTGGGGATAGTCGTCATTATTTTTCATATCCTGCTGGAATCAAATCGTTATCACGATGATAATAGATACCCATGGAACAATGGCAAGATCAATCTGTGGTATTGGCAGCGCGTGCGCATGGTGAGAATGGCGCAATCGTGTCGCTATTGACGCGTGGTCACGGGCGGCAAGCGGGCTATGTGCGCGGTGCATCGTCATCGAAGAATCGTGGCTCACTCGAAGTTGGGAATATTGTGGATGCGAATTGGCGCGCAAGGACGAGCGATAGCCTTGGCGCATTAACGATAGAGCTTTCGCGCTCTACGGCGGCGCGTATCATGCATGATGCGTTGAAATTGGCTGCGCTGCAATCGGCGTGCGCCTTGTGCGATCAGGCTTTACCTGAAAAAGAGGGGCATGAGGGGCTGTATGATGGGATGCTGGCGCTTTTGGATATTCTTGAGGGCGAGGTTTGGGCAGCGGGCTACGTCATGTGGGAAATCGCCCTTTTAAAAGAATTAGGGTTCTCGCTGGATTTATCACGTTGCGCGGGGGGCGGTGATGATAATACACTGGCTTATGTTAGTCCGAAAACAGGGCGCGCTGTAAGCTATGCCGCGGCAGAACCTTATAAAGGCAAGCTGTTGCCGTTGCCGGGGTTTCTAAAACCGAATGGCGGGCCGTCAGACCCCGAAGATGTCATGATAGGCTTGCAATTAACGCGGTTTTTCCTACAGCATTGGGTTTTTGCACATCATAATCGTGGATTGCCGGAAGCCAGACATAGGTTAGACTTGCGTTTTGCCGAAGTTTTTGCCAAAACAAGAAGCTCGGATGACAGCACTAGAAATATTGAAGCGTTAGGGACAGAAATTTATGTCGCAGGATAATACAGTAAACGAAAACAGATCGGACGTTATAGATCAACCGATTAGCGAAATCCTTTCGGATCGTTATCTGTCTTATGCTTTATCCACGATCATGAGCCGTTCACTGCCGGATGTTCGTGATGGCATGAAACCTGTGCATAGACGTTTGCTCTATGCCATGTTCCAGCTCAAGCTTAATCCTAATCAAAGCCCTAAAAAGTCTGCGCGTGTGGTCGGTGATGTTATCGGTAAATACCACCCGCATGGCGATACGGCGGTTTATGATGCGATGGTGCGTTTGGCGCAGGACTTCTCGCAACGCTATCCGTTGGTGGATGGGCAGGGGAACTTCGGTAACATTGACGGCGATAATGCTGCGGCGATGCGGTACACCGAAGCGCGCTTAACCGATGTTGCAATATTATTGCTGCAGGGTATTGAAGAAGACGCTGTTGATTTCCGCCCGACTTATGATGGGTCGGAGAGCGAGCCTGTCGTCCTTCCTGGTGGTTTCCCGAATTTATTAGCCAATGGTTCCAGCGGTATTGCCGTGGGGATGGCAACGAATATTCCGCCGCATAACGTCGAAGAATTATGCGATGCGATGCTGCTGATGCTGGATAAAGACCCAAGCGTGGCAGAGCTTGTTGATATTGTGCAGGGGCCTGATATGCCGACCGGCGGGGTTCTGGTTGAGGAAAAAGCCGATGTGATCAAGGCGTATGAAACGGGCAAGGGCGCTTTTCGTGTGCGGTCACGTTGGGAAAAAGAAGACCTGAAACAGGGCATGTACCAAATAATTATCACCGAGATTCCTTATCAGGTGCAAAAATCGAAGTTGATCGAGAAAATTGCCGATCTTATCAATTCCAAGAAACTGCCCTTACTGGATGATGTGCGCGATGAATCGGCGGAAGATGTACGTCTTGTTCTTGTGCCGAAAAACCGTAATGTCGAGCCTGAAATCCTTATGGAAGCGCTGTTCCGTTCTTCTGATCTGGAAACGCGCTTTAACATGAATTTGAATGTTTTGGAAAACGGCTTGGTGCCGAAGGTTATGAACCTGAAAGAAGCATTGCAAAACTGGCTGGATCACCAGCAAGAGGTTTTGGTGCGTCGCTCCAGTTTCCGTTTGCAAAAAGTGCTGCACCGTTTGGCAGTTTTAGAAGGGTATCTTGTTGTCTTTTTGAATGTGGATGAGGTTATCCGTATTATCCGTTTTGAGGAAAACCCAAAACAATGTTTGATCGACACCTTCACATTAAGTGAAATCCAAGTTGAAGCGATTTTGAATTTGCGCTTACGCCGCTTGCACAAGCTTGAAGAGATGGAAATTCGCACCGAGCATGACGCCTTATCTAAGGAGCGTGATGAGCTTGAAAAGTTGATCGGTTCAGAAGCGCGCCAATGGACGCGGATCAAAAAGCAGATCAAAGATCTGAAAGTCATGTTTGGTCAGGACACTGTTTTAGGGAAACGCCGCACAAGCATTGCCTCCGCCCCGAAACCGATTTTGGTTGATCTGGACGCTGTGATGATCGAGAAGGAGCCTGTGACGGTGATTTGCTCGGCGCAGGGCTGGATCAAGGCGATGAAGGGGCACGGTATCAATCCGAAAGATTTGAAGTATAAGGATGGTGACCGCGGGCAATTTATTCTGGAGGTGCAAACAACAGATAAGCTGATTGTGTTTGCGACGAACGGGCGTTTTTACACGCTTGGCTGCGATAAACTGCCGTCTGGCCGCGGCTTTGGTGAGCCGTTACGTATTATGGTGGATATTCCCAATGATGCGCATGTGACCACGATGAAGGTTCATAAACCTGCCGTAAAAATATTAGTGGCCTCTACAGATGGGCGCGGCTTTGTTGTCAGCTCCGATGATGTGTTGGCGCAAACAAAATCCGGTAAACAGGTGTTGAATGTCAGCGGTAAGGTTGAGGCAGCGGTCTGTCAATATATCGAAGAGGGTGACGACCATGTCGCCGTGATCGGTAAAAACCGCAAAATGCTGGCTTTTCCGTTATCCGAATTGCCTGAAATGGGTAAGGGTAAAGGGGTTATCCTTCAGAAATATAAAGAGGGCAGCTTGTCCGATGCCAAGACCTTTAACCTAGAGCAGGGGCTGGAATATAAATACGGCTCGGGCACGACAACGGTTGATGATATCGAGCCATGGATCGGGAAACGCGCATCAGCAGGGCGTTTACCCCCTAATGGTTTCCCGAAAAGCAACCGCTTCGACTATAAATTCTAGCTGTTGGCGGCTTGGTCGTTTAATCCATAAAACTTAATCAAGGAATGCCGGAGGTTTCGGCAGGTCTTTGTTGTCGTTAACTTCGTGCTGGATAATGAGTTTCGCGCCTCTGTTCTTGATAAGGTGATCGAGTTTATCCGACGAGGCGAGTGTGTCGGCTCTGTCGTAATTAAACGTTGGAACGCCGTTGCTTTCATGGTTTTGCGTAAAATGCCATTGATCGCCCGATAGAATAACAGGGCCGGTTTTTTCCAGATTAACCAGCAACGCCATATGGCCGGGTGTGTGTCCGGGCAGGGAAATCGCCTTGATCGTTCCGTCTTTGAAAATATCGTCATCGCCCTTGATTGTGTGAACTTGCCCTTTATGTTCGTCGGCAAGGAAATAGCTGATATTTTCAGGAGGCATATTATAGGCTTTGGCGGCTTCGGGCGTGTTTTTCAGGAAATTATATTCTGTATCCTGAATGATGAGCGTCGCGTTTGTGAATAAATTGGCGTTGCTCGTATGATCGAAATGCGCGTGAGAAATACCGACATAATTGATATCTTCAGGCTTTAATCCGATTGTTGCAAGTTGCTCGGTCAGTGTTTTTGCAACGCTTAAATGGAACACGCCATTGGTCATGCCTTCGGGTTTTTGTGCAAGGGCGCTTGGAATGCCCGTATCCCACAATAACCAGTCATTGTTATGTTTGATGAGGTAACACCCGACATTGAGCGTTTTGTCTTGGCTGATATACTGATCTGTATCTGAAAAAACATTCAGGTCGCTCACATGGATTGAACCGCAATTGAGGGTGTAAAGCTGTAGCGTTGTTTTTGTTTCTTGCGCGTGGGCAGGTTGATGAAACAGTGCCGATGTCATGATTGTTGCGGCTAACAATAGTTTTTTCATGCTGGTATCCCTCAATGGTTCATATGGCGAATATATGCGCAGCAGCCTAGCATAAAAGCATGTTTATAAAAACGGACGGATTATATTTTGAATATTATTTGATTTGCCCTTAAGGGAACTCAATGTTTCCGGGAGTCTTCCTATAGGGGTTTATAGGCGGCGTCGGGGCATTATCAATGGTGGTGTCTTCGTCATCCTCAATGTAATCCTCGTCCTCATCCATTGGCGCGGGGCTGGTGATCGATTCTTTGAGCAATATAAGTGTGATTCTGCGGTTACGCGGATCAAGAGGGTTATCCACGATAAGTGGCTCTGTGTCGGCTTTCCCCATCACATTATTAAGCCGATCGGCGGGCATGCCTGAATCGAGCATGACGCGGCGCGATGAGTTGGCACGATCCGCTGAGAGTTCCCAGTTTGTGTATTTCGCCCCTTCGGCATAGCGCGCAGCATCAGTATGGCCACGAACCGAAACCTCATTGGGCATATCCAGAACAATTTGGGTGATTTGCCCTAATAAATCGCGTGTTTTTTCGAACATGTCCGCGCTTCCCGATGGGAACATGGTTTCATCTTCTTGATCAATAATTTGAATGCGCAACCCTTCGGGGGTGATATCAATGAGGATATTGTCTTTTAGTTTGGCCAGTTTTGGATTTTCCTGAATGGCTTGCTTGATTTTTTCAGCGGCGTTTTCAAAGCGTTTTTGTTCGGCCTTTTCCTTTATCTGATTAACCTTTGATTTTGCCTCTGCACCTCTTTTGCGTTGTTGATTGACTTGCAAGGGGATCATTGGGTTTTTATCCGAAGCCATAGCACCTTCGGGAGACATGGTTAAACCGCCAAGGACGCCGCCAGCACCACTTTTACTGTCAGAAACTTGCGGGTGGCTGGGGTTGAAGTAATCTGAAATCAGATCCTTTTGCTCCTGCGTTGTCACGTTCAAAAGCCACATGAGCAAGAAAAACGCCATCATCGCCGTTACGAAGTCGGCATAGGCCACCTTCCATGCGCCGCCATGATGGTGGTAAGGCAGTTCAACGATGTCTATTCTAAGCGTATGCATATAGAACCTTTATTCGTATCGTTTACGCGGGCGGCGGTGGTAATTCATTCAGAATTTCTTCAAGTTCTAAAAATCCCGGTTGTACATTGTGCGGTAAAGCCTTTCTTGCAAATTCAACGGCAACTTGCGGGGCTGCGCCACTTAGGAAAGCGACCATACCGACCTTCATGATTTTGTAATAGAGTATCTCGGATTCCGCGCGTTCTTCCATCGCCAGAGCAATAGGGCCGAAAATACCGTAGGAGAGCCAAACCCCAAGGAACGTACCAACAAGCGCGCTCCCGATCAATTTACCCAAAACCTCAGGCGGCTCGGAAATCGAGGCCATCGTTTTGATAACCCCCAAAACCGCAGCAACAATACCAAGGGCAGGGATACCCTCTGCCATGTGGTGCACAGCATGTGCGGGGTGAAGCTCATGGTGGGCAATTTGTTCGATTTCTTTGTCCATCAATGCGCCCAGTTGATTGGGGTCTTCATTGCCTAATGAGATAATACGTAAGTAATCACAAATGAAGTCCAAGGCATGATGATTGCTGTGGAATTTCGGGAATTGTGAGAACAGCTCACTGTCATGGGCGTTTTCAACATGTTGTTCGAGGGCAAGGAACCCCTTTGAACGTGCGAGCTTGAATGTGACGAACATCATGCTCAACAACTCGACGTAATCTTCCTTCTTATAGGCAATGGGTTTTACCAAAGCGCCAAAATATTTAATTGTCCCTTTGATTGTGTCCATGGTGTTGGCGATCATGAAGGCGGCAAACGCACAGCCCATAATAATCACGGCCTCACCCGGCGCAGCAGGCAGGATAACACCCGTGGTCAGGTGCATGGCTTTTTCCATGCCCGCCGTTAAGACCAGCCCTGCAAATGTGCACCCAAAAACGAGAAATAGACCAAGGAGCTTCATTGTCCGGTTTTACCCTTTCCTAAAGGTTTATTTTGCAAAGCTCGCCCTAATAAAAGAGGCGTTTTAAAGCCGCAAAATAATATTTAAACGCCAAATTTATACGCAGAAGAAGTGATACGTTACACAGAGAACAAAGAATCGGGCTTGCTCACCCTTTTTGAGATATAATTTTATTGTGCGGTTTTTTTCCTTGAAAATCAAGAAATTGCAGCATTTTTTTACAAGGTTTTACGCTATTTATTTTGAATGAGGCGTGCAATATCACATGCGCTGTAGGTTAATATGCCGTCACATCCTGCGCGCTTGAAGGACATCATAATCTCCATGATTGTAGCATCGTAATCCAGCCAACCATATTGCGCAGCGGCGCGCAGCATCGCGTATTCACCGCTGACATGATAGGCGAAGGTGGGGACTTTGAACTGTTTTTTGATGTTTGATGCGATATCCAGATAGGGTAATCCGGGCTTTACCATCACCATATCCGCGCCCTCTTGCAGGTCGAGCGCGACTTCGTGCAGGGCTTCGTTACTGTTTGCGGGGTTCATCTGATAGGTTTTTTTATCACCGTTTAAGCAGCCCTTTGATTGCACGGCATCGCGAAAAGGGCCATAAAACGCCGAAGCATATTTGGCGGCGTAGGCTAAAATCATTGTGTCGGTCAATGATTGGGCATCTAGGGCATGTCTGATGGCCTTAATACGCCCGTCCATCATGTCTGATGGGGCAATAATGTCTGATCCTGCCTGTGCCTGAACTAAGGATTGCTTGCATAGGATGTCTACGGTTTCATCATTGAGTATAACGCCGTCTTCTATAAGGCCGTCATGACCGTGATCTGTATAAGGGTCAAGGGCAACATCTGTAATAATGCCAATATCGGGCACTGCGCTTTTCACGGCATGCACCGCGCGGCAGATTAAATTATCGGGGTTATAGGATTCTTTGCCGTCTGCGGTCTTTTTATCTTGTGACGTGATCGGGAATAAGGCGATGGCAGGAATGCCTAAATCACGCGCTTTTTTGATTTCTTCGATCAAAAGATCAATAGAATATCGTGAAATATTGGGCATAGAAGGGATGGATTCGCTTTTTTTCTGTCCTTCAATAACAAAAACAGGCCAGATCAGATCGTGAACTGTAATATTATTTTCTTGAACCAAATTGCGTATCCATGGCTCGGAGCGCAGTCTACGCATTCTTTTTTCGGGATATGAAGTATTGATCATGATAATTATTTCGTTTTTTACATTTCTTTAAACTAAAAGATATATAAAATCACTTTGCGCTCGGATCAAACTTTAATTATGATCCGCAAGTATTATTACATACAGAACGTACTTTTTGGAGATATATCTGTGACAACACCATATTACGAGTCGATACAACTTATAGAACGCCTTCACCGTCATTTTCTTGACGTTTTAAAGGTCGAGCTTGATAAGAAGAACATTCAGGACATCAACAACGTCCAGTGTATGATTCTCTATAATGTTGGCGAAGAAGAAATGACGGTCGGGGAATTGACGATTCGTGGTTACTATTTAGGATCAAACGTTTCTTATAATGTTAAGAAGATGGTTGAAAATGAATATCTCATTCAGGAACGCTCTGTACACGACAAACGATCCATCCGCGTGCGCCTATCCGAAAAGGGTATTGAGTTGCGCCAGATGATTTCCGATATGTTCGCGCGCCATGAAACGCAGATTGAAGGTACGGAAATAACAAATGAACGTTTAAATGAATTGAACCAGACGCTTAAAATGCTGGAACGCTTTTGGGCGCAGCAAACCAACTTCGGTGGTGGATTTTAGGCTTTATTTTTTTTTTGATTCCATTATGTTTAGGGCAGGCTGTAATGGCCTGCTTTTTTAATGGAAACGGCTATGGCACAAAATATACTGAATGGACGCGAAGTGATTGTCGAATTTTTTCCGGTTGGAAATGTCGTAAAAGTTTCCGCCATGGATACGCAGACCCTGATCGAAGTTTCAATTCAAGGCCCCAAAACCACATCACAGGAAATATTAAAGCGTAACGCCATAAAGCGCCTTGAGTATGTTTTGAAAAAGAAAGGATTGATTTCGTAAGATGTTCAGGCCTATATATTGTGTCTTAATAAGACGAAAAGGTTAGAGATGGAAACACTTGCCATTGCTTGCGACCACGGTGGATACGATCTGAAAGAGGCGATTAAAGAGCGCTTTGCGGATCGGTTGTCATTTGTTGACGTCGGAACCAATTCCCGCGATTCTGTGGATTACCCTGAATTCGGGCAAAAATTGGCGCAAAGCATTATCAATGGTGAGGCGGAGCGCGGTATTGTCATTTGCGGTACAGGGATCGGTATTTCCATTGCCGCCAACAGATATAAAGAAATCAGAGCGGCGAATTGCACGGATGTGACAATGGCGCGCCTGACACGACAACATAATAATGCGAATGTTCTGGCGCTGGGCGCACGTTTGATTGGCTTGGAAGTGGCATTCGATATTGTTGAAACGTTTTTAAACACAGAATATGAAGGTGGTCGTCATGACCGCAGAGTTGAAAAATTATCATAAATAAAACTGAAAGGAACTTACACTTATGAGCAACGCAGCCGAAAATTTGGAATATTGCGGATTTTTTACAGACGATTTGCAAACCGCCGACGCAGATGTGTTTAACGCAACGCGCGGCGAATTGAAACGCCAGCAAGAGTGCATCGAATTGATCGCATCGGAAAATATCGTATCCAGAGCTGTGCTACAGGCGCAAGGGTCTGTCTTCACCAACAAATACGCCGAAGGTTATCCTGGACGTCGTTATTATGGTGGTTGTGAGTTTTCAGACGTTGTTGAAGATCTGGCGCGTGATCGTGCGAAGGAATTATTCGGCGCAAAATATGTGAACGTGCAGCCAAACTCAGGTTCTCAGGCGAACCAAGGTGTTATGATGGCCTTGTTACAGCCCGGCGACACTGTTTTGGGGATGAGCCTTGCAGCCGGTGGTCACTTGACCCATGGCGCGGCGCCAAACCAATCAGGTAAATGGTTTAATGCGGTTCAATATGGTGTGCGCGAAAGCGACTCGTTGCTTGATTATGATGAAGTTGAAAGATTGGCAAAAGAGCACAAGCCGCAAATGATTATTGCCGGTGCATCTGCTTATCCACGTCACATCGATTTCGCACGTTTCCGTGAGATTGCTGATTCTGTCGGTGCATATTTGTTTGTTGATATGGCGCATTATGCGGGCTTGATTGCCGCTGGTACGTATCCATCACCTGTGCCACATGCACATGTGACAAGCACAACCACACACAAAACCCTTCGCGGGCCACGTGGCGGTATGATCTTGACCAATGATCTTGAGATATTCAAAAAGCTGAATTCAGCGATCTTTCCCGGTATTCAGGGCGGCCCGTTGATGCATGTGATTGCGGCGAAGGCTGTTTCTTATGGTGAGGCGTTGAAGCCTTCCTTTAAGGCATATGGTCAGGCTGTTATTGATAATGCACGCGCTTTGGCAAAAACATTGAAGGATGGCGGCGTTGATATCGTATCAGGCGGTACAGACAGCCATATCGTTCTGGTTGATCTTCGTCCGAAGGGTTTGACAGGTAAAGATACAGAAGAAGCGTTGGAGCGCGCAGGCATGACCTGTAACAAAAACGCTGTCCCTTTTGATCCTGCACCGCCGATGGTTACATCCGGTGTGCGTCTTGGAACACCCGCCGCGACAAGCCGTGGTTTTGGTGTTGAAGAGTTCAAATTGGTTGGTCAATACGCGATTGAAGTACTCGACGGTCTGAAAGAAAACGGACAAGAAGGTAATGCCGCGATTGAAAAATCTGTTAGAGAAAAAGTGGATGCACTTTGTAAGCGGTTCCCCATCTATCCGAATGAATAGATGGATAAGACGACAAGGGGAGGCTCATGCGCTGCCCGTTTTGCGGAAATGAAGAAACACAGGTAAAAGATTCGCGCCCGACGGAGGATAACTCTGCCATCCGTCGGCGTCGTTTTTGCCCGTCTTGCGATCAACGTTTTACGACGTTCGAGCGTGTTCAACTGCGTGAAATGACTGTTCTTAAAGGCGGCGGACGTAAACAGCCCTTTGATCGTGATAAGATTATTCGCTCTATGCAGGTTGCGCTGCGTAAACGCCCCGTAGATTTGCAAGTCATCGAAAAAGAAGCCGATAAAATTGTCCGCGCGCTGGAATCCGAAGGGGAGGCCGAAGTACCTTCTGAAAAAATAGGCTCTTATGTTATGGATTCTCTGACGAACCTTGATGCGGTTGGTTATATCCGTTTTGCGTCTGTCTATAAGGATTTCCGAAACCCTGCGGACTTTAATGATTTTCTCAATAAAGTCAGTCACTTAAAAGACAAAACCTCTAAAGGGAATTAAGAAGGCAGCCTGCATGATTTCCGACGTTGATATCCATTATATGCGCTCGGCGCTTGCGCTGGCGCAAAGGGGAATTGGACGCACTGCACCGAACCCGTCAGTTGGCTGTGTGATTGTTAAGGATGGTCATGTCATTGCGCGTGCGCGCACCGCGGATTTAGGCAGACCCCACGCGGAATTTTTAGCATTGGAGCAAGCAGGGGCAAAGGCCAAGGGCGCAACGCTGTATGTCACGCTGGAACCTTGTACGCATCACGGGCGTACGCCGCCTTGCGTTGAGGCAATTATTCAGGCGAAGGTTAAAAAGGTCGTAATCGGCG
Organism: uncultured Alphaproteobacteria bacterium; assembly: GCA_963977495.1. GTDB lineage: Bacteria > Pseudomonadota > Alphaproteobacteria > Micavibrionales > Micavibrionaceae > UBA1672. The sequence goes on along the minus strand of CAXBOT010000001.1, from coordinate 928,691 downwards.
CGCTGGACGCTAATTTGCAAGTACACGGACAGGCGAAAGAGATCCTCGAAAATGCAGGCATAGAGGTTGTGCAAGGTGTTTTAGAGCATGAATGCGTGGAAATGAACGCCGGTTTTTTCAGTTGTATCCAAAAAAACAGACCTTATGTGACATTGAAAACGGCCTGCACACTTGATGGTAAAATCGCGCTGAGCTCTGGTGAGAGCCAGTGGATCACGGGGGATCTTGCCCGTAAGCATGCGCATTTATTACGCGCACGTCATGATGCCATTTTGGTTGGTGTTGGCACTGTTCTGCAGGATAATCCAATGTTATCAACGCGTCTTGGCGGGCTGGATCATAATCCTGTTCGCGTTGTTCTGGATACGCATCTGCAAACGCCGCTCGATAGTATTTTACTCAAAACCGCCTACGCCATCAGGTTATGGATTTTTCACAGTGATGAGGGCGAGAATGTTTCATCGCTCATTGCCGGCGGCGCAGCGTTGCACCAGTGCGATCCGCATGATTTAAAGACGGTGCTGGCGGTGTTGGCAACGCGGGGGATAACCCGTGTATTGGTTGAGGGCGGCGCAAAGGTGCATGCATCGTTTTTAAAGCAAGGTTTGTTTGATGAGCTTGTCGTTTACCGCGCTCCTACAGTCTTGGGCGGGGATGCTAAAAATGCATCGGGTGATCTGAATATAGAGAGCTTAGCCGCGCGCTATGACTTTGAGCGTGTTCATATGCAAACGCTTGGTGATGATGTGTTAGAGCAATATAAACCGAAAGGCGCATGAGGTCATGTTTACAGGGTTGGTGCAAAATATTGGGGTGATCCGCAGCGTTGATACGCAAGCAGGGGATCAGCGGATCGAGGTTGAGGTGTCACACGATGTCACATCGGTTCAGATGGGTGCGTCTGTTTGCTGTTCAGGGTGTTGTCTTACGGTTGTGGGTAAATCGAAAAGCTCTTTGTTTTTTGATGTTTCCGCCGAAACACTCAGAAACACCATTATTGGTTCATGGGGTGTCATGACGCGTATTAACCTTGAGCCGTCCTTAAAGATGGGCGATGAGATGGGCGGGCATATCGTTTCAGGGCATGTGGATACGGTCAGCCATATTATGGCTATTACGCCGGAAGGGGATTCGCGTCAAATCAGAATCGCCATACCGCAAGGTTACGCAGGGCTCATTGCCTCAAAAGGTTCCATAACGATAGATGGCGTGTCTTTGACAGTGAATGCGGTCACGAATGAATACTTCGACGTTAATATCATTGCCCACACATGGGATAACACGACGCTTGGTGATCGTAAGGCCGGAGATGATATAAATATAGAAATTGACATGCTGGCGCGCTATGTTGCCCGTATGTTGGAGCAAAGGGCATAAAATGAGCAAGGTTATATCAAAACAGGATGTCCGCGACGCACGATTGGACACTGAGGATCAGAGTGTGTTGTCTTCTATCGAAGATGTTGTCGCCGATATGCGCAACGGCAAGCCTGTGATTATTGTGGATGACGAAAACCGCGAAAACGAAGGCGATCTTATTATCGCTGCGCAAATGGCAACGCCTGAGAATATCAATTTCATGGCGAAGGAGGGGCGCGGCCTTGTGTGTTTGCCGATGGAAGAGCAAATGGTCGATCGTTTGGGGCTACAACTGATGGGGCGCGGCAATAACACGCAGCACCGCACAGCATTCACCGTGTCGATTGAAGCCAAAGAAGGCGTCACAACAGGAATTTCAGCGGCAGACCGCGCCCATACAATTCAAACGGCGATTAACCCTGAAAATGGTTCGGATGCGATTGCAACGCCGGGGCATGTTTTCCCGTTAATGGCGCGCGAAGGCGGTGTTTTGGTGCGTGCAGGCCATACAGAGGCCGCGGTGGATCTTTCTAAAATGGCGGGTTTCAGCGGCGCTGGCGTTATTTGTGAGATTATGAATGATGACGGCACAATGGCGCGGTTGAGTGATTTGGTGCGCTTTGCGCAGTTCCATAATTTGAAAATCGGCACAATCGCAGATTTAATCGCGCATCGCCGCCGCACTGAAAGTCTTGTGGAGAAGATATATGAAGGCGAAAGCGATATTACGGGGCATCGCAATTTTAAATTGTGCCTCTACGCCGCGAAAATCCACTATGCGGAGCATATTGTCCTCGTGAAGGGGGATATTTCCAATACGGATGAGCCTGTTTTGGTGCGTATGCATGCTGTGGATATTGTTAAGGATATCATCGGGATGGATGGGGATAACATCTTGCAGAAATCCATGGATATGATTGAAAAAGAGGGGCGCGGCGTTGTTGTTATTTTGCGACCGCCCAATGCGACAAGCCTTTCTGACCGCCTTATGAAAAAGAAAGAGGCCGTTGATCCGGCGCATCATGAAAATGTTATTCGTGATTATGGTATTGGCGCCCAGATTTTGCTGGACTTAGGTGTTCGGAATATGGTTTTACTGTCCAACAGTCCGAAAAGTGTGATCGGTCTGGATGGGTACGATCTTCACATTGTTGGCCATAGGCCTGTGTCTTAAATCAATCGAGAGAGAAAATAACCGACATGCCGCACGTAATGATTGTCGTTTCACCGTATTATAAAGATGTGTCTGCACATTTGCTGGATGGCGCGCTGGCCTATTTAAAGGAAAAGCGCGCAACGAGCGAAGTGTTTGAGATTACAGGCGCGCTCGAAATACCGATGGCGATTAAATATGGCGCACTTCGTAAGGAAGGGCGCGGATCAGAGAACAGAAAGTTTGATGCTTATATTGCGTTGGGCTGTGTTATTCGCGGTGAAACATCGCATTACGATATTGTGTGCAATGAGAGCGCGGCGGGGCTATCCCGATTGGCGCTGGATCATAATTTACCTATTGGCAATGGCATTCTAACGTGTGATACACTGGATCAAGCGATGGTGCGCGCAGAACCTATGCAAAAGAACAAAGGCGCGGATGCAGCGCAAGCGGCTTTGGCTCTGTTTGAGTTGAGCTGTAAGTTGCGAAGATAAGGCGTTGGACAAAGTGAATATGACTGTGAACACTGTTGATACGACTGAAGTGAATAAGGACTTTGTTGCGCGCCTTATGGCTGTGCAGGCCTTTTACCAAATGATTCATAATAAAAAACCCATGCGGGTTGTTGTTGCGGAATTGCTGGATCGCGGTTTGGTGACCAATGAGGATGAATCGTTCGATGAATCACAGTCTGAGTTTCTTGATATTCGTCCGAATGGTGGTTTGTTCAAAAAAATTCTGTTTAATCTGGATGAACGCTATCCTGAAATTCAGGACATTTTGGATTGTCATACCAAGGAAAGGCATCTGGAGTCTTTGTTAAAATCCGTTCTTCTTTGCGGTATTTGCGAGATCTTGGTGCATACGGAAACTGATGTGGCCATCATTTTGAATGATTATTTGAATGTCACCCATGAGTTCTATGATCAAAAACAAGTGTCTTTCGTTAATGGTGTGCTCGATGCCATTGCAAAACTTCTCCGTGAAGCCGCATAATCAAACACAATCCAGCATTGTGCAGCGCACATTTATCTTGGATTTTATCTATGCATAACGTGGTATTAACTATTCTTTGTTAATCTCAATCATAGTTATTTTCTATAAATCTTTGGGGCTTATCCTTTATGCATCGTATCTTTACTTTAATGGCTTGTGTTGTGTGTGTGTTCTTTTTGAGTGTCGGCGTGTCCGATGCTTCGGAAAAAAGTGAAACCAGCGGCAGTACAGAATATGTGAAGCTTCAACCATTATTGTTGCCGATCATTGATGATGATGGCGTTCAACAAGTTGTCAGCATGGTCGTTGCGATTGAGGTGAATGGTGTATCTGATGCGGATAAGATCAAAGCCATGAGCCCGCGCCTTACCGATGCCTATATACAAGATATGTACGGCATCCTAAATAAGCATGCGGCGTTAAAGGGCGGTATTATTCAGGTGCATATGATTAAACAGCGCCTGAATGAAGTCACCGATAAGGTGGTTGGCGATGCCGATATTCATACCGAAGTTCTGATTCAGGTTGTTCAACAACGCCCGATTTAACGATCAGCGTGTCACATCATTATAGCATTAGCCCTTAAGGGATGGTCGTCTTTTGACTGCTCGCGCCGTTGAAGCGTCCGAGGTTTCCAAGCAATTGTTGCATAAATGTCAGGTCATTACCGTGTGTCGGCGTTTTGGTGCGCGCATAGGGGATATTCTGTCTGTCACCGTCAAGATGCTCGACAGTGCTGACAATGCCTTCATTATCAAACGTCACGGCAATAATACGTTCATCAACGACTTCATGGTCGAGGATGCTGCGTTTTTCCGTTTCCTGCCCGATATAATACCAAACATCATTATTAAATGTAGATTGCGTTGTCGGTGAACCGAAAATACGCAAGACATCAGAGCGCGTATCTGTGCCCGGCTGAATTTCCTCTATCTGAAAATCTTGCAGCATATTACCGTGTTGCGCCACCATGGGCGTACAGGCTGTTATCATTCCTAATAGGATGAAACAAAACACAATCTTGATATTTTTTTGCATGGCATTCTTTAATATTAGTGTTATGAGTAACGAAGCTTAGAGACAATTTTAGAAAAAACCTAGAGCAAAAATCAATGTTGGGCGGATTATTCCAGAAAAAAAACCTTAAATCAAAAGATAACAAGGCTGTTGCTGGGCAATTATATGCCTGTGCTTTGTATAACACGCGCGAATCTGTGTTCTATGAAGAATATGGTGTTCCCGATACATTTGATGGTCGGTTTGATTTGTTGTTGGTGCATGTTTTCATAACCTTGAATGTTCTGATAGGGCATGAGCGCTATGAGAAGCTTTCCCAAGCGTTGTTTGATCGCGTTTTTCAGGATATGGATCAGACATTGCGTGAAATGGGTATCGGGGACATGGGCGTGCCCAAACACATGAAACGTATGATGAAGGCCTTTAATGGCAGAATGCACAGCTATCAGTTGGCAATTGACCCAAGCAGTATGGATGAGCAGGATATTGAAGGTTTAACCCCCACAACATTAAAGGATGCGTTGAAGCGTAATCTATACGGCACAGTTGCGGATGGTGATGAATGGGATGAGGGCGTTTTGGCGGCGATGGACAATTTCATCACGACCAATATTCACGATAAAACCCCTGAAAGAATTGACGAAATTTTGGATGGCCGTATTGTATATGTGAACGATAAAAGAAAGGACAATTTGTCATGACTGATCACGATAGCGCCTCTCCGGCGCAAGAATGGTCGTACCATTTCTTATCTGACGACGTTGATCAGGTGCCTGTTCAAATCACGATTAGTGCGCCTGAGTCTACTTTTCCGCTTTTATGCAACCGTTTGGGGCTGCATTCGATAGAGGGGATAAAGGCGGATCTTACCTTGAGCAGAAATACGGTGACAAAGGTGATTACCGTTGATGGACGGATACAGGCCGATGTGCACCAAAGATGTGTTGTTACTGATGAGCCGGTATTGGAAAATGTGGATGATACTTTCGAGGCATGGTTTTCAGAACCAAGCAACGCTGTATCCTTCACAAAAGCAAAGCGTGAGCGCACCGCAACGATAGAGCGTAACGAACAATCGATGCTCGAAGAATATGACGATCCTGAGGAAGTGATTGGCGGGAAAATTGATCTGGGTGAGTTGGTGACGCAGCACCTATCCTTATCCTTGTCACCCTATCCGAAATGCGAAGGGGTGGCGTATGATACGCAAGAAGCAGGCTTGAAAGACGATGATGCAATGTATGAAAACCCGTTTGCCGCGCTTAAGGCGTGGAAAGCAGATGAAAAGAAGAAAGACAAATAACAGGTAAAATATAAAAAACCTGCGATATGAGTCATAATTCCCTTGCGTTGATGGCGGATTTTAGGTATTACCCTGTTTTCGTTCATGAATAATGAATAGAATTAAATAAAAGCACGAAGCACGAAATTAAGGATAGAGCTATGGCTGTACCAAAGAGAAAAACAACAAAATCCAAACGTAACATGCGCCGTGCGCATCATGCCTTGACGGTTGAAAACTGGACTGAAGACGCAAATACAGGCGAACCTGTACGTCGTCACCATGTTGACCTTAAGACAGGCATGTATAAAGGCCGTCAGGTTATCGAAGAACGCGATTAGTTTTTCTGCTGATTTCTTTTTCGAACGCTTTGGTGTTTCAAAGGCGCGGAATCTGCGTTATATTTTCTTGAAAATAATATGATATGCGAATGAGTCTTTTCGCGTACCGTCCTTATATAAACCCACACGGGATACGTTCTTTTGCAGGATCAAACACCATCTGATTATATCACTATTGCTGTTGATGCTATGGGCGGGGACTTCGGCCCAAAAGAAGTAATACCCGCGCTGAACATGGTTTTGTCAGGACGTCCCGATGTATTCTTTTTGATTTTCGGGGATCAGGAAAAAATAGCCCCATATTTGTCGAAATATCCCGAGCTGGTTAAACGCTCGTCGGTGCATCATGCCGACATTATGATTGAAAATGAAGATAAACCATCCGCCGCACTGCGCGCCAGTAAGGGCAGCAGTATGCGCATGGCGATTGAAGCCGTTAAAGACGGCGCGGCGCAAGCGGTCGTGTCTGCGGGCAATACAGGCGCTTTGATGGCGTTGGCCAAAATGGTGCTTAAAACTGTTCCCGGCATTCACCGTCCGGCGATTGCCTCTGTTTTGCCGGGGATTAAGGGTGATACGATCATGCTTGATCTGGGCGCGAATGTTTTGGTTGATGGGGAGCATCTGGTTCAATTTGCGATTCTCGGTTCAATTTTTGCGCGCGCCCATAAAAATGTTCAGCGTCCTACGGTTGGTTTGCTTAATATCGGCTCCGAAGACACAAAAGGGCCGGAGCATGTACGTAGAGCCGCGGAAATCTTGCCGAACATCGATTTCCCGGGGGAATATGTCGGCTTTGTCGAGGGCGATGATATCACCAAAGGAACGGTTGATGTGATCGTGAGTGACGGCTATGCGGGGAATGTCGCATTGAAAACCGCCGAAGGTGTCGGGCATCTGACCAAGCATTATTTCACCGAGTCGTTTTCCTCTAATCTGTTCGCGATTTTGGGCGGTATATGTGCATATTTCCCTCTAAAATCCTTGAAAAAGCGCATGGATCCTAGACTTTATAACGGGGGTGTGTTTTTAGGATTGAATGGTGTATGTATCAAAAGTCACGGCGGCGCCGATGCTTTGGCGTTCTCACACGCGGTTATTGTGGCGGTGAGGTTGGCGCGCGGGGGGTATATTGATCAGGTTGTGCGTGACATTGCGCATTTAACCGATCAGGAAAACACCGCTCCTAAAAGTGAAGAGTAAGAGTTTAACTAAGGATTTTATTGACGGTCATGGCTATTCGTTCTCATATTATATCAACTGGCAGCTATCTTCCTGAAAAAGTGATGACAAACAATGATCTAGCGAAGATTGTTGAAACATCAGATGAATGGATTTTTCAGCGCAGCGGTATAAGACAACGTCACATCGCCGCAGACGGCCAAACAACCTCAGATATGGCATTAATCGCCGCACAGCGCGCGTTAGAGCAGGCCAATTTAACACCAAATGACATTGACGGTATCATCGTGGCAACCACCACGCCCGATCAAACATTCCCCTCTGTCGCAGTGCGGGTGCAGGCTGCGTTGGGTGTGCCCGTTGGCGTGGCCTTTGATGTGCAGGCGGTTTGTACAGGATTCGTTTACGCGCTGAGTGTTGCCGATAATTTCATTAAAGCAGGGCAGTTGAAGCGTATTCTTGTCATTGGCGCAGAGAAAATGAGCGCGATTCTTGATTGGAGCGACCGAACAACCTGCGTTTTGTTTGGTGATGGTGCGGGCGCTGTGATTCTTGAGGCGCATGAAAATTCACAAGACGGCATACTTTCAACCCATCTTTACGCAGATGGCAGCCTGAAAGACATTCTTTATACCGATGGCGGTGTCAGTACCACAGGCAAAAGCGGGCATATTGTTATGCATGGTCGCGAGGTTTTTAAGCATGCCGTAAAATTGATGGCGGACGCTGTGCGCGCCGCGTTGCAGGAAAATAAGCTGGAGGCGCAGGACATTAATTGGCTCGTCCCGCATCAGGCTAATATCAGAATTATCGAAGCGACTGCTAAAAAACTGTCTTTGCCGATGGAGCAGGTGATTGTCACCGTTGAAAACCATGGCAATACGTCTGCGGCCTCTATCCCCTTGGCATTTGACCATGCTGTGCGTTCACAAAAAATCAAAAAGGGCGATCTGGTATTGTTTGAGGCGCTTGGTGGCGGTTTGACGTGGGGCTCCGCTCTGGTCCGTATGTAAAATACGCTAAATTTCCAATCACTTTTATCAAAAACACGCTTTTACCCATTGAAGCCATATCATTTTTTTGTGGTTATCCTCTTCTGTAAGATTGACGTTAAGCTCGTGAATCGGTACTCTTAATATACACAAAATGGAGTTGTCGCTATGGAAAGTCGTACGGTCACGCGCGCAGATCTTGCTGAGGCAGTATATGAAGAGGTCGGTTTGTCACGGAATGAGTCCTCCGATTTGGTGGAATCTGTGCTGGATGAGGTTTCAAAAGCACTTATAGAAGGCGAAAATGTTAAAATATCGTCCTTCGGAAGTTTTACGATTCGCGAAAAGGGAGAGCGCATTGGCCGTAATCCCAAAACCGGTGTTGAAGTGCCGATTTCACCGCGAAAAGTTCTGGTTTTCAGAGCGTCCCATGTCCTCAAGGATCGGGTTAATAGAGGAAAATAAGAAAGCCCCCTGAACGATCAGGGGATTTCACAAGAAAGGTATTGTTGTTATGCAAGGAAACACCGCAAAAGATTCGAACCGCAGTAATGACGGTGAGTCTTTGTCTAAAAGTGCTCCTGAATATGATCGGAGCGCTGTTCAGGCCGGAGCCGCTCTCAATAGTGCCAGACGAAAGAAATCTGCCGCAGCCTTCAGAACAATCAGCGAAGTCGCCGATGATCTGGGTGTAAAACAGCATGTTTTGCGGTTTTGGGAAACCAAGTTCTCTCAGGTTAAACCGTTAAAACGCGGTGGTGGTCGTCGTTATTACCGACCGGAGGATATCGAGCTTCTGCAAGCGATTCATCGTTTACTTTATGTTGAGGGCTACACCATTAAGGGTGTGCAAAAGCTTTTGCGTGAAGCGGGCAAGAAACAGGTTGTTACTGCGTTTGCAGGTGATGCTGCCCCAAACAGAACCGGGCCGCTAACTTCTACCGCGCCAGCGCCTGCGGAGCGTCCACAATCAACGCAAAAGATAAATAACCTTACGCCCAAGCAACGCGACGCGCTCGAATCTGTTTTGGATGAGCTTAAAGAATTGCGCGGAATGATTAAGCCACGCGGCTAAACACATTTTGTCGAAACGTATTGATTTTTCATTCGTGAATTGTTAGATACTCTACTCCTAATCTAATGTCGGAACGTGGCGCAGCCTGGTTAGCGCACTAAGCTGGGGGCTTAGGGGTCGGAGGTTCAAATCCTCTCGTTCCGACCATTTAGGTTTTGAGGGGCTTGTCCCCTGAAAACTAAATATTTCTGATTGCGGGTTTGAACGACGTTCAGCCTGTAGCGGAGCGAAAGGCCTCCGCCGCGCGGATGCGCAAGGTAAATCCTCTCGTTCCGACCATTTTCCCTGATGATCTCTTTATATTTCAAGGTATTAAGCCGAGTGAGCGCATGGTGTGAGCGTAAGGTGCGCCCTTTTTAATATGCCCTTAGTTTGTATTTGTAGTTCTTACATGCATTTTTAGGAATAAATTCTTGACAATTTGCGTTCACTATGTATAGATTATAACCCTCAAACACCAGAATTATGTCTTTTTCAGCCCGTTATCTAAACGGGCTTTTCTATGTTTTAAACCATGCTAGGGGGTATGTTTATGTTAGTAAAAGTCGGGCAGGTCGGGCATCTGCACAATGTTATCGGAGGGTTTACACCGCCGGAATTTTCTCCTGCGCTTCTTGCGCCGCTTTTGTTATTGGACGGGGATGTTGATAGCTCGCCGTCTAAATGGGAGAACGCTTCGGCGCTGTGGCCGGATGTTTTTCAATCGGTATCATCCAACCAACCAGTCATCAATGCGGGCGCGGTTGAATTTGATGGCTCAAATGATTTTATGCTTGGGGGCTATTATACTGATGGCGCGAAGGTGGCGCAGACGCTGCCTGATGGGGCGGGATCTGATGCGGGCAGGGGGATAACCTGCACGGGGCTGGCCTTTGATGCGACCACCGATACATTTTGGATTGCCAATCATGGGCAGGCGCTTGGCTCTGACCCATTTACGCCCAGTGTTATGAATGTGAGCAAGGATGGCGCGACCAAGATCACCGAGTTGGTTTTGACCGCGCAATTCCCCGCCATGTCTTCTATCCAAGGGGTGAGCGTGGATACCAGTGATGGTACGCTGTGGTTGGTGTCGAAAGATGAGAACTTGCTCCGCCATATTTCCAAAACGGGCGATGATTTGGGTACTATATCGGCCGGTAGCGGCGCAAACGGCTTGGCTTATGATGGGCGCGTGCGGGCGTATTCCATTGGTAATGACGTGTTGTCAGATCAAATACGGTTGCCCGAGAGCTTGGCCATTGAGGGGCTGTATCTGGATGGGGCGTATCTCTATATTGCCGATGATGGGTATTTCCACAATGGCACACTGAACCAGTTGCACCGCTATGCGTTTGATTCGGCGAATATTAGGGCGGTTATCACGGGCGATTATGATGCGCTGGAATTTAACATGGTGGTTAAGTTTGGCGGAACGGCGGCAACGTCCGAAACGATCTTGGCATTAGGGAATCCGCTATCAGGGCGTGGTTTTGGTGTGTTTCTGATTGGCGGAACGAACAATCAAATCAGAATCATGATGAATGATGGCATTGTGCCTTCCCAGCAAGTGGATGTTGTGTGCGCGGCGGCGTTAACAGCCTATTCCATCATTACGTTGAAGGCGGATTTTGCGAACAGAACAATCAGTTTGTATCAAAATGGTGTGCTTCAAGGCGCGGGGAGCTATAGTGCGGCGATGCATAATGCTTTGTTTTACGGGGCGTTGTCTATTGCGGGATTGCCCGATGGTACGCGCACACCGCATATTGATTTTAAGGAGATCTGCATTACGGATTACCTGCTGGGCGCGGGGCAGAATAATAATCTGGGTGATTATTACGCGCAGGAACATGGTTTGCCTTGGTTTGATCTGTAGGAAATGCGGTGCATGATACAGGTGCGGTATTATAATACCCTGACCTTAATTCTATGTTTCTATTGTATAATTTTATTGACACTAGTGTTTTTTTTCGCCATAAATGCCCATCTTTTGAAAATAAGAGCAATGAAAGTCGTTAAAGAGATGAAAACATATTCTGCAAAACCTGCTGAGGTTGTGAAGAAATGGGTTATTATAGATGCACAAGGCGTAGTTTTAGGACGTCTGGCCAGCATTATTGCCCTGCGTCTTCGTGGCAAGCACAAACCCGAATTCACCCCTCATGTTGACTGCGGTGATAACATAATCGTTATTAATGCTGACAAGGTTCATTTGACCGGTCGTAAGCGCGAAAAAGATATTTTCTTTTGGCATACAGGATTCCCTGGTGGGATCAAGCAACGCACAAAAGGACAAATCCTCGATGGTAAACATCCTGAGCGCGTTGTTGAAAAGGCTGTGGAGCGTATGCTTCCTAAAGGGCCTTTGGGTCGTAAAATATTCAAGAACATGCGCGTTTATGCCGGTGCTGAACACCCGCATGAAGCACAAAATCCGGAAGTTCTGGATGTTGCTGCGATGAACGCAAAGAACAAGAGATAGGGCAGTATTATGGCTGATAAAAAAGACGAAACAGTAAAAGATTTGAAGGATATCGGCGCAGCCGTAGCGGAAAGCAAAGCCGATGCTACGCCAAGCAAAGATGCCGAAAAATCAGATGATGCGCTGGCCGTTTCTGATGCACCTGCGAAAAAAGAACGCAAGGTTGATGATCTTGGACGTTCTTATGCAACAGGTCGTAGAAAAGATGCGGTTGCACGTGTTTGGATCAAACCGGGTTCTGGTAAAGTTATCGTGAACGGCAGAGATCAGACAACGTATTTCGCACGTCACACACACCGTTTGATTTTGAACCAACCGTTTTTGGTTGTTGACCGCGTTGGTAAGTTCGATGTGATGGCAACTGTTAAAGGTGGCGGTCTGTCAGGACAAGCTGGTGCTGTGCGCCACGGTATTTCACGTGCGCTTGAAAACTTTGAGCCAACATTACGTCCGGCGCTGAAGAAAGCCGGAATGATGACACGTGATGATCGTATCGTTGAACGTAAGAAGGTCGGTAAGCACAAGGCGCGTCGTACCAAGCAGTGGGCGAAACGTTAATTGTTGTTTTCAACAAACTAAGAATTTTAAAACGTCCCAGTTTTCATTGGGGCGTTTTTTGTTTATGATGTTGTATGATTGTTCGATATTTCCTATTTGTGGTTGTGGCTTTTGTGGCGTGCGCGTTGTGCCGCACGAGCATGGCGGCGCAGCTTGTCTGTGAAAAAGGTGCCCTGAATATGGATCTGATGACCGAAACCTTTGTCCCGCAGGATAAATATACGGCCTATATTTATGGACATCTTAATACACCCAATCCGAATTATGCGTACAGGTTCACGGTCAAGGATGATGAGTCCGGCGGACTGCTGCGTGGTGTTTTATCACTCTATGAACAAAATTATGAGGATATGGAAGAGGAAGCACAGGCAGACGCAGACGCTACACAAATTGATGATGCCATGCAAATTGACGTTCCACAGGTCATCACACCGATACAAATCCGTGAACGCATCGAAGTTCCACGCCGTATTACAGGCTTGTTCATTGATGTGGTGAAGAGCTTTAATTGGGGCGATGAATATGTAGAGTATTATAAAATCAAATTCGATGGTATTGATGTCACAGGGCAAGTGCCTGACGGTGGGAAAATTTCTGTTTGTCTGAAGCCTGAAATGTATAAGTGAGAGATACTGTGACCCCATTCATATTCCCCTATAAGGGGATTACCCCCACAATCCACGACACTGCATTTATCGCACCGTCAGCCAGCATTATCGGCGACGTTGAAATCGGCGCAGATGCGAATATTTGGTATAATTGCGCGTTGCGCGGCGATGTGAATGATATAAAAATCGGCGCGCGCACCAATATTCAGGACGGCACAGTCATTCATGTGACCAGTGATTTCGCGGGAACCTATGTCGGCAGTGATGTAACGGTCGGCCATGCGGCGATTCTTCATGCCTGTACGGTGGAAGATTTCGGTTTTGTCGGGATGCAGGCTTGCGCGATGGATGGTTCCGTCGTGGAAAGCTATGCCATGTTGGCGGCAGGGGCCTTGTTAACGCCCAATAAGCGCGTGCCGAAAGGGCAGCTTTGGGCAGGGCGCCCCGCGCAGTATATGCGTGACCTTACGGATAAAGAGCTGGACTATATCAAATGGTCTGCCCCGCACTATGCCGCGTTAGGGCAAGCGCATAAAACCAGCATCGCAGGATGATACGCGCATCAATCTTAACTTTTGCCCTTTAGCGGCGCTTATCCACGCACTTTCACATAACTTCCCGGCGCGGCTTCAATGCCTTTTTTAACGCTACGCGCTGTAACGTTTTTACCTGCGCGCGGGGTGATCCATTTTTGCCAATGCGGCCACCACGATCCGGCGTGTTCCGTTGCATTTTCGAGCCATGACTCAGGTGTGCCTGCCGATTCTTTATTCACCCAATAACAATATTTGTTTTTAGCGGGTGGGTTCACGACACCGGCAATATGACCCGATGCCGCCAGCGTAAAGGTAACATCACCAGACAGATGTTTTATGCCGGCGTAGGTGGCGACCCATGGCGCGATATGATCCTCTTTTGCGGAAATAAAGTGGCAGGGTGTTTTGATTTTCGATAAATCAATATCAACACCGTCAATTGTAATGCCGCCGACCTCAATCAGTTTGTTATCCCGATACATATTGCGTAAATAAAAGCTATGCATGGCGGCGGGCATGTTGGTGCAATCATCGTTCCAATAAAGCAGGTCAAAGGGGAAGGGTTCCTTGCCCAGTAAATAGTTATTCACAACAAATGACCAAATCAGGTCATTGGCGCGCATCAGGCTAAAGGTTCTTTGCAGCTCTTTGCCCTGCAAAATGCCATGTTGACCCATCATTTTTTCCAGATTTTCCAACTGCTCATCATCAAGGAACAGTTTCATATCGCCCGCCAGATCAAAATCAAGCAGGGTGGTCAAAAACGTAGCAGACGCGACGCAGTCGGCCTTTTTCTTTTTTGTCAGATAGGCCAAGGTCGTCGCAAGCAACGTCCCGCCAAGGCAATAGCCAATGATATTGACGCGCTCTTCTTTTGTGGCCTTTTGGATTTGGTTTATGGCCTCAAGCATGCCTTCGAGCATGTAATCCTCAAACTGCTTTGTCGCCAGCTTCGCCGTGGGGTTGACCCATGACACTGTAAACACGGTGTGACCCTGTTCAACCAGCCATTCAATCAGGGAATTGCCTTCGCGCAAATCGAGGATGTAGTATTTATTGATCCATGGCGGCACGACCAAAAGCGGTATTTGAAAGACATCCTTTGTTTTAGGCGCATATTGGATGAGCTGCATCAGGTCATTTTGATAAATGACCTCACCCTTTGTGACGGCGATGTTTTTACCCAGTTCAAAGGCATCGTATTTGGTAGTGCTGATGTTCAAATCACCATGGCCGCGTTTTAAATCATTCAGGAGGTTTTCGAACCCCTTAACTAGATTTTGCCCGCCTGTTTTCATGGTTTCCTTAATCACATCGGGGTTGGTCATCGCGAAGTTGGTTGGGGACATGGCATCGGTCAGTAATTTGGCCTGAAATTGGAGCTTTTCTTTTTGCTTATCGCTCAACCCGTCTGCTGTGCCAATGGTTTTTTCAACATGGCGGCAGGTCAAAAGATATGAGTTCTTTATAAAGTCGAAGAGGGCGCTTTCCTGCCATTCCGCGGACTTGAACCGTCGATCCGGCTTTAAATCACTTTGAGGGGCTTGCGTGCCATCACCCATGAACCTGTTGACACTGCTCTGCCACAGCGTGATCCAGTCCTGCATAAATTCGGCTTGGATTTCGAAATATTTTTCCGGTTTTTGCGCAATTTGGTCTAAAAACTCCAAATATGTTTCACGCACATTCATTGGGTCAAAGTTAAAGGCGGAAAACTCATCTGCAGCGTCAGCGGAAGAATATTTGTTGATATAGTCCTCGAATATGGGCTGTGCCTTTTCATAGGCGTCAAGGATAGCCTTACCCAATGTGATCGGGTCGGGCACTTGTACACCATCGTTTTTGGCTTGGTTTTCGCTCATCTTCATAAATCCTGACGTTTGTAGAATTGTTTTGCGCGCTTACGCATAGGTAAAGCAACATAGCAATATCCGTACCAGTTTCAAATATATTCCATGCGGACTTGAAACGATAGAAAAAGAACGTTAAGACCATAGTTCAACTTTTAAAGGGTATTAAAGCAATGACAGAACCTTTTCGTATAGGAATCGCGGGCTTGGGAACCGTCGGGACGGGCGTTATAAAAATTCTCACGCAAAATGCCGACCTGATTTCACAAAGAGCAGGGCGCGAGATTGTGATTGCTGCGGTATCTGCACGCAATAAAGATAAAGACCGTGGGGTAGATTTAACCCCCTATGATTGGGTCGATGATACGGCAAATATTGCTGCTTATGACGGATTGGATGCTGTGGTTGAATTGATTGGTGGCTCGGAAGGCGTTGCTGCGGATATTGTGCATGCTGCGCTTGATCGTCACTATCATGTTGTCACGGCGAACAAAGCCTTGCTCGCCCATCATGGGTACGAGCTTGCACAAAAGGCCGAAAGTAACAATGTGTCTTTAATGTATGAAGCCGCCGTAGCAGGGGGCATTCCCGTGATTAAAATGATGCGTGAAGGGCTGGCGGCGAACAATGTCAACGCGGTTTACGGCATTTTGAACGGTACCTGTAATTACATCCTGACCATAATGCGCGAAAGCGGGCGAGACTTTGCCGATGTGCTGGCAGAGGCGAAAGAGCTTGGTTACGCCGAAGCGGATCCGACATTTGATATTGAGGGCATTGATGCTGCGCATAAATTGTGCATTTTGACGTCGATCGCCTTTGGTGTGAAACCTGATTTTGCTGCGCTTAAGGTGCGCGGTATTTCGGAGATCAACGCAACGGATATTGCCTACGCGACGGAATTTGGATACCGCATTAAATTGCTCGGTATTGCACGCAGGATAAACGGCGAAATCATGCAGATATTAGAGCCATGCCTCGTGCCGATCCACTCACCTATGGGCATTGTCGATGACGTCTATAATGCGGTTTATGTTGAGGGCGATTTCGTTGAAACGCCGTTGATGACCGGTAAAGGTGCAGGCGAGGGGCCAACGGCGTCTTCGGTTGTGGCAGATATTATTGATCTTGCGCGCGGCTTTAACGTGCCGACATTCGGCGTTCCTGCCAATACGTTAAAGCAGGCGGACTGGATTGATGTGGGCGAAACGACGGCGCGTTATTATTTGCGCCTTGCGGTGGTTGATCGCCCCGGTGTGATTGCCGATATCTCTTCGATCCTAAAGGATCAGAACATCTCGATTGAGGGTATGGTGCAACGCGGACATGATCCGGGTCAAACGGTGCCGATTGTCTTGACCTTGCATAATGCGCGGCATGCAAACATGGTCAAGGCCGTGGAATTGATCGAAGAATTGGATACATGTAAGGAAAAACCTTGTCTGATGCGCATCGAAGAGCTATAGCATGGGGAAACGAATAAACAGGATATCAAAATTATGACACAAGCACAGGCAAAAGACATGACAAATACAAGTGAAGCATTTATGGATCGCAATTTGGCACTGGAACTGGCGCGTGTAACAGAAGCCGCGGCTTTGGCAGCATCTAAGCTTGTCGGGCGCGGTGATAAAGTAGCAGCAGATCAGGTGGCTGTGGATGCGATGCGTCACGCGCTGAACTCGCTCCATATTCAAGGAACGGTTGTTATTGGTGAAGGCGAACGCGACGAAGCGCCGATGCTTTATATTGGTGAGAAAGTCGGCGATGGCAAAGGGCCAAAGGTCGATATCGCGCTTGACCCGTTAGAAGGTACAGACATCACTGCGGCAGGCGGGCCAAATGCGCTGGCGGTTGTGGCGATGACAGATGAGGGTGGCTTTTTGAATGCGCCTGATGTTTACATGGATAAAATCGCGGTTGGGCCAAGCATTGACCCGAACTTGCTTGACCTTGATGCACCGATTGCCGATGTTCTGGCGCGGATTGCTAAGGAAAAGGGCGGTACTGTTGAGGAATTGATGGTTTGTATTTTGGATCGCCCACGCCACGAAAAATTGATCGCCGATGTGCGTCAAACCGGCGCGCGTATCAACCTCATCGGTGATGGCGATGTTAGCGCGGTGATCGCGACGACAGACCCTGATACTGGTATTGATCTTTATGTCGGTTCCGGCGGCGCGCCTGAGGGCGTTTTGGCTGCGGCGGCGTTGCAATGTATTGGTGGTTCTATGCTGGGTCGTTTGACCTTCCGCAATGATGATGAACGCGCCCGCGCAGAGCGATGGGGTATTAAAGATTTGAACGCGATTTACACAACAGATGACCTTGCAAAGGGTGACAACGTGATGTTTGCGGCAACAGGGGTAACGGATGGCGCGATGCTTCGCGGTGTGCGCCGTTATCCGGGTGGCGCGAAAACATCGACGATTGTGATGCGTTCCAAATCAGGAACTGTGCGCCGCATCGAAGCGACTCACAATTTCAAACGCAAAGATTGGATTAAAGCGATTTAATCCTTCTGCTGTTACGGCGAATCCTTTACAGTTTTGATATGTCGAAAACATTAGTAAAATCGTCTTTGAATAAGGCGCGGTGGGTCATTCCCGATGCATCACTGGATGATATAGAGCGTATCGTGCGCCACCATGACGTGCCTGAAACCGTGGCGCGGTTGTTGTGTCAGCGCGGGGTTGCGTTTGAAGACGTCGAACATTTCCTGAACCCGACATTAAAGGATGACTTTCCTGACCCGTTTTCCTTAAAAGGGATGGGCGATATGGCCGAAGATGTCGCCATAGCGATTGAAAACAACCAGTCTTTTGCAATTTTTGGTGACTTTGATGTTGATGGTGCGACCTCATCGGCGGTTTTATGCCGCTTCCTTAAGGCACTTGGCATTGATGCGCCGATTTATATCCCAGATCGCCTGAGCGAGGGCTATGGCCCCAATATTGACGCGCTTAAATCCCTGCGTGAGCAGGGCACAGACGTTTTAATGATGCTCGATTGTGGCACGACGGCCTTTGACGTGGTGAAGGCGGGGACGGATCTGGGGCTTAAGATCATTATTCTTGATCACCACGAAGCCGAAGACCGCTTGCCGGAATGCTGGCACGTGATTAACCCAAAGCGCAAAGACGATGCATCGGGGCTGGATATGCTGGCGGCGGTTGGTGTGACGTTCATGGTGTGCGTCGCAATCAATAACCGCTTGCGCGATCGTGGGTTTTACAAAACAAAAATGATGGCTGAACCGAATTTAAAGGGGCTGCTTGATATCGTCGCACTTGGCACTGTGTGCGATATGGTGCCTTTGTTGGGTGTGAACCGCCTGTTCGTGCGCGCAGGCTTTGCGACGGCGTATCAGGCCATGAATGTGGGCATGCGTGCGCTTATGTCTGTGGCGGGGATATCACCGCCGATCAGCACCTATGATTGCGGCTTCGTTTTAGGGCCACGCATTAACGCAGGCAGCCGCGTTCATAAGGCCGATTTGGGTGCGCAATTGCTCAGCAGTGATGACCCTGAAGTGTGCAAAAACATTGCGTGGACGTTGAATGACTGCAATGACAAGCGCAAAGCCATCCAACAAGATATGGAGGCGCAGGCCATTGCGATGGTTGAGGAACGCGGCATGAGTGATGCACCGTTCATTCTGGTTGACCATGAAGATTGGCACCCCGGCTTAAGCGGTCTTGTCGCAGGCCGTCTAAAGGAAAAATATAACAAACCTGCATGCGTTGTGACCTATGCCTATGATTTATCAGGCCGTAAAGAAGGGCGCGGATCGGGGCGCTCTATCCCCGGTGTTCATATCGCGCAGAGCTTCATCGACGCACGCACCGCGGGTATATTGGAAAAGGGCGGTGGACATGCGATGGCGGGTGGGTTCACGATTGCACCGGATCAGGTCGAGGCCTTGCGCGAATTTCTGTGTGAGCATATTACGCGCCAGATGGAGAATACAGATACCAATGTGGAAACGGTTATTGACGCTGTATTGACGACGCGCGGTATCACAACGGATTTGGTTGAATTGCTACAAAACAGCGTCGGCCCCTTTGGTCAGGAGCAGCCTGAGCCTGTTTTCATGCTGGAAAATGTGCGTATTCATAAGGCCGATATACTGGGCGGGAGTCATATTCGGGTCATGATGAGCGATTGGGAAGGCGGCACACGGATCAAGGCCATGGCCTTCCGCAGTGTTGATACACCGCTTGGTGATGCGTTGTTACAGGCGGGAACGCACGCTTATAACATTATCGGACAGCTCAAAATCAATGAATGGCAAGGGCGAAAAACGGCGGAAATGCACATTGTTGATGCCAGTTTTTCTGAAGATTCACGCGCCGTTGCGTGAAGGTCAAACGAATCTCAATCAAAAGATATGATATAATATAACATTATTTCTTTGCATCCGCTGCGAAGGATGCGTATAACGTGTTTTATCAATCAATCAAACGGTGGTAAGGCAAAATGGCAAAAGACATGCAAGTAAAGCGTCTGCAGGGTATTTTTTCATGGGTTGTGGTTCTTTCGGAAATGAGCCACGTATTTTGCTGTGTTTTGCCAAGTATTTTCAGTCTTTTGACCATTATGGTTGGTTTGGGCGTTATGGGTGCAGTGCCGTTATGGATGAGTGGCACACATGAAGTTATGCATGCATGGGAAGTGCCGATCATGGTTATGTCGGGGGTCATTTTGGTTCTCGGTTGGAGCTTGCATGTCATCAGTAAGAAAATGGATTGTCACAATACAGGATGCGGTCATGAACCATGCGGCCCGAAAAAGAAAAATACAGCGCGCGTTTTAAGAATCGCAACGTTTCTGTTTGCAATCAATATTCTGGTTTATGTGAGCGTACATTTACCGGCGCAACGCCATAATCATCAAATCGAGCTACAGGCCACGCAAGTACAAACGCATGATGCCGAACATGATCATCAGCATTAAACTCCATCAAAGCGCCCTTTTTGTCATAACGCCTTACTTATAGACATCTTTCGGATCAAAATGTCGGTCTGCCTCGATAAAACGCATCTCCGTATTAAGGTTATTATTAGGATCGATCTGTATCTGCCTGTAAAAACACGACTTTCTGCCTGTATGGCAAGCGGTTTCCTGTGCATCGTCATCGTTCGGCGTGTTTACCGCAACTTTAATCCAGATACAGTCCTGATCGCAATCGGTGCGCATATCGAGCACTTTTTGCGTGTAGCCGCTGGTCGCGCCCTTATGCCAGAGAGATTGCCTGCTGCGTGACCAATAATGCACCTCGCCCGTTTGTACGGTTTTCAGCAGCGATTCCGCGTTCATAAAGGCAAACATCAAAACATCCCCCGATTGCGCGCAGCTTGTAATGCATGGAATTAAGCCGTTTTGATCGAATTGCGGTGTGAAGCTTAATGTTTCTTCCAGTTCTTGTTTATCCATTATTTTGACTTTGCCTCATTTACTTTTTTCTCGAATGCATCCCATAAATTGACTTCGAGATGTGTGCCATCGATCGCGTTCACGAAAATGAACCCTCCCGGTGACGTCACATTGATCTCAGTGAGGTAATCGCCAATGATATCAATGCCTGTAAAGACCAGATTGCGCTCTTGAAGATACGGTTTTAGCCGCGCGCAGATTTCTAAATCACGTTCGGTTAAGGTCGTTTTGACATGCGTAGAGCCGACATTGGTGTTTGCCCGCGCTTCGCCAGCGGCAGGAACGCGCAACGTTGCGCCCGCAGGTTCGCCATCAATCAAGATAACGCGCTTATCGCCCTGACGTGCTTCGGGGATGTATTTTTGGGCGATGATTGGTTCCTTATAAAACATCTCAAACATTTCCAATAAGGTGCTGAGGTTAAAGCTGTTTGTGTCAACGTGGTAAATCTGTTCCCCGCCTTTGCTGTAAAGCGGCTTCAGGACGATGTTGCCGTATTTTTTATAAAAATCCAGCAAAGCATTCTTATCTGCCGTGATTAAGGTCGCAGGCACAAGATCAGGGAAATGCGTCGCCCATATCTTTTCCGGCGCGTTGCGCACCTCTGTCGGATCATTCAGGACAAGCGTATCGCCCTTAAGATGGTCGAGCATGTGCGTGGCTGTGATATAGCGCATATCAAAGGGCGGATCTTGGCGCATTAAAACCAAATCAATGTCATCATGCAGGTCGATGATGGTTTTCTCGCCGAGGGTGTAGCGTTTGTTCTCATCAAGGTGGAACGTAATGGGATACGCCGCCGCGCTAACCCGTCCGTCTTCAAGGCGGAGCTGGTCGGGTGTGTAGTAATAAAGGCTATGTCCACGCTTTTGCGCTTCCAGTCCCAGAACGTATGTGTTGTCCACATCAAAGGTTATTTTCTCGACGGGATCCATCTGTATGGCGACTTTTAAGGGCATGGGACTCACTTTTGTTTGCTTTTCTTTGGTTTTTATAATAGCTCTAGTCTCGAAAGAAAATAAAGAGAATGATTATATCCGTATGAAATTTGAGGATTTGGGTTTAAGTGCGCCGATTTTGAAGGCGATTGCAGAGTGTGGCTATGATACGCCAACGCCAATACAAGAAAAAGCGATACCGAACATATTGATGGCACGTGATGTCGTCGGGCTGGCGCAAACCGGAACGGGTAAGACCGCTGGTTTTACCTTGCCGATGATTGAGATTTTGGAAGGTGGGCGTGCGAAGGCACGTATGCCGCGTTCTTTGATCTTGTCGCCAACACGTGAACTGGCGGCGCAAATCGCCGAAAACTTCGATACCTATGGTAAGTATTGCAAGCTGTCCAAGGCATTATTGATTGGTGGCTCCTCAATGGATGAGCAAATCCGCATTCTGGAACGTGGCGCGGATGTTCTGATTGCAACCCCCGGGCGTTTGATTGATTTGTTCGAGCGCGGGAATATTCTGCTGAATGACATTAAAATTCTGGTGATCGACGAAGCCGACCGCATGTTGGATATGGGCTTTATCCCTGATATTGAGAAAATTTGTGCGCTGTTGCCGCCGATGCGTCAGACTTTGTTGTTCTCTGCGACGATGGCGCCGGAAATTAAGCGTTTGACCAAACAATTCTTGAGTAATCCAAAGGAAGTTGCCGTTTCCCCTACGACGTCTGCGGCGACTACGGTTGAGCAATTCCGCGTAGATACTGCGCCGAAATCTAAGAATGCTGTTTTGGAACGTTTGATTAAGCAAGAAGACGTGAAAAACGCATTTGTGTTCTGTAACCGTAAGCGCGATGTTGATTCGCTGCATAAATGGTTGAAGGGTAAGGGCTATAACACGCGTGCAATGCATGGCGATATGGCGCAATCCCAACGCACAGAAACGCTGGAGAAGTTCAAAGGCGGCGAAGTGACATTGCTGATTTGTAGTGATGTTGCAGGGCGCGGCATTGATGTCGATAACGTATCGCACGTCTTTAATTATGACGTGCCTGTGAATGCGGATGACTATGTTCACCGCATTGGCCGTACAGGGCGCGCAGGTCAAACAGGGCGTGCGTGGATGCTGGTGACTAAATTCGACAGCAAGCAATTGGATGCCGTGGAAAAGCGTATCGGCACGACAATTAAGATTATTGACCTGAACGGGTCACAAGGCGGCGCGGAAACATCCGGCGACAAAGCACCAGCCAAAAAAGAGACACATCGTGATAAGCCGGCGCGTAGCCCTAAGAAAGAGGCTGCGCCATCTTCGGAAAAGCCGGATAATAAGTCACCGAAGCCACCGAAGAGCCCTCAGAAAAATCGCCCGATACAGCAAGGCAAAGAGCCTGCGCCTGCACGTCAAGCGCGTGATGATGATGATGGTGGTGGGAATGGATTTGGGGATGAGGTTCCTGCGTTTTTTAAAAACTAACTTGTGAGTATATATACGTCTATTTCGTTGAATCTGTTGACTTTACAGCCATAAACCCCAAAAATGGATCTGTCAGATATCTTCAGGCGTCAATCAAAAAGTTCCTATGCTGAAATTCAAATTACCTTTTGTCCTGTTTATGTTCATGTGTACTGCGGTTGCATTACTTGTTGATGCGCGTCACGATGTGCACGCTAATGAGATGGGCGCGTTGGATGTTTCAGAATCCCCCGTTGATTTACAGGCGGACAGCTTGGTGCATAATAAAGACGGACAGAGCGTCACGGCCTCGGGCGATGTCGTTTTGAAACAAGACGGCAAAACCGTCAAGGCCGATAAAATCATTTATAATTTGCGCGAAGATACGGTTATTGCAACGGGGCATGTTGAATTCATCGATGCGACGGGCGATAGGCATTATGCCGAGCGTTTTGAATTTAACGACGCGTTGAAAAATGGCTTTGTTGAAGGGCTGAAAACTTTTCTTGTTGATGGCTCACGCTTTACCGCCTCTAACGGGCGGCAGGTAGAGGGCAAAAAGATCATTATGAAAGATGCTCGATATACCGCGTGTAAGGTCTGTAAGGATAAGCCTGATAAAGCGCCTCTATGGCAAATTCGTGCCTCCGAAGTGGAGCACGATAAGGAAAGCCAGATGGTAAGTTACCGCAATGCGCGGTTTGAAATTGACGGTGTGCCGGTTATGTATATGCCGTATTTCGCGCATCCTGACGGATCAGTGAAAAGAAAAAGCGGCTTCTTAACCCCGAGCGCAGGATATAAAAGTGATCTCGGTGCGTTTATTGAAAACAGCTATTACTGGGACATTGCCCCTGAAAAAGATTTGACCGTTGGCTTAACTGCTATGAGCAGAGAATTACCGCTG
Source organism: uncultured Alphaproteobacteria bacterium (assembly GCA_963977495.1). Lineage (GTDB taxonomy): Bacteria > Pseudomonadota > Alphaproteobacteria > Micavibrionales > Micavibrionaceae > UBA1672. Next base: position 904,529 of record CAXBOT010000001.1, on the reverse strand, counting down.
GCGAGTGCGCAGTGGCGACAACGCTGGAGTGATGCCTCGTTGATTGCACAGGGAAGCTTTACCCATTCAAGGCGCACAGATGATAATAATGGCTCCCCCATTCAGATTGATCGTAAATTGCGCGGTAATTTAAAGGCGGATGGTCTTTGGAATATGAATAATAAATGGCGCAGCGGTGTTAATATTGATGTGGCCTCAGATGATCAGTATTTACGTCAATATGACTTTGATAGTGAAGACGTGTTGGAAAACCAGCTGTTTGTTGAGCGTTTTTCGGGACGCAATTACGCTGTTGGTCGCGTGTTGGCATTTCAGGATGTTCGTGTTGATCAAAGTCAAAGAGAAGACCAGCCAAGTATTCTGCCGGAAATCCAAGCACAGTTTTTGGGTGAACCGGGTGATGTTCCGTTTTTAGGCGGACGCTGGAGCCTTGATGCCTCATTACTGGGGTTGATACGTGATAATGACGGGCAGGATGTTGATCGTGCGCATACGGCATTAGGATGGGAGCGCCGCTTTGTCTCTGACTTAGGGTTTGTGTCCAAGGTCGATGCGAGCGCTCAGGGCAGTTTGTACAGCATTAATGACCGCACAGGCTCACAGGGCAGCACGACGATTAAGGGCAATTCTATAGAGAGCAGAGGCTTCGCCTATATCAATGCCGAAACCAGCTATCCGGTTGTTCGGAATTTTGAAAAATCCCAAATGGTGATTGAGCCGTTGGTTTCTGCGATGCTTTCTCCCGATATTGATACGGATGACATTCCGAATGAAGACAGTCAGGATTTGCAAATTGATGCGCTTGGCTTGTTCGAACCGAACAGATTCCCCGGTGTTGACGGGATAGAAGATCAATCGCATGTGACCTATGGCTTGCGCACGGCACTTTATGCGTTTGACGGTAGTTATGGTGATTTGTTTATCGGACAGAGTTACCGTTTTGATGATAAAGAAAATCCGTTTGATGTCGGATCAGGGCTTAACGACCAGAGTTCCGATATTGTGGGGGAATTGAAAACGAATTATCAGGATGATTACACACTCGATTACCGTTTCCAGCTTGATAACGATAATTTGTCACCGCAACGCCACGAAGTTGACGCCAGCATGAAGATTGCGAATTTAACGCTCTCGACCAATTATCTGTTTGCGAAAGCGGTTGAGGGAAGCGGTGATGACGAAACGCGCGAACAGATCAATAATGCCGCGTCCTATTATATCAATGATAAATGGCGTATTTTCGGCGCAGCGCGTCATGATTTGGGCGATGATCCGGGCTTGCGACAGGCCAATATCGGTGTGGATTACCTCGGGGAATGTATTTCATGGTCTGTGGTCGGTGCAAGAACGCTAACCGATGATGCCTCGGGCGATAGCGGGACGGAGCTTTTCTTGCGCGTTGGGTTTAAAAACCTTGGGGAATTCCAGACATCAGGCGTGCAACTTGGTGGTGGTAGCGAATAACTTATCTTTTGACGGTTTTTCTTATTCCCGATCTATAGTATGATCCCCCCCTAGATAAAATAACGAAATAGATAAAAGGAATCATTTTGGGTTTTGTAATCGATCCGATTTTCCATATGTGGTTCATGCTCTTCCTGACGGCAGGCGCGGTATTTGCGTTCGTTCGGGAGAAAGCACCACTAGAGGTCACAAGCGTCATTTTAATGACGGTTTTGCTTTTGTACGGTCAGATTTTTTCAATCACGGATGATGCCGGTCAAAACCTCTTAGATCCCGATACTATTTTGTCCGGTTTTGCCAACCCGTCCTTGATTGCCGTCTTGGCATTGCTTGTGATGGGGCAAGGGTTAATCCATACGGATTCTTTGCGCTTCTTAACCAATTTGTTGGTGTTTAAGAGCCAGCGTCTTGCGTGGATTTCGGTGATCTTGATTTTGGTCTTTGTGATGGTTTTGAGTGCGTTTATGAATAATACGCCGCTCGTCATTATCGCGATTCCGATTATCCAATCTTTGCTCAACGCCTCCCAAACACCAGCCAGCCGTATTATGATGCCGCTTAGTTTTGTGGCGATTTTGGGCGGCATGACAACCTTGGTCGGGTCTTCGACCAACTTGCTTGTCTCGAGCACGATGGTGGAGCTTGGCTATGCGCCTTTGGGGTTCTTTGATTTCTTCATACCCGGATCGATTCTTGCGGGGGTTGGCTTTGTGTACGTTATGTTGGTTTTGCCGCGTACGTTGCCCAACCGCGCCTCGATTAAGGATGAGTTGGTGGGGACGGAAACTGAATATGTGGCCGAGCTTGATATCGCCGATGACAGTAAGTTGATTGGTGAGAAAGCCGAAGACGGCAAGTTTGCCTCATTGAGGGATATGAATGTTAAATTGATACAACGCGGCGGGCATTTGATTTTGCCGCCTTTCTCAGGGCATGCCATCCATAGCGGTGATATCTTAATTGTGGCGGCGACAACGCAGGCTCTAGGCAATTTGTTGACGAAATATCCCGGGTTCTTGCTCTCCGAAGAACAGGCCGAAATCATCGAAGGCGGCGCGGATAAGGAGGGCGATGAGTCTGATGTTTCTGTGCTGGAGCAAACGGAAACCCGCGTTCTTGCGAAGGTTATGATAACGCCCGCCTCGCGTATGGTTGATATGTCGATTGATCATGTTAGTTTCCATAAGCGTTTTGGTGTGATTGTCTTGGGTATTCAACGCCGCGCGCGCGTTGTGCGTAGACGTTTGGGGCGTATTCGTCTGGAGGCTGGCGATGTGTTGTTGGTCACGGGCAAGCATAGCCGTATCAACAACCTAAGACGTAACCCTGACTTTATCGTGCTGTCAGGCTCGAAAAAAGATCTGCCTGTCCCCGGTAAAGCGCCGATAGCACTCTTGATATTCATGGCAACAATCGGCAGTGCGGCGTTGAGCTTGCTGTCTATTCCTGCGGCGGCCTTTGCGGGCGCTGTGGCGATGATTTGGACAGGGTGTTTGAATATTCGTCAGGCCACGCGGGCGATTGATCGTAAAATCTTCCTTTTGGTCGGCTCTATGCTGGCGTTGGGTGCGGCGCTTCAAGTGACCGGTGGTGCTGATTTCATCGCCAATATGATTCTGTCCGCACCGTTCTCAGATTCGCCGTTACTGATTGCTGCATTGTTGTTTATCATTGTGGCCATCACAACCAACCTGTTGACCAATAATGCCTGCGCGATTTTGTTTACGCCGATTGCGTTGAACATCGCCAATAATATTGAGGCGGTGTCTGATGTCCCGTATGATTTATCCTTTATTTTTGCGGTCACAGTCGTGTTTGCAGCCAACTGTTCTTTTGCTTCGCCAATCGGCTATCAGACTAATCTTCTGGTGATGGGGCCGGGGCAATATAAGTTCCGTGACTTTATTAAAGCGGGTCTGCCCCTTGTCGTTGTGATCTGGATTACGTATATTTTCATTGCGAAGTATTATTATGGTCTATCATAGAAACAATATAACCCAGTCATGAGCATTTCATCTTACAATCCAAATGATCGATACAGACAACGTTCCGCGCGCCGCGTCGGTAATATGCTGACTTTCATATTTGTGTTTGGTGGTATTTTTGGTGCGGGGTTTTGGGTTGGTGGTCTGCGATCAAAGCAGGATATGTATATCTTGCAGCAAGATAAGATCAATATTGAGGAAGAGCGCGACCGCGTTCAGGCCGACATGACCAAAATGCGCGCAGAGGCGCAAACCGCAACGGTTCGGTTGGAGCAGATACGCACCAATTACGATGAATTGTTAAGCGATGGCACGATGAAGGATTTGGTGTCACTGGTGCGTCAGCAGATTGATCAGGGCGTGGATGCGGAGCGCTTAAAGTCTGTAATTCTTTCTGCGCGCCCGCCGCAAAATTGCAGCAACTCCGAAACGAAGCGATTCATTGTGAATACGCCCGTTTATCAAGGCCCCAGCAGTAAGGTATCGTTACCCAAGAGTGTTATCGTGGTGACGGGGAAAGGGACATCTGCGCAAAATTCGCTAGGCAAAAAAGAGGCGTGGTTTGACCCCGGTAAGCCTGTGGAGCTGCTTTTTGATGTCAAAGACGGTCAGAGCGAAACCAAAAAAGGTGTGCTGCCGATGTATCATTCATTGGTGATCGAGGATAAGGAATACCGCTTTACGATGAAGGCGGGCGAAAAATCATTCGTTACAGTGTCTTATGATTATTGCGATTACCCATAATCTTAAGGTTTTTTCATAAGATTTTGAAATAGAAGAGATATCTGTGTTTCGATCTGAAGGTTTAAATCCACAGGGTCTTTGGTTTTCAGATCAGGGTTTATCCCTCTGGAATTCAAGGTCATCATGACGCGGTCATTCAAATCACCGTCAAAACGCACCTCAAAATATTCATAGTGATAATTCTGCAACGCGGCGCGAATGGCAATCATTTTAGGCGTGTTGCCGGGGAAAAGCCCCATAATGATATCATCGGGTAGTTTCAGAACGCCCGTATTTTGGCTTTGTAAGATGCCGCCATTAACATGGATGCCGCCGTCTTTTGCCTCAAACGGAATAATACCGCCGACAACGCCGCTGACATCAATATTGTTAAAACCGGCATCGTGAATCAATTTTGAAATATTGATATCTGTGAGCGTCAGCTTGTTTTTCTTTTCGATCTTTCCATCTTTGATAATCGGGAAATCTGTTAGAATTTCGCCGTTATATATTTTAAGGCGCAATGCGTTTAATATCGGTTTGTCCGCATCATTTAAATTGATGTCCAGCGTTCCGCGTTGCGCGATGCCGGATTTAAGCGGCAGCGTAAAGGGCAGGGTTTTTGTCGTGGGTTTCTTCTGCTTATTACCCCCGACAAAAACAGAGCCGTGAATACCTTTGATCGCCAAAGCATCAAAGTCGAGCATGCCGTTTAGAATGTCGGTATGAATAAACCAGTCCACTTGCGGCGCGGTGGCGTAATTCTTAAGGGTGAATTCCCCGAATGAGGACACATCGAAATAGGTTTTATCCTGATCTTCGGCGATAGAGGGTTTAATCGTGGTTTTATCCAGTTTTATGGTGCCAAGGATATTGTCTGATTTTGCATCTGATCTGTAATCAGCCGTTAAATGCAGGTCAGGTTTTTTTAGGGTGAGTTTTAACACGCCTTCGGTTTTGAAGGGCGCCGCGCTGAGTGTGTTTTTTATCGTGAGGACGGGCTGCGCCAGATGGAGGAAAGATTCGGGGATATCGGCCTTTAATGTGAGTTTTGTTTGCTCTTTCAAGAAATCCCGAAGATCGCTTATGCGCTCGGGCGTAATCAATGTTTCTGACAGAATGGTGTTGTTATCGGGTTTCAGGGACGTTTTCCATTTAATGGCTTTTCTGCCAAAGGTCGTGCCATCCATATCAATGGTGTAATCATCGGCGGCTTTGCGCTCTATGATCGCGTGAATATTGCGCAAGGGCAGGGCGTGCCAATTTAGGGAGGCGATTTGCAAATCCCCAGTAATGGCCAGAGCCGGATGCTCGCCGTTTATGGCGTATTGCGTGTGCAGTTTTCCCACGCCGCGCCGTACATTGAATTGTGGTAGTGCTATTGTGATGTCACTGGCATCCGCATCAAGGGATATGGTGCTGTCGGGGCTCATTTTGCCATCAATTTTGGCAGAAAAGGCCAGCTTTCTTTGTGTGCTCGTGACATTGGCCTTGAACCGAATGCCGCCTGTTTTTTCCATGTCGACCAGCGCATTATATTTGACGTTGATGCCGCCAAAATCGTCGGTCAATAAATCAATAGAAGCATCATCAAAGGTGATCGTTCCTGCGGGGAAGTTTTGAAGGTTCTGGATAATTTCTTTGCTGTTTTCCCAGCCCGCAATACGGATGTCGAGATTATCAGAGAGCTCGCCCGTGAGCTTTAGCCCGTGGACGGTGATGTTTTGCGCGGAATACGGATCAATCAGGAATTTAAACAAAGAAAACTGAATGTTCATTTGTTCGATGGTGCTGAATTTATCGCTATCAAGGGCAATATCAGACAGGATGATCTGCCCGCGTTTATGTGTCAGTGTGCCATAGGCCAGTTTTTCAAACCCAAAGCGGTTAAAGCTTCCGATTATTTTCTCTTCGACCTTTTGGGGGATGTATACAAAATACGCATAGGACATGCCACCGATGACGGCAACAGAACACAGGGCAAGGAAAATAAGTACGATCTGTCTCATGGTTTGTTTCGGACTATCACACGTCAATATCTTCGACAAATTCGGCATTGTCTTGGATGAAACGATAGCGCGCTTCGGCATCTTTACCCATAAGCCGTTTCACCAAATCATCAACGTCGTCGGTATTTGTTGGTAAAATATCGTCCTCATCCGTGATTTCATCAGGATTGATCCCAAGGGCGGCCATCGCATCGGGCAGGGTTACGCGCAGTAACACGCGTGATTTCGGATTCATTGTTGTTTCTTTGAGCTGCGCGGCGGGCATTTCACCGAGACCCTTAAAGCGACTGACATCGACTTTGGTTTTTCCCTTAAAGGTGGTTTGCATAAGCTCTTCTTTATGCTCATCATCACGGGCATAGGCGCTTAATGTACCGCTGACCAGCCTGTATAGTGGCGGTTGCGCGATAAAGAGGTGACCTGTTTCAATCAGGTTTTTCATTTGGGTATAGAAGAATGTGACCAGCAAGGCCGCAATATGCGCGCCATCAACATCCGCATCGGTCATAATGATTACGCGCTCATAGCGGAGCTTTTCAAGATCAAAGTCCGCCCCGGAGCCGCAGCCCAGCGCTTGGATGAGATCCTGAATTTCCTGATTGGCGCGAATCTTGTCCTTAGACGCACTCACCACGTTCAGGATTTTTCCGCGCAAAGGCAAAATCGCCTGCGTTTCACGGTTGCGCCCCTGTTTTGCAGAGCCGCCCGCACTGTCACCCTCAACGATGAACAATTCGGTGTCGTTAGCATCGGTGCGGCTACAATCTGCCAATTTACCGGGCAGGCGCAATTTACGTGTGGCACTTTTACGTGCTGTTGCGCGGTCTTCCTTACGTCTTAGGCGGTCTTCGGCCTTATCGACGATGGCATTGAGCAGCTTTGTGCTGGATGTCGGGTCTTTTGAAAGCCAGAGGTCGAAATAATCTTTAACGGCGGTATCAACCAGTTTTGATACTTCGTTATTGACCAATCTTTCTTTGGTTTGCCCTTGGAATTGCGGGTTTGTAATGAAGACGGATAATAACACCGTCGCGCCGGACATGATGTCATCGGCTGTAATCAAAGAGGTTTTCTTTTGGCCTGTCATATCACCATAAGAGCGCAAACCCTTGGACAGCGCGTTGCGCAGGCCGGTTTCATGGGTTCCGCCAGATGGTGTTGGCACAGTGTTACAATAGGAATGTATAAAACCATCGCCATGTTCCAACCACTGCACAGCAAACTCAACGCGCCCTGCATCATCGGGCAGTTTCACATTGCCATGAAAAGCGTTCACAGCAACGGTTGGTTTGTCCTTTAATGTGGCTTCGAGGTAATCCAGTAATCCGTTCGGGAATTTGAATACGGCCTCAGGCGGGATTTTGCTTTCGGGCTTGATCAGGTCGGGGTCGCATTTCCAGCGGATTTCAACGCCAGAGAATAAAAACGCCTTAGAGCGCAGAATCTGAAATAACCATGCGGGTTTAAAACCGATCTTATCGCCGAATATTTCGGGATCAGGGTGGAAACAAACGGTTGTGCCTCTGCGGTTATGAACAGGGCCGAGTTCCTCAAGCTTTGTAACAGGGATGCCGCGTGAGAAGCTTTGTTTATAGAGCTGTTTATCGCGCGCAACCTCAACCCACATATCATCGGACAGGGCGTTGACCACGGAAATACCAACACCGTGAAGTCCGCCTGATGTTTGATAGGCTTTGTTATCGAATTTACCGCCGGCATGGAGCATCGTCATAATGACTTCCAGCGCGGATTTATCGGGGAATTTTTTGTGGGGCTTTACCGGAATACCGCGCCCGTTATCGCGAATGGTGACGATATTGCCTTTATCGAGGGCAAATTCGATCCAGTCAGCATATCCCGCGACGGCTTCATCCATTGAGTTATCAATGATTTCACCAACAAGGTGGTGATAGGCGCGCTCATCCGTGCCGCCGATATACATACCGGGGCGCATTCTAACGGGCTCAAGCCCTTCGAGAACTTCAATGGAGGTTTCATCATAATCGGACATGGGGAATGATAATCCTTTTTCGAGCCAAAATAAATACGGAACGCGCATAATCCTTAATGTTATGCACCTATAGAATCAATATGTTTTTGGAAAAAAGACAAACAAAACTTGTTTCCCTCCCCAAATGGGGGGTACTATATTACATCTCGATTTCCGCGCATATCGAACATATTATTTTTATAAAGCAAGGGGCATTATGCATACAAGAAGATTGGTATTTTTGAATTTTCTACTCCTTTTTAGCGCTATCTTTTTCGGATTATTGCCTTCTCAGGCAAACGCACAGGGGAGGTCGCAGGATATTTTTGAGCGGTTTAAAAAGCCGATGCCTAAACTCAAACTGCTGACGGATGAAGAATTTCTTGAGGTTACGAAGCCTGTTGAGAAAGAGCCATATGGCGACGAATCCCTCGCCTATAGCATGCGCATTGATAAAACATGGGAAGATGGCGTTGATAGAAGTTCCAGTAACTCTGTTTTGAGTGAGAAGCTGTTTCTTGAGTTGAACTCTTTCCTTGGTAAGCCGACCATTGCAGGGCGTAGCCGCATTGAAGTTCAAGGCTTGAACATGGAGGGGAACCTGACTGCCGAGCAATGGTATATCCGTTATATTCTGGAATCGGGTTATACGACCGAAGGGTTTATCACACATAACGTCGATAAAGTTGAATCCCTGATGGTGGTGATGGAAAAAGATTATTCTTATTACCTCAGGACGCTTGTGATGATTAATGGTGCGAAGGTGATTATGGTCAAATATTATGTGCCCATTCATTACATTCAAGAACAAGCCGTGATGCAGGCTATGGTATTATCCTCCTTCAATTTGACAAATAAAAAAGAGCGCGTCTTTGATTCTATGGTGTCTTATCGTTTCCTTGATATTGCAGAATTTAAATACCCCCCGAACTGGAGAGTATACGCAAAGCCCGTTCGTAATGTTGACCGTCTTGATGTGACGTTGTTGAACATGAAAGAGGTCGCAGGCCCCGCAGGATCGGTTGCCTCCAGTACGACGGAAGGGAAGCTTGATGTTACGGTGGTATCGTCGGCTGTGAAGAATACGTTGGTCGAGGAGATTAACGATTATAAGAAGAAAATCGAATCCGAAGGGATGTTGGTTGGTGAAAAATTGAAAGAAAATTACGATTTCAAATATGCCGATAATATCGATTTCGGCCTGACCGAAGTTTACAAGGGTATTGATAGTGCCGATAACTTAAGCGAATACGAGTTTTGGTTCACGGTACTGGTTGGCGGGAATTACTATTATTTCATCATGCTGCTAACACCGTCACGGAATGAATCTTTCGCGACATGGGCGGATAACAGCCAGAACTACAAGCTTATGCTTGCTGAGTTTAAGCCGATGGTTGGCGCATTTTTGGAAAGAGACTGATTGTTGAGGTTATTGAACGGCTGGGGTTCATTTTAAAAATAAACAGCCAGCCGATTCTTGTCGACGAAGAGTCTGCGTCTTATTTCTTATCCTGAATAATACATATCAACTTCCACAGGGTGCGTGGTCGTTTCATAGCGCTCTATCTCTGCGGTTTTGAGTGCGATAAAGGAATCGATCAACGGCTTGGTGAATACGTCACCTTTCAATAGAAATTCGTGATCGCCCTGAAGTGCATCCAAAGCCTGACGCAGAGAGCTACAGACATGCGGGATCGCATCGCTTTCCTCTTTGGGTAAGGTGTAAAGATTCTTATCCATGGCATTGCCCGGGTGGATTTTGTTCTCAATACCATCAAGACCGGCCATCAACAGAGCCGAAAATGCAAAATATGGGTTGGAGAGCGGATCGGGGAAGCGCACTTCGATACGGCGACCTGACGGGCTGTTCGCGTAAGGGATGCGGCATGCGGCAGATCTGTTGCGCGCGGAATAGGCGAGCAAGACGGGCGCTTCAAAACCCGGAATGAGGCGTTTGTAACTGTTTGTCGTCGGGTTGGTAAAGGCGTTCAATGCGCGGGCATGTTTTAAAATACCCCCAATATAGTAAAGCGCATCTTCCGATAAATCCGCATATTGCTTACCTGAAAATACCGGCTTACCCGATTTCCAGATGGATTGATGTACATGCATGCCTGACCCGTTATCGCCATTGATCGGCTTGGGCATGAAGGTCGCCGTCTTGCCATAGCTGTGCGCGACGTTATGAACGGCATGTTTATAGAGCTGCACGTTATCGGCGGATTCTAATAAAGAGGCAAATTTAATACCGAGTTCGCACTGGCTTGGGGCAACCTCATGGTGATGTTTTTCAACGCTCACGCCCATGCTCTCAACAACGCTGAGCATTTCTGCGCGAATATCGGACAGGCTATCCACGGGGCTTTCGGGGAAGTAGCCACCCTTGACAGCGGGGCGATGCCCCATATTGCCCGTGGGATAGTCGCGCCCCTTGTTATAAGGGCCTTCTTCACCGTCCAGTTGATAGGACACGGTGTTGGATTCGGTTGTGACCTTAACGTCATCAAAAATAAAGAATTCAGGCTCCGGCCCGAAATAAGTAGTATCGCCAAGGCCTGACTTTTTCAGGTAATTCTGCGCGGCTTTCGCAACAGATCGCGGGTCAAGCGGGTAGGGCGCGTTCGTTGTCGGGTCATAAACATCACAAAAGACCTTTATGGTTTTTTGCGCGGCAAACGGGTCATAGGTCACGCGGCTAATGTCGGGTTTGAGCAACATGTCCGATTGGTGTATGTCCTGCCATCCGGCGATAGATGATCCGTCAAAGGTAATGCCGCCTTCAATCAAGCTTTTGTCAAAGGTGCTGATATGTTGGGCGGTATGGTGCCATTTTCCGCGGATATCCGTGAAATTAAAATCAATAAACTGCACGCCCTGATCGTCAACATATTTTAAAATATCGGCTGGGGACTTAAAGGAAAGTTTGTATTTGCTCACGAAAAAACCCTTATCTTGGAAAGCGATGTGCCAGTTTTAGCATGGAGAAAGCATTCCGACAAGAATGATTGATAAGAGAATTCTCGCGCGATTATGTGATTATACCCTTGACCTTCTGATCTTATATATTATAGACATTGATACTCAATTTTGTGGCGGTCGTAGTTCAGTTGGTAGAACACTCGGTTGTGATCCGAGACGTCGCGGGTTCAAGTCCCGTCGGTCGCCCCATTTTCCCCCTAGAGTAAGTTATCTTTAAAATGGCTGCTGCATTTGATATGCAGCCCACCCGCGTCTTTTAAAAAGTTTTCGCACAGCGAAAAGGGTTCAAGTCCCGTCGGTTGCCCCATTTTCCCCCTTTAAAATATGCATCATATTTGATTTGAAGCCCCCGCGCTTCGTCCTTAAAGTGTCCCGTGTGATAACAGGCGCGACTTATAATCCATTGCACACGCGGTCTCAAAGGCGTTGTTTGTGGTTTAAAGAGGGGCTGAAACAGTGGTTGAACGCCCCTGAAATCATAGGTATTGGACTGGTTGCATTGGATATTGCCGAAAATATTATGAATGTTTTAAAAGAAATACTTGGAATCGTGAAAAAAGTAGGGTAAAAAGCCGCAATCAAGTTCGCGTGAGAACGCGTTTACGCACCTGTGCGGGTGTGGCGAAATTGGTAGACGCGCCAGATTTAGGTTCTGGTGTCCATCGGACGTGGGGGTTCAAGTCCCTTCACCCGCACCATTAAAATTAAAAAGCCGCGCGAAACGGCTTTTTTTTTACATTAAATATCGTGACAATAATGATGACGTAACAAAGAGAAGATAAGAGCAATGCAAGTAAAGCAACTTAAGCAAGATGGTTTAAATCACGAGTTGGAAATTACAGTCGATGCTGGCGAAATCGCCAAGCGCGTCGATGTAAGACTTAACGAAGTTAGCAAAACAATCAAAATGCCCGGCTTTCGTCCCGGAAAAGTGCCTCTTGCGTTGATGAAACAAAAATACGGCAAGGCCGTTATGGGCGAAGTTTTGGAATCCGCTGTGAATGAAACATCACAAAAAGCGTTGGAAGAGCAAGACATCACACCCGCATTACAGCCAAAGATTGAAGTGACATCCTTTGATGAAGGCAAAGACCTTGTTTTTACAATGGCGATTGAAGTTTTGCCAAAAATAAAAGTGAAAGATTATAAGGGCTTTAAACTAACGCGTTTGGTTGCTAAGGCCGATGATAAAGCTATTGATGAATCATTGGAGCGTATCGCGGCAATGCGTAAGAGCACGAAGCCGATTGAAGGCAAGCGCGCAACAAAATCAGGTGATACAGTCGTCATGGATTTCAAAGGCCGCACTGCGGACGATAATGTTGAACATCCGGGCATGGCCGCTGAAGGTCACCACCTTGAGCTTGGTGCAGGCCAGTTTATTCCGGGCTTTGAAGATCAGTTGATCGGCAAAAAAGCCGGTGACGATGTCGAAGTTAAGGTTGCTTTCCCTGAAGAATATGGCGCGGCAGAGCTTGCCGGGCGCGATGCAATCTTTGATGTGACCATCCACGCAATCCACGAAACTGTTCAGGCAAAGATTGATGACGAATTCGCACAATCTTTGGGTATGGACGATGTAAAGGCGTTGCGTAAGGCCGTTGAAGACCAAAGCAATCAAGAATTTAACGCGCATAGCCGTCTAAGATTGAAAAAGGACTTGCTGGATCAGTTGGATGAAGCACATGACTTTGACATTCCACAAGGCATGAAGGCGTTGGAATTTGATAACATTATGAATCAAGTGAAAATGGACAATCAACAGCGCGGCGTTAAAGAAGAGCCGAGCGAAGATGAGAAAAGCGAATTGCAAGACATCGCCGAGCGCCGCGTGCGCCTTGGGTTGGTTCTTGCGGAAATTGGTAAAGAGAACAACATTCAAATTGCTGATGCGGAATTGCAAAAAGCGGTTATTACCGAAGCGCAAAAATATCCCGGTCAGGAAAAAGAAGTGTTTGATTACTTCGCCAAGAATCGTGATGCGCTGGAATCTTTGCGTGCTCCTTTATATGAAGACAAGGTCGTTGATTTCATTATTGAGCTTGCTGATGTTAAGGACAAGGACGTAACAGTCGAAGAATTGACAGCCGAAGAAGATCTTACGCCAAAGAAAAAGCCCGCCAAGAAAAAGGCAGCGGCGAAAAAAGAAACCGGCGATAAAAAAGACGAAAAATCAAAGGATGAAAAGCCTAAGGCTAAAAAAGCTCCGGCTAAAAAAGCGCCTGCGAAGAAAAAAGCGTCTTAATAGAATAGAAAATATTTATACAAACGTCTTGAACAAGCCGTACCGTGTGGTACGGTTTGTTTTGACTCGTGCGTTCGTGCATGAATGAGTCGCCTATGTAATACTTACTTTAATCAAAAAGAAGCAGCGAAAATATGACTGAACGTGATCCCCTCGATACTTATATGAACCACCTCGTGCCCACCGTTATTGAGCAAACAAACAGAGGCGAACGTGCCTTTGATATTTATTCACGCCTTTTGAAAGAGCGGATTATCTTTTTGACAGGTGAGGTGAATGATTACGTTTCTGCGTTGATCTGTGCACAGTTGCTGTTTTTGGAATCGGAAAATCCGAATAAAGAAATTTCATTTTATATCAACTCTCCGGGCGGTGTCGTGACCTCTGGTTTGGCGATGTATGACACGATGCAATATATCCGCCCTAAGGTCTCTACGGTCTGTATCGGGCAGGCAGCGTCTATGGGCTCTTTCTTGCTTATGGCGGGTGAGCCGGGCATGCGTTATTCCTTGCCAAGCTCTCGTATCATGATTCACCAGCCATCAGGCGGTGCACGTGGGCAGGCATCTGATATTGAAATTCAGGCAAAAGAAATCATACGTTTGCGCAGAGCGTTGAACGAGGCCTATGTCAAACATACTGGCCAAAAACTGAAAACCGTTGAAGATGCGATGGATCGCGATAATTTCATGAGCGCGGAAGAAGCCAAGAAATGGGGTTTGATTGACCATGTTGTGGCTTCAAAACCTGTGCCGGCTGAAGACGGTGCTAAGAAAAAATAAATAATTCATACGTATAATGATAAATGCTCTGCAGTGGTGAATGACGGTGCAGGGCATTTTTTTATTTTGAGAAGAAAACAATGAAAAGGCTTTAAGATACCGCGTTTTCAGGGCATAATATAAGCAAGCTATAAAAAGGATTTCACGACATGTTAGACAACGAAAACACGTCTTTTGCGGTGCTGCCATTGCGCGATATTGTGGTATTTCCACATATGATCGTGCCCCTGTTCGTAGGGCGAGAAAAATCAGTGCAGGCGCTGGAACATGTGATGCACTCCGATAAGCAGATCATTCTGGTGACGCAAAAAACACCGACAGAAGATGACCCAACCGCGCAGGATTTATATTCCGTTGGTACGATTGGTACGATATTACAGTTGTTAAAACTGCCCGATGGCACGGTTAAGGTGCTGGTTGAGGGGGGCGAACGCGTTCGCCTGAGCGATATGACGGAAGAAAACGGCTATCTGGAGGCCAACGCCATTCCGATCCTTGATACATCTGTACAAGATGATGAGCTGGAAGCCTTGTCGCGCACTGTTGTGTCTCAGTTTGAACAATATGTGAAATTGAATAAAAAGATTCCACCCGAAGTTATCGTTTCCATCAATCAAATTGATGAAGTGTCAAAGCTGTCCGATACTGTGGCATCGCACCTTGCATTGAAAATCGACCAAAAGCAGGAATTGCTGGAGCTTGAAACCACCGCGGAGCGTCTGGAAAAGATTTACAGCTTCATGGAAGGCGAGATTGGCGTGCTTCAAGTTGAGAAGCGCGTGCGCAGCCGCGTCAAACGCCAGATGGAAAAAACTCAACGCGAATATTATTTGAATGAGCAAATGAAAGCCATTCAAAAAGAATTAGGCGAGGGCGGCCTTGATGAAATGGGCGAGCTTGACGATAGAATTGAAAAAGCCAACATGCCCAAAGAGGCACAAGAGCGCGCCAAAGCGGAGATGAAAAAACTCCGCCAGATGAGCCCGATGTCCGCCGAAGCCACGGTGGTACGGAATTATCTGGATTGGATCATCAATGTGCCGTGGAAAAAACGCTCTCGCGTTAAGAAGGATATCAAAACGGCCAAGTCGGTTCTGGATAAGGATCATTTTGGTTTGGACAAGGTCAAGGAACGGATATTGGAATATCTCGCTGTGCAGCAGCGTACCAATAAAGTGAAGGGGCCGATTTTATGTCTTGCGGGGCCGCCGGGTGTTGGTAAAACCTCACTTGGTCAATCCATCGCACGCGCAACCAACAGAAACTTTGTACGCATGTCTTTGGGCGGCGTCAGAGATGAAAGCGAAATTCGCGGTCACAGACGTACCTATATCGGTGCGATGCCCGGTAAAGTCATACAAGGCATGAAAAAGGCCGGAACGATTAACCCGCTTTTCTTGTTTGATGAAATTGACAAGCTCGGCTCTGACTGGCGCGGCGACCCTAGCTCCGCCTTGCTTGAGGTTCTTGACCCTGAGCAAAATGAAAAGTTCCAGGATCACTATCTTGAGTTGGATTATGATTTGTCTGATGTGATGTTCGTTTGTACGGCAAATAATATATCGAACATGCCAAGGCCGCTGTTGGATCGTATGGAGATCATTCGTATTTCCGGTTATACCGAAGATGAAAAGGTGCAAATCGCCAAGCGTCACTTGCTTCAAAAACAAGTGAAGGCGGCGGGTCTGCGGAAAAAAGAATTCACGATTAGCGACAATGCCATTCGTGAGCTTATCCGCTATTACACGAGAGAGGCGGGCGTTCGTAATTTAGAGCGCGAGTTGGCCAATCTGTGCCGTAAGGCGATTAAAGAAATCTTGATGAAGGGGCGCGAAAAAGTATCCATCACGCCGCGTAGTCTTGAAAAATTTGCCGGTGTTAAGAAATATCGCTATGGCGAGATTGAGGAGCATAACCGCATTGGTGTTGTGAATGGGCTTGCCTATACCGAAAGTGGTGGTGACTTGCTGTCTATTGAGGCTGTGACCATGGCTGGTAAAGACTGCAAAGTGTCCACAACGGGTAATTTGAAAGATGTTATGCGGGAATCGATTACGGTTGCCGAAATGTTGACGAAATCACGAGCGGCGCAATATGGTCTGGATTATGAAGATCTGAAAGAACGACAGGTTCACGTCCACGTTCCCGAAGGTGCAACACCTAAGGATGGCCCCTCTGCGGGGGCGGCGATGGTAACGGCGATCCTTTCGGCTTTGACGGGGATTGAAATTCGTCGTGATATCGCCATGACCGGAGAGATTAATCTGCGCGGTAACGTTACCGCTATCGGTGGATTGAAAGAAAAGCTTCTGGCAGCACTGCGCGGCGGGATCACAAAGGTTCTGATTCCCGCTGATAATGAAAAAGATCTGGCAGAGATTCCCAAAAATGTGCTCAAAATGCTTGAGATTGTGCCTGTTCGCACCATTGATGAAGTGCTTTCTCATGCTCTTTTGAGTATGCCAAAGCCCCTAGAGTCTATAAAAAATGAAGAATTAGACCAAATTTCGTCAAAAACTGCAGAAAACAAGGGAGAAAGCGTGATTCACCATTGAGTCTTTTAAAAAAAAGGCTTAAAAAGGAATCACCGAAATTGATTGGAAACCCGCACTGACATTTGCTCTTGCGCATTCCTTGTTTTTTCGGTTCATTTCTAGAAATGGTTTCTATGAATGATCTCGTTTATGACTCAAACACGTAGGGGATTCCCGTGAACAAAAATGACCTTGTATCAAAAGTTGCTGAATCAGCAGACATTTCGAAACAAAAAGCAGCATCTGCTGTTGACGCTGTTATCGATGCCATCAAAAGCAGCTTGAAAGCTGGTGACGATGTTCGTCTCGTAGGTTTTGGAACATTTTCAGTTTCTCAACGTGCGGCAACAACTGGTCGTAACCCACGCACTGGCGAGCCTATTAAGATTCCTGCGTCTAAGCAGCCTAAATTCAAAGCTGGTAAGGATCTTAAAGAAGCTGTGAATAAGTAAGTTTATTCTTAAATTTATTGCACTAATTTTTTATGTCGGCCGTACGTCATAGTGCGGCCGATATGTATTTCAAAGAATGATCAAAACAAAAGAAAAAACATCTTGATTTTTGTTCATTAACTGATTAGGAATATGCCATCTATTTGGTGCGGGTGATTAGCTCAGCTGGGAGAGCATCTCGTTTACACCGAGGAGGTCGGCGGTTCGATCCCGTCATCACCCACCAAATATTTCAATAGTTTAGCAGGTGTTGTATTGTTCTCTCCCTTATTTTGGGGCAGTATCTGGGGCAGTATCAGCCGAAAACCTCCATAATTTCTTCTAAATGTGTTTCGCTTAGATGGCCGTAAGTTTGTTCAATCATTCTTGAGGATGTATGGCCTAAATGTTTGGCTATCTTAGCGGGCGATACATTATTTTGAATAAGCCATGATGCGCACGTGTGTCTAAGCGTATGAATCGTAACATCCTCTAACCCTGCTTTTGTGCATGCTGTCTTAAACGACTTTTTGGGATTTTTAATAGGTTTCTGATTAATATGTAAGACATATCCCATTTTCACACCCCGTTTTTTATGTGCTTTTAGCCGTCTAATTAGTCGTGGCGGAATTCTGGTCTTTGCGCCTTTCTTTTTTTCGCTAATGTCGTTTGTTGTGAAATCAATGATGCCGTTATCCAGATCAACATCAATCCATCTGAGCTTTAGTATCGCCGTCATCCTCGCACCCGTATAGATTCCTATTAGAATAAAAAGCGGAAGATAATCTTGCGCCTGCTCACTTTGTCTTGCTGCTCGAATCAAAGCGGCAGCTTCTTTGCGAGTTAGCCAACGTGATCGGCTTTTACTTTTTTCTGGTTTCCAGATAAAGGGGTTGCTTTCAATAATATTGTGTTTATAGGCAAACGTAATGGCGGCTTGTAGTTGTTCTAATTCTCTTCTGACGCTTGCCTTGGATAAAACTTTATCGCCAGATTGGCCATACATTTTTTGCCACTGAGTATATTCTCTCTTACGGTATTCGTAATATTCCAATGATTTTGATTTGCGAATATCTTCAAGTTTCATATTTGCCCAAAAAGGAATTATTCGTTCAAGATTAGCAAGGGCAACGTCCGGTCTAGATATAGTCGGTATGTGCTCCTTTATATAGTAGGTCAGGATTTGTCCAATTGACGACGTTTTTCTTATTGTTGTTTTTTCGGTGAGGATTTCTGCAAGTTTTGTTTCTGCATCCTTACGGCAGCTAAAGCCAGTTGCGTGTCGCTTACGCTTTCCTCCGATAAACTCCCTGATTTCCCAACAGTTCCGATCTTCCCTATATTGGATATTAATTCCTTTGTTCTTTTTAGGCATCTATTTTTGTACTCCTCAATTTTGTCACGAGGGATTCGTATTTTGTTAGGTGTTGGCCTGAAATGTTCTATCTCCCCATTTCTGCATAACTTCTTCACATCACGCGTGTCAATGCGTAAGTATTTTGCTGCTTCTTCTGGGGTGCATATTTCAGGAAGCATGCAACACCTCTTTAAACAACGCTTTCAGAGAATTAATTGATGTGTTTACTTTCACCACAAGCTCCTTAACTTAGTGTGGATTCTTTTGTGATCATTCTCTTTTGATCTACCTCCATCATACCATTAAGATTGAAACTTTCTGGGAAACAAGACAGAGTGTTTTTTTTCCATTCGCAAAAAATCTTTCCCGTCTAACCATTGGAAATACTAGTTTTTCGCATTTGGGTTAGAAACTACAACTTGCTAGATCTCCGCTGCTGGTCGCATACGTTCGAGGGTTTCCAAAAAAATATTTCTTCTATAGCCCGTGCCGTCAAAACGCTGGCCAGCAAAATTCTTATGAACTCTGTACATGCTGTAGATATCGTAAAATTCATCGTCATAAGAAAGACGCAGGATCCCGTTTTCTATCTTCTTATCCTCTAGCCTTCTTAGGACTTCCGTTACAATATCAACATCCACAGAACCCTGGTAATAGTACATGTCAGCATCGCGAGCGTATCTTAGAAATTGAGCCATGATGTATATGTCTCTTTCTGTGGCATAAAACTCTACGAACTCTTTTGATGCCTCTTTTAATTTTAACGTTACTTTTTCTTTTTCAAGTTGAATAAAAATTGTCTCTTCAGCTTCTTTAAGCGCTTCAAATATAGTTTTGACAATGTCTTTTGGGATGACTGTGCGCAGCTCATGATCATCATGTGACATCCTGAAATAAGGAATGAGGTACCAGAATTCTTGCTCATGCAACGTTAAAACATCATTCTGAATGTTATCTTGTTCTGTCAGATGATCTATAAAATGATGCATCGTCTTATCATGATCCTCAAAAATATTTATAAATCGATTGTATAAACGTTCACTTACATCTCTCAAAAAATCGAGGATAATGAATTTATCGTCCTGACTAGCATGAAAGGAAAAAATGCCGTCCTCATACCCTATGAAACTAAAACCAGTCTTCTTGTATTCTCTCGATTTTACAGGGTTAGCGGGATATTCGACGTTTAAGATAGTGATCGTTTTATCCCTGTAGTAGGGATATATAAAACTTTTTGAAAGACCTGAATCCCAATCGATTTTATTCTTATCAAGGGCAGCTTCATCATGGCCAACAAGAGTAACGGTCGATTGCCTGCCATTTTGTTCATAAGTCACAGTAGCGCCAAACCCAACAGAGTTTCTATTTATGCGTTTTGTTGGATCAATAACACAGGCAGTTTTTAAGCGTTCTATGATCTCATGAATGCGGCCTTCAATTTTTTCAACGTGTTTGTCTCTTGGTGTGCCTTCATTTTCTAAAAGCTCTTCAAGTTCCTTCTCAATAAAATGACAGCCATGCGGTGTCATGTAATCCCATTTTACGGCTTCTGCATGGTGAGTGATGAAGTCCTGAGTTGCTGTGTTCATATATAAAACCCCAATCCTTGCTGATTTGGTTTTATCACTTCGAATAAACCTTTTATGATCTCGTCGTCTGTGTCCTTTGTGTGAATGCCCATGCCACATTCCTCAATTAGGTGTTTCTTGCGGTTTGGCACTTCTTCTTTGGCACGTATACAAATGATTTTTCTTTGCATGATTTTGACCGCTTCCGTATCGGAGCTCACCATCATGGTACCGCCTGATAGCTTCATACATTGATTGCTTGTACCAGCCGTTGTTCTGAGAATATAAACTTTTGGAACTTTGGATGAAGGGTCATTTAAAACCATTAAGCAATGGTCGCCTTTAGACGCTATTGTTCCTTTACTCTTTTGCTTAACGTAGTCAACAAAACCAGGCTTCCGGTAGTAGTATAATTCTTCTGCCGATAGGGTTCCGTTGCGTTCCTCCCTGATTCTAAGTAATGCCTTTATTATCGCGCCGGGGCGTTCAATCGAAGGCATGTAGCTCCAGTAGTCACCAGGCAGGCTTCCTCTGGCGGTTTTTTCATCATGTGGTCCAATGTCCATAAACATGGGTAGAACTATGGAGAAGTCATCAGCGCTTAATCGGTCTTCTTCATGCGACACGGGAATTGAAATTTCTTCTTCGTTCAACATATCCAGCATAACATCATAAAAAAGCAGAGGTACATTTTCGTAAGATTTTTCAGGATCTGCAAAATATTTGGACAGCGTACTTTTGGTCATCTGGTTTTCAGGCCAGCCTTTTTCATGTGCTCTTCTGCGAATATTAGCTTGCGTAAAGAAAGGATGAGATTTGTTTTTACAGAGCTCGGAAACTTTTTTCAAAATTGCTATTTTTCTGTTACTGCCGAGCATCCAAGCACCTCATTTCCGTAATGTGTTTCCTCTAGTGGAAATCTTTTTAGAACCAAACGTCAAGTTAAAAAAACCCATAAAACCTTTTACCACGGTTATTATGAAAGCATGGGCGTAACTATAACTACTTTAATGTAAAGACCGGCAAACAAGAACTGCGCAGTTCTTCCTTAAACCAAGAAGGGAGAGCAACATGACAAGAAACCATTACTGCTGCTTTGGGTGTAAGCAAACCATAACCATCATATTGGCCCCAAAAGAGTGTCTAATAACTGAAAACTATTACGTTTTGGTATGGCATACTTTTGTTGATCTTGATTTATCAAGACGAGGTCTCGCCGAAGAAGTCGTCAATATCTTTCGGGATATGTGCTGTACTGAAATAGTAACGTTTGAAGGTGAAAAATATGTTTTGCCAGAATTTGATGATGTTTTTACCGAAGATGAATCCAGACGCTGGTTTGGTAACTACATACAATCGGATGCAAAGAAACTCTGGCCCAAAAATTTTTCTAAAATTATACCGCGTTTGGAAATTCTGGATTTGGCTGCCAAGCTGATTAATCCAATGCCGTTTAAGGCAATAGGGTATGTTTGTTAAATCTTTTGCATAGTGAAACATCTTTTAACTAAGCTCAGTGGCAGTTGAATCTGTTGCTGAGCTTATGTTTTAATCCAAAGGTATGAAATCAATAAACGGACACTCGTTTGCTGAAAAACTATGCATCCCATAAATTCCAAAATATGTGCAAGATGTAATACGAGGGTGTTCACGGCTGCCATAATATTCATATTCCCAGAGAATATGCGGTGTTCCATTGGCATAAATAAAAGAAGCGGCCAATAAGAAGGGGGTGCTGATCAGGGCTATCTTTAGAGCGCTCACAAACGATAGAAGCAAACGCCTTGCTTTAAAGCGTCTCCGTGGCCTTTTTATTCTACTGTAATTTATAACGCGTGCTTGTTTCATGTCTGTTTTCTAGTATCTAAGGGTCAATTTGGTTTTACTTCTGAATTTCTTGCCGTACATCGGATCAATTCTTGCCCATCTTTTCCACGGACTAACTTCATGATAACTCCGTGTTATCGCATGGATGGGTGGTTGACCTTTTAGCAACAGTATTTGGTCAGGGAATTGCCTGACTTCATCAGGCGTAAGAAGAGGGCGTGCGTGTTCTCCAATGTTAAAATTAACAGGATCATAGATCATGTGCCCCAAATTATAATTATCTGTTTTAACCGTCATATTACCTAAGGTGCGGGAGATGAATTCTGCTGTTTTATGTGATTGTATTCCGAAAAACTGCTGGCATTCGCATTGCTCCAGTAGTGTTTGTAAGTCATCTCTGCCATACGTTTTTGCAAAAGCGTCTAAAGACTGGAGCGCAAACCAGACACGGCAGCCATATCCTCTAAGTTCCGTAAGTTTGGATATCAGACCTTCAATACGGAAGTTTGCCGCTTCATCAAAAAGAAACAGTACCTGTTTTTTGCTCTGGCATCTCGTAAGTTCAGTCAGGGCGCACCATCCAAGTAAACCAAGCCAGGGGGCGTAAACCTTCATGCGCGTGGGATCTGCTATCAGGTAAACTGTAATCTTTTTCTTTTTCAAATCAGCAAACCGAAAATCGCAATCACTTGTGCTTTCTGCCAGCCACCCGCTTGAGCTAAAAGCTGATAGAGCTTGGACCGCTCCTTCCCGAAAGGATTCCCACTGTCTTTTATCGCTCTGATCTGTTTTTGCGAGCAGGTCGTTTGCTATATCGGCAAGATCACCTTTTATAAAATCCGAACATGACGCGATCAGCAAAGCCTCTTTGAGTAAGGTTTCATTGCGCAGCAATTTAAGGACATCGCTTAAATTCGCTGGTTTTTCATCATCTCTGGTAATCAGGTAAATAATACAAAAGACAATAATCATACGCCCGCCATTGCGAAAAAACGTATTTTCACCACCATGTTGTGGTTCTTGTAATAGCTGCAAAGCTATGGCCTGCGCATCCGTAATGAGATCCTCGTGGTTTCCTTGTTGCCAGCTATCAATCAGGATTTGCAAAGGGTTGTATCGCGCTGGTGTGCCCAGTTGATCCTCATAAAGTCTTGCTGGGTTAACACAATATATTTTTTGCTTATGTTTTTTTTCACGTGCGTATTTTGTAACGCACGCCAGTGTGCCTTTTAGGTCTGGCACAATCATGGACATATCGCGTTCATGTAGAAGGGCTGGAATTACAAAGCAGGTTGTTTTTCCGCCGCCTGCTGGTGAGAGTGTCAAACCGTGTGTTTCTCCATCAAAAAATAGTGGCCGCCCGCTATTGGCTGACACACCAAGAAAAAGGCCATTCGTTTTTAAAAGCTTTGCACGCTTTAATTCTTTTTCTTTTGCCCATTGTGCAGACCCGTAATTTTGAGTTGGTCTCAGAGCGTACCACCTTAAAAGCAGATTGCGTAGAAGCTCCAAAAACGCCAGAGTAAGTTGGAAGCTGTTTGCTGCAGCGATGACAGCACATATTATTCTGATCCAATATATTTCAGGGGTGACAGGTTCCAGATGAACAAAAAGCCAGATACAGCACGTTACGACGAGAAGCTGCTTGATGAGTGATGATGCGTGTTGTTTACGGTGTCTCATGGCTTATCCTTTTTAAAAGAAAAAAGCCTGCCTGTTCTCCAAAGGCAGGCTTATAAGGTGAGGAGGAAAAAGTTAAAGTTTTAAGATATCCTTTGGTGAGATAATCAACCAATGGGAGTTTGCTGCTTTTCTTGTTTTTAAGGTTAACTCCCGACCAAGACCCTGATTTCCTTGTCTTGCCTGGATATTAAACGGCAAGGCATATGTTTCCTGGCCGATTGCCAAACGGATTTCTCCTTGTAGGGATCTTATGCGTCTTCTCTGTGAGTTTCCGCCATACCAGTTGATAGCAATCAGGGTGTTGCTCAGATCTACAGGAACTTGGAACGTAATGGTCTCAAAGCCTCCATCTGTTTTTGGGCTTTGTACAAAGTCTCTGTGAAAGACACCTTCAGGCGATGTTGGACTGCCAAAATATAAAACCTGTGCGCTCTGGTGAGGCTTAACATACAAATCAAGGTCGCAGTTTTTACAGTCCCAGCTGATACCGATTTCAACTTGTTTTGCCATGCGTAAAATATCTTTGCTGACACGCTTATTGCTCAGTTTGCGTTCATAAATGGAATGCGTTTGATCTGACTTCTTTGCTACAACAAGTGTTTCCATTTTACTGGAGTCCGTGATCTTGAAATCATGGGGGAGGGCGCCAGCACTCATTTCTGCGCGTCTCCAGAAGGTTTGCGCATCACTTGTAAAGCTAGAAAGAGCGCCACCTTGGCCTTCTATGAACAGGGTCCACATTCTTTTAACCCAATAGGCGTAGTGTTCACTCATGGCCCAGTTTTTATCGGGAATAAACAAATGAATGCGGGTGTTTTCGAGTAATCTTTCTTTTCCGATAATCGAGAAAGGTGTATCAGAGGGTAAAGATTTGAAATGGCCATCGCCAGCGATCTTACCGCCCGTCATGCTCATTTGAGGTGTTTTCAGATCGGTATAAATGGGTGATCCGAATATCAGGATGTCCATATCTTCGATCGGTCCGTAATTTAGGCTAACAAACTCCAGAAACTGAGGCATCTTGATCGCACCTTTTACAGTTTGCTTGACGAGTAAATGATCATCTTTTCCCATGCTCATAAGTCTGGAAACAAGTGCTCGATTGGCTTGTAATTTTGCTTTTTCACTGTTGTAGAGAGCCTTATCTGGAACTGCGAATGTTCCAAGAGACTGGATATTCCAGGCATCAAAAATCAAAACCTCTTCGCCCGGCTGCACTTTGCGTGTCAGGAATTGTAATATCGATTTTGTTTGCTCTTTGGACGTTTTCTGCTCAAGAACCGGTGAAATGCCCATGATCATTTGTTTGGCATAGACCTCAGGACTTGAACCTGTCAAAAGAATGATCCCAAAAAGTGTTTTAACCAGTAATCCTTTCATCATTTTATTCTCCTTTTGTGAGTTGGGTTTAGGTAGAGACGCGCCGTGCAGGCAGGCTGCTTTACGCATATACAAAGCAAGCTGTGTATTGATATATGCTTTTCTTGCAGCCTTAAGTGATCCGATCCGGCCTTGCTTGTTTTTGTAACTGTCTGCAAGCTTTGTGTGATCAACTTGTAAAGAGTTCAGGTTTTGTCTGTGCTCTTCATATACGGGGTTGGGCAAGAGTGTGGTTGGTGAATACATTGAGAAAATATCTCCAGCCACCATAAATAATGTTGCACCGACAAGAAGCTCTGCCAGTAACTGTACAACGGTGAATAATTCATCCTTTGTTCCGGACATGTTTTGAGTATCGAAGCTATCCCAATCAATGCCTGATCCAGCCGACTTGAATGTGATGCCGAATAAGATAACCCAGGCCAACAAGCTCAATGCGGATAGGAGATATACGGTTATTGTGTAGCGTTTTTTTGCTTTGTCGTGCGGCAGATAATGCGCAAAGAACTTGAGTGCAATACTACCGATTGGCAAAAGACCTGATAGCATTATGGCCAGGTGAGGGCTCTCCAAAAAGACAGGTGTGCCGGATGCGATTATAATCGAATAAACATTGCTGCCTCCCATAATGACAACAACACATCCCAGTAGCAGGCTTAATAGAGCTACGGCCATATCCTTAGTTTTGACAAGAGGACTATGTGTAATCTGATCCGATTGCGTTTTTAAAATTGCTGCAGCTTTGACCGTTGGTGTTGTTAATGAAAGTTGGCGATGTTGTTCTCCCAATGTTTTTTGTGAGAGTTCATACGCGTCTTGTGTATCTGAAATATCTGTTTCCAGTTGAGTAATCTCGTCATGCGTTGCCATGTCGAATACCAACCCGGCCTGTTCTTCAACCACCTTAATCGCTTGTGCTTGATCGGGAAGGGTCATTGCCGCATCTATGAAGTCTTCTATATCGGGAATGGGGTAAACAACTTTTTGTTTGCTCAGTTTTGGATTGTGTTGTGTCATGGCGCATTCTCCGTCTTCAAATTGATGTCTCATCGTAACGCCGTTTATGCCCTGAACTGGGCGACTGCGTTTATGTCTTCGATTTTTTAGATATTTGGGTGTGGTGTTTCAGGCCTTTACTCTGGCTGCTTTGATCTTCGGGACCGCAATCAGATATTCCAGCCTTTATTGATGACACGCTGGCAGACAGGTCGCCCTGTTCAAGTAATTTTTCCCGTCAGCCTTACCAACGAAAGTGCGCACACTTTCGGGAGCGGCTAGCCGGTCCCCCACAAAATGACTTGATCATGGCTATACTCCTATCTGCCAGTCACATGTCACAAGGCCGGAATGGTTCGGCCCGTTTAAAACAAAACAGCAAAGGAGCTGAAAATGACTACACAAACACAAAATAACGATAACAAAAATCGTCCAACCCATATCGCTCGCAAGAAAGTCGGGCACGGCAAAAGTACCGATTTTGAAACAATCGGAGTAGCCTGGGATCGCGGAGATGGCAGCATCTACATCAAGCCATACGGAACGCAAATCATAGATGGTGGTTTCTACGTATTTCCAACAACAGACCAAGAGGGCGGCCAATAAAAGATAAAACCCATTTATCCAGAGCTCCTGCGCGAACAATCTCGTGCAGGGGCTTTTTCATGTTCTAGAAAATAGACTGACGTCTATGCCCCCAAATACTTCTCAACCTTCGCGCCCGATGGTTGCTACGGATCAGCATTTGGCCGCTGAACCCACCCCATGTTCCTGACGGAACATCCGTTTGCCTTGTGGTCAGGATTACGATTGATCGAAGAGCAGTCATCGGCAAACGGGAGATGCAAATGGATAGATTGGTGATGTATCGGCTTTGTATAATGTATGTGGCAAGTGTGGTAGGGCAGTAGAGAATTTAATGCTTATATGCCGTGAGTTCGTTGGGTGTGTTTATGACAGAGACAACGGTTTAGGTGCTCTTGTTTGACTTCGTAGAACTGAGCATTCTTTAGTGAGATGTTATTTTCCGTAAGTAAAGTTGAGAATGACCGCAAGATGTGTGTTGTACTACAAAATCTACGATTTTTTCGTACAACACATCTTGGCAAGGGAGATGCTGCGCTCTCCCGTTGCATCCCTCTCGCCTGTGGATAACAGTAATCTCATAAAAAATGTTTTTGATTTGTTCTTTTTTGCTTAGTACAATAATATTCAATCATATTTATTTTTTTCTACGATCGTAGTAGTCAATAGTTGCATTACTGTATGCATCATCATTGGGCAGCCACCAGATGAAAGGAACTGCGTATGTCCCATAACTTTGTTAGTCAGAGCTTAGTGGGGGAGCATGGCGCCAGGCAGTATACAAAAGAAGCTGAAGAATTCCTCGAAGATCTTGCAAAGAGTCTTGAGGTGCCTAATGAAATTTTCCGGCGGATTGAGTTTCAGTATCAGTTGATGGCTAATTGGTTGGAAAGGCCGCATTCACGGCTTGCTCAGTTTGAACCTGAAACATACACGCAAGGGTCTTTTCAGTTGGGTACAATTATTAACCCGATTTCAGAAGAGGATGATTACGATATTGATTTGGTCTGTGAAGTAAACATCGACAAAGTAGACATCACACAAGAAAAATTAAAAAAGTTATTTGGCCAAGAGCTGAAAGATTTCACGTTAAGCCAGAATTTGGCGGAGCCTAACTCAAAAAAAAGGTGTTGGGAGCTTGATCACGCTCCTCAATATCCTTTTCACATGGATATTTTACCCGCGATTCCAGATGGAACTTCCCGTCAGTCAAAATATCTCAGTGAAGGAATTAGGAATGAATGGTTGGAGTACGGCGTATCTATCACAGATGAGGAACACGAAAATTATCGGATATGCTCACCTGAGTGGCCGCACAGTAATCCCAAAGGTTATGCTGAGTGGTTTCGGTCATGTATGAGAACAGTTTTTGATCAAAAACGTAAAGCAATGGCTTTACAAGAACGTGTTGCAGCAGCTGAAGATATACCTGTTTACAGGGTTAAAACGCCTTTGCAATCTGCTATACAGATTTTGAAGCGCCATAGAGACATGACTCATGATGGTGATCCTGATGATAAGCCAATATCAATAATAATCACGACTTTGGCGGCTCGTGCTTATGGTCAAGATACAACAATTGCAGGAGCGCTCTACGGCATTCTGTCGCGTATGGAAGACCATATCGAAGATAGGGGGTGTGTGCCTTGGATTGAAAACCCTACTGATCCTAAAGAAAATTTTGCCGATAAGTGGCCTGATCCAAAATATCCGCACAGAAAAGATGCATTTTATGAGTGGCTGGAAAAAGCAAAAGAAGATTTTGCTTCTGTTGCCGAGGCTGTCGACAAGAGGATGATCGGCGAGGCTCTGGCTTCAAGCATGGGTAATCATGTTATTAATGAAGCTCTAAACCGCAAAAGTTCAGGGGCATTTGGTAAGATATGGAATATTACGAAACCCCGGCATAAAAAAGAGCCGCCATGGGGTGTGAACAATATTGGAGAAGTGAAAATTGTTGAAGCCGAATACTTTAGAAATGGCTTTAGATGGCATAGTTTTTCAGGCGATAGCAGGGCACTTTCAAAAAATTGTAAATTGAAGTTCAAAGCAGAGACTAATGTGACAGGAGATTTTGATGTCTACTGGCAGGTCGTAAATACAGGTTATGAAGCGGCTCGTGCTGACGGTTTGAGGGGTGGTTTTGATATCACAAAGACTCGAGGGGGGAGTTTGGTTAAAGAAGAATCTACTCTGTATAAAGGTAGTCATACTATAGAATGCTTTATTGTTAAGCATGGCCTGTGTGTGGCCCGTAGTGGTGAATTTATTGTGAATATACGTTAAAATAATGAACATTAATCAGGATAACAAGTGGGATTATTTTTTTCGGAGGGCCGTTGATTGGGTCTTTAGAGTTAAATCTTTGCCTGTGCGCCTGATTAGTTTAGGTGCATCCTTAGTTATTGCTTCTATTGGCGGTGGTTTTGTCCTTGGCTTTAGTGTTTCCAGTGTTAGCAACCTATTTCAGTTAAACTTTTCTTTTTCTGATGCTCCTGAATTTTTAATTTTCGGAGCTTTTTTTGTAGGCATTTTTCTCATTGTAGTTGGCTTAATTGTCGCGGTGTGTGATTACATGCGAGAAGCCAACAGAAGAAAAGTCATTATCATTGAACAGCGTGGCTTAAGGGTGAGTCCTAGTATTCCTCTAAGTAGCTCTCTCAAAAAATATAAAGGGAGTAGACATCTTATTTCTATGGATATCAGAAATAAAGACAATGAGGTAGAAAACCCAGACACTGCTCTTTCTGAGGTTGTCCATGTTAATCGTGATGTCCGGCAACGAATGGCGGATACAGACCCAAATGATACTTCTATTGTTTATGGTGGGTTAATGCCGGTTCCGTTCACTTTTCTTACAGGTATGCTTTTAGATGATGAAGGTGATATAGACGTTTTCGATTGGGATCGTTACCAAAAAAGCTGGCGTTCTTTAAATGGTGATGACGATGGGGATCGTTTTCAAATTACGGGCTTAAATGATATTTCATCAGACGTTGATGAAGTTGTTCTCGCTCTTTCTGTTTCTTATGGAGTTGACTTAGAGGCGATAGAGCGGTGTTTTGGGTCTATTCCGATGCTTCATATGGAATTGCCGAATGGTAATCCTTCTTGTCATTGGTCTTTGGTTAAGCAGCAAGAGTTGGGGAGAGAATTTTTTGAGTTGCTTGTTAAGCTGAAAGGGTTAGGTATCTCAAGGGTGCATTTAATTGTAGCTGCGCCAAACAGTGTGGTTTTTAATTTAGGACGTCATTATGATCCTAGAAATTTGCCGTCAGCTAGAATTTACCAATACGAACAATCGCATGAGGTGCCCTATCCGTGGTCCGTTGAATTACCAACACATGGAAAGCAAGCAAGCATAAAAGTTACTAAAATATAAGTACTAAAATGAAATACGCACTAGTTAATGGAAAACGCACAGAACCTGAGCCAAAGTTAAGAGGCAGGTGCCCCGGGTGCGGAGCTGTGATGATCCCTCGTTGCGGTGATGTTATAGTCTGGCATTGGGCGCATAAAGGGAAAATAAACTGTGATCCTTGGTGGGAAAATGAAACCGAGTGGCATCGAGAATGGAAAAACCGTTTTCCTGAGACTTGGCAAGAAACCATATTGCAAGATGAAGGTACTGGTGAAAAACACATTGCAGATATTCGTACTGAAGATGGTTTTGTAATCGAGTTCCAATACTCACATATCAAGCTTGAGGAGGTTGAAAAAAGGGAAGGCTTCTATCAAAGAATGGTTTGGGTTCTTAATGGTGCGCGGCGTAAGACTGATTACAAAAGATTTGTTAGAGGAGCGGAAGGGTTTCATCGTACAAAACAAAGAGGTATTTATTTTGTTTCTTTTCCTGAGGAATGTTTTCCAGCATCTTGGGTGGATAGGTCAGTTCCTATATTATTCGACTTTGAGGATGCTATAGATGCGGATCCTCGACTTACAAAAAATGCTGTTTGGGCCTTGTTGCCCGGTCGGCAACGAGGAAAGGCTCTTGCACTTATAATCTCGAAAGAACAATTTGTTGATTTTGCTATGAAAGGCAGTCTCTTTGAGAAACTTGGTGAGATTAATCAGTATTCAAAAATTTAACCAACGATATGTTCCATCGCTATAGAACGTTGAGCAAAGAGTACGATGTTTCTTTATCTATTTGTAGCCAGGCTGATCCTGTCGGTTTCTTTTATTTAGAAAATGATACAGGAGATAAAATTGGTTCTGACAGGCCTTCAAAATGGAATTCTACTCTATCTTCTGTCAATGTTTCGCTGTTCCTGTAAATCGCAAAATTTCGATCTGACCTGTAGAAGATATTACGTGCCGTAATTTTTACTGTATCCTCTTCTGTACTGGAGTTTTTGGCTTTTATTTTGATCTCATACTCTATTTCTTCGGTTGTTTTATCTTTGGCAATTTTTTTCATTGGTTCATAGCCGATAGGGCTACTTACTATTTGGGAAATGATCGTTTTCTGATTGCCGTCTCTAACAAAAATTTCCGATACGCCTCCTACATGTATATCCCCGCTTAGAATGACGAGTTTTGTGCCTTTGGCTTTCTGCAGTATCGCCATTTCTTGTAATAGCCTGATAAGAAAGGGTCTGTTAGTGATGGAGGCTAGACCGTCTACCAGATCATCCGTGAGATCTGCTATACCGCCAACGCCTGAGAGGGCATAAACACACTTCCAAAACCAACCCCATTGTTCAGAGGAGTTCATTTTTATTTTTGCTTTACCACGACACTCGTATAAGAAGCGTGAAAAATCACCCAGCGCCTCTTCTGTTGTAGGGTTGATTCTCACTGGTACTACAGGGCTAAGAATAAATAGGCTCTGAATATGATCCGGTAGTGATCTTATAGAGCAGGTTAAATTTTCTTCATGGGTTTTGCTGAGTAGGGGATTTGTTCCATTGTGAATGTTCTTTTCTTTTCTCAAATCCATTAAGTATAAGCGGTTTTTTCCAAAATCAATGTAAGTTGTTTCTGTGCCCTCAGCTAGTCTTATGCTTGGGTTTTTGCTCGTTTGGTAGGCCTTAAAGGCTTCATAGCTAATATCAAAAAAGGCCTGCCATTCTGGCTTGATGTTCTTGTCTTTGTCAAAGCTCTCTGGGCGTCCACCCCACCCGTCAGTGATGTCATGATCATCTAACATGGCGACGCTTGGTGTGCTGGCCATAATTTTTCTGTAATCAATATTGCCGTAGTAATGCTGATAGTTTTTAATGATCATCTGATGGACTTGGCTTTGGTCATCCGGGGTGTCTTTGAGGAGTTTTAGGCATTCCATTTCAATATCGTCATTGTATAATTGGTCTCCACCTTGAATGAGCAATGCAATACTACGGTCATCTTTTATTTGTTGTCTGAGTAATTCCCACATCTTGAATTGGGCTTCTTCTTTCTGACCTGAGTGGAACGGATTATTGCAACTCAATAGAACAAAATCTGTTTGCGTATTAAAATCTGGAATAACAAAACAACAATCATTCGGTGTTAGTCCTCCTTCGAGATCTATTTCCGTCTCTTCTTCGTCAATAAACCTGTATTGATATTTTTCTTTTGACGAAAGGCCATGGAACTCAAAAATATAATGACCAAATACTTCGTTTAGAACTTTGCATTCTATTTTATCAATTATTTGGTTTTCTTGATCGAGAAGCACGCATGTTAGTTTTCTGAAGGCTTGATTTGGGAACGCAATAGTGATTTTTACGGTATTGGTTTCTGGTACAATACCGATTTGTGGGCCAATTACTTGGGTAATTGGTTCAGATGCAAAATAGCTTTTTATCTTATTGGCCATGTCTTTATTTTCTTCTTAGAGCTTTGTTGTCCATACAGAGTAATATAAGTCTGCTAAAATTCCATGTTTTAAAAGTTATTAGAAGTTTATATTTTCCTGATTCCGTCATCACGATGCTGACCTTTCTAAGGGACGTTGCCCCTCGCGTGCACTAGAGTCTTCGATAAACATCCCATACCGCATCCCCAACTTTCCTTCATTTCATTCCGTGCAAGCCGGGTGATCCCCCTCGCTATGCGCTGCTCTTGTGCGTGCTACCCCCACCCTCGGGCGGGAGCCAAGGTTGCATATTCGCAACCCAAATCCAAAAGAGGAGTGAAACACATGACTAAACTCTATGCCCAGCCCTACGATATATCTGCGTGTGGTTTTTATTTTGAAACATCAGAGGAATATCAGGAAAAAGCGGACAAACTCTGTAATTCTTATGGTGATCCTGTTGAAGAATTTGAAATCCAGTTTATTGATGGTGAATACATCGATGCGAAGTTGTTTACTGCATTAGGGATATCACAATGCAATTTTTCGGCATTTTTTGATATCGTCGAAGAGTGGGAGTATGACGATAAAATCAAGGTGATTATTGCCGTTGGTGAAGTTGTGTATAGTTTTGATCTTGATAAAGATAATCCTGATCAATTTGAAATCGATCTCTATGAAATGGACACATTGAAAGACTTGGCCATACAGTTTGTTGATGATGGTCTCTATGGGCCAATTCCTGAGAGCATCCAATTTTATCTCGATTATGACGCTATGGCGCGGGATTTGGGCATGGATTACAGCGAAATCAACATTGATAACACCAACTACATTTATCGCTGTGATTAAAAGCTTTCTTACAGAAAACCGTTTTAAACGGTTTTCGACTATGGCCACCTCTTGGGGCTTTGCCCCGCCGGTTGCGTTCCCGCCCGCCCGGCATCCCCATTTAACTTCTTATGTGTCCTGATTGATCTTTTGTTCCAAAGCGCTCAATCCGTCCATTATTTCATCGAATGCTGGATAATCAGCCATGAACATTTCATCCATTTTTTTATAATCATCCTTGAGAATGCTTAATTGTTCTTCTGTGGGGAGTAGTTTTAGGCTTCCAATCTCTGCCGTTTCGTATGATGCTTTGTTGTCCTTAAACATAAGGCTTTTGTTTTGCACAACTTGTTCCAAAAGGGCAGGGGCTTGAATTGCGCTATCAGCTATGCCTTTTTGATCAAGCATGAACGTGTCGTAATAATGACGGGACATTCTGTCTCTTAAGTTTACGCCATGATAAAGGGAATGCAGTATTGTTGCTTTTTCCCAGAAGGTGCGCTCTGCCCCAAGCATAGAAATCTCGCAATCTGGGTTTTCAAACTGATCAGGGAAAATATCCGCAGCATAGGGTTTTATGCTGCGCATTTCATTGGGCTCTATATCACCGCGTGCTCCAAATTCAAGTCGTACGACCGGACGGACATAGCTAGGAACGATTGTTGTTTTTATTCCTCTTCCTGCAGTGCCTCGCATTACGCCGCGCATAACGGATGCCTGATCAGATCTTATTATTTTGTGATAATCAAAGACATGAGGATAGTGAAAAAGAATGGTTTGCCCATCAGGATCGTCTTGATCAAGAGTGATGCCCCATCCATCGGAGGTGCCAAGAGATTCTTCAATGTCAGTTTTGATATGAGTTAAAGCCACATCATGAACAAATTGCTGCGCATTGGATTTTAATGCTTCGATTCGTCTCTTTCGCTCGTTGTTTGAGATATCATCTTCCGATGGGAGCTTCCCGTCTTCAAGGAACGGTGCGTTGCGGCTGATTGTTAAATCAATATCTTCCGAAAATCGTTCTATAACATCATAACCCTTGGACAAGGAGGTTCCGCCTTTGAAGGTTAAATGGGGTGCAAGATCGGGATTGGTGAATAAGCGCTTTAATGTCCAGCAGACCCAGAAATCTTTCTCAAGAATAATATCGGCCAAATCCATTTGACTGGCAGCTTCTTGCAGAAGATCCTTTCTCTCCGTCTCAGGCTGCCGCGCGAATTTGTCCATTTTTTATGTCCTGCATCTTTAAAATCATATCGGCCATCCAGCCTGGAATGCGTGAAAGAATAGAGGCGAGTTTCCTAAAATCTTTATCATCCAAACGATCAGCGCATTTGATTATCACATCATCATCAATGTTATTCTGCCCCAGATAGTAAAGGGCTTGAAGAACAAAGTTCGCTTTATCAGATATCTGCTGCATGATGGGCACTCGGGCATGTTGAAGGCGAATGTTACGACCCGCTACTTTCTTTGTTCTGGTTGAGCCATTGGTCATGAAAACCGGCCTGGCAGGCACTTGTGTTGATAGGCCCAGGAAATTAGCCGCCGCCGCACCCGATGGAAAAACAATATCGCCGGTTTGCGCCGCAACAGCCTGCGCAAGATCATCTGCACTAGGGGAGAGTATGCCAAGCGTTGGATGAGTTTTGGGGAAGTCATAAACACCACGATCCAGTCGTCTGATGAAACCTTGCTTCACCAGACGTGACAGCGTTTGGTCAACGGCTGCGCGTGACCCAACATCCAGAAAGTCTTTAGGTGTAAAGACCCAGCCGCGCTGTTTAGCGCGAATTCTGCGGGTTATGGTTTGTATAATCGTATTCATATCATCTATCCTTATAGTAAGATAATAACATATTTATTTCTGACAAATCAAGTTTATTAAATATAGTCTAATTATATGAATTAATTATAAAATTATTAATATATTATAAAATAGTGCTTATTTTAATTATCACTATAGCTATGCGACACATTTTCTGGGCCATTTAATGTAAAATTGGGCGTTGCATCGGGCTGTTTTTCGCGCATATCTAAATAACGACCAATGTCTTTGCGCATTTCTAAAAGCGTTTCTTTATCCTCTTCACGTACCGCTTCCATTTTTTCTTGTAAACGCCCACGTTCAACAAGTTGTTTGTCAACCAAGTCCTGCTTTTCTCGCTCGTCTCGTTCATTACAGGCGTTCGTCTCAATTTCGTTTTGCATTTGTATTTTTTGGTATTTGCCGGTAATGCGCGATAGTAGGCCTCTTATTAGGCCTTGAGGCAGTCGGTCCATTCGTCTTTGTGTTTCCTGCGCGCGCCGCGTATTTTGTACGCGCTCCAATTCTTCCCGCGCATTTTTATGGCTGCCGCGCATTGTCTGCGCAGCATTTTTTAAAGGAAGGAACTTCTTATTCCTTTTTTGCCGGATATCATCAATGTATCCTCGCAAGACGCCGGTCATTTTTTTAGCTGTATGGTCTTTGGCGTCTTGAACAGATGGAAGATCCTCATTGCTACCTAGGCGATTATTGAGCGCCCGTGTTTTAACGCCCGTCCAGCGGCTCAATGAATAAACTTCGCCTTTGTAATCAACGGCAACATAACCACGCCGATCCCCACGCGCCAGTGTAAAGCCATATTCTTGTAAAGCATTGGCAAAGGCCTGCTTATTATCTGATCGATCCCAGGATTGCCTAAAAAGAGCTTTGAGCAAATGTGTGTCTTCACCCGCACGTTTGGCTTGTTGCCATTCTGCGAGGGTGAAATTCAAAGGGTTGCTATATTGCCGGTCAATAAAGCCTTTGGGCAGTTCCCACTCATATTTTAAATAAAGCTCTTTGGCGATTTCGTTAAGTTTTTGCTTGTAGTGGGGCAGGTTGATCGCTTTCATTTCTTTGTAATCAATACGTGACCAGACACAATGTGCATGGCGGCGGCCTTCCTTCTCATGAAAAACAATAACGCGCGACTGGCCTTCTAGATTAAGTTTTTCTTCAATGCGCTGAATAGCATGTTCGAAATATTCAACTGGTGCAGCTTCATTTTGCGGCGGATTAAGTGACACCGAAAACATAAACTGTTTGCAGCGTGTACTGCTACTGAGTGTTTTGATTTCATTAAAGGCACTATAAAGGTTTTTATTGGTCGTATAGAAGCCATCTACTTCATAAATCTCAACATGCTCGTTTTCTTCAGCTTTAAGCAGGTGCATTGCCAATTGCTTGGCTCCACTGCGTTGCGATCCTTTTAAAATCATTCGTGTTTTTCCTGAAAACCGAGAGCTTTGGTGATGGCAGCCTTGATAAAGTCAATGTCTTCACACGCTTGTTTGATGTTATGTTCAAGCTCTTCTGTGACGATGATCGTCCCGCTATTAATCGCTTTTGCTATTTGGTTCAGATTGCCAGGAATACGCGTTGCGCTGATAAAGGCCATAATTTGAGCAAGTTGTTTTTGGTCTTGCGTAATACGCCGCTGCTTTATTCTGGGGGTTGGCTTATCAAACAGGCATATGCGAATATACGCACCAAGAGGCATAGTGCCTGCCTTGTGTGTTAATAAAGCCCTTTCCGCCGTTGTTAGGCGCAAAGAGAAAGGTGCTGGATTATCCTGATTTTTGTTATTCATGAACATACCCCTTTGTTTTGCTATTACATGTAAATGGTAACGTGGATGTATACGTTTTCTGGGCGACACCTCTAAAATCAAACTAAGATTTTTGTAAAGTCTGGTTTTATTTAAAATTGACATTAGCCAAGACTCCTTATAGATTAGTTATCACTAACTAACTTATTAGTAAGGAAGCCAGCTGTGGCTAAACGTAAAAGTGCAGAAAATCGCAAACATGAAATAGTACTGGCTGTACTGAAACAGGCTGATAAAGTCGGGCCAGACCGTCTTTCAGCGACGATGATTGCGCGTGAGATTGGGCTAAGCCAGCCTGCTATTTTTCGCCATTTTCCAGGAATGAAGGATTTATGGCTTGCAGTTGCTGCTCATATTGAATCGGTAATGAAAAAAAAATGGGATAAGGCACTGGACCCAAAGAAAGAGCCGCCGGAACAACTAAAGAAGTTAGTGATGACGCAATTGCGTTTTATCCAAGCCGTTCCTGCTGTTCCTGGTATCTTGTTTTCTCGTGAGCTACATGCCGGAAATAAAGGGCTGCGTCAGGCTTTTTTTGGCATTATGGGCACCCTGCATAGTCGCATAACACAGATTGTTAGGGAGGGGCAGGAAATAGGTCATTTTACTAACAATAACTCTCCCGAGGATTCTGCTTTTTTAATCATAAGCTTTATTCAGGGGCTGATCGTGCGCTGGTCGATCAGCGGCAAGTCATTTAATCTTGTTGAAGAAGGTGAACGCCTTTGGGGAATCCAGATGAAAATATTTTGTGAAGAAAGGGGCGTTTCATGAATAAACGTCATATGAAGCCAGTTGCATTATTTGTCTCTTGTATAGCGGTTATTGGTTTGTTTGTTTTTTTCGTAAAAAATAAACCTCTCCCTGTTGTGACTGCAATGGTGCAAAAAAATGTAGAGGTGAGTGTCTACGGACTGGGAACAGTTGAAGCAAAGATATTGTCTTCGGTTGGGTTTGAGGTCGGGGCCGCTATTACAGAGCTCAATGTGGATCAAGGCGATAAAGTTAAAAAAGAAACTGTTCTTGCGCGCCTGCATAGTGCTGAGCAAGAAGCGAAGACAGCACTCGCCGCCGCATCCGTGGACGCTGCATTATCTAAACTAAAGAAAATGGAGGCGACACTTCCTAAATTGGAGGCAACTCTAGATTTTCACAAAACTAGTAACAAAAGAAGTAAGACATTACTTCCCCGTGGGAGCATTGGGAATGAAGAGGCAGAGCAGGATCAGTTGAATGAAGATGTTGCGGCTGCGGAACTGGAAATCGCACGCAACGATGTTTTACTGGCCAAAGCTGAACTGGCTGAAGCACAGGCACAATATAATTTTGAAAAAACTCTTCTCGCACATCATGTCCTGAAAGCCCCCTATGATGCTTTGGTTATTGAGCGGCATAAGGAACTGGGAGCGGTTTTATCGCCAGGAGAGGCAGTTTTCACACTGGTCAATCCTGAGACGGTTTGGGTTCTGGGCTATATCGATGAAGCTCGCGCTGGATTCATTCGGGTTGGACAATCAGCACAGGTGCGGTTGCGCTCGTTGCCACTTGAAAAATTCGACGGCAAGGTGGCGCGGATCGATATTGAAAGTGATCGCGTCAGCGAAGAGCGCCGAGTCTATATTCAATGTGATCGCTGTCCTGAACAACTATATCTGGGGGAACAGGCTGAAATTTTTGTACGAACGGCAGTGCTGGATGAAGCTTTGTTGGTTCCAGAAACGGCCGTAGATAAATTCGATGGTGCAAGCGGCATTGTCTGGGTCATTCAAAAAGGTCGCCTGCAACGCCAAGCCGTAACATTCGGGCATAAAACACTTGATGGACTTGTGGAGATCACAAAAGGGTTGAAACCAGATATGCGGGTTGTGACAAACTCACCAAGCGGCCTAAGAG
Organism: uncultured Alphaproteobacteria bacterium; assembly: GCA_963977495.1. Lineage (GTDB taxonomy): Bacteria > Pseudomonadota > Alphaproteobacteria > Micavibrionales > Micavibrionaceae > UBA1672. The sequence continues at coordinate 865,844 of CAXBOT010000001.1, read as the reverse complement.
AAGGGCGCAGGGGTTCGATAATAAAAGGGGAATGATGTGAATCTGGCCTATAACGATATTCGGCACAATTTGGGACGGTTTCTTTTAACTTGTCTCGGGCTTAGCCTTCTTTTAGGCGTGGTCTTATCTATGATCGGTATATATAGAGGTCTTGTCGATGATGCCCTGACGCTAGCCCGTACGCCTGTCGCAGATATTTGGGTGGTTGAATCAGATACGCGCGGACCTTTCGCAGAATCTTCCCGCATTCCTGGCGATACGCGTGAGGCCATTGCGCGTCTTCACGGTATAGCGGCAGCTGGCTCAATCACATATCAATCTCTTGAGACATTTTATGGTGCTAAAAAATTACGCCTTTATGCCGTTGGTTATGAGCCGGGACGGCCGGGCGGTCCAAACAAAATTGTCAAAGGACGCATGATTGCACGCAGTCATTATGAAATGATTGCAGATAATCGCACTAAATTACCACTTGGTGCACGTGTTAAGCTGGGAAATAATATCTTCACTGTTGTTGGGTTGACGGACGGGCAAGTCTCATCTGGCGGAGACCCAGTCATTTACGTTACTTTGCTTGATTCTCAGGAATTACAATTTGAGCTGGCGCCGCCCGCCGCTCGTCGCGAGGTCGCGCGCGGAAACGCACCCAACGGCACTGACCTTGATACGATCAATGCCGTTGTTGCCCAGCTTCGCCCGCAGACCAACCCTGATGATGCCGTCGAAACGATTCAGCGTTGGAAACATCTAGCCGCCATGACACAGGCAGAGCAGGAGAACATCCTGCTTCGTTCAGTTGTGGAGAAAGCCCGCAAACAAATCGGCCTATTTACCGCGCTTTTGCTCATAGTTTCAGCAGTAATTATCGCTCTCATTATTTACACGATGACGATGGATAAGATACGGGAAATCGCAACGTTGAAACTAATTGGTGCGCCGGACCGAACAATTATAGGCCTGATTGTGCAGCAAGCTTTGGCAATGGGAATAATTGGCTTTGGTTTAGGAGCTTTGTTGATCGTCAGTATTAAAGATTATTTTCCTCGCCGTGTTGTCCTCCAGCCGGAAGACGGGATAGCCCTTGCCGCAGCGGTTATTTTTGTTTGTATCTTTTCAAGTGCTCTCGGTGTTCGGCTTGCTTTGAAAGTCGATCCTGCTACGGCATTGGGAGGATGAGGTTATGAACGATACTACTCAACAAAGTCCTCTCGTTAAACTGCAAAAAGTATCCAAACATTTCGGTGAAGGTGATGCTCGCGTTGATGCTCTGCGCGAAGTCAGCTTAGAAGTATATCCCGGTCAAGTTGTTGGGTTGCTTGGGCCCAGCGGCTCTGGAAAAACCACTCTTTTAAACGTTATCGGCTGTATTTTGGAGCCGAGCAGTGGTCAGGTCAAGCTTGACGGAGATATTGTTTATGATGAACGTTGGCTACAATCAGATTTACGGAAGTTACGACTTGAAAAAATTGGCTTTATCTTCCAATTTCACAATCTCATACCCTTTCTTGATGCTACAGATAACATTGCTCTTGTGTTAAAACTTGCAGGATTTAATGCGGCGGAATCCAAAGCAAGGGCTGTTGAATTGTTGGAGTATCTTGAAGTAGGACACCGAAGATCAGCGTTTCCATCACAGCTCTCTGGCGGGGAGGCGCAGCGTGTTGCTATTGCACGTGCTTTGGCTAACCATCCTCGAATAATCCTTGCGGATGAACCTACCGCAGCTCTAGACTCGGTGCGGGCGGGCATTGTCATGGATCTTTTGCGCAAAGTTGCTGCAGAGCAGAAAGCGGCTATACTGGCTGTTACACACGATGAGAAAATCTATGATCGCTTTGACCATATCTTTCACTTAAGAGATGGATGGCTAGAAAGTTAACCCCTAAATTACAAGGAAAACTAACATGAAACGTATAATTTTAAACGCCTTTTTAATAGGACTGCTCTTTGTAAGTTCACAGAGTTTTGCGCAAGAGAAAACCAAAGACATGCCTTCTAGCAGCTTGGAAGAAAAGCAAACACAAAAAGCTGAACATAAGAAAGCCGACGGCATTGATGGCATGAGCTTAAATAATGACGAAAAATGGGAAATGGATGATCATACAAGGCAATCATTTGCGCAAATGGTTGAATTGTTTTTAAACACCGATATAGCTTCACTCAATAATGACGAATTAAAATCTTATGGCATAGCCCTTCAAAAGAATCTAGATGATTTGATAAGAGGCTGCACTATGGAAGGTGAGCCACATGACCAATTACATATCTTCCTTATGGGGTATATGCCGGAGGTTGAAGAGCTTAGTAATAGCGGCAGCCAAGAAAACGCTCAAAACATCCAATACTACTTAGAAAATTATTCCAAATATTTTAAGTGATATTTATGCAGCATAGAAGATGAAAAATAGGGGTTTGAGCTTTTAACAATGCGTATTTTTTGGCTATGTCTAGGATTTTGTAGTTTGTTTTTGGGTATTATTGGCACATTATTGCCTTTGTTACCAACAACCCCCTTTTTATTGTTATGTGCGTTTTCTTTTTCACGCTCATCGAAGCGTTGTTACAATTGGCTTGTGTCTCATGCACATTTAGGAAAACCAATACAAGACTGGCAAGCAAACGGAAGTATTGCCCGAAAAACAAAGATTTTTGCGCTTGTTACTATTGTGGCAACATTTGCAGTAAGTATAGCCCTGAGCGTGCCAGTTATTGTGTTATGGACGCAAGCGATCATTCTAAGCGTTGTTAGTTTATTTATAATTACACGACCGGAAAAACCATAACACGGATCTAAATTTTTGCAGCGATACTGCTTTTAATGGCATCTGCCAGCGTATATTCATTCATTGTTTCAATAAATTTTTTCGTTGCTTCAAAAAGGTAATGCTTAAGTTGACAGGAACCTGTGATTTTGCATGTGTTGGTCTTTTCATCAAAGCATTCAACCATATACATGTTGGGTTCAAGGTTGGTTATGATATCGCCCAACCGTAATTTTTTCATACCTTGTGCAATCCTAATTCCGCCACCTTTGCCTTTGGTTGAGCAGATATAACCAAGCTGAGACAGGCGGTGTACCACCTTTACCAAATGGTTGCGCGATATACTGTGATATTCGGAGACCTCTTTCACACTTGATAGTCTGTCTGGATGCTCAGCAAGATACATCAAGGTGCGAAGGCCATAATCTGTAAAAGAAGTTAATTGCATATTTTTACTATAAAACAGGGTTGCTAATTTTCCATGGTAAACATAATATACATTCAAAATACATATTATGAAAGGTTTTTTACCATGCTTAGTCAACAAACCATTGATATCGTTAAATCTACAGCTCCTATTTTGCAGGAGCATGGGGAAACCCTTACGAAGCATTTTTACAAGCGCATGTTCTCACATAATCCGGAGGTTTTACCTTTCTTTAATCCGGCCAATCAAGAGGGGGGAACACAGCAACGTGCTCTGGCGGGTGCTATATGTGCTTACGCGGCTAATATTGATAATCTGGAAGTGTTGGGTGGTGCGGTAGAGCTTATTGCCCATAAACATGCGTCGCTACAAATTAAGCCGGAGCATTACCCTATTGTTGGCGAGAACTTATTGGCATCTATTCGTGAAGTGTTAGGTGAGGGGGCAACTGAAGATGTCATTAATGCATGGGCCGAGGCTTATGGTTTTCTAGCTGATATTCTGATCGGTCGTGAAAAACAAATTTATAAGGAGACAGCAGAGCAAGATGGAGGCTGGGAAGGCTTTAGAACGTTTAGAATTGATCGAAAAGAACAGGAAAGCAGCGTCATCACATCTTTTTATTTGCAACCCGAAGATGGTGGTGCATTACCAGAATATATGCCCGGTCAATATATTACAGTGCGCATGCCCACACTGGATGGTTTAACGACGATGCGTAATTATAGTTTATCCGATAAGCCGGGACAGGACTATTTTCGGATCAGTGTTAAAAAAGAAACCGAATTAAAGGCGACTGTACCTGATGGGTATGTCTCTAATATTTTGCATGCCAACAAAAATGTTGGTGATACGCTTGAAATCGGGCCGCCATGTGGCGAGTTTTTCCTGAATGTCAAAGATCGTCACGAACGTCCCTTGGTCTTGTTGGCTGCAGGGATTGGAATTACCCCCATCCTCAGTATTTTGAAGTCGACACTAAGCGCAATGCCGGATCGGGACATTGTTCTTATTCACGGATGTTTGAACGAAGATGTACAGCCATTTAAAGCTACGATTGATGCGCTGGCCGAGCAGCACAGTAATTTGACAATACACTATCGCTATAGTGATTCTGCACAGGACGGTTTTGAACGTACAGGGGATTGCTCGACCGGGTTTGTTGATGCAGCTTTGATTGAATCATTTGTCCCGGATCGCCATGCAGATTATTATTTCTGTGGACCCAAGCCATTTATGGTTAATATCTATCAAGATCTATTGAAGTGGGGTATACCTGCATCACAAGTGCATTTTGAATTTTTTGGGCCGCGTGAAGAGTTACAAAAAGCAGCATGATGGAAGTTATATGGTGAGCGTTGGTAAACGTTATAAGAGACAAACGGTTCTTCCTGAAATCGGAGAAGAAGGGCAACAAAAACTTTTGCAGTCTTCTGTACTGTGTATTGGAGCAGGGGGGCTCGGCTCTCCTGCTTTATTGTACCTTGCGGCTGCAGGTGTTGGGAAAATCGGCATTGTCGATTTTGACGCTGTTGATGAAAGTAATCTGCATAGGCAAATTCTTTTTACGACCGATTCAGTGGGTGGCAAAAAAACAAATTTAGCCAAAGAAAAACTACATGCTTTAAATCCTGAAATTGTTATTGAGACTTATCTTGACGGTTTAGACGCTGATAATGTTTCTACACTTCTGCAATCTTACGATATTATCATTGATGGTACTGATAATTTTGAAACAAAATTTCTTATTAACGACGCTTGTGTGAAATATAAAAAACCCTGGATTTATGGCGCAATTCAGGGGTTCGAAGGACAAGCTTCCGTTTTTGATGTCCGTCAGGGGCCTTGTTATCGCTGTCTTTACCCTGAGAAGCCAAAGGCCCGTATACAGAATTGTGCTGAAGCGGGAGTGATTGGTGCTGTTGCTGGGCTTGTGGGTGTGACACAAGCCTTACAAGTAATACAGTTGATTACTGGACATGATAGTTTCCATCCTTTGATAGGTAAGCTCTGGCTGCTGGATACAAGGACGATGGAAACACAATTATTGACACTCGCTAAAAATCCGGACTGTCCAGTGTGCAGCAAAAAGAAAGAGGACGTGATCTTAAGTTATTCTTCTCCTGTATGCGGGTTTGTTCCCGAATTAAATCCGCAAGATATTAATATCAAGAATTATATAGTCGTGGATGTTAGAGAGAAAGATGAGTTAATAGCTGGAGTGATGAGTAGCTCCCACCATTATCCTTTGTCTACTTTGATGAAAGGAATTATACCCGATTTTCCTCATGACAAAGATATTCTTCTATATTGCCAGAAAGGTATGCGTAGCTTGCAAGCAGCTCAAATCTTTAAGGAAAAGGGGTTTTTGAACGTTTATAGTCTCACAGGCGGCTATGAATCTTGGTCAGAGCACTATACCAATGTGCAAAAACGATAAAGTAGACGTGCTGATACATACAAAATGAGTAAAGCTGTAACCTTCTTTACGGCAACTACGTCCAGTTTTGTGGATCCCAACCAAGAACCTATTTGTCCTCCTATTAATACGCTGGGGAATAAAATCCAATACGATGAAATGGACGATAAAGCATCTATTTCGTTGAGTTTCATGGTTTGTCCGATCAAACCAGACAAGGAATTAACAAGAATAAAAAGACTGCACGTTCCGGCTATGTTTTTTGGATCTCCCCAACGTAAGAAGTGAAGAATAGGCGCAAGAAATATACCTCCACCAATACCTGTTAATCCGGCTAAAAGACCTAGTAATCCTCCAATTACAGATGGTGTGAAAGATGAGTGTACTAACTTTAGAGTGTGCTCGGTTTTGATTGATATTGCTTTTTCTTCAGGCCAAAGCATTTTTATGCCGGCGATAAGAAGCGTGCAGCCTAATAGCCCAATAAAAACTGTTTCGGGTACTTCTATGTAGCCACCAATCCATGCTGCAGGGACTGAAAACAAAATCCAGGGCAATATTTTTTTTATATTGATATGCCCGGCTTTTGAAAAAAACCAAACACCACCACTGACAACGATGATGTTACAACTGAGAGCAATAAAAGGTAGAATTCTATAATCAGTATCGTTTAAGACTAAAAGTGCGTTATAAGTTGAGCCGCCGCCGAAGCCAACACACGCATAAATCAGAGCTGTCGCAAAAAAGAAAGTCCCTAAGAGCATCGTTTGTTTCTTTTTCTCAAGGGATCTTTTCTTGGTCTGGAGTCGGCACGGACATCAACTTGCAGGCTAACACGCAGAGTGTTCAACATGCTTGAAAGACCTTCTCGATTTTTACCAATATCCATGAGTTTTTGAAGCTGCGCACTCGTGGTAGTGAGCTGCATACAGGATTCATCTCGATCCAAGATTAAAATTAACGGGGCATCAATGTCTTTTTTTGAGGGTTGTATAACCATTGCAAAATCATTTCCTGCTATAGGAACAATGGTTTCTAAAGATTGTCCACTTAGAAGAAGGTTGAGCTCTTCTTCTGTTATTTTGAATGTTACGGAATTTTCAGCAATTTTAACATTCATAAGTTCACTACTTTCTTCCAATCATCGGGGGTATTCGCATTTACCATTGCTGCGACATATTGATCAGGCAGATCTATGGAATTTATTCCATTTTCGTTTAGTAAGTCTTGAACCGAATCTTTTTGAGATTTTAAAGTGGATGATTTGATATAGCAGGGTAAGGGCCAGTTTGAAAAATAGCAGCCATCTTTGTGTTCCATGAGTAGGTGCAGCATTTTTGGATTCAGTAGCGGCATATCGATAGGAACGAATACGAATCCATCATAATGATGGTTTTGTTCTACAATGCGAAACATCGCTTTTGCCGGGCCTTCGAAGGGAGTGTCATCCGGGGTGCATTGATAACCATCTATCTGTCCGCTGAATATAATGTTTTGAAGACCGGATGATTTTAAAATGTCGGCCATATGTTCGATTAATGGTTTTCCTTTATACTCTAATAACGCCTTGTTCGCCCCCATGCGGCTTGATTGACCTCCAACCAATACAACACCTGCGTTATTGTCAGACATGGCCTTGTGTCTCCTTTTGGCAATGCCCGCAACATAACAAACTTTCTTCCGCTTCTGATGTTAAAGAATGACCAGGTAGCCAATCACTCTTACCATCCCGATAATGCTCTTTCTTCCATATGGGCGCACGTTTTTTGATTTCTTCAATAACGTAGCGACATGCGTCAAAACTTTCTCCCCTATGTGCAGAACTGACAGCAATTACAATACTTATGCCTCCAACATCTAGGACGCCTTTGTAATGCGCAACATAGTAATTTGTGCTTGCCCACATGCCTGTTGCTTCGTCACAAATTTCTTTTAAAACATTTTTTGTGAGCGCATCATGAACGTCATATGTAATACCAGTGACGGTCTTTCCCTCATGATTGTTACGGACAGTACCTATAAATGTGTCTATCGCACCATGCGCAGGATCAGAAACGTAGGCGACAGCGTCTTGTATCTCTATCGAGTCAGTACTTACTTTTACTGTGATTTTGTTCATCTTACCCCCCGCAAACTGGCGGTAATATAGAAAGTTTTGTTTTCCCATGAACCACGTAAGTATCAGGAAGGATGTCTGTGTCATTTGCTAAAACAGAATCTTTAATTAACTCTTTATGTGCCCCTTCTAGAAGTTCAGTAAGTCTATTCTTAATGTCATGAATAGTGGTGTCTTGGGGCACTTCCAATGATAGAGTTTCTCCAAACTGCCTAAAGACACCAAAGCATCTGATCGATAAAGTCATGGTTGCCATGATTACCCCCCGTACCCCTGTTTTTTGATTTTGTCCAAGGCATCACCAATGAAGGGCGCAATAATATTCCAGCATTCTTTGACGGCCTTTGGTGATCCCGGAAATGCGATCACAAGGGTAGAACCAACCATTCCGGCAGTCATACGTGAAAGCCAGGCTGTATCCGTGTAATGCATGCTCTCATTCCGTAAGTGATTACCAAGGCCCTCTAGCATTCGATCACTTATTTTTTGCAATACGTCAGGCGTTACATCTCTGGGGCCAGGCCCAGTCCCTCCGGATGCAATAAGAATATCCGGGCTATGTTCTGAACAAATTGATTTAATTGTTGCTGCAATAGTATCTTGATCATCAGGGATAATAATATGGTTGACCAGTTTGGCCCCGGCAGATATTAAAACCTCTTCCAGAACCGGGCCCGTTTTATCTTCATATTCACCTTTTGATGCACGGTCGCTCATAACAACAAAGGCCGCTGTTTTGTCTTTCAATACTTTTTCATCATCAAGCTGTGAGGCCAGCCAGTCCGGAATTCCGTTAGGATTAACCCATACACCACTTTTTCCACCAGTTTTTAGTAATAAGCTTATGTCACCTATTGTTAAATTGGGATCAACACCTTTGGTTAAATCCCAGATTGTTAGTAGGGCGTTATGGACTCCAGCTAACGCTTCCATCTCAACGCCGGTTTTGGCATATGCTGCGGCCTGACAATAAACGATAACACTGTGGTTCGTGTCATCAAGGGCGCAATGTATTGTGACCTGATCCAATGGTAAGGTATGGCACATAGGAAGCATGTCAGGTGTTTTCTTTGCTCCTGTGATTCCAGCTGCTTCTGCTAAAGCTAAAACATCGCCCTTGGGTAATGTACTGGTTTTTATTCGGTCAAAGGCTTCCGCCCCCATGTAGATCTTCCCTGCAGCGACAGCACGCCTTCGTGTCGGACGTTTTCGCCCTACATCAATCATCTTGAAATGAGGGTCTATTGCTGAAGGGAATTTGATTATACTTTCTTGTTTGGACATAACTTATCCTCCTATACTTGCTAAATGGTCACGCACACCACTGTTATCATCATGTAGAAAATGTGCCGACTTTTTATAATTCATGAGATCCATAATATTGCTTTTTAATTCCTCTTGCTGGTCATCCGATTGCAATAAATGCCTAAGCGAATATCCACCTTCCCCAAATAAACATAAATGCAATGCTCCTTTTGCCGACATACGCAATCTGTTGCAGCTTTTACAAAAATCTTTGGAATAGGGTGCAATTAGGCCAATGGTTCCTAAGCTTTTTGGGTGTTGAAATTCAATGGCAGGGCCCGCCCCTTCCTCTTGTTCTTTCATTTGCCAGCCTTGAGATAACAACCGGTCTGTCACATGAGAGCCAGGTAAGTGGTGCGTTTTAAAATAATTTTGATTATCGTGTGTGCGCATTAATTCGATAAAACGCAATGAAAGAGGTTTGTCATGTACAAACTCAATAAATCCTTCGAGTTCTTTATCGTTAAGCCCTTTTAACAATACGGTGTTAATTTTTACTGTCTTAAATCCGGCATCATAGCAAGCCTCAATACCTTCAAGAATTTCTTCTAACCGATCATGCCCGGTAATGGTCTTGAATTGAGTTGAGTTGAGTGAATCAATACTAACATTGATGGCCCGAAGTCCCGCATCATAATAACTTTGTGCACGTTTCGGTAATTTGTATCCGTTAGTTGTAAAAGCGAGTTTTTCGATGCCGGGCGTTTGAGCAATTCTCTGTGTAATTTCTAAAAAATCGGAACGAACCGTGGGCTCTCCTCCTGTTAGCCTGATTTTCCAAACCCCCAGAGCAGCAAAAGCAGTGACAAGTCGCGCAATTTCTTCTTGGTTAAGAAAGCTCTCACATCCGGACTTTTTATATCCATCAGGTAGACAGTACGTGCACTTAAAATTACACACATCCGTCAAAGACAGGCGCAAGTAGGGAAATCTTCGTCCAAAATTGTCCGCAATTTGCGGTTGGATATTCATGCTTTAGTCTCCTTTCCAAACACGGGAGGCCGAGATGTTTCCACTCTCGACCCCGGCCAATATTCCATATCTTCGCTGCGAAAAGACTTAGGTCATAAGGGCTCGGAGCGCCGTATCAAATCAACACGGCTAACTTTCTTTGCACAGTATGGTAAAACGCGAGAAAATTAACTTGATTTGGATCAAGAGACCTTAAATATCTTTGTAGTTTAGCAGGTAAATACTAATTTTTTCTGGTAGATAAAAGAGGCCATTTATAATGGACAATTTGGAGGGAGATTACGTAATGTTTAACTTTAAGATTGCATGGTCATTAATGCTGAATTTATCCTATACTGTCTTTTTTAATAGTACTTTGAGGCTTTATGAACATTTCTGAAACGATCAAAAATACGCCTTTGTTTCATAGCGTGGATATGGAAACCATTGAGCGACTGGCAAAACACTGTCATCAAAAGCACTTTGTTAAAGGACGTGGTGTTTTTTCTATGGGTGACAGTGCCGAGCATTTTTTTATTATTCTCAAAGGCTGGATTAAACTCTATCGTGTTTCTAAAGAGGGGGAAGAAGTTATTATTCATGTTTTTGGGCCAGGAGAATCCTTTGCAGAAGCAGCAGTGTTCAATGATACCAAGTCTTATCCAGTGAGTGCACAAGCCGTTGAGGATGTCGCTCTTATAGAAATACCTAGAACATACTTCATTAAAAAAATAGAAGAAGATACTGGTTTCGCCCTACGTATGTTGGGTGCTATTTCTTCCCGTCAACATTATCTTGTTGAACAAATCGAACAAGTGTCTTCACGTAGTGCTCCGCAAAGAGTAGGTGCTTTTTTGTTGCGTTTTTGTCAAAGAGAAGAGATGGATTCGAAAGGCGAGTGGGTTGTTTATCTTCCTTACGATAAATCAATTATATCTTCTAGATTGAACATAAAGCCGGAAACATTTTCACGCGCGCTTTTAAAGCTGGAGCCTTATGGTGTAGCACTTGAAAAAGGGAAAATTATAGTTTCGGATATCGAATCTCTGAGAGATTTTTGTGATATATCCTCGCATGGTTGGGTATCATAGATCTGTTATCACATTGTTTCAATTTCAAATTGTGCAGTTTTTTGTGCAGATTTTGAAATTATGCTAAAATCCTGTCACTACAGAATAGTTATATTTAGCAGTTTTACGGTGTTCTACCTGATAAATGAGGAGACGCGCTATGCAAAAAAACTATAAAACATCTTCATATCATGACTTTGGGGACGGTAACGGTCCGGTTTTAGCTCATCAGCACTTCAATGGACTTGGATGGGTAGCAGATACCGCTCAAGTTGACGACACGGCTTTTGTTGGTTTGAAGGCTCGCGTTTTTGGACTCGCAGTTGTCCTGGACGAAGCTGTTGTAAAAGGTTCTGCAGAAGTATCTGGTTATGCAATTGTTAAGGACTGCGCTTGCGTAAAAGGTCATTCTGTTGTGCGTGGTTCTAGCGTCATAAAAGACCATGCAGAAATATCCGGATATGCATTTGTAGCGAGCCACATCGAGATTGGTGGCCATGAAAAACTTGATGAAGAAACATTATCTTTTAGTGTAGAGAATTGCTTGGGATGTCCTTTATTGCTCGAAGATAATTATTCCGCAGGGCATAATAATCCCTGCCTGTATTGTTTAGAAAAATCTAAAACGCAATTAAAGGGTAAACAATCAAGCAGGTCTTCCATCGGGTCTTGGTTGCCACAAGATGGGGCTGTAAACCAAGATGAAGAGGAAAAAGCAGGTCGACCATAAGCTCGCAGATCCTATATATATATTCGATGACAAGTGGGGAGCTAATAAGGGCCCAAAAACTCTCATAAGAGCAGCAATTTGCATAAGCACAAAAGCTATAATAGTCGTCTTTGATGCTATCAGTGGTCGCCCTGTGTGGCCAAGCGATACACGACACATCATCCCCAACGTCATTGATCCAATACAGCCAGTCGTTAAGGCATGGATTACAACAGGAATTTTGATGATTTCAAGCCCTGTTAAGGCCAGTAAGAAAAGACCTAAAACAAGCCACAAATAACCAACATGCAGTATCCAGAGCATTGGATCACTTAAAGTCTTAAAAGTATGATAATATCGCATACGAACCACGTGAATGATGGACGATGCGGCGGCGCAGATTGTTAGTAAAAATGTTCCCTTAAAAAAGATCAGGCATATTGTCACTGCTACCAAAGAAACAAGTGCAGAAATGTCCATTTTCAATTGTGGGGTCTGAAAGGCATGTATGTCACGTCGTCTTAGTCCGGCTACTGTGAATGCAGGAATAATACGACCGCCGATAAGAGAAATCATGACCATGATCATCATGAGCGCGACATAAAGGGCAGTCATGCTCTTTGAAATTAAAAACCAAAGGTCGCATGTAAACAGAACACTCAAGAGTGTTAGAAAGATAAAGTTTCGTTTGTTCCAGCTTTTCATGAGCGGTATGGCCAAAGAAACAGCAAGTGCGGGTATAAAGAGGGATGCAATTATGTATATGATCGGCGAGGATAATCCCAGATCAATATTCATAACTATTCGTCCCAGAATCCAAAGCAGGCAAAGCCCTGCCAAGTGCATTTGCCTTGCAGGAGCACCGCCTGTCCAATTGGCAACTGCCGTGAGCAAAAATCCTGCAACGATCGCCATTGTATAGCCATACAGCATCTCATGCGCATGCCAGGCTATCGGATCAAGAAGGAAAAGAGGGGGAATTAAGTACCCGGCATAGAAACTTCCCCATAAAGCAAGGCTGAGGACGCTATATAATGCACCCATAATAAAGAAAGGTCTAAATCCACGTCCTAGAAAAGGGTGATTAAATAGTGTTTGCATGCCAAAGTTGGTACTTCCACGTTTGGAGGGATGCCGCTATTGCACTAAGGGCGTTTTGACACCCTCGAATTGGAAGCCGCTAATGTCCGTACGTCCTGCTAATAGTTGGATGTATTGTTTGAAAGCGACGTTCCAGCTTTTTTGTGTTAGATCATCTTTTATCCATTCTGCAACTGCCTCAAATGGAAGTTGTTCCCCTTCGGCTTTTTTATGTACTTTTATGATATGGTAGCCAACTTCAGTAGGGACAGGCTCTGAGCTAGTTTCTCCCTCTTTCATTTTAAACAAGGCTATCTCAAATGCAGGCATTGTCTGTCCCTTACTAATCTGTCCCAGACGACCACCATCAGAAGAAGAATCGCAGGCTGACTCTTCACGAGCAATTGACTCAAAAAGATTTGGATTTTTATTAATTCTTGTTAAAGCGGCTAGCGCTTTTTCCTTAGCTACAATTTGTGCATCTTTATCATCAGGGGGCGCTAAATATAAAATATGTGAAAGCTCAAAGAGGGGGGAGGTGAAAAACTTGTTCTTATTACTTTTATAATAGTGTTTGCATGTTTCGATATCCGCTTCAGGAACAGTGATTTCTTGCTCAAGTAACGCATCAATAATCTCGTCAGACCTCTGAACAGATAGTTCGCCGGAGCACAGGCCTAGCTCTGAAGCTCTTTGGAGTAATAATTCTCGAATGACCAATGCCTTCATAGCCTCGTATTTTGCATCATATAAGTTATCTGCAGGGTGGTACTGCACTTCTGCGTTAATGTCATCAGGTGTAATCTGAATACCATTGACAGTGATACCCGGAGCTAGTGTTTTTGTCATGAGGCCCTCTTACGAACAATTTGATAGGGGCGTGCGACGAAGCCAATCGGAGCACTTAAAGCATGTACCAGCCGTGTGAAAGGGAAGATCAATAAGATAAACAACCCCAGTGAAATATGTAGCTTAAAGACTAAGGCAACATCAGATATAAATTCATGTGCCCCCCCTCTGAACGTTGCTATATGTTGTGCCCAATCCATAAATTTCACCATTTCATGTCCATCAAGATGGTTCATAGAAAACGGAATTGTACACATTCCAAGTGTGAGTTGAGCTAAAAGCAGAACCAGAATAGTGATATCCGCAATAGAGCTTGTTGCGCGAATTCTTGGGTCGAAGAGGCGACGGTGTAAAAGCATGACCAAGCCAATAAAACAAAAGACACCAGCAATCCCCCCTGCTGTTATGGCTAAAACTTGCTTTGCCCCGTGTGATATGCCCATAGCATCAAAGACTGCTATCGGCGTTAATAAGCCAACAGCATGACCTGCCAAGATAACCAAAATGCCCAAATGAAATAATATACTGCCCATAATCAGCTGTTTTCTTCTTAACATTTGACTGGACTTACTGCGCCATGAGTAGGGATCTCTGTCGAAACGTAATATACTTCCCAGAATAAAGAACGCTATGGCTATATATGGGAATATCTGGAACAAGAAATAATCTAAAAAGCCGCTCATTTTTGTACCCTTTCTTCTTCTTTGTATCCCTCTATACGCGCCAGCATGTCTTTGGCTTTCGGACAACCATCATTTTGGCCGGTCGTTTGCGAGGTGTTTTCAAACGCAAATTGTTCTTCCCACTCCTTATCCAGCTGTTCAAAGCTGTAGGCTTCTCCGGATGATTTTTTTATGGCGTCTTCAATAGCGGCTGGATCAGCTTTACGTGATGCTGTTTCAGCCAAAGCCATGAAAATAGAAGTATAGTTGGAGCCTCTATTTTTTAAACGCTCTCCAAGAGCCGATGTTATATTCACAATACTACCCATATTGTCCTTAATTTCGTCAGCACCCAACGTGGAAACGTATTCTAAAAATAGCGGAAGATAATCAGGGGTTTCGTCGTTCTGCATAAATAATCCGGCATCCTCATAGACTTTAGTTAAATCGACAAGAGCCTGACCACGTTCACGGGAGTCTCCATGAATATGCTCAAATAGATGCAAGGAGAGTGAGGGTGTTCGGTCGAACAATTCGACATAGGACTCTTGTAAATCAAGAAGATCCTGATCCTCAATCTCTTGCATCAATTTTTCTAAGTCTTTAATAGCTTTTTTTGAAAGCCAGTCTTCCTTGTGAAGAAACATCTTGCACTCTTCAAGCACTTCTTTATGCGCTGTTGAAGGGTAAGATAGTAAGAAGCCTAAAATTTTGAGTGTTCTCATAATCGTTTTCCTATCCTATTAACATCCGCAGCCACCGCTGCCGCAACCACCGCCAGCGCTTGATTTTTTGATGTTCTCGAATTTGTCTCGTTCAAAAATTGTATTAACCCTGTTATCAGGAGCTGAAGAGCTTCGTCCACGGGTTTGTTTTGGGCTTTCAAAAAGATCAATGGCACTATTACTGTGATCAGAGCAACCATTTCCAAAAGTAAAGCCGCAACCACCACTTTCTCCAAAGGCATCTAGCGTTTCTTCTCGATGTCCGGTTGGTATAACGTAGCGATCTTCGTAATTCGCCAGAGCCATAATCTTGTACATATCCTCGACTAAGTCTGTTGTTAGATCAACTTCATCAAGAATTGATGTATCTGGTTTGTTTTCGATCATTTTACTACGCATATAGTGGCGCATAGCCATCATTCGCTTAAGACCAAAACGCACAGGTTCTTCTTTGCCACCAGTCAACATATTTGCCAGATATTTTACAGGAATACGCATATCATCGAGATCGGGCATGATGCTATCTTCTCTGGTCGGTATTTTCCCTGCTTCCGCTGCTGCTTGGACCGGGGAGAGAGGCGGAATATACCAAACCATCGGCAAGGTACGATATTCAGGATGTAGAGGAAATGCTACTTTCCAGTCCATTGCCATTTTGTAGACAGGAGAATTTTGTGCGCCTTCAATCCAGTTGTCCGGAATGCCATCTTTTCTTGCTTGGGCAATAACTTCCGGATCATGCGGATCCAGAAAGATATCGCATTGAGCTTCGTACAGATCTTCTTCATTTTCCACACTCGCAGCCTCTTCGATACGATCAGCATCGTAAAGCATAACACCAAGATAACGAATGCGACCAACGCATGTTTCGGAACATACCGTCGGCTCACCGTTTTCAATACGGGGATAACAGAATGTACATTTCTCAGCTTTTCCGGTTTTCCAGTTGTAATAAATCTTTTTGTAGGGGCATCCGGAAATACACATCCGCCAGCCACGACACTTATCTTGGTCAACCAGAACGATACCGTCTTCTTCACGTTTGTATATCGATCCTGATGGACAAGAGGCGACACATGTGGGGTTTAGGCAATGTTCACAAAGGCGAGGGAGATACATCATGAATGTGTTCTCAAATTCACCGTAAAGTTCTTTTTCAATATCCTTGAAGTTATAGTCTTTTTTGCGGTGTTCAAATTCCGTCCCTAGAATTTCTTCCCAGTTAGGACCCCATTCAATTTTTTCCATCCGTTGGCCTGTGATCATAGAACGAGGCCGCGCGGTTGGCATGGTTTTCATTTCCGGAGCCTTTTGCAGATGATCATAATCAAATGTAAAAGGTTCGTAATAATCATCTATTTCAGGAAGGCTGGGATTACCAAAAATATTGGCGAGGATGCGCCACCTGTTTCCCTGTTTAGGGTGTATTTTACCGTTTTTTCCTCGTTTCCAACCACCTTTCCATTTGTCTTGGTTTTCCCAATCTTTCGGATAACCAACACCGGGTTTGGTTTCGACATTGTTAAACCAGGCATATTCTACGCCCTCACGTGACGTCCAAACATTCTTACATGTGACCGAACATGTATGGCAGCCAATACATTTGTCCAGATTTAGAACCTTACCAATTTGTGCACGTACTTTCATTCTGCAGCCTCCACTTGTGCTGGTTCATCCATCCAATCAACATTCTCAACTTTTCTAACAATTACGAATTCATCACGGTTTGACCCGACTGTTCCATAATAGTTAAACCCATAGGAAAGTTGTGCATAGGCACCAATCATATGTGTGGGCTTGACTGTTGCTCGGGTTACGGAGTTGTGAATACCACCTCGCGCATTCGTAATTTTACTCCCTGGAGTATGAACAAGTTTCTCTTGCGCATGATACATCAACATCATGCCTTCGTTCACACGTTGGGAAACAACGGCTCTTGCCATGATCGCCCCGTTTGTGTTGAAAACTTCCAGCCAATCATTGTCCTTTACCGCGATCTTTTGTGCATCGACTTCGCTTACCCATACGATTGGGCCACCGCGAGAAAGGGTTAGCATGTGCAGGTTGTCTGTGTATGTTGAGTGAATGCCCCATTTTTGGTGTGGAGTTATGAAGTTCAACAAAATCGTAGGAGATTCTTCTCCGTGTTTGTCCAACATCGTTTGTACAGTCCGTGTGTTAATAGGAGGACGGTAGGAGACTAGCCCCTCCCCAAAATCAATCATCCATGGATGATCCTGATAAAGCTGCTGGCGACCAGTCAATGTACGCCATGGAATGAACTCATGGACGTTTGTGTATCCCGCGTTGTAGCAAACATGTTCGGATTCAATACCGCTCCATGTTGGAGAACTGATGATTTTTCGAGGCTGCGCTTGGATATCCCGGAAGCGAATTTTTTCCTCTTCCTTGGGTTTTGCCAAATGGGTGTGGTCAATGCCAGTAATTTTACTTAGAGCTTCCCAAGCCTTAACAGCGACTTCTCCGTTTGTTTCAGGTGCTAAAGAGAGAACAACTTCACAAGCATCTATATCGGTCTCTATTTTGGCTCGGCCATCTTTTTCACCGTTTAATGCCTTCAGAAATTCTATTTCGTGATCTGTATTCCAACCAATGCCTTTACCACCGTTACCAAGCTTTTCAAGGAGTGGGCCCAATGAGGTAAAGCGCTTGAAAGTATCCGGGTAGTTTCTTTCCACGACCTTCATGGAAGGGGCTGTTTTCCCAGGAATCAGGTCGCATTCGCCCTTACGCCAGTCTTTAACATCGGGCTGTGCCAGTTCTCCAGGTGTATCGTGTTGAATAGGCGTCAAGACGATTTCCTGTTCAACACCTAGATGTCCTTCACAGATTTCAGAGAACTTCTTAGCCAAACCTTTATATATCTCCCAATCAGAACGACTTTGCCATACCGGATCAATTGCTTTTGATAGGGGGTGGATGAAGGGGTGCATATCTGACGTGTTCAGATCGTTCTTTTCATACCAACTAGCTGTTGGAAGAACAATGTCTGAATAAACACATGTTGTCGACATACGAAAATCAAGAGTTACGACGAGATCCAATTTACCTTCTGGAGCCTCTTCGTGCCAGACAACTTCTTCCGAAATACTTCTTCCTTCTTCGCCTAGATCTTTACCCTGTACACCGTGCTGCGTTCCAAGGAAATGCTTCATGAAGTATTCATGTCCCTTACCAGAGGAGCCAAGCAGATTAGAGCGCCATACGAACAGGTTTCGTGGCCAGTTATCTGGGTTATCAGGATCTTCGCATGACATGCGCAGATCACCTGATTTCAATCTTTCAACAACATGGTCTACAGGATCCTTGCTTTGAGATTTAGCTTCTTTGACTAATTCGATAGGATTTTCTTGTAACTGTGGCGCTGATGGTAACCAACCCATACGCTCTGATCGTATATTGCAATCGATAAGAGAACCTTTCCATTTTTCCTTATCTGCTGTAGGCGACAAAATCTCTCCTACGTTCAGCGTTTCATAACGCCATTGATCTGTATGAGCGTAGAAAAATGATGTTGAGTTTTGCTGACGCGGGGGACGACTCCAATCCAGAGCGAAAGCCAGAGGTAACCAGCCAGTTTGTGGGCGTAATTTTTCTTGCCCAACATAGTGGGACCAACCGCCACCTGATTGTCCTATACAACCACAAAAAACAAGCATGTTGATACAAGCGCGATAGTTCATATCCATGTGATACCAATGGTTCATCGCAGCACCGATGATGATCATCGACTTGCCCTTTGTAATATGAGCATTTTGGGCAAATTCGCGGGCAACCTTTATGACCTGGTCGGCCTTAACGCCTGTGATGCTTTCTTGCCATTTAGGTGTGTAAGGGATGTTATCATTATAGTCAGATGTGACATGGTCTCCATCGAGACCATCGCGCGCAACGCCATAATTGGCACAAAGAAGGTCAAATACGCATGCTACAGCTACTTTTTCACCATTCAAATCAATATACTTAACTGGGATATTACGATTGAGAATATCATCATGATCGTTTGTTTTGAAATAATCATGCTCATGATCTTGACCGCCAAAATACGGAAAGCCAACTTTCAATATATCGTCGTGGTTGCCAAGCAACGTTTTGCGAGGGTGGATGGTTTCACCTGATTTTGAATCAGTAGGGACAATATTCCATTTACCATCCTCATCTTCTTCTTGTCCCCAACGAAAACCAATGGAGCCGGTGGGGACAGTAATGTCTCCGGTTGTTTCATCAAAGCAGACTGTTTTCCATTCAGGATTGTTTGTTTCATCTAGATTATCTTTAAAGTCTGAAGCTCTTAACATGCGCCCTGGTACATATGCGCCGTCACGTTCTTCAAGCTTAACCAAGAAAGGCATGTCGGTGTATTTACGGCAATAGTCATCAAAGTATTCAGACGTATTATCAATGTGAAATTCTTTTAAGATCACGTGCCCCATAGCCATGCCCAACGCTGCATCAGTTCCTTGACGAGGATTTAGCCAGATATCACCAAATTTAGAAGCTTCAGAATAGTCAGGGGTAATGGTTACGACCTGTGTGCCCTTATACCGAGCTTCAGTCATAAAATGCGCATCAGGTGTTCTTGTTTGTGGAACGTTCGATCCCCACATAATGATAAAACCCGAATTATACCAGTCGGCACTTTCAGGGACGTCTGTTTGTTCTCCCCAGGTTTGTGGTGATGCCGGAGGCAGGTCACAATACCAATCGTAAAAACTCAGGCAAACGCCGCCTAGCAACGAGAGATATCGTGAGCCAGCCGCATAGGAAACCATTGACATGGCTGGAATAGGGGAGAATCCCATAACGCGATCAGGACCATGTTCTTTAATTGTATAAACATTGGCTGCGGCAATAATTTCATTAACTTCTTCCCAGCCAGCCCTTACAAAGCCCCCCAGCCCTCTTACTTTTTGGTATTCTTGGCGAAGTAAAGGATCTGCTTGAATAGCTTTCCATGCATCAACAGGATCCCCGCCAACTTGGATTTTCATCTGTCGCCACATTTTAAGAAGACGTTTGCGTACCATAGGGTATTTGAGACGGTTGGCTGAATATATATACCAACTGTAACTTGCTCCACGCGAGCATCCTCTTGGCTCGTGGTTAGGAAGGTCCGGGCGTGTTCGCGGATAATCCGTTTGTTGTGTTTCCCATGTAATGAGTCCGTTTTTAACATAGATCTTCCAAGAACAAGAGCCAGTACAATTCACGCCATGAGTAGAGCGCACTATTTTGTCATGAGCCCAACGATCACGATAGGCACTTTCCCATGCTCTATTCTCATCAGTTGTTACACCGTGGCCATCGGAGAATTTTTCGCGTTTTTGGGCGAAATACGTAATTCTGTCGATAAAATAACTCATCGATACTACTCCTTATTATCTTTCTTATGTTCTACCGCACTCAATCTTTTCCAACTTGATTCAAATCAAGACGTATATACTTTTTATGGATTTTTATGTTTTGCCCCTGGCCGTAAGTAAACCCACCAGTTTAAAACAACACAGAAGGCATAGAAGGCTGCAAAATTATATAGAGCCACTTCAGGTGTCGTTAATTTGATTTGTTCACCAATAACTTCCGGAATAAAGAAAGCGCCATAAGCTGCTACAGCAGAAGCCCAACCTAAAACAGGTCCAGTTTGCTCTTTATTGAAAATCATAGCGATGGTGCGGAAGGTTGAGCCATTGCCGATCCCCGTTGCCGTAAATAGGATTAGGAACAGGAGCAAGAAAGGTACGAAGTAAATTTCCGGCGTTGCCGACCCGTAAGCTGCCTTCATGTAATAGGCTACCCCCAGTGTACTTACGACCATTACAATTGAACAAATTTGTGTTACCAGAGCACCGCCCATTTTATCGGCTATCCAGCCACCAACAGGACGAATAAGTGCTCCAATAAACGCTCCCATCCAGGCATACATCAAGGCGCTCGGGCCATTCGGATTGGCTAAATCATGATTCATCACACCATCGGGACCAACCACATGCTGAAAACCAAAAATGACTTTTATGGCGAGAGGGAAGGATGCAGCGAATCCAATAAATGAACCAAACGTCATGGTATAGAGCATCGACATAACCCAGGTATGTGGGTGTTTGAAAATCTGATACTGGCGTTTCAAACTTAAGCCAATCTCACCTGGTAACATCTTAAGCAATATTACTGTTGCGGCAATTACACCAGGAAGCACAATATATTTGCTAACTTCAAGTCCGGAACCATTTGCGCTCTTCGGCAGCATTAGCCATAGTCCGGCAGCTCCAACAACCAAACCAATCGTAAGCATGACTGCAATCTGGAAGAATGCCATTGGCGGCGCCCCTAAACCCGGCGAAACATGCTTTGCTTTGATGTTATCCATGCCTAACCATGCCGCGACAGAAATCGGGATGAGAAGTACAAGCCAGACAAGTCCGGCATTGTGAATATAGGTGTTCGTACCGGCAGGGATTTTCCCAATTAATGTTCCACTGTAGTTTTCCAGTACCATAGGTGCGCCTCCGAATAAGCCGAAAGTCATGACCAGAGGTATAAGAATTTGCATGGTGGTCACACCCATATTGCCCAAACCAGCGTTCAAGCCCAGCGATAACCCTTGTATTCTCTTTGGAAAGAAGAAGCTAATATTAGACATAGATGAGGCAAAATTACCGCCGCCAAAACCGGAAAGCAGTGCCAATCCCTGAAAAACCCAAAGTGGCGTGTTAACATCCTGCAAGGCGAGTCCTGTGCCCAGTGCAGGGAGAATAAGCAGCGCTGTTGTCATAAAGATGGTATTGCGTCCGCCGGACAAGCGAATGAAAAAGGTTGAAGGAATGCGCAACGTTGCCCCAGATAGACCAGCAATGGCCATCAGTGAGAATAGTTCAGCTTTTTCAAACGAGAAGCCAAGATTGAGCATCTGTACAGTAATGATTCCCCAATAGAGCCAAATGGCAAAGCCACAAAGAAGACTAGGGATTGATATCCATAAATTTCGATATGCAATCTTTTTACCGTAACTATTCCATTGCTCTTCATTTTCAGGATCCCAATCTTCAAGGCCCTGGTGTTTGAATTCGGCATCTTTTTCAATTGATTTAGGAAGTTTTTTTGTTTTCTGTCTGCCAAATTCTGGAAGAAAACGTGGCTTCTCTAAAGTGCCTTCCATGTACAGGATTGATGCGTGCATCCAGACCAGAGCAAATGCTGTTATACCGAAAAGCAGCATGAAACAGCTCGTCCAAACGCCAATAACATCATTCATGAAACCAAAAGCTATAGGTAGACAAAAACCTCCAAGCCCCCCAATAAGGCCGACGATACCCCCTACAGAACCCACATGATCAGGGTAGTAAACTGGGATGTGTTTATAAACGGCGGCTTTTCCCAGTGACATAAAGAAGCCAAGAATAATTGTTAACCCAACAAAAGGGACTAACCCAATGGAGAAACTAAATTCTATTGGACCTTCAATACCTTGAACCACATAACTTGTGGCCGGATACGAGAGAAAAAAGCACACAATAACACAGGCTGAAAAAGTCCAATACATGACAGTCCGAGCGCCGTAACGATCTGACATCCAGCCTCCTAGGGCACGGAAGACCGACCCGGGCAAAGCATATGCCGCTGCTAACATACCCGCTGTTTGAATATCTAACCCATATACACCAGTGTAATAACGAGGAAGCCACAACGCCAAGGCGACGAATGCACCAAAGACAAAGAAGTAGTAAAGAGAAAACCGCCAGACTTGTATATTCTTCAATGGTTCCATTTGTTCAAGGATGCCACGAGGCTTTTGATTTAATTTCTTTCTCTGAGCATGCTTAGGGTCATCTTTTGTTAGAATATAGAAGAGGATAGCAATGATAGCTAATATAACGGCATAAGCGCGTGCTGTACCTTCCCACCCTATCGCTACAAGTAGAAAAGGTGCACCAAAGTTTGTAATAGCAGCACCGACGTTACCAACGCCAAAGATGCCTAGCGCTGTACCTTGTTTCTCTTTCTCATACCACTGGGAAACATAGGCCACACCTACTGCGAACCCTCCACCAGCAAGACCAACACCCAGAGCCGCTACCAAAAACATCTCATAGGTTTCAACGGAAGATAAAAGATATGTTGATATGGCAGAAGCCAACATTGTTAATGTAAAGACTATGCGACCACCATATTGATCGGCCCATATCCCAAGAATTAGTCTACTTAATGAGCCGGTTAATACCGGTGTTGCAACCAGAAGCCCGAATTGTGTGTCACTTAATCCCAAATCAGTTTTTATTTTAATCCCGATAATCGAGAAAATAGTCCAAACAGCAAAACAAGCTGTAAATGCAAATGTGCTGAAAAATAAGGCTTTGGTCTGTTCTGACTTTGATATGGTACTGTTAGTGTCTGTGTGCATTCTGATTTCCTTCATAAAGCGGTTTATTTTCTTTATGTCGAAGCCTATATTGCATTTACTGATTATTACGGACTTGACTCAGATCAAGAGGTGACCGAAAACACAAAAAGATACATATTTATTGATAGTTAGAGGGTTAATGTACTCGTTTCCAAAAAATAAGAAAAAGCCACAGCTCTTTGAAGGCTTAAGTGAAGAAAGTCTCCAAACTCTCTTACAGCATTCTTTTTTAAAAGAATTTGAAAATGGGCAGCTATTGATTCAGCAGGGGGACATCCCGCAGTTCGTATACTTAATTATAGACGGAACACTAAAAACATCGCGAATGAGTGCTGAGGGTGAAGAGGCAACCATTCGGTTGCTTGAGTCTGGTGATGTTTGTATGGAAGCCGTTCTTTTTATGGGGGGGCCTTCACCAATTGATGTTCAAGCAATGGGTACAACTACAGTTTTACTGATCCCAGATAAAGTTATCAAAACGCACGTCTTGGAAGATGCGCGGTTTTCAGTCAATCTTTTGAAAATTGTTACAAGACATTACAAAAATGCGATGCACCAAATTGACGCCATGCAAATTAAATCTCCTGTACAACGCGTCGGGTATTACTTTTTAATCAAACATTTAGAAAGTGGACATGATTCACTGGAATTTAGTCTTCCTTTTCGTAAGCAGTCGATTGCAAGCTATCTTGGAATGACCCCAGAAACTTTCTCGCGGACGTTAAAGAAGATGAAAGAGATGGGGATTGAGGTCGAAGATGATAAAATAAAAATGAGGGATTCTTTTACACTCTGTCACTTTTGTGATTCAGATACGGCGGCCTTGTGTGCAAGGCATGATCGGGAAGAGTGCCAGCAATGCCCATTGCATTAGATTAAGGTACTATTGGGAAGACATCTACAACATCACCTGGTTTGTATGTGTCTTTGTCTTCAGGGATAGAAATCCATACATTCATATCTAAAAATGGGCTGACCATAAAGGACGCTTGCCCATCAAGCATATCAACAGTTAAAGAGCCGTCCTCCCATGATTCCATTTTTCCTTTCAGATACATGGTCATTCCCGGCTTCTTGGTGAATTTAGTCATGATTTTTGCTTGTATGGGTTGCTCAGCCTTCATGCCTGACATAATTTGAAGTGCTGTTCCGGCAAAAAACCTTAATCCCACTGCTGTTGCAACCGGATTTCCGGGAAGGCCGAAGTATAACGTGCCGTTGGGGAGCCGTGCCAATAGATTAGGTTTTCCCGGTTTGAGTCTAACTTTATGGTATAAAATTTCCGCGCCAATGGCTTCTAAACCTGATTTAACAAAATCAAAATTACCCGCAGAAACAGCACCGCTTGATATAACGATATCTTTATTATGATCCATAACGGAGACGAGTTGCTTTTTAAAAATTTCAATATCATCTTTTATGGTGGGAAGAGATAAAACATTTGCTCCCATTGCTCTTAGCATGGCCACAGCGTATGGGTGATTTGAGTTATAGATTTGTCCGTATTTTAGGGGGGCTGTTAAATCATCTACGAGTTCTGTACCTGTTGAGAGGAAAGCTGCCTCCGGCTTTTTATAAACCTGAATTTTTTCGATACCCAGTGTTGCTAAAGGCAGAATGTGCGAAGCGTCAAAAGCTTTTCCTGCCTTAATTAGCGAGGTTCCTTTCTTAAAATCTTCTCCGGCAAAACGAATATTATCGCGAGTTTCCGGACAGGATGTGAATACGATCTCTTTATTGTTTACTGTGGCGAGTTCAACAGGAATAACAGCATCGGCCTTTGGCGGTATGGGGGCTCCTGTCATAATCTGTATGCACGTGCCAGATGTAATCGGTTGATCCGGAATATTACTTCCAGCTCCGGTTATTCCCGTACTCTTTAATGTTACGGGAGTGCTTATAGAGGCTTCAGCAAGATCGGATACAAGGACTGCGAAGCCATCCATAGCAGAATTATCAAAAGGCTGTACGTCCAGTGGGGTGGTAATATCCTGAGCACATACTCTTCCTGCAATGTCTTTTAAGGCAACTGTTTCTGTATCAATCTTACGCGCATTGGCGGCCTCCCTGATAATAACTTGAGCTTCTTTATATGAAATCATGATTTATTAGTCTGTGGCTTGGTCACAGGCTCTCTTTTCTTTCGGCGTTAGTAATTTGTCAGTAATCTTTTGAGTTTGTTCTGTTTCTTGGGGCTGATCATTAGCTGGCTGGTCATTATATAAAATAGATGGTTTTTTCGGAAGTGTTTTGTTTTTCTTCATTAGCTTTTCCAACTTGAATCAATCTAGTTAATCCAAACACTTTTATTGTGAAAAGAACTTGATCTGAATCAAGATTATTTTTGAGCGCAACAGGTGGGGTGAATGTCCTATTTTCTTTATGTATCTGAAAGGGGGCATGTACAGACGAAAACGTAGAAATTTTTTTATCCGCAGTTGATCCAGATCAAATCCAATGGCCTATATATGGTGCAATGTTGTTCTCGTAGCCACTACATGTTGTGGTTTTCTTTGGGGTGTCCCCACTCGTATTTATTAAATAGAAGATATTAACTCACATTCTTGAAGGAGAATTCAATGCCTCATTTTTCTACTACATCACAACAGTCTAACGGCTCTTTTGATAATAAAGATGCGTTAAATACGGCTAAGGTCATGCCTCTCAATAAGGCTAACGATGATGATCAAATTGTAACACTTTATGGAGGAACAGACGTTGATTGTAGTGCTGCTGTGAGTGAGTTTATCTCTGGGTCTGATTGGCGTATCAATGCTAACGCCAATACAGGATATTCAAACGCGGGAATGATCAATAATGTAGCAGGAAAAGTGATTGCTAATTTTTGGCTGGATGAGGTGTATAGCTCTGAAGAGGGCAAAGCTCATCGTGAAGGGGATATCCATATTCATGACCTAGATTGTTTGACGGGATATTGTGCTGGATGGTCGTTACGCGCGCTTTTGAACGATGGGTTTAATGGAGTGGGAGGTAGGGTTTCATCAAAGCCGCCGAGACATTTTAGAGAAGCGCTGGGGCAAATGAGCAATTTTTTAGGGATTTTGCAGTCTGAATGGGCAGGAGCTCAGGCTTTTTCCAGTTTTGATACCTATCTCGCACCTTATGTTTTCTATGACAATCTATCGTTCAAAGAAGTCAAGAAAGCTATTTGTCAGTTTGTTTATAATTTGAATGTTCCAGCGCGTTGGGGGCAGTCTCCGTTTACGAATATTACACTCGATATAACGGTTCCTGACGATCTTCAGAATCAAATTCCGACGCATAGTGATCTGCATTTTTTTAAAGATATTAATGATCCGGAGTTATTGAAGCGAGCGCAGCAGCGTGATTTGGGCATCCGCAGTCTCGAAGACCTGACATTCAAACATTTTGTTCCAGAAATGGAGATGATCAACATAGCTTATTATGAAGTGATGACTGAAGGAGATTCTACGGGCCAGCCATTTACCTTTCCTATTCCGACGGTGAATATTACCGAAGAT
Organism: uncultured Alphaproteobacteria bacterium; assembly: GCA_963977495.1. Classification (GTDB taxonomy): domain Bacteria; phylum Pseudomonadota; class Alphaproteobacteria; order Micavibrionales; family Micavibrionaceae; genus UBA1672. The sequence goes on along the minus strand of CAXBOT010000001.1, from coordinate 838,850 downwards.
TTTGATTGGGATAGCAAAGTGGCCAACGCTATTTTTGAAAATACGGCTAAAGTCGGAAGCTCATATTTTCAGAATTTTGTTGGTAGCCAGTTCCTTGTTGATGAACAAACTGGCGAAAGGCGTCCCAATCCTGAAGCATATTCTCCTGGTGCTGTGCGCTCAATGTGCTGCCGTCTTCAACTGGATTTACGAGAATTACTCAAGCGCGGTAATGGTCTATTTGGTTCTGCTGAAATGACTGGATCTATAGGTGTCGTGACTTTGAATATGGCAAGGCTTGGTTATCGCTTTAAAGGTAACTACGAGGCGCTGGTAGAAGAAGTGGAGCGTCTGATGGATATTTCATATTCCACATTGGAAAAGAAAAGGGTGTTTGCGCAGAAGATGTATGACCGTGGATTGTATCCTTATACTGCACGGTATCTTCCGTTTTTTCGTAACCATTTTTCCACGATTGGCGTTAACGGCATGAATGAGATGGTTCGGAATTTCACTGAGGACGATCATGATCTTACAGATGAGCAGGGGATTCAACTTAGTCTTGATATACTAGAATTCATGCGACAGCGTTTGATTAAGTATCAAGAAGAAAGCGGCAATCTTTATAATTTGGAGGCCACACCAGCGGAAGGGACAACGTACCGTTTTGCAAAGGAAGATATTAAAAAGTATCCAGATATTCTTCAAGCTGGGTCAGGTGAGAATATCTATTATACGAACTCTTCGCAAATACCAGTTGACCATACAGATGATCCTTTTGAGGCGTTGGAACTGCAAAACAAGCTGCAATGCAAGTATACTGGTGGCACGGTGTTACATTTGTATATGAATGAAAAGCTAAGTACTGCAGATGCATGTAAGCGGTTTGTGAAGAAGGTGCTTGGAAATTATCAGCTTCCGTATATTACGGTCACGCCGGTATTCTCTGTTTGTAATACGCATGGGTATTTGAATGGTGAACAACCTGAGTGTCCAACTTGTGGTGAGACCACTAAAGTCTGGACGCGTGTTATGGGGTATTTCCGTCCCGTTGAGAGTTTTAACAAGGGGAAAAAGGGAGAACACCGTGAACGCAAACATTTTGTCGAGGAATGGGTCGACACAGGTAATTTGTTCCGTGGGGTATGATTTTTTATGGCTTCTACAGTAGCAGATAAGCATGAGGTTGAGTTCCCTGTACTAGTGCAGGGGGCTTTGCCCATTTTCAGTGTTACGCCATTTACTATGCTTGATTTTCCTCAAAGAACAGCGTGTATAGTATGGTTTTCAGGGTGTAATATGCGTTGTTCATATTGCCACAATCCCCAAATTGTAAAGGGGAAAGGGCGAGGTAAAGTTGAAGATGTTGTGACGTTTTTGAAAAAACGCCAAGGTCTACTGGATGGTGTCGTTCTTTCCGGAGGAGAGGCATCAGCATACCCAGGATTGCCGGACTTTATAAAGATGGCCAAAAATTTAGGATATGCAATCAAGCTTGATACTAACGGACTGCGGCCTGACATTATTAAGCGCTTTTTAAGTCAAGGGCTTCTGGACTATGTTGCTCTTGATTATAAGGCACCACCTGACAAATTCAAAAAGGTTACGGGGGTAGAAAAATTTGATTTTTTTGCAAAAACACTTGATTTGTTGTGCGGACAAACTGCAGTGCCATTTGAAGTACGTACAACAGTTCATACGGACTTGATGGATGAGAATGATGTTACCTCTATTATTGATGACCTTGAAAGACGTCATTATGCGGGTTGTTATTATGTTCAAAACTTCCGATCAGATAACGATCGACCCACTCTTGGCTTCTTGCCTCCGCAAAAACGCATTTTAGATCAAGCGCTTATACCTGCGGCACAATCATTCGATATGGAATTCCGAAACTTTTGACATGGTTGATCCAAATCAAGGGAGCTCCTTCTAATTAACTTATTGTAATAAATTCAGGAGGAGGAGCGCATGACGTATAATAAGCTAATCACCGGCTTTTCTGATTTCAAAAATAATTATTACAAAAAAGAAAAAGGTGATCACTACAAGAAATTAGTCGTAGAGGGACAGAAGCCTGAAACTCTGGTTATTGCTTGCTCTGACTCGCGTATTGATCCAGCTATTTTAACGCAAAGTGATCCAGGAGAATTCTTCGCCGTCAGAAACGTGGCTGCTTTAGTCCCTCCGTATAATAATGGTGGTCTATTGAGGGGAACAAGTTCAGCCATTGAATACGCGGTCCGTTTTTTGAATGTTAGCCATATTGTTGTTTTAGGACACGCAGGATGTGGTGGCATTAATGCTCTAGCTACCGGCGACTTTCAAATCGAAGATTATCACAATTTCGAATTTTTAAATCACTGGATAAATATTGGTGAAGATGCTCGTGACGCAGTTTTTGAAAAAATGCAGGGTGTAGACCTTAGTAATAAAATAAGAGCATTAGAGCAAGCCTCGATAATCGTTTCGATTTCCAATCTATTAACATTTCCATGGATTAGGGACAGATACGAGCAAGGTCATATACACATACACGGTTGGTATTTTGATATGAATAAGGGAGAACTCCTTGAATACCAAAATGATGATTACAGTTTCCAAGATATCAGTAAGAGCGGAAAAAAAGAAAAGTCATATAATCATCCCAATTTAGACAGTTTCTTAGATGGATATAGTTGTGTTTGTTCTGAAACACTTGATCCAGATCAAGGATAACTTGGCCTTTCTAAACCATTTTCTGGCTACTTAAGTCTCTATCCCTATTGTGAAAGATAATGAAATGCTAAAAACAAAATCCTTCTACTCTCTTTTTTTTGCCAGTGCGTGTTTTTTCTGTCTTCCCGCTGTTACGCCGGCCGTTGCTGGAGAGGAGGTTGAAAGTATTGTGAAAGAAGGATCGTTTTTTGGTGAAGCGCGGTATCGGTATGAGTTTGTTGATCAGGACGGTGTCGCAAATGAGGGCAAGGCTTCTACGGTGCGCACTAATTTAGGGTTCAAGACGGGTGTTTATAAAGATTTTCAGGCTCTGATAGAAGGGCAGTTGGTCCAGAATATTGGAGCCAATAGTTTTAATGATACAGTTAACGGCAAGGCGACATATCCAGTTGTTGCAGATCCAGATACTGCAGAACTTAACCAGCTATGGCTTTCATGGGCAGGATTGGCCGGAGTTCTTGTTAAGGCTGGACGCCAAGGAATAAACCTTGATAACCAGAGGTTTGTAGGGACAGTAGGCTGGAGACAGAATGATCAAACATTTGATTCCATTGTTTTTAATTACAACGGTATAGAAAATGTTGCGCTTCAGTATGGTTATGTATGGAATGTAAATCGAATTTTCGGCGATGATCATCCTTTGGGTGATCTCGATTCCCAAAGCCACTTTGCTAAGGCAAATTATGATTTTGCGGAGTGGCTCCATGCCGGTGCCTATGGTTACTGGCTTAATTTTGACGAGTTACCAGCTGGATCTTCACAAACTTATGGTGTGAGACTAACAGGTAAAGTGCCTGTGGATGACGCATGGGCGCTATCATATGAGGCAGAAGTCGCACTGCAAGAAGATTATGGTGATAACACCTCGATTTATGATGAGATGTATTATCATATTTCTCCGGCTGTTAGCGGGCATGGTTTTACTGTGCAGGCGGGTTATGAAGTATTGGGTGGTGATGGCACAAATTCTTTTCAAACACCCTTGGCAACATTGCATAAATTCAATGGTTGGGCCGATAAGTTTTTAATGACACCAGCCAATGGTTTGGAAGATATTTACGGTAAAATATCATATAAGGTGTCGGATGCACATGCCTTGGTCGATGGAACTGTGCTGACGGCGGTATATCACGATTTTGATGGTGATGAGCGAGGAGATTATGGATCCGAGATAGATTTGTCAGTTGGCAAAACATTTCAATTACCTGAAGGCCAGCCGTTCAAAAACCTAAATGTTCTAGTTAAATACGCTGATTACAGTGCAGAAGATGCGCCTTTCACAGATACGCAAAAAGTTTGGCTGCAGGTTGGCGTTAAATTCTAAAGACATTTTTTCATTAGGAAAATGCTTGTAGTCCTGTTTGGGCACGTCCAAGAATTAAGGAGTGAATGTCATGTGTTCCTTCGTACGTATTCACAGATTCCAGATTGCACATATGGCGCATGATATGAAATTCGTCCGCAATGCCATTTGCTCCATGCATATCGCGTGACGTTCTTGCAATATCAAGTGCTTTTCCGCAGTTATTCCTCTTGATTAATGAGATCATTTCAGGGGCAAAGTTGTCTTCATCAATTAAGCGTCCTACACGCAAGGCTGCATGTAGGCCAAGAGTGATTTCCGTTTGCATATCAGCAAGTTTTTTTTGTACCAGCTGTGTCTGTGCGAGAGGGCGTCCAAATTGCTTTCTATCCAAGGTATATTGACGTGCTGCATGCCAACAGAATTCTGCTGCTCCCATAACACCCCATGCAATACCGTATCGTGCACGGTTTAGGCACTCAAAAGGGCCACTTAAACCTGAAGCATTTGGCAATAGGTTGTCTTCGGGAACAAAAACGTCATCTATAATAATTTCTCCTGTAACTGATGCTCGTAGTGAGAGTTTTCCGTTAATTGTGGGTGCTGAAAGACCTTTCATGTTTTTTTCAAGAATAAAACCTTTTATCTTATTTTCATGTTCAGGAGACTTTGCCCAAACGATAAAAATATCAGCGATTGGTGCATTGCTGATCCAAGTTTTCCTACCCGTCAATCTGTAGCCACCTTTTGTTTTTTTTGCCTTAGTCCTCATACTGCTGGGGTCTGATCCGGAGTCCGGTTCTGTTAAGCCGAAGCAGCCTATATACTCACCAGTTGCCAGTTTGGGTAAGAATTTTTGGCGTTGATCTTCAGACCCCCATTTGAAAATTGGGTGCATCACCAACGAAGATTGCACGGACATGGAAGATCGATAGCCAGAATCTATTTTTTCAATTTCTCGGGCAATCAGACCATAAGAAACATAGTTGGTGCCGGAGCCACCATATTCTGTTGGCAATGTGCAGCCAAGCAGTCCTATCTCGCCCATTTCTTTTAATATATCGGGGGCAAAGCTATCCTGCCTATAAGCGTCCAATATTCTCGGTGCAAGATTGTTCTTAGCGTATGCATGCGCAGCATCACGTATCGTGCGTTCATCATGGGTCAAGCATGAATCCAAAAAAAGTGGATCGTCCCATTGAAATGTTGGTGTACTCATTCTTTTACCTCTGTTCCATACTAACTTTTTTCTGTCTTTCTCAGCTTGATCTAAATCAAGGTATTGTTTTCCTGATTATCTAGTGTCCATAATATGTCATGCTCTTTACGTGAAAAGATTCTCCAATTTGACTCGCTCGTACCGCGTTATACGAGTTACCCGACGGCGCCTCATTTCCAGGCTCTTGAAGACGAATCTCTTTATCCAGATTGGTTGAAAAGCCTACCACTAAAATCTGATTTGTCCCTGTACATTCATATTCCTTTTTGTCCTAAACTTTGCTGGTATTGCGGTTGCAATACTAAGGCTACAAAACAGTATTCACCTGTTGAAGATTATCTGCACCTAATCTTGCAAGAGATCGATCTTCTCTCGGATAAGTTAAGCGATGGTCATGTAGTAAGGCATATTCATTTTGGGGGCGGATCACCAACAATACTAAGTCCTTCTGACTTTAAGAAAGTCATGCAGAAATTAAAATCTTATTTCTGTATTCATCCTGATGCGGAAATAGCGATTGAGGTGGACCCAAGAGGGCTTACAGAGGGCAAAGTTGCAACTTATGCGAAAGAGGGGGTGAATCGCGTTAGTTTGGGCGTTCAGGATTTTGATAGTCGTGTCTTAAGCGCTATAAATAGACCCCAACCTTTTCATCTTAGCCATGATGCGTGCTTACTTCTAAGGCAATATGGAATAAACCGCATTAATTTTGACTTGCTCTATGGCCTACCTCACCAGACAGTCAAAACTATGGAAGATACTTTAGAAAAAGTTATTTTTCTTAATCCTGATCGCATTGCGTTGTTTGGATATGCTCATGTCCCATGGATGAAAAAACATATGCGATTGATTGATGATAATGCTTTGCCAGATAGTAGTGCGCGCTTTGATTTGTTCACGGTTGGCACCGAAAAGCTAGAAGCTGCAGGTTATGAGCCTTTAGGCATAGACCACTTTGCAAAACCTGAAGATGAGCTTGTGCATGCTGCCAGAATTGGGCAACTAAAGAGAAATTTCCAAGGATATACATCTGATAAGTCGAAGATACTTATTGGTGTTGGGGCTTCTTCTATTGGTCAACTCAAACAGGGTTACATGCAAAACGCAAGAGACATACCAAGTTATAAGAAGAGTATCCTGGCAGGAAAGCTGCCTGCCCAGAATTTTTATTTGTTTTCTGATGATGATTGCTTGCGTAGTTCTGTCATAGAAAGGCTAATGTGTGATTTTAAAGCAAATATTCAAGAGCTTTGTTGCACCCATAATTTCCCTGAGCATTATCTGGATCATGAAGTGGAGTTGCTGGGACAATACGAAAAACAAGGTTTTTTGAAAATAGACCAGAATGGTTCTATTTCTATCAATCCAGCAGCAAAAAGTATGGCCCGGACTATTTGTTCCGTTTTTGATGCGTACATAGATCCGGAAAATAAACAACCGAAGCATTCAAAAGCTATATAAAACGGAAAACAGGTATGAAACAGGACATTATCATTATTGGAGGAGGGCCAGCAGGGCTTTGTTTTGCAAAAGATGTCTGTGATGCAAATCTCAATGTCCTCTTAATTGAAAAGCAATCCAAAAAAACTCTAGCTGATCCGCCATATGATGGCCGAGAGATTGCTTTGACACATTTATCTCAGTCTATTTTGAATAATCTTGGTATTTGGGAACTCATTCCAGATGAACGAATTTCTTTGATTAAAACGGCCAAGGTTCTGAATGGAAAATCTTCTTATGCCCTATCTTTTAACTATCAAGAAACCAGTGCAGACAATCTTGGCTTTATGGTTTCCAATAACCTGATTAAAAAAGCGTCTTACGAGTCGGTTGAGGACGCGGATAATATTAAAATTATGGATAACACACAGGTTACCAAAATTGGGTCTGACCAAGAGCAGGCTTGGGTGGAAATTGAAGGTGGAGAACGTTTGAATGCCTCACTTATTGTTTCAGCAGATTCAAGGTTCTCAACAACACGCAGTATGGTTGGGATTCCAACATCTATATTTGATTTTGGACGGACTTGCATCGTTTGCACTATGCAAGTTGAGTTACCTCACAATGACACTGCTTATGAATGTTTTCATTTTGATCGTACTCTGGCCGTTCTTCCCATGAATAATAATCAGGTTTCTATTGTAATTACGCTTAAATCCGAGGAATGTAACGGAGTTTTAAGTATGACAGATGAAGATTTCTCCAAAGATATTGAGTATCGTATAGAAGGGCGCTTTGGTGCCATGAAGCTTACAAGTAAACTTTTTCCTTATCCACTTGTGGCAAGCCACGCTAAAACTTTTTATGCTAATCGGTATGCGCTTATAGGGGATGCTGCTGTCGGTATGCATCCTGTCACTGCTCACGGCTTTAATTTGGGGCTTCGTAGTGCCCATGCTCTGAGTGAAGAGATAAAAACAGCTTTGCATACAGGTTATGCGTTTTCTTCACAAGCCACTCTAGAACGTTATAATCGTAGACATCGAAGGGTTAGTCTTCCCTTGTATCACGGGACGAATGCACTTGTGCGTTTGTATACAAAGGAGACGCGCACTGCAAAAATTATGCGTCGATCTTTGTTGAGATTGGGCAATCGTATTGGTCCAGCAAAACGTCTTATTATGGACCAGCTAACTGAGTTAAATGCAAAGTAGTTTTAATAGAAATTAAAGGGAGCCTAAAAATTTATATAACCAATTACGAAACTTTGTTAACTGTCGCAAAGCAACAGCCCGAGCCACAACGCGTCTTATTTGTTTTCTTAAGGTCGTCCCAACCTAAAGATCATAAAGGTAAAAAAGAAACTCGCCTTCATTCCAGTGAAGGGGGAGAACTAGAACCTATTATGTGTACTGATAAAACTTTGGATGAATTGGCTAGTTTTTCGGATCTCGTGACAGAATCTGAAAGCATGGAGCAAGATTGGCACATAGTACTAATAGCTTGTCTTTCTGGCCGTAACGGCATGGTTCCAAGCTCAGATGATGCTACCCAGCCGCTAAAGAGGATGGTTCAAACTGTAGAGAGTGGCGGCGATTTATCCAATTTTGTAGCTTTTAACAGGAACGGTGACCCTGTGCAGTTTGGTGATTGAGATATGAACAAGCGTTTTTTAAAAGGAACATGAGTAATTACCGTCTCGGCGTAACGGTTAGTATAATGCTGTTGAAGTCCTGAATTTTTTGGCCATGCCGACTTAGAGGATCAATTCTAGCTATATCTCTTAATAATACACGGTTTTCACCACCTGATATTAATTCAATGTCCTGTACATCCTCCAGCGGAGTGGGAATCTTTGATTTTAAAATTTCTTCTACCTTCTTGATGTTCAACCCCATAGCCTTAAGTTTTAATTCATCAACCTCTATGCCCACAAAGGACATTATTTGATTGTCGGTCGAAGCAGGGCTTTTTTGACCTGTCCATATTTTCTGATCACCTTCTTTTAAGGCAAGGGATGAAAACATAGCCTTGATTGCTCTTTTATGCTTTGCTGCCGCTTTTTCGTTGTAGTCCACATAGAAGATGCCTAGATCCCCCCAGGGATTTCCATCCTTATAATGCCAGTATAAGGTTGTCCTTAGGCGCTGTTCTTGCTGCTCCATGGTATAGGTGTAATCTATTTCTGCGATTGTATAGGATCCAATTTGTGAACGGCTGAGATGGTTGATGTTCACAGAAAAACCCTCATTTTGCATTCCAGACAATAAGACAAGTTGACTGGATAGTGCTTGATCAAAAATATCATCAGGACTTACCACGTCTTTATCAATATTTCCTGAAACGATCACGTTTTGATCTGGTGCTGGGGAGGCAGAGCCAAACTGCATTAAAGTGTTCTTTCGTTGTTGTTCGGTAAGGGAATCCAAAGCAGATATGGTGTCTTTTATATCAATGGAAACCCTTAAAAATACACGTTGGTGAAGAGAAAAAGCGTGCCCGGCATCATTTGGTAAGAATACAGTATACATTTTGGGGGTGCTTAAAAGGAATGGTGATTTCTCATTTGTGCTGCCTAATGAAAAATCGAAAATCCCTTTATAATGAGTGACGATATTGCGAATAAAGTTTAAATTTAAGGACTCGACGGTACGCCAGTTTTTATCGATGGAAATTTGAAGAGGACCCATATCCAAAACATCTGTTTTTATTGTTCTGGAACCAGGCAGCATGGGTTCTTCAGCGATAACCGCAGGGTTTATTGTTTCGCCATCGATCCAACGACCAAATTGCTCAAGTTTCTCTTTGCCAGTAGTGAGAGCAGCAGCGCAAAACCCTACAAGAAGTGCCCATTTAATCGTTTCGAAAAACCCCATATCCAATATTCCCCGAGATACTTCCTCCTCAGGTGTTTTTGAGTTTTTCTCATTTTGTTCAGCCATGTCTGCACCTTAATTTTTCTGAAATTTTTGTGATCGTGCCTTTACTGCCTGAAGCCAGGAATCCACATCAAAATCAAAAGTTTTATTGGGAAAATACGTCGTGGTTTGCTCACCGTTCCCTAACAATAAATAAAGCTCTCCTCCATCATTAATTTCTATCTTTACGCCCATATTCATGATGTCTGAAACAATAAAATTATTCTTATATGCGGCTATTTCTTTACGTGACTTTATTTGTTCAGTTACTTTCTTAATGCGCTCTTTGTATTCTTCAATATCATTCTTCAATATAATTCCCCATTCGTCGAAACCCTCAAGATCCTGCGATACAAACTCGTCCGATGCACGGTTTAGATGGTCTTCAAATTCTTTAAGAATTATATTGATACCCGATGAGCGTGGAATCATGATGGTCGTATTTTTTGATCGCCCATCAAAAGTAACGGCTGTTTTTACTTCTTCTTCGGCATCAGTTCCGACATAATTTAATTTTTGAACTAAACGACCTACAATCTCTCTCAGGTCATTACGATATTTTTCACGAGGTGTTTCAGTATTGTTACAACCGACTGTTATGATCAGCATGCAAATAATTAATCCAAATCTAGTTGAATTGTAAAAAACAGTGTTGCTCAATTTCTTCATAGTCTTCTTTATCACCTAATCTAAAACAAGAAAGTATTATAAGCATAGAATACGTTAGTGGTGTCGCAAAGTTTAAATCTTCAGGAAAGGTGTTATTCAGGGTCAGCGACTGCAGGTGGATATGAATACTAGAGTAGATGAACAACGCAATGCCCTTGAAGCCCACATTGTCCTGAATGGTAAAGTTGATATGGACGAGTTAAAACCAAAGTTGAAGTCTATGCTCTATGAAGATCTTGGAATCGAGCATTCAACTTTAGAATTTGAGCTGAAGTCTTGAAAAACAGCGTAGTTGTGGGGGGTAACTTCTAGCGATGCAAAATTAGCATGATTTTATCAAGGCTCGTGGACTCTATATTTGTTTCTTTTAATTAAATTTTGACCGAGATACACGCAGCCGTCCTATTCTTGATTATTCATTAAGTTATTGAAAGAATTAAAAGTTCTTAGGTCTTCCGCTTCGATCTTATTGAAAAGCAGTATTAAAATGTTGCGAGCCCCTGCAACCAACTTATCTTAAGGATGAAGATTTAGTATTTGAAGGGCTTGTATCATCTTCTAGACGCTATTTGGTGTTTTTGTTTTACATAGTTTGGGGCAGTTATGGGGCAGTAAAAACGTTAATTTTCGATTCGCACTTGTTATTTAGGGTAGGGAATTGGCCTGATTTTCTGCCGTTTTAAGGGGCAGTAACTGTGTTTACACCGAGAGGGTCGGCGGTTCGATCCCGTCATCACCCACCATTTAGACCTTCCTTAGACATCGCTTAATATCTTCTAATATCTTCGCTTTTCAGGTGCGCTACAGACTTCTATGAAGTCTGGACGGCGTCACCTTATGTGCGGTAATATCTACCGTATGGAGCTTAGTGAGCATAGCGCAGAGCACTCATAGTCCAAGCGCGTATGCTAGGGGGCAATGGCCAGTATGGAAAAATTTATAGCAGAAAGAAAACTTCAGTACTCTACAAAAGGAGACAGTGTTCTAAAGGAGTTTTCTATTCGAATAAGCGAGCCCTTTCTAGTAGACCAAAGCACAGTGAATTTTCCTGTTGGGAAAGGGTGTTTTGGGTGCCATGTTATAGTTGAAGGCTTAGATGAAACATATTCTGATGTTTATGGGGTAGACTCTCTCCAAGCTGTTAACTTAGCTTCTGATATGGAGCCATTTCTAAAAAGACTGCAAAAAAAGTATGATATATACTGGATGGACGGAGATCCATATTTTGAGCATGAAAAATGAGTGATAAGGGCAAAGTATGAAAAAGAAAATAGTTTTGGCTTTTTTGATTATGGCTTTTGGAATTGCAGGAGCAGCATTTGCCATGAAAGATCAAAGTGTACAGGTCAGAATGAAGTATGGTTCTGAATGCACAATCGTTCGAACGTGCGACGATATGGTTTATGTGGATTGTGGAGCAGCAGTAGACGGGCCGGCTTATTATTTGGATGAAAACCTTGAGGTCATCGGAACCTCTGGAGGGCTGTGCATGGAGGGATGCACGGGGGCGCCAAAAGAATGGACAATTTGTGATGGACGCCAGACGGATATAGAGGATTTGGATAGCTTAAGATAAATCTCACAAATAACCCCATATTTCCAATTTTCTGATCGCCCCATCATCCATTGAGTTTTAGTGTGTGGGTTTGTTCTAAAACTCTTGGATTTCTATGAGGTTTCAGAAGGCTTTTTGAATTCTGTGATGTCCGAGGAGACCACTAAGAAATACTCTATATTTCCGCTGTCATCACTTATGGGCACGATGGAGGAATGAAACCACAATGTGTTCCCCAGCCGATTAGTAATGGGCGCCTCGTGTATAACAGTTTTATTTGTTTCCTTGCATTGCTTAAGGCTTGCCGCCATATCGCTTTTGAACGAACTGGGGTAAAATTCTAAAGGATATGGTTTATTGTAAAATTTTGTGATGTCATCAATATCAAGGGCATTGATGCCGCTGGCGCTCATGTATTGTAAATTGTAATCAAGATCAATTATTTTTGTACATGCTGGTGAGTTGTTTAGAATGGCTTGGTTTTGTTTTTCAATTTGAGAAATTTTATTATTGAGCTGTTCTATTTCAGCCAAAAGCGTCTTTTTCGAAGAGTATTTGTGAATCGTATGTGCTTAGTCCCAGTTTGATCTATGAATACAAAAGTTACGATATTTAAATTAAAAAAGTATAAATACTGTGGTTTTCCGCCAAATTTTTCGACTATATCTGTAATATGGCGTGGAAGTGAGCACCGCGCGGAGTATTCAAACAGCTTAAACGTGTAGATTTTTGGGAATTCTTATGCCTATAGATTACGCACCATGTTTCGTTTAATTATAAGTTAAGCGCTTGTATGTTAGTATAAATGACCTAAACATTAACAGAAGGATTCTGTGTGGTTAAGGTTGTAGGAAACATCCTAAACGCATCTTTTTTAAAGAACCTGACTGCGCTTAAAAACTCGGCGCGGCTTATTGATTCTGTTCAATTAAAGCTGGCGACAGGCAAAAAAGTAAACTCAGCCTTAGACAATCCTCATAATTATTTTACCTCACTGAGCTTAAGTAACACCGCGGCGGATTATAGCCGCCTTCTGGATGGCATCTCGCAAAGTAAGCGAACGTTAGAGGAAACTTTTCACGGTCTTGATGCAACAGAAAGACTATTGGGGCAGGCCGAGGCAATAGCCCAAAAAACGAAAGATTTTTTAACAATCGGAGAGAGCGACCCTGCGCTTTACAAAGTAGAGACGGATAACAGCGGGCCAACGCTAAGCAGTCAAATACTAAGCCAAGCTCCTGATGTTTATTACCGCCTCAATGAAACGGCAGGGCCTATTATAGATTACGGTTCCGGCGCTGCGGGGCCTGTTGGGGCGTCATATAGCAGCGGTGCATCCGCCAACGCGCCTGCGCTCTATCCTAATGGCGCGTCCCCAAGTGTTCAGTTTGATGGGGTGAACGATCGAATTAGCGTAAGCGATTCGTCCATGATTAATCTTTCCAGCATTTCAAGGCGAACCGTTGAGCTTGTTTTTAACGCGGATAACACTACGCCCAGACAAATACTTTATGAGGAGGGGGCACAGGTAAACGGCCTGACGATTTATATTGATAACGGCAGCCTTTATGTCACTGCGGAAGATGATAGCGGCGCGAATAGATTTACGAATATCAATATCAATGCCCCCATTGTTGCGGGACAAACATATCATGTGGCCTTTGTCCTGGATGCGCCCGCCAATAGTTTTTCCGGCTATCTCGATGGTGCCTTAATGGGATCTGTGACTTTGGCGGGCGATGCCCTTTTTCCATCCCATTCCGGCGATGTTGGTATTGGCGGGATGAATGGCGGTGCACAATTTCACGATGGCGAAAGTTCCGCAGCAAACGGGTTTAATTTTGCGGGGCGCATATCTGATGTCGCGATCCATAATACAGCGCTCACGCAAGGCGAGCTTGAAAGCCATGCAAGTTCAATCAACACATCTACATCCTATTCTTATTACAACAGCGATTATGAAAAGGTTCTTGAGGAAATAGATAAGGTGACGATAGATGCAAATTATAGGGGCGTGAGCTTATTACGTAACGACACACTCAAAACAAACTTTAACCCGGAAAAATCAAATTTTCTGGAGCTCAAGGGGGAGGATTTAAGTGCCAATGGATTAGGCTTGAAACGGTTTGATTTCAACGATCTGGATGATGTTGACGCCATTATAAGCTCTATCAGAGATGCCCGTGAAAATGTAAGGGCGTATTCAACCTCGCTCAGTACGAGCATATCCTTATTAGATGTCCGCCTTGAGTTTACGCAGGGGAAGATTAAAACTCACAGAGCGGGTGCAGATGATTTGGTGCTGTCCGACCCCAATCGTGACGGCGCAGAGCTTCTTGCGACGCAGATAAGGCAAACTCTGGGCGTGGTTGCCTTGGGGTTGGCGGCAAATTCAGAAAGAACCATTCTAAGGCTCTTTTAGTGATGAAATATCGTTGGGTTAGATCGCTTCGAATATTGTTTTATCGGTTTCGCGCGCTATAATTATCCTGCGGAAAGAGCCGTGTCGCTCGCCGAGATAGATAGTATGTATATTATTTATGTTAAAAGTTATAATTTTTACTTCGTTATGATAGATTCAAATCAAATATATTATTTGAAGTGCCATGATACTAATTATTGAAGACAGTGATACTGATTTCGAAGCGCTGAAGAGAGCCTTTGAAAGATCGGGTTTTGAAGACCCCGTCCATCGTTGTTCTACGGCTGAGAAGGCTGTTGAATATATAAAAATGGCATCTGATAATGAAACCTATAAACAACCGTGCCTCATAATGCTGGATTTGAACTTACCGGGCATGAGCGGTATCGACTTTTTACAGCACATCAGAAGTGAAGAGGGCACAAAAATGCTGCCGGTCTTGATTTTTACATCTTCCAATTCTGAAGATGATATTCTGGAATGCTATCGGCAGGGGGCAAATAGTTACTTTGTGAAGCCTCTGGATGTTGAAAAACTCTATCATATCGTGGATAGGGTTAAAGAATATTGGTTTCAACTCTCCAAAATACCTTCAATGTGTTCGTAGTTTTTGGGCAGTGAAAAACAAACTGTGCAGCCCCTGTCTTTCCCCTCAGATTCAACCCAGATAAAGCCGCCGTGACGGCTCACAATCTTTTGTGAAATTGTAAGGCCCGAGCCACTGCCGCCTTCATATTGATCTTTAGCATGCAGTCGCTTGAATATTTTGAAAACGGCGTCGTGAAACTTAGGGTCTATACCAATGCCATTATCAGCAATGTAAATCACGTGATGATTGGCGTGCCGTTCATGGTTTTCTATATAGCCAATTTCTATAGTATTTTTTTGATTATCATTATACTTCAACGCATTGTTTATCAGGTTATGGATGACCTCTTTAATGAGGACAGAGTCGCATATTATGTTGGGGAGCGGGTTCACTTTAAACGTGACGTTTTTTTTATCCATCTCCGGATGGTACAGGCTCGCGACACTATCAATAAGCGCGTTCAAGTTGGTCGTTTCCAAATTTAAGTCATTGCGACCTAAACGTGAATATTGCAGCAAAGTATCAAGATACTCTTCCAGTTGCCGCGTTAAATTGGTTAGGGTGAACAACATGTTTTTGCCCTTGTCATCCAACTTGCTTTCATAGTCTTCGGCTAAAAAACTGGCATAGTTGTGAATGCCGCGTAAAGGCCCTTTTAAGTCATGGGATGCAATGTATGTGAAATCGTTAAGCTCTCGGTTTTTTGTTTCCAGATCAAGCAGGTGCTTTTCTTGTTGTTTCTGAGCTATGATTTTTTCAGTTATGTCGTGGATAATAAGGACATAATTTTCACTATAGCTTTGCCCTAATTGTTTGAATGTTAAATTTATGGGGAATTTATTGTTATTGTCGTTTTGTCCCATCAAACCTTTGATAAGAAGTGTGTCTCCCTCCTGTTCGGACAGTTGCTTTTTATACTTTTTAAATGTTGCACGGTTTAATTCCGGTATGAGCTTGTCGATGTTAAAAAGAATGGCCTCATTCATTTGATAGCCGAACATCGAATTACAAGCATTGTTATAGGTTTTGATGATGCCGTGTTCATCTGTTGTGATAAAGCCGTCGATTGTACTGTCTAGAATGATTTTGAAGACGTTCTGTGTTTCATGATATTTTTGCTCAATTTCTAAACGTGCCAGCTTCAGCTTTTCTTCTGTATCTTTTCGCACTGTGATGTCATCAAAAATACCAACAAGAAATAGCGGTTTTTTATTGTTACCTTGTGTTTCATCCAGATCATAAAAAGGGATTTTTTTTGTGTGCAGCCACCGCATTTCACCAGAAGACAGCTCTATGGGTTCTTCATGGATATCGACCATTTTTTCTTTTTTAAAAACGTCCCGATCCTTTGAGATGAAAAAATCAGCCTGATCTTTCGGGAAAAAGTCATAGTCATTTTTTCCGATCATTTCCTCATTTTTGAAACCTAAAAACGTCTCCGCCATTTTGTTTATGTAAACGAACTTCAGATGTTCTGCATCTTTGATGAACACAGCACTGGGAAGGGTATCGAGAATGCCCTCTAAATATTTTTGAATTTGTTTTAATGAATCCGCCTTATCGGGCATGTTTATTGGCCTTATATTCTATGTCTTTTTGATTACACAAAAACCCAAGCCCGAAGAGCTCTTAGGATGAAGACGAGGCAGAATAACCGCCGGAAATCATGTTCATCAATTGCTCTTTCTCGTTGTCTTTTCCTTCGATAAGGTTTTTGTAGTACCGATGGCGGTGGATGGCATAATCAATTTTTTCATTCAGCAAGCCGTTAGCCCTTGTAATAGAAGACTTTAAAACATAATCCTCAATACCTTTGTCTAGAGTTTCTACGGCCAGGTTATTATCTGAAAAGCTGGTCAAAATAACAATAGGAACATTTTTATTAATGCTGCGCATCGCTTGGTACGTATCGCGTTCAGTTTCAGTGTCGGGAAGGTTTAGGTCGAGCAAAATGACATCAAATTGGTTTTGGGTTTTTAGAAGCGCGCGGGCTTCTATCATGTTGCGAGCGCACAAGACGCGATAGTCCTGATGTAAACTTTTACTTAAAATCCGTTTAATCGCGAAAGCGTCAGATTCATTATCTTCAACAAGTAATACGCTGATCATGACTTTACTCCTTTCGTTTGAAAAGGTTTCTTACGTAGTTTCTCCCGCAATTTAAAAACGTAGGAAAACTTAGCATAATTAGTGTTTTTTAGCGAGAGAAATAGGTTTTTCGCTAAATATTGCCGAAAAAATCAATGGGTTCTTATGTGTTTGCGATATTTATTTGCCAAACAAGAACATTTAGGTAGACTGTGTATTTGAAATAGATAACGAGTTTTTGGAATTGATAGTGAAATCAGAAAATTTTGTCTTGGTAGTTGACGATAGCGAACATGATTATGAAGCCCTCAGGCGGGCTTGTGATAAGTCTAGCTTTGATATTGGTTTGAAACACTGTTCAGGCGGCCTCCAAGCATTAGATTATTTATATAATGAAGATCAGAGTTTAAGCCCTCAAGAGCATATTCTCCCTTCTCTTATCCTGTTGGATTTGAGCATGCCCGGTATGGGCGGTTTTGCCTTTTTAGAAACCATAAAAGATGACAAGGACTTCAAACACATACCGATCATTGTTTTGTCCGTCTCTGAAAATCCGGATGATGTAAAGCAGAGTTACGAGCATGGAGCGAGTGGCTATTTCATTAAGCCGCTCGATATTAACGATACCGTGATAATGGTAAACAGCATAATGGGCTATTGGTTCTCCTTTTGCAGGTTACCGTCTTAGGTATTTCAAAGCATTTCAACAAATCAGACGCGTATATGAATAAAGCGGCGAGCATGTTTCTCGCTGTTTATTGCTCCGGTTTATCCAGAATGTCTTCGGGCGGTGTGGGAGCGGGGGGCGCGGTGTCTTGTGAGCGGATGATGTTTTCGATGGCATCGGTTGCGCCAACAAAGCGGTGGCCGCTATCGCGTTCTGTGCTGGTGTCAATTTCGTGAAGCGCGGTTAATGCGCCCGTATCTTCGAGTGTTGAGGCCATTCTGCGCCCGCTGGCCTTGAAGGAGCGCACATTGGACACAATAATCGTTGTCGGGCTTTCAATGCCCTCCAGCGTGTCTGTGCTGACGGGGGTGGGGTCTAAGAGCGTGAGCGCGGAAACTGGATAATCCTGTGCAATCATCAGTGCCGCCGAGCCGCCCATACTGTGCCCGATCAATTCGAATGTGTCCGGCGCATATTCGTTATCCGCCATATAGCCATCAATGATGTTTTTAAGCTCTGTAACGAAATGACCATTCACATGGTTTGGATCATCTGTGATGAGTTGTGTTTGGCTTAAATCTGCAACCACGGTGGCCATGCCTTTATCCTCACAAGCGCGGCGAACGGATTGAATGAGCGGATCATTCGGTGATACGGCTGCGCCCGGCGCAATAAACGCCAATCCTTGTGGCTCTTCGGGGATGCGGATATGGGCGTTCGAGCCGTTATATTGCATGTGTTTTTCAAAGGGGAGCATGATGATATATCCGTTTTATGTTGTTGAGATCGGCGTGGCGGATCTTTCAAGCCCCCATTCGCTCCACGAGCCGTCATAAACCGCGACGTTATGGTGATCCAAATGATACAAAGCCAGCGCAAGGGCGCAGGCCGTGATGCCGCTGCCGCATGTTGTGATGATGCGGCTGTCTTTGCTCTGCGTGATGATCGCGTCTTGTTCAAAAAGGGCGGTGAGCTGTTCGCGTGATTTCAGCAGTCCATGCTCATCGGTTAGGGCGGAACTGGGGACGCTCGATGCATTCGGCATGTGGCCTGCACGCATGCCTGCTCTGGGTTCAGGGCTTTCACCGTGGAAACGTTGTGCGGGGCGCGCATCAATAATCGGGCATAGGGCGTCATTGGAAGCCTCAAGCACGCCATGCATGCCGATTACCATCTGCGGGTTGAACGTCGTCGCCGTGTAGGTGCTTGGCGCAAGTGTGGTCGGGGGATTGTGATCGAGCGGCAGGTTAGCGCTTTCCCATGCGGGGAGGCTGCCATTTAAAACCACAACATTGTGATGTCCGAACCCCTTAAACATCCACCATGCGCGTGCAGGGCCGACAACCATGCTGTGTTGGCCGTAGGTAATCAGAAGATCGTCGTTTCGGATGCCAAGGGCGCTCATCGCTGCGCTGAATTGCTCGGTATCGGGCAGCATATGCGGCAAGGGGGATGTTTTGTCGGCAATGGCCTTGATATCAAAGAAAACAGCATCCTGAATGCGTTTTTTATTAAAATTTTCGACTATGTTTTCCGTTGAAGTCGGGAGCACAAAAGTTGCATCGATGAAAACGACGCGCGTGCCCTTGTCCGCGCAAGCCTTTTGCAGCATATTAACATCCTGCGGATTAATAATTCCAGCATGTACAAATTTTTCAATCATAGTTGAGAATATACACGTTTTGTGCTTATCTTGAACAGTTGAAAAACAAAATTCTTCGCTTGTCCGGTATTTCAGAAAGGTTTTCTATGGAACGGGAAAAAGTTAATAAAATCATTAACATCTCATTGAAAGTATTATTCTCTTTGCTTTTTATATTGATGTTTATTTCTGTCATCCGTATTGAGGCGACCAAAAAGTCACCTGAAGAAATTGCACAGATTTTGGAGCAGCAAAAGGAAGACCTTGCGAAGCTGGCGGCTGGTAAACCTTTGAATGAAAATATTCCTGATCCGTGGCCTGCCCATATGAATAAACCCTATCCTGAAATCAGTTTGATTGATCATGACGGCAAGACGTTTAAATTATCGGATTATAAGGGCAAGGTTATCGTGCTCAGTTTTCTTGATATGTCGTCTCCCAAATCACAAGCGCAGGCTGGCTCGGGCTTGTCTGGTGCGTATGGTGTGACGAAGGATGTCGATGACATGGCAGAGCCGTTTGACGCTGTGTTACGCGATGCGGGCAATAAAATCGACGTCTTTAATGGCGGTATGGAAGATGAAGTGAGCCTGCCCAACGACAAGGTTATCGAAATCATGGTGCTGGTTTATGGGCAAGAGGGCGGTCAGGCGACCATAGATGATGCGGAAAACTGGGCAAGCCATTTTGATCTTGAAAAAGAGCAAGGCATTATTGTCGCTATCCCGCAAAAGGATATCCGCGGTAAGGAAAGCGATCAGGTGATTAATGGATTTCAGTTGGTTGATGCAAACCAAATGTTGCGTGTTGATTCATCAGGGCCCGCGCCCAAACATAATTTGAGGATGACACTTATACCTTTATTCTCAAAATTATTGCGTTAAACAACAGAATTATGGTTAAAATGAATAAGTCTTTTGGTTTTTTATTTAAGTATAAATGAACCAATGGAACATTCGGCTGGCCGAATATAACAATGCAGAATGGTACAATGGAATACGGTTATTTGGAATTACGCGACAAAACGTTTATGATGTTGGGGGGGATGGATGACAGTCTCCAACAGGAATATGCGCTTAGCATTCGGAATTATTTAGGCAATGATATCGGTTATACTGAGATGGTCGGCTATCTGAAATCATTTAATAATGGCGATGAGCTTGTTGAGTTTATGAATGATAATGTGCACGATTCTGATGTTGTGAATTATGACGATCAATTGCACCCATCCTTATTAAAAATGCGTGACGCATTAGACGATTTGAGTATTGGGGGCGAGGAAGACCAACTAAAAGCGAGTAGGTTGACGTTTTATTTGTTAGCGGACATGAAAGATGAACATGGTTGGTTCATGGCAGATGCTCGGCGGGAACATAGTAATAAATTAAATAATAATGCTGGTCGTAATCAGCAAAAAGAGGGGGATGGACCCCATCATAATCATTCAGACAATGATTTTGAGTTGATGTGAGTAAAAGGTCCATTTAAAAAAACGTGGAAATAAAAGTACAACAGAAGTTCGGTGACCTTTTAACGTCTTTTGGGCGGCCTTACAGCGCGATCAATGATAAAGCAATTGAAAGCATCGAGCGTTTTTTTGAAAACGGGTTGGGAGATGATCATCCGCGCCTCAATCGTTTGATGACCAAAGATGCTTATTCTTTTCGTGTTTTAGGTAATAACGCCCCCGGCGGTCCCCGCGTTGTAATGGCGAAGGGCGACGATGATACTTTTATTCCGTTATTTATCGGCAATCACAGAGATTATGATAAATACCTTAATGGCCATAAAATCGAAGAAGAGATTGAGCAAGCGCAATCCGGTCAAAATCTGGTGAATTTGGAAACAAATCGTTACAAGAAATCCGCAGATATGATGTGCGATCCTGTGCCGAGAGATAAGCTGGAGTTCGGGCATTTCAGCACGCCGGAAGAGGGGCGCTATGTCACCTGTCAAAAAGCAGGGCTTTCCTTTACAGAAGCACAACTCGCCGTTTTTGAAGGCGTATCCTTCGATGCGGACATATCAAGCATCACGAGTGAATCCGTGGCGCACGCTATGGATGAGTTAAGAACCGCTAAATCTATTGTGATGGAATGTTCGCCGCAAGAGCTTAAAGGCGGCGTGGAAACGTTCCAGATGGTGTATTATGAAATGGATAAAAATACGCGCTCGGAGGTTTTTAATCATTTGGGCCTTCGTCAGGACTGGAGCCATCCCGAATACGCGGATCAAACTCATGCAGATAATGATGATCGGGATACGAGCCTCGTTGTATTGTTGATGGCTGACTTCCAAAGACAAGAAGTGGGCAACTTCGCCGACCATGTCTTATTTTGTGATTTGGTAACGGATGAAGAAGCTGAAGTCATCCATATGAATGCCGAGATTCCCGGAGTCGCTTAAGGGCATAAGCACCGGAAGCGCGCTTTTTAGCGTCAGTGATTCTGTCAATGTTTCAACCGATATAGAGTTTAGAGCAGCCGAAGGCGGTGAAAGCCAAACATCCGGCCGCCTGAGAGGCATCTATAGATTTAATGGGTTGTAGTCGGGCTTAGTTTCTAAATTAGTTTAGAGTGTTAGGTCGCTTTCGCAGCCTTTTTGCATGGCAGCATCCTCATGGGGGATGGCATCTTGAACACATTCAATATTATCATCGGCGGCATTTCTTTGCTCAATGTATTTGTCGGCAGCGTCCGCACCGGCAAATGCTGTTGCAATTGACATCCCTACACCGAGAATAGCGCTTACGAGAATACTTTTATCACTCATGATATTTCACCTAAATTGTTTAAAGTTGATTATAGCTGGTGACGCAAAGTTATGTAAAAAAAATCAGTTTTACAAAGTATGGGCGGGGGCGGCACTATCCTGCACGTTGCGCTCTTTTCTTCAAAGGCGCCAATCGTTCAATATGAAATCCAGAAGGCTACCGTTTCGGATTGAGGCTTGTATAATCCTGCGATACTGCTAGTAAATATAGTGAACAAAGAGAACAATTATTACATGCGCATTTTATTTCATTCTACTGTTTTCCTCCTCACAATTTTCATGTTTTCTCTCCATGTCGGGGCGCAAACAGAAAATCTGACGATCCCTCAAATCGATGCGAAAATAGCGTCTCTGCCGAGTGATCCGCTTTTATCCGAAGCCGAGCGAACCGAGATAGAACAACTTTTGAGCGCTGCTAAAGCCAATCTTAGTCAGGCGAAGCAAATTGGTGATGACATTACGGCCTTCGAAGCCGCAGTAAGCAACGCCACAAAAACAATTGAGGGCATCAAGCAAGAGTTAAAAGAAACAAAAGACGCTTCAAATAAGTTTGTTTCAGGTAAATTTTATTCCGGCATGTCCGCAGCCGAGATAAGGAACCAAGGGCCGATCTTGCAGTCTAAAAATTCCGCCTTACGTGCAGAGCTTAGTGCATCAGAAGCAAAACTAGATGCGCTCAGACGCCGCCCTGATGAGATTTCCAAAGAGCTGAGTACTGTGCGCAAGCAGTTGAATGACGCCGAAAGCAACGCCCCCATATTCGACGATCAAACATTATCCAAGCTGGAGGTCGCGCGGCGCGCTCTTGAAAAAAGCACGCAAGACAAACTCGCTGTTCGTATTGATGCATTGGAGCGAGAGCTCAAAACCGTAACGACCCGACAATCTATTTCCACGGCGCGTATAGAGCTGGCTAAAGCTAAAATATCATTGAACGAGCTTTATCTTGAAGCAATCCAGAGCAAGATGAGTGAGACGTTGAGAGGGGAGGCCAATGATTTTGTAACCGAAGCGCAATTACGCTTGGCTCAAGCTAAGGATGCGCCGCTTGAAATGCAAGAAATGGCGCAAGTTGATCTGGTTTTAGCGCAAGCCCTTGATACGCTTTCTTCTGCCAAAAGTCAGACACAGGAAAACCAACGAGGATTAATCCAATCGATTAAAAAAATAGAGGCGGATGAACGCACTGTCGTGCAAATCCTCGATACGGGTGCGCTCAGTGATGAACTTGGGCAAATTTTGCGCGGGCTTCGTGCTGACTTACCAAAAGCATCCGCAATTATGCAGCGCATAGACAGAGTGCGAAAAGCGCAGATCAGCAATCAGCTCAATCAGATTTTATGGCGCGAGCAAATCCGTAAAAGCGCAGAAGCGGCCAACACAAGTGAAGCCACAGATGCTTTTCGTGAAAACATATTAAGCTCCCTTATTGAAACAAGTGAAGCTTACGGTAACTTGCTCATTGAAGTTCTGACATTGCGGCAAGAGCTTCTTGGTAAAACAACGTCGCTGTCCTCTTTGATTGATCGGCGTTTGGTCTGGCTTCCGAACAGTGATCCGTTGAGCCTGAAATGGTCTACACAAATTGTGCCCGGTGTGGTGTGGTTGGTTGATCCTGAGAAATGGAAGCAAGTGGCCAACGTTATTTACGGCTCGTTTTTGTCGTCTGTCGGTATAGGTCTGTTTTTTATTCTCTCATTCGGGCTGCTTATTGGTTCGCGGACGTTTTTTAAAAAACGCCTTGAATATCTTGCCTCTAAAGTCGGAAAAGTCGGCACAGATACATTCAGCCTGACCCCGCGCGCGTTATTGCTTTCAATTTTGTTGGCGTTACCGTGGCCGTTGCTTGTCTTTGGTTTCGCAACCCTTCTGGGGGCAGCCTCTGAGGGGCCGAATAGCTTCCCTGAATTACTGTCAACGGCGCTCACCGCGCTTTCCTCTGTGATGTTCTTTCTTCTTGTGCCGCGCGTTATGTGCCGCAAAAAGGGATTGTTTGACGCGCATTATGGCTGGAGTAACGAAGGTCGCAACATTCTTCGCAAGAATCTGAACTGGTTTTTCATTGTTCAAAGCATAACCACCTTCTTCTTTACACTGGCTATGTCCAGCGGCAACATCAATGTTGAAAATGGTATTGGGTTTGTTGCTTTTGTTATTGCCTCACTGGGTATGGGCGTGTTTGCCTATCGCGTTTTTCATCCCAGAGCCGTCTCAAAAAATAAAAAGAGCCCTAAAAAGAAAAAATATGGATGGATTACAAAAATAACGTTTCCTCTTGTTGTTGCTTTACCAATTTTGACGGGTATAACGCCGATTTTTGGATATTTCGATACCGCCGTGGAAATTCAATCGAAAAACTTTATGACGGGTTTGCTTTTTGTTTTATGCGCTGTTCTCTATGGGCTTGCGATGCGTCACATGCTTGTTTCACACCGCCGCCTTGCACTCAAACAGGCATTGGCCAGACGTGAAGAGGCCGAGACAAAACGCGCCGAGATTCAAACCGCCGAGGCAAGCGGGGATGCTGTGCCGAATATTGAAATCGATCACGGCCCCGATCTTGATGAAATGATTGATCAATCCCGAACTGTATTGTTTGGCATTTCTATGACTCTGTTTGCTTATGGTCTTTGGACATTGTGGAGCCCGCTTGTGCCTGCGCTTGGCATTGTTGACGAAATTGTATTGTGGCAGCGCGCGGTCAATCCTGAAACCGGTGAAGTCTTATCTGTTGTAACGCTTTGGAATCTTATATTCGGCCTTGGCGTTTTTGCCGTGACTATTCATATCGCGCGTAATATGCGCGGTGGGTTTGCCGCCAGCTTGTTCCAACGTCTGTCAAACAACGCGGGAACACGCTTTGCCATGACAACCATCACGGGCTATATGGTGTTTGCGTTTGGCGTGCTTTTCTTCTCACATCAAATCGGTATTGATTGGTCGAAGTTACAGTGGATTGTCGCTGCTCTGGGGGTTGGTTTGGGATTTGGTTTACAGGAAATTGTTGCCAACTTTATTTCCGGTTTGATCATTCTGTTTGAAAGGCCAATTCGCATTGGTGATACTGTCACAATCGGTTCGGCAAGCGGAACAGTGACGCGGATACAAATTCGTGCAACGACGATTACAGATTGGGATAATCGGGAAATTATGTTGCCGAATAAATCCATTATTACCGAGAACGTTTCCAACTGGACCCTCAATAACCCAATTACGCGTCTTTTGCTTCCTATTGGTGTGGCTTATGGGTCGGATACAGTTCTTGTTCATAAGATTTTGAGTGACATTCTGTTGGAGACCGAAAATGTCCTGACCGAACCGCCTCCAAGCGTATTCTTCACAGGCTTTGGCGATAGCGCGCTTAATTTTGAGGTGAGGGCGTTTGTACCCTCCACGGCGCAGCGCCTTCCTGTGACCCATGCGCTTAACAACGCCATAAGCCAGAAGCTTGCCGAGCATGGTATTGAAATCCCGTTCCCACAGCGTGATCTTCATCTCAAAACAATGCCGGAAGAATATTTGAAGAAGATTAAATAGCGTATCAATTTCCTATATAGTGTTTTGTGATGATACCCTTTGTAAGGGGTCCATAAATATGGCGCTGTGAAGGAGCGTATCTATGAATAAATTGAAAATCATGACAGTGCCAATAATGCTCGTAATGTTGTTCTATGCTGGGGCGGTGTATGCACGTAATGGTGATAGAAATTGCGGCGAATGGATGGGCGGCAGTATTTCGATACTGCCCTATAATACGGATGAAAAGGTAATCCAAGGATGTGATAACGGGTCATTTCAAGAACTGAGCCATGAATATGCCAAAGATAAAAACTATGTTTATTATAAGCCTATGCCCAATGCGAATAACATGGCAGTGCGCCTTATTGCTGCGGATGCAAAGACGTTTCAGGTGGGGGCTAATTGCTCCACGGCTTGGGATGCGCAGAATATTTTCATTTTCGGGAGAATTATTGCGCGTGACAGCGCTGAATTTGAAGACTTAAATCTTTATAAAAACAGCGCTACGAAAAAATGTAATATGATTTTTAATTGATTATAGGTTTCGGGGGCGGCATCGCAAAAGTGACGATAGTCTGAAGCATGTTACGCTTGAAGTTACTAATGTGAGCTTCCGTTTCAAGGGTTACTATAGTATTTTGTATAATGAGGCGCGGTGAGCAATATGTTGCAAAAAGCTCCTGTTAAGTATTATTTTGAAGCATACTAAATAATAAAGATAAGAAGAGATTTGAACAATGCCAGAAGAATATGAATACGTTAAAAGCGAAGGGCATCCTGTTCATACATTCAAAAATTCGGTTACTGGTGAAGAAGTAATTATAAAATTCAATGTAGAACCTCAAGAAGCCCATATGGCTCAAAAGGCTAGCGATCACGCTTATGAAATACGTAAGGCCTCCAACAGTGCTGTTAATATTCCCAGGGTTATTTCAGACGATTTTGATGTTTCAGAATTGTCGGATAAAGCTATTCAGGATCTTTCGGACGCGTTGAATAAAGACTCACCTATATCAACGCCTATTTCACGTGAACATCTCAAAAATGGCCATGCTCTCGTTATGGAGAAAGCTAATGGACCAGATTTACAGTCAATAATAGATCCTCGACTAGGATCATCAACAGTCACCCTGAAAGATTTGGAGAACATGTCTCCTGATTGGAATGGTCTGCGTGCTGGTGTTGAAGAAATGAATAAATTAAAGATAACGCATAAAGATTTAAGTGCCGGTAATATTATTATTAGTGAGAGTGAAGGCCGTGCAGTTTTTAATATTTATGATTGGGGGGGGCCTAAGGATATACCTGCTGACGATATTTTGCCTGATGCAAAGCAGTTGGAAAATCTGCTAAGCGATGAAAAGCTAGCTGGGATGATAGGTAGATATGACGCTAAAGTTGCGCAAGAGGCAGCGCAATCGGCGGAAGCTTTGCAAGCTGCAAAGAAGGTGAGTGCGCTTACAGAAATTCGCGATGCTTACAAAGGTGTAAGAACACTACGCGAGGCTTTAACTGCAACAAAGAGTTTAAGCAAAGGCGCCAAAATGACTT
The DNA here is from genome assembly GCA_963977495.1 of uncultured Alphaproteobacteria bacterium. Classification (GTDB taxonomy): domain Bacteria; phylum Pseudomonadota; class Alphaproteobacteria; order Micavibrionales; family Micavibrionaceae; genus UBA1672. The sequence continues at coordinate 811,799 of CAXBOT010000001.1, read as the reverse complement.
TGGTTGGTGGCGTCGCAGTGGGGGCTGGCGTTTTATATGCGATTACGCACACGCATGAAGCTCAACGCGACCTTGCTAAAAACCTTTTAGAGCAGGGGCTAATGACGCAAGAAGCCTATGATGAATATATTGAATTAAATAAAGACATAGAACATAAGCTATTAGCAGAAAACGTTGTTTCTCAAGGCCCCGCATTTATTCTTACAACACCACTTCTTGAGAATTATGCGAAGGAAGAATTTGCAGAGTTTTCGATCAGGCATAATCTTAAACCTGAAGTACATGAAGCTCTAGGAATGAGCATGTTTGATGAGAAATCTTTAGGTGCACAATTTGCGCAGAGTGCTGTAGATATTATGCCTGATAAAATAGCGGATGTAGACCCTGCATTACACAGTTTGTGGCGTACTGCTCAGGCCTTAAACACGGCGCAAGTGCAGGTTGATTATACACAGCGAACCATCTGGGGTGGGAGTAGGTTAGGGCCGATTAATGAACCAACGCCACCGACACAAGCAGAAAAGGACAAGGCTGTACTTGATCTTAATATTGCTGAAAATGCACATCGCACTGAATTTGCTAGAGTATTGAGTAATGAATATGCGGGTAATAAATTATTATCTCTGATGCCAGAAGATATTTTAATTGATATGGCAACGCAAACGGCGCCACATCAACGCGATGAATTGCATCCTTTAATATCGCAATTATCTTACGCTCAACAGAAATTGGATGCTCATATTCAGCCTCTGTATGATGATCCAATCATTTCTCGAGAACCAAATCCGCGCTATGAACTGATCAGTGCAAAAAATGACCTTAGAGAGAAGCCAGAAGTTCTGCGTGAATATCTCAGGAATACGTTTGGAGGGGAACCTGTTGAGGGGCTTGAGCAGACTAATCATAGTGCTGGATACGTTGGGCCAAGCCGAGAGGAAATGGATAGAGCCCTAAACATGACAGGGGGGGCAGTACATAATTTTACTGAGCCAACAATCAATAATCCTGCAGGCCCTCTAGATTGGCAAAATTTTCAAAACACGATAGCACCACTAAGTGTCGGTTTACCTCTTGATTATAAATTGGATGTAGATATGAACGTTTCATTTCCTTGGTCGATATATTTGCCTGCTTCGAAATTTGAAGGGCTTAACGATCACCCCGTTATCTTTAGGGATAATCAGGAAGCAGGTCTTTACGATAGTCAGGGGCCAAATTTGTATGGAGAAAATACCGGTTCTGCAGTTCTAAAAGTGAACCCGTGACAACTTTTGTATTAACCTTAGGTTTTTTATTTATGTATCATTAGCTCACATTAGGGGCCTATTTAATACACACTAATGTGTGATAATGTATATTATGGAAAATAATATATTATATCTAAAGCAGGGGGCTTTTATATGGATATATATAGGCACATGACGTTAACGATTATCAAAGCCGACTTATTAACGTTTATAGAGATGCGCTCTCGTCGCTCTGCGTGTCATTGTACGTGATTTTTTTAATTTGCGCGGCCTGACGATGCTTGTGGTTACGCAGCTATATAGAGCCTATACATGTTTTTACGTGCGCGTGATCAGATATTTATAACCGGATTTAAAATGACCCTGTAATGTCTGTATCTGTCCATCAGGCCACTGAATCTTAATTTGCGTGATCTCTGGTGCGTTATTCAGGCCAAAATGTGCGATTGGTTGATTAAAGGAACGAAAACCGCCACTGCCTTTGATGGTGCTGTATTGGTGTAACGTTTGCTCTGATCCTTCAAGTTTGTACGCAATGGTAATATGCGCGCCCAGAGCGTCCGTATTGGATGATTGCAAATCACGCAACGAAAATTCGACAGATAAACGATCCGTATTGTTTATGTAAAAATGAATAGGGGCATCGTTTGGCACGTTCACCAGATCTAAATCACCGTCATTATCCAAATCGGCAAAGCTGAATGCGCTTGTCGGTGTGTAGTTTTCAAAGCCGTATGGTGTGGTTTCGTCCTGAAACGCGCCGTGACCATCGTTTCTATAGTATAAGTTTGTCGATAACGTCATAGGCAGCGAGAAGCCGTTGGCGACATAAAGGTCTTGCCAGCCATCATTATCCAGATCGGCAAAGCGTGCATTCCATGTCCATGCACCATATCCAACGCCGCGTTGGTTGGCTTCGTCAGTGAATAAAGACGTGCCCCCTGCTCCGTTTTCGGTGTTATGTAATAAAACGTTATGTAGCGAATCATTCGACACGTTCAAATGACCGTTAAAGTCGTAATCGCCCGCGGATTTTTTCGCATGATCTGCGGCCGCGCCCATACCGTCACAAAAGCTTTGATAGCGCGTGGAGGCTTTGTTCTTAAAATGGGTCGCGTTGGAAAACATGCGCCGCGTGCTGCAAAAATATTTATAGCCCATCAGGTGACGCAGGCATTTGGCCTTATCAATATCGTGCTCTAGCCCTTGGCAGGCATCGCTGATGTAATTTGCGCCTTTGGCCAAGGATAATTTGAGCGCCATTTCTGCGCTACACCCTTTATTTCCGGCGTTTTCGGGGCGTGTGCAATAATCCTGATACGGGATTTGTTTATCCGCAATTTTCGACATAGAGTGCATATATTGTCCCGTATAGGCAATTTGCCCGATGTAATAATCAGGTTTTAGGTCGTTATCAATATCGCCGCTATCGATACTCATCGTAGTTTGACCACCCAAAAGTGTTTTGACGGCATCATGCGGGGGAATGACAAAATTGCCGCTTTTATCGTTAAATAACACCAAATCGGACTGTGTGCCGCGTAAATAATCATTGCCAATATATAAGTCAGGATAGCCGTCTTGATTGAAATCAGTGAACAGACTGGTCAGCGTTTCCCCGCTCAATCCGGGGAGTGAGAATTCTTTGAATTCTCCATTATCCTCTTGTTTTAAAATGATGTTTTTTGATTTTGGTGCGTCGATGAAAGACGGCCCGACGCTCCAATTACCAAAGAAAATATCCAAATCACCATCCAAATCAATATCGGCAAAGGACATGCTCATCGTCATGCCGCTATGTGATGACAACATAGTCAGATTACGGTCTGTAAAGGCGCCCTTTTCATTGTAAATGATATAATTTTTTCCGCCGTGGGTTGAAAAGACGATATCTTTCCAGCCATCGCCATTGAGGTCGATCAGTGCGACGGATATCGCCTCTTGCGTATCTTTGGGTAGAGGGATCTCTTGGCGCATAAACCGTTTGCCGTCGATATTGGCGTATAGGATTAGGTTCGGCGTTATTTCGTGATCGCCCATAAGCAAAAGATCAGGCCAGCCATCATTATGCACATCGGCAACGGCCACAGACATTGTGCCTCTGGCGACGTAATCCGAAATGCCTGTGACGTAAGATACGCTATGTGGTTGCTCCACCCCTATTACATCGCCTTGAAGATATGAAAACGGCTTTGCGTCAATGTTCAGGGATTGGGCGCTGTTGGCAATGCGCTCTACCGTCACATTATCAGGCTTGCTTTCAATGGCATCCATCGGCAGCGGCTGCGCCGTTCTTTTGTTTTGCGCGAGAATTGGGACGATTTCTTCAAAATGATAGGCCTTATCGGTGCGCGGGATGATGGGATCAAACTGGTTGTCTTCATTGGCAATAATGATTGTGCTTGCGGGGTCTTTTATTTCCGCATTATCAATGGTTTGTGCGGTTTCGTAGGCTTGCGATACGGCGATGTTTTCGAAATAGATGCAGAGCAATCCTGCAACCATTCCCAACAGGGCGGCTGTGACAAACAGGAATGAAGCCACGCGCAGGGAAACTGAACGCCAGATGATAAAAAAGGCATAAATGCTGAACGATCCGAGGGTAAACAAAAAGACAGCGACATATTGTATGGGTACACCGGCTTGTAATAAGGCAGAAGATAAGATGATATCAAAGGCCATCGGTGAAGGTAGAAGCGCGCCGAAAAACGATAATCCGGCCATTATGCCAAAGATGGTCAGGGGGGATAAATCTGTGTCATCAAGGGATTGGATGGCCTCCCACGGCATAATCGTCGTGAATAATGCCCCCAGAAAACCTGCCAAAAACATAAAGGGTAAGGCGATTTTCAAAAGATAGAAGAAATTCTTGATATAGGTACGCACAAACCATGACGCCGCCCCTATCCATGTGTTTTGTGTGTCGTTTAAGCGTTGATTGATAACGGTTTCAATTTCACAATAGTCGCTTTGGTTTTGCCGCGCGCCCTCCTCCTTAAACAGGAAATGGCACGCCAGCGGAATGATAATGAGAATAAAACATAATGTGAGTATGAGTTTTATAGCCACCAGATAGAGCGGAAACATTGAAAATGCCATCACCAGAACCACGACATTAAGCGTCGGTGAGGCGATTAAAGCGGATAAGGAAGTTTGGAGGCTGCTGCCTGCCGCGTGGAGCGCACGCGCAATGGGGGCGGCGCAATTCACGCAAACACCCAAAGGCGCGCCCAAGGCCATGCCGAACAAGCTGTTGCTGAAGCCGCGTTTAAAGGTTTTGCGCCTAATAAGCGGTAAAAACGTCAGGAAACAAGCGCCCATGAAAAAGGCAAAGCTCATCCCCTTTTTATTGGTATCAATCCAATTGAGTGTTTCAGCCATAACTTTTTGCCAAAAAGTGAAGCTTTCATCCACATTAATGATGGGGGCGAACCCTAAATTCGCCAAAGGTGAGTTATTCCCAATGACGGCTTTTGCAGATAATTCGGGATATCGTGAGGTTGTCCAGAAATACGCACATAATATTGATGTGAATATTGCTGTTAAAATCAATGGCTTGATGGCGTTTTTTACAAGCATACTTTAACTTTTGGCTTATCCTGTGCTTTTAAGAACCAGACCATCATAAGCAGGCAGGAAGCCCTTTGGCAAATCATTTAAAAGCGTTTGGTAGTCCATCATTGATGACAAACACGACACATAGACCTGCTCGGCCTGAATATATTCGTTATAGGCGTATAAAGACTCTAAATTCGCGTGAACATCATTATTGGGATTGTCATATGCCGCGCCGTCAACGATCCATATTTTAGAGCCCTTTATGACGTCCAGCGCCGTTTGATCAAGGCGTTTCATATCCACACAATAGGAAATATCGCCAAAGCGATAGCCCACAGATGTGCATGTGCCGTGATCCATTTCAAAGGGGATATATTCGATATCGCGATATTGTTGCGGCTTGGTGTATTGATCGGGGGTGAATTTGTTTGCCTGCAGGATGACGGGGTAGAAATAATCGTGATTGCCGCCTTCGAACAAGTAAGTAAAACGCTTTTCCAGATCGGTAAGGGTGTTATCACGCCCGTAACAAGGAATGGGATTGCGCCCGTTTCTGAAGAAAAATGGTCTTAAATCATCGATACCGTGGCAGTGGTCGCTATGTTCGTGCGTGTAAAATACGCCGTCAAGCTGGGGGATATTAAACATATTGATTTGGCTTCGGAAATCCGCGCCTGTATCAATGACGATGGTTGTGTCCTCTGATTGTACCGCGAGGGAGCATTTGAAGCGCCTGTTTTTCGGCTCCTTCGGATCACAATTTCCCCAATAATTTCCAACGGACGGAACGCCCGAAGAATTACCGCAACCAAGTATTGTGAGTTTTAGGCTCATATAGTTTTCGCCTTTTTAAACAATCGGAAGAAATTATCAGTGGTTATTTTGGCAAACTCTTCAACCTCCAGCCCATAAAGATCGGCGAGGAACGCCCCCGTCTGCGCGACATAGGCCGGCTCATTGGTTTTGCCGCGATGGGGCATGGGCGCTAAAAACGGCGCGTCGGTTTCCACGAGCACTTTATCAAGGGGAACAATCTTTGCCGTTGCGCGCAGTTCATCGGCCTTTTTGAATGTGACGATGCCGGAAAAGGAAACATAAAACCCCATATCAAGTGCCTGCTCTGCCAGCCATTGTGACGAGCTGAAACAATGCATGACACCGGACAGGTTCGTGCCCTGTCCCTCCTCCTTCATAATGGCGGCGGTGTCTTGTTCGGCGTCGCGTGTGTGCACGACCATGGGCAGATCGGTTTCAATACAGGCGCGGATATGTTTGCGAAATGAATCCTGTTGATCGGGTCTTGGGGAATTGTCGTAAAAATAATCCAGCCCTGTTTCGCCAATGGCGATGACATTATCATTGGCGCGCGCCAGTTCTGCAATGCGCCCCTGAGAGAAGGCCTTCTCCGCGTCTAAGCCTGCGTCATGGGGGTGTGTGCCGATACTACACCAGACATTGTCATGGGTGTTTGTAATCTCAAGCAGCGTGTCAATTTCTTCGGACATGCGGCAACAAATGGTCACCATGCCATCAACACCGCTCTGCTTGGCTGCCGCGATGATCGCATCAGGATCGCCTTTTTCCTGAATGCCGGAATGATTAAGATGGCAATGGGAATCAATCCACATAAAGCCCGCCTGTTATTGTTTGTGTCAGAGTGATCATCGGCAGATAAAGCGTCATTTATGCGGCCTCTTCTTCAACGATGCGGGGGAACACGCCTTCGGGTTTGTCGATTTCTACACCGCTTTTTAAGGCGTACTCTTTTGCAATATGGGCGAACATACGCTCTGATTCCGTTATTTTCATTTGATCCAGAATTTTGGGCGCGCAGTGCGGCACAACGGGTTGCACGATAATGGCGAGGCATCTTATGACCTCTGCGAGAACGTATAAAACGGTTTTCATGCGTTCAATGTCTGTGCGTTTTAATGCCCATGGCGCTTGGGCGTCAATATAGACATCACAATCGCTGACGACGCTCCATATATGTTCAAGGGCGCGGTTGATTTTCATCTCGTCAAAGGGCTGGCGCGCATGTTCAACCAGAACGTAAGCCTTGCGTAGCAACGCTTCATCATCTTCGTTTAACGCGTTGGGCGCGGGGATTGCTGCCTCGCAATTTTTATAAATCATTGAGAGCGTGCGCTGCGCCAAATTTCCAAGACCATTGGCAAGATCGGCGTTGATCCGCTGTACGGCTTGCTCGTGCGAGAAATTTCCGTCATTACCATGCGCGACTTCACGCATGAGGAAGTAACGAATTTGATCCAGACCGTATGTGTCGACCAGATCATCGGGCGATAGAACATTACCGACAGATTTTGACATCTTCGCGCCGCCAACATTGATAAAGCCATGCGCAAAAATAGTATCGGGCAACGGCAAATGCGCCGCCATTAAAAAGGCTGGCCAGTAAATGGCGTGAAAGCGCGTGATATCCTTGCCGATCACATGGTAATTGGCAGGCCAGAATTTTTTGAAATCATCCGTGTCTTCGTCAGGATAGCCGATTGCGGTGATATAGTTGGTCAGTGCATCCAGCCAAACATACATGACATGGTTGTCATCATTAGGCACAGGAATACCCCATTGAAGGCGGCTTTTATGGCGTGAGATTGAAAGATCGCTCAATCCGCCCTCTTGCTTTAGAAAACTCATAATTTCATTCATGCGCGATGCGGGCTGTACGGCATCTAAATTGGCGGAATAGTAATCAATCAAGCGGTCAGTATAGGATGACAGTTTGAAGAAATAGCTTTCTTCCTCCACCCACTTAACCTCTGTCCCCAGCGGTGTGTATTTCTCTCCGTCATCGGCGGTTGTGAGTTCATCTTCCGTGAAATAGGCTTCCTCCCGAACGGAGTACCAGCCCTCATACTGTCCCAGATAAATGTCGCCGTTATCTTTCAGCTTTTCCCACATGGCTTGCGAGGCGGTATAGTGACGCTCTTGCGTTGTGCGGATAAAGTCATCATTGGAAATGCCGAGCTTCTTGGTCATTTCTTCAAAGATGTGGGCATTTTGGTCGGCGAAGTCCTTCGGCGCCATGCCGTTTGTTTCTGCAGTCTGCGCGACTTTTTCGCCGTGCTCATCTGTTCCGGTCAGAAATTTAACATCATACCCGTCCAAACGTTTGAAACGCGCAAGAACATCCGTCAGGATTGATTCATAGGCATGCCCCAAATGTGGCACGCCATTGACGTATGAAATTGCTGTTGTGATATAAAAAGGGGTTTTTGAACTCAAATCTTTTGCTCCTGAAACGCGTGGCTTGTTATTGACTTATCATAAGAAAAGCAGAACGTACAGCATCACGGCGATCAAGATTTGAAAATTCAACGCGCTGAAAATGAGTTTTCAAGGCATCGGATGTTCCAAGAAGGCGTTCCAGTGAATAATCATCCATCATATTGCGTATGATTTCAGTGTCCAGATGCGCCGGTATCGCGCTCTGCCCGCGTGCCTTTATAAAGACCAATGTGCGTAATACGCGCTGTATGATATCGCAGAACATGCGGTATTGTTTATCTTGTGATGGGGCGGATAAGGTTGCGGCGAAGGCATGGATTTTATGGGGCTGCGCGCTGGCGGCAAAGGCAATGTGAGCCATAATATCTTTGAGCATATCCAGCCCGTCATTTTCCAGATATTTCAATGCTGCGCCGACACTGCCCTCTGATAGAGCGCATAATGTTTCCATGTCCTCGGTGGAGACGCTATAGCCTTGCTTATGCAGCAGATCATCCATGATATCAACATTCAGTGGTAAAAACGGAACCATGCGCGCGCGCGAATGGATGGTCGGGATAAGCATACCCGGACGATGCGTAATCAGGATGATCAGAACATTGGCCGGTGGTTCTTCCAGAATTTTTAAAATGGCGTTTTGGGCGTTTCTGTTCATGGTGTCGGCATCTTCAACAACCACAACGCGCCAGCCCCCTTCGGAGGATGTCTTTCTGAGGAAGGGTTCTATTCTGCGCAGTGTTTCAACTTTTAAATTGGCATCTTGTTTGTCTTTTTTGGGATCATGGAGCCGATGAATATGGAGCAAATCTGCATGCCCGCCTGAAACAATGCGGCGGAAGACCGGATCGTCGGCATCCACATCCATGGAGGTGATTTCCTGCGGCAAATCTTCGCCGAATAATCCGGCTGCGGCGGCGCCCCCGCCTTTACCGTGTTTCAATAAAAAGCGTGCAAGGCGAAAGGCCATTGTGGTTTTGCCAATGCCTTCCAGACCTGAAAAAATCATGGCATGCGGTAGGTTGTTTTTTTTGTACAGATCAATGAAGAGCTTTTCCGCATGATCATGCCCGAGGCAAAAAGGGGATGATTTCGGGTCATTCGGCGCGTGGATTTTGGGCATAGCAGAGGCAGCATTTTGCGCGCTTGTGTCCTCTACCAGAATATCATCGTCGCCAAACAGACTCATAATATGCCATTACCCTTTAATATCTTTGATCCGTTCTAAGGCTATACGTTTTATAGCCTCAGACACAAGCTCTATCGGCTGTGAGGCATCTTCAACATGACAGCGCGCCGTATCCTGCGCCGCAATATCAAGGAAGCCCTGACGCAAGCGTTCGTGGAATGCGCTATCCAGACGTTCGAAACGATCTTCGGTTTGTTCGTACCCTTTATCGGCTGCCAGACGTTTTTTTGATCGTTCCAAGCCGATATTGATATCAATATCCAGAATGAACGTTAAATCAGGCGCAAAATCTTCGATTGTGATGGTTTGAACGTCTTTGATTTTCTGAATGTCGAGGCCGTGGCCATAGCCCTGATATGCCAAAGTGGAATCGGTAAAGCGATCACAAATAACAATCTTGCCGTCATCCAGCGCAGGTTGAATCACATTTTGAATATGCATAATGCGCGCAGCGAAGATGAGAAGGACTTCGGCCACCGGGCTCCAGTCACCGCCATCACGTTGAACCAGCAGGTCACGAATGTTTTCCGCTTCGGGCGTGCCGCCGGGCTCGCGGGTTGTTACAACCTTGTGTCCCTGCTCTGTCAGGTGTGCCGCCAACTGATTTATTTGCGATGTTTTACCTGATCCTTCACCGCCCTCAAGCGTGATAAAGAAGCCGCGTTGTTCGTGAGTAGCCATTAGTTAAACTTCCCCTGCCCTGTTGTGAGCAAGCGCGCCTTTTGTATCAGCCTTGGGAAGAAGCCAAGCTCACCAACATTGCGCGTCGCAATCAACGGCACTTCTATAATTTCGCCCTTGGGGATATGCACCTTAACAACGCCGACTTCTTGTCCCTTTTCGATGGGGGCTTTTAGCGGTGAGTCATATTGGATTTCAACTTTTAAATCGCGGGAGAAAATTTTAGGGACGACAAACTGCACAGCTTCTTTTGCTTGCAGAGGGACTTGCGTATTTATACCAAGATAAACAGGCGCTTCACCAAGGATTTTTTCATCCTTAAACAGGGAAACCGTTTTGAAACCGTTCAAGCCCCATTGCAATAAACGTCTGCCTTCATTCTTGCGTTCGGCTTTGCTGCTCATGCCGTTTAAAACCATGACAACGCGGCGCCCGTCTTTGCTTAAGCCCGAGCCGATGAGGCCATAGCCGCCATCTTCGGTGTGGCCTGTTTTCATACCATCCGCGCCGATATTGGCCTGTAATAAAGGGTTGCGGTTTGGTTGGCTTATGCCGCTATATTTGAATTCTTTTTCTGAATAATAGCCGTAATAATCAGGGAAATTTCTGATGGTCGCGGTCGCCATTGTGGCAAGATCGCGCGCTGTGGAATAATGATCAGGGTCAGGCCAGCCGCTTGCATTCATGAAATGGCTGTTTGTCATGCCCAATTCTTTGGCTTTTCTGTTAAGGGCGAGCGCGAAATTATCTTCATTGCCTGCCAGACCTTCGGCAAGAACAATCGTAGCGTCATTGCCTGATTGTATCAGAACGCCGCGAATAAGATCCTCGATCTTCACCTTTTTACCGACAGGGACGAACATTTTAGAGCCGCCCTTTTTCCATGCCTTTTCACTGACAAGAAATTCATCATCGAGTCGGATGTCACCCTTCTTCAAGGCATCAAACACGAGATACATGGTCATGACCTTGCTCATGGAGGATGTAGGCATATGCTCATCAGCATTTTTTTCAAACAGCACAGTGCCTGTATCATAATCAACGATAATGGCTTGCTGCGCCAGTGTGGTCATTGCCCCGTCTGATGCGTGGGCGGGCCTTATTCCTGATCCTGTATAGATCATGAGAGCGCATAAGCAGATGATGTTGAAAAAATACTTCACGGCAAAAACCCCTTTCCTGTCCTTTGGACACATTCAAACATGGCTTGGCTTTTTAATCCACCACTATCAGAGCATTTTTAAATCCGCCGCTGATTAATTTACTGAGCAAGGAATCCGCTGCGCTGACGCTCTCCACCGGAAAGCGTACGCGGTAATATTGCTTGTTATTGACGGTGGCGGGATAGATTTGCGCCCGCCCATATTGGTCTAAAGAACTCGCATAGCGCATCGCGGCTTCACGTGAGGAGAAAGAGCCGGCCTGAATAAACATGGGTTGGGCGACAACCGGATATTCCGAAATCACAGGGTCAGGATAGAAATCGCCGTTTTTCACATGACCCGGAATTGTTTGTGCGTTGGCCGTGCTGGCTTGTGACAGCACTTGTTTTTGCACAGGCGTCGGCGCCGCGCTTTGCATCGAAGCATTTTGAACGGAGGCGTGCTGTATGGTCGGTGATTTATAGGTTGGGCGGTTCATGGGCACTTCCATGCCGTTTGTGCTTTGTCCTTTTTTCGCGACATTGGCAACCATGATGCTTTCCGGCTTTAAAACTTGCACGCGTACTTTCGCCACGCCTTTGTTTTTAAAGCCCAGCAATTCGGCAGAGCGTTTGGATAAATCAATGATCCGTCCTTGGGCATAGGGGCCGCGATCATTCACACGCACGATCAATGAGCGTCCGTTTTCCAGATTGGTCACGCGTACAATACTGGGCAGTGGCAGAGTTTTATGCGCCGCCGTTAATTCGTTTTCATCAAAACGCTCACCATTGGCGGTTGTTTTGCCATGAAAGTTCGGGCCGTACCATGATGCGATTCCTGTTTCGTTGTAACTGTAATCAACCGCAGGGTAATATCTGACGCCTTTGATGGTATAGGGCGAGCCAACCTTATATGAGCCTTTGCTTTGAACCTGACTGCCGGTCACTTTTTTACCGAAATGTGAGGCCAGTTCTATTTCCGAGCACCCGCTCATAAGCAGCATGGTGCAGATTGAAAAAACGAACAGGACACGGGGGGATCTTTTTATAAACATTGTTACTCCGGTTAAAAAATACAACATATCAAAGTGACATATTGCGTTATTTATTGTGCGATCTGGTCGGCGAGTAAGCCTACAGAGGTGGCGAAATACGTTGATTTATTCCACTTCATAATCACGCGGTAATTATTATAAGCCAAATAGGCAGGGCCGTTCACACCATCAGGCGCAACAACGGAGGCCATCATGCCATCGACAACGGGAATGTCCTGACCGCCCAGTAGGGTCACGCCCATCTTTTTCCATGTTTTAAGGTCGTGTTTGATATCAAGGCCGATTTGGTTGGCTTTCATGGTTGCGGGCAAGCGCACACGTCGCCCCCAGCGTTCATCTTCTTTCCAGCCGCTTTTGTTCAGGTAATTGGCGGTTGAGGCGAAAACATCGGGTAAGCTTGTCCAGATGTCACGTTTGCCGTCATTATTGCCATCAACAGCCAGTCTTTTAAAGCTGGAGGGCATGAATTGATTTTGCCCCATCGCACCCGCCCATGAGCCTTTCATGTTTTCATGGCTGATATGCCCCTCATCAAGGATTTTAAGCGCATTTATAAGCTCCCCCCTGAAATAAGAGCTTCTTCTGCCGTCATAGGCCAAGGTCGCGAGCGCAGGTACAACGCCGAAGCCGCCCGTATTATTGCCATAGCTGGTTTCAATGCCCCATAATGCAATGATGAATTGCGCGGGAACGCCATATTTTTCGGATGTTTTCTGAAGAAGATCGTGATGTTCTTTATAAAGACGTCTGCCCTGCGCAATGCGGGCATCGCTGATCACGCGTTGTTGATATTTGGCAAAGGTCATCGTGCCTTCGGGTTGTTTGCGGTCGAGCTCGATAATACGCGGAATGGGTTTGATGCCCTTTGTTGCTTGCTCTACGGTGCTTTCCGAGATGCCCTTTTTGATGGCCTCTTTCTTGAAATCGGTAAGCCATGAATCAAATGACATCTCATTGGCGTACGATGTGCCAGACGCAAAAATCATTGATATCGCCCATAAATATAGAGAAAGGCGTAAAGTACGAGGCATAAATTCTTCCTGTTCCAGCGAATCACGCTTGTAGAGTTTTGACTTGGTCACCAACGATAAATGCCGATCTGTATCCAAACAAGATAAAACCATGGGCAGATTGAAAAGAACTCACAAGACGATCTGAAAAATGGGGAGATGCCTCATTGCGGCGTGGTTATTTTAAATAAATGTATATTTTTGGATTTTGTACTAGACAGACAGCCCTAATAATCGCTACAAAATGAACCTAATTCAATGCTAAATCACATTAAGGCTGGACAGATGGCAGAGTGGTTGAATGCACCGGTCTTGAAAACCGGCGTGGGTGCGAGCCCACCCAGGGTTCGAATCCCTGTCTGTCCGCCATTTTGTCTGCATAACATTTTGTGCAATATTCTTAGTCAAAAAGAAATTTACGAATTCTGTCCCAGATTTTTGAAATAATAAAACCAAGTGAACCTGTCAAAAGTCCTAAGATCCAACTTGCAAGTACCGCATATGTCGCGTTTTCAAAGTAATTTGCGATTAGGATTATAGATGGTGCTGATATCAACAGCCCAAACTTAATTGCTCTCAAAATTGTGTGATTAAGATCTAAGGGTAGGTTTACAAGCGGTCGATATTTGCAAATGATGCCTGGTGCGTTAATTGTTGTAATAAGCTCTGGTATACTTGTATCCTCGGCATCCACCAAGAACATGATTCTAATCTTGTCGCCTCGGTTGATATTAGGAAGGTTGAACTCTCTGGTTGAAAAATACAGGCTCTTTTGTTTTTCTGTAAGACCAGTTTTTTTGTCGATAGAAATTAAGGCTTTGTATTTGTCGTCGAGGTATACGTTTGAGGGGTAACTGTCGTTAATTCGTATGGTTTGATTGAGCAACTTTACAGACGGACTTTTTACTGCGATTTGAATAGGAACATTTTGAAAGTCCCTTAAGCTTGTGTTATTAATCTCTACATTCGAAAGCCATAAGTTTTTTACATCCTTGCCATTGTGAATTAGTTTAACAGAACCAAATATTTCATCCTCAGTTGATATACCAACTCTGTTGTGCGTAACAGAATATATAAAACGAGCTCTCCGACTTGATAGACGTGTCATAAACCAAGTAATCAGAGCACCAATAATTGCTGATATTAACGATACAATGAGAGTTTCTAAAGGCGTCATGTAAATTTTATTTCTCTTGATTAATAGAAGTGAGACTATTCTTCCCAACGTTGTATGTAAATTTCTATAGGTATTTTATGCTTTGGGGGCATGTGTTGTCATCCCCTCATTCTTCATAAAATGGATGTCAATTATTCCCATAGTGTGTTGAACGATTAAAAATTCCGCAGTAGAGTTTTCTCATGAAACATTTGATATACACATTATGCGCTGTCTTTGTATTGTCTTCCCCTGCCCTTGCGGAGGGGGCGCTGTATCGTCTTGATCCTGATCAAACGAATGTGCGCTTTGCCACGAAGATGTGCGAGGCGGATTTATTGATTGGTGATTTTCAGGATATACAGGGCGAATTTTATTTTGACGAGGCGCAGCCGGAGCAATCTTATGTGCATGTCACCATCGCCGCCAAGGATACCTTGTACAATAAGAAGATGCATAAAGAAGACACCATCAAGGATATCATCGACAGCGAAAAGATCCTCAAGGTACAGCAATATCCGATTGTCACATTCAAAAGTACCAAAGTGGTTAAAACCAGTGATATCACCGCCGATGTGACGGGGGATATGACCTTGGTTGGTATGACCTATCCCTTTACGATGGAGGTCACGTTCCATGATGATGTCGGCATGACAACGCAGGGGCGCAAGGTGGCGTCTTTCTCGGTTTATGGCACGTTTAAACGCTCTGATTTTGGTGTGTTATACGGGCTTGACCGTATCGGCATTCGTAAGATGGGCAATGAGGTCATGGTGTTCATCAATGCGGCAGGTATCCGCGAAGATCATAAAGAAACTGTCGAGTAAAACACGTTAATTCAATGGTTTGGCGTAGTGAATCATACAACCGTATGAGCGTGTAATGGGCACGCGCACCTCGCGCTCGGCTTTCAAATCTTCCCATGTCTCCAGAACGTAGTTCTTGATGGGCTTTGTTGTTTCGCGCAATGCTGTGCGGGAGTCAAAGGCGCCTGAATAAACAATGGTATGTTTCTTATTCAAAATAATGATGTGCGGTGTGGATTGTGCATTGAACATGCGCGCCAGATGGCTGGTTGTATCCAAAATCATTTTTGTCGGATGGGCATTTTCTTTTTTGAGGAACAGGCGGGCTTGCTCCGGCGTGACGTAGCCCTGCTCTTGCGGCCCGTCAGAGATAATGGTGAGCCAGACACCGCCATTATCCTGCACAAATTTTTGCGCCTTTTGCATGGCGTTTGTTTTGTAACGTAATTGGCTGTAGGGGCACGCGGGGCTTGTCCATTCCAGAACAACGATTTTATTCTCATAATGATGCAGGTTGATGACATCGCCGTTCAGGTCTTTGCCTTGAAAATCGCGTGAGGTCGCGCCGACAAATATGCCCGCCTGCGCGCCTGCAGAATATAAAAGGATGGTTATGCCAATAAGAATAAAACGTTTCATGCTGTCAGGATCAATTTTGCGCCGTTATCGGAAACATCCGTCCCCGACCAGTGTATGAAGGGCTTTACCTGTGTGTTGCTTTCGCAGGCTTGGCGCCAGATGTCGCCGTTATTAAATGTTGCAATTTGTGCATCTTTTTTAAGGCCGTAGGTCGTGATGCCGTCGCTCCAACGATAGGATGATTCAACATCATCATGGGGGGCGTGGCGTGTGACCTTGTGATTAAAGACGCAAACATATCGGTCGCTAAATTTCTCGCCTGTTTGTTCATTTGGCGTAGAGGAATCAACATGCGGGCGGTCAACTGTTTCATCGTCATAATCATAGGTGTAAACTTTTAACATGGGGCTGCGTCCGATCCCTTCAAGATATTCCATATCCGATAGAATGCTCTGAATTTCGGGTTGATAGTCTTCGGTTTGCGCAGCGTAATCACGGATGGCATCAATCCCCAGCCATGATTTTTTGATTATACCGCTTAACAGGCCGTTATAGACGTCCTTATTCATTTGCGCGGCAAGGCCGTTGAAATCGCCTTCGAGTTGTCTGGGTAAAACGATAGCGCTTTTTTGACTGTCGGAAAACTGGGTATTGGTTAATTCGCTTAACGATGAAACCATAGCCGCGCATTTATAGCTAATCGGCACACCTGCAAAATCAAAACTAACCCGCTGGGATAACGGGATTTCATTGGGAAGATCAGGTTGCTCCGCATGCTGTTGTTCGGCGATATTCATGCTCAGTACTCATATCTATTAACATCATCTTTATGATATCACCCTACCCTGCCAAGGCCATAAAAATCAATTTTTGAAATCCGCAGGCGGCGTATATGGCGTATATAATGACGCTTTTTACGGGGGCTATGGCTTTGATATCTTTATTGCGATGGCTTAACTATCAGAAATTATTCATGAAAAATTGAATGATGCTAATTTTGTTGATACGCTTGGTATTGCTCTGTACTGTGCAGAACCTTATTTTCGTTTGACCTGAAAAAGTTGTCGTAATGCCTCATGTGAAAGCCATACTGTCGAACTTTTTTGAAAGAAACCTGTTCGAACGTATTATCGTTTATATCTTTATGTCCGAATTGCTGGTCAAGATTATTTTCGAGCTTATCATTGGGCAATGGTCATTTATTCAATCACAGAATAAACAATGGATTTTCTATATTTTTCTCGCGCTGGATTACGTGCTTTCCGTTAAGAAAGTGACGAATATCCGTGTGAGTGTGAACCCGACCTCCCTTCTGGCGTTCGTCTTTTTTATTATGGTTGTTCATGGACTTTTTATCGGTTTAATGCTTGGGAATGCACCTTTTGTTATCCTGAATGATACAATTCCGGTTCTGATGATCGGGTTGAATATATTAAGAATGCAATCGGTGGCGGAGTATAAACCGCCTGATTTGAGGTTTTTACTATATTTCTGCAGTTATATAACCTTGGGTACAGCGTTCTTTGGCTATGTTGCTGCGCTTATTGGACAGCAGTCAGGGCCATCTATTCCTGCAGAAGCAATTTACCTACCGCTGTTCTTTGCCGCTCTTTTTACGGTGAAGCCTTTTCCGAAATGGATCTTGGGGCTTGTCGTGGTAATGATCGCGGTGACCAGTGATGATTTAAACAGAACGACAATGGCGTTTTTGGCGATTGTTATGTTTGGTTATGTTTTATTTGATATGGTGAAGAACCCTGCCAAAGGTGTTATCACTCTGGTTGTTTTGTTGAGTGTTCTCGCGGTGGCAGTGCATGTGGTTCCTGAAGATTCCAAAACATATCGCAGAGTGATTGGTCTAACTGAAATTGATTTAAGCAAAAAGACAGGGTCTATAGGTGAGCGTCAGGAAGAATGGCGCGCGATCGTTAAAAAAGAGTATGAAAAGGGCAAAACGGTAGAAATGTTCGGGCTGGGCTTTGGTGGTGTTTATGAAGTTGCACGAACACATGAATTTCTGAAAAATTACGGCCATGCGCATTATTCATGGGCATGGTTTAAGCTGCGCTTTGGTGATGTCGGGTTTGTTTATCTGCTTATTTTTGCTGTAACGCTTCTATATAATGGCTTTATATGGTCTGTGCGCTGTATGCAGGGTAATGTAGAGGGGTTGTTCGTTGTGTTTCTATGCCTGATATCGCTGCTCTATTGTGTGACCTATGTTAACGCGGTATTACTGATGATGGGGATACAGTTTATCTATTACAGGCCTGATGGCTTTGTACAAAATGCAGTGTCTAAATGACGCTGTGATTCAATAACCTGATCAGGAAAAACCCCGTTTATGATTAAACTTTTATTATCATTATTTATTGCTGTTTTGCCAAATGCTGTGAAACGATATGTATATAATCACTTTTTTGGCTATGACATTCATCCAACGGCATCTATCGGCCTTTCCCTTATAAACGTGAAAAACGTTAAGATGGGGCCGCATGCGCGCATCAAGCATTTTTGCGTTATTAAGGGGCTGGAATGTTTGGAAATCGGCGCGTATGGATCGATTGGGGTATTGAATCGTTTTTCGGGCGTGCCATTAAGCGAGACATCGTTTTTTCAGGCTAAAAAAGACCGCTATCCCGCCCTAATTATGGGCGAACACAGCGCCATTGTTTCGCGCCATTATTTTGATTGTAACGATACAATCACAATTGGGCGTTTTACGACGATTGCGGGGTTGGGGTGTGCGTTTTGGACGCATGGCATTAACATTAAGGATAATGTGCAGGAAACTGCCCCCATCGAAATTGGAGAGTATTGCTTGGTTTCTGCCAGAGTGGTTGTGATTAAGGGGGCGAAGTTACCTGATTATTCAGTGCTTGGCGCGAATTCCACCCTGCATAAGGCATATGATAAACCCTATACATTATATTCGGGTGTTCCTGCCGTTCCTGTGACGACGCTGGATTCGTCATACGCTTATTTTCACCGTAAAAAAGGCGCGGTTGATTAGGGCTTGGCCTTATAAAAACTCGTTATTTTATCACCGATATGATCGGACAGGCTTTGTTCTGAGCATATATTGTTCCACCAATCGAGTGTCTGCGTGTGTAATTCAAGCATTCTGTCCTGATCGGCGAGCAATTCAGGCACAATTGTTTGAATATCATGCCAGTTTTCAAGGCGTATAATCGGGGCATCATCATAAAACCACCCCTTCGGGAAGGCTTCGCCGATGATGATACAGCCAGAGCGGATGGCCTCATAAAAGCGGAATGTTTCCAGATTTGCGCCGCGCGGAACAGGGCAAATTTTGGTGTTCACCATATTATCAAGATAGGCTTTGTTGGCGTTGACGATGCTTTCGCCAAAGCCGCCTGTTATTGTAGTTTTGATGTTAATATCAGGATGGTTTTGCGCCAGAAGACTAAGAGCTGTTGTCATGCGATCTCTGGCAAGTTCTTTCGGGCGTTTGATTGAAAAACGCTTGCCTTTTTTGTGCTGGATACTACCGGCGAAAAACAGATCGTTTGTGCGCTCCGTAAAGGGGATATCGGCAACGGACTCTTCCTTGGCGTAATAGCCCAGCGGGATGCTATGAACCGGTGCGATGGTTTTATTACTTATACGTGATATCAGTGTGCCTAAACGACCCGCACCATCCGTGGTAAAGGCTTTGCCCTGTCCCAAGGTGTTGCTGATGATGTCGGAAAGGTCACCATGTTTGTATGAATCGGCGTTAAAGGGCGTTGTGCCGCAGGTTTTAAAAACCATACCGACCTTATCGCGATATTTAGGCTCCCTGCCCCATTCATCTTGTAAAATGCACGAAATAACATTGGGGCCATAGGATGGTAATTCATGAACCGTCCATGCGGTCACATAAATGGTTAAACCCATATTTTGAATGGTCGGTTCAAGATGGTTTAAGACGCGGCCAAAATATTTGAATTCGGCGTGGTCGAGGCAAGACGGATCGGCAGGATCGAATTCAAATTGTACTTGCTGCTGATCATTGCGAAAGAAAATATAAGTATTCGGTTTCATTGCTGCCCAAGTAATCTTTGTTTAAACGCGGCCTTCATAAACATAAAAGCTCCTAAGATATAGAATTTTTTGCTCTGTTTATGGAATGCACGTATTTCCGGTTTTCTTGCATCATTGTCGTATTTTCCCGGCGGGTCGGCGGGGAATTCTTTCGAACTGAAGGCCTTTGCAAGGCGCGGGTGATGAACGTGATGTTTAGCATAAAGCGCACCCGCGGCGATGGAATATCCTTTGACGAGCTTTTGAACGGCCTCTGCCGTTCGTCTGCCATGATAATGTTGCGCGATAATATCAGGCACATATTCCATCAGGAAACCTGCATTATAGACACGAAAGCCAAAATCGGCATCTTCGCCACCCGGAATTTGTTTGGTGCCAAAACGGTTATCATATCGTCCAATGGCATCAATGATCGCTCTGGGAATAACCATATTGGCGCTGCAGACATCACCCATGCCTAGGTAATCATAGTCCGCCACGCCCTTTTGCCAGCGTTTGACGACAGGTCTGGTTTGTACGGTCATCGGCCAGTCTTCTTGATCGCCCAATTCCAGTTGACCAAAGCGCAAGACGGGCTGTGTATCTTTTTCGTAATGGGCAAGGGTGTTTTTGATATGGTTTTTATCCATACAGCAATCATCATCAATAGAGATCAGAATATCCCCTTTTGCGGTTTCAAAGCTGCGGTTTCTTGCCCATGCGATGCCTTGCTTTGTTTCCGTGACCAAATGGATAGGAAAGTCAGATTTTGTCGTCCATTGCTCGATGATGTCAACGGTGTTGTCTGTTGAGTTATTATTGACGATCACAATCTCTGCATTTTGGGCATCGACGGACGGCGCATTTTTCAAAGATTCATGAATAGAATCAAGGCACTTAACGATCTTGTCGGCGCGGTTGTAGGTGCAAATAATGACAGAGATTAGCATAGCTATGCCTTTGTTTTAGTAACGATTAGGTGAGTCATAACTGAAATACTCATATTTGTCTGCTTCTTTGTAGGTGTGATTTGTATAATTTTTTGTATATTGGTATGCCAAAACAACGCCATACTAGATTTTGTTTATGTGTTAGTCCGACACAATAGACACAAAACACCTTTAATGAACGATATTCATGGATTGCGCGCCCCATAACACTCCAACCATCGCTATGACGCCCTGCAAGCATATGGGGTATTGCCACCCATATCAGGCGGATGGCTAAACGTTCGGATGGTGTGCGTAGGGAAATAGCTTGCGGGCCATAGCGTTCAAGCGGGTCATAGCCCTGATCCCGACGTGTGCGTGCACAATAAACGGCAAATTCAGACAGATCGGCCTGTAAGACTTCTTTGTCTGTTTTTTTACTGATGCCGCCGCATAACCGAAAACGCCGATACAGCGTTTCCTCAATAATGCGATAATCGCAATAGGCACTCATGCGCAGCCATAAGTCATGATCTTGGGCGCAGGCAAAAAATGGTCGATAGCCCCCGACTTTATCATAAATACTGCGGCGAAACATAACTTCGCCATGCGTGAACATGTTGTGCCGTATCAAATTTTCGATAAAGGGCAGATCATTGGGAATGCGCAGGATATACGTTCCGTCTCCCGTTTTTTTATCGTCCATCACATGGCAACCCACGATGCCGACATCGTTATGGTTGTCCAAAATGGCGGCTTGTTTCTTGATCCGCTCGGGAAAGGAAACATCGCCCGAGCCATGTATGGCGATATAATCCCCTTTTGCTTGCGTAACGGCGTTGATTATGGCCTGCACGAAGCCTGTATTGTCTTTCTGCGCGATGATTTTTAAACGCGGGTCTTTGATGGCTTTTAACCGTTCCAATGTGGAATCCGTTGATCCGTCATCAATGATAATAAATTCAAAGTCATCATGTGTTTGATCCAGCACGCTTTGCACCGAGTCCGTGACATGGTCTTCCCTGTTGTAATAAACACTAACAATCGATACTTTGGGGGTGGACATATTTCTTTAACCGCTCCGAATAATCACCTTTTTATTAACATATTATGTAACCTTACGGCAGTATAATCTAACAACCTTAATGACTTGGTTAATAAATATAGAAAATAACGTGTACAGGCATGAAAAATAAAAAACGCCATGTTGATGGGATACTTATTGATGCGCTCGAAAAAATAGCGCCGCATTGTTTACAGCAAGATGTGCGGTTGTCTGAAATTTCATCTTACAAAATTGGCGGCTTGGCCGATCTTGTGATTGCGCCTGAAAATGTCGATATGGCGGCGAATGTCATTAAATACCTGAATGATCAAAATGTTCTTTATGCGGTGATTGGCGACACGTCGAATGTCTTATTTGATGATGCGGGCTATCGCGGCGTTTTGCTCAGAGTATCATCGGCGTTTAATACACTTGAGTTTGGTGATGATGGTTATGTGCGCGCAGGCGCAGGTTTATGGGTTCCTTGCTTCGTCAGGAATGTGATTGCGCGCGGCTTGGCGGGGTGCGTTCATGCAATCGGTATTCCCGGCAGGCTGGGTGGCTTGGTCATTATGAATGGCGGCAGCCAGCGTAAAGGCATCGGGGAACAATTGGAATCTGTGACCATCATTGATGCATACGGTAGTGTGCAAATATTGGGCAAGGAAGAATGCCGCTTTGATTATCGCTCCTCTTATTTGCAAGATATCAATTGTCTGGTTGTAGAGGCTTGTTTTCGCTACGATAAAGGGAATGTACGAGAGCTTCATAGGGAGGGGCTGGATATATTGATTGAACGGCGTTTAAAATTCCCACGGCAATATCCGAATTGCGGCTCTGTGTTTTTGAGCAACCCGTCAATGTATCCATTGATCGGCGCGCCCGGTAAGGCCATTGAAGATGTTGGGCTAAAGGGCGCGCGGCGCGGTGATGCACAAATATCGCCGCTGCATGGGAATTTTATTATCAACCATGGGGCTGCATCGTCGCAAGATGTATTGCGCCTGATTCATCAATGCAGACACACGGTTGTATCAAAGACAGGATTTGAAATGGATTGCGAGGTTCAGTACCTCTCGCCGGATGGCGCGTTCCAACCTGCGCATATCGCAGCGGATAGGATGGGTGTATGAGCGAAGATAAACCTATGCCAGATCTATCGGTCGATAAGAAAGTCGCTGGGGCATTAAGCAAACAAGCCCTTGGCGGGGTTGGTACGATGGGCATTACGGTGGGCATGCAGATGTCCCTTCAATTACTCTCCATTGCGGTTTTAGCGCGCATCTTAGAGCCTGCGGAGTTCGGCATTGTCGCTGCGGCGAATATCATTATTGCCTTTTCGAATATGTTTTCGGACGTGGCCTTGGGCAGTGCCATCATCCAAATCAAAGATATGACGCGTAACCATATTAGGGTTGCCTTCACCTTAAGCGTCGCGAGCAGTATTATGGTGGCCATTTTACTGAACATGATTGCCCCCTACGCCGCCCTGTATTTTGAAATGCCTGAAATCAGGGACGTGATCAGGGTGCTGTCGATTGTGTTTTTATGGGCGGGGTTATCAACCGTTTCGGAAAACCTGATGGCGCGCTCATTTCGTTACAGAACACTGGGGCTTGTCAAAGTTGGCGGCTCATGCGTTGCGGTGAGTATGACGATCTTTCTGGCCTATATCGGTTTAGGCTATTGGTCGATTGTGATCGGAATTGTATTGCAAAGCTTGTTCACGATGGTTTGTTTGATGTTGGTGCAACAGCATGATGTGCGCCCCTCCTTCCATCTGCAATCCCTGAAGGAGTTGATGTATGTCGGCGGTGGCTTGTCACTCTCTCGCTTTATAAATTACGTGGCGCTGAATGCTGATAATTTCTTTATTGCTAAAATGATCGGCGCGGATGGCCTTGGTCTTTATGATCGTTCATATCGTTTGGCTGGTTTTCCGGCGCAGATTTTTGATCGCGTTGCCGCCAAGGTCGCATTAAGCACATACGCACGCGCGCAAGATGACGCGGCGCGCATGAATTTTGCGTATCGGCGCGGGCTGGCGTTGAGTGCGCTGATCGGTATGCCCTTGACCTTTATTCTGGGGATCTTCGGCACTGAAA
This sequence comes from uncultured Alphaproteobacteria bacterium, assembly GCA_963977495.1. Lineage (GTDB taxonomy): Bacteria > Pseudomonadota > Alphaproteobacteria > Micavibrionales > Micavibrionaceae > UBA1672. The sequence continues at coordinate 788,020 of CAXBOT010000001.1, read as the reverse complement.
TTATTACCGTGGTTTTGGGCGATAAATGGCTCGCTGCGATTATTCCGTTTATTATTTTGGTCAGTGCCACGTTCTTCCGTGTGTCTTATAAGGTGAGCCAATCTGTGATGGTGGCATCGGGCAAGGTTTATGTCTTTGCGATGATACAAATCGTCTATGCGTTGATTGTGGTCACCGGTTGTTACGTGGCCTATCCCTATGGGTTGTACGCTGTGGCGTGGGCGGTTACGGGTTCGATTATTGCGAATTTTGTTATGTTGAGTGTAGGCGCATCATATCTGACGGGCGTGTCGTTTTTGGCGTTCCTTAAAACATGCGTTCATGGATTGATTATGACGGCTTTATCGGGATGCGTTCTTGTTCCTTGTGTGATTATGCTGCGCCCGATCATGCCGTCATCATCTGTGTTGCTGGTGGGGGGCGGTTTGACGGCTGTGTTTGTTGTGGTTGTTTTATGCGCGCCGTATAAATGGTTATGGGGGAATGATGGCTTATGGTTGCGCGAACAAGTCATTGTCGCGTTTGCAAAATGCCTTCCGCAGCGCCGTAAAAAAACTAATGATAAGCTATGAAAATGAAGAGGTATCCTGTTTGTGACGAATTTTGAACCTTCCCGTTTTATTGAGCGTGATAACGATGCGCAAAATCATGAACGCATCAAATATGCAATAAAACGATCTAAGTTAGAGGGGAGCGTGAAGATTAGCGGCGCCAAAAATTCGGTACTACGTCTTTTGGCGGCCTCTCTTTTGACTGCGGAAAAGTTGGATTTAACCAACTATCCGGCAAGTCTGAAAGATGCGCAAATTCACCTTGGTATGTTAGAGGCGCTGGGGAAAAAATGCGTAGCCACTGAAGATCGCTGCATTATTGCCGAGGGTGAAAAGCCGCAATCTCACTTGCATTGGAATGGGCGCTCTATCCGTAACACCTTATTGATATTGGGCGCGTTGACGGCGCGCACGGGGGCGGCTTCTGTACCGTTCCCCAGTGGCTGTAAATTGGGTGAGCGCCGTCATGACCTTCATGTGATGGTATTGGAAGCGCTTGGCGCGCGGATCTCTGAAAGTGAAACACATTTGATAGCCGAAGCGCCAAATGGCCTGATCGGGGCGGAAATTGTTTTGCCGATGCGTTCTACGGGGGCGACAGAAAATGCAGTGATTTGTGCGACGCTGGCGCAGGGGAAAACAACGATCTGGGGGCCGCATATCAGGCCGGAGATTATTGATTTGATTGAGATGCTCAATAAAATGGGCGCAAAGATTAAGGTGTTCGGGCAAGAGCGCATTGATGTTGACGGCGTCGAAGGACTCTCGGGCACGCAGCACCGCGTTATTCCTGATAATATGGAGGCTTTGACATGGATGATTGGCGCAACCTTGACGGGCGGCGATGTTGAGATACAAGATTTCCCTGCGCATCATCTGGATGTTCCTCTGGCCTTTTTACGTGAAAGCGGCGCGCAATACTCCCTTGAGGGCGACATCATGCGTGTGCGCGGTGGTACGTGCTATCCTGTTGATATTTCAACAGGACCATATCCGGGGATCAATTCTGATATGCAGCCGCTTTTCGCGGTTTATGCCGCAATGGCAAAGGGAGAGAGCAGGATTATCGATTTGCGTTTTCCGGGGCGTTATGTGTATGCCGAGCAATTGGCGAAAATGGGTGTACAGTTTTCGGTTGAAGATAATCTATTGAAAATTCAAGGCGGTAATGTGTTGTCGGGCGCGGATGTGCGTGCAACAGATTTACGCGCAGGGATTGCCCTGGCATTGGCGGGGTGTGTTGCCGACGGGGAAACTGTTTTAAGCGATGCGTGGCAGGTTGAGCGTGGTTATGATCGTTTTGTTGAGAAAATCCAAACGCTGAACGGCAATGTTCAAATTATTTAGGTGAAACGCTGATTGTTTCAGCTTTCATGTCTGTATTCTCTATGCCCGTAGTGGCTTTTCAGCTTTTTCATGTTGGCCTTGCTCAGAACCAGACCTGATATTTTACTGCTATCAATTCTGTTTTGCTCTAAGTAGAAATTCAATGTGTTGGGCAGGGTTTTGCCCCACTCCGCAACCAGAACCAAATGATCGATGGATTGCAGATAGTTGTGCAAATCAGAGGCGGCGTGAAGTGGCGGCAGATTGATGATTGTGTAATCATATTGATCACGGCAGATATTAAACAAAGCCTCAACTTTTTGGGCATTGAATTTTTCAGATGCCTTCGGCGCCTGCGGTGTCAGCGTGTCGATGACATGCAGGTTATATTGCTCGTTATAGCATGTATTGGACAGTAGGAAGTCCTGTGCGTCTTCGGGCGTATAAAAAGGCGCATTGTGCTTTTGGCCTTTGGCTTTCAAGCCGCGGCTATTTTGCAAGTCACCATTAATCAGAAGCGCCCGACGGCCATCATGGGCATATTGTAGAGCAAGGTTTGAAGAGATAACTTGTGTGTCGTTATCTTCGAATGTTGAGAGCACGCCAATGATCTTATTACGTGCGGAAGATGGCTCTACATCCAGTACGTTTTTAATGGTTTTGATCGTGTCTGCGCATAAAGAATGCTCATCATCAACGACTTGCGCATAGAGTTTGAGCGCAATAGATTTATTTTTAGGAGAAATAAATGAAGCCGTACTGTGACTGGAGGGTTTTATTTTCGGCAAAAATCCAAAAAATTCAAATTCCAGTTCGCGGCGAACCTGCCCTGCTCTTTTCAATGTCTTATCGAAGAAATCGAGAATTAAAGCAAGCAGAACGCCAATACCCGCACCAAGGATAAGCGCAGCGCCCATAATGATGGCTGATTTTGGCTCACTCTTTCCCAAAGGCGCAGTCGCGGCGGTTATAACGCGCGTTTCTGTAACGGGAAAGCTTTGCTCCAGACTGATGGTTCTTATTTTCTGTAAGTATGATTCATAGATTTTATCGTATGTGTCTATTTCTTGTTCTAAATCGCGGAATTCTCTGAGGTGAATATCTTGATTAAATTCACTATCCTTTTTCCGCTTCTTAATATTTTTCTGGCTTTCAGTGTTGTATTTAAGCCTATATTCGGCCAGACGCTCACGTGCAACCTTTGATTTTTCTTTGATTTCCATGGCTTTGTCTTGCAGCCATTTGGTTGTTCTTTCCGATGTTTCAGAAAGCGAGTTTAATTGGTCAGAGATATAAACTTCGGCAAATGCATTGGCCATGTCGGCCGCTTCTTGCGGGTCGGTGGATTTATATTTGATGGATAAGGCGTAGGTCTGCTCAATACGATTAACGGATAGGCCGCCTTGTATGTTTTTGAATAAAATGAAATCTCTGCGGTCTTGATCAAGGGGAAGGTAGCTGAAATAGCCCTTTGGTTCAATTAACTCCACCACTCCGTCTGTCACGCGTTTTGAGCGCAAAATCTGAACTTCACTGTCAATCGCGGCAGGCTCATAGCTTGTTAAATTCAAGGAAGACACGTCCGATATTGTGTTTGTGACGCCCTTATCCAGCAAGACGACCGTTTCTGCAGAGTATTGCGCAGGCGTTCTGATGAGATAAGCCGTTGCAAGTATCATGAACGCTAAAACGACGCCCAAAATCATAATGATGTGGCGTTTGAATATGAAATATAATCTTTTCAGATCAATGGTGTCGTGCGTGTTCAATATCTTATCCGCCTGTTTATGATGCCAGTATGCCAAAGCTTTTTAATGCACTCTTCCCATCAATACAACATCATTCCGCCTATGTCATGGGAATACGCAGACGGAGGTCTGTGATTATGGCTCTGTTGGAGGGGTACTCATTTTCTTGTTTTCTATCTTAATTTTATAGGCTTGCTCTCTCAAACACTGAACATAACTATGAAATCCTGTTTTAGAGAACACATTGATTCCAATATCGGATTTAAGGCTGTAGAGGAATAATCCCACCGGCACCGAGGACACCAAATAAACAATCGTAAACACGACAACCAGAATAAGTTTTTTGAGAATACCACGGGTATTCTTTGTCTTACGATCTTCTGTCATGGTCATGTTTTGCGCGCCGTGAGAAAAGGAAGCTAGAACGCGCCCTTTGTTACGGATTTGGTTGAGGATGTGCTGCTGATGATATTCAGGAACTTAAGATATTCAACAGTTTCTGCATTCGCGATATAGACAACGTCTTGATCTTGAACGGGGAATTTTTGCGCGAAGAAGAACCCTTCGGTTTTTCTTAAATTGATTTTGTAAACCACCGGCACCAAATCCCCTTCGATTTGTGATGCGTCCAGTGCCAAAGAATCTTCGATGGCGCGAATATATTCGATGGGCTCTTCCTTATAGATATAAATCTCTGCCGGATCGGCCTGCGTATCACGTAACCCTTGCGCACGTCCCAAAGCTTCGGAAAGTGTAAGGTTTCTTTTATTAAACGGCAGCGTTCCTTGAACTTGGGATGCACCATAGATGTTAAACACCTCTGCCTCGCTATATAGATATATGGTGTCGTTTGGCTGTGCGTAGATATTCTTTTTCGGATCTAACAGAATTTCATCCATCAAAATGGTGTATTCGTGCCCATCACGCTGCAAGGAAATCCATGTTTCATAGCCTGGGGATTGGGGGCCGCCTGCCGCGGCAATCACGTCAAGAATGCGCTGCGTGTTAAAGCTGAGAGAAAAACGGCTGGCTGTTTCGACGTCGCCAAGAACACTAACCTCTGATCCGCCTCTATTGCTGAAGGAGACGACAACCTGCGGAGCCAATGCCAAATCGGCCAAGGCTTTTGTTACATTTGCGCTGATCTCTGCCGATGTTTTTCCTGCGACTTTGATTTGTCCTGCGTAGGGAACCGTAATATAGCCCGATTGATCGACAATCTGTGGTGGTAATGTAATGAAATTACCCGGCCTTACGCCAGCTTCCTTAGGGACAAAAAGTCCCCCTGAATTTTGTTCATATATTGTGAGTTGTATTGAATCGCCGACTTCGACTTTTGTGACATGGGCGGCTGTGTTCTTCGGCCATTGATGTGCTTTTTTGAATGGTGTTCTGTTTTGCACAATAGCGCCGATTGTATTTTCATTCACCTCAATTAAGGTGTATTGCAGTTTTGGTTGTTTTGCATCGCCCTGAAATTGTTGCGCAGAGCCGCTAATGTGCGCCTTGCTGTCAGACAGCATGTTGGTGCTGTATGGCCCTGATGCGGGCAATGCGCAAGCACCGAGCGCAAGACAAGCGATAGATGTTGTTACTATGCTTTTAGAAGACATTATAATTTTACACTTGGCTTAGGGTTGTGCAGGAAGAATAGATCAACCGCCCACACGCAGTTAATCTATAATGAATACAATCTATATGATTAATGCGATTCTTATCAAGAATATTCGCAAAAATATATTTTTGAGTATACAAGAGGAGCGCGGATAAATATGACCAAGTATCGCGATATGATTTGTGATAAGTGATGAATATAAAATTCAGAGTGCGCCGTCGGCTCGAAAATAAAATAGGATTTAAAATGCATAAAACGAAAATTATATACCTCTCACCTGTCGGCTTTTTCAAGGGCGGTGCGGAGCGATCATTATTCGATTTGGTTGATAATCCTGCGGTTGAAGCCATCATGCTGGCGCCCGAAGATGATACGATTTTGGAAAAGGCACGCAGCCTAGGATTGGCGCATGAGGTTTTGCCTTTCGGCAGTATCAACACAATTCACCGCCCTTTTTCATTCATGAAGGGCTTTCGCGCGGTCAATGATTTGCTCAAGGCGGCGTTAAAGCTAAAGGCGATCTCTAAGGAAACAGGTGCAAATATTGTGCATTCCAACGGGCTTAAGGCGCATATGATCAATTGTGTCAGCAGCCGTCTGGGCGGAGCAAAATCGGTTCTGCATATCAGGGATATTCCCTATACCAAGCCTGAAATTTTGATTTGGAAAATCATGCATACGCTGTGCTACAAGATGATTTTGGTATCCCATGCCTGTTGGCCTGCCGATGCTTTGCCGCGTAAGGCCGTGGTTATCCATAACGGTACGCCGTTGGTGGATATTGATCGTGGGCAAAATAACAAAGACAGTAACGACATGACCATTGGTTTTGTCGGGCGTATTCATCCGGGTAAGGGATTACATTTGTTGGTGGATTGGCTGGCGGCGGCGCGTGGTAAGGGCATGGATGTGCGCTTAAGCGTGCGCGGTACATTTTCCGAAGATGCCCCCACCTATGAGGATGAGATCAAGGCGCAAATTGAAACCTTGGGAATGGGGGATTATGTTGAATTTACAGGCTTTATTCATGATGCGCAGACGCTGTATCGTGGTTTGAATGTTGTTGTTGTACCATCCAAAGCGCCCGACCCCCTGCCCCGTAGCGTGATGGAATCTATGGCGCGCGGTATTCCTGTTTTTGGGTATCCTGCGGGCGGTATTTTCGAAATGATTGAGGACGGTAAAACGGGCTATCTGGTTGATAGTGCGCAGAGCTTTGTTGCATCACTTGAAAAAGTGAGCGGCGATCAGGCTGTTTTGGATAATATGATGCAGGCCGCGCGCGAAAAGATAGAGCGTGAATTTACCATTGAAGGGTTGCATCAAGGCGTCAGTGATATTTATACATCACTGTCTTGATATAATAGATTAAGAACGTCCTTTAATGCCCTTTTCTACTGCATTTTTTAACTTTTCACGGAAAACAGAAGGTGCGAATTTCTCGGCATTTTTGCGGCAATTTTCGAATTTGATATCATCGTAAAAGCCGTTAAAGCGTTTCACCGCATCCGCCAGACAATCAGGGGTTTGTGTATCAAAAAACGTTCCTGTTGCAGTTTTTGGCGTGGTTTCATAGTCAATCACGGTTTCCAGCGCGCCGCCTGCCCCGTAGGCAATAACAGGTGTTCCGCACGCTTGCGCTTCAACAGGGATAATGCCGAAATCTTCTTCTGCTGCGAAAACGAAGGCTTTGGCGCGTTGCATGTGATCGCGCAGCACGTCTGTCGCCTGAAAGCCCATCAATTCAATATTCGGGGCATTTTCAGCAATCGCTTTGATCTTGGCCATTTCAGGGCCATCGCCGATGATCTTTAATTTTTGATCCGGCAATTTGGCAAAGGCCGCGGCGATAAGGTCTAGGCGTTTATACGGCACCATGCGTGAGGCGGTCAGGAAGAAATCTTCCTTTTTGTCGGCATATTCGAAGAGATCAATATTAACAGGCGGATAAATAACTTCGGCCTCGCGTCTGTACACTTTCCAGATGCGTTTGCGGATGTAATCAGAATTGGCGATGAAATAATCAACGCCGTTCGCGGTTCTGTAATCCCATATACGGAAGTTATGAAGCAGCCTTTTAGCAACGTAGCCTTTCAGGCCCTTATTCATATTACTTTCACGTAAATATTGATGCATCAAATCCCACGCATAGCGCGTTGGGCTGTGGACGTAGGAAATGTGGATTTGCTCCGCCCCTGTAATGACGCCTTTTGCGACGGCGTGGCTGGAGGAAACAATAAGATCATATTCCGATAAGTCGAAATCCTCAATCGCGAGCGGGCAAAACGGCAAAAGCTTGCGGTAATATTTATGAACCTTCGGCCATTTATTGAGGTAGCTTGTGGTGATTTTGCTGTCGCCGAATATTTTGCGTTGATCATCATCCAGAAAATCAAACAACGTATAGACATCTGCTCCCGGGAAAACCTGAAGGATTTGTTCCAAGACGCGCTCCGCTCCTGCAATCAGGGGGAGCCAATCGTGGATGACTGCGACTTTCATTTTTGTATCTGACATTATTCTATGCTCTGCCGTAACGGTCTTCTAATCTGACAATATCATCTTCACCGAGGTAGCTTCCTGTTTGCACCTCGATAATTTCCAGCATGATTTTACCAGGGTTTTCAAGGGCATGGACAATACCAACGGGAAGGTAAACGGATTCATTTTCCGAGATCATCAAGGTTTCTTCGCCTTTGGTCACTTTGGCTGTTCCCTTAACCACGACCCAATGTTCGGAGCGATGGAAATGTTTTTGCAGCGACAGTTTTGCACCCGGCTTCACCGAAATACGTTTGACCTGATCGCGTTCACCAAAACAGATGGAGTCATAATGCCCCCACGGTCTGTAAACAGTGCGGTGATGTTTGGCTTCTTTGCGTTCCTGTTTTTTGAGCTTGGATACGATGTCTTTGATATCTTGCACATTGTTTTTATCGGCAACCAATAACGCATCTTGCGTATCAATGACGATGACATTCTCAAGACCCAGCGTACAAACAAGTTTGTCTTGTGCGTGAATGAAGCTGTTCTTTGTGTTCTGCGTGATAACATCACCCTGACAGACATTGTTGTCAGCGTCTTTTTCTGAAATTTTCCAGACAGCATCCCATGAGCCGACATCGCTCCACTGTGCGTCAAGCGCAACCATTGCGCCTTGATTGGTGTTTTCCATCACGGCGTAATCAATTGAAATATCAGTGCATTTTTCAAATTCTTTTGCATCAAGGCGGATAAAGTCCAAATCTTCCTGACTGTTATCGATAGCGGAACGGACGTAGGTCACGATATCAGGATGATGCTTTTCCAATGCCTCCAGATAGGTGGTGGCCTTGAAGCAGAACATACCGCTGTTCCAAAGATATTTGCCGCTTTTTAAGAAATCTTCGGCTGTTTTAAGGTCGGGTTTTTCCTTGAAGGCGACGAGCTTATAAGCGCCGTCCATAATCTGATCACCCGATTCAATATATCCGTACCCAGTGTGGGCTTCGGTTGGTTTGATGCCAAAGGTAACCAGATGCCCCTTGTCGGCGAGATCACCGGCAAGCTTAACGGCGGCGGCGAAGGCTTTTACATCTTCAATCACATGATCGGCAGGCAGCACAAGCAGCACCGCATTGTCATCATGTTTAAGCGCGGATATAGCCGCCGCGGCAATGGCGGGCGCGGTATTTCTACCGACAGGCTCTAAAATGATGTCCTGCGGTGTGTGTTCTATTGTGCGCATATTCTCAGCAACGATGAAGCGGTGTTCTTCGTTACATACAATCGTTGGCTTTTGCAAACCCAGCGTAGACAGGCGCAAGACGGTGTCCTGAAACAAGGTTTTATCAGAATGCAGGGCAAGAAACTGTTTCGGATAGAGCGGTCTGGACAATGGCCAAAGCCGTGTTCCGGAACCGCCGGATAGAATAATGGGATGCATATAGTAAGTCCTATTGTACGAGGCTTTTGCGTCAGACGGATACTAACCATCTTGATCAGGAAAAAACAATGTTTTTGTATAGATATTTGGTCTGGGTGCCTTTAATTCGGCTTTGTGTAGTCAGGGTCGGGATTGGGTTTGCCAAAGTAATAGCCTTGCCCGTAATCAATGCCCAGTTTATGCAGCGCTTGGGCAATTTCTTTGTCTTCGACATATTCCCCCACGACCTTCATATCCAGATCCTTACACATTTGCGTAAGGTTTTTCACCATGATCATGTCGCGTTTGTCATGCATAATATTTTTGATGTATTTACCATCAATTTTCACAAAATCGACATGCATGCTGCTGAGATATTGAAATGAGGCAGAGCCTGAGCCGAAATCATCCAGCGCAATTTTTAAACCGTCTTCGCGCAGTGTTTTGACAATATTACCAACCTTATCAAGATCTTTGATTTGTGTACTTTCAGTAATTTCGAAGATCAAACGATTTTTAAGGTCGGCATGATCTTCTATGATTTCTATAAATTGAGATAGAAAGTTTTCATCTGAAATGGACTGTCCGGAAATGTTGATAGAAAAGTTTTCCGCCGTGTCTTTTCTTTGGGTGCTGATATAGGACAGGGCGCGCGTACAAACGGCAATATCAAATTCGGAAGCCAAACCAATATCTTCACCAAACATGACCCATTCGAGTGTATTGCCCTCCTTAAAGCGGCAGAGCATTTCGTAATGACTGCAGCCCCATGTGTCTAAATTGACAATGGGTTGAAAATGCATGGTGAAATCAAGGTTTTTAAGGATGTTTTTGAATTCCTGAATTTTTTGGGTATTGGCGGTAACGTATGCCTTAAAACTCGAATTCAGAGTTTTGATGTTGATTTCTGTGCCTTGGCGTTCGAACGCGTTGAGCGTATAAAAAAGCGCGCGTGTGGCATCGCGCTCATCCATATCGCTCATATCGGCGGATACGGTTTTTGTTTTGATTTGAATCCCCTCACCCGAAGGGTCGTATTCCTTTGAGATGTTGCTGATATTATCGGTGAGCGTGTCGATATCTATGCCTGCGTCGTGGATAACACTAAACCGTCCGCCGCCCAGATGCGCCGCGGTTTCGCCGTCAACAGAGCTCTCACACAGTAACCGGTCAACATCCGATGACAACTTATCCCAGTTTTCCTGACCAAAGCGGTCGAGCGCTTTGTCGGCGTCAGGCATATCAATCAGCGTCATATCGACATCTTGCCCCATGTCCCCTGCCATACGCAGAACTTCTTGCGCGGCATCAATGAAGGTTTCTTTATCGAGCGGTTTTCTCTCTTCATGATCTCGAACCAGTTGCCCGAGTTGATTCATGACCGCGTTGCCGCTGGCGATACTGATATAAGTTTCCTTTTTGTCTGGCATCTTGATGGCGCTGACAATGATGTTTTGGGTGCGTTTGGCCTGCTTGAAAGAGACGAGCGTTGGCCCGCAGCGCAAACCCGGTTGCGCTTTTTTAAGCATAAGCTTTAACAGTAGACGATCTTTTTGGGTGAATAAATCGAGCCAATCGGAACCAATCAGGTCTTCTGCATCCTGAATGCCTGTGAGTCCCTTAACTGCGCCTAGCGCATATTGTACATAGCCTTCTTCGCAGACCTCTAAAAGCAAATCAGACGTAGCAAAAGAGAAGGATAAAAACCGTTCTCTTTGCTTTTTAAGATTATCATCGTTTTGCATGGGTACAGAATAAACAAAAAGGATTAATTATTACAGAAGAGAATGATAGCATATAAAGATCTGAATAATTTAAAAAAAATGAGCGAAAATGTCACCTTTCAGAACTTTTTTTTTGCAGAAAAGGCAATTTTAGAATGCAAGATAAGCCATCCTATACACTCACAGACCTAATCAATGTTATGGCGGCTTTGCGCCATCCTGAAACGGGCTGTCCGTGGGATCTGGAGCAAGATTTCAAAACGATATTGCCCTACACTTTGGAAGAAGCATATGAGGTTGCCGACGCGATTGATCGCGGGTCAATGACCGATCTGCGTGAGGAATTAGGGGATTTATTATTCCAATCCGTCTATCACGCGCAAATGGCCTCTGAGAATAACAGCTTTGATTTGCATGACGTTATTCATGATGTGACCCATAAGATGATCTCGCGTCACCCCCATGTTTTTGGCGATAAAGATGCGGCGAGCGCCGCCGATGTGGATGCGATATGGGAAGTGCAAAAGGCAAAGGAAACCAAATCAAACGATAGTGCACTCGATGGTGTGGCAAAGGCTTTGCCGACGTTGCTTCGGGCGCAAAAATTACAGAAAAAGGCCGCGAAGGTTGGTTTCCAGTGGGATGATGTTTCGCATGTTTTAGATAAACTAGAAGAAGAAATAGCGGAAATGCGTCAGGCGATTGCTACGAAGGATGTTGCCAATCAGGAGGAAGAGCTTGGCGACCTCTTGTTCTTATTGGCGAATTACGGGCGCATGCTGGGCCTTAATGCCGAGGAAGCCTTGCGCAAATGCAATCTCAAGTTTGAGCGACGCTTTAAAGGGGTTGAGCAAGATATCAAGCAGCAAGGCGTAAAAATGACCGAGGCCAGCCTTGAGCAAATGGAGCGTTCTTGGGACGCACAGAAGAAAAAAGAACGTGCGTGAGCGTATAAGAGGCATGGTTACTGTGGTTTGTAGTTGAACGTGCCTTCAAATTTTTGTGCGTGCATTTGATCGATATTGACAGAAATTGTGATGAATTTTTCACTGTCCGCGCGCTCCATAACCTCGCTATTCGCGTAAAGCCATGACAGAGCCTTGCCATTTTCAATGTTGATCTTATAGGTAACGACCTCGTAGTGACGCGCGGTGATTTGCGCGACGTCATCAATTAGATGCTCTATGCCCACGCCTTTAAAAGCGGAGAGGAGAAGGCTCGGTCTATGCGATACCTTACAGATACGTTCAAATTCAGCGTGCGAATCTTCATCCAGTTTATCGGCCTTATTATAAACCTCGATAATGCGTTCATCTTTGTCATAGGCGATGCCCAGATCTTCTAAGATGGTGATCACATCATTTTTCTGCGCCATATAGTCTTCGCGCGAAACATCAATGACATGCACAATCACATCGGCGTAGGTGATTTGTTCTAATGTAGCGCGGAAGGCGGCAATTAAATGCGTCGGCAGGTCGGCGATAAAGCCAACAGTATCGGCGAGGATCGCTTCTTGGTTGTTGGATAATTCAATTTTGCGCATGGTCGGGTCAAGCGTCGCAAAGGGCATGTCTTCGGCAAAGACCTGCGCCTTGGTCATTTTATTGAATAAGGTTGATTTCCCCGCGTTGGTATAGCCGACCAGAGAAACAATCGGCAACGGAATACGCGCCCTGCTCTGCCGTCCTAAATCCCGTGTGCGGCGCACATCTTCGAGTTCTTTTTTCAGGCGTGTGAGCCGTTCGCTAATCAGGCGGCGGTCAATTTCGATCTGCCGCTCCCCCGGCCCGCCCATAAAGCCTGCACCGCCGCGTTGTCTTTCGAGGTGTGTCCATGAACGCACAAGGCGCGAGCGTTGGTAATCAAGCGCCGCAAGCTCAACTTGCAAGCGCCCCTCTTTCGTTTGGGCACGCGCGCCGAAGATCTCTAAAATCAAACCTGTGCGGTCAATGATTTTAGTATTCCACTCTTTTTCAAGGTTACGTTGTTGAACAGGTGACAATGTATCGTTTACGACAATGATAGAAGGCTCTAACGCGTGGATATCTTCACCGATTTCTTGGCGCGTGCCTTTGCCGAAAAAACTGCCAGCTTGAATTTTTGACAGTTTGATGGTGCGCGTTTGGGCAACGTCCAAATCAATGGCTCTGACCAAGCCTTCAGCCTCTTCAATGATGTCTTCAACATCTCTGAAAAGCGGCTTGTTTTTGTCTATCGGTTGAATAATGTAAGCCGTATCACGATCTTGATCCTGAACGCCAATATACATTTTATCTTTGTTTTTCAAAGTCTCGGTTCCTTACATGAACCAAGTCCGTTATTCACCGTCGGATGATCCAGTTTTTTCTTCATCATTTAAACTGAGCGGGCCACCGGGCATAATGGTCGAAATGGCATGCTTATATATAAGTTGGACGTGTGAGTCTCTACGTAACAAAAGGCAGAAATTATCAAACCATGTTACAATTCCCTGCAATTTTACGCCGTTTACAAGAAACACTGTGACAGACATTTTTTCTTTACGGATTTTGTTTAGAAAAACGTCTTGAACGTTTTGTATCTTTTCGGACATTTTTTTTCCTAAGTTATTATTTTTCTTATTTTTACAAACTTACTAAACCATTCAGTATGTTGTAATAAAACACACACACAGTTTTAGAGCAACCCTTCTATATTGCAACCAAAAACTCTTTCAATTGCGAATAATTATCAAAGCTTATGATTGGGGCGTATGTCTTGATCAGCGCGTCGGTTTCGGCCTCGCCTTTCAGAAATACGGCCTGACATCCGGCCTCTTTTGCGCAGGCCAAATCATTTTCAGTGTCGCCCACATACCACACAGTTTGTGTGTGTGGGTTGATCTCTGATTGAGCAAGTGCAAGCTGTAATGGCGCGCCTGATGGTTTGTCATGCGCGGCATCACCTGCACCAACAAGAACGGAAAAATACTGATCAAACTGTGTGTGTTTTAATTCGCGTGAAACGAAGCTGCTCTTCTTATTGGTGACAACGCCCATCGGTATATTATTTTGATGGAAGAAGGCCAGAACATCGTGCGTTCCTGCGATGGTTTTGACCTTGTGGCTGTTTTCAAAAACGTAGGTTTGGAAGATATCCTTCGCTTTATCGCATTTATCTTTATAAATCGCGGGGTATAAAACGTCGCGCGGCTTGCCGAAGTACAGCTTATATTCGTCCTCTTTAAAGGGCTCAAACCCCAGCGTCTGAAGGGTATAATTATGGGCATCATTCAAGAAGCCATAACTGTCGGCTATTGTGCCGTCCCAATCCCAGAAAACGGCATCGGGCAAAGTTGTTATTTTGGGGAAATGACTCATGGTGTGACCTTTATTGTGCTTTGGCGTTGTAATAACTGTTATTGATCGGATCGAAGGCAGCGTGCTGAATTTGGATTTTCGTTTGGTAAATTTCCTCGGCAGCGTCAAGGTAGCTTTTTGTGACATCGCTGACGAGGAATTCGGAATGCGCCTCGCGGCTAATCTGCTGATCGATTTCCGGATGGCGTTTCAGATAGTTGGCTAATTTTACGGGGATGATGTCATCTTGGGAAATGAGGGAGACCTCCTCCCCGATGATTTTTTTGATGTCATTTTTAAGAAACGGGAAATGCGTACAGCCAAGGATCAGGCATTCAATGCGGTTTTCCATCATCGGCAGGAGGTAATGTTCCAGAACCGAGGGCAACCACTGCGCGCCGCTATTCTCAATAAGGGGGACGAGCAAAGGCGTGTGTTTTTGGAAAATCTTGATTTCAGGGTCAATCTTTTGCAATTCATCGGGATAGATGCCGGTTTCGATTGTGTAGTTGGTTGCAATAACGCCAAGGCGTTTATATCCACGGTCTATGGCGGTTTCCAGTGTCGGGACAACGACGCCTAATACACGTCTGTCTGCATACTTGCTTTGGGGAAGGTATTCCTGTTGCAATCTGCGCAGAGCCGAGGCGCTGACGGTGTTACAGGCCGTGATGATCAGGGCGCAATCTTGCGCGAATAAAAATTCTATGGCGCGTTTGCTGTATTCGTATATCGCTTCGGCTGATCTGTTGCCGTAGGGCAAGTGCAGCGTATCGCCGAAATATAAGATATCAATATCAGGCATGTGTTCACGGATTGATTTTGCAATCAACAGTCCACCCAACCCTGAATCAAATATGCCGAGCTTCATCTTTATAGAAAATCCACATGCACTGAGAGCATCTTCTCAACTTCTCTCGCATGTTCGCGTGAGGATAGAATAATGACATGATCATGCGGCAGTATTTTATGCGTTTCTTTTGGGATGATGACTTTTTCATCGCGAATGATTGCGCCGATCACGACGGTTGAGGGCAGTTCGATATCTGCGATCAATTTATTGGCGACGCGTGATGAATCCGATATCTCAATTTCCATGACCTCTGTTTCGCCGTCATGGATATTGTGAATACTGACAATGCGCCCTCTTCTGACGTGCTGCATGATATTTGATACAATGATCGATTTTGGCGATACCATTGTGTCGATCCCCAGTGGCCCGACAAGTGGGTAATAGGCGTTATTATTTACCAGCGTCACAACGCGTTCACAGCCATACTGCTTGGCTAAGAGAGAGCCGAGAATATTGCTCTCATCATCATTCATCAGGGCGATATAGGTTTCTGCCGAGGCGACGGAGGCTTCCTCCATAATCCCTCTCTCAAGGGTGTTTCCGTTAAGGATGATAATATTGGACAGTTGTTCGCTCAAAAATTGGGCGCGATCATGGTTATGTTCGATGATTTTGAGCTGTAAGCCGGAGATTTGTTTCTGGAGCTTTTTAATCAGGGATATACCGATATTCCCGCCGCCTGAAATAATGATTTTGCGCGCTTCTTTTTCCAAATGACCAAAGGCCGCCATAACGCGCCGTATATGGATGCTGTCTACAATGATATAGGCTTCGTCACCGACTTCGAGCATGTCATTTTCATCAGGGATAATGTTTTTTGTGCCGCGTGTCAGGGATACGATGGAAAAAGATAAATCGGGGAAGAGTTTATCAAGCTGCCCCAAGGGGGTGTGAAGCACAGGGCAATCTTCCATACACACAACACCAACCAGATGCGCTTTGCCACCGCCAAGGCTGACCGCCGTTGTTGTTCCGGGAATGGAGAGGCGCTGCACGATGTCGTCGGCAATTAAAATTTCAGGTGAGATAATGACGTCAATGGGCATATGGGCGCGGCTGAATAAATTTGCCCAAGACGGGTCAAGGTAGCTTTGCTTGCGAATGCGTGCAATTTTCTTTGGAATACCGAAAAGGGAATGCCCGATCTGACAGGCAACCATGTTAATTTCATCTTGATCTGTAACGGCGATAATTAAATCACATTCATTTGCGCCGGCATTATTGAGCGTGTCAGGATCAGAAGGGTTTCCCGTCACTGTATTCACATCCAGAGAATTGTTGATGTGTGAAAGGTTTTCACTGGCCACATCAATCACAGTAACATCGTTGTCTTCCCTCGAAAGATAGGCGGCAATGCTTGAGCCGACTTGATCTGCACCACAAATAATAACTCTCATTTTTTTTCTTTCGTCTGGCTGAATTTATACTTGGAGAATATGTGTTAGGCGACATTCTGCTTTTCATCAGGGAAAACTTCAAGCGATTTTAGTTTTCTATGTAAGGCAGAACGTTCCATGCCTATGAATTCGGCGGTTTTAGAGATGTTGCCGTCGAATTTATTCACTTGGGATAACAGGTAGTGCCTCTCAAAACACTCACGCGCTTCGCGCAAGCGCATCATTAAAATGGCGTCTGAAAACAAGGGACCATTGTTATCTTGCGCATCGTTGGCGTTACTGGCTTTGTCCGGATTGCCTGTGATTTCTTGCGGCAAGTCACTGACATCAATTTCCATGTCTTTATCGCCATACATAATGGAAATCCATTCCAAGACATTGTTGAACTGCTTTATATTGCCCGGCCATGCATAGGATTTCAGTTTGACAAGCGCGCGCTCTGTAAATGTGAGGTTACTGAAATTTTGGATAAGCTCTGCAATGTCACTTCTGCGTTTTCTAAGCGGTGGAATATGTACGGGGACGACATTCAGACGATAAAATAAGTCTTCGCGGAAATCGCCGTCTTCGATTTTTGTTTCGATGTTATCGCTGGTGGTGGCGATAATACGAATATCGACGCTGCGCTTGTCGTTTGATCCGATTTGATAATATGTACCGTCCTGCAACAGGCTGAGTATTTTCCCCTGAACATCCAAGGGCAATGATGTGACCTCATCCAGCAATAATGTACCGCCATTCACCAATTGCAACAATCCGGGAGCTGAGGGCGTTTTTTCTGATTTTGCCTGAATACCAAACAATTCCTGCGCGAGGGTTTCGGGGTGCGTGGTTGCACAATTGAGCGTCATAAACGGATTATGCGCTCGCGCTGATTTTTCATGCACATATTGCGCCGCGATATTCTTGCCAGAGCCTGCTTCGCCGGCAATCAGCAAGCGACTGTTTGTTGCCGCGGATTTGTCGATGATGTTGAAAATAGGTTCAGGAAGTTGCTTCACCAAATCGGCAATGTTTTTCGATGATCTTTGCTTTAATTCCTCGTTCTGTTTTTTGAGGGCAGCATTTTCCAAGGCGCGGTTAATCATCAAAATAAGACGGTCAGTCTTGAATGGTTTTTCAATAAAATCATACGCCCCGAATTTGATAGCAGAAACCGCCGTTTCAATCGTGCCGTGGCCACTGATCATTAGGAACGGCAGGTTGGGATAGCGGGCTTTGGTTTCCTTGAGGATATCGATGCCATCTTTATCGCTGTTCTGAAGCCAGATATCCTGAATGACGAGATCAGGGTGATCGGAGTTAATGAGTGACAGCGCGCGATCACTCGTCGCAGCAGCAATAACGTCATATCCCTCATCTTCGAGGATACCTTTGATAAGGCCGCGGATATCTTCTTCATCGTCAATGATTAGGATTTTTGAATTCATATTGTTTTATACCTCATCGTCTGAATTTTTAGCGCAAGGAAAAGTCAGAACAACACATGCCCCGCCCCTATCTTGCCAGTCGGATGTTCTTTCAAGCCATTCCGGCGCGCCGAGCATAAGTGTGCCGCTATGGTCTTCAATGATTTTCTTAACAATCGCCAGTCCTAACCCCGTCCCCTTTGGTTTGTGGGTTATATAAGGCTCGGTCAATTTCGTGATGTCTTCGTTCTTCGGGAAGCCCACACCGTTATCGGTGATCGCAATATAAAGCAGATCTTTATTATGTTGCCCGATGAGAATATCGATCGCGCCTTTTTCTGCTTGTTCCTCTGTTTTGATTTCTATGGATTCCACGGCGTTCTTTAATAAATTGCTCATGACCTGACGCATTTGCTGCGCGTCGCAATTCACAGCGTCCGTATCAAATGTTTTGAGGAGTGAAAACTTAATCTTTTCATGCGCCTGTTTTGATAAAATCAGGGATTCCTCAACCAGTTTGGTGATGCTTTGTGTTTTTAAGATCGGGTCGGGCATGCGGGCAAAGGATGAAAATTCATCGACCATGCGGCCAATATCACCAACATGCTTGATAATGGTGTCGGTGCATTGCTCGAATATATCGGCATCTTGGGTGATATTTTTGAGGTATTTTCGCTGTAAACGCTCGGCAGAAAGCTGGATTGGGGTTAGCGGGTTTTTGATCTCATGGGCAATGCGCCTTGCAACATCCGACCACGCGGCTTTGCGTTGTGCGGATTGAAGCTCTGTAATGTCATCAAAGGTAATGATCAAGCCCGTTGAGTTTTCCTGTAATGTTTCAATTGAAATACGGAACAAAAAGATACGCCGTCCGTTTTTACCGAAGAGTACAGGGATTTCCTTCTGTGCCATTTTCTGCGGTTTTTTGACGACTTCATCCAGCATGGTTTTTAATTCCGGCAGAATATCCAGAATGTAGTGATCAACGATGGATTCATGGGGCTTGTTCAAAAGCGTGGCGGTTGAGCTGTTGGCAAGGTTTACCATGCCTTCCCCATCAACGCCGATAACGCCGGATGACACACCCGCAAGCACCGTTTCAGTCAGGCGCCGTCTGCGGTCAATTTGGCGGTTGGCATCAACCAGTTCTTCGCGCTGGGATTGCAGTTGGTTGGTCATGCGGTTAAAGGATTTTGCAAGATATTCAAATTCCTCCAGACGCTTGACGTTTGGTAAGCGCGATGACAAATCCCCTGCCCTGACGCGGTCAGATGCGATGATCAGTTCCCCAATCGGGTTGACCAGTTGTCTGGCCAGCAAAAGCCCCGACCAAATGGCGGCGAGTAAAAGCAGTAAGCCAACCACCACGAAAATCAAAATGACCGTGATTTGCAGGCTGGAATTCTTCATCTGTAAATTGCTGTAATCCTGCACAGCCAGATCGGCGGCATTCAAATGTGCAATCACCTGCGGGTCAATCATGCGCCCTACATACAAATACGCTCCTGCGATGCTGTCGAGGCGGGTTAAGGCGCGTACGCGATCCTGATTGTCGCCCATCATCAGCACGACATCGCCCTCTTGCGCCCGTTGGAGTTCATAATCAGTTGGAAGTTCATATTCCAGCGTAAAGGTGAGCGATGAACGTGCCAAGACACGCCCGTTTTGGTTGATAACCACCGCTTCGGACAGGTTTCTGATAAAGGATTGCGTGTCGATAATTTTGGAGAAGAGCTTTTCATCCAGTATTAAGCGATCCCCTTGACGATCAAGATCGTTTGCCATGGCCAATGTGTCGGCGCGAATGACCTGCTTATGTTCTTCGAGATATGATTGGGCAACGGCTTGCGATTCATTGATCGCGGTTTGAACGCGCTGGCTGAACCATGCTTGCACACCGTAATGGAATAAGAGTGCCGAGAAAATCGTCATAACAATGGTAGGGATAGCCACCAGAATACTGAACGTATAGACCAATCTGATATGAAGGTGAGAGCCTGCGACCCCCTTCTTTTTGTTGCTCCAGACTGTAATGATACGCCGCGCGATCAGGGATACGAGCAGCAGTAAAATAATCAGGTCTATATTCAACAACCAAATAACAAGGTCAGGATCATCACCGAATGGCGGGGTTTCCGACAGTGCCGCATAGGTCATAAAGCCGCAAAGGATAGAGGATACGACAAGTAAAATACCGACTTTTGTGCGCCATGATCTGTATTTCAGGCGTGAAAAATGCATACCTGAAAAGGCCTTGAGGAGCATTGACCTGAAGCTAAAACGGTTATCCGGCGGTATTTCGTTCACGATATCGTGCATTTTGTATATATTGCCTTTGGTGATTTTGTTATAACGTCATCACATATTGGGCTGTTTGTTAGTGTTGCATTTTTACAACGCATGACACAGAAATACAATATAAATCATAGAGGTATGAGAACATCGTAAAGAAACGTACATCTGCAGATTTTAGTTTGATTGTGGTCGCCGGTGGGCGTGGTGCGCGCTTGTCTGGTGCAATGCCCAAGCAATATATCACGATTGGTGACAAAACGATTTTGCGTCATACGCTTGATGTCTTTATCGGTATGGATGGTCTAAAGAATATTTGTGTTGTTATTAACGCCGATCACCGCGCTATGTATGACGATGCTGTGCGCGGTTTGGATAATGTGTCTTGCTGCGTGGGCGGTGAAACTCGCAAGGATAGCGTTTATAACGGATTACAGGCGTTATCGCAGTTAGGTGGCGATGATATCGTCTTGATCCATGATGCGGCGCGCCCGTTTGTTACACGTACAGAGGTCGAAACCCTTGTTCAAGCTGTAACGCAGCGCCATGATGCGGCCACGTTGGCGTGTCCGGTGGTTGATACGGTGCGCTACGCCGATCAGGATAATATGGCGGGCGAAGGCATTTCTCGCGATCATTTATGGGCGATGCAAACACCGCAGGCTTTCCGTTATGGGGTGCTACGCCGCGCCCATGAAAACAGCGACCCAAGCCAGCATTACACCGATGATACGGCGCTTGTTTCTGCGATGGATGTCGGTGTACATTTTGTTAAGGGCGGAAAACATAATTTCAAAATCACAACGCAAGAAGATTTATACATGGCGATACAGTCTCAATCCTCCAACATACCCACAGAGATACGCACAGGGCTGGGCTATGATGTGCATGCCTTTGATGATGCAATCGCAGGGGGAACGAAGATCAGGCTATGCGGCGTTGATATCCCCCATGAGCGGAAGCTAAAGGGGCATTCGGACGCGGATGTGGGGCTGCATGCTTTGACAGATGCTATTTTAGGCGCGATTGGTGAAGGCGATATCGGGCTTCATTTTCCGCCCAGTAATATGGATTTTAAGGATATGGACAGCGCGGTCTTTCTACAGCATGCCATGACATTGCTGCGTGATAAGGGTGGAACGCTTATCAATGCTGATATCACGTTGATTTGTGAACAACCCAAAATCGGCCCCCACCGCGCAGCGATCATAGAGCGCATCGCCGATATTACGGGCGTAGAAGCGCAGCGTATCAACATTAAGGCGACAACGACAGAACAACTCGGCTTTGAAGGTCGTAAAGAAGGCATCGCCGCGCAAGTCGCCGTGTCCGTGGCTTTGGCTGCGTGTGAGGGAGTAAACAATGAAGCTTAATTATACAGTTCCTGAAAAACTGGATCAAAAACAACGCTATGTCTGGATTGCCAGTTGGTTTGGTTGCGGGTTTATCAACCCCGCCCCCGGAACATGGGGCAGTTTGGGCGCTATTCCGTTCGGGTTGGTGATTTATGCGCTGGGCGGTGCTTATGCGCTGGGCGTTGCCGCGTTCTTGATCACGGTGCTGGGCTTGTGGGCGGCGGATAAATTCGACAAGGCAATGGATGGGCATGATTCCAAAATGATCGTCATTGATGAGGTCGCAGGACAATGGATTGCCATGATTCCCGCCGCGCTTAATCCTGTTCTTGTGATCATTGCTTTTATAGCGTTCCGTTTTTTTGATATACTAAAACCATGGCCGATTAGTTTTTTTGATAAAAAAGTCAAAGGGGCGGTCGGTGTTATGGGGGATGATATCGTCGCAGGTATTTTTGCCTCGGCCATCGTCATGGTGACGGCGGCGTTCTTGTAAGTTACACACAGACAGCGGGGATAAAACTATGGATAACCTTGTGGATGAATTAAGCCGCCTTTTGCTAGAAAAGGACGTCAAACTGACCACGGCAGAGAGTTGCACAGGCGGTATGTTAAGCGCGGCCATAACAGCGCGCGCAGGATCTTCGGCTGTTTTTGATCGTGGTTTTGTAACCTATACCAACCAATCCAAAGAAGACTTGCTTGGCCTGAAACTCAATATTCTCGATAATTACGGCGCGGTGAGTACGCAGTGCGCCGATTTTATGGCCCTGGGCGCATTGGATCACAGTCAGGCAGATATTGCTGTATCTGTTACCGGTATTGCAGGGCCTGGCGGCGGATCGGATGAAAAACCCGTTGGTTTGGTTTATATCGGGGTTTGTATTAAGGGAAGCGACCCCAATGTCACGGAATGCCGTTTCTCAGGCAGCCGCAGCGATATCAGGCGCGCAGCATGTGAGAAAGCTCTCACCTTACTTATCGAGGCCACACGCACCGTATAATTTTTTGGCGCGATCTTCAAACGCGCCAACCATACGCCTGACGACCTCATTAAAAAATACACCGATCAAATTTTGCAGGATTCTGTTTTTAAATTCAAAATCGACAAAGAAATCAATCGTACATGAGCCATCATCTTCTTGTATGAATTTCCAGTGATTGGACAAATATTTCATCGGGCCGGAAAGATATTCAACATGAATATGATCAGGACTGTTTAATGTAACCTTTGATCCGAACTTTTCCCTGACCATTTTATAACCGATGACAAGATCAGCATAAATGACGCTATCCCCTTCGGTGCTTGTAATACGGCTGGAAAGACACCACGGCAGAAATTCAGGATACCGTTTAACGTCCGCAACCAAATCAAAAAGCTGTTCAGGCGTATAGGGAAGATTCCGCTGTTCTGCATGAGTGGTCATAAATATCGGTTATTCTGCTGCGATAGCGCCAAATTTGGCATCGCGTGCTTCTTTTAATTTTTTGAAATCATCGCCAGCATGATGCGATGAGCGCGTCAAAGGCGTAGCAGAAACCATCAAGAAGCCCTTGGAGCGTGCGATGCGTGTCAGCTCTTCGAATTCTTCGGGTGTCCACCATTTCATAACAGGCGCGTGTTTTGGCGTTGGTTGCAGATATTGTCCGATTGTAATGAAATCAATTCGCGCGGCGCGCATGTCGTCCATCACTTGGGTGACCTCTTCTTTTGTTTCACCAAGGCCAACCATCATGCCGGATTTAGTAAACATCATCGGATCTACATCTTTTACGCGCTCTAACAGGCGTAGAGAGCGAAAATAACGCGCACCGGGTCTGATTGTTGGGTACAGGCGTGGCACTGTTTCCAGATTATGATTAAAGACATCAGGCTTGGCGTTAATGACGTGGTCAATATCCGGAATATTACCTTTGTAATCACCGGGCAGAATTTCAACCGTTGTGCCGGGGCTTTTCATACGGATGGCTTGAATGGTTTTTGCGAAATGATCCGCGCCGCCATCTTTCAAATCATCACGATCAACGGCCGTAATCACAACGTGCTTTAGTCCCATTTGTTTAACGGCGACACCAATACGCAGCGGCTCCAGCTTATCCACCTCATCGGGGCGGCCTGTGGCGACATTACAAAAGGCGCAGGCGCGTGTACAAACTTCGCCCAAAATCATAAAGGTCGCATGTTTTTGTTGCCAGCATTCGCCAATATTCGGACAGCCCGCCTCTTCGCAGACGGTGGTTAATCTTTGTTTGCGGACAATGTCTTTTGTTTCCGCATAGACTTTCCCTTGGGGCGCGCGCACACGTATCCAGTCGGGCTTGCGTCCGGCGGGGCGATCCGGATTTTTTTGCTTTTCCGGATGGCGTTTGGCTTTGTCTAATAATTTCGGATTATATGTCATCTTATATGCCTAGTGTGCTGATATCGGTTCACCGTAAATAATATCGGTTTTACAGTTTGCGTTTTTGCCTTTAATTGTTCCATCAACCAATTTTAAAGTAGTTGTACATATGGAAAGTGACTTAAAGTCAAGAAAAGATAGCCCTTTCCTAGGAATAATTTTTTTCATGCGCCCTTGATAAAGTGATGTATAGGACACTTCGGCGCTGAGTTTATCATCAAGATATTTGATGTCTGTCAGTGTGTGACGGATGCGCGTGTCGATCAGGTCATAGTCACGTTCTTTTTCTTCTTCGATGAATTGTATTTTTGTTTTGCTAAAGGCAACGGGTTCTTGCGAGCCGCGGTTTGATGTTGCCGTGCCTGACAGAACAAAATCATCCAGAGGGTATTGCTCAATAAAAGCCTGAATAGCGTTCATATCAGGGGCTTTTCCAGTGTAGAGCTCTTCGATATGTTTGAAGTGGTTCTCGATATCCAAGCCGGTGATATGTTCTTCTATTTCTAATGCACTCTGCCCTTGCGTGTCTTGCGCAGCTGCGGGCAAGGTTGGCAAAAACAGAATAAGCAATACTGTGAGAAAACGGATCATGATTTATTATTTTCCTTGGGGTTTTCCACACAGGCAAAACACGCTCAAGCCGAATAATTTGTTAAATCTGAACAAGCTCATACGCTCTACGTCGTGGATACCGATCAATGTTTTATTGAACCAGTCAGGATAGAGTTTAAGCTCGCTCTCCGACTTTAATTCCTGATCTAAAACGGCCTTCTTGGTTAATCTTATTGCGGCAACAGCGGGAAATAGCGAGCCGAAGAAATAGCGGCTTTTGATCGGCTCTAATCCCGCATCTGTAATGGCTTTTTCCATCATTTCAATGGTGTAGCGTCGGTAATGCTCTAAAAACACATCATGCCCCGACCACATAAATTGGAACGCAGGCACGGTGATCAGAATTTTGCCATCATCGGGCATTGTGTCGGCATATTCCTTAATCAGTGCAACATCATCGGGGACATGCTCCAGCACATCCATCATCAAAGTCAGGCTTTGTGTGGTTTTATCAATGGATTTTACGAATTTGATCGGCTTGCCGTTTTGATCTTCTTCGGAATTTTTATCATATTCAGGATCAACGCAAACCGCGCTTTTACATACATTATGATCGAGAAGTTGACGGGAGAAAATACCGGAACCTGCACCAACATCCAGCACCTCGTCTGCGGTGATGTCGCCCAGAAATTTACGCATTGCGCGCCCTTTTGACACGTAATACCAATGATCGTTTATTTTCTCGCCGAGGATTTCTTCTTCTTTAAGATCCATAATATGCTCCTTTATTGGTGAGCAAGATACGCCAAAAGCCTAGAAATGTATAGCTTTTCCGTAAGCATCAAGAACGCTCTCATGCATCATCTCTGATAATGTCGGGTGCGGGAAGACCGTGTGCATCAACTCTGCTTCGGTGGTTTCCAGCGTTTTGGCGATGCCATACCCTTGGATCATTTCAGTGACTTCCGCGCCAATCATATGTGCGCCGAGCAACTCGCCCGTCTTTTCATCAAAAATGGTTTTGACCAACCCTTCGGGTTCACCCAAGGCAATGGCCTTACCATTCCCCATAAAAGGAAAACGCCCGACTTTGATTTTGTGCCCCAGTTCCTTGGCTTTGGCTTCGGTTAACCCGATAGAGGCGACCTGTGGATGACAATAGGTACAGCCCGGAATGTTGGATTTGTTCAAGGGGTGCACGTCTTTTATGCCGGCGATTTTCTCGATACAGATAATGCCTTCATGTGATGCCTTATGCGCGAGCCACGGCGCGCCTGCAACATCCCCAATGGCGTAAACGCCCTTCTCTGCCGTCTCCAGCCATTCATTGGTGATGATATGCCCGCGATCAAGCTTAACCTTGGTTTTTTCAAGGCCGATATTCTCGGTGTTGGCAACGATTCCCACGGCGGAAATCACAACATCGACAGTGATCTCTTCTGTGCCCTTGGCGGTTTCAACAGTGACTTTGACATTCGATTTTGATTTATCAAGCTTGGTAACTTTCGCGCCCGTCATAAGGTTCATGCCCTGCTTTTTAAAGGCTTTGTGTGCCAAAGCGGATATTTCCTCATCCTCAACAGGTAAAATGCGATCCATGACCTCTACGACTGTGACCTCTGCGCCCATAGAGCGGTAGAAGCTGGCGAATTCAATGCCAATCGCGCCTGAGCCGACAACCAGCAATGATTTTGGCATCTTTTTAGGAACCATCGCTTCTTTATATGTCCAAACCAATGTGCCGTCCGGCTCCAATCCCGGCAATTCACGCGCTCTTGCGCCTGTGGCGAGGATGATGTGCTTGCCTGAAACGGTTTCTATTGTCTTGCCATCTTTTTCAACGGTGACTTTGCCGCCGCCTTGTAATTTGCCCCAGCCATCAAAAACGGTGACTTTGTTCTTTTTCAGCAAATGCTTGATCCCGCCCGAAAGCTGCCCCGCAACGCCGCGTGATCTTTTGACGATTTTCTCGATGTCAAAACTGATCTCTTTCGCAGACAGGCCAAATTCATCAAGATTGTGCAACAGGTGGTAAATCTCACTGGAGCGCAGCAACGCCTTGGTCGGGATACAGCCCCAGTTCAAACAAATACCGCCCAAATGATTGGCTTCGATAACCGCTGTATTCATACCTAGTTGTGCGGCGCGGATTGCGGCGACATAACCACCGGGGCCACCGCCAATGATAACGATATCAAAGTTTTTGTTACTCATCTGTTTACCTTTTTGATTTTTAAGTTGATCTGCGTATTATTTTTTTCTGAACACGTCGTCAAAGAATTGCTCAACATGATTGAGCGTTTCCGCGCGCAGCGGTTCTTCCGGGAATTTTGTAAAGGCGTCTTCGGGGCCGAACATAATCATGGGCTTATTATACATCAGCGCGAGTGACACTTCGTTTTGCGTACCGTGAGAGCCGGGCAAGATAACCAGTGCCTTGCTGGTCATAACATTGACCAAATTGCGGCTGAACGGCATAGCGTCGCGCTGCGCTTTGGCACTCAGTGGTGTAATCATCGGGATTTCGATATAGGGATTGGGGTATTCTTCGGTATCCAGCTTTTGCCCTTTGTAATCCACGGCAGGCAGAATGCCGATACTCACGCCCTTACGCTCTTGCGTTTCTGTGAAGGCTTGGGCAACAACGGTCATAACCCCTGCCCCTGCGCCGGTGAGAAGGTTATAGCCACGACGCGCGATCAATGCACCAATCGGACGTGCATAGTCTTCCCAAGAGTCTTCATGAGAGCCCATAACGCCGACGATTGGGTATCTGTTCACAGCCATGTTTTTCTATACCAGCATACTGACGGGGTTTTCGATATATTGTTTGAATATTTGTAAGTATTCCGCACCGACCGCGCCATCAACACATCTATGATCGACGGATAATGTGCAATTCATCACGGTTTTAATTTTGATTTCACCGTTGATCACAACAGGGCGTTGCTCGCCCGCGCCAATGGCGAGAATACAGCCTTGCGGCGGGTTGATGATTGCGGCGAATTCTTTGACCCCGAACATACCGAGGTTGGAAACAGAGAATGTCCCCCCTTGGAATTCTTCGGGCTTTAATTTGCCTTCGCGCGCGCGTCCTGCCAAATCTTTCATTTCAGATGAAATATCGCGCAGACCTTTATCTTCGGCGGCCTTAATGATTGGCGTGATAAGTCCCGTTGGCGTTGAGACCGCCACAGAGATATCAGCTTTCAAATATTGCTGAATGGCATCATCCGTCCATGACACGTTCGCGGCTGGATAAGCCTTCAGCGCCATCGCCGTTGCCTTGATAACGAAATCATTGACCGACAATTTGAATGCGCCATTGGCCTTATCGTTGAGTTCCTTACGCGCGGCAAGCAGCGTATCAAGCTGGCATTCTACGGTGAGGTAGAAATGCGGCACGGTTTGCTTTGATTCACTCAAGCGTTTCGCAACAACTTTACGGATGTTGTTATTTGGTATTTCCTTATAGGCCATACCAAAGACATTGGTTTTAACATCGGGATCGTCATAAACAGTAGCCGTTGCCCCCGCCTGTGTGTTTGCGCCCTTTGGCTGTGCTTTGGCATTTTCAATATCGGCTTTGACGATGCGCCCATGTGGGCCGGAGCCTTTGACATTTGATAAGTCGAGGCCTTTTTCTTCGGCCAAGCGGCGTGCCAAGGGAGATGCAAAAATGCGCGCGCCGGAATGGCTTTGCGTTGCTGGCGTAGCGGCCTTTGGTGTTTCTGCTGCTGCGGGCGCTTCGGCTTTTTGTTCTGCAGGAACTGGTGCAGGCGCGGCGGCTGGTGCATCGCCGATGTCATTGGCGGTTTCGCCCTCTTCCAGAAGAATGGCGATTACATCGTTGACGGGCACGTTTTCCGTACCTTCGGCGACGATGATCTTGCCGATGATTCCCTCATCGACAGCTTCGACCTCCATCGTTGCTTTATCTGTTTCGATCTCGGCGATCACATCGCCTGATTCCACAGAATCACCTTCGGCTTTCAGCCACTTGGCAAGTGTACCCTCTGTCATGGTTGGGGAAAGGGCTGGCATGGTAATGTTTATTGGCATTGACGATACGCATTCATGTTAAAGTTGACGTTATAAGATTTTTCACCGAGTGCTTGCATAAGACTTTCTGCTTTGCCGGCGTTCGGGATTTGAAACGAGACATTTCCGCTGAGTTGATATACGGAAGCCGTGCTTGCATTACAGCCACCGTTATTATTGCTGTAGATGCTGTAATTCATATTTTGCACCTGAATATCATCAATCCCCAGATCAGCCGCTATCGCCAAAATTTCGTCGGCTTTTTGCTGAATGAAGGATTTTGATGATTTTAAATCAACCGGAATGTTGCTGAAATTGATACCGAGTGTTGCGGTTTCCACCATTTTACATGTTTGGGCATTTGCATCGCTGACCAATACTGCTTTTCGTGCCTGTGCATTATGCGCCGTAAAGCTGATAGCAAAACAAGATAGTGCCAGTACAAGATTTAAAAATTTCATGAGTATCTCCTCTTTAATATTAAGACTGTCATGATAAGACGACGAGCGTGTCATATTCCTTGATTTATTTTTAAAATTTAATCAGCATAACAAACTTTTTTTGCGGCTTCGACGATTTCTTTTGCTTGTGGCAAAGCCAAAGCTTCGAGATTTGCGGCGTAAGGCAGCGGCACATCGGCGGCGCAGACTCGCACCACAGGGGCATCCAAGTAATCAAAGGCATGCTCTCCACACAGGGCAGCTATTTCTGCACCAATACCTGAAAACGCCCAGCCTTCCTCTACGGATACGATACGATTTGTTTTTTTGACGCTTTCCAAAATTGTCCAGCGATCAAGTGGGCGTATCGTGCGTAAATTGATGACTTCGGCGTCAATACCTTGTTCGGCGAGTTGCTCGGCGGCTTCTAATGCTTTGCCGACCATGATGGAAAATGCAACGATTGTCACATCACTTCCGCTACGCTCAATTTTTGCGCGTCCGATGGGAATGACATAGTCTTCATCGGTGGGGACATCATGTGTTTGACCGTATAAAAGTTCATTTTCCAAGAAAATAACAGGGTTGGGATCACGAATCGCGGCCTTCATCAGACCTTTTGAGTCTGCGGCTGACCATGGTGAAACAACTTTCAATCCGGGGATGTGCGCATACCAGCTCGCATAACATTGTGAGTGCTGCGCGCCTACGCGAGAGGCTGCGCCGTTTGGCCCACGGAATACAATTGGACAGCCGAGCTTACCGCCAGCCATGTACAAGGTCTTCGCCGCAGAGTTGATGATATGATCCATCGCCTGCATGCCGAAATTCCATGTCATAAATTCAACAATGGGTTTTAGCCCGTTCATGGCGGAACCAACCGCAATACCTGCAAAGCCATGCTCCGTAATTGGTGTATCGATCACGCGTTTTGCGCCAAATTCATCGAGAAGCCCTTGTGAAACCTTGTAGGCACCTTGATATTCGGCAACCTCTTCACCCATCAGGTAAACAGTTTCATCATTACGCATTTCCTCTGCCATCGCATCGCGGAGTGCTTCGCGAACGGTAAGGGGCTGTGCGTTATCAAAGAAAGGTGCTTCGTCAAATGGCGGCGGCTCTATAATCACGCCTTGTGCATAAAGAATGTCGCGGTTTTCTACGATAGCGCCAGCGGGCTGATCGGTGTGTTGCGGCGCTTGTTGTTGCGTTGGTGCGGTCTTTGCGTCGCTGTCATCATCATTTGATGGCGCGGGAATAACGGCCGCATCACCATCAATATCATCGGCACTTTCACCATCTTCCAAAAGCACAGCAATCGGCGTGTTTACGGCAACACCTTCTGTGCCTTCAGCGATAAGGATTTTACCAAGTATCCCCTCATCGACGGCTTCAACTTCCATTGTGGCCTTGTCGGTTTCAATTTCTGCAATAACGTCGCCTGCTTCGATAGAATCACCTTCGGCCTTCAGCCATTTGGCCAAATTACCTTCTGTCATCGTTGGTGATAATGCGGGCATTAAAATCTGTGTTGGCATCTTAAGCAGTCTCCACTAATACGTCTGTCCACAAGTCATAGTCCGGCAGTTCAGGGCTTTCCTGAGCAAAAGTCGCGGCTTCGTTGACAATGGCTTTGATTTTCTTATCAATATCCTTGATATCGCTTTCCTCAACCCCTTGTTTTTGGAGCAAATCTTTCACCTGCGTGATGGGGTCGCGATCTTCCTTCATAGAGGATACTTCTTCTTTCGTGCGGTATTTTGCAGGGTCGGACATAGAGTGACCACGATAACGATAGGTCATCATCTCAAGAATATATGGTCCGTTACCTGAACGCACATAATCCAGCGCCTGACGCGCCGCTGCCTGTACGGCGAAAACATCCATACCATCCACTTGCTCACCAGGGATTCCGTATCCCTCGCCGCGGCGATATAATTGCCCTGCAGAGGAACGCGAAACGCTTGTTCCCATACCATATTGGTTGTTCTCAATAACAAAAAGAACAGGCAAATCCCAAAGCGCAGCCATATTGTAGCATTCAGCGACCTGCCCCTGATTCGATGCACCATCACCCATATAGGCAACAGCAACGCCGTTATCGTCTTTATATTTATGGGCGAATCCTAAACCCGTACCGATGGCTGTTCCTGCGCCCACGATTCCGTGACCACCAAAGAAGTTCTTATCGCGGCTGAACATATGCATTGAGCCACCCTTGCCGCGGGAATATCCATCCTGACGACCTGTGAGCTCTGCCATAATGCCTTTTGGATCCATATCACAAGCGAGCATGTGCGCGTGATCACGATAAGACGTGACAACGGTGTCTTGCTGCTCTTGCACAGAGGTTATGCCTGTTACGACAGCTTCCTGCCCGATATAAAGGTGACAAAAACCACCAATCAGTCCCATACCATAAAGCTGCCCCGCCTTTTCTTCAAAGCGACGAATAAGAAGCATGTCATAGTAAAATTTCTTCAGCTCATCAATCGTAGGATCAGGGGAAATGTTTGATCCCTTTTTCTTCTGAGCTGTGGATTTTTTTTTGTCTTTGGATGGTGCCACGGATAAATTTCCTCCCAGTCTGCTAACGACGATGTTTTATAACATTCTAGAAAGAAGTGCTACACTATTCCAAACTTAAATACCAGCGAAAAAAGCACGTTTTGTGCGGTGCAACATATTGTTATCTAAGGAAAAAAGTTCTTGGAACCTGTCGTAAATTATCGATCAAGCAAGATCATTTCATCCTGATTATTATACCCTAAAATGAGTCTAACCTGCTCTTCTAAGAGATCAGGCGATAAAGTATTTGGACGTAATAAACTGACTTTGTTTTCTAAATTTGTACTTTTGGTTATCAGCGCGCCGAGTTGTTTCTCTTTGGCTTGTGCAATGGGCTGTAAATTATTGAGGCGCATATAGCCATACTTACCAAAAACCATGTGATAAGAAAAATAAGCGCAAAGGCACAGCCCCACCATAAGCGGCAGATTTTTTCTAACAGTAATGAAGATATCCACAGTTTCTTTCATAAAGTCTATAGAATCACAAAGAAAGTTGTGGATCAAGATAAAAAGTGTTTTAGACTCAATGGTTTAACGTGAACATAATGAGAACAAAAACCCTAAAGGATTCATTTGATTCACTTTTTAGGGGCAGATGTTTTTTTGTTCATTTTGGCTTAGATATGACCATAACTCTGCGCTTGGCACTGTATCGCGTAGTGATTTTATATTGCAATCAACGATGTTCCACATACCGTTTTTGATCTCTGTTTCGAGTTGCCCCATATCCCAGCCGGAATAGCCGACATAAAAATCCAATGGCGCATCTTCTTTGGCGTAAGAAGGAAAACGATGTTCAAAGCCTTTGTAATCGACAATTGTTAAAGGCTGTATACGCCAGCGCGATGCTTTTTTCGGGCGCGATAAAGCCACGGTAATCAAGGATGGAAAATGCACAGGGCCAGCGTTATAGAAGTGCGCGTTTTTATAAGGGACGCTGAATTTTTCGGGGGATTGGTTTTCGAAGGGCTGATTAACGATAATGCCGCGCGCCCCCCAAAAAGAGTGATCGAAAATATAGATGACCTTTTGTTCGAAGAAAGGGTCACCTTTCATTTTTTGTGTAGCAACCAGCAACCTTCCTGTTTGCCCACCATATAAACTGAGCAGGCTCGGCAGCGCAATCATGATCGCTGCGACGAAGAAATAAGGTCTTATTTTATCAAAAACTTTGTTTTCATCATGCATCGGCGCAGCATAGCAAAAAACGTTATGATAAAAAACACATCTTATGCTTTGTGGTGCTTTATACGGAAGAAGCTGGAGCCTGCATAATGCGCGGTGCTTCCCAATTCTTCTTCGATACGTAAGAGCTGGTTATATTTGGCAATCCGATCAGAGCGTGAGAGTGAGCCTGTTTTGATTTGCCCTGCATTGGTCGCCACAGCCAAATCCGCGATTGTGGAATCTTCTGTTTCACCTGATCTGTGTGATAGAACGATACCAAATCCGGCCTTTTTCGCCATTTCGATGGTTTCGAGTGTTTCGCTCAATGTTCCGATTTGATTGACCTTTACCAAAACCGCGTTTCCGGCTTTTTCTTCGATGCCGCGCTTCAAACGCTTGGCATTGGTCACGTACAAATCATCACCAACAAGTTGGATTTTATGACCGAGTGCAGCGGTCAGAGCAACCCAACCTTCCCAATCATCTTCTGCTAGGCCATCTTCAATCGAAACAATGGGATAACGTGCGCATAAATCTTCGTAATACTGAACCATTTCAATCGAGGATAGTGTCTTCCCCTCACCTTCAAGATAGTATTTGCCATCTTTGTAGAATTCAGTTGAGGCCGAGTCGAGCGCGATAACTACATCCTCTGTTGGTTTATATCCTGCGGCTTCGATGGATTTCATGATGAAATCAAGTGCCTCGTCGGATGATTTAACGGCAGGTGCAAAGCCGCCCTCATCACCGACATTGGTGTTATAGCCTGCTGCAGAAAGTTGCTTTTTCAAAGCATGGAATATCTCCGCGCCCATACGCAAACCATCGGTATAGGTCGGTGCGGATATAGGCATAATCATAAATTCTTGAATGTCGACGGGGTTATCGGCATGTGCGCCGCCATTGATGATGTTCATCATTGGGGTTGGCAATGTGTGCGCATAGACGCCGCCAATGTAACGATAAAGCGGCATACTGAGTTCGTCTGCCATTGCTTTGGCAATCGCCAGTGAAACGCCCAAGATCGCATTCGCACCCAAACGGCCTTTGTTTTCAGTACCGTCCAGATCAATCAATGCCTTATCAATATGCATTTGTTCTTCTGCATCGACACCGATTAAGGCTTCGAAAATCTCTGTGTTCACAAATTCAACAGCCTGCGAAACGCCCTTGCCCAGATAAACATCTTTATCACCATCACGTAGCTCTACGGCTTCGTGGATGCCTGTTGATGCGCCGGAAGGCACAGCGGCGCGTCCGAATGCACCGGTTTCCAGTTGAACGTCAACCTCGACTGTGGGGTTGCCGCGACTGTCTAGAATTTGGCGGGCGTGAATATCGATAATGGCTGTCATGTGTTTATCCTTTTCGCAATGCTCGAAACAACTCTTGTATGAGGTTTTAGCGAAAATACACAAAAGATAAAGGGGAAATGTGGGTTTTTGTAAAGAAGGCGGTCAGAAAATGTTATGCACTTTTGTCGACTTTTGCGCCGCGCACTTCCGGAGTCTCCCGTGATACAGGCACAGAGGATTGCAATGCACGTATTTGTATCTGTGCGGATTCAATCGTTGCGCTGCTGCCGCCAGTCAGTGAAAACAGCTGGTTGACTGTAGAAGAATTATTTTCAAGGAATTGAGAATTTAGTGCGCGTGCGCTTGAAGAGAGGCCAATACCGTTATTCGGAGCGCTGCTGCGTGCGACATCGAGTAAGCTTATACCGCCAGCAGATTGAGATAAAACATTTGTGGAAACCGGAGCGACCCCTTGTTTATTGGACAAGGTTGCCTGATTTAGATATTGCGATGCTCCTGCAATCCGTGTCATGTCGGTCTCCTACCGAATGTTCATATCCCTTATTCTATCAGGATTTCGCGATTTTATCAAACTCTATTAGCTTGCGCAGGATGTCCGGCAAGTCGCCAAGTTTCACCATGTTTGGCCCATCAGATGGGGCGTTATCAGGGTCTTGGTGGGTTTCAATAAAGACACCGGCAACGCCAACGGCCACGGCGGCGCGCGCCAAGACGGGAACCATCGTACGATCCCCGCCGGATGATCCGCCAAGCCCGCCCGGCTGTTGCACCGAATGCGTGGCATCATAGATAACCGGATATCCTGTTTTTTGCATGATCGGAATAGAGCGCATATCGGAAACCAGCGTGTTATAGCCAAAGCTTGCGCCGCGTTCACACAGCATAATATTGTCATTACCGCTTTCCGATACTTTCTTGGCAACATTTTCCATGTCCCAAGGGGCAAGGAACTGCCCTTTTTTAATATTGATGGCTTTGCCTGTTTTGGCGGCGGCTATCAAAAGATCTGTCTGACGCGATAGAAATGCGGGAATTTGTAAGACATCGACAACCTGCGCAACGAGGGCGCATTGTTCTGCGGTGTGCACGTCGGTGATTACGGGAACGCCGAAATGATCGCGTAACTCCTGAAAGACTTCCAGCCCCTTATCAATGCCAAGTCCCCGCTTGCCTGATAATGAGGTGCGGTTGGCCTTGTCGTATGAGCTTTTATAGATGAATTGTATGCCCAGATTTTGCGTGAGCTGTTTTAACGCGGCGCACATTTCAAAGGCATGATCTTTGCTCTCCATCTGGCAAGGGCCTGCAATCAATGTGAAGGGGCGATCATTTGCGATCTCAAGTTGGTCCACTTTGACGATTGTTTGTGGCACTTTTTCCATATCCAGACTCACTTTTCGATTCGATTTTTGCGTATTCGGGTATTTTATATGGTCTTAAATAAAAGTCTAAACCAATCTGTCTTGCTCAACCGCCGCATTGATAAAGGAAACAAAAAGCGGGTGCGGTTCAAATGGCTTTGATTTCAATTCAGGATGGAATTGAACACCGATAAACCAAGGGTGGTTTTCATATTCAACAATCTCAGGGAGCAAGCCATCCGGTGACATGCCAGAGAATTTTAATCCGACTTTTTCCAGTTGATCGATATAATTGACATTGACCTCATAGCGATGTCTGTGACGTTCGCTGATCTCTTGAGAGCCATAAATTTCAGACACTTTCGAGCCTTTTTTCAAAATGGCAGGATAAGCACCAAGGCGCATCGTGCCGCCTAGATTTTCATTCTTTTTGCGTTGTTCTTTTTTATTGCCCTTTGTCCATTCGGTCATGAGGCCGATGACGGGCACATCGCATTTTGTAAACTCGCTGGAGCCTGCGCCCTTAATGCCACATAAATGGCGGGCGGCTTCGATAACGGCCATTTGCATGCCGTAACAAATACCGAAATACGGGATTTTCTTCTCTCTCGCATATTGAGCGGCGCGGATTTTTCCCTCTACGCCGCGATCACCGAAGCCACCGGGGACAAGAATGCCGTTAACACCCTGAAGGTGGTCTGCGGGGTCTTCTTCCTCGAAGATCTCGGCTTCAATAAATTTCAAGTTCACTTTGACCTTGTTGGATATACCACCATGGATCAACGATTCGTTGAGCGACTTATAGCTGTCTGTCAGGTTCGTATATTTACCGATAATCGCAATTGTGACATTGCTCTCCGGCTCTTTGATGTTTTTGACAATATTATGCCAGATAGATAGATCAAGGTTTGGAATATCTTTTATGCCGAAGCTGTCCATAACCTGACGGTCCAGCCCCTCATTGTGATATGTCAGCGGCACTTCATAGATAGAAGATACATCCAGCGCAGGAATAACTTTATCGCGATCAATATTACAGAAAAGAGCGATTTTACGGCGTTCGTCCTCGTCTATTGTACGGTCGGCGCGACACAATAGAATTTGCGGACGTATGCCATAGCTCATCAGTTCTTTAACTGAGTGCTGTGTTGGTTTGGTTTTGAGCTCACCTGCCGCAGGGATATAGGGCAGCAAGGTCACATGGATGAAGATTGCGCGCTCGCGCCCTACTTCGTTACCGAATTGGCGAATGGCTTCCAGAAAGGGTAAGCTTTCAATATCGCCAACTGTGCCGCCAATCTCGCACAAAACAAAATCTGCTGTACCGTCTTTTTCGCGGATAAAATCCTGAATTTCGTTGGTAATATGCGGGATAACCTGAATGGTCGCGCCCAGATATTCGCCTCTGCGTTCTTTTTGAAGAACACTGGTATAGATGCGCCCTGTTGTCGTGTTGTCAGTCGCCTTTGCCGGAACGCCTGTGAAGCGTTCATAGTGGCCTAAATCAAGGTCTGTTTCTGCGCCGTCATCTGTGACGAAGACTTCGCCATGTTGAAACGGGCTCATCGTACCAGGGTCAACATTCAGGTATGGGTCAAGCTTACACAAGCGTACGCGATAGCCGCGTGCCTGTAACAATGCGCCAAGCGCAGCGGAGCCGAGGCCCTTTCCTAATGAGGAAACAACGCCGCCTGTGATGAATATATATCTTGTCATGTTTTACTCTACGGGAGCGGACGGCTCTTCTTGGGTTTTTGTGTCAACTGTTGGTGCTTCGGGCTTATTGCCTTGCACGGTGTTTTCAACAGCATTCTTAATCGCCTCTACAGGGGATTGCTGATCTGATATGGCATCGGGTGGTGTATAGCTTATGCCTTGCGCTGCGTTTGTATCATCACCGGATACGGGAGATTCTATTGCCGGAGGATCCATATTTTCAAGAAGGCCGGTTGTTTCGTGGCGTTTATCTGTTGCCAGCACACCTAATGTCAAAGAAGTGATGAAAAACCCGGCAGCACAGAGCCCTGTCATTTTTGTTAAGGCGTTGGCTGTTCCTCTGGCAGAGGCAAATCCACCAAGGCCACCGCCGCCTCCACCAATACCAAGGCCGCCCCCTTCAGATCGCTGAAGGAGCACAAGCACTATGATTGATAGAGCTAAAATTAAGTGAATAACAAGAACAACTGATTCCATATCTAAATTTCTTTTTATGTTTGTTTCACATCTGTATAAATAGTCTTCCTGCTTAAGACCAGTCAAAAATCAACTTTTCAACGCTTTTTCTGCAATAGCGATAAAGGGATCAGCTTGCAGGCTTGCGCCGCCGATCAAACCGCCATCAACATTTGGTGTTGATAATAATGCTTGTGCGTTATCAGGTTTCATTGATCCGCCATAAAGAATGCGGACTTGGTTATGGTCGGCGATCTTCTCTTTTAATGTAGACCGTATAAAGGCATGCATAGTTTCAACATCAGAAGGGCTGGCTGTTTTTCCTGTTCCTATTGCCCATATGGGTTCATAGGCTATCACTGTATTATGCGCGGTTGCGCCGTCTGGAATAGATTGCGAGAGTTGCGCTTGCACAACATCATTTTCGCGCCCGTTAATACGGTCTTGTTCGTTTTCGCCGACACAAATGATGGTAATCAGGCCGCCGGTCTGTGCGGCTTTTGCTTTTTGCGCGATTATGGCGCTTGTTTCGTTACGCTGGGTTCTGCGTTCTGAGTGGCCCAAAATAACATAAGCACAGTGACTATCGCGAATCATGTCAGCGGAAATATCACCCGTATGCGCTCCATTTTCATTTTGTGCACAATCTTGTGCGCCCAGTTGGATGTCTGAACCTTTAATGATGTTTTGCACGGTTTCGATATGAATAAATGGCGGGCAAACAAGAATGTCGCAATGTTCAAATAGTGATGGCGTTTCTTGGGTTTTTGCCAGCAACGCCTGTGCCAGAGAAGTGGCATCGGCTTTACTTCCGTTCATTTTCCAATTTCCAGCAATCAGCTTTTTCATTTATAGACCCTTGTTATATCGTGTTCGTGTGCACCCTATCCAAATTCTGCGACGATAAAAAGGGGTAATTGTCGTTGATTTTTAATGTTTTTGCATATTTGTACGCTTGCCCGTTCAAATAACGCTGCTTATAGTGCTGGCATCGTAACAAAAATGGATATGTGAAAATTATGGTAATGCGATCTTTACGCAATGGGGCAAGTGGCGGCTTTTTTAAATATATTCTTTTTGGTATTCTCGGGATGTCCGTGGGTGGGCTTGTTATGATGGATGTGCGCGGCGTTTTAAATGGCGGCGGCGGTGTTGGTGGTAATGACGTTGTTCGTATTGCCGATGATACAATCAGTATACAGGATTTTAATAACACGTTGCGTCGTTCTTTGGCACGCTATCGCGGTATTACACCACAACAAGCCTTTAAAATGGGTCTTACAGATGAAATCCTGACAGGTGAAATTCGCACCTATTTCTTGCTTAATGAAGCCAGAGAGCTTGGTCTTTCACTTGATAAAAATCGTATTGCGCAGCGCGTCGCAGAATTCTTAAAGCCCAACGTAAAGCCCGGACAAACCATGCAAGAGGCCCTCGAAGATATGTTGCGCTATCAAGGTATGTCGGAATTTGAATTTGTATCCCTTATGAGCCGTGAAACGTCGGGCGATATTATTATGCAGGCGCTGCGCGCAGGTTTTAAACCTGATAACGCTGATTTGGTTGATGATTTATATCAGTTTCAACAGCAAACACGCGATGTTGATATCATCATGTTCTCTGATGATGAAATTACGAATGTTGAGCCTGCGACAGATGAGCAGTTAAAGCGTTTATATGACAGCGTGAAAAAATTAAAATACACGATACCTGAATACAGAACGGTTAAAGTCGGCGTTTTTGACCCCGCAGTTATTAAGGTTGATGTGAGTGTATCTGATGATGAGGCTCAGGCATTTTATGATGATAATATCGACGATTTCAAAGTCGGTGATCAATATATTCTAACCCAGTCCTTGGTTGATGATGAAGCGCAGGCACAAAAAATATCTGATGCGATAAATGCCGGTAAATCTATTAAGGACGCCGCTGTAGCGATTGTTGGCTCTGAGGGGCGTTATTTTGAGAATGGCGCATTTGAAAAGGCATCGATGCTCCCTGCCCTGCGCGATGCGCTTGAGAACCTTAAGGTCGGTGACGTTACACCCCCTGTGAAAACCATGTTGGGTTATCACATTGTGCGTTTGGAAGAAATCGTTCCGGCAACAACAAGAACATATGACGAGGTTAAGAAAAATATCGTCGAGGTGATCACCAATGCAAAGAAAGATGAGGCGATATACAAAATCTCTGAAGATCTGGATGAAAGTCTGGATGAAGGAGTTTCTTTGGAAGATGCCGCTAAAACGGTTCAGTTGAGCATAACCACTGTTTTGCCTGTTGATGATAAAGGTTTGGGCAAGAATGCAGAGAGAGTGCTGGAACAATTCAAGCCAGCGGATCAAGAAGAGATTCTCGGTTTGATTTTTGAATTGCAGAAAGGCGAAACATCCATGTTGCAGGAATTGCCAAGCGGCTTACTTGCTTCGTTTGTTCTTACGGATGTGGAGGATGAGCATTTCAAATCATTTGAAGATGTGAAGGAAGAGTTAGCCACGCAATTCATCAAGGATCAGAAGCATGATGAAAATGATCTGAAGCTGAAAAAATATTTAGCAGAGATCGGTACAGGTGGTTCTTCATTTGAAAGCATAGCCAAAGAGAATAAGAAAAAAATTCAATCAATCAAAGGCATTACATTATCGGGAGAGATGGCAAAGCCACTGACCGATGCCTTGCGTCCAACAATTTTCCAAACGCATATTGGCGCGCATGACATTTTGGAATTTGATGGGAAGCTGGCCTTAATGAAAGTGTCAAATGTAACATTGCCAGAGATTGATGACGCGGCCAAAGAATCTCAAGAAGCAATTGCTAAGACAGTGAATACTGAGGCTGGTGATGAAATGTTCTTAATGTATCTGCGCGGCCTGTCGAAGAAATACAATGTTAAAGTGAACAGAGCGTTGCTTGAGAATGCCTATGGCGCAAAGGAAGATGAGAGCTATTAAACAATGTCAGAACAGCTTGATCATGTGACTTTTTCACCGGATATTGACGCGTTTCGGAATATTTACGCCGCAGGAAAATCTCAAATTGTGTGGCACTGGATGTCATCTGATCTTGAAACGCCTGTTTCAACCTATTTGAAAATTTGTGGGCATTCCCCTTATGCTTTCTTGCTTGAATCCGTAGAGGGCGGCGCGACGCTGGGGCGTTATTCCATTATTGGAACGCAGCCCGATTTGCTATGGCGTTGTTCAAAGGGCGCTGTTGAGGTTAGTGATGCAAACGGACAGTGGGTTAAGCAAGATGTCGATGCCAGAGAGTCATTAAGCGCTATTATTTCACAAAGTTCTGTCGATGTGACGCCTGATGATTTGCCGCCTATGTGCGCGCTGGGTATGTTTGGCTATATTGGTTATGACATGATCAGGATTGTAGAGGATATACCCGACAACAACCCTGATGATCTTGGCGTTCCTGACAGCGTATTGATGCGCCCTTCCCTTTTGGTGATCTTTGATAACGTTAAAAACACAATGTGTTTTGCGACGCCTGTCTACAGCCATGCCAATAACAGCGATATATCCGCCGAGGCAGCCTATAACGCTGCGCACGGGCGTCTTGATAAGGCGTTGCGCGCCGTCCATGCGCCGCTTGATCGTGCGTTGGTAGAGTGCAAAACGGCGTTGAGCGGTGATCAGGCGCCAATATCAAATACGCCTGAGGCCGATTATAAAGACGCGGTTAGGAAAGCTGTTGATTATATTGTGTCTGGCGAGATTTTTCAGGTTGTGCCCTCACAAAGATTTTCCGTTGATTTTGATTTGCCGTCATTCGAGCTTTACCGTTCCCTACGCAGTGTGAACCCTTCGCCGTTTTTGTTTCATCTGGCCTTTGATGGTTTTGCCCTTGTCGGTTCAAGCCCTGAAATATTGGTGCGGGTGCGCGATGATGTTGTCACCATACGCCCGATTGCCGGAACGCGCCGACGTGGTGCAACGTCCGCCGAGGATAAGGCTCTGGCCGAGGAATTGTTGTCTGACCCGAAAGAACGCTCAGAGCACCTCATGCTGCTTGATTTGGGGCGTAACGATGTGGGACGCGTTGCCAAGATCGGCAGTGTGAATGTCACCGAAGAGTTTCAGGTCGAACTGTATTCACACGTTATGCATATTGTATCGAATGTTGAGGGGCATTTGCGTGATGATGTTGATATCGTCGATGCGCTGTTTGCGGGTTTCCCCGCAGGAACGGTCAGCGGCGCGCCAAAAATTCGCGCGATGGAGATTATTGACGAATTGGAAGTGAGCCGTCGCGGAACTTATGCCGGCGGCGTTGGCTATTTCTCCAAGCATGCGATGGATAGCTGTATTGCACTGCGCACTGCGCTGGTTAAGGATAATAAAGTTTATGTTCAGGCAGGCGGCGGCGTTGTGGCGGATAGTGATCCTGATTTTGAACATCAGGAATGTTGTAACAAGGCCAAGGCCGTTTTACATGCCGCTAATCTGACCATTCAAAAATTTACTTAATAGGGTTTTGCCTTACTGTATAGGGTTTTGCCTTACTGTCTTCGGGCGCATCACTGTTTGCAAGGATATCGTTTGTGGATTCGATAGGCTGATGCAGAACGGCGCTGGCAGGAACAAGGGTTA
Organism: uncultured Alphaproteobacteria bacterium; assembly: GCA_963977495.1. Lineage (GTDB taxonomy): Bacteria > Pseudomonadota > Alphaproteobacteria > Micavibrionales > Micavibrionaceae > UBA1672. The sequence continues at coordinate 745,907 of CAXBOT010000001.1, read as the reverse complement.
AGCCCTTATCCTTTAGCGTTGGAATCCATTCTTTCAACGCGTCAATGGTTTCTTTATGCGGATGCCCTATCGCGATGGCATAGCCATTCTTCCGCGCCTTATCTTCAAGTTTTTTCAGCGCGCCGTGAATAAATTCAGGTGTGATTTTATGATCGAGAAAGATATCGCGCTCACCATAGGCAAGGCCATATTCCTTTGCGACATCTGCGGCGACAGAGGCACTGATTGTTCTGGAATCAATAAAATACAGCCCGCGTTTTTTAAGGTCACTCATGACATAAGCCATAGAGCGCCTGTCCCCTGTGATGCGGCTGCCCATGTGGTTATTGACGCCGACAAACCCATCGAAACGCGATAAATCCCAATCCAGATTAGCCAGTAATTCTTTCGGGGTTTGATCGACTTTTAAAACATGCGGGCCGGCATCTATATTATCATTCAGCGGTTGCATCGGGATATGCACCATAAGTTCATGTCCATTTGCGGCGGCGCGTTTTGTGCGCTCCTTCAGATCCTTGGCGTATGGCAAGTAGGATAATGTAAGCGGCGCAGGCATCACTTCGACAAGCTTACTGCGCAGTGTCAGCCCCATATCATCAATGATAATGGCGATTTTGCCATTGCCTTGGGGGGCTATATATTGATGTGGCGCGCTGTCTGTGGCTTGGCTTTGTTTTTCTGTGGGGTTTGTTGTAATGGCGATGTGTTTGGGCGCTTCTGCTGCTTCACTGCGCGCGTTGTTATCATTCGGGGTGTGCCCCAAATTCAAAATGACATTCTCGATGTTTTCTCTGTCTGTTGTATCGGGAATGATTGTTGCGCCTTTTTCAACGCCTAGTGCAGGCTCTATATTGGCGATCTGCACATCCGACATTGGGTCATTTAACAAGGGACGCTTTAGGCTGGTCTGCGCGATCACAGTATTGCTTTCTTTGCGTTGAAGGCTTGCCAAAAGATTGGGCGTCGGGCTTTGCGCTGTAAGGCCGTCGGGAAGGTTTATGCCGTTTTCAAGATAGCGCGTATTTTGTGTTTTCAAACGCGCCAAGTCTATCGGGGCATCCGAAGATGTAGAGCTGTTCGTATTCCACCATGACATATGGCGATTACCATCCAGAATAAACAAATCTGTAAACACGATCAGAACAGCACCAATCATAATGAAAATCAGTACCTTAATAATAGAAGCGGATGTGTTTTTGTGATGTGCCATAGCTGTGTTACGCGTGTTGGGGTGTGTACCCACATTTAAAAAACGCAGTATCTCCTTTGTTTACTTGCTTTTTGTATCACAGAACGCCATAACAAATCCATGATTACCTTAATTGATAATTACGACAGTTTTACATACAACCTGGTGCAATATCTGGGCGATTTAGGCGTGGAAACGCGAGTTTACCGCAATGATGAAGTATCGGTAGAACATGTGTTTGGTGATAAGCCCGAGGGTTTGTTGATCTCACCGGGGCCTAGTGATCCTGATCATGCCGGTATTTGTCTGGATGTTATTAAAGCAGCAGCGGAGCGTAATGTGCCGTTATTCGGTGTATGTCTGGGGCATCAAGCCATCGCGCAGGCCTTTGGCGGCAAAGTCATTCGCGCACCTGCGCCGATGCATGGCAAAATATCTGATATAGCGCATAGCGGCAAAGCTGTGTTTGAGGGGCTACCATCCCCCTATCCCGTAACGCGCTATCATTCCTTGATTGCCGAGCGTGAGAGCATTCCTGATTGCCTTGAAATTACGGCAGAAACCGAAGACGGCATTATTATGGGTTTATCACATAAGGATAAGCCAATTCACGGCGTACAATTCCACCCTGAGAGTATCGCCACAAAGCATGGGCATGACCTCCTTAAGAATTTCATCAGGCTGGTTTCATGATTGCAGAAATTCTAAGCAGAATTCAGTCTGGGCAAAAGCTTAGCGAAGACGATATGACATTGTGTATGTCCGGTATGATGGAAGGCACATGGAGCGACGAACAGATTGCTGCCTTTTTAACAGGTATATCGGCGCGCGGTGAAACGGTTGATGAGATTGTTGGTGCTGCCAAAGTTATGCGCGCAAAGGCTCTGCCGATTAACGCGCCTGACCATGCTGTGGATTGCTGCGGTACGGGGGGCGATCAATCCGGTACATATAATATTTCAACGGCGGTGGCGATTGTTGCGGCGGCGTGCGGTGTGTGTGTGGCCAAACACGGTAACCGCTCCGCCAGTTCAAAGTCCGGTGCTGCAGATGTGCTTGAGGCACTGGGGGTTGATCTCGATGTTTCGCAGGGGCATTTGGAAGATGCGCTAACGCAGTTCAATTTTGCGTTCCTTATGGCGCCGCGTCATCATCAGGCGATGAAGCATGTGATGCCTGTGCGCAAGGCGCTGGGGGTGCGGACGATTTTCAATATTTTGGGGCCGCTTGCCAACCCCGCCAAAACCAAGTTCCAGCTTATCGGTGTATATGATCGTGCGCTTGTCCTTCCAATGGCGCAAGCCTTGCAAAGGTTAGGGACACAAAGCGCATGGGTTGTTCATGGTGCGGACGGTTTGGATGAAATCACCACAACGGCAGAGACATATGTTGCGCAGTTGATTGATGGTCACATTACCGAAGCGATATTAACCCCCGAAGATTTTGGTTTACCACGATCAAACCCTGATGATTTAAAGGGCGGCGCGCCGCAAGTTAATGCAAAGGCTTTGCAAGATATTCTGGATGGTGAGAAGAATGCCTATCGGGATATTGTTATTGCCAATGCGGCGGCGGTTTTGATGATTGCAGAAAAAGCACACACACTTGAATCTGCTGTTAACATGGCCTCTGCTGTTCTTGATAATGGGCAGGCGCGTGCATTGTTGCAAGATTATGCGGCCTTCACACAGGCGCACTCAGGAAAGAATGATAATGGATAAGCTTCAGGAAATCTGCGAGAAAAAGAAAAAACATGTCGAGTATAAAAAGTCGTTGAGATCGGAAAAGGATTTATCCTATATGCTCGCCGATAAGCCACTGCCGACGGGCTTTCTCAGTGCGATGAAGCGCGCGAAAGGCTCTGCTTTGATTGCAGAGGTTAAGAAGGCCTCACCGAGCAAAGGCATTATCCGCGAAGATTTTGATCCTGTTGAAATTGCCAAAATTTACAAGAAATACGGCGCGACTTGTTTATCTGTCTTGACCGACGAACCCTATTTTCAAGGGCATGATGATTTTCTGACGCAGATTAAGGATGAGGTTAATATCGCGGTGCTGCGTAAGGATTTCATGGTTGACCCCTATCAGATTTATGAATCGCGCGCGCTGGGTGCGGATTGCATTTTGTTGATCATTGCCGCGCTTGATGACTGCCTTGCGCGTGAAATGTACGAAATCGCGCGTAGCTTGCGTATGGATATTCTGGTTGAGGTGCATAATCTGCATGAGTTGGAGCGCGCCAATAAACTGAATCCCATGATGATTGGCGTGAATAACCGCAATCTTAAAACGCTGAAAGTCGATGTTTCAACGTCTTATGATTTGCTGATGAGTATGCCTGCCGGATGCTTTAAAATTTCAGAAAGCGGTATTGCTTCACACGATACACTCTCCAGATTGGCGCATGCGGGCTATCAAGGTTTCCTTGTCGGCGAGAGCTTAATGCGTCAGGATAATATCGGGCGCGCGGTGCAGGAACTTTTGGGGAATGTCGAAGATTGATGTTGACACAAAGACTGAACTAAACTAGAACAAAGAGTGTACAAACCGTTTTCATTCCGTACTATAGAATATAGATAAGAGGGAAAAAATGCTCACCAAAAAGCAAAAAGATCTGCTGTTATACATCCATGAAAAAATGTCCAAGGATGATATTCCTCCCTCTTTTGAAGAAATGAAGGATGCCCTTGGCCTAAAGTCAAAATCAGGTATTCACCGTTTGATTTCTGCATTGGTGGAGCGTGGCTATATTGAACGATTGCCACACCGCGCCCGCGCTCTCGAAATTAAAAGACTGCCTGAAGGTTTGCGTCCTGCTACGGCATCGCGCGCCGCTTCAAATTATGAATCTTCAATGGCAGGTATGTTTGATGAAGTGCCGTTATACGGACGCATCGCCGCGGGGACGCCGATTGAGGCCGTGCGTGATGAGGGTGAATTTATTCAACTGCCGCAGGGTTTTGTTGGTCAGGGGGAACATTATGCGCTGAAAGTGGATGGTGATTCTATGATAAATGCAGGTATTCACGATCAGGACACTGTGATTATACGCCGTTGTGATACGGCGCAAAATGGCGAAATCGTTGTCGCGTTGGTGGATGATCTGGAAGTGACGTTAAAACGTCTTCGTCGTGCGGGTAATAAAATCGTGCTTGAACCTGAAAACGAATCTTATGAGCCGCGCATTCTCGACCCTGATCGTGTAAAAATACAGGGCAAGCTTGCCAATTTAATCCGTACATATCACTGATATTTTTTATTCGGCGCTGTCGTGTATTTTGACCAAGGGCGGTTTGCTGTTGTTTGCGCAACGTTTTGAATAACAATCCCCTCCGGCCCGAGCCAAACGGCGTGTGTTCCAGATTTCCATGTATCAAATTTATCAATGATGTAGCGCGCATGACATGATTTGTCTTTTACGGGATCAACGGCGATCAATATATCCGCCCATGCGCATTCTTGTTCTGAAATATAAGGTATGCGGGAAAAAGAAACTTTGTAGCCTTTGATTAAAAAGCGGCAGCCCTGCTCGCCGCAATTATTGTCATTGTTTTGATCTTCCTTGCTTTTTCTTTCTCCCTTATTGGGCAGAATTTGTGCCGATTTTTCAGGCAAGCCATATAGTTTTTCCCAGTTTTTCAGAACAAAGCGATCACTTCTTCGTGATGATGTTAGTAACGTGTCCTCGTCTGTTTTAAACAGAAATAACTTATGGGATGATGAAATTAAAATATCGGGCGTAATGCTGGCTTGTGCAATCCAGAACGCGATGAAGAAAAGAGGAATGCCGAGCAGTTTTCCCTTACCCTTCCACAATATTATAAACAGGCACGATACTATAATCAGGATGAATGAGGAGAAAGGCCACAACGAGGCGCGTAATATTGCATGGGGCAAAGATGCCGCCCAATAGGAAATTTCCAGCATGCCTTTGATTCCGATATCCATGATCGTTAAGGGCAAGAAAGACAAGCCAAGGGGCATTAAAATGATGCTGAGCAAGGCAAAGGGCATAATGAGGAAGGTGAGCAGTGGCACAGCCACCAAATTGGCGACAGAGCCAATAAAGGAAACTTGTCCGAAATGATAGAGCGCAAAAGGTGCAGTTGCGAGGCTGGCAATGATTGTTGTGATGCAAACGCCCAGAAAATACATCATGCCTTTTTTAACGATGCTGCGGTCTGTGTATAATTTCATCCATATTGGACGAGTTACATCATAAAAATAAACAAGGCTGATTACAGCGGCAAAAGACATCTGAAAACTCACCGATAAAAGGCTTTCGGGTCTGAACAATAAAACAATCAAGGCCGAAGCCGCAACCAAGCGCAACGATATGGGCGAGCGATCAAGAATAATGGCGAGAAATACAATGCTGATCATAAAAACGGCGCGCTGCGTCGGGACGGTTACCCCCGCAAGCAGCATATAAAATATGGCGCCGCCCAAGGCACAAATGGCGGCTATTTTCTTGATGGGGTAACGTAATGCAAAGTTGGGGATGCAGGCCATCGCAAGGCGTAGGATAAAAAACAACGTCCCTGCGAACAGGCCAACATGCAGCCCTGAAATTGCGAGCATGTGGGCGAGCCCTGCATCGCGTATGGCTTGTTTATTATCTTGCGAGATTGCGTTTTTCTGCCCGACCATAAGGGCGACGGCAATGGCCGCGCTATCTGGTGGTAAATACCGATAGATCTGCGTTGCGATGCTGTGGCGTATGCTTTGTACGTCAAATATTGTTGGCGGCGGCGAGTCTAATATGTCGGGTTCATTATAAACAAAACCAACGGCGCCGATTTCCTGAAAGAATAAATATCGCCTGAAATCGAAACCTTCGGGGATGAGTGGGCCGGAAGGCGGATTTAATCCGGCGAGGATTTTAACGCGCTGGCCGATTTGAATATTTTCATCCTTGCGAATGTGTAAGCGTATTTTTGTCGGCGTTTTATTGGGCGCGATTTTTTCAATCGTGAGATGTGATAAAATGATACGGCTGCCGCCGCCCTCCTCCATTTTTTCAATAGATGCAATCGTTCCGGTGATGTGCGCCGAGGATATTTTTTTCTCTATCATGGGCGTTTTTATATGCTCCGTTCGTATTTTTGCGGCGCTGAACCCTGACAGGAAAATCAAAATAATGAGGGCGATGGAGGCATAAACCTTTTGCGGGCGGCTCAAAACATAGAGAACGCCGCCAAGGCACAGGCTGAATATGGTCAGAGCAATCGGCGGTTCAAAGGGGAGCGAAAAATACAGAGCAATGCCGAGCGCAAAAATAACAGGAACCCATAAAAAGGCATTTTCTTTCTGAACTGCGCATTGAATAATGAAAAGAACATGAAGTTTTTTTATGGTCAGAAAAAACCAGTTTTCTGTGTATATCCGGTCTATGCGCAAGGCATTTTGCATGGTAATGTCCAACAAAATTCAGCTTTATTTACCTAATCTTTGAAGAGGTCCTTTTCGTATGACTGTTGTAACACGTTTTCCACCTTCCCCCACAGGATTTATGCATGTCGGCAATGCACGTACGGCTCTTTTTAATTGGCTGTATGCGCGTCATTATGACGGCAAGTTTGTTGTACGTATTGAAGATACCGATAGAAAGCGTCATTCGGAAGAAGCTGTCGCCGCCATTATGGATGGTTTGGAATGGTTGGGCTTGAATTACGATGGTGAGGTTATCTCGCAATTCTCAAAACTAGATCGCCATACCGAAGTCGCGAAAGAAATGATTGCCAAGGGGCAAGCGTATTATTGCTATTGCACAGCAGAGGAATTGGAAGAAATGCGCGAAAATGCACGCGCAGCAGGCCACAAAACATTTTATGACCGTAGATGGCGCGACGCGGATGCCGCGAGTGCTCCCAAAGATGTGAAGCCGGTTGTCAGGATTAAAGCACCCGTTGAAGGTGAAACAATGATTAATGACAAGGTGCAAGGTGAGGTCACGGTGGCCAATGACCAACTGGATGATTTTATCATTTTGCGCAGCGACGGTACGCCAACTTATATGCTGTCTGTTGTTGTGGATGACCATGATATGGGCATTACGCATGTGATACGCGGTGATGACCATCTCAATAACACGTTCCGTCAGAAAATTATTTTTGATGCTATGGGCTGGGATGTACCTGTTTTCGCGCATTTGCCGCTTTTACATGGTGCGGACGGTGCAAAATTCTCGAAACGCCATGGCGCGCAAAGTGTGCAAGAGTTTCGCGAGATGGGTTATTTGCCGGAGGCTTTGTCCAATTATCTTCTGCGTCTTGGATGGTCACATGGTGATGAGGAAGTCATTCCCCGCGATAAGGCGATTGAATGGTTTGATTTGGATCATGTTGGTAAAGCCCCTGCGAAGTTTGATTTTGCCAAGTTGGAGAGTTTGAACGCGCATTATATTAATGTGTCTGATGCGGATGACCTGCTCCGTCAGGCTCTGCCGTTTTTCAAACAGCGCCATGGTCTTGTCCCGGATGATATTGGTATTGCGCGGCTTAAAGCGGGTATGGATGAATTAAAATCACGCGCTAAGACGCTTTTGCAATTTGTGGATGATGCGGCATTTTATGTGAAGGCTGTCCCTCTTTCGTTTGATGAGAAGGCACAGAAAAATCTGGAGGACGCGCAAGCTGTCCTTGAAGGGCTTTTGAGCGTATTTGAAGCCCATACAGGCGTATTTGATTCTGATTTTGTACAGGAAAGCTGTAAGAAAATTGCCGATGAATTAAAAGAAGGCAAGCTTGGAAAAGTGGCTATGCCTTTGCGCGCCGCGTTGACGGGCACGACGGTTTCTCCCTCTATATTCCACGCTGCAGAAATTCTTGGAAAAGAAGAATCCTGTCTTCGTATTAAGGCCGCGCTGGAAAGATAGTGCGCTTATCTTCTTACGTTGGTGGAAATAATTTTTTGCTGTAGAATGATCGTGTTTCAGATTGATTCTATATCGCATTATTTCTGTGATGTTTATCAATCAATATTTAATGTTTTGACGCTATTCTGCGTTAAGGCTCAATGAGGCTCATAATTTTTCTACTCTATAATTTTAAGGACATAATCTATGCCGCACGATACAGAGACAAATAAAACATTCACGCTGACCAATGATGAAACAGGGGAAAGTGTTAAACTGCCTGTACTTGAAGGTACCGAAGGCCCAAGTGTTCTCGATGTGCGTAAGTTATATGCCGAAACCGGACATTTTACTTTTGATCCGAGTTTTACATCCACCGGAAGTTGTAAGTCGCGCTTGACCTTTATCGATGGTGAAAAAGGGATATTGATGCATCGCGGGTATCAAATTGCTGATCTGGCGGAGAAAAGCTCCTTCATGGAAGTGGCTTATTTGTTGTTATACGGCGATTTACCAAGCAGAAAGCAAAAAGAAACGTTTGAGCATGACATCACCTATCACACGATGGTGCATGAGCAATTGAACTTCTTCTATCGCGGTTTCCGCCGTGATGCGCACCCGATGTCTATTATGTGTGGTGTTGTTGGCGGGTTGTCGGCGTTCTATCATGATTCACTTGATATTAATGACCCTGAGCAACGCGATGTTTCCGCATTGCGCCTGATTGCAAAGGTCGCAACCCTTTCTGCGATGACATATAAATATTCCGTGGGACAGCCTTTTATGTATCCGCGCAATGACTTAACATTTGCGGAAAACTTCCTCTATATGTGTTTTGCTGTACCTGCAGAGCCTTATAAAGTGAACCCTGTTCTTGCGCGCGCGATGGATAAAATCTTTATTTTGCATGCTGATCATGAACAAAATGCATCCACATCAACCGTGCGTATGGCGGGATCATCACAAGCGAACCCGTTTGCATGTGTTGCGGCGGGGCTTGCTTCTCTTTGGGGGCCAAGCCATGGCGGTGCTAATCAGGCCGTTTTGGAGATGCTGGATCAAATTGGTAGTGTTGATCGTATTCCTGAATTTTTGGAACGCGCGAAAGATAAAAATGACCCCTTCCGTCTGATGGGCTTTGGTCACCGTGTTTATAAGAATTTTGACCCACGTGCCAATGTATTGAAAACATCATGTGATGAAGTTCTTGAAGATCTGGGCATAAATGATCCACGCCTCGAATTGGCGATGGAGCTAGAGCGTATTGCGCTTGAAGACCCCTATTTCGTAGAACGTAAGCTATTCCCTAATGTGGATTTCTATTCAGGTATTATTCTGAAAGCGATGGGCTTCCCGACCAGTATGTTTACTGTTTTGTTCGCTGTTGCCAGAACCGTGGGTTGGGTTTCACAGTGGAAAGAAATGATTGAAGAGCCATCATTGCGGATTGGCCGTCCACGCCAACTTTACACAGGGCCAAAAGAAAGACCTTATGTTGATCTTGATGATCGGTAAACGGTTAAACGTTATTTAGAATGAAATCGGCGGCTCTGTCAGAGGGACTCATAGTCCCCTGCCCGCCGAGTTTTTCATCAAGCTTTTTGAACTCATCAATTTGTTTTTGCTTTTTACCATCTTCGTTTTGAAGCAACTCTATTGTTCTTTGGGCAATATATTCAGGCACGCAATTCCCTTGCAAACATTCAGGAACAAGGTCTTGGTCTAATAAAATATTAGCCAGATGCGCACGCTTTATTTTAACCATAGATTTTATAATCAGCGCCGTAATGGGATTTATTTTATAGCAAATAACATGCGGTACACCAGCATAGGCAAGCTCTAGCGCCATCGTTCCGGAAACAGCAATGGCAACGTCACAGGCTTTAATGGCTTCCCATTTCATGTTTGGGTTGGCCGTTACATAAATAGGTAGTTTGAAATCCTTTAGGAGTGTTTGTATTTCATATTCCAACTTAGGAAGCGTTGGGGAAATAATATGAATACCCTCTTCAATATCGTTTACCAACATTGTTGCTAATTTGATAATGGGACTAAGGTTTTTAAATTCGCCTTCACGACTGCCAAAGAATAACCCAAGGGTTTTTGCGTCTTTAGAAATGCCGTTGGCTTCGCGGAATTTCTGCCCGACAGCTTCTTTTGCCTGACTGGTTACTAATGGGTGTCCGACATGTGCAGCCTTAAGATTATGGGGCGTAAAATAATCAACCTCCATAGGGAACAGGCACATAATACCATCTAAAAATGCTGCTATTTTCTTTGCTCTGGATGGACGCCATGCCCAAACACTGGGCGCCACATAATGAATGAGCTTGCCTTTATAGACGCCTCTTTTTTTCAAGGTTTTTGCAATATTGAAATTAAAGTCAGGAAAATCAACTGTGATCACAGCATCAGGTTGTTGTTTTTCAATTTCCTCGATAATGGCCGTTTTCAGTTTTAAAAGCCTTGGTATCTTAGGAAGCACTTCCCATATACCTATGATTGATATTTGATCCATCGGCAGAAGTGTTTCAAAACCTTCTGCTTCCATTAAGGGGCCGCCGACACCAGTGCATTCAACAGGCTGCGGTGAAACATCTTGTAATGATTTGATGAGTGGAGCAGCAAGCGCATCGCCCGAATCCTCTCCCACTATAAAAAAAAGCTTCATATACGATTGATCCTCGTTTTCTTTTAATTTTGATCCGGCAGGGAAACACCACAGACGAATATTTTATACCTATCCGCGTATTCTGCAACGCTTTTTGGATCGATAATGATAACATGTTCCGATTGAATGGCAATGCCGATTAAACCAGATTCTTGTGCGGTGCGAATGGTATCGATACCAATTGTTGGTAAATCAAGATCTTTATCTTGATTGGGTTTGCATGTTTTAATCAGAATGCCACCGCGCCCCTTTTTTTGTAAGGAAGCACAGCGGCGTATAAGGTCATCCGTACCCTCGACGGCCTCAACCCCGATGACAATGCCATTTTGCACAATGACTGCTTGCCCGATATCCAGCGCGCCGATTTCTTGTGATGCCCGCAGCCCGACAGATATGCTGGTTTGGTCTTTGTCCTGAGGTTTTGTTTTCCCAAGATGGCCTTCTTTGGCCAAAAGATTATTACAGAACTTTTGTATGCCGTGTAGTTGAAAGCCTTCGTTTTCTAACTCTTTTTTTAGTGTGGTCAACAGGCCGTTATCACCCAACGCCTTCATACCAATGCGTGATAGTATCTGTACAGCTTTAAGATCAGGTTTAAGCTCGGAAAAAGCGGGACGCTTTATATGCCCGATCATGACGAGGTCTCTCACATCGTTTTCTTTGAAATAAGCCATGATTTTTCCGGCGGCGCCAAGATGTGACCACATGTGATTATCATGCGTCATCGTGGCTTGTTCCGTTTGACCTTCAAAACCGACGATAAAGGTTTCGATATTCTGCTCTTCACAAACGGAGACTAAATATGCGGGGAGCGCTCCCCCTCCGGCAATGACACCAAGTTTTTTGATGCTAGGTACGGTTGTATCTATTTCTTGCGGGGCTGGCATAGAGGAAACCTTGTTTTTTCTCGTGCAAAATCAAGGATAGACAGGACCAGTTCATCGTCTGAGAAGTCGCTGGAAACGATATCCATGCGTTGCTCTAATGTGCCTTCATCGCCGAATAACTGATTAAATGCACGTTGTAATTTTCTAATTTGGTCTTTTTCAAAGCCGCGTCGCTCAAGGCCAATAAGGTTAAGGCCTGCTAAAAATGCGCGCTCTCCTTTGACGCGCCCATAAGGGATAACGTCGTTTTCAACACCTGACATTCCGCCAATAACGGCATGCTCGCCAATTCTGACAAACTGATGCACCGCCGACAGACCGCCCATAATGGCGTAATTACCAACAGTGACATGACCCGCAAGTGTTGCGTTATTGGCCATGATGACATTGTTACCAATGATACAATCATGCGCGACATGGGTTGCAACCATAAACAAACAATTATCACCGACTACTGTTTTCATCGCACCGTGTTTTGTGCCTGGGTTCATGGTGACATGTTCGCGGATGGTATTGTTCTTACCGATAATCAATTCCGACTTTTCACCGGAGAATTTTAAATCCTGTGGCTGTGTGCCAAGGGATGTAAATGGAAAAATCTGTGTGCCCTCACCAATCGTGGTCAGACCTTCAACATGGATATGACTTTTCAGGGTGACATTATCCTCGATAACAACATCAGCGCCGATAAAGCAAAAAGGGCCGATCGTTGCGCTTTTCGATATTGTTGCGCCGTCTTCTATAATGGTTGTTGGGTGTATATTTTGTGACATAAAACTCATTTTTTGTATGTTTGTATTGTTACCGTAATGCGTTAGCGAGCATGGAACAAGTCACGCTTTGTAACGAAACGTATCAGCTATTCGGGTCGGTATCTGTGATCATGGCGCTGTATGTTGCTTCGGCGCACACAACACCGTCAACGGTTGCTGTGCCTTTGAATTTCCACACAGGGCCGCGTGAACGGATTTTTTCAACATGAACAAGCATGCGATCACCCGGCACAACAGGCTTGCGAAAGCGGGCATTATCAATGGTCATGAAATAAACAACTTTACCTTTGGCTTCCTCGCCTAAGAAATCAACAACGACCAAGGCGGCTGTTTGTGCCATCGCCTCAATAATTAGAACGCCGGGCATAACAGGATAACCGGGGAAATGCCCCATAAATTGTGGTTCGTTCATGGTCACGTTTTTGACACTGACAGCACTTTGACCAGGGACAAGGTCAATGACACGATCAACCAATAAAATCGGATAGCGATGCGGTATCATTTGCATGATGTCTTGGATGTTTAAAAGTGTTTTTTCAGTGCTTCCACTCATCTTGTATTCCTCGTTAATTTTAAGAGTGCCTTGTTATCTGAATGCAGTTAATCGTTTTTCTTCTTGTTTATCAAGCGATTTACGGCGGCGAGTTGTCTAAAAAAGCGTATTTTAGGGAATGCGGGAGAGCCTAAATATTCACCGGCCGTTGTCAGATCACTGATAACACCGGCTTGTGCGCCAATTCTGACGCCGCTGCTTATTCTTAGGTGTCCGGCAATGCCCGCTTGTCCGCCGATGGCAACGAAATCTTCGATTACGGTAGAGCCTGAAATACCGACTTGTGCAACGATTACGCAACCGCGGCCAATCACAACATTGTGCCCGATTTGAACTAAATTATCGATCCATGTGCCTTGCCCGATGACTGTGTCGGGACCTGCGCCGCGATCGATTGTTGTATTCGCGCCGATTTCGACATGGTCTTCGATAATGACCCGTCCCAGTTGCGGAACTTTAACGTGTCCTGCCGGATCAATGGCAAAGCCAAAGCCATCTTGCCCGACGCGTACGCCCGGATAAAGACGAACATGATCACCGATAAACGCGTGAGAAATGCTGGTATTTGAACCGATGCGGCAATGATGTCCGATTTTCGTATTGTCATCAATAACCGCGCCAGCCTCAATCCAGACATGGTCACCGATTTCTACGCCTGAGCCAATATAGACATGCGCGCCAATCGTGGCAGATTCCCCGATCGTGGCTGTTGGCTCTATATGGGCAGAGGTTGATATATTATCTTGTGGTTTTTCATTGGGATAAAAAGCCTGAGCGGCCAGAGCATAACATTTATAAGGCGCGTTGGTCACAAGGCAAACGACGCCCTTAGGGGCATGTTCCACCATTTGAGGGGATACAAAACAAGCCCCTGCATTCGTATTTAAGAAATCATCTTTATATTTGATGTTGTCGAGAAACGTCAGATGGTTGCTTTGCGCGTCTTTCAACGCCGCAACGTCATCCAGAATAGCCGTAACATCAGCGCTTGCATCAACGTCGCAAGGCAATATATCGAGTAATTCTTGAATAGAAAAACTTTTGGTCTTTGTAAAAAAGCGAGGGTCAGCCATAGCAATAAAGCTTTTGTATTATTTCAAGCTTAGTTTAGGGAGCTTTTTATCCAAACTCTCCATAACTGTTGCTGTAATATTGAGTGATTGTGTACCAACAATAATATTTTGCTTGGTCAGAATAAGGTCAATTTTTTGCTCTGCTGCGATGGTCTGACAGACCTCAAAGATTGACTTTGTCAGGGTGTTCATCGCCGTGGAATAACTTTTATCAAGCGTCGCCTTTTTCTTTTGAAGACTGCTGCGCGTATCTAATTTGCGCTTTTCAAAGTCCTGCACTTTTTGAGTGAAAGCTTTTTCAGCGGCTTCTGTAGGGTTCTTTTGTATGGATTGTTGTTCGGTTCTTAATTTATCTTCCTCAGATCTTAGTTTGTCTTCTGCTTTTTTGACTTCAGATAGGAAGCTGCTTCTTTTTTCGGTCACTTGTTTTTGTACAGATTTCGCAGCCAATGATTGTGATAAAATCGCCTCGACATCGACAACAGCGATACTTGTTTCGGCGTGTGCTTGCATGGTGAGTCCTGTTAAAAGAACAAGAGCCATTAGAACGGTGTTTCGCATATTACGAAATGTCATGATAGTAACCTCAAGTGTTTTGTGTTTGTTTATTTGTATTAGAAGCGCGTTCCAAAATCAAATCGGAAATTTTCTTCTTCATCATAATCTTCTTTCTGATACGGCACCGCAAGGTCTACACGGATCGGACCGAAAGGTGAGCGCCATGAAAGACCAATACCTGCGGAGGCACGTATAGAAGATTCATCCAGAATATCAACGCCTGTTTCATCAATATCGAAAAGTGATCCCACATCATGGAATGCATGACCGCGAATACCAAGCTCTTTTGGTAGTCCAACAGGGAAAGACATTTCCAGACTGCTGCGATAGAAGAAGTTACCGCCAAGAGCATCTTTTGTTAAACGGTCACGCGGGCCGACACCTGAACGTTCAAAACCACGTAGGCTTGAGCCGCCAAGGAAGTAGCGTTCATTGATTTCAACATCCGAGTCGCCATAAGCGCCGATTGCTCCGGTTTCGCCAAGAAGGTTAACAATCCACTGATCGCTCAAAGGGTAATAGTAAGAAGCCCCTGTTTTCCCTGAAACATATTGAGCGTCGCCGCCAAGTCCGGCTACTTCCGCGTCGAGCCAGTAGGTCAAGCCGCTTGTGGTCATAATTTGGCTGTCTCTTGTGTCGTAAAACAACCGTTGAGAAATCGCAGAGGTGGTTCTTATACCTTCTTGATCAGAAATGAATCGTGACGCATCTGCATCCACATCGCTGATTTCATTGCGCTCAACTCTGTATTTTAGCGTTTGACGCCAGTTTTCTGATAATGGGTATCCAATACGGAAGCCCCCGCCTGTGCGCTTCTGATCGAAGGAGCTTTCATCTTGAAAGTCGCGTGTTGTATGGAATAAATCAATACCCGCAGATAAGTCACGATCAAGGAAGTATGGTTCGGTTAGAGATAAGTTAAACTCTGTACGTTGGCCAGCGATAACCGCGCCGAGTGCAAGGTCTTGCCCTTTTCCAAGTAAGTTACGTTCACGAATTCTGAAGTCTGCGAGCGGTCCGTCGTTCGTTGAAAAGCCAGCGCCGATGGATAATTCACCAGTAGATTTTTCTTGTACATCAATATCAACCACGGTTTTGTCCGGTGCAGATCCTTGTGATACATTGACGTTCGTTGTCTCAAAGAAATCCAGGTTCTTTATGTTTTGTTCAGATTTTGCGAGTTTTGAACGGTTAAAGGGGTCGCCCTCAACAAGCTCCATCTCACGTCTTAAAACCTTGTCTAGTGTACGGATGTTACCATTCACATTGATGCGTTCAACAAACACACGCGGTGTTTCTTTAATGTTGAAGGTAATACTGACTGTTTTATTCTCGCGGTCTTTTTGGATGTCCGGACGAATGTCAACAAACGCATATTGAAGATCACCGAGTTGGTCAGTCATTTTTTCTACGGTTTTCTTGACCTTTTCCGCGTTATACCAATCGCCGACATCTAATGTGATGCTGTCATTTAATATATTGGCATCGAAATTACGGATGTCCGAGACAATGCTGGTTTCCGCAACCTTATAGCGATTGCCTTCTTCAACAGTCAGTGTGATGAAGAAATTTTCCTTATCATTTGAAAGTTCGGCGATGGCTGACAAAATATTAAAGTCGGCGTAGCCTTGCTCCAGATAAAAATCTCTCAGAAGTTCCTGATCAAAAGATAAGCGATCAGGGTCATAGCGGTCACTACTGCTTAGGAATCTATACCATGCATTTTCTTTTGTGCTGATTACGCTGCGTAGTTTATCGTCGTCATACGCGGTGTTTCCAACAAAACGAATACTTTTAACCTTAGTCACATCCCCTTCTTGAATTTCAAAAACCAGATCGACGCGGTTTTGATCAAGGCGAATGATTTTAGGCTGTACAGACACGGAGAAACGCCCCTGACGTCTGTAAATTTGATTGATACGCGTCACATCAGTTTGGACTTTTGTGCGTGTGAAAACTTGTCTCGGGCGCATTTGTATTTCAGAAAGGAGCTCATCATCTTTGATTTGGTCATTGCCTTCAAACGCGATTTCGTTAATGACAGGGTTCTCAACCACGTTTATTTTTACAGTGCCACCTGAATATTTAACTTTAACATCGGCGAATAAGCCTGTCGCAAAAAGACTTTTTAAGGCGCGGTCAGCGGCCGCGTCATCAACGGGGTCGCCTACTTTTAAGTCCATGTATGATGCAATAGTTGATTCTTCGACCCGTTGTGAGCCCGTGATTTCGATGTGATCAACGCGCTGTGCTGCCGATGCAGGGCCGGATATGAATATTAATCCAGAAAATAAAAATAGTAATATTGCTTTTGATTTAAGCTGGACAAAACCTGTCATAGTGAACTCATTCTTTTAAAAGTGTTTATGTTAAAGGTGAATACTCAATCGGAAGATACATCGGACAGAAGCGACAGTAAATCGCTAATATTTGCGAATACCATGATTCCCACTAATACTACCAGACCTGAGATCATTGCGATGCCTTGAATGCGTGGGGAAACAGGCTTTCCACAAATTATTTCATAAAACATGAATAAAAGATACCCTCCGTCAAGAACGGGAATAGGTAAAAGGTTAATAAAGCCAATCATAAAAGAGAATGTCGCTAGTAGGATGATGTATTCATAAGGGCCTGCCTTCACCGCATCCCCAACCTTTTGCCCCATGGTGGCAACGCCGGAAACAACGCGGTCATCATTTTTCCCCTCTATGCCGGCAACAATGACTTTGTAGGAGTTCGAAACCCCCTGTTTTAGTAGAAACAATGTTTTTTCAATGGCTTCTACGATGCCGAGCTTCACGGCGTACATTTTTTTATGGGGATCAACCAGAAAGGCACGATCATATAGTTCATCATCGGGATCAAAAAGATGCTGATTAAATTGCGCGGGGAAAACCATAATGAACGGATGGGCGACTTCTTTTTCTTTTCCGCCTTTATAGGGAATGCCGATGGTCACCTGCTTATCAAGGTTATCAATAATAAATTGGCGCGCCTTTTCAGGGGCATCTTTGACATCAATACCGTTGACCTCAACAATGCCGCCTTTAAAGGCCAGATCAGTCATTCGAACCATACCCGTTTGACCGTGTTTTAGCTCAACACCTTTTTTGTTTTCGTATTCAACATGTTTGGCGGTAAAGGTGATTTCTATTTCTTTATTATCACGCAAGATGGTGTAAGTGTGCGGACGCGGCGGATTTTCAAACCATGTGAAGTCATGAATATCGTCTAGTCTTCTGGCCTTTTTTCCGTCCATTGCCAATATGCGGTCACCAAGCTGTATGCCTGCATCATAGGCAGCGGAATTAACGGCGACTGTATTGATAACGGACGGTTTGGAGCGTTGCCCATGTATGGTGAACAAGCCAACAAGAAGCATGACGGTTAAGAGGATGTTGATCAGTGGCCCTGCCGCAATAATGAAAATGCGTTGCCACACGCTTTTCGTACAAAAGGCGACTTTTAATTCTTCGTCGCTCAGTGTTCTTGCACAGTCATTATCGCGGTCCCAAACGACAGGGTTGTTAACATCAACATCGCCGAACAGTTTGACGAAGCCGCCCAGTGGAAATAAGCAAATAGAAAAGCGTGTTTTGCGCGGATCAGAACCAAAGCCAATAAGCTCTTTACCAAACCCAAAGGCAAATTGCTCGACATGAACGCCGCAGATGCGCGCGGCAATATAATGTCCCCATTCATGGATCATCACCACAACAGCCAGTGTTATGATGACCATAACGCCGAATGCAAACACATCTTCAAGAGTGCCGCCTAAAAAGGCTGTGATTAGTTCCATAGGAATACCGTCAGAAATACCATCTTTCTATGTAATCAGCTGGTATATGTCATTTAAGTTGGCAAAGGCCATAATCCCGATCAAAAATACGAACCCCGCACGAAACGCATATTCCTGTATGGCTTCGGGAACCGGTTTTCCTATGATTGATTCAATCGCATAGAACATCAAGTGTCCACCATCGAGCATCGGAATAGGCAGTAAGTTTATGAACCCTAAATTGATGGATAACAGCGCCGTTAACAAGATAAGCGGCACAATACCCTGTATCGCCATATCGCCGGCAATGGCGCCGATACGCACAATGCCGCCCAGTTCAGACGCACTTCTTATGCCAACGACCATCTGCCAGAGGGCTTCAAGTGATGAGGTGGTCATAACATAGGTTTCACGAACGGCGGTTTGAACCGCTGTCATCATCGTATGCGCTTTATATTGTTCACGCGGCATGTTGGAAAGATAAAGCACTTCTTTTGCCATATCCTCATCATGTCCAAGTATCGCGTTCTTGCTGCCGATTGGTTTAATAATAAGTTTTTGAGTGTTGTCCTCTTCACCTTCTGCTTGGCCACTTTTTTGCAAACCGATTGTAAATGTGGTGTCCATGCGTTTTTTGAGTTCGGCAATGACATCATTTGTATTGTCATAGGCAACGTCATCAATTGAGCGAATGCGGCTGATCAATATGCCCTGCTCTGCACTGATAAGACCTAAAACACCAGCTTCGCTTTTAAAACCAAAACGGTCTTCCATAGGGATTCTTTTTGGCTTTGCAGAGACTTGTATGACCTGCCCGTCACGTCTAAGCATGAAGTGCTTTTCTTGGTCCAATGCGACCATCATTTCGCGGCGAATATCACCAAAGTCATCTATCGTTTTGCCATCAATCGACAGAATATAGTCATGGGGTTTAAAGCCGTATTGTTCTGCACTACTACCGACCATAACGGCGGCGGCGGTTGGCGGTGATACGGGTTGTCCGTTAAAGAAGTAAAGACCTGCCAATAGAGCAATCGCAAAAATGTAATTGATCCCCGGCCCGGCGAGAACAACCAATGCTCTTTTCCATACGGGTTTGGTGAAAAACGCGACTTCTTTTTCTGCGTCTGTCATCTCACGAATTTCGTCACCATCTTCTACGGTGTCAGAGTGGCGCGCGCTTGCAGGATCTGAATCACCAAAAAGCTGTACATAACCACCCAAGGGAATCATCGACACTTTCCAGCGTGTTCCCGAGGAATCCGTGCGGCCATATATTTCCCGACCAAATCCAATTGAGAATTGCTCAACCTTGACACCGCACATACGCGCAACAATGTAGTGTCCCCATTCATGGACAAAAACCAAAATACCGAGAACAACGATGAGCGATCCACCATATATCCATATATTTTGCCCTAACACTTGAACAAGGTCATAAAAATTCATGTTTTTGTCTTTCTATTTTTATTTTTTATACCACACAGCGCGCACGAATAAAATTTTCAGATTCTTGCCGCACAGTGTGGTCCAATTTTTCAATATCTTCAACAGTTTTTAGCGCGTAAGGCGGCAGTTGCGGATATAAAGAATCAATTATGTAGGCGTTGCATTTCATAATGTCCCCGAATTTTATCGTCTGATCTAAAAAACGGGAAACAGCCACTTCGTTTGCAGCATTCAGCGCAATACATGCGCCCTGCCCCAATTCAAGGCATTTGTAAGCATAGTGCAGGGCTGGAAATTTCTCGAAATCCGGTTTTTCGAATGTCAGGTTTGATAAGGCGTGAATATCCAATAGCGTCCCGCCGCTGCTCAACCTTTCAGGCCATGATAAGGCGTATGCAATGGGTGTACGCATATCGCTTTGCCCCATTTGTGCAAGCATAGAGCCGTCTTTGTAAGAGACAAGAGAATGAACGACCGATTGCCTGTGAATGACAACGTCAATTTGATCGCCAGACATTTCAAATAAGTAGGCCGCCTCAATAATTTCCAATGCCTTGTTCATCATGGTTGCACTGTCTACTGAAATTTTTGCGCCCATATCCCAATTGGGGTGTGCGGTGGCTTGTGCGGGCGTGGCATTATAAATAGCCTGCGCATCCCAATCGAGGAACGGCCCGCCTGATGCGGTTAAAATTAGTTTTTCAATAGCGCCCTTGTTGTGTTGCTCAAAGACCTGAAAAATGGCGTTATGCTCACTATCGACTGGAAGGATCGTCGCGTTATTCTTGCGCGCGAGCGCGGTGATGTACTCTCCGGCGGCGACCAAAGGCTCTTTGTTGGCGATGGCGACATCGTTGCCCTGCTCTAATGCACGGATAAGCGGGCGTAAACCCGCAAAGCCAACAATAGCATTCATGACAATATCGACAGGCTTCCCCGCACTATCCACGATGGCATCGAAACCTGCTTGTGCGGTGACGGTGCTGCCCTTTAACAGATTTTGTAAATCGCCTAATAAAGTGGGATCACCAATAATGGCAGTGCGGGCGTTGATTTTTTGTGCCGTTTGCGCCAACAGCGTGACATTTTTATGTGCGGTGACAGCGTGAACATCAAACAGCTCAGGCGATTGGCCTATAACATCCACGGTGTTTTGCCCGACAGAACCCGTAGCACCCAATATTGTAATTTGTTTCTTTGAGGGCATATCAGAACACGTAAGAGAGCAATGTGATGAGGATAAGGAAAACAGGCGCGCCAAGCAGCATAGAATCAATACGATCCAAAAGACCGCCATGCCCGGGGATGAGTGTACCTGTATCTTTCACGTGCGCTTGTCTTTTTATAAAAGAAACAAGCAGATCACCCGCCTGTCCGACGCTGCCGATGGCGACACCTAAAACGGCGGCGATAAAGGTAATGATGTACCACGGGTTATCGCTGAATTCGGGATGTATGCCCATATAAGATGACCAAACCACAGCGAAAAGCGCAGGGAAAAACAACGCGCCGCCAAAGCCTGACCATGTTTTGTTGGGGCTTATTTGTTGAATAAGCTTGGGGCCTCCGAATGTTTTCCCAACAAAAAATGCGCCTATATCACTAAACCAGATCATGCCTAAAAAGAGGATGAGAAGGTTGATTGAGTAAATCTCGCGCAGGGCAAGAAAGCTGCTGTAGGAAATGGCCATATAAACGAAGCCCAAAACCATTGTAGGGAAAAAGAATTCCAGTTTTTTGGCCAGCCCATACCATTCATATATAGAAATCAAGAATGCCAGAAACAGCCAGATCATTAGATAGGCATCGCCATAGATAATTGAGAATATAAAAGGTGGGGCAATGAGAACTGCCGACAAGATCCTTTTATATAATTTTGATGACATATCAATCGTGGCCTAATGGGTTTGTATGCAGGCACTATACAAATTTCAGCGATACAAAACAATCTGATAAGTTGTGTTTCTTATAGCGTTTTTTCGGAACTTGTGACGCAGCCATAGCGCCGATCTCTGGATGCGTATTCATCCAAGGCGTTGACGAGGTCTTGTTTATCGAAATCAGGCCATAGGGTCGGAAGAAAAACCATTTCCGTATAAGCGCATTGCCAGAGAAGGAAATTACTGATGCGTTGCTCGCCGCTTGTGCGGATAAGTAGATCAGGATCAGGGATGCCGGCGGTCATAACGTGCGCGGAAATACTGTCTATGATGGATTTTGCATCAGGCTTTTGACCAGTTTCTAGTGCGTTATCAATCAAGGATTGCGTGGCTTGCGCGATGTCTTGTTTGCCGCCATAATTCAGGGCAATGATGACGTGGATGGCATCATTATCCTTTGTTAAGTTTTCGGCATTTTCAATGAGTTGAACAATATCGTCATCAAAGGCAGATCGGTCACCAATAACGGATAAGCGCGCATTTTTTTGATGGAATTCAGCCGTTTGTGAGCGCAAATATTGGCGCAGCAGCTTCATTAAGTCTTTAACTTCTTGCTCCGGCCTATTCCAGTTTTCTGAAGAAAATCCGAATAATGTGAGGTACTTAATCCCTAATTCCGCAGCGTTTTCTATGATACGTCGAACGCTATCTGCGCCCTTTTTATGCCCCATCGTGCGGGGTAAGCCGCGCTTTTTTGCCCAACGACCATTCCCATCCATAATAACGGCAACATGTTGCGGAATGTTATTATTTATGTTTGATTTCTGCGCCATATATCCTGATACCCTACACAGTCATAATATCGTGTTCTTTACCGGAGAGCATTTTATCAATCTCTTTTGTCGTATCATCGGTGAGTTTTTGGATCTCGTCAGACAGTCTTTTAAGATCATCTTCGGAAATGTCGCCGTCTTTTTCCATTTTCTTGACCGTATCCATGCCATCTTTGCGAACATTGCGAACAGCAACGCGCGCCGATTCTGCATATTTCCCTGCAATCTTGGAGAGTTCCTTGCGGCGTTCCTCGTTTAAATCGGGAATTGGAATACGAATATTGTTACCGTCAGGCATGGGGTTTAGGCCTAAACCTGATTCACGAATGGCTTTTTCCACCATTTTAACGGCAGAAGCATCCCAAACTTGAACAGAGATCAGGCGTGATTCCGGCACACTGACTGTACCAACCTGATTGATAGGCATTTTACTGCCATACATATCAACAACGACAGCATCCAGTAAATTGGCCGAAGCCCGACCGGTTCTTAGGCCGCTAAATTCTTTGTGTAACGCTTCAACAGCCCCATCCATACGACGTTGAATATCTTGCTTACTATAAGACATGGTTTAAAAACCCTTTCGCTATTTTTGGTTATGTGTTTGTAACAACAGTGTATTTGCCCTTTGACTGGACTACTTTAGCAAAGTTTCCAGGCTCCATAACAGAAAAAATAACAATCGGTATGTTATTTTCACGCGCCAAAGAAATTGCCGTTGCATCCATGACCTTAAGGTCTTTTGTCAGGACATCAATGTAAGATATACGATCATAGCGCTGTGCGTCAGGCACTAATTCAGGATCGGCGGAGTAAACGCCATCAACCTTAGTGCCCTTCATGATAACGTTACAATCCATTTCGGAGGCGCGTAATGCCGCGCCTGTATCTGTGGTGAAGTAAGGGTTTCCTGTGCCTGCGGCAAAGATCACAACGCGGCCTTTTTCCATGTGGCGAACGGCGCGTCTGCGGATATAGGGTTCGCAAATCGAATCCATGCGGATGGCCGATTGAACGCGCGTATCAATATTCATGTTCTCAAGAGCATTTTGTAAAGCCAGCGCATTGATGACGATTCCCAGCATGCCCATATAATCGGCGGTTGTTCTGTCCATACCGTGCGCCGCGCCCGAAACGCCGCGAAAAATATTGCCTGCACCAACAACAACGCAAACCTCAATACCCAAATCGACGACTTCTTTGATGTCGTCTGCAACGCGCTTAACAGTGTCAGGGTCTAGTCCGAATTCTTTTTTGCCCATAAGGACTTCGCCGGACATTTTTAGCATAACCCGCTTGTAAGGGGAAACGGGGGCTATACTTTCGGTTTGATCTTTTGCTGTCATTCCCATGATTCCGTTTCTCTATCACTCAATATTATTTATACGATTAGTGCATCGAATATAATGACAGCCACGCAACGAAGCAAGTCCGTTATAACGTGGCTGTTCAAAAATCACGATAAGAATTTGATTAACCGTTTGCTACGGCTGCAACTTCTGCTGCAAAATCTTCTTCTTCTTTTTCAATACCTTCACCAAGTTGGATGCGCGCAAATTCAACCAATTTAATGTCTGAACCAGCGGCTTTGATGGCTTCTGCAACGGTTTTGTCTGTATCCATAATGAATGTTTGTTCTGTCAGGCAAATTTCCTGATAGAATTTGCGGATACGACCATCAACCATTTTTTCTGCAATTTCAGCAGGCTTACCAGAAGCAATCGCCTGTTCTTTCAAGACATTACGCTCACGATCCAAAACATCGGGATCAACTGAGGTTTTATCTAGGAACTGAGGGTTAGCCGCAGCAACATGCATGGAAACTTGCTTACCAAGCCCCTGTAGCACGTCTGCACCGGCAGATGATTGCAAACCAACCAATACACCAATTTTACCAAGACCATCTGCAAGCGCGCTGTGGACATAGCCAACAACAGCACCTTCAGAAACAGACAAGCGTGTCATACGGCGAATTGCCATGTGCTCACCGATTGTTGCAATAAGATCTGTCAAAGTGCGCTCAACTGTTTTTCCGTCGATTTCCGCTGCTTTAAGTTCTTCCAGTGTATTCACTGTCAGCGCTTTTTCAGCAACTTTGCGAACGAAAGATTGGAATGCGTCGTTACGGGCAACAAAGTCAGTTTCTGAGTTGATTTCAACAACAGCGCCGTTTGTACCGTCAGTAACAACAGCCACAAGACCTTCAGCCGCGGTGCGACCTGATTTCTTTTCAGCTTTTGCCAAACCTTGTGTACGAAGCCAGTCAACAGCTTGCTCCATATTACCGTCGTTTTCGACCAAAGCTTTTTTCGCGTCCATCATGCCAACGCCGGTTGCTTCGCGAAGTTCTTTTACCATAGATGCTGTAATGTCAGCCATTTTAGTATCCTCTTTTTTCTATCAATATTAATCTGTGGGCTGGTTAAGCACCGGCGTTACGCCGATGCTGCCTTTTTTTCTGCTGCTGCATCAGATTTTTCTTCTGCGGCATCATCCTTAGATGCTTCTTTTTCATCTTTTTTAGCAGGTGCTTTTTTAGATTTCTCTTTTTTGTCTGCTTTTTCTTCAGGAATCTTAACTTTCACATCTTCTTGTGCGCCGAAATCTTTGCCACTCGTGCCAAGTTCCGCTTGAAGACCGTCAACAACTGCGCCGACAACCAATTCACAATAAAGATCAATGGCGCGCAACGCGTCATCATTCCCAGGGATAAGGTAATCAATACCTTCGATGCTGCTGTTGCTGTCAACGATTGCAAATACAGGAATACCAAGCTTGTTGGCTTCTTTGATTGCAATGTCTTCTTTGTTTGTGTCGATCACGAACAAAGCATCAGGTTGACCGCCCATATCCTTGATACCACCGATAGAGCCTTCAAGTTTGTTACGCTCACGCGTCATCATCAAAAGTTCTTTTTTAGTGAAACCGGACTGATCGCCGCCTAGAATCTTTTCAAGATCACGCAAACGGTTAATTGATGCTGTGATTGTTTTCCAGTTGGTCATCATGCCGCCAAGCCAGCGTTGGTTGACGTAGTATTGACCACAACGTTTTGCGCTTTCGGCAACAGTTTCTTGTGCTTGTCTTTTTGTACCAACAAACAGAATACGACCGCCTTTTGAAACGATGTTACGGATTTCAGTCAATGCTGTTTGTAGCATCGGTTGTGTTTGCTGTAGGTCAAGAATGTGAACACCATTACGCACACCAAAAATAAATGGGCGCATTTTAGGGTTCCAGCGACGTGTGTGGTGGCCAAAGTGAACGCCTGCTTCTAGAAGCTGACGCATAGTGAATTCAGGTACTGCCATTTTAGAATCTCCTTTACCGGTTATACCTCTGCGGAACTGTGAGTAGTCATTTGACTACACCGGATGGGCATATATCCATGATCAGATACAGTCCCAATCCCGCATGTGAATTTAAAACTGTGGCTTTCTAACGCGAAACACCGATGAATGCAAGGAAAAACAACGACAATAAGGCTTATAGCTCCGAAATTTCGATGACACCGTCTTCGGCGCGTATAATATTGCGTGCCTGCGCGCTGAGCGACCATGTGCCGGGGATTTTAATATGGGCTATTTGATTGTCATTGATGTGCGCGGAGATCTTTATTTTTGAGCGCCCTCTTCCCTCTATATCTAGGAATTCCTTTATTTTCAGAACGGCATCGGCGGACGATAAATGAATATCTATTTCATTGATCTTACCGTCGAGCGCTTGTTCCAGTGGTTGTATTTTGGAAGATGTGAAACGCAGTTGATCTTCTTGTTGTTCCACATCAACATTTAAGAGCAGCGATTCACCTGTTTCAAGAAACGGGCGTGCGGCGTTGAGTGTTTCCGAAAAAATCGTGACTTCATAAATGCCTGTAGGGTCGGATAACTGCAGAAAAGCGTATTTATTACCCTTTTGCGACATTTTCTCCTGTTTTTTGAGCAAAACCCCTGCCATTTGATAAACAGCCATCCCTTTTGACAGGATATCTTGTTCAACATATGTAAAAAGCTTGATGTTCATGCGTTCAAACTGCGCTTGGCGTGTATCCAGCGGGTGGGCGGATAGATAATAGCCGACAGCGGCAAACTCGCGTGAGAGCTGCTCCAGAGCATCCCAGTTTTTGACGTTTGGTAAATCGGGCATGCCTAAGCCGCTGTCACCTGTGTCTTCACCGAATAAACTCACCTGCCCCGAATCGCGTTCCTCTGCCAAGGATTGTGCATAGCGAATAATGATATCCGATCCTTCGGTGAGTGATGCGCGGTTGTTGTAAAGGCTGTCAAATGCGCCCGCGCCAATAAGGCGCTCAAACTGCCGCCTGTTCATCGTTTTGGGGTCAAGGCGTTTGGCAAATTCCTGAAGGCTTGTAAATTCACCATGCGCGTCGCGTTCGGCAACCAACTTTTCCATGGCATCTTCACCAACCCCCTTAAGCGCCGCCAGTGCATAGCGCACGCCGCCATTTTCGACCTTGAAATCAGGGGCTGATTTGTTGATATCGGGCGTTAACAGGGTAAGGTTTGCTTTATCCATATCCTGTTTGAAAATACTGAGCTTGTCAGTATTGCCCAAATCAAGGGTCATGGATGCGGCCATAAATTCTATCGGATAATTGGCTTTTAACCATGCCGTCCAATAGGCAATCAGGGCATATGCGGCGGCGTGGGATTTGTTAAAACCATAGCCCGCAAACTTTGCAATTTGATCGAAAATTTCAGAGGATTTTTCGGGAGGAACATCATGGCTTTCTTTTGCGCCGTCAACGAAAAGCTTGCGCTGTTCATCCATTTCGGCCTGAATTTTCTTACCCATAGCGCGGCGAAGTAAATCCGCGCCGCCAAGTGTGTATCCCGCCAATTTCTGCGCGGCCTGCATAACCTGTTCCTGATAGATCATGATGCCGTAGGTTTCTTCAAGGAAGGGCTGTAAGATCGGATGCATATAATCCGCTTCTTCGCGTTCCTCTTTCACGGAAATATATTTGGGAATATTATCCATCGGACCGGGGCGATAAAGTGACACAAGCGCGATGATGTCTTCGAATCTGTTGGGCTTCACCTTTTTCAGAGTGTCGCGCATGCCTGCACTTTCCAACTGAAACACACCGACGGTATTACCGCAGGCCATCAACTCGTAAGCTTTTGCATCATCCAAAGGGATATCCAAAAGGTTGATTTTTTGCCCTGTTTGTTCTTCGACATAATCAAGACTTTTTTGAACAACAGTCATGGTTTTCAAGCCAAGAAAGTCAAACTTAACCAGCCCTGTTTGTTCAACATATTTCATATTAAACTGGGTAACGGGCATGTCTGAACGTGGGTCACGATAGAGCGGCACGAGTTCATCCAGCGGCCTGTCACTGATCACAACGCCTGCCGCGTGTGTTGAGGCATGGCGATAGAGCCCCTCAAGCTGGAGGGCAATATCGATCAGTTTTTTCTGTGTTTCATCTTTGCGGCGTTCTGCGCGTAAATCCGCATCGGCGTCTAGTGCCTCTTGCAAGGTCATCGGGGCGGCAGGGTTGTTGGGAATCATTTTGGCAATACGGTCAACCTGACCATAAGACATTTGCAACACGCGCCCGACATCACGCACAACCGCGCGTGCCTGTAACTTCCCGAAGGTGATAATCTGGGCAACATGGTCATGACCGTAGCGATCCTGAACATAGCGAATAACTTCATCGCGGCGATCTTGACAAAAGTCGATATCAAAATCAGGCATAGATACCCGTTCAGGGTTCAAAAACCGCTCGAACAGCAGGCCGAACTCAAGCGGGTCAAGGTCGGTGATTTTTAAGGCCCATGCAACGATAGAGCCCGCACCCGAACCCCGCCCGGGGCCGACAGGGATATTATGATCTTTTGACCATTTGATGAAATCGGAAACGATCAGGAAATAACCCGGAAACCCCATTTGATTGATAACATCGAGCTCAAAATCCAAACGATCCAAGTACGGTTGAGCGATTTCCTTTTTCTTGTCTTCGCTTAAGCCTTCCTTATAAACGAATTTTTCTAAACGCCATTTCAGCCCTTCTTTGGATTGCATGGCAAGTTCGTCAGGCTCGGAACGTTTACTCTCGGTTTCGAATGGCGGTAGGATTGGGGCAATCGGCTTGAGCAAGTATGAGCAACGTTGCGCGATCACGAGCGTATTATGGATGGCTTCGGGCAGATCTTTGAACAGTTCAACCATTTGCGCAGAGGATTTAAAAAAGTGATCCGGCGTCACTTTGCGCCTGTCCGCTTCGGTAACGTAGCGACCTTCGGCAATACAAAGCAGCGCATCATGCGCTTCGTGCGCGGCGCGGTCTTTGAAATAGCAATCATTTGTAGCGACCAAGGGAATATTGTGCTTGTAGGCCAGTGTAATGATGCCCTCTTCCGCTTTGTCTTCATCGGGCAGATTGTGGCGTTGAAGCTCTATATAGAAACGATCACCGAAAATTTCGTGCAGGCGTTTGAGCGCGTCTTCTGCATGTTGTATTTGTTCATGGAGAACAGATTGCGCGATACTGCCTTTCATGCCACCGCTCAAACAAATCAAGCCATCGGCATATTGCGCGATGTGATCTAGGGGCGCGAAAACTTCATTATGTGCATTGTCCTGCATATAGGCATTGCTGATGATTTTGGACAGATTTTTATATCCGCGTTCATTTTGTACGAGCAATGTGAGTTGGTGGCCTTGCGCATCAACACAAACCTGACACCCTAAAATGGGCTGGATGCCTGATTTAGCGGCCTCTAAGGCAAATTCCATTGCGCCGAACAAATTGTTGGTATCGGTCACGGCAACCGCAGGCATTTTCTCACGCGCGCACAGCTTTACAAGGTCTTTAACCTTGATGGCTCCCTCTGCCAGTGAATAGGCAGAATGAACATGAAGATGGACGAAATGTTCTGTCATAAATAGAAACTTAGCAAAGAAACGGGGTGAATATCCATCTCAAATATTAATAGGGCAAAATTCGTCCAGATTTAACTTCTAAAATCCGATCCATTTCATGGGCGAGTTTAATATTATGCGTAGCGATCAGTGCGCCAACGCCGCGTTTGCGCACAAGGTTGAGCAGCATGTCGAACACTTCTTCGGATGTTTCGGGGTCAAGATTTCCCGTTGGCTCATCGGCAAATAAAAGATAGGGATCATTGACAAGTGCGCGCGCAATAGCCACGCGTTGTTGTTCACCGCCCGATAATGTTGCAGGTCTATGTTTCAAGCGATCGGCTAATCCTAATTGTACCAATAACTCTTCGGCTTTTTCGTTGGCTTCTTCCGGTTTTTTCCCTGCAATAATTTGCGCCAGTGCTACATTTTCCAGCGCGCTGAATTCCGGTAACAAGTGATGGAATTGATAAACAAAACCAATATGTTGGCTACGTAATTTTGTGCGCGTACGTTCTGATAGTCTCGATACGTCTTGTTCATCCATTAGAATTTGGCCGGATGTTGGTGAATCGAGCAATCCTAAAATATGCAGAAGCGTCGATTTCCCCGATCCGCTTGGCCCGACGAGGGCGCAAATCTCACCGGAATAAAGACGTAAATCGACATTGTTTAAAATGTTGAGGGTGTTCGAGCCTTGTTTATAAACTTTGTTTAAGCCGCGCACCATGAGAACCAATTGCCCCTCATCAACCAAAGGTTCATCTTCGTCATCGTCCAGAAGGTCATCATCCAGATCGTCGTCATCTTCATCATCAAAATAAAAATGAGCATCTTCCAAAGGCGTTTCTTCAACTTCTGCGTATTTTTTGGAATTGGGCGCAGGGATATGATAGTCCTCCCGCGGGATAGCCGCATTGGGGAAACTGTATTTCTCGAATATTTCCATTAAACTAACGCCCATAATTCAATCGTAAGGCTATGGTAACAGCAAAGTTGCGTGCTACTCATAGCGTAAAGCCTCCACTGGATCTAAACGTGCGGCGCGCCAAGCCGGATAAATTGTGGCAATAATCGAGAGTGAAAAAGCCATAGCCAAGACGGTCAGCACTTCGTTCCAGTCAATTTCTGCAGGGACTTCGGATAAGAAACGAATTTCTGCATCCCACAAAGATGCCCCTGTGATGGTTTCCAGAATTTCACGTACGGTTTCGATATTCATGGCAAAGGTGATGCCGATAAGCGCCCCGACAATCGTTCCGATAAAGCCGATGCTCGCTCCTGTCAGCATAAAAATACGCATCATGTTGCCGCGCGTCGCGCCCATCGTTCGCATGATGGCGATATCGTGTCCTTTGTCTTTGACCAACATAATCATCGAGGAAATAATGTTAAACGCCGCGACCAGAATAATCATGCTCAAGATCAAGAACATGACATTCCTCTCTACATTCAATGCATTGAAGAAGCTTTTATTCATATCGCGCCAATCATAAATTGAGGCGCGTCCGTTTAATTCGATCTCGATTTCCTTGCGGATACGGTCGAGTTGTTCGGGATGGCTTAAGAATATTTCAATAGAACTGACACTACTCTTGAGTTGAAAAAACTTTTGTGCGGCGGGCAGAGGCATAAAGACAAAGCCGCTGTTATATTCATACATTTCGACATCGAAAATCATGCCGACCTCAAATGTGCGCTGCGTTGGCACTGTTCCGAATGGGGTTGTTTTAAGAACCGGAGACGTCAGGGTTACTTTATCCCCTATTCCGATATGGAATTTTTGGGCTAACACTGTGCCGATTGCGATTTTATAGTCCCTGAAATTTTCAAGCTCGCCTTCTATGATCCCATTATATAATGTATCACGCATGGCGAAGTCGGCTTGTGAAATGCCGCGCACCATAACGCCTGTCGCGGCGGTGCGATAGGATAGTAATGTTTGCCCCTCAATGATTGGCGTTACGTTTTTGACACCTTGGACGGCCTGTATGGTGGTGGAGATATCGTTGTAATCATAAAGCGCACCTGCCTGTGAATAGACATTCATATGTCCGCCAAGGCCGAGGATGCGGCTGAATAACTCTTGTCTGAAGCCATTCATAACGCTCATCACGATAATCAGTGTTGCCACGCCCAGCATAATACCCGCGAACGAAAAACCGGCAATAACAGACACAAAGCCTTCTGCCTTTTTAGAGCGCAAATAACGCCATGCAACGGTACGTTCAAACTTTGATACCATGATCGTTAGTAAGCTTTCCCAATTAAAACTTTTTGTCCTTCATCTTCAAAGGGCATACAGCGTGTTGATAATGCGTGTGCTTTCATGACCGCTTCCAGCTTGTCATCATTTAAAAGTGCAACGGGCACTCTGACCAAGCCAATACGATCTGCCTTAAAGAAATCATCAATATCAGATAAGGTTGTACCGTTTACTGTGTGTTCATCGCGGAAGGTTTCGGAGCGTTCAAGCATGGTGTCATGGATTTGATCGAGCAAACCTTGCGCGCGCTCAACAAATGCATCGGCAGAGATTGTTTCTTTTGACGGGCGGCCAAGATCGCGGCGAACAAAGGTCACTTCTTTATTTTCCAGTTCGCGATTACCGATTTCAACGCGCAGAGGAATCCCCTTCTTAATGGCATCCCACATTTTATCGGGGGTGCGCATGTCGCGTTTATCGATATGGGCGTGTAAGCCCTGTTTTTTCAGCTCATCGACCATCTTTTGTGCAAAGTCAAAAATGCCACCGTCTTCGTCAATATTTTTAACGACAGGCAAGATAACGATTTGCTGTGGTGCGATGCGCGGCGGCATCACCATGCCGTCATCATCACCATGGATCATAATCATGCCACCAATGGCGCGTGTGCTGAATGCCCAGCTTGTCGTATAGGCAAATTCTTCTTTTTCACTGCGGCCTTGGAAATTAATCCCACAACTGCGTGAGAATGTTTGCCCCAAATCATGTGTTGTTGCGGCTTGCAGAGCTTTACCATCTTGCATAATGGATTCAAACGCATATGTTTCTTTTGCGCCGGGGAAGCGTTCTTCGGGTGTTTTGACGCCTTTATATCCGCTAAACGCCAAATGTTCTTTAAAGAATTTCTCGTACATATCCAAAATGGTCAGGCAATCTTCTTTTGCCTCTTCGGGGGTTTCGAACGCGTTATGCCCTTCATGCCAGAAAAATTCAGAGGTACGCAGGAACATACGCGTACGCATTTCCCAACGCATCACATTGCCCCATTGGTTCAGCTTCATCGGTAAATCACGATAAGATTGAATCCAGCGCGACATCGCATCGCCAATAATGGTTTCAGATGTTGGGCGCACGACATAAGGCTCTTCCAGCTTACCCGCGGGCACAAGGCCATTTTCACCGACTTCTAGCCTGTGGTGCGTAACCACGGCGCATTCCTTGGCAAAACCGTCAATATGCTCTGCTTCTTTTTCAAGAAAGGATAAGGGGATTAAAAGCGGGAAGCTTGCATTCTGAACGCCATATTCTTTGAGCCATGGGTCAAACGTATTTTGCATGTTTTCCCAAATGGCAAAACCATAAGGCTTGATAATCATACAACCGCGCACAGGTGAATTTTCCGCCATATCGGCGGCCTTGATAACCTGTTGATACCATTCAGCGAAGTTATCCTCGCGCGTAGGTGTAATGGCAGTTCTTGGTTGTTTACCCATTTTTTACTCCAAAATATCAGTCATTATAGTGCGGGCGATCTTGTTTATCATCTGGATACTGCCCTTCAATTTTATCGCTAGAGAGTACGGGATCACTGCTTTCATGTCCATGCTGTTCTGTTTGATTGGATTGAATTTTTTTATGCTCGGCTTTGCGGTTTTCACAAACGGTTTCTATCTGGTCAGATATATCGACGCCGTTATATTGAATATGACCGTTATCGAATATTTTGATGTCTGCAACGGTTGGTTTTAGCTCGATACCCAAAGGTAAATTCAAGCCATAGCGCTGCGCAAGGTTAAGCTCAATGGGGATGATAATCGGGTTGTGTAGTGATTGGGGGCTTTCATTGATATCGGCGGAGGCAACGGCCTTTCCGTGGACATCAACGCCCGGCACATACTCTGCTCCGACTGGCGCGGAACGGGCACTGTAATGTTCAGCGGTGCGGCATAAGGTATCAATATCCTCGCTTGCGGCAGAGCCGTGTGTTGATAACGTCAACAGGCCGATAAACATAACGAACAAAACAAGTCTGGGCATGCCCTACTCCATTGTGTCTGTGATATCCCTGAAATCAATGACATCGGATTGAATGATAAGATACACAATAACCCAAATTATGGCTGCAATAATTGTTGTGGCCAGAAGCTTCTTTTTCATGTTCACGTTTTTCGGCGCGCCGGGGGCGATATAGTCTTCGCCCTCCTCGGGTTCTTCCAGTGTTGTGGATAGACCATAGGGCAAAACGCAGAAAATCACAGTCCACCAAATGACGATGAAAATGACGATAGCGGAGAGCGGTTGCATTTGATGACTCCTTATTTAGATTTTAAGGCACGTAACATGCACAGTCGTTTTTGGTTTTAGCCTGAGCATATCCGATACGTAGCGCCGCATTGAAATACGAATGGTTTCGGCAATTTTATCTTCATCATGGATGATGTCTTCATCCAGAGTGTCCAGAACGTCTTCAATATGTTCTTCGAGGTCTTGTATGATGCAATCGTCACTGCGCTCACAGCTTAAACCAACCGTATCAATTTTAATGTGCCCAAGGATGTTTAAATCTTGATCTAAAACCAATGACGCATGAACCGTTCCTGAATATTGCAGCTTGCGTCTTGCGGTGATGGATTGATGGTTCACTGGAATAATGCGTGCCATATCAACCGCCAGCAGCCCTGTTTTCACGTGATCGACAACTGTCGGTGCACCCGGTGCAAGTCGGATCACTGATCCGTTATTGGGAACCACGGTGCTTTTTATCTGGCATTCTTGCGCGAGTTTAGATTGAGCATCGAGCTGCAGGCGTTCCCCATGCACAGGAATAACACAGGCTGGTTTCACCCATTGCAACATCTCGGAAATCTCATCCCTGCAAGGGTGACCGGATACATGTATCGTGTTTTTCGTGTCTTTTGGTGTGATGATGCGCACACCTGCCGCGCTGAGATTATTTTTAACGGCGTTAATGCTCCGCTCGTTTCCCGGAATGGCGCGGGCGGAAAAAATCACTGTATCGCCCTTATTCAAAGAAACGGAGCGGTATTCCCCGCGTGCAATTTTGGCCAGAGCTGCACGATGTTCACCCTGTGACCCAGTAACGATAAGCACCAGATTTTCATCGGCAATATGTCCAAGATCATCTTCGGTGAGAAAGTCAGGAATATCATTCATCAAGCCGCATTCATGGGCGCAGCCAACCATGCGGTGCAAAGAGCGCCCGATGAGAACTACGCTGCGTCCGACATCTTGCGCGGCGCGGGCGATGCTGATCATACGCCCGATATTGGATGAGAAGGTCGTAACGGCGATTTTGCCCTTACATTTTTTGAATTCCTTTATCAGACCCTTCGCGGTATCGGCTTCTGATCCTGAATAACCATTGACCTGCGCGTTTGTTGAATCACCAACATAGGCAATGACGTTTTTCTCTCCAATCGCGCGAAAGGCGCTTTCCTCTGTCTTGAGGCCAGTAACTGGCGCAGGGTCGAGGTTCCAGTCGCCACTATGCAGGACATTGCCATGCGGGGTTTGTATGAACACAGAAAAACTATCAGGGACAGAGTGTGACACGGGAATGAAATCCAGTGAAAACGCACCAAGCTGAAACGTTTTATTTAAATCAATGATGTGGATTATTGCGCCATCAACGCCCGCTTGCTCAAATTTTTTGCGCAGAACGGCGGCGGTAAAGCGGGTGGTGTAAATCGGACATTCAAAGCGCTCCCATAAATAGGCTACGGCGCCGATGTGATCTTCGTGGGCATGCGTAATGACAAGCCCTTTGAGTTTATCTTTGTTCTTATCCAATAACCAAGGGTCGGGTAAAAGAAGGTCAATCCCCGGATAGCGTTCATCGGCGAAACCAATACCGCAATCGATGGCAAGAAATTCATCATTGCAAACATAGAGATTTAGGTTAGCGCCGAATTCTTCGCTTCCGCCCAAGGGGACGAAATAAAATTCATTTGATTTGAAAATGTTATGCATGACTGAGTTCGTTACTTCTGTTTTTTGTAGATTTCAAAAAGACCTTTGAAAATTAAATTATCATCGACGATGTCGATATGGTCGGTGCTTTCGGCATATAAGGGCGCTAAGCCGCCAGTCGCGATGACATAGGGTTTTGTGCCCAGTTCATCCTTGATGTTATCAAGGATTTTTTCGATCAAACCAATATAGCCCCAATAGATGCCTGAATGCATAGCCGATTGTGTGTTTTTTCCAATAACTTTGCGTGGTTTTCTAACTCCAACATTCGGCAGTTTTGCGGCCTTTTGAACCAGCGCTTCTATAGATAGGCGAATGCCCGGTGCAATCACGCCGCCGCGATAGACGTGCCCATCATCAATAATGTCAAATGTGGTCGCTGTGCCAAAGTCGACAACCACGGCAGGCAAAGGGTAATGCGCGATAACGGCACTGGCATTGACCAAGCGGTCAGCGCCAATTTCTTCGGGTTGGTCTAAATCAACAATAACACCAGCAGATTGGTAATCGACAAAAAGCGGGTCAGTGGAGCAATATTTTTCACAGAATTTCGTAAGATGAAAATTAGAATCCGGAACAACCGAACTTATGATGACATTTTCAATATGTTTCCATTCAATGTTTTCTAAATTAAACAACTGGTTCAGAAAAACTGCATACTCATCTGCGGAGCGTGCCCCTTCTGTTTTACAACGCCAAGAATGGGTCTGTTTGTTTCCTTTGAATATTGCAAAAACTGTATTTGTATTTCCAACGTCAATCGCTAATAGCATCGTGTTACTCTTTGTTAAATATTATGATTTAGCCAGCATATCACATTAAAAAAACATCACCTGATGTTATTTTGCGGATTTTTTTTGTTTCATCGCAGAGTATTTCAAGATTGCCGTTTAGATCAATATCTTGGAATAAACCTGTTATTTTGTGCGTGCCGACCTTTACGCCAATGGGCGTACCCTTGGCATAGGTTTGTTTTATAAACCTATCTCGAAACGAAGAAAAGCCCTCATGGCTCCACTGCTTATAATCTTGAGAGAATATATCGAGAAACTTATGCATAAACGTATGAGCATTCAGGGGAACATCTGTATGGGCGTTCAGGTGCGTTGATACCTCCAAAGGCGCATTTGTGATGTTGATGCCGATGCCGACAATTAAAACGGGATGCTCTTCTGTTTTATTCTGATGTGACTCAATAAGAATGCCCGCACATTTTTTATTCTCGATGAGAACATCATTAGGCCATTTCAAAATCAGATTTGTATCAGCGCGTACATGAGTATTGATGGTTTGGATCAGAGATAAGCCAACCACAAGGGAAAGCTGCGCGGCATTAGTCGATGTTTGTTCAGGGCGCAGCAAAAACGATAAATAGACATTACCCGCCTCACCTTGCCATGATCGCCCGTGACGGCCATAGCCGTTTGTCTGCTGCGTTGTAGACACAACATATCCTTCGGAGAGGCCGGTGGTTTTTAGCAGTGCTTCTTTGAGCGTGTCTTGTGTGCTGGGCAGTGTTTCATGCGCGTTGATAAGCCAATCAATAGGCATGGTTCCAAAGCCTAAAACAACGAGTGCGCAGCGGTTTCTGCAATTGAGAGTACAAACATCGGTTTGAAAACAAAACCCAGAATAAATGCCAATGAGAAAATCAAAACAAGGCGTTTTTCTAATCCGATGGTTTTATCAAATGCATCTGCAGGTTCGTCGAAGAACATGATTTTTATGATGCGCAAATAATAAAACGCAGCAACAACCGAGGCCAAAACCCCAAGAACCGCCAGAACATAATACCCACTTGCTATAGCGGCATTGAAAATGAAGAGCTTTCCAAAAAAGCCGGCAAGGGGTGGAATACCACTCATGGAAAACATGAGGGCTGCCATAACATAGGCCAAAATAGGCTGGTTTTTGGACAGGCCGGCAAGATCATTGATGTTCTCAACGGCGATACCATCGCGGCGCATACAGAGGATAACGGCGAATGATCCAGCGGTCATGATCATGTAAATCAGCATGAATATAATCACAGAGGATACACCAAGCTCCGTCCCTGCAACCAAACCGATAAGGGCGTAACCCATATTACCGATAGAGCTATATGCAAATAAGCGTTTTATATTTTTCTGTGCGATTGCCGCGAATGAGCCGAACAATAAAGATGCGATAGATACGAAATACAAAATCTGTATCCATTGCTCCTCAACAGGTGCAAACGGCATAAATAATAAACGGATGATAAGCGCCATGGCGGCGACTTTAGGCACAAGCGCAAGGAATGCAGTGACACTGGTTGGTGCGCCCTGATAGACATCGGGCGTCCACATATGGAATGGGGCTGCGGATATTTTAAAGACGAGCGCCGCAAGAACAAAGACCATACCAACAGTGAAACCGGGGGGGATGGCTTGTAAGCCTTCCAAGGTTGTTTGAATGGTTGTGAAATCCAGACTGCCTGTGAAACCATATATCAGGGATATACCGAAGAGCAGCATACCGGATGATAAAGCACCGAGTATGAAATACTTCGCGGCGGCTTCGCCGGATTTTAATGAGTTTCTATGGAATGCTGCGAGAATGTACAGGCTTAATGATTGTAGCTCGAGCGACATATAAAGGCTCAAGAAGTTATTGGCCGAAACCATAAGCATCATGCCGATACCGGCGAACATAAGCAGGACGGGGTATTCAAAACGGGCAATCCGTTCTTGATATAGATATTGTATAGACAAACCGAGCGAAGCAATGAGGCCGAGCAAAATGATCAGTTTCATGACATTTGAAAAATGATCAACGATCAGCATATTATTGAGCGCAAATTGCGTGTCCCAATGTGCGTTTAATATAAGGAAAGCGGCAATCACAAAAGCGAAAGAGGCAGACCAGCATAAAACGTCGGTTGCTTTATTACCTTGAAAAACGCCGACCATTAAAAAGCCCATAGCCGTCAGTGCGAGGAAAATTTCAGGCATAACCGCCATGATGTGAAGTGTATCGATCATTCTATGCCCCCCTCGGTTTCAGTTTTTATTTCAATGAGATCACTTGAGTTTTCAAGGATGTCGCCGGATATATCACGATCTTGATATATGATCACCAGATTATTGACTGCGGGGGCAATTTTATCGAGCACCACATTTGGAAAAACACCAAGATAGAATACGAGTATGACCAACGGGAGCAGAATAGCTTTCTCAATCTGGTTAAGGTCCGGCATGGCTGCGGCATCTTTATTATCTTGCGGGCCGAAAACAACGCGGCGATAGAGCAGCAACATATAGGCTGCGCCCAGAATAACACCACTTGTCGCAAAGAAGGCCGCAATAGTATTGGCCTTGAATGTGCCAAGCAAACTCAAAAATTCACCGACAAACCCGCTCGTTCCGGGTAAGCCAACTGACCCTAATACAAAGATCATGAACACCGTTGCATAGGCAGGCATGTTTTTCACAATACCGCCATAGCGGCCAATTTCACGTGTATGGAGACGGTCATAAACCACGCCAACACATAAGAAAAGCGCTGCGGAGATAATGCCATGGCTGATCATTTGGAATACGGCGCCTTCTATCCCTTGTTGGGTGAAGCTGAAAATTCCGAGTGTGACAAAACCCATATGCGCCACAGATGAATAGGCAATGAGCTTTTTCATGTCCTCTTGCACCAGTGCGATCAAGGAGGTGTATATGATCGCAATCACACTTAGCGTCAAAACAAGCGGCGCGTAGTAAAGGCTGGCATCGGGAAGCATCGGTAGTGAGAAGCGCAAAAATCCGTAGCCACCCATCTTAAGCAAGACCCCGGCCAGAATAACAGAACCGGCGGTTGGCGCTTCGACGTGCGCGTCAGGCAACCATGTATGTACAGGCCACATAGGCATCTTCACCGCAAAGCTGGCAAAGAATGCGAGCCATAACCATTTTTGCAAGCCAATATCAACGGGGTTCGCGATCAAGGTTGGAATGTCTGTTGTGCCAACCTGTGAAAATAGTGTGAGCAACGCCAACAACAACAGTACAGAGCCAAGCAGCGTGTATAAAAAGAACTTATAAGAGGCATAAACGCGCCGTGGTCCGCCCCAAACACCGATAATCAAGAACATCGGTATTAAGACACCTTCGAAGAAGACATAGAATAATATGGAGTCTAGGGCAACGAATGTACCAATCATAAAGCTTTCTAAAACCAGAAAGGCGACCATATATTCTTTGACCCGCGTTTTAACGGAATTCCAACTGGCCAAAATACAAATAGGTGTTAGGAAAACAGAGAGCAGCACGAAGTAAAGGGATAAACCGTCAATACCAAGATGGTAATTAATACCTGCATTGCCAAGCCATGCGTAATTTTCGACGAACTGAAAATCAGATAAAGCCGGATTGTAGTTATGATACATAAACAAACCGAACCCGAGCACAAATAACGAGCTGAACAAGGACAGGTGTTTTATATTTTTCTCAACAACGGCTTCGTCGCCTTTGTCCCCACGGATCATTGCCACCATAACGGCGCAGATCAGCGGTAGGAAAATCATAATGGATAATACGGGCGGAAAATTCATGGTGCACCTCCTTCCATTACGGCATCGGGGCTAGATGGTAATGCGTGATACATATCTGCGGGCATGTAAAATGATGGGTCGGCTTTGAATACGAACCAAGAGACAATGCAAATCAATGAAATAATCATAACAAGCGCATATTGGTAGACAAAACCAGTCTGGAATTTTGAAAGTGTTTTTGCAAAACGTCCTGAAAATCCTGCGAAGCCGTCAGCCCCTGCTCTATCGATAATATTTTTGTCACTGGCTGAAAATAAGCGTCCGATGCACAGTGCTGGCTTTACGAATAAGGCATGATAAATCTGGTCAAAGAACCATTTATTGAAGAACAAAGTATATAGGGGCTTTGTCAGGCGCGCGATAACTGACGACGTGCCAGGTTTCACCATGTAAATCAGATAAGCCGCTAAAATTCCGAGTAGTCCGACAACAAGCGGCAGCTTTTTAACCCAGAACGGTACAGAGTGCGCGGCTTCGACTGTGTCGTTTTCCGGTAATACGAATAAGGCGTTATGCCAGAAATAATCACGTGACCAAAGATTGATCATGCCTGCACTTTGTGACGGTTTATGTTCCACGTTTTGTTCATCGGTAGAATCTTCGTGCGTCGCGTGATCTTCATCACCGGCGGCGGGCGCGATTTCAGCGTGCGATGCGGCGCTTGCATGTTCCGGCTTATGATGACTGTAAGATGACCCCACAAACCCGCCATAGAATAATCCACCAGCCATAATGGCACCTGTCGCTAAAACCAATAACGGCGTAAGCATGATTGAGGGTGATTCATGAACATGGCTCATGACTTTTTCACTGGCACGCGGCGCGCCGTGGAATGTCATGATAATCAAGCGCCAGCTATAGAATGCCGTCATAAACGCGGCGGCAATACCCATCCAGTAAGCATAATGACCGAACCATGTATGATCCGCCCATGCGGCTTCTAACACAATGTCTTTGGAGAAGTATCCGGCAAATGGCCATACGCCCGCAAGTGCCAAAGAACCAATCCACATCATGACATAGGTAAAAGGTATCTTTTTCCAGATACCGCCCATATTGCGCATATCTTGTTCATTAGACATGGCATGAATAACAGACCCTGCGCCTAGGAATAAAAGCGCCTTAAAGAACGCGTGCGTCATAAGGTGGAAAATCGCAGCAGAATAGGCAGACACGCCAAGCGCAAAGAACATATAACCTAGCTGGCTCATCGTTGAATAGGCAATCACGCGTTTGATATCAAACTGCGTCATACCGATTGTGGCAGCAACGAAAGCGGTCGTTGCGCCGAAAATTGTGACGGTCATGGAGGCTGTCGGGGCATATTCAAATAAGGGTGAAAAGCGTGCCACCAAGAAAACCCCCGCGGTAACCATCGTTGCGGCGTGGATAAGCGCCGATACAGGCGTTGGCCCTTCCATCGCATCGGGAAGCCACGTGTGCAGACCCAACTGCGCCGATTTACCAACTGCACCCATAAAGAGTAATAAGCAAATGACGGTTAAGGCGTGGAAATCATATCCTAGGAAATGCATCGTAGCTTGCGCGTATTGTTCAGGGCTTGCAAAGATCTCGGTGAAATTAATTGTACCGAATACAACGAACGTTGCCATGATCCCCAAGGCAAGGCCAAAGTCACCAATACGGTTTACAACAAAGGCCTTTTGTGCGGCTGCATTTGCGGAATGTTTGTGGTTCCAGAAACCGATCAAAAGATAAGAAGCAACGCCAACCCCTTCCCAACCAAAGAAAAGCTGGAGCAAGTTATCTGCGGTCACCAACATCAACATGGCGAATGTAAATAAGCTTAGATAAGCCATAAAGCGTGATTTATGCGGGTCGTGGCTCATATAGCCAACGGAATATACATGCACACAGGCCGATACGATATTCACAACACACATCATAACAACGGAAAGCTGATCAACACGCAGCGCCCATTGTACCTTGAAGTCACCGGAAGAAATCCATGTGGTTAAAATGGTTGTGATTTCGCCGTTCACCATGTTTTCAGTAAGGATGACGCTGAAGAACAGCGATATTGACGCAAAGGCAGCTAAAATCACGGCGGCGCAAGTGATAAACTGCGCGCCCTTGTCACCAATTTGTTTTCCGAATAACCCTGCGATTAAAAATGCGAAGAAAGGCGCGAAGACAGCAAGCAATTCCATAATTGTTTACCCCTTCATTTCCGAAATATCATCAACCGCGATGGAGCCTTTATTGCGGAAGAAAACCACCAGCACAGCTAAGCCGATGGCGGCTTCTGCAGCGGCCACAGTTAATATGAACATGACGAACACTTGACCGACAAGGTCATTAAGGTAGGCAGAGAATGTAACAAAATTGATATTCACAGCAAGCAACATCAATTCGATGGACATTAAAATAACAATCACATTTTTTCTGTTGAGGAAAATGCCGAATACGCCAATCGTAAACAGCACAGCAGCCAATATAAGAAAATGCTCCATTCCAATCATGCTTGCTTGTTCCATGTTTAAATCCCCGTACCCGATGTCACTTTTTTGATTTCCAGAACGTCAGTCGATTTGCGCGACTGTTGTTCGGAGATCTTTTGTTTATGGATATTCGGGCGCGTGCGGTGCGTCAGAACAATAGCGCCGATCATGGCAACGAAAAGGATAAGTCCCGCCATTTGGAAGGGAAAAACATAATCCGTATAAAGCACCATACCAATGGCATGTGCATTGGAGATATCTTGAAACTGTTCTGTCGCAAGCGCGACGTTGCTTTGAACATCCGGCGTGAATTGCCAATAGGTGTAAATCATCACAAGTTCGAACAACAAAACACCACCGATAATAATACCAATGGGTACGTAGTGCATCGCACCTTTCCTGAGATCGGAAAAGTTGATATCAAGCATCATCACAACAAATAAGAATAAAACGGCCACCGCGCCGACATAGACAATCACCATAATCATGGCAATAAACTCCGCGCCTAAAAGAACAAAAAGTCCGGCAGATGTGAAAAATGTCTGAATCAAAAAGAGTACAGAATGCACAGGGTTACGCGCTGTAATCACCATTAAAGCACTGATAACCAGAATTCCCGCAAATAGATAAAAGGCGAATGCCTGAACGATCATTGAATATCTCTATCGTTTATTTGTATCTTTTCTAATATTTTCTGATACATACCGCAAGGTGTGAAATGAAAAAACCCTTATTATTTCAAGATTTTTTTACGTGCGGACATCTTTTATGTGGATTTGTGGTAATTAGGCAATTGTGAGTGTTTCCTCCGGCACAACAATACCGTGTTTTTGACGGAAGTCGGCGGGCAGTTCTGCTTTATCATCGTCGGGGAGGTTTTCAAAGTAACTTACATCAGGGTGCGTGATAATCATACGCATGAATGTGCGCCCCGATTCGTAGGTGTCGGCGCCTTGAACATGATAGGTATCTTGGGTGCCTTTTCTAAGCTCAAACGGCTCAGCCTGCTGTAACAGACCCTGTTCTGCCATAAGGTCAGCTTTCATTCTGTTGAGTGTGTCAGAAGGGTTTTTAACGCATACAGCTTGTGTGAATGTGCCCTGTTTGTTTGATAGAAAGTAAACATTATCATCCGCAGCGGCGTTCGGTGTTCTTGGAGGATCAATATGTACCGTTCTTTGTGGTCTACTCGGAAGTATAGTCTGGCGGAATGTAAAAGCCATTCGTGCATGTTTAAATAATGGGTTGGTTTCTATTTGATCGTTTACAATCAAGTCAATGGCCTCTTGAAGGTGTTCATACCCTTTGGGCAGTTTTGCATCTAAGGCCCCTGCTGTTTTGATAATCGTATCGGATGCGGGTGATGGTATATCGTTTCCGCGCAGGAGTTTTTCGAAATTGTCAGTATCTTTTATAAAACCAACACGCTCCGAAGGTTGTCCATAGGGCTGCTCACCGCTTTTTACACGCATAACCTCTTCCATTGATGGAATGACGGATTTTACCCATTGTGTATATAAGTTCGCGTCCTTCATCATAGCCTCGCAAGCTGCATATAGACGTATTGTAGAACATATATAGATAATATGACAAAAAAAAGTGACGGCGCTTTGTTATATGGGGATGGATTGGCTTTTTTTGTATGTAAAATCAAATTTGACGGCTCTTCTCTTCTCATCTATTCTTCAATCTTTAGAGAATGACTATGGAGTACGATCAATGCCGGATGGTGAATTTTTTGCACGAGATTACGGATATACTTTTTCAGAAAAAGACAGCGGCATTACCTTGGAAGATGATGCACCTGATT
This sequence comes from uncultured Alphaproteobacteria bacterium, assembly GCA_963977495.1. Classification (GTDB taxonomy): domain Bacteria; phylum Pseudomonadota; class Alphaproteobacteria; order Micavibrionales; family Micavibrionaceae; genus UBA1672. The sequence goes on along the minus strand of CAXBOT010000001.1, from coordinate 701,481 downwards.
CATTCCTGCTGGATGTTGCATTTGTAAAAGAAGGTAAGCCCAATCGGGTTTTCACCTCAGAGCAATTGACGATGCTGGAGCGTAACCCCATTCAAACAATGATTAGTTTTCAAATCCCTGAAGAAGAGCTAGTCAAAGCGCGGCAGTATCTGGGGGACAATCCCAAATATCACGATGATATGGATATGGGTGCAGATGATCACAGTCTTACGATGTATGCTGCTGATGATTTGTCGCTTTAGGGCTTAATTTTTAGGCATAATCATTAAATTTTCAACATAGAAAAGCTCGCACGCACCATCGCCTGTATCTGCGCGTGTGCGAGAGCTGTTCCAATGCCACCCGTCTGAACTGCTTGCATCAACGAGATAGCCGGTTAAGTGAACAACGCTTCCCCTCTTTACGCGCTTTAGTGCCTTCTTAACGGCATCATTGGCGGGAATAATGTGCATATTGGCACTGTTTAACTCTATGGCGCGATGGGCAATGGGCGGTGTGTTTTCATATCTGAAATAGTAAAAACGATGGCCTTGTGAAATATGGATCAATTTTAAGGGCGCAGGGTTCGACATTGGACCCCACCCTAATGTTAAATCCGTTGGTGCAATGTTGCTTTCTCGATCAAGGCTGTAATTGGCTTTGGATAAAACCAGCGCAGTGACATCAAATTGATTATGGAGGGTCAGCTTATACCCGTTTACGTCTTTAACTTTTCTGAATTTAACAGGCGTTTGTTTCGGTGCATCGGGCGCAAATCTCTGTGCGCTCATACTGGTGAGCGGATCACCGGAAAGGTTCAGTGAACCACCATTTTGCCAGTAAATAACCCCGACCAGAATACAAAGGAGTAGCAGTAAGCGCATGGCTTCCTAACGGTATGGTGCATCGGCAACGATATTGGCAGCAAGCTGTGCTTCCCATATATCGCCGTTTTCAAGAAGCTTTTCTTTATTGTAGTAAAGCTCTTCGCGTGTTTCAGTTGAAAATTCGAAATTCGGCCCTTCGACAATGGCATCAACGGGGCAAGCCTCCTGACATAAACCGCAATAAATGCACTTGGTCATGTCGATATCGTATTTTGTCGTGCGGCGCGATCCGTCATCGCGTGGTTCGGCCTCTATCGTGATGGCCAGTGCGGGGCATATGGCTTCGCAAAGTTTACAGGCAATGCAGCGTTCTTCGCCATTAGGATAGCGTCGCAAGGCATGCTCCCCACGAAATCGCGGCGATATCGCGCCCTTTTCATAGGGATAGTTAATCGTTACACGCGGCACAAAAAACATATATTTCAGCGTTAGAAGAAACCCTTTTATAATTTCGGTCAGGAAAAATGACCGTGCTAATCCGTCCATTATTGCTGTTCCTCTTTTTGTTCTTCTTTTTTGATTATTTCTTTGACTTCTTCTCCGACCTCTTGCGCGGTGTGTTTAATTGTGTGCACCACATCGGCAATAGGATTATCAACTGTGTTTTGTCCCGGCAGAGCGTTAAAGGTCATAAGGGTTCCTGCCATGAAAACAACCCAAATAAGCGTAAATGGTAGAAAGACTTTCCAGCCCAAACGCATCAACTGGTCATAGCGAAAGCGCGGCAACGTGGCGCGCGCCCATATGAAGAAGAATAAAATCAGGGATGTTTTGAGTGCAAACCAAATGATTCCCGGTACGAAAGCCAATGCGGTAATGCCAAATGGTGGCAACCAGCCGCCTAAGAACAGAATGGATGTCATGGCACTCATCAAGATCATATTGGCGTATTCACCAAGGAAAAACAGCGCATAAGTCATGGCGGAGTATTCAACCATGAAGCCGCCTGTGATCTCGGATTCGCCTTCCGGCAAGTCAAATGGTGCGCGGTTTGTTTCAGCCAAAATAGAAATGAGGAAGACAACAAGCATCGGGAACAGCATGATTTGAACCCATACAGGGCGCGGTGCAAGGACGATATCTTGTAAATTCAGTGAACCGGAGGTCAGTAAAACACAGACAATAATTAAGCCCATAGATACTTCGTATGACACCATTTGAGAGGCAGAGCGTAGCCCACCCAGAAAAGCATAACGAGAGTTAGAGGCCCAACCCGCCATAATCACGCCGTAAACCCCCATCGAGGAAATGGCGAATAAATAAAGAATACCAACATTCAGATTGGCGAGAACCCAACCTTTATCAAACGGGATCACAACCCATGCAATCAATGACAAAGTGAAAAGCAACATTGGCGCCAGTAAAAAGACGACGCGGTGCGCTTGTGAGGGGATGATGGTTTCTTTAGAGAATAGCTTTATCCCGTCCGCAATGGGCTGTAATAACCCGAAAGGCCCAACAGTCATTGGTCCTTGTCTGCGCTGCATCGCGCCCATAACTTTACGCTCTGCATAGGTCATGTAGGCCACAGCTAAGAGCAATCCAACGACAACAATCAGGGTGTAGACAACCGTTCTGAGTAACCAGAAGCTCCAGGGATCTGCAAAAAATTCACTAAGCATATCCATTTATGCCGCATCCTTTTTATTTTTAATAAATTGAACAATATCAGGCTTGAAATAATCAGGCCCCTTCAAAACCTTACCGTCTGATTCACGGCGGATTGGTTTACCATCCGCGCCAAGCTTACTCATGTTAGAGCGATGAACCTCATCAAAAGCCGCTTCTTTTACATGCTGAAGGCCAAAGGACAGAAAAGCACCGTCGAGTACATATTGCAGATCAATCAAGGCATCAAGCGTTTCGATCAAATCGCCCTGCTCTAACGCTTCTTTAAGCTCATCGAGTTCCTCGGCGAGTAAATTGATACGCAGCGCATTGGTTTTTTCATCTGAAATGTCTGGATTTTTCAACACGGGCAAGCCGTAGGTTTCGTGAAATTCCTGAACGTGATCCAAGGTGGATTTTTTTGTCATTATTCCGCAGCCTCTCTGAATTCCTGAACATCGCTAAAAGCATCAACACATTCCTGCATGGTTTGTGATGCGCGGCAAATAGCATTGTTGAAATAGTAATTTTTATTCGAGGACGTGAAGTTGTCTTTCAGAACCTTACCTTTATGTGTGAATTTTGTCCATTTGGCAGGTGTTATTTGATCCATAGATTTAAAGATCGCCCATTCTTTTTGAATGCGTGTGCGTAATTCAGACGCAGAGTTGTAAGGCAAAGGCGCGGCGCAAATATGTTCGGATAGCGCGCGCAATATTGCCCAATCTTCCTTGGCATCTCCTGGCGGGGTGACGGCGCGTTTGGCCATTTGCGGGCGCCCTTCTGTATTCACGTAAATGCCGTCTTTCTCCGTGTAAGCCGCTGCGGGTAAGATCACATCGGCGCGCTCTGCGCCGTGATCGCCGTGGTGGCCTTGATAAACGACAAAGGTTTGCCAGCCGATATTCACGCGAGCATTAAATTCATCCGCGCCCAAAAGGAAAACCGCCTTGATCGAGCCATCCTTCGTTCCGGCCATAATATCGGCAAAGCCTTTTCCATCTTTTTGCGGTAGGAAACCAATATCCAGCCCACCAACACGTGAGGCCGCATTATGTAGGACGTTAAAGCCGTTCCAGTCTTTTTTGATAGCGCCAAGATCTTCTGCTGCCTTATGCAGTAGTGCATGTATTGCCAATGAATCATCACGGCGGAAAACACCTGAACCCACAATAATCATGGGTCTTTCGGCTTTTACATTTCCGGCAAACTGCTTCACTAGTTTTTCGATATCTTTGGGGTTCGTACCCATATGTTCATACGGGTAGGTTAAATCGACTTGCTCACCAATCAATGCAATGGGGATACGTTTTTCCAGCCAATTTTTACGAATACGTGCATTTACAAGTGTGGCTTCGTAACGCGGATTAACACCAATCAGCAAAATTGCGTCGGCATCATCAATGCCTGCGATTCCTGAATTAAATAAGTAAGAGCCGCGGCTGTCCGTATTAAAAACGCCGCCATCAGTGCGGCAATCCATATTCGGACTGCCGAGTGATCCCATCAGGTCTTTCATGGTGGTCATAGATTCGACGTCAACCAAATCCCCTGCGAGCGCCGCAATTTCAGAACCTTTAAGATCAGATAGTTTATTTTTAATAACCAAGAATGCTTCGTTCCAACTTGCTTCACGGAGCTTGCCGCTTTCTTCATCACGAATATACGGGCGATCAAGGCGCGCACGACCTAGGCCGTCATAGGAAAAGCGCGTGCGGTCATCAATCCATTCTTCGTTTACATCTTCATTAAGACGCGGCAAAACGCGCATCACTTCACGTCCCCGCGAATCAACGCGGATATTCGCGCCTAATGCATCATGGACATCTATCGTTTCGGTTTTTTTGAGTTCCCAGCTTCTGGCTTTGAACTTATAAGGTTTGGACGTTAACGCGCCGACAGGGCAAATATCAATCAAATTCCCTGATAGCTCTGTGCTGACCACACCGTCAACAAATGTGCCGATTTCCGCATCTTCGCCGCGATTAAACTGGCCAAGAACAGGCGTTCCTGCAATTTCTTCGGCAAAACGAACACAGCGCGTACAATTAATGCAGCGTGTCATTATAGTGCCGACCAACGGCCCAAGGTCTTTGTTTGTTACGGCGCGTTTATTCTCATGATAGCGCGAACGGTCAAAGCCATAGGCGACGGCTTGATCTTGCAAATCACATTCTCCACCCTGATCGCAAATCGGGCAATCAAGCGGGTGATTGATTAAAAGCATCTCCATAACGCCTTTGCGCGCCTTTTTTACCATCTCTGATTCGGTTTTTACCACCATACCCTCACCGCAAGCCATCGCGCAGGACGCAGCAGGTTTTGGCGGCCCGCCTTCAATCTCAACCAGACACATGCGGCAATTTGCAGGCACTGAGAGCTTGTCATGGTAACAAAAGCGAGGGATTTCAACGCCTAGCTGCTCTGCGGCTTGCAGAATGCTGGTTCCCGGTTCGACGTCAATTTCCATGTCATTGATGGTTAATTTAGGCATTTATCTTATTTTCTTCCGCTTTCAGGGCGTTTGGCTCAATTAGAGTATTGAAATATATCTCGGACTACTATTTAATCTGCGCGTGAACGAAGATCAATAGTGACTTGAAAATTATATGCCCACTCGTATAGAAATTCTAGCCCATAAAGATGATGGGCGTGCCAGAAAAATTGAAAAAATCCTGGAATCCATGGGGATACGCTCATCGGTTCGTGCTGTCGATGTGTATTCTTCAGAAAGTCCGGCAGCTAAAAAGCAACAATTTGCAGACAGTCTGGCCAACCCTGTGACGCAAAAGGTGAATGAAACGCCTGATGCATTCGACTGGGCGTTGGAAATAGGCTATCTGCCCGGTGTGACTGATAATGTCGGTCATACAACGTCAGAGCTTTTGTCCCTCTCCTCCAATGATAATGATGAGCAAGCCTGTTATTCATCACGGCTATATTTGATTAAGGGCGACACATCGCGTGATCAAATTGATGCTTTGGCCAAAGTGATTTCAAATAAACTGATTCAGCGTATTTCGATCAAGAGCAATGATGAATATAAACGCGACGGCGGTATGGATGTGATTATTCCGAAAGTGACCTTGGATAATAAGGGCGCTGCTGCGGATAAGGTTGATTTGAATATTTCCGATGAGGCACTGGCTGAAATCGGCATGAAAGGTATCGCCAATCAAGATGGCAGTCGCCGTGGGCCGCTTGGGCTATCGCTTCTTTATATGAAGTCTATTCAAGACTATTTTGAAAAAGAAGGCCGTAAGGCGACTGACATTGAAATTGAAACACTCGCGCAAACATGGTCAGAGCATTGTAAGCATACAATTTTTGCCTCTCCCATCGATGATGTGACGGATGGTCTTTATAAGCATTATATTAAGCGCGCAACGAAAGAGATTCGCGCCGCGCGCGGTGATGACGATATATGCGTGTCTGTGTTTTCAGATAATGCGGGCGGCATCATTTTCGATGATAATTATTTGATTACCGATAAGGTGGAAACTCATAACTCCCCTTCTGCGCTTGACCCCTTTGGCGGTGCGATTACCGGTATTGTTGGTGTAAACCGCGATTGTGTTGGTTTTGGTCAGGGCGCGAAGCCTGTAATAAACCGCTATGGTTTTTGTTTGGCTGACCCACGATCAAAACCTAATTATTTCCGTGATAAGGACTGTACGGATTCCTTGCTGCCGCCCTCCAATATTATGAATGGTGTTGTGGCGGGGGTTGAGGCTGGTGGGAACTGTTCGGGCATTCCGACACCTGCGGGCTTTGTGTATTTCGATGAGCGTTTTGCAGGCAAGCCGCTTGTCTTTGTTGGTACAATCGGCCTTATCCCTCGTGAAGTGAACGGTAAGCCGGGGCATGAGAAAAAAGCCAATGTCGGCGATAAAATCGTGATGGTTGGTGGACGCGTTGGCGCGGACGGTATTCATGGCGCAACATTTTCCTCAGTCGCGTTGGATGAAGGCTCACCCGCAACGGCGGTTCAAATTGGTGACCCGATTACGCAAAAGAAAATGTCTGATGCGATCGTTAAAGAAATTCGTGACAAAGGCTGGTATAGCGGCATTACAGATAATGGCGCGGGTGGTTTGTCATCATCGGTTGGTGAAATGGCCGAGCAATCTGGTGGTTTCCATCTGGAGCTTGAAAAAGTGCCATTGAAATATCCGGGGCTATCGCCTTGGGAAATTTGGATTTCTGAAAGTCAGGAGCGCATGACTTTGTCTGTGCCGCCTGAGAATACGGATAAATTGATTGCGTTTTTTGCACGTCGCGGCGTTGAAGCAACGGTTGTTGGGACTTATACCGATTCAGGGCGCGCAGAGATCACATGGCATGATGAAAAAATCATGGATCTTGAGATGGATTTCCTTCATGACGGAAACCCTGAAACACCTTTGAAAACATCATTTACTCGCGGCGGCGATGTTGAGCCTGACTTCGCCGAGCCTGAAAATTATGAGCAAGCACTCATTGAAATGATGGGACGTTTGAACATCTGTTCCAAGGAGTTTATCGCAACCCAGTATGACCATAATGTTCAAGGTTCTGCGGTGCTTGGTCCATTGCAGGGTAAGGGCCGCGTTTATGCGGATGCTAGCGTTTCACGCCCTGTGTTGAATTCACCAAAAGGCGTTGTTCTTTCGCAAGGATTGTTTCCGCGCTACAGCGATATTGATACCGCGGCAATGGCGGCGGCGGGATTGGATATGGCAGTGCGTAATGCGGTTGCGGCCGGTGTTGATTTCAATCAACTAGCCTTACTGGATAATTTTTGCTGGTGTTCTTCTGATGAGCCGGAGCGTTTGGGGCAGCTTAAACGCGCTGTTGAAACCATCTATGATATGGCGGTGAAATATCAAACGCCGTTTATTTCCGGTAAAGACAGCATGTTCAATGATTTCAAAGGATATGATGAAAACGGGAAAGCGATCAAAATATCTGCGCCCCCTACTTTGTTGGTATCGAGTATTGGCGTTATCCTGCATGTGGAACGCTCAATTTCTCTTGCGCCGAAGGCAACGGGTGATTTGGTCTATTTGCTTGGTGAAACCAAAGACGAGCTTGGCGCATCTGAATATTATGATCATTTGGGCTATCTAGGTTCAAACGTGCCGGAAACGGATGCGCATCAGAATTTACGCCTTTATAAACTTTATACGCGCGCAAGCCGCGACCGCTTAATATCCTCCGCTTTGGCGGTTGGTTATGGTGGTTTGGGTGTTGCTCTGGCGAAAAAGGCAATTGCAGGGCAAATGGGGCTGGATATCAATATTTCCGGACTTGATTTGCGCAGTGATAAGGCTCTGTTCTCAGAAAGTACAGGGCGCATAATCGTCACTGTGGCACCGCAGAACAAAAAAGCGTTCGAGAAAAATTTCAAAGGCTTTGAACAATGTCATTACATCGGCTCTGTCGCACATAGCGATAATTTGTTTATTCGCGACACGCTTAAGATCGAAATAAAGAGCTTGGAAACTGCATACAAAGCCACGCTGGAGGGTTTTTAACATGACAGCAAAAGTAATTGTTTTAAGTGGCTACGGTTTGAATTGTGAGGAAGAAACACTTTTCGCGTTTAAACATAGTGGTCTTGAAGGGGATATTGTTCATATCAATGATCTGATTGAAGCGCCACAAATGCTGAATGAATATCAAATTCTGGCGATACCCGGCGGCTTTTCATATGGTGATGATACAGGTTCGGGTAATGCTTTTGCGCAAAAGATGAAGTTGGCATTATGGGATGATCTGAAAAAATTTGTAGAGCGCGATACACTTACGATTGGTATTTGTAACGGGTGTCAGGTTTTGGTTAACCTTGGGCTCGTGCCTGCATTGAATGCATATGGTGAGCGTGATGTCGCTGTTACCTACAATGCTTCTGCGCGTTACCAATGTCGCTGGATTGATTTGAAAGTCGAGAGTGACTCTCCGTGGTTATCCGATATTGAAAGCCTTCATGTACCTGTCGCACATGGTGAAGGACGATTTATGATGGAGGATGCAACGCTCGAATCATTAAAATCAAATGGGCAAGTTGCTGCGCGCTATATCAATAATGACGGATCATACGCGAATGAAAATTTCCCGTCTAATCCCAACGGTTCGATTTATGACATCGCAGCAATGACCGATAAAAGCGGCAGGGTACTGGCGATTATGCCGCATCCTGAACGCGGCATGTTTGCATGGCAACGTGACGATTACCACGAATTAAAAGATCAAGCGCAGCGCAAAGGCGTAGTGTTATCCGATGACTCAGACGGCATTCAAATTTTTAAAAATGCTGCAAAGTATTTTGAAGTTGCGGTAAAGAAGAGCGCATAAATTATGTTGGAAATTGGTCTGGCAAGTTTTGTGAGTTTTTTCGTTATTGTGGATCCGCTTGGCACATCGGCGGTTTTTTCTGCTTTGACATCGGGCGCGCCCGCTCAAGAAAGACGCATGATTGCAGTTAAAGCTTTTGTAATTGCCACCCTCCTACTTGTTCTTTTCGGTATAGGCGGAAAATTTTTATTACTTAAAGTAGGCATTTCTTTAGATGCGTTCCGCGTTGCGGGCGGTTTATTACTTTTTGTGACGGCCTTTCGTATGATTATGGGATTTCACGATAAGAAAAAGCTTGAATCCTCCGAAAACTGTTACAGCGATAATTCATCGGTTGCGATTTTCCCTTTGGCGATTCCTCTGCTCGCCGGCCCTGGTTGTATGACGAGCGTTATCCTAAATATGTCCTCAACGCCTATTTTTTATGAAAAAATTGTGGTGATGTTTGCCATGGTTCTTGTTCAGATACTTGCACTTTTTGCGATGCTGACAGCTGGAAAGATCACTCAAATATTGGGGGATTCGGCCGCGAGTTTGCTTGCACGCTTAATGGGGATTTTGCTTGCCTCATTATCCGTTCAGTTTGTGGCTGACGGAACGAAAAGTTTATTTGGAATATAGATAAGTTATATCAGGCCGCCGCTTTGCGGTATTCCATGATGCGCTTTTCCATTTCAGGACGGAAATGTTTGATAAGCCCCTGTACAGGCCAAGCCGCCGCATCGCCGAGCGCACAAATTGTATGCCCTTCGATTTCTTTCGTGACTTCATAAAGTTGATCAATTTCATCAACCGTTGCATTGCCTTGCACCATGCGTGTCATCATGCGCCACAACCAGCCAGAGCCTTCACGGCACGGTGTACATTGACCGCAGCTTTCATGCATATAGAATTGCGATAGGCGGCAAATGGCTTGAATAATATCTGTGGATTTATCCATCACGATCACACCAGCAGTCCCCAAACCTGTGCCAACTTCACGCAAGGAGTCAAAATCCATACGGATTGTGTCGCAGGTGGCTTTGGGCAACATAGGCGTTGAAGAGCCACCGGGAATGACAGCAAGTAAATTATCCCAACCACCGCGTACGCCGCCGCAATGTTTTTCAATGAGGTCTTTTAAGGGAATGCCCATGACCTCTTCGACATTACACGGGTTTTCAACATGACCTGAAATGCAGAAGAGCTTCGTCCCTGCGTTTTTCTCATCACGGCCAAGAGAAGCAAACCACTTTGCGCCGCGGCGCATAATGGTTGGTACAACAGCGATTGTTTCAACATTATTGACAGTCGTCGGACAAGAATATAACCCAGCCATAGCAGGAAATGGTGGCTTGTTACGCGGTTGCCCTTTTTTGCCTTCGATGGATTCTATGAGCGCGGTTTCTTCGCCGCAAATATATGCGCCTGCGCCACGGTGAACAATAATATCAAAATCCCATCCCGATTTTGCAGCATTCTTACCCAGTAAGCCCGTGTCATAAGCTTCGTGGATGGCTTTCCAAAGGTTGGAGCTTTCATTGTAGAACTCGCCACGCACATAAATATAGGCAGCATGTGCACCCATGGCAAAGCCGGCAATCAGCGCGCCTTCAATCAATTTATGTGGTTCATTACGCAAGATATCGCGATCCTTGCATGTGCCAGGCTCTGACTCATCGGCATTGATGACCAGATAATGCGGGCGACCATCAGATTCTTTAGGCATAAATGACCACTTTAAACCTGTGGGAAAACCTGCTCCGCCGCGACCGCGTAAGCCTGAGGCTTTCATTTCATCAATGATTCCATCACGGCCTTTTTTGAGGATGCTGGCCGTTTTATCCCAGTCACCACGCTTTTTAGCCTCTTTCAGAGAGAAGCTTTCCCAGCCATAAAGATTTGTGAATATTCTGTCTTTATCATCCAACATTTATTTTTTCACCACTGTTAATCTGTATTCCCCGAACCCTTTTGTCATCAAGTATTTTATGACTTTTACTGTAATAAAGAGGCCAACTAAACCACCGCCAAGTGTGGCAGGCATTTGCACCGCATCTTTATCAGCCTGCATCACAGCGACAATAACGCCAATAACAACGCCAACGGCAATGCCGCCTAATATAGCCAAAGGGATTGTGCGCCACGTTAGCGCCCACCACACTTGTAATGCTAACTTATCAGTTGGAATCTCGTGCATCAGGTTACCTTTGCTTTCTTTGCAATGTCCTTAAGTGTGGTTGGACCTGCCGCGGACATAGAAGCTTTGCGTCCCGTTTGAGAGCCGATAGTTGGCTTCATGTCTTCTGCCAGAGTGCTGAGTAATTGCCGCATATTTTCGGGAGTTAAGTCCTCGTAAAAATCATCATTGATTTGCACCATAGGAGCATTAACGCATGCGCCCAGACATTCAACTTCCATCAGGCTGAATTTGCCATCAGGGGTGGTTTCACCCATGCCTACACCTAAATGGTCTGTTGTTGCCTTCACAATATCGCCTGAACCGCAGAGCCAGCAAGGCGTGGTTGTACAAAATTGAACAAGATATTGCCCAACGGGCGCGGTGTTATACATGGAGTAAAAACTCGCAACCTCGTAGACCTTAACTTTGGGCATGTCCAGGATATCGGCAATGTGATCCATTGCGGCGCGCGGAATCCATCCACCATATGGCGGGTTAGATTTTGCACCGTCTTGCGCGGTTTGACGTTGCGCGAGATCGAGCAGCGGCATAACGGCAGATTGTTGCCTGCCAGCCGGATAAAGCTTTATGACTTCTTGTGCATGGTCTTGATACACTTTTGTGAATTCAAAATGCTCAGGCTGGTAATCGGCATTTAAATCAAACGGTTTTTTCATTTACCTTTGCCCCATTGGTCTTTTTCATCATTGTTTTCGTTTTGTGCATTTTTAAAGGATGCGTACCCTATTTTAACACCTCTAAAGACTAAGAAGAGTCCTATAATTGTCAAAACCAATCGGGCAAAAATATAGAACACATTGCCGCAGTAACTAAAATGCGTGATCGCACAGGTACAATAATCAAAAGCCCTTGGTATGATAATAAACAAAGCGCCCAAGATGGTGAGCTTTGCGTCTTTGCTTGGTATTTTATATTTTGGTTTTGAATACATGATAAATTACCGATCAATCTCTCCGAAAACAATATCAAGCGAACCGATAATTGATACGGCGTCAGCAAGTTGATGTCCTCTACTCATGAAATCAAGTGCCTGTAAATGTGCAAAGCCCGGAGCGCGAATGCGACAGCGATAAGGTTTGTTTGATCCATCGGCGACAAGATAGACGCCAAACTCTCCCTTTGGTGCTTCGACTGCGGCGTAGGTTTCGCCTGCAGGGACGTGAAACCCTTCGGTGAATAATTTAAAGTGATGGATAAGTGCTTCCATCGAATCTTTCATTTCCGCGCGTGGCGGCGGTGTGACTTTGTAATCATTGGTGCGCACATAGCCATCAGGCATTTTTTCGATGGCTTGTTTCATGATCTTAATGGATTCGTACATCTCTGCAACGCGTACGAGATAGCGTGCATAGCAATCGCCTGTTTTTCCGACAGGAATATCAAAGTCCATTTCATCGTACACCTCGTACGGCTGGCTTTTGCGTAAGTCCCATGCAATATCAGAACCACGCAGCATGGGGCCTGAAAAGCCCCAATCTTGCGCTTCATCAGGTGTTACTACACCAATATCGACTGTACGTTGTTTGAAAATACGGTTTTCAGTAAGCAAGCTTTCCAGATCAGCAATGAATTTGGGAAGGCCATCACACCATTCTAAAATATCTTCAGCCAAACCAGCAGGCATATCCTGCGCAACGCCGCCGGGGCGGAAATAATTAGCATGCAGACGTGCGCCGCAAACGCGCTCGTAAAACTCCATACCTTTTTCGCGTTCTTCAAAACCCCAGAGAGCCGGTGTTAGCGCGCCAACATCCAATGCGAATGTGGTGATGTTCAAAATATGGTTTAGAACGCGGCCAAGCTCACAGAATAAAACGCGGATATACTGCCCGCGCTTTGGCACTGTAATGCCCAGAAGGGTTTCCGTGGCAAGGGCAAATGCATGCTCCTGATTCATCGGGGCGACATAATCAAGACGGTCAAAATACGGGACAGCTTGCGTATAGGTTTTATATTCGATCAGCTTTTCCGTACCACGGTGCAAAAGCCCGATATGCGGATCAGCGCGCTCTACGATCTCGCCTTCCATCTCAAGGACTAGGCGGAGCACACCATGCGCGGCAGGGTGCTGTGGCCCGAAATTCATTGTGAAAGGTTTGATCTGTGTTTCTTCGCCGATCATAACATCGGGCGTGTCTACTCTATCCTTCAGAGGCATGATCTGCACCCTCCTCTTGTAAGGCTTCTTGCGTTTCTTTCAGCACGGCAGCTTGTTCGCCACTGCTTTTCCAGCCATGTGGTGGTATGGCGGCCTTTTCATCACCGGGGAGTTGCATGTCTGTCATGCCTTCCCATGGGCTTACAAAATCAAAGCGGCGGAAATCTTGTGTGAGTTGAACAGGTTCGTAAACTACCCGCTTTTGCTCTTCATCATAACGCAATTCGACATATCCGGTTAGGGGGAAGTCTTTGCGTTGTGGGTGGCCTTCAAAACCATAATCCGTAAGGATGCGGCGCAAATCAGGGTTGCCGGAAAATAAAATGCCGTACATATCCCATGTTTCGCGTTCATACCACAAAGCAGAGCTGAACAAGCTGGTGACACTTGGGACGATTTGTTCGTCTTCGATTGATATTTTGACGCGTGCGCGGTTATTTTGACGTAGTGATAGCAGCGTGTAGACAACCTCAAAACGCTCCGCACGATTAGGGTAGTCAACGCCAAATAAATCAATCAGCGTTGTAAATTCGCATTCACGATCATCACGCAAGAACTGTAGCACAGCCATGATGCTGTCTGGCTTCACTTGTATTTCGAATTCCTCGCCCTTAAAGCCATGTTCAATAACATGACCGCCGAGTTTTTCGGAGATATATTCAGCAAGATCTAAAAGGGAATCATCGGGCAATGCGCGTATCCTCCCGTTGGATTTTTTTCTGAAGTTGCATCAGACCGTAAATCATACCCTCCGCAGTTGGCGGGCAGCCGGGGATGTAAATATCAACAGGCACGATACGATCGCAACCGCGTACGACGGAATAGGAATAATGGTAATAACCGCCGCCATTCGCGCAAGAACCCATTGAAACAACCCAACGTGGCTCAGGCATCTGGTCGTAGACACGGCGCAAGGCCGGTGCCATTTTATTGGTGAGTGTACCCGCAACAATCATCACATCAGATTGACGTGGTGACGGACGCGGAATAATACCAAAACGGTCAAGGTCGTAGCGGCTCATATAGGCGTGGATCATTTCAACAGCGCAGCACGCCAGACCAAACGTCATCGGCCATAAAGAGCCTGTGCGCGCCCAGTCAAATAAACGATCTGCATTTGTTAAGATGAAACCCTTTTCATCCAATGTTTTGGATAGAGCAGCGGGCAGAATATCCTGCTGTGATGCAGGCGAAAGAAACTTGCCGGAATCAAGTCCGTAGGCAGGTGCCTCTATGATTTTTTTGTCATGACCCATTTTATGTAACCTTTATACCAGAGCGCGCAGTCTTATTCCCATTCGAGGCCGCCCTTCTTCCATTCATAGATAAAGCCAACGGTTAAGACGCTGAGGAATGTAATCATTGACCAAAAGCCGAATGCGCCGATCTTTCCAAGTGTTATAGCCCATGGGAATAGAAAGGCAATCTCAAGATCAAAAATAATGAACAGGAGTGTGACGAGATAAAACCGAACGTCAAATTTATTTCTGGCATCAGAAAACGCGTCAAATCCACATTCATAGGCAGAGAGCTTTTCCGCATCAGGCTTGCGCACACCAACCAACAAAGAACCCAAAATCATCGCCAGCGATATACCGCCTGCAATCACCATAAAAACAAGGATGGGTAAATATTCGATCAGTAATTCTTGCGGAGCCATGTTGATTTTCTCAAATGATTTTCAAAGACTTAAATTCTATGACTGTTTTAACAGCTTAGCACCGCAAAGAAAATACCTTTTGGCCTTACTTTTCAAGAATTTATTTAAAAGAAATCGAACATAAAAAAAATCCGACCATAAAGACCGGATATTTTTATTTTTTCTTCTTGATCTCAAATGGCGCGAGTGACGAGACTTGAACTCGCGGCCTCCGCCGTGACAGGGCGGCGCTCTAACCAACTGAGCTACACCCGCGCATTTAAGATGGGGATTTTGATATCACCGAGCCTTTGTTTCGTCAAGCACGATGTTCACAAAAATCCAAAAAATATACCTCTACGCCGCTAAACACGTTTTTGCAGGGGCAAAATCAAGATTAAGCGATTGCGCAACGGCTTCATTTGTTACTTTCCCCTGACAAATATTCAGACCGTTCAAGAAATTAGAATCACCTTCTAGCGCATTTTTCCATCCCTGATCAGCCAAGCGAAGTGCATAAGGTAGAACGGAATGATTCAGTGCCAATGCAGAAGTTAGCGGTACGGCGCCAGGCATATTGGCAACGCAATAATGCACAACATCGTCAATCACGTAGGTTGGGTTGTCATGTGTCGTTGGTTTGCTTGTTTCAAAACAGCCGCCTTGATCAATCGCAATATCGACGATAACAGCGCCTTTTTTCATAGTGGGCAGCATGTCTTTGCGAATTAATTTTGGTGCAGATGCTCCGGGGATTAAAACAGCGCCGATCACGAGGTCTGCGTTCATAACTTCACGCTCCAGAATATCCAGATTGGAATAAACGATATTGGCGCGGCCATGGAAATATTCATCAAGGAAGCGCATACGCGGATTGGAGCGTTCCAAAATTGTAACATTAGCACCAAGACCCGTGGCCATTTGCGCAGCATGGAATCCTGCGACGCCGCCGCCAAGAATTAAAATCTCGGCTGGTTTTACACCCGGCACGCCGCCAACCAGACGTCCTAAGCCGCCCATATGCTTTTGCAAGTAGTAAGCTCCCACTTGTACAGACAGACGCCCTGCAATCTCGCTCATTGGCTCCAGCAAAGGAAGTCCGTGACCGTTTGGCCCTGTGACGGTTTCGTATGCAATAGCAACGCAGCCTGATTCAATCAATTGTTTGGCTTGTGGGGCATCAGCGGCTAAATGTAGATATGTGAACAAGATTTGATCTTCTTGTAGCATCGCGCATTCTTGCGCTTGCGGTTCTTTAACTTTGATGATCATTTCTGATTTATCAAATATCTCTTTCGCCGTCCCAACAATTTTCGCACCGGCTTCTTCATAATCTTTATCTGTGAAATTAATACCAAGACCGGCATTTGTCTCGATGAGAACGCTATGTCCACGTGATGTGAGTTCTTTGACAGAGGAAGGAACCAACCCGACACGGTATTCCAAAGTTTTTATTTCTTTTGGGACGCCAATAAGCATGAATAATACTCCTTTTTTGTTATTTATTGTTAAGCTGCTTTTTTAGAGAATCTTCGTTTAACGTATTGTTCAACAAGATCTTTAAATTCATTCGCAATATTTTCACCGCGTAATGTATGGCTTTTTTTGCCATCCGTAAAGACAGGCGCCACGGGCGCTTCCCCTGTGCCCGGTAAACTGATGCCGATATCGGCGTGTTTGCTTTCGCCCGGGCCGTTGACAATACAACCCATGACGGCAACCTTCATCGTTTCCACGCCTGCATATTGATCGGCCCAAACGGGCATTTTCACATCGAGATAGCGTTGTATATCCTGCGCGAGTTCTTGAAAGAATGTGCTGGTTGTGCGTCCGCATCCCGGGCAGGCGCTTACCTCTGGCATGAAGGAGCGGATATTTAATGATTGTAGAATTTCCTGACAGACGCGCACCTCTATCGTGCGATCGCCGTTTGGTTCGGGTGTTAGGGATGCGCGGATTGTGTCACCGATTCCCTGCTGTAACAAAATCCCCTCCCCCAACGCCGTGGCAACGATGCCTTTGGATGCCATACCCGCTTCGGTTAGGCCCAAATGCAAAGCATAGTCGCAGCGCTCTGCCAGCGCGGTATAAACGGCAATTAAATCCTGAACGCGGCTGACCTTTGCAGAGAGAATAATTTGATTGGCGCTCAGGCCGATATCTTCTGCCTTCTTCGCACTGATAAGCGCGGACTGAACAAGTGTTTCGCGCATAACATTATCAGAGGGTAGCGGCACGTCACGTTTGGCATTTTCATCCATGAGCTTCATGGCAAGGGCTTGATCGAGGCTGCCCCAGTTTACGCCGATGCGCACCGCTTTTTTATATTGAACGGCCTTTTCAATCATTTGTTCATATTGAGAATCACGTTTTTTGCCGAAACCGACATTACCGGGGTTAATGCGGTATTTGTCTAAGCTTTCAGCCAAGGAAGGATGATCATTCAAAAGTGTGTGCCCGTTATAATGAAAACACCCGACCAAAGGCACGTCCAGCCCCTCTTTGTCGAGGCGCTCACGGAGTTTGGCAACGGCCAAAGCCGCAGCATCATTATTGACGGTGACGCGGACAATTTCAGAGCCAGCCAGAAAAAGCTGCTTAACTTGCGCGAATGTTTTCTCAACATCCGCTGTGTCGGTATTGGTCATGGATTGAACGACAACAGGTGCATTGCCACCAATGGCAACGTTGCGTACGGTGACGCGATGGGTTTTGTGTCTGTTTATCTTTGGTAATGCGACCATAATATGCGGTTTATAGACCAAAAAATATCGAAAAGCAATTTGTTAAGCGATGAAGATGTAAATCTTTTTATGGTTAGAAAAGAGCATCTTATGCTATGATTTTGAATGGTTACAGATGAAAAACTAATTGTAAAAAAGACCTACAACTTTCTGTTGGTTGCAGAGTTTTTGATCCTGTGTATTGCACTTCCCAGCTTTATAATCGTGAACCACTATGGAAAGTTTATGTTTTTCTTTCTATGGAGCGCGGCAGCGTATTGTGCTTATCACCTTTTTATTAAGGGTGATGAACGGTTTGCCAAGGATATTTGGAAATGGAAATCGGTTAACAAAACCAGTATGAAAATGATTATACCGCGGTGGCTTTTCGCGTGTGTTTGTATGGTGTTGTTTTTGTATCTTTATGAGCCCTCACGCCTTTTCTCTATGGCTTATGAGCGCCCCTTTGCGATGATTGTTATTTTTACGGCCTACCCGCTTCTCTCTGCTTTGCCGCAAGAGCTTATTTTCTGTAGCTTTATTTTTCATCGCTATCGTCGCTATTTCACAACGCCGCGCGCCCGTATTATCGTCAGCGCATTGGTTTTTGCGTTTGCGCACATGCTTTATATTAATTGGATTGCGCCAACATTGAGCTTTATTGCCGGATTGATCTTTGCGCACACATATTCAAAGACGCGTTCTTTGGCGTTGGTCACAGTAGAGCATGCCTTATACGGTAATGCCTTGTTCCTGATTGGTCTGGGCTGGTACTTCTGGAGTGGTAACCCCGCCCTGAATTAAATCACATTACATCGCCATTGAAGTCGTGCCTATAAGGTGACTGTTCATGTAAAAATGCGTGGCGATGGCTGCGATATATCCGACAATCACGAAAGGTGCCCATTTGAGGTGCGAGAAGAACGTATAGTAACCACGTGCAACGCCCATAAGAGCTACACCAGCTGCCGAACCGATAGAAAGGATGCTTCCCCCTACGCCCGTTGTCAGCGTAACCAAAAGCCACTGGAAGTGATCCATTTCGGGGTTCATGGTTAATACGGCAAACATGACAGGGATGTTGTCAATTAAGGCAGACATGATCCCCAAGAATATGTTGGTCGCACTTGGCCCCCAGCCTGTGTACATGGTCGTCGACATGATTTCCAGGTAACCGAGATAGCCCAAGCCGCCAACACTGAAAATAACCCCAAAGAAAAAGAAAAGCGTATCCCATTCTGCGGAGGCAACATTGTGCAGAATATCGAAATCATGATCCTTTTCTTTCGAAATCAACGTTGTTCTACGTATAAGCCATGCCGTAATCATCAGGACAGATAGCCCTGTCATCATGCCGACAAAAGGCGGGAGACCTAGCGTTTGTTCTAGGGTTACAGCAAGGCCAATGGTTCCGAAACCAAGTACAACAATAAGCTTTGCGCCCTGCTTCATCTCAATGCGTTCGCCAATTGTTTCCGGCTGCTCTTTGGGAATGAAAAAGGTCATCATAATCGCAGGTACGACGAAGCATACAAGTGACGGTATAAACAGATCAAAGAATTCAAAGAATGTGACGTTTCCGGCCTGCCACACCATGAGTGTCGTGATATCACCAAAGGGGCTGAACGCCCCGCCTGCATTTGCTGCGCAGACCACGTTTACACAGCCTAGCGTGATAAAACGCGCGTTTGATCGGCCCACGGCCATGATTACGGTTCCCATAACCAATGCTGTCGTCAGGTTATCTGCGATGGGTGAAAGGAAGAATGCAAAAAAGCCGGTTGCCCAGAAAAGTTGGCGTAAGCTCATACCCGATAAAACAAGCTTCATTCGGATATAAGCAAAAACATTACGATTTTCCAATGCGCTGATGTAGGTCATTGCAGCCAAAAGGAAGAGCATTAAGCTGGCATATTCTTCAAGACCGTGGAAAATGGCGGTGTGAATACCTTGCTTATCAACACCATATTGAGGCGCAATAAATGCGATGACAATCCAGATAAGCCCTGCGCCAAGCATAACGGGTTTGGATTTACGCATATGCGTGAATTCTTCTGCTAATACAGCGGCATAAGATAAAATAAAGATCGCAATACAAAGAATGCCCCCCCAGTGTAAGCCGACATTCAAATTGCCTGTTGTGCCCTCTGTATCACCGCTTGAAGCCAGAACAGGCCATGCAATAAAAGTAAGGAGTGCGATTAGGACGGGTAGAAACTTTGTGATCTTCATAATAATATATTCGCCGTGGTTTTATTTTAACTTATGCGAAAGTTAAGTATCATAAAAATTATTTGTGACCAAGGGTAATTGGATTAATGCACTCGAAAAACGCGAATAATTTGTTATGGATTTTTATAGATAATGCGATTTTATTTTTTATTTGGATGCGTTTCACATGAAAACGTGTAACAATCGGCACGATATTTCTTGACACCCCTGTTGGAATATGATTATTACCATCGCTCAGAGCGTAAAAGACGTGCGATGTGCCTTCGGGCAAAATTAAATATAAAAAAACGGAATTAAGTGCGATGTTTGCAGTCATAAAAACTGGTGGAAAACAGTATAAAGTTCAAAAAGACGATAAACTTCTTGTTGAAAAGCTAGAAGGTGCAGAAGGCGATAAAGTGACACTGGATGAAGTGTTGATGGTTGCTGATGGTAAGAAATCAACAATTGGTGAGCCTTTGATCAAGGGTGCTACAGTGGAAGCAACGGTTGTTGCCCAGACACGCGGCCCTAAAATCACGATATTCAAGAAGAAACGTCGCCAAAATTACCGTCGTAAAAAAGGTCATCGTCAGGATCTGACAATGATTCAAATTACAAATATTAAAGCGGCGTAAGCGAATAAAATTCAGGAGAAAAGATTATGGCACATAAAAAAGCAGGTGGTAGTTCCAGAAACGGACGCGATTCGATTGGTCGTCGTCTTGGTGTGAAACGCTACGGTGGTGAAGAAGTTCTTGCTGGTAACATTATTGTTCGTCAACGCGGCACAAAATGGAAGCCGGGTAAAAATGTTGGCTTGGGTAAAGACCACACAATTTTCGCACTTCTTGATGGACAAGTTTTGTTTACAAGAGGCAAAGGCGATCAAGCGGTCGTGAATATCGTTCCGGCAAATGACGGTACGGTTGCACAAGCTGCGGAATAAGCTTTCTTTAAAGAAACAATAAGATTTATAAAGGGGAACGTGTATCCCCTTTTTTCTATGGAAGATTAGGTTAAATGAAATTTCTGGATCAAGCAAAAATATATATTCAAAGCGGTAAAGGCGGCCCGGGCTGCGTTTCTTTTCGCCGTGAGAAATATGTAGAATATGGCGGCCCCGATGGCGGAAATGGCGGTAAGGGCGGCGATGTTTATTTTGAGGTGTTTGAAACGCTCAATACCTTGATTGATTTCAGATATCAGCAGCATTTCAAAGCCGAACCGGGACGTAATGGTTCGGGCCGAAATAAAACAGGTGCCGGTGGTGACGATTGTGTTATCCGCGTTCCTGTGGGAACAGAGATTCTGGATGAAGATAAAGAAACGGTTCTTGCGGACCTTGTCGTACCGGGACAGCGCCTGAAGTTTTTAAAAGGCGGCGATGGCGGCTGTGGTAATGCACATTATAAAAGCTCAACCAACCAAGCGCCGCGTAAATTTACACCGGGCTGGCCGGGGCAAGAGGTTGCTGTATGGCTGCGCTTGAAACTGATTGCTGACGTTGGGTTGGTTGGCTTGCCGAATGCAGGGAAATCAACATTTTTGGCTGCGTGTTCTAACGCAACACCTAAAATTGCGGACTACCCCTTTACGACGCTGCACCCGAATCTTGGGGTTGTTAAGGCGGGTGATCGTGATTTTGTTATTGCGGATATTCCTGGCTTGATTGAAGGCGCGCATGAGGGGCACGGTCTGGGGGATCGTTTTCTTGGTCATGTAGAGCGCACATCCGTATTGTTGCATATTATTGATTCGACGCAGGATGATTTGATTGATGCCTATAAAACAATTCGTCATGAATTAACGGAATATGGCGCGGATTTGCAGGATAAGCAGGAAGTGATTGTTTTGAACAAAGCGGACGCTCTGGGCGCTGAACTTGCGCAGGATCAGGCCAAAACTTTGGAAGATGCCATCGGTGAAAAAGTTCATGTGATGTCGGCCGTATCAGGTGAAAATACAAAAGATATTCTCTATCTGCTCGCCCAAATCGTGTATAAAGAAAAATACAACGAAGGTGTAGAAGAGGTATCATTCGAACCATGACAACGTTATCGACCCAATCCGTATTGAGTGATAGTTCACTGGTTGTTGTTAAAATCGGTTCCGTTCTTGTTTTGGGTAAAGACCAAGAAAATATCAATCAGTCTTGGATGGATGCTTTGGCGCATGATGTGTACACATTGATGCAAAACGGCAAAAAGGTTGTGATTGTGTCATCGGGCAGCGTCGCTCTGGGGCGTAAAGCACTCGGCATTCCTATTGATATGCCACCAAAAAATATTCCCCTCGCGCAGAAACAAGCCGCCTCCTCCGTTGGGCAA
The DNA here is from genome assembly GCA_963977495.1 of uncultured Alphaproteobacteria bacterium. Taxonomy (GTDB): domain Bacteria; phylum Pseudomonadota; class Alphaproteobacteria; order Micavibrionales; family Micavibrionaceae; genus UBA1672. The sequence continues at coordinate 679,428 of CAXBOT010000001.1, read as the reverse complement.
TATCATGTGTTTAATGGCTATTTTCAGGCTTTGGCAAAATATAATATTGACGCGGCGCAGGTTCTTTTGACGATGAGTGAAACAGAGAACCGTCGCATGAACCTCAATGCACGCGAAACACTCCATACGCTTCTTGATGCAGGGATTGTGCCTGTGATCAACGAAAACGACACGGTATCCACGGGCGAGATCCGCTTTGGTGATAATGATCGTTTAAGTGTCAGAGTGGCGCAAATGATCTTTTCTGACACGGTCGTGCTTCTCTCTACTGCTGACGGTTTATATACGGATAACCCTGATAAGAATCCTGACGCTGTGCATTTTCCTATTATTGAGAAAATCACGGACGAGCATGTCACAATGGCGGGTGATGCGATTCCCGGTTTAAGTACAGGCGGTATGAAAAGTAAAATCGAAGCTGCTCTGTCTGCAACAAAGGCCGGTATTCATCTTGTGATTACGGATGGGCGCGAAGACAACGCCTTGGCGCATATTTATAATAACCCGTCCAAGCGTTCCTCTTTATTCATCGCGCAAGAATGCGATAACAATGCTCGTAAGATATGGCTTGGCGCGCATATGAGCCCTAAAGGCAGGGTTACTGTTGATGATGGTGCGTTGGCTGCTTTAAATAATGGCAAGAGCCTCCTTCCTATTGGCGTTAGCTTTGTTGAAGGAAAGTTTGACCGCGGCGATGTTGTTGAGATTTTAAATTCTGTCGGTCATAAAATCGGCATGGGCGTGAGTGCTTATAACGTCCATGATGCTCTTAAGATTATCGGCAGAAACAGTAAGGATATCCACGAAATCCTTGGCTATATCGGGCGCAATGAATTGATCCATCGCAATGATATGGTGATCGAAGGGTAAATCATTTTGCCCCCTTTGCTTCTGTGCGTTTTTGCTTCATCATTTGGTTATAAACGAATCAAAAAAAGAGCGAGCAATGCGAACAGATACGCCTAAAACCATATTCCTCAAAGATTACACCCCCTACCCGTTTGAAATCGAAAGTTTTGAATTAAACTTTGATATTCATGATGGCTATACGATTGTAACGGCAAAAAGTCAGATCAATCGTGTGAATAAATCGAGCGGTGAAATCATATTGAATGGTGAGGCGTTAGAGCTGCTCAATGTTACAGTCGATGGTGCGGCGATTTCTGATTATCAGCGAACAGAAGAAACGCTGACGATTCCCTGCTCTGCGGATCAGTTTACGCTGGAAATCCAAACCCAAATATATCCCGAGACAAACACACGCTTAGAAGGGTTGTATAATTCTGGCGGTACATATTGTACCCAGTGTGAAGCCGAAGGTTTCCGACATATTACCTATTATCCAGACCGCCCTGATGTTCTAACGACGTTTACGGTGCGTATCGAAGCCGATAAAAAATACCCTGTGCTGTTATCCAATGGTAACCGCACGGATGGCGGTGAAGCTGGAGAAGATCGCCATTTCACCATATGGGAAGACCCGCACCCAAAGCCTTGCTATTTGTTTGCGCTCGTCGCGGGTGATCTGACGCATATTCATGACACATTTATCACCGCATCGGGGCGCGAAGTTGATTTATACATTTACGTCCGCCATGGGGATGAGGGCCAGTGCGCCCACGCGATGGATAGCTTGAAACGCTCAATGACGTGGGATGAGGAAGTGTACGGCCTCGAATACGATCTCGATATTTTCAATATTGTCGCGGTGAGCGATTTCAATATGGGCGCGATGGAAAATAAATCCCTTAATATTTTCAATACGGCGCTTGTCCTCGCTCAGCAAGAAACAGCAACGGATAGTGACTTTATGCGCGTTGAGGGCGTGATTGCGCATGAATATTTCCACAATTGGAGCGGTAACCGCGTGACGTGCCGCGATTGGTTCCAGCTTTCCCTTAAAGAAGGTTTGACCGTTTTTCGTGATCAGGAATTTTCTGCCGATACGCATTCACGTGATGTACAGCGCATTGATGATGTTACGCATTTGCGCCGTTTTCAGTTTGCTGAGGATGCATCTCCCCTTTCCCATCCCATCCGCCCTGATAATTACATTGAAATCAATAATTTTTATACGATGACGGTGTATGAAAAAGGCGCAGAAGTTATTCGTATGATGCGTACAATTTTAGGCGCTGAAAAATACCGTAAAGGCACAGACCTTTATTTTGAACGCCATGACGGTCAAGCCGTTACGTGTGATGATTTTGTAAAAGCGATGGAAGATGCCAGCGGCGTTGATTTATCACAATTCCGTCTATGGTATGAGCAAGCCGGTACGCCTGAGGTAACATTTGAGGGCGCTTATGATGCGTCGAGCCAGACCTACACCGTTAAATTAACGCAGCAAACCCCTGACACACCCAATCAGAGCAACAAAAAGCCGATGGTTATTCCAATCGCATTGGGATTGATCGGGGAAGACGGCGCGGATTTAATTGGCACTGAAATTTTGAATTTCACGCAAAGCGCGCAGGAATTTACATTTGAAAATATTGCCTCGCGCCCTGTGCCATCTGTGATGCGCGGCTTTTCCGCACCTGTAAAACTGAAAACAAATCTTAGTGATGCGGATTATATATTTCTGACACAAAATGAAGTGTATGACGGTTTCAACCGATGGGAATCGGGGCGCATATTACATGCAAAAATGCTGAATATGCTCACCGATAAAATCGAGCAAGGCGAAAAACCGGAAGTGCCTGAGATGTTCTTACAAGGCTATGGCGAGATTTACACCGATGCACTTAAAGATGATTTATCCGGCAGCGATAGAGCCTTGCTTGCGCGCGCCATGACGCTCCCCGATGTGGCAACGATTATCCAACAAAGGCAGAACGTCGACCCCGTTGCGATCCATAAGGCAAGAGAGTTTTTGTTGGCTGCGTTAAAGCGCACGCATAAATCAAATTTACAAAAGATTTATAAAGCCAATGAGCAAAGCGGTGCATTTTCTGTTGATGCAGACGCGATTGCCAAACGCTCCCTTAGGAATGCGGCGTTGTCTGTTCTAACCTCGACACATGGCACGGGCTGTGCGAAATATGCGAAGGAGCATTATTTTACGGCTAATAATATGACTGACCGCGTTGCTGCATTGTCGTCATTGGCAGCGAACACCAACCCGGAACGCGACGAAGTTTTCGACGATTTTTATGAACGCTATCAATCTTATCCGCTTGTGATTGATAAATGGTTCTCTCTTCAGGCGACGTCACCCTTGTCTGACACAGTTGAAAAACTCAATATTTTGAAAACACATAAGGATTTCAACATTAAGAATCCTAATCGTGTGCGTTCGCTCTATGCGGCCTTTGCCATGAATAATCCGGCATGTTTCCATGCGGCGGATGGTTCGGGCTATGCCTTCTTGCGTGACGCTGTGATTGAATTGAATACAATCAACCCGCAAATAGCGGCGCGTCTTTTAACGCCAATGCGCGAATGGCGTAGATATACCCCTGACCGTCAGGCGTTATTGAAACAAGCGCTGAGCGACATTCTTGATATTAAGGATATCGCACCGGATATTTTCGAAATCGCGAGTAAGAGCCTGAACGGATAGTCCTATGGCTGATTTTTCGCTCGAAGATCAATATGACGGCGTCGTGTGTGGCTTGGACGAAGTCGGTCGCGGCCCGTTGGCAGGGCCTGTTGTTGCGGCGTGCGTTGTTATTCCCCGAGATAAGCGCAGCCTCGATTTTGTAGCGGCGATTGCAGATAGTAAAAAAGTCTCCCCCGTAAAGCGCGAAGAATTGTTCAAACAGATTACGGCGCATTTCCCCTATGCGATTAGTGCGCTCTCGCCACTGGAAATTGATGAGAGTAATATTTTGCAAGCGTCCTTAACCGCCATGAAAAATGCGCATGATCAGATTTCCGGTATTACGCATGCTTTGGTTGATGGTAATAAAACGCCGGATCTATGCTCGCATGCTGTTGCTGTTGTGAAGGGTGATCAAAAATCGAAGAGCATCGCCGCGGCCTCCATCATTGCCAAGGTCTATCGTGACCGCATTATGCGTAAACTCGCCAATGAGCACCCGCATTATGGCTGGGAACGCAACGCAGGGTATCCGACAGCGGAACATAGGCAAGCTTTGTTGGTTCACGGCGTGACTCCGCACCATCGACGCAGCTTTGCGCCTGTTCGAAAAATTCTTGAGTCGTAACAACGGGTTACATCAAGAAATTTATATAACATTCTGACTCCACACATATTTTTTACATTTTTTCTTGACCGCGAGTCCGTAATAACTCATGATTCGATTTCAAAATAAAAAAGGAATATGAAATGTCGAGTCAAAAAAATAATATATCCACAGGCTCAATTCTAATCGGTGATTGTGTAGAGCATATGAAGGCTCTTCCCAAGGAATCCGTGGATTGTATTTTTGCTGACCCGCCATATAACCTTCAACTTGGTGGTGATTTGCACCGCCCGAATAATTCAAAAGTTGATGCCGTTGATAATGACTGGGATCAATTTGATAGTTTGAAAGTATATGATGACTTTACGCGGGAGTGGCTCTCTGCTGCGCGTGACACGCTGACGCCTGACGGATCAATTTGGGTGATTGGTAGTTATCACAATATTTTCCGCTTGGGTTATATTCTTCAAGATATGGGGTTTTGGATATTAAATGACGTGATCTGGCGTAAATCTAATCCAATGCCTAATTTCCGTGGTCGCCGCTTTACCAATGCTCATGAAACATTGATCTGGGCGTCTAAATCAGAAAAATCAAAATATTATTTCAATTATGATGCGATGAAGTCTTTGAACGAAGATTTGCAGATGCGTAGTGATTGGTACCTTCCGCTTTGTACGGGCAGTGAACGCTTGAAAGGTGAGGATGGTAAGAAAGCGCATCCAACGCAAAAGCCAGAGTCCCTGCTCCATCGTGTTCTTATGGCTTCGACGCGCAAAGGTGATACCGTTCTTGATCCGTTTTTCGGAACGGGAACGACCGGCGCGGTGGCTAAGAAATTGGGGCGCTCCTTTATTGGGCTGGAGCGTGATGAAACATATGCAGCATTTGCAAAAGAGCGCATTGATGCGATTGTACCCTTAAAAGAAAACCTTGTTGAGACAAAACCGAAGCGTGAATTACCGCGTGTGCCGTTTGGTTCATTGGTGGAACGTGGCTTGCTTGAGCCTGGTACGGTCTTGATGGATTCAAAAAAGAGGCACAAAGCCACGGTTCACGCCGATGGGTCTATCATCACGCAAAACCGCGTCGATACAATGCGCGGTTCTATTCATAAAGTCGGCGCTGCTGTTCAAGATGCACCGTCCTGCAACGGCTGGACCTTCTGGCATTATAAAGATGGGCGCAAGTCATTGCCGATAGATCATTTGCGTGCCCAGATACGCGCAGAGCAAGGGCATGCATAAAAATCAAGACACACACACAGATACGGTTTTTATTCGTGATCTCACGCTGAATATGTCCGTTGGTATTTACGATAATGAACGCCAAGACAAACAACGTGTTGTGATCAATATTGCTATGGCTGTGCCGAGTAATGAAGGTAAACGACTTAATAGTATTAATGATGTAGTATCCTATGAGCATGTTGTGCTGCGTATAAAAGACATTGCGGATGAACAGCATTTTGATTTGCTTGAGACATTTGCAGAGCGTATCGCTGAGGCATGCCTATTGGATAAGAACGTTTTATCTGTGTCTGTGAAGGTTGAAAAACCGGACATTTTTCAAGAGTGCGGTGCTGTGGGTATAGAGATTATACGGCAATAAGATGTTGTCTTAGTGCAACATACCTTTGTTAGATGATTTCTTACGCAAAAACTCGTATTGCGGCGTCAATCTTTCATCCAGCTTACCCTTTTTCTGGTTGGTTACGTAGTTCTGAGCGTAAAATAAATGTTCTTTATTGGCATCTTCATAAACTTCATACCCTTCCAAAACGCCCATCATTTGAACCATTGGTAGTTTGTAATAGTTCAATCCCAAAAACTTACCGTATGTGAATATTTTGACTTTAATCACAAGGTAGGCTTTACGCAATTTATACATAAGGTCTTTTGAGTGCCCTCTCGGGTCATAGTTGTTTTTCATGAAATCAAGTTTACGCTTGATATAGGATAGTGCTAAATCTTGCTTTGTGGGAATGTATACAAGGTTAAACGGTCTACTAAATTCAAGAACAATAACCCTAGGGTAACCAGAGGCGATAAGGTGGTCTCTTGAACATGCGCGTGCCTCTGCGGTACGCAGGTCGGATGCAAAAAGTTCAAAGCGTCTTAATGAATTGATTTGGAAGCCTTTTTGTATTTCAAAAGCGCCGCGTTTTTCATTATAGTCACCAAGCTGCAAGGGCATGACGAACTCAAAGCGTGTGGGAAAGTCCTCTTTATTCTCTATCAGAAAGTCGCGCGTAGCATTTCGGATATCCTGCCATTCAACTTCATCCGAATGAAAGTTTTTGTATATATCACATTCATTGATGCGCATAAATTCATCAACAGCTTCATCATCTTCGACCTTGTACATGTTTACGGCCCAATATAGGTGAGATAGAGCCTTTACGGTCGGGGTTTCATATATATAACGGCTTGGTGTCTTATCTGGGTTATTGCTTTTTCTTTTTGCACCCGGCCCGTCATCAAACCTGCGAAGTTTATCGGAATAATTTTTGAGCATATAGTCGAAGCTTTCAGCATCGTCTGATGGCTGTGCGTAAGAATGCACCGCAGCTAAGGATGTAAAACAGAAAATAAATAAGATTAAATACGACGTAAGCGTTTTGATTTTCATCGATACCCCTTGGAATTCATGTAAAACATTATATGAGATAAAGGGTTAAAACATCAAGTCTGAAACATTTGTTTTACAACATGATTTTACGCACTTTTTCAAAAGTTGTCGGCAAGCTGGGAGATTGGTCCAGTGATAAATCGTGCCATGCATATTCTTCTTGCTCTATTTTAAGGTTAGTGGAAAGGCTGTAAATATCAAGGGTCAGGTGAAAATGTGTAAAGACATGCGTGATTATATGATTTGTTTTCTTTAAAGTATCCTCGTCAAATATATCTAGGTGCCTGATCTCCTGTTCGGTTTCTATCCAAGGTGTTGTCGGTAAGCCGTACATCCCACCAAGCAAACCTTTTTCAGGCCTTTTATGGAGGAGTACGTCCCCTTTGTTATTAGTAACCCAATAAACGTAGCCAAGGCGCTTTGGTTTTGTTTGTTTCTTTTCCCGTTTTGGGTAAAGGTCGGCGGCTTTGTTTGCATAGGCTATGCACCCATCATTGATCGGGCATAGTGCGCATGCAGGCGATTTTGGTGTACATATCGTTGCGCCTAAATCCATAAGGCTTTGCGCGTAATCGCTGCAACGCTCCGGTTGATTATCTGCATAAAAATGCGCATGCTTTTTTAGTGTTTTTTTGCCTGCAGGTACAGGCTCTTCAACTGCATGATAGCGCGCCATGATGCGCTCTACATTACCATCAACAACGGTTGCGGGTTTATCGAAAGCGATGGAGCGAATGGCGGCGGCGGTATAGTCCCCTATTCCGGGTAAAGCTTTTAAGGCGTGCTCATCAGACGGAAAATGTCCCTGATATTCTAAAACGATTGTTTGGGCGCATTTGTGCAAATTTCGTGCGCGGGCATAATAGCCCAAGCCCGCCCAATTACTCATCACATCATCGTTATCAGCATTGGCAAGCGTCTCTATATTTGGCCATTTCTCGGTGAATTTCAAAAAATACGGAATAACGGCCTGAACGGTGGTTTGCTGTAACATAATTTCCGAAAGCCACACATGATAGGGATTTGCGTGCTCATCTGGCAGTGTGCGCCACGGTAATACCCGCCTATGACGATCATACCAGCCCAGCATTTTTTTACGAAAAATAGCGGCGTTATCTGTGTTTTTATGGGGAACTGTGTTATGAGAAACCATTGAGAACTTTTTACCTTAGAGCATTAAATGCGCCCCCTGTCAGAAGCCACATCACGAGTTGCCTCAAAAAACTTTAGCAGAAAGTATATTGCACTAGGCCGTCTTGTGAATCAATGGACGGAAATTATGGGTGAAGGTCTTGCGGATAAAGCGCAGCCGTTAAAAATTCACTATCGTAAAGCAGGGAAAGAGAAAAAGCCCTATGCTTTGCTGGATATAGCGACGTCGGCGTCTAATGCGACAATTTTGAATTATCAAAAAGGGCTTATTCTGGAGCGTATCAATGCGTTGTTCGGTGATGATTGGATTAAAGACATTCGTTTTGTCGTATCTGAATTAGCACAAAGCGAAGTTGTTGCTAAAAAAATCAAGCAACCCTTGACGGGCGGTGAAAAAAAATATCTATCAGAGGTACTGGATCAAATTGAAGATCCTGATATAAAAGAAAAACTTGAATCCTTGGGAAAAGCAATTTTAACGGATAAGAAATAATGAAAGTAAACGCCATCACTTTAAGATCCGGCAACGTGATCGAATATAACGGCAAGCTCTGCGTTGTTGTAAAAAACGAAATACAGCAACCTGGTAAGGGCGCTTCTGTTGCGCAGGTCGAAATGCGCGATATTCGAACAGGCAATAAAGACAACGTCCGTTTTCGTACGCAAGAAACGGTTGAGCGCGTACGCCTAGAGCAGATTGATCACCAGTTCTTATACTTTGCCGGTGATGATGTTGTGTTGATGAATAATGAAACATACGATCAGATAACAGTGACAAAAGAAGAAATGGGCACGCAAGCTGCGTTTCTTCAAGACGGTATGATTATCGTTGTTGAAATTCATGAGGGGGAGCCTCTTGGTTTTGCTTTGCCTGATCGGATCGTCATGGAAATTATCGAAGCCGAGCCAGTCGTCAAAGGGCAAACCGCAACAACATCATATAAACCTGCTATTTTGGAAAATAATGAAAAAGTTATGGTTCCGCCGCATGTTGAATCGGGAACAAAGATCGTTATCAAACTTGAGGACGGTGTCGGCACGTATGTCGAACGTTACAAGGGTTAAGTAAACCTCAATAATAATATATAAAACAAGGATAAGATTATGGTCGTGAGTACGCCTGTTATGAATGTTATGATGCGTGCCAGTGAAAAAGCTGCGCGTTCTTTATTGCGCGATTTTAACGAAGTTGAGCACCTTCAAGTATCAAGGAAAGGCCCTGGTGACTTTGTGTCTGCTGCGGATCGACGCTCGGAAGAAATTATTTTTGAAGAGCTTAAAAAGGCGCGCCCTGATTATAGCTTTCTGATGGAAGAAAGCGGCGAAGTCGCGGGCAATGACTCTGAATTCCGTTGGATTATTGATCCTTTGGACGGCACAACAAATTTTCTACATGGTATTCCGCATTGGGCGATATCCATTGGGTTGGAGCATAAGGGTGAGATTATTGCAGGCCTTATTCATGATCCTGTTAAAGATGAAGTCTTTCATGCGGAAAAAGGTAAGGGAGCATTCATGCGCCGCCGCCGCCTTCGTGTTTCAGGGCGTGATACAGCCGAAAGTGCGATGATTGCGACAGGTGCGCCAAGACGCGCCGCCGATAAAAGAAAGCAGTTTATGAACGAATATAATGCTGTGCAGGATGTCGGTTTTTCATTGCGTCGTTTTGGCGCTGCTGCGCTTGACTTGGCTTACGTTGCCGCTGGTCGCTGTGATGGTTTCTGGGAACGTGACTTGCATGCATGGGACGTTGCGGCAGGGATTATTATTGTAAAAGAATCCGGTGGCTTTATTTCTGATCTTGATGATATTCGCCATAATCCTGTTAATACGGGCAATATCCTTGCGGCGAATGAGCGTTTGTTCGATGACCTTGGGAAGATTTTAAAAAAGGCATGATGTCGCTTTAAAAGAAAGAGAGGATGTTTTGAACTTTATCAATAAAACAAAACGAACAATCCTTTTTATAGCTGCGTTACATATGTTTTTTCCGTTTGCTGTTTATGCGGCTGCTGACTCAATTCCGATTCCCAAAAAGCGCCCTAAACTTATGGGGATGGCTTCGGCTCGTGCGGTGATCCCTGTGCCAGCGCACAAACCGAATTCAAATACATCAATAGGTAATCAGGAAAATACTGATCTTGGCTCGGACGAAAGAGCCTTGATCAGTTTTGCCATGCGTCCGGATCAAATAGACCTTGATGCTGCGTTGGAACAATTTCTAAAAGATCATGCGATCAATATGTTCCGAACCCATCCTGATTTGCGCATGGAAATCCATGCCTATGCCACAACGGAAGACAATCAGGCCGGCAGCGATGTGCGCAGGTCTTTAGCGCGCGCGTTAGAAGTGCGAAGCTTTTTACTCAAACAAGACATAGAACCTTGGCGGTTAAAACTAACCGCAATGGGACAAGATGAGCAGAATAAAGCGGATAACCGTATTGATCTCTTATTTGTCGCAACCAAGTAATGAAGCGGTGATCAGCGCGTTTCCTATGTGGAAAAAAATAGCGCAAAAGGTCGAGGAATTCTTGACTTTTGTGCCATTTAAGTATGCTATGTGAACATCTTTTAAACTTATGGAGCATAAACTATGTCTGATTCTGACTCACAAGAGATAGAAAAGAAAAAATCACCTGTTGGTATTATTTTATTGTTGGTTTTACTGTTGGTTGGCCTTTCCGGCGCGTGGATTTACCATCAACAATCAAAAAACTATTTGGATATTGTTCTGACTGACAATGAAGCTGGTGATACTCAGATTTCGGGCGAACTCAATATTGAAGAGTTAGCAACCCCGCGTATTCTGGGTGATGCAAATGCTCCTGTTAAGATTAGTGAATATAGCTCTTTCACATGCCCGCATTGTGCGACATATCACGAGAGTAATTTTAAGAAAATCAAAGCGGATTATATCGACACAGGCAAGGCCTATCTTGTTTATGATGATTTCCCTAGAAATCCGACAGATGTGACAATTGGCGCGATTGCACGTTGTGTCCCCGGTGAAGGCTATTTTACTTTCATTCAAGGTGTTTTTGAAACACAAGATGATTGGAGTGGATCAGATGATTACGTGGAAACAATGAAGAAAAATGCTGTTGCGGCTGGTGCGGATGCAGATCAAGTCGAAAAATGTGCCGAAAGCGCAGAGCTGAAAAAAGCCATCGCGATGCGCGCAAAGAAGGCGTATGACGAGAAAACCGTTAAAGGTACGCCGACAATCATTATTGATGGAAATAAACTGTCCGGTGTTTCTCCTTATGAGGACATTCAAGCAGCGATGGATAAAGCCTTAAGTGATGCTAAAGCTAATGATGTGGTTGATGAAGTTGAATCCCCTGCTCCGATTGAAACGGCTGCTGGTGAAGAAACGTCAAGTGACGCCGATGCCGCAACGTCTGAGGAAACAACGGAAGTTAACCCCCAAAGTGCTGCAGTTGTTGAAGATGAAACACTTGATGTTGTAAAAGCATCTAAGCCACGTATCTATGGTGATGTGAATGCCCCCATAAAGATCAGTGAGCATAGTTCATTTACATGTCCGCATTGTGCAAAATTTCACAATGAGGTGTTTGACAAGCTGAAGGAAGAATATCTTGATACTGGTAAAGCCTACCTTATCTATGATGATTTCCCATTAAGCGGTGCGGATGTGATGATTGGTGCGCTTACGCGTTGTGTACCGACAGATTCATATTTCAAGTTTGTTCAGTTTATCTTCAAGAACCAAGAAGACTGGAAAAAACTTCCAAACTATATTGATTATTTGAAGCAGAACGCCAAATTGACTGGCGCAAGCGACGAATATCTACAGCAATGTCTGGATAGTAAGGAATTGCAGGAAAATATCGCTCTTAATGGTCGTAATGCCTATGAGAGAAAAGGCGTGCAAGGCACACCGACGATTATCATAAATGACGGAAAGCCGGTTAGCGCGCTATCCCCTTATTTTGAGATCAAAATCATGTTGGATGCAGAACTACGGAAAGCAGGGCAGTAATGCCCTCTTTCTTCTTTTGAAGAGTAACTAAATTTAAATGATCCAATTTACCAAACTTCGACTGAACGGCTTTAAGTCGTTCGTCGATAAGACAGAACTAGAAATCGGAACTGGTCTGAATGGTATTGTCGGGCCAAATGGTTGTGGTAAATCGAATTTAGTAGAAGCCCTGCGCTGGATCATGGGGGAAAGCTCTGCAAAGCGGATGCGTGGCGGCGGTATGGAAGACGTGATCTTCGCCGGCACAGATAAACGCAGCGCCCGTAACTTTGCTGAGGTATCGCTCCTGCTGGATAACAGCACATATAAGGCCCCTGCCGCTTATAATAAATCTGATGAAATCGAAATCAGCCGCAAAATCGAAAAAGACAAAGGCTCCGGCTATCGTATAAACGGAAAATCTGTGCGTGCGCGTGATGTGCAAATGTTGTTTGCCGACACGATCACAGGCGCGAACTCCCCTTCTATGGTATCGCAGGGGCATGTTGCGCGCATGATCAATGCCAAACCGCATGATCGGCGTCTTGTGCTGGAAGAGTCTGCAGGGATTGCAGGTTTATATGCGCGCAGGCACGAAGCAGAATTAAGATTAAAAGGTGCGGATACGAACCTGATCCGCGTTGATGATATCCTCGGCAGTATGGAGGGACGGCTCAATTCCCTGAAACGTCAAGCACGCCAAGCCACCAAGTACAAAAACCTCAGCGCCCAGATCAGACAAATAGAATTGGCTGTTATCTATCTGGAATGGCTCGTGCTTGTTGAAAAACAAAAAGAATTCAAAGGCAATTTCGCCGAAGCAGAATCAAGCGTTGCGGAAAATCTCACAACGGTTAGTCAGTTGACGAGAACTCAAAACACACAAATTGAGGAACTGCCCCCTCTTCGCAAAAAAGAAGCTGAACTTTCTGCAACATTGCAAAAACATAAGCTCGATTTCCAGCGTATTGAAGATGAATTAAAACGCTATAAAAATGATCTGCAAGAAGCCAAAACGCAGTTGCACCAAACATCAATAGACCGCCAGCATGAAGATCACACGCTGGAGGAAACCAGCACGATGCTTGGTAAGATTGAAGAAGAATATAAAATTCTGATCGATGAACAAGAACGTGATGAAACGCTGCATACGGAAAAACGTCAAAAATCAGATGATTTGAAAGTCAAATTAATTGGCATTGAGGAGCATTATAGCGCGCTCAAAGAAGATGCTGCGGCCAATACGGCGCGCCTTGAAAGCTTGCGTAATCAAATTGAACGCTATGAACAGCGCAAAGAAACCTTGCAGGAACGCTATGACACTATGTCAGCAGAGCGCGAGGCCTGCGTTATCAGTGAGCAAACATTCAAGGATATTAAAGCCGTTGAGAGCGAAGCCGTGCAATATGAAACGCAACTTCAATCCCTGAAAGAAACGCAGGATAATGTGCGCGATGATATCCAAAATCACGAAGCGAAAATAGACGAAGCGCGCACCCAATTATCAGAGGTCGAAAAAGAATACGCCCATGTTTCCGCGGAGATATCTGTCTTAGAACAGTTTTTTAGCGCAGATGCGGATGAAGAGTTTGAATCTGTTCTCGATCACGTTATGCCTGATGCCGGCTTTGAAAAGGCCTTGTCGCGCGCCTTGGGGGACTCCCTACTCGCTTCGCTTGATGCGCATGCACCAACCTATTGGCAAGCGATGAGCGCAGATGCGCCTGCGCCAGACTTTGGTAAAGATATCAAACCAATGCTCTCCTTCGTCAAGGCGCCGGAGGCTTTGCACTTGGCGTTGTCGTATATTGGCTACGTCGCCTCGCGTGACGATGGTCAGGCGCTATCCAAAACACTAAAGCCGGGGCAGTCTTTGGTTTCTGGTGATGGTGCATATTGGCGTTGGGATGGTTATTTTATTCAAGATACAGCTACAGATCGCCATTCCGTTTATTTGGAGCAGAAAAATAAACAAAGCGCGCTGGACAAACAAAAAGATGTCGTTCAGGCAGAATTAGATCAGGCAAAAGAGCGTATGGATACGGCCACGCTGGAGCATAATGAGGCAAAAGGCAAGCTGGTCGATTTGAATGAAGAGATTAGAACAACTGAGCAAAAACTGAATGCCTTACGCCCTAAGCTGCAACAGCTTAAAGATAAAAATATGCGTATTGAAGCCGACCAAAAACGCTATGATGAACAAATCAGTAATATCAAAGAAGATTTGCAGTCGGTTGAGGATGTCTTGGATAGTGACAAACATGCGTTGGCGGCGTTGGTGCAAAGTCAAAATTCAGGCGATAAAAATGAAGACGTTATAAACGATGTAAAAGCGCAATTAGATCGTCTTAAAGAACAATATCAAGAAGCCGTTCGTGATTTTGATTTATTTTCACAAGGGCGCAATACGCGCCGCGCCCGTATTCAGGCGATTGCGGATGAACGCTTATCATTGAAAAACAGAAATATACGCGCAAAAGAACATTTAAAGCAGCTGGAAAAACGCCACGCTGATTTAAGCGAAAAACTGAACACGCTTGAGAGCAACCCGATTGCACGCCGTAATAATACGCAAGAGATGCTTGATCAAATCGCAACATTAGAATCCGAAAAAACACAAGCCAGCGAACGCTTGGCGACGTGTGAAACGGATGTGTCTGTTACCAATAAGGCCTTAAAAGAAGCCGAAAACATTCTTGGCGGTATGCGCGAAAAAAGAGCGCACACACAGGCGTTACTTTCTTCTATCAATGACCAAATTGCGGACATGGAACATGCCGTCGAAGAAAAGCAAGGCATGCACCCCAAAGATCTTGTGCAACATACTACAATTGATTTGGTGGCATACGGAACGCAGGATTTACCAAAATTAAAGCAGCAAAATGAAAGTTTGGTAAGAGAGCGTGATTCGATTGGTCCCGTTAACTTGCGCGCCGAAGAAGAAGCGACAGAGATTGAAACAGAGCTTGGTGGCTTATTACATGAACGTAATGACCTGATTCAGGCGATTGAAGAATTGCGCGGCGCGATTAACAAAATCAATAAAGAAGCGCGCGAACGCTTGGTTGCCGCGTTTGAACATGTGAATGCGCATTTCCAACATTTATTCTCGCGTTTATTTGCGGGCGGAAAAGCATATCTTGAATTGATTGATTCGGATGACCCCTTAGGCGCAGGGCTTGAAATTTATGCGCAGCCTCCGGGAAAATCACTACAATCTTTGTCTTTGCTATCAGGGGGGGAGCAGACTTTGACCTCTATTGCCTTGATCTTCGGTATGTTTTTAACCAACCCGTCGCCTATTTGCGTTCTGGATGAGATTGACGCCGCGCTTGATGATGCGAACGTTGATCGCGTTTGTGATCTGCTGGATGAAATATCAGAACGCGGTGAAACACGCTTTTTGGTGGTAACGCACCACCGTTTAACAATGGCGCGTATGGATCGGCTATATGGTGTGACGATGTCTGAAAAAGGCGTTTCGCAGCTTGTTTCTGTCGATCTGCAAAAATCATTTGAATTTATTGATCAAAAGGTTGCGTAAATGTCAGATGATTTAGAAAAAGAAATTCAGGAAAAAGTAGCGTCTTTGGATGAGCGTATAAAAGACGCACGGCGCGATGAAAAAGAGTATAAAACGCAGCAATACGGCGTTCCTGCGGAAGAGTCAGAGGAGTCAAAACGCGGGAAACGTGCGGCCTCTGTGTTCTTAGGTAATGTCATTGCAGGTGGGATTCTTGGCTTCTTTATTGATAAATATTGTTCCAGTGCGCCGCTGGCTATGATCTTTTTTATCATTATGGGATTTGTAAGCGGTGTGTATCGCGCGAATGCTATAACAAAAAAAAATGAATAACTACGCCAAATCCCATTGATAAACAGATTCAAATACGCTACAAACATGAAAATTTTAATAAACACGAGTAACGGAGAATAAAGAACAGTGGCCAGCCCAATTCATCAGTTTGTTATACAGCCGATCGCAGAGTTTCAGATTGCTGGTTACGACATTTCCTTTACGAACTCTTCGTTATGGATGGTTATCGGTGCTCTTCTTTCAAGCATGTTCCTCTCTATTGCAATGCGCAAAAATGAAATGATCCCCGGCAGATTGCAGATGAGCGCAGAAGTGCTCTACGAATTTGTCAGTAAAATGGTCAATGAACATATCGGCAAAAAAGGAAGGGCGTACTTCCCCTTCATCTTTACGCTGTTTATCTTTATTTTGATGGGGAATGTCTTGGGACTTTTGCCCTATTCTTTTACATACACATCGCACCTTATTGTAACGACAGTGTTGGCAGTTCTTGTATTTGTGATGAGCATTGCTTTTGGCGTGCGCAATCACGGGCTTAAGTTTTTCTCTATGTTTTTGCCTGCTGGCATTCCTTGGTGGTTGATCCCGTTCATTGTGCCACTTGAAGTGATTTCATTCATGGTTCGTCCTATCACACACTCTGTTCGTTTGTTTGCGAACATGATGGCGGGACACCTGATTTTGAAGATTGTTATTGGTTTTGCGATTGCTGCGGCGAGTGCCGGCGGTGTTATGGTGGTGCTTGGTGTGCTTCCTACCCTTTTTAACGTTGTTATGATGATGTTTGAACTGTTGGTTGCTGCTATTCAGGCTTATGTTTTCGCAATTTTGGCATGCGTTTACTTAAAAGATAGTGTTGAACTTCATCACTAACTATGTATTATCGCGAGTGTTTTTAAGAAGTGTTGTTTTAACAAATAGTAAAAAGGAAAAAGTAAATGGAAATAGAAGCTGCAAAAGCTATAGCTGGTGGATTAGTAGCCTTACCTGCTCTCGGTTCTGCCTTAGGTTTGGGTATGTATTTCGCTTCATATAACAATGCGGTTGCACGCAACCCGGAAACCAAAAAGATGCTTGATGAAAAGTTCTTTATGGTTGTCGCGTTCGTTGAAGCTCTTGGTATTATTCCAATCGGTCTTGCCGCATTTCTTCTTGCTAGCTAAGGCTAATCCGTTAGTCATTTGTGAAGAAGGAAAAAAGATGCTTAAGAAACTATCCGTTTCGGCTTTTCTACTTTGTGTTAGTTCTGCCCACGCTTTAGCGGCGGGCGGGAGTGACAGTGAGCATGGTGCTGGTCACCATGAAAAATCCGGCGGATTACCTCAGCTTGATTCAACAACATTCCCAAGTCAGATTTTCTGGCTGATTGTTGTGTTTATTATCATGTATTTCTTCTTTGCAAAAAAGTCTTTGCCGGAGATTTCAGGAACAATTGAAAATCGCGCTGAGCGTATTGGAAATGACCTTGATTCTGCAGAGCGCTTAAAAGAAGAAGTTGCTGCTGTTCAAAAATCGTATGAAGAAAGCCTAACGGGTGCACGTGAAGAATCGTCTAGCCTGTATACCTCGGCGGAGCATGCGATCAAGGAAAAATCCGAAACATATTCCGTTGATTTTCAGGCACATGCTGTAAAACAAATGCGTGATCTCGAAAAAAGTATCGAGAATGCTCGTAAAAAAGCGATGGAAGAAATGAGCGATGTTGCTGCCGAAGTTGCAAAAGAATCTGCCGAGAAAATCATTGGCGTTAAAGTCGATGTAAAATATGCAAAATCGGTTGTTGAATCGCTCGTTGATAAATCAGTAAAGAAAGCGGCATAAGGGGAAAGTTATATGGAACTTCTACAGGATTCACATATTTGGTATCTTTTTTCTTTTGTGATTTTTGCCGGCATTTTGTTTAAATTTGGTGTGCCTGCATTTAATGCTTTGCTTGATGGTCGTATTGAGCAGATCAAAAAAGACCTTGAAGAAGCAGAAAACTTGCGTGTTGAAGCGCAGGAAATGCTTGCACAATATCAGCGCAAGCATCGAGATGCCGTTCAAGAATCAGAAAAAATTCTAAAGACAGCGCGTGAAAGTGCGCATCAGTTCAAGGAAAAAGCAGAAGCGGATCTTGACGCTGTTATGAAACGCCGCGAGGTACAGCTTGAAGATCGTTTAGAGCGTATGAAGCAGAACGCAATCAATGAAATTCAGGCGCACGCAGCAGAGTTGGCGATGAACGCAACACGCCAGATCATCATTGAAAAACTTGACAAAAAGACCAATGCAAAGTTAGTTGAAGATGCAATAGTGGGTATTGAAGCCAATATCCACTAATATTTGAAATCTAACAGAGCAAGAATCAGGTAATGTCACAGGCCATCGCGTCACAGTCCTCTCCACAAGAAATTGTAAACGACCTTGGTCGTGAAGCTAAAAATGCCAGCCGAATATTATCGCTGACGCCGACATCTGTTATTAATCAGGCTCTGAAGACTATATCGCTGCGCCTGATTGAGAAATCCAAAGATATTATTGAAAGCAATGCCAAGGATCTCGCCGCAGCAGAGCAAAAAGGCTTAAGCGCCGCGCTTATTGACCGTTTAACCTTGACCAAAGAACGTATTGAGGGCATTGCACAGGGTGTTAACGTAGTTTTGGCGTTGGATGACCCTACCGGAAAAGTGCTCTGGGAACAAAATCGTCCGAATGGTTTAAATATTCAACGTGTGTCCTGCCCTATCGGTGTTCTTGGGATGATTTATGAATCGCGCCCGAATGTTACGGTTGATGCGTCTATTTTATGTTTGAAATCTCATAACGCCGTGATTCTGCGCGGTGGCTCGGAAAGTTTGCACAGCTCTTTGGCGTTGCATAAGATTATCCAATCCAGCCTTGAAGAGCATGATTTGCCTAAGGCATGTGTATCTATGATCCCGATCAGTGATCGCGCCGCAGTTGGGGCGATGCTGGCGGCGAGTGATTATATTGATGTTATGATTCCGCGTGGTGGTCATGGTTTGATTGAACGCGTGATGAATGAGGCACGTATGCCCGTCTTTGGTCACCTTGAAGGTGTATGTCACATATACGTCCATGACAGTGCGCGCGAAGACGTTGCCCGCGATGTGACCTTGAATGCGAAAATGCGCCGTACAGGTGTTTGCGGAGCGATGGAAACGTTGTTGATTGATCGCAAAGTCGATAAGACCTTAACAACAGAAATTTTGGATGATTTATTAAACGCCGGATGCCAAATTGTTGGTGATGCGGATATCTGTAGACTTAATTCACGTGTGAAGGCGGCCGTTGCCGACGATTGGGGAACAGAATATTTGGATGCTAAATTGAGCTGTAAATATGTTGATGATGTTCAAGCCGCCGTTGAGCACATTAACCACCACGGATCGCATCATACCGATAGTATCCTGACCGAAGATCAAAGCGCCGCCGACTATTTCTTAAAGAATGTCGATAGCGGTATCGTCATGCATAATGCTTCAACGCAATTTGCAGATGGCGGTGAATTTGGTATGGGCGCAGAAATTGGTATTGCGACGGGCAAAATGCACGCGCGCGGCCCCGTTGGTCTGGAACAGCTTTGCACCTATAAATATATGGTGCGTGGTAATGGTCAAATCAGGCCGAAATAACGTCGTTCAAAGGTTTAAGCCCGATGTCCCTTTTTTCCGAGCCGTCTCTTTTAAATACGCAGCGTTGGAAAAACATGCGTATTGGCATATTGGGCGGATCGTTTAACCCACCACATGCGGGGCATGTTCATATTTCAAACATGGCTTTGAAGGCGTTGGAGCTTGATGCTGTTTGGTGGTTGGTTACACCGCAAAACCCATTAAAATCAAAGCGTGATTTATTACCACTAGAAGAGCGCGTCCGCTTATCACGTGAAATCAATATTAATCCAAAAATCATCGTCACAGGCATCGAAAGCACGTTTGACACGACATACAGCTATGCCTCGATCAAGATTTTAAAAAAGAATTTTCCTGCGACGAAGTTTGCATGGATTACAGGCATGGATAATGCCCATAATTTCCATCTCTGGAATCATTGGAAACGCTTCTTAAATGAAATGTGCATGGTGCATGTCACGCGCTATCCGCCTGTGAACCTGATGAAGCAGTGTCCGCTGCGTATGTTATCGACGCAAAAGCATATTATTGTTGATCATGGCGGGCGTCTGCCGCTGGACACGAATACGTCATATTGGCTGCTACAGAAGAAGATGATAAATATTTCATCAACAGAAATTCGCAACAAAAACAACGCTATTTCAGTAACTTAAATTATTATACTGCGCTGCATACAGTGAATTATCTTCCCAGTATGGTCAAAAAATCGTATAATGGCAGTATGAGATTGTTGAGAAATATTTCTTGTAGAAAGAGCCGGGTGACGATTTGTATATAAAAAGCGTCATAGGGAGCTTTCATAAAATTGCAAAACGTCGTAGTAATACGACTGGTGATAGAAGCTAAGCCGTTTGGTTTGGCTTTTTTGTGTTTAGAGCATTGCATTTTGATGCAAAAAAAGGAGAAAACGCCATTATTACTTATCACGAAGATAGTTTTTTGAAACCGTCTGAAATGAAGGATCTTATTGTGAAGTCCCTCGATTCGGACAAAGCTGAAAATATTTTATGTGTGCCGTTGTCTGATGGTTCAGGCTTGGCGGATTACATGATTATTGCGACAGGAACGTCGTCGCGTCACGTTGGCGCATTGGCTCGGAAATTGAAAGAACGCCTTCACCTGAAAAACGTTCAGGAAGTAAGGGTGGAAGGACTTGGTCAATGTGATTGGGTTGTGCTTGATGCCGGTGACGCCATTGTGCATCTTTTCCGTCCCGAAGTGCGTGATTTTTACAATATCGAAAAAATGTGGTGCGAGCACCCAACATTGGACATTGTAAGCGACCAAGTTCTCGCATAGAGAAACCCTCCCCCTCTTTAAGGCAAGGCTTCCCCTGTGCTTAAAATAGATGTTATTTGCATAGCGCATATCAAAAACAATGCTTTTGCTGATTTGATCGCGATGTATGAAAAGCGTATCAACTGGCCTTTGAATATCATTGATCTGGAATCAAAACATACCAATCCGCAGAAATGTCAAAATGACGAAGCGGATAAAATCATGAAACATATCAACAATCAGTCTGTTGTTATTGCCTTGGATGAAAAAGGCAAAACCTATTCATCTATTGCCTTATCCAAAAAGCTCGAGCAATTCGCCCATGACGGGCAAAACCACATTCAATTTATTATTGGTGGTGCGGATGGTTTAACGCAGGTCGTACGCCAGAAATGCGATTTAATAATGAGCTTTGGTCAACAAACTTGGCCCCATGCCCTTGCGCGTGTGATGCTTTTGGAGCAAATATATAGAAGTCAGCAGATTCTCGCTGGTCATCCCTATCATAGGGAATAATATATCTGCATCACTAGAAATACGTATTATGTCCGTTGTTCGTTTTATTGCCATCGCTGTATTTGTGATCTCGTGTTGTTCCGCGTCATCTGGTTATGCCAAAAGTAAGAGCGATGAACTGGCAGCTGTAAAAAATAAACTCTCCGAAGAAACAGCGCAGAAAAAAGCGCTCGAACAAAAAATTGATACGATCAATAACGAAGTCAGTGATATCAAAAAGCAATTGGTTGAGGCTGCAACATCTGTGCGCAAGAATGAAGATGGCCTTAAATATATAGAACAGCGTGTTGATATCCTGCATAAAAAGAAACAAGCCATTGAAACCACATTAAAAGATGAGCGCGTTTCCATCGTGAAGTTGATTTTAATATTGGAGCGTATTCGCAAAACGCCCCCCCAAGCGCTCCTCGCGCAGCCCGACTCCCCTTATAAAATTGCTCAAAGTGCCTTACTCATGGAAAATATTATTCCTTCGGTGAAGCGGCACGCGGAGACACTTAAAAATAATTTGGAAACATTGCAGCGTGTCACCAATGAATTGGAAATAGAGCGCGTTGCATTGGAATCTGAAACGAATTTGTTGAAAAAGAAAAATGCTAATTTGCAAACTTTGGTAAATAAAAAGGAACAGGTTTATTCGAAAATCAATCGTGACCTGAAGGCGCGTGAGCTTACAATTCAGAATATCTCCCTCAAGGCGGACAACCTTGAGGAGTTGGTCAAGAATATTAAACAAGAAGAACAAAAAGAAATCACACGGCAAAAACAAGCCAATATTTTCAGGAAAAAACCTGACATTCCATTGAATGATACAGGGCAAGCGCAGTTGCCGATTTCAGGCATAATCAGAACCGGATATCATGGTAAGGATGATCTCGGCGCGCAGAGTAAAGGGATCACAATAGAGGGGCGTTCCGGTGGCTTGGTTATTGCGCCGATGGGCGGAAAAATTCAATTTGCGGGTACGTTCAAACGCTATGGCAATATTGTCATTATTGAACATGCTGAGGGCTTTCATAGCTTGATTGCTGGGTTGGATAAAATTAACGGCACGATTGGTGATCATGTTAAATCTGGTGAACCTATTGGCTTGTTGCCAGATTCTTCTTTAATTCCACGCCCAAAGCTTTATTATGAGCTCAGACAAAATGGAACACCCGTAAACCCCGCGGTTAAATTTTCCGACCTAGGATAAAAATACTTTTTTGAAATTTTAAGGACAGTAAGACTATGAAAAGAATAAGTAAATTTTCAGTGCTATTGGCAACATTTGTTATTGTGGTTTTTTCACTGAATGTTAGGGCGGATGAAAAAGTTAAAACTGATAAGAAAGCCGAAAACGGTTATAGCGAAACATATCGTCAATTAAGCTTGTTTGGTGATGTTTTTGAACGTGTTCGCGCAGAATATGTTGAAGAGGTTGATGATAAACAATTGATCGAATATGCGCTGAACGGTATGCTGTCGAGCCTTGACCCGCATTCAAGCTATCTCAGTGAAGAGAGCTTCAAGGATATGCGCGTAGAAACAAGCGGTGAGTTTGGTGGCCTTGGTATTGAGGTTACAATGGAAAATGGCTTGGTTAAGGTTGTGTCTCCCATTGATGATACCCCTGCTTTCCGCGCTGGTATCCAATCAGGCGATTATATTGTGAAAATTGATGAAGATGCAGTGATGGGTATGTCACTCAGCGATGCCGTGGATAAAATGCGCGGTAAAGTCGGTTCAACGATTGATCTTTCAATCGCACGTAAGGGCGAAGATAAACAAATTGACGTGACCTTGGTGCGTGATGTTATTCAAATTAAATCAGTACGTTATCATACAGAGGGTAATGTAGGTTATGTCCGTATTACATCATTCAGTCAAAAGGCCGGCCCCGGTGTACGCAATGCGATTGATGCCATATCGAAGGAGCTTGGTAATAACGTGATTGGCTATGTGCTTGACCTTAGAAATAATCCGGGTGGTTTGCTCTCACAGGCGATCGAAGTATCGGATGTGTTCCTTGATAAGGGGGAAATCGTTTCTCAACGGGGGCGTTATGAAGAAGATACAGAGCGCAACAATGCAACGGTGGGGGATATGGCCAAAGGCTTGCCTGTGGTTGTACTCGTGAATGGTGGTTCTGCTTCTGCTTCTGAAATTGTAGCGGGTGCGTTACAAGATCATAAGCGCGCAATCATTATGGGGACGCAGTCCTTTGGTAAAGGCTCGGTTCAAACCGTGATGCCATTGCCTGGGAATGGCGCGATGCGTTTGACTACGGCGCGTTACTACACCCCATCAGGGCGTTCTATTCAGGCGAAAGGCATCACGCCTGACATTATTGTAGAGCAGTCAACTGTAAAATCTTTGGAATCTCAGCATTTGCGTGAAGCTGATTTACCGGGTGCATTGGATAGAAATAACGGTAAAAAGCCGAACGTCAAAACGCCAGCGAATGATAATAAGAATGCTGATGCAAAGGATGCCGAACCGAAGAAAGAGGATTATCAATTGATCCGTGCGGTTGACCTTTTGACGGGTTTATCACTTTATGAAAACGGTAGAGCTGAGGCAACGAAATAAATGGGCATTTCTATACCGGATTCACTTAAGAATCGCGTGGATTTTAGTAAAATCGACGTTGCTGAATTAAAAAAGGCAGGAATAGAAAAGTGTCAAAAATCTATTGGTTTACTCCGGCAGTCAGATAAAAAAGCACTCGCCTTATCACTTAGTGTTGTGGCGGGTGTTTATGTTTTGATGTTTCTTTATGTCTATATAAATACGGCGACGACGATACAGGCTTTAGAAGATTCAATGGCTTCTGAAACCGAGGAAATCACAGAAGGCGTCGCGTTTGGACATTCCGAGACGAATAATAAGTACTATGCCGGTGCAGATTTAGAAGATGGTCTTTCGCAGTTTGAGGATGTTGGTCGTTTGCCGATCATTCGAGCAAAGGATCAGCTCACGAGTTTTCGTGCCTATCAAACGAATTTTGACTTTGGAAATAAATCTCAGAAATACGTGACCTCATTTATGGTTCGGGACTTTGGTTTATCAGAAAAAAGCTCACAAATGGCACTAGATATTCTGCCGCCGGAAGTTTCATTTCTTTTATCCCCATATGCCGCCTTGCCTTTGGAATGGGTGAGGCTTGCACGCGCAAAAGGGCATGAGGTTTGGTTGGATGTTCCTGTGCAAAGTCACAAATATCCCGATTCCGGATTAAGAACGATGTTCCATCACCAGAATTTGAATGAAAAAATTGAAGCCCTTCATGGGTCATTGGCACGCGCTTTAGGCTATGTCGGTGTCGGTATGTATCTTGACGAGACAATGATGCCAGTGGAAGAGCATTACAAAAAAATATCAGATGAGCTCTATGGTCGCGGTTTGGGGGTTTTTGAAAAGAATCCTGATGCTCCTAGATTTATTGAGAAAAGTGCGCTGATGCGTGGCTCTCCTTTTATCCGCGCTGATCTTGATGTGTTTCAAATGAAGGGTGATCATTCCTTTTCTGCTTTGGAAAATATCGCAAAGAAACAAGGCTATGCCGTGGCGGTTGTCCCTTCTTATCCTGAGGCTTTGAAAAACCTATCGGTCTGGCTTGAAAAAGTAGGTGTGATTGATTACACGATTGCGCCTGTTTCTGCTATTTATGATTTGCCATCGCGTGGATATGTGCAAGAACAAAACGGTCATAATAATGCGCCATCCGGTTTGAGTTTAAGTGACCAAGTTGCGCACCCAGTGGAAAAACCGAATAAGACACATGCTCATTAAATTTACGTTCAGGAAATTATTTTATGAATACGCCCCTTAATCGAGAAGGTTTGTTATATCGCCCTTGTGTTGGTATTGCGTTGTTTAACGATGAGGGGCATGTTTTCGTTGGGGAGCGCATCGACACGCCCGGCGCATGGCAGATGCCTCAGGGCGGCGTCGATGAGGGTGAGAGCGTAGAGCAAACGGCCATGCGTGAGCTCAAAGAAGAAATCGGCACGGATCATGCGGAAATTATAACCATTGCGAAGCGTAAGGTGCGTTATGAATTGCCTGATAAAATGGTTCGAAAACTATGGAATGGTCGCTATCGCGGGCAAGAACAAACATGGGTTGCGGCGCGTTTTACCGGCGGCAGTGAGCATATTGATCTCAATGCTTTTGATCCGCCCGAGTTTTCAGATTGGCAGTGGGTCGCCCTACCTGACACGCTTGGTTTGATTGTGCCGTTTAAGCGCGATATCTATACCGAGGTCATCGATATGTTCCGCACCATTCCATTACAAATTTAAAACCTAACTATTAAGGATTAGGTGGTGACCAAGCAGGGTCAGAACCATCACGTGGCGTCTTGAGCAGGCGTTCATTATATCCTGTAATATCAATCGTATATAGGCGCGCGGTGCGTGTATTGCCTGATGGTGTTTCCTTAAAATATGCCAAAACGCGGCCATTGGGTGACCATGTTGGCCCCTCAACGTGATATGCGTTTGTGATCAGGCGTTCGCCCTGCCCATTGGGGCGAATAACACCAATATAAAACTTGCCCTGATACATGCGTGTAAAGGCAATCAAATCCCCACGCGGTGACCAAACAGGCGTGCTGTAGCGTCCTTTACCAAAGGTCAGGCGGTTCATGCCTGAGCCATCGACATTCATGATATAAAGCTGCTGCGTGCCGCTGCGGTCTGATTCAAAAACAATCTGACTGGCATCGGGTGAGTAAGATGGTGATGTTTCAATCGCTGTGCCACTGGTCATACGCGTGGCCTTACGCGTGTTCAGATCCATGACATAGATATCCGTGTTACCATTTTTAGCCATACTGAAGACAACTTTTTGACCATCAGGTGAAAAGCGCGGCGCAAACGTCATGCCGGAGAAATTCCCGAGCAATGTATGTGATCCTGAATTGATGTCATAGAGGTAAACGCGTGGAACGCCGCCCTGATAAGACATATATGTAATTTGTTGTCTTGTGGGGGAAAAACGCGGCGTTAAAACAAGATAGCTGCCATCGGTTAAATATTTATGATTTGCACCATCCTGATCCATAATCGAAAGGCGTTTAACGCGTTTTTCAGGTGAACCGCTTTCCGAAACATAAACGATGCGTGTGTCGAAATATCCGTTCTCTCCTGTAAGGCGTTTGTAGATTTCATCGGATATAATATGTGCAATGCGACGCCAGTTGTCTGGTGTCGTGGTATAGGCCATGCCGATAAGTTGTTTTTCTGACAAGACATCCCATAGGCGAAACTCAACGCGAGTATTACCTTCTGAATCAGTGAGAACGCTGCCTGTCACAAGTGTTTCGGCGCCAGTTGTACGCCATTCAGGAAATCGGACGCCCTCTTGAAAGATTGAGCCGGGTGTTTGCACAAAGGCATTTTCATTGACCGGACGAAACAGGCCAGAACGCTCCAGATTATCGCGCACGATTTTTGGAATATCTTCTGCCAACTGGCGATGTTGAATCTCTGTGGGATGAAACGATGAAATGGCAATGGGGCGCGGTTTGAACGTGCCTTCTGTAATGCGCGCTTCAAATTCCTGCGCTTGGACAGGGGCCGCCACAAAAAAACAAACCACAAATAGATAATAAAAAACGCCGTAATATTTCATTGTCATCTCGTCCCTATTTATTCAAATTTCGAAAAGCCTATAACATTTGGCTTGGATCGAATACAAAAATAAAACTTTTCCATGTTTCATATTTGTCTTCTGGTAAATTCAGCGTAGAGCATTGAGGGTTTAATAAAGCCCATCGCGCAGCATCAGCGGCAGATTTAAAATGCGAGTCAGCAATATAACGCATCTGATCTAGGACGGCCACATCACGCACTGTTCGGTTGCGGTTCACCTGCACCCTTAATTTCACAATCAGGTTTTCTGCGTAACGCCCGCCCGCATTCACATTCCAGCATGGCTGTACGCCGCGCACAAGGGCAACCAGATCGCTACTGGTCATTTGCTGTGATTCGTTTCCTGTTTGTGATGTTTTGCCCTGCCCGACATCATTTTGTTTGTTCGGTGTTTCTTCCGGTTCATCAGGGGTTAAGCTTTTAAGCAAGCTGGTCATGTCGCGTTCAGGTTTTTCAGTTTCTTTGGGTTTTTCCTGCACTGGTTCCGGCCGTTTTGGTGGCTTGGGTTTGCTTTTTGGCTTGGGCGGAGTTTTGATGATGGAGGGATCGGGCGCGACCTCTTTCGGTGGTTCTTCGGGGATGATCTCTTCTAATTCAGGTTCTTCCGGCGTCGCCAAATCAGGCATAGATTCTGTATTATTGTAAAGAGGTTTACGCATGGGCGGCGGGGCGAGGTCTTCTTCTTCGCTTTTTTGCGGCTCATCGGGCGCGTTTGTTTCAATGATTTCTGACGGATCAAATAACTCAACGGGCACAACCATATCGACAGGCTCCATATCTTTGGAAAGATAAGGGATGCCGACAGTTGCTAAAACAAAAACAGCGATATGCAACACAGCCGAAATAATCGCCGGTTTTGTGACGTTGGGCGCGTAAAGTGCCGTTCTGTAATCTTTATTAACCGCTGCTGCATTCATTGTTTTGAACTAGGTCTTGGGTTTCGTGATAAGGGCAACTTTGTGAAAGCCTGCTGCGTTAAGCTGCCCCAGAACATCCATAACAAGGCCGTATTCTATGGCTTGATCCGCACGCACATAAATACGGCGCTCCATATCGCCTTCTAAGGTGGCGCTTAAGATTGTGACGAGCCCGCCCTTTTTAACTTCTGTGTCGGCGAGATAGACTTTGCCTTCCTTATCCAGTGTTAATTCAATCGGTTTGTTATCCTCTGTCCTGATGACTTTGGCCTTACTGTTTGGGAGATCAATTGGCACGCCCGATGTCATAAGGGGTGCGGAAATCATGAAGACGACCAGCAAAACCAGCATGACATCATTCATCGGCAGGACATTCATCTCCGCCATAGGACGAAAACGGCCACCTGTTCTGCGCCCTCTTGATCGTCCTTTATGTGCTCCTGATATACCGCCCATGATTAATTATCCTGCTGTTCCGGTTTTTTTGGTGCTGCTCATGCTGATATCGTGCGAGTCGAGATGACGTGAGAGGATCGCGGAAAATTCATCAGTGAAGGCCTCTAACCTGTCGGCGTAGCGATTCAAACTGTTTGATAAAAGGTTATAGGCAATTGACGCAGGAATAGCGGCAACCAAACCAATCGCCGTTGCGAAGAGCGCCTCGGCAATACCGGGGGCAACAACAGCCAGTGACGTGTTGTTCGTGCTCGCAATCGCGGTAAAACTGTTCATAATCCCCCAAACTGTTCCGAACAAGCCAATAAATGGCGCACTGGAGGCAACACTCGCCAAAAAGGTCATACCCTTTTCCAGATGGTTCATTTCACGACCAATGGCGACACTCATGGAACGCTCGACGCGTTGTTTCAGGCTCGCTTGCAAGCTTTGATTGGACGGAACACCGCCGACAATACCGGCCTTCCATTCATCCATCCCTGCGGAAAAAGTGCGCAGCATCGGGTCTTCTTTGCTTTTCTTAACGCGGGCGTAGATTTTGTCCAGCGGTTCACCTGACCAAAAAGAATCCTCAAAGCGATCTGCGCGGCGGTTGAGCTTTGACAATATACCGCGCTTTTGAAAGATGATTAACCAACTCCAGAATGATGCGAAAATTAAGATCAGCATCACTGTTTTTACAACAATGTCGGCCTGCATGAACAATGCGATCGCACTCATATCATGTGCGGTGATTGTTCCGATATTCTCTGCTACGACGTCAATAGCCATCTTTGTGGTGTTCCATTTCTGTTTCTATGATGTTAGACGAACAATAAGCCCAAATCCTTTGAATAAAGTTATTCGAACGATTTCACTCTACGGTTTCCTGAGAGTTCTGAAAAGCTTCTTTTATCTTTTCGGGCAGCCTTGCAGGTTTATATGTTTGCGTATCGACACACACAAGCACAACGCGCATATCGGCGATGATATTGCCATCGCGTTTAACTGTTTGTTGCATAATAAAACTGGTGTTTTTAATTTCGGTTATGCTGCTTTCCAGTTGTAAAAAATCGTCCAGTCCTGCGGTCATTAAATAATCAATATCGATTTTGCGTACAACAAACATAACCCCAAGGTCGTTATGCACTTCGCTGTTTTGAAAGCCGACATTACGCAAAAATTCGGTGCGTCCGCGCTCTGCAAAATTTAAATATTTGGAGTGGTAAGTAATGCCACCGGCATCGGTGTCTTCATAATAAACGCGGATATCAATAGTATGTTTCAAATCTCTAATCCTCTAGTAAGTCCATCTGCCCTTTTGTTTGCGATGCAGGCGGCGTGATGCCTAAATATTGAAAGCCCTTGGCGGAAATCATGCGCCCGCGCGGTGTGCGCTGTACCAAGCCTTGTTGCATCAAATAAGGTTCGATTACATCTTCGATCATATCGCGTTGTTCTGATAAGGCGGCGGCGAGTGTTTCAACACCAACAGGACCGCCGCCATAATTCCCCGCAATACAGGACAGATATTTGCGATCCATCGTATCCAAGCCAGATGAATCCACATCCAGTCGCGATAGGGCCTGATCAACCAGTTTTTGTCCGACTTCCTTCAGGTCAGAGGCATCAAAGAAATCACGGACGCGGCGTGTGAGGCGTCCTGCAATGCGTGGTGTGCCGCGAGAACGCTTTGCGATTTCCAGTGCGGCGGCTTCTGTGATGGGCATGCCTAGC
Source organism: uncultured Alphaproteobacteria bacterium (assembly GCA_963977495.1). Classification (GTDB taxonomy): domain Bacteria; phylum Pseudomonadota; class Alphaproteobacteria; order Micavibrionales; family Micavibrionaceae; genus UBA1672. The sequence continues at coordinate 649,532 of CAXBOT010000001.1, read as the reverse complement.
AAGCGCGCCGTACGCAAAACAATCAGCGCCAATTCTCCCGCCTCATAAAATTCCAGACGCATCGGGATGCCAAAACGATCACGCAACGGGTTGGTGAGCAGGCCGCTACGTGTTGTTGCACCGACCAGTGTAAAGGGCGCAAGTTCAATTTGAACAGAGCGCGCGGCGGGGCCTTCCCCGATAATAAGGTCAAGTTTACGATCTTCCATCGCGGGATATAAAATCTCTTCTACCGCAGGGTTGAGGCGGTGGATTTCATCAATGAACAAAACATCATTAGGCTGTAAATTCGTCAGGATAGCCGCCAGATCACCCGACTTTGCAATGACAGGGCCAGAGGTTGCACGAAAGCCAACGCCCAGTTCCTTCGCAACAATTTGCGCCAAGGTTGTTTTACCAAGTCCTGGCGGGCCAAAGAATAAGACGTGATCCATGGCATCGCTGCGCGCTTTGGCGGCTTGGATAAATATGGTGAGGTTATCGCGTAAATCTTTTTGCCCGATAAATTCATCCATCGACAAAGGGCGCAGCGAATTTTCAATCGGCGGTTCGCCCTCTTTTTGTACTTTTTCTAATTCGGGATTTTTTTCCGCGGCAAAGCCATTCATGCGCTTAGCTCCTGCAAGGCAAGACGAATGAGCACTTGCAGATTGCTTTGATCATTGTCATTGGCTTTCCCTTTCGCGGCGAGGACGGCGCGATAGGCATCGGACGCGGCGTATCCTAAATTGGTCAGGGCGGAAACGGCGTCTTGATCGACCAACTCTGTGGCGGGGGATGCCGGCGTTGTTGCTGCGCCGCCTTGGGCAGTTTGCGACGCGCTGCTCATATCAATTTTTCCGGCTTTGTCTTTTAACTCGGTCAAAATACGTGTCGCTAGTTTTGGGCCAACGCCATCGGCTTGTGTTAGTGCGGCTTTATCCTGCGAGGCAATCACGAAGGCGAGTTGATCGGCGGGACATGCGGCAAGAATGGATAATCCCGCCTTCGCCCCCACCCCTTGAACGGAGGTAAGCAATTTGAACCATTGTTGCTCAATCGCATCGGCAAAACCGTACAGGGTGATCGCGTCTTCGCGTACATTGGTGATGATTAAAACGGAGGCCGCATCGCCGACTTGTCCAATGGAGGAAAGTGTGCGGCGGCTGGCATAGATTAAATAGCCAACACCCGCGACATCCAAAATGAAATGATCTGTCTCAAAACTGTCAATGATTCCCGATAGTTTGCCGATCATGATTTTGCACCCGATATAGTAATACTCAATGTTCTATAATGCGCGTGGGTGATCGCCACCGCAAGAGCGTCAGCCTCATCTTCTGAAATCGTTCCACAGGCAGGCAGGAGCATTTTAATCATGGCGCCAACTTGCTGTTTGGCGGCGTGACCGTTGCCTACGACTGATTTCTTGACCTTATTTGCGCTATATTCTTCTACGGATAGACCTTTGATCGCAGGCGCCATAAGTAAAACCCCCCTTGCCTGCCCTAATTTTAGCGCGCTTGCGGGGTTTTTATTGACGAATGTTTCCTCAATGGCGCTTTCGACAGGTGACCATTCATCCATAACGGCGATAATACCGTGATACAATGTCGCTAATCTTTGTGACATTGTTGCTTTTGGATCGGTGCGAATCAAGCCGCTGGCGACAAATTGCAAAGCATTACCGGAATGGCTGATAACACCCCATCCTGTTTTCTGTAGGCCGGGATCTATACCGAGAATGCGCATATTGGGGGTTTCCTTTTATGCGCCGCCGGATTCATTTAATTTTTCCATGATCTCATCACTGACATCAAAGTTAGCCGTTACATTTTGCACATCATCGTTATCTTCTAAAATATCGATAAGTTCCAAAATAGAGGATGCTTGCTCTTCATTCACATCATTGATGACATTGGGTTTCCAGATTAAGCCCTGACGCTCCGGCTCGCCATACTTGCCTTCCAGTGCGTCGCGTACGGCGGCAAAGTCATTCGCTTCACATGTGATCTCATGATATTCGCTGGTGCTTTCGACATTTGATGCGCCTGCTTCTAATGCTGATTCGAACATTTCTTCGGCGCTGGCTTTGTCTGCGGGGTAAGCGACTTCACCAACGCGGTCAAACATGAAATTAACGCAGCCCGTTTCACCAAGATTACCGCCGCCCTTTGTGAATGCGGTTCTGATTTCTGCTGCGGTTCTGTTCTTATTATCGGTCAGTGCCTCAACAATTACAGCAACGCCGCCGATGCCATACCCTTCGTAGCGCATTTCTTCATAATTCTCACCTTCGCCGCCGCCAACACCTTTTTGGATGTTTTTCTCGATACCATCCTTGGGCATCGATTGCCCGCGCGCTGTTGATATGGCAAGGCGTAAACGCGGATTCATATCCGGATCGCCGCCCCCCAGCTTCGCTGCTACATAAATTTCGCGCCCTAATTTTGAGAAAAGTTTTGCCCGTTGTGCGTCTGCTTTACCTTTTCTGTGCTTGATGTTCGCCCACTTGGAATGACCTGCCATGATATATTTACTCTTTTTTGTATTTATTTAGTGATAATAAAATTATAGGGTGGGCGTTGATTAAATAAAAGTGCGAAATCTTCTTTTTTCAGATGATGAACTTTAATTTGATGCAGCTCTCGTATAAAACAAAGTGCACAGCGTTTATGTCTTATAATTTACAAAATATACAAATTCTTTTGGTTGAGGATAATCAGCCAATGATGAACTTGATCAAAGCTGTTCTGTTGTCATTTGGGGTTGGTAATATTATTACCGCGCTTAATGGTGAAGAAGCGTTCAAGGAATTTTGCCTGTTTAATCCTGATCTCGTGATCACGGATTGGATGATGTCCCCCTGCGATGGTTTGGAATTGAGCCACAAGATCAGAAACGACCCCAAAAGCCCGAACAAGTTTGTTCCCATTATCCTGATGACAGGATTTAGTGAGAAACATCGTGTCTTAAGTGCACGTGATGAAGGCATAACGGAGTTTATGGTGAAGCCGTTTAATTCACGTGATCTTTACCGCCGCTTACAAAAAATAATTGAATCGCCGCGCCAGTTTGTGAAGACTGTTGAATATTTTGGCCCCGACCGCAGACGCACAAAGGCCGAAGAGTATAATGGGCCATCGCGTAGGCATACGGATGAGCAAGACGATAAAAACATTGCTCAAAATGCCGATAATGTTGACATCGAAGATATAGATTTCAGGTAGTTAAAAAATGGATATTAAACACTACAATCAAAAACCTTTACGTAATGCGAAATTCATAACGCCGCCAAATGTGTTGAAAGCCAAGGTTGGCGTCGGCGGGCTTGCGGATGCCGTATTGGAGCGCGCTCAAAAGCTACTTGAAAATCATACCGAAGATTTTCGCCCCCTTGGTGAAATTTATCTAAATCAAATGAAAGATGGTATCGATTATGCCATTGCGCTGAATAAACCTACTAATTCAGAAGACGTTATTGCGCGCATCTTATTCCCCTGCGTACAGCTTAAGGCCAATGGCGGCATGTTTCATTACCCATTGATTACGCGCATTGCCGAGCGTTTTGTGCAGTTTATGGAAGTGGTCGAGAATCTTGATGAAGAAACCCTTGATATTGCCCTTGCCTTCCACACCACGATGAAAATCGTTGTCGCCAGCAGCATAAAGGGCGATGGCGGAGATCAGGGCGAAGAACTGGTTAATGAGCTAAATAGTGCGTGTATGCGCTATTTCGGCAAGCATAACGATATTATCTAATCTAAATATCAGGCATTGTTTCATGTAATGTATCGCCGATGCGTACCGGTGCAATGGCTTGGCCTTTTCCGGTATTATCACTGGTGACAATCAAAACACCACATAATGTCATATTCTCACTGGCGGGAATGAAATGCTCTCCCGGTAATTTGCGGGTGAACTTTGTGATAGCGGTTTCTTTTTTGATGCCAATCACACTGTCGTAGTCCCCCGTCATTCCAGCGTCGGTCATGTAGGCTGTGCCGCCATTCATAATGTGGGCATCTGCGGTTGGCACATGGGTGTGTGTACCAACTACGCCGGATATTCTTCCTGCAAAATGTTGACCAAAGGCCATTTTTTCAGAGGTCGCCTCACCATGCAGATCAACAAAGATCGCATTACAATTCAGGCCGATTTTATATTCTGACAAAATATCTTCCATGCACGCAAACGGATCATCAAGCGGATCCATAAATAAGCGGCACATCATGTTCACAACCAGAATTTTTCGGCCATCCAATAATTCATGCAGGTAAAAGCCATTTCCCGGCGTTGCTGGTTTCGGAAAGTTGGCGGGGCGTAATAATTTTGGATCACGCGTGATGTATTTGAGAATTTCGCGCTGATCCCAGACATGGTTGCCCGTGGTGATGATATCCGCGCCCCATTCATAAAACTGGTTGCAGAATTTTTCGGTAATGCCGCGTCCGTGCGCCGCATTCTCACCATTGATAATGGCTACATCGACATTTAAATCGGTTTTCAGTTTGGGGAGGTACTTTTCCAAAGCTTCGCGCCCTGCGCGTCCCATAATATCCCCAATAAATAATATTCTCATAATCAGCCTTCTTAACTTAAAATTTTAGAACCGCGTGGCATTTTGCTCTGTGATGATCCAATCCATTTTTACATCATGGTCTTCTTTTGGCAGAGAAAACAAGCAAGCTTGTTTGGCGTAGCCTAGGCCAACCGCCGTGATTTTTTTGTTCTGCTTATAATGATCCAACGTTGAATCATAATAACCACCACCATATCCAAGGCGATAACCCTGACGGTCAAAGGCCAATAAGGGCACAAGGAAAATATCAGGCTCAAGCCACTGCGTCTTATCGTCAATAACAGGATGTGGAATGTCAAACAACCCGTTAACCATTGAAATACCGTCATGCCAGCGCGCAAATTTCAAAACGCGGCTTTCGGGTTGGATAACAGGAATGGCAACTTTAACGCCTTTTTCAATCAGCGCTTCAATGAGGATCAGGGTATTAAGCTCCCTGCCCTTTGGCCAATAAGCTCCAACGCTCATCGTGTCATTGACGTCAATATGTTCAAAAAACAAAGCACACAGATTATCCTGCTGCGCGGCGTCCAAGGATAGCAATCCACGCGCACGCTTTGCTTCTGCGCGTAACGCTTGTTTTTCTGAAAACAAATTATCATTCATGGATGTTGTTTCTATGTATTGTGGCCGTAAGTCTGAGCCATTTATTCAAAATCATAAAGTGTGCCGCGTAAGCCGTGTGCGTTTGGTATCTTCGCGGGGTCCTGAAAGTCAGGTGGGTGCCGTTAATATCTAAGTCCCCCGGGCGAACCGATTGGACAAAAACAGGGACAGCTCCCTTTGCGAAAAAAGCATCGACCACCGAGATAAAGCCGCATTCACGTACTTCGCAGCACGGTTGAGTATATATCATGCTTTTTTAATAAATGGCAAAGTTTGTATCATTTGGCCTATGAAATATTTAGGCGGCCTCTGACCCATGAATGCGTCCGGCAATGCGTTCTATCTTACCTGCCAGATGATCGATGGCTTGAACGATGATGGCTTCTTCCTCTACAGAGGGGCCTGTTTGTTGTTGAATAGGCAATCCGGCCTGTGCGTCTTGCAAATGGCGTTGCAGTACATTCAACTCATCACGCAATTCATAAATCTCATCGGCCATAACCAATGATGTTAACACCAGCAAGTGCGATTCGTTTGAGGCCGCACCGGCGGCGGCAATATCTTTTAAGCGTGAATTAACATATCCCGCAAGCTCTTCAAGACGCTCTTCCTGCCCTTCGTCGCAAGAGAGACTATAGCCGCGATTGTTAATTTTTAATGTTACTTCAGCCATGATTCTATCCTTCGTCTTTCAACATTTCTTCAACTGTTGCGATGGCGTTATCCAAACGTTTGGCAACGAAATCAACATCAATAACGTTTCCGCTATCATCGCGTAACTGCACTTCGGCCTTTGCGTTTTCAATTTGCTGCGCGACCTGTTCCAGCGGCACATAATCCTGTAACGCGTTTTCAACATTGCAGACTGATGCGTCGAGCTTCCCGACGGCATTATCAAGTTTTTCCAAGGCAAATCTGATTGATGACATAGATAAAAGAACCCTTACTGATTTTTACTAAGCTGGCTCAAACGAACCAAGTGATAACAGAGTTCATAGTATCAAATTCATAGTGCTTTTGGTCAAGGTCATATGGCAGAAAATACGAATTAAACCACAGCATTTTACCTGACAGCTCTTGACCTGCGTGCCATCTCATTGCATGGTGTTTTCCAATTTACGTATATATAGATTTTTATAGGGTTCTACGAATGACAAACGCGACCGCCGCTACACTTCCCTCTCGCTCTAACGCAAATTTATCTCCTGAACAATTGAAAGATATGTCTAATGCCATTCGCGCCCTGTCTATGGACGCAGTGCAAAAGGCAAATTCCGGCCACCCCGGAATGCCGATGGGTATGGCGGATGTTGCGACGGTTTTATATTCCAAGTTTTTGAAATTTGATGCACATGCCCCTGAATGGGCAGACCGAGATCGTTTTGTTTTGTCAGGCGGCCATGGGTCGATGTTGCTTTACGCAGTGAATTATTTGGCGGGCTATGAGAAAATGACTCTTGAGCAGATCAAAAATTTCAGACAACTAGGCGCGATTACAGCAGGCCATCCGGAAGTTGAGCATGATGCGGGCATCGAAACAACAACAGGCCCATTGGGACAAGGCATCGCCACAGCGGTTGGCATGGCATTGGCAGAGCGCGTTATGAATTCGCAATATGGCAATGATCTGGTATCGCATTATACTTATGTGATGTGCGGTGACGGTGATTTAATGGAGGGGATCAGCCACGAGGCATGTTCTCTTGCGGGTCATCAGAAATTATCTAAACTGATTATGCTTTATGATGATAACGGCATTTGTATCGACGGAAAGACTGACCTGACCTTTATAGATGACACACCTGCGCGCTTTAAGGCGTATGGCTGGGACGTGCAGGATATTGATGGGCATGATTATGACGCAATCGAATCGGCAATTGCCAAGGCACAAACAACAGACACACCAAGTTTGATTTGCTGTAAAACAAAAATCGGTTTCGGCGCGCCAACTAAAGAAGGCAGCAATTCTGCCCATGGTGCCCCCCTTGGTGAAGATGAAATTAAAGGCACGCGCGAGAATATCGGCTGGCCACACGCCGCGTTTGAGGTTCCTGAAGATATTTTGACGTTATGGCGTAGCGTCGGCGCGCAAGGTAAAATGGCGCATCATGATTGGAACAATCGCTTAAACATTTCGGATAAAAGACAGGCTTTTGAACATCGCTTGTCTGGCGACGTGGCAGAGCAAGTCAAAGCCATCACCAAAGAATTAAAAGACTCTTTTGCTGCAGAAAAACCGAAAAAAGCAACGCGCCAAACATCAGGCATGTGTCTGGAAAAATTGGTCGCGCAAATCCCTGCATTGATTGGCGGCTCTGCTGATTTAACTGGGTCTAATAACACAAAGGTTGCGGCCTCAACCGTGATTGACAAAGATAACCATGATGGCAATTACATCAATTACGGTGTGCGCGAACATGGTATGGCTGCGGTTATGAACGGCATGACATTACATGGTGGGGTTATTCCTTATGCGGGGACATTCCTGCAATTCGCTGATTACTCACGTCCAGCTATTCGCCTTGGTGCTTTGATGAACCAGCGCGTTATTCATGTGATGACACATGATTCTATCGGCCTTGGTGAAGACGGCCCAACGCATCAGCCTGTTGAGCATGTCTCTGCCCTGCGCGCGATCCCGAATTGCTATGTTTATCGCCCTTGTGATGGTATTGAAACAGCGGAAAGCTGGGAACTGGCAATCAACCATGAAACGGCGCCGTCTGTACTGGCGTTGACACGTCAGGGGTTGCCGACCCTATGTGATAACCGCGCAGAGAATATGACCGCCAAGGGTGCTTATATCCTCAAAGAAACTGGCGGCGATACGCCTGATATTACGCTTTATGCATCAGGTTCGGAAATTGAAATTGCACATGAGGCATACGAACATTTTGCCGCGCAAGGTAAGGCCGTTCGTTTGGTTTCTTGCCCGTGTCTTGATTTGTTCTGGGAACAGGATATGGATTATATCCAATCCATCGCGTGTAACAGCAGCATTAAAGTCGCAGTAGAAGCCGGTATTCGCCAGAGCTGGGATCGTTTGATCGGGCCGCAGGGTATATTCATTGGTATGAATAGCTTTGGTGCATCTGCGCCCGCCCCTGAGTTGTACGAACATTTTGGTATAACATCGGGCGAAATTATAAAATCAGTAGACAAAGCACTTGCAAAAAAAGCATGAAGCATTAAGACAACGGAAAAATACGGAGTACTATAAAAATGACAATGAAAGTTGCAATTAACGGGTTTGGACGAATTGGTCGTTTGGTTGCTCGCGCAATTATCGAATCAAAAAGAGATGACATTGAAATCGTTGCGATTAACGATCCGGGCGGAAACTTTTTTCCTCTGTTGAAATATGATTCTGTACATGGACGCGCACCGTTTACTGTTGAACGTGATGGTGATGATGCCATGATTTTAGATGGAAAGCGCATTCGTCGCTTCCGTAACCGTGACCCCAAAAACCTGCATTGGCACGAAGAGCATGTCGATATTTTGATGGAATGTACCGGTAAGTTTAATGATCGTGAAGGCGCGCAACTCCACCTTGATTCCGGTGCTAAGAAAGTTTTGATTTCTGCGCCTGCAACAGGCGATGATTTGACGGTTGTTTATGGCGTTAACCATCATTTGTTAAAGGCAGAGCACACGATTGTTTCCAACGCATCATGCACAACCAACTGCTTGGCTCCGCTGGCTTATGCCTTGAATGAAACTGTCGGCATTGAAAAAGGGTTTATGACCACAATACATGCCTATACGGGTGATCAGAATACAGTTGATGCATCACATAAAGACCCCTACCGCGCACGCGCCGCGGCGATCAATATGATTCCGACATCTACGGGCGCTGCTAAGGCCGTGGGTAAGGTTCTTCCTGAATTGGATGGTAAGTTGGATGGTGTGTCAATTCGCGTACCAGTACCGAATGTATCGTTGGTTGATATGAAGTTCATGCCATCACGAAAAGTAACGGTTGAAGAAGTTAACGAGGCCGTCACATCATTTGCCAATGAGAAGCTTAAAGGTGTTCTTGGTGTTTATGATGATCCATGCGTTTCATCGGATTTCAATCATGACCCGCATTCTGCCATGTTTAACCTGAACGGAACAAAGGTCATTGATGGTGATTTTGTGCGCGTAATGGCTTGGTATGATAATGAGTGGGGCTTTTCTTGCCGCATGATCGACACCGCGATGGAGATGCATAACAAAGGTTATAAATAGAAAAAATTTGAAAAAATATTGACACGGAATGCGGACATCTTTAAATTTGTTCTTCTAAACCGTTCTCCGTGGCAAAGCTGGTTCAAGATTTATTCTTGAGCCAGCTTTATTTTTACGGCATGAAAACCCATCGTTTTATTGCCCATATTATAGAGTTGATATAGAGTAACCCACATGGATTTTATGAAGTTACAAGCCAAGCGCGCAATGACGACAAGAGGGCAGAAATCCTGCCTTGTCATTGACCATCTTGTCGAGGCCTTGGCAAGTGATCCCTCCTCGTCTTTACGCCGTGCTTTAGTGTTGAATCATATTGATGAACATCCCGGAATTACGCAGACCGAGATTATGAATGAGATGCGTATCAGCAAGTCGGCAATGAACCGTGAAATTGAATGGCTGTTTAATTATGGCTGCATCACCAGACAAAATGCAGAAGATGACGGACGCGCGATAAAATTAGAAACATGTGGCTATTCAAAAAGAGCGCTGGAATCTGCGTTAGATTATTTCCCAAAACAGCATGAAGGTTTGCAAAATTTTTTGAATCGGTATATAAAGGTATTAAAGCAGGATCGCCCAAGTCTTAGGGATGCTCGTATTATTGCGACACTTTACGATAAGGGGGAGGCTTCCAAATCAGAGATAATGGATAGTCTTTATAACGGGCCTGCGACAACTGATAATAGAGCATACAACAAGCTCTTAGAAGATGGAGTGATAAAAGATGGCTAGTTTAGACCCTCTTATTAATGCTGAGTTAAATTTAGGTGCCGCGGAAGATTTCGACGGTATTAACCTAAGTTTGAAAAGTGCTTTTCCAGAAATATCCAGCAACTTCGACAACGTCGCTGCTACGATATCAACGGGAATGTTCAACGGGTAGATTTAACTCATTGCATTAAATAAATAAAAGAAAGACTTCGAATATCATTTTGAGGTCTTTTCTTTTGCGTAAAATTTGTTAAAAGTATTGTCACAATAACAAAATATAAATTTATTAGGAATAACTCATGGCTTTAACGGCAACTGTAAAAAAGATTATTGATAACTATGAAAACGAGAATGCAGGCGTAAAGGGAAACCTTGTGCGAATGCTTAATCATGGTGCTTTGGCCGGTACGGGCAAAATGGTTATTCTCCCTGTGGATCAAGGATTTGAACATGGACCTGCGCGTTCATTCTCTGTGAACCCTGCGGGATATGACCCACATTATCATTATCAACTTGCTATCGACTCTGGCTGTAACGCGTATGCGGCGCCTTTGGGTTCATTGCAGGCGGGCGCGGATACGTTCGCAGGGCAAGTGCCAACGATTTTGAAATATAACAGTTCCAATTCTTTGGCTTCTAACAAAAATCAAGATGCTGATCAGGCGATTACAGGCTCTATCCAAGATGCGTTGGAGCTTGGTTGTTCTGCTGTTGGTTTTACAATTTACCCCGGTTCAGACAATCAATTTGAATTGATGGAAGAAGTACGCGACATGATCCGCGAAGCGAAAGATTACGGTCTGGCTTCTGTTGTATGGTCATATGCACGCGGCGAAGGTGTCACCAAAGAAGGCGAAACAGCCGTTGATGTTATTGCTTATGCGGCGCACATGGCTTGCTTGCTTGGCGCGCATATCATCAAGATTAAATTACCAACCGATCACATCATGCAATCCGAAGCCAAAAAGGTTTTTGAAGACAACAACATTGATATCAGCACGCAAACAGCGCGTGTTAAAGAAGTTGTACGCTCTTGCTTTGACGGACGCCGCATTGTTGTGTTCTCTGGCGGTGCAGCCAAAGGCGCGGACGCGGTTTATGATGATGCTAAGGCTATCCGTGATGGTGGTGGTAACGGTTCGATTATCGGACGTAACTCATTCCAGCGTGAAAATGGTGATGCGTTGGCGATGCTTGGTAAAATCATGGATATCTATAAAGATTAATCTGTGCGCCAGCCCCGTCAGAACAAAGCTCTCAAATATTTCATAACCAGTATTCTGCTGTTGCTGTTGTTTGCGCAGTATAATGGTGCGTTTGATGATGTTCGTGCACCTGTTTCTGCGGAGCAAAAAATACCCTATGATCAGGAACATGACTTTGCGCTGAGTGAGCGCGCCAAAACACACATCCTATATGGGGATCATTCAGGCGGTGGTCATCGGTTTGGCACTGGTAAAGCATGCAAAAGCGAATTCCCCAAAGATTGGAATGATGAGAGAATCGTTTCGGTTGTTCAAAACATTGCCGCCAACGACAATATAGCATGGAAGCGTCAGGACAATGGCTACCTTGTATCGCAATATTTAGAAGACGGCATCGCTGTGCGGGTGGTGATGAGCAATGATAAAACTAAGGTCATCACGGCCTACCCTGTGAATGTAAAACGCAACCCCTGCCCGCCGCGCCCGGCTAATGATAATTACAATCGCTGAACGCTCGTCCACAGAACGTCCCCAATATCATCCGCCCCAGTTGCCAGCATAACAAGCCGATCAACCCCTAGGGCAATGCCTGCGCTTTGTGGCATATCTTGTAGGGCTGCAAAAAACTCCTCGTCCGGTGGGTATGTTTCGCCATAGAGTTTTTGCTTTTGCAGCATTTCATCTTCGAAGCGTTTGCGTTGTTCATCGGCGTCAGTAAGCTCTGAAAATGCATTGGCAAGCTCAATACCGCACACATATAACTCAAAGCGCTCTGCGAATCTGGGGTCATCGTCTTTTTTCCGCGATAAGGCGGCCATAGACACAGGGTAATCATAAAGGATTGTTGGCACGCCCTGCCCTAAATTGGGTTCTATTTTGTCTGACATGATTGCGTGAAAAATATCATCCCACGCGTCTGTATCAATCGTTCGCACGTTTATGTTATAGGCGGCTTGCCGAAAGCTATCTATATCATCAAGGTAATCGATCAGTGTGATGGCGGCATATTGCTCGAACGCTTCGCATATAGAGAGGCGTTGCCATGTGTCGAAGGGATCGCAACTTATACCGCGATGTGCATAAGTTTCTATACCCATACCCCGCGCGATGTAGCGGAATAAGTCCACACAATCATCCATAAGGGCATGGTAGTCCGCTACGCTCCGATACCACTCCAACAACGTAAATTCGGGTGAGTGCAGGCGTGAGCCTTCTGCGTTTCTGTAAACATGGCAAATTTGATAAATTCTCTCCATCCCTGCGGCGAGTAATTTCTTCATATCAAATTCAGGGCTGGTATGCAGATACATTGTTTGTTTTAAGCGATGATCAATATCCAGAAGCTCGGTTTTAAAGGCATGAATATGCGTGTCCATAACGGGGCAAATTTGCAAGGCTGGGGTTTCGACTTCGATAAAACGCTGCTCTTCAAAAAAGGAGCGAAGCAAACGCAACACGCCTGAACGTTTTTCTAAAAATACGCGTTTGTGTTCAAAATTTGAGGGATGCCACCAATTCATCTGTAGAGTTACCCTGACTTTCCAAAAAAATACTTGCAATTGCGCTAAAGTAACGCTAAAAAAACGCTTCATTCAAGTATGAATATGAAAGATAAGACAATGAAAACCGATATACACCCAGATTATCATGAAATTACAGTCATGATGACCGACGGAACAGAATATAAAACACGCAGCACTTACGGTAAAGAAGGTGATGTGATCCGTCTTGACGTTGATCCATTGACACACCCTGCGTGGCAAGGTGGTACTGGTAAAGTTGTTGAAAAAGGTCAGCTTGATAAGTTCCAAAGCCGTTACGGCAGCTTTACAGTTGGCGCGACAGAAAACAAAAAGTAATTTGTTCGCAGATTACCTACAAAAACGCCCTGCACTTTATGAGTTGAGGGCGTTTTATTATGTTCGGAATAAAATAATAAGATCAGATTTAGTTGGCTGTTAAGTCATCATGATCCAAATCTGCGGCATGATCAGGCGTGCGGATATCTTCTTGGAATGGCGGGAAGAATCGATCTTGTTTTAAGCCACCATCACGATCAATAGGAATCAGTTGTTCCGGTAAACCCCAAGACTTCAGGCGCATTTCAATCAAGTTCTTTGACTCGCCTTCCTTTGCCATGCGCTCGCGAATGGTCATATCCCAATAATCCTGTGAATAGGCGCACTCACCACAATCAAACATAATCATCGTTGCATCAGGTAAGAGCATCACTTCTTTTAAGTCGTCAGGCTCATAACAGGTGTCTTCAGTTAAGGCATGTAGGAATTTGCCAAAGGTTTTTTTTCCCTCCCCTGAAAGTTCAGCAATTTGACCAAAAGGCGTGACCTCTACTTGCAAAGCGTTACCAACGTTTATAGGCTGTTGCCGACCTTGTAGCATGCCTTGAAATTCTGTGCGTGTGCTGTCATTTTTACGTGTGCTCATCAGGGATACAAACTGCGAGTCAGGATGTGGGGAGACGCGCAAAACGCCAACACTGTTTTCTGATTTACCCAATAATACGATGGTGCCTTTTTCCTGTGATAACAAAGAAAAAGAATCGTAAGGGGTGCTTTCCATCACGGCGCGTTCAATTTGCTCTTCTCTGGTTACGCCGTCTTGCTCTTTTAGCTGCCGCATCATCGCCATGCCCAGAACCGTATGTTTTATATCGCCATAGATATCAGGAATTGTTCCCCAGGCGCGTCCATCCAGATTCGCGCCTTGTGGGACAGAGCCATAAACCGGATGCTCCTCATACGCGGCTCTGGTGGATACGGCATCCGCCAGTGTTTTTAGCTCAGATCTGAAAGTTTCATTTATCATATGGAAATATTACAATCTTCTTATATGAAATACAAATTAAGTTTACGCGCTCTGTAGTTGCTTGACCGCCTGCTCTAACTTTGTGCGTTTGGCTAAGGCTTCTTCTTTGCGTGATTTTTGTTCTTCGATCACCTCTTCAGGGGCATTTTTTACGAACTTTTCATTCCCTAACTTGGCATCAATTTTTTGAATATCTGCATCCAGCTTGCCGATCACTTTGGTGAGGCGTTTGCGTTCTTCATCCAGATCAATGATGTCGGCAATCGGTAGGATAAGCGTTGCTTCTTCGACAATGGTTTGCACTGCGCCTGCCGGAACATTTTCGGTAAGCGATATGTCTGATAAACGTGCCATTTTACAAATAACATCTTTATGGCTTTCAATACGGCTTTGCGTTTGCGCGTTTGCGCCTTTGATCAGTAATGCAATCTTAGCGCCCGCAGGGACGTTCATATCCGCTCGCACCGAACGAATTTCGCCGACCATCGTTTGCAACCATTCCATTTCGGTTTTGGCTGCTTCATTGGACAGATTATCGCTATATTCAGGCCAAGCGGCTGTTATCAGGCGATCATCAGCGTCTTTTTTGAAGAAGCCGGCATAAAGCTCCTCGGTAATATAAGGCATGAACGGGTTTAATAAGATCAGAATTTGATGGAGCGCCCAGCTTGTCGTTTGACGCACTTCATCAGCGGCTTTTGAATCCTTTGCCAGTAAAGGCTTGGAAATTTCAAGATACCAATCGCAGAACGTTCCCCAAACAAATTGGTAAACCGCGTTTGCAGCCTCGTTAAAGCGATAACCTTCGATGGCTTGACTGATTTCTTGCGCGGCGGCTTTGACCTCATGGATGATCCATTGGTTTGGTGCGTATTGCGCCGTAGAGGGATCAAACCCGTCATGGGACAGACAATCATTCATTTCGCAATAGCGCGACGCATTCCAAAGCTTCGTCGCAAAATTGCGATAGCCTTGCAAACGTTCATCAGCAAGGCGAATATCGCGGCCTTGCGCCGCCATAGCGCATAGTGTGAAGCGCACAGCGTCTGTTCCATATTGCTCGATCAAATCAATGGGGTCCATGACGTTGCCCTTTGATTTTGACATTTTCTGCCCCTTCGCATCACGAACAAGGGCGTGTATATAGACATCCTTAAACGGCACATCGTCCATGATGTATAGTGAGAACATCATCATGCGCGACACCCAGAAGGTGATAATATCAAAGCCTGTAACCAAGGCATCACCCGGGAAATAACGCCCAAGTTCCGCCGTATCATCAGGCCAGCCAATTGTTGAAAACGGCCATAATGCAGAGGAGAACCACGTATCAAGCACGTCATCATCACGTGTTATTGTAACGCCTGCTCCGGCTTGTTTCTGCGCGTCTTCTTCATTTTCAGCAACATAAACATTGCCGTCTTTATCATACCATGCAGGAATTTGATGTCCCCACCATAATTGGCGTGAAATACACCACGGAATTTGATTATCCACCCATGCAAAATACATATTTTCGTATTGTTGCGGGATAAAGCGCGTTCTGCCATCGCGCACCGCTTGGGCGGCGGGTTTTGCCAGCGTTGGTGTATCAACAAACCATTGCTTGGTCATGAATGGTTCAATGACGACGCCTGAACGCTCGCCCACGGGGATTGTGTTTTTAATCGTTTCGACCTCGACAATTAAATCCTGATCTTCGAGCTCATGCAGGATTTTCTCTCTGGCTTTATAACGATCAAGTCCTTGATATTCTTTTGGAATAAAGTCCTCTTTAACAAGTTGGGCATGCTCGTCCAGAATGCTGATCATTTGTAAGTTATGGCGTTGGCCGACTTCGAAATCATTAAAATCATGGGCGGGAGTAATTTTAACCGCGCCGCTACCCTTCTCAGGGTCGGAATGTTCATCGGCAATAATCGGGATCATGCGCCCTGTAATCGGTAGAACAACAGACTTTCCGACCATGTCTTTATAACGCGCATCATCAGGATGAACCGCAACCGCCGTATCGCCCAGCATTGTTTCGGGGCGCGTTGTGGCGACAGTAATGAATTGTTCAACATCGCCCTCAACAGGGTATTTGATGTGCCACATCTTACCTTTTTGTTCTTTTTGGATGACTTCCAGATCGGAAATAACAGTTTGACGTTCAGGGTCCCAATTGACCAGACGCTCTGCGCGGTAAATTATTCCGCCTTCATACAATTTAACAAAAGCTTTGAGTACGGCCTTAGACAGCCCTTCATCCATTGTGAAGCGCTCACGTTCCCAATCGGGCGTTGTCCCCAAGCGGCGGAGCTGTGAAGTGATGGTGTTTCCTGAATATTCTTTCCATTCCCACGCTTTTTCGAGGAATTTTTTACGTCCTAATTTGAAACGGTTCGTGCCTTCCTCGTGCAGTTTCTTTTCCAAAACCATGTGGACGGCGATGCTGGCATGGTCGGTGCCGGGTTGCCAAAGCGCATCCTTACCCTTCATGCGGTTATAGCGAATGAGAATATCTTGTAATGTATGATTGAGCGCGTGACCAATATGAAGAGAGCCTGTAACGTTTGGCGGCGGCATCATAACGGTATAGGGCACTTTGTCACTGTTCGGATCGCAAGCGAAAACGCCAGCCTCTTCCCAATCTTGATAGTGCTTTTCTTCTATTGCTTTTGGATCAAATGTTTTATCCAGCATACCGCTTTCCTTTTCTTGTCTCGCCGTTAGCAAACGCAGGAAATCATACGGTTTTTACCGCAGAACGCAAGGGGGCAGCGATGAAAAGAAAGGGATTTTATTCTTCAAGAACGCGCTTGGAAACACGTTCCAGCTCTTCTTGAACGAGGCGTTCAATGACGGTCGGCAGATGCTTGTCGAGCCAATCACGCAAAAGCGGCTTTAATTCTGCGCGTACGATATCTTCTAGCGTCACACCGGCATGCTCTACCGCTGTTTTGCGTACAAGTTCACTCATCGCTGCGATGGCGGCTGATTCTGCGGTATCCGTTAGCAAGGAATCCTCTTGTTTCGTTTGTGCTGGCTTAGGAGCAGGCTCCTTTGCGACGACTTCAGGTTCTGGCTCTGGTTGTATTTCTTCTAGTTCTACTTCCACAGCCTCTGGTATATCTTCTTCATCAGGTTCTTGTAAGTCAACAGAAAGATGGTTTTCTTCTGAGTTTACAAGAT
Source organism: uncultured Alphaproteobacteria bacterium (assembly GCA_963977495.1). Classification (GTDB taxonomy): domain Bacteria; phylum Pseudomonadota; class Alphaproteobacteria; order Micavibrionales; family Micavibrionaceae; genus UBA1672. The sequence goes on along the minus strand of CAXBOT010000001.1, from coordinate 632,213 downwards.
CAGTTAATTCAAAAACATCGTCTCCATCATCTTCGGCTTCGGTGGAGACGTCATCTTGCACATCAGGCGTTGCAGCAACTTCCGGCTCGGGGGCTGGTGCTGGTTTTTCTTCGACGACAACCTCTTCCGGTTCTTCGATTTCCTCGACAGACTCGTCTTCCCCATCATCATCTTCTGAGATGATTTGGCGAATTGAATCAAGGATTTCCTCGATCGATGGTTCGTCTTCTGTTTGTGTTTCTTCTGACATGTGCGGATTGGTTCACTAGAATTAGTAAGGAATCACTCGAAACAATTGTGATCTATTGAAGGCATCTTGTCAAAGGCTTGATGTTATTCATTTATATGGCTATCCACATTTTATTCATATTTTATGCACCGACGAATGTATAAAGTGCCGAAATATCAAAAAAATCAGAATTGGAATGCGGGTTGTGGCTCAAAGCCTTGCAGATAGGGAATGCCTGCATCGAAAAGTGGTTTCGATGATACTTCGCCTTGCAAATCTTTCACAAAGATCGTCGCACAGCCAACAGATTGTCCCGGCTTTTTAATAACAGTGGCCAAACGTCCGCCGAGTTCTAATTGATCCAAAATAATTGTGGGCACTTCGGCAACCGCGCCATTAATCATAATTAAATTATATGGTGCGTGTTTGACTTCACCATCATTCAACTCGGATTCGATCAGGGCAATGGTGCAGATATCCAGCTTTTCCCAAAGGCGCGTGGCCTTATCCATTTGTCGCTTATTATTTTCCAGCGCAACAACAGTTGAAACATTGGGGCATAGTATCGCAGAGGAATATCCTGTGCCTACACCAATATCCAACACAACATCAGATTTATCGGGCGCAACGGCCTGTAACAATTTTGCATGGACAATCGGCTCCATTAAAAAGCGCCCCTGCCCGATATCAATATTTTCATCTGTATAGGCAATGCCCTGCAATTTTTCAGGTACGAACAGCTCTCTGGGGATATTTTGAAATGATTCTAATATCCAGCCATCAACAATCCCTGAGGGATGTATTTGGCAATCAACCATATTTTTGCGTGCTTGTATGAAATCTGTCATGGAGGCTCTTCGTAATTTTAAGTCATTATTATGTGCGTTAAAACACGTATTACATAGCCTTATTTCCACGTTATGACCAGAGCTTTTAATTGAAAATATTGCGTGACGCCCACTTGGGTGTTGACTTATCAGGCGGATATCCTCTAATCATTATTCCAATAACCTGATATGCTTTTTAAAACATATTCTAGCGCGGCGCGGTGGCAGAGTGGTTATGCAGCGGATTGCAAATCCGTGTACACCGGTTCGACTCCGGTCCGTGCCTCCATATTTTTGTTTTAAGTGCCATGTTTCTTTCTTGACAACCGATATGCATAGATGCATAAAAGCTGTCACTGAAAACGTGTTCCCCAGTAGCTCAGTGGTAGAGCAGGTGACTGTTAATCACTTGGTCGGAGGTTCGAATCCTTCCTGGGGAGCCATTCTTTATACCTCCAAATTATCTCTCCCCTACTCTTATGAGCATCTATCTAATATGCTCGTGAATTGCTATAAGTTCTTTCATGAGCGAAAAAATCAAAAATCAAAAACTTTTTATAAGAACCGCCACTGTTGATGACATTGACGGCATCTATGCGTTAAGCAAGAAGGTTTACAGCGACAAGTTATCCTATTCCAAAAAAATGGTGCGTTCGCAAATTACAAACTTCCCCAATGGACAGTTCATTGCGATCCTCGCCGATAAAATCGTGGGGCATGCTGCGACCTTTATTATTGACGAAAAAGCCGCAATCAAACCGCATACATGGCATGAGATAACAGGCGGCGGATATGCGTCGCGTCATGATCCTGATGGCGATATCCTCTACGGGATGGAGGTGTGTGTCGATCCGGATGCGCGCGGCATCAGAATTGGACAGCGTCTTTATAATATGCGCAAAAAGCTCTGCATAAATTTAAAATTAAAGGGCATTGTCTTTGGCGGTCGTCTTCCCGGCTATGCGAAGCAGGCGAAAAAAGGGCTTAGCGCAGAAGATTATATTGATGCGGTTATGTCGAAAAAGCTCAGAGATTCTGTTTTAGGGTTTCAAATCCGCAACGGGTTTAAACCGATTGGCGTTTTGAAAAATTACCTTGCTGGCGATAAAGAATCTAAAGATTATGCCACGCACATGATTTGGCGCAATGCCTTGAATGCGGCAGAGAAAGTGCAGCAGGCGCGGGGCGGAAGGCCGGCGGGTATCGTGCGCGTTGCGTGCGTTCAATTTCAGGTTAGAAAAGTGAGCTGTTTTGACGACTTTATAAAGCAGGTTGAATATTTCGTTGATATTGCATCGGATTACAAAGCGGATTTTGTTGTCTTCCCTGAATTGTTTACACTTGCGCTGCTGTCTGCAGAAAACAAAAAAAGCACACCGGAAGAGAGCATCAGAGATCTTACGAAATATACCAAGCGGTATGTTGAAGCCATGCATAACATGGCCATATCTTATAATATCAATATCATTGGCGGCTCTCACCCATCGCTTGTTGATGATAAATTGAAAAATATTTCCTATATTTTTCTGCGCGGCGGAGAAGTCCATAAGCAAGAAAAAATTCACCCGACACCGAATGAAAGATATTGGTGGAACCTAGAGGGTGGAGATGAGCTTAATGTTATTCAAACAGATTGCGGCCCCATTGGGGTTCTGATTTGTTACGATTCCGAGTTTCCTGAATTGGCGCGGCATTTGGCCGATCAGGGCGCGTTATTGCTTTTTGTGCCGTTCTGTACGGATGAACGCCAAGGGTATTTACGGGTTCGGTATTGTTCACAAGCGCGGGCGGTAGAAAATCAGATGTACGTGGCAACTGCGGGTGTTGTTGGTAATATACCTGATGTTGAAAATATGGATATCCATTATGCTGCGAGCCATATCATGACACCTTGTGATTTTCCCTTTGCACGTGATGGTATTGCTGCGGAGGCTATGGCGAACAATGAGACCATCATATTTGCGGATCTGAACCTGAATGATCTGCAACTTGCGCGTAAATCCGGCGCGGTTCAAAACTTCAGGGATCGCAGATTTGATCTATATGAAGTGAAGTGGTTGAAGGACTAATATTATTTTTTAGCTCACAGCTATGATTTTATACCGCCTTAGTGCCAGCCTCCCTTTGCATCATCATGGAAATAAACCGTAGCGTGTGGCATAATTTTGCGCAGTTGTCTGCATCTGTACTTCAGATATGCAGAATCAATTGCAAAATTATCGTACAAGGCGCGTTTCTCTGCCCTTATATATTTATGCTCAAATGAAGGGTTTTTATGAGATGAGTAATGAAAAGATATCTTCTGATCTTTTTAAAGCAAATAAAAACACCTATGTCATCAACGCCCTCGCCCTACTTTCAATTGCTTTGGGTCTGACGGTTATGCTGGGTTGGCATATCGGCAGCTCTGCGCTGATTCAAGTTTTCCCCACTATGGCGCCGATGCAATATAATACTGCGCTTGGGTTTCTTTTGTCGGGCGCAGGGTTATTAGAAATTGTAAGAGAACGCAGGCAGTTGGGCGGGTTTTTGGGCGGCTTAACATTCTTGATCGGTATTTTGACGATATTGCAATATATGGCTGGCTTTGATTTAGGAATAGACCGACTATTTATTGAGCCGGAAATCACAACCAAAACATCTCACCCCGGGCGCATGGCACCGAATACGGCCTTGTGTTTTACATTGTCGGGGCTTGTTTTGATGCTTTCAGGATTTAAACGCGCCCTTATCTTTAGTCTTTCAATCACAATCTTTGCGATGGCTGCAATTACTTTGCTTGGATATATGCTTAATACAGAAGGCGTTTACGGTTGGGGGAATTTGACTCGTATGGCTTTGCATACGGCGTCTGGCTTTGTTATTTTGAGTGTTGGGTTTATGACGTTTAGCCTTCTCAAAAATGAAGATAAAACGTACGATTTTTGGAATTTGGCACCTTTTTCTATTGCCACAATTGTTGCTGTTCTTTCCTTATTCTCTTGGTACACCGTTGAAGAATCCATGAGCGCCCGTAATCAGGAGCATTTCAACGAAGTGGTTACGGATACTCAAGACGTTTTAAAAGATCGCTATATTTTATATGAAGAAGCGTTACGCGGGGGGTTGGGGCTTTATTATGCTTCTTTGTCTGTAGAAAGAGGCGAATGGAAAAGATATGTGGAGGCATTGCAAATTGAGGAAACCCTGCCCGGCATTAATGGGGTTGGTTATATTGATTACGTCTGGGACAAAGACCTTACGGCTTATTTAAAACGCACACGTGCCGACCAAGCACCGAATTTTAAAAATCATCCTGAAACGGAATATCCTGATAAATTTATAATCAAATTTATTGAACCATCAAAACGGAATGCTGCGGCTATCGGTCTTGATATTGGTTTTGAAAAGAACAGACGTGAAGCGGCAGAGCGTGCACGGGATTCAGGCATGCCTGCCCTCACGGAAAAAATCCTTCTGGTGCAGGATCAAAAAAAGCAGGCTGGATTTTTGTATCTGATCCCTGTCTATGATCTTAAGCATACCCCGCCCACAATAGAGGAACGACGAAAACATATACAAGGCTGGGTTTATGCTCCCTTTATAGGATCAAATTTTTTAAGTGGCCTGAACAAAATCAACAATAACGAATTGGATTTTAGTGTTTATGACGGTACAGAAATAAGCACTGAATCACTCATTTATTCCAATGATGAAGATGTAACGCGCGCGGCAAAATCCGACTTACTATATGGCGAAACGCAGTTAAAGTTTGCAGGCAGAGCGTGGACAATACTCTGGCGTGCGAACGATCATTATCAAACCCCGTCAAATAATTATCTTGGTGGCGTTATTCTTATGTTCGGACTGACATTTGCCCTGTTTATATACTTTACTTTGATGCGTCTTGTGAACAGCAGGGATATCATTGCAGAGCGTGTTCGAGAGCAGACAAAAGAACTGAAAACCGCTTCAGACTTCAAAATACTGGTCGCAAATAACATTCCCGATTTCATCTTTGTCAAAGATGCAGAATTCAGAATAGTAGAAGCCAATAATTCTTTCCTCAGCCTTTATCCCGAAGATGTAAGGAAAACTGTCTTAGGAACGACGACGCTTGAAAGCTATGAAAAGAAAGACGCCGATGAATTTTTAGTCAATGACCGTAAAGCTTTTGATGAAGGCTCTTCAGAAGCAGAAGAAGAAATTACTTTTCCAAACGGTGATAAAAGAGTTTTATTTACGAAAAAGGTACGCTTTGAAAATACAAAAGGCGAGACGTTTATTTTAGGTATTTCACGGGATATTACGGATGCTAAAAAAGCGCAGGAACAGATCCTAAAATCCAATGTGGAATTGGAACGTTCGAACACAGAACTAGAGCGTTTTGCGCATATAGCATCGCATGATTTGCAGGAGCCTTTGCGTAAAATAACCAGCTTTATTGACCAATTGGACAACCATCTGGGCATACAACTGGATGATGATGCAAGGTTGTACATGGACTTTGTTACAAGTGGTGCGGAACGTATGCAGGCGTTGATTAAGGGGTTGTTGCAATATTCCACACTTACGAAATCAGAGGCTGACATTCAGAAACTTGACTCCGCTGAAGTTTTAACTCTGGCGATTGATAATCTGAGTTACAAAATTGCAGAAAATGAGGCAAAAATTACTGCTGAAAATTTACCTAAAGTGTATTACGATAAGGTGATGTTGACACAACTTTTTCAAAATCTTATCAGCAATGCTATAAAATATCGCAGTAAACAGGCACCTGAAATTGTTATTTCTGCAAAAAAATTAAGCGAATTTTGGGAATTTTCTGTGCAAGATAACGGCATGGGTATGGATGAAAAATATTCCGAGCGTATATTTGAAATGTTTCAGCGTCTGCACAGGAAAGAAGATATTCCGGGAACGGGAATCGGACTTTCGCTTTGCCAAAAGATAGTGGAGCGATATGGCGGTAAAATTTGGATGACGTCAAAACCTGATATAGGTTCAACATTCTTTTTCACCGTCCCCGTCAAAAAGAGTGTAATTAAAAACTCATAGGAGAGAGATATATAATGATCAACATACTATTATTAGAAGACGATGATGGCGACATATTCCTAATCAAAAAGGCTTTGTCTGACGCTCTTTTTGAGAATGAGGTGCATGTGGTTCATGATGGTGAGAAGGCGCTGGAGCTTCTAAAGAAAGAAGATAAGCCTAGATTTGATTTTATTATTTCCGATTTTAATATGCCTAAAATGGATGGTCATGAGTTTTTGCGCGTTGTACAAGATGATCCCGAGCTTAGTAAAATACCAATTGCAATTTTAACAAACTCTCAAGAAAGAGAGGATTATGCCGGGTCATTTAAGCTTGATGCCATCACCTGCCTGTCTAAGCCGTTAGACCAGCATAAAATCAATACAATCCTTACATCTATCGTCAATTTTTGGAAGAAAAGCATGGATATTTAAACAGTAACTTTTTAAATATCAAATTCGTTATGCGCCGGAATTTCATGACTATGTTTGTCTGTGAAATTCCCAAATATCGTATCTTCCATGCTTTCATAAAACCAGACAGGCAAGTGTGCTTGTTCCTGTAATGTCATCTTTGCCCGATTATAGTGCTCTAAAATCCCCATTCTTTGATCTTCATCATAGAGCCCTTGCGCGCAAAGCTCTTTTGCCGAGGCAACATATTGTAAAAACATGTGAAATTTTTCAGGCATCTTTTCATCGATCATATATTCTGCCGCTTGCTCTATCGGTGGTAATTCTAAACCATTGAGTACATCTTCATACGCAAACGCTGTATGCAGCTTTAGGGAAAGTTCTTGTAGTTTTAGAACCTCTGGTGCGCTCACCAGAGTGCCCATATCAAATCTTTCCGAAAGCTCCGCTTCTAGTGCTTCTATGTCATCTGTAATATTGCCGCGTTGGGTATCAAGATGTTCATCGGCATTGACGTGCGCCATATCAACAAATCCATGGGCGCGTAACATACCCATGGCAAAATGATATAAAAATGCGTTCTGCTCTTTGGGTTTAAGTTCATGCAACTCACCCAGACATAGTTTTATGTTTCGTTCAATTTCATCTGTTACATCGTTAAGATACTCTTGGCGTTCTTCCGGTGACATCGATGTTAGATACACATCATCGTCATCCACAAGGGCCGTGCCAAGGCTGTATGCGTGGATCGGCATCAGCATATTGTCCTCAAATGCCTCCGTCGCCCGCGCCCACGGAGAGTCTAAAGGTACATCCATTTGAATGCGTCTGTAGTGCAGCAAGTTTTTGATATGTGGGAAAGCTTGGCGGGCAATGTCTAATGTTGCTTCTTTTGGAAAAAGTGATGGGGAGTGATCAACCGTAATCGCAAAAACATTGTCGCCCACTTCTATTGCTGGTGCGTCAAAATCGGATGTTTGATATTTCGAGAAACGTAGCCTGTTTTTATCGGGGGTTGTGTCGCATGTGACATCACCATAAATCTGCAATTGATCGCCTCTGCGTTGCAAGGTGGCGTCATTGGCAAAAGGTGGACAGGGCGTTTCGGTATAGGTGCAGTTTAAAACCAGATCAAATTTTTCAATGCCCGCTAAGCCGCTATCTTCTGTCATGCGCGCAGAGGTTTCTGCGCGATCCCATATATCGAACTTAATGTTACGTTCGGGAGGCAAATATTCGTTTAAGTCATGCAGGAGCTTCAGAACACCGTTTGCAGAGCGCCCTCTCATACTGCCTAGTATTAGCGCCTCAGGCGGTGCGCCGTTCTTATGGATGGCATTGCTGATTTCCTCGGCGTAACGCTCGAAAAAATCAACTTTACGGCTATAGGCATGCTGTTCTAATTTTTTCTCTGTGCCATTCACCTGCTGCGCCCATGTCAATACGCTCATAGCCGCTGTGGCATAACCTGCGCTTTTACCGAATGCATGCGTTCTTTTCCCGTCTTCATCTGTGCTGTATTCATGGTCGAGCAATATAGATTGCTGCGGCTCATCTTCGTTAAATAACTTGCCAAAAGCAAAGCGCGAAAGACGTTCCGCCGAGCCAAATTGTCCCTTATATGAATGATCGAAATGAATGTAGGTATGGGTTAAATGAAAATCGGTTGTCCCAGGGGGAACGCGCGGGATTTCCTTTACACCAAGAATGATGCTATTCGCGCATTCAGGCATGGTTTTCCATTCATCATGATCCAATAAATGAAAATTTTGAGGGTTTCCGCTATTCTCTACGGCAGTTATATATTCAGAATCGGAAAAACAACGTTCAGGCCAGCGCACCAGTGCAATGTTAAAGCCGCCGCGTGTCAATTCTGCAATTTGCGGTGGGGTCATAATGGTGCGCCGTTCGTGCTCCAGAGTTTCATCTCTGATCACAAGATCTACAATGTCTCTTGGCTCTGACATAGTATTGGGATCCTTTGCTAATTGTTTTTATGTTAAAGGCTTTGCCGCGTTCGGGGAAGTGATATTCAATTTTAATTTTTTCGCATGTTTTGCGTAGGTTTGGCTTTGCTTAAACGTGGCTTTATGGTGTTATTGATCTGAAAGGGTTTGCAACCATGCAACAACCATTGCCATCCTTGAATAATCAACTCACGCTTAGCTTTCAGGACATTGCTGAGGACTTAAAAGTAAGCGAGGCCACGATTAAAAACTGGGTAAAGACAGGCGCGCTAAAACAAATAAATGCTAATGACATTTGCGCGCGGAGTTATAAGGTTTTTAAAGATACCGTGGTTGGCAAAGAGAAGCTTAATAAACGCGCCAATAAGCTACAGCTTGATGCAACAAATCATCAAAAAATTTACGCTGAGATTCAAAGGCGGATTAACGATGTTTATCAAGGGGCGGCGCGCATAAATGGTGGCGACCTCTCATCAGATTATGAAGGTCAATTAGGCGATGCTCATAAAAATGCGGAGGGTATTTTTTATACCCCCTCTTCCATCGCATCTGAATTGCTATCGTGTGTCGATCCTATCACAGAGGATACAACATTTTGTGACCCGTGCTGCGGCGCAGGCAGTTTCCTTATGGCGGCGTTAGAAAAAGGCATTAAGCCTGAAAATATTTACGGGTTTGATACAGATAAAACAGCCGTAGAAATCGCAAAATCCAGAATTTTCAAAGCAACCAGCTTTAAGGGAAATAATATCAAGGTGGATGATTTTTTAGAAAGAATGATCCAAAGCTCACCAAGCAAGACATATGATTTGGTCTTTACTAACCCGCCATGGGGGAAAAAATACGCGCCGCGCTTAAAGCAAAAATATGCAGATGCTTTCAACAATGGAACGAAAATTGATTCCTCGGCCATTTTCTCAATGGCGTGTTTGAGAGTGCTTAACGCGGATGGCTATTTAGGACTTTTGCTTCCTGATGCGTTTTTTAATGTGGCGGCTTATAAATCCGTACGAGCGCAGCTTTTGAACAATAATATTTTATATCTGGCGGATCATAAAAAACCATTTAAAGGACTGCAAACACGCGCTCAGTCTATTGTTTTAAAGTTAAATAACGCGCAGCCGCCGCCAGTATCTGTAACCTGTAAATTCGATGATAATATATATAAGCGCAGCCAAAGTGAATTTTCGAACAACCCTAATTGTATCTATAATTTTCATACATCAAGCGAAGATGCCGCGTTGATAAAGCATATATTTAGCCACCCTCACACGACGCTGAAGGATAAAGCACAATGGGGGTTGGGCATTGTGACGGGCAATAATAAAAAATATGTCGGCAAAGACAGAACATCAGACTGCATTCCCGTGTTTAAAGGATCAGACATACACAAAAGCGGGTTTAATCCGCCCTCGCATTTTATCCCAAAGGATTTCTCAAAATACCAGCAAGTCGCCCCCATCGCATTATATGAAGCACCGGAAAAAATCGTCTACCGCTTTATAAGCTCAAATCTTGTGTTTTCTTATGATGATCAACAGCGCTTTGTATTAAATAGTGCGAATTTTTTGGTGCTGGATAAAGGCGCAGGACTATCAGCACAAAATTTGACATTTTTACTCAATACTAAATTGATGAACTGGTTGTTCGGTAAAATATTCAGAACACATAAAATTCTACGCTCTGACATTGAAACTCTGCCGATCTTTACTGAGTATTTCGACAGCGACAAACAACCGACAGAGCAAGCGCTCTATGCGTATTTAGGAATAAAAGAAATCAACGGACAATTCAAAAAGCTGCGTTTAGATAATATATAGATGCTCTAGAAGGATTTTGGTGCCAATAAAGATCAAGCCCAAGCCGCCCAAACGCTCCGCATAGCGCCCTATTTTCTTCCCAATAAATTGCCCTGCCATAATGCCGATTGTGACCATTAAAAATGTAGCAAGCCCGATTGAAACGGCGGCCATTAAGATGTTATGCCCAACGAAAGCCAGGCTCAAGCCGATCGCAAAAGCATCAATGCTGGTCGCAATCGCCGTCAGAAACAAAACGCCTAAACTGTGTGGTTTTCTGGCTTTTTCTTCGTCTTCCGTCTCATCAGAAAAACTGCCATAGATAAAAGTTATGCCGATTGTGCATAAGATAACGAAGGCGATCCAATGATCGACATCTTTAATGATGCTGCTGGCAAATAATCCCGCAAGCCAGCCGAGAATGGGGGCAACCATTTCGACTGTGCCAAAGACCGTGGCAATCCTAAGGGCATCGCGAATGCGCGGAGAGCGTATGACCGCGCCCTTCCCTAGCGATACAGCAAAGGCATCGGTAGACATACTGAATGCAAGAATACCCGACGACATAACACTCATGGAAAACCCTTCGAAAGATGTAGAACCTTTTTATGATGGATTACTATAACGTGCAAGAATGATTTATAAACGTATATCGATGACATACCTACTGGTTTTGTGTCATGAAAATGTTATAACTAAGCCGAATTTTTAATCACGACACATCATATATCTAGGAGAACCACATGCGCATTCTACCCGTATTAGCAACAATTTCACTACTATGCCTTCCTACAGCAGCTAAGGCAGATACCGCGTGTGCCGGACTTCCCGATCATGCCGCTCTGAAACAGGCCGTGACAAAAGCAAGGCTACAAGTCAACGGTGGCTTAAACCTTGATATGTGGGGAAGCGTTGTCGATCGCACAGGGCGTGTTTGTGCCGTTGTCTATACTGGCACAGATGCAGGCGCACAATGGCCGGGCAGTCGCTTGATTTCAGCGCAGAAGGCAAACACAGCCAATGCGTTCAGTCTTGATGGTTTGGCATTATCAACAGCGAATCTATTTTCACCTGTTCAACCGGGTGGCAGCCTCTTTGGTTTGCAAGACAGTAACCCGATTAATGTTCCTGTTGCTTATAACAAAGCGGGCAATCTTGATAACTTCGGAACTGTTAAAGACCCGCTGGTTGGCGAGTTTATTGGCGGCGTTAATGTGTTTGGCGGTGGCTTGGCTCTATATAACAAAGAAGGCAAAGTTATTGGTGCCGTCGGTGTGAGTGGTGATACTTCTTGCGCGGATCATAATATCGCATGGCGCGCACGCCACACGCTTAATCTTGATTTTGTTCCTGCCGGCGTATCGGCCGATAAAAATGACCAGATTATTTTCGACATTGAAAATGGTAAAAGTGCCGGCGGCTTCGGTCACCCTGCATGTGGTGAAGGCGTCGCGGCTGTTGCAGCGTCATTGCCTAAATCAAGCACAATTGCCAAAGCTGCAGAATAAAACACCTTGCCTGTAAGGGCGATTGTGACTAAGAATTTTACATGTGTGAAAACTCTAAATCATCGCTTAAGCATAAATGTGAAGACATTAAAAACAGGCTTTTTGTCATACAAGATGGGGCATCCCTTGCCGTTTTTCGCATAATCATCGGTGTTTTGATGATGCGGGATGTCCCCTACCTTATTTTTAGTGCACAACAAAGCATGGACGGTTTCAGGGCACGCTATTACGGCTTTGACTGGGTGCAACCTGATGAGACACTGATTTATCTTTGCGCCGCCCTTCTGCCATTTGCAGCATTTTGCGTCACGCTTGGGCTTTTTTACAGGCTGGCAATGCCGATAACGACTATTATCGTGGCGTATATATTTATCATCACACCAGAATATTACCTGAACCACTATTACATGCTCCTGCTCTTTTGCGCGTTATTGAGTGTGATGCCCGCGAACAAGGTATGGGCATTGGATGCGCGCATAAAATCCAAAGATGATGACAATGATGATAGCGGTGTTCCTGCTTGGAATTACTGGCTTCTAAAGGGGCAAACAGAAATTATCCTAATTTATGCGGGATTGGTGAAAATCAATGCTGATTGGCTGAACTTACAGCCTCTTTCTGCGTGGATCAGATCAGCAACGCATGATTTCCCCACGCCTATGCGTTGGTTTTTCTACTTTGATGCGCCGATTGCGATTGGAGCCTATGGCGTTATTCTTTTGCACATTGTTGGTGCGCCGTTGTTGCTATATCGCCGTACACGTATATGGGTGTTTGGCCTGTATGTTTGTTTTCACCTGACGAACAGCATGATGTTTGATATCGGTATTTTCCCTTATATGACGATTGCGACGACATTGCTGTTTTTCAACCCTGATTGGCCGCGCCGCGTCATTCAAAAAATGCCGCCCCTAACGACCCGCCTTTCATCACTCTATGTGCAGCGTCCAAGGCTGAGGCTCTCACGTATGGTTATTATTACGTTGATGGGTGCATGGATGCTGGTGCAGATCATAAACCCGCTCCCTGCGCTGCTGGCATCGAATCTTGCCGTGGCATGGCATGGTCATGGAGATTTATTCACATGGCGGATGATGCTGAATAACAAATCAATCTATACGGTGGTCTTTGCCGCGCATATGCCTGATAAGCAGCGCATTGAATTTGTACCGATTGACGATTTCCTTAGTAAACGTGAATGTTTCCGTGTTACAGGCAGGCCAAATACAACGGTGCAATTTGCCGATTATCTGGCCGATCATTACCGCGCAGTATATTCAACCGATCAGGTAGATATCCATGCCTATATCGTATTGAGCATCAATTACAGAGAGCCGGAGCTGTGGGCAGACCCGACGGTGGATCTTTCATCATACCGTTCGATATATGGCATCCAACCTTGGTTAACATCCGTTACCAAGCCACGTAGAACTTGGGAAGATTATATCCATGCACCTGATTATCAAAATCCGACTTACGGTGAAATCCTCAACGCCATGAAACTGCCGCAGGAAGAAACCATTACCTTTGATATATCCGATGCAACATTGGATGAGCGCCCCACTATACCCAAATGTAAGTAAGCAACTCACTGATGTGATCGGTCGGTTTTAGATCAACCACAACAGCTTGTTGATTTTTCCTCTTCCTTCGCCTGTGGTGCGCAGCAAGCGCTTCCCTCAACGATATCAGAACCAGCAAAGAGTTGGACATCTTCCATTGTTTGATACGCTTCCCATGCAATACCGTCAGGGTCTTCAATCCATGATTTTTCGGACTTAGCATAGCAGCACGTCGTTTCGCCGTCGCTGTGCGTGGAAATGTTCGCCGCAGACATTTGAGAGCGTATCGCCTCTAATTCTGATAAATTATCGACCTGAATGCCAAGGTGATCCACACCCGTTTTTCCGGAGCGCGTAGAAATCGCAAAATTAATACGTGGGTCTTCCAACATCCATTTCGCGTAATCAGGTTTTGTTTTTACCGGATCTGCGCCAAACAGTGCATTGTAAAATTGAATACTGCTATCAAGGTTGTCTACTCCGACGTGAATATGAAGACGTTTCATTGGCTTTTCCTTTTACGTTTTGTTTTTGGGCTTACAACAATTTGAAAGCTCTATAATTGATAATCCGGCTTTCTTATCCTCTCGAATGCTCGCAAACTCAACACAGCAGCAATCCTTGACCATAAAACGGATCAAGTCGCACGTCGCATCAAAGTTAGCGTAGTAGATGACGGAGCGCCCCTCCTTGCGTGAGGAAATAATGCCTGCATTTGATAAATGGCTGAGATGAAAAGACAGCGTGTTGTGCGGCGTGCCAAGCTTTTCACTGAGGATACCCGCGGCCAAACCATCGCTGCCCGCTTGCACCAATAAACGAAAAGCCCTCAGGCGGGTTTCCTGTGAAAGTGCGTCGAACATAATGAGAGCGTTTTGTATATCCATATGTCCAGACTAGTCGACACATTAAAACGTGTCAATAACTATCGACATAATGAGGTTAAATAAAATACTGAGAATTTATAGCTATAAAAATTTCATTTAAAGAAAATGGCGATCCCGACAGGGCTCGAACCTGTAACCCCCTGCTTAGAAGGCAGGTGCTCTATCCAATTGAGCTACGGGACCGCATTTAAGAAATCTGAATCAAAGTGCAAAAAAAACACAATAAAATCAAGCTTTTTATGACTGTTCTTGCGGTGGGACGTATTTAAAATTATCACCATAGTTGCGCGGCTTTACGCGTCTATTGTGTTCGGGCAGAACATCGTAGTCCCAGCCCTTTTCTTTTGCGAAGGTCACGGCGTCTTCAGAATTGCTGAAACTCAGGCGCACCTGATTAAGTGTATCACCGGATTGCGTCCAGCCCATAAGCGGCTCGGCCTGACGCGGACTTTGTGTTTCATATTCCAATACCCACGCTTTATCGCTGCTACGCCCTGATTGCATCGCACTTTTGCTAGGCTTGTATATTTTGACATTCATTGAATTTAATCCTGAAACTTTGTGTCATATTATTCGTTGTCGTGATGATAAATCACGATCCATAAGTTAATCAATGGAAAAGAGGTTTTACCAGCGATAAATGCGTGATGCAACCAGTGTGATCAGAACACCAACCAGTGCGTATGGCATAACATGGTAGACAAAGATATGCCCAAAATCTTCTGAGGCGCAGCTAATACGCAAAGCGAGATAGCCCAAGCCGCCGATAGAGATGATATTCATCATCGCCATCAAGCAAGGGTGTGTCGTTTTTCCCTTTTTGGACAGGTAGCCAATAGTCACGGCAGGAATAAACCCAAACACAGCTGTACCGATATAGCATAAATGCCAATGTGTGATAGGAAAGTCATAATGTTCCAGTGATGCACGGGTCAATAACAAGGTCGCAAAAACAGCTACAAGAGATAAAGGGATTGCCACAATCCAATTTTGACCGCGTATGTCGGGTGTACAGAGCCAAGAGGAGCAGAATGCTGCACTCATTGACATCCCAATCACAAGAAGAACTTCAAACACATAGGTGGAGTCAGCGAACCTGTCGATAATATCATGGCGCAAGCCGATTAAAGCAACCGCAATAGAAATATAGGCCGTAGCAAACACCAACCAAGGCAAAATCCGCTTCAACGGATGAGGCATCGGCTTAACTTCAACAAGCTCTTCCGAAAGTGATGCGATAAGTTTATCTGTTTTATCTGTCATATTCCCCATTACATTAACCCAACATATCTTTTAATTTTCCAGCCGTTCTGTGTGCTGATACCTTTACAGCGGAGACGCTCATATCCATTTTCTTTGCAACTTCAATTGCGCTGTAACCTTCAATTTTCATGAGCCTGAAAATCGTTTGCTGTTTTTCCGGCAGAGACGCCATAGCGCTCTCTATATCTTTCAATTCGCCTATGTGCGCGTTACTGGTTACATTTTCATTATAAATGGCAGCATTTTCCTGTGATTTCTCTTTAACATTTCTATGTTTATAATGTTTTCGCAGAAAATCTGTGCGTCGAAATTGTATAATAGCGTTCAGCCAAGGTTTAAGTGGGCGATCGGCGCTATAGGAGTTCAATGATTTATGAACAGAAATCAGAACTTCCTGTGCAATTTCTTCGACCCAGTCGGGGTTCGCCAGACTGCCTGAAATGCGCATTTTTATATATGGAACGAGTTCGGTAAGTAAACGGTTATAGGCGCGTTTATCGCCAGATTGTGACTTTTTTGCTAAGCCAATCCATATTTCATCTTGTGACAATTCCATGTCATCATTTGCTATGCTCATAGACCCTCTACTATCAAGCATTACCGGTGATTAAAATCCGGTTTAATGGTCGGAGCGAGAGGATTCGAACCTCCGACCCCCTGTTCCCAAAACAGGTGCGCTACCAGGCTGCGCCACGCTCCGTAACCATAGAATATCGGTTTTTACACGATGCTTACCAAAACAGCAAGCGAATATCATAAAATATTATGCCTTTTTACATGCATATAATATTTATGGTGTTTTTTAATCTAATGAAGGGTTTTGTACGACTAAATCACCCACGGCAATTCCCAGACGCTTTGCTTCACCGCCTGCAATTTCCAGAACCGTGTTGACGCTGCCATTTGATTTTATTCTTTCGAGGCTCTTGGGCTGGGCATTGGGGTGAATACTATGAATGACGCCATCATTGCGTATAAAAATGATGTCCAGAGCCGCCCACGTATTTTTCATCCAAAAGGTTCTTTCCCGACTTTCATCAAAAAGGAAAAGCATGCCCGTCATAGGATCAACGGTTTTTTTATACATCAATCCTTTATGCTGTTGTTCTTTGGTTTTTGCCAATTGAACATGAAAAACATAGCGTTGTTTATTTGATGTAAAAATCTTTATATTTGCAGTTTCGAGTTCTTGAGCCTGCTCCGGGTCTGGTAGTTTAAGACCTTCTATCGGTGGTGGGATTTTTATGATGTTTTGTTCGGTTCGTATTTCCGGTACAGCCGCATCATCGGCAATCGTAAGGCTTGAAAATACAAACAAGCCAATCAGCGCAACCAAAAAACACACACTATAGAAAAATCCGTTTTTTTTCAGTGTGCTCATTGTTGCATCCTCAGCTATCTGTTGTTTCCATATTTTGCAGATCCTCAACCAGCGATTCATAGGTAATCATACCAAGGTATTTCCCTTTATCGTCAATCACACAGAGAGGTTCACCATTTTTGGTTAATTGACCAACCCCTTCCCATATGGGGTCATCACTTAAAACGGTTTTGGGTTTTCTGTCCATCAGTTCAGAAACAGGTAATGGCATAACCTTACCCAAACGTTTTGCAATTCCCGGCGCGGCTTGGACCTTGATATCAATTTGAATACCATCAGCCATAGCCACCGAAACAGGAATGAGATTCTTTAATAGCACTTTTAAGGAAAAAATTCCAACAAACTCGCCATCATCGTTCATGATAGAGGCCGCTTTAACGTTCCCCTTTTTGATTGCCTTGAGAACATTCTCGACAGAATCATTAGGGGACGCAGTTACATTTTTGCCGACAATGGCGGAATGGCAAGGCATAATAAATCCTTTGAATACTGGTTAGGTGAAGACTCCCACCTACTCATTATCGTCATTATCTCGCCCTATTCCAGTTAAAAAACTGATCACGCGGCTATATGCACCAAAATTATACAGATTGTTGTGCCCCGCCTGTGGGAAAGCTATAAATTCTTTTGGTTCAACAGCAGAATCAAAGAGCTTTTCAGCCAAAACAATAGGAATCGTTGCATCCTTTTGACCATGTATAATAAGTACAGGCATATGGATCGATGCGATTTTATCAATGTTCATATATTTATCTTTTAACAAATATTGAATCGGAATCATTGGATAGAGTCGCCCCGCCATTTCGTACAAGCTCGAGAATGGCGCTTCGAGAATAAGAGCCTTTGCACGAAACTCATTGGCCATTTGCACAGCAGCCCCCGTGCCAATTGATTCCCCATAAATCACAATACGATCAAGCGGAATATTCTTTTCTTGAATGAGCCATGTCATTTGTGCGCGGGCATCATTGTAAATGCCTTGCTCGCTTATGTCGCCTTTATTGCCGCCATAGCCGCGATATTCAGCGAGTAACACGCCATAACCGGCCTGAATATAGGGAGCAGCTTTGTAATAACGATCACCGTAATTTCCCGCATTCCCATGAAAGTAAATCAAGACAGGTTTGTCGTTATCAGTTGCTTTGAAAAACCAGCTTTCTATGGTTTGACCATCATCTGTGGTGACGTGTACGCCCTCCGCTCCGTCAATAAGGGTGGGCTTGGTTTTATCGGGGAAATAAATCATGCTACGTTGCGCAAAATAAAGAACGCCGCAGAGTAAAAGGTAAAATAAGACCGCGCCGATGAAAATATCCATGATCTTTTTCTTGCTCATTACTAATTCAATCCGGTTAATCTTTCATCCCTGCGCGATACATTTGCGCATAAAGGCCACTTTGCGCCAAAAGGGCATCGTGCGTCCCCTGCTCTGCGATGCAGCCACGATCCAGAACGATGATCTGATCCGCCTCTTGAACCGTTGTGAGCCTGTGTGCGATTACCAACGTTGTGCGTCCCTGTTGCAGGCGTTTTAACGCATCTTGCACAAGCTTTTCTGATTCATTATCCAGTGCAGAGGTCGCCTCATCCAGAAGCAAAATCGGTGCATCGCGCAATATGGCGCGCGCAATAGAGATACGTTGTTTTTGCCCACCAGAGAGTTTAATGCCGCTCTCCCCCACAACCGTATCATAGCCCTGATCCAACGCTTCTATAAATGTATGAGCGGCGGCAGCTTTGGCAGCCTCAATAACAGATTCTTTGGAGGCTTCCGGGTTGCCGTAAAGGATATTGTTATAAACGCTATCATTAAAGATCGTGATATCCTGTGACACCAAGGCAATATTATCACGCAAAGATTTCAACGTCAGATCACGCAGATCCTGTCCATCAATGTGAATACCGCCTTCGACCACATCATAAAAACGCGGAATCAAATTCATAATCGTGCTTTTCCCGCCGCCCGATGGCCCTACAAGTGCGGTGACTTGCCCTGACTGTGCGGTGAAAGACACGCCTGACAACGCTCTGAGCTCGGCACTTTCATAGGAAAAGCCCACGTCTTTGAACGTAATTTCCGGTCTGCTTGTGCTTAAAGGTTTTGCATCGTCTTTATCATTGATTGTCCCGATTTGGTCGATCATATCAAAGACGCGCTCGGTTGCGCCCAACCCCATTTGCAATGTGTTATTCAGCTTGGCGAGCTTTTTCATTGGCTCATAAGCCAAAGTAAAGGCCGCGATAAAAGAGGCCAATTGACCGGGCGATGTGCGCCCCGCAATAACCTCATACCCACCATAGATAATGATAGCGGCGAATATAAGGCCGACGATGACTTCGTTTACCGGTGTTGATAAAGATGAAATCTGCGCTGATTTCACATTTAAATCGCGCACCTTGTTAACAAGGTGGCTGGTTTTTTCGATTTCATGCGCTTCCATACGGTACGCTTTAACAAGGCGAATACCGCGAAATGTTTGCGAGAGAATGCTGGATAAGCCTCCCAACTCTAACTGAATGTTTTTCGAAATATTTCTGAGTTTCTTACCCAAATAAATGACGAATACTGATAATAAGGGAAACACGATAAAAGCGGCGAGTGTTAATTTCCAGTCTCTGTAAAACATCAAGCCAATCAAAAAGATCAAGGTGAAGAGGCTCTTCCCCAGACCTGTGAGTGTGTTGGTCACCGATGAGCGCATAACGCCAACATCATTCACAACATGTGATAACAACGTACCGCTTTCATGCGTGTGAAAAAACGCCATATCAAGACGCATAAAATGTGCAAAGAGATGGTTTTGGATATCAGCGACAATGCTATGACCGATCTTGCTCATCATCACGGTGTGCACATAAGTCGAAATACCGCGCACAGCAAAGGCCGCAGCAATCCCAAGGGAAACGGGAATGATAAGCGATTCTTCCCCGCCATATAAAACATTGTCTAATACGGGCTGCATGAGCCCTGCGATTGCTGCGGTCATTGCCGCCGCTAAGGCCATAAAAATAATCGCGATAAACAATGATTTATTATAGGGGCGCAAATACGTCCCAACCAAACGCTTGACCAAATCAAAGGTTTGTAATTTAAGCGCTTTAGGCTCATTCATGTTTTTCGGCGGTGCAGTATGCTTCACTATATCAAATTCCTGTTTCTATGTGTTATAATGGAAAAGGCGTAAAGATTAAAGTTGAAACTATAACAGAGGGGTATACGTGGTTTTTAATCCCCAAAATGGACAGCCTGGTTTAGGCTTGGCACTTGGTGGTGGTTTAGCGCGGGGTTTTTCCCATATAGGCGTTCTAAAGGCCTTAAATCGTCACAATATTTATCCAAGTTTAATTGCGGGAACCTCGATTGGCTCTGTGGTTGGGGCGTGTTATCTGGCAGGTAAGCTTGATGTTCTCGAAGAATGGGCGCTCTCGCTCAATCGTTTTAAAATATTTTCATATCTTGATTTTCGTGTTCGTAGCGCGGGGCTTGTTGGTGGGCAAAAGCTCAAGGATGTTTTGATTGGTCACTTTGGTGATATGCAGATCGAAGATTTACCTCACCCGATTATTTGTATTGCAACAGACCTTGCCACCGGTCACGAAGTTTGGTTAAGGCGGGGGAATTTAACAGACGCCATGACCGCCTCCTTCGCTTTGCCGGGGGTTTTCCCGCCGGTGTATCTGGATGAGCGGCATTTGGTTGATGGTGCGCTGGTTAATCCATGCCCGATATCACCTTGTCAGGCATTGGGCGCGCGTATGACAATCGCAGTTGATCTGAATACAGATTTAATTGGCAAGGCCTCAAAACCGGGGCAGAGCTATCAAACAATAACAGGGTTCGATATTTTCAATAATGAAGACGTCCCCCCTGAAGAGCAGAAAAAATTCAACAGTTCCTCGATCACAAGACGATTGTTCCGTAGAGAAGAAAATAACCCAAGTTTGTTTGGGGTTATGGTTTCAGGGCTTGGTATTTTGCAAGATCGCTTAACGCGCTCTCGTTTGGCTGGCGAGCCACCCGATGTTCATATCAGGCCGCCGATCGGACATTTGGGCTTATTGGAATTTGAAAAAGCCGAAGAACTTATCAGACTTGGGGAGCTTGCAACCGAGCGCCTTATTCCTGAAATTAAAGCCGCTATGCTTGTTTTGCTCAAGGCCGAGGTAAGCGATGCATTTTTACAAATGGATTTAGAACGCAACGATCCTGATTCAGAAGTTGCCGTCGGTGAAGGCAGTGTGACTGCGGATTAGTGCTGCAGGAATGAATTGGTATGCCTAGGCTGTACGCTTGCGCTTTTTATGTTTGCGATCAGGCAAAGCCTTACCCCAATCAAAATTATCAACCAAATATTTAGGGCGTACGTTGTTATATTGACGCACTAGAATATCAAGCGCTTTATCGACCTCTGCGGGCGAAGCACAATTTTTAAACACAGAAGCATGCAGTCCGCGTTTCACGAGACAGGTATCAATATTGACCAGTGATCCACCAAGAATGTCATGCGCCATAGTGTCGCCAATCATCACCGTTTGTCCGGGATAAATATCTTGCTTCTGCAAAAGACGGATGCAGTGTTGGAAAATCAAGCTGTGAGGTTTGCCGATATATTCAACAATACCGCCAAAATCCTTATAACGCGCGGCCAATGTGCCCGGCCCCATGATATTTTTACCGGCCATAACGCCCAGACTGTCAGGGTTGGCGCAAATGGCTTTGAGTTTGTAGCGTGCGCATTGTTTTAACAATGGCTCATAATCTTCTAATGTTTTTTCCGGCGCGTCTGTCCCACTAATCAGTAGAAACGTTGCATCTTGCGGATTTTCAACAATTTCAATATCAAGGTCTTCAACAACCGAGCGATCTCCGCCGCGGCTAATTAAAATGCATTTTTTTCCAATGTCACGGAAATAGCCGTCAGACTGGCTATCCAGCCCCTGCCACGTGACTTCACCTGATGTAATAATTTCGTCATACATATCAGGTGTAATGCCAAGATCGGCCATGCGCGTTGCATTGTTTTCAGCGCGCTTTCCGGAGTTAGACAGAATGATAACGTATTTTTTGCGCTCTTTAAGCTCTCTTAAGCAATCGATAACGCCATCGAACGAATGTACGCCATCGTGTAGTACGCCCCACTGATCAATAATGAAACCGGAATAGCTGTCTGAGATATCCGAAATTCCTTCACAGAATTTCGTGTTGATGATGCTACTTGAACCCTGCACTGTGTACGCCCCTTATTTTTTTAATAATAAACTCAGTACTCTTTCAGCACTGCGCATTATGATATCAACTAGCAGTGTAATCAATAGAGTTTTACAAAAGGTAAATTATTTTGGTTTTTTGACTTCTTTGATGTACGCCTTCACATCTCTTCTTATTTCCGGAGCAAAAAGATAAAGCCCGATGATATTGGGGATCGCCATGGACATCATCGCCGCGTCGGCAAAGTTAATAAGATTATTAAGTTTCATCGCCGCGCCGACAACAATACAGAGACAGAAAAAGATTTTAAAAAGCCCTTCAATCGACTCTTTTTCACCAAACAGATAGCGGAAACAAACCGCGCCGCAATAATACCAACTGATCATGGTCGAGTATGCGAACAGAAGAACGATGACCGTTAAGGCATAACTGAAATTCGGCAAGGCGCGCTCAAACGCCATAGAGGTGAGCTGCACACCGACGATCCCGTCCGTTGCGGTGTATGCGCCTGTTATAACAATAACCAATGCGGTGATATTACAAATCAGCACGGTATCAATAAACGGCCCTAACATAGCAACCATACCCGTCCCGACAGGCCCGTCTGTATTGGTTGTCGATTGCACGATAGAGGCCGAGCCTAATCCCGCTTCGTTAGAGAAGGCCGCGCGCTGTACGCCGATGAGCAAACCGCCCAATAACGCACCAAAACCAGCCTTCATAGAAAAGGCATCTTGAAAAATTGTTACAAAAGCTGCGGGGATACGATTAAAATATATGACTAATACACACACACCAGCCAATAAATACAAACCCGCCATGGCAGGGACAAGTTTCGATGCCACATTCGCGATAGATTGTAATCCGCCCATAATCACAGATGCAACCAAGATCGCCAGCACAACGCCAAACATCCAGCCGGCGCCCTTAAGCGGGCTCACATCACCGCCTGTGACAAGCAAAAGCTGCTCAAATGATTGGTTTGCTTGGTACATGTTACCGCCACCAATCGCGCCGATAATGCATAATGCCGCAAATAATCCGGCAAAAAAGCGGCCTACGGCGGGTAAATTATGACGTGCAAAACCTTCTTTTAGAAAATACATCGGACCACCGGATACCTTATTGGGCATATCGGGATCGGGGTGTACGCGGTATTTTACGCCAAGCATAACTTCGGCAAATTTTGAAGACATTCCTAAGAAGCCCATAACCGTCATCCAAAACACTGCCCCCGGCCCGCCTAAAGATATAGCCACGGCCACGCCGCCGATATTCCCCAGTCCGACTGTGCCGGATAAAGACGCCATCAAGGCCTTAAACTGACTGATTTCCCCGTCATCGCCTTTTTTCATGCCCTCACCGAATAAGAGCCTGAGCGCATGGCGGAAATAACGAATATTTATGAAGCCGAGATAAACTGAAAAGAAAATAGCGGCGAAAGAGAGCCAGATGAGAATGAGTTGAATTTCTAAGCTCTCAAAGCCTGGAATTGGAACTTTATAAAAAACGACATTGAAAAAACTTTCGGAGATCGGCTTAAAGAGATTATCAATGTGGGTATCAATGCTTTGACTTTTCGCGCTCATAATAAATCTGCCTGTCCAATAATTTTACAAGACAGAATAATACGTTACGGCTTTTTTGGAAAGGCACATCCTTATAAAACAGATAGTTTTACAATCTGGAAAATCTGTTTCAGCTATTTCGCGGCACATAAAGGCTTTGATACGGGGTAGCTTGGAAACGGTGTTGCTGCCCATTTTCTGATTGAGCGCTCATCCATTTTACTGGCCTTTTCAATGCGGCCTGCGAATTTGCGGCAGAAAATATCAGGGCGCATTTGCGCGGCGTCGGTTGAGATTTTATTCGCAAACTTCGTGCGCAAACTCTTCATCGCTTTATCTGTATTTGATACGCCGTTTCTGCGCATATAGTTCATAATAATGCGCTCATATGTTGCGAACAGCTCTTTATGTTTTTTAGTGAAACCCTGATGTTCCTTAAACAAATTATTGCCGTTGGCATCGGCCATGTGCGCGCAATTTAAGCCAATCACCATAAGCTCACTATGAATGCGGATACCCTGCTCTGCTTCGGCTTCTTGTGGGCTATAACACCCTGCTGCGGCCCAGGAAATATTTGCGAAAGAGAACATCGCCAGAACAACCAGTGAGAATAGTTTCATATTATAGTGTACCTTTATTTACAAACGACAGAAAAATAATGTGCGGCATTAACCCGCTAACTTTACAGGTGATAGAAGTGGCTCGCCCTCAAAATGCGCGCTAAGATTATCGAGCACAAGTTGCCCCATTTTAGAACGCGTTTCAATAGTCGCCGAACCGACATGTGGAGAAAGTACAACATTATCCATTTTAATCATTTCCGCAGGGACATCAGGCTCGTTCGCAAAAACGTCTAGCCCTGCACCTGCAATGGTTTGGTTACGCAGAGCAATCAGAAGGTCTTCCTCATTCACAACACTCCCGCGGGCAATATTGATCAGAAATCCTTTAGAGCCCAGTGCTTCTAATATTTTATAGGTGATAAGATCTTGTGTTTGCTCACCGCCGGCGCAGGCCAGTACAAGAAAGTCGCAATCACGCGCCATATTTTCAAGATCATCATAATATTTATAAGCCACATCTTTTTGGCTGCGGCTGTGATAAACGATGGTGGTATTAAACGCCGCAGCGCGCTGTGCAATGGCTTGGCCAATTTGCCCCAGCCCGACGATACCGACTGTTTTACCTGATAAGGATGTTGATAAAGGCATAGCGCCAGATTGCCAGCGCCCTACACGCACAAACATGTCAGCCTCAACCGCGCGGCGCGCAACGTTCAGCATCAGATAAAGCGCAACATCGGCAGTGTCATCGGTTAGTACATCAGGCGTATTGGTTACGGCAATACCATGTTTGTGCGCGGCAACCAGATCAATATTGTCGTAGCCAACGCCAAATTGTGCGATGACTTCAAGATTCGGCAAGGCGCTAATCAAGCGATCGCTGACGCCGCTGCTGTTGTAGGTTGATAGAATCGCCTGAACATCATGGGCATGTTGTTTTATCGTGGATACGGGATCATTGGCTTCCCATAAACGAATGACGTTATAATCGTCGCTAAGTTGCTGCATTTCGTTATCGAGAAGTGGTTGCAGTGCCAAAACTGTTCTTTTCATTTATTTTCTACTATTGTTATTTTCAAAGTTGCAAACGAGCAAAAGGCTTGATTTTTTCGTCTGTTTTGTGGTTTATGACACCAATAATACAAACCGATAGAAGTGTAATCTAATATGACACAAACACACAAGAAACTCTTTATCAAAACATGGGGCTGTCAGATGAATGTCTATGACAGCAACCGTATGGCGGATATCCTCTCCTTACTGGGGTATAAAGCTGTGGATACGCCCGAAGATGTCGATATGATGATTTTGAACACCTGTCATATCCGTGAAAAGGCCACTGATAAGGTTTTTTCTGAACTGGGACGTTTGCGCACGCACAAAGAGGAAAAAGAAGCCAAAGGCGAAAAAATGCTTATCGCTGTTGCCGGCTGTGTTGCACAAGCCGAAGGCGATTTTATTTTAGAGCGTGCTCCTTATGTTGATATGGTGTTCGGCCCGCAAACATACCATGAATTACCGGAAATGGTTTTGAAGGCCAGCGGCGATAACCGCGTGGTGAATACCGAATTTCCAACCATCTCAAAATTTGACCATCTTCCCGATCAACACACAATAGAGGGTGCTTCGGCGTATCTTTCCATTCAGGAAGGCTGCGATAAGTTTTGCACATTCTGCGTTGTTCCCTATACACGCGGCGGAGAATACTCACGCAAAGCGCAAGACGTTATAGATGAGGCGCACAGACTGGTAGAACAAGGTGCGCTGGAAATTATCCTATTGGGGCAGAATGTTAATGCCTATCACGGCACAGGGCCTGACGGCACGACATGGAGCCTTGCTGACCTTATCCGTAAAGTCGCAGAGATCGACGGTGTGGAGCGTATCCGCTATTCCACGTCACATCCACGCGATATGGATGATGATTTGATTAACGCGCATGGCGAAATACAAAAATTAATGCCGTTCCTTCATTTGCCAGTTCAAAGCGGATCAGACCGTATTCTTGAGGCCATGAACCGTAAGCATAAAGCCGATCTTTATCGCGATATTATTGCTCGTTTGAGAAAATTACGCCCTGATATTGCATTTTCATCTGATTTTATTATTGGTTTTCCCGGTGAAACGGAACAAGATTTCGAAGACACAATGCAACTGGCACGTGATGTTGGTTATGCGTCTTGTTATTCATTCAAATACAGCGCGCGTCCGGGCACACCAGCAGCCAATATTCAGGCCGCCCTTGTTCCTGATCATGTTGCAACCGAGCGTTTAAGCCGTTTTCAGGCTTTGATTAACGAGCAACAGGCCGCCTTTAATAAAACTTGCGAAGGCAAAACTTTGCCTATTCTGTTTGATCGCAAAGGCAAAAAAGAAGGCCAGCTTAGTGGCCGTAGCCCCTACTTTCAATCTGTCTATGTTCAAGGAAATGAAAGGCTTATCGGCAATATTTTGAATGTCAAAATCACAAGTGCTTTCGATAATTCCTTGACAGGCGCGCTTGAAATTTATGATGATGAAGCGGCGTGATATCTAACTAATCTAATATATCACTCGCAGCGTAATGATAAAAAACACTAAGAGGGGTAGCATTATGGGGAAGAATAAAGACGTTCATGTTTACGTCGATGGTAGTGCCATGAACGACACGAACCGCTACGGCCTTGGTTGGGTTCGGACAGATCATAAAGACAGAATACAATCAGAAAAAAGCAAAAGAATATCTGTTCCCAGAGCATGCTCTACTGCGGCTGAAGTCTACGCTGCGCAAGACGCATTGGATCATATCAGGCAAAATTCAAATGTTGTTGTTCATAGCGACTGCGCCGCGGTTTGTGACGCGATTGCCACGAATTCTTTTTACGATAAAATTCGCCGTTCAACCAAAAATAAACCGTTGAATAAGGCATGGGGCGCTTTGGAGCGTGCGGTTGATCGCCATAAAGAAGTTTTTGCGGCCTTCACAAAAGAAAATCAGCATCCGAATATGCTTAAAGCCCATCAAAATGCCCAGATTGGTGCCAATTTAAAGTTTAATGACGCAGGCTATGATCGTAAAAGCGAAGACAAGCATACAAAAGCGATGATTGAAGAAGATCTTTCAGATTATGAAGAAATCGAGGAAGCAACGAGCCACCTTTCTATGAATTCGCATGACGTTGGCTAAATCTTTATCTTTTTTCCAATTTTTCATGTAAAATGAATGTTCGTATATACAATTTGAAAGAATTTATGTGAGCAAAGAACTTATCCTTGAATTTTCTGATAACGATGTCGTTCCGGTATTGTTTGGCGAATATAACGATCATCTGGCTTATCTCGAAAAAAAACTGGAAATCAATATATCTGATCGCGGTAATTTATTACGCATCAGCGGTAATATTGATTCAATCACAAAAGCGCAAATCACGCTTCAGTCGTTACATACACGCCTTAGATCGGGGGAGTTGCAAAACATCACCCATGCGGATATTGACGCGGAGCTACGCTTTTTAACCAATGGGCAAACCTCTTCGGATAAAAAGTCAGGCAAAAAGGATAAGCAGAAAAATGAGCCGCAACCCAACGGCAATATGGTTATTAAAACCAAGAACAAAACGATTGTCCCGCGCTCTCCCAATCAGCAAAAATATCTGGAATTGATGTGTAAGCATGATTTGGTTTTTGGTCTTGGCCCTGCGGGTACGGGGAAAACCTATCTTGCTGTTGCGGCAGGTGTTGATATGTATTTAAGGGGTGAAGTAGAACGCTTGATCTTTTGTCGCCCCGCTGTAGAAGCGGGTGAGCATTTGGGATTCCTGCCCGGTGATATGAAAGAGAAGATCGACCCCTATCTCCGCCCGATTTACGATGCCCTTCATGACATGCTGCCATGGGAATTTTTGTTGAAGAAAATGGAAGCTGGTGAGATTGAAATCGCCCCCCTCGCCTTTATGCGTGGGCGTACTTTGGCGCATTCCTACGTTATTCTCGACGAAGCACAAAACGCGACGCCTTCGCAGATGAAAATGTTTTTAACGCGTATGGGGGAATCCTCTCATATGGTTATCACAGGGGATGCCACGCAAAGCGATTTGCCGGCACATATGAATTCCGGTCTGAACGAAGCCGTTGCCATTTTGGATGGCGTCGAAGATATCGGCTTCATTACCTTTGAGGCAGAAGATGTTATTCGTCACTCGTTGGTGCGTAAGATTATTCGCGCTTATGATGATTTTACGGCAAAGAAAAACTGATCACGCCCCATGCCACATCTTGAAATTGACATAGCCGTACAAGACGAGCGCTGGACTGATATTGTCCCCAATATTGAGAGCTTTACGAATATCGTCGTATCAAAGGCACTGTCAGGCCTTCTGACTGCAATAGACCATGCTGATATCAGTATCGTTTTGGTCGATGACACCTTCATTCGTGATTTGAATAAAAATTATCGGGGCAAAGATAAAGCCACGAATGTTTTATCATTTCCGCAAACCGAACCGAATACGCTTGAAAACCCTACGCCCTTGTGTTCATTAGGGGATATTATTATCGCATTTGAAACCATTCAACGCGAATCTGAAGAGCAGAATAAAACGATGACAGATCACTACGCGCACATGCTTGTGCATGGCTGTTTGCATCTTTTGCACTTTGATCACGAAGATGATCAAGAGGCAGAAATTATGGAAGCGCGGGAAATTGACATTTTAAAGACCCTGAACATTAAAAATCCGTATCAAATATAATAACTTTATGGCACACTAGAAAGATAAGCTATGTTGAAAATGATTGACGAAAACGAAGAACCACCAAGTATAAACACATCACCCGAACAATCCGGTGATGTGCCTGCTCAAGCCAATTCGCAATCAAACAATACGGGTCTTTTCAGTAAGGTCACTTCCTTTTTTAAGCCCAAAAGCGATCCGACGCTCCGTGAAACCATTGAGGAATATATTGATGGTGAAAACGACGAATCTGAACACTCCCCTTTTTCTGACCATGAAAAAAAGCTGCTTTCCAATGTGTTGGAATTACATGACACCGCCGCGGCAGACGTCATGATACCGCGCGCCGATATTATCGGGGTGAGCGTGGACACAACACAAAAGGAATTATTGGAGCTTTTGGCCGAAAAACAATATAGCCGCTTTCCTGTTTATAAAGACACGCTCGATAATGTTGTCGGTGCGCTCCATATCAAGGATATATTGGCCTGTATTGCCCGTAATGAGCCCGTTGATATTGGTACACTAATACGTGACATTCCTGTCATCTCACCGTCCATGCATATTCTTGATTTGCTGCTGCAAATGCGGATAACGCGCAAACATTTGGTTTTGGTCGTGGATGAATTTGGCGGTATTGACGGCCTGATCACATTGGGTGATTTGATTGAATCCATTGTTGGGGATATCGACGACGAACATAACCCCGAAGATCAACCGGAAATCGTGCAAGAAACAGATGGCACAGTGCTTGCCGATGCGCGCGTTAATCTACAGGAATTCGAAGAAGAGTTTGGCGATATCCTAAACGAAGAAGAACGTCAGGAAAATGAAACACTCGGCGGCTTAGTCTTTTATATGGCGGGGCGCGTTCCCGTTCGCGGCGAAGTGCTGAAACATGATACCGGTATGATGTTTGAAGTATTAGAAGCCGACCCCCGACGCGTCAGCCGTTTGCGCATTCGTAATATTCCCGTTATGCAAGAAAGCGAATAAGAATAAACACTCGTTGCATTGCCTGAACGCCCCCTTTAAAACTTCATAATGAAAAAGTTTCTCTGTCTTTTCTTATTAGGTGGTTTCGCGTCATTATCAATGGCGCCGTACAGCTTTTGGCCTGCCATTTTTGTTGGTTTAAGCGGCCTGTATATATGTGTCGCGCGTTGCCCCTCAAATTTTAAAGCGGCATGGCTTGGCTTTGCCTTTTCATTAGGGTATTTTGGATTTAGCCTGTCATGGGTCAGTAATGCATTGCTTGTCGAGGATAACCCCTATTGGTGGGTTTGGCCGATTGCAATCAGCGGTCTGCCCTTTGTTCTGTCATGCTTTACCGCGGCTTTTTGCTATATTTACAAGCGTGTATGCAAACAACACAATAATTGGGCGACTTATCTTTGTTTTTGCGTCTGCATAATGGCGGCTGAATATGCACGCGGTCATTTATTCACCGGATTTCCTTGGAATTTATATGGCTATACGTGGATTTCTGTATTGCCAATCGCGCAAACGGCTTCTCTTTGGAATATTTACTTGTTAACGGTGATCACCGTTATTTGGGCGGCTTTCCCTGCATATATTATAAGTACTCACGATAAAAAGCCGATTAAAGCGCTTCTGAGTGCATTCATTCTTATTGGTTTTGTATCGTCTTATATGTTTGGCCTGAACCGCTTGAATAGTAGTAACAATGATAGCGCCGCGCTAAACCAGACAGAATTTGTCGTCATTCAGCCTAATATAAAACAAAGCGAAAAATGGAAACCGGAAAAGCGCTCTGATAATTTTGTGCATATCGTCGAGCAATCAATGTACATTGAATCCCTCAAAGCCAGCGATAAAAAGTCATATATTGTCATTTGGCCTGAAACAACGATCAGTCAGGACGTCTTAAATACAAAATGGACGATGGGTGAGATAAAGCGCATGCTGCAAAGCTATCCTGCTCCGGCTTTTTTAGTGACTGGTGCGTTGCGCTATGTGCCTGAAAGTAAATCATTTTATAACAGCTTACTCGTCTTGAATAGTGATGCAGAAATCATTGGGACTTACGACAAGTCGCATCTTGTGCCTTTTGGGGAGTATATGCCGCTGTCTAACATAATTGATATTGCACCCATTGTTGGCTTCAGCGGATTTGAAATAGGTATGCGCCCCAATATCATTGATATCCCTAATGGTATAAATATTGGTGCATTGATATGTTATGAAATTATTTTTCCTAAATTCACGCAATTCAGTGCCAACAACAAGCCTGACATTTTAATTAATGTGACGAATGATGCTTGGTACGGTGTTAGTGCGGGCCCATATCAACATCTTGTTCAAACACAATTCCGCGCTATTGAATCCGGTCTGCCTGTTATACGTGCTGCTAATACGGGAGTTAGTGCTATAATAACGCCGCAAGGTGTGATTTCCTCACGTATGCCACTGAACAAGCACGGTGTAATTCAAACACTGGATCGTTCTGATTGATCTTTTTTAGATAAAAAGATTTCTACACACCATTTTGCCATAAATGATAAGCGACTGATTTTGCATAAGCAATTCTGATAAACCTAGGGTTGTGTCGGAAGTCCGCATGCCTTATCCTTAAGGTGCTATTGCATACAATTGTGCTCTGCTGTAAAAAATAGAAATTAAGATTTTAATTAACCCACTAGAACATTTTGAATGAAGAGTAACTAATGTCAGAAGCAAAAAGAAAAACTAAAGGAATAGCTGACATCGTAGATAAGCATGTTGGCCTGCAGATACGCAATCGACGTACCCTTATGGGATTAAGTCAGGAAAAGTTGGCTGACTCGGTTGGCGTTACTTTTCAACAAGTGCAAAAATATGAACGCGGAACAAACAGAGTGAGCGCAAGCCGTCTTTTCAGCTTTAGCAAAATTCTCGGTGTTTCTATAGATTATTTTTATGATGGTCTTAATGGTGATGCGAAGAAAAAAGCAGTCTATGGCATGGCCGAAAATGATCAGGACGCTTTTGAAGGTTTTTCTGAAACCACAAAAGCTATTCCGGAAAATCTATTTGAAAGCAAAGAAGTTCTCGAATTGGTCAGAACTTATTACACGATCAAAGATGAAAAGAAACGTAAGGAAATCCTGCGTTTCATTAAATCGATGACATAAATGGACGATATTACCCCTATTTTATTTTTAAAAAGGGTTGTAAAAGCCCTTTTTTTTGCTTTAGGGTGCAAATTTCGTAGTGAGAGCAACTTAACAAGTGAGCGATAAATGCCATATTCAGGACAAGCCATGCAGCAAAAAGCATTAACCGATTATATTTTTACAAGCGAATCTGTTTCTGAGGGACACCCCGACAAGATTTGTGACCGTATTTCAGACGCTATTTTAGACCTCTATATGAAGGCTGATCCCTATTCACGCGTTGCCTGTGAAACATTGGTAACAACAGACACTGTTGTTATTGCCGGTGAGACACGTGGCCCTGAAAGCATTACGAAAGAAAAAATTGAAGAAGCCGCGCGCGAAGCGATCAAAAAGATCGGTTACGACCAAGAGGGCTTTAGCTACAAGACAGCGAATGTCGATGTTAAATTGCACAAGCAATCAGTTGATATCGCGCAAGGTGTTGACGAAGGCACAGGCGTTGATTTGAACGAAGGCGCAGGCGACCAAGGTATTATGTTTGGTTACGCATGTAAGGAAACAGACGCTTTAATGCCTGCTCCACTACATTATTCGCACCAAATTCTTCGCCGCATGGCTGAAGACCGTCAATCAGGCAAACTAAAAGGTATTGAGCCTGACTCAAAATCACAGGTAAGTTTGGAATATAAAAATGACCGCCCTATCGGCGTGAAATCTGTTGTTGTGTCAACACAGCATGCAGAAGGCTTAAGCCAAGATGATGTGAGAGAACTTGTTCGTCCATATATCGAAGAAGTTTTGCCCGAAGGTTGGATGCCATCAGAAGACGAGCTTTACGTTAACCCAACTGGCCGTTTTGTAATTGGTGGTCCCGTTGGTGATGCCGGTTTGACAGGTCGTAAGATCATTGTTGATACATATGGCGGCTCTGCGCCTCATGGCGGCGGTGCATTCTCTGGTAAAGATCCAACAAAAGTTGACCGTTCTGCGGCTTACATTGCACGTTATCTTGCTAAAAATGTTGTTGCAGCAGGTTATGCAGAAGGATGTACAATCCAGCTTTCTTACGCGATTGGCGTATCCAAGCCGATTTCCGTATATCTTAACACCCATGGGACAGGCACAGCGCCTGAAGCTATTATTGTGAACGCACTACAACAACTTGTTGATTTGCGCCCACGTGGTATTCGTGAACACCTTAAGTTGAACAGGCCTATCTATGAGCGCACAGCCGCTTATGGTCACTTCGGCCGTACGCCGACTGAAGATGGTGGTTTCTCTTGGGAAAAAACTGATCTTGTTGATGAATTGCAACGCATCGTTGGTTAATGCCGAACTATCACGATATTAAAGATAATCCAGACTCCGCTTATAAACAGCGGAGTCTTTTTGGTCGCAGGCAAGGGCGTGCGATCAGGGATGAGCGTGGGGATGCCTTAAGAAATGTCCTGCCGCAAGTTGAAATAGCGCAAAAACATCTGAACCAAGAACACACAACGCCCCCAGCCGAGCTGTTTGACGAATCATTTCAATCACATTGGTTAGAAATTGGATTTGGTCACGGTGAAAGACTGGCACAGTTAATGAAAAATCAGTCTGAAACCGCCTTTATCGGCGCAGAACCTTTCATAAACGGCATGGCTGGCTTTTTAAAAGAGTTGCAACAAAATGACCAACCGCTTGATAACATTCGTGTTCTAATGGATGACGGTATGTTTATTGCGCGTTCCCTCACCCCTGCTTCGCTGGATGGTATTTATGTGCTCAATCCTGATCCGTGGCATAAAAAACGCCACCACAAGCGACGTATTATAAATCAGACCACACTCGATACGTTTGCTAAAATCCTTAAGCCGGGCGGAAAGCTTGTGATGAGCACCGATGTGCCTCCTCTTTCTGAGTGGATGTGCACCCACGCAAATCACCACCCCGCCTTTCGTTGGGCGGCGAATACCAGTGATGATTGGTCCATCGCGCCGCCTGATTGGATACAAACAAAATATGAGATCAAAGGCGCAAAAGGCGCAAAAAAAATGGTGTATCTTTTCTTCGAGCGAGTATGAGCCGTATTCATACCGTAAAAAAACAGAAAGTTCTTGCACAACAAGGCCGCAAAGAGTATAAAACCTTCAAATATCCGGATCAATTGATACGGTGGGCTCAAAATTAGAGACCCGCCTTTTTTGTTCCCAAAACGATTGTTAAAAGGTTTTTATGCATTATACGCCTCTTGAGGAAAAGATTGTAAAACTGGCAGAGCCTGTCATTCAGGATCTGGGGTTTAGCTTGCATCACATCCGTGTGCGTGGTGATGGTGGTGCATCTCTTGTTCAGATTATGGCCGAAGATGTGGAAACGAAAAACCTTGGCGTTGATGATGCCGCAAAAATAAGTCGCGCCATTTCCGCCGTGATGGATGTTGAAGACCCGATTAACGGTGCATATCGTTTAGAGGTAAGCTCCCCCGGTATTGACCGCATGCTTATCAAAGAAAATGATTTTGAAGATTACAAAGGTTTCGAAGCAAAAATTGAAACCTTCACACCAACAGAGAGCGGACAGAAGCGTTTTCGCGGTGTGTTAAACGGACTAAAAGATAAAAATATTATTGTCACGACGGATCAAGGTGATGTTGAAATTCCCTTCGCCCTACTGTCAAAGGCAAAACTTGTGTTAACTGATGATTTAATTAAAGCTACAGCAAATTCTAGGAGATAAGATATGGAACTGTTGCAAGTTGCGGACACTGTTGCCCGTGAAAAAAACATTGATCGTGAAATCGTTATTGAAGCGATGGAAGAAGCCATTCAAAAGGCTGGTCGCTCCAAATACGGATATGAGCAAGATATTCGCGCAGAGATTGACCGTAAGAACGGCCAGATCGAATTAAAGCGTTATCGTGAAGTCATCGCCAATGATGATGAAGTCGAAAACGAAGTGGCACAATTGACATTAGATCAAGCCAAACGCATCAAACCCGATGTTGAGCTTGGTGAGTTCTTAATTGATGATCTTCCACCGCTTGATTTTGGTCGTATTGCTGCGCAAACAGCGAAACAAGTTATCATGCAAAAAGTACGTGAAGCCGAGCGCGCACGTCAGTATGAAGACTTTAAAGACAGAGTTGGTGAAGTGATCAACGGTATCGTCAAGCGCGTTGAATATGGTAATGCGACAATCGATATCCAAGGCCGCGCCGAAGGCTTGCTACGCCGTGATGAAACTATTCCTCGCGAGCCGTTGAATGTTAATGATCGCGTTCGTGCGATTATCTATGAAGTCCGTGAAGAAGCACGTGGCCCGCAGATTTTCCTATCACGTTCACACCCTGAATTTATGGCAAAATTGTTCACACAAGAAGTGCCGGAAATCTATGACGGTATTATTGAGATCAAAGCTGTTGCTCGTGACCCGGGTAGCCGTGCCAAAATCGCCGTTCTATCGAATGATAGCTCGATTGATCCTGTTGGCGCGTGTGTTGGTATGCGCGGTAGCCGTGTTCAGGCCGTTGTAAACGAGCTTGGCGGTGAGAAAATCGATATTATTCCTTGGACTGAAGATTTAGGAAGCTTCGTCGTCAGTGCGTTACAGCCCGCCGCCGTTGCAAAAGTTGTTCTGGATGAAGAGAAAAACCGTATGGATGTTGTCGTACCGGAAGAACATTTGAGCTTGGCGATTGGTCGTCGTGGTCAGAATGTGCGTCTGGCTTCTATGTTGACCGGATGGGACATTGATGTCATCACGGAAGATCAAGAATCAGAGCGCCGTGCTGAAGAGTTCAAGACGCGTTCTGCTTTGTTTATCGAAGCATTGGATGTTGATGATGTTCTGGCGCACCTTTTGGTTGCTGAAGGTTTCACCGATGTTGAAGAAATTGTTGAAACGCCGGTTGATGAGCTTAACCAGATTGAAGGTTTCGAAGAAGAAATCTCAATCGAGCTTCAAAACCGCGCTGCAAACTGGTTGGAGCAAAAGCAAAACGAGCTTAACGAGAAACAAGAAGAATTCGGTATCAGCGATGAGCTTATGAATGCAGAAGGTCTACGCCCTAATCAAATTCTAATCCTTGGTGAAAAAGGCATTAAAACCCTTGATGATCTTGCCGACTTGGCTGGAGATGAATTGGTTGAGCTTTTAGGTGTCGGTAAAATGACCATTAAGGATGCGAACGCCGTTATTCTGAAGGCACGTGAACATTGGTTTGCAGAAGAAGATGCTGCTGCTGAGGAAGCTGTTGCAAAAGCAGAAGCCGCGGCTGCCGCAGAAGCAGAAGAAAACAAAGATAATGAAGCTGAAAGCGCATCGGAAGATGCTTAAGGCTTCGGATAGAAGGAAGTATTTTGGTTTATTCCAAAAACGTGAAAACTTTTAAAACTTTTTCTCTTTTCCGTCACCTGACGGGAAAGAGGTTTCTATGCGCTAAACATCAACGCGATAAAACAATAAAAACAAAGACTTTGCACTTGCTCTATAGCAAGTGTATATCTAACCGTATAAAAAATTAGGCGATTTTAATGAGCGAAAATAAAGAAAAAACTGAAGAAGAAACTGAAAAAAAGTCAGGCGGTAGCACACTTAGCCTGTCTGGCAAAACATTGAGTATAAAAGGCGGCACAGGAACACGTTCCAAATCCGGCACATCCAATGTAGCCGTTGAGGTTCGCCGTAAACGCTCTCAGACTTCTTCTAAATCCAGTGCGGATGATAAAAACGATGAACGCCTGACATCTAATGAAAAAACAGCGCGTGCACGTGCTTTGAAGGCTGCTTTAGAAGGTGATGCTAAGAAGAAAGCATTGCCTAAGCGCCGCGTTATGACATTAGAAGATAAAAAGGCCGAAGAAGCTCAAAAAGAAGAAGAGCTGCGCATTGCCCGTGAAAAAGGCGAAGAAAAGAAAAAGAGTGCCGAGGAAGATTCCACGGAAGATAAAGTATCTCCACAAGATGCCCCTCCGGCGATCAAAGAAGATACCAAGCGCACCAAGTCATTTACGAATGATGATGCCACCGCTGTGGAAAGTTATCGTGACAAAATTAAGAAGGACGCGCCAAAACCTTCACGCTCTACAGGCGATCGCAGAGGCGGACGTATCACGATCACACAGGCACTGAATAAAGATTATGATCGTGACCGTGGCCCTAGCTTGGCTGCACAAAAACGTGCTCGCGAAAAGGCACGCCTTGCCGCACAACCATTCCAAGAGCCAACAAAGAAAAGCATTCGTGAGATTATTTTGCCTGAAACAATCACGGTTCAGGAACTATCCAATCGTATGGCAGAGCCCGGCAAAGAAGTTATAAAAACTTTGATGAAAATGGGTGTAATGGCGACAAGCTCAGAAATGATTGATGCTGATACAGCAGAATTGGTTATTGAAGAATTTGGCCATTCTGTACGTCGCGTTACTGACGCCGATGTTGAAATTGGTTTGAATGATCAGGAAGATGCCGAAGAAGATTTGGTTGATCGTCCGCCTGTTGTGACGATCATGGGTCACGTTGACCACGGTAAAACCTCCCTACTCGATGCATTGCGCGAAACAGATGTTGTTGCTGGCGAAGCTGGCGGTATTACACAGCATATTGGTGCATATCAGGTGACGTTATCAACGAATGATAAAATTACATTCTTAGATACACCTGGTCACGCCGCATTTACTGAAATGCGTGCACGTGGTGCGAATGTGACGGACATTGTTGTTATTGTTGTTGCTGCGAATGATTCAATCATGCCGCAAACAATTGAAGCCATCAACCATGCGCGGGCGGCTAACGTTCCGATTATTGTTGCTGTGAACAAAATTGATTTGCACGATGCGAACCCATCGAAAGTAAAGCAAGATTTGCTTCAACATGAAGTTGTTATCGAAGAGATGGGTGGTGATGTTCAATGCGTTGAAATATCCGCTAAAAACAGAACCAATCTGGATAAGCTTGAAGAAGCAATTATTCTGCAAGCCGAAATTCTTGAACTCAAAGCAAACCCGGATCGCAATGCGCAAGGTTTTGTTGTTGAATCCAAAATGGAAAAAGGCCGTGGCTCTGTTGCAACGGTTCTGATCCAAAAAGGAACGCTGCGTATCGGGCATGTGTTTGTTGCCGGTGCTGCGTTTGGTAAAGTACGCGCCTTGATTGATGATAAAGGCCGCCATATTAAAGAAGCCATCCCCGGACAACCTGTTGAGGTTTTGGGCGCGGATAGCACACCATTTGCCGGTGATATCTTCAACGTAACCAAGGATGAGTCCAAGGCACGTGAAATTGCTGAATACCGCATGCAGAAAATGAAAGATGCTCAAGCGGCCAATGCTGTTAAAGGCAGAACCACGATGGAGCAAATCCTTCTGCAACGTGAACATGGCGAAAGTGTTAAACTACCTGTTATTCTTCGTGCTGACGTTCATGGCTCGGTGGAGGCAATCGCCGGATCACTTGATAAAATGGTCGAAGAAAACGAAGGTATCGAAGTGAACATCCTGCATAGTGGTGTTGGCGGTATTACGGAATCTGACATCATTCTTGCGAATGCTTCGGGTGCGCTTATCATTGGCTTTAATGTCCGTGCGAACGTACAGGCCAGAGCTTTGGCGACACGTGACAATGTTGATATTCGATACTATAGCGTTATTTACAACGTTATCGATGATGCAAAAGCGATCTTAACAGGAATGCTTGCCCCGACAATTCGCGAAGAATATATCGGTCAGGCTGCCATTAAAGAGGTCTTTAACATCACCAAAGTTGGTAAGGTTGCCGGTTGTGAAGTCACTGAGGGCGCGGTTAAACGTGGTTCGAAGGTGCGCTTGTTACGCGACGATGTGGTTATCCATGAAGGTATGCTCAAAACACTTAAACGCTTTAAAGAAGAAGTTAAAGACGTTAAAGAAGGCCAAGAATGTGGTATGGCGTTTGAAAGCTATGACGACATCAAAGAAGGCGACGTTATTGAGTGCTTTGAAGTGATTGAAGAAGAGCGCATTATTGAATAAATAAACGCGCCGTAATTAATTTCGGGTAATTCTATGAAAAACTCAAAAAATAAAAATAGTGAGCCATCACAGCGTCAAAGACGTGTCGGCGAACAGATCAGACATATATTGTCCGAAACCCTGCAGCGCGGGCATTTTGATAATGTGCTTCTTTTGAACAAATCCAACAATATTATCGTGTCAGAGGTTAGCCCCTCCCCCGATTTAAAACATGCACGTGCCTATGTCATGTCTTTGAATGGTGAGGACATGGAAGAATTGTTGGTAGCGCTGAATGATCAAAAATATGTGTTTCAAAAAGAAATCGCACGCAATACCAATTTGAAATTCACACCGCGCGTGAAGTTTGTAACCGACACATCGTTTGACGAAGCGCAGCATATCGAGAATCTATTACGTGACGTGCGCATTCCCGATGATACGGATACATCCGAGGACTCCTAAATTATGGCACAACGTAAGAAAAAAGGTGATCCGGTTTCAGGATGGGTAAACCTTGATAAGCCTTATGGTATGACCTCCACGCAAGCCATCGGCAAAGTCAGGCGTTTCTTGAACGGGCAGAAAATAGGCCACGCAGGCACGCTCGACCCGCTTGCGACAGGCGTTCTCCCCATTGCTTTAGGCGAAGCCACAAAAACTATTCCCTTTGTTCAAGATGATTTGAAAACCTATTCCTTTACGGTCACTTGGGGGGAGCAACGCGACACTGATGATGCGGAGGGCGAGATCATCGGCACATCTGAGAACCGCCCCGTCCGCAGCGATATAGAAAGCATCTTACCGCAATTCACCGGAGAGATAGAGCAAACACCGCCGCGATTTTCGGCTATTAAAATAAATGGGCAACGGGCCTATGATCTTGCGCGTGATGGTAAAATTCCTGATCTGAAATCACGCATTGTTTATATTGAAGAATTTCATTTAAAAGAAGCCCGCGAAGACGAAGCGGATTTCGAAATGATCTGCGGCAAAGGTACTTATGTTCGCTCGCTTGCACGTGATATGGGTAATCTTTTGGGAACGAAGGGCTACATCAGCGCGCTGCGCCGTGAGCAAGTTGGCTGTTTTACCGCCCAAAACTCGATTTCTCTGGACAAGCTGGAGGATTTAGACTACGTTTCCGCCCGAAGTGAAGCTTTGTTGCCTTTGCAAATAGTGCTGGACGATATCCCGGCTCTCGCGTTGACACAGGAAGAAACAACAAAAATTCGCAACGGACAGTCACTTGGTTTTGTCTCTCGTCCTGACTTTGAGCGTTTGCAAAAAGTTGGTTTAGGAACAAAAGAAATCCAAATGGCGATGGTTTTTTTTCAAGATGCTCCGGTCGCTTTAGTCGATCAGGTGCGTGCGGAGATTAAACCGGTTCGTGTTTTTAACGTTTAAAAAAGATATTGATAAGGAAAAAAATATGTCGATTACAGCAGAAAAAAAAGCAGAAGTTATTAAAGAATACGCAACGAAAAAAGAAGATACTGGTTCACCGGAAGTTCAGGTTGCTATCCTGACAAATCGTATTGAAGAATTGTCACAGCACATGCGTGTTCACAAAAAAGATTTCCACAGCCGCCGCGGTCTGTTGGCCATGGTTGCTAAGCGTCGTAAGCTTTTGGATTATCTAAAGCGCAATGACGAAGACCGTTACCAGAAATTGATTAAATCTCTTGGTATCCGTCGTTAATAGACAAAGTTATAAAATGAATTTAATAAAAGCCGCCCGATGAGGTGGCTTTTTTATTTGATTAAGATTTCGCCGTCCATCTCGCTTGGTTTTGCGATTCCCAGAAAGTGAAGGATTGTGGGTGCAATATCGGCCAACTTCCCTTTTTTCAAGACCGTGCGAGCGTCTGCTCCGATCACGATGAAAGGCACAGGGTTAAGCGTATGCGCTGTATGCGGTCCTTTGGTTATGGGGTCATACATCTGATCTGCATTACCGTGGTCTGCAGTAACCAAAAGAATGCCGTTCTTTTCATGAACAAGGTTCTCCAGCTTGCATAATATGCCATCAACCGCCTCAGCGGCCTTACATGCGGCAGCGACTGAGCCTGTATGGCCAACCATGTCCGTATTTGCAAAATTAATAATCACAACATCATGTTTATTGTCTTCAATCACTTTAAAAAGCTTTTCTGATAATTCCGGTGCAGACATTTCAGGCTGTAAATCATATGTCGCGACCTTTGGTGAATCGACCATGATACGCTCTTCACCTTCATACGGTTCTTCGCGTCCGCAATTAAAGAAAAACGTAACATGCGGATATTTTTCAGTCTCCGCCATGCGCATTTGTTTTAGCCCATGTGCAGCCACAACTTCGCCCAAAA
This sequence comes from uncultured Alphaproteobacteria bacterium, assembly GCA_963977495.1. Classification (GTDB taxonomy): domain Bacteria; phylum Pseudomonadota; class Alphaproteobacteria; order Micavibrionales; family Micavibrionaceae; genus UBA1672. The sequence goes on along the minus strand of CAXBOT010000001.1, from coordinate 590,871 downwards.
TATTGCTGTGTTTCTTTGGCAGAAACAAGGTATCCATATATTCATTCAATTCATCAGAATATTCAACCATACCAAGCGCTTGTGATAGTTTCGGCGCTCCACCTTTGCGCTCAAACCCATCAAAATCATCAAGGATCATAGACTGTAAAATCTGACGGGCGCGATCATTGCGGAAATTTGCAAAAATAATTGCATCACCTTCTTCTATGCCCTCATAGCTACTTGAGACGAACGGCTCGATAAATTCATCGGTGATCCCCTCCTCGTACTTGCTTTGCATATATTCAACGGCAGAGTCTTCTTTTTCTCCTTCCGCATAAACAATCGCATCATAGGCGCGCTTTACACGATCCCAACGGTTATCACGATCCATGGCGAAATAGCGACCACATACTGTTGAAAGCCGTACGCCATATAAATTTCTGATTTCTTTTTCTACTTCATAAACAAAACCTTTGCCGCTATGCGGTGCGCAATCGCGCCCATCCGAAAAAGCATGAATATGCGTTGGAACGCCTGCCCCACTGATAATTTTAGTAAGCTCAAGAATATGATTTATGTGTGCATGAACACCACCATCAGATAACAGCCCCATAATGTGGCAAGCTTTACCTGATTTTTTTAAATTCGAGATTAGAATTTCAATATCTTCAAAATCCTTCACATCGCCATTTTCAAATGCCTTGGTAATGCGCGGTAGGAACTGCATAACAACGCGCCCTGCCCCAATATTCATGTGACCGACTTCTGAATTGCCCATTTGACCATCGGGCAAACCGACTTGTCCACCAAAGGTGGTTAAGGTCGTGTTTGGGTATTCCTTCATCATGGAATCGTAACAAGGGGTATTCGCAGTTGCGATGGCATCAAACTTTCCACCATCGCCAATGCCCCAACCATCCAGAATACATAAAACAACGGGTCTTTTTTTAGGGGTAAATTCAGACATTTTGAAACTCTAGCTTTTGATGTTTATATAAACAAACCTTTGACTTTTGTGGCGGATAATGGCATGTCTATACACGTTTGCATAGCCGTAATTTGGCTTGGCTTTACGGTTGACTATTAAGGGCAGATTTAATGACTGTTTTTAACCGTCCACCGAAGACCTTCCCAAATAAAGCTTCGAACATAATTCGATCTTCTTTTGCATATGCGGAAGAGGATTATCTTGAATATAACTAAGGAAACAAAGATGTTTAAAATATACAAAAAAGAAATAGATTTCGCCGGTAAAACGCTAACGCTGGAAACTGGTAAAATCGCAAGACAAGCTGATGGTGCCGTTTTGGCAACCGTTGGTGAAACAAGTGTTCTGTGTGCCGTAACCGGTTCAAAATCAATTCGTGATGGTCAGGACTTTTTCCCACTATCCGTTCATTACCAAGAAAAAACATACTCCGCCGGTAAGATACCAGGCGGCTTTTTTAAACGTGAAGCACGTCCAAGCGAAAAAGAAACACTAACAAGTCGTCTCATTGACCGTCCGATCCGCCCACTCTTCCCTAAAGGCTTCTTAAACGAAGTTCAGGTTGTGTGTACGGTTGTATCGCACGATCTTGAAAACGATCCTGATATGATTGCAATGGTTGGCGCATCGGCTGCTCTGACAATTTCAGGCATCCCATTCATGGGGCCGATTGGCGGCGCGCGCGTATCTTATAAAGATGGCGCATATGTTATTAACCCACCAATGTATGAAATTGAAGAAATGGATCTTAACCTTATTGTTGCGGGAACGCAGGATGGTGTTTTGATGGTTGAATCAGAAGCTTCCGAGCTTTCAGAAGAAATCATGCTTGGCGCGGTTAGTGCAGGTCACGAAGCATATCAATCCGTTATTGACGGCATTATCGAGCTTGCGGAAATGTGTGCAAAGGATATGTGGGATATCGTTGAAACACCCGAAGCTATTACAAAAATGGCTGCAGACCTTAAAACAAAGTTTGCTGCAGATGTTGAAAAAGCGTACGGCATCACAGACAAATTAGAGCGTCAGGACGCCGTTGGCGCGGTGCGCGCTGCTGCTATCGAAGTTTTCGTTAACGAAGATAACGGCATTGATAGTTCAATCGTCACATCAAAATTCAAATCTTTGGAAGCTGATGTCGTGCGTGGATCAATCTTGAAAACAGGTAAGCGTATCGACGAACGTGATACAAAAACTGTACGCCCGATTGTTTCCGAAGTTGGTATTTTGCCACGTACACATGGTTCATGTTTGTTTACACGCGGTGAAACGCAGGCTCTTGTTGTTGCAACATTGGGGACTGGTCAAGATGAGCAAATCATGGATCGCCTCGAAGGTGAAACCAGAGAGCGCTTCTTGCTACATTACAACTTCCCACCTTATTCTGTTGGTGAAGCTGGTCGTATGGGCCCTCCGGGTCGTCGTGAAATCGGACATGGTAAACTCGCATGGCGCGCTATCCATCCGCTTTTGCCTGCTGCAGAAGACTTCCCTTACACAATGCGCTCTGTTTCAGAGATCACTGAGTCTAACGGTTCATCATCTATGGCAACAGTTTGTGGTACATCATTAGCACTTATGGATGCCGGCGTACCGTTGAAGCGTCCGGTTGCGGGTATTGCGATGGGCTTGATTAAAGAAGGTGAAGACTTTGCCGTTCTTTCTGACATTCTTGGTGATGAAGACCACCTTGGTGATATGGACTTTAAAGTGGCCGGAACTGAAAACGGTATCACTGCCCTTCAGATGGACATCAAAATCACATCCATTACCAAAGAAATTATGGAAGTGGCGTTGGAGCAAGCAAAAGAAGGTCGTCTGCACATTCTTGCTGAAATGAGCAAAGCGTTGACCGAAGGAAGAAGCGAATTGAATGCTAACGCACCTCAAATCGTTTCAATCCAAATCCCAACTGATAAAATCCGTGAAGTCATCGGAACAGGCGGTAAGGTTATTCGTGAGATCATTGAATTGACTGAAACTAAAATCGACATCGAAGATGATGGTACGATCAAGGTTGCAGCAACAAACAGTGAAGCAATCGAAAAAGCTTTGAAAATGATCAAAGACATCACAGACGAGCCGGAAGTTGGTATTGTTTACACTGGTAAGGTTGTTAAATGTGTTGATTTTGGTGCGTTTGTTAACTTTATGGGCGCGAAAGACGGCTTGGTTCACATCTCTGAATTGGCTGATCATCGCGTTGCAAAAACAACAGATGTTATCAATGAAGGCGATCAGGTTAAAGTTCTTCTGACCGGTATTGATGACCGCGGCAAAGTGAAATTGTCGATGAAGCGTGTAAACCAAGAAACTGGTGAAATCATCGAGCAAGATGAGAAAAAAGAAGCCAACGGTTAATTTCTGCCTCTTCCATTAAAAATTAAATCAAAGTCGGATCGTAAAAAATCCGGCTTTTTTTGTGTATATTTTCATATTTGTAACGAATTACAGTATAAGATACGGTTTATAAATGTGGTTATGGTAATATATTAGAATGGCAATCTCACGCGCACGGCGTAACTTTAGGATACTACTCGGGGTTCTATTGCTCTTCAGCTTTAGTTTCTTTTCTGTATCCGCTTATTTCTATACGTCTGTTAAGCAACGCAAAATCAGCCTTAGAAGCATTGCCCCAACTTTATTTCAAATCGACGTTTATCATTATTATGCTTTGTCTTATTTAAAGGACACGGACGGGAAATTTACGATCGCCAGTAAAGTCTATGGAAAAGGTATCTTTAATCCAATCTATACGCGCGCAGGTGGCGATATGATGCAAAACCTGGCCGATGACGGCTACGCCCCATCCCAAGTTTTTCTGGCTGATATTCTTATGATTTACGGGGATACGCAAGAGCATCAAACCAAGGCATTCCAGTATTACAAAGATGCCGCCAGCCAAGGTTATGCACCCGCCATAGAAAAGCTCGCTTTGCTGGAATCAATACCTCCACCACAAGCCAGCCCTTGAATTTTATTACAATAACGCAATAAAATACTGGTGTTTCTACGCAAAATATCGGACTTTAGACGTTTCCGTTCCACAAACTATAATGTTAATTCTATGCCTTTAAAACTTCCACGCATCATTGGTCACCGCGGCGCAGCAGGTTACGCGCCTGAAAACACGTTTGAAAGCATCCACACGGCGGCTGATATGGGCGTTGAATGGGTGGAGCTTGATGTGAAACTGACCAAGGATGAAGTCCCGATCATTTTCCACGATGATCTTTTAGATCGTACAACAAACAGTACAGGCCTCGTCGCCGAGACCTTATATAAAGACATTAAGGAGCTGGATTGCGGTAGCTGGTACGGCGAAAGCTTTATTGGCGCGCAGATCCCCACGCTCGAAAATGTTATTGATGTCCTTATTGACCGTGATCTTGGCCTTAATCTCGAAATTAAAGCCTGCCCCGGTCGTGAAAAGTTAACTGCCGAAGTGGCCTTGGATATGCTCTCGACCATTTGGGATGATCATGATCGCTTGCTGGTTTCTTCCTTTCATCATGTGAGTTTAGAAACTGCACATGATCTTGCCACGGATTGGCATCGCGGCCTTTTATTGCCCGAAGAATGGCCGGAGAATTGGGAAGAGTTAATTCGCTATCTTGATGTGTCTAGTGTGAACGTCAATGCCGGCACTGTTACACGCGAGCAAGTCGCACAAATTATGGATCTGGAAAAACCTGTCCTCGCCTATACAGTAAACGACTCGCATCAAGCGAAGATTTTACAAAGTTGGGGTGTGGATGGGTTCTTTAGTGATACGCCCGATATTCTTCAAGATGGCATTTTCTCAGTCCATTAACACGCATTATCAATTTTATTGACAGGGCATAAAGATTTTCGTAACGTTGAGGGTCGTTATAAAGAGAAAAATATGTATAGCTTTCCTGATGCAAACAGCCCCCTACCCAATCAAAGAAGTCGCGCAAAAGATTGTCTTGAGCACGTTATTTCCAAACGTGATTTTGACCCTGAAGTCGCCGTAGAAGTCTTAAGGGAATTGTTTGATGAGATAGAGCCTGCGGATCGCACAAAAATTGCAAAGCGTATCAATACGGATAAGCAACCGACTGCGGAAGATTTTCGTAGCGTTGTTTTTGGCGCAGAAGAAAATCCGGAATACGCTGATGCTTTATTCGAAGTCATTTTGCTTATGACAGAAGAAAAGAAAACGCCTGAGCTTCGCCGCGAAGTTTTCGGGCATATCAATTACGCACTCGATGAATTGATGGAAGATATCAGAAACAATACACCGCATCTTGCGACGCATCCCGATGGGAGCCTTATTATCGAGAGCGATGACCCTGCGCCCTAAACGATAACGGTATAATCAAACCAATTCTTTGAAGCAATCATGTGCCGGCATACCAACGGCATTGAAACCGCAATCCACATAATGGATTTCGCCTGTCACTGCACCTGATAGATCAGACAACAAATACAGACCCGTTCCACCAAGCTCTTCAAGCTCTACAGAACGACGCAAGGGCGCTGTCAGTACATTATATTTGAAGGTTTTACGCGCCCCGCCGATAACTGCGCCGGCAAGCGTACGCATTGGCCCCGCGGAGATCGCGTTCACCCGAATGCCTTGTGGGCCAAGATCTGCCGCAAGGTAGCGTACAGATGCCTCTAAGCCTGCCTTGGCGATACCCATAACATTGTAATTGGGCATAACTTTCTGCGCGCCGTAATAGCTCAAAGTAACCGCCGAGCCACCCTCATTCATTAAATCTTTGGCGCGCCGCATGATGGACGTAAAAGAATAACAGGAAATATGCATGGTTTTTAGGAAGTTATCGAGCGTCGTATCAACGTAGCGGCCTTGTAACTCTTCTTTATCAGAATAAGCAATTGCATGGATGATAAAATCAATCGAGCCCCATTTCTCTTTCAAAGTATCAAAAACAAGGTCGAGGTCTTTTTCCTTTGAAACATCACAATCAATCAAGATATCTGCGCCGATGCTTTCCGTTAAGGGCTTCACACGTTTACCAAAGGCATCCCCCTGATATGTGAAGGCCATTTCTGCGCCTGCTTCGTGCAAGGCCTTAGCCATCCCCCAAGCGATTGAACGTTCGTTGGCAACACCCATTACGAGACCTTTTTTACCTTGCATCAGACCGTTCATATTTTGTTTTCCTTGTTCAACTATTATTCAGTTTTATTTAGTATAAGCGTCCGCCGTTTGAAACGGACAGACTTGGTTCTATTAAAACAACTTCACCGTTATCGTCGGGAACGCCCAACGTCAGAACTTCTGACATGAACGGGCCAATCTGGCGCGGCGCAAAATTTATGACAGCCATCACTTGCTTGTTCATCAAATCATCTTTGGTGTAATTTTTCGTGATTTGAGCAGACGATTTTTTCGTGCCGATTTCATCACCAAAATCAATAATCAGTTTGTAAGCGGGTTTTCTGGCTTCGGGAAAGTCCTGCACATCAATAACCGTACCCACGCGGATATCGACATTCAAAAAATCCTCAAAACGAATGGTCATAGTGGTTTAATCTCTATACTTGCTCATCGCCAATGTGCAGTTCGTGCCGCCAAAACCAAAGGAATTGGAAATCACAGTTTCATGCGTCACATTATCAATACGTTCGCGTGCAATCGGCATTCCGTTTGCACCCTCATCTATATTTTCAACATTGATACTTGGCGCGACAAAGTTATTTTGCATCATCAGAAGGCTGTAAATAGCCTCTTGCACACCAGTTGCCCCCAACGAATGCCCTGTCATGGACTTGGTTGCACTGATATGGGGGATATCTTGATCCATACCGCCGAAAACTTCACGAATAGCGTTCAGCTCTGTTACATCGCCAACGGGCGTTGATGTACCGTGTGTATTGATATAGGTCACAGGTGTTTTCACAGTGGCTAAAGCCTGCTGCATACAACGCACAGCGCCTTCACCACTTGGCGCGACCATATCCGCACCATCTGATGTTGCGCCATAGCCCGTGACTTCTGCGTAAATTTTTGCGCCGCGCGCCTTCGCATGTTCCAATTCTTCGAGAACAACAATACCGCCGCCGCCGCTAATCACAAAACCGTCACGGTCTTTATCATAAGCGCGCGCTGCCTTTTCAGGTGTGTCATTATAATTGGAAGACATCGCGCCCATAGCGTCAAAGAGAACGGAAAGCGTCCAATCGAGTTCCTCCGCGCCACCAGCAAACATAACATCTTGTTTGCCCCACTGAATTTGTTCAGCCGCGCTACCAATACAATGGGATGATGTGGAACAGGCCGAAGAAATAGAATAATTCACGCCCTTGATTTTAAAATTTGTTGCCGCTGTTGCAGAGGTTGTTGAACACATCGCCTTTGGCACAGCAAACGGCCCTACGCGCTTCGGGCTCTTTTCGCGTGTCACATCAGCCGCGAGCACTTGCGCGCGCGTAGATGGCCCGCCAGAGCCTACAATGATGCCTGTGCGCTCATTCACAACGTCGCGTTCTTCCAAACCGGAATCGGCAACCGCTTGCTCCATTGCTAAATGTGTATAAGCCGCAGCATCGCCCATAAAGCGGAACAAACGCTTATCGATATGATCGGCAAGAACGATATCAGGTTTACCATGCACTTGAGAACGAAAACCCAATTCCGCATATTCGGGTGAAAAAGTAATGCCCGACTTCCCTGCCTTGAGGGATGCCAAAACGTCATTCACGTCATTGCCAATACAAGAGACAATACCCATTCCGGTTATAACTACACGGCGCATAACCTATTCCTCTCTTTTATAGATAAATTCAGGATGCATCTTATTACATTGCGGACGTGTTATCAAACAATCCGACTTTTAGACCTTTGGCTTTGTATATTTCTTCGCCATCGCCATACATTGTGCCATCACCGATACCCAGAACAAGCTTTCCGGTCATCACGCGTTTGATATCAACAACGTACTTCACAAGTTTTGTGGTTGGTTGAACTTGCCCGGTGAGCTTAAGCTCCCCCAGACCAAGGGCGCGGCCGGAACCGGGCGCGCCTGTCCAACCCAGATAAAAACCTGTTAATTGCCACAAAGCATCAAGCCCAAGACAGCCCGGCATCACCGGATCGCCCTTAAAATGGCAATCAAAAAACCATAGGTCAGGATTAATATCGAATTCAGCTTCGATGATTCCCTTACCGTAGGCACCGCCTTCTTTGGAAACATTGGTAATACGATCGAACATCAACATCGGCGGAAGTGGTAGCTGGGCGTTACCTGCGCCGAACAATTCACCATTTCCACATGAAATAATATCTTCGTATGAATAATTGGATTTCGGGACAAAAGTCATATTCACTCACTGCTCATTTATTCAAACAGCTTTATACGAAGTTATGATTATCGGGGCAAGCATAGATTTTGTTTGTCACCATCAAAAATGGGATTAGTACGACACCATTTCAAAGTCCAGACAGACAAATTTATAACTTTCTGTCATTGCGGACATCGCCAAAGGCTTTGCTATTGCGGGTTCTATTTCAGGGAGCTCCCCACCCGACGCCACCGCAATCATGCGGCCAGCAGCCTTTGCACAAGCGACAGCCTGATCATACGGACCAGCAAGGTCAATTGCGCGGAAAAATCGTAAGCATGATGGTTCCAATTCGCGAATCAAATCCACGGGCGCATTTATCGGTGTATCATTTGCCGCAAGACCAAAGCGCCAATCACTGCCTGCGGGTACGCCAAGACGCACCGCCTCTTGTGTCATACTATAGACCACTTGATCCAAATTGTCAGGAAGCTCACCGCCTCTAAACACATTACGGATATCAGACGAGCCTAACGATATTGCCAGCCTTCGCCCTGCTACGCCGCTGAGCGCAGCAATACAATCGCCGCCTGTCCAGCCTTTGTAACCGATCTTCGTATCAATAGAGACGTCGCACAATTCCTGCGCTGCGACTTCAAAGGCCATGCATTTTTTCACACACTCCATAAGCAGACGGAAAGTTTCCGCGCGTGGAATGCCCATATCTTCCCAACCAACAATGACGTGCTGGAACACATTAAGAATCAAATCATGCAATTCGAAATTACAATCGAGCCATTCTTCGAAGAAAACACGTGCCGCCAAACGACCGCGCTCCGTTTCATAATCAATAATGTGGGCTGGTGGCAAAGCATAGGGCGCCAACAGCCCCTTTGCCGGATGACTACACAAAAGATTGGATAGCTTTTTAAAGCTGGCCTGCATGGCCTTATCGGGATCTTCAAAAATAAGATAGGTTTCTACAAGCACGCCAGCCATATGCTGAATCACTTTCATGCCATCTACACCACGCTCGTGGTCAGCCGAAAGTTGAATCAATGCCGAATAGAAACGGGAACCCATTTCTGGTTTATTGGTCAATGCAAACATTTTTTATACTTAAAAAACCTTCGATCAGGATGATAAAAGGCAGGTTGTTGGAAGAACTTTTTAGATGCAGCAGAACACTACACTCATGATTCTAATCAAAATTTTCCTTTTCGTAAACACCCCATAGTGATTTTCTTTCTATCCATCCCGACAAACCTGATGCGGCGATGTGACAGACGGTGCCTTCACATGATGAAATCTCTACGAGTGATTGTGGCTCTAACATCACGGAAACCTGCCCTTTTTCATCGAAAACAGAGTATTGATCTTCATAGGCATTTACAGCCTTACCCCCCATAATAAAGCCTGTTCTTTTTCCTGATAATAATGACTTAAAAACCCATCCTTCTTCGCCATCATAGTCCTTAATCTTACGCCAATGATCAAATTCGAGGATAATTTCAACGGGTAGGCCCTGTTTTGTGATCACCCATTTGACAGGATATTTCTGCCCCGGACCCGCGCGAACGTTCGTTATATCTTTAGCCAAAGATACAAAGCGTGGGATCGGGTATCCGCTATTGCTGAATATGTCTTTTTTGTCTTCCGGAATATCTTGTGCGTATAAGTATGAAGGCGCGCAGCAGGAGAATATTATAAGAAGCGCAAAAAGAAACGAGAGCAACCCCGAGATATTTAAGGCGTTTTTTTCTTTCATCACGTCTATTTTATGATAAAAAACCCAGCATGAATCAAGTAAATAAAGACATTGTACCCGTTTCAGTTGCGCCAATGATGGATTGGACAGATCGTCATTGCCGTTTTTTCCATCGGTTAATCTCGCCCTCTGCCATGCTTTATACGGAAATGAAAACAACGGGGGCGTTGCTGCATGGGGATAAAAACCGTTTTTTGCAGTTCAGCGAGCAAGAGCAACCCGTCGCATTACAGCTTGGCGGCTCTGATCCTAAGGATTTAGCCACGAGCGCAAAAATGGGCGAGCATTACGGGTATAATGAAATCAATTTAAATTGCGGCTGCCCGAGTGATCGTGTTCAAAAGGGAAAGATCGGCGCAATTTTGATGGAAGAACCCAATTTGGTAGCCGATTCCGTTGGCGCGATGATTGAGCGCGTTGATATTCCTGTCACTGTAAAGTGCCGCATCGGGATCGACACGCAAGATGACTTTGCTTTTTTGAACGATTTTGTTACCGCGCTTAAAAACGTTGGTTGTAAAACCATTATCATCCATGCGCGTAAGGCATGGTTACAAGGCTTGAGCCCAAAAGAAAACCGTACTAAGCCGCCGATTAATCACGCGCGCGTTGCAGAAATAAAAGCCGCGCATCCCGATCTTATGATTGGTGTGAATGGTGAAATCAAGACGGCCGAGGACACCCAAACGCATCTTAAGACATTTGATAGCGTCATGATCGGACGTGAAGCATACCAAAACCCGTATATTTTATCAGAATTGGAAACGGTGATCTTTAAGAACGCTGCCGTAAAATCACGCGAAGAGATTGCGCGGGAAATGATCCCTTATATAGAGCAACAAATGAAAGATTTCGGGACGCCGCTTAAATCTATCACGCGGCACATGATCGGCCTTTACCACCAATGTTCCGGCGCAAAAAAATGGCGGCAGGTTCTCAGCACTTTGCCACATGAAGATGGCGCGCAGCCCGCAGATGTTATTGAGAAAGCCTTAAGTAGCGTCATTTAAAAGCGCTAAACCGCGCCGACCAAATCAGACTTTTTCATAGTGACCAGTCCCTCATCGGTGATTTCATATTGAGAATCATATACCGCATCGCCTGACCAAATTCTTGTCATAATCATATAATGCGATAACTTATCATTGCGTACGATTTGCGGGGCGGTATATTTTCGAAGGAAACGCGTGCGTTCATAAGGGCTGCGATCAAACAAAAATTCACTGTTTGCGCCCTCTATAACGCGGATGTTTTCACCTTCGTTATTATCACTAAACACACAAAAGAATTTCAAATAGTCATACACATTATGTTCGGTGAGGTTTAAAAACCCCGCTTCGTTCACTTCTGCAATGACTTGGCGAATACCTTTAAGTTGTGCGTATTCATAGCCATATTCCACAAAAAAGGCATAGCCCCACTCTGGGTCTTTGCGTTTACTGATCTGTAAAAGATTAACTTCGTTATAAAAAGGCAGAGGCTTGCTCAGCACCTTATGGTCACCTGAATTAAGATTTTCACCGCCATACGGGCTTACAAATTTCAAGAACGCATCTTGATCCTGATATTTTTCCCAAGCGCCATCATCCTCAATCAAATAGATCAACTTTTGTTGCTGTGTGTCAGGGGCGCGCATTCAAAATTCCTTAGAGTACCTGTTAAACAGAGCCGATCATGACGTCGTCTTTCATCTCGACATTACCGGTTTTAAGAACTTCGAATGTTGCGTCATAAACATGCCCTTCATTCAAAACCCGTGTTTTGATGATGCAGCGTCCCAAATTATCAAAATCTGAAACCTCCAGCCCTTGATATTTGCGTAAATGACGCGATTTATCATAGCCACTAAGCTCCGCAAGGAACTCACTATTTTGGCCTTCGATAATGTAATAGCACTCGCCTTCTTCGTTTTTTGTGAACAGGCAAAAGAATTTCAGATAATCCATAACGTTATCTTTGCTTAAATTGATCGCGCCGGTTTCATTTAATTCATGGATGACATCACTAAGACCGCGCAGCAAAATATAATCATCACCATGCTGTAGGAAAAAGTAATATGTTGGCTCTTCTTCCCATGCCACAGAGGTGACTTGTAAGATTTTAACATCGTTATAAAACGGAAGTGGCTTTGAAAAGACTTTGGTGTTTCCTGCGTTAAGCTCTTGCCCTTCCATCGGGCTTATGAATGACAAGAATGCAGCGGTTTGATCATAGGATTCCCAGCTGCCGTCATCACAATTAAATAAGCTGATGAGTGTTTTATCTGACATAAATTCTTCCTTTTCAATATGTTCCGTAATGAAATGTTATAATCTTATCGTTTATGTTTTTTCCGGCAAAGCTTCACCAACTTGGAAACTTTCACCACAACCGCAGCGCCCTATTTCGTTTGGATTGATAAAATCAAACCGCGCATTGCCTAATGCATCAGTAATATAATCAATCGTTGTACCAAACAACATCCATGAATATAGTTTTGGGATGAAAATATCTGCGCCGTTTTCACGAAACTGTTCATCGGCACTGATATCGGAATCCGCGGCTACATATTCCATTTTATAGCTATTGCCCGAACAGCCTGTCGCTTTTACGTTCAAGCGTAGCCCTTGCGTTCCCTCCGGCGCGTCATGCATCAAGACCTTGATTTGCGCGGCGGCTTTTTCTGTAATTTTAATGGGTGAATCACTCATTATTATTCTCCCTTATTCTTTGCTTACATAAACATATTCAATTGCATTTTGGCAGTTTCCGCCATCATGGACGGGTTCCATTGTGGTTCCCATATAATCTCGACCTCAACACCACCGACCCCTTCGATAGGTAGAATTGCGCCTTGAACCCAACTGGGCATTTCTTGCGCTACAGGGCAAGCAGGTGAGGTTAAGGACATTTCGACCTTAACATCCGACACACCGTTTTCTGGCTCTGCGATTTTTACATTATAAATCAAACCAAGCTCATAAATATTCACCGGAATTTCAGGATCGTAAATTTCCTTCAATGCCTTTTCAATCTCTGCCCAAAGCGCATGATCACGCGGCACATCGACATGCGGCGGCTGCGTAAGGTGATCATAGTTTTCTTCGATTTGCTCTTTTTCCGTCATTTTAGACATCCGTTCACCATTTCATTTTCTTCTGACTTACTTATACGTGTCGTATCAACTTTGCCGTTTTCTGCCCATTGTTTCATAAAAACATTCAGTATTTTTTGGTTCATACATCCGCAATCAAGCGCTTTCCTTGTCTTTTTCCTGAACATTGTCTCCAAAGCATCACACTGATCTGTACCATGTTGTTTAACATGAACTTTGGCACAACCAACCATGCGTACACCAAATTCTTTTCTAAATGCCGGATCTTTTTTGTCGAAAAAGGGCTGCGTGCGTGTAAAATCCATCGTGCAGGCGCATAATTGAGTAACATCACCACGAAATAACGGATTGTCTTGGATCTTTTCAACACAAGATTGTTTATTGCGTTCAAAAACTATGTTCATAAACCAGCCATACCCAAGATAGCCCGAAAATAACACCAGAACTGTGATAATAAAAAAAGTTCTCATATCCCTAGCCAAACAGCTCCCGCACTTTTTCCAATCCTGATATCAATGCATCAATATCATCTTTATTCGTATACATCGCAAGGGATGCACGCGCCGTAGCATCAATGCCCATTACCTCCATCAGCGGCATCGCGCAATGATGCCCTGTACGGATTGCTACGCCGCACTGATCGAGAATCATGCCGATATCACTGGGGTGCGCGTAATCCATGGTAAAGCTCAACACGCCGACTTTGTGGTTTAAATCTTGAGGGCCATAAAGCGTTAAACCATCCACAGATACAATGGCTTCGGTCGCGTATTTCAGCAGCTTATACTCATGCGCAGCAATCTTATCCATACCGATATCCACAAGGTAATCTATCGCCGCGCCAAGGCCGATAACCTCAACAATAGCGGGCGTTCCGGCCTCAAACTTATAGGGCGCCTCGCGGTATGTCGTGCCGGATTTCAAGCTTACCCGATCAATCATATCGCCGCCGCCCTGATATGGGGGCATAGATTGAAGAAGGTCATACTTGCCATACAGCACGCCAATACCACTGGGCGCATAAAGCTTATGCCCTGTAAATACATAGAAATCAGCATCCATCGCGGTGACATCAACCGCGTGATGCACAACGCCCTGCGATCCATCAATCAATATTTTGATATCGGCGTTATAGCCGCGCACCATCCGCACAATATCGCCAATCGGGTTAATCGTACCCAAGGCGTTTGAAACCTCGACCACACCAACAAATTTGGTTTTATCGGACAGCAAGCTTTTAAATGCCTGCATATCCAACGTGCCGTCATCAAGGACAGGTACGACTTTAATGATAACGCCTATCTGCTCACTGAGGATCTGCCACGGCACAATATTGGCGTGATGCTCCATCTCGGTAATGATAATCTCATCACCAGCATTCAGATTTGCACGCCCCCAACTCTGCGCAACAAGGTTTATTCCTTCGGTAGAATTGCGGGTAAAAATGATATTCTTTTCAGACGGCGCGCCCATAAAGCGTGCGACTTTCTTGCGTACATCCTCAAAAGCTTGCGTCAGATTCTGCGAAATCTCATACAAACCACGGTGAATATTGGAATAACCGCCCGTCAGCACAGCGTCCATCGCATCAATAACCGCCTGTGGCTTTTGCGCACTCGCCGCGCTATCCAGAAACGCCAAAGGCTTGCCGTTCATCTGTTTACCCAGAGCCGGAAAGTCTGATCGCCATGGTGATTGAAGATTAGGCATTCACTGTTTCCTTTTGAGGTTCTTGCGCGTCCAAAAACCATGTCTTACATTGCTCAAAAATTCTTTGCTTTTCATCTTCTGATTCAAAGAATCTGGACGGTATTGCCATAGCGTTTAAACTGCTTACATAAATACATAAGTCACCATATTCTAATTCTATTTTTTCCAAACCTTGCCACTTAAAGGTTAAGTTAGCATACTTTTGATAGACACTTATTTCACTTGAATTAATTTGCATTTTCACAGGAGAAAAAAGGTTACCATTTTTTTCACTATGTATTTTTTTCATCATTTTTCTTTTTGTAATTTTTTTTACCCATGAATCAGTGGGTAAGAAAATCAACATCATTGAACAAAACAATAGAATAAAAATTATATAATCCCAGACGCTATCAAATACATTATTAAAACCGTCCTCACGTAATCCGCCCGTTATAGCAAAACTGTATATTGTGCAAGCAACGCCCCATAGAATAATTTTCCCGACTTTCTTAAGTTTTGATACTTCAACAACATCTGTTTGCGATTTCTTAGGCGACCAAAAATTTAGCGAAAATTTAATTACGTCGTCAGCAGTCAGTTGATACTCTATTTCAATTGTGTCATCAGCCATGCTTCTGCCATTTCTTTGATTTGAGCCTGAATTGCTTCATCTTCGACTTTGCCGATAACCTCATCCACGAAGGCCTGCACGAGCAGCATCCGCGCCTGAGCCTCGGATAAGCCGCGTGAACGCAGATAGAATAATGGTTCCTCATCCAGTGCGCCTGTTGTTGTACCGTGAGAACATTTTACATCATCGGCATAAATCTCAAGCTCCGGCTTTGTGTCCATTTCCGCCTTCGGGGAAAGCAAAATTGTATTGGCGAGTTGATAACCGTCAGTTTTCTGTGCGGCGCGATGCACATGCACTTTGCCCTGAAAAACACCACGCGCGGCGTCATCTAATAATGTGCGGTAGAATTGGTTCGACACACAATGCGGCGCGGTATGTTCCATGACAATCGTTGTATCCCCATGCTGCGCCCCTTTAAGAAGGCTCACACCGTTAAGGGAGCACTCAATGCCCGTTCCGTTCAGAACCGCATGAATATCATGGCGCGTTAACTTGCCACCGAGATTGATCGAAAAGCTGTTCAAGTTTGCATCACGATCCATCGTGATATGCACCATATTGGTTTGCACTGCGTCCATCGTGTCGGTTTGGATACGCACATGGTTCAAACGTGCATTCGCGCCTAGCACAATTTCCGTACTCATATTCTTCCAATAGGCACCCTGCCCGTCATGTCTTTCAATGATGGTGGCCTGTGCGCCCTCTTCCAAAACGATCTTTAATCGTGGTTGGTGATGCATTCCATCCACACCTGTCCACACGATTTCCTCTGGTTGTTCACCGATTTGTCCACGGGTCTTGTGGATAAGAATTTCCTGTGCATTCTCTGGCGTGGCGGCAAGTAACGTTTGCCCTAACGCTCTGGAAAGATTGGTGTATTTCCATTCCTCGACTTTTTGTGTTGGCAAATTTTCTCTATTTAGTATTTCTACCATGGCAACATATCCTTTATTCCCGGTGGCCAATAAAGCCACTTTTCTGTCGTCACGATACCATCGGCGGTATCGCCCTGTTTTATTGAATATTTCAAGCGAACTGTTTTGCCCTCTGGCGGATTACCTGCAATTTTAATTTTTAAGGTTTTGCCGATATTGCCTGTCATACAAGGCGCGCCCACTTTGTCATGCCCGTCTGTGACTTTTCCGCCCTTGATTTCTGCGCGATAAAGACCAGTATCAAGGTTGCGCTTTACCTGCGCATGAACGGCGCATTCCAGCCAAAAGCTCGCCTGTGCCTGCGTAGGCACAAGGAGCAACAACGCAACAAAAACAGCGCAAAAGCGGATCATGCGGCCTCCTCAAGAAATTCGGCATAGCCCTTTTCTTCTAATTCCAGCGCCAGTTCAGGCCCGCCTGTTTTAACAATCTTGCCGTGCGCCAAAACATGCACAACGTCGGGCTTGATATAATCCAGCAAGCGTTGATAGTGCGTAATCACAAGGAAGGAGCGTTTTTCGTCGCGCAACTTATTCACGCCATCCGCAACGATTTTCAGCGCATCAATATCAAGACCTGAATCTGTTTCATCCAGAACGCAGAATGTTGGCTCTAACATCGCCATTTGCAAAACTTCGTTACGTTTTTTCTCACCGCCGGAAAAGCCGACATTGACCGCGCGCTTCATCATGTCTTCATTAATGCCAAGCGCCTTGGTTTTTGCCTTGATAAGTTTAAGCATACCAAGCGCATCCAGCTCATCTTCGCCGCGTTGCTTGCGGATCGCATTGATGGAGGTTTTTAGAAACATGCTCATATTCACGCCCGGTATCTCTACGGGGTATTGGAATGCAAGGAACAATCCTGCTGCTGCGCGCTCTTCGGGTTCCATATCCAGTAAATCTTTACCGTCCATTTCAACAGAGCCGCTCGTCACTTCGTATTCGTCGCGCCCTGCCAGAACATAGGACAATGTTGATTTACCGGAACCATTCGGCCCCATAATCGCATGCACTTCGCCATCATTGATAGACAAGTTCAAGCCTTTCAGAATTTCCTTCTGCTCACCATCATCAGTTTCAATGGATGCGCGTAAGTCTTTAATGTTAATCATGGTTTTAATATCTCCAATTCATCTGGCGTTACTTTATCAACTATATAGTCCGGTAATTGTTTCTTTTTACCGACTGTTTCTTGCGACTCTTCTTGTAATGGCTCCAGTGTTTTTCTCTGTGGATTCATGCTGCTATAGGCAAAGAATATACTGAACATAATCAGGGCAATCGTCCCGATCATAACAAAGAAATAAATCACGCGATCCATCAGAAGGCTTCTGTTATATTCTTGTTCGTTCATTTCAAAAGCCCTTCTATCGCTGTCGCAAGCTTAGTATCCTTTTCCGTCACGATATTCCCCGCATCATGTGTGGTCAAAGTGAGCGTCACGTTGTTATACATATTTTCAATCAACGCATGGTGGTTGTGCTTTTCCTGCAATATAGCCACCTGCGCCAGAAAGCCAAATGCCTGCGTGAAGTTCTTGAATTTGAACGTCCCGACCAACGCATCACCATCCACCGACCAGTTTTCATGGCTGGCGGTAAAGTCTTCTATTTGCTTTTGGTTTAGTGGTTCAATCATTTCTTTTCTTCAAAACAGAGTTATAAAAATATTTGGCAAAAAAGGTGATTATGGAATTTGTATTGCCAGATAATATATAACGCATTCCCCAACCAAAACCGTAAAAAACAAGTACAAAAATAAGTGCTATATGCCCACCAGAAACGCCAATAACCAATGAAATTGAAGCTATTAGTGTGCAGAGCCAATAAATGACATTACCCAGTCGATGCAAAATTTTAAGTGCTTCTTTGTCTATACTGAAATTCAGCATTTTAACCAACACTCCCCTCCAACGAAATACCAACCAACTTCTGTGCTTCTACCGCGAATTCCATCGGTAGATGCTGCATCACTTCGCGGGCGAAGCCGTTGACGATTAGGGCGATGGCTTCTTCTTCGCTCAAACCGCGCTGCATACAATAAAAGAGCTGGTCTTCGGAAATTTTTGATGTGGTAGCTTCATGTCCTAAAGACGCGCTTTTGTTGCGGCTTTCGATATAGGGCACAGTATGCGCGCCGCACTGATCGCCGATCAAAAGTGAATCACATACAGTGAAGTTCTTTGCGCCCTCCGCCGTTGGCAAGATTTTGACCACGCCGCGATAGGTATTATCGCTTTTCCCCGCACTGATCCCTTTCGAGATAATGCGGCTCTTGGTGTTCTTACCAATATGGATCATTTTCGTGCCTGTATCGGCTTGCTGGCGTCCGTTGGTGATGGCGACGGAATAGAACTCTCCTTGGGAATTATCGCCCTTCAGAATGCACGATGGATATTTCCATGTAATGGCTGATCCTGTTTCCACCTGCGTCCAGCTGATTTTAGAATTCTTCCCCTCACACAAACCGCGCTTGGTCACAAAATTATAAATGCCGCCCTTGCCCGTTTCAGCATCGCCCGGATACCAGTTCTGCACTGTGGAGTATTTGATTTCCGCATCTTCGTGCGCAATCAACTCAACAATCGCCGCGTGAAGCTGGTTTTCATCGCGCATCGGCGCGGTGCAACCCTCCAGATAGGAAACGTAAGAGCCTTTTTCTGCAATGATCAATGTACGCTCAAACTGACCTGTGTTGAGCTCATTGATGCGGAAATAGGTGGAAAGCTCCATCGGGCAACGTACGCCTTCGGGGATGTAAACAAAGCTTCCGTCGGTGAAAACCGCACTGTTCAAGCAGGCATGTTTGTTATCAGAATATGGTACGACCGAGCCCATATATTTTTTAATCAGTTCTGGATGTTCTTGAATAGCATCAGAAATCGAACAGAAAATAACGCCATGTTTTCTCAGCTCTTTTTTAAATGTCGTTGCAACGGAAACAGAGTCAAACACCGCATCCACCGCAACAGGTGTACGGTTTTTAACGCCCGCTAGCATTTCTTGTTCGCGCAAAGGAATGCCGAGCTTTTCATATGTTTCCAGTAATTTGGGATCAACGTCATCCAAAGATTCCGGCATGTTTTCCATGGATTTCGGTGCAGCGTAATAATAGGAAGACTGATAATCAATCGGCGGAAAATCGACCTTTGCCCATTGTGGTTCGGGCATTTTAAGCCAATGGTTATACGCCTTTAAACGCTTTTCCAGCATCCATTCAGGCTCGTTCTTTTTCGCTGAAATAAAGCGAACTGTGTCCTCGTTCAAACCCTTTGGCGATTTATCCATTTCGATATCCGTTACGAAGCCAGCCGAATATTTTCCGGCCATGTCTTCAACGGTCTGGATGGTTTCTTCAGTGGCTGCCATGGATTGCGTCCTTTATTTCAGTTTGTTTTATTGTTTGCGCGCCGCTGATTTTCAGCATATCGGCCAGCGTCACCGTTTGTAATGCACTGCGCAGGGCTGCATTTACACCATCCCAACGCCCGCGTAAAGAGCAGGAATTCCCCAATGAGCAGTCAGGCTGTGCGCCGTCTGTGCAGGCCGTGATTGCGATGGGGCCGTCTATCGCGGAAATCACGCTGTCCATTGTGATGCGCTGCGGCTCCTTCACAAGTGAGTAGCCGCCATTTGTGCCGCGCGTTGATTGGATAATTTTAGCCTTGGAGAGTAGCTTCAAAACCTTTGATACCGTTGGTTCAGGCAACTTTGTGAGGTGCGATAAGGTGCTTGCGCTGATGACATCATGGGAATGCGTGCTCATCGCTGATAAAACAACGACAGAATAATCGGCAAGTTTTGAAATTTTAATCATAATGCCAGCCCTCAGAAACCCTATAGTTTTAATAAGTACTAATATTGTACTCTTTTGTCACTTAAAGCTAAGGAATTCAAGTGAAATATATAGATTTTCTTTATTTCGTGGCCGTGAATTTAATATCAGGATATTTTTCTTCCGCGTCGCCAAGATGCCACGCGTTACGCGCCATAAAAACAGGATCATCATCATGATCACGGGCAATAGAATGCTGATTCTCATCGATGAATGTTTTTAATTTTGACGGGTCTTCTGTGCTCACCCAACGTGCTGTGTACAGGCTTGTTTCTTCGAATTTTACAGGGATTTCATATTCTGTGCGGATACGATCACGCAGCACATCAAACTGAAGCGGCCCAACCACACCGACCACCCAATCAGGATCGCTGTAGGGTTTAAAGATACGCGCCGCGCCCTCTTCTGCCAGTTGTTCTAATGCTTTACCCAAATGCTTTGCCTTGAGCGGATCTTCCGCTCTGGCGCGCTGCATATATTCAGGGGCGAAGCTTGGAATACCTGTGAAGGTCAAATCTTCACCTTCGGTCAGTGCATCACCAATGCGCAAACCACCATAATTCGGCAAGCCGATAATATCACCCGCATAAGCTTCTTCTGCGACTTCGCGGTCTTGTGCCAAGAATAACTGCGGTGAATGAATTGTCAGCATTTTACCCGAGCGCAGATGCTTGAGCTTCATGCCTTTTTTGAATTTACCTGAGCAAATACGCGTAAAAGCAATACGGTCGCGGTGCTTCGGATCCATATTCGCCTGAATTTTAAAAACAAACGCCGTAACCTTTTTCTCATCAGGCTTAATGTCGCGTGTTTGTGTGTTTTGAACGCGTGGACATGGGGCAAACTTCGCCAATCCCGCAAGCAATTCACGTACGCCAAAATTATTGACGGCACTACCGAAAAAGACAGGGGTCATCCCGCCGCTTAAAAAATTATCGAGATCAAAGGCAGGGAAAACGCCGCGTACCATGGCAACTTCTTCGCGTAATTTCTCGGCTTGTTCCACAGGGAGGAGCGCATCAATCTGCGGATCATCCAAACCTGAACATTCAATCGCTTGGGTTAAGGATTCGCCCTTTGTCCGTTCAAACAAGACGAGCTTATCTTCCAGCAGGTTATAACAGCCCTTAAAATCTCTGCCCATACCAATTGGCCAACTGGCGGGTGTGACTTCCAATGCCAATTTGGATTCAACCTCATCCAACAGATCAAACGGGTCTTGTCCGTCCCTGTCCATTTTATTGATAAAGGTAATAATCGGAATATCGCGCAGGCGGCAAACTTCGAATAATTTTTGCGTTTGCGTTTCAATACCTTTCGCACAATCCAGAACCATAATCGCGCTGTCAACGGCGGTCAGGGTACGGTAGGTATCTTCAGAGAAATCCTCGTGGCCAGGAGTATCAAGTAAGTTATAGGTCAAGCCGCCATGCTCAAACGTCATAACGGACGAGGCGACGGAAATACCGCGCTCCTGCTCGACTTTCATCCAGTCAGAGCGTGCGCGACGACGATCACCCTTTGCTTTCACTGCGCCAGCCATTTCAATCGCACCACCAAAAAGCAACAGCTTTTCAGTCAACGTCGTTTTACCCGCATCAGGATGCGAGATAATACCGAACGTTCGGCGATTTTGGATTACTCTATTAAGTGGCACAATGAAACCTTTAGCTTACAGCAATTACATACTGCCTTCGATAGCTCTACTTGCTTTTGAAAGGTCTTGACCAACACCGTCAACAGTTGAGCATGCGCCCAATGAAGCGCCAACGACAAGAAGACTTAGAAATAATACTGTTTTGTTCATTACTATCATCCTTATATTAAATTACCCTCAAACGGGTTATTCAGATCACGATCTTCAATTTCAATCACCCATAAATCAGGATCACGTGAAATTGCTCGCTGAATATACTGGTCTGCGTCCGCTTCTTCAACATGTTCTTTGCGTAAAGCATTCATCCAGCCCAATTTTCCGTCTAAATCACGTTGTTGAACCAATAAAAGGCAAATTCCGTCCAATCGGCTGATTTTCAATAAAATTGTGCCGGTGTTACGTTCACCGAGTTGCTGGATATAATAAAATATCCCTTGATCGTTTAACGGTTTTAAATGCGCATCAATCCACAGATGGACAGGAAGGCGTGCTTCGGGTTCGTTCATGCTATTGAAGATTTTCTTCGTTGACCCAACGCTCAACCGTCAAGGCCTGATCAGATTTTGCATCTTCGGGATGGTGATAGCCATAGACAAGCTTTGCAGCCTCTAAAGCCACCGTTTCAGGGCGCCCCGCCTCAACAAGAGAGCCATAAGCGCGCATTACGGCGCCATGACATTTGCAGTCATGCGGCTGTTTCACGCCTTTTTGAATTGGTAGGGTGCAAGACATAATAAATACTATTTCTTTTTCAGTTTCTTGCCGTAAAGCTCAAGCCGATGGTCAACAAGCTCATACCCTAAATCGCGAGCAATCTTTTCCTTAAGCAGTTCAAGCTCATCATTTTGGAATTCAACCACTTTGCCTGTCTCAAGATCAACCAAATGATGGTGATGATCGGAATTGACTTCGTATCTGGAATAGCCTTCCTGAAATTCGTGCCTGATAACCAAATCAAGTTCATCAAGTAATCCCAAGGTTCTGTAAACCGTGGCAATAGAAATTGATTCATCCAATTTCTTTGCGCGCTCATACACATTTTCAACAGATGGGTGGTCTTCTGATTGACCCAAAACTTTTAAAATAACACGTCTTTGGCCTGTCATTTTCAGGCCAGCCTCTACGCAACGTTGCTCTAGATCAGACATAAACTTTCCTCATATGCTTGTTTATTTTTTGTATCTTAAAGGTGGTGTTTTAGTGGCGCAAGCGAATTAAACATCTTTGATTACAAGACGACTGGCCGGCAATGTGAATTTAACGGTTGTTCCGACATTAATTTCTGATTCAATCTCCAGCAATCCACCATGCATCTCAACCATAGCCTTAGCAAGCGGCAGTCCAAGACCTGTACCTTGCTGTGACGGGTCGCGCATATCTGAGCGCTCATCAACTTGGCCAAACGGCTCCAGCGCGCGCGCTATTTTATCCTCGTGAATGCCGATACCCTCATCTGAAACAGCGATGACCATTTGTTTATTCACATTGATGTGCGCAGACACTGTGATGCGTGCCCCCTGAAATGAAAACTTGATAGCATTGGTAATCAAATTAATAAGCACCTGCCTTATCAATCTATAATCTGCTTCAACATTGGGAAGGTGATCGTCAATTTTTCTGATAATATCAATGTCGCTGGCAAATACACGTGAACTCATCATGCGACACACAGAAACAATCGTATCGTAGATACTAAACTCTTCCTCTGACAGCTCCAAACGCCCTGCTTCGATCTTAGACATATCGAGCACTTCGTTAATGATATCCAGCAAATGTTCGGCGCTCATATGGATATCATCCATATATTCACTATATTTAGCTGTTCCTACAGGGCCAAAGGTTTCCTTAATCATCAATTC
The DNA here is from genome assembly GCA_963977495.1 of uncultured Alphaproteobacteria bacterium. Lineage (GTDB taxonomy): Bacteria > Pseudomonadota > Alphaproteobacteria > Micavibrionales > Micavibrionaceae > UBA1672. Next base: position 567,151 of record CAXBOT010000001.1, on the reverse strand, counting down.
AGAAAAACCAATAATCGCATTGAGCGGCGTGCGTAATTCATGGCTCATATTTGCCAAAAAGTTTGACTTCGCGCGGTTTGCCGCATCGGCCTGATCTTTAGCCAAGCGTAAGGAATGCTCCATCTGCTTACGTAGCGTGATATCCATCACAGTCGTTACTAAAAACTTGCGGTTTTGACTCAAGCGCAGGGTTGCCGAAGTGAACAGAACATTTGCAATCCCCTGATCCTTACGGATCATCTTCACCTCACCAGTAGAGCGCACACCAACACTGATGAATTTTTTATGATTGACGCGGGTTCTTTCCTTTTCATCATCCGTAACCAAGGAAATGAAATCCTGCCCGACAATTTCATCCCGTGACCAGCCATAGGTGCGGATGAAGCTATCATTGACGCGAACAATATTACCTGTGTCATCTGTAACAATGATTCCGACTTCGCTCACCTCAAAAATAGATGCCAAGAGCGATACCGCGTCATCGCGCTCACGCTGCAATGCGGATTGGTCTGCGACTTCCAACTGCCCTAAAACATCAAGATAAATCACCTTGGCATTTTCATCCAGAACAGGACTAACCCAAAAGCTGTGAATTTTCATGCCTTCGGTTACTGTCGGTAGTGAAGGAATCGTCACAACGCGGTTTCTGGATATGCTTACCTGAAAGGATTGCTCAAAATGCCGCGCATTCTCGGAACTGGTGAAGACTGAAATTTTATGCCCGATAATTCTGCTTTTTTCACACGCAAAATATTTTGACGCATATTGATTACACTCAAGAATTTCGCCAGGTTTGCCATCAACGACATCAACGATCAATCTGGGAATGGGCATCATGTCAAACAACATGCCGAAATCCGATTTTTTGCTTGTCGTTGTTGTCATGGGAACCTGCTGTGGCATGTCATTGTTCAAAGCCCTACGGCTTAAGAACCTTCTTTGACAAAACGTTGAAGGGGGCTAAGCTCACGGTACCTAAGAACAGTATCCGTTTTTTCTTCTTCAGTGTTTTGAAGGTCGGCCTTAAGGTTATTGAGCAAGTCATCTACATCATCACTCTCAACAGGCTCAGCAATACAACACGACATACTCAGGGGTTTTTGCTCACCTGCATTCGGTTCTAAAACAATGTTTTGTCGCTCTAACTCGCGTCTTAAACGTTCCAGCGCAGCAATACCGCCCGCTAAATCGGCCTGCTTTAAACACAAAATAAATTCGTCGCCGCCCAAATAATAGGCATCGTCAAAAGATCGAATACTAAGCTTTATCAAACCGGCAACAAGCTTAACATAACCATCAACTTCGCTTTGCGGGGCGTTATTGCGGATAAAATCGAAATTATCGATGCGTCCCATGGCAATACAAAAGTTTTTACCCTGACGCGCTAATCTTTCCAGTTCACGCTTTACATCATGCTTAAGCATCTTGGCGCTGCGCAGTCCTGTGAAAGAATCATAACCACTGCCCTCCTTCATGAAATCTTTTTCAAGGCGGCGGACGTAAACCATAAATTCTTCGTATATTGTCACAAAGTTTTTGAAATCTTTGTGCGATGGTTTTGCATTATTTTTTTTCACCGAGGCAAGCAGCACATCAGATGTTTCAAACAAATCTGCATGCAAAGCCGTAAGCTTTTCAACAATTTCAGGTTGCGTTTGATTACTTTCATTCACATAGACTACCCATTGTGCAAACGATGTTGGCTTGTTGATGCCTGTGACAACATCATCTTCCTGAGAATAAAATAAGAACTCAATCAGGTCATGGAACCACTGTCCATGCTCTTCCAAAACGGGGAGCAGTTCTTCCCAACCTTCATTTTTCTTGTATTCAAGAGGCATTACATTCACCAATCATTTGCTCGATAGCCAAGGAGATCATATAGAAAAAGTGTTAAACTTCTTTAAAAGAATACATTTTTTATACTAATTTCCCAACCATTCTTTTTGCAAAGAATCGAGTGTTCCCGAGCGTATCGCCTCGCGCACTTCACGCATCAGCATATTCATGGTTGCCACGTTATGCTGTGCTAATATTTGCGTTGCCAAAAGCTCGTTCGCTTTTAACAAATGGTGGATATATGCTTTGGAATATTGGCTGGAGGCAGGAATGCCCGTGCGTTCATCAAGCGGCGTTTCGTCATTACGATAACGGGCATTTTTCAGGTTGATGGTTTCCTTCGGCTCACCTTTAACAAAAGCCGCGCCGTGACGCGCAAGACGTGTTGGGATAACACAATCAAATGTATCAATGCCCAAACGCACAAAGCGGAACACATCTTTAATTTGACCAATACCAAGGAAGTGCACAGGTCTGCTGGGGTGGATATGCGGGACAGACGATGCCACAACCTCGTGCATCTCCTCATCCGTTCCGCCCAAGCAGCCGCCAATCGCTGTACCGAAAAACGGACGATCTTTTGTATATTCGGCAGAGATTTTCCTCAAATCAGAATACACCCCGCCTTGCACAATGCCGTAGACAGCCTGCGCGCCGTTATCGTGGCGCTCAAACTCTGTCAGACAACGATCACCCCAACGAATCGACATCTCCATAGAACGCGCCGTATAGTCCTTATCAACATGATACGGCGTACACTCATCAAACTGCATCAATAGATCAGCGCCCAGCTTACGCTGTATTTCCATCGCCGATTCAGGGGTAAGCTTAATGACCGTTCCATCAACATAAGATTTAAAAACGCAGCCCTCTTCCGTAATGGAAATCAGGTTTTTGTTGTCATGACCTTTTTGCTTCTTACCCTTGATTTCATTGGCCATCGTGCCTTCGCCCAGTGAAAACACTTGAAACCCACCGCTGTCTGTCAACATCGGGCCATTCCAGTTCATAAATTTATGAAGGCCACCCATTTTTGCAATCAAATCCGCACCGGGCTGAAGCATCAAATGGTATGTATTGGATAAGATGATATCAGTTCGGGCTTCGTTTAGCTGACAGGGGGAAAGGTTTTTAACCGTCGCCTTCGTGCCGCAAAAAATATAATTAGGGGTTTCGATTGTGCCGTGTGGTGTTTGCAATTTCCCCACGCGCGCCAGCGATTTTTCATCGCGCGCTGTGATATTAAAGGAAAAATTTGGGTAATCCAGCATCACCAATGCCTAAATGTTTTATCGTTTTTCATATAAAAACCCGCCCAAGTGAGCGGGTTATTTAAAAACTGTAGCCGATCAAAGACGTATTGTCTAAGCCGTTTTTTCAGCCAAGGCTTTCTCAACCTGTGCTTTAAACGGACGCAAAGCAGCGTTAAGTTTTGTTGACGCTGTTCCTGTTAGGAAGGCATCAAATCCACCTTTGTGCTCAACTGTACGCAAGCCGGCAGAAGTCGCCTTAACCTTAACCCAACGGTCAAGTGCTTCACTATACAAGCTTGTTTCTTGAACGTTTGGTAAAAAACGACGTCTTGTCTTGTTTTGCGCGTGTGAAACATTGTTTCCACTCATAACGCCTTTTCCAGTAATCATGCAACGACGGCTCATAGCCCTAATCCTTATAATTTTTATTAGTCCTAAAACAGATGCGGAAAAATAGTCGAAGACCGCCTATAAAGTCAAGCATTTCTATAGATAAATCTTCATCAAAATAACTTTTCATCCATAATATAGGCAAAAAGCAGTGCCAAAACGAACAAAAAATGCGCCATAACATTCATCATAATGCCGCGTTTTAAGTGGTATGCCTCAATTTTTGCGCTGGCCTCTTTTGGCCCTACCCACGTCTTTTTCATTGAACTGCCCGAGACATCTTGGACAGGGCCACCAAGGCTTACATCCAATGGCCATGCGAGCGCACTCAGAATAAGACCGCCTTGTTCATAGGGCGCTTGATCTTTCGTTGCCCACCATGATTTCATTGCGGGTAAGATTTTAGCCGTAGGCGATACGGCGGCGGCGGCTGTATATAAAAATCCGCTGAACAAAGATGGAATAAACCCCATCAATTTTTCCATTGCCAACGGCATCTGACCGAATCCTTTTGTGAAGCCGCACTTGCCATAACGCCACGCCGCAAAAGATAGTGTGCTGTAAATCAACATAAACGGCATACCGCCCACCAAGTACCAAAAAGCGGGCGCAACAAGCCCCTTATCAAAGCTTACAGCGGAAAAGGACAATCCTTCGCGTGTTATACCGTAATCATCTGTTGAATTTAAATCCACACGTGATGAGCGGGATAAACCAAAATAACCACCCTCCGCTTTTCCCTGCTGCGTGAGCGCAAAATACAGCTTGAGCACCATGTACCAGACGCTTCCCGCCGTCAGGCAAAGTGATATAACAACAATTTCCACGAAAGAGTTCGTTGCTGCCCAAAAGCTTAGCGCCCTACTAAACAGCAAGGTCATAAATAATAAAACCGCACAAAACATAAAGCCGCGCAAAAGCAAATCAGAGGATTTACGGTTTTTGCGATCCATCCGTTCCCCAACTTTACCAAAAGCACGATCTAAAAACTGCCAAATAAAAGGATTCGCATTGCCCGCAAGCGGCCCTGTAATCATGCCGACGACGATACTTAAAAGGATCGCCGCAACCAAATACGGGATACGATCCGTATCCATCAAAAATCCGTGTATATCGGCAATATTTATATCCATAGGAAACACTTGATAAGTCATTACAATTGGTTCACAAAATACATCAATATAGTGCATACGCGCAATGACTATAATAACAGAGCCGTTGAAGAAACTGGCGCGCTGGTGTATATTAGTTTTGTGCGGTGCAAACTAAACACAACACAATGTCGAGCAATCAGACAGTTTCTACATAAATATATGAAAACACGTTAGTTAGGATAATCATGCTTTACCATCTTCATGAATTACGACATGCGATTATGACCCCTGTACGGGTGCAAGCCGAGCTAACGCGCAGTATTTTTCAGAATCCCTTTAATCCGATGTCCTACACCACATTCGGACGCACAATTGGCGCGAGCGCAGAAATGGTTGCGCGTATGACGCGGCGTTTTGGTCGCCCTGAGTTTGGCTTGTTGGAAACCACCATAGACGGGAAATCCGTTGAAATTGTAGAAAACGTCGTTGCCGAAAAACCTTTTTGTTCGCTTTTAAATTTCAAACGCAAAACAAAGCGCAACGACCCTAAGATTTTATTGGTTGCCCCGATGTCAGGCCACTATGCAACCCTGTTGCGTGGCACAGTTGAAGCCTTATTGCCGCATCACGATGTTTACGTGACAGATTGGGAAGATGCACGCCAAGTCCCCATGTCAGCGGGAAGCTTCAATTTTGATGATTATATTACCTATTTACGCGAATTTTTGAGCCTTTTGGGGCCGGATACACATATTATTGCTGTGTGTCAGCCTGCCGTGCCTGTATTGGCCGCCGTATCGCTCATGGCTTCTGAAAACGATCCTAATCAACCGTTAAGCATGACATTGATGGGCGGGCCGATTGATACGCGCGTTTCTAAAACAGAGGTCACAGAGTTGGCAGAAACGCGCCCGCTCAAGTGGTTTGAGAGCACTGTTCTATATAATGTACCTCATTATTATGCCGGCGCGCATCGCCGCGTCTACCCCGGCTTCCTACAGCTCTCCGGCTTTATGTCGATGAATTTGGATACACATGTTGGTTCTCACCTTAAATTCTTCCAGCATCTTGTTTCAGGCGATGGAGAATCAAGCGACAAACATAGAAAATTTTATAATGAGTATTTATCCGTCATGGATATTCCAGCGGAATTTTACCTCGGCACTGTGGCAGAGGTTTTCCAAAAACAATCATTGCCACGCGGTAAGATGAAATGGAGAGATCCATATTCTAATAAGCTTGTCGACGTACGCCCGCAAGATATCCAGCATACTGCCTTATTAACTATCGAAGGTGAATTGGATGATATTTCTGCGCGTGGTCAAACAACCGCGGCGCATGAACTTTGCTACTCCCTGCCTCAACGTAAGCAATTCCACCATTTTCAACTTGATTGCGGGCATTACGGTATTTTCAACGGACGCAGATGGCGCGAACAAATCATGCCGCGTATTCGCCACTTCATCCGTTCTTTGGATGAAGATAAAGATCCTGTCCCGCAACATGACCTTGAGCAAATCCCTGATATTGCGCCAGAACGCTTTAACCATGACAAGCATGGTATTGTTGCTATTCGTAGATGGTTGAAAGAGCACCAGCCTGAAAGCTATAAAAGTGTAAGCCGCCCGATTCCCCATGATAAGGCGAAAAGCAAAATATTGGTTCCGCCTGCAGCGCAGCCTGTCCTTGAAAAGCCGAAAGAATCGGCAAGCCCCAGCCCTAAAAAGCCAGCAAAGGCAAAGAAGGCTGCTCCGAAGAAAAAAGCGGCAAAGGCAGCTAAAGCAGCACCAAAGAAAAAGAAAACAACCAAAGCGACGGATAAAACAAAAGCGTGATCCACGATGATAGAAAACCTTGTCACGGTTAAACGCAGCAAGCGCGCACGTCGCCTTGCGCTCAGGCTCGATCCGGTAGAGCGCGTAATCAATCTTGTCGTCCCACACAAAATGCCAATCGAGCAAGCCTATTTCTTTGCAATGGAGCACGAAGAGTGGGTACGTCAAACGCTTGAAAAACTGCCTACCCCAATTCTGTTTACGCATGGCACAACCTTGCCGATTTTTGGCGACACCATCACATTGGATATTACCATTGATGATAATTTAAAGCGCACGACCCTAAAACAATATGACGATGTGCTGAAAGTCAAAACCTATCAGGGTGATCCGACAACCCGTATCAAAACACATTTAAAGAAAATTGCGCGCGCGGGGCTGGCAGATATGGCGTCTGATAAAGCTGATCAAATTAACAAGGCAGTCTCCACTGTTTCTGTGCGTGACACAAAAAGCCGTTGGGGAAGTTGTTCACAGGATGGCTCAATTTCTTTTTCATGGCGGCTGATTTTTGCGCCTTATGCTGCCATTGACTACGTTGTTGCGCACGAAGTTGCCCATATGATCCACATGGATCACAGCAAGAAATTCTGGAAGGTGTGTGAACAACTGTCTTGTGATTATAAAGTTGGCAAAGCATGGATGAAGGCACATGGTAATGAGCTTATGCGCTATGGCTAACCTCTTTTAGCGACGCTGCCCGTGCATATACTCCAATGCGCCTTGAAGGATGAATTGAGCGGCGAGTTTATCAATGATTCCTTTTTCTTTGGCACGTCGCTTTGATATATCCACAGTTCTATCCACAAAGTCTTCCACATTGCTTGTGGATAACCTTTCATCCCATAAAGCAATCCAAAGGCCGGCGCTTGATTTTAGATCATCTGAAATTTGGCGTTCAAATTCCAAGCCGAAATCACGTACAGATTGGCATTTTGCGCCCGCGCTATCATCCATGTTTAAGGGGTAGCCCAGAATATAGCCGCCAACTTCATATTCACGAATAACAACCTCTAGTTCCTTGATATCTCTTGAAAATTTAGTTCTTTTGATTGTTTTTAACGGCGTCGCAATGCTGTGCATGCTGTCCGAGAGCGCAAGCCCGATTGTCTTTTTTCCGATATCCATGCCTAATAACCGAACATCTTTCGGACAATCTTTTACAATATTTTCAAGTAAATCAATCATCTTAACCCCTTGCACCTTATACAGCGCGGTGATAGAAAATCCAGAGTATTATAAGATAAAAGGTCATAATTTATGTCTTTGGATAAAGAAACAGTCAGAAAAGTTGCCTCACTCGCCAGAATTCGTATGAATGACGAGGAGTTGGAGCGCATGGCACCCCAACTTTCCAAAATCATCGGGTTTATCGAGCAGCTAGGCGAAGTCGATACAGATAATGTTGAGCCATTGGCCAATGTCGTGGATATCACCCTGCCCTTACGCGAAGATGCCGTCACCGATGGCGATTGCGTAGAAAAAGTGCTTAAGAATGCCCCCGAAGAGACACAAGGGTATTTTGTTGTTCCAAAAGTCGTGGAGTAACCAATGTCTGAAGCGTCAACATCAAGCAAAAATCTGCAACGTGCTGTCTTTAAAAAGACCCTGCTTATGTCTGGTGTGACCTTACTTATTTTGGGCGTTTACACACTAATACAGCCCAGTTTGCTTATAGATTCTCTGGCGTTAGAGGCAGAAGAGTCAAATATTTTATCCCTTGCCCTTATCGTCGTTGGTTTTAGCGATGTTGTGGCCGTCATAGTTTTATCAAGATTAAGAGAGCGAAAATGACCGATTTAACAAATCTTACAATTGCCGAAGCACTATCCGGCCTGAAAAACAAAGACTTCACCTCTGTAGAGTTAACACAGGCACATATTGACGTGATGGCAGCGCATAAAAATTTGAATGCATATATTGTAGAAACGCCGGAAATTGCTCTTGAACAAGCCAAAGCCTCTGATGCAAAACGCGCAGCGGGTAATGTTGGTATTCTTGAAGGTATTCCTTTGGCTATTAAAGATTTATTCTGTACCGAGGGTGTTCAAACAACCGCAGCTAGCCATATTCTTGAAGGGTTTATCCCGCAATATGAATCAACCGTGACACAAAACTTATTTGATAATGGTGCGGTTATGCTTGGCAAGACCAACTTGGATGAATTTGCTATGGGCTCGTCCAATACGACCAGCTATTTCGGTAATGTCATAAACCCTTGGAAACGTGAGAACGACGATGCAGACTTAGTACCCGGTGGATCATCCGGCGGCTCCGCTGCGGCCGTTGCAGGGCGCTTGTGCATGGGCGCAACTGGTACGGACACTGGCGGTTCAATACGCCAACCCGCGGCATTTTGCGGGATTTCAGGTATAAAGCCTACATATGGACGCTGTTCACGTTGGGGCGTTGTTGCGTTTGCCTCCTCACTCGATCAGGCGGGAACCTTCGCCAGAACCGTGGAAGACAACGCACTTATGCTGCAATCCATGGCGGGCTATGACCCCAAAGACAGCACATCAGCGAATAAAGCAGTCCCTGATTTTGCCGCTGCGCTTGATGGTAATATTCAAGGTAAAGTCATCGGTATTCCGAAAGAATATCGCGTTGATGGTATGCCTGAGGAAATTAGCAAGCTTTGGGAACAAGGCATTGAATGGCTGCACAGTGCGGGCGCAAAAACCGTTGAGGTTAGCTTGCCTCACACGCATTATGCACTGGCCACCTACTACATCATTGCACCTGCAGAGGCATCATCAAACCTTGCGCGCTATGATGGCGTACGTTTTGGCCACCGTGTCCATGAAGACGATTTGAAAGATATGTACGAGCTATCACGCGCCGAAGGTTTCGGCGATGAGGTTAAGCGTCGCATTATGATTGGGACTTATGCGCTGTCATCAGGCTATTACGATGCATATTATATTAAGGCGCAAAAAGTGCGCCGTTTAATCGCGAATGACTTTCTGAATGCATTCAAACAATGTGATGCTCTACTGACACCGACAGCCCCTTCTGCAGCTTTTGCTGTTGGCGAGAACGAAGATGATCCGATTAAAATGTATCTGAATGATGTATTCACCGTTCCTGCTTCTCTGGCAGGGCTCCCCGGAATGTCTATCCCTGCGGGTATGGATTCACAGGGCTTGCCACTTGGTTTACAAGTTATCGGCCGACCATGGGATGAGGAAATGGTGTTTAGAGTTGCGAGGGTCATAGAAAATCTGGCACAATTCAAGGGCGTTCCACAAACCATTTTAAAGGATGCCGCATGAAAACCAAATATCTGTACGTCATTTTCTCTTTTCTAGTGTGCTTTGCACTGATCACACCAACGATGTCTTCTGCTCAAACTGATGAGCAAAGCGATGATGTGCAATCATTGGGCGATATTCTCAATCCGAAAGTAGATGGTGAGGATCGCGCCGTAACAGCAAAAGACATGGCCAATATCTACTATAAAAAATGTATGGATAAGGAAAGCCTTGCCTTTGATGACGATGAAAAAGAAATTTTATGCGCCTGTACGTCCGCCAACATGGCCGAGGTCTTAAAAGTCTCGGAATTCAACAATTTGTATGAGAATAACAACAAAGGGCGTGATGCGCGCGGTAAAGTCATCGCCTATGCTTATACGGCATGTATGGGCTATGTTATGGAGCAAAAGCTGTATAAAGACTGCGTCGTTTCGCCGATTGTTAGAACGCTCATTGCCGGAAAGAAAAGCGTGTGCGAATGCTCTGCCAAACAATATGTTGATGTGATCAACAAGGATGCTTCTTACATCATTATGCAGTCATTGAAACATGATCCAATGACTTTAAATCCTTTGGAACATTTCTTCACAACATCAAATTATGGCAACACGGCCAATAAATACATCGAAAACTGCCGTTACCATATGCTTTACAAAAAACAAAACTAATTGAAAATAAAAGGAATATTTGAAACATGTCTCAAATGATACAGGGCGAAACGGGCGCATGGGAAATCGTCATCGGTATGGAAGTCCATGCCCAAATCATCGCAAAATCAAAATTATTTTCAGGCGCATCGACAGCATTCGGCGCTGCGCCAAACACACAAGTATCCCTTGTTGATGCGGCCATGCCCGGCATGCTGCCTGTCTTAAACAAAAAATGTGTTGAGCAAGCCATCAAAACCGGCCTCGGCTTAAATGCTAAAATTAACAACCGCTCCGTTTTTGCGCGTAAAAACTATTTTTATCCTGACCTACCACAAGGCTATCAAATTTCTCAATTCGAAGACCCTATTGTTGGCGAAGGAAAAATAGAAATTGACCTTAGCGATGGCAGTGTCAAAGACATCGGCATCACGCGGCTTCACCTAGAACAAGATGCGGGGAAATCCGTACATGATCAGCATCCGAAAAAATCCTATGTTGATTTGAATCGCTCGGGCTGTGCGCTCATGGAAATTGTCTCTGAACCTGATATCAGAGGGCCGGAGGAAGCCGCGGCCTACATCACGAAAATCCGTATGATCCTTCGTTATTTGGAAACATGTGACGGGAACATGGACGAAGGCTCTATGCGCGCTGATGTGAACGTCTCCATCCGCAAACCGGGCGACGAGCTTGGCACGCGCGCAGAGGTTAAAAACGTGAACTCCGTTAAGGCCGTGCAACAAGCCATCGAATATGAGGCACGCCGTCAGGTTGAGCTTCTTGAGGCAGGCGGCAGCGTCGTTCAGGAAACCCGCCTGTGGGATCCGGTAAAGCTTGAAACACGCTCTATGCGCTCCAAAGAAGAAGCGCATGACTATCGCTACTTCCCTGACCCTGACCTGCTCCCGCTGGAATTCGCACAAAGCTGGGTTGATGAAATCAAACAAACTTTGCCCGAACTCCCCGATGAAAAGAAACACCGTTTCATGGGTGATTTTGGTTTAAGTGCCTATGATGCCAGCGTTCTGATCGCAGAGCGCATCCGCGCCGATTATTACGAGACCGTTGCCGCAGGCCATGATGCAAAATTATCTGCAAACTGGGTCATCAATGAATTGCTTGGTATCTTGAATAAAAATGAAAAATCATTGGAAGAAAGTCCGATCTCTGCAACGCAACTGGGCGGCCTTATTGCTCTGATCTCTGATGAAACGATTTCGGGTAAAATCGCCAAAGACGTTTTCGCCGATATGTTCACAAGCGGAAAAGATGCCTCTGCCATTGTTGAGGAAAAAGGCTTGAAACAGGTCACCGATACAGGCGCAATTGAATCCATTATCGACGACGTTATCGCCGAAAACCCTGACAATGTTGCGGCCTATCGCGGTGGTAAGGACAAGCTGTTTGGCTTCTTTGTCGGGCAAGTTATGAAAAAATCACAAGGTAAAGCCAACCCCGCTGCCGTGAATAAACTTTTAAAAGAGAAGCTAGGGTAAGTTTTTGGTTTACACAGGGTGATATATAATTATATTCACTCTACTAATTGGCGTTAGGAGACGTGGCCGAGTGGCTGAAGGCGCGCCCCTGCTAAGGGTGTATGGGGTTTATAGCCTCATCGAGGGTTCGAATCCCTCCGTCTCCGCCATTATCTTTATGATACCAGCAATATCAAATACTTATTACATTACAGACACTTAAGATTGCCTTTGACACACAACAGTGCTACACAAAAGGTATGAATGAAGTGGCTAAACAAACGCATCTTATTCGCCGCGGGGCGGTCTATTACTTTCGCGCGAGAGTACCCTCAGATATCATCGGTAGCTACGGAAAGAAGGAAGAATATTTCTCTCTTCAGACTAAAGATTATCAAGAGGCTATAAAGCTTGTCAGAAAAGAAGCTGCAAAAGTAGAAGCTAAGTTCGAACGTCACAGGAGAGAGCTAGCAAGGCAGTCCCTCCCAGCGTTAGAAACAATCACTAAAGATCAACTAAAGTTCATTGAAGACACATACTATCGCCACCTTCTTGAAGAAGACGAAGAGACGCGCCTTCACGGGTTCTTTAGGGACGCTGAATTGGAAGTACCTGCCCCCACTTTTGATGAATATAAAACTGACATTGAAAACCTCACAGGCATTACACGCGAGGGCTACGCTCAAGGGAACACTGGGGTGTTTTTTCACGGTGAAGCTAGCGAGGTCTTAAGTTGGGACAGTATCAACCTGAAGCTGAAGGAAGGCAGTCTAGCCTTTAAGCAGGTAGCCATGACACTTCAGAAAGCCACTATTCGCGCATACGAGTCCATACAAAGCCGAAACGAAGGCGGCTTAGTGGATACACCAGAAAATCCGAAAGGTGGCCTCAGTGACTCTCCTGTGGAATCTGGGACACCATTGCTGTCTGATGTGATGGAAGAATGGATGGCTGAGAAGACCAGAACATCTTGGACGGACAAAACAGCACGGGCACACCGCGTATGGGTAACACGCTTCATAGAACTAACAGGGAATAGACCAATAACCGATTACACCAAGAGTGACGCACGAGAATACAAGAGTGTTATTCTAAAGCTGCCCCCTAACTGGACTAAAGTCGCCGCCATTAAAGAATTGAGCATTAAGGACGCCGCCACCAAAGCAGAAAAGCTTGCTCTACTACCAATGAGCGACACCAACATTAACAAGATACTGCGCTTCACAGGCTCAATATGGAATTGGATTATTCGTAACTATGATGATGTAACCAATAACCCCTTCACAGGTATGAATATCAGCATTAAGTCCCAAGCAAGAGATGAACGCTTTCCCTTTACTCAGGATGAACTCAAGGCAATCTTCAGTGCCCCTGTATACACTGGCTGTCTATCCGAAAGTAAGTGGCAACAATCTGGCACCTACTCCATGAAGGATACGGCTAAATATTGGGTTCCTCTCATAGGATTATTTTCTGGTGCACGTCTGGGGGAAATCCTTCAGCTTCACATTGATGATATTAAACAGGAAGGTTGTATTCACTACCTCGATATCAACGCAGATCAACCAGACAAGACGCTCAAGACCAACTCAAGTAAACGCATCATTCCTATACACCGCACACTGATAGGTATGGGGCTGATTGCATTAGTGGAGAAGCGCAAAGCCAAAGGCGAGCATAGGCTATTCCCTGAGATCACTAAAGGCAACGATGGGACATACTCACATGCTTTTTCAGGACACTTTCGCCGCTTTCTTACTGCTCTAGGTATTAAGCACCAGAAGAACTCTTTCCATTCCTTCAGACACACTTTCGAGGACGCTTGTAGAAACTCAGGTGTTCCTAAAGAGATTATGGATGCACTTCAGGGGCACAAAGAGCAAGGCATGTCAGGGCGGTATGGTTCTGGCTACAGCTTGGAGGTGTTGAACGAAGGGTTACAGAAGGTGGACTATGGCGGACTTAATTGGGGGCTATAAATTCCGAACTTGACCATGATGCCTAGAGCTTTGTGGCACGGCCAAACTACTATAGTGAAAGTTTGTCTACGCGCTAATTAACAATCTATAAACGTTCTTTTTGACCGTATAAGAATCCTAGATGAAGGTTATGCTTTAATGGCTACGGCAGATATTTGTTCTTGTGTAATGGAAGCATTTTCAATTGTTATTTCCTGTATAGCAATTCTTTCAGCTGCAAGGTTAGGATTTGCAACACTTGCAAAAAACTCCGGTGCGCTCACTTCACCAATTGTCATTGATGCACGACCATCGCCTGTTAAGTCAACATTTGCAGCGCTACCTTTTATGTCATTTAAGTCTGCAAAGGCAGTTTTTGTTCCCATCGTTGATGAGTTAACATTTTGCGCTGTTTCAATGAGGGGACTTACGCCCTTTATTTGCCTACGAAATGCCTCCGTATAAGCACGAACATGCTCTGTTAAGTCGGGGTTATTCGGATCATCAAATTCGTTGTTTCTTAGTGCCGTTTCGATAGTTCTTACGTATCTTTCTGGATTTAGGCGTATCATTTTATTAGTATTGTAATAGCCGCCTTTTTCTAAAAATAGTGCATCTATGCTTGGTTTTACGGCACGTGTTGCTCTGACATAGTCTAACGTAACATCACTCACTCCACCGTTCTCTAAGGCGACACCTGTTGCGTGAACAGGGTCAATCTTATGTGCAGTTGCTATTGTACGATAATCCGTAAACATTTGCGCAAAAGGATCCTGACCTAGCATTGTAATCGCGGCTGCATCTCCCCTAACTTCATTTCCTAATAATTGGTTTTGTTGGTTATTTGGAATATCACAATGTGTACCTTCGTGGGTGCCCACCGCTTCATCTATTACATCTAAGCTTGGGGTGACTTTAAACCTACTTGAGGGTAGTCCTGTTAACTCTTGTATGTACTTTTGTGGTGTTCTGTTTGATTCAGGTTCTACAACAAGGCAGATATGAGCTATTGAGTCTTCTGTGGCATTAGGGTTGACTGCAATCCCAGCAATGTCGAGACCACGTGCGGCTGCCCCTCCTACAGTTAAAGTGTCAGTAAGAAGTATTTTTGCTTCATCATCGCTAATTAGTTGCCCTAAATTATTCGAGTTTACATTCAGAGCATCGCGTATTACTTGAATGTTACTCGCGCTATGTATGTTTTCTTTATCAATGTCATCAGGATCAATAAAAAACAAAAAGTCGGCAGTTGCATTTTCTACGCCTTTTTCAAATGTTTCATCACTCATAATAATCTCCCCAGTACTGATTTTTTTATAACTAAAAGTACTGTATTTGTGGGGGCGAGTCAAAGGCGCGTTTAACGCCTTGGGTATATTAAAAAACAGATACAAGAGAACATAAATAGGAATATATTCCGAAACTAAAGAGGCCACTAAAGCTTTCACTCTAGCAGCCCCTTTAAGCATTCATTACGTAATAAATACTTGTTTTCAAAGAGTGCTATTTTTTAGTTTATTTACAGCACCTTACAGGATTGTTGTCGACTGTAAAGTGGTCTAAGGTTTCTACTGTTCAATATTGAACACTAGCACCACTTTAGTCAACGATAACAACAACTTACACCAACCCCTAGAATTCATCCTCTTCATATTGCTTATAATTAGGTGGAGCACCATCCAGTAGTCGCCTTAGTGTGGCTTTAGATGACATAAGCAGCTCAGCTTTACACTCAGCACTCTTGATTGAAGCATAGCGGTTCGTAAGGTGCTCTAACGCGTCCTGTCCAGCCTCTAAGTGTCCCTTATCAGGGTCTAAAGGTTCGAACTTAATCTCACCCCCATCTTCTGAAGACATGGCCTCAAACACCGAGGGGAAGTCTTCTTTCATCCACTTCCTAAACGTGTTGTGCACGTAGAGGTTACTGAAGTCCTTAGCGATCTCACGATAGGACTTATAACACTTACCAATCCTGTTGCTCTTAGAGCGCACATAAGCCCTAAAGACGATCTTACGTACATCTCTAGTGGACATGGGTAGCCCATGCAGTAGATTGCCCTTCGCTCCGAGATAAGGCAGTTCTCTATAGTCCCGCCCAAAGTGAATACAGACATCTGCACTTCGCTTACCAATCTTCCTCAAAGCCTCATAGCGATGAAACCCATCGAACAGCACGAGGACATCGTTAATCAACGCGACTTCAAGCGGTGGCATCTGAGAGGGACTAATGTCCTCCTCAAGTTCCATACGGTAGACCGCTTCATATCTATTGATAATCTCCTGCTTACACTGCCCTCTACTGTGGTACTCGGCATCTACAAGAATGTGGTCGAGATAAACCTCTTTATATTCGCTTTCAGCCTCTTGGATTTTTCTTTGTATCATGATCTGTCCTTTGCTACAG
Source organism: uncultured Alphaproteobacteria bacterium (assembly GCA_963977495.1). Lineage (GTDB taxonomy): Bacteria > Pseudomonadota > Alphaproteobacteria > Micavibrionales > Micavibrionaceae > UBA1672. The sequence continues at coordinate 550,996 of CAXBOT010000001.1, read as the reverse complement.
CGTCCGCAACCTGAGCCATAACCTCAGCATCACGTTTATACTGAAGTCCTGCCTGAGCAACCATACGCGCTCTATTAGTGCAGCCCTTTAAGACCGTAGAGTATTTCGTAGGTTTTCTGACTGTAATCTTACAAGCCTCAGCGAGAGAGAACAGCTGCTTCCAGTAGCGGCTCTCTTTGACCTTATTGCCCCTGCGGTTGATAAAGCCGTTAGCTTCCCAAGTTTCCTTCTGGTTATTGAAGCCGCGCACAATGACATCCGAATAGACAACGCAGGTTATCTCTAACTTCCGCGCCTTATCCAATCCGACCTCATCGAGAACCGCCTCTATGCTTCCGACCATCCCCTCAAGAATAGCCCTCTCCGCTTTATACGGAGCGTGAATAAGCAGTTCCCTACTTTTCCATTCCTTTGAGGTGTCCCCCTTAACTTTGTAGAGGGCAGCCCCTCCAGTCACGCCATCAAGACAGCAAGCCGCACTAACGATCTTCGCTTGTACGACCTCAGGTGCAACCGCATCCAGACTGTCGGTGTTGTTTGTTATTGTGTTTTTAGTATTCAATTTATATTTCCTTTTTAGTTTAAGTTTCCCAACGCAAGGGACACCTCAAGACCATTCTTGAAGTTTATCCTTAGACGAAGCTTTGTTGTCCTGAAGGTTAATCAGACGCGTTAGCTTGTAGTCGTGTGTTGGTTGTGTGTTTTGGTTGTGTTGAGAGAGCGTAATCCAAACCCATTTCAAACTTCTTCTCTCTAATACGGGACATTAACTGCCCAATATTAACTTTTGTTTGGCTTCCGCTATGCCTTAGAGGGTGTTTAGGTTTTCCGCCACGGGTATGGCTAGGGTGCGCTCTCTCTATAACGATACATTAACTGTCCAAAATTAACTTTTATTTGGCTTCAGGTAATGGCTTGGTGTCGTTTTGGTTTCTCGCCGCGGCATAAGCGAAAGAGGTGTTTCTCTATAACGATGTAATAACTAACCAAAAGTGAATAGTTCTAGGCAAAAAAGTAAGTACTTCTGCGGACTTCAGCCAACTCAAGTTTTCCGCCACGGGGTATCTCAGGAAAGTCCACTTCAGCATCACCTAAGATCTCTTGCATATCACTCAGGAATGTAGCGAGGACATTAGTATCCTCATACATGTTGACGTAGGTGTTCCGCTTCTCTCTATAACGGCGCACAAACTAACCAAAATCGAGGGGCATCAAGCCTGTAACCCGCAGTTACAAAAGAATGTGAGAGCGCAGGGTTTTCCGTTGCGCCCTCTTGTAGTCTTATTGTATTTCTGGTTACGCGCTCTCGTGGCTCTGTGCGCTTAATCTTTTAGACGGCCAATGAGCCTCTAGCGACCACATGCCAAGACCGTAGCATTTGCCTACAACTCCTCTGTCTGTGTCCGTATGTGTTTCACTTATAAAGCCGCTGTGAGTTGTAAAATCATCCCTAAAAAGGCTGCAACTAAACTTGCCTATCGCTAAGCCTATGAGAGGCCACCTTAAGTTGCCTTCCCACCAAAACTCTACAGTCCTTCTGCTATTTTGTATAAACATATCATCAGTTCCTTTTCATTTACTGCGGCCACCTGAATTGGCAACCGCACAAACAAAACTAAACACTCTCAGGAATCCTCAGGGCAACTATAAATAATTCCACGCTCAGCCGCTTATCGGCCTGTAATGACTCACCGGCGCAGCTTTCCACTCTCATACCCGCACAATAAATACTTGTGGATAACTATTAAGAACACTCCGTAAGTCACTGATAACTATTCACTTTTGGTTAGTTTATTGGGCTTAGCGATCTTGTGAACCGCCCCTAAACTTATCTTATGTTTCTTCTGTATGGCTCTTAGGCTCAAGCCTTGCTGTCTATCTTCTTTCACCTTAGCAATCACGCTGTCATCTATTAACTTAGGTCGCCCTAAAACCTTCCCCTGCGCTCTAGCTCTGGCTAGCCCTGCATTCACTCGCTCTCGTATCATTTCTCTTTCGAACTCAGCGAAAGCCCCCGCTACATGAAAGACGAGTTTTCCTGACGGTGTCGTTGTGTCAATGACCTGTTGCTTGACGTACAGATCAATGTTGATTTTTTCAAGGTCTGCTAGGAGCATTACCAAGTCGTTCATTGAGCGTCCCAGTCTATCTAAAGACCACGCCATAATAACGTTGAATTTCCTACCAGTTGCATCCTCGCACAGCTTCTTAAAGGCTGGCCTCTCGTCCTTGCCCTTAGCTCCTGAGATACCATGATCCTCATAGACCTCTACAACATCCCAACCTGAGAACTCAGCGACACGCTCAAGCTCTCTCCTCTGGTTCTCGTGGTCTGCTTATCAGTGGACACGCGTAGATATATAGCGGCCTTCTTGGGTGGCTTACCTTTGTTGCTCATTGGCTATTCCTTCAGTGTGTTGTTAGGTGGTACTGAAGATTCTAGCAAAGACTTGTTCATTATACCAGTGTTTTATGAACGCGTTATTCCAAGAGATTTACTCTAGGGAAACTGCGGTGTTCGCTGTGGTGTTTCTGAGGGGTTTTATGAACACCATTGCTTTTATACTAGAGAAGGCTTTGTGGGGCTGTGCTGTGTTCAATGTGAGGGCATGGGGGGAAATGTGATAGTGCCGCACCCTACATATGCCCTCTCAGAATTTTGTGGTATTTTAGGATTGAATAACCCCTGTACCCGTCAGCACAAGTTGGATAGCTGGCATATATTTCTAGTTTTATTTAACAAGTTTAGGAACGTGATAAAAGTCTTGCTTGAATCAACGATAATAAATTAGAACCAACGCAAAAACTAAGAGGCAGCTTTCCTCGCTCCCGCACTTCATCCTTAAGTCCATAGTCTGGTCTTTCATTAAGTTTATCTTTCTTAATTGTATGGCTAGTAACAACACCTTGATAGATCCATGTATTTTCACTAACTAATCTCACATCATCATAGATCACAGTAACATCACCATTATCATCAACTTCGCAAGTTACTAAAATTCCATATTTCTTTTTCATACTGGTCACTATCTTTCATCGTACTTCGGTAAGTCAAAACCTCACCTGAGCAATTAGGCACTAACTGTCCAACTTATGCTGACGGGGTACACACTATCGTATTTTCTGGCCTTGTATTTAATTAAGCTTTTTCAATTTATTCTTCCAAAAAATCAGCACTCTATCAAATTCATCTTCAGGGATCGGAGGGTCTCCGACAAGCGCGGTCAAAAACTGGCATACTTTCTCAGTAAAATTTAAATCTGCAATCTCTACAATCCTACTAGCACGCTCATTATATGTTGGAAAGTCTGGATCATGTGCAGGGTTTATGGCCGATATCATTGGATAAATCAGAAAATTATCAATATCTTTTCTTTTTAGCATTTCATCAATCATATGTGGCAAAAAATCGTTTAAAAATTCTGCCGATGCGTAAGTCGGATAATCTGGATTATTTGAAATTTCATCATAAGAAAAACCTTCGGCAACAAATTTTTTGAATAAAGCCTCCGCCTTCTCCGATTCCCAATGCAGATTTTTTCTGGATTGCGGTATAAGAACGTCGTAATTATTTTTCATTAACAATCACCTTCCTTGGAGATATTAAAGAATTAGCATTATGTTGTTAATTTATAATTAGTTGAAAATCGCTAGCCTGTATTTCAATGTAACCTTTCAAAAGATCAAATTTAAATACGTTTTGATGATCCCTTTGTGCACTGTATATATTACCTGCGGTAAAGTTATTAGAAAGCTCAGAAACATCACCATATATAGTAAATCTATTCACGGGCTGAAATAAAATTTTTATAGAGACCTTTTCTCCTGATTCCTCTGAAAGATAGCACGTAGCCTCAATATTTATTTGAGCATCAACCTTTGCTTCACTCATATTTTTAATACTGAGATTAGTTAATTGTGCGTCATGCCAATAAATTTCATTAAAATCTTTCATAGCTGCCCCCACTAATCAAAAAGTCTAAATTTCCACATAATGTCATTGTGGTTTCTGGATAGTACCGCAAAGCTTAACTTAGGTAAAAAACCCCTGCAAGCAACCAAACTTATACAGTTGTCGGGTGGTAAAATTGCTGCGCTGGTGTTGGGTGTCCAAAGCATCCTGTCCAGCCTCTAAGTGTCCCTTACACATGCCAATATTTAGTCAACACATTGCGGATTTCTGATAAGACTCAGGGCTACTCCATATTCATCCATGCCTGACTCAACCGAAGGGCAATAAAGTATTGTCAGAAGTTTTAAATCAAACTCAATGGGTTTAACTGTAACTGGACTTTTTTGATCAAATTTTTGCGTAACTTGCGTAAGCCAACTCTTATAGGTCGTATCGTAATGTGATATACCATCTAAAGCCGACAACTCTGAAAAAGAATCAAATTCATAATTCCAATTCGATAGCAGACCATTATTGCTAGTTGAGAACTCGGGCAAACCCAAAACACGCCCTATACATTCCGCAAGCAGGGCTTTTGACCACTCTTCTGGAACAAATGCGGGCTTTAAATAGCATGTTGCCCTTTGTATCTCATTATTTGAGTTGGGTATAAAAAACCCTTCAACTTGTGACCTCGCCAATGGAGTAAATCTCACTCCTGAAATATAGCTTCTCTCATAGTCATTTTCATCCGGATAGTTAACCCGTCTCTGATTTTTGAAAGCATTTAATATTTTCGACTTAGCATTCAAGACAATGAAAACATTTGCATCACTGCGGTTGGGATATTCTTCGTAGACATAAGATATGTCTAAGCCACTTGCTTTTGAATAAATAGAAATTAATACCTTTAGATGATCAATCAAATACGCATATTTTTCTTTATCTACTTGGTAATTATTTTCTAGTGTCTTGAAAGCTATTTTTAGAGGCTGTCGCCACTTATTTATAACATGATGGCGCGGCAAGGACTTAATCTCAGGACTCTTCCATTTTAGAAATATTATTGAATTTCCCGCAGAACTGGCATCTTCATACCAAATAGAATTTGAAAATGCCGCATTCAGAAAACTCAGAATAATCGAATGTGGCAGATATCGAAGACCGTCTAGTTTTATTGCTTTCGGTACACTAGACATCTTTTTTGGCTCTGCTTTAGATATACCATCTTCATAATCGTGGGTAATCCATTGAAAGTCCTTTGTTACAAAACCTTTGCCCTCTTCACCCTGCTCATTTAGGGCTTCTGCTTTTTCTGCTGCTTCTCTAACGCTCTCAGGCCACATAAATAAATCCAGATCGTCTTTAGCAAACGCCGTAGCAGCGAACATTGAAATGAATAAAAATAGAAGGAGGTGTTGAACGCGCATAGCAGCCCACTTATCTCAATAGGTTCAAATTTCCACATAATTTCATAGTGGTTTCTGGATAGTGCTGCTAAGTTTAACTTAGGTAAAAAATCCCTGCAAGTGACCAAGCTTATATGACTATCTGATGATAGAATTGCTGCGCTAGTGTTGGGTATTGCGGTACACTTGAAAGTGGTACACATAAGTGCTACACACGTAACAACCAAGGCCTACTTAAGCCACTGTAATATAATAAGAACTGGTGAGATTTTAACGTTTCCCTCCGTCTCCGCCATTATTTTTTTTATTACATTACGGAATCCTTTACACAATCTGCTATAATGCTTAAAATAAATATGTAAATGATAATAAGCGGTGTGATTTATGGCTGGTGAAGTTCTTTTTACTGAAAATGTTAACGGCAATCTAATCAGATTGGATGATCAGGGCGGTGTCGTTACAAAGTTTGGTAACGTGCAAGAAACCTATCAATTAGACGAAGCCGATTCAAAAGCCTTGCTCAAATTTTTGGAAGATCAGGATGTCCGAAGCCTGCTAGGTGATATTCCTGCGCCCAAGCTGGTTGATTTAGGCGTTGGTATGGCTCGCGGTGATATCAGTTTTAAAGACTTTCTAAATATCAAAGACGAATTTTCTTCTGAGTTTCGATACTTAAGCGATTATCGTCTAATGTATGAGATTGGTGTCAAAAAGACTGATGGTGCCTGTTCTGAGCCGTGTACAGATTTAAGCGTTTTACAGAGTGAGATGGATGCCATTAGATCTAAAATGGATAGCCAAGGTATGGATCGCGTGTCTACAGGTGAGACGTTGATTGATGATATTGTGCAACCTAATCAGGTACAGCAAGTTAACTTTACCAGTTCACGTTAAATCAAAATAAGCCTCACTTTTTCCCTTCAACCCCATCCGCATTATCTTTATGCTGCTGATGCTAATTTGGTTTATTCAAATGACAATCCTAAGCACCTCTACTTCTCTTTAAAACAAGCCTCAGTAGTACTCAAAACTTCACGCACCTCCTCACGGTTCATACCGCTTTTGATATCGGGACAGTAAAGAAGCTGAAGCATAAATTTATCGTAGGGCGTAATTTCTGAAAACGTCGCCATCTGCTGTTCGTCTAAGGGCGCTCTTTTATCGTTCTTATAGGCACGCCTCCTCTCCTTTGCCTGCTTAATTTTTTGAGGGTTATTATATCTCTCAGCCGATTTTTCGAGCATATCTGCATATCTTAATTTACCTTCTTCACCCACTGGATCAGCGAAGCGATCACCGATCTTGAACCAAGCTGAATACTTCAATAAATGTTCAGGCCTAGAATGCCAATGACTTAGTACTGACTTTGAAGAACTCGACATACCCGACAAGCCCAAACTGCGTATAAGGCATTCATTGAGAAGTGCGTGATAAAAGACGACATCAAGGTACGGGTCGACCTTACAGATGGATATGTCAATTTCATGAGTACTATCCGGCAAAAGATAACCATCAAAATATCGACGCGTATATGATTGGAACAATATACCATTGAGAAATCCTTCTTCCACCACGTTTGGTAATTTTTCATCGCCCGCCTGCACCCATGTGCGATAACCCATAAGATTATCTGGGATTATTCTTATTCTTGCGTATTCACTCGTACTATCCCATACATCGCGCGGACTAATTATGCTAACTGGTTTTCCTATTGTTTCGGATATTGTCGGTAAATTCTTTGCTATGACCGAAATCACGTCCTTAACTTTTTGTTCACGCCCGTCCTTCATTATTTTTTCAAAGGAATAACGGTAATATTTCATATTGTGATCTTTAGCTCTGGGCTCATTAATTCGTGAGCTATAAGGAAGAAAAAAGCCAATAGTTATTTCTTCCTTGTCCCACTTATTTATGACATTCCGCTTATAAAGTGCCCCCTTACCAACATAATATTGATGTTTGCTATACCAGAATGGATTGTCGGTATTTTCTTTCTTTATCGTAGGCTGATCTTTAGGGAAGTATGAATCATATATTTTCTTTCGATCTTCTTCCCCTGCATCTGCATTCCAAGGAATATCAGAGAATGCAACACGTAGAAAGTCTTCAATCACATCATTCTTGGAGTATTCATCTCCTCCGATCATTAGTGTATTGGTAGTGCTTTCCGCGTAAGCGCTAAAACTAAAAAATATTGCTATAGTGATTACTAATTTCTTTATCATTAAAACTCCCGTGACGTACATAACACTCATAGTAATATGATTACTTGGTGATTGTCTCGGTATGCAAGCAAGATAAACCTCTTTGCACTCTTTTTAGCATTCTTAGATTTTGGTTGTGTTTTAAGCGACTTACCCTTTATATAGTAGCAGTAGTTTCAAGCTTTCTATGACTTTTCGCTTTTTTAAGCGCCAGCCCATTTAAGCCAAGATAAACACTCCAAACGCTTTGCGCATTGGGAATTTACGATATTTGACGAGAGGATTTTGAGTATGACCACCAACATCACCATGGAGGATTTAAAAAGCGGGATGTGCCGTTGGCCTTATGGCAACCTCGAGGATAAAGATTTCCATTTCTGCGGCGAGCCAAGCGACCCTGCTTTGCCTTACTGTAATAAACATATGATTGAGGCTCAAGCCCCTGTTCGTAAGTCAAAATCCTCTAAAGATTCTTAAATTCCCTTCCTTTGTTTTTACGTCATAACTTTTGATACAAAGGGTGAGGTCATCGCGCGGAGAAGCGCGCTGTAATTTGGTGTGAATTTCACTTCAGAGCCAACGGACAGTCGCTTGCTCCCTACATCTACAATAAGGTGATCACTACTCGCGCCGATAATGTTCATACCAACGGGCGCTAACAAACCATCCGTATCAACATCCTGCTCCCCTAACGCCAATAACGTATGGAGCACATAGCCGGTGTCTCTGGCCATTTTCACCATGCCAAATGCCGATTCAGCAATGTTTCCACGCGGTTTGGAGGGTTTAATTTTTGCTTCAATGACTTCCGCGCTCAACGTGATTGCATCAATATGCAGGCCAATAATGGGATCACGACTTAACGGGTCACAGCCGAGAAGAATTGCCTCGCCTAGCCTAAGGTTATTGATACGCCCCGTATCCACACCACTAAGCGCCCAGCCAAGATTGCCGGAATTGCCGCCCGACACAGTATCCATGACAAAGCCAAAAGTGATATCGAGTGCATCTGCCAGCGCAGACAACTCCCCCATATTCGTAACATCAGGTGTCACCCCACTATGGCAGGCCAAGTTTGTGCCGATGCCTTTAAATGCGATATTTGGGAGCTTTAAGGTTTCGCTTATCATGTTTTCCATGTCGCATGGCATAATGCCTTCGCGCAAATCACCAAGTTCCACCATCAATATAACGCCGTGAACACGTTCTTGCTTTTGCGCTTCCGTGGACAGCGCGCTCACAACGTCAATCTCAGTGTTGTGACTGATATCAGAATAGCGCACAACGCGCTCCACTTGGCTGAGCATGGGCGAGCGGATAAGGGAGATCGGCACTTTCTTATGCACGCGGCGCATCGATTCAATGTTTTTAATGCGCGAATCCCCAAGGGCAGCGACACCAGCATGAAGGAGAACCTCTGCTATCCTTGCTGATCCCAGGGTTGCCTTTGTAACGCCCGTAACCGAGATATTTTTAGCCGCCAAACGCTGAACCAATATGCGCGCATTATCATGTATTTTCTTAAGATCTATTTCCAGCCGCGGGGCAGACATCATATTGCCACAGGCAGATTTTTCTTTAGTTCCGGAAAGGCCGATAAAACCATCTCTACAAGGCGTGTGGGTGAGCGCGTTAACGCATCGGTGGCGGGGATTTTAAGTTCGCCTTCAAAGTGACGAATAGAGTCATCAATTTCAACGTCACTCATAAATTCGTGGTTGATAGTAAGGCCGATAACTTTCGTATCAGAGAAGGTCTCTATCAGTTTAATTTCTTCGGCTGGTTTCGGCATAGGCATTTGCTCAAAATCACAACGATGCTTTCGTTTTGGCGCATGTTGAAGCACAACCCCATTCGGGCAACTTCCCCTTAGAATAAATGCAGAGCTGGAAAATGCCGGATGGCCAAGCGCGCTTTGCCCTTCAATAATAATCACATCAGGTTTTTCATTTTCAAAGGCTCTGACAACTTCGGCTTCAACCTCTCCAGCGCAGAAATTAGAAGCAATAGAGTCTAGGGCTATGCCGTAACGTGCGCCCTGAATTAAGCCTGTCTGGCCTGTGCCGACCATCACTGCTTTTATGCCGCAATCTTTAAGGGCTTTGGTCAATATGGTTGCTGTGGTGCGTTTACCAATGGCGCAATCTGTTCCAAGTACCGCAATGCGCGGACAGGTCACTTCATTTATCCGTCCTGTAAAAACGTGAAGGTCTTTTCTGGGGCGTGGCCTTCGAATATCAAGAATGATCACATTGTGCTTTTTGCTTGCCGCTGAAAACTCAGGATCATCATTCAGAAATTCATGTAGACCGTTGACAATATTCATACCAAGGCCGATGGCCTTTAGCATCACGACGCGTTCACTCGCAGATAACATGCCGCTTATGGGGGCCATACCATAGATGAGGTAGTCAGGAACGGCGCCGGCATGTGTGATTGCATCTTCAAGATCACCATAAATGGGAATATTATTTGTTATATCATCCAGAACTTCACCAGAATCCAAGCCCACCTTGTCACTGTCTATAACGGAAAGAATTTTATAACGCTCGGAATAGCGCACCAGTCCGTTCGCCGTTTTGCCGTCTATACGACCGAAATTCTTTTCGCAATAAACAATTGCAGTGGGGTGATGTGCTGGCCTGTCGTGAAGTGATTTCTTGGGGAATTCAATAATTGGCATCATGTATCCTTAATCTTGTGGCGCGTTATAGTCATGCGAACATACGCAGCACATCCCCTACATTATGTAAGAGATGCGTTAAAAAGCCTGAATAGGCGCAAAACTATAAAAAATAAAACTTTTGAAAACCGCGGAAGATTAAATATTCACGCATTTTTAAGAAGGCTGATACGTCTTTCTTAAGCTATGTCTCATAGAGGGCTTTTGCCAAACTCTGCTATATTAGTGACAGGTATGTACTTAGGAGTCAAATTTAGCGGGCTTTACAATCAACCATAAAGCTTCCCCAATAAAGCTCTCAGCCAGCATATTACCTTCAACTTTACGGCGTCGATACAGGCTCGCACTTACCAAGTTGGGTTTTGATCCGCGCCTGATTATAATGCACATCGCCCCATTTCAGCATCCATAATAACTTTGGCAATGGAAAGCGTACGCGTCCGATATCTTCGAGTACGAGATCAGCCGTTTGCCCTTTTTCCAATGCCATAACAACATCCGCTGTCAACGGGCTCCACTGTGTTCCCTTCGTCCAACTATAAATAGTTTTGCCATCAACAATGATTTTTTGTTTAACGGGCATTGTCATTTGGGCATCTTTCGCCGTTCCCTTTGCAGACACGAATATATAAAAGTCATTATTCTCGATGACATTATCGGTCTTTTTATCGCTGGTTTTTTCTTCTTTTGCTTTCATTTGAAAACTAACAAAAACAGACCCACGATCAGGCTTATCGACAAGCTCTGTTGCCTTGGCGTAAACGCGGCTGTCTTTTGGTGACCATGTGACCGTCCAATTCTTCTCACTTTGCGCACCTATGCAAAGCGGTTCAGCATTCTTCTTTTGCGTTTGCTTTGCCTGCGCTTTCTCTGCCGCATAAACTTCGCTGTTTTGTTTTTTGAAATGTTCTGTAAGGACTTCCTTGATTTCAATGCGTTTGGTCTTAAATATTTCACCGTCATCAACGATCACAGCGATTTGCATGCCCCCGCCGTGGTATTTTTGTGCAATCAAAACACAGCGCGGCGTATTTTGAGAATCCCATGCCTCATATTCATACACAGGCAATTTACTCGTATCGACAGTCTTATTGCCGAGACCTGCAACGATGGCCGCATAACCGTAATCTTTTTTAGTCACTGCAGTTTTCAGCCCCGTGCATCCATTTTGCTCTGAGAAATATGCTTTAGCTTCTTCGAAGGATATCGCGTTATCAACATTGGCACGTCTATCAACCACAATACGCACCGACGTTTTAGGATAATCAGGCTGACTAAGATGAAGACCGTCTTTGTCATATGTCGCTGTCCAGCCGAAAATGACCGACGCACTCGGTGGTTGTTTCGCCTGAGCATCCGTCCAGACACTGCAAACCAACAACAAAGCAAAACACAGGCGCAGGGTTATCGTCATCTTTATATCCTTTATTGATCAATCAAAAAATCTTGATGTAATCGTATAAGAATATGGACGCGCAGAGAACCTATTTCATGTAAAATAAGCGTTATACGGTGTAAAATTATAAGTGTTAATAATCCGGCAAAAACGTATCATTCATACTGCCGCCAAGGTCAAGTTCAGTCCCGCCGAGATCAGCAGCCATCTGCGCCGTACCGCCCCCGAGCATTCCCGCGAGCCCATTCAAGGCATCACTTACCCCCAGTGAATCAAACACAGATAATAACGGGTCTTTAATCGCATCAAACAAAGCAACACCGCCCGGATCAAAGTGCCACAAAGCAAGATCAACAACGCCAAGCCCCAGATACAAGGTCACGCCCTTAACTGCGAAATTAAAGGCCTTGGTCAATGTCTTTCCGAGTGAATCACCTGCGGAGTTAATGGCACTGCCTATTGATTCACCCGCTGTGTTTGCTTTTGCTGCGCCCATATTTCCAACTTTCTTTATAAAAAAACTTAAATAAGAACAATTCTTAATTGACTTAACTAATGCGACTCATTATCAATGTCAACAACTAATAAGAATCATTATCAATAATGGAGTAGCAGTGATGATTACCAAAAACTTTTTCAAAGCCACAGTTTTAAGTGCCTTGCTCTTGAGTGCAGCAGGTTGCAAAGATGATGATGAAAAAGAAAACGTACAAAATAATACGCATGAGACAAATACCCAAGCGCTGACACAATCTGCTTCGGCACAAGAGCAAAGCAACGCGAGCACAACAAAAATCAAACAAGGGTTTTTGCAGCAAGATGTTATTGCATCAGAGCCAACAGTTGACGCCAAGCCACAAGAACCAGCGCAAACCGCGCCCGCTTCTACGAATGTTCAAAACGGCTCATCCCATTATACTGAAAACCCCTACGCCACCGTCACACAGGATGACATGCTTTATAAGGACATTCCCGGTAATGAATTTACAATGACCTTTACAAGCGCAAGCTTTCCGCAGGGGCGCCAAGTGACCATTGATCCCGATGATATGATGCCTGTTAATGACCCGAGGCGTGATGGCCGCGTTGTTCTTGCTCCGCGCCAACGGTTCTTTTATGAAATCAACAATCAACTCCCCACCATTCCTGGCAGAGAAATGGCCAGCTTAGGCCCGAATGAAGGCTTAAGCCCGAAAGGTTCAATCACGATGTATAAACATCTGACGGACGAGCCCATGATGGGACGTAATGGTGATGTTATTGGCGGTGGACATGGTATTTCACAAGAGCAAATCATGGATGCTATGCGGCTTTGCCATGAACCACGCGGCGTCCCCTATCCCACAGCTGAATAATACGAAGCGAGAGTAACATGACGACCAATACGCACACCCTTGGACTACGGGGGCACTTTTCCATACGCTCACTTTTGCAAAAAGCTGCCGATCAGTATGGTGTACGTATTACATCCAAGGGGTCTGATTCTTATCACGTCGATACGCAAGACCGACTAAACCTCAGCGCTTTTACTCCGTCTTTTATTCATAATGACGCCAGCACCCTATCGCGCCATGATACGAAGAGCTTGCTCGATTTTATGAACCAACCGCTGCGGGTTCTCGCGGAAAAACAACAGCGCGAAATGTTTCCGGATGCAAAAAAGAACGCGCATTCCAAAGCAAGCTATCAAGACCGCGTCGCAATGCATCGCCTATTACGGTTTGCGACAACGGGCAGCGTTGAAATCCCAGTAGATGCAGAAGAAGAGCTGGAGAAAGAAACCGCTGAATGCCACGCAAAAACCGAACAGGCCATGCGTGACATGGATGCATGGCGCAACGGCATGGAACTCGGCAGCCCCCAAGAATCACAAAGCGCCGTCCCGCACTCCACCATTGATCCGCAAAAAGGGTTCAAGCTTGAACTGCATGAGCGATGCCATAGCCAAGACCCGCGTCAGGGTATTCATCAGGAACAATTAAACACCTTATTTTGGGATGCACTGAATACAGCGACCGATAGTCGCTATGAACAACGACAGACCAGCGTCTATTTATCTGCTTCGGAACTAGAAAGATTTTACACCGAAACACATAAAAGCAACTTCCACGATCTGATTGATAAGGTCGAATTTGAAGAAGCCGTACAAGAAAAATTAGAAAGCGTGGCAAGCCGCGTTCAAGCGTTGGAATTTTCCAGTGCCTTTAAACGCCTGTCATCAGACGTTGTGCAAGATAGATCCGTTCACCTTCACAAGATGACGCAATCTTCCACGGCTTTACAGCCGATTATTGAATCAAAAGCGATGAGCGACATTTGGGCGCGTTATAATTTCACAGAACGTCATGCCTCACCTTTGGGTAGCCTGGCCAAAGAATACAGCGTCTTTGCCGCCGTCATGGCGCTATATACCCATAAGCCCGAGGTGACGCCGCAGGAAATGGAAGCGATCACACAGGAATTCTCATCGCTGATCTCGTTCTCTGAAAAAATGGCAGATACCTTAAAATCCGGCTTTGAAAAAGCAGACATAGACAGCTCTGCAAAACAAATGCTTGAGCAGGTTAAAAACAATTTTTCAGAAGCTAGCCTGACAAACATATCCGTGTCGGCGGATATGCTGAAAGGTGACTATCAGGATGTTCTAAGCGCCTTGGAAAAATCCTTAAGCCTTGGTGGCTCAGCCATTGGCCAAACCGCCGCGGCTGGCGCAGATACCGCCATTGATTTTACGATGGATGTTGTGAATTTCATCAAGGAATCCCCCAAAGTCGCAGCCACTTTTGTTGCCTTGGCCACCACCTTATACATGATGAATAACGGCGGCAGCGCGAGCGAGGCACAAAGCGCAGCAGAAACCATCATGGTTTTCGGACAAAATGGCGGTTTGGAACAAATCACGATTGATGCCGCAACCTTACCCGAAGAAGCGCAGCAAGTTCAAAACTGGCACTGGGATATGGGGCCGCTTGGTATGTATAAACACTATATGTATGACAATGCCGTGGTTGGCCCCGCGCAAACCATGATGGACTGGATGCGTATTGCCATACAATCTGGCCTAGAGGCCGCTGACTTGCCTGTTAATGCAAATCCAGCCTTTTCCCAAACCGCGCAAACCACCGCCGATGCGCTCGGCAAGCAACTTTTCAATATCAATTTGTTTCAAAACGCCTCTCACGCAGCGTTTTGGATGTATATGGTGTCCAAAGGCTATAACCACGGATTTAAGGGCGCGAATAAAATATTCGATCTGATGTCCCCATTGACGGATTTAACCTATCAGGCAGGCATGCGAAGCGCGGAAATGCTCCATTTGAAAAAGCGCAATACGCTCTCCCAACAATTGGCTAGCCTGACCGATGCCGTTCAAAACCCACAAGCGCCGCAATACCGCACCGCTTTCCAGAAAGATTGTACCTTCACAAATCGTGCTTGTGCCCTGCGCGGTTACGGACAGAACGGATCAACTCATCAAATAATATCTGGCCTGACCGCCGCCGCACAAGTGCGCCTTGATTTAGAAGACACCCTGCCCAAAGCCATAAAAAATACAAAGCTGGAAATGAAAATCGGCGGTACAAAAGAGCATTTTCAAATTAACGCAGAAAATCTGCACCCTACCCTTAAGGCGCTGGATCAGTTTGATCTTGTTCTGGAGCATATGGCAGATCAAATCGGTATCGACGAGCCATGGTATCAGCATTACGTGCGTGAACGCCTTGATAACGTGACAAAGGCACTGCATGACTTCCGGAATGATGGCGATGCGAATGCATTACAAACAACCTTAAATGACAATTTACAGCAATTGGTTGAAACACAAATACAGCATACCGATACCTCCCCCGTCTATACTGCACTTTTCGGGCAAGAACCAAGCGATAGACAAGCGAAGGCCCTATCAGGAAACAGCCGCGCACAATATGGCATACTCAAACGCGCACAAAGCATAAGTGAAAACCGCAAAAAATTATCTGATAAAGACGCCCCCCTATCACTAAGTGAACATATAACAACCAGAGCCAGCATTTACGGTACAGCCCTTTGGGGCGGCATTGTCGGCGCTAGCCGCAAGATCAGACAAGCTGCAGGAAAAACCATCGGAAACAAAGGTGTTATGGTGGCGACATCAGGGCTAGCCGCGGCTTGTGTTGCCATTGATATGGCAGGCGGCGGCAATGGCATCACCAACGCCATTTCATCTGCGACAGGTGGTACGCTCTCCTCTGTAGTTACCACCACCACATTTGCCCTCTATAATTTCTGGGAAGATGTTTTGGGTGTGCATGTCGGCAGCGGCCTCGCTTTACTGGCCGCCGGTGCGGGCACGGGCTATGCCTGTAAACGGATCATCGCCCCGACTTTTTCTGCAGGTTTTGAAGGCGTCAAAGACTATACCGGTCTGGATATCGCAGACGCATGGAACAGCATTTACAGCAAAACTAAAAAAGCAACCGACAGCATCGCAAACAGCCTACATAATATTAATGTGCGCACAGGAAAACGCTTAACAGTCGATCCTGATCACGAAGAGCTGCATGACTCTGATGAACCGGATTATATAGAGGAAGAAGACGAGGAGTTAGTTGATGCATTATTTATGTACGATTCAGACCAAGATGACATCAATGAAGATCATCCGTCACAGTCATAAACAAGCTCCAAAGAAACACCTGCGGCTTACCATTTGAATGCTTTCAGATCGGATTCAAATAAAAGTTGAACGTTCAACTTAAAAAAACGAACGCAGCAATATAAAATATCTGGAAACCGTTGGAGAGAATGGCGCGCTTGACCGACAAAGTGTAAACCAATTATTCGAGGTTTTGATGAATTGGAGCCTCATTATAAAAACTTGAAAAATTAGCCGCATTAAGAATATATTCATAGAAAAAAACGCCACAGTTCCGCCCACATAAAATCCCATTTCATTTGGGCTTTTTGTGTTTGAGAAATCACGAACAAAGTTACGCTTTGCTTCGTAAGGCGTTTTGTTATTCCCAATCAAATCAGGAGACCCGCATGAGCCTTTTCACCCTCTTTTCAGGGATGCTTGGTGATGCCGCCGGCAAAAACCAAATCAATGACCCTACAGATGTCCGCACTACAAAAACAAATCTTCAAAAAGCAGGATATTTCCCCGCCGATGATAAGAAAGATAACGATAACCCTTTCCTCACCAGAAAAATGGATGAAGGTATCAAAAAGTTTCAGAAAGACAATAATCTGAAAATTGACGGTGTTATGAAGCCAAGCGGTGAGACCGAGCGCACACTCTATGAACGCCTGACAGGGAAAAATGCGGATAATGTGCTTAAAATTGCGCAAAACGATACAGGCACAGTTGGCTTTGGTGGTAATGTTAGCGGTACTCTCCCGCCTGTCCCGAAAAAGAATCCGCATAACACAAAAATTGATACGCCGCCAATCCCCGAAAGAAAACCCGAAACAATTTCTCCCACTAAAAAAGGAAATGAAATACTTGACTTCATCGGTAAAATTGAAAGCAGTAACAATTACAATATTATTGTAGGTGGAAAAGAAAAACCTCTTACTAAAATGACTATAAAAGAAGTCAGGCAGATTCAACGGGAAAGGAATAATCAAAATCTAGGGACTGCAGTAGGCCGATATCAGATTATTGATGATAAAATGGACGATTTAATAAGATGGATGAACCTCGATACAAGTGCTATTCTTGATGAAAACCTACAAGATCAAATGGGAAGAGAACTTTTAAGACGAAGAGGATATGAAAAGTTCAAAGCCA
Source organism: uncultured Alphaproteobacteria bacterium (assembly GCA_963977495.1). GTDB lineage: Bacteria > Pseudomonadota > Alphaproteobacteria > Micavibrionales > Micavibrionaceae > UBA1672. The sequence goes on along the minus strand of CAXBOT010000001.1, from coordinate 533,639 downwards.
GTACAATAACCACAAAACAATTTATCAGAGAATTGTCAAAAGAATGGGCATCTTTTCCAAAAGATGAGTCGAATCAAAGTTATTATAAAGGGGTCGGAAACAATAAGGCTCTGACAGACTTCAAGACTTTGAAAGAGTTGTTGGAGAAAAAATAATTTAAGGCTATAAATTTTAAATGGCTCAAAATTTAAAAAACATACTTTCGTTTATATGCATTACTTTTTTGTTCTTAGGACTACTCTCGTTATCAGCTTGTTCAAAAACGCCTAATTGGCGAAGTCAGGTTATTGGCACGCCTTACTATGAGGCAAGAAAAACCATCATGAATGAAGGCTGGATACCTGCTGCAGAAGAAAGAACAGATTTAGATCAAAAATACAACCAACCGCACTTTTATTATGACGCAGGCTACACCGAAGTTCTGGCTTGTTCAGGAACGGGCATGGGATACTGTACTTTTAAATTCTATAACGAAAAGGGTAAATATCTTAGGGTAACAACTAAGGGGGGGGACTATGAACGCAATGATGATCATCCTCCCACTGTAATATATGTAGGGCTTTCAGAAGACTTTGATTGATGTCGCCCAAGATATAAATAACTCTGTGTCAGAATATAAGTTTTGTTTAAATGGCGCGCCTTAACCGACACAGTGCAAACCAATTATTTGAGGTTTTAAAAATATATACGCAAACTCTAACTAGCTATAAATAACGAGCATATGTATTGTGAGAGTAATTATTTACAAAAGGCTAGATCTTTGAAAACATTTCTTATCGTATTATTTACAATCATAACCTTAGTAGACACAGCCCGCGCGGAGACAGTCAGAGATGGAATAAGTTTTTATACTCTGCAAGATGTTAGGCAAGGTAAAGTCAAGAAATGTGCTCTTATTCCCGGCGATATCGGACAAAAGATATACAATCACAACAACGCTGGCCCACCGCTCAGTGAGAGTGAATATATAGCCTTAGCAGGAAATACTGAGATCTTTGCCCTTCAGGGCGATCACGAATTCTATAGCCGGAAAGCCAAACGTGTTCTGCCGATGATGGAAGCCTACATCACAATGCTGGGATACGATATAAATGATCCATCCATTTATCAAAACCCGGAATTTCTTAAAAAACTGCAAAGTTTTACACCTGACAAAATGCCAGGCGACATTCCCGTCTTATGTGGTGATGGCAGAATCGAGGAAGGACAAGCGAAAATTGTAGCTTTAAAACGCGCTGAAAAAGAAGAATATGAAAGAAACTGTAAACTTTGCAAGCTACCTGGTGGCTATTACCTTGAGGCAATTTACGAAGGGGATTTCAAGAAACAGGACACATTGGCAAAAAACTACTTAAACCAAGTATTAACATCAGGTGGTAGTGAAGTTATGGCGCTCGGCATGCTAATTAATGGCACAGGAGGTCAAGGATCAAAGTTCACATATCTGGAGGATGTGATCGGCTATTATATGCTGTCAACATCGCGCAAATGGAATGGCAATCCACAATGCTACCCTGCAGGCGCACACAAAGTGACGTTTACGACAGAATACCCTGATCAGGTCTATGAAACGCTCGGTGGCGTGTATTTAGGCAGAGATGAAGGATATACAAAAATTACAAAATATACTGTCAACCCTTCTCTAAAAGGCGCTTGTGATAAAATTTGTAACAAAAATGGAGGTATTCTCCTAACCGCACGCTTAGCCGAAGGCTCTGGCAATAAGATGGACGCCCTAGAAGTATTTAAAGGTATTGACCAGATGCTCTCAAAACACAGCTGCAATGATAATATTATCAAAACATTCGAGAAAAACCTGATCACATTGTGGGAAAAAGAAAAATCGCAACCTCAAAGCGTAAGGCGAAACACAATCTTTAAATAAGACACGCCCATTGGAATTTTTAATTTATGATATAATTAAATGGCGCACCACCATTTAAAAACTTCGAACCATTTATTTGAGGTTTTAAATGATTGGAGAGCGATTTTAAGAAATCAACAACTTTAGACATTGGCTCATCGTGATAGCCTCAGATAGATAAATTAGCATCAAGCTTCACACGTTTCCTCTCTTGAGAAAGAAAATGATAATTCTTCATCCAGCTGAATTGGGACCTCAGGCTTAGGGGCATTATCTTCTGGCTGCGCAACTTGTTTAAAATGTACTACAGGAAACCCTACAATAGACAATTCCAATCTTCTTTTTTCAGACAAATCTGGAAAAAGATACTTATTCAATCCTCCAGCAATAGCCGCCTTATTGTGAATTCCAAGACACAGCTTTCTTAAGAAGTCATATTCTGTTCTTTCTTGTGTATCCATAAGACGATCTTCACTTTTAGCTTCAAACTCGATTTCATTAGCGCGGTCTCTCGCCTCATGAGTAAGATCACTTACATCTTCTATCTCTTTGACCTTACATTGCACTTCACACACATGACCATTAGGCAATGCTCCATTAATTTTATCATCCCTGTAACCATACTTATTTGGCTTAGCAATTCGGTTTTTTCTTGCAATAATTTCAAACTGATTACCAATTTCTTCAGCTATATCAGCAAAGGTACTTGCCTGAGCTTTATGTCGTTCCTTTATATCAGCAATCTTAATACCCACATCTGCAAAATCTAGTGAATCACGTTCCTCAAGTTTTTTAAGAACAGACTCCATTCTTTCTACAAAATCAGGAAAAAACTCATGAGCCTGCTTGTACAATTCATCTAAGTTACCCGTATTCTGTCTGGCTACTTCAGGAATTTTTTCCATACTCAAGCATCCCTCTCATTACCAAAACTTTTTTGGCTTTTTATCGTAGAAATTCTTACTTTCTTCTTCAAAGCGCTCTTCATCAATTTCAATAACGTCTTCACCTTCCATGACATACCCTAGATAGTCAGTTGCTATTTTCAAACGACGCGTTTCTCGATCTGGAATAAGAGCACCCATATAGCGTCCGTAATTATCTAGTGGAACTTTAACCGGCACCACACCAACTATATAATATTCAAAACCATGAATTTCATCAGACATCTATCACTCCCATTCTTCCTTTACCCAGATATTAAAGAAGCCCATATTTAAAGGCAAGAAAACAAGGCATTTAGAAATTATTCAAAGATATTTCGTTAGGATAAGATAGACTTCACTAAATCAACATTAGAATCCCGAGAGCATTATAGCCTGATTAGCCATTCCAGAACAATGACTTAGGCCATCTTTGTTATTGGGTATAAATTCATACAATTTAGGGCATTTTAGGTAAAATCTCATTTATTATACAGGCGTATATTGATCAGGTGCGGCGAGCATAAACCCATTATTATCACGCAAATCACGCAAATCATTTTTTAGAGCCTCCTTACGATCATCATATAACTCCAAAGGAGTACGGTCACTCAGTGTCTCACCAATAAAAGGGAAGTACGCCGCCAGAGCCTGCACTTGCCTAGCCTCATATAAATCAGACGTTTTGGTTGAACTCGTATTAAATGGTGTTTTCTCTAGATAATCAAGGCTAAGTATTTGCGGGTCTACTAACGCCTGCGGAGATGTGTTTTTCGCCCTATCTGCCTGAGATGAATACAAAGGTGCCCCTATAAATACATGCTCCGAACGCTTTGCGGCAAGGCTGCTCACACTATGTTCATACGGACTTGGCTCAGGCTTTAACGTATCATTTCCAGTTACATGCGCACGCCCTGCCTCGATTAAAACGACATCTATCTCAGGATGTTCTTTTAAGATTTTTTCAGCCTCATTTATGATATAAATATTACGAGCCAGCATACCCAACTGCCGTAGGGAATCTATCGGCGGAACTGACGTAGGATCATCTGGAAGGTTTAAAAGTCCCATCGCTTCTTTTACCGCTTCAGAAACCTTTGGGTCATCTACATGCAAATGCTGAGATTTTCTTTGGTTTTGTATAAACAGATCCCAATCGCGCGGTGCATCAGTACAAAATGCGGGTATATTACGATTATCCATAAACTCGTGCAGCAGTGCACGGGTTAAACGCGCGTTAGCAGAACGTATAGGCGTCGTGTCAGCAGACAGGCTGTTACGTAATTCACTATTCTCCTCAGCCTCAAGCATGCCAATCAAACCGCTCTTATCAGTTGTTTCTAGTTTAAATATTTCTTCAATATGCAGATCAATATTATTCGCAGGCCATTCTAAGGCCGTCGCACAATAAAGCCCGCCCTTCTGTAGTGCATCCAAGATACTGATTTGCTGCATCACATGAAGACCGTCTTCATGCAACTCTCCTATACCTAACATCACTTTTGGCCCTGAGCCGCTATGTCGTCTTCGTTCCATAACAGCGTTAGTAACATTTTTTGTATTTTCTTCAATGGCTTGCACCATACCATCAATTCGAGCACCCGCACCTGAAACTGCACTCTGGCCTTTCACAGAAGGTTGCGTTTGTTGTCGTCTATTGAAATCATTAGAGAAATTCATCCCCCCCTCCCGTACTTTATTGTAAGGCTATATATTTTCTTAGGTCATTATCCTATTTTAATATAAAAATCTGCTTTTTCGACTTCACATAAAATTTCTTTAACTTTCATATTATATTTACCTAATTATATCATATTAATTTCATTATCACATATTGCTATTTTTTTTTAATGTTAACGGCATAATTATAGCTTTTTACATATATTTTTGTTATTACATCCGCTTAATGTAAAATGAATAACCATATCGTGAAATAAGACACTTAAGTAAAAGCTGGTTTGATGCAAAGAGATGAAGATTTACATTCCGTTTGGAATAATGGAGCACCCAGCAAGTTAACCGTTAGTGGCAAAGCGTTTGATCCGCATAACGCGACTGACGAAGACATTCTGTTTACAATAAAGGCATTGCCCGGAAATCTAACTAACCGAGCACGTATAACAACACCATTACACTATGAGCCAATTTCACCTGCCGCTAAAGACGAATTTTCTGCTTATGACGCGGCTAATGAGTTTGCAAGAACCGGTGATTTTGAGCATCTAGAAAAATCGATAAATCATTACGTCGCAGCCGCAAAACAATATGAGGCCATGAGCCTTATGAAGCCTGCTGCCAATATGTATTCACTGGCCGCCCAAAGTTATACTTACTTTCCGCAAAATATTTTCGCGGATAACGAGTTTTTATCTGAAAAAGCGATCAAATATTACGATAAAGCAATCCAGCTGCACGATCAGCAAGGGCACGAAGATTTTTCTTATCGTGATCGGGATAAACGTTACAATGCCCTTGCCGAAACCGTTCTGGCTTATCGTGAATATCCAATAATAGAATTATCTGAAGATGAAAATAACGCCAGAGAATCTCAATATTACGATCGACTAAGGCCAGAGTCATCAAAATTGTTACACAGCTCCAGACGTATCCAGGGTGAGCTTGACAACACCGCCCTTCGCGTAGAACAAAAAGAAATCGGTATTTCTGACGGTAAAAACATTGGCACAGATAACGTCAGCCAGTGCATAACATTAATAGTGCGGAGCTGTGGAACGGACGGCAATCTTGAACGCCCCGTCGTCGCCCTTGCACACATTGATTACGAAACAGACGCAGAGTCAATTGACCAGATGTTTGAAAACTTACCTGACGGTTATAAAGAAGCACGTATTCTTGGCGCACGTTTTGACCAAGACATTAAATCAGTCGAAAACCTAGTAAAAGTGATCAAAGCTTTGGCAGCGTATGATGTAGATGTTATATCATCAAATGTATACCAAGGGGACCAAGGCCCTAGTACGGTGATTGTTGACCCGTATGATTTTTCCATGCGGGAGTCAGTGCCAACGGCCGACAAAGGGATGGCCGAAGCATCATGTGCGTACAGCCTGATTACAGAAGATAAAATGTATCCATTGCGCCTAGCTTTTGACACCAGAATTGGCGAGGATCGTGCGCCACTATATTTAACACAGGCAATGGTTCGCAAACTTCGTGATAATTACCTCGATAAAGATGATGCAGAACGATACAGAGCAATAAGGGATGAGGGCCTCTTTGACATCGGCCTTTCATCACATTTTTTTAACAGCCTGCTAAAGCAATATGAACAATCAATCGAAGACATAATGCCATTTGCCTCAGCGCAATTACCTGATCATGTTATTGAAGAAATGCCCATTTATATTGGCAAAGACGCACTTGCAAAGAATATTGAGCTTGTGGAAGAAGTATCGCAGACATACCAGAACGGTGAAAATATTAATGTTTTCGACCATGACAACTAGTAAAAGCAGTGTCGTATAGCTGGTATATGTAAATAGTACTGCTCACATCCGTGGTGTATTTTTCCCAAGTGCCCAAAACACAAGTGCTTATATGATATAATGGCGCACAACCTACGAATTGATGCGAACCTGTTATTCAAGACTTTAACCCACTGGAAAGTTATTCTCAACTCATCATAATATCATTGTGAAGAGATTCTGGGCTGTACCCATATCGGGTATATTCAATAATTGACAAAATACCCGTTTTGGGTATATCCTAGGGAAAGATAGCTAAATGCTGACTGTAATTGAAAACCCGTATTTTTTACGCAAGGCGGAAAAGATACTTACAGAAGAGCAAAGAATTGAGCTGGTTGATTTTATCAGCGTCAATTTCGATAAAGGCGATGTCATGGCTGGCACGGGCGGCGTTCGGAAAATCCGTTTCGCCCACCAGACAGGAAAAGGTAAAAGCGGCGCAAGCCGTGTTGTGTACCTTGTGATTGATGAATTTGGATATATCCATTTGCTGGATATTTTTGAGAAGAACGAGAAAAGCAACCTGAGCCAAGGTGAAAAGAACGAGATTAAGAAGCTCGTAGAGATTTTGAAAAAGAGGAAATAACCATGAGCGAACTATTTGAAAGCCTGAAAGCTGGACTGGAAAGCGCGATTAACGAGCCAGAAAAGGCCGTGAAGCATGAAATTTCAGAAGTGCGCCGTATCCGCACCAAGCTGAATATGAGCGTCCGTGAGTTTGCGGAAACCTTTCACCTGCCTAAACGCACCGTTGAAAAATGGGATATGCAGGATAGCGGCCTGACTGGCGCAGCCTCCACCCTTATGAAGATCATTGACAAAAACCCGAAAGCGGCAATGAAGGCTTTGCAGGACTAGGACATCTTGCACAAAAAGAAGAATTGCATCAGTTACTATGGCGCATCAGAATTGTTTCAACCACGTTTTCAATAACGTCATATCCAACTTTAAAAAACTCACGAGAATCATTAACTCTGTATGAATCGAGCATTACGTGAACTTCTGCCTCTAATTCTTTTGCATTTGAGTGCTGCCATACTTTTACAACAATAAAGGATAACGGTACACCTGTGGCAGATGATAGTTGTTTAGCACGTTGATAAGAATCTTTTCTTGTAAAACCAATTTTATATATCTCTTCATCCATTGCAGCGCATCTAAGAACATACAGCTCGCCAACATCCTGAGCTTCTTCCGATCCTTGCCGATCGGCAAGCTCTACTGCCTTAGCCGCATCTTGGTACTCTTTAATTTTGATCTTGGCTGAAACAATACCATCTTTTACAAAAACAACATTGTCGGAAGAAGATCGTTCCCTCCATTTATTAGTTGCTTTAACCCACGTCTTACCTTCAATCTCATTGCCATGTTGATCTCGCCCTTTTGCTCCTCTGTCCAGTCGTCTCCAATACCCCTCAGTTTCAGTTTCATAGTGAGGTAAATTGACTTTAACAATCGGCTCTGACTTATTTTCAGTAACCTCAATAGCAGTAACAAATTTATATTTTGACTTTAACCCTTGGCCAGCTTTCTTTCTAGGTAAACGCTGACCAGATTTATCTAAAATTTCCCGCTCAATTGTCGCTCTACTACTAAAGTACGAAGGCAACTGGAAAAAAGCTTCAGCCAAATCCCACATGACGGATGCCTTATCTAACTCAGTCTTAGTTTTTGCAATAGTCTCTTTACGCTTGTCTTCTGGTAACATCTCAAAAACTTCAGGCTCGTCACAATGACCACTAAAGGTATTTTCGTACTCAGTCATATAATATCTGGAATTATGCTTTTGCGTAATAAGATCAATTTCTCCAGAAATAATTGTTCGCACCGCAGTTTTTGTTCCCTCTAATGCGACAGGTTCTCCAGATTTGTTGCCATTGATTTTTATTGCATCTTTCAGAAAAGCTCTTTTATCAGGTTGTAGCCCCTCTTCATTAATTTCTTTTTGCTTAGAACATCTACCTAACCACTCGTCTTGAGTTAAAAGTTCACCACCAATCATATACCAATGTAGATAATTTCCATGACGAACCATGGAAAACCCTGATATCAAAAACTCTTTTCCTTCACTATTAAGAAAGCTAAATTCTGCAATATCGCCATTTCTAGTGAAATGGAACACTCTCCCCTCAGCCATATTGAGTAAGCTTTCAAGAGCAAATTTTTCGCTGTCCTCAGACGTAATGTAATCAAGAAAATCTCTTAAAGAATATAAATGATCATATTCTTCAATTATCTCTACTTTCGGCGCAACGCTTTTGGGTATTAATGAAATGCGGCAAAAAGGCTCAAAATAATTAAAGTTCAGTGGTTGAGTGCGTATACCAGAGGCCGCATATCTATGATTATATTCAATAGCTAATTGTCTTAAAAGCTGATCATTAGGAAAACCCGCACCTGACTTTGAAAGATTTTGCATAGTCCTTTTATATTGCGCTACTATTTTTTTTGTCTCTACCCCAAGGCGTCTTCTTTCACTTCTCGGAAGATTTTCAAGACGAGGTATCTTCCCTCCAGCATTTAGGTGAAGACGATGATCCATTGCCGCAAAATCAGGTATTTTACGGAGAACGTCTAGCCTTTGGTTACGTTCATCATCTGACATTTTTTTTCGAGTTCGCTACTTATTTAACATTGATATAAATAATGAATAACATACCACAGGTGGTTTTTTAATTAATACATTTTCCAATTACACCGCCCAGCTTTCCGCTCTCTCACGCCTATCATGGGGGCATGAGCAATGACACCAAGACAAAAAAGCCAACACCGTTTTCCTTACGCCTGAGCGTTGAGGAACGTCAGCTCTTGGATGAGCTTGCAGGTACAAAACCGCTCGGCGCATATATTCGTGAAAGCCTTCTGAGCAACGCCAAGCCGCGCAGAGGCCGCACATCTCGCCCTAAGGAAGATAACATCATCCTTGCACAAGTTTTAGCGCAGCTCGGTGTATCACGCCTTCCCAACAACATCAACCAACTGGCCAGAGCCGCCAACACGGGCAGTCTTCTTGTCAACGATGACGTGCTGCATGACCTGAATGAAGCCGTTGAGAACATCACTTTCATCAAAGAAACCCTTATCAAAGTTCTTGGCCTTCGAGATGAATGCCCATGATTATCGAGGGCAATCAAAGAGGCCACGCAAAACAGCTCGCCAATCACTTGCTGAATGATCGGGATAATGACCATGTGACCGTCCATGAAATCACGGGGTTTACATCTGAAACCGTGCATGGCGCTTTTCAGGAAATTCAAGCCACAAGCCGCGCAACACGCTGCACGCAATTTCTGTTTTCCGTCTCTCTCAACCCTCCACAAGATCAAATAGCAACCAATGAAACATTTGAAAAAGCCCTGAGCGACATTGAACAGAAAATGGGGCTTGAGGGACAGCCGCGCGTTGTCGTCTTCCATGAAAAAGAAGGACGGCGGCACGCGCATTGTGTGTGGTCACGCATTGATGCACAGAGCATGACGGCCATAAACCTGCCGTTTTACAAAAAGAAACTGAATGAAATTTCCAAGGACATTTATCTTGAACAGGGCTGGAACATGCCCAAGGGCTTTATTGATAAGCAATATACAAACCCGCTCAATTTTACGCGTGAAGAGTGGCAACAGGCCAAGCGCCAAGATGATGATCCGCGCATGATCAAGCATATCTTCAAGCAAGCTTGGGGCGCTTCCGATGATGGGAAATCATTCGCTCATGCCCTGCAAAATCACGGCTTCACCCTCGCAAGAGGAGATCGGCGCGGATTTGTCGCCGTGGATTATAAGGGCGAAGTCTATTCCCTCGGCCGTTGGACAGGCTTAAAAACCCGCGTACTAAATACGCGCCTGAAACAGGAAGATTTACCATCCGTGCAGCAGGCAAAAACCAAGATCGCCGAGATCATGACGGATGTTCTTCAAAAACATATCAATGATGTTCGGCATGAGCGCAGTAAAAAGTATCAGCCTCTTAAGAGCGCGCTTTTAAACTTACGGGAGCGTCATCGTTCAGAACGTTCCGCATTAGAACTGGGACACAATGAACGCCAGAGGCACGAAGAAACGCAGCGCCAAGAGCGTATGCCCAGATGGTTTAAAGGCGTGCTTGCCCGTATAACCGGCAAGCATCGCCGCATTCAGGAAGAGAACAGACAAGACGCGCTGAAATGCCACGCACGTGACCAAAAGGAAAAGCAGGAACTCATCACAAAACAGTTACAGGAGCGCGGGCGCCTGCAAGATCACGTTCAAAACCTGCGACAGCAGCATAATGCAACGATGTTACAAATGCGCAAAGACATCGGCACGTATATGGAGATGAAAGAGGAAAACAGCCCCGAACCTGTTCAGTTTAAACCGCAACAGCATGACCGCGGCGGGTATGCGATGGAGTGAGAAAGTCATGTATCAATCAACTCATGCATTCGCCTGTATATTTATTTACATCTTCAATAATTTCATCTGCATAAACCAAAAGTTTTTCTAAAGTCGAAAACTCAAGCTTTTTAACAGGATATAAAATGGGGAAATCAGCCTCCAAGGCATCCTGAAACATAGATTCTATCACACAAAGTTCACCAACCAATTTCAATCTATACGAATTATATTTACTATTTTGCGCTCTCTTTAGTCTCATTAAACGCTGTTTAGATTTTTGAATTTCCCAGTTTTTCCTTCCTATTAAAGTATCGATAGCGAATTTTTCTGTAGAGAATGATAAATCAGAAAGACTTGTTAAAGTAATATTTGAACTTCTTGAGGCAAGTATTGCGCCTGATTGAAAACCAACTTCCGATAGTAAAAAACCTCTATCTGCTCCAACGTCCTGAACAATTGCTGCCAATGCCATCACTTTTTCTTTGGGAATGTTATTCTTCCATGCCTTACACTCAACTACCCAATTAAAATTAATCCCATTATAGCTTCCTGTTACGTATACATCTATATCATGCGCTCCTCTTGCACCCTTTACATTTTGCTCTATACTTGCTGAAAGCCCCAGACCTAAAAAAAACTTAGCTGCTTGTTCCTGATATTCAGACCAGTTCATTATATTTCCATCGAGTGTTATAGTTTTTTAGTAGATTATATTTTTACGATAATGTGCTTGCCATAAATAATTAATCCCATTTTCAATCCTGTTGTCTGGCTATCCATTGGGTATGCTCTCTTGAAAAAGCAAGTTCAGCTTCATTTACGAATTCTGAGAAATCTTCCTCACCTATTATATCGCTAATTCGGCTTTCGATTATACCGATTTCATGTGCAGTTAAGCTATATGCTGATGCTAATTCGTTAAACTTTTTAATTTGTATCCAACCAACAATCGCTGCAGATAACACTAATAAGGGCTCTGTAGGCCAGAAAGCCCAGATATCACCATATTTTATACGTAGCAATGCCAAAATAATGGCTGTAACTTGCACCACTACGCAAATAATGATCCATTTTGAAAACTGTTTTTTGTTGAAAATTGCCTTATTTATATACCACTTACGTTGTTCTTTAATGCGTTCTCTAAGGTAAATACTTTTTCTCTCCTCCAGTTCAATCCCTCTAATTCGGATCATTTCGGGACTTATTTGATCCCCTCCATCTGGATGCTTAACTATTGAGTCCCTTAGGTGCTTATTAACCTCAAGGATTTCTATAAGAAATTCTCTAAATTTATCATTGACCTCTTTTAATTTAGGGACATCTTCAAAAGGCTCTGCCCTCATCATATATCTCCAACTTGAAGTTTTTATAGATTCAGCCAGTGCTCTGCAACCATACCAGTCTTTCTCAGGCTTCTTAATAGACATAAAAATCAGCAGACCAGATGATGCAATCAACGCAAGAACATACAAAAACACAGCTTCTTGCCTTAGGCTTAGAGCTATGACTGCTGCTAAAAATAGCAGTCCATACTCAAATTTTATTAGTTTTAAATACGATGACTGTGCTTTATTTGAAGAAATATCGGCAGATTTAAATAGTGCTGGATAATCGTCATGTTCCATTTTAATACTTCTTTCAAAATAATATGCCGTATAAAAAATATAACTCTGTGCTAGTAAGTTATTACAATAATGGGTAGAATCGCTTTTGAGAAGTTTTTCTTCTCAATCCTTCCTCTTTTGACTTATATTCTTGTTCAAACTAACTATATAAAAAATTAATACAGCGGTGCATTACCAAAGCATTCGCACGAGAGAAATATGAAAACACAAAAGCCTTCTGAATTGCACATTGGCGAATCTGTACTGCAAACTCCAGTTTTTTTTCCTTCTATTTCAACGATCAAAACAAATTTGCGCCCTGTTGAATATCTTGAAATTCTCAACACTTTATCGACTACAAACAAACATTTTTTAATCTCTGCTTACGATATCTCATATTCATCTGACAAAGAGCTTTGTGAAATCAGAAATGCATTACAAAGTTCTGCGGACAAAGGGTTAACAATTTTATTGGACTCTGGGAACTATGAAAGCTACTGGAAACAGACGCAAGATCAATGGACGCAAGAGCGTTTTCATGAAGTGCTAGCTATGCGCCATCAATCTTTTTCATTTTGTTTTGATGAACAAGCACCGCCTAATAACTTAGATGAACACATAAAAATTGTGATTGAAGGATTTGAGAAGGATCAAGGCAATAGCGATAAACCAATCATACCTATCATACATGATACCCCCGAAAAATTACCAGAGATGTGCGCGGCTATTGCTAAGCATCTAGGTGTTAATTTTATTTCTATTCCCGAAAGACGCCTTGGAGACGGTGTTTTTTCAAGAGCTTTAACACTAAGAAAAATAAGACAATCTTTGAATGACCTAGGCCGATATGTTGGGATACACTTATTAGGCACAGGCAATCCGATGTCTATAGCCATATACAGCATCGAGGGAGCAGATAGTTTTGATGGCCTAGAATGGTGCCAAACCGTTATAGATCATGACACAGGTTTTTTGTTTCACTCCACTCAATATGATTTCTTCTCAGATCAGACAACATGGAATGAACTAGAAATTCCTTTTCAAGCTAAAATGTTGGCACACAATATTGAGTTTTATTCCTTTTGGATGAGGCGCTTACAAACAGCCATGACCGAAAATAATGAAATTTCTTTTTGCAATACTAACTTTCACCCCAAATTCTTTAACATGTGCTGCTCTGCACTAGGATGGGAGCTCAAAGAATGAATGCTCGAATTATTAATCATACAATAAAGGAAATGTGTGGAGAGATTTCAGACAGTAAAAAGTTCAAAAATTGGAACAAGATGTCTGAAGAGAACTTATTTAAGGAAATGGCTATGTGCATTTTTAGTAGCCAACTCAGATTCGAAATAGCAGAAGCAATAGCACACAAACTACATAAAAAAGGTTTCTTCAAAATTAGTAAGGAGAACCTAAATAGAATTGAAAGCTATGAATCTGAAATGATTCAAATTCTCTCTGAAACAATAACACTAAATTTGGACGGTAAAAGAAAAGACGTCTTACCGCGTTTTAAAAATCGCTGGACTAAGTTAGTCGCTAATACAGTTCGCAACATATATCTTTCCAACCTTTCAATAAAAGGCATACTCTTAGAAGCATCTTGCCCTCTCGATGCAAGAAGATTACTTGTAAAGCATGTGTCGGGTTTTGGACCTAAACAGGCAAGCCTATACCTTAGACGCGTGGGTTATTGTTCAGATATGGCGGTAATAGACACCCACATAATTGATTACCTAGCTCTTTCCCAAGGAGTAAATGTAAAACAGAGCTCGTTATCCTCCTTGTCCTTTTACGAAACAACAGAAGTTGTTTTTAAAAATATTGCCAAAGATTTTGGCTACCCTGTAGGCGCTGTTGATTTAGCAACATGGATTACTATGCGCGTTGTAAAAAGAGAAGGGATGCTATGTCATTTGTAAATTTAGTCTCTGGTGGTCTTGATTCAACTCTGATAACCATTATGGCGAAAGAAGAAGGTATTGATGTTTCCCCACTATTTATAAACTATGGGCAATTAGCGGCTAAAAAAGAATGGGATACATGCAAACTACTGCATGAAAAACTACAACTACCTACTCCAATAAATATGAACTTATCCGGTTACGGGCAAGTGATTAAATCTGGTCTAACATCTTCGGACTTTAATATAAAAGATCAAGCATTTACTCCATGCCGTAACTTTTTATTTTTATTAATGGGGGCAGCTTACGCGCACCAATTAAACCTTACAACTGTAGCTATTGGATTGCTAAACGAAGAATTCAGCTTATTCCCTGATCAAACGACTGAGTTTATTATAAATGCAGAACGAGCTATTTCATCATCCTTGGGCAAACCCATAGAAATTATCAATCCCCTCTCCGAATTCTCAAAAGAAGATGTTATAATGCTTGCCAAAGAAAAGGGACTGATCGGTACATATTCTTGCCATACTGGTGAAAGTGAGCCGTGTGGTCAATGTATAGCTTGTTTAGAATTTGGAAATTATTTGGAGAAATAAATTATGGGTGGAGGATATGGTGGAAGTCTTGGAGGGATGAATTTTAAAGCCCTTGAAGAAAAGGCAAAAGAAAAGCTAATTAAAGCTAAAAATAATGACCCTAGCCGCCACGTATTTATAAGTTTTGCGCATGAAGATATGGCTGAAATCAATTTATTTCGTGGACAAGCAAAGAACGAGAATACAGACTTCACATTTGACGATCACTCTGTAAAACAAGCCTACAACAGCTCGGATGCAGACTATATAAAAAGAAAAATTAGAGAAAAAATTGATAGATGTTCAGTTACCGCAGTTTATCTCTCAGATAAAAGTGCTAATAGCGAATGGGTTAATTGGGAAATACAAGAAAGCTTAAAACGTGGTAAAGGGGTAATCGGAGTATACAAAGGAGATACTCCACCATCTAACGTTCCAGTAGCATTCAAAGAAAATAAATGTAAAGCAGTCCAATGGACGCACGAAAATTTAAAAAAAGCCATAGAAGATGCCAGTACTAAACGTTAGTAGTTATATTTAGGTACGCATCAGATATGAATATTAAGAAGAGACACCATTACATATGGCAAAATTACCTTAAGCCATGGACGAACAATAATAATCAAATTTGTTGTTATTTCAAACTAAATGGACAGTACACAACCCCGAACACTACCTCGATTGGGGTTGCGAAGTATTTTTATAAGAGCAGCAGACTAACAAATGATGACTTGAAATATTTAGAGAGTATTATTGTTAAAGCCTCAAACCCTTATCAACAAAAAATAAACCAGAACTGGCTAAGTTTTATTCAAGAATACTATTTGTTTAACGACAAAATTAGAGCGTCTGTTTCTGCAAATAGAACTTCTGAACTAAGAAATTTTGAACAAATTGCAGATGGCTTCGAAAAAATGCTTTTCGAAGAATTACACACACTAATCGAATCCTCCGCTCAAGAGATACTTGCTGATTTACGAAATGGAAAAAATGTTGAGTGGACAGATGAAAACACAATGAGTTTTCTATTTTTTATGATGAATCAGTTCATGCGCACGCGCCGTCAAAAAGTTATCGGACTTGCTAGCATAGACAAATATAAAGATGCAGTATTAAAAATTTTACCAAACTGGTGCCCAGATAGAACTTGGAATATTCAGGCAATCATTCTTGCCACAAATATTGGTTTTAGTATTTATAAAGATATTAGAAATTATAGCTTTGATGTATTTGAAAGTAATTCTGATTATCCGTTCATTACTGGTGACCAGCCTATTCTAAATTTAGGTAACCCTGAAACAGAGGAAGAAATATGGATGTACTATCCATTAAGCCCATATCGTTGTCTAATTTTACAACCTAAGAACAATCGTAAATACACAAACTTAAGTTCTAATGACGTACTCGTTCTAAATACCAAAATTTACAATGATGCTTTAGAACAAGTTTACTCACATGATAAAATATTTTTAAAAAAGCAATTAAATAAACTTTCATTTTAGCTTGATAATTTACGGCATTCAATCGGCGCACGGTTGGTCTTGATGAAATCATCATAGGGTTTTTAGGGGTAGCAGGAACGCTCCCCTGAATGGCGATTGAACACCCACGTGTTCATGCATGGTTCGGTGCAGGTGGAGAGGAAATTCTTCAAGTCCTGCGAGTGATAAAACGGCCATACGTTTTGATGGTTTTGAAGGGTGGAACGGATTGTGTTCCCATGCCCAAAACCATCCGCGAGAGGGATGAAACGGGAGAGCGCAGCGTCTCCCTTTCCAAGCGTGTTGTAGTACAACACACAGCTTGCGTTCAGTAGAAATTGCAAATTTCAATCTTATTCTGTTCCATCACAGAGCATTGAACGAAAACCTGCCCATGAACAGGTCGCCCATGCTACGGCGCACCAACTGGTAAATTTAACTTGTCACCGCAACAGACAAGGAGAAGCCGCCATGAAACCAGACATCGAAAAATACCTACCCATGTTAAACGACATGGATTTAACCCGCGAACAAAAGATCGAGCTTATCCACGATCTGTGGCACATCATGCAAAATTTCGTAGATCGTGCCTTTGGTGTTCATCCATTGCAACAATGTCGCAATAAAAAAGAATTTAGCGATTTACACGATTCCAACAAATGCATAGACTCAATTTCAAGCCCTCAAACATCCGATGGAGATATTCGCCCATGACCAAAAGCCGAGCCATGAAAGCCGTAATTTACTGCCGCGTATCCAGCCAGAAACAAGTGCAAAAAGGCGATGGACTCGGCTCCCAAGAAACACGTTGCCGCGATTTCGCCAAACTAAAAGGCTATGAAGTCGTGGACGTGTTTAAGGATGAAGGTGTGTACGGGAGTATGATTGACCGCCCCGCTATGCAGGATATGCTGGCCTTCCTCAAAGATAACAAAAGACATCAAACGCATATCGTATTGATTGACGATATCAGCCGCCTTGCCCGTAGCCTCGATGCGCATATTCACCTGCGTACGGCGATTAACGAGGCAGGCGGCAAGCTTGAAAGCCCGTCTATCGAGTTTGGCGAGGATTCCGACTCTATCCTCGTTGAAAACCTTTTGGCTAGTGTCTCGCAGCACCAGCGCCAAAAGAACGCCGAGCAAACCAAGAACCGTATGTTTGCCCGTGTGATGAATGGCTATTGGCCGTTCTATCCCCCAACTGGATACAAATACGCCAGTGTTAAGGGCGAAAATGGCCGCGTACTCGTCCGTGATGAACCGTTAGCCTCTGTCATCGCAGAAACTCTTGAAAGCTATGCAGCAGGACGATTTGAGACCCACACAGAGATTAAACGTTATCTGCAGGATCATACAATATTCCCGATCCCCAAAAGCGGCGAAATTCATATCCAGCGTATTGATAACATGCTCAATCAGCCGCTCTACGCTGGATATATGACCATTGAGAAATGGGACATCAAATTACGCCCTGCTAAACATGAGCCGTTAATTAGCTTTGAGACCTATCAAGAAATTCAGGAGCGCTTACACGGTAAAGCCAAAGCCCCCGCAAAGGCTAACTTAAGTGATGACTTCCCCTTGCGCGGCTTTATCACGTGTAATTGCTGTGGTGAGCCAATGACGGGTTGCTGGTCAAAAGGCCGTAATCAGAAATATCCGTATTACTATTGCTACAACAAGGATTGCACAGAGTTCCGCAAATCCGTACGTAAAGAAAAGGTAGAGGCAGAGTTCGAAGAATTGCTCTTGGCGCTTAAACCATCACAAGAGCTATTTTTCACGGCAATGGATATGTTCCGTGATTTATGGGCAGGTCAAAAAGACCGCAATAAAGGCGATGTCATTATACTGAAACAAGAGCTGTCCAAGATTGATGATCGCGTGGAACAATTCTTAGACAGAATCGTAGACACGGAAAGCCCGAAAGTCATTTCCGCTTACGAACAAAAGATCGAAAAACTCGAACAACAGAAGATAGTTATACAAGAAAAAATCCAAAATTGCGGCCGTCCGCTAACGGCCTTTGACGAAACTTTTCGAACCGCGATGGACTTTCTCGCAAACCCGCACAGGCTGTGGACTTCGGACAAGTTAGAAGACCGCAGATTGGTGCTTAGATTGGTTTTTTCGGAAAAATTACCTTACCAAAGAAACGAAGGTTTTCGAACCGCCCGAACAGCGCTTCCAGTAACGGTTTTGCAGCAGCTTAAGGGTGGTGATTATGAAATGGCGCGCCCGAGAGGATTCGAACCCCTGACCTTCTGATCCGTAGTCAGACGCTCTATCCAGCTGAGCTACGGGCGCGCATTTGTATGACAAGCACACAAAAGATGTGGGAACATACTCCAATCATAAAATGAATGCAAGATATGAAAACAAAAATTTATACTTAAAAACATAACACTTAATTTTGACAGAATATTACATAAACTATATATTCTGCGTGATTATTCCAGAGCGCATGCTATTGGTTTAAAAACAACGGTCAACAACATCGGACGCAAATATATGGAAGACAAAACAGCCCCTATTGTTCTGGTCAACGGCACAAGAGATAATGACGGTGAAGCGTGGATTGGTGACTTCACACATTCAGAGCCTTTTTGGGCGGCTTTGCGTATTGCAGAGAATAAAATTGATGACTTTCATGAAGCGTATGAACGGTTCCAAGATCACGGCATTTCCTTTGATATCGAAGATTATGCGGAAAAAGTCGTTAAAGAAGGAAAACCGGGGGAATACTGGCCGTCTGATGAGCAATTCAGCAATCTTATCAGAGCCTATGGTGATAAAAACATTAAAGATATGAGCAGCAATAGCGGAAACGATGCGGGTTCCTCTCCACAAGCGCTCGATTTATAAAAAGACAGGAAAAACTGCGTGCAATCAAATATTGAGTTAAGAACTGAAATGGAACAAACGAACCACCCGTTCAGAGTTGCCTTTACAGAAACAGGAAAAGTACTGGAGCCGAAAGACGGGCTTCGACGTTTCTTGATACAAACGCGCGATTTAATTGAAACTGACAAGCAGCATTTCACGGAAGAGCTTTTTTCCGATATTTTCGCGCTTTATGAAACAGGTGCATTAGCCGCCGAAGCCGCTACCGGAAGCATAGAAACCCTAGAAGATGATCCGTTTATGAGTAGTCTGGCCGTGGGGTCTACGGTTGCGGCTGTGTATCTTCTTCACAGTATCAATGCACAACGCGGTGCAAAAGAATATGAATACCGCAAAGCACTTAAAATGTTCGTGGATTTTGAACAGGATGTCTATGACGATAAAAATGGGGCTACAAAAGAAGAACGCCTGAGCGTTGCGGAACACAATCTACGCGACAAAATGCGCCATAGCGGTTTGCAATTTGTGAACCTGTCCGATGAACAAAAGCGTTTCCGTAAATCAGAATTTCATGAAATTGCCGCCCAAAAAGGGATTGGCAAGCCCTTAACCCATGACATGGTTAAACGCGCGGGCGATTTTATGCGCAAGCCCTTACAAGATAAAGTGGTTACAACGGGTCAGGGCTTATCCTATTTGATGTTTCAAGGGGAGCGCGCCGCAGGTTTTGTCGGCAAAGTCTTCACAGAATATGTTAAAAACCCGTTTCGCGTTCATAAAATCGGAAAAAGCACAGTCATGGGTTTTCAAGAGGCAGCACGCCTGAACGAAGATTTAGGGCTACAAGTTAAGGGTGCAAAGAAAAATACATTGCCCAATCAGGATGATGCAAAACAACAAAGAAAGCCGCTCACACTTGACCAACTCCACAGTGTCAACTTGCGCTCGATCGAAACCATCGGGCATGACTGGACGGCAGATGAAAAAGACGATTTGATTAAAATCATGCGCGACCAAGAATCGCACGAACAATCCGCCGTCAGAGCCAAACGCAGCCTTCAAGTTCAAAGTGCGTTCATGGGACTGCAACTCGCCATCATCCCAATCAAATTGCTGAGTGAGGAGCACAGGCATTCTATTGGCCTGAATATTTATTCCTTCTTTGCGCCCATGGGACCACTTAAGGGGTTTGCTGATGAGTTGAAAGCCGAGCGCGCCAAGGCCAATAGTAAGCTGGCCGATAAAGCGGAGCGTTTGGGGCGTATTTTAGGCATCGATGCAGAAAGTAAAACGTCGAAAGAACGTGAAGAGGATACAAACGATAATGATCCCGACGACCCCGATATGATGAACGGCGATAATGATAACGACCGCGACGTGAACAACGATTACGGCTTATCCTAAAACAGCTTATCTACCAGAGAATCTACGCCCTCTTCTATAAGAGAGAATGTTTTCTTAAACCCTTCGCGATCACCATAATACGGGTCAGGTATATCCATTCCGCGATATTTATCGTGATAATCCAGAAACAGTTTAATTTTCCCGTGGTACTTTTCATCAATCATGCGGCGCATAGTGCGCTCATGCCCTTTATCCATCGCAATCAAGTAATCAAATTTATCAAAATCATCATTGCTGATTTTACGCCCCTTTAGATCGCTCATTTCAATACCATGCGCGCGCGCGGCTTCTATTGCGCGATGATCGGGCGGTTCGCCAATATGATACCCGAATGTTCCGGCAGAATCATATAATGCATCAATGCCCTTTGCCTTCACCCTATCCCTGAATAAAGCCTCGGCGGTTGGTGATCTACAGATATTTCCCGTACAAACAAAAAGGACTGAAACCATGAAAAAACCCTTATAAAATGTGTAAAACTATGACTATGTACATCTATGAAATATAGTATACTCTGACAAGTCATAATATATAAAGCACACATCACGGGATTAAACCAATATGCTAAATTCCTCCGGCCTTGATGTCGACAAAGTCACAGCGCAAGAGGCTCATGTCCGTCTGGCCGTCACTCCCGAAGAAATCGAGCAAGCACAAAAACTGCGCTATCAGGTTTTTTATGACGAGTATGGCGCAAAACCTACAGACGCAATGCGCGCCCAAAAAAGGGACTTTGATGAATTTGATGACATCACAGACCACCTGATTGTGGTGGCGAAAGATCCGACGAAAAAGTCCGAAAAAATCGTTGGCACATACAGATTATTACGACAGAACATTGCCGATCAGCATGGACGTTTTTATTCGAGCACCGAATATGACCTCAGCAACCTCATCGCCAGTGATAATTTCCTTTTAGAGCTTGGGCGCTCCTGCGTTCTTGCCGATTATAGAACAAAGCCGATTTTAAATATGTTGTGGCAAGGCATTGCCGATTACATCACCCAGCACAATATTGATCTGCTCTTTGGCTGCGCGAGCTTTCAGGGAAATAATGTTGATTCAATATCGCAGCAACTTTCCTACCTCCACCACTTTCACGCGACGCCCGCAGATATAAGCCCTGTCGCCATCAAAGATTTGCGCGTTGATATGAATATCCACAGCAAGGAAAGCCTGAATGAGCGCCGCTTATTCGCCTCCCTGCCCCCACTGATTAAAGGCTACCTTCGTTTGGGCGCGACAATCGGTGATGGCGCGGTGATTGATCCGCAATTTAACACCATTGATGTTTGTATCGTTGTGCAAACCAGCCTGATGACAGATCGCTACCGCAAATATTACGAGCGCCGGATACAAAAAACCATGCCCGGTCAACCCACGGAAACATAAAAGCCTGTGATATGAGATTTCTAATTGCCTGTTTCAAATTTTTTCTATTTATCTCGCTATGCGTCTTCATTGTACCGGCGCAGTTGATACTTATGCTATTTTGCAAAGAAAACGCCGCATATATTTTGCCGTGGCTTTGGCAAAAAATCGTTTGTTCCATTTTTCGCATTACTGTACGCGTCAATGGTACGCCCTATACTGACAGCCAAACCATTTATATGTCCAACCATGTGTCATATCTGGACATTCCTGCAATCGGCAGCATCCTTCGCGCTTCATTCGTTGCAAAAAAAGACGTCGCCTCCTGGCCGGTTTTTGGTTTTTTATCAAAATTACAGCAAACGGCATTTATCAGCCGTTCCCGTGAAGATGTAAAAAAAGAAAAACATGCACTCGATTCCATGCTTAATGACGGCAAAAGCCTGATTATTTTCCCCGAGGGCACATCAACGGATGGCCGCGAAGTGCGCCTTTTTAAATCAAGCCTGTTTTCAATCGCAATGAAAGAAAACCTCCGCGGTATAAAAGTGCAGCCTGTGACTTTGCGCATGGAAACAGTTAATCAGAAACAAATCCACACCCAAGATGATCGTGACTTATACTCATGGCACATTGATATGGATACACCGCTAGACAAACATTTGTGGCGATTTGCACGCAATAAGGGCGCTGTTATATCGCTTACTTTTCACCCGCCACTTAATGCATCAGATTTTTCTGACCGAAAAACACTTGCCAAAGCATGCTATAACACCGTATCCAAGGGACTGGATTCACAATAATAACATCAAGGAAAGAGTCATGAGTTTTAGCGCAGAAGAAATGTCACAATTAAAGTCCTATATTGAGCGCGTATTTAAATGTTCGGGCGTGACTGTCAAAAAACGTGAAAAGACAGAAGATTCTATCGAAGTTATGATGGACGGCGAATTTATCGGTGTTCTTTATAAAATAGAAGATGAAGGCGAAACATCTTATAATTTCGATATGGCGATCTTGGACATCGATCTTGTTTAAAAATTCGTTTTTTTACAACGATGCATTAAATTGCTATAATTTCGTGACATGACCAAACTTCAGTTAAAATACATACTTTGTATATGCTACTTCACAATTGCTTGTGTTGTTTTTCCGTTTGGTTATGCTCACGCGATAACCCCCTTAAAATATAGTGATGACATCAGCACATCACTGCGCTTTCAGATCGATGGCTTTCTAAAAGAGCAATATAATACAGATTCTTCCCAGTTTAGTATCGCCAGCTTTGACCTTAATGGTGACGGTGTTCAAGAGCATATTTTAAGGCGAAAATCTTGCAATCTTGAAGAAAATGACTGCACACACATAATAATTGCTGAAAAACGTGATAGAATCCTGCTATTATCAAAAATACGCGCGCGGAGATTGATGGTTGATAGCAAGTCTTCTTACGGTATCAAGAATTTGCTCGCGTTCAAAAATGAACTAAATGATTATAATTTCGACATATATATGTGGTCGCCCAAGGAAAAGCTGTATATAATAGTCGAACAACAAACAAAGGATTAGGCATTATTGTGCTGAAAAAATCAGGGAATAAATTAACTTTTTTGTTTTCTTTTATAATGATCGCTATATTTCCGGCGGTCAGTGTTCACGCAGCTTGCTCTCCTGGTATCCCTTGTACAGATTACGACATATATAATGATTTGACCTCCGGCACCGATGCCGCGATCAACGGCCCAAAGACCGGTACAGCGCCGCCGCACGCAAATACAACAGGCACGACCACAAGCGCCTGTGACGGTAATTTCATGAACCAGATTTACAGTCAGGCCTTCATGAACGCCAGTCGCGAAGTTATTATGAGTGAGCAAATCATTCACAAACCTGACAGCGTCCTTGAATATACTTGTTTTGATCAATGGGTTTCCGTTGCCGCAGAACACGCAGGGCCTATTTTTTCAGAATCAACGACTTGGGAAGACCATGAAGTCTGCTTATCCACAGGTGATGATACAGCATCATCCGGACGCCCGCCGACTTGCCCTGACGGTAGTGGTGAAAACGTTGTATCCCCTCAAAGCGTCACCATTAATGTTGTTTTTCCTGACGATCATCTTGATAACGTATTAGAGCCGCTTTTATTTCCGACACTCCAAACATATATCGATAATAATTTCAGCCACACCTACCTTGGTGAAGCCACAACAATTGATAATGACTTGGACACATCCGACATTGGTTCAGGCAGTTATAACTGTTCACACATGAGTACTGTGTGGAATATCGCAAAATGTATTGATTTCGAAGAAGATGATCGTTTCAGAACTTTTGAGGATTTGGTTAACGCCGACCCACGCTCTATTCCCGTTGAATGTTCCGCTGGTTTTAGTGCAAGCGACGCAGTCGAAGCCGGAACCAATTCAACAAAACTAGACAGCACAACCCCCGGATCAAGCACGTCTTCAACAAGTATTATGAACCCCTGCCCCGCGTCAGCTGCAGTGGTTTCAGGTGTTAACACGGACTTTTCAAATGATTTGATTCGCATTGCGAATAACTGTGATGATGGTGCCAACCTTAATGCATATTCCATATTCGACACGATGAAGCTTTATGATGAAATGATATTAGGTCTTCAGACTCCTATCGGTACCTATATCCCTGGTACAGGCGGTAGCACAAGCGGCGTTATCACCGATTGTTCTGATCCGATACCAACTGGTGTTCCCGTTGTGACATATGAATATATCAATGCAATTGGCGCTGGAGTTGGTCTTGTGAATATTGTGCAAAGAACACCGCGCCTTCACTATGAATATATTTGTACAAACCCCGGATGTTATTACAGACCGGTAAAAGTGCCCTACGTTACAAACGGGCCTGTTCCGGCAAGCACACCAGCGGGGGCATGCTTACCGTATTAACAAAAGCTATTTGCTTTGGGATTGTATATTTGTGTAGAATGTAAGAGTTAAAAGGAAGAGTGACAAAGGATAAGATGATGAAATTAAACAACAGGCTTTTAAAGTTTCGCACAACGTTACTTTTTGCATTCTCTTTTCTGATCTTGGTTCCTGCAGCCAATGCAGCAACTGTCATAGCATCAACACCATGTGATGCCCTTTACTATGAATCACTTTCCGCACGTGCATGGCTCGAAGCACAACGTGAAATCACACAGAATCAAAATATTATTTTGAAGCCAGATAGCGTTTTTGAATATACCTGTTTTGACAGACTTGTCCGTGAACTGGCCGACCACGCTGATGAAATGCTCAGTGAAACATCTTCCTACGGTAGCCCGCTTAGCAGCACAAGCATGGATAACGCTCTCCAAAATCTCGTCGGCACATCTTTGATTGCTTACATCAATAACAATTTCGGTAGTAAATCAAGCGGTGGGTACAACCTGCTTGCCGGTCACACAGCAGGAGCCGGTATTAATCACCAGCCGAGAGCGATAACAAACGGCACACCATATAGCTGTGATATCATGTCACGCGTATGGAATGCTGCAAAATGTATCAATTTCGTTTCAAACAACACAACAGACGGGTTCTTTAGTTTCGCTGAATATGCGACAGCTGCTGATAAACGTGTACTGCCAACGGCCTGTACTCCTATCAATACAAACTGGACAAACAATTTGGCATCGGCCTTAACGTCTGCGCCTTGGGCTAATGATCCTGTGCAAACATATTTCACATTAACAGATCCACAAGACTGTAGCGGTACCAACTGTCCGTGTTCAGGTGCACCCGTACCAACAGGTGTGCGTGTTGTTCGCTCTGGCTATGCGTTGAATGATTATGAAGAATTCGTTTGCTTGCAACCTGGTTGTCGTTATCACCCTGGTGGTTCAGATCCGCTTGCTGTCGGTCTTGGCGCAGCAGCAGCAGGATGTTACGGACGTTAAAATCCGTAAATCTTCTGTCGTTTTGAAAAATAGATTATTCTCTTAATCAGAATCTTTAATATTTGTCGGGGATTGGCATGTACGCGTTATATAAGCTGCTAACCTACCCCGCAGCGCCTTTCCTTTCATTGCTTTTAAAGCGACGTTGTACAATCGGTAAGGAATCGCGCGCGCGCTATTCAGAGAAAAGAGGAATCACCTCCCGAAACAGACCAAAAGGGAAACTTTTGTGGATACATGGCGCGAGCGTCGGTGAGGCTCAATCTGCTCTCATATTGATCGAGCATATTCAAAAACATATACCCGACCTTCCAATCCTCGTCACAACTGGCACATTAACATCAGCCCATCTGATGGAAGATCGCCTTCCACACAATGCTTTTCACCAATTCTATCCTCTTGATCACCCCACATGGGTTAAGCGCTTTTTAGATCACTGGAACCCCGATGCCGTAATTTGGATGGAATCGGAATTATGGCCAAATATGCTCCACCAAATTAAGGGCAGAGCGATTCCCTCTGCGCTGGTCAATGCCCGTATGTCATCTAAATCCTTCCGATCATGGAAACGTCTCTCTTCATTAGCGCGCTCCACGTTATCTACATTTGACATGGTTTTGTGCCAAACAGACAAAGAAAAACAGTGTTTCGATAAACTCGGCGCGCGCAACACAATAACAACGGATAACTTAAAATACAGCGCGCAGCCTCTGACA
This sequence comes from uncultured Alphaproteobacteria bacterium, assembly GCA_963977495.1. Classification (GTDB taxonomy): domain Bacteria; phylum Pseudomonadota; class Alphaproteobacteria; order Micavibrionales; family Micavibrionaceae; genus UBA1672. Next base: position 507,162 of record CAXBOT010000001.1, on the reverse strand, counting down.
TTCAATAAAGGTTATTTGAACCAGTTAAAAGAAAGCTGTCAGGATAAACGTATATGGCTTTACGCCAGTACTCATGCGGGTGAAGAACGCATCGCGCATGATATCCATATTAAATTAAAGCAAGATATCCCAGATTTGTTGACCATCATCGTGCCGCGCCACCCTGAACGCCGCCATGATATTCAAAAAGAATGCGACACTTTCAACCTTAAAACAACATATCGCGGCGAACAGAAAAACCTCCCTAAATCTGATGATGATATTTACATTGCCGATACACTTGGTGAATTGGGGTTATTATACCAATTATCCCCGATTGCCTGCATTGGTCGATCATTAAGTGATGATGGCGGCGGCGGTCATAACCCGATTGAAGCCGCGCAAATGGGGTGCGGTGTTATTCACGGCCAACATATTCAAAACCTTCAACCTATTTATGATGAAATGAATCAGCACAGCGCCGCTCTATCGCTCAAAGATGAAAATGCGTTATATGACGCGTTAAAATCATTGTTTGAGAATGAACACAAACTCAAAACCTTGCAGGAAAATGGCAGAACCTTTTCCAAAGCCAAAACAGGTGTTATAGATCGTGTTATGAAAGAAATTGAACCGTTGCTTTTCGTGTTACAGGATACTGATGACACAACGCAGCTTGAAAAGACCAAACATTATGCCACGCACAACGCCTGAATTCTGGTATAGGGCAAATAGCGCAGCCCCATCAGTGGAAGAAATTCTACTCGCGCCCTTTGGTACATTGTACCAATTTGCCCACCGCATAAAGTTAAAGCGTACACAAACCGCCGCTGTGCCTATTCCCGTTATTTGTGTTGGTAATCTGAGTGTCGGTGGCAGTGGCAAGACACCAACCTGCATTGCCCTAAATGCGCTTATAAAAAAGCATAAGCTTTTCAAAAACCCCTATTTTTTGACGCGCGGCTATGGCGGTCATGAAACAGGCCCAAGACGCATAACGGTTCATGATGATGCAAACGCCGTAGGTGATGAACCGTTAGTGCTCTTAAAGCATTCAAATACCATCATTTCCAGAGATCGTTATGATGGTGCATGCCATGCCCATGACCTTGATGCGGATTGCATTCTGATGGATGATGGTTTGCAAAATATGTCTTTGAAAAAAGATATCTCGTTCATCGTTGTGAATGGAAAAATGGGATTTGGTAATGGTAAGACCCTGCCTTCCGGCCCTTTGCGTGAGCCTCTTGATTTTGCCCTGCCGCGCATTGACGGCGTTATTCTCATTGGTGAGGATGAACGCAATATCCAGCAGCAATTGCCCGCCGACTTACCTGTTTTTAAGGCCAGCATTCAACCGGACGCCGATCATGCACTCGACACGGCGCAAGCTTATTTCGCATTTTGCGGCCTTGGCTATCCTAAGAAGTTTTATGATACTTTGCGCGCTATGGACCTGAATATTGTTGACCACCAATCTTTTCCTGATCACCATAGCTATGATCACGATGATTTAGACCGATTAAGAACACGCGCCGCGCAAAACAATGCCACACTCATTACGACGGAAAAAGATTATGTACGTGTGCCTGACGCGTTTAGAAAAGAAGTCACCACCCTGCCCGTTCACTTAGCATTGCATGATGAATCCGAAATGCTTACCTTCCTAACAGGTAAGCTGGGGGCTTTGAAAGAGCAATAAAATGAAAACACTTCGCTATTTTTTAGAAGCCACGCTTTTATACATCTTATTCGCATTTTTTAGTGCGCTCTCACCTGAGAAAGCATCCAATATTGGCGGTTGGATCGGGCGCACCATTGGGCCGAAGCTCGCGACAAACAGAAAAGCGCGCCGTAATCTTACGTTTGCGATGCCTGATATAGATGAAAACAAACAAAATGAGATCATCATTGGTATGTGGGACAATCTGGGGCGCGTTATCGCAGAATACCCGCATCTGGAGCGTATCAGCCGCGATCATACCGTTATTGAGAATAAGGGACGATTGGCATCATTGCTGGAATCGCAGCAACCCATCGTCTTTTTTGGCGGTCACCTTGCCAATTGGGAAGTTAATTCGACGGCGCTGCTCACGCAATATGATAAAAAAATCGCCCTGACATACCGCGCGCCCAACAATCCATGGACGGCTAAGCTTCTGGATAAGGCACGTACGCTCAATGGCCGCCTAGTGGCATTTCCTAAATCACGGGAAAGCGGCAAAGACATTTTGCAAACACTTAGAAAGGGCGGTGCATTAGGTATTCTGATTGACCAGAAATATAATGAGGGCATAGACGTGCCGTTTTTCTCTCTGCCCGCCATGACAAACCCGATTTTCGTACAGCTCTGTCAAAAATATAAATGTCCGTTGGTGCCGGTTAAAAATCAACGTCTTTCTGGATGCTCGTTTAAGCTGACGCCCTATCCGCCGCTCGCATTATTTGATAAAGACGATCAGCCGCGCCCTGTTGAAGATGTGATAAAAGAGGCGCACACATTGCTCGAAACATGGATCAGCGATAAGCCGGAACAATGGATATGGCTACACCGCCGCTGGAAAGACACAACAGCCACTTAAAAATATGAATTATTGCCGTTTTTATAGTCGTCCATAACACGGGCTTTAATCCTAATTAAATTACCGTCTGCAAGATAACGCGCGGCGTCAGACAAAAACCCATCGCCGCAAATTTTATTCAAAAACAGCAACGTATCTTCCGGCAACGCGAGGCTTTCACCCATTTCCTGATTGATTGCGACGGACTCTTTGCGCGTTATTTCGTAATCAACGCCCGCAGAATTCATAATATCAGCCTCATGCAATAACACGCATAAAAGGCATAAGCGTTCATCTTCTTTTAAAATCTCAAGCGGCTGAGAATATAGCGGTTCATCATCGTCATCCTTATTCATACCGAAATGTAATTCATAAGCTGCGCGCGCCTGTTGCATCGGGCTAATCGGATCGCCTAACGGGGAAACGTCGGTTGTTATTAACATGATGCGAATATCCGCTAAAATATCCTCGCTCAAGCCTGTGGCCGCTAAATAAGGATATGCCAAATCGAACGACCTTTGTTCTGTCATCGCCATTTGATATTTGCGCTCAATAATATTGCCTGTACCAGCATGACCAAGATCATGAATACAGGCAGATATCATAAGCTTCGTCATCGCATCATGGTCCAGCGTGCGCTTGTCGCTCCCTTTGAACAAATGATTATGCACCGCGATCAACCGCACTGTATGCAACAAAACCTTACGATAATGCAGGGTGTTATGGTACGGCAAGTCATTGCGAAGATCCGCAAGTATAGCCGCTATCAGTAAGGCGTTTATATGGATTTTGTGTGCTGCTTCATCAAAATCAAATTTTTCAATAACATAGGCCATCATTGATGTGGTTGAGAACTGCACACTACCGTCTTGCCAAGAGGTCAATAAATCCAATGTTTTCTGTGTATTCGCACAAACGCCATCTGTGAGGGATAAAATAATATCCAATGATTTCGACGCAAGATCGCGATCAGAATCGAAGCTGCGCTCTATATCTCTAACAGTCTGAACAACCACACCTTGTTGTGTCCAACTTTGCTCCGGCTCAATTGCCTCAAGATGACGGATAACCTCTTTGGGTATATCTCGGGTGGCTAAATCCATATTTAAAATCTTATCACTTAAAAAATTTATAGTTTTTAATCACATGTATTTTGCATTTTACGACCACCGCGTCCAGTGAATTTCTAGCGTAAACATGCGTTTACATTTGATTATCATCGAAGTTTGGGGCATAACCTTTGTTCATATATGGTATGAAGTGTTTAAATAATACGAATGACGGTAACGTAAATGTCAAATCAATGGACTCCTCAAAGCTGGAGAGATAAACCAGCGCAACAGCTTCCTAACTACAAGGATACTGTATCTTTAAAGAATACAGAAGCACAATTACGCGAAATGCCGCCGCTTGTTTTTGCCGGCGAAGCACGTAACCTTCAGGCGCGCCTTGCGCTCGCCGCCGAAGGGAAAGCCTTCCTTCTTCAAGGGGGCGATTGCGCTGAAAGCTTTGCCGAGTTCAACGCGAATAAAATCCGCGATACATTCCGCGCGCTTTTGCAAATGGCTGTTGTAATGACCTATGCGGGCTCCGTCCCTGTTATCAAGGTCGGGCGTATGGCAGGGCAGTTCGCCAAGCCACGCTCCAGCGATACGGAAACGCAAGGCGATGTCACACTGCCAAGCTATCGTGGTGATAACATCAATGCCCTCGAATTCACCGCCGAGGCGCGTGAACCCGACCCGCAGCGTATGATTGCCGCCTATCATCAAGCCTCATCAACATTGAACCTGTTGCGCGCTTTTGCCTCGGGTGGTTACGCCAATTTGAATAAAGTCAGTCAATGGAATTTAGGATTCGTTGCCGACAGCCCACTAGGCGCGCGTTATGAAGATATGGCCAACCGCATCAGTGACGCTCTACGCTTTATGGAAGCGTGTGGCGTTACACCCGACAGTGTCCCGACACTAAAGGAAACTGAATTTTACACCTCGCATGAAGCATTATTGCTGCCTTATGAGGAATCTATGACCCGTACAGACAGCTTAAGCGGTGATTGGTACGATACATCGGCGCACATGCTTTGGGTTGGTGCACGCACGCATCAGCTTGAAAATGCCCAAATCGAATTTATTCGCGGTGTTCAAAACCCGCTTGGTTTGAAATGCTCACCCGCACTTGAATCAGATGAGCTTCTGCGTTTGATTGATACGCTTAACCCTGAGAATATTCCCGGGCGCTTAACATTGATCGCCCGCATGGGGCATGAACAAGTGGAAGAAAAGCTTGCGCCTCTCGTCCGCAAAATCAAGGAAGAAGGCCGCAGCGTTGTTTGGTCTTGTGATCCAATGCATGGCAATACAATCAAATCATCCTCCGGTTACAAAACGCGTCCGTTCGATTATATTCTTTCAGAAGTGCGCGGATTTTTCGCCGTGCATAAGGCCGAAGGAACACATGCTGGCGGTATTCATATCGAAATGACCGGTCAAGATGTAACGGAATGTGTCGGCGGCGCGCACGCGATTGCGGATGAAGATTTATCCAGCCGCTATCACACACATTGCGATCCGCGCCTGAATGCTAATCAGGCATTGGAACTGGCATTTTTGATTTCCGACGAACTTAAAGGGACACGCAAAGATCAACACCATGATGTGCACGATCTTACTGCGGCAGAATAATAAATATGAGCAATGATCTTCGACTAGCATTGGCACAACTTAATCCGGTTGTCGGCGATCTTGACGGTAATGCGCAAAAAATTCTGGAGACGTGGCAAGCCTATGATGCCAAAGCCGATCTTGTGATTTTCCCCGAGCTTTTTTTGTGCGGTTATCCGCCGGAAGATCTTGTTTTAAACGCTGGCTTTATCAGCAACCTCGATCGTAAAATCAAAGATATTTGCGAGCGCAGTAAAGCGTTTCAATCTGCCGCTATCGTTCCAAGCGTATGGAAAGAAAACAACACCATCTATAACGCCGCCCTGCTTATAAAAAAGGGCGAAATAGAAGATATTCTATATAAGCATAAATTACCCAATGACTATGTTTTTGATGAACCCCGCACCTTCGCCAGCGGCCCTCTGCCCAGTCCGATGATGTTTCGCGGACATAAGCTCGGCATAATGATTTGTGAAGATGTCTGGCATGTTGATGTGCCGCGTCATTTGAAGAATTGCGGCGCAGAAGTTTTAATCGCCATAAACGGCAGTCCTTTTCATGTTTATCAAGACGATGAGCGCCGCTCTGTTGCGCTGGAATGTGTCTTGGAAACCGGGCTTGACCTGATTTACCTCAACATGGTTGGTGGGCAAGATGAGCTTGTTTTTGATGGCCGGTCTTTCATCATGCAAAAAGATCGCACAATCACCCAAACCGCGCCAGGCTTTGAAGAGCATGTGATTGAACTGACTATCTCAGGGAAAAACAACGATAAAACATTTGATATCACGAGTGACACTCCCCCCGTAGAGCCTAAAAACCAACCTTCCCTCATGTATAATGCTCTGAAAATAGGCGTTCGCGATTATGTGCGTAAAAATGGTTTTCATGATGTTTTGATCGGCTTATCGGGCGGTATCGACAGCGCTCTAACCGCGGCAATTGCGGTGGATGCACTGGGCGCGGATCATGTGCGCTGCGTCATGATGCCCTCAGAATTCACATCTCAAGAAAGCTTGGATGACGCGCAAGACTGCGCCAAAAAACTCGGCGTTCAGTATGAAATCATTCCGATTAACGACGCTGTTTCCAGCTTTGAAAACACTCTGCCCGATCTAAGCGGTTTGGCGCACGAAAACACGCAAAGCCGAATACGCGGCACGATTTTAATGGCCTTATCCAATATGAGCGGCGCAATGGTTTTAACGACCGGTAATAAAAGCGAAGTCGCTGTTGGGTATTGCACCTTATACGGCGATATGAATGGCGGGTTTAACGCCCTGAAAGATGTTTATAAAACCGATGTTTATAAATTGTCTGAATGGCGCAACGAACAGGGCGAAGTCATACCCAAACGCATTATAATCAAAGCCCCTTCGGCAGAATTGCGCGAAGATCAAAAAGATCAGGACAGTCTGCCGCCCTATGATCTGCTGGATGATATTTTACGTTTGCTTATTGAGTACGATAACGTGAACTGGGATTCCGCGCCGAAGATATTGCAAGAGATGCGCGCGCGGTGTCTGGAGCATCCCGAAACTGTTGAAAAGGTCGCCCGATTATTGAAGAACAGCGAATATAAACGTTTTCAAGGCGCGCCCGGCACGCGTATCTCGTTTCGTGCCTTCGGACGTGACCGCAGATACCCCATGACCAACCAATTCATAAATAAGATTGAAAAAAGTCAGTAATCCCGCTATTTAAGAGGGCTTGCAGAATAAAAATCATAAAAAGAGAATATAAAAATGAGTGTTAAAGTCAGATTCGCCCCCTCTCCCACAGGCATGCTGCATGTCGGTAATGCGCGCACCGCGTTGATAACGTGGCTGTTTACCCGCGCAAATGACGGGCATTTCCTTTTGCGCATTGACGACACAGATCAAGAGCGCTCCAAAGATGAATATGAACAAGCGATCGAAGATGGTTTGAAATGGATGGGCGTTGATTGGGACGAAAAGGTACGCCAGCGCGACCGCATGGGTATTTATGAGGATAAAATCAATCAACTGAAAGCGGACGGGCGTTTATACCCCTGTTACGAAACGCCGGAAGAGCTTGATTTGAAGCGTAAAAGCCAGCTTTCACGTAAATTACCGCCAATCTATGACCGCGAATCTCTTAACCTAACCGAAGCGCAAATCAAAACATACGAAGCGCAAGGTCGCCAGCCACACTGGCGTTTCAAAATGGCTCATAAGCCGATTGAATGGAATGATATCGTGCGCGGCCCTGTTAAATTTAACGGTGCGGATTTATCTGATCCTGTTTTGATCCGTGAAGATGGCTCACCGCTTTATCATATTTGCTCGGTTATCGATGATGCTGAATATAAAATCACGCATGTTATTCGCGGCGAAGATCACGTATCGAACACCGCGTGCCATGTGCAAATGTTCGAAGCTCTGGGCGCGCAGCCTCCTTTATTTGCGCACTTGCCTCTGCTTTCTGATAAAGAAGGTGGCAAGCTTTCAAAACGTATTGGCTCACTGAGCTTAAAAGACTTACAGGCCGAAGGCATAGAGCCTATGTCAGTGGTTAGTTTGATGGCGCGTCTTGGCTCGTCTGATCCGATTGAACCCTTTACCGAAGTCAAAACGGTGATTGAGCATTTCGATTTAGCCAAATTTTCCCGTGGGACGCCTAAGTTTGATGCAGAAGAATTAAACCGCCTTAACGCCAAGATTCTGCATGACACAGATTATGCCGATATAACGGATAAGTTGTCCGCCTTGGGCTTATCTGATCTGGATGAAGAATTCTGGTTAACCGTTCGCTCCAACATTGAAAAGATGGATGATCTTCAAGAATGGTGGCGCGTTGCCAAGGGGCCAGTCACGCCAATTATTGATGATGCTGACTTTGCCGATGAAGCACTGAGCCTGCTTCCTGCAACGCCATGGAATGAAAATACATGGAAAGAATGGACAGCCGCAGTCAAGGAAAAGACAGGCCGTAAAGGTAAGGAATTATTCATGCCCTTGCGTCACGCGCTGACAGGTATGGATCATGGACCGGAATTGGGACAATTGCTTTTGTTGATTGGTGAGGAAAAGACCAAGAAACGCCTACAACATAACAGAAAAGCGGCCTGATAAACACAGACCGCCATTCCGTTCGCTTACTTGGAACCTAAAAAAATTCTACGCCCCTATAATTACTATTATGTTAATTAGTGTGATCTATTTTTCAAAGAATATAAAAACTTTTCGAGACGCTTTGCGTCTTCGTGACTGGCTTGTGGCCATAAAAGCTCAACAGTATTGTAAAATGCTTGGCGCCCTTCCGTAAAAAGGTGGTCACATAACAAGACTTTACGCCGTGGTGTCAGCTCTGAAAATTCTTCAATAACACTAAATGTGTTGCCACCCGTTTCAACAATGTCACGTAAACCAGATTTCATTAACATAGTGCAGCCCCCTAATATTGAAATTTAATTTCTTTTTATTTTTATTATTAGACCTAATGTTATACATGTTTCGCCCTTTGAAGTAAAGTTTATGATAAAAACCACCTATTAGATTAGTACTTTAGAATATGATGATAAAAAACTCTGATGAAACACCAACCGCGCCCGCCATCATTTTGGCGCGGCCGCAGATGGGTGAGAATATTGGCGCCGCCGCGCGCGCTATGCAGAATTTCGGTCTCACCGATTTGCGCCTTATCGCCCCCAGAGATGGCTGGCCGAATGAAAATGCACAGGCCACGGCATCAGGTGCATTCGATAGCATGCCGCCTGTACGTGTCTATGAGGACATGACACAGGCCACAGCAGACCTGCACTTCACCTTTGCCACAACAAGCCGTAGGCGCGATATGGTCAAGCCTGTGTATGATCCGCAAGGCGCGTTGGAAGAAACCACACAACGGCTCAATAGCGGGCAAAAAGTCGGGTTCGTTTTCGGCGCTGAGCGCACAGGGCTTCTCAATGACGAATTAAGCCAATGTCAGGCAATTATAACCTTTCCTGTCAATCCCGCGTTTGCTTCCATCAATCTGGCGCAATCGGTTCTTTTGATGGCCTATGAATGGGGAAAGAACGAAGCGCAGTGCATTGATCACACCGCAATGGATTTCGGCGACAGCTTCCCTGCCAAGCAGGCTGATATCCAATCTTTCATAGAGCGGTTGGAACAAGATTTGGAAGAGCGGCGATTTTTTCGTGCGTGTAATTTGAAACCGACCATGCTGCGTAATATTCAAAATATCTTCACGCGCGCAGATATTTCCGATCAGGAGCTACGCACCCTACATGGCATGCTCTCTGCCCTGCGCGGCAACAAAACAGACAAATAAAAAGCCGCCCAAAGGCGACTTTTTTGAAAACTGTATATTGTGTCCCGTACCAATTAACGAGAATAGAATTCCACCACAAGATTAGGTTCCATTTGAACCGGATATGGTACGTCTTCCAACTGAGGAACACGCAAGAATGTGGCTTTCAATGCTTTTAGATCAGCATCAATATATTCAGGCACTTCACGTTCCAAGCTTTGGATAGAATCAATAACCATTGGGATTTCACGTGATTTTTCGCGAACCTCGATTACATCGCCTTCTTTGATTTGATAAGAAGGAATATTCACAACCTGACCATTTACAGTAACGTGCTTGTGGTTCACAAACTGACGTGCTGCGAAAACAGTCGGTACAAAACATGCGCGGTAAATCACGGCATCCAAACGACGCTCTAAAAGACCGATAAGGTTTTGACCTGTATCACCTTTCAGACGGTTTGCTTCCTTGAAATAGCTGCGGAATTGTTTTTCGCCGATTGAACCGTAATAGCCTTTAAGCTTTTGCTTAGCAAAAAGCTGTAGACCGTAATCTGTTGGCTTACTGCGGCGTGCGCCGTGCATACCCGGGCCAGTTTGGCGTTTGTTGAAAGGTGACTTTGGGCGACCCCAAATATTTGCACCAATGCGACGATCTAATTTGTGTTTGGACTGGACTCTTTTTCCACTCATGGGTTACTTCCTTTTTTTTCTTCATGTTGTCTCGGTAGACCACTGACAGGTTTGAAATCCTTATTTTTAAGGTTCAACGGAGAGCACCGCGCTCTCTCTTTCCCGAGAATGGCTGAGTTTTATAAAGCTTTGAGGTAAAAGTCAAACAAAATTTGCCAAAGTGCGCCGTTTTAAAAGGCCTAAAGCATATTATTTATGTTTTTTCTTTTGCTTCTGAATTTGCTTTTCGATGCATTCAATCATCAAACCGGCAATATCGCGTCCTGTTATTTCTTCAATCCCCTCCAAACCGGGAGAAGAATTGATTTCCAGAACTTTAGGGCCGTCTTTTGATCGAATAATATCTACGCCCGCAACGACCAACCCCATGGCTTTCGCAGCATTGATCGCAATTTTACGTTCCGTCGCTGTAATGCGTACCACACTGGCTGTTCCACCTAAATGCAAATTAGCGCGGAACTCCCCCGCTGCCGCCTTGCGTTGGATAGAGCCAACAACCTTACCGTCAACAACAAAACATCTGATATCTTCGCCTTGCGCTTCCTTGATAAACTCTTGAACAAGGATATTGGCATTCAGACTTTTAAAAGCATTAATAACACTTTCTGCCGCCTTGTTGGTTTCGGCCAGAACAACGCCGCGCCCCTGCGTTCCCTCAAGCAATTTCACAACCAACGGCGCACCATTCACCATGCTGATAATTTCTTTTGTATCAACAGGTGAGTTTGCGAATCCTGTTGTCGGCATTGGGATGCGCTTCACCGATAATTCCTGCAAAGATCTTAGCTTATCTCTCGATTGTGCAATCGGAATTGAATCGTTCAAACAATATGCGCCAATAGACGCAAATTGCCGCGTAATCGCACAACCGTAAAATGTCATAGAGGGCTTAATTCTAGGAATAACCGCATCAACATCATCCAACAGCTCGCCGCCGCGATAATGGATTTCAGGGTTTTTAGAACTGATATTCATATAACACTGGCTGATATTCACAAAGCGCATTTCATGGCCGCGTTCTTCACCTGCCTCAACCAATCTTTTGTTAGAATACAGGTCAGGGTTGCTCGCCAATAATAAAATTTTCAAACCGTTTTTCTTATTGATTACAGTTTTGTAATGTTTAATGACGTCTTTTTCCGCAATATGCCCCAAACAAAAAGAAGCATCAGGGTCAATCAACGTCCGCCCAACCATAGCTTCGCGCCCGATCAACATCCGATAGCCCATTGCATCGCGGTTGGTCAATGTGACTTCGATATCCCATGTTTCATCACCAAGCGTCAGCGGGGTTCTGATAACCAGACGTCTTTCCTTATCGCCGCTGGAGCTTTTCACAGCGCGCTGATCAACCACCAAACCACGGCAGCTTTGAATTATTTTTCGGTTATCCTGAACGGGGTGTATATCGAAATGGGCATAACGCTTGCCCTTTTCTTCGAATGTATGAATGTTAAAAGCGTGCAAAGATGACGTTTTAGCGCCTGAATCAATGCGCGACTTTACGACAGGAAGCCCAAGCTCCGGTAATGCGCACCACTCTTCTTTTCCTATAACAACTTTTTTCATAATATACCTCCCCTATCTGGTTATAACGTCAATATCCCTTATTCCGATTTATATCAACAATTTCATCGTGTATTTCGCGGGATAATGAACATGAAATACAAAAACATTGATGAGGGGGATGCACGCTAAAAAGCTGCTTGTACTAACATTATTGAATATCTTTATTTCTATGTAGTGCGTGTATTCTGAATTTACCGTCTGAGGTTGATTGCTTATGATAATAAATGAGGTCTTCGTTGTGACCAAAAGCAGGCGCCTCTGAAAAGCCTGTAATCGCCTTTATGTGTTCCGGTTTTTCGAATGGGGCATTTTTGTTTGTACGCGTTGCCCGCATAGATTCAATTCTTTTTTCATCGATCAAAAGCCGCGTATAGAGCAGTTCCAACTCGTCTTTTGAAATACTCGTACCATAGACAATTTTATCTTGATTGATGTTTTTGAAAATCTCCGCTGAATCAGCTTGAGGCTCGAAGATATCTCCCTTTTTCTTCGCATAAAAGAAATAAGAAACAGACGGAGCATCCGCCCCTCTACTAAAAAAAGACTGCGTGGAATAAAGCGTGTTGCCGTCTGCGCTAATCTCACTATCCATATTCAACCAGCCGCCTTTATTTAAGGATATTGCCCGAAGCGGCGTTATGTTTGTAACCATGCCGTCATTAAACGTCCCTTTAAACATCGTCACCAGATGTTTGGGTTTATAAGCGTGCGTTGAAACATAGAAAAAGTTGCCGTTTTCATCCATAGTCGGAACGCCCTCAACGGCGGCTGTATTGATTGGTTTTACTTGTCCTTTGAAGCGGAAATTATAGTCATCAATCCGCTCTGCATAAAAAATGTCCTTGCTTCTGTTTTTCGTTTTCAAACTGTTGAAAAATAAATAGCGCCCGTCCCGACTAATAAACGCTTCCATAGCATCATCGTCATAGCCTTTAATATTCACCACTTTATCATTGATAAAAAGACTCTGCTTACGGTCTTCTTTGTCCCGTTGTTCCAGTCCTTCGAAGTCCTGTAATATCTCATCTAACAGAGCATTGGCTTCTTTTAGCTTCCCTGACTTTCCTAATATTTCCACACGTTTCATTTTGGGAATAATGCTCTTAACATCGCGCTCTTCTTCAAGAGAATCGCGTAACTGCTCCACAGCTTTGTCAGCCTTGCCTTTGACCAAATACGGCAATGACTGCGCGTATCCGTCGAAAGGAAGTACGAAGCACAGCGTGAAAAGAAGCATAAAGTGCAATGATCGTTTATAAGAGGATGATTTTAAGCGCATATCGAATTGCCAGCCTGTTGTTATGCTAAGCAGATTATCGGTGGTCATTATTTATGTCCACTTAATAAACGATGCGCAAGTGATGCGTAACGAGTGCATAATCGCCGAGGCCAGCGGCGCCTATATTTCTACAGATCATGACGGAAAACAAAATTTTAGAGGATTTACACATGGGTAAATATGAAATGGTGGGCCAGGCCGGATTTGAACCAGCGACCAATCCGTTATGAGCGGACTGCTCTAACCAACTGAGCTACTGGCCCTTTTGAAATTCTTGGAAATTTATGGCGTATATCCTTTGTAAAAGCAACATCTTTTATAGTATGCCCCCTTGGTTTTTGCTATACGAAATGGGGACAGCATAAAATAACAAAGATAGCGACATGAGCAAAATAACATTCTTTAAGCCTTTTATTTCCGATAAACGCAAACAGCATTTAAGCATTGTGTTCACGAATCAAGACGGGTTCGAGGCATTATCCAAAAAGCTGGATAAACATACGCAGGCCTTGTGTCTGGAGCGCGGGTTTGTCGGGAAAAGCAAACAAGTCATTGTTGTGCGTGATCAAAATGGCAACGCACAAAGCGTCCTTGCAGGCGTCACAAAAGACGTGCACTACACCGAAGGAAGCGCCCTATACAAAAAACTTTCTCGTGAATTTTCTAAAGACATGCTGGATAAAATCAGTTTTGAATTTGAAATCGGTGCATTAAAGAAAGATCAGCTAGAGCGTCTACACGCCGGATGGGGCTGGGCTGCGTATCGCTTTGACGTTTATAAAAAGGACACAGACAAGAAAAAAGTACCTGCCCTGCTTCTTTCCCAAGACGTTGATCATAAGCGCGTGGAAGCCTTGGTTGAATCTGTGTGTTTGATCCGTGATCTTGTCAATACGCCCGCCAATGATATGGGCCCTGACGAACTGGAAGATGCCGCCAAAATGTTTACGAGCCATCACAATGTTTCGTTGAAGGTGATCAAGGATAAAGCCCTACTGACCAAAAACTTTCCTATGATTTTTGACGTTGGTAGAGCCAGTGACCGCCGCCCGCGTTTGCTGGATTTCACATGGGGAAATGCCAAACATCCGAAAGTCACCCTTGTTGGTAAAGGCGTTTGTTTTGACACAGGTGGGCTTGACCTCAAGCCATCCGAATACATGATCACCATGAAAAAAGATATGGGCGGATCGGCGCATGTTCTTGGCCTTGCCCATATGATTATCAGCTTGAACCTGCCCGTTCGTTTGCGCGTTCTTATTCCCGCCGTTGAAAACTCAATAGACGGCAACGCATATCGCCCCTCTGATGTCCTACGCAGCCGTAAGGGTATCAGCGTAGAGGTCGGCAACACCGATGCGGAAGGTCGCCTCGTTCTTGCCGATGCCATTACCTATGCATGCGAGGAAAAACCGGAACTCTTGATTGATTTTGCAACATTAACAGGCGCGGCGCGCGTTGCCCTCGGTCATGATCTGCCCGCATTGTTCAGCAATGACGGCGATATGGCTTATGGCATTCAAAAACAATCTGCCACGAATGAAGTACAAGATGCCGTTTGGAACTTGCCATTGTGGAAACCTTATCGTGAGGAATTAAACAGCACCATCGCTGACATCAACAGCACCGGCGGCAAAGCGGGTGCAACGGCGGCGGCTTTATTCCTTCAGGAATTTGTTGCTGAGGACATTGAATGGATTCACATGGATGTCTTTGCGTGGGAAGTCAACGGCAGAACAGGTCGCCCCAAAGGTGGCGCGGATACAGGCATGCGCGCTATTTTTGCATTCTTGGAAAAACGCTACGGTAAGTGATTTAGAATATCACGCGCAAAGGTGTGGAGCGTATCATCACGCGCCCCCATAATGATAATGCGATCACCGCGCGCCGCGTTGGCATCAATAAATGCAGGGATATGATTGCGCATTTCAAACCAATGTGCCTGCACACCTGCCTTTTTCAAATCTTCAATCAAGTGCTTGGCCGTAACGGAGCGATCAACCGTTCCGCCTGCATAATATACTTCCGGCATCAGCAAAATATCATTCTCATCCAGCACCCCCGCAAACACCGAAACCATTTTCTGCCCCATAAGGCGCAAAGGGCCATAGCCATGGGGTTGGAACATGACAATCAAGCGCCCGTCAAATGTTTTCAAAGCCTGTAAACTCGCCGATATTTTATCAGGGTTATGGGCGAAATCATCCATCACCGTGATATCATTTTTTGTGCCGACATATTCCATACGGCGATGAATGCCGTTAAAGGCCGCCAACGCTTTCACAGATTTTGCGATGTCCAGCCCCATTGCGACGCAAACACCAAGCGCCGCCAGTGCATTTTCAACATTATGCCGCCCTATCACATTCAGATGAACATCATAATGTTGGTCACCGATATGCAAATCAAAGTCGATGCCGTCATGTTTCGGTTTCAATGAACGCGCAACCAAGGCAGCAGACTCATTATCAATGGCGTAACTGATCATACGTGATATGCCGTCCGCATTTTGTTCACATAGTTGCCTGACGCGGGGTTGATCGTAATTCACAATAACGGCATCAGAGCTGCGCACCAGATAATCACCAAAAAGCTGCTCTAACTCTTCCATAGATTTATGATCGAGGGCAACATTATTCAAAACCGCAATTGACGGATTATAATGCGCGATTGAGCCATCACTTTCGTCCATTTCGGCAACAAACAAATCATCGCGCCCTTTTCTGATATTGGAAAAGCGATCGGCTTCATGTGCTTTGAGGTTTCGTATTTCGCCACCATTCACAATGGTCGGGTCTTCGCCCAGTTCGAACAATATCGTGCCAATCATGCCGGTAACTGTTGATTTCCCGCTGGTTCCTGCCACGGCGATCTTATGTTTGGCGGTATTAAAACACTCCGCCAAAAGCGCGCCGCGTTTGATAATCGGAATATTCAGATCAAGTGCCGCGCGGACATCAGGGATGCTTTCCTCCACCGCGCTAGACACGACCAGAACATCAACAGCGTCGTTCATTCCTGAGCCGTCTTGCGGGAAAATCTCAATGCCAATATCTTTTAAGCTTTGAAATTTTTCCGGTGTTTTACCTTGATCGTATGATCGATCAGATCCAATAACGCGCGCGCCTGTTTTATTCAACAAAACCGAAAGGGGCATCATGCCGCTGCCGCCGATACCACAAAAAAAATAGGTTTTACGGGCGTTCATCATACATATTCCGGATAAAGGTTATTTATTGCCCAGGGAATAGTTCCACAGGTGTTGAATCGGCGCTTTCCGTTTCTTCTGCCTTCAAAACATCTGTTGGGGTCGCTCGTAGATTTTCCAGCACAGCTTGCAAATCACCTTTGTTTGGCTCCATCGCCGTATGTGCCTCATTCTGTGAATCAACATGGGGCGCTTCATCGCTTTTGTGCATAAGAACAGCCTCAGAATCACTCTGATTTGGCTCTACATATGAAAACTCTTCCAAATCTTGCAATTCAGGTTGCATCATATCTTCATTATAAAGCTCAGACGAAGCAACGGGAGCAACCTCCACACGTGAAAAGTCAATCGTGACAACATCAGGATAATTATTCAACGATTCTGAGGTGTAATTCCATGCTTTACCCGCAGGTGCCCCCCATATCGCGCGTTTTTCATTCTTCGCAGCGATAACGAGTTCAACGTCCTTGCTGCCTTCCGCCGTACACTTCACTTTCATGTCGTTTGCAGAACTCTTGATACTAACAGTCTGCGGTGGACGCACATGATATGTACGGTTATCAACGGATACCAAACATTTTGCATCCTGCACGTCGGACGATAGAAACGTAATATCCTGATTGGACGATTGCATCGAATAACCACATCCTCCCAGAATCAATGTTGATGATAAAACAGTAAGCGAGAGAATAGAGGAACGAATACGCATTGAATGGATACCTTGATTTTAAGTGCCAGAAGTTACGGAAATATTTTATATAATCAGCGGCCCCCTGACAATTGACGCCACTAATGTTTTTCACTTAAGCCACAGATTTTTCAGGTTTTTGTGCGCTTGAAGATACTTTAAATGACAGATTACCCTCTTTTACTTCCACATGCACCATAGATTCTGCCGCGACCTCACCTGATAACAAAAGCTCCGCCAGTTTATTCTGCAAATGATTCTGGATAACACGCTTTAACGGGCGCGCCCCATACGCAGGATCATACCCCTGATCGGCAATCCATACACGTGCCTGATCTGAAAGCTCCAACTTGATATGTTGTACTGCCAACAATTCATGTAAATAGCCAAGCTGGATATCAACAATGCCCTTAATATCCTCACGCGCAAGGCGGCGGAACAATAGTGTTTCATCGATACGGTTCAAAAATTCAGGACGAAAAGCGCTACGCACGACATTCATAACATCTTCGCGCACAGCTTCAACATCATCGCCTTCAGCCTGATTGACCAAATATTCACTGCCCAAATTTGAGGTCATAATCAAAAGCGTGTTGCTGAAATCAACCGTGCGTCCCTGCCCGTCAGTTAGTCGCCCGTCATCAAGAACCTGTAACAAAATATTGAAAACATCAGGATGCGCTTTTTCAACCTCGTCAAATAATACAACCTGATAAGGACGACGGCGTACGCTTTCGGTCAAGGCCCCGCCCTCCTCATAACCAACATATCCGGGAGGCGCGCCAATCATACGTGATACGGCGTGTTTCTCCATATATTCAGACATATCAAGACGCACCATAGCGCTTTCATCATCAAACAAGAACTCCGCCAGTGCCTTGGTCAATTCTGTCTTTCCAACACCTGTGGGGCCGAGAAATAAGAAGGAGCCAATCGGACGGCGCTGATCTTGCAGACCTGCGCGTGAACGCCGTATGGCATTTGCAACGGACTTCACCGCTTCATCCTGCCCGACAACGCGGTGGCGGAGCTTATCTTCCATCTGGAGGAGTTTTTCGCGCTCGCCTTCCATCATTTTATCAACGGGTATGCCCGTCCATTTACTGACGATATAGGCGATATCATCGGGGGTCACTTCTTCGTTAATCAAATTATGCACGTTCGTTTCCGCAACGTCAGAGAGCTTTTCTTCCAAATCGGAAATTGTCGAATATTTCAGCTCACTGGCCTTTGCCCAGTTGCCTTCGCGCTCGGCTTTCTCCAACTCAATGCGCGCCTTATCAAGGCTCTCGGTTAGACGTTGCCCCGCATTTAGCTTTTCTTTTTCCGCCTGCCATTGCCCTGTTAGATCTGCGGAACGTGATTCTAAACCATCCAATTCCTTTTCCAAATCTTTCAGGCGTTGCTTTGAGGCTTTGTCCTTTTCTTTTTTCAGGGCTTCGCGCTCGATCTTAAGCTGCACAATGCGCCGATCCAGTTCATCGATATCCTCGGGCTTACTGTCCACTTGCATCCGCAATCGTGATGACGCTTCATCCACCAAATCGATGGCCTTATCCGGTAAAAAACGATCAGTAATATAACGATTGGAAAGCGTCGCCGCCGACACAATCGCCGCATCGGTGATACGTACACCATGATGCAGTTCGTATTTTTCCTTTAAACCACGCAAAATAGAGATGGTATCTTCAACCGTTGGCTCTGATACAAAGACAGGCTGGAAACGACGCGCCAAGGCGGCATCTTTTTCAATATGTTTGCGGTATTCATCCAATGTTGTCGCGCCAACCATGTGCAATTCACCGCGCGCCAAAGCAGGTTTAAGCATGTTTGACGCATCCATTGCACCATCTGATTTACCTGCACCAACCACAGTATGCAATTCATCAAGGAACAGGATAACCTGACCATCGGCGGCTGAGATTTCATCAATCACCGCTTTTAAACGCTCTTCAAATTCACCTCTATATTTTGCGCCTGCCAGTAATGAGCCAAGGTCAAGCGACATAAGTTTCTTATCGCGTAGCGCTTCGGGAACGTCACTATTGACGATGCGTTGTGCCAAACCTTCGATGATGGCGGTTTTACCAACGCCCGGTTCACCGATCAAAACAGGGTTATTTTTCGTACGGCGCGCGAGCACCTGAACAGTGCGGCGAATTTCTTCATCACGTCCGATAATCGGGTCGAGCTTGCCTTTTCTGGCATCTGCGGTTAAATCCCGCGCATATTTTTGTAAGGCATCAAACTGATCTTCCGCGCCTGCGGTGTCGGCTGTACGTCCCTTGCGCACATCGTTAATCGCTTTGTTAAGCGTTTCATCCTTAATGCCTGCATCGCCAAGATAGCCCGCAACGTCTGAACGCTTGGCCATGACCATGGCTTGTAATATACGCTCGGTGGTCACAAAGCGATCACCCGCCTTTTCACTGACCTGTTCGGCGTTCGCAAAGATTTTCGCCAAATCACCAGACAGACGCAACTGCCCCGCTCCAGAACCTTCGACCACGGGAAATTTCGATATAGCGCCTTCGATAGAAGCTTTTAGCAAACTGACATTTCCGCCCGCCCCTCTCATAACGGTTGAAGCCAAACCATCTTCATCATCCAACATCACCTTAAGCATGTGCTCAGGCTCTAACGATTGATGACCATAACGCGCAGCGAGCGTTTGTGCTTGCTGTAACAGGCTTTTGGTTTTTTCCGTTAGTTTATCAAAATTCATTGGGTTGCCTCATTTTAGAAAAATAATTCTGCTTGTTGTGCGCGAGGATTCTATTCCCTTTCAGATCAAAATCAAGAAAAAAGGCGGAACATTCGAACCGCCTCAATCAATATCTCTGTTACAAATCAACTTAACTAATCAACAACCTCTTCCTGATCGGCTTTGTTGCTTTTAACTTTAACATCGGGACCAAGAATGCTGTCGGGTAATGACAGATCATCTTCGCTTTTGGCGACTTTCTTGGTCACTTTTTTGGGTTGGTCACTCTGGTTATTGTGACCATTGTCCCTGTTATTACTATTACCGTTACCATCCCCTGATTGCATACCATCAAAATCGGAGGCTTGCTCGCTCTCAAACTTCCCATTATTTTCGCCAATAATGCGAATGTAATGCTCAGCATGCTGGTAATAATTCTCAGCAACAATGCGATCACCTGCAGATGTGGCATCCTTTGCCAATGTCAGATACTTTTCTGCAACTTGATGCGCTGTACCGCGAATACGTACATCAGGGCCGTTACTGTCATAAACTTGCGTACGCTGTTGATTATTGCGACGACCGTTATTATTGCGGCTTCTATTGTTGTGTCTTCTGTTTGATGTCCCGTGTCTCATATCTCAGTCCGTTAGGTTATAAATTTCACACAACCAACACCGTCACCATACAATAAATATGCAGGCACAAATAGCCTCGTACGCTCTATTTTGTATAGTTAAACACAATATATTGTTAGTGTTCCTCGAAACAAAAACTGTATGTTGTGATCGTGTTGCCTTGAACAACTTCAAAGTACATCCAACTGCATTTTTCAATCAAGGCGTATCGATAAAAAAAAACTATTTATCCCCACAAGAGATTTCCACAACCCGCGGATTCCTTGCTAAATCTTGGTGAACGGTGCGTAGCGCAAATCCAGCATCTTCCGCGAGTCGCATCACATCAATCTGCTGATCATAACCAATTTCAAAAAGCCCCGTTCCCCCCTTGCGCAAAAGTAATTTTAATTGCGGAAAAATCTTTTTATAGGCTTCCAAACCATCATCGCCTCCATCCAAACCCAGAATCGGGTCATGATTCTGAACATCACACGATAACGTCGGAATCACGCGATTCGAGATATACGGTGGATTAGAGGCTATTAAATCAAACGATTGCGCGGGGTTTTGAGCCATAATTGCATCTCCCCATGACCCACAAATGAAATGTGCCCGATTTTCGCAATTATTTTCATGCGCATTGTGTTTTGCCATTTTGATTGCACCAAAAGACAAATCAACACCGTATCCCGTGGCATTGGGGAATTCGGACAAAAGGGAAACTAAAATACAACCCGAGCCTGTACCCAAATCTAAAATACGAAGCGGTTTCTCAGATGAGAAACGCTGCAACGCCAGATCAATAATCAATTCCGTGTCAGGTCTTGGGTCAAGTGTGTCTTCTGATAGTGAAAAATTCAAACCCCAGAACTCGCGCTGACCATATATGCGCGATAAAGGCACACCATCAAGGCGGCATTTTGCGTCACTTAAGATTAAATCTTTCGTAGAATCATCAATCGGTGAATCAGGGCGCGTTACGATATCAGACCAATCAAAGATTGTGCGCTCCTCTATAATAAAGCGCGCATCCAGATCAGGTGTATCGATTCCTGCTGCTTCGAATTGTTTGATAAGGTCACGGTATAGTGCTTTGAGTGTATTGGCAGCGCACATGGAATTTACGTATCCAGATTGGCAAGTGCCGCGGCTTGATCTTCTGCAATTAAGGCGTCAATGACCTCATCCAACGCCTCGCCGCGCACCACATCTTCCAATTTATAAAGGGTGAGATTGATGCGATGATCCGTCAAACGTCCTTGCGGATAGTTATAGGTGCGGATTCGCTCTGACCTATCACCAGAACCAACTTGTGATTTACGATCTTCCGCGCGCTCTTCGGCAAGCGCTTGTCTTTGGCGGTCATATAAACGCGTACGCAAGACCTTCATCGCCTTATCTCTGTTTTTAAGCTGGGAGCGAGCCTCTTGCATTTCAACGACCACACCTGTTGGCATGTGCGTAATACGCACCGCACTATCGGTTTTATTGATGTGCTGTCCACCTGCGCCTTGGGCGCGGTATGTATCAATGCGCAAATCTTTAGTTTCGATATGAATGTCGACATCTTCGGCTTCCGGCAGAACGGCCACGGTGGCCGCAGATGTATGAACGCGCCCTTGTGTTTCGGTTTTTGGGATGCGTTGAACCCTATGTGCACCAGATTCGAACTTCATTTTCGAAAAAACATTCGCGCCCGTGATCTCCGCAACCACTTCCCTATAGCCGCCAATATCATTTTCAGAGGCTTCGACAACCTCAAAACGCCAGCCCATTTTGGCCGCATATCCTTTATACATACCGCACAAATCGGCTGCGAATAACGCGGCTTCGTCTCCGCCTGTTCCGGCGCGTATTTCTAAAATAGCGTTCTTTTTATCGGCTTCATCCTTCGGGATCAAAACCAGCCGGATTTGTTTTTCAAGCTCGGGAATACGTGCATTCAATGCCCGAATTTCCTCTTCTGCCATTGCCTTCATTTCAGGGTCGGACAGCATCTCTTTAAGGTCTTCTTTTTCCGAAGCCGCGTTTGTAAGCTCGTCCATGGCCTCAACCACGGGGGTAAGCTCCGCATATTCGACAGATAGTTTGATGAATTCATCGCCGCTTAAAGCACCCGCAGACATCAACGACGCCAATTCTTCGTGACGGTTTTTGATTGATTTTAGTTTTTCCTGCATCGACATGGAGAATAACCTGCTTTTTATTATTATATATTACGCGGCAAAGTCTTTTGACTGCGGTCTTTATCTACCTGTTTTTAAGACAAAAAACAATCATGGAATTGGATTAAGGACTGCTGGAGGTCATATCTTCGACATCACCGGGCGATTGCGCCGCGTCTTCATCACTTGTCTTGGGAACAGCATCCACCCTGAAATCAAGGGTTTTCAAATAATTCGTGTTCAGCGGGATATTACGCCGCACCTCGCCATCATTGCCCAGCGGCATCAAAGGACGCCCCTTAACCAGAATTTCGACATTTGCCGCATTGCCCAGCGACATACTCAAACCCGGATTATCGGGAACGAAATATTCATCGCCGTTTTCCAAGACTTTGGAAACCAGCACGCCGCCCTCTGCATTTTTGATCTCAACCCAGCTATCGCCCAGAATTTTAAGGATGATACCGCCCTGATGCGCGTCATCCCCGCCCATATTCTCAATCGGTGATTGCTGCTGCTCTACCGTACCGTTGACCGTTGTTAATAGGGTATCAGAGGCATCATTGACGATATTGGGCTTAATGGCAGTATTGATATGCGCCTCAATGCGCTCCGGCATGGTTTCGATCTGTTCAACAATTGCGCGGTCGGGTTGATGCCGGTTATTCCAATACACAATAAAACCGGAAGCAAAAATCAATGCAAAAACAACCAGCCACAAGGCCGGTGTTTTTGTTTCTGATGCCGGCACAGGAAATGAAAGTGCCGCGTTGTTATTCTGCGCGCCCATATATTGCGTTTTGAACAGTTGAACGACTTTGCCGCCATCAAGATCCAGATATTCCGCATAACTGCGCACAAAGCCAATCGCATAAACGCGCCCCGGCAACGCCGCCAAATCGCCGCGTTCAATCGCGTCAATCTGACAGGCACGTATGCGTAATGCCTTTTCGATATCTTCCAGGGATTTGCCATAGTAAAGGCGCGTACGACGAAGCGCCTCGCCTACTTCCATATCGGCAACTGCTTCCAGTTCATCAACTGGTAATGGGTCTCTCATAATGAAAGGATGATACGCTATTTTTACGTCTTCTTCTAGCCCTCTTCCAAACCATAAGCGGAATGTAAGGCGCGCACGGCAAGCTCGGTATAATCATCACCGATTAACACGCTGATTTTAATTTCAGATGTTGAAATAACCTGAATATTAATATTTTTTGCCGCAAGTGTTTTAAACATCTTGTTCGCAACACCAACGTGGCTACGCATACCAATACCCACAACGGATACTTTGGCAACGTTTTCATCAATAACCACTTCTTTATATGATAAATCGACTTTTTCCTTGATGGTTCTAACCGCCAGATCAAGTTCATTGCGCGGGACTGTAAAGGTCATATCCGTGCGCCCTTCGGCAGAGATGTTCTGAACGATCATATCAACATTGACCGATGCCGCCGCCAAGGGTTCGAATAAACGCGCCGCAACACCCGGAACGTCTTCCACGCCAACCACAGTTACTTTTGATTCATCACGACTATGTGCAATTCCGGTTACGACTTCTTGTTCCACGATCTTATCCTCTGTTGTCACTAATGTTCCTTTTAACGCGCTCCCGACTTCTTCATCAAAGCTTGAAAGCACCTGAATAGGCACGCTGTTTTTTGCGCCCATTTCAACTGAGCGGGTTTGCAGAACCTTACTACCGAGTGATGCAAGCTCCAGCATCTCCTCATAGGCAATCTTATGAATTTTACGGGCATTGGGTACGATGCGCGGGTCGGCGGTGTACACGCCTGATACGTCAGTATAAATATCACAACGATCCGCCTGCAACGCCGCAGCCAAAGCAACCGCCGTTGTGTCTGATCCGCCGCGTCCCAGCGTCGATATACGGTTTAACTTCGTCACGCCCTGAAATCCGGGTACAACGGCAACCTCACCATTATTAAGGCGCTTATGCAGTTCTTCGGTTTCGATGCCCTCTATGCGCGCTTTACCATGCGTGGCATTCGTCTTAATCGGAATTTGCCACCCCAGCCAAGAACGCGCCGTAACGCCGCGCTTTTGCAACGCCATCGCCATGAGGCCGGACGTCACTTGTTCACCGCTGGATACAACGGTGTCATATTCACGAACATCATGCATCGGACTAATCTGGCTGCAATAATCAACCAGTTGATTGGTCACACCGGACATTGCCGAGACGACGACAACAACTTTATGCCCCGCTTCGACCTCGCGCACAACCTTATCGGCTGCGCGTTCTATACGTTCAATATCCGCAACGGATGTTCCACCAAATTTTGCAACAATAAGCGCCATAATTAAAAACTTTTGTCTATTTCATTTGTCTTGTTTTTCCTACGATGGTTATCCATACTCACTTGCAAAGAAAAAATCAAAGGGATTTGTTATGTCTTCCATAGGCGAAAGCAAAAAAAGTGATCCTCATAGTTCTGTCGATCACGATGAAATTAGTCATTTTTCAAAGGATTCCAGCCATTGGTGGGACCCGAAAGGCCCGTTTGCACCGCTTCACAGATTAAACCCTGTGCGCTTAGGATTCATAAAAGAACAGATCTGTAATCATTTTGATCGTGATTTTGACGCGCTTAATGCGCTTGATGGCCTTGATGTTATTGATATTGGTTGCGGCGGTGGCTTGGTGTGTGAACCGATGGCGCGCATGGGCGCGGCCGTAACAGGGGTTGATGCTGATGAAAATGCGATCTCTGTGGCTCAAAGCCATGCGAGTGATTCAGGGCTGGATATCACATACAAAGCCGACGATGTGCAGAATTTAAAGCAAAGCTACGATATTGTGCTGGCCTTAGAGATTATAGAGCATGTCGCCGACACACACATCTTTATGGAGCACTGTATCAATAGGTTAAAGCCCGGCGGTTTGCTCATTATGTCTACGCTGAACAGAACCCCAAAGTCCTATATGTTGGGCATTGTCGCCGCCGAGCGAATCTTGCGATGGGTTCCCAAAGGGACGCATACATGGAAAAAATTTGTTAAACCATCAGAAATTGCGCGCAACGCCCGTCAACATGGTTTAAAAGCGCGCACAATAAAGGGGTTAATATATAACCCCTTTAAGAATGAATTTATGCTTTCGGATACTGATCTTGATGTAAATTATCTTATATCTTTAAGCCGCTAGCGTTAGTTTAACATCATACGCATCCAGCGCATTTTGCATGACATTACGCGGTATCGGTATAAACGTATTCTCTTTGTCACTGCGCGATACGATGTTTTGCAGCTCCTCCAAAGTATAGATCACATTCGTGTTCACCTTTGGATTACAAAAGAAAACTACCGGATTATCTGTTCTGTTCCAACGGTAACTCCAATAAATATTGGTTGCCCGTGTTGTAAAGTCTTTCGTCATTCCGTTCACCCGTTTTTTAATTTGAGCTAACTATACATTATACTACATAAAAATGCAAACATTTGTATTTACTAATATTGCAGCGCAAAATCTTATAGTGCACTGTACAATTTAATTCAAGGCTTGTAGGATTAAAACATGAATATGATTTTTCCAACTCTTATTATCTTAAGCGCCCTATCCGTTGTCGGCGTCCTTGTCATTGGCATTTATTCAATGGTCAAGGGGGGCGCGTTCAATGAGAAATATGGAAACAGATTGATGCAGGCGCGTGTCGGCCTTCAGGGGCTAACCCTATTACTACTTGCGCTGGCATATTTTATGTCACAAAATTGATTCATTCATATTCCCCAATATTCGGAGTACACCCCATATGAAAATATTAGTCCCCATCAAACGCGTCGTTGATTACAACGTTAAAATCCGTGTGAAGTCTGACGGCAGCGGTGTCGATCTGGCAAACGTGAAAATGTCAATTAACCCGTTTGACGAAATCGCTATCGAAGAAGCCGTCCGCTTAAAAGAATCCGGCAAGGCCAGCGAAGTTATCGTCGTGACGATCGGCCCAGAAAAGGCACAAGAACAAATTCGCACCGCTATGGCGATTGGCGCAGATAGAGGCATTTTGGTTAAAACCGATGATGCTATTGATTTGGGCGGCGTAGAGCCACTTGCCGTTGCTAAAACATTGAAAGCCTTGGTCGAGAAAGAAAGCCCTGATCTTGTCATTATGGGCAAGCAGTCTATTGATGACGATTCAAATCAAACAGGGCAAATGCTCGCCGCTCTACTCGGTTGGGCGCAAGGTACGTTTGCATCTAAGGTAGGGGTCGGCGACGGCGCGATTGAGGTCACACGCGAAATTGATGGCGGTCTGGAAACATTATCCGTGAACACGCCTGCGATTATCACAACTGATCTACGCCTGAACGTGCCGCGCTTTGCCAAATTGCCAGACATTATGAAGGCGAAGAAAAAGCAACTGGATATAATGGAGCCATCTGATCTTGGTGTTGATTACACGCCGAGACTACAGGTGATCAACGTCACAGAGCCACCCGTCAGACAAAGCGGTATCAAAGTCCCCGATGTTGATACCTTAATCGACAAATTAAAGAATGAAGCCAAAGTAATATAGGAAGATTTAACCATGAGCATCCTTGTTTTAGCCGAACACGACAACGCATCTATAAAATCCGCCACGCTTAACACCATTACCGCTGCAGGTCAGATTGATGGTGATATCCATGTCCTGATCACAGGTGCGGATTGTAACGGCGCAGCGCAAGCGGCCGCGCAAATTGCCGGTGTATCAAAAGTGATTAAGGCCGACGCGCCGCACTTATCCCATCCACTCGCCGAAGAGATAGCCCCTATTCTCGTTGATTTAGCCTCCGGCTATACCCATATCCTTGCCCCTGCGACCACATTCGGTAAAAACGTAATGCCACGCGTTGCCGCATTATTGGACACACAACAAATATCAGACATCATTACGGTTGAATCCGCCGATACATTCAAACGCCCCGTCTATGCAGGCAATGCCATCGCAACGGTTAAATCCAGTGATTCCATCAAGGTTATTACCGTTCGCGGTACAACCTTTGACCCTGCTGCCACAACAGGCGGCAGTGCCTCTGTTGAAGATCACGCCGCGTCAACGCCTGCAGGTTTAAGTGGTTTTGTTAAGCAAGAGCTTTCAAAATCAGAACGCCCCGAACTGACCGCCGCGAAAATTGTTGTATCTGGTGGTCGCGGTGTCGGCTCGGCAGAAAACTTTGCGATCATTGAGAAACTAGCCGATAAACTGGGCGCAGCCATCGGTGCATCACGCGCCGCCGTTGACGCCGGATACGTGCCCAATGATTACCAAGTCGGACAAACAGGTAAAGTTGTTGCGCCCGACCTGTATATTGCCATCGGTATTTCCGGCGCAATCCAGCATTTAGCAGGCATGAAAGATTCCAAGATCATTGTCGCCATCAACAAAGATGAAGACGCACCGATCTTTTCCGTTGCGGATTATGGCTTGGTTGCGGATTTATTTGATGCTGTGCCTGAGTTGGAAAGCAAGCTTTAAAAAAGCGGCATTATTCTTCTGATTGTTCTGTCGGAATACGAAATACGGGGCGTTGCTTGTCACGATCAAACACCGCACCTTCGGTTTGCACATCATCCAGAATAGTATTTTCAAGATTTGCGCCTGTAAAATCGGCATTGCGCAGATCGCAGCCCGTTAAATCCGCATAAGATAAATCCGCGCCTTTGAAATTAGCGTCCTTAAGAACAGCATTGGAAAACTTTGTATAGCGCAGTTTTGCCCCTTCAAAATTACATGGGTTAAAACGGCTGGTGCCGCCTGCACCAAGCATCAAAGACCCGCAGTCAGCTTGTTGTAAATTCGCGTGCGATAAATTCGCCTGAGCAAAGGATGAGCCACGCAAATCCGCCCCCTCCAAATCACAACTTCTGAAATCAGAGCCGTCCAATGTCGCACTTTGCATTTCCACCTTATATAAATTCATGCCGAAAAATTTGGCACGGTTGGCTTTGATCGCGGTTAGGCGCTCCATCTTCAACGAACCTAAAACACGCAAATCTATATCGGTTAAATCAAGTTGCTTGCCGGTTTCGCCGCGACTTTTGAGCCAGTCACGATGATGCTCCAGTAATTGCGGCAGAGGTTCAGATAGCTCTGATATCGACATCCCGACATTTTCATCTGTTATGGCCTCGGAGAAATCAACACCACTACTGCGCAAATCAATGGCAGCAACACCTGTGAAAATGGCCGATTTAATATTCGCCCCCTTTAATTGCGTACCGCCAATATCCGCATTGGATAAATTTGCACCTTCCAACGTTGCGCCGCGCAGATCGGCTTGGCTCATATTTGCGCCTGATAGCATTGCATCAGAAAAATCAGCATTTGAGGCCATAGAGCCTGTCAGTTTTGCGCCGCTTAAATTCGCACCGCGGAAATTAACCGCATTTTTATTCGTAGAAAACGTCCCGTCCTTGGCAAAGCCGCCAACCCGCAGATCTGCCGATTCTAAATCAGCGCCTTCCAGATTGGCATTTTCAATGCGCGCACCGCGCAGATCAGAGCGTATGAATATTGTTTTATAGAGGTTAGAGTGACTTAATTCACAGGCATAAAGCTCTGCCTCTTGAAAATTTGCATGAGATAAATCCATGTGCTCCATCAAGCAAGCGCTAAAGCGTGACTGCCTTAAATTCTTACCTTTTAACGAAAGGCCGCGCAAATCTGCCCCCTCTAAAACAGCCTTGCGTCCACCAAGGCGCCCCTCAAGAAAGCGGTTGTGTAAATCGACAAATGCATCCAATTGATCTTGGGTTATTTTTTCATCACTTTGAATATCTTGCAGCATATAAGCACAACCTCACGTTTTAAAATATAACCCTTAGAACACAGATTAGCACTCATAACCTTAACAAAATACGTATGAATGCAATTTTTATAACGCAAAATTCAAATTACGGGAGATCAGTATCATTCGGTAAAATCGATATGGCGCAGCAACGAAACAATACTTGATTCATGCCATAAGGCATCGCCATAGATCTCATAAAGTATTTTTCCGTTTCTATCGAGTATCAATGTCATGGGAACAGCCTTGATCTTGATAGCTTTTTGCAATTCTCGATGAATATCTTGATATCCGGCAAGTTCCCGCAAATTTCGCTGTTTTGTAAACTCAATAACCTTTTCAACATCCTTAGGGTTGTCAATTGAAACAGCGATAACGCGCCACTTCTTTTCAAAAGACAAAATATAATCAAGCCGCGACAGTGATGGCAGCTCTGACACGCAGGGCGCGCACCATGTCGCCCATATATTCAAAACCGTATAATGTTGTCCGTCAATAATATTGACCATCTTCCCATTAGGGGATGCAACCTTTAATTGCGGCAGATATGTGTCTCGATCATACACTTTATAATGTTTAAACCGCTGCATTGCTTGCGCCTCGAGCTTATCAAAGGCAATCTGATCGCGCATCCAAGTCGCAAAAATCGCAACAATCAAAACAAAGAACACCCCAACAAATACAAAATATTTTTGGAACGGCGTTTTGTAGTCTGACATGATGAACGGCTCTCAACTTCTGTTAACTGTGTATCGGTTTTGCTTTAAGGGTTTTCTTTTTGTCTATTCCACGATACATAGAATATACTCTTAATTGGACTTGAAAAATGAAGATACGACACCATTCTATATATATTCTGTTGTGTGTAAATGCCCTATTGCTAAGCTCATGCGGTATTAAGCCACCTTATGTCGATCCGCCCAACGGCGCGCAGCACGACACGTTCCCAAGCACCTACCCCGATTTATCAACCGACCCAAAGCCGGGCTTGGAAAATAAGAATCTTTAGGATCTATGGTTATGAGTGACACCCAACACGGTTTTTATGAGCATAACGGCGTCTTGCACGCAGATGGCGTGTCGTTACTGGATATCGCAGATCAATATGGCACACCCGCTTATGTATACAGCGCGTCGGTTATTCGTGCACAATATAATGCCTTAAAAGCAGCCATGGAAAAAGCTCTGCCCGCTGATCGTCAGCCCCTTTTATGTTATGCCTGTAAAGCCAATTCCAACATTGCCATTCTCAAAGTTCTAAAGGAACTGGGCAGCGGCCTTGAAATTGTGTCCGAAGGAGAGCTCGCCAGAGGGTTAAAAGCAGGCTTTCAGGGAAATCAAATAATCTCGACCAGCTTTGGTAAAAATGAAACTGAAATCAAAGCCTGTTTGGATGCAGGAATCCTGCAATTCAATATAGAATCGCCTGATGAATTGGATAACATCAATCATTATGCCCAAACCATGGGCAAAGTCGCCGATGTCGTGTTCCGTTTGAACCCGAATATTACAGGCGGCGGCCATAACAAAATCTCTACGGGGCGCAAGGAAGATAAATTCGGCAATACCGCGCAAGATATCGTTGCACTATACGCACGCGCCGAAACCTTAGATCACGTCAATCCGGTTGGGGTTTCGATTCATATCGGCTCACAAATCGCGCAAGCTGAAGCCTTCAAACCCGGTTTTGAAAAACTGGCAGAGCTTGTTCAAACACTGCGCGCAGCAGGACATAGCATCACCCACCTTGATATTGGCGGCGGTTTTCCCATTGTCTATAATGATGAAAACCTGCTTGATCTTAATGAATATGCCGCGTGGGTTCGTGATATCATCCTGCCGCTGGATACAAAGATTCAGATGGAGCCCGGACGTTATATGGTTGGGAACGCAGGCGTTCTTCTTGCACGCACGCAATATATCAAACAGACACCATCCAGAGAATTTATTGTGCTGGATGCGGGCATGAATGACTTAATCCGCCCGACATTATACGAAGCCTATCACGGCATTCGCCCCGTGCTGGGTCACAACACTGAAAAACGTACCTATGACATTGTCGGGCCGATTTGCGAGAGCGGTGACATCTTTGCGAAAAACCGCGAAATCAATGCTGTGAATAAAGGCGATATCGTCGCCATACAATCAGCAGGCGCATATGGCTTTGCCATGGCATCCAATTATAACAGTCGCCCCATGCCGCCGGAAATTTTGGTGGATGGTGATAAGGTTGCCGTGATTGGCAAAGGCCAAACCATTGATGAGCTCATGGCACGCGAAAGCATTCCTGACTGGCTTTAAAAAAACTAATGGGAAAAGACCGTTTATTATGTGGAAAATCTTGGGTTATCATAAAAAACGAGATATCCTCTAGCCATGCTTGACCCACTCGATCAAAAGAACAGACCCTATCTTGCTGCGCTTGCCAAAAAGCGAAGCAAGACTTTTCGTATCTTAAGTACGGAATCCTTGATCTTACATAGCTGGCGTTTGTTTTTCTGGGTCTTGCTCTTCTTTGGTTTATGGATGCTCAGCCTGCCGTCCTTTTTCGGACAAACTGTCAGCGTACTCAGCAGTCTAGCTTTCGTTATCGGTTTTATCTATCTGTTTAAAAAAGACATTCTAAGCTTCCGCTTTCCTGACACCAAAGGTTTAGATCACAGAATCGAAAAAACCAGCGCCTTACCACAAGGGCAAATCGCCCTGACCGAAGATCACCTCGCCAATCCGAAAAAGCATGATACGCGCGATTTGTGGAACAATGCGCAAAAGCAAAGCCTACTGTCATTTAAAAACCTCAAAGCACCAAGAATAAAGCCGCTCCTCTCACGCAAAGACCCGAGCGCCCTACGTTACGTGGCTGTGCTGTTATTCTTATCCGGCCTTATGGTTTCCGGCCCGTTGTGGAAAGAGAGAATCTTCACCGGCCTAATTCCCGTCAGCCCGTCATACGCTCTTTCCCAAGGACAGAGCACCAATATTTGGATCAAGCCCCCAGATTACACGCAAGTTCCGCAAATCCACATTGCAGGCTACGGCACGCATAATAAGACATTGGATATCCCTGAGGGCAGCACGATACGCATCCGTACCCACAGTGTCTTCGGTTCGTATTTCGCGCCGCATCTTCATAATGGCGATCAAAACATCACAATGACGCATCTTGGTTCGGGGCTGTATGGCATCGAAACCACGATAGAAGACGGCACATCGATCAACGTCACACAAGCCTTTATTCCGCGTGCGCGCTGGAACTATCACTATATCAAAGATACGCCCCCCGAAATCCGAAGCGATATAAAGACCAGCAAAAGTGATACTGAAGGAAATGATACAGAAACATCCGCCCCCGCCTTTGATACAGATGCACAGGATGATGCGGATGAAGCTGTCCAAGACGATGAACAAAGCGCCGCCAACGACACAGAAGAAGAAGAGCCAGACGCTCAGGCAGCCGAAAACAACGATACAACACTCGCCGAAGCGCCTGAAATAACAGATGATCAGCGTTATGAAGCTTTAGACAACAACCAGATACGCTTTCCGTTGATTGTTAAAGATGATTACGGCGTCAAAGACCTGCGCATGACGATGCACCTTGATGATATCGTGATTGACCGCCCATTGGGAGAACCTGCCGAGGAAATGCGGCTTGTTATGTCACAGCCTGGTGTAGATTTTAAAATCTCGCCCATATATGATATGACATGGCACACATGGGCGGGCCTGCCTGTGACCTTCACCTATGAGGCCATCGATCAAAAAGGCCAGGTTGCCACGCTTAAACAAATAAAATTGACGCTTCCCGAACGTATTTTCGAACACCCTATGGCGAAATCATTGATCGCGATGCGTAAGCGTTTGGCTTGGGATTATACTGGCAGCTTCGAAGACATTGCGACAAACCTTGAAACCCTGCTCAACGCGCCGGATTATTTCCAAAACAACCCAACCATATATCTGGCCATTCGCGTTGCCAGGTCACGCTTGCTGTTCAATGACAAAATGCCCGAGAAACAAAGGCTCCAAGCCGCAAAAGAGGTTATCAATCTGTTATGGTACACCGCACTGTCGGTGGAGGAAGGCGACCTTTCATTGGCCATGCGTGAATTACAAGATGCCCAGCGCGCACTTGAAAATGCTATGCGTGATCCCAATGCCAGCCAAGATGAAATCAGTAAATTGATGGATAATTTACGCGAAAAAATGGGCAACTACTTCGCAGAGAAACAACGTGATATGCAAAAACGCATGGAAAACGGCGAAGATTTTCCAACATTTTCCGCCGAGAATTTCGGTGAATTTATTTCCCCCGACACGCTGTCAAAAATGATGGAAGAAATCGAGCAAGCCATGCGCGACGGTGATGAGCAAAAAGCACAAGAGCTCATGTCACAGCTCCAACGCATGATGGATATGATGGATTCATCTAAGGGCGCGCAGCTTCCGAAGGATATGCAGGCCATGCGTGAGGGGGTGAACGAGCTTCAGCAATTAATCGAACGCCAAGAATCCCTGATCGAACAAACGCAAGAACAGGCCGAAAAGCAAGACACCAAAAGCAACGCACAGCAAAGACAAAAAAGCACTATGACGCCGCGCGACTTGCCGACATTGGAAAAAATGCTCAAGGATTTCGGCATGGATATGGTTCCCCCACCGCCAGAAACAGCCGATAAGGAAGCGGCAAAAGAAGGAAGCAAGCAGCCCTCTAACAACAAAAAGCAAGATGCGCAAAAACAGGAAAGCCAGCCGAACGGTTCCCCATCACAAAATAGTGACGATAAAAAGAGTGGCGGCGAAAAACAGCAACAACAAGCCAACGGCAAGAACGACAACGCGACAGGACAAAGTGACAGCGGCGTTGACACCGCACAAAATAAAGCCGAGCAAGATGCGCTGCGTTATGTCTTGGGACAGATTATGATGGACGCTGCAGAAAAGCTGGATGATGTTCCAGAGAAAATGGGCATGGCAGAGCAGGAAATGCGCGGCTCTGCCGAGGCTTTGGGTGAAAACGACCCGAAAGGTTCCCTGCCCCATCAAGATCAAGCCGTTCAATATTTAAAAGACGCGCAGGAAGATTTGGCACAGCAATTCAAACAACGTATGCAGCAAATGATCGGTGTTGGGATGAGTGGCTTCGGGCAAAAATTTGATCCGCTTGGCAGATCCTATGATGAAGACGGAAACGGTAATACAACAGACTCAAAGGTCGAAGTCCCCGATCAACTGCAAAAGAAACGCGTTGATGATATTATAAAGATGCTTCGTGATCGTTCGGGTGATCGCTCTCGCCCTCGTGAGGAGTTGGAGTATTTTCGGCGACTTCTTCGTCAGTTTTAGAGAGCACCAAGCGCGGGCTTAAAACAAACCTGACCCGTATATATTTATTACCATCATCTTGGTCGCTTTCCGTGACGTGCTCCGCGCTTTGTGGAACAGCCCCCGCATCGCCGTGAGATGCTTCACCCTCTGCATCATGTTCTGCCTCACCGGCCTCCGCTGCGTCCCCAAATGGTGTTTTAGAAGAAAATTCAACCGTTTCCTGAGCCTTCAAAATCGCTTTGGGCGGGGTTGCATACCATTTGGCGAGCACTTGCTGATCCTTACCAAGTACGGTCAGCTCCATCATGCGCAATGTTTGCGGCGCCTCGCTAAGATTAACAATGTTACCCTTCACATCAACGGCGCCATCGGCATGAACGGCTGTTATTTTTGCAAATGTAACACTCGTCGGCAGTTCCATGTGAATACCGAACAATGCATAAAATGCCTGCATAGATGGATGTGTGCGCATCATAGAGCTGCTGGATAACAATAAATACACCAGCACCAACACAAACACACACGCGGCAATTGCATAAGATGCCGTTTTGCTTTTATCGGTATTACCGTCATGGTCTGTGTTCGGGCCTTCGTGATCCTGCGGTTTAATCGCTTCCGGAATATCCCCAACAGCGGTTTCATCATCATCGCTTTTTGTATCTGTTGTGGTGCCTTCTTGTATGTCTTGCTCCTCAACCTCCTCGTCGTCAAAGATATCCACAGATTCTTCAACAAGTGATTCAACCAAATTATCAAAGCTGTCATCATCACCGACTTCAAACCAAACTTCTTTACAGGCAGAGCACCGCACATTGCGTCCGGCATTGCCAATTGTGGCCGCATCGACATTAAATTGACTATAACAATTGGGACAAGTCAGAATCATTGTAATAGGGTTCTTCTCTTTCCGGTGTGCGTCTAGTAATAAATATAGGTCACATGAAAATACGCAGGATATTTAATATGTATCACTTTAAGAGCTATCGCAAGACAGACGTTTTTTTACGCGCCATTTTGTTTTTACTGGTCACCGCCGTAACAATCCCAACCCAAGCACAGGCAGCAGAACAATGCCCGACAAAAGACAGGTCATGTGTTTTGGAGCAAATGATTACCAATGCCGCCGACATTGATAACACCGCGTGGAAAGATCAAACCTATCGCGAGATCGTCAAGACGCTCGCCTTTGAAGGCAACTTTGACCGTGCGCTGGTTATCTTTGACCTGATCGAAACACCCGATACCAAAGCCATGACCATACGCGGCATCGGCATGACCCTTGCCAATTACAAAGACAGCCCCGAAGAATTGACCAAGAAGTTTGCGAAGCTCCGCGTAAAAGCGGACAGTATCATGCACCCGCCATCGCGTGGCATTGCCCTGACATATATCGCCATGTCACAAGCCTTTGCCGGTGACAATGAAGGCGCGTGGAAAACCACGGAAGACATGAAAAACGCCGCGCTTCAACACAAGGCTTATGGTGAAACCGCGGAAATACAGGCAGAAAAAGGTGACTTTAAATCTGCCAAGATCAGCATTGATAAAATCGAAAGCCTGTCATTCCGTAACAAAGCGTATGAAACGATTTCGAAAATCTTATCTGACAACAAACAATATGAAGATGCCTATAGCGCCGCGAACGCCATTACAAACGCGTATAAGAAGGGGCAAGCCATTCAATACCTGTTGGATCAACAAAAGCCTCGCGAACGCATCCAGCAGCCTTGAAACCCAAAGAGCACCTAGTGAGTATGTCTTTTGATTAAATTTGACGATGTTTATTTTCGATATGATGAAGACGGTGAAGATATTCTCCGTAACATCAACTTTACGCTTGCGGCGGGATCGTATCATTTCCTGACCGGACCAAGCGGCGCGGGGAAAACATCATTGACCACCCTGATGTATTTGGGAAATATCCCAACAAAGGGAAAAATCACAATGTTTGATCAAGACATCGCCGCAGCAAAGCGCAGTGCCCTATTTACATTACGCCAACGCATCGGTGTCGTGTTTCAGGACTTCCGCCTTTTAGCGCATCTTTCGGCCTTTGATAACGTTGCCCTGCCCTTACGCATCCTTGGTCGCCCCGAAGATGAAATCAAAAACCATGTGAATGAACTGCTTGATTGGGTGGGGTTGGGTAAACATAAGGAACATTTGCCTAAAAAATTATCCGGCGGACAACAACAACGGGTCGCCATTGCGCGCGCCGTAATCGGACGGCCTAAATTATTACTCGCGGATGAACCAACGGGAAACCTAGACGATGAAATCGGTTTTCGCCTGATGGGTTTGTTTGAACAGTTAAACCGTATGGGCACGACCATTGTCATTGCCACGCACAACCCCAATATTATTGAGCAATTCGGCCACCCCTGTTTGACATTGATTGATGGCGAACTCACGCAGGATGATCGTTCCACCCAAACAAAGAAGATCCGCCATGTTTTCTAAAATAAAATCTTCTATTGGGGCAATATCCGGCAAGGTCGCAAGCGCCAAGACGCGCATGTTCGGTGTGCTGACCAATAATAAATACGGCAATACCCTCAAAGGGGCGATGCAAGATCAGCAATATGACCTGCCCTTAAATAACAGTCAGGATTCGCGATTCCTTATTCTGTTGATTGCCTTGATGAGCTTTCTGGCTTTTCTTGCCTTAAGCGGCACATTCGCCCTGAATACCATGACCAACAAATGGTCATCGGGTTTGGAAAACAAAGTCACAATCGAAATTTCAGTTGAAACAAAAGACGGGCATATCCTTTCGCAAGATACGGTATTGAAAGAAACCAAGGATTTATACGCGATGCTCTCTATGCACCCTTCCGTCAAATCTGCGGAGGTTTTGGGCAATGCGGAAATTCAAGAATTAATTTCACCGTGGATTGGCAATGATTTGAGCCTTGGTGACATTCCCCTGCCCGGTTTAATCGCGCTGGAACTACGCAAAATAGATGCGGACGGTATCCACGCACTGAAAAAAGATATCAGAAAAATATCAAAACATGCGAACCTCGAAACACATCAGGAATGGCTGTCTGATTTAATCAACTTTACGCGGACATTGCGCTTACTTGCCCTTCTCATTGCCATCATCATCGGCAGTATAACAACAATCGCCATTGCCTCCGCCGTGCGTACACGCCTTGCTATTCACCACAGTGATGTTGAATTACTGCATTATATGGGCGCGACTGACCAATATATTGCCAAACAATTCCAAAAACACACCATGATGTTGTCACTGAAAGGTGCTGTTATCGGTACGGCGGCGGGCTTAGTGGTTTTGTTTTTCTTCACTTTCCTATCACGTCATTCCGGCACAGACTTGATTCCTGTTATCCAAGTGGGCGTTTTCGGTGTGGTAACGTTGTGCCTTATACCGATTTTGGCTTCACTGATTACAATTCTAACGGCGCATTTAACGGTCTTGCGTTCACTGGCTAAGATGCCGTAGAAAGAACCCTGTAATGATAAAAAAAGCATCGAGGATTTTTGTGTTTTTAACGCTCATCGTCTGGATTGGGGGCTATGGTGCATTCCTATCGAATGTCCACGCCATTAAACCGCAAGATATGGTCACAAAGACCGATGCAATTGTGGTTTTGACAGGCGGCAATTTCCGCATCAGCACAGGCTTGTCTTTATTTGCCAACGGCCTTGCGCCCGAACTGTTCATCACAGGCGTGCATAACATGGTCACGCAAAATGAAATTATCGCTTTGTGGAAAGGTACGCCGCCCTTACCCGAATGCTGCATCACCTTGGGGCATCAAGCCACCACGACATACGGCAATGCTCTTGAAGCAAAAGAATGGATTGAGGAGCATGATATCAAATCCATTCGCTTGGTAACCTCAGCCTACCATATGAAGCGCGCCATGTTGGAATTCCAAGACATGCTCAAAGGCACAGACATTATTGTCCATCCTGTCGAGCAAACCGATTACACCGAAAAAGATGTGCTCTTTTGGAAAATTACCTTTGATGAATATAACAAAGTCATCTACCGCACAGTGTATCTGGCGATAAAGAATCAGGACTTCCTTAAATGATTCAACTTTACTTCATACGCTCGACGATTTTTAATCTGTGCTTTTACGTTTTAACGGGAATATGCTGCATTATTCTGCTGCCTACACTTATTTTACCGCGCCAGTATTATATGGCGGTTGTTTATGGCTTTGTACACACCACGGCCTTTCTGGAAAAATATATATTGGGCTTAAGCTATGAAATCAGAGGCAAGGAACATTTGCCGCCTGATGGTTCCTATATTGTTGCGGCGAAGCACCAATCAGCCTATGAAACGTTCAAGCTGCATATCCTTTTCAACGATCCTGCAATTGTGCTGAAAAAAGAATTGCTCAAAATCCCGCTATGGGGGAAATATTTGGGCAAAAGTGACGTCATCGCCATAGACCGTAGCACACCGAAAATTGCCATAAAATCCATTCAAGATGGCGCGAAACGTGTCATGGCACAAAACCGCTCCATCGTGATTTTTCCGCAAGGTACGCGTGTGCCTGTCGATATGACCGCGCAGGAAAAGCCGTATAAAATCGGCCTTATCCGTATTCAAGAGGCTACTGGCCTGCCGATTATTCCAATGGCTTTGAATACGGGCATTTTCTACCCCAGAAATAAATGGTGCAAAAAACCCGGGCGCGTGATTTTTGAATTTCTTCCCCCTGTTTTGGCTGATGCAAATGCCAAAGCCGGCGACACGCTTAAAAAAATGGAAATGGATGTTGAGGAAAAATCCGCGCATTTAATGGATGAAGCCCGCCAAAATATGAAACGCGCCAACCCTTTACGTTTTGTGGTTGGAACAGGCATTGTTCTGTGCGTTCTCTACACGGGCTATTGGTTTACAATCGCGCATTTCGTCAAACAATCCATCACCAACAGCCTTGCCGATATACGCAATAATTCAAACATTATTGATTATCAGGGCGAGCCGCCGCGCCTTTATGGCTTTCCGGGTAAGTTAAGGCTTTCCCTACCCAAACAAACCGTTTTAACCAAACAACAATCCTTTATCGTTGATTCCATAGAGGCACAAAGCTGGCCTATTCCCGGCATGCCCATCACATTTTCAACAGGTAACATTTACACCAAAATGGGACATTGGCGCGGTGATTTAGTTTTTGACGGTATCACGGGCAGCGCAACACACTGGTTTGACACGCTGAACCTAAATGATGTGGTTTTGGCGCAAAAAGATACGCAAGGGATTATAGCGGGCAGCATCCGCTTTTCAGAGCCCTATCCCGTTCTTGATCTGGATATCGCCATCAAAAACCACCAGCCGTTCCTGATGGATATGGTCGCCAAGAAAATCATTAAGGACAGACCCGCAGCCATTGCGGCGGTTGCCCTGCAGGCCATGCAGCAAAACGGCGTGGTGCGATCAAAAATCACAAGTCAGGATAATAAAGTTTATCTTGGCCCCATACGCATCTACGTATTTCCCGATGTGGAGAATAACAACGCCGCCTTGCTCGCCAACGGGCAAGAATCATCCTTTGCCACCAAGCGGGTTAAGCCTGCCCTTGGTCGATAATTTCTTTTCTGATTGCGCGTGTCTCTGCAAATTTTTGATAAAGATACTCTCCGTCCCCTTTACGGATAGCGCGCTGAACGGCGGTTAAATCTTCGCTGAAGCGCTGCAATATCTCTAGAACGGCTTCTTTGTTATGCAAGAACACGTCGCGCCACATTGTCGGGTCAGAGGCTGCAATGCGCGTAAAATCTCTGAAACCACTGGCGGAAAATTTAATCACTTCGGATTTAATATCATCTTCCAATTCGTTTGCGGTTCCTACAATCGTGTAGGCAATCAAATGCGGTAAGTGTGAGGTAATGCCCAAAACAAGGTCATGATGTTTCGGATCCATGATCTCAACCCTAGACCCGCAGGCTTCCCAAAGCTTCGTGACATGCTCAACGGCTTTGATCCCTGTTTCAGGAAGCGGCGTTAAAACGCACCAACGTCCGTCAAACAATTCCGCAAAACCTGATTCCGGGCCTGAAAACTCCGTTCCCGCAATCGGGTGCGCAGGTACAAATTCAATGCCTGAACGTAAGAAAGGTTTGATTGCCTCAATCACGCCGATTTTCACCGAGCCTGTATCCGTAACAATCGCGCCTTCTTTTAAGTGCGGTGCAATTTGCTTCGCCACCGCCGCCATTGCGCCGACAGGAACGGCAATCACCACCATATCCGCGTCTTGAACACTCAAGCCCAAATCATCAGTCACGACATCGGCAATGCCCAGATCTACGACTATGTTGCACACATCCACACTGATGTCTGCGGCGATTAAATTATTGGCGAGATTATGCTGTTTGATGGCTCTTGTCAGTGATGACCCGATCAGGCCCATACCGATTATTGTAATGGTTTCCATAGTATCTATCTTCTATATAAAATTATTTTGAATTCTGAGTTTATGCGGCATCATCCTGCACGCTGGCATTTTTCTGTATATCCGGAATCACCGGATAACCGCCAATGCCGTGACAATAATAACATTCATCGCCGAGCGCTTCCCTAAGCTTGGAAACCTGATCTGATTCATCATCAGCATAGCCTTCCACCTGCATCAAATGCACCTTAACACCAACATTATGCAATAGCGTCCCACTGAACATATTTAAAACATCAAAACCGGCGGCGGCGGCGCGTTCCCTGATACGGGCGCGGCTGATATTGGCGTCAATTTCCAAACCAATAAAACTGTTATCCATATCGGATGGCATAAAACCCATCTTGGAAACAATCAGTGCCTTATCATAAACTTGCGAAGGGTCTGCGCCCGTCTTTTCATAGGGAAGCGCACCGATCACAAAAACTTGCCCTTCATCATGATTCTGACGATTAAACAAATGCGACCACCACGGCATTTCCTGATCCAGTTCCGGCCACGGCAAAACGGCAAATGACGCTTTATCTTCTATCACTTCACTGATCGCGGCTTGCTGGCCTTTTACAACTTTCATGGGGACAACACTGCCGAAATAGTTTTTCGCCATATCCCAATAGGTGTAACCGTCGCCTTCATCGGAGATAACAACGCTCAACCCTGTTTGTAAAAGCGACACAGAGCCGACAAGCTCACGCCAAATTCTGATGATTGTTTTTTGGGGTAACGGCCCCTTGTGACGTGCCAATAAACGGCGCATCATGCGTGCCTCTCTCGCA
The DNA here is from genome assembly GCA_963977495.1 of uncultured Alphaproteobacteria bacterium. GTDB lineage: Bacteria > Pseudomonadota > Alphaproteobacteria > Micavibrionales > Micavibrionaceae > UBA1672. Next base: position 465,420 of record CAXBOT010000001.1, on the reverse strand, counting down.
GGCTGCACAACTTGCATACCGCTTTCCTTTTTGGCCAACGCAACCGAAGATACCAAGGATGCACGCTGCATCAACAAATCATGAACCTGATTGTCGATACTGTCTATTTGTACGCGAATTTCATCTAATGTATTTTGCATCGACTTGCTAATCCCATTTATTTTAGACTTATTACATGTTAGTGATGGATAAATCAAATAGGATCTTACCCTGTAATGCCTCTCGTTGCCTACAAAGAATTACCAACTTTTAAACGCCTGAAAGATGAAGGGCGTACAATATTGCCGCCTGAACGCGCGCAAAACCAAGATATTCGCGAAATGCATATCGGGTTACTCAACATGATGCCCGATGCCGCGTTAGAAGCCACAGAGCGACAGTTTTTCCGCCTTGTTGGGGAAAGTAACCAAATCGCGCAGCTTTATATTCATCCGTTTAGCCTGCCCTCCCTATCGCGGAGCGCGGAAACACGCTCTTACATAGATCATTATTATGAGCCGTTTGAAAAGTTACAGGAAGAAGGTCTGGACGCCCTGATCGTGACAGGCGCCAACGTTTCACAACCTGCATTAGAGCAGGAAGATTTTTGGGAACCTTTAAATGATGTGATGACTTGGGCATGGGATAATGTGACCTCGACCATGTGTTCATGCCTTGCGACGCATGCCATCATGCAATCCAAATACAATCAAAAACGCAGCCCCCTGCCGGATGGCAAGCTCTGGGGTGTTTATCGCCACCGCGTAGCAGACCGCTATCACCCGCTGGTTAGAAATATGAATACGGTGTTTGATGTCCCGCATTCACGGTATAACACAATCACATCCGAACAATTCACACAGGCCGGCATGAAAATCCTTGTCGGAAGCCGCGACGCCGATGCACATATCGCCGTTTCTCCTGATGGGTTTCGTTTGGTTTGCATGCAAGGGCACCCTGAATACGACACGATCAGCCTGCTCAAGGAATATCAGCGGGAAATAACATTGTATAAGTCAGGGGGGCGTACGACCCCACCGCCAATGCCTGCTCATTACTTCAAAGAAGAAACCATTGAAAAACTGATGCTTTATAATCCTGCAGATATGAGCAAAGAGGCCTTACAGACGCTTAATTGTGAGCTTGCCGACACACTGGAAAATACATGGACAGACAGTGCGCGCAGCATTCTGGCCAGTTGGATTGGCCTTGTCTATCAAGTCACCAACGCCGACCGCAGCAAGCAATTTATGGATGGTGTTGATCCCAACAACCCGCTTGGCCTTGAAGGATAAGAGAATAAATCAGGATTGTTTTTTCTGTGAAGGCGTAAAGCTTTGCGGAACGGGCGAGCCGAGGATTTTCTTGGTTTTTGAGAACACCGCCGAACCGCCACCCTTGTTATCCGCACTGGCGTAGATTCTTTTACTGACCTCAACAATATGCACACCCGCAACAAACGGTAAAATCGTACGCCCCATACGCTCAATCAAATTGGCAGAGCGCATCATCACGGGAGAATCAGGGATTGGTGGCACAAATAATGCGCTTTTATGGCTGACAACTTCAAATAAATTATCATTCAACAACAGCGATAATTGCGACATCGTAAACGGACGACCATGACCGAACGGCGACCAATCCGCATGCGCCCATGCGCCCAAACGATTCGGAACAACCACCAACACGCGGCCATTGGCTTTGAGCACGCGCCAAACTTCTCGGATAGAGCGCCGCAAATCGTTACAGCCTTCCAGATGATGCACCAAAATAACGCGATCAATCGAGGCATTTTCAATGGGGAAACGGTCTTCCTCGCAGCTCAACACAAGATTCTTTTTATCTTCCGGCCAGAACACAACGCCTTGATCTTTCGGCATTAAGGCAATCACGCGCTCTGCGGGCGCGGAACAGGTTTGAAAATAGGACAGATATGGCAACGCATAGCCACAGCCCATCACGCGGAAATCACGGACGTCAGGCCATGCTTCTGCGATGTGATTCATAAGGATCGTTTGAACGATTCCGCCGATTTCACTTTTATAAAATTCTTGAAGTTGATCTACCGAACAATACATACCGCTATCATACTATAATCATGGCAGATTTCTACAAATGATCCCTTAATTGAAAAATCAACGGTATATCCGCTTCCGGCATAGGGTAGTCATACATATCCTGCGGCAAAACCCATTCGAACTTTTGATTCTCTAGAGCTGTAATTTCGCCTTTCCAGAAACGGCAGACGAATAAAGGCATCAATAAATGAAATTTTTCATATTGATGCGAGGCAAAGCCAATGGGCGAGAAACAGCACTCACGTGTTTCAATGCCAAGTTCCTCCTCCAATTCCCGCATCAGGCTAAATTCAGGGTTTTCCCCTGCTTCAACCTTTCCGCCCGGAAATTCCCACAAGCCCGCCATAGATTTCCCCTCTGGCCTTTGCGCCAGTAAGACACGACCATCACCATCCACCAACGCGGCGGCAGCAACCAAAACAATCGGCAACCCCGATGGTGTTTTCGGCCTTGGTAATTCAAGAGCTTGCGCGCAATTCATGATATTCCCCTCACTGTTAAACCTGCAAAAAAGCCGCAGTAAAAAACCACGGCTGATTTGAATCTCTATCAACAAACAATGTTATTCGGCTGTATCGTCCGATGTTTGCGCATCGTCTTCTACGCCAGCGGCTGGCTCTGCATCATTGCCACCTTCAGGCGTTGCCTGTGCTTGCGCTTGCCCGTCTTCCGAATCAGCGGCGGCATCACCCTTTGTAGGGATAGGATTGCCTTCAATATCAAAACGCTCAATCGTCGCGGTTGACTTCCACTCTTTCATAACTTCATCAAAGGCTGTGCGTTGAAGCTCTTGCGCCAAATATGATTTGATTTCATCAAATTCTGCTGGTGGGCGTTGGCGTTTTTCCTCAACACGCACGATGTGATATCCAAAGTCAGACTTCACAGGTGTTTTGTCGTATGTACCAACTTTTGTAGAAAATGCAGCTTCTGCAAACTCAGGAACAACTTCGCTTTTCGCGAAATAACCAAGATCGCCACCGTTTTCAGCCGAACCATCTTTTGAATATTCCTGTGCAAGGGCTGCAAAATCTTCGCCATTATCTAGCTTCTTGATAATGTCTTTCGCAAGCTTTTCATCATCAACCAGAATATGTGCGGCTTTCACTTCCTGAACATCAGGGAACTCTTTTAAATATTTTTCGTATTCGACCTTAACGCGGGCATCATCAACACGTGCTGTAATTTCATTTTCAAGAAACTTTGCGCGAATGATCTGCTGTTTGGCGATACGCAATTCCTTTTGCACATCTTTATCGCCCCCAAGTCCGGCAGAAGCTGCTCTCTTATCAACAATTTTATTGCTGATCTCTTGCTCTAAGGCCATCGGGTAAAGCTGTTGTAATGGAATTTGGCGCATTTGCGGTGGCATCGCATTCACAAGAGCAATCACATCTTTACGACGGATTGCATCGCCATCCACCTTAGCAATCACAGGATTATCTGCGCCTGCATCTTCCGCCTGATCATCCGCAGAGGCTTGAATAATGCCACGGTCTGACAAATAAGCAGTAAATTGATTGTAGATATCTTCTTGTCCGCTTTTATAACCAATAAAACCAGCACCGAAAATAGCGGTAACAACCAGAGCAATCATCATGGCATTACCATGTTCTCCGGCTACAAAGCCTTTATATGACTTGTCTAAATCCTTCATAATAATCCTCATAACTCTTTTTAACATCGTTGTTATTTTGTATCGATTTTGACAACGTAACGAATGAATTTCGTGTTTTCAACACATATTATGGATACAACCCACAGGGCTTTTGTTGACGAAGGCGTTTTTGCACCTTATATGAAAGGCATCCGGTAAGATTAAGGAGACTTTATGGTACTCTCTCTGGCAATGAAAATATTTGGCTCGTCAAATGAACGGGCAATCAAAAAATACCTAAGGCATATCGAGCCGATAAATGCGCTTGAGCCTACCTATCAGGCAATGAGTGATGCCGAGCTAAAGGAACAAACGAATGTTTTTCGTCAACGCTTGGAAAAGGGCGAATCCTTAGACGACATAACGCACGAGGCCTTCGCTGTTGTACGTGAAGCGGCGAGTCGCGCCCTAGGACAACGCCATTACGACGTGCAGTTGCTTGGCGGTCTTGTTTTGAATGACGGACAAATCGCAGAAATGCGTACAGGTGAAGGTAAAACACTGGTTGCGACGCTGCCTGTTTATTTGAATGCTATTTCTGGTAAAGGCGTACATGTTGTTACCGTGAACGATTACCTAGCCGAACGTGACGCCGCGTGGATGGGTGAAGTATACTCATTCCTTGGCCTGACCTCAGGTTGTATTACAGGAAAAATCAGCGAAGAAGAACGCAGAAAAGCATACGCTTCTGACATCACATACGGCACAAACAACGAGTTTGGCTTTGATTATCTGCGCGATAACATGAAGTTCCGTATCGATCAAATGGTACAACGCCCGTTCAACTACGCCATCGTCGATGAGGTTGATTCGATTCTTATTGATGAAGCACGAACACCTTTGATTATTTCAGGCCCCTCAGAAGGCAATACCGATTTATACGTTGCCATTGATAAACTCCTCCCTGAACTTGACGATGCCGATTACGATTTGGAAGAAAAACACAAAAGTATCGTTTTGACAGAACAAGGCCAAGAGCATGTGGAGGAATTACTCCGCAAACACGGCCTTCTTGATGAGGGCAGCATGTATGACATGGCCAATATTGCCATCGTCCACCACGTCAATCAGGCATTGCGCGCGCACAAAATGTTTCAAGCCGACAAAGATTACATCGTTAAGGATGACAAAGTTGTTCTGATTGATGAATTTACAGGCCGCATGATGGATGGCAGACGCCTGTCCGAAGGTCTTCATCAGGCGATTGAAGCCAAAGAACATGTACAGATTCAAAATGAAAACCAGACTCTTGCGTCTGTGACATTCCAGAATTATTTCCGCCTATACCCCAAATTGGCCGGTATGACAGGTACAGGTATGACCGAAGAAGCGGAATTCGTGGAAATCTACAAACTCGGCGTTATACAAATCCCAACGCATAAGCCTATCGCGCGTAAAGATTATGACGATAAAATCTATAAATCTATTGATGAAAAAGAAGATGCCATCGCGCAGCTTGTTGAAGAATGTCAGGATCGTGAACAGCCTGTTCTGGTCGGTACTGTATCAATCGAGCGTTCTGAACAACTATCGGAGCGTCTGAAAAAAGCAAAGATAAAGCATAATGTTTTGAACGCCCGCCACCATGAGCGTGAAGCCTTTATCGTGGCGCAAGCCGGACGCCCGGGCGCGGTTACGATTGCCACAAACATGGCAGGACGCGGTACAGACATTCAGCTTGGCGGTAACGCCGAAATGCGTATCGAAGAAGAGATTGACCCAAGCTGGTCAGAGGAAAAACGCGAAAAAGCCATCGCCAAAATCCGCGAAGAAGTCGAAAAAGACAAAGACCGCGTCAAAGAAGCTGGTGGCCTTTACATCGTCGGGACAGAGCGGCATGAATCGCGCCGGATTGATAATCAGCTCCGTGGTCGTTCAGGCCGTCAGGGTGATCCCGGTGCGTCGATGTTCTTCCTGTCTGTCGAAGATGACTTGATGCGTATTTTCGCAGGCCAACAATTAGAAGGTCTGCTCGCCAATAAACGTATCGGCCTTGAAGACGGCGAAGCGCTGGAACATCCATGGATATCCAAAATGCTGGAACGTGCGCAAGGTAAAGTCGAAGGTATGAACTTCGAAATGCGTAAAAACTTGCTGAAATTTGATGATGTTATGAACGGTCAACGTAAAGAAATTTACGAAGAACGTCGCGAAATTATGACCTCGGATAATCTGGAAGAAATGGTGCGTGATATGCGCCACGATGTCATTGATGAACTGGTTGCACGCTGCATTCCCGCAGGTAGTTATTCAGAGCAGTGGGATTTAGACACGCTGGAAACAGAGGTGCTACGCCTGCTCAATCTGGATATTCCCGTTCGTGAATGGGCGCAAGAAGAAGGCATCGCCGATAATGAAATTGCCGATCGCCTGATCGAAGCCGCCGACGCAAAAATGGCAGGAAAGGCCGCCAATACAGGCCCTGACATTTGGCGACAAATTGAGAAATCCATTGTTCTACAAATGCTTGACCAGCACTGGAAAGAGCATCTTTTGAATCTTGACCATTTGCGTCAAGGGATCAATCTGCGCGCTTTCGGACAAAAAGACCCACTGAATGAGTATAAAACCGAAGCGTTCTCGATGTTCCAAGAAATGCTGGACAATATGCGTGAAACCATTACGCAAACCCTCAGCCTTGTTGAGTTTAACATCGAGCAAGGCAATGCCAGCCTTGTTATGAAGGCGTTGCATGATGAACCGGAAGAAGGTGAGTTCCAAGAAACACGAACCGATCCCGCCCTATCCAATGCGCCGCAACAGCAACAACAAGAACAGCAAGGTGAGAGCGTAGCGCCCTTCCCAAAAAAACGCGCCTTTGATAAAGATGACGCGGCGACATGGGGTAAAGTTCCACGTAATGCACCATGTCCCTGTGAATCAGGCAAAAAGTTTAAGCAATGCCATGGCAAAATCACATAAACCAACAACACCCGATGCCGTTATTTTCGGCGCGGGTATTGCCGGATTGTGGACGTTTCACCGTCTTAAAAAGCTTGGTTTCGACGTTCTTCTCCTTGAAAAAAATACGATTGGCTGCGGACAAACTATTGCATCGCAGGGGATCATCCATTCCGGCCTGAAATTCTCGCTCGCGGGTAAAGTGAACGCGCTTGCAAAATCCATCAGCGCTATGCCCGATTTATGGCGCGATGCGCTAAATGGTCAAGGTGATGTTGATTTATCCGCCGCCAGTATGAATGCCCCCTCACAGCAATTACTAATTCCCCGCGGGCTTTTCGGCAATCTGGGTAAGCTGGTTGCACAAAAAGCTTTAGGCAAAACGGTGCATGACATCCCCCGACAAGAATGGGGCGCAGATATTAAAAATAGCGGCTTTGATGGCTCTGTCGTCTTTATGGGTGAGCCGATTTTGAATATTCCGACCGTCATACGAGCTCTAGCAGCCCCCTATAAAGATTGCATCAAAACACTCACGGATGAACAAGCAGGCAACCCGATTGAATATTTAAAAGAGCACAATATATCACCCAAATGCACTATTTTCACCAGCGCACAAAGCAACGCCGTCATTGCCGCCCATAACAACCACGCTAAGGGTCTGGAAACACAGGCGCGCCCGTTATTGCAAGGCATGCTAAAACCTGCGCCCTTCCCGCTATTTGCGCATTTGGTTGGTAAAACGGATAAGCCGCTGATCTCGATCACAACCCATAAAGCCGAAGACGGCACGCTGGTCTGGTATTTGGGTGGCCGCGTGGCAGAGCGTACAAAAGAATCCAATCCGCAAGATGTTTACAAAGACGCGCTTAAGGCGTTTCAATCACATTTGCCGAATGTTGATTTTTCAAATGTCCAATGGGCCGTCCTGCCGATTGATCGTATTGAGGGTAAATCAAAAACAGATGGTTGGATGCCTGATACACCGACAATTCACCGCGCCGAAAACACGCTTTATTGTTGGCCGACGAAATTGACCTTCGCGCCTTTGCTGTTTGATATGATATTAAAGGAACTGGCCGCGCAGCATATTGAACCGTCGCACACATCATCCGATTTTTCATTCATGCAGGATGCTGATTATGCGAAAACACCATGGGATACCGCCAAATGGACAACATTGAATTAGGGCAAACGGGTCTGAATATTTCCCCTATCGGGCTGGGTACGGTGAAATTCGGGCGCAATGAAGGGGTGAAATACCCACAAGGCTTTGATATTCCGACTGAGGATACACTCGCTGATTTTTTGACGCTGGCCAAATCACTGGGGGTCAATATGCTCGACACCGCCCCGTCATACGGGCAAAGCGAAGAACGTCTTGGGCGGCTGCTATCGGGGCAACGCGAAGACTGGGTGATTGTCGGTAAAGTCGGTGAAGAATTTGAGGATGGCATCTCAAGCTATCACTTCACCCCCGATCACTTTAAGCGCAGTCTGGAGCGCTCCCTCAAACGTTTGAACACCGATTACATCGATGTCTTGCTAATTCATTCTGATGGCAATGACATGGATATTTTGAATAATGATGCCCTGATCCGCGTTATGCATGATTTCAAAGATCAAGGACTTGTCAAAGCCATCGGCGCATCGACCAAAACGGCGGAAGGCGGTATCAAAACGCTGGCGCTTATGGATATAGTCATGGCCACTTATAACGCGCAATATACCGATGAAAAACCCGTTCTTGATTACGCCGCGCAGCATAAAAAAGGCGTATTACTGAAAAAAGCGCTCTCAAGTGGGCATAACACCAATATAGACGATGCGCTGCGCTTTGCCTTTTCCCATGACGGGACAAGCGGCATTATCATCGGCACAATCACGCCTGCGCATCTTAAACAAAATATTGAACTGGCTACACGTGTGCGATCAGATCTTCGTCTGCAGGCGGAGTAACGCGCACCAGCGTAATTTGATTGCGCTGTTTTCTGACAATATCCATTTGAAAATCATGGAAACGGAACGACTGCCCGACATCGGGAACCATATGGGATTCATATAAAATCAATCCGGCAAGCGTCGCATATTCATCATGCGGCAAGCCCCATTCAAATTCACGGTTCAAATCCCTGATCGTCACCGCCCCGTCAATAATGTACGAGCCATTGGACAATCGGCGCACACCTGTCATAGCCTCGTCATGCTCATCATCGATATCCCCAACGATTTCCTCAAGAATATCTTCGAGCGTAACAACCCCCATGAAGGAGCCATATTCATCAATCACTACGGCGAAATGTTCCTTACGATTACGGAACGCCTGAAGCTGATCATATAAAATCGTAGTTTCAGGAATAAACCATGGCGGCATCAATATGCGTGTTATATCAATATTTTCCAAATCGCCGCCTGTATCCATCAATTCGCGCAATAGCTGCTTGGAATGCAAAACACCCACAATATTATCAGGGTTATCTTTCCACAGGGGAAGACGCGTATAGGGGCTGTTCAGAACATCATCCACAATTTTTTCAACAGATTGATCCACGTCAATCATCGCCACATTTTTGCGGTGGATCATAATATCTTCGATATCCACTTCCGCCAGATCAAGGATAGAACGCAGCATCGCGCGCTGCTCCTGTGTTTCCTGTTCGGGACCTTCGTGCATTTCAATCGCGCCGCGCAGCAATTCTAAATGCGAACCAGCCGCCACCTTTGAAATATCCACACCAAAAACTTTCAGCACCTGACGCACAATCCATGTCACCCCTTCGGTCACAGGCGAGAAAATGACAATAACCATGCGGATAATAGGCGCAATACGCATCGCCAGACTTTCCGCATGATGGAAGGCGTAAGTTTTAGGCAGCACTTCGGCAAAGATCAAAACCAACAAGGTCATAATCAATGTCGCGTAGATCACGCCGCTTTCGCCGAATATTTTTATCAACACGCTGGTTGCCAGCGCAGAGGCCATAATATTCACCAGATTATTACCGAGCAGCAACGCCCCAATCATCCGGTCTTTTTCTTCGCGAATTCTGTTAACCATCGCGGCGCGCAGGTTTCCTTCCTTCTCACGCGAGCGCAAACGCACCCGAGAAGCCGCAGTGAATGCCGTTTCTGAACCCGAAAAAAAACCCGATAAAAGAAGCAGTATAATAATACCTACAATTGAGGCCGTCAGTCCCATTTCCATGCTTTAATGCCCTTCATTTAAAAAACTATTCAGAACATCGCGCACCAGATTTTCCGGTACATCTTTTGAAACAAAGGTCTGTCCTATGCCCTTTGCCACGATGAATACCATCGTATTATCCATAGCCTTTTTATCGCGGCGCATGGTGGCAATCAAATTATCTGTAGTGGTTTGGATTGCGCCGTTTGTTTTAACATCGCTTATCGCGACGGGCAGCTTCACCGCTTCGAAATGGCGCTGCACACGATCAACATCGCTTTGCGTACATAATCCCATGCGTACAGAAAGATCAAAGGCCATCATTGTGCCAATGGCAACGCCCTCGCCGTGCAATAATGTTCCGTCATATCCCGCGGCGGCTTCCAAAGCATGGCCGAATGTGTGCCCAAGATTAAGCAAGGCGCGCACACCGCCCTCCTTTTCATCCGCTTCGACGATTTCCGCTTTTTTGCGGCAACTCATCTCAATGGCATAGGTTACAGCTTCGGGTTTCAGATCAATCACGTCTTGTTCGTTTTTCTCTAACCATTCAAAAAAGGCCAAATCACCCAACAAACCGTATTTCACAACCTCCGCATAGCCTGCAAGTAATTCACGCTTCGGCAGGGTCTTCAAAGTGTCTATATCCGCAATCACAGATACAGGTTGATAGAAATTACCAACCAGATTTTTGCCGTATTGCGTGTTGATACCGGTTTTACCGCCAACCGAGCTATCGACCTGCGCCAGCAACGATGTCGGGATTTGTACATAAGGCACGCCACGCAAAATTGTTGAGGCCGCAAAGCCGCCCAAATCACCAATCACACCGCCGCCAATTGCAAACACAACGGAATTACGGTGAATATTATTCTCCAGCAGCCAATCATGAGTGCGTTGCAAACGCTCATAGGATTTTGTGCTCTCACCGAACGGATGCACCAAAACCTCACAAAGCCCTGCCCCTTTGACCAGCAAAGATTTTTGTAGCGCGGCGGCGTATGGCTCGACATTCGTATCAGTGATCAAAAACAGCTTTTTTCCAGAGACGTCAAAAGGCAAATGCGCCGTAACATCATCCAAAAGCCCTGCGCCGATGGCTATGTCATAGCTCCGCTCGCCAAGATCAATATGAACTCTATGTGGTTTCATTATTCTATATGCCCAATTCTTGCTTTTATGGTTTGCAGGATTGTTTCGATATCGCCCTTATTGTCGATATGAATATCTGCATTGGAATATAAAGCCTTACGCGTGTTTAACAAGTGCTCCAATGTTTTTTCAGGATCACCCGATTGCAACAAAGGCCGCGTGTCATCACCATCAAGGCGCTTGATGATCATTTGAATATCCGATTGCAGCCAGATTGAAAATGCATGGTTTTTGATCAATGCAAGATTTTCAGATGTCGTCACCAAGCCGCCGCCCGTCGCAATAACGCAGCGCCCCTTTTTCAACAGCGTTGAAATCGCCTGCGTTTCAAGCGTACGGAAATATTCTTCACCTTGGTCGGCAAAGATTTTTACAATTTTCTTGCCCTGATCTTTTTCAATAAAAACATCGGTATCATAAAAAGGAATGCCCAAAGCCAAAGCAAGCCGTTGCCCGACAAAGCTTTTTCCGCATCCCATCATACCAATCAAAACAATCGGTTTTTCTGTTTTTGTATCTATGCTCAATATAATGTCATCCATTCTTTTAAAACATGATTATCTTTGCTATACAGTTCACACGCTAACAATACAATATGAACTGAAGAGCTATGTCGTTTCTGATAAAAATATTTTTCGCACTTTTGGTCTTTTTCGTGGTGGGAATCACGACGTTGGTTGCAATCAAAGATGTGCAAATTCCGCAAACAACCGTTGTTGAAACAATAGCGAGTGATCAATTATTAAATGAATAAGATCTTATCTATCACTATTGTTCTGTGCCTGTGTGCCAGCCCTTTATATGTGCCGCGTGCTCATGCACAAGATGTGCAAGCTATGGATTATACCGCGCTTGAATCGACGGGCTTGCTTGGTGATGAAGACGCAAACAGTTTGGGGACGGGTATTTACCGTCATGCCAATCGCGCCGATCTGGTGTCGTTGTTGAAAAATATCAACCACACACCTTGGGTCGCGCTGCAATCCACCATCAAGAACCTGCTCTTGACCTCCGCAGACAGCAAGGCGATCAATAACGATATACCCATTACCAAGGGGCAGGATTTATTAACATTGCGCATCACCGCCCTTTTACGCATGGGCTATAATCGCGCCGCGTTTGAACTTTATAATAAGGCGTCAGACAGCACCTTGGATGAACCGCTCATCCGTGCGGGTATTTTCAGCATGCTGTTGAACAAACAAAAGGCACTTGCCTGCCTTGAGGTTAAGACATCGTTCAAGAAATATAGTGATTTGACGTTTTGGAAAGAAATGAACGCCTTTTGTACTTTGTCACTTTCGAAGGAAAAACAGCAGAGCCATAGCGATATTATAGATCAATCAGATCACAAAATTCTAAAAACCATTCTGGATGATGAGACTTTCCGCTTTGAATATAACCCTCAAACATTTCAGGCTCTCAGCTTTTTGGAACGTGCAGCCCTAACCGCCGAAGACCGTATTATCCTGCCTGCAAGCGATGAAGGACTATATAAGAGCATACCGCCGCAGCACCTCGCCGCCCTTTTGGTACAATCCAACATGAGCGAGCAAACAAAGGCCATTCTGACCACCGCCGCCGTTGAAAATGGCATAGAAGCCCCCAAAGCTCTAAGCGCGCTTTATGAAGGCATTCTTGAACACTATAAAAACAATCCACCTAAAAATAATGATTGGTACACGCTGGCATTCTTATTCGATGAAACGAAGGCCGGATGGCTGCCGAAAAAACGCAAAGACAAAGTCGCCGAAGCGTTCAATATTGCCAAAAACTATGGCGATGCCGCGCTGATTCCATTTCTACCGGCGCTTGAGCATATGCATATCGGTGATGATTTATCACTTGAAGATGCCTATCGTGCAGCGCGACTATTCCTCTATAGTGATATGTCCCCACCAAATGACTGGATCGACGATCTTCTCGGCCTGCATTATGATGATGTGACCATGGAAAACACACGGTTGAAATTACTGACCGCGCTATCAGTTATGACAAAAGCAGATGATGGCGATCAACGCGCTAAAGTCAAAGAAACATTGAATAAATTTTTATTTTCGGACCAGAAAAAATATGCATTTAAAAATATTATAGAAAATATTGACATCAGCGAGAATAATAGTGATAAAGTGCGCTACATAGATGCAAATGGTTTTGACTTGGTCTGGAATAACAGGTATACAATGCCTCCCTACGTCGTTTTAAGGGCATTGAAACAGTCGAGTAGAAATCAAGACACAAGTGTATCTTTGTTGTTGTCTGCCTATATGTTAGGCAAGATAAGCACGAAAGATATTTATGTTGGAACTCTAGACGATATTGTAATTGCCCTCAACGATTCGGGTTTGACACAATTATCACATCGTATGGTGGCACAGGCCGTTTTACAGATGGAAACTGAAGGAGAATAAAATGGCAAGACCTGGCCGCCCGGCAATGCCGAAACCAGACTTACACCCACTCGTAGATGCATTCCTTGATATGCTGATTACTGAGCGTGGTGCTGCAATCAATACGCGTCAGGCTTATTGGCGTGATTTGGCGGATGTCAGCTTATTCCTCAGAAACAATAAAAGCATTGAAATTGATCGCGCAACAGCAGACAACCTAAAGGATTACCTTAAGGATCTGAGCGAAAAATCAAACACCAAAGGCCCGAACAAAGGCAAAATCGCTGTGCGCACAGTTGCACGCCGCCTGTCTGCCTTGCGCCAGTTCTATCGTTATCTTGTCTCCGAAGGTCACCGCGAAGATGATCCGACGACAACGATAGAAAGCCCAAAACAAGGGCGCACGCTCCCCAAGACATTAACAGAGCAAGAAGTCACCAGCCTGATTAAAACTGCCGGTGAAAAATCCACCGCTGAAAGTGTCAGATTGGTTTGCTTGATTGAGATGCTCTATGCCACAGGTTTGCGCGTTTCTGAACTTGTTGGCCTTCCGCTTTCGGCGATTGGCAAAAACACAGACCACCTGATCGTTGCCGGTAAATCCGGACGTGAGCGTATGGTCCCCCTTTCGACACACGCACAGACCAGTCTGGCAAAATATCTTGATGTCCGTAAGCAGCATATTGGTGAGGAAGACACATCGAATCAAAATAAATGGCTGTTCCCGTCAAAAACATCAGTTAGCGGCCACTTGACCAGACAACGTTTCGCGCAATTGTTAAAAGATTTGGCTAAAGAAGCCGGAATCGATGATGGTCGCGTTAGTCCGCATGTTTTAAGACATGCTTTTGCGACGCACTTACTCAATAACGGTGCGGATTTACGCTCTGTACAAAAAATGTTGGGTCACGCAGATATTGCAACAACGCAAATCTACACACACATACTTGGTGAAGATGTTAAAAAAGCGGTTGAGGAAAAACATCCTCTTGCAAAAACCGCTACGAAAAAATAAACAGGATTATAAAAGATCGCCGTATTTTATATGTGTGATCAGCCTGTACAATAAATAGGGTATAAAGAGACACATGAGTCAGCTTGATTTTGAAAAGCCGATATTGGAACTTGAAGGTAAAATTTCAGAACTTCGTCACGTGAATAGCGATGACGAGGTAAACATTGCCGACGAAATTTCCCGCATGCAAAGCAAGGCGGATAAGCTTCTCAAACAAACCTACAGCAAACTCACACCTGCACAAAAAGTTCAAGTTGCCCGTCATCAGGCACGTCCGCACATGCTGGACTATGTTCAAGGCATGATGGATGATTTCATCCCCTTGGCGGGTGATCGTAATTATGCCGAAGATCATGCTTTAATTGGTGGGCTCGCCCGCTTCCGTGGCAGATCATGCATCATCATGGGGCATGAAAAAGGCCACGATACAGCCAGCCGCATCGAACGCAATTTCGGTATGGCACGCCCCGAAGGCTATCGCAAGGCACAGCGCCTTATGAAGATGGCAAGCCAGTTTCAAATTCCGGTTATCACCCTGATCGATACCGCAGGTGCATATCCCGGTGTTGGCGCAGAAGAGCGCGGACAATCCGAAGCCATTGCAAAATCTATTGAAACCTGCCTACGCACTGATGTGCCGATTATCTCTGTCATCATCGGCGAAGGTGGTTCGGGCGGTGCGATTGCCATTGCCGTTGCCGATAAAGTTTACATGCTGGAGCATGCAACTTACTCAGTGATTTCACCCGAAGGTTGTGCATCTATTCTGTGGCGTGACGGCGAATATGCCAAGGATGCTGCGGCGGCGTTAAAACTGACCGCGCAGGATCTTGAAGAACTTAAGCTCATTGATGCTATCATCACTGAACCTGTAGGCGGCGCGCATCGTAACAAGCACGACACAATTCAAAGCGTTGCAAATCAGATTGAAAAAGGATTTGAGCAATTAATTCCATGGGATAAAGCGGATATCATTGCTGCGCGCCGCAGAAAATTCTTAAAATATGGACGCGGTCTGTAAACCTTACACAACTGCAAGTGCTCTAATACGCGCTCACCCTACGTTTCTTAGCCGATTTCTCAAAAAATACCTGATACTTTTCAGGAATGCGTGCTCTTTTTTTCATCATATTAAAGTCACCATGTCCGGCTTCCTGATGGCCGCGCTCTGTTGCAGCTGCGCGAAAATACAAAATCAAAAAAACACGGATTGCCGCTGTTAATGATGTTTGAATATTTTTTCGCGTGTAAATTAAACCGCAAATATCATGGATAGAACATTTTTCTCTATCCGCTATATCATTTAGAGCAACCCACATATCCGGCTCCAACCGAACGGACGTTCTGCGACCAAATATTGTGATGTTTCGACTGACTAATGAGCTTTGACCTGCTTGACAAACATAAGCCTCACCTCCGCCACAATCTGACGTAGTTTCTTTCATTTTCACCCCCACACGAGCAAAGTTAATATTTATTTCTTAGGGGAGCATATCCATAGAATATAAAAAATGCAACTATAAGGTGGTGTTTTTATTTTATCGTTACTGACAAAGCGTGAATAACCTTCATTTCTTCGTCCAGTATACTATAGACCCTCTTCTGCCTATCAATACGGCTTAGTTTGCTAAGTGACTCTGATGATATCGTAATTGAAAAGTGGCTTTCCCCTGATCCATCATCCCCCATATGCCCATGATGCTTTGCACTTTCATTTACAACCTCAAGATTTACAGGTTGCAATGCCGCAGTTAATTTTTCTTCTATTCTTTTTTGCATGCTTTGCGTCATATTTTGCTCATTTCTCTTTTGCCGATCCTTAATTATATCTATATAATGTAAGGGTTATGCCGAAGATAGTTTTAAAGTATAAATCGCCGGAATTTGAGGATCAGGACACGCAAAGCGCACCAAGTGCCTGCGATATGCCCGGTTGCCCGTCTCACGGTGAGCATAAAGCCCCAAAACACAGAGGGTTAAACGATTATTATTTCTTCTGCTTCAACCATATTAAAGAATATAATAAGGCATGGGATTTTTTCGCAGGTATGTCAGCGCATGAAGTTCAAAACCACATGCAAAGCAGCCTCTACGGCGATCGTCCGACATGGCGCGCCGATGTTCATGCCGAGCAAAAGCTCCATGAAGCTGCACAAAACACCTATTACTTTTCCGATGGAGAACAAGACCAACAAGCACAGGGGGCGCGCACTAACACATTCGCCGGCGATACCAACACCCCCGAATATGAAGCCATGGCCATTATGGGGATTTCGCCGCCTGTTACGCTCGAGGAAATTAAAACACGCTACAAAACATTGGCTAAAAAATATCACCCTGACCTAAATAAAAACGATTCCGATGCCGAAGAGCTTCTCAAGAAGATCAATATGGCCTATACAATATTAAAGCTCGCGTTCCAAGAGTACTCAAAACTCGAAAAACGTGACGTTAAATAGCCTCATACGAATGACGCCAGTGACCACACAAAATCATGACAAAAGTACAGCATATGACAGATCATCTTGATAAAGACAAAGAAGCCGAACGCGGTATGTCGTTCAGCATCACCCAAATCAAAGCCAAAGAGGGAAAATACACGACCATCCCCGACACCAAATATAATGCCCGTGAAACATTCGACATTGATTGTGATTGGATGGTTCCGGGATTCAGCGAAGACACCCCCAACGTGCCTGATGTCGACCCCACCTATAAATTTGACCATGATACAACCATGGCGATTTTGGCGGGCTTTATGCATAACCGCCGCGTTATGATACAGGGCTATCACGGGACAGGTAAATCCACCCACATTGAACAAGTTGCCGCGCGCCTGAACTGGCCGTGCGTTCGTATTAACCTCGACAGTCACGTCAGCCGCGTTGACCTGATCGGTAAGGATACGATTGTATTGCAAGAAGGCAAACAAATCACACAATGGAAAGAAGGCTTGCTGCCTTGGTCTATTCAAAACCCCGTGGCGCTTGTCTTTGATGAATATGACGCGGGACGCCCAGATGTGATGTTTGTGATCCAGCGTATTTTGGAATCAGAGGGACGCTTGACCCTCCTCGATCAGAATTTGGTCATCCGCCCGCACCCTGCTTTCCGTTTGTTTGCGACCAGCAACACCATCGGCCTTGGCGACACAACAGGTCTTTATCACGGCACACAGCAGATCAACCAAGGGCAAATGGACAGATGGAATATCGTTACCACCTTGAACTATCTGCCCCATGACAGAGAAGCCAGAATTGTTTTGGCCAAACTCTCAGAATTTGACACTGATGAGGGGCGCGAAACTGTCGGTAAAATGGTGACATTGGCCGACATGACACGCGAGGGTTTTGTGAATGGTGATCTCTCAACATTGATGTCGCCCAGAACTGTGATTGCATGGGCGGAAAATATGTTGATTTTCAATGATCGTGAATTAGCGTTCCGCGTGGCATTCCTGAATAAATGTGACGAAGCCGAACGCCCGATTGTTGCCGAGTATTACCAACGCTGCTTTGGCGTTGAATTACCACAAAGTGCAATCAAAAATATTGTTGTGCCGGAGAGTTAAACCGCAACCTGATGGCTAAAAAAGATCAAGTTACTGACTGGGGCCGTCTTCTGTCGGTATTTTGCCAAAGCAATCAGGGTTCATAAATGCGTTTTCCCCGTCGCAACCGTTGGTCAATGTCTGTATATCAACACCGGAATTTTTCAGTAAACGCCCGAGAAACTCCTTTGCATCATCGGTAAGTTCACCGCCTTTTTCAGACAAAACATCTGCAACATCGCTTGGCGTTGTATGATCAGGGTCTAAGCCCACACCATCCAGCGCGTTCTTTGCTTCCTCACTCAATTGCGTAAAAACACCATCGACTAAGCCAGCACCACTGCTAATCGTTGTTTTTCCAACATTTTCAAGATTATCGCGCGCTTCATCAGTATCATTGAACGCTACGTTCCACAGAATCGTAAGTCCTATCCCTGCGCCTAATATTGAACTAACTGTACCTCTAAATGACATAACCGCCCCCTAAACATCTATTTTTATATTTACCACCTTAATTCATTACGTCTTTTCTACCACTTGTGCGCTATTCCCGTCAAATCTTGAATATAGGTACTGTGCGCTGTAAATAAAATACGTTACGATCCCCCTTACCATGACCACAAAAGACACTGAACAGTTTAAAACCAACACGACCTCTACTTTGCGGGCAATGGCGCGCAAAAAAGATCTGGAGGTCACCTATTCCGAATTGGAAATGCCGACGGGCGACTTGAAAAATCTCGACAGGCCGCGTATCCCTGCGCCGTCAGATGATATGCCAGCAGAAAAACGCGCCCTGATCAGGGGCTGCGCCGATACCTACGCCCTGAAAATCGCGCACCATGACCCCGTTATGCACCACAGCAACGGCCAGAATGATCTGCGCGCACAGGCTGCGTTGGATGCTTTGGAACAAGCGCGCTGTGATTCCCTTGGTATTTTGCGCATGGACGGCGTGGCGCAAAACCTGAATGCGGTTCTGGAGGCCAAGGCCGTGCGCCGCGGCTATCCCGATATCAGAGAGCGTGAAGATATCGCCCTTGCCGATGCCCTGCACATTGTCGCACGCAGCGAGATCAGTGGCATAACCCCGCCGCCCGCCGTACAAAAAGTATACGACCTTTGGCACCCATGGATTATGGAGCGTCTGCGCGCCACTGGGTTTAATGATTTAAAAGCCGCCCTGCATGATCAAAAACAATTCGCCAAACTGGCCTGCACCTTCCTAACCCAATTTGATTTGCCGATCACATCCGACGGCGATGAGAATATGGATATAGAAAATCAGGATCAGCAAGAGCAAGACGGCCCCGATCAACAAAACGATCAGGACGAGGACGGCGAAGGACAGCAAGAAGACGAATCCCTTTCCGGCGGGCTGGGAGAAGACGGCGAAGCCGAGGCCTCCGACGAATCCTTTGATATGGATATGGACGAAATCATGGATGATCTTGGATCAGAAGACATGATAAACGAAGAATCCCTCAACCCGCCGCCCGGTCGTCCATCAGATTTTGGTGATTTTGGCCAAGGATATTACACCGTTTACACCACCTCTTTTGATGAGGAAGTAAACGCCGAAGAGCTCGCCGACCCGCACGAGATGGAACGCTTGCGTGATTTGCTCGATCAGCAGCTCAATAATTACCAAAACATCATCACAAAGCTGGCCAATCGCCTGCAACGCAAATTAATGGCCAAGCAGCGCCGAAGCTGGCAATTCGATCTTGAGGAAGGCATCCTCGACGGGGCGCGCCTTGCCCGCGTGATTGCCAACCCCGATGTGCCGCTGACCTTTAAGCAAGAAAAGGAAATGCCGTTCAAAGATACGATTGTATCGATCTTGATTGATAATTCCGGCTCTATGCGTGGTCGCCCGATTGCCATTGCCGCGATGACTACCGATATCATCGCCCAAACGTTAGAGCGTTGCGGTTTGAAAACCGAGATCCTCGGTTTTACCACGCGCGCATGGAAGGGCGGGCAATCACGGGATTTATGGCTGGAAAGCGGTCGCCCTGACAAACCGGGACGCCTGAACGATATCCGCCATATCATTTATAAAGATGCGAACGCCCCCACAAGGCGCGCTCGGAAAAATCTCGGTCTGATGCTCAAAGAAGGCATTTTAAAGGAAAATATCGACGGCGAAGCCTTGGTCTGGGCGTATAACCGCCTGTCCAGACGGCCTGAAGAACGCAAAATCCTGTTGGTGATTTCCGACGGTGCGCCCGTGGATGATTCCACACTCTCGGTTAATCCATCCAACATATTGGAGCTGGATTTACGCAATGTCATTCATTGGATAGAAAATAAATCCGTTGTGGAACTCACGGCCATTGGTATCGGGCACGATGTGACGCGCTATTACGACCGCGCCATAACCATTTCCGATGCAGAAGGACTTGCCGAAGCCTTAACCAAACAACTCACAGAATTATTCGAGGATAAATAACCATGAGCGAAAACAAAGCAATATTGGCCGGTGGCTGTTTTTGGGGGATGGAAGAATTGATCCGCAAACAAAACGGCGTGACAGCGACGCGCGTGGGCTACGCTGGCGGGCACACGCCGCACCCGACCTATAACGAGGTTTCCCTCGGTGATACAGGACATGCGGAATCTATAGAGATTATCTTTGATCCCGCGCAAACATCCTATGGCAAGATTTTGGAATTTTTCTTTCAAATTCACGACCCGACAACCGCCGACCGTCAGGGCAATGATACGGGCACGCAATATCGCTCGGCGATCTTTACCTTGAATGATGAGCAAGCACAAACCGCCAAGAATTTGGTCAGTAAGCTCAATGATTCCGGTATATTTTCTGCGCCAATTGTAACCGAAATTGCCCCCGCAGGTGACTTCCACGTCGCCGAAGACGGGCATCAGGATTACCTGCAAAAATTCCCGAACGGCTATAGCTGCCACTATATTCGTCCGAACTGGACACTGAAATAACGCTTGCGCTAACCCCTTCTATCAATTATCTAAAAACCCATGAGTGATAAGAAAAAAATTTACAGACCCACGCAGATCAGTGGCTTCCCCGAATGGCTTCCCGAAGTCCGTAAGGCCGAACAGGCATGGTTTGACCATATCCGCCGCGTGTTTGAAAGCTATGGCTTTTGCAGCATCGAAACGCCAAGCGTCGAGGCACTGGACGTTATCAATGCCAAGGGCGGTGACGGCGGCGCGGACGTGGATAAAGAAGTTTACGTGCTGGAGCGTCTGCACAAGGAAGACGGCGATAAGGAAGCACGCTTGGCGTTGCACTTTGACCAAACCGTCCCCCTCGCCCGTTATACCGCGCAGCATTTCAATGATTTGGTGTTCCCGTTCAAACGATATCAGATGCAGCGCGTCTGGCGCGGTGAACGCCCGCAAGCAGGCCGTTTCCGTGAATTTTATCAATGTGATATCGACGTGATTAATGTCGACACCCTGCCCCTGCACTTCGATGCAGAAATGCCCGCGATTATTTGGGAAACGTTAAGCTCTCTGCCCGGGATGGAGAATGAGAAGATCCAAATACGGATCAGTAACCGGAAGATTTTGATAGGCTTTATAGAGGATTGGGGAGCAAATGATATTCCTCAAATATTAAGAATATTAGACAAACTTGAGAAAATCGGAGAACGAGAAACTTGGAATCTTCTTCAAGATACAGGTGCTTCAGCTATAGCTGAATCACTTATTAGACTCGCCGGAATTAAAGCAAAAAGTACAAAAGGATTACTTCAAAAAATTCAGGAAACCAATGAAAATATCTTAACTCAAAACTATGTAGAAGGTATCGAAGAACTTTCTTTCGTCATGGATCAACTCTCACACCTTCCCGACGGTGCCGTCGTCGCCGATTTAGGTATCGTCCGCGGCCTCGATTACTACACTGGCACAGTCTACGAAACCGTGTTCACGGAAGATCCTTCTTACGGCTCGATCTGTTCCGGTGGGCGGTATGATGATTTGGCGAGTAATTACATCAACAAATCCCTGCCCGGTGTTGGGATTTCCATCGGGTTTTCACGTCTGTTTGATCGTATCCGTACGCAAGGTAAGCTGCCTGTTTCGGGTATATCCCCCGCCGATATATTGGTGATCTTACCAAACGAAGACGCACGCGCAGTGATGAATGAAACCGCCGCAACATTAAGAGCGCGCGGTATCAAGGTTGAAACATTCCACAGCCCGTCAAAACTGAAAAGACAACTTGCCTACGCCGAGAAAAAAGGGATACCCTATGTCTGGTTTCCCCCATTCGATGCGGAGGGACAACACGAAGTCAAGGATATGAGCAACGGCGAACAAACGCCCGCAGCAGCGGATAATTGGACGCCGAAAGATTGGACAAAGAATGATTAGATTTCCGCTATGGATATTTTTATGTACAGCCCTTTTAATCACCCCCGCACATGCGCAAGATAAAGCCGCACAAGCGCCCACCGCACCTGCGACTGCACCGCAAGACGCGCCCGTTAAAGCCTTCGCGCCAAAAGATTTTGCCTATGGCTATTCACCTGAATATTGTGATTTCGTCGCAGGTTTTCCCGAAGAGCCTTTAATCATACATCACTGCGAAGATGAAAATGATCCATCGACATGTTTTAACCTCGTCTCCTACACTAAGGTTTTTGGCCTTTCTTCCACAGTGAAGGTCGAGGCGATCTGTAATCCTGCTGGTGCTGAGATGTATGAACATTTCACACCGGAAACCATGGAAAAAACAGTGCGCGCCATGACCAAAGACAAGGTTGTCAAAGAATTCAAAGTCGATAGCCGCGACGAAAAAGAATACCGCCAATCAGGATTGGTTGCGCAAGGACGCCAAGGGCTTAATGATACGCTTTATATTGCCCAGCTTTGGGTCGCGAATAATTCCATTATGTCTGTCGAAGCCGAGCTAATGGGCGAACAAACCCCCGAGGCGGATGAGCTTTTTGCCAATATCTTGCGTAATATCGGTTATCTCAAAGATATACAGGGCGAGGAATTAGGCGGACAAAAAATTCAGGCTTATGAAGCGAAAAAGGCACAAGCACTAGCAGAAGCCGCCGCGAAGGATGCAGATGCAACGAAAGAAGCACCCGCGCCAAAAGCTGCAGAACAGCCGACTCCTAAGAAATAGTTATTATGTTTCAGGCTTATCCGTTAACGCTCTGATTTTCTCAACCATGGCAAAAAAGCCGCTGCGGCGATTTGCACTTAAATGTTGATCCAGCCCGATATTTTTAAACGCGCTGTCAATATCAGTATTACGGATATCCTCTAATGTGCGCCCTTGATATGCCGCCATAAGAATAGCCACCAAACCGCGCACGATATGTGCATCGCTATCGGCTTCGAAATAAAAATGATCCTCTTTGATTTCCGGCACCAGCCAGACACGCGATGTGCACCCGCGCACCAAATTAACATCATTCTTATGTGCATCATCCATTTGCGGCAAGGTGCGCCCTAAATCAATCAAATAACGATAGCGTTCTTCCCAATCATCAAACAGGGAAAAATTCTCTACAACGTCTTCAAGTGAATCCAAGGACATGGCGTAACAACTTTTTTCATTAATTATGACATTGGTTATGTGTCAGACCGCCCCTTATTTCAAGTATCAAAAATAAAAAAGCGGATTATATGAGCAAAAAGACGTATTCCTTCACATAGGGGCTTGCACATATCCGCGCCAGTTGGCAGATTGAATATACAAAGATTCTAAAAAGGACAGAAAGCCTCCAAATATGAGTAAATCTTCATCAGGGTCATCCGAATCAAAAAGCACATTGTATTGTTCCTTCTGCGGCAAGAGCCAACACGAAGTGCGCAAGCTTATTGCGGGACCAAACGTATTTATTTGTAATGAATGCGTCGAATTATGCATGGACATCATCCGCGAGGAAGACAAAACCCAGATGGTGCGTACAGGTGACGGTGTTCCCGCGCCAAGTGAAATCAAGCAAGTTCTTGATGATTACGTGATTGGTCAGGAATCCGCAAAACGCGTTTTGTCCGTTGCTGTTCATAACCATTATAAACGCCTTGAGCATGGCGGCGACGGGACGAGTGCCGACGTTGAACTTGCGAAGTCCAATATTCTGCTTGTCGGCCCGACAGGGTGCGGTAAGACGCTTCTCGCGCAGACATTAGCGCGTATTCTTGATGTACCGTTTACCATGGCTGATGCCACGACATTAACTGAAGCCGGTTATGTGGGTGAAGATGTGGAAAACATTGTGCTTAAGTTGCTACAGGCCAGTGATTACAACGTCGAACGCGCCCAAAAAGGGATCGTTTATATTGACGAAATTGATAAGATTTCCCGTAAATCTGATAATCCGTCAATCACACGTGATGTTTCCGGTGAAGGCGTGCAGCAAGCCCTCTTGAAACTCATGGAAGGAACCGTTGCTTCTGTACCACCACAAGGTGGACGTAAACACCCGCAACAAGAATTCCTGCAAGTCGATACATCCAACATCCTATTTATCTGTGGTGGTGCATTTGCCGGACTTGATAAAGTTATTGCCGAACGTGGCAAGGGAACGACAATCGGGTTTGGCGCGGAAGTTTTCGCACCTGATGAACGCTCTGTCGGTGATCTTTTGAAAGATCTGTTACCTGAAGATTTGCACAGATACGGTCTGATCCCGGAATTTATCGGACGTCTGCCTGTTATTGCAACATTGGAAGATTTGGATGAAGAAGCCCTTGTTACTATTCTGACAGAACCGAAAAACGCGCTGGTTAAACAATATCAGAAGCTTTTCGATCTCGAAGACACTGAACTGATCTTCACCGATGATGCGTTAAATGCAATTGCATCGAAGGCTGTACTCCGTAAGTCCGGTGCACGTGGACTACGCTCTATTATCGAGAACTTGCTTCTTGATGCCATGTTCGAAGTGCCGGATCTTGATGATGTGATAGAAGTTATCGTTGATAAAGCCACAGTCGAAGACGGTGAAAAGCCCGCCTATAAAAGATCAAAAAACAAAAAGAAGAAATCCAAAACCAAGGCTTCCTCACTAAAAGAAGCTGAAGGCTCGGATAAGGACAAGGACGGCAACGATAATGGCGATGACGACGTTCCGGAAAAAGAGGCCAGCTAGAGCACGATGGCTGAACCGTTAGCCAAAACATACAAGGACCACCTACCTGCGTTTTTGTTTTGGTTTTTCGCTTTAATCTGCTTGGTGCCGTGGGTTTATATCCAGCACCAGACAAGCGTCAACAGCGATGTGGCTTGGCTTAGTATTTGTGCGGCGCGTATTCTTGAAGGCGGCTCATTATTGCAGGATTGTTACGACAGCAACCCACCGCTCAGTATCCTTATCTACATTCCCTATATATGGCTCAGTAACGCCTTAGATGTGCCCACCTATGACACGCTCTTTTGGGTGACCACGTTATGGGCAGGACTTGGAGTTTTGACGACCATCACGTTTTTGCAGTCTTTCCCTGTATTCAATGCCATAGAAAAACGCATCATTGCGCTGACATATCTGTGCGCCGTCACCATTATCCCGACCATTTATTTGAGCGAACGTGACCACTTTCTAGCCGTTATGATTTTGCCGTTTATTCTGCTGCAACTGGCGCTGACTTATGGGTATAAAACATCGCGCATGACCACTGTTTTTGTCTTAGTGTTGGGCGGTATAACCCTGTTGCTAAAGCCGCATTACGGGCTTATTCCTGCATTTTTGTTCCTGCACCGCATGGTTGTTCAAAAACGTCTGTGGGTTGTGAAGGACATTGATTTACTGACCCTCCTCTTTTTAACGGGCGTGTATGTGGGCGTTGTTCTGCTCTATTTCCAAGGGTTTGCACATATCATTTTTCCTGATATTTTACAGACCTATCTGCATTATAATGCCCCCCAGCGCACCTACGCCACCGCAATGCCTTATATTGTACTGACTGTCTGTTGCCTCGGCGGTGTGTTCCTGCTCAAAGATCATTCCCGTTCAGTTTTACAAGCCTTGGGTATTTGCGCAGGTCTAGCGCTGGTGATTTACATCATCCAGATGAAGGGGTTTACCTATCATCGCCTGCCGTTATATGCGGTGCTGTTCCCGCTCAGCAGCGTCCTGCTCTTCAAACTTGTACAAAAGCCATTCAAACGCTCTGCGCCCTATATTTTTATGCTGGTGATTTTTGCTGCGTCTTACGCCCTATCCCCTTTAAGGCCGCATTACCCGACGCATAAGGAATATCAGGATAACGTTATCACGCGTTATATTAATACGCACTGCGCGCATCCTTGCTCGTTCTACATAACCTATGAAAATATGGATATCGTCAGTCAACTGGCCTTTTATTCACACAACCAATACGCGACGCGTTTCCCCTCCTTTTGGTTTTTGGCAAACATCAATGCCCTGACCGCCGAAAACAAACAAGCAGCAACACTACGCTATGCCCGTTATGTGGCAGAGGATATAAATCGCTTTTCCCCTTCTTTGATTTTGGTTCTGTCCTCCAGTCCGGCGCTCGATCAGGTAAAACAAGACGATACATTGATGACATTCTTCCCTGAATCACCGGAATTTGAAAGCGCGATAAGCCGTTACACAAAAACAGATCGCTTGACGATGGATCGCGCAGCATTCTACAAAGATACACCGTATGATTTTCCCTATATGCTGACATGGGACGTTTACACAAAAGTTTCTGACGAATGAATGCAAAAACTGCTAACATTATAACTTTCATCGTTGCGCTATTATGCGTTGCAATTCCATGCATCGTCATTCAGGGACAATATCTGGTCAACGGCAATATATCGTGGCTGCTTATGGCGGCAGATCGTTTGCTCGACGGGCAGAAGATGTCCGAGCATATCTATGAAACAAACCCACCACTGAGCATTATGATCTATGCGCCGCATGTTTTGTTTGCAAAGTTTAGTGGACTGCCGCTGCCTGTGGCCTCTTTTTACGTCACATCTTTATTTGCTGTGCTGTCGGTTATCATGGTTCACGCCATTATTAAGCGCTTTCCAATGCTGACAGATGTTCAGCGGCTCGGTTTCTTGGCCTGTTATGCCCTCAGCATCACATGGATCACAACGGTCTTTTATGCTGACCGCGAACATTTGATTATATTGGGGCTTATCCCCTTTATGCTGTGCCAGTTTGCCCTGATGCAGCGCATTACGCTGCCCCGCTTGCTTATCTATGTGGTTTTTATAATCGGAACGCTGTGTGTATTGATAAAGCCGCATTATGGCCTTTTGCCGACGGTCTTTCTTATTACGCGTCTGATCAAACACCGTAAGATCAATTTTTTCAAAGAACCTGATTTCATCATACTCAGCGCGATGACACTTCTTTATGTCGCCATTGTCTTTATGTTTTTCCGCGATTATATCACTGTCATTTTGCCTGATGTGGTGACGCTCTATGCCAATTCGGGCGGTGATCTGTTTTCTATCCTAAGAGCCTCACAGATTCACATGCTGGCTTATCTTTCTGTCTTCTTATTCGAGGCGTTTAAAGAGGATTTAAAGAAAGAGCAAAAACAGCTCGTGATGTTCCTATATGGGTGCTGTCTGCTGTGTTTAGTGCCGTATTACATCCAGATGAAGGGGTTTTATAACCACCTTGTTCCCGCCTATGCATTTTTCATGATCGGCTTAAGCCTGAGCATTATGTTCCGCGTTGCAGGCATCATCAAAAAATATGCCGCTTTGCAAATTATTATCCCCGTTGGTTGCCTGCTCTCCCTCAGTAATGCCATCAGCCCGATGAACACCGAATTTCCCAAATCAAGTGACATACCAAACTTACCGGTCGCGAAGTTCCTCGAAGCGGAATGTACAAAACCTTGCACGTTCTTTTCCTTCCACGGCAATATCGAAATCATGAACCCCACTGCGGCCATGATGGGGTATCGCCATGGTACGCGCTTTCCCAGCCTTTGGTTTTTACCGCAAATATTAGAGGGTTTAAGAAGTGACGATTCCCGAACACGCGAACAGGCGTTACAATTAAAGATGAAATATCTCGCTTTCGTTGCCGAGGATCTGGATTATTACAAACCATCCGTTTTATTGATCGCCGCCGACCTTCCAATCGGTGCGGTGCCTGCCTTTAATTTCATGGAATTTTTTGGCGACAATCCCGATATACGGCGTATCATCAACGAAGACTACACCAAAACCAAGCCATTCGAATTTGACCGCGTTGAATATTTCAAGGGAACGACATTGGAATGGTCATACATCCTGAAATACGATGTCTATAAAAGAATAAGCACGAATTAGCTTTTGGGGTCTTCTTTAAAAACGAACAACCAAGAGCCAATATAATTCCACAAGAATGAAACCACCATCGCCACAAGCTTTGCGAAATATACCCACATAAATTGGTTCGCGATGAAAATCGTTGCCGTACTGAGAACAAGGCCGATCACGCCAATCGCAACAAAAGACAGAATTTGTTTGACCAACTGGTCACGCTTCAGGTTTTTAAATGTCCAGATTGCATTGAAATAAAAGCTGTTCGTCAGGGCAACGAAGAATGCTGCGACATGCGCAATAATAAACATTACGCCGAACATATTGTGTAAAATAAAAAAGACCGTAAAATCAATCAGAGTGTTCACAACACCAACCACCGTGAACTTGCTGAAACTTTTGTAATGACTTTTAACAATATCTCGCATAAATTCACTCTGGTTATAGTGCAAAACAAGGGGGTGACATTTGCTGGAAGACTTAAAATCCGATTTCAAATATCATCCTGCGTTCACTGCCGTCATTCTTATTCTATTTATCGGTGTATGGTCAACTCTGTATCTTAAAGCACATATAGATGTTGATACAGGCTGGTTGTTGCAGTGTCTGGACCGTTTTATGGTCGGCGGCAAATATGGCACCGATTTTTACGAAACAAACCCACCACTCAGTTTTCTGATCTATCTGCCTGCATATCCGCTTTACACTTATGCTGCGTTAGACCCTAAATTTTCGGTTTTCATTGTTGTTTCCATTTATGTGCTTTTTTCAAATTACATTTTATTCCTTTTGATGCGCGCCGAAAAATATACGGCGACGGATATCGTTGTATTATTGAGCGCCTGCGCTATGGCGCTTACGTGGACAGCGGGGATTTCATTCGGATCAAAAGATCACATCATCACCTCTTTTCTCATCCCTTTAAGCCTGTATCAATACCGCCTAACCTTTGACAGAAAAACAAATAGACTTGTATCCGCCGCGGCTATCTTATTAGGCGGACTGGCTGTCTGCTTGAAACCACATTACGCGATCATACCTGCCGCGTTTTTCCTCCACCGTTTATATACCAAGCGATCCATCGGCGCGTGTGTGACGTCCCCTGACTTTTGGGGCATGTTCATCATTGGCGCGTCTTACCTCGCCTTTGTCATTATTGTAACGCCGGAATTTTTCAATCTCTTACCGGAGATCATCTCCATATATACAATTGAACGTCCGTTTCCGCTTTATTATCGCTATTATTATTTATTGTACGGCGCCGTCGGCTTTGTCATTTCATTTTGGATATTGAAAAGCCCCGCGCAACAAGTTTTAAAAAACGCCACCATCGGCTTCACAGTTCTAAGCTTTTTATGCCTCATCCCGTATATATTACAGGATAAGGGGTTCCATTATCAGGCTTTACCCATTTTATGCTATGGCTCGATTGTTTTGTTTATTGCGGTATACAGCATCGCAAAAGAAATCGCAGAGAAATCCGACTATGCCCTCTGGAGCAGTTGCGTCCTGATTACTTTACTGTTTTTCGGTTACACATACGGCTATAAAACTTTCAAAATGACAAAAGGGCAATATCTGGCCTTACCCCTTGTTGATATCATTGATGAGAAGGCTTGGAATGACGTTTACGCCACCTATGATTTCAAAAACATGCTCACGCCATTGCCCGAATTATCCAACCTAACGAACGGTTCACGCTTCGGGCAACTCTGGCCGCTCAACGGTTTGCTGGAGAAAATCAAAATCACGCAGGACGCGCAAGAACGCGCCCAAATAAAACAACAGATGTTTCACTATGTTGATATGATTGCCGAAGACATGAAACGTTATAAACCCAGTGTTATCACCATCCCACAATTCGAAGATCCTGAAACGGGTGAACCGAAAAAGAACTACTACAATTTTCTGATGGAAAATGAAAATTTTAAAGAAAACATGGAAAACTACAGCTATGACAGCACTGTCGAATTTGATAGCAGCCTCACACTCATGAATTCTGAACGTGACAAAATCATTCCGCATGATGTTTTTGTTTTAAAACGCGACAATGCACTATAGGCTGTTGATCGG
The DNA here is from genome assembly GCA_963977495.1 of uncultured Alphaproteobacteria bacterium. Taxonomy (GTDB): domain Bacteria; phylum Pseudomonadota; class Alphaproteobacteria; order Micavibrionales; family Micavibrionaceae; genus UBA1672. The sequence continues at coordinate 435,204 of CAXBOT010000001.1, read as the reverse complement.
AGAATAATGACCATGGCAACAACAAAAACACCGAAAAAAGAAACGATTTCTATCATCGTCCCTTGTTACAATGAGGAAGACGTTATCGGCATGTGCCATGATGAAATCACCAAGGTTGTTGACACACTCCCCTATAATTTCGAAATCATCTACGTCAATGACGGCAGCACAGACAGCACGATGGACAAGCTGTTAGCGATAAGCAAAAGCGATAAACGCACCCTGATCATCAACCTGTCGCGCAATTTCGGTAAAGAAGCCGCAATGACCGCAGGAATAGACAATGTCAAAGGCGATGCCCTGATCATTCTGGATGCGGATTTGCAAGACCCGCCCTCACTTATCCCCGATCTTATCAAGATGTGGAAAGATACCGGCGCCGATGTGGTGTACGGTCAGCGCCTGATCCGCGAGGGGGAAACATGGTTCAAGAAATTTACCGCCAACGGCTTTTACAAAGTCATCAATTTCATCGCGAGCAATGTTGAAATCCCGAAAAACACAGGCGATTTCCGCCTGATGAACCGCCGCTCTATTGATGCCTTGGTTCAATTGCGTGAAAAGCACCGCTTTATGAAGGGCTTGTTTGCATGGATTGGTTATAAACAAGTCGCCCTGCCCTATAACCGCGCGCCCAGAGCCGCAGGTGAAACAAAATGGAGCTATGTCGGTTTGTGGAATTTGGCGATGGAGGGGATCGCAGGCTTCAGCACAACCCCATTGCGGATCGCCAGCTTCTTCGGCTTGATGATCTCCATACTCTCATTCATCTTTGGCGGCTATATCGTTATCCGCACATTGATTGATGGCGTGGACGTTCCCGGTTGGGCAACCTTGACGGTTATGATCTCATTTTTCAGCGGCATCCAACTTCTGAGCATCGGTATTTTGGGCGAATATATCGGCAGAATTTTCGGAGAAGCCAAGAAAAGACCGCTCTATTTCATCGAAGACATTTACAAAAAATAGCCGCGGGCGCATTAAGACTCTTCCCCTATCCGTCTTAAAACGTTATTATTTTCTTTACTGTGTACTTTTCTAATTCACTATCACGCCGTTGATCTGGAAAGGCCTATTTCGATGACACAAGATGCCAATAAAATCATGCCGGAAACCGGAAAAAAATATCGCCTTATAACGCGGAGCGATATGGATGGCCTTGTCTGCGGTATCCTGCTTAAGGAACTCGACCTGATTGATGACATCATGTTCGCACACCCAAAAGATATGCAGGACGGGTTGATTGAAGTTGACGGAAATGACATCACAACCAACTTGCCATATGTCGATACAGCGCACATGGCTTTCGATCATCACGCGAGTGAGGCAACTCGCGTTGAGGGACACCCCGATAATCACATCATCAATATTGATGCGCCATCTGCGGCGCGTGTTGTGTATGAATATTTTGGCGGCGCAAAAGCCTTTCCACGTGTATCGCAAGATATGATGGAGGCCGTCGACAAAGCAGACTCGGCTAATTTTTCAAGAGAGGAAATTCTCTCACCCGAAGGTTGGGTCCTCCTCAGCTTTCTCATGGATGCGCGCACCGGATTGGGACGCTTCCGTGATTTTAATATTTCCAATTATCAACTCATGATGAAACTGATTGATTTTTGCCGCGACCATAATGACATCAATGAAATCCTCGACCTCCCCGATGTGAGAGAGCGCGTTGATTTATATTACGAACACCAAATGAAATGCCGCGAACAAATCGAACGCTGCGCAACGGTCTATGATAATTTGGTTGTCCTTGATTTACGCAAGGAAGAAACCATCTGGGCGGCAAACCGCTTTGTGATTTACGCGCTGTTTCCGCAATGTAATATTTCAATCCATATCCTCTGGGGTAAAAACAAACAAAACACTGTTTTTGCAACGGGCAAATCTATTTTGGATCGCTCCAGCCAAACCGATATCGGTGTATTAATGCTGGGCTATGGCGGCGGCGGGCATCATGCTGCGGGGACATGTCAGATTGCAAACCTGAAATCAGAAGATGTCTTGCAAGAATTGATCGAAACAATTAACGCGGATGGCTGATCGCAAAACCATGCGCAGCGCATCCCACCAGCACAACACGGTTAGAATATGAAATTTTTGCGTAATATCACGGGCTTTCGCTTTGCAATTTCTCCCCTTGCAAAGAAATCATTATCCAGACGTGAAAATTTGGTCAACATCATCCGCCATGCCAACACCACAACCCCGTTTTACAAGGGCAAGTATGACAGCTTTTTAGAGGGTGAAAAAAACCTGAGCGATGAAGAGTTTTTTTACGCCTTCAGCCATTTGCCCATTGTTGAAAAGCAAGATTTAAGATCAAGCAACGAACAATTCAAATCCGACCATTTGAACGATAAAGTTGATTTACTGGAAAACGGCGCGGTGCCGACATTTGGTAAATTCTTAAAACACTTCATCATCAAGAAGGATTTTTTTACTACCATTTCAACAGGCGGATCGTCAGGCGTTCCCACATTTCGCTGGCTTGACTACCCCGATGCCAACATCTTCGCGCAAAGCTTTTTGCACTCCTTTAAGCTGAATGGCTGGAAACAGGGCGAGAGCTTCGTTGTCTATTACCCCTTGAAATCATATTTCACCGGCGCATACGCGCAAAATGCCAAACCGCTCAATCGTTACTTTGGCTTTACCATGGTGCCTTTCGAAGACATCACGAAGGAAAGCGTTGAAGAACTCCTCAAAACCCTACGTGATACCAAGGCAACGCTTTTGGTGATCTTCCCTTGCGTTTTACAGCGCATTGCCGAAATCATGCATCAGGAGAATATCGAACCGTTTGCAAAACTGCCCTATATCAATGTCAGCGGTGAATTCTTCATGGATTGCAGTAAGAAATTCATCCAGACTCTTTTCCCCGACAGCGATATTCAATGCACATACGGCGCAGTAGAGTTTGGCGAAATCGCCCACCAGAACGCCATGAGCAGCGTTGATTATGACGCCTTTGATTATTATGTTTTTCTGGAGCAAGGCCCTCAAAACTCAATGTTGGTCACCGCCTACCATCAAAAATCCTTCCCACTTATCCGCTATCGCATCGAAGATATGGGGCAAGTCGTCAACCATGAAAACGGCACGCAGAGCATTACATCACTCGAGGGTAAAAACTCTGACTATCTGATCGGCGCAGATGATTACATCTATTTTGCGTCCTTCTTTAACAATTTTGTTAATGAGCTGAACAAGGCACTGAATAATCCGATTATTCATTTCATGCTGCGTCATGGTCAGGACGATCAGGGAACTTACCTGCAACTCAACTTCGTGCTTGAGAAATCCGAGAAAGAAGACAAAATCAAAGAAGCCACCTTAGAATCCCTCGGCGGCATATTTTCAAATTTTGATCGTATTGACGTGCAATTCCCCGACCATTTCCAACATGATTACACTCGAAAATTCAAAATCATCGGCGAAGGTGACGGCCAGAACGAGGTTGTCGGCGGCTATTACCAACGCAAGGCCTCTTAAAAATGAGCATTCAACCACCCGCCCTACAAAAGGGCGACACCATCGGCATTTTCGCGCCCTCCAGCTGGGTTGAAAAAGATGATATAGAGCAATCAAAAGCCCGCATGGAACAGCTTGGCTATAAGGTTTTTGTCCATCCGCAGACTTATGAGCGTGAAAACCAATCCGCTGGCTCACATTTGCAGAAGTCACTTGCCCTGCAAGGTTTATGGATGCGCGAAGACATTAAGGCTATCTGGGCGGCAGGTGGCGGTAACAGATGCACACATTTACTAGAAAGCCTGAAATTCGCGCCCTTTAAGCGCTCTGCAAAGATTCTGATCGGTTTTAGTGACGTGACGCCCCTGCTCAATGCGGTTTATGCCCATACGGATACGATCACCATTCACGGCCCCGTCTTCAAGAATGTTCATAAATACGAACAAATGGACCACTTGCTAGATATTCTGAGCGGCCAAACGGCAAAATACCCCGTGAGCCAAGACAATATTTTAAAGGACGGCAAAGCCACGGGGAAGCTCGTCGGCGGTAATCTCAGTCTGTTTCAATATCTGCCTCAGACTCTGCCCGAATATTTTTATAAAGACGCCATATTATTCCTCGAAGACTGTAATGAGGAAATCAGCCGCATTGACCGCATGATTCTGCATTTACGGCGATTAAAGGTCTTTAATGACGTCAAAGCACTGGTTTTTGGTGAATTCACATCCCTACAGGACGCTGCACGCCCCTTTGGCTACACAATGAAGGATATCATCACAGAGCACACAGACGAGCTTGATATCCCGATTCTTCATAATATGCCCTTTGGACACGGAAAAAACCTCTACAGCTTCCCCATTGGCGTGAATGCCACGATAGACACATCGGAAAAGATTTTTAAACTGGATGAAACCGCAACAAAGACTTAAGTCGCCTTCGTTTTATACGCTTTAACGTCGAAATCCTCATGCGCGCCCCAGAAATCGGTCTGCGATAATATCTTTTTCGAACCACCGGAAAACACCAATTCGCTCATCCCTTGTATTGTATGTGTCGTGGTTTCGCGTTTTGTGATGTGTTTCTTATGCACATCATAGGAAAATGACCAAAACATATAGGCCGTTGTCGCGCGCCGCCCCCACATAAAGTCATGCATCTTATAACGACTGCCCTCATAGAGCGCAAAGCGCGCGGCTATGATGCTGCTTAAACCGAGAAAACCTTGCGCTTTATGGTACGGATCTTGAAAAACAAACCCGTCATCCACCAAAGGTTCTAACAACATGACCGAACGTGGTGTCAATTTATCGTATGTTTCGATATAATCTTCCAACGGCTTTTGCAGGCTTAAATTAGACTCAATCATGTCACCACACTATATTGACGGTTATATTGATAGGTTACGTTACAACCTATGTTCCATGGCTAAAACTACTATAAAAAGGCGAAATGTACAGGAATTCGTTAATATTATGTAAAATAATTTGGTTTTAGTTACGTATTGAGTTGAAAAATTCCGATTTTTTTGCTATGATGTGCACCATGCAGAGTTGATAAGAACGGTTTAAAAGCATTGTGAGCAACCATTTCCAAAGACCACGGTTGCTCGTTTTTTATTCCCCCATTTTGGCTTGCAGTTAATTCTGATTGAAGAAAAAGGTGATAAGTTATGGCTCATAATGATAATTTCGATTTTAAAACTGGTGATTCAGTTGTTTATCCGGCTCACGGTGTTGGTCAGGTAGAAGGCGTTGAAAAGCAAACAATCGCTGGTATGGAACTTAATCTTTATGTGGTTGGGTTTGAAAAAGATCGTATGCGTCTTAAAATTCCGGTTGCAAAAGCAGAAGATTCCGGCCTTCGTAAACTAAGCTCAAGCGAGCGTTTAGACGATGCCCTAGAAACATTGAAAGGCCGCTCACGCGTACGCCGCACAATGTGGAGCCGCCGCGCACAAGAATATGAAATGAAGATCAATTCGGGTGACCCCGTCTCTATCGCAGAAGTTCTGCGCGATCTGAAACGCAACAATGACGAAACAGAGCAATCATACAGTGAACGCCAGATTTACCAATCTGCACTGGAAAGATTGGCCCGTGAAGTTGCTGCTGTTGATCACATTACAGAAATCAAAGCGACAGAAAAGCTTGAGGACATAATGGGCAAGATCAAAGCTGAGCCTGTTGTCGTAGAAGCTGATGCAGAGGACGAAGCGAAAGCCGCTTAAGCGCACTGCGAAACATTACAGTTTATAATTGAGGCGTATGAAGGTAATACTTTCTATACGCCTTAATTTTATGTATTATATAAGTATCTTAAGAGAGATTCCTCTCGCTCCTTCCGTGTTTTTCTTTTTTACGTCGCGTATAATATTTTGAATATTAATGTAAAAACCGATAGCCGTTTTTCATCTTTAGGTCAGGCAAAGCGCATTCTGACCATTTCCGCTATTCATGGTGAAATTGATAAACTCACAGAACTACATGATACGATATTCCCGCATATCTCTGTTGGTGACCGCATTGTTTATACAGGCAACTATATGGGGTATGGGCAAAATACCGTTGCGGTGATCGACGAATTACTGGCCTTTCGCCGCGCCGTTCTGGCAAAGCGCGGCATGATTCCCGACGACATTATTTATTTACGTGGCGGGCAGGAAGAAATGTGGCAAAAGCTGCTGCAACTGCAATTCGCACCTGATCCGACAAAGGCGCTGGTCTGGATGCTGGGTAACGGGCTAAACAACACGCTCCATGCTTATGGTATGTGTCCGCATGACGGGATAGAAGCCTGCCGTCAGGGTATCGTTGGCTTGTCACAATGGACAACGAAAATTAAAACATCGTTCAAGAATAATCCGGGGCATGAAACCTTTGCCACACAATTGGTACGCGCCGCCTTTATGCCGACCACATCGGCTTATCCCATGTTGTTTGTGAATGCAGGTATTGACGCGGAGAAGCCCCTCAGCAATCAAGGTGACAATTTCTGGTGGGCGCATAAGAAATTCGACCATATCGAAACATCCTATGCGCCGTTCGAAAAAGTGATCCGTGGCTATGACCCCGATCATAACGGCGTGAGTTATAACTGCATTAAGGCCACAATTGATGGTGGGTGTGGTTTTGGTGGCGATTTGATCTGCGCGGTATTTAGTGATCAGGGTGATGTTCTTGATACGTTAGCCTGTTAAAAACAGCCGCCACTACAGCCAATCATTTTTATTCCACAACAATCTTATAAAGCCTGTTCGGCACGATTTTATCCCCTGCATTCAGGTTGTTCAGAACGCGAAAACGCTCTTCCTTATAATCATCTTCGGCCATACGCCGTGATAAGGAAGCGATGGTGTCGCCTGACTTACTGGTGATGATTTTGATTTGGTAAGGTTTAAGTGCGTTCTTCTCGCTCTGCGTCATTTTACCAAAGCTATAGGTCGCGGATTTCAGGCCGTTGAGCTGCGCCGTTGTTGCGTTTCTTGGCACAATAATTTGAAAGCGCGCCATTTGCGTCGCACTCCACTGGATCGCGACCAACTGCAAATTAACCGCTTGCCCATTGGCTGTGCCCTGCACGCCTGTGGCGGCGGCCTTCATGCCGTTAATCGTGATGGATTCCGTTCCTGTCCCGCCTTGCCCTTTAAGCCATGTATCATTCAAGAACATGACAGGGCTGTAACGCTCGGCATTTGGTGCGAAATCAAAGATAATCGCGCCGCCATTCGCGCCCTTGGCAATAATTTGTGAGGGTTGGTTGATCAACTGATAACCATTAGGAACAGTGAATTTGAACCCCATAGCAGAATGGAAAAACGATTGCCCACGCACAAAACCTTGCGCTTCGCTGTCGCCATAGACCATACCGTCAATCATGCGCATATATTCATCACGGTTAGAAAGCCCCTGCTGCGCGTACTGCCGCGCTTCCTCAATCGTTTTACTCACGCGCTCACCTGTTGCGGGGTGCGTGGCAAAGAACGTATTGGCAGACGATGATTGCGTACCGGCAATTTTGGACTCCAGCGCACTTTCCGCTTGTAGACTGGATAAAAACCCAGTCATCGCCGTTGGCGTGTAGCCCGCGCGGCTCAGATAACGAATTCCAAGATCATCGGCCTGATTTTCCTGTGCGCGTGAATAGGATTTTAAATACAAATCACTGCCCACACCCAACGCTTGCGTGACGCCAGAACTGTCAATCACCGCCGATAAAATCGACGCACCTAAGGTTGTCGCAACCCCGCGTGAGTAACGCTCGGCTGAATGGCGCGCCGTGATATGTCCGGCTTCGTGTCCCAGAACGGCCGCCATTTCGGCTTCACTGTTCGAAAGCGCCATAACCCCGCGCGTCAGGTAAATATAGCCACCAGGCAACGCAAACGCGTTGACAATCGGGCTGTCGAGAAGGAAAAACTTATACTGCACATCAGGGCGTTCGGTATATTTTGTCACCTGTTGTCCGATTTTATTCACGTAGCTTTGCAGCGCTTGATTCTTATATAAACCGTACTCTTTCAAGACTTTTTCATGTTCCTGCGCGCCGACTTGATTCTCCTGCGCGGGTGACATAAAGGCCGTAAACTGGTTTTCGCCTGTTGCGGGGTTGGTTGAACACCCTGCAACCAGTTGAACTGAAACAAGAAGAGAAAATATATATAAGAAACGCTTGATCATAATGCCCCGACACGTTCTGATGGTTTTTATGAAGCGAATATTAACAATAATTCTTTCTTTTACCACTATATTTTTGGGTTTTACCGCCCAAGGGGAAGAACTCACCCTGCCCCATGGGGACTTTGAATTGATGCGCCAAACCGGCGGCGGCACAGTGAGCGAGGTGGTGAACCCCCTGACGGTGAAACTTGAAGATGGGCGGCTGGTCGATTTGGCAGGGCTTGATTACCCTGACCTTGATTTTTATGACCCTGGTGATCTGGCCGTGACCGCGCAGGAAATCCTCAATGATTTTTTAAAGGGGCAAAAGGTAACCATTTACCAAACCGCCACCACAGCAAAGGGACGCGTCAACAGAATGAACCACCATATCGCGCATTTGGTACGCAACAAAGACGGCGTATGGGTTCAGGGCATGTTACTTTCGCTTGGCGTCGCGCGTGTCAGAACAACAAAATATAATCCTGAAATGGCCACGCAGATGCTCGCGCTTGAAAATAAAGCGCGGCAGGAAAAGGCAGGCTTATGGGCGATGGAGAAATACGCGATCCTGACGCCCGAACAAGCCAAAGAGCATATCGGCAGCTATCAAGTCGTCGAAGGCGTGGTGAATAGCGTTTCAATGCACCGTAACAAGCTATACTTGAATTTCGGGCACAATTGGAAAGATGACTTCACCATTGGTATTTCCGCCTTTGATGAAAGGGATTTCAAACAGCATAAATTTGAACCACGACGCTGGAGCGGTAAGAAAATTCGTGTGCGTGGCTGGGTTGAATCTTATAACGGCCCTTATATTGAAATTGACCACCCGGAACGCGTGGAAACATTATTCGAACAATCCGATGGTGACAACAACGATGCGCCGAAAGGCTCTGCCTTGCCAGACCGCGTTGCCGCGCCTGATAAAGCATCAAATCGAGAGAAAAACTCCGGTAATGCCCTGCCAAAATTAAATGATTAGTCCGTTGACACTAGCGTACAAATATTAGCTGTGTTATTAGCTGTGATAAATAATCCGTCAATATATTAACGATTTAAAACATATTTAATGGCACCTGAAAAATCAAAGCGAAGCGAAGACCACAGCGCCCCACTAACGCGGCGCGCCCCTCTGCTTGATTTATTTCCACCAACCACGCCATATTCCAGTGGTTTTCTGGCCGTTGATGACACACATAATTTATACTGGGAACAAAGCGGAAACCCCGATGGCAAGCCCATCGTTTTGTTTCACGGCGGCCCCGGTGCGGGCGCGACGCCCGTTCACAGACGGTTTTTTGACCCTGATTTTTTCCGCATTATCATTTTCGATCAACGCGGCGCGGGACGATCAACGCCGCTCGGGTGCTTAAAAGACAACACAACGCAGCACTTAATTAAAGATATCGAAGCCCTGCGTCTGCATTTAAAAATTGACGCATGGCATATCTTTGGCGGTTCATGGGGCAGCACACTGGCTCTGGCTTACGCCGCGCAATATAAAGAACGATGCCTCAGCTTGATTTTACGCGGTATCTTTTTATGCCAACAAAACGAAATTGACTGGTTTTTGTACGGCATGGAAACCATATTCCCCGAAGCATGGGAACAATTCGCCAGTTTCATCCCTGAAGCCGAGCGCGGCGACATGCTGAAGGCTTATTACAGCCGTTTAACTGATGACAGCGATCCCGAAACCCAGATGGGCGCAGCCGTTCGCTGGAGCTTATATGAGGGCGCGTGTTCTTCGCTTATGCCCAATTATGAAACCATCACCACCGAAGAACAAAAACAAAATGCGCTGGCACTGGCAAAAATAGAAGCCCATTATTTCACAAACGAAGTCATTGCCGAGGAAAACAGTCTGCTGAACGTCATTGAAAAATTACGCAGCATTCCAACGGCTATTATTCAGGGGCGCTACGATGTGATCTGCCCGATCAGAACGGCGAATAAGCTGCATATTTTATGGCCGGAAGCCGATTATGTGGTTGTGCCTGATGCGGGGCACTCTGCGCTGGATGCGCCGCTGCGCTCACGTTTGATAGAGGCGAGCGAATCCCTTAAAACAATGTCATAAAGTAACGCATATTAACCAAAGCGACAAAACGGAGAAACAGTAACCATGCATTTTAACAGGCTTAGAGATATGGATATAGCAGGCAAGACCGTCTTGCTCAGAGCCGATTTAAACGTGCCCAAGCACAATAACATTGTGACAGACACGACGCGTATTGACCGTTTAAAACCAACAATTGAGTATCTGCACAAACATCAGGCCAAAGTCTTGATCTTGTCGCATTACGGCAGACCGGAGGGCGAACAAAACCCCGAAATGTCGATGGCCTTTCTTGCGCCGTTATTGGAACAACAATGGGGCATTCCCGTACAATTTTCCCCCCAATGTATTGGTGATGTCGCCAAAGATATCGCTAACGCTGCAAAACCGGGGGATGTTGTCCTGCTCGAGAATTTGCGCTTTCACAATGAAGAAAAAGCCAACGACCTACAATTTGCACAAACCCTCGCGGATTTAGGGGATTTATTTGTTAATGATGCTTTTTCCGCCTCACACCGCGCCCACGCCTCAACCGTCGGGATTACGCAGTTCCTTCCATGCGCCGCCGGCCTTCTGATGGAAGAAGAGCTCACCGCCCTCACCCGCGCCTTGGAGAAGCCTGAGAAACCGTTACTCGCCGTAACCGGGGGATCAAAAATATCAACAAAGCTGGGCGTTCTTGAACATTTAATTGAAAAAGTCGATTATTTGGTTTTGGGCGGTGGTATGGCCAACACGTTCTTATATGCTAAAGGCATCTCTATGGGCAGGTCCCTGTGCGAGAAGGACATGCAAGAAACCGCACAAGCCATCATGGCAAAAGCCGAGAAAATCGGCTGTGAGATCATTCTGCCGAAAGATGTTGTCGTCGTGACAGAGTTAAAACAAGGCGCAGAGTACAGCGTCGTTGGTGTTGATGATATTCCCGACGATCACATGGCGATTGATATTGGCGAGCAAAGCGTTGCCTATATTGCCAATAAAATCAAACAATCCAGAACGGTTGTGTGGAACGGCCCATTAGGGGTTTTTGAAATCAAGCCCTTTGATAATGGTACAAATCAGGTTGCCAAAGTTGTCGCCGCGCAAACCATTGCCGGTGACTGCGTGAGCATAGCAGGCGGTGGTGATACCGTTTCCGCCCTTGAAAATGCTGATTGTGCAGATCACTTTTCCTATATTTCGACGGCGGGCGGAGCCTTCCTCGAATGGCTTGAGGGTAAGCAACTGCCGGGCGTTGCGCCGCTCCTTAAATAATCATAAAAAAACAGCCGACATTGTCATCAATATCGGCTGTAACAGTGTGTTGGAGGTCTATAAATTCTTATTATGACTTGGCCAGCTTTCCTTTGATTATTTCCATGGCCAATTCCTGCGTGGCTTTGTTGTAATATTCCATCGCAGATTTAATTTCGCTTGGCTCGATCATACGGCCTTGGTTCCAGAATTTACTGGTCAGCATAAAGATCGAAACAAAATCCTGCTTTTCAAAACCGAAGGCCTTAGAAATAATAGCTAAGCCCTGTCCGTTTTTCTGCATTAAAATCCGTACAATCATCTCGGCTGGCACATCTGTAAACACTGATAATTGTGCAACAAATGAACATAGATTACCGCGTCGTAACGTGGTGAGCATACCTTGCACCGTCAACATATCTCTGCTTTTCGCTGCTTTTGCAGCCTCCATCAAATGCGCCTCAGGCATACATTCTTCGGGTACAGACCAGTCTGTGAAATCTTCAACCGTTTTATCCACCGCAGAAGATACCGTTCCGATATCAAGATCATAATTTGTACTGATAAAGTTTTTGATTTCTTCACCGACATATTTATACAACGCCATGGCAAGGTCACTCGGCACTTCCGAACGACGTAATAACGGCATCGCAAGAACATCAGACTCTCTGGCGATATCTGATAAAGCGGTCATCGCATGCTGCGTTAACATTATTTCTGTGTTTTCCGCCAAAGCCAACGCTGTTTCGAAGTCCTGCGTATCGGCAAGCACATCAATCACTTGATCACTCAAATTTTTGCGCATGGCGATTGTTTGCCAATATTCGGGTGTTCTGGACTTAATGATATACATCAAATCAAATTCACCAAGCACTTCACTGTGTTGTAAAACAGGTCTGGCAATATTGATTTCATCATTCGCCAGTTGAAGAACCAAACGAAGCGGTACTTTATCAATAACGGCTAATTTTTCGGATAAGGCCTGACGCAGATCGCTCTCGGCCTGTCTTAAAAGCTCAATCAAGACATCGGCAACCATCTCGCTTTCACGTGGTGTCACGTCAGCTTCAAGAATTGCCCCTATTTCATGCGTGAGAATAGCCCGTGATTCAGGTTTCTTATCCCTCGCAAGATAATATAATTTGTCTACTTCACCAAGCTGTACCCCAATCGATACCGGCCTGTGTGTACTCCCTACTATACTCGTATCCATGATTTTTGCCCCACAATTATCATGTTGTTTCACTAAATTTTTTACACAGTCCTTATTCTTATTTCTTATAAACCTTACGGCTTGCTCGAAACTGAAAACCAACTACCATAATAAGGTTATGATAGCAGGTTCCCCTTCATCTTTACCAGTTATACAATAAAAAGCTTATGAATAGGTTAACAACGCAATATAAATACATATTTATTTGAAAATTTGCACTTTATGCAAAATCATGAGAAAATGATTACGGAAAGACTTTCTTAATGAAATATATATATACTTATATGTATTAACTATTTTGAAATAGGGATTATTCGTAATGGCAGCACCACTCTCAGGCGCAGGACAACAACAGCAAGTACCCGCTTCTCAGGCATTTCAACCTTTGAACGCGGATGATAGCCGCAATGTTAAGCGTCAGGAGCAAAACCCACGCGAAGATCAGCTTCAAGTAAAAGAAGCTCCTGCAGCGCAGTCACAAAGATCAGACAGCAGCAGTGATTCGACCAAAGAGCTTGAAGATACGACGTTTAAATCCCTTATAGACAATTCCGAGACATCAGAATCACGTGGACGCGGTTCTGTGATCGATTTACAGATTTAATTGATTTCCTCACACAACCAACCAATTGAGATAAAGGTACTTTCATAAAGTGCCTTTTACTTATGTCAGCATGCAATGACGTTAACAGCCAACCCGCCGCGACTGGTTTCTTTATAACGCGAACGCATATCCAGCCCCGTTTGGCGCATTGTTTCAATGCAGCTATCCAGCGGGACAAAATGCTCGCCCGTTCCGCGCAATGCGAGAGCCGCCGCCGTAACGGCCTTTACCGCGCCCAAACCGTTGCGCTCGATACAGGGCACTTGCACCAAACCGCCCACGGGGTCACAGGTCATGCCCAAATGATGTTCCAGCGCAATCTCCGCGGCATTTTCAATCTGTGCATTACTGCCGCCCAGAACCGCGCATAAACCAGCCGCCGCCATAGCAGAGGCAGAACCAACCTCCCCCTGACAACCGACTTCTGCACCGGAAATAGAGGCATTTCTCTTAATAATCCCGCCAATCGCCGCCGCCGTGAGTAAATACGCCGCGATATGATCAGTTTGTGCATCGGGCACAAAATCAAGGTAATAGCGCAAAACCGCAGGAATAACGCCAGCCGCGCCGTTGGTTGGGGCGGTGACAACTCTGCCGCCCGATGCGTTTTCTTCGTTCACTGCCATTGCATAAACCGATAACCACTCATTACAAACATGCGGGGTCTGGCTGTTTTTATGGGCTTCATCGTCAAGCTGTTGCTTAATATCCGCTGCGCGGCGCTTGACCTTTAACTGCCCGGGTAAAATGCCTTTTTTCTTCAAGCCGCGCTCCAGACAATCATTCATCGCCGTCCATAGGGCATCAATGCCGCTATCGATATCGTTTGCACCCATATAGGCGCTTTCATTCTCCATTTGCATTTGGGCAATGCTGAGCCCTGATTCTTTGCCCTGTTCCAACATCGTCGCCGCCTTTTTAAAGGGATAAGGCAGGGATTCCGTTCCGTCATTTGCCGTCGGGACAGGCGCTTGCGCCAATTCATCCGCGGTTAAGACAAAGCCACCACCAATGGAAAAATAGGTGCGCTCTAACAAAACCTGATCATTTGCATCCAAAAGAGCGAAAATCATGCCGTTGGGATGTGCCTTCAGCGGGCGTCCATAATCAAACACAATATCGTGCGCAGGATCAAAGGCATAGCCATCAACGACCTTCTCCTCCGTGATTTTGGCAATCAACCCCTCAATCGCATCAGGATCAACTTGATCTGGTTTTTCACCCATAAGGCCAAGAATAACCGCGCTGTCGCTGCCATGCCCCTTACCTGTGAAGGCCAGAGAGCCGTAGAATGTCACGCGAATATGCGCACCGTCCGATGCGTGATCGGCTGCCTTCACATCATCCAAAAAACGCGCAGCCGCCAACATCGGCCCCATTGTATGGGAGCTTGACGGCCCAATGCCGATTTTGAAGAGGTCAAAAACGCTGATAAACACCCAATTCCCCCTGTTATATTGTTTTACTGAAAGGCCGGCTCGTCAAAAGAACGTAGTTTTCGGCTATGGAGTTTTTCCGGCGATAAATCCCGCAACAATGTCATAGTCAGCAAGCCGATTTTTAAATGCTGCTCCACGCGCTCACGATAAAAAGAATCCGCCATACCGGGGAGCTTTAACTGCCCATGCAGCGGTTTATCGGATATGCATAAAAGCGTGCCATAAGGAACGCGGAAACGAAAACCATTCGCGGCAATCGTGCCCGATTCCATATCAAGGGCAATCGCCCTGCTCTGGCTTAAGCGGCGGTTTTGCGTCAAATAAGACTTTAATTCCCAGTTTCGATCATCCGTTGTCGCCACCGTGCCTGTGCGCATAACTTTTTTCAAATCATAGCCCTCATTCCCTGTGACTTGCGCAACGGCGGCTTCTAAGGCTTGCTGTATTTCGGCAAGGGCAGGAATGGGAATACTGGTCGGCAAGAATTCATCCAAAATTTGATCGTCGCGCAAATAGCCATGCGCCAGAACGTAATCACCCAGATGCTGCGATTGGCGTAGCCCCGCGCAATGCCCCAACATCAACCAAGCATGCGGACGCAAAACCGCGACATGATCCGTAATGGTTTTCGCGTTTGACGGCCCCACCCCGATATTCACCATCGTAATGCCCGATCCATCGGCACGTTTCAGGTGATAGGCAGGCATCTGCGGCAGTCGTGATAAGGGCACGCCCTCATCTTCCTGATCGGTATGCTCATCAATATTGCGGTTTAATATCACTTTATCGCCCGGCTGGACAAAAGCAGTATATTCCATGCGCTGGCGTTTCAAATCAGGATCATCGGTTTTGGTCATCATGTCCTGACACATGGTGACGAATTCATCGATGTAGAACTGATAATTGGTAAACAGCACATAATTCTGAAAATGTTGAGATTTTGTCCCGCAATAATGTTTCAATCGTTGCAAGCTCAGATCAACGCGCGGCGCGGTGAATAAGGCCAGCGGCGGCTCGGGATTTTCAGGTGAAACTGTAAATGTCCCATTGGCGATTTCATCATCCATAATATCTAAATTAGGAACATCAAAGACATTCGGCAAATTGCTGACTTTTTCCTCAGTGAGGTTTTGTTCCAGATAGAAATCCTCGCCCAAGGCAAAATGCAGCGGGATTGGTGTATCACTAACGCCAATTTCAATGGAAATGTCATGGTTCCTAATAAGGAGTCTGAATTGTTCACGGTAATATTCCCCGAAGAGATCAGGGCGCGTCAATGTCGTCATGTACGAACCGGGTTTTGGCGCAAACCCATAGGAAAAACGGCTGTCTGCACGTTTTGCCTGAACGGTTTTTGCCCGCGCATACGGGTAATAGGCCCGCACCTTTGGGACAGACTCATCATCGCAATATGCCTTGAAACTATCGCGCAAATATTGCACATGCGCATCATATATCGCCTGCACCGCTCCGAACGCTGCATCTGCATCGCTATAGCGCTTTGGCTTAAAGCTCTTTATCTTATGTACCATGATTTCATAATGCCATTTTTGTATTAAAATTCAATGAATTACTCAGTATAAGCGTATGAATTTATGACGATTCTAACCCCATCAGGGAATTGGCGTAATCGCGCGCGGTAAAGGGGCGTAAATCTGCGATCCCCTCACCCACACCAATGGCATGGACAGGCACACCGAATTGATCCGCCAGCCCGATAAGAACCCCGCCTTTGGCAGAACCATCAAGCTTTGTCACAATCAAACCACTGACATCAACCATGTCTTTGAAGATCTCAACCTGCGAATAAGCATTCTGGCCTGTTGTTGAATCAAGCACGAGGATTGTTGCATGGGGCAAGATTTCATCCTTGTTTTTCAAGACCCGAACAATTTTCTCCAGCTCCGCCATCAGGTTTTGTTTGTTTTGCAAACGCCCTGCGGTATCGATCATCAAAATGTCTGTGCCGTCGGCCTTGGCCTTTTCATAGGCTTCATACGCAACAGAGGCCGCGTCTGCACCGATATCGCGTGAGAACATGGCTGCGCCGCTGCGCTTTGCCCATTCGCCCAACTGCTCAACCGCCGCAGCGCGGAACGTATCGCCCGCCGCAATCATAACGGTTTTGCCGTATTCCTTTTGGAACTGCTTGGCCATTTTACCGATTGTGGTTGTTTTTCCTGCGCCGTTCACACCGCAAACAAGCATAACAAACGGTCCGTTTTCAGGCTTATCAATGGATAAAGGCTTGGCCACTGGCTCAAGGATTTTGGTCATTGTCTCCGCCAGCGCCGCCTTAATTTCCTCTTCACTGATATCCTTACCGAACCGATCCTTGGAGAACTCCGCAATCACGCGCGCCGCAGTTTTCGGGCCCAAATCCGCCTCAATCAACACATCTTCCAAAGCATCAAGTGTGTCTTGATCCAGCTTTGATTTGGTGATGATATCACTTAAACCTTGCGTAATTTTATTCGTAGACTTCCCAAGCCCCTTGCTCAGGCGCGAAAACCAGCCCCCTTCATTGGAATGGTCAATATCAGGGTTATCATCTTGCTCTGTCGCACTTTCATGATGCGGCGTCGCATCAGGTTCAGGCGTGGGCGTGATATCCAGTTCATCAATCACATCGGATTCAGTTTCATGTAATTCAGATTGGATTTTATCATCCGCAAGGTCAGAATCGTAATCTGTCGATGGTTCCAATTCCGGCTCACCGGCTGGATGCATCAATTCCTGATCTTTATCTTCTTGGTCTTGCGTCTCGATGTTTTTCTTTTTGCGCCAAAAAACCATAGCATTTACTCCTTATGGATTATGGAAGGCAATCATACGACTTTTAATACCAAAGCGCACCTGATTTTCCTGTTTTTTTAAGGGTTTGCGCTATGTAAAATCGCCATAGAGATGACCATCATCAAGATGTGTGGTCGTAACGCGGGTCAGTGTACCGATGGGCAAATCTTCTGCCACTTTGACGGAAAGGAAATTCTCCGCGCGCGCTGTGCCGCCCTTTTCAACCAGCACCGATAATTCCTGCCCGATATGGCGATCCATCAATTTATGCAACTGACGCTCCCCCAAATCACGAAGCCTCGCGGCGCGCTCTTTACGGTCAGGGACAGGCACTTGGTTGGGAATACGCGCGGCGGGTGTGCCATCGCGCTCGGAATAAGGAAACACATGTAAATAGGTGATGTCGCATTCCTCTACAATATTGAGGGAGTTTTGAAACATCTCTTCGGTTTCTGTGGGAAAGCCCGCGATGATATCCGCGCCAAAGGCCATGTCAGGGCGCAAATCACGGGCGCGTTTGCACACATCAATCACATCGCCGCGTAAATGGCGGCGTTTCATGCGTTTCAAGATCATATCATCCCCCGCCTGCAACGACAGATGCAAATGCGGCATAAAGCGCGGCTCTTCGGCGATTAAACGCCACATATCTTCGTCAATTTCTACCGGATCAAGAGATGACAGGCGCAAGCGCGGCAGTTCAGGCACAAGTGCCAGTACACGGCGGATCATCTGCCCTAATGACGGCTTACCCGGTAAATCCGGCCCGTAGGACGTGACATCAACGCCTGTAAACACAATCTCGTTATAGCCCTGCTCGACCAAGGCGCGTACCTGCTCGGCAATCACTCCCATAGGGACCGAGCGCGAATTCCCCCGTCCATAAGGGATAATGCAAAAGGTACAGCGGTGATCACAGCCATTTTGCACCTGAAGAAATGCGCGGGATTTATCCTCAAACCCTTCAATCAAATGATTGGCGGTTTCGGTCACGGACATAATATCATTGACCAGAACTTTTTCATCCGCGTGCAAGCCCCAGCTTTCGGCCTTTAATTTCAAATCATTGCCGATAACCTGATCAACCTCAGCCATTTGCGCGTATTTCTGCGGGTCGATCTGCGCGCTGCATCCTGTAACAATAATCTTAACATCGGGGTTTTCGCGCCGCGCGCGGCGAATAGATTGGCGTGCCTGACGCTCCGCTTCTTTGGTCACAGCGCAAGTGTTAAAGATCATCGCATCTTCTAACCCTGCGTTTTTCGCATGATCGCGCATCACCTCGGACTCGTAAAAGTTAAGGCGACACCCGAAGGTCACAAGCTTTGGTTCTTTTTCTGTGTTTTTCTGTGTCATGGTCGGGTTTTACATACTCTTGCGCGTGCCGTTATGTCCATATGGAAAATCTTATAAAATCTGGATATCTTCTATATCGAATTAAGCACACCGTCAAACACATAGGCCACTGGGCCACTCATCAGGACATGACCGTCATCTTCACGCCATTCCAGCGTCATAACGCCGCCATCAAGCTCTATTTCCACTTTGCGCTCCGTTAAATCACGGCGCACCGCCGCCACAGCCACCGCGCACGCGCCCGAACCGCAAGCCTCTGTCATGCCGACGCCGCGTTCCCATGTTTTCTGGCGCAGATGGGTTTTATCAACCACCTGCACAAATTCAACATTGGTGCGCTCAGGGAACAACTCATGCACTTCCATATAGGCGCCCACACCCTCAACATCAACATCTTCAAGTGAATCCACAAAGAACACACAATGCGGATTGCCCATATTCACCGCCACAGGGTCATCAACGCCATCTTTTTCAAGCGGTAGATTGAGGGTGTCCTCATCGCGCGCCAAGGGGATATTCTCCCAATCCAGTTTCGGCGCGCCCATATCCACCTGTACGATTAAATCGTCAACCTTCTTGCATTCCAAAATGCGGTCAACGACCTCTATTGTGCAGCTATCTGTGCCTTTTTCAGACATAATAATATCGGCAACGCAGCGCGACGCATTGCCGCAAGCCGCGCTCTCACTGCCATCGGCATTAAAGAAATACGCAAACACGTCGGCCTTCTCTGACTCATCCATAATCGTAATCAGGTCACACCCAACGCCCCAATGACGATCGGCAATCAAGGCCATATCATCGGGCGTGATAAATATATCTTCCGCGCGGGCATCAAAGATGACAAAATCATTACCCAAGCCGTGCATTTTCTTGAAGCGCATAATCTTCAACCTTTTCTTGACATTACCGCTCATTAAGCATAATTTACCCCAAATTTCCACTGAAAATCTGTTTTTTTCAGTGCTTAGCGGTACACCGCAGTCGGCGAATTTACGCTCACTGCGGCTAATTTGGTTATGTTTTAAGGATTGTGATGTTTGATTCACTGAGCGAGAAGTTAGGCGGCGTATTTTCAAAGCTAAGGGGCAAAGCCTCTTTGAGTGAAAATGAAGTGATGGCGGTTTCTCGTGAAATCCGTATTGCCTTGCTTGAGGCTGACGTTGCCCTGCCCGTTGTTAAAGACTTCATCGACACTATTAAAGATCGCGCCGTTGGGCATGACGTTGTTAAAGGTGTGAACCCTGCGCAACAAGTCATTAAAATTGTCCATGATGCCTTGGTCGAAATGCTGGGCAGTGAGAGTGCGGATCTACAATTCGCCACCGCGCCGTCGGCTTATCTTATGGTTGGTTTGCAAGGATCGGGTAAAACCACATCCACCGCGAAAATCGCGAAAATCCTGACCGAAAAGAACAACAAAAAGGTACTGATGGCATCGCTTGACGTTTACCGCCCCGCTGCGCAAGAGCAGCTTAAGATTTTGGGTGAGCAAACGAACATTGCGACTTTGCCGATTGTTGAAGGGCAAAAGCCTGTCGATATCGCCAAACGCGCCATGGATACAGGCCGCAAAGAAGGCTATGACGTGGTCATGCTGGATACGGCGGGTCGTCTGAGCATTGATGAAACATTGATGCAAGAAGTCGAAGACATCAAAAAGGCCACCAATCCGGTGGAAACGCTGTTGGTTGCCGATGCAATGACAGGGCAAGATGCGGTGAATACGGCCAAAATCTTTGATGAGCGCGTATCCATCACAGGTATTATGCTGACCCGCGTTGACGGTGATGCACGCGGCGGTGCGGCGATGAGCATGAAAGCCGTGACTGGCAAGCCGATCAAATTGATTGGTGTTGGTGAAAAGTGGAGCGAAGTTGAGACGTTCCACCCCGAACGTGTTGCCGGACGTATTCTTGGCATGGGTGACGTGGTTTCCTTGGTTGAAAAAGCCGTTGAAACCGTCGATCAGGCCGAAGCCGAGAGAATGGCAAAGAAGTTCAAAAAGGGTCAGTTCGACTTTAATGATTTGCTGTCCCAAATCCGCCAGATGAACAAAATGGGCGGTATGGGCTCTTTGATGAAATTGATGCCCGGCCTAAGTGGTATGGCAAGCAAGCTGGAAGAAGCCGGATTTGACGAAAGCATCATCAAAAAGCAAGAAGCCATCATTCAATCCATGACCCCGACAGAGCGCGCGAAGCCTGACCTTATGAACGGATCACGCAAGAAACGCATCGCGTCAGGTTCAGGCACAACAGTGCAAGAAATCAACGCGCTGGTGAAACAGCAAAAACAAATGCAAGTCATGATGAAGCGCATGCGCAAAATGGGCAAAGGCCAAATGATGGGCATGATGAAAGACATGATGGGCGGCAAGGCCGATGAGATGGAGCTTATGGCGCAAAGCATGGACCCTGATGCACTTGGTGCGGATATGGCCTCTGCGACAGACAGCCCGCTTGGCCCGAACCCGTTTGCAGGCGGTGGCAATCCGTTTGGCGGCGCGAGTGGCGGCGGCATGCCCGGCATGCCCGGTATGGGCGGCGCGATGCCTCCAATGCGCGGCGGCACGAAAAAGAACAGAAAGAAAAAGAAAAGATGACGTTCATATCATCCGATAACCGACTTTTGAGGTTATCCGCTGATCTGAATTTAATGTTTGAATTTAAAGGAGAAAAAACATGGCACTAGCAATCAGATTGTCCCGAGGCGGACGTAAAAAAAGCCCATTCTACCGCATCGTTGTTGCGGATAAACGTATGCCACGTGATGGCCGTTACATCGAAAAGTTGGGTACATATAACCCCCTTCTTACTGATGATAATGAGCAACGCGTGCAGTTGGTCGAAGATCGCGTAAAATACTGGCTTGGTGAAGGTGCAAAACCATCCGAGCGTGTTGCGATTTTCCTTGGTAAAGCTGGTATTATTGACATGCCTGCTCAACCAAACCGTCCGAACAAATCAGCACCTGGTGAAAAAACCAGATTGTTGCTTGAAGACAAAGAAGAAAAGCGTAAGGCCGCTGCCGAAGCTGAGAAAGCCGCTGCTGAAGAAGCAAAAGCTGCTGCTGCGGCAGAAGCGGAAGCACCTGCGGAGGAAGCTGCTCCTGAGGCACCTGCGGAAGAAGCTGCTGCTGAAGCGCCTGCTGAAGACGAGAAAAAAGAAGAGGCTGCAGAATAAGCATCTGCTTACCTGCTTATATATAAATTATGACCAGCCCGACAAACACATCAGAAAAGCGCATTTGTATCGGCAAGATTTCATCTGCGCATGGTGTGAAGGGGCTGGTCAAAATTTTACCCTATTGCGAGGATACGTCCTTGCTTAACGGCGTACTCTTCACCGAGGAAACGGGCAATAAGACGCTCACCGTTACTTTGAAAAACTCCGCGGGTAAATTTATTCTGGCGCATATTGAGGGCATTACAACGCCCGAAGATGCTAAATTACTCAAATGTTCCCTATATGTTCCACGTGAAGCACTGCCCGATATTGACGATCAGGACGAATTTTATATTGAGGACCTTATCGGTCTTGATGCCCTGAACGATCAGGGGGATAAAATCGGCTCTGTTCTGGCGTTGGAGAATTTCGGCGCGGGCGACCTGCTGGAAATCAAACCCCCGTCAGGCAGCACCTATTATGTGCCCTTTGACGATGACTATATCACAGCAATTGATCTTGACTCACGCACCATTACCCTTGAAAATTATGCGAGATTTCAGATTGATTAAGATGGTTATATGCCGCAGCGCACGCTCGTAGAAATAAAGAAAGTCGATACAGCCTTCGAGGCTTATGCCATTAAGGGCTTTCTTGAAAACCATGATATCGCGTGCTTTATCGCCGATGAATATCTGATCAACGCGGATTGGGCTTTAAAACAAGCCTTAGGCGATGTCCGCCTTAATATTTATGAACAAGACTATGACAAGGCAAAACAACTTTTAGACGAGACGCAAGACACAAAACCACAGCGCAAACCACCACCAAAACAGCCGTGGTTTAATACGCTTATTTCGTTGTTTTTGACATTATTATTTGCGGTGCCTGTCCCATTAAAAAAGAAGCATAAAAAGAACAAAGAGCATGACTGATACAACGCGCTGGCACGTCAACCTTCTGACATTATTCCCCGAGATGTTTCCCGGATCTTTAGGCCAATCTTTGAGCGGTAAAGCGCTGGATAAGGGCATGTGGTCCTATAACGTGGTCAATATTCGTGATTTTGCGGACGGCACGCATAAAAACGTTGATGACACACCGTTTGGCGGCGGCGCAGGCATGGTGATGCGCCCTGACATCATCGAAAATGCCCTGCTCTCCCTGCCTGAAACAGGCCGTAAAATTTACATGAGCCCACGCGGCAAGCCATTAACACAAAAGCGCGTTCAAACGCTCTCAACCGAACAAACCCTCACCATTTTATGCGGGCGGTATGAAGGGGTGGATCAGCGCGTGCTGGATGCCCATGACTTTGAAGAAATCAGCATTGGTGATTATGTTTTATCAGGCGGCGAGCCTGCGGCGATGATTTTGATGGATGCCTGTATTCGTTTGCTTGATGGTGTGATGGGTAACGCGCAAACCCCTGATGAGGAAAGCTTTTCCGCTGGTTTGCTGGAATATCCGCACTATACCCGCCCTGCCGATTGGAACGATGCCAAGGGCGGCTTGCACCGCGTCCCAGATATATTGACATCAGGCCATCATAAAAACATCAAAAAATGGCGGCAAGAGCAAGCTGAGCATGTTACACAGGCTAACCGCCCTGACCTTTGGCAAAGCTATCAAAATCGTAAAAAATAACTTGTTTTTAAGATGGGTTTGCTATAAAAGAAGCGCAACTTGGATAATTCCAGAAAAAAGAAAATGGAACCGCCGGTAATGTCAGACAAAGATATTATTCGAAATCGGGTTCTGATAATGAATTAAGAAAAAGGTTTAAACACATGAATACATTACAAAAATTCGAAGCAAAGCAGCTTGAACAACTACAGACTACAAAAGAAATTCCGAAATTTGACCCGGGTGACACAATCAAGGTCAATGTGAAAGTTAAAGAAGGTACGCGTGAGCGTATTCAGGCCTATGAAGGTGTTTGTATTGCGCGCGAAGGCGCTGGCATCAACGAAAGCTTCACAGTGCGTAAAATCAGTTATGGCGAAGGCGTGGAGCGTGTGTTCCCACTTTGGAGTTCACGCGTAGATTCAATTGAATTGGTACGTCGTGGTTCTGTTCGTCGTGCGAAATTGTACTACCTTCGTGATCGTCGTGGTAAATCAGCGCGTATTTCAGAGCGTACAACCGGCCACGATATCGAGCCAAGAGAAACAAAAAAATCTGCTAAAAAAGCAGAGAAAAAAGCCGCTCAAAAGTAATTACTTTTTTAGCGCTAAAATAAATAAGAGCCTGGAATACAGGCTCTTTTTTTTGTCTTTATCAATACAGGCTATCTATCAGATCTTCTCTTTATGCCAGTGGCGTCATCGCAAAGCCGCCTGCCGAAAAGGTCGGGTAATCACACCCGTTTATATTTACAATATCACCTGTCACAACTTCAGTTGTACGACCAACCTGACCGTTCATCGTTTTAACAGGTGCACGCAGCGCGATATGATCACCGCAATAAAGATCGGCATGAAGCTCAATCTCTTCGCTGGCTAATACCGCATCAAAAAATTCTTGCGGCGTTTCACTGATCAAAAACACACCTTCATGCAAAACGGCATGCATGGTCTTTTGCTCAATGTCCAATAAGATAAGACTTGCCCGTGCATAAGACGGATCAAGGAATTCTATATATGGCTTTTGGTGCGCGTCTGTTGCGAACGTTGCCCGTATACCTTTGTTTTCTAACGAAATATGCGACATAAAAAAAACCTTCCCCTAAATGCTGCCCTGCAATAGAGCTTAATAGGAAAAGGTTTATATACCGTTAAGTAATCGCGCTTACATCTTTTGTGTCAGCATCGCATCTGTTGCGCCTGATTGAATCTCATATTGTTCCAGATCAACACCTTCAATCGGGTCCATTCCCGGTGCAGGAGCCTTCACATCTGAGAAGAAAATTACTGCCGCGCCTCGTACGTTTGCACCTGCATTTGCAAGCTCCTGACGCGCCGCTTGCGCTTGATCAATCAGAGGTGCCAATTCATCACTGCCGGTCATGCGGTCATAATTTTCTGCAGACTGAACAGCCGTTTCCAAAAAGCGGTCTGTGAACTGCCAATTCAAATTATTGATATCGTAAACACCGTCAATTTCAACGGGACGCATTGTGCTGCTGCTTCCGCCCGGATCAACGACATTCATAATGTCCGTATAAACAGACGCCGCGCCCTTCATGGCTTCGTTATAATCTTGCGTGACGGCTTTAGAATAGTCATTGAAACTATAATATGATGCTGTTGCATCCGCGCCGGAAATCACTTTATCGGCCTCAAGTTTGCCGACATCAAGCTCACTCATCAAACCATGTGATTTGAAATGCAGCGTTGTTTCCGGTGAAAAATTCATCTGTTGATCACCAATCGTGCCATCCGACTTGTTCACAAGAAGATGGACGTCATACGCGTTTTGCGCCGTATCATTTTGAAATGTTGGTGCTAATCCGAAATCAGCCATAATATTCACCCTTTATTTTTTTATAGAATTTTTTATTGTTCCTAGAATAATGCACGATAAAGACAGGGGGATGCAAATAAAATCTTACAAAATCTCGACAAAATCCCCGTTTCGCACTATATCGTATTAGCAAGGCGCATTAACAGGTATGAAGGCAGAGTATGAAACCACGTACACTTTATCAGAAAATTTGGGACGATCATGTTATTCAACAATCAGAAGATGGCACGTGCCTGATTTACATTGATCGTCACCTTGTGCATGAAGTCACCTCTCCGCAGGCTTTTGAAGGGTTGCGGATGGCAGGTCGTACAGTTAGAAAGCCTGAAAACACGCTGGCTGTGATGGATCATAACGTACCGACAACCGATCGCTCCTTACCGATTGAGGAAGAAGACAGCCGCATACAAATTGAGACATTACGTAATAACTGCGCGGAGTTCGGCGTTCCCCTTTTTGATTTAACAGACAATCGTCAGGGCATCGTCCATATTATCGGGCCCGAGCAAGGCTTTACCCAGCCTGGTATGACCATCGTTTGCGGTGATTCCCATACCTCTACACATGGCGCGTTTGGCGCGCTGGCTTTTGGTATTGGCACATCGGAAGTTGAGCATGTTTTGGCCACGCAAACCCTGATTCAAAAACCCGCTAAAAATATGCGCATCACCGTTAATGGCGATCTGCCGGCGGGTGTAACCGCGAAGGATATGATTCTGGCGATTATCGGCAAAATCGGTACGGCGGGTGGTACAAGCCACGTGATTGAATATGCGGGTAAGGCGGTGCAATCCCTGTCTATGGAAGGGCGCATGACCATTTGCAATATGTCGATTGAAGGCGGCGCGCGCGCTGGCTTGGTTGCCCCTGATGACACGACATTTGCGTATCTGAAAGGTCGCCCGATGGCACCAAAAGGCGAAATTTTGGACAAGGCCATCGCCTATTGGAAAACCCTGTTTTCTGACGAAGGTGCAACCTATGATAAGGATATAACACTGGATGCGGCGGATATCTCCCCGACAGTCACATGGGGGACAACGCCCGAAGATGTGGTCTCCATCACCGGAAGCGTCCCTGCCCCATCTGATTTTGATGATCCGAACAAGCAAAACGCCGTCAAGCGTATGCTGGAATATATGGGTCTTGAATCCGGAACAAAAATGCAGGATATCATGATTGATAAGGTCTTTATCGGCTCTTGCACCAATGCGCGGATTGAAGATCTACGCGAAGTTGCCAAAATCGCTAAAGGCAAAACCGTTGCGCCGAATATCATAGAAGCAATGGTCGTGCCCGGCTCCGGCTTGGTCAAGGCCATGGCAGAGGAAGAAGGCATCGCGGATATTCTGATTGAGGCCGGATTTGACTGGCGCGAGCCGGGATGCTCCATGTGTTTGGGCATGAACCCCGATCAACTCAAACCCGGTGAACGCTGCGCATCAACTTCTAACCGTAATTTCGAAGGCCGTCAGGGGCGCGGCGGACGCACACATTTGCTTTCCCCCGCCATGGCAGCAGCAGCGGCAATCACGGGAAAACTCACCGATGTAAGGGATTTATAATTACAACTTACGATATTGATTTATTTGACAGAATATTTTAAAACACGGTATTGTAAGGACATAAGAATAATAATGCTGGCGGGCAGGATAATAAAATGAATGATATGTTTAAAATAAAAGCAGAGAATGTTGCGCCATCCCCGTGGCCAAACAGCTTTGATTTCGATACAGATCCCGTTTGTCAGGAATATTTCAAACCCTTCATCGAAGAGCATCTCAACACATTGAGAGAATATGACGAAACACGCGATTTAAAATCAGATTATGTGTTCCATAAGCATGTTCAAGACGCCGCGCAAGATGTTCGCGAAACATGCATGAACCTCGGTTTAGGCTCGCGCATTGCGAATAACATGTACCACGCCACGCTGATCCATGATCTTGGCAAGCCCGAACTGCCTGCCGAAATTTGGGATTATGAAGACAGCCCTCCCGATGAGATTAAGGCATTAAAGCGTGAGCATGTTGATATCGGTCACGCCGTTTTCGCACGTCAGTTTGCCGATATAGATCACCCTTTTAAGGATTTAGCCCTTGATATCATCAGAAACCACCATGAACGCATGGATGGATTAGGCCAGCACAAAATGGGCGCGGATGAAATATCCGATCCTGTCAGACTGGTTTGTATTGTTGAGGATTATGACGGACGGACGCATTTACGTGCCCACCACAAGGAAATGGGGCTGACCAACGACGCGCCCGCCGTGTTTGAACGCATGGAAGAAAAATGCGATGGCTGGTTTGATCCTGAAATCTATGAAGCGTTTAAAACCATCAAGCTAGAGCAGCATTACGCCGCGCAGAATCTTGAGCATGAAGATCGCCCGCAGTTCGATTAACAGCGCCGCGCCCCACCAAACAAAATCCGCTCACAGCTTGATTTTAAAGATATTTTGGTGTTTTATTCATGCTCAATATAAAGATATCGGAATATCATGGATCCATTCAAAAAACTCAACGCACGCGCCGCGCCGCTGGATATGATCAATGTTGATACAGACATTATCATCCCTAAGCAGTTTCTGAAAACCGTCAAACGGACAGGGCTGGGCGTCAGTGCTTTTTACAACATCCGTTATGATGATGACGGCAATGAAAACCCCGATTTTGTTTTAAACAAAGCCGAGTATAAGGGCGCGCAAATTCTGATTACCGGTGAGAATTTCGGCTGCGGCTCTTCACGTGAACACGCGCCATGGGCGATTTTAGATATGGGCATACAATGCGTTATCGCACCGACTTTTGCCGATATCTTCTTCAATAACAGCTTTAAGAACGGCATATTACCCATTGAATTGCCACAAGAACAAGTCGATCAACTGATGCAGGAAACAAAAGACCATCCCGATGCATTGATTGAGGTTGATTTGGAAAAACAAACCATCACGCGCGGCAATAAATTTTCCTTCTCGTTCGAGATTGACCCTTTCCGCAAGCATTGTTTGATAAACGGGCTGGATGATATCGGTCTGACCCTGCAGAAAAACACTTCTATCTCATCTTTTGAACAGAGCAGAGCCTCTGACAAACCGTGGATTTAAAAACATGACATCATATACATTACAAATACTTGCCGGTGACGGTATTGGCCCCGAAATCATGACCGAAGCCAAAAAAGTCATTGGCTGGATCAATGAACAAACGGACATCACCATCGAAACGCGCGATGGCTTGGTCGGCGGCGCATCTATTGACGCGCATGGCGTGCCCCTTAGTGATGAAACATTGGAAGAATGCCGCAACGCCGATGCCATATTACTCGGCGCGGTTGGCGGCCCCAAATGGGCAGATACGACCTATGAAATCAGACCGGAAGCCGGATTGCTCCGTTTGCGTAAGGAACTGGATTTATTCGCAAATCTGCGCCCTGCCCTCGTGTTTGACGCGCTGGTTGATGCTTCCACGCTCAAACCGGAAATCGTCAAGGGTTTGGATATTCTGATCGTGCGTGAATTAACAGGCGGCGTGTATTTCGGCGAACCACGCGGCATCGAAGATTTAGGCAACGGTCAACGCCGCGGTGTGAACACACAAGTCTACACAACATCCGAAATTGAGCGCGTCGCCCGCGTTGCCTTTGATTTGGCACGCAAACGCAGCAACAAGGTGCATTCTTGCGAAAAAGCCAATGTCATGGAAAGTGGTAAGCTATGGCGCGAAGATGTCACCGCCCTGCACGCTAAGGAATTTTCTGATGTGACGTTGGAACATATGTACGCCGATAACTGCGCGATGCAACTCCTGCGTAATCCTGCGCAGTTTGATGTCATTGTCACCGATAATTTATTCGGGGATATCCTCTCTGATGAAGCGGCGATGCTGACTGGCTCGCTCGGTATGCTGCCTTCTGCATCATTAGGCGCGGAAGGCGCAACGGGATTATACGAACCCGTTCACGGCTCTGCCCCTGACATTGCAGGACAAGGCAAAGCCAACCCACTGGCCACAATATTGAGCCTTGCCATGTGCTTGCGTTACTCTCTCGATCAGGGTGCTTTGGCAGACCGTATAGAAAAAGCAGTGCAACGCGTACTGAATGACGGCACACGTACACCTGACGTTATGGCCGACGGATGCACTGAAACATCTACGGCGGGCATGGGTGATGCCTTGATCCGCGCGCTTTAAAAAACGCGGGACAACTACAGCTCAGCACAAAACCAAAACTCGACACGGCGCAGCTAAGATGCTTTAATGCTCTCAATTCTAAAATATTATGACCGAGGGAGCTGCCCGTGATTGCGAGTATCATCACCGCTTTTTATCTTTTTGGATTTATCGACCTGAATAGCGCGATAACGTCCCTTTATGTTGCTGGCATTCTGCTTATTATTGCAGAGCTTGGCGTTGTTTCCTTTGGCCTGATCGCCTTTAACGGTTTGATCGCGTTATATGCGGGATATGCCCTGCATACGGGCAATGATTTATTGTTCGGCATGTCTGTCGGCTGGCCTGTTTTATTCGGCATTGCCTTTGTTGAGTTCAGCATTGTCGCCAGCGTTATCGCCGTACATATCTGGTTGCATAAAATCAAAAAAACCACAGGGACCGAAGGCATGATTGGCGAAAAGGCGACGATCCTCAGTTGGGACGGCCACAAAGGCAAGGCACGCATTGACGGCGAAATTTGGAGTGCGACATCCGAAAAAGAAATGGATTTAAAAGCCGACGATCTGGTTACTATTAAATCCGTGAACAAACTCAATTTAACCATTACCGCTTAATTCTATCTAAGGAGATTTTCTATGGAGTTTTTTGTACCTTTACTCGTTTTTATTGTTATTCTACTTTTATCATCCGTCCGTATCATTCAGGAATATGAACGCGGTGTGATTTACACTCTTGGGCGTTATACCAGCAACCGCGGCCCAGGCGTACAGCTCATCGTCCCGGGTATTCAGCGCGCTTTGATTGTTGATATGCGTATTCGTACAGAAGACGTGCCCTCACAAGATGTGATTTCCAGAGATAACGTGTCGGTCAAAGTTAATGCGGTTCTGTATTACCGCGTTGTTGATCCGGGCATGGCGATCAATAAGGTCGAAGATTTCATCATGGCGACCAGCCAACTGGCGCAAACAACCTTGCGCTCGGTTCTGGGTAAGCATGAAATGGATGAAATGCTCTCTAAACGCGACCAGCTTAATCACGATGTGCAGGAAATTCTTGATCACCAGACAGAGGGCTGGGGCATTAAAGTGACAAATGTTGAAATC
Source organism: uncultured Alphaproteobacteria bacterium (assembly GCA_963977495.1). Lineage (GTDB taxonomy): Bacteria > Pseudomonadota > Alphaproteobacteria > Micavibrionales > Micavibrionaceae > UBA1672. The sequence goes on along the minus strand of CAXBOT010000001.1, from coordinate 404,447 downwards.
AAGAATGTCGATATTGACCCCACAATGGTCCGTGCAATTGCCCGTCAAGCCGAAGCAGAGCGTGAAAGACGCGCCAAAGTCATCAACGCAGAAGGTGAATTACAGGCCGCCAAGCAACTTGACCAAGCGGCGACTATTCTGGCCAAACGCCCCGAAACAATGCAACTGCGTTATCTCGGCACAATGTCTGAATTCAGTAATTCTAAGGGCAACACGATTATTCTGCCGTTACCGATGGATTTATTGACAGGCTTGAAAAACCTTGCCAGCAAAAGCTAAGGCTTTAACGAATAACACGCATAAAAAAAGAGCCTGAATTTCAGGCTCTTTTATGTTCAAGTTTTGAGGTTTATTCTTAGAGACGTGAACTGATCGCACAAGCAATCTGATCCGCACTCTCTGTGTAGACAGCAGCAGTACCACATGTCGCACCACCAGATGCAATCACAGAACCTGTACCAGGCGCGCCGTCATCCATTTTACGATCCATACGCGCAGCTTCTGATCCGCTTAGTGCAGCACTAGCAGCTGTTGTTGGAACACCTTGTAACATGATCCAGTGACCACCGCGACCTGTTCCCAAACCTGTTGTCAAAGCACCTGTTGCTGTGAAACCGACAGTCAAACCACCGCCTGCTTTTGCAGATGGAAGCGCACGCCCCCAAGTTGCTGTAGCAGAGCCGTCAACACCTGTTAACAAGTCAGCCGCATTTAACTGCGCCCAAAAGCTCAAGTTTTCACCAGCAATTGTACCCGGCGCACCGCCAATTTGTGAGTTACCGTTACCCGCAGTCGTACAAGGGGCAGCAGCACAGTTCGTTAAACGCACGTTCGGGTTTGTGATATCGCCCGGAAGCGCATCAAACATGTCTTGGAATGTGTTAGTTGCGGCCGTTACACCTTTAAGCTGGGCAACAGTTGCGGAAACCTGCGCATTGGCAATCATTTCCTGACCTTTTAGGATACCACCGATCAATAGACCAATAATAACCATAACAATCGCGAGTTCGACAAGGGTAAAGCCCTTTTCATCACGCACGGATTCGTGGATGTGTGTTTTCATAGTATTTTCTCCTTACAAAGAAATGTAAAAATTGTAGTTAAGTTGAGAGTAGTTAAAGAACGTGCTGGACAGCACATGCGAATCATACACGCCTTTTTCTCTCAGTAACAGTCCCATATGTATTCAGAATGTGTGATTTCTTTAAAAAAAGGCTTAAATTTGAAGGCATTATTATCATCCTGATAAAATGATAAGTCAGAAAAACGAATAATCAAAAAGCCGCGGTTTTGTTAAGACTTATTTAATCGTATTTTTCCGATAACTGCTCGGACTTTGACCAACAACATCCTTAAACACACGATTAAACGATGGTAAGGAGTTAAAACCGACTTCTTCAGCCACAATTTTAATGCTCGCTTTGGTCTCAAGCAGCAGACGTTTTGAATCTTCTACGCGATATTCATTCAAAAGCTGCGGAAATGACTTCTTGAAATATATATTAATCACCTTTGATATTGTTGCTTCAGGTACACCAAGCTCCTGCGCGAGGTCGGATCTGGAGTATGTCGGCTCGTGATAAATCTTCTCGAGCTTCAGAAGACTATCAATTTTGGTAGATATTTCCTTTTCGCCTTCGCTCAAATCGGTCTCTGATTTTTTCTGATAGGGCATAAACAAGGCCACCGGATAAATACGAAACAAGCTGGTTGAGACAAGATACACAAAGGCCAAGCCTAAAACCGTACGCGATAATGTGGCATTGAAGCTCAAATCATAGCCGGTGGTGTGAAACGCCATCAAGCCTAAGAAGGCTACATTCACAATAATAAGCGCTAGAATAAGCCAATAGCGCTCTTTACCCGCCTTTTGCTCTAAGATATCAGAAAACAGATTGCGATGTGCCCAAATCAAAAGCAAGCTTGCCGCGCCGGCAATAACCCCTGTGATGTTAAGCCAGATCATAAAATCGGGACACATCAAATCCATACGGCAATCTGTATTCAAATAAACGGATATCCCGCGCGACATACCAAGCGCGAGCGGCACAACAAGGACAATAGCCCAGTTCACCAAAGATGGTAGGGTTCTGATTTGTGACATTTGTATGATCAACAACGCGCTTAATGGCGGGCCTAATGCCCAGGCAGACCAACTCAAAACATCGTAATATGGTGAGATTTCTGCAATTTGGCGACGCGCAAGATCAATGAAAAAGGCCGCCCCTAAAACAATAAAATAAAGGAACGGCAAAATAACGCGGACAGCCGACCCGGCGCGAAAGCCCACATAAACAAGGACGTAAACGCACTGAAAAACGCCAATCAATGACAAAACTTCTGAAAATGTAAAACGAAGAGAGTCCATGGTTCCGATTAAATGCAGTTTTAGGTGTCAAAGCAATGTTTTTTAGCGAAGGTCTTCACATAAAGCGTTCTTTGCGGCTTGTTCTTTATCAAGAATTTGTTCGCATATATAACCCTTCATAGCATTCACTTCGTTTGGGTGAAGTTTTGTGGCACTGGTTTTCAAAATCTCAACCATCAGCGCATAAGCAGCCTCTTTATCCCCCTTTGCCGTCAAGACAAACGCGGGCATTTGTTGTATCCATGTTGGCGCATCAGGGTCTTTTGTTTGCGTAAGAATATGCGCGAGTTCCAAAGCTTTGTCTTTATCGTCAATTTTGTTTTTTGCCATTTCAACAGCGTAAACAAGCCAACGCCATTTTTCACCGTAGGGACGGCTCCCCACAACTTTTAAATATTCAAGGACAGGTGTGAATTTTGCAGGTATCTGAACAGCGCCAAAATAAAACATCGCCAGATAAGGCACATAATTAGATTCAGGATCTAGTTTATCTTGCAGAAAGAACCACTTCGTCAAACGGTCATAATCGTAATCCTTTAATGACGTCGTGCGGCCACCAACATCCCCCATATTCTGGAGCATCAAGCCATTTAACCTGTAAGCAAAGCTTGTATCTCCTAATCCATAAGCTGAGGCAAAACGCTGATCCGGTGGTGGCGGTACGCTTTCCCATCTTGCACGCATGTCACGTATTGAAAACCAGAAAACAATATTGAGCAACAGCACAATGGCCATTGATATTTGTAGATACTGATCTGTTTTCTTTTTATGCATCATCGCTCATGCACCATGATCTAAAACTGTCTTCTGACGAAATCAAGGCATGTCGCCAGCAATATGAGTGCCGAAAAAACAGCCCCCTGAATAACCGCTTCGACCAAACCATACGATCCGTCATAACCATAGATCAACCACGATGTCTGCCCCAATAAATCTAATCTTGGGGTAATAAAGGAAACAAGCTGTAGAGCCATCGCATAAACACCGCTGCTATCAACGAGTGAGGAATCAGCAATTCCCAACAACTGCCCCATTAAACGCCCAAGCACGTACACACCTAAGGTTGCCATACACGCACTTGCCGCGCTTGAGATATACATGGCGAAAAATAAGGCCGTGTTCACCATAATGATTGCTTCGACAATAATACTGGCAATCCAGACAACATGCCCATAACCAAACAAGTGCGGCGAAACGGAATAAATGGCAATGCCAGTACACAGACCAATCAATATAGAGAGGATTGAAAATGCGAGGGCATAGGAAAATATAATACTGAGACGACCAACCGGTCTCGAAAGCAAATACTCAATATCCTTGCTTTCAAATGAACGGCGGATAAAAAACACGACGAACAAAACCAAGCCGAATATCGATACCATTCTCAAACTCGCCCCTGCAAAGACAACCGTGAACTGGTCTTTTTCAATAATCGCCGAACTTCCAAAAAACACGGACAAGCTGCTCCCGAGGAGGAGTACAATCATTAAAGAAAGGATCAGCTTGTCACGAAAGGCGGCTATAAGAACATATCGAACCAAAGGCAATGACATCACAATACTTTACTCAATATTATAGTTTCAAAGGTCTGCGGTCACCGGAGAATGTCTTGTAAAGGTCTCTATCCGTATCATGGATTGTATCACCCGGATTATCAATCAGTGTCGCCTTCAAGAAGATAACAAGCTCAGTTTTGCTGACAATATCTTCCTTTGATTTAAACAATGCACCGAAGAACGGAACCTCACCGACAACCGGAACACCTTCATTATGCGTGGTCGTACGATCTTGTAGTAATCCACCCATCACAATCGGTTGGCCTGAATTAACCTTAACAACCGTGTCAATCTCCTGAATATTCACTTCGGGGATTTCGGAAACAATTCCGGCACCGCCCGCAACAAACTGAACAGCCGGATCCTGTACCGTACCAACAATTCTGGTCACTGCAGGGCGAATGAACATCGAAATTGTGCGATCATCTAGGTTAATGGACGGCTGAACATTGATGAGAACCCCTTCAGGAACACTCAATGTATCACTTTCAATTTCGAAAGAGGCCGGCGCTGTATCTGTCGCATCAGTCTTATCGATACTGATATCAAAGAACACACGATTGGTTGCAACGTTTAATACGGCAGACTGGTTGTTCAACACAGTCAGACGCGGGCTGGCCAACGCACGGACAGTACCAAAGCCGGAGATTGCCTTAACAAATGCGTCTACATTGTTACCACTGTAACGTATCCCAAGATTGTTGTTGGTCGCAGTCGTTCCACCAGGGCTTGGCAGTACGCCTGTAAACAAAGCGTTTGACGTTGGGTTAAACATGCCAACACCGAATTCTTTATACACACTATTCCACTCAATACCATTGATGTACTCGTCTGAAAGACTGACTTCAAAGACCTTGGCTTCAACAAGAACCTGCGCTGTAACAGATCTCTTAAGTTCAACGAGATAAGCTCCAATACGCTTTTGTACTTTTTCCGGTGCGTAAACATTGATCAAACCAGCCTGCTTGTTCAAGCTGTAGGTCATGCCATTGCCCTTATCATTGGAAGCAGCATTACCGTTATTAGGCATACCTTCGTCATCAATAGGCAAAGACTCAACCTTCAAAACGGCCTGAGGTGGTTGTACACTAACATTATCACCGCTACCTCCCGCTGCATTCTGCGGAGAAACTGCACCGACTTGTGGGTTTTGCTCAACTGCAGTGATTTTGGGATCACGCTTAGTTTTCAAACCGCCTGTTGATGCGCCACCTAATATTTGTTCAAGGTTGAGTTCGAGTTCACCCCAGAAGTCTGACGAACTGTCAGACGTTGCTGAGTAACTTGAACCTGAATCCGCGCCATCGCCGGAAACAACAGACACATTGTTACTGACAGAGCCTTTATTCGTTCTTACAAAGCTCAAATAGTCAATTTTATAGGTTTGAACAAAGGGAGAATCTAATTCTACGCGCAGAAACCCATCTTCAAATTTATAGCGAAGCCCGGCAACATCAGCGATACGCTTAATCACCTGATCAAATGGCTTGTTACGCGCCGTGAAAATAATTGATCCGCGAATATTAGGGTCAAGCTCAAGATCGTAATTGGCCTGTTGTGCCAATTCATACAACACATCTTTTACAGGAACCGACTGGTTCACAGAAACCGATACCAATGGTACGGATTTCATATCTGACGGGGTTAAGGCCACATAAGGTTGCAAATCAGGAATGCTGCCCCCCTTTGAAGAGTCTGTTGCATCGGCCTTTTCAACCTCGGGCAATCGTTCCGACAAACCGTCTCTAAAATCCTGAGCTTCCATATTGGAACCACGATCCATTTTCGTGTAATTTGCGGCCAAGTCACAGGCAGACAGCGAAAACGCAGTCACAGCACAAAAAGAAAAACAAATAATTCCACGACTAAAACGCGAGGATAGACCCTTAAAAAACAACATGGTTCAGATTACTCCAACATTGCGAAATGCATTAATTATGAATGAATCGACATGAACATGCCGAAAGATGATTCTACTAGTTATTATAAGAGCATAAATATTGAAAAACCAAGATGTCTTTTGCGATTTTTAAGTATATGAACTGTGTATAACCTCGGCATAACGCTTGAAACGCATTATTTTCTACTCACTAAAGGAAATACGCGATGTATCCACAGCATCAAGAACACCGCCCTGCCCGCGTGATTCATTAATCATTTTAGATTGCTGCACCTTGATTTTCATATCCGAAGGCTTATCAGAATTCGTGATCGCACTATCTTCCGTAATCAGACCATCGAGGAACAAGCGCATCAAGGACTGGTCAAAGGTCGACATACCGATCGAGTTGTTCTGTTCCATAACATCGTGAATTTTACCGATCTCACCTTTAAGAACCAATTCACGTACCAACCCCTGATTAAGCATCACTTCAATCGCAGGTGCCATGCCTCCGCCAATGCTCGGCAATAAGCGTTGAGAGATAATCCCCTTCAAATTCATCGATAGGTTCAAACGAATTTGATTGTGATAATCCTCAGGAAACAAGTTCACAATACGTTCAATTGCTTGGTAAGAGTTGTTGGTATGAATGGTTGCCAGACATAAATGTCCAGTTTCTGCGATGGAAAGTGCTTGTTCCATCACATCACGATCCCTAATTTCACCAACGAGAATAACATCAGGGCGTTGACGCAACGAGTTTTTCATCGCCGTGGCAAAGCTTTCCGTATCAACGCCAACTTCGCGCTGTGTCACCACGCAGCCTTTATGCTCGTGGAAAAATTCAATCGGGTCTTCAATCGTAATAATATGGCCGGTACTGTTCACATTGCGTTGATCAATCATAGACGCCAATGTTGTGGATTTACCCGAACCGGTCATCCCCGTTACAAGAATAAGCCCGCGCTTTTCCATGGCGAGATCACCAAGGATTTGCGGCAAACGCAATTCACTAAAACTCGGGATTTCAGAAACGATCCGCCGAATAACCAGAGCCGGAAACTGACGCTGGCGCAAGACGTTAACACGAAAACGGCCATGTCCGCCCATATCCAGCGCAGTGTTAAGCTCGTTTTGAGCATCAAAATCACGGCGTTGGCGACTGGTCAGCATAGAGTTCAAAATTTCTTCTACACTATCGGGAGTCAGCACCTCATCCGAAAGTTTGATGAGATCTTTATCCCCACGCAACATTGGTGGAAGGCCAACGGTCAGATACATATCTGCTGCGTTATGCTCTCCCATCGCACTCAAATATTGAAAAATTAGTGGTGCATTGTCCATCAGAATGAATACCCCCCGCCGTCACCCTTCTTGGGTGCAGCAATTTCATCATTATCGCCGCCTGCATTCATATCATATTCATCGTCACCAGACATTTTAGAACCACCAAGCGCGCCACTGGCATAATCCGTATCACGATCTTCTTCTTGTCCTTCATCCGATACGCGCATCAAAGCATGGCGTGCCTCTTCTTTATCAATAATGCCGCCCTCCAAAAGATCCTTAACAGCATCTTCCATTGTAATCATCCCGTAGCGAGAACCGGTTTGCATCATAGAGAACATCTGCGGAATTTGGTTTTCACGAATCAGGTTTCGAACGGCGTTCGTTCCCACAAGAATTTCAAACGCACCAACACGTCCACCACCGGATTTACGCAATAGCGTTTGCGCGATCACGCCCTGAATAGAACTGGAGAGCATGGCACGCACCATTTCTTTATCCCCGCTTGGGAACACGTCAATAATACGGTCAATTGTTTTGGAGGCTGAGTTCGCGTGCAATGTACCAAACACCAAGTGTCCGGTTTCTGCCGCTGTCAAAGCCAAGGAAATCGTTTCATGGTCACGCATCTCCCCCACAAGAATAACGTCAGGGTCTTCACGCAATGCACTTTTCAATGCGCGAGAGAATGTTTTGGTGTCTTGTCCAACTTCGCGGTGGTTGACCAATGATTTTTTCGAAGTGTGAAAAAATTCGACCGGATCTTCAACCGTCAGAATGTGCTTTGCATGGTGCAAGTTGATGTGATTGACCATCGACGCCAATGTTGTCGATTTACCGGAACCTGTTGGCCCAGTCACAAGAACAATCCCTTTTTCCAATTCGGCGAAACGTCGCATCACAGGCGGAAGGCCTAATTGATCCATAGTCGGAATTTCAGTCGGAATGGTACGGAAAACTGCTGCAGACCCTAAACGCGTTGTAAAAGCGTTCACACGAAATCTGGCTTTTTCCCCAAGAGCGATCGCGAAATCAAGCTCCATATTCTTTTCATATTCGGCGCGTTGCTCCTCCGCCATAACCGAATAGAGCATTGTCCTGATGTCATCACTGCCCAGTGATTCCCCTTTAACACGTTTCATTTGACCGCTGACACGAATGATCGGCGGGTTACCCGAACTTAAATGCAAGTCAGATGCATCATTTTGCATGGTAAAAGCTAGAAGTTGTGTTAGATCCACAGGTTGTGCTCCTCTTTATGTATATGCCCCGTTATATGTTTTACCGAAAGAAAGTGAAAAGAACGTAAACATTGCGTTGATTTATAGTATCCAGTTTTGAACCAAAAAAGAACCTTGAAATAGAAGAAGACCGAAAAAAGAGATAATCAGTGCCGGGCCGAACGGAAAAACCTCTTTTTTAAACAAGGCGCGCCACAGCAAAGCGAACAAAATAGCCAGTATTCCCGATGACATCAGAAAAAACGGCAACACACTCAAACCAAGCCACATTCCTGATACGAAGAAAAACTTTATATCGCCAAAACCCAGACTATCCTTTTTTAGAATCTTCGTCAGAATAATGCCCATCAACCATGGAATCGCCGCATAGAGAATCGCACCGCCGAAATACGTTACAAACATATCAGGTGCTTTTGTAAAAACACCTGATATTGAAAAATAGAACAATCGCGCCAAGCCGATAACCAACAGGATAAAAACCAGTTGATTAGGCAAAATCATGTGCCTGAGGTCAATCACAAACAACGCCATTAAAAACGGCACAGCCGCCAATGCAAATAATGCCTCGATTGAAAAACCAAAGACGCAGTAAATCGCAAACGCCATAGCGACGCAAACCAGCTCAATCAAAGGGTAGCTATAGGAAACTGATGCCTTACAATATCGGCACCGCCCCATCGTTGACAGCCATGAAAACAAAGGCACAAGATCATAAGCACGTAAATTTTGTTTACAATTTGTGCAAGAGGAACGCTCAACCGTCCATGATAATTTTCTGGGAACACGATAAATCAGCGCAGTTGAAAAACTGCCCATTATTAAACCGAGAAAGAATGTTACAAATATTTCTGGCATCAATAGCATAATGACACGGCGAGCTCTTCAGACTTACCTGATTTGCGCAAGCCTTTCATAAACAGAGTCACGTGGAATAGAGCGCCCTGCCCCGTGAATAGTATCCACTTCCAATGCTTTTTCGTAATATTGTACGGCTTGTTTTTCATCACCGCCACGATCAGCAATCACCGCCATATTAAACATGTGATTAGCATTATTCGGCTCCATACTCGCGGCCATACCCAAATACTTTAACGCGGATTCCATGTCGCCAATATTGGCGTAGGAAATTGCAATTTGTGCGATTAGCCCGACATGACTACGGTTTTTTTCTTGTAAATCAAGCAGGCGGCGCAACGCCACAGAAGGATAGCGCGTCGCAAGCAGGCCAAGCATATTAACCTGCGCGTCGACATTATCAGGCTCTACCTTCTCCAATTTTTCATACATGCCCATCGCCTCATCAAAACGACCAAGCTTTTGCAACACAACAGCGCGCCCCATTAAGACACGCGAATCTTTTTCGTTCGCCGCATATAAATCATCAAATAATTGCAATGACGAATCATAGCGCCCCAGCTTCATGGCACGCTCAGCGGAAACCAACTGCGCCGTTTTAGACCCTGCATCATAATTTTTTTGCACGACAATATATTTAGAGGCCGGCTGCGTCGAAGGGTCGACCCTAATCGGCCCGTCATGCGACATTTCACCTTGCGGAACAAGGTCGTTCGCATCAAAAAAATCATCATTATTCATTTCAGGTGATAACGCTGAGGGTGCCGATATTGTGCGTGTGGAGGCTGACCCTGCCTTTTTCAAACGGTCTTCATTAACGGTATTAAGCTCCCCCGTATCGGGAACGGCAACAGTAGAGCTATCAACTATTTGCGGCACTTGTTCATCTTGTGCATGAACCGAAGCTGAAAGCCCCACAGTGCCAAGGCAAGTCATACATAGCAAAAAACCAGAGAATCGTAACACAGACATTATCATTTATCTTTCAAAGAAATTGTGAGAATTCACAAAAAGAATGGCGGCGAATCAAACGCCTGAAGAATACAAAAATTCTATCACAATCAGTTCTTATCCTCAATAAATTCAAGAAAAGCTTGTTCAAGATTATCTGTATTAGTTTCTTCCTTCAGCTGCTTAGGCGTGCCGACATAGCGAATTCTACCATCGTGCAAAACAGCCACGCGATCACATATCTCATCCATATCAGCCAAGATATGCGAGCTTAAGAAAATTGTACGTTCTTTATTTTTGATATCAGCAATCATTTTTTTGACCAATGCACGTGCGCGCGGATCAAGGCCGCTCATCGGTTCATCGAGGATAAACAGCGAGCATTCTGTTAACAAAGTCCCCATCAAACCTAGCTTTTGTCGCATCCCTTTGGAATAAGTATTCATGCGTCGCCCGAGAGCATCTGTGTCAAGCGCCAGCTTTTCCGCAGCCTCCACAACGGCCGCCTTATCAAAGGAACGTTTGTAAAGTTGAAGCGAGAATTTCATGAACTCCATGCCCGTTAGAAACCATGGCGGCTCGAATTTCTCAGGTAAATAGGACAATCTGGATTTACTGCTTGGGTCAGACTTATCCTTGCCGTAAATTAAGATATCACCGGCGCTTTGCTCGCGCAGGCCAAGGATGGATTTTATCAATGTGGTTTTACCCGCACCGTTCAGCCCCATCAGACCAAAAATCTCGCCCGCATGCAGATCAAGATTAATATCCTCGATAACAGCCTTATCCGTATAAGCAACAGACACATCTTTTATTGATAGAGAAATTGTATTCGGACTCATATCACGTACTGACTTATTTCATGTTAGCCGGGAAGGAAAATGCGTTGATCCAGATTAAAGCGTTGATGTGCGCGCAAACGCAAAGGGAAAATCTGGTTGGTTAAATTATCAATCCACTTCACCTCGATATAATCTTTATAAACCCGCAAATCGAGTACTTCTTCAGGAACAGCCGTCGGTGTAACGCGCTCCCCATTGAGCCATATTGTCCAGTCGCCTTCGGCCTTAAAAACAATTCCACCCAGTGTAATATCACGCTTTTCAGGCTCAAGAATAAGGCTCTCACCATTCTCCAAAGCTTCTAGTTCTGCCTGTGTGGGTGGGCGCACAACGCCGCGCTTATTCTTGGCATCAATAATAGAGCGATGCTGCCAAAATGTAAAAAACAAAGACGGCATGTTTTCGATGGAGATTTCATTATTCCCATCCATCACGGTATCAATCTGCGTAGCCTCATTCACCACCGGAACGGGCTTCGGCGTGTCAACAACAGCCGTTTCACCCGCGGTGTCCGCAATTAAATTAGCGCCCGTATCATCACTATTTTCCATTTGTTCGGGCTCTGGAGGAACGTTTTCCAAACCGTCCTGAACATTCACTTCATCCTGAGCATAGACACGACACGGTGAGATCACCAATGCGAGAATTGCAAAAACAACGACGATATAGAAACTTTTCATCACTTTCTCTCCTTCCCTCATCCTATCTCTTTAACCCCGTATCCAGTATCACCTGATCTTCTGGAATCATGGTGCGCCATGACATACGAATATCCGCAGTCACAAGTTCGGGACTAGCCCCATTCGCAATCGCGCGCAACAACGCCGCCGTAACGTCTCTGCTACGCTTCATGGTGATGCCGTCCAATGACACATGTCCGGGGAACATTTTTTCTATAAGGTTGATATAGCGATAAATATCCCCGTCATCAAACGCCTTAATTTGAATATCTATCGGGCTCATCAACACTTTATGATTAGCTTTCTGTGCTTCAGCATTTTCTTCAATAACACCTGACTTAACACTGACCACAGCAGAAACAACATTCGCCTTTTCTTGAATATCACTGAAAAGCTGTTTTGCATCACCACGATCTTGCGTGGAAAAATAACCGTGTGCTTTAAGTTTATCAAAGAGCGCTTGTCGCTCCTCCAATTGTGCAAACTCAACCTGCATTTTTGCAATGTCGCCCTCAACACTACTCAGTTGGCCGCGCAACATAGTCAAATCCTGATCTGTTTTTTCTTTTTCAGGTAAAACATACATATAGATAACAGATGCCAAAAAAGCATTTGTGCCAATTAGGACGAGCAAAATAACCAGCCGTTTTATTCCAATAATCCGAATCATTCTACCGGTGGCCCCTCAATACTAAGTTCTGCGATATAGTCTTGCGCTGTTGACTTCTCAGAGCCATTCCCCGATTCAACAACAATTTCTTCGCTATATTCATAATCTTCTAATAGCTTAGACACCTTTACAATATGATCAGGCAATTCCTGCTGCAGACGTGTCCGCAAGTCCTCAACCTCCTTATTGCCTCTCTCCGCATTGGTTGTGCTTGGAAAAGACATCTGCATGCTGGCCATAAATAATGGTGGTTTGGCATCATTATCAACAAAACGTCGTGTCAAATTCATTTTGCCGCGCGTGACCTGTATACGATCAATTTTCATGTCCTTGCCAAGGGATTTACCAACCTTATAGAACAACTGAATTCCCGGAATTTGTTTCTTCTCAAACTGTTCCTGCACCCCAAGAGAGCTTTGGATAAGTTGGATATCAAAACCAAGATCTTTCTTTCTTTTTATTTCCTTCTCATATTGCAGATCAAGTTGCGCTTTTCTTTGCGATATTGATCCAACATTTTCCTGCCCCTCAGTCAGTTTCTGATAATAATCGAGCAGTTGATAAGCCTGAAAACAACCACCAAGAAGCAAGAGAACCGATGCCACCATCGCAACCTGTCTGGGCTGCGATACGTTATCAATCTGCTTGGCCTTCATCGGGAGAATAAATTTACTCTTACGTCCGATCCAAGCAACATGCAGGCCATCCGCAAGGTTTGGCGCATCTTGTGAGCCCAAGGATAATTTCAGAAGGCGCGCAACCTCATCAGCGGGCATCGCATGAAAATTACACGGCACATCAATAAGCTCACTTACGATATCACCAGCTGACGGGTCAGCTATAAGAATCACATTTAAGCCATCAGACGAATCAAACCCAAAACGAGACAAATAGCTCATCGTTGCTTGAAACTCTTGATTAACCTCATTAGCCCAAAGCGCCGCATCATCATCTGTTTCAACGATAGGCGTCATACGTGTTAACGCTAACTCACCGTTTTTAATAACAATCTGACGCAATCCGCCGCCTTGATGCTGCCCGATAAAAACTGTCCATTTGGCTTTCTTCTCGCCCTTCGGCGCAAGCTTGTCGGCAAGCTTTTTAATCATATCTGACGCTTCAATCGGCAGAAGCGAGAAGCCGGCAATCGGCGCTAATGACTTCGTGGCCGCAGCCATTGTCTTTTTAAACGCTTCACTCGCAGGGACGGCTGCAAAAATATAGACACTGCCCGCCATAGATTTATCTGTTTTGGCAATTTTTTCTTTGAGCGGTAAAGCCGCGCGCACAGGATAATTAGGGAAGGCAACGTTCAGTTTTCTTTTTACAACATTTTGTTTATCCAACATGCTCACACGTGGGATTTTTTCCTTCCGATAATGCTGCTCCACCATATCATTCATAATAAGAACGGGCTTACCGCCGCATTCTTTAGATATAATTAGCGCAACATTGCCTTCGAAATTCTCAGCTGACCAAGGAACAGCCTCAATCATTTTCACGCCTTTTGAGCTGATGCTATAGATGAATAAAGCATCATCCGATATCATCAGAATTGTTCGCGACGGCGTTAGGATTGATAAAGACATACTATTGAAACACTCAAATAAAAATTAAAAATCGACCATGTTACCCAAATTGATATAGATGGGGCCGAGCGACCCTGCAGCGATCCAGACAATCACCGATGCTAGTATAACGGTTAACATCGGTTGAATCATCTCAATTAATCCCTCGATCGCCTCATCAACATCCTTTGTATAAAATTCTGAGACCTGATCCAAGACCGGAGAAAGGTTACCTGACTCCTCCCCGACTTTAACCATACGCACAACCATGCTAGGGAATTCACCCGAAGCATTCAGCGCATCAGAGAGCGGACTTCCTGACTGGACATAGGCCTCAACCCCCTCCATCGCATCAATTAAAACTCGGTTACTCACCGTATTTCTTGCCGATTTTAACGCCTTTATCACGTCGATTCCGCTCGAAAACAATGCACTAAAAGTCTGTGCATAACGTGCAATTGTTATCTTTCTGATCAAATTTCCGACGATTGGCATATTCAAATATAACGAATCAAGCTGATACGCGATGTTTTCTGATGAACGTTTCAATGTGATAAACGTCGCAATCAGCGCAAGCGGCACGACAAAAAATATGATGGCCCCATAAACGGGCAAACCAAGCAGATGAAATTGCGGTTCGACAAAGAAATTTGATGTCGCAATCAACCAAACAGAATACCAAGGCAGTTCAATATCCAAATATTTCAAAAACCCGACAATTTGCGGTACGACCACACTCATCATAAAGACAATCACAAACACAACAACAACCGTCACGACGATCGGATAGCGCGTTGCTTTTCTGATTTTGGCCTGCATGGAATCAACCCATTTCAGATAAGACACAAGCTGTAGATAGGATGACGTTAAATCCCCTGTATCTTCCCCCGCCTTAATCAAAGAAATATAAAGAGGTTTGAATACTTTACCGTGTTTTTCCATCGATTCCGACAAAGCCGAGCCATCGCGTACATCACGGTGTATCTCACTCATCATATCGCGCATCATATCATTTTCTGAGCCATCACGAATATCTGACAGCGCATCAAGCAGCGGCACACCCGCGCTTTGCATTTGCTCCATATGAATAAAAAACTGGATCAAGTCCCTTAATTTAATTTTATTAAAGCTGATACCGGGAAGCTTAGTCTTTTTCTTGCTCAGATTTGCGCATTGAACAAGCTCCAGTCCCGCACTCTGCAACTGGTTATACAGATCCACTTCATTCAAAGCGGAAATAGTCCCCCTGACCGGACGACCTTTGTTATTAACGGCTCTGTACTTATAGCGTTCTATGACATTGCCCCTTTAAGGAAACATGGATTGGCGAGCTCAAAAGACATGACACTGGTTACTTATCTAAATCCACCACTTTAGAAAGGGCGGCAAAATCAGTAACACCTTCAAGTACCTTTAGAATGCCATCGTCCTTCATATTTTTGAAGCCTTTTTTTACAGCAAGTGCCTTTAATTCAGCTTTTGACTCATTACGCGCCAGTGATTCATCCAACTCTTCATCAAATAACAAAATTTCGACCACCGCAACGCGCCCCTTATACCCCGCGCCCTTGCACATATCACATCCACCTTCTTTTGCTTTAAAGATTTCAGGGGGGGTTGCTGGATCAACCTTCATGATATGACACTCTTCGGGCGTTGCAACATGTTCCTGCTTACAACTGGAGCATAATCGACGCGCCAAACGCTGTGCAAATACAGCGATAATCGCGCCTGAAAGCATGCCGGGCTTTAACCCCAGATCAAGAAGACGCGGTATCGCACCAAACGAATCGTTGGTGTGTAACGATGTATAAACTTGGTGTCCCGTCATCGCAGCCTTTAATGCCATTTCCGCCGTGATATGATCGCGAATCTCACCAATAAAGATGATGTCAGGGTCTTGACGTAGCAAAGCCTTAATACCGTCCGCAAACTCCAGAACACCTTCACGCACATGTGTTTGGCGAATCATCGGCAAGGAATATTCAACCGGATCTTCCAATGTTTGTATGTTGACCTCGACATCATTGATTTCATTCAAGATCGAATAAAGTGATGTACTCTTACCACTTCCTGTCGGGCCTGTAACAATGATGATTCCCTCTGGCTTGGATGTCGCGATACTCAGCTTTTCCCTGTTTTCAGCGCTAAAGCCAAGGTTTTCCATCGGCATAATGGCTTCGCTTTTATCCAAAACACGCAGGACGATATTCTCACCATGAACGGTTGGCAAAGAGGACACACGGAAATCAGCCTCGCGCCCGCCTATATTCAAACCGAAACGCCCATCTTGCGGGCTTAGTTTATCGGCAATATTCATTTCAGACAGAATCTTGATACGCTGTGATATACCGTTCCAGTGCTGTTTGTGCAGTATCTGCGCGGTAAACAGAACACCATCCAAACGATAGCGTAAGCGCACAAAGTTTTCTTCTGGCTCAAAGTGCAAGTCAGACGCACCAATTTTAACGGCATCGAACACAAGCGCATTCACCAAACGTACAATCGGGTGTGCGAATGCCTCTTTTTCACTCAAAGAGCTTACATCTTTTTGCTCTGTTCCCTCTTCCAACTCATCTAAAATATCTTTAATCGAACTGGCATAGCCATAAGAGGCATCAATTGCTTCAGACAAAATCGCCGATGTTGTTACCATCGGTTTAATTTGAAGGTTTTTATTCTTCAGAAATCTTTTAAGCGTATCCAGCGCAACAACATCGTACGGGTCGGACATCGCCACATAAATGGCACTCTCGGTAAATGAAATTGGTAGAATCTGGTGCTGCTGGGCGGTGGCCTTGTCCAGAAGCGATAACGCTTCACCATCCACAATCGTATTCCTTGGGTCAAAAACCCCAAATCCTGAGCTTTCTGCCAAGAACAGCGTCAGCGTATCTTCTTCAATAAAACTAAGTTCAACAAGAATTTCACCAAGCATCTTGCCGGAGATCTTCTTTTCTTGCAGGGCAACGTTAAGCTGATCTTCTGTGATAAGCCCCATGGCAACCATGCGCTCACCCATGCGGCCCTTACCAATACCGGGGCCGCCTTCTTCACCGAATGCGCCGCCCGCTTTTTGAACGCCGCCGCCCATTGATTGTAATGCCGTCCCCTTGCTTGAGTCAGCAACCTGTGCTCCCGCAGAATCGGACTTGGAATCAGAAACCAAATCACCTTCAATCACATCGTCATCCTGCGATTGAACATCCTCCAACTCATCAACAAAAAAGTCGATTTCATCGTCCGGATCTACTGGGTTTCCGTCATCACCATTCATATCTACCTTATGATTACCTTCCTCTGACTTCTTGTCAGCACCATCGTCGTTCAGGATCACAAGTTCTATATCTTCCATACTTCTATTATCTGCAAGCGTTCACTTGCACCTTATATTAATAAATATACATGCCAATCTAGCAAAAAATACGCAGAGAAGAAACACAGTCGCTCATACTGTCCCTTCTTTTTAGCAAAAAAAAGTTAATATTTGTTATAAATTCATTGAAAATCAGTTTAAAAGAATGAAAGGCGAGATTCTGTAAAACCCCGCCTTTCAACGTAAAACTTTATAAATTAAGTATTATTCCGCAGCAACTGCGAATTTGCTTTCCTGACGTGGCCATGATGAGAATTTCATGACAGCTTCATCAACACCGCATACAGTCGCACAGATACGTGCACACACCAAATACGGATCAGCGTTCGCACCCGGACGACGATCTTCGAAATAACCATATCCCTTTTGTGCAACAAGTTGCGGTATACGGATCGAACAACCACGGTCGGCTGTACCAGCCTTAAAGGTGTGAATGTCACACGTTTCATGCTTTCCGGTCAAACGACGGTCATTCGCGTAACCGTAAAGCCTAACGTGGGCATCATGCTTTTCAGACAACGCCTTAACAGCAGCATCAATAGCATCCTTACCCTTCGCCTTGTCACGTGTATCTTTGGTCGAGAAATTCGTGTGCATACCCGCACCGTTCCAGTCACCTGAAATCGGCTTGTTGTGGGTTGAAACTGTCACACCATAATCTTCGGCAATACGATACAATAACCAACGTCCCAACCATGTATGGTCAGAAGCCGTCAAAACATCGTTATCTTCCTTTGGGTCACCACGGTAACCGATCTGGAATTCCCATTGACCGGGCATAACCTCGGCATTGATGCCGTAGAATAAAAGGCCAATATCAAGACAAGCTTGTGCGTGCTCTTCTACGATCTCGCGACCATAGGCTTCGTCCGCACCAACACCACAGTAGTATGGTCCTTGAGGTCCGGGGAAACCTTGCTCAGGCCAACCAAGAGGCTGACGTCCTTTGAACATTGTGTATTCCTGCTCAAAACCTGCCCAAGGTTCTTGGGCAGCCGCACCGGCATCCAAAACCGCACGCAACTGGGCGCGAGAGTTTGATTCATGCGGCGTTACGCCATCAGGGTTGTACACTTCTGCGATAACAAGATAATTTCCTTCACCACGAACCGGATCGGAAACAAAACGAACGGGCTTCAAGATACAATCAGAATCATCGCCAGTGGCTTGATTCGTAGAGGATCCATCAAAACTCCATTCCGGAAAGTCCTCGATAGACGGGCTGGACCCGACATCAACGACGCGCGCTTTCGAACGCAGATGGCGCGTAGGGACAGCACCATCAAGCCAAATATATTCGGCTAGGGTAAATTTAGACATGTAAAATCTCCATTGTTCAACTTTTTTTATGCGTTGCACAATTACATTTTTACCGCGGAAAATCAACAGTTTTCAGAGATTTTAAAAGGCGAAAAATATTACAAACGGCTAATCATTTATAAATAAACAATTTTATATGCAAGGGGCCCCTGCCCTTAAATGATCCTTATAAGACTCACCAGGGTGATCTTTCTCATAGTCAACGCGCTCAATATAAGCCCCCGCCACCAGAGCGGCAGCTTCCTTGATTTGTTCGCTCAACTTCTCCGCCGCAAACAATCCCGTTTGCTTTAAACGGTACATTTGTTCATCCGTGGATAGAACAAAATTAGGATGCGGGCGGATATCTTCGGGTACGTCATCCATCAAAATATCAAAATTAAAGAAGTGCTCAAGTTGGCGCTGTCCCTCGCGTAAACTGTATTTACTGACCGATTGCATTGATGATGCTACCAACACATTTTTCATTGATAACAGGCTGTTTTTAATGGCGTCATCATAAGGGACACCACTGTTGAAATCTCCTGTTCCCCAGTGAATATGGATGATGTCATGCGGCGTACCGTACATCGTGCGATTTTTTGTATTGATAATAAGACATTCTGTTTCGTCTGTTGTTTCAGAGCCATACATAAAAGTAGCCTCTGCCAGCGTCGGGATGGTTGGATTATTCCAGCCTGATTGTCCGCCATCAATAACCACAATACGTCCGTCCCGATCAGGGTTGGTCAAAGAAACACCGGGGAAAAAGGTGGTCGGCGACGCACTGCCTAATGCGACTTCCCACAACAACCAGTTTTTACGTTTAGCATCATCCAGTCCGTCAATTTCCGTTACTTCGCCGCGTGCGACATGGCTTTTGGCGAACATAGCATCAAGATTAGGATGTACTTTGGTCATGGTCAGCATAATGTCATCCTCAACATCTGCCATCCGTGTATCTATACCGACAATATCTTGCACCATGCCCCTTAGCGGTCTGTTGCTATATTTCGTAATACCGGCAACACCGTCTAATATTTGTCTGGGATCGTGAAGTAATTTACCAACAAATGAATCATGATATGGGAATATTTTAGGTGCGGCTTTATCCATAAACGTGCCCATCTCCCCGGGGGATGAGAAATACGGATCGCGCCCTTTAATCTTACTCATCCCGATAGTGGATAATGCACCAAAAGACGTGCCCGCGGACAGTTGGAAAAGTTCATTATATCGGAGACCCTCGGCAAGCTCACCGCGCCCTGCTCCACGTAATTGATTTTTAACTTCGTCAAAAAACGCTTGCTTCACTTCGACCGTCATACGGCCATAAACACCGCCACCATGATTGGATTCTGTTACGACTTTACCCATTTTACCCTACTTATCTTTTATTCTTATTTATTTAAATAAAGTATAAGTAAAATGAAGAAGTGATGCAAATATTACGTCTTATTTTTGCGGATATGTAGAGAAATGCAAGGCCAGTTGCGTATTAAATTGGCGTACAACCTGCCTATCAGCATCCGTCACCTTACTGAATGATTCCAGCATATCCAAAACGCCCTGCATTTGTTTGCTTGCTTCGGGGTTCATCTTGCTCATCTTAATCAATGGCGCGGCTTTGGCTGACATTTCTGCAAAATTACGACCGCCACCATCAGAACGCGAGGTATAAAAAGCCAGCATAATGCGATCCGCCATCCCTGCCCATTGTTCAACACTGGCATAATGATGCACGCCCTGATAATCATGGTTTAGAATGACATCAGACATTTTTTGATAATATTCAGGATGGTCTTTTTTGATATTTTCAACGGCCTTTAAATGGGACGGCACATCTGTTCCGAGCATATTCATCGCATGAACTTCAAAAAAGGTTGGAATGCCCTCTGCCTTCATTTCATCAGCAATAGGTTCCAGAAGCTCTGTGCTGTTCAAAAACGCCCCTACTTCCGACACTTTCAGATCGGCAGCGTTTTCTGCGAATGAGGGCGCTGTGTTTATGATTAAAATAAACAGACAAGCGCATAAAATACGTGGAAAAGTCATATCGTCATACCTTTATGTCGGGTTGTGTCGAAATTTAAGTGTCCAAGAAGCTACGCAGTTTTCGTGATCGGCTCGGGTGCTTCAACTTACGCAAAGCTTTGGCCTCAATCTGGCGGATACGCTCACGCGTAACGTTAAATTGCTGACCGACCTCTTCCAAGGTGTGATCGGTGTTCATACCGATACCAAAACGCATACGAAGCACACGCTCCTCACGCGGGGTCAGGCTTGCCAAAACGCGGGTTGTTGTTTCACGCAAGTTTGAGTGAATAGCACTTTCAACCGGAAGGATGGCATTTTTATCCTCGATGAAATCACCCAGTGATGAATCTTCTTCATCGCCGATTGGTGTTTCCAATGAAACCGGTTCTTTCGCGATTTTCAATACCTTACGAACTTTGTCTAAAGGCATATGTAAACGTTCTGCCAGCTCTTCGGGGGTTGGTTCGCGGCCAATCTCATGCATCATCTGACGTGATGTACGCACAAGTTTATTGATTGTTTCGATCATGTGCACAGGAATACGAATTGTGCGCGCCTGATCAGCAATAGAGCGCGTAATCGCCTGCCTGATCCACCATGTCGCATAGGTCGAGAATTTATAACCACGGCGATATTCAAACTTATCAACCGCCTTCATCAGACCAATATTCCCCTCTTGAATCAAATCAAGGAATTGCAAGCCGCGGTTTGTGTATTTTTTGGCAATCGAAATAACCAGACGCAAGTTCGCCTCAACCATTTCTTTCTTGGCACGTGCGGCCTCTTTCTCACCTTTTTGAACCGTACCGACAATGCGGCGCCATTCAGAAATCGGAAGCATCGCTTCATCAGAAATCATCCCCATCTGATCGCGCATTTTTTGAACCTGTTCACCATGTTGCTCGGTGAATTGTTTCCAGCCTTTACCTTTGAGCTTTTGCACGCGCTCTAACCACGCAGGGTCAAGCTCGGAACCGTAATGTTCCTTCAGGAATTCATCACGCTTCACTTTGCTGGCCATGGCCAGACGCATGATTTTACCTTCAATGCTGACAAGCTCGCGGTTGATGCTGTATAGGCGGTCAATCAACTGCTCAATACGCGCATTGTTCAAATGCACTTCGTTCATGTGCGCGACCATCTCGTCTTTCAGGTCGTTATATTTTTTGTTGGTGGCTTTGTCCGGCTCATCCCCTTGTTGCAAGGAATCAAGGCGCTTTTGCTGGACTTTGCGCATTTTCTTATATGTTTTTTCGATTTTTCCGAAAACCTCAAACACCTGCGGTGCGAGTTCTTCTTCCATCACGGACAAAGACACGTTGCCTTCATCTTCGTCTTCATCATCAGAATCATCGCTAGACGAATCACCTTCGGTTTTTTCGCCGTCTTTGCCATCTTCGGACTTATCATCTTTTTTACCCGATGATGCACCCTTGGCTGTTTCCTTGGTATCGCTGCTCTCGGCGGCGGGCTTGTTCTGCGTCGCATCTTCGACATCCGGCCCTTTATAGGTTGTGTCCAGATCAATAACATCACGCAACAAAATGTCGCCTTCTTGCAATGCCTTGTACCACGCAATGAGGGATTCAATCGCCAGCGGGCTTTCACACATGCCGCCAATCATCATTTCACGACCGGCTTCAATACGCTTGGCAATCGCTATCTCACCTTCGCGTGAGAGCAATTCAACTGCACCCATTTCACGCAAATACATGCGTACAGGATCGTCCGTACGACCGGAATCATCATCTGCGATGTTCCCGCCCGCTTCATAATCGCTATCATCTTTGTCTTTATCTGATTTTTTGCTCGACTTGCTGTCTGTCGCGGCATCATCGTCATTTTCAACCAATTGCACGCCCTTATCAGAGAGCATAGCCATGGCATCCTCAATCTGCTCAGACGAGAATTCTTTTTCCGGCAACGCCTTGTTAAAGTCATCGTACGTTACGAATCCCTTGGCTTTGCCTTCTTTTACCAATTTTTGTATTACATCAGACATTGATCCTTTTGAGAGATCATCCTGATTATCGTCATTTTGTTTATCACTCACAACAGCACTTCCAACCATAGTAGAACCTATTCCACAATTCGTTTAAGATAATTCCTAATACATGAATTTCAAAGCGTTATAACGCCAATCGACACCTTTTCCCGACAAAATTCAGGCTTCTCCTTCTTTTGTCCTCATTGACAACAGCGATCTTAATTTATCTTCCTCTTTTTCATCGGAGTCCAAATAAGCACGCTTCCATCCATTTTGTATTTCTTCATCCAGTCCAGCAACATTACAATCATTCCAATATCCAAGCCACTTGCTTTGTATATTCTCTTTATTCGCGGACGGAGAACAAAAAGATGCGTGAACATATACAGATTCGTTGCAAATGTCACCCATTTCTTGAGAAAAACCTGATGTTTCAAGATGATCGGCCAGATTTTGTCGTTCTGCATCATCATTGTCAGATAGGAATTCTATAACACACTGGCGTAAACGTTCCAAACGAATATCCTTAAACATAATACCGGACAGAATTTCATCCACGTCGCCAAATATATGCGGATGGTTCACAAGCGCCGCTAACAGCACTTTTGAGAATAATTGTTGCCTGTGTCTTTTCGGTGATTGCGGGCGCATCGGCACGCGGTTCGGGCGGTTCGTATTGGCACCTTTGAACCCGAACTGACGCGGCGGGTAAAATACCTTAGAGATACGGTCGCGTAATTCCGACATATAAAAATTCTGCACATCCCGATGCGCAATACGCGCCAGATCATTTTCAAGTTGTTGCTTGATTCCGGCCTTTGCATCAGGCGTTGCAATGTCGCGCCCTTGCGTATGGGTGTGCCATAAAAAATCAAACAGCGACATCGGGCGATCTATAATCTTTCTCAAGCCTGTAACGCCTCTGGCCTTCAGCAAGCTGTCGGGGTCTTCCCCATCAGGCATAAAGGCGAATGTGATGCTTTTGCCCGGCTCCAAGAGCGGTAATATGCGTTCACTCACCCGCCCTGCGGCCTTGCGCCCCGCATTATCACCATCAAAACAAAGTACGGGCATTTTCGTATCATCGGGAATCATCTGCCACATTGACATGATTTGTTCCTCTGTCACGGCTGTTCCCATCGGCGCAAGCGCCCCGCCTATGCCCGCTTGAACACAGGCCAGAACATCAAGATACCCTTCCACCAAAAGAATCGCCTGCCCCTCGGCGGCGGCGCGGCGCGCTGTTGGCTCACCATAGAGCATGCGCCCCTTGTGGAATAACGGCGTTTCGGATGAGTTGATATATTTGGGCGGTGTGAAATCCCCGCGTTGCGGCGGACGCATATGATCGGGCAGAACACGTCCACCAAACGCAACAATGCGTCCACGGCGATCAGGCACAGGAAACACAATACGATCACGGAAAAACGCGTATGGATCACCACCGCGCGTGGAGGGCTTTAATAAACCTGCCGTAATCATATCTTTGTCGGTATAGTCCTTGGCATGCAGAAATTTACGCAAGGCTTGCGCATCATCGGGGGCAAAACCCACGCGAAATTGTGTGATGATGTCTTTTGATAAGCCGCGCTCCAGCAAATAACCAAGGGCATCGCCGTTGCGCTGTTCGTGCAAATATCCTTCAAAGAACGCGGTCGCGTCCTCCATCAGATCATATAAATCTTTTGCTTTTTTAGCTGCGGCGGCCTGTTGCGGTGATTGTTTGGGAACTTGCATGCCCGCATCAGCCGCCAAAAGCTCCACCGCATCCATAAAACCGATATTGTCATGCTCCTGCACGAATTTGATAACATCGCCATGCGCGCCGCACCCGAAACAATGATAAAATTGCTTGTCGTCATTGATGGTAAAGGATGGTGTTTTTTCATGATGGAACGGGCAACATGCCTTGAATTCACGCCCCGCACGCGTCACTTTCACGCGCTTGCCGATTACCTCGGATAAGGATATCCGATTACGCAGTTCATCAAAAAAATTCGACCCTAAAGACATAGCTTTCCTTGTAACATAAAGGGGGCATGAATAACCATATCCACAACAATAAACATAAATATTTTTTGTTTATGAAAAAAAACATCCTCAAATTTGCATATTTAAACGCAAGCCTGTACATTAGCCATACAAAATATATATACAAACATACTTGTTTTAGTGATTAACATCACAAATCCAAGGGGATGATAAAAAACCGGAGACGTAAATGCCTGATATTTTCAAAAAACAACACAAAATCCACGTCATCGAATATGGTGAAAATTGTAGTTCTTTCCCGCTATGGGATCGTATCAAAGACAAAATATCAACGCTGCTCAAACGATAATCATCGCCCTTTCCAAAACAATCAAAAGCCTGATTCTCATCAGGCTTTTTGTTTTTCAGACTGAAACCAGAGGTTAAGAGGCAAGCTTGTCCTTAGCAATCGCACCGGCCTTACCCATATCGACCTGCCCCGCATATTCGGTTTTCAAAACACCCATGATCTTTCCCATATCCTTGATGTCTTTCGCGCCCATCTTTTCCACAAGGCCTGTGATAATTTCACCGACCTCCGAATCGGAAAGCTGTTTGGGCATGAAATTACGAATCACTTCGATCTCGGCTTCCTCACGTTCTGCCAAATCACACCGTCCGGCATCACTATACGTTTTTGATGATTCTTGACGTTGCTTAATCATTGATTGCAGCATCAGCAATATACTGTCGTCATCAAGCCCGTCAGCGTTGCCCTGATCACGTCCTGCGATGTCGCGATCCTTTAAAGCAGCGAGGATCAAACGTATTGTTGCAACCGCAATATCGTCCTTATTTTTAAGCCCAGTTTTCAGGGCAGAACTAAATTCTGTACGTTTATCCAATTTTTTTCCTTTTCTTTTACTCCAAAACATATTAAGAACCGTGGTTCTAGCAGATATATATAAAAACCCTTTTGCTGGAGCACAATGTTTAATGTCTAATCTTTCTAATATAGACCCCCCTTCAAATGCAACCGCTGTTATTGTTTTATCCGATGGAACCGTGTTCTGGGGGCACGGTATAGGCGCGGAAAACGTATCAATAGGCGAGATTTGCTTTAATACCTCGATTACCGGATATCAGGAAATTTTAACTGATCCGAGTTACGCAGGGCAAATTGTAACCTTCACATTCCCCCATATCGGGAATGTCGGTACGAACAGCGAAGATATCGAAACCATCAATCCGGCGGCACGTGGCCTGATTATACGCGAAGATATCACGAACCCGTCCAACTGGCGTACGAGCCAACATTTCAATGACTGGCTCAAAAGCTATAATCTTGTTGGCATTTCCGGTATTGATACACGCGCCCTGACGCGCCGTATCAGAGATATCGGTGCGCCTAACGGTGTTATTGCTCATAATCAAGCCGGTGTTTTTGATCTCGAAGCCCTACATCAACAGGCCAAAGACTGGCATGGGCTGGAGGGCGCTGATCTTGCGAAGGATGTGTCATGCACCCAAAGCTATCACTGGGATGAAACCTTATGGTCTTTGAAAGACGGCTATGGTCGTCAGGAAAACCCGCAATACAAGGTTGTCGCCATGGATTTCGGTGCAAAACGCAATATTCTAAGGTGCCTTGCCGCCGCAGGATGTGACGTTACTGTCGTACCTGCCAGTGCAACAGCCGAAGATATTATGGCGCATAATCCTGATGGTGTGTTTTTGTCCAACGGCCCGGGTGATCCTGTGGCTACGGGTGAATATGCTGTACCTGTTATCAAGGAATTGCTTGAACTGGGCATACCGATTTTCGGTATTTGTCTGGGGCACCAACTTCTTGCGCTGGCACTTGGCTGTAAAACCCGCAAAATGCATTTAGGGCATCGCGGTGCGAACCAGCCTGTCCAAGATTTGAAAACCAAAAAGGTGGAAATCACCTCACAGAATCATGGTTTTGAAATTCTGGCTGACAGTTTGCCGGACAATGTAGAGCAATCGCATATCAGTCTGTTTGACGGGTCAAATGAAGGCATTTCGGTGAAAGGGAAACCTGTTTTCTCTGTCCAATACCACCCCGAAGCCTCCCCCGGCCCGCAAGACAGCCATTACTTGTTCGATCGCTTTATTGATAATATCAAAGCGGCGAAAGCGGCGTAGATAATGTAAGACAAAGTCATCCATACCTTACCCTTGGCCAAGGCATGGATGACAAATAAGAATGTGAGTAACGATGCTCAAAATAAATAGAGGAATGACTTAAATGCCAAAAAGAACCGACATCAAATCCATCTGTATTATCGGCGCAGGCCCTATCATCATCGGGCAAGCCTGCGAATTTGATTATTCGGGAACACAAGCCTGTAAAGCGTTGCGCGAGGAAGGCTATCGTATTGTCCTGATCAATTCGAACCCCGCAACCATTATGACCGACCCCGACATGGCGGATGCGACCTATGTCGAGCCGATCACACCGGCCATCGTTACGAAAATTTTGGAAAAAGAAAGACCCGACGCTCTGTTACCAACCATGGGCGGACAAACCGCACTGAATACAGCTCTGGCATTGGCTGAGGATGGTACACTTGATCGTTTGGGCATTGAGCTTATTGGCGCGCGCGCCGATGTGATCGACAAAGCCGAAGACCGCGAAAAATTCAAAGTTTGTATGGATGAATTGGGGTTAGAATCAGCGCGTTCTATGACCGTTCATAATCTGGAAGAAGCACGCGTGGCACTGGAAAAAATCGGCTTGCCTGCCATTATGCGCCCCTCCTTTACAATGGGCGGAACGGGCGGTGGTATTGCCTATAACCGTGATGATTACGAAAAAATCGTCCGTGACGGCCTTGATGCTTCCCCCACAACCGAAGTACTGGTCGAGGAATCCTTGCTCGGCTGGAAAGAATACGAGATGGAGGTTGTCCGCGATAAAAACGATAACTGCATTATTATTTGTTCGATTGAAAATGTTGATCCCATGGGCGTGCATACAGGTGATTCGATTACCGTTGCCCCTGCTTTGACCCTGACGGATAAAGAATATCAGATTATGCGTAATGCATCGCTTAAGGTTTTGCGCGGCATTGGCGTGGAAACAGGCGGCTCTAACGTTCAGTTCGCGGTTAATCCCGAAGACGGACGGATGATCGTTATTGAAATGAACCCACGCGTCAGTCGTTCCTCTGCACTTGCGTCCAAGGCCACAGGTTTCCCGATTGCGAAAATCGCCGCGAAGCTGGCGGTTGGCTATACGCTTGATGAGCTTGGAAACGACATTACTGACGGCAAAACTCCTGCAAGTTTCGAACCCACCATTGATTATATCGTGACAAAAGTGCCGCGCTTTGCATTTGAAAAATTCAAGGGCAGCGAATCAACATTAACGACCGCAATGAAATCAGTTGGTGAAGCGATGTCTATCGGACGTTGCTTTGAAGAATCCCTACAAAAAGCCATGCGCTCCTTGGAAAAGGGATTAAGCGGTCTATCCCCCATTTATGTTGGCGGCGCAGATGACGACGACCCTGATGCACAGCGCGACGCCCTGCTCGCCGCGATTGCCAAGCCGACGCCGCAACGTATTCTTTTTATCGCGCAAGGGTTTCGTCATGGATTATCACTGGATGAAATTCAGAAAATATCAAAATACGACCCATGGTTTTTAGAGCGCATCGAAAACATCATCAACATGGAAAAATCCATTCTTGAAAATGGCCTTCCTGTTGACGCACAAAGATGGATGGCGGTTAAACGCCTCGGCTTTTCTGACTTGCAACTTGCTGATTTGGTTCATGTTTCCGAGGAAACGGTTCGCAAAGCGCGCATCTCGCATAATATTCATCCCGTCTATAAACGCGTGGATTCATGCGCGGGAGAAATTCCGTCCGAAACGCCTTATATGTATTCCACCTACGAAGGCAACGGCTTTACGCAGGCGGAAAATGAAATTAACCCGACAGATCGCAACAAGATCATTATTCTTGGCGGCGGCCCGAACCGTATCGGACAGGGGATCGAGTTTGATTATTGCTGTGTTCATGCCGCTTATGCTTTGAGAGAAGCAGGCTATGAAACGATTATGGTCAATTGTAACCCTGAAACGGTTTCCACAGATTACGACACCTCTGATCGGTTATATTTTGAACCCTTGACCGAGGAAGACGTTATTGAGCTCATCCGCGCCGAGCAAGCCAACGGCACGGTAAAAGGTGTGATTGTTCAGCTAGGCGGGCAGACCCCCCTCAAACTCGCGCAAATCCTGCAGGAAGAGAATATTCCGATTTTAGGAACAGACCCTGATGCGATTGATTTGGCCGAAGACCGCGAGCGCTTCCAACAATTACTGATCGACCTTGACCTTAAGCAACCGCCGAACGGTCTGGCGCGATCAAAAGAAGAAGCTTTGGATATTGCCGAAGGGATCGGCTTCCCGCTTGTTATTCGTCCGTCTTACGTTTTGGGTGGTCAGGCCATGGAAATTGTCCACGGCATGTCCGATCTTGAACGCTATATCAATACAGCCGTGAAAGTATCGGGCGATACGCCTGTTTTGCTTGATCGCTATTTGAAAAGCGCGATAGAGCTTGATGTTGATGCGCTGTGCGATGGTGAAGATGTCTATGTATCGGGCATCATGGAACATATCGAAGAAGCAGGCATTCACTCCGGCGACTCCGCATGCGTAATACCGCCGCATTCTTTATCAAAAGAAACCATCGAAGAATTAAATATTCAAACAATCAAGCTTGCCAAAGCCTTGAAAGTTATCGGCCTTATGAATGTTCAGTTCGCGGTGCGTAAGCATGACGAAACAGGCGAAGATGAAATCTATATCATTGAGGTTAACCCGCGTGCATCAAGAACCGTTCCCTTTGTCGCCAAAGCCACAGGTGTTCCGGTTGCCAAACTTGCTGCTCGTATTATGGCGGGTGAAAAATTAAAAGACTTCAAAGGTATGCTCACAGGTATGAATTACAATCATCATGCCGTCAAAGCCCCTGTTTTCCCATTCAACCGTTTTCCGGGTGTCGATCCGCTTCTGGGGCCTGAGATGAAATCCACAGGAGAAGTCATCGGCCTTGATAAGGATCTGGCGCACGCGATTGCAAAATCGCAAATTGGCGCAGGTGTGAACCTGCCAACCAGTGGCACAGTGTTTATGTCCGTTAAAAATGAGGATAAAAAAGAGCTGCTCGCCATCGCCAAAGACCTTTCGGAAGTTGGCTTTAAGTTGGTTGCAACAGGCGGAACAGCAAAGTTTTTGAACGAAAACGGCATTGAAGCAACACGCGTCAACAAGGTTATGGAAGGCCAGCCCCATATCGTGGATTCGATTATCAACGGCAATATTGATCTGGTCATCAATACCACGACTAAAAGCGCGCAAGCCGTATCCGACTCCTCCTCAATCCGACGCATGGCCTTGATGAATAAAATCCCCTATTACACCTTGATGACGGCTGCAACCGCAGCAACGCGAGCGATACGGGCATTGAAAGATCGTGATCTGGATGTCGCATCACTGCAAAGCTATTTCGAAAAGAAGGATAAAAGCGAGGCCGCTTGACGCTTCTGAAAGTTGTATTTATAATCTCGATAAATCCCGCCTAAAAGACTCGGCGGGTTTTGTTTTGGATACACACAACATTAGAGAAAAATGATGGATCAAATTCCTGTAACAAAAATTGGTTATGAAACCCTTGTTGGTGAGCTTAAAAAACTCAAAACCGTAGATCGTCCCGAAGTGATTCAGGCTATTGCCGAAGCTCGCGAGCATGGCGATTTGTCAGAGAATGCTGAGTATCACGCCGCGCGTGAGCAACAGAGCTTTATCGAGGGGCGTATTCAAGAGCTTGAGGCCGTCACAGGACGTGCGCAAATCATTGATCCGACAACCCTTAAGGGCGATACCGTTAAATTCGGTGCGACCGTAACTATTGTTGATGAAGAAACTGACGAGGAAGAAACATATCAGATCGTTGGTAATTACGAATCAGACATGGAAAAAGGGAAACTGGCCATCAGCGCCCCTGTTGCACGCGCACTGATCGGCAAAAGCGAAGGCGATTCAGTGACTGTCAAAACACCAAAAGGCGCGCATGATTACGAAATCTTGAAGGTTGTTTTCAAATAGAAGTCAAAACAAAGGCATTACGCTATGGGCAGTAAAAATACAGAAGGTTTTTTCTTTTTAGGTCTCTTCATTGCCATCGGCTTGATGGCGTGCGGATATTTTGCAAGTCAAACTCTGTATAATGCCAAAGTTGCCCTGAACACCGCCGAATCAAAGGGACTTGCCGAACGCCGCGTTAAGGCTGACCGTGCCAACTGGACGGTCAGCTTCGCCGTTGCTACTGCCAAAAAATCGGGCGTACCTGCCCTGTATAAAGAGGCCGAGGAACAGCAAAAACGTATCATTGATCTTATCAAGGAAAGCGGCTTCACCGATGATGAAGTCAGCGCGGGTGTTATCAATTATAATTACAATGCCTACCGCGATCAAAATCAGAAAATTGTTGATGAAACGCACACATTACGCGGCTCTATCAATTTGGAAACCAATAAGGTCGATTTGGTTGCACAAACCAGAGCCGTCGTGAATAAGCTGATTGCCGAAGGAATCAATATTCAAAACCCGCCGCCCGCCTATTACTTCACAAAGCTCAACGATATAAAGCCGGAAATGCTTCGTGATGCTACGAAAAATGCGCGCATTGCCGCCAATGAATTTGCGCAAAATGCCGGTGCAACGGTTGGGCGGATCAGAGATGCGCGTCAGGGCAGTTTCTATATTCGTGATGCAGGCGAAGAATATGGCGATACGCAAAAAATAGATAAAGACGTGCGCGTTGTCACCACAATCACATTCTATCTTACAGATTAAAATTTAGCAGTTTTATTCAGACCAGCGCATTCAGACGTTCAACGTCGGATGACAGTGTCAGGCTCCTGTTCTCTGAAATTTGCGTGCTGGCGTCCTGCGCGGCTTGCTGTGCATTTGACAGGCTTAATGCCTCATCAGACAGTGTAACTTCATCAGTTTTGGGCGCAGAATTGCTCTTCTCGCTCCGTTTTTCAGATGCTTTTTGAATAGTATCAGTGGATATTACCTTTGGTGTTTGTCCACCCGCACCAATTGAATCAACCATGTTTACCCCTTTAGAAATTTACGCAAATAAGTACTCGATCAATCATTAAGACCTTAAACTACAAGGAAATTCTTAACATTACCATAATATAACATCTACCCTTTAATTACAGTATTTTTGTTCGACAAAAAACGCGCAGCGCCTTAAACGGCGGCTCATGCGTCATTGCGGGCGATAAAACGTCATAATCCAGCGCTTTGATCTGCTTAAAATAAATATCACTGATCACCTCTGCCGATTTTAAAAACAAATGATCAGGTTTTGTTTGCTTCAGGCGGTTATCGACGATGGCTTGTATCATCTGCTTTACGCCGCTGCGTTTATCCTCATCAAAGAAATTTTCCTTGGACACGTTATTGCGGTTCATCAAATCTTCGGGCAGATAGAAACGGTGCTGGCGCGCCAATGCTGCGCTCGCACGAAGAATGCCAGCAAGCGCGTAATTGATAGCGACGGGCTGCACTACCTCCTGATCGGGATTTGCGCCGCAAATTTTTAAGGCCAATTTAAACAAAGGTTGCGTTGTGAAATCTGCATAATTCATCAACCCTTCCAAATTACCGGGCAGCACATCCTCCAGATCAAATTCCCGCGCATAGAGTAACTGGTCAAAATCTTCGCGGGGTAAAGAATGAGTTTTGATGGCCTGCGCCAGAGGTTTTAGCACCTCATGCTCGGTCACTTTATCATGCTCATAAACATCTCTGATCGCATCGCGCCACCACTGCAAACGGATAAGTCCTAACGTGCTCTCACTAACGACTTCACGGGTTTTAGCTATCTCGTGGTTAAAGGCAAATAAAGCCCATAACGCCTCGCGCACATCCGCAGGTAAAAACATGATTTGCATGAACCTGTCAGGATCGTACATGCGCACGATGTCACCACAATAAGACAGATTATTTTTCTGCATGCTCACAGCATAAAACCCTTTACAGCTAAAGAAAAAAGACTAGGCTAAGGCCATATCAGTTTTTACAGCCCATGAAAAGCAGGAGATAATCATGACTTTAGAATTACCCGAACTTCCCTACGCTTATGATGCGCTTGATCCGTATATGTCCGCGGAAACTTTAGAATATCATCATGACAAACACCACAACGCCTATGTTACAAACGGCAATAAAATCCTCGCAGGATTGTCCGATATGGGCAACACATTGGAAGAGATTGTGGTCAACGCACACAAAAAAGGCGAGCAAGGCCTGTTCAACAATGCCGCGCAGCACTGGAACCACCAATTATTCTGGAACTGGATGAAGCCCAATGGCGGCGGCGCGCGCCCGGGTAATCTGGATGCGGCAATCACCGACAGCTTCGGTTCATACGATGCGTTTCGTGAGAAGTTCTTAAACGCCGGAGCAACACAGTTCGGTTCCGGTTGGTGCTGGCTTGTAATGAACGCCGACGGCAAGTTGGAAGTGACAAAAACGCCAAATGGTGAAAACCCGCTGATCCACGGCCAAACAGCCTTACTCGGTTGTGACGTATGGGAACACAGCTATTACATTGATTACCGCAATGCCCGCCCGAAATATCTTGAGGCATTCGTTGATAACCTTGTAAATTGGGAATATGTCGCAGAATTGTTCGAAAAAGGCCCGATGAAAATCGCCGCTTAAATTTGAATGATAATAAAGATTTTTAAGGAAGGGCGCGCGATTGCGTCCTTCTTTTTTGTGCGCTGACTTATTTAATGCCCGGAGCACTCACATTTGTGTCCGCGCCGGCAGCCTCTTGCGCTATTCTCTCATTCACAATCTCTGCAACCTGTTTGCCGAAATCCCCCTGCTCCGCAACGGTGTTTTTCATCACCTCCGCAGATTTTGGATCATTGGCGTGCATTTGCATGATCGTATCCGCCAAATTCAGCGCAGCCTCATCATATTGTTTTACGATCTTACTGTTAGGATCGGTTGGCATTTCACCATTTTCAAGGAAAACTCTGGCTTCTTCGCGCTCTGCTGCTGCGTCCGCGAACTTCGTCTGCATTCTTTGATCGGCGCGCTCGATTGATTTACTCACCTCGGATTGCAAAGCATCATCAAACATCGCAGGGAAATCATCTATCGCCTGTTGAATACGCTCTTGCGCTGTCTCTTGTGCTTTTTCTTGCATGGCTGGTAAAGCCGACAACAGATTTCCCATGTCGCTGTGAAGCTTTTGAACCAACTCCGGCTTTTGGTCTGTGATATCTTTTATG
Organism: uncultured Alphaproteobacteria bacterium; assembly: GCA_963977495.1. GTDB lineage: Bacteria > Pseudomonadota > Alphaproteobacteria > Micavibrionales > Micavibrionaceae > UBA1672. The sequence continues at coordinate 370,514 of CAXBOT010000001.1, read as the reverse complement.
CTCAAGCCGTGCTCTTCCAACCGACGTGCAACATCAGGATTTTGAAGGGCTTCATCAAATTTTTCGGAAATAAATTCAGGTGTAATAGCCTTGAGCTGTTCTTCAACAGCTGCCATTTTCTCCGATACATCAACTTGTTCCGCTTTTTCAAGCGCCGCTTTTATGTCTTCATCACCCATAATGAAATCTCTTTGTTATTTTTTTAAATAATAGCGCAATTTGAATCATTATTGCAAATAAAGCTTTACCGTTACTTAAATGGTAACAAGACGCACGCAACGCGGCGTCCCTCTGCCATCAGGACATTATATGTCCGGCATGCTGCGCCTGTGTCCATAATATCAACGGAAGGCAGTCCAGCGTCCTTGAGAGCCGCTTTTAACGGGCGTGGTAAAAACACCATGGTCGCGCCCGCGCCAAATAACACCACATCAATGTCACTGGCTTGACACGTCACAACATCGAAATGTTCAATCGTCATATCAGTGATGGGCGTATTTTGCGGTACATTCCAAACAACAGTCTTTTCCGGCATCACACAAATTGGTTGATCATACAGCACAGAGCTCACCTTAAAGGTACCTCCGGCATATGCCTGAATGATTTGCTGTCCTACTTTTATAAAGGGGGTGACATCCATGATATCGGCTTTACGATGCCGCTTCGGCTGTATCTGCGGATTGGTCAGACTTATCTTTGCTGTCCGTTCCCAATACGCCGCGCTTAATATTCATCATCAACAAAATCGGTGATGCAACAAAGATCGATGAGTAAGTACCAACGGCAATCCCAAAGATCAGCGCATACACAAATCCGCGTATAACTTCCCCGCCAAAGGTATAAAGTGCCACCAACGCCAACAAGGTCGTCAACGATGTCATTATGGTTCTTGATAGCGTCTGGTTTACAGAGAAATTAAACAGCTCATCCAAAGGCATTTTCTTGAACTTACGCAAATTCTCACGAATACGGTCAAAGACAATAACCGTGTCATTGATAGAGTAACCGGCAATCATCAAAATCGCGGCCACGGTTGAAAGGTTGAATTCCATCTGGGTGTAGGCAAACAACCCTACTGTTGCAATTGAATCATGCGCCAGAGCAATCAAAGCCGCGACACCGAACTGCCATTCAAAACGGAACCAGATATAAACCATAATCCCTAACAAAGAAAAGATGATGGCGTAAAGCCCCTTAAGTTTAAGCTCTTGCCCAACCTGCGGCCCCACGAATTCAATACGGCGGTAATCAATCTCTGCGCCGTTGAACGTGTCATCCAATGATTTTTTGACAGATGAAATCGCTTTATCATTCACCGTCGGACATTTTTCAGTTTCACCAACATGGGTTTCAATGCACTGCTTTCTTTTTGCATGCTCCGCTTCACTTTCTTTTTGTTCCGGTAAACGGATCAAAAGATCATCAGCCTGCCCGAATTCCTGAATAGAAATAGCCCCCAAACCCAGAGCATTCAATGAGGTACGCATATTTTCAAGGTTCGGCGTTTCAGGTGTACGAATTTCAATGACTGTACCGCCTGTGAAATCAATCCCCATATTCAAACCATCTTGGGCGATCAGAAAGATCGACGCGATAACAATCATCGTTGAAATCACAAAGGCCGCCATGCGAAGGCCGATAAAGTTTACATTACTGTCATTTGGAATGAGTCTTATTCCGCGCATAATCCTAATCCTTTTTTAAATCGGCACAGTCTTGGGTTTTGCCCTTTTTAACCAAAGCACCACAAGCAAACGTGTCACCATAATCGCCGAGAAGAACGATGTAATAATACCGATGCCCATCGTCACGGCAAAGCCCTTAATCGGTCCGGTCCCTAATGTAAATAAGATCGCCGCAGCAATAAGCGTGGTTAAATTCGAGTCAACAATGGTAGACATTGCGCGTGAATAGCCTGCATCAATCGCAGATACAGCCGTACGCCCACCGTCTAACTCTTCGCGGATACGCTCAAATATCAAAACATTCGCATCCACCGCCATACCAACGGTCAAAACAATTCCCGCAATACCAGGCAACGTCAGCGTGGCTTGAAGGCTGGATAAAATCGCAAGAATGAGTGAGATATTCACAAGCAATGCAATATTTGCCATCAAACCGAAAAAACCATAAACCACCAACATAAAGACAAGAACAAAAGCAAGACCAATCAGACTTGCGATTTTTCCTGCTGCAACGGAGTCAGCGCCCAAAGACGGCCCGACTGTACGTTCTTCAACAACCTCAAGATTTGCAGGCAACGCCCCTGCTCGTAGCAAGAGCGCAAGGTTCTTAGCTTCCTTAACATCAAAGCCACCTGAAATCTGACCGCTACCACCACAGATGGCTTCGTTAATACGCGGCGCAGAAATAACCTCTTCATCCAAGACAATCGCAAAGGGCTTGCCAACATTTTTACGCGTTACATCACAAAACTTCCGTGAGCCAGTCGCATCCAGACGGAAGCTCACCACGGGCTGTCCTGCCTGATTGAACGATGGCTGTGCGTTTTCCAACATATCGCCGTCAATAATAGCGTTCTTCTTTACATTAAGCGTACGCCCCGGCTCATCGGCATAAGGCCATGTGACATCTCTAAAGCCCTTACGCCCCTGCGCACCGACAAGGTGAAAGCCCAGCTTAGCCGTTTTACCAACCAATTCACGCACCTCTTCGGAGCTCGCGCCCGGCACTTGGATAACAACGCGGTCATCGCCCTGACGTTGAATAATCGGTTCTGTCGTACCCATTTCATCAATACGACGGCGCACAACTTCGATCACCTGTGAGATGATTTGATCTTGTACCTGCGTAACAAAATCACCCTCCATCGACACAGTAATCGTCACATCATCAGAATCAGTTGTGATAATCAAACGTGAGTCATTTTTACGGATCATCGCTTTAAGCGTGCTTGCCTCTTCCGGTGATCCGGCCTCAATACGCACGCCCTTATCAATCACAGCGATACTTTTCGTCGTCAGGTTATTTCTTTTGGTGAAATCACTGAAATCAGCTTCGAATCTATCGGCGCGATCTTTAAACACCTTGGCCATATCAACTTGATACAACAAATGTGCACCACCGCGTAGATCCAGCCCCAAATTCACCGTCTTGTGCGGTAAAATTGATGGCAAGCTCTGCATGTAGATATGTGTTTTTTCACTAACCAGATTAGGTGAACTATAGGCAATGCCATAAAAACATACGGCGAGAATAAGAAAAATTTTCCAGCGGGCAATTTGAATCATGGGTCTTACGATCTATGCTTTTTTATTATCTTTTGATTTTTTGTCTTTTGACGGTTTGTCTTTTGGCGTTTTATCTTTTGATGCCTTGGTTGTCTTTTCAGGTGTGTCATTCGCCACAGCCTTCGGCTTGATATCGGTTTTCCCCTGAATCATAGAGCGCAGCGCCGTTACTTTGAGGCCACCACCAAGATCAACCAGAACTTCTTTATCATCAATCAATTTATCGATTTTCCCGACAAGACCACCACCAGTCACAACGCGATCACCTTTTTTAAGGTCGGACAACATATTGCTATGTTCCTTGAAGCGTTTTTGCTGGGGCATAATCAGCAACACATAAAACAGACCGACCAAAACAATGACCAGACCCAAATTCAACATCACAGCCTCTCCTGCAGATGGTGCATTTGCGATATCCGCGAGGGCGTCTGCATTGTCGGCGGCAGCGGCATAAGCTTTTGAAATAAACATTGTTTTATGCTCCTTTACTTTTTAATTTTTGATAATACCAAACATAAACACCGCGACTATAAAGATAATCGCGTCAAAGGCAAGAGGGCGAAACAACGTTCTTTTAAAAAATACACCTGAAATTACATGCGGCTACGATAGCGCGCACCACCAAATCGTCGTGCTGTCATAAGGTTGTGCAACCCCATCCATAAAAGGAGCAAAGCTCCAAATGCCAAGCCACCACTCAGCCCCCAATTCCAAAGACCGCGATCAATCATCGCATTCTTGGCATTATCGAGCTTATATAAAACATCGACCTTATCACCTTTTTTATGAAGGGGGTGATTAGAACCAACGCTATCTTCAAAGCGCACATCGCGCCCGTTCATGTCCGTGAACTTAACAACCGCGTAATAAGTATAACGGCTGCTGCTACTGCTTGATGAGCTTGAATAACGGCTTTTAACATCAACGACTTTGCCTTTTGCGGGCACTCCGTTTTGGGTCATATCAACCATATCAAGCCCCGTATAATACGCTCCGCCTGATAATCCCAATGCGATAAGGAGTAAAACATATCCTGCTATATAGGTATGTTTGGCCTGAACCTTTACGCGCGCGGCAATTTCAGAGGCATCCAAAACACGTGCATTTTTTGAACTACCGCCACTGGTTGTTGTTACATTCACACCATTTTTCTTTAGATCCGCCCAGCCTTTTTTAAATTCTTCTTCAGGAATACGATTGAAGATGCTCTTGATTTTGTAGGCCAGAAAAGCAAACCCAGCCAGCACCAAGACAACCGTCATATAATTGGTTTCAAACGTCGTAAAAACGGTATTCAGAATAAACACACCGGGGATTAAAAAAACCACCCCGAAAATCAACAATATTACTGACGGGCGGCGCACCTTCTCGGGGTTTTTCGGAAACATCATCAGGGTAACGCGCCTTCCGGGCACTTTTTTTAGTAACGAATTCGAGCCCATATCGCTCTCATGTTCCATACGATTACCGTTTGGCGCCTGATATTCAAACACGGCGTAATACAACTCGTTTGCGAAGTTTTGCTTGTCCTTCTTTGTCCCTGGGCCCTGCTCTTCATCGTTACTCTCATCCACGTCTTGCCGCTTATTATAAATGACCGCCAGTGCAAAGATGCCTATAAACGCAATACCAACAAAAACCAATATGAAAGCCAAAGCCATATTGTGCCAGAAATCAGCAATAGCGAATGTTTTGGGATTGCTTGGGTTGTAATAAACACCGACTTTCGAGCCTTGCTCATATGACGGAGAACTCCCGTAACTAATGCCGTCTTTATTTTCCCAATACCGTCCGTTTAGATCATTAAACCCGACAACAGCATTATAGGTCGTACCGCCATCGCTATCATGATTACTTTCATTTCTAACAATAGTCGCCTCGACATACTCACCTGTATTCGCAAGATTTATATATTTATATCCCGTATAGACACCGATCCCCGAAAAGATCAGCGGCAAGCCGATAAACAACAAGATAAACAGGCCGCCAATAGGCTTGGCCGCATCGTCACCGACATTATCGTCATCTGCAACGAGATCCTCGCGTGCAGCATCATCGCGATCTCTTTCAAGCTTTCTGCGCAGTGATGAACTGCTTGTATTTGCGCGCCGCCCCTGTTTCACACGTACGGCAGTAATCCGCCCCTTTACCCTTTTGGCTTTTGCCAGCCAATAGATTTCGTAACCGGCCAAAGCGCCGCCAATCAACAAAAAGACGATCCCCATAATCAACAGGCCAATTTGGTTCCACGCGGACAGTGCATCAAAAATAAGATCGAACATTATTACTCCATATATCTTGTAGGGTTTAGCGCAGACGTACCGCGGCGCACTTCAAAATGCAATTGCGGCGTGGATACAGACCCCGTAGAGCCAACTTTGCCAATCACTGACCCGCGCCGTACTGTTTGCCCCTTGCGCACCGACATTTTATCCAAATGTGCATAAGCCGTCATCCATTGATTTTCATGGCGCAGCAAAATCAAGTTGCCAGAGCCTTTGAGCGCATTACCGACATAAACCACCACGCCGTTTTCCGCCGCCTTAACAGATGTTCCGCGCGCAGCCGCAATGTTAATACCATCATTATGCAGGCCGCTTTTCTTAGGGCCGAAACCCGATATGATTTTCCCGCCAAGCGGGCGCATGAACTTACTGGATGAACGTTTGGGTGTTTTGGTTGTGACCTTGGTTATCTTGATCGGCTTTTGCGGCGCCTCATAACGCGGCTTGCCCTGCGGCACAGGGACACCGTCCTTGATGATGGCTGGCTGGGATGGCTTATTTGGTGGTGGCGGCGTGGACGATGTGGACAGTGCCGTTTTTTCAACCACCGGAACGGAGACTGATTGAACGCCAGTATTTTGCGCTACAGTTTTACCAGCCGCGCTGCTCGATGATGAGGCAACCTTTACCTTGCGCACAACACTAGGCAGACGCAAAAGCTGGCCGGGCTTTAAGATATAAGGGGAACTGATATCATTCATCCGCGCCACCTCTGATGAATTTACATCAAACATCCGCGACACGCCATATAAGGTATCACCATGCTGAACTCTATATTCTTGCGGTGGGGGTAATTTTAAGCGCTGCCCCTCATATAATTTAAAGGGCGGCTTCATCCTATTCAAAATCGCAATATCGCGCATCGGCAACTTATATCTGCTGGCAACACTATATAATGTATCACCTGACGCAACCGTATGAACCCCTGCGCTGCCCGCGCCGCTGGATTGCCCGTACTGTATAGCAGGCGCAAGCGTACCCCCGCCGCACGCAGCAAGGCCAAAAGACATTAAAATAAGAAACATAAGACGAACGCTCATGCGACCATGATACACATCTATATATGGATGGTCATTATGAATTTGCAACCACGTGCATATCGTTTTGTTCGTCCGTAATATCAGGCAAAAGTGGCACAAAACGCACAGGCAGGACATCGCGCACCGCGTAAGTGTCCTCGCTCTCGCGTTTATAGAGCTTGAGCATTTGCTCGCCCGCGCCGCCAACAGGGATAATCATCATGCCGCCGACTTTGATTTGATCAATCAAGGCTTGCGGTGGTTTATCGCGCGCCGCCGCCGTGACAATGATTTTATCAAAGGGCGCTTGGTCAATGCCGTTAATCGTCGGCCACCCTTTCATACCATCCGCCGCAATCGCTGTAATATTGCGAATTTTAAGCTCGTTAAAACGCTGTTCAGCCTCTTTCAAAAGGTTCTTATGACGCTCTATTGTGTAAACGCGCCGCGCCAAATACGCCATAACCGCGGCCTGATAGCCGCAGCCCGTACCAATTTCCAAGACCTTATCCCGATCTGATATCTGAAGTGCCTGCGTCATATAGGCCACAACGTAAGGCTGGCTTATTGTTTGCCCCAAACCGATAGGCAGCGCGGTATTTTCCCATGCCTGATCCTTGGAATAAACAGGTACAAAATGATCACGCGGCACGCGCTCAATCGCGCTGAGCACGTCTGTATTTGTAATCCCTTGCGTACGCAAATCCATAATCAAACGAATACGTTTATTGGCGGCTTGTATGTTCATACTTCTACTGATCCTTCGCTCTATAAAGAAAATCGAAGTTCATACCTTCAACCGTCGGCGTCTCGCCTTTAACGTTTCCATCTATGGAATAGAAAAAGAACTGATACACCACATGTTCATTCTCGCCTTTTATCAATAAGGTTTGATCGTTGCGCTCCCACTTAACTTTATCAGCCACATATTCGTTAACGCTCACCTCAACTATTTTATTTTGATTGTCGAAAACCTTCAACACGCCGCCTTCATATTCCATCTTAATTTGCGCGCCGCTATCCACGGTCCATTTCTGTGTCCAAAGCGTGCCTTCGCTTTCGGAATGTTGATAGATAGACACTTTCTTGATGATGAAATCATAAGGACGAATATCCATATATTGCTCACTGGGAGAATTAAGATAGAAACGCTCTTGCTGCTGAAGCTGGTTATCGTAACGTGATATATAATCAAAACCGAGTTGCTCTGTCAGATCATAACCACCATGACATGACCATTTTTCGACATTATCATTATCATTATCGTTATCGTTATCGTTATCGTTATTGAACCATGGCTCCAGCATTGCATCACGCCCAGATTGACACAAATAATCAATGATCGAACTCATGTTCTGGCGATCATCAAAGGGAATATCTTCCTGCGCTGCGATGATTTCTCCTTCTTGCAAAAGGTCATGCTTCACCAACAGTTTTTCCAGACGCGAAAACTGGTTTACGCCCGATAAATGCACCCCGCCCCACGGGCCAAAAGACGCAAAAACCAGCAACACACAAAGCGTCGCAGGAATAGCCTTAATCGGCATTTTGGAACGCAGGTTACCAAACACCAAAACAGCAAACCAACCTGCGGATAGTAAGATCAGATAACGCTGCTCTGTAATGCCGTACGCGCTCACACGTTCCCATATCGCATAAAAATGAAATGCCACAGGAATCAATAAGGCCGGAAAGAATATACGATAAAACAAACGAAGCTGCACCGAGCCTCTATCGCGCATCGGCCACGCCATTAAATATGTTACAATCCCCGCACCGGCGAACCCCGTAATCATATAGGCCAACAAACCGTTAGGCACTTCATACATAAAAATGATTTTGATGAAATACGCATATAAAATGAGCAAATAGACAAACACCATCGGCGCGGAAATCCAGTTTACAATAAAGCGCAGACCGGGCGGATCGTTACAGTCTTCCTCAGTAAACTTAAATGTCTTAGGCACCCATGAAAGCGCATAAAGCGGCCCTAAAACCATGGAGGCAAACAACCAGATATCCGTATAAACCTTTTGGTTTATCTCAATTTCGAACAAAGTGTGAATAGCCACGAGGGCAAGGCTCAATCCGCCTGCAAACATGAACAGAGCCACATAGGACACAATCACGCCAAACCACATCATACGGTTGAAAAACCAGAACGACAGATCATCCCCGCTCGTTAAATATGGCGCGAACATCAGACCCAAAAGCAACGCAGGCACAACAAAGATTAAATGCATTGTCCATAAATCGGAAAAGCCGAACAGCGCAACCACACACGCCGCGATAAAACCGCTAACAATCAGATATTTAACCACCGACCAGCTATGGCTCTCGGAAATAAGTCTGGATATACCAAACCAAAGATAACAGCAGCCCAAAATCGCAAAAACACGAGCGATCAGTTCCTCTTTTTCATCGATCACATCATGAACGAGTAAAATCGCCACCACAAACATACTGAGCGCACAAATAACCGAGAGTGGAAAACGCCTTACGGTCTCTATCAACTCATCGACAGGAAATATGCGCTCAATCAGTTTTTTCATTTAAGCTTTCACAATCTTCTCGATCCCGCCCATATAGGGCTTGAGGACTTCGGGCACAAACACGCCGCCATCGGAAGGATCGTAATAATTCTCGATCACCGCAATCAGAGCGCGCCCGACCGCTACGCCGGAACCGTTCAACGTATGAACAAAAGATGTTTCTTTTCCACCTTTGGGGCGGGTGCGCGCATTCATACGGCGCGCCTGAAAATCTCCGCAATTTGATACGCTTGAAATCTCGCGATATGTTTCTTGCCCCGGCAACCAAACCTCAATGTCATAGGTTTTGATCGCGCCAAAGCCCGTATCCCCTGAACACAACATCACAGTGCGGAACGGCAATTCCAACTTCTTTAGCACCGCTTCGGCGCAGGTCAGCATGCGTTCTTGCTCTGCTTCTGACTTATCAGCCGTTGTAATGCCCACCATTTCCACCTTATAGAATTGGTGCTGACGCAGCATGCCGCGCGTGTCTTTCCCTGCTGAGCCCGCCTCTGATCTGAAACAAGGGGTGAAGGCGGTATAGCGGCGCGGCAAGCTTTCCTCATCAACAATCTCACCCGCTACAATGTTGGTCAGCGGCACTTCGGAGGTTGGGATGAGATAATGCTCAGGAAAATCCTGAATAATTTCGTAAACTTTCTTTAGTGTATCTTCAATAGAATCTGCAGGTTCCGCAACATCTTTCAACATTGCGTCAAGTTGCGCCTGCCTATGCTCACTACTTATTTCAGACGTTCTAAACTGATCCTCCGCAAATTTCGGCAGCTGCCCTGTGCCATAAAGTGCATTATCACGCACCAGCAAGGGCGGTGATACTTCCATATAGCCATGATCCGCCGTATGAGTATCAAGGAAGAATTGCGCCAACGCGCGTTCCATCCGTGCCAAAGGGCCACTGAGCAGTGTAAAGCGCGCACCGGACATTTTCGCGGCGGTTTCAAAATCCATCATGCCGAGGGCTTCACCGATTTCAACGTGATCAGGGCCTTTGAGGGATTTAATCTCACCCCATTTATGGATTTCCTTATTATCATCCTCATCCGCGCCATCGGGCACGTCATCATCCATGATATTCGGCAAGCCAGAGAGGACTTCTTTCAAATCATCCGTCAATTGACGTTCTTTATCCTCTAAAATGCCCATTTCGGTTTTGATTGCGGCCACCGCGTCCATTTGAGCCTGTGCGTCGCCGCCATCCTTTTTAATCTGGCCGATCTTTTTTGATTCCTCATTACGCTTGGCCTGTAATTCCTGCAACGATGTTTGAACCGCACGTAAATCTTCATCAATGGCAAGGATCGCAGGGGTTTGCGCAGATAATCCGCGTCTGCTCCATCCCTTATCGAAAAACTCCGGCTCTTTGCGAATTGCGCGTATATCAAACATTTTTATGGCCTTTTTGGTAATATATTTACTGTTAGCCTTTATACCTAAAAGGTGGCAGAGTAAAAGACAATATGGAACACCGATAAAAGACAGGTTCATGAGCAAAAAAATCACCGTTGACGGCATTTTGACCTATTGCGAGCCTGAAAATGCGTTGCCTGTTATTTTTGACTCCCCTCATAGCGGGAATATATACCCCGAAGATTTCAAATATGACTGCCCCCTTGAAACGCTGCAACGTCTTGAGGACGCGCATGTTGATGCGTTATTCAGTGATGCGCCTGATCACCGCGCACCCTTGCTTTGCGCCCATTTTCCGCGCAGTTATATCGACGTTAACCGCGCCCGCAACGACATTGATGAGAATTTATTCAGTGGCGCATGGCCGGAGGAGCATTTTGGAGCCATTGCACCGTCCGTGCGCTCCGATTCCGGTATTGGGCTGATCAGTCGCATTATAAGGCCAGGCCAACCTATATATAGGCATAACCTAGACGCACAAGAGATCATGAACCGCATAAGAACCTATTATGACCCGTATCATGACACGTTATGCACCGCACTGAACGATGCCTATTATAATCATGGGCAATTTTGGCATATCAATTTGCACTCCATGCCCTCCGGCAGCGCGCTGCCCAAGCGGGCTATAAAGCTTACTGACGGTCAATCAAAGCCCAGTGACATTGTGCTTGGCGACCTTGATGGACGCACCTGTAGCCGTGAGTTTATCTATGGTTTAAGAGATTTCTGGACGGAGCGCGGCTATCGCGTCACGATCAATGACCCGTTCAAAGGCGTCGAGCTTATCGCGCGTTATTCACAGCCCACACGCGGCAAAAACAGCGTACAAATAGAGATAAACCGCGCCCTTTACATGGATGAGAAAACGGGTGTGAAACTCCCCCGCTACAGTTCATTTAAGGGTCAGTGCACCGATATGATCCAATTTTGCACCGATTTCGCGCAACACCAACGCACAGAAATTGCTGCCGATTAGCGTTTTTTTACTGAACAAAGTTGTGTTCCCCCTTTTTCATATGATAGAATTTAGGCATAAAAAAGAATTAGAACTGGGATGATATTATGAGCATTACAATTGATCCTGCCGCACAAGAAAATGCACAAAACGCGCAGCACAACGAGAATAATTATTTCCTCCTTAGAGCATTAGGGCTTTTAGATCCTGACGAACCGGGTGTTGGACATGGCGCAGGCGTTACGGTTACCCTTGAAGAATGCGTTGTAATGCAAGGCCGTACGCAGGGCGACAACATCACCTATGGTAATGCCATTGAAATTGACGCAAAAAACCTTGATCAACTCGGTCTTGGCGATGACATCGTCACCTATCACATGGATGAAAACGGCAATCTGGAATTAACAGATCACTCTGATACAAACGAAAACAATGCCGAAGGGTTCCTACTCGACATGGATACTGATGTCTCCGCTTGGAAATATGACCCAAAATCTGAGGAATACACTGTCACGCGCATGAACGGGAATGATGATCCCTCCTTTATGATTCAACCTGTTGAGGTTGATGGTATGTTACAGGGCTATTTTGTGCAGGGCGTAACGGAAAGCGGCTCTCAAACGGGTCTGTATCTTGATGCGTCTGCTGTTAATTTATCGGGCATGGATGAAACCATGAAAGCCGAGCTGTTTGCAGCGCCAGAGGCTTCGGGTATGGATGGACAGAATCAGAATTTGAATAATGACCTGAATCAAACCGCCACTTTAGCGATGTAATCACAATTGCTTTCGGATCAGAATATTTTTCGAAAGCAATCCTTTAAGACCTGATCCAATTCACACATTGAAACATCACGCCCAAGTGCATGCAGGCTTGTCACGCCATGCTCGGCAATACCGCATGGGACAATCCCATCAAAATGCGATAGATCAGGGTTCACATTGATCGCAATGCCGTGATAGCTCACCCAACGGCGAATGCGCACGCCAATCGCGGCTATTTTGGCTTCCTCACCCTGACGACCACCATGGGCAGACATATCAACCCAAATACCGACGCGCCCCTCTCTGCGCTCTCCCACGACATCAAAAGTCGCCAAAGATTCAATAATCCACTCCTCCAGCGACCAGACATAATGCCTGATATCGGGTTTAGGCTGGCGCTTTTTCAGATCGAGCATCACATAGCCCACGCGCTGCCCCGGCCCGTGATAGGTATATTCGCCACCACGTCCGCTTTTATATACAGGAAAACGCGCATCGAGCAGATCACTCTGCTTTGCGCTTGTGCCTGCGGTGTATAAAGACGGGTGTTCAAGCAGCCAAACGACTTCCGAGCCTTGCAATTCGCGTATATCTGCTACGCGTTTTTCCATTTGCTCTATCGCGTCTTCATACGAAACTGCATCTTTTTCAAAAATCCACTGAACCATAAGCCTTAATATGCATGATTTTTATTGCGCTGCAATGTTTTACTCACTTGCTCTAAATCTAAAGATTTGTTATTCCTCACGCACATATTCGGTAGTTTTGTACATCGTTTAGTGTGCGGCCGTGGCGGAATGGTAGACGCGCAGCGTTGAGGTCGCTGTGGGAGTTAAATCCCGTGGAAGTTCGAGTCTTCTCGGCCGCACCATTAAACAGGACACAAAACACGAAGATAAAACAGATAACAGATATAAAAACGGATCAAGGCTGATGGACAAGAAACAGGAAGAAGAAAACGCATTCAGAGAAAGCGCGTTGAAATATCACTCAGAACCCACACCGGGTAAAATTGCGATACGCGCAACAAAGGATATGGCAACACAACGTGATCTCGCGCTGGCCTACTCTCCGGGTGTTGCTGCGCCTTGTGAAGAAATCGCCAAAGACCCGCTTAAGGCTTATGATTATACATCACGCGGTAACCTTGTCGCTGTTATCTCAAACGGCACCGCTGTTCTTGGCCTTGGAAATTTAGGCGCACTGGCCTCTAAGCCTGTTATGGAGGGCAAAGCCGTCCTTTTCAAAAAATTCGCGAATATCGATTCTGTTGATATTGAAATTGACGAAACCGATGTTGATAAACTGGTTGATATTATTTCCTCACTAGAGCCTAGCTTTGGCGGTATTAACCTTGAAGATTTCAAAGCCCCTGAATGTTTCGAACTTGAGCGCCGCCTTAAGGAAAAGATGAATATTCCTGTGTTTCATGATGATCAGCACGGAACGGCGATTATTGTGACGACGGCATTTACAAATTGGATTCATTACTCTGGGCGGAATATCGAAGATATCCGCCTTGTTGCTTCCGGCGCGGGTGCTTCGGCGATTGCGTGTTTGAATTTGCTCGTTCATGCGGGACTAAAACGCGAAAACATTATTGTTTGTGATCGTAACGGCGTCGTTTACGAGGGCCGCGAAGAAGGCATGGATCCACAAAAAGCAGCCTTTGCCTCTAAAACCAATGCGCGTACGCTCGATGATGCCATTGACGGCGCGGATGTTTTCCTCGGCCTGTCGGGTCCGGGTGTTATGGACAAGGACAAAGTGTCACGTATGGCCGATGCGCCGCTTATTATGGCACTGGCCAACCCTACGCCTGAAATCATGCCTGCAGACGCATACGAAGCCAAGCCAGATGCGATTGTCTGTACTGGACGTTCAGATTTCACCAATCAGGTGAATAACGTACTATGTTTCCCGTTCATCTTCCGCGGAGCACTTGATGTTGGTGCGACGACGATCAACGAAGAAATGAAACTGGCCTGCGTGAAGGCGCTGGCTGAACTGGCACGTAAAGAAGCCACAGCCGAGGTTACCGCCGTTTACAGTGACGAGCATTTAACATTCGGTCGTGACTATCTTATTCCAAAGCCATTTGACCCACGCTTGATTGTTGATCTTCCGATTGCTGTTGCTAAAGCTGCAATGGATAGCGGCGTTGCAACGCGCCCAATCACAGATTTTGAAGCCTATGCACACAAACTTCAGCAATATTTCTTCCGCTCACAGCTTGTTATGCGCCCTGTTTACTCACGTGCACAGGAAAACCCGAAACGCGTTGTTTATTGCGAAGGTGAAGAAGAACGTGTCTTGCAAGCCACACAAATTGTTCTTGATGAGCATTTGGCAAAACCAACATTGATTGGTCGTGAATCCGTTGTGCGTGAGCGCATTGAACGCTTGGGTCTTCGTATGGAACCCAATAAAGATTTCGATCTTGTCGACCCCCATGATGATCCGCGTTACCGCGAATATTGGGAAGCCTATCACAATGTTATGGAGCGCAGAGGTTTAACCCCTGAAGATGCCAAAACAGTTTTGCGTACCAACGCAACAGTGATCGGCGCATTGATGGTTTATAAAGATGCCGCTGACGCCGTTCTATGCGGTACACAAGGGCAATTCCACAAACACCTTGATGATATTATTGATATCATCGGTTTGAAGCCTGGTGTTGAAACACCCGCCGCGCTTAGCCCGCTATTGATTTCACGCGGAACATATTTCTTCTGTGATACACAAATCAATACTGACCCAACCATTGCACAGATTTCTGAAATGACGCTTCTGGCCGCAGAAGAAGTACGCCGTTTCGGTATCCGTCCAAAGGTCGCCCTACTCTCACATTCGAACTTCGGAACAATCGACTGTAAATCAGCCGAAAAAATGCGCGCCGCATACGCCGATATTCGCCGCCGCGATCCTGAACTGGAAATCGATGGCGAAATGCAAGCTGATGCTGCGCTTTCCGAAGCTGTGCGTCAACGCATCATGCCGAACTCACAACTGACCGGACAAGCAAACTTGTTTATTATGCCGAATGTTGAATCCGCAAATATCGCATTTAACATGGTTAAAACATTTTCAGATGGTATCAGTATCGGGCCTATCCTTTTGGGTGCGGCAAGACCGGCACATATTCTAACGCCTGCCACAACAACACGTGGTATTGTCAATATGACGGCTCTGGCAACTGTTGGATCGCAAATATTTGATGATGCTATGACCGATAATATTACGCACCGCCTTATTAAATCGGCGTAGAAGCCGACCGTGCATAATCTGAAGTTTATCCGTTTGACGCACTGGTAAGCGTTGAAGATGATGCCTATACTGCGCCTGTGAACAAGTCCAACCGTTTTACAGATTGATTATTAACGCATGGGTAACGCCGAAAACATCGATTCAGAGAACCCTGACAAAACACCGTCAGAGGACATGAAATATCATTTGCCTGATGAACAAATCAGGGAAATCGTTGAGGCTACGCGTTCGCAAGATTCTGACACGGTTCATGCAGCGCTCGAAGACCTCAGCATTGCCGACAGCGCGGAACTCCTCAGTAAGATCAAGGATGAAGATCGACAAGAACTTCTATCCATGTATAGCGACGCGCTTGACCCTGCCATTTTCGCAGAAATGGATACGGAGCTTAGCCGTTCTTACCTCTCTGACATGCCCGCAGCGCAAGTGGCAGAGATGCTCTCCGAGCTTGAGAGTGACGATGCGCTTTTGCTGATCGAAGCATTAGAGCCGGATTTCCAACAACAAATTATCAGAAAATTATCCGCCAAAACCCGTGTGGTATTGGAAGAAGGTCTTAGCTTTCCAGAGGATAGCGCGGGTCGTCTTATGCGCCGCGAGCTTGTTTCAATTCCTGAATTCTGGACTGTCGGTAAAACCGTTGATTATCTTCGCACCGCATCGGAAACATTGCCTGAATATTTCTTTGATATTTTCATTATTGATACGACGCACCACCTCACAGGTGAAGTGCCATTAAGCCGTCTGGTGCGCGCCAAGCGATCTGAAAAAATCAAAGATTTAAAGCTTGATGATTCACACCCTATTCCTGCCGAAACTGATCAGGAATATGTCGCGCATATGTTCCGGCGTGAAAACCTTGTTTCTGCGCCTGTGATTGATGATTCAGGTCGATTGATCGGTGTGATCACCATTGACGATATCGTTGACGTTATCGATGAAGAAGCACAAGAAGACATTTTACGTCTTGCCGGTGTGGATTCAGGCGATTTATATCGCGCCGTTATGTCGACAACAACAGCGCGTTTTCGCTGGCTTTTCATCAATTTACTGACCGCCATTCTGGCTTCTATTGTCATCTCATTCTTTGATGCCACGATTGAGGAAATCGTCGCCTTAGCAGTTCTAATGCCTATCGTTGCCTCCATGGGCGGGAATGCGGGAACGCAAGCCCTAACCATTGCTGTGCGCGCACTTGCAACGCACGAGCTTAGTGGAACAAACACATGGCGTGTTATATGGAAGGAAACGCTGGTTGGTGCTATTAATGGCTTTCTATTTGCCGTGATCATCGGCTTTTTGGCTGCATTGTGGTTTCAAACGGCAATCCTTGGCGTTGTCATTGCCTTGGCAATGCTCATCAATCTGATCGTCGCCGGATTATTCGGCGCTGGTATTCCCCTCATGCTTGATCGTTTCGGCAGCGACCCTGCCGTATCCTCCACCGTTCTTTTGACCACCATCACGGATGTTATCGGATTTCTGTCCTTTTTAGGGCTGGCAACACTTCTCATGCTTTAAACACATCTGAAAACAAAACAACGCAGCAAATATTTGTCTTGCCGTGCAAAATGCCATATAACGTGTAACCACATTGGAAAAGATACAAATAAAGAAAAATAATGTCAGCAGCCAAATTAGAAAAACCAAGCATGGAACACAAAGAAAGCTATATTGAGGCTTTGAAAGAATTCCATGAGGAAGGTCGTTACACATTCCTTGATCTTCATGACGTCGAGAATAATTTCGAAGAATTCATCAAGAAAATAAATGATGGTAAAAAGAACCTGCATAAGCCTTATGCCAACTGGGTTGAGCCTGTCCCTGAGACAGTTCTCTGGCTGGTTAAGGAGCACGAATTTATCGGCACACTCAACATTCGCCACAGATTAAACTGGCATTTGGAAAAATGGGGCGGCCACCTGAATTTCATTATTCGTCCGTCTATGCGCGGCAAAGGGTTCGGTAAAAAGCTGTTGCAAAAAGCGATCCCCTATATTGCCTATCTTGGTATTGACCGCGCCCTCATCACCATTGATCCGAAAGATGCCTCTGCCAATCGCATTGTACAATTTTGCGGCGCGGAGTTGGATGATACACTCCCTGCGACCGATAAGTTTCCTGAAAGAAACCGCTATTGGCTTGATTGCACCTAAAATCGAGGCTTGTTGATATGACCAAGGCAAAGAAAAAAACTCCTGCGTCTAAAAAAAGCAAAAAAAGCGCACCAAAGTCACCGTCTTTACTGGCGCGTGCTTTCAAATGGCTCTTTATTTTAGGCATTTGGGGGCTGGTGTTTTTAAGCGGCGTTGTTTTATGGTTTGCCAAAGACCTGCCCGATGTCACCCAATCCGCAACATTCAGCAAGCGCGCCTCTATCGTCATTATGGCATCTGACGGAACGGAGATTGCGCGCTATGGCGAGACTAAGGGTGAAACCATTGATGTCGCCGATTTACCCCCCTATTTGCCGCAAGCCGTTATGGCGATTGAAGACAGGCGTTTTTACGATCATCCGGGCATTGATATTTGGGGCATATCACGCGCCATGATGACCAATATTTATCGCGGGCATTTTGTTCAGGGCGGCTCAACCATTACCCAGCAACTTGCCAAGAATCTGTTTCTAACGCATGAACGCAAAATCACGCGCAAAATCAAAGAAGCCATCCTCGCCCTATGGCTGGAACGTAAGCTGACAAAGAATGAAATTTTCAGTGCCTATATGAACCGCGTTTATCTTGGTGCAGGCACCTACGGGTTCGAAGCCGCAGCGCAGCTTTATTTCGGCAAATCCGCAAAGGATGTCAATTTACGCGAAGCCGCCGTTTTGGCAGGGTTGCTCAAAGCGCCGTCAAAATATTCCCCGCATAACAACCCGAAACTGGCGAAGGAACGCTCTGACCTTGTTCTCAGCGCCATGGTGGATGCCGGTTATATTAAACAATCAGATATTACTGATCAGGAACTGAAACTAACCTTGCCCAATAAGAAAACCGACGATCAACAAGCTGCGCGCTATTTTGCTGATTGGATTATGAACGGTTTAGATGAGGTCATCGGCACGCCTGATATGGACATCGTGGTTGAAACCACCCTTGATGCCAAGCTTCAGAATAAGGCGCAGGAAACACTGACGCGCGCCATAGACAGCGCAGATAAAATGCAGTTTGTATCCCAAGGTGGTATTTTGGTCATGAAACCTGATGGCGCGGTTTTAACCATGGTCGGCGGCTATGATTACGGACAAAGCCAGTTTAACAGGGTCACGCAAGCCAAACGCCCGCCCGGTTCGGCCTTTAAACCGATTGTCTATCTGACGGCGCTTGAAAAAGGCTGGCATAAGCAAGATGAAATACTTGATGCGCGCATTACCGAAGGCGAATATCGCCCGAAGAATTTCGGCGATACATATTATGGCCCCGTTGATTTGGAAACCGCCATGACCAAATCCATGAACACAGCAACAGTGCGCTTGGCCAAAGATGTCGGCATTGGAAACGTCATGGAAACGGCGCGCAGGGTCGGCATTATTTCAGATTTGAACCGCGATTTAAGTCTGGCCTTGGGCAGTTCGGGCATTTCAATGCTTGAAATGGGCATTGCCTATTCCACCTTTGCCAATGGCGGGTTTCAGGTTTTCCCCTATGGCATTACACGCATCAGCACACAAGACGGACGCGTTATCTATAATCGCAAACAGCCCAAATCATACGTTCCGATCATCGCTAGAGATCACAACAGCGAGCTTTCCATTATGCTACAAAGCGTTGTTGATAAAGGCACAGGTAAAAACGCCAAACAGTTCTTCCCCGTCCACGGTAAGACAGGTACATCACAAGATAACCGCGACGCGTGGTTTGCCGGATATACAGATCGAATGGTTGCTGTTGTATGGCTTGGTAATGATGATAACAGCCCGATGCGCAGAATCACGGGCGGCGGCCTGCCTGCACGTATTTTCAAGGACGTCGTCGGATATGGCAATGCACGCCAAACGCCAAGTGACTTCCCCACGAATGACAACACAGGCAGCAGCAGTTTCTCTAACTTAATCGGGAAGCTTTTAAAAGGCGGTGAAGCCAAACAACAGCACCGTTCAGGCAATTATTCAAATTTGAATGATTAGATAAATATAAAGGCCCTAAGATTCGGGAATACCTTGTCTGGCCAGTTCGTCGGCGCGCTCATTTTCAGGATGCCCGTCATGCCCCTTCACCCAGAAAAATGCCACTGTATGTTTTTGCACAAGAACGTCTATGCGCTCCCACAAATCCTTATTTTTGACAGGCTTCTTTGAGGCGGTTTTCCAATTTTTGGCCTTCCAGCCCTCCAGCCAGTCTGTCACACCCTGCATGACATATTTGCTGTCCGTATATAATTTCACCTGTGATGGTTTCTTTAGCGCGCCGAGTGCTTCGATCACCGCCATCATCTCCATACGGTTGTTGGTCGTATCGCCTTCACCGCCGCACATTTCCTTTTCATGTCCGTTATAGCGCATCAGAACGCCCCAGCCACCGGGGCCTGGGTTACCACTACACGCACCATCGGTATAGATTTCAACATGTTTGGTCATGCGTCATCCAGATGGCTTGCGATAATATCGATAAAGGAATCAGAAGATTGCAGCGTCTTGAACGCATCCGAAGAAATCGTCACACCGTACAAATCCGCCAGCCGTTGATATTTAGGTTTGCGCGCTTCGAATAACAGCGGAAAGACCCACCGCGAAAAATCATCCGGCACGATTTCTTCAATTTCGCTATGGTGATTTTCTGTCATATACTCGTTTAATTTTTCTGACAGAAATTGCGGCGGAAAAAATAACGGCTTCGGATAATCACGCGCGCGTTGCAGCACTTCGCGCTCTTCTGTTTCACCGGTTTTCAGGTAAACAAACATCGTTTGCTCACCGATTTGTTTCAATACCGCTTCATCTTGGATTTCGCACAGACTGCCCGTTGAATCATGCACAAAATGCTCTTGCGTTTTATTGAGCGTCTCCCCCATGGCATAGAGCGCTTCAACCTCGGCGTCGTAATAAGATTTCTGTCTTTGCTTAAACAACTCCAGATCAAAGCCACCAAGTGAGGGCTTACCCAACTTGCCCAAATAAACAGACAGCGCGCCGATATTTTCCGCGCTCAAACCATTCGTGTTTTGTAATTCGTCTTTAAGGTAATCCGCACCGATCACATAATCGCAAGAATAATTATACCAGCCCCATTTCTCTAACTGGCATGAAATATAGGTTTTCCCCGCGCCGGACATGCCGATCAACGTGATCGCTTTTCGAGGTTGTTTTATGAACTCTTGTTTGGTCAGCTTCATGGTTATGCAACATTCAAAATTTTAGGCACTTTAAAGTTCACGTTCTCTTGCGTGATTGCAACTTCTTCTAACTCTACCGTAAAGAATTCACGCGCTTTTTCAATCACTTCATTTACTAGAATTTCAGGCGCAGATGCCCCCGCACTTAAGCCCAGAGAATTCACGCCATCCAACCACGCCCAGTCAATATCCCCCACACGCTGTACCAGCATGGCCTTTTCACAGCCATTCAGCGCAGCAACCTCGACAAGACGGTTTGAATTGGATGAATTAGGCGCGCCCAAAACCATCACGGCATCACTAAGCGGGGCAATCGCCTTCATCGCGGCTTGCCTGTTTGTGGTGGCGTAGCAAATATCTTCTTTGCGCGGTGTTTTAATATTGGGGAATTTATCCTGCAACGCGGTGACGATGGCGGCGGTATCATCAACCGACAGCGTTGTTTGCGTGCAATAAGCCAGATTCGTCGGGTCTTCGATCTCCAGCGCGGCAACATCACCCACCGTTTCAACCAGAACAACCGCCCCTTTGGGAAGCTGCCCCATCGTGCCGATAACCTCAGGGTGGCCTGCATGTCCGATTAAAATAATCTGATCACCGGCTTTAAAATGACGTTCTGCCTCGCGGTGAACTTTGCTCACCAAGGGACAGGTCGCATCGATAAAGAACATCTCCCGCGTTTGCGCCTCTTGCGGAACGGATTTCGGCACACCATGCGCGGAAAAAATAACAGGTTGTCCATCATTGGGGATTTCGTGCAGTTCCTCAACAAAGATCGCGCCTTTCTCTTTCAGAGAATCAACCACAAATTTATTGTGCACAATTTCATGGCGCACATAAACAGGCGCGCCGTATTTCTGCAGCGATAATTCAACAATCTGAATGGCACGATCAACGCCGGCACAAAATCCGCGCGGTGCTGCCAGTAATATCTTTAAAGGTCTTTTTTCCATCCGTTTACTATATAAGGAATAATTTATAAATAATCCATCCCCTTGCCTATTCAATGTGTTTTGCGTAGTGTATACAAGGTTTTATACGTTGTTTCTATTAGGATTATAGGCAGATGAAATCACTGAAAATACTTACGATCTGTGTTGTTGTTCCGATGCTTATGGCGTGTCAGACACTGGAAGGTGCAAAAGACGACGCGTATGATTTGGCTGAGGGTAACATCTATGTCGCCGGTGTAACCAGCGGTCACGCAGAGCAATTGCTGAAAAGCCCCTGCCCGCAAGTCGAAATTGTTGACGACCTCAGTTCTATCAGCGATTTCACAGATCCCAAGAATCAGGTGAAAAAGAATCTTATCTCGCGCGTTGACCTCAAAAGCGCGGAAAGCACGTGTAAGCTCTCCTCAAAAACAGCCATCGTCGATTTAAAACTCATTTTCAATGGCTCTTTGGGTGATAAGGGGCGTACAAAATCAACGGATAAGCCGTTTTTCTCTTACCCCTATTTTGTTGCTGTGACGACACCGAACGGGAAAATTATGGCGAAAGAAATCTTCGCTGCATCCATGGCCTTTGCCGCGAAGAAAAACGAGCATAGCTATTTTGAAAATCTGCGCCAAATTATTCCGATCAAAAATAAAAATCAGGCCAATAATTACCGCGTGCTGATTGGTTTTCAGGTAACGCCAGATCAACTGGCCTATAACAGAGAACATATGGTACCGATTGCCAGCGCAGAAGCCGCAAAGAAAACAAAGCCAACACCAGCAGCTGTGCCGGAAACACCTGCACAATAATCACACAAAAGGCATCTGATTTTATAATGTCCGATTTCGATCTCAAGCAATACTGGCATGACGAGCATCAAGCCCACATGGAAACCGCGCAAGCCTCTTCATCTGCGTTGTTCGATGATTTTGATGCCATTTTAAATATCTGCACCGATGCCATTCGCTCGGGTAATAAAATCCTGTTTTTAGGGAATGGCGGTAGTGCCGCCGACGCGCAGCATCTGGCAACGGAACTCACAGTGCGTTTTATCCATGATCGCGCGCCGATTGCCGCGATTGCCCTGACCACCGACACATCCACCCTCACCGCGGCGGGGAATGATTTTGGCTTTGATCAAATTTTTTCCAGACAAATAGACGCGCTCGGACAAAGCGGCGATGTCGTAATTGCCATCAGCACCTCAGGCAACAGTGCCAATATCATCAAAGCATTGGAAATGGCACGTTCCAAAAACGTAACGACCATCGGCTTTTCGGGGCGCGATGGCGGTCAAATGCGCACGCTTTGTGACCGGATATTGATTGTGCCCTCCGACGTTACCGCGCGTATTCAGGAAATGCATATCGTGCTTGGTCACATGCTTTGTGGCGGATTAGAGCAGAAATTAGGGCTAACTTCTTAAAACTCTTGAGCCAAAAGCACTTCTGTCTTACACTCTCCTTCGTTTTAAAGCATTTAACAATCGGGATCAGTCATGGCAAATCCGAAAGCAGTTGAAGCATTAAGCTTCGAAGAAGCACTTGTTGAGCTAGAGGGTATTGTACGCGCTCTGGAAACGGGTGAATCTGCATTGGAAGAATCCATTAAATCCTATGAACGTGGTACAGAATTAAAACAGCATTGCGAAAATAAATTACGAGAAGCTCAAGTGAAAATTGAGAAAATCTCTATCGCAAAAGATGGCAGTATAAATACACAACCCCTTGATTCGGAAGGCTAATTAATGTCACCATCACCTAGAGATGCAGACCCCGATCTGCAAAGTGAAATGGATGCCGTCAGTGCGGCGATTAACAAAACCATTGATCGCTTGCTCCCTGACACCGATCTGGCTGAAAACCGCCTGTACGAATCGATGCGCCACGGCACATTAGGTGGGGGGAAACGCCTTAGACCTTTTCTTGTTATGCATTCTGCCGCGTTGTTCAATGTTGATCCTGCGCGCGCGCGCCGCGTTGCTGCCGCGCTTGAATTTATTCACTGTTATTCACTGATCCATGATGATTTACCCGCTATGGATGATGCCGCGCTTCGACGTGGCAAACAAACCGTACATAGAAAATACGGCGAAGCCACGGCTATTTTGGCAGGCGACGCCCTTCTGACTTTGGCTTTTGAAGTTTTGAGCGAGCCGGAAACACATGAAGACCCACGCGTACGCTGTGAACTTATTTACGCCCTTGCCAGAGCCTCCGGCGGGCATGGCATGGTTGGTGGTCAGATGCTTGATTTGATTGCAGAGACAGAGGAATTTGACTTAGGCACAATCTCACGCATGCAACGCATGAAAACAGGCAAGCTGATGGCTTTTGCTTGTGAAGCAGGCGCGATTCTCGGAAAAGCCAGTGAGCCGCACAAAAGGGCGTTATGTAACTACGCTCATGATCTCGGCCTCGCCTTTCAGGTGACCGATGATATTCTTGACGTCGAATCCGACCCGCAAGATACGGGCAAAGACACAGGCAAAGACGAGCAAGCTGGTAAAGCCACTTTCGTTTCCGCCATGGGTAAAGAACAAGCCAAAGAACGCGCAGAAATGCTTGTTCAACAGGCCACAAGACATTTACGTATTTTCGAAGGGCGCGAAAAGAAATTGAACGATCTGGCCATGTATGTTTTGGCACGTCGCGCATAGAGCATCAATTTTGTTGATTAACACAGACCCTTTGCGGTAGAACAGCACGTAATGAAACAGGCAAAGACACATATACCAGACATTGCGGGCAAAAAAGAACCTGCCGCGCAACATCTTCTGGATCGCGTCGATTTCCCCGAAGACATTCGAGATCTTTCGGCAACGCAACTCCGTGATCTTTGTGATGAGATACGCACATTTATGATTGGGTGTGTTTCCAAGACCGGCGGACATCTTGGCGCTGGACTGGGCGTTGTCGAGATTACCGTTGCATTGCATGCCACATTTAACACACCCGATGATAAAATTATTTGGGATGTCGGGCATCAGGCCTATCCGCATAAAATATTGACCGGACGAAAAAACCGTATGAACACGTTGCGTCAAGGGGGCGGCCTATCGGGCTTTACCAAACGCAGCGAAAGTGAATATGACCCATTCGGCGCCGCGCACAGCTCCACCTCCATCTCGGCAGGGCTCGGCATGGCCGTTGCGCGCGATCTGGACGCCTTATCAGGCACACCAAAGACGAACCATGTCATAAGTGTCATCGGCGACGGTGCGATGTCCGCAGGGATGGCGTATGAAGCCCTCAACAATGCAGGCGCCTTAACCGTACAGGGTAAAAAGAGCCGCCTGATCGTTATTTTAAATGACAATGATATGTCCATCGCGCCACCTGTCGGCGCGATGAGCAGCCATTTAACAAAGCTGGTCTCTTCAAAACCCTATATCAGCGTTCGTGAAATGGGTAAGAAAATCACCGATGTTCTGCCATCCCCCATTCGGTTTGCAGCAAAGCGCGCCGAAGAACGCGCACGCAGCGCACTTGGCGGTGGTAGCCTGTTTGATGATATGGGCTTTTATTACATTGGGCCTGTTGACGGGCATGATCTGGATGATCTTTTATCCATATTGAAAAATGTCCGCGATAGCGACCATGAAGGCCCCGTCCTGATCCATGCCGTGACGAAAAAAGGGAAGGGCTACCTTCCGGCGGAAAATTCCGATGATAAAATGCACGGTGTCAAAAAATTCGACTTGGTGACGGGCACGCAAGCCAAAAGCAAGACACAAGCCCCCTCTTACACAAAAATTTATGCCGATACATTAATCGCTTTGGCGGAAAAAGATCCTAAAATCGTAGGGATTACGGCGGCGATGCCATCAGGTACAGGTATGGATGCCTTTGCGCATGCGTTCCCTGATCGTGCGTTTGATGTCGGTATTGCCGAACAACATGCCGTGACCTTTGCCGCAGGTATGGCGACAGAGGGCTATAAACCGTTTGTCACAATCTATTCCACCTTTTTGCAACGCGCCTACGATCAGATCGTACACGATGTTGCCATACAGAACTTACCTGTCCGCTTTGCGATGGATCGCGCCGGACTTGTCGGTGCGGATGGGCAAACACATGCGGGCGCATTCGACATTGCCTATCTTGGCTGTTTGCCGAACTTTGTCATTATGGCCCCCTCAGACGAGGCCGAGCTTGCGCATATGGTCGCCACTGCCGCCGCGTATGATGACGGGCCGATCGCGCTGCGCTACCCGCGTGGTGAAGGCTGCGGCGTAGAGATGCCCGCAAGCGCCGAAGTGATCCCCATTGGTAAGGGGCGCATCATCCAAAAGGGTAAAAAGCTTGCGATCATCAGCTTAGGAACACGTCTGGAAGAATGTAAAGCCGCCGCGCAAATTCTGAAAGATAAGATGAATATTGATATCACCATTGCCGATGCACGTTTTGCCAAGCCTCTGGATGAAGAGATGATCACCGCACTGGCACAAAAACATGACAGTGTGATCACGATAGAAGAAGGTTCGCGTGGTGGCTTTGGCTCATTCGTTCTTGAATATCTATCCAATAGCGGCTTGCTTGATAAAGGGCTAAAAGTCAGAACAATGACTTTGCCTGATATTTTCCAAGATCACGACACGCAAGTTGCCCAATATCAAGAAGCCGGATTAAACGCCAAGAGAATTGCCGCGCTGGCTTGTTCTCTTTTATAAACAAACAACGCATAGTCAGTGCCGATTACAGTTGATATCGTCTTTCTTTCACTTTAGGGTTGCTGTATATGAGCATCAAAAAGCCGACAATCGTTATTTTTGATATGGATGGAACTGCCGTTAGGCATATTAATCCGCGGCTTTTACACGTCCTCGAATTTCTCGATAGCCTTTGTTACAAGACCTCCAAAGTTTTTGCATGGATTTTCAAACGCGGTGGTCACGGGCGCATTGTGCCGGAATGGCATGACCCTGAATGGAGCAACAGCAACAAGAAAAAGCCCAAGCTCATCGTTCATCGCGCTATGCACAAATTCCGCCGCAAGCCTGTTGAACAAATCGTACAGCCTTGCCCCGGCCTGTATGATGTTCTGGATTTATTACAAGAGCATAATATCCCCATTGCGCTGGTCAGTAACGGACTTGGCAAAGGCTACGGTTATGACATATTGCAAAAGTTCGGGCTTGATAGTTACTTTAAGGCTACCGTTTTCCGCGAAGACCTCGCCAACTCAAAGCCACATCCTGAACCGATCCTTCTGGCGATTAAGCAAATGGAAATCGAGCCACAGGACGATGATGTTGTGTGGTACATAGGCGATCGTCGCAAAGATGTGATTGCCGCTCTGGCTGTTTCAAAAGTCATCGATGGCAGTGTTGTTCCGATTGCCTTTGCCTTTAACGCTGCCCTTGCCATCATGGAAAAAAATCTTGGTTCAGATCACATTATCATGTCTTTCCACGATATGTTCGATCAACTCAAACCGATGTTTGAAGACGTTGACACACCGAAAGCCAAGGCACCTTCTGAAAAAAAAAGTGATGTGAGTGCGCCGCATAAAAGATCTGAAAAATCACGTTCAAATGCGTGCATCAAAGCCACGCAATAACAATCATCCATTGATAGAATGCATTATTCCACGCGTATCGGTTCGTAAATCGCGCCGTTATCCATTTTCTGCATGACCATCATACGGTTAAGCGTCGGCGCAATGGTATTGAGAATCTGCGTCTGAACATGAAGGCTTTCCCCTGATCTCACTTGGGTTTCAAGCAATTGCATAAAACGTTCAAAAGTGGAAAGAGCCTTAGGCATCACAACGACGTTCACATCATTCCGATCTGTTTCACCCACTTGCACCGCGGCATAGTCAAGCGCCTCATTCAAGCCGCCAAACTGATCGGCAAGCCCTAACTCTACGGCGCGCTTACCTGACCATACGCGGCCTCGTGCAATTTTATCGACTTCCGCTTCGGTCATACCGCGGCCTTTAGCCACGCGCTTAACAAAGTTATTATAAACATTATCCATCAACGCATTGACGCGCTCGGCTTCACTTTCGGAATAAGGCTGGTTCATAGACCACATCGCCGCATTATCCCCCCAACGCACAGAATCCCATCTGACGCCAAGTGTTTCCCAAAGTTTCGCAAGTGAGAATTTCCCGCCCAAAACACCGATAGACCCCGTAATCGTCGTGGGCATAACAAAAATCTCATCGGCCAAACTTGCAATCCAATATCCGCCTGATGCCGCCGTAGGCCCCATGGAAACAATAACGGTTTTGCCATTCTCTTGAATTTTTTGAACAGCGCGCAGGATGGTTTCTGAAGCCACAGGCGATCCGCCCGGACTATCAATTCTGAGCACCACAGCATCAATAGTGTCATCATCCGCCGCATCAAGGAGCGCAGAGGAAATGCCATCGGCGCCTGCAATACCGTCATCCGTTGAAATCGAAGCCCCCGCGCGGTCTGAATCCATAATGGCGCCCACGGCATATACCAAAGCGACTTTGGGCTTATTAGATGGTGCCTGAGGTTTTGCGCCAAAAACATTATTGCTGCCATCACGTCGTTCAATCATTTCATTGATATAAGCACCAAACTTCACATAGGACAGGTCATCACTATCAGGGTCACCGGTAACCATTCCATTGATTTTCTCAACCAATTTATCGTCATAATCAGCATGATCAATCAGCTTCACCTTCACAGCCTCATCAGCCATAAACAAACCCATATTCACTAAGGACACCAAGGTCTTTTCTGATATTTCGCGGTCTGTAGCGATATCAACCTTCAGCGCGCCCACGATATCATCAATCAATTCTTGCGTAGCGTGGCGGCTTGCCTCAGGCATTTCGCTTTCGGTGAACATATCGTACGCGCCCTTAAATTCTTTGCGCTTGAAAATCTGCGGCTCAATACCAACCGTATCCAGAACCTTACGCAAATACGGCATTTCGGCATTCAGCCCTGCAACCATCACAACGCCCATCGGCTGCATCCATATTTCATCAAAGGATGAGGCCAGATAATAACCGCCTAAGCCCTGCTCATATGATGTGGCATAGATATAGGCAAACTTGCCGCTTTTTTCAAAATCATGAATGGCGGCGCGTAATTCCTGAATATGGGCAACAGAAAGTTGGATATTCCCCAAGCGGGCATAAACCCCCTCTACGCGCGGGTCGACGCGCGCGCGGTTGAGTGCATCAATATAATTTTTAATTGTTTTGTTATCTTGAACAAAGGGATCCGCGAAAGTGCTCTCCTTAGGTAAATCACCGATGCTGCCCTGCAATTCCATATACAGAACCATTTGATTGGGAAGCCCCTTCTCTGCCTCTTCAACATAAGGCGCGAGCAACCACGACATCGTGATAGAACTGAGAATAACCAGCGCACCGACAACCATAGACGTCTTCTTAAACGCCACCCATAAGATAGGAAGGATACGCCATTTTCTTGTTTTTTTGACTTCAGCTTTAGGTGCGGGCGCACCGTCATGTAATTTTTTTTGTCTTAACCAAGGGTCTTGTTGCATTGTTCACTCTTCGCATAGATTTATTGATGAGTAGCATATAAATAGAGAAACCAAAACCCTAACTTGCCAGCGCTTACTTCAAATTAACGACCCGTTTTCGCATCTTTTTCAGAAACTGACTTTCGCTTTCATCATCAGCAGTTTTTTGTGCGGCCTCTTTTTCTTTCTGCTTTTCAACTTCTTTCATTTCATTATAGAGCTTCCGCCCGTCTGCAATAATAAATTCCATGATTGGCGGCTTTGGAAAGAACGCAATATAGACAGAGATAAAAAGAGAGGCACAGAAAAAAAAGACGCCCAGAACCACGAAAAAACCGAGAATAATATTCTTGATTTTAGTACGCGCGGACACATCATGCGCGCCCGATTGGGGGAGATCATTTTCTTTCATAGGATAGTTTAGCAAAAATAAGAGGAATTAAAAAATAATTACACAAAATACACACGCGTATTTTACAAGCACTGCGCCTTATGTCGCAGCCAATGATCAGCCAAAACGCATGCCATCATGGCCTCAACCACCGGAACACCGCGAATACCAACGCACGGATCATGCCGTCCCTTGGTTACAATATCCGTTTCGTTGCCGTCCTTATCAATCGTTTGACGCGGCATTAGGATAGAGCTTGTAGGCTTAAACGCCACGCGCGCAACGATATCCTGCCCCGAAGATATACCGCCCAAAATACCGCCTGCATTGTTACTTTGGAACGCTGGCTTGCCATCGGCGCCAATTCTGATTTCATCGGCATTATCTTCACCACCAAGCGCAACCGTTTCAAAACCTGAACCGATTTCAACCGCTTTGGTAGCGTTAATGCTCATCATTGCCTTGGCAAGATCGGCATCAAGCTTATCATAGACAGGCGCGCCCAGTCCTGCGGGAATACCGCTTGCATGCACCTCTATCAAGGCGCCCGCGCTTGAACCTTTTTTGCGTACAGCGTCCAAATAAGTTGCCCAATCTTCTGCCGCTTGTGCATCGGGAGAGAAAAACGGATTTTGACGCACCTGATCCCAGTCCCAGTTATCACGGTTAATCGTTTCCGTTCCCACTTGCACGACAGCAGCGCGTATTTTCACTTGCGCGCCGATTTGATGCTCCAGTACCTTACGCGCAACCGCGCCCGCTGCAACGCGCATAGCGGTTTCACGGGCGGATGATCGGCCGCCGCCGCGATAATCGCGAATACCGTATTTTTCCTGATAGGTGTAATCCGCATGACCGGGGCGGAACTTATCTTTTATATCGCCGTAATCCTTTGATTTTTGATCTTTGTTAAAGATCATCAAACCAATCGGCGTGCCGGTTGTTATCCCCTCAAACACGCCTGACATGATTTGCACTTCATCAGGCTCTTTGCGCTGCGTTGTGTGGCGGCTCTGTCCGGGTTTGCGTAAATCAAGGAATTGCTGGATATATGCTTCATCCAACGGTATGCGCGGCGGTACACCATCAACCACGGCACCAATGCCAACCCCATGGCTCTCACCAAAGGTCGTATATTGAAATAGTGTTCCGAAACGATTACCTGACATGACGAATAGTATTAACGAATAAATATCGAAGGATAAACAAAAATCTTTAAAACCTCACCACACTTATTTCACATAATAAAAAATTAACACCCTTCACGCATAATAAATCTATGACGCACACAATTCGACAAGCACGTTATGGCAAAAATACTACCTTTTAAAAAAATAAAGAAACGCAGATCATTCCCATTGATAGGTGTTTGGCGCAGTTTTAAAAAAGTGCCTTTTCTTTATGTCATGGGCTTATGCGTTCTGGCGAGTTTTATGGTTACGTTTTCCCCCGCGACATCCCGCTATGTAAGTGGATTAGAATCAAACGCAATCTATTGTAGTAATCCCTCAATCACAGATGGCGATACCTTCAACTGCGATGGCCTGCGGATTCGCTTGGCAGGTATCGACACGCCGGAAATGCCCGGTCATTGTAGAGAAGGAAGAACATGCACTGCGGGTGATCCATACGCCGCGCGCGATTACCTCTACGCCATTTCAAGGGGGGATGTTACCTGCACGCCCATAAAAATAGGGTATTACGGGCGCACCATTGCCCGATGCACGTCCGAAGAAGACGAGGACTTATCCTGCGCCATGCTTAAATCAGAGCACGCAGTGAGGCGCTATGGCTTTATTTTCTGTATTTGATTAACCGACTTTAACGGCATCTTTCTGAGTGCTTAGCGTACCATGCTCGATTACCGCGACAGTCAGGCGGCTGATGGCGGTGCGTTTGCCTGTGGCTTCTTCCGTCATATCAATTTGCCAAACCTGTGTGCGCCTGCCAACATGAAGCGGTGTGCATGTACCCACAACAAACCCTTCGGTCACAGCGCGGATGTGATTGCAGTTGATCTCAAGCCCTACGGCGCGGTGTGTATCAGGATTAATGGTCATCCACGCGGCGACACTGCCCAACGTTTCGGACAGAACGCAACTCGCCCCGCCATGAAGGATGCCAAAGGGCTGCGTCGTACGATGATCAACAGGAATGCGCCCCTTTAGAAAGTCAGCGCCAACCTCTGTGAACTCACAGCCAATATGTTCCCCCATATTGGCATTACGAAGCCCTTCCAGATAATCCATTGTGTAATCTTTGAACCAGATGTGATTTTCAGGCACAGGCTTTTTGTTGGCGCTTACGCGGCCTCACCCTTGTTTTTGGGTTTCATGCTTGCAAGCAATTCCGCCGTTTCGGCAACACTGTCCACGGCGAGCATACCAACGGTATGATACCCCGCATCAACGTGTAAAATTTCGCCCGTTACGCCGCTGCTTAAATCAGACAATAGGAACAAACCAGAGCGACCGACATCTTCGATGGTCACATTGCGTTTAAGCGGTGCGTTCAATTCATTCCATTTCAAGATGAAACGGAAATCACCAATGCCGCTTGCAGCCAATGTTTTAATCGGCCCTGCAGAAATAGCATTCACGCGGATATTATCCTTGCCCAAATCAGCCGCGAGATATTTAACGGAGGCTTCCAATGCGGCCTTAGCAACGCCCATAACGTTATAATGCGGCATCACTTGCTCTGCCCCGTAATAGGTAAGCGTCAAAAGCGATCCGCCGTCTTTCATTAATGGTACGGCGCGCTGCGCTACGGCGGTGAAAGAATAAACGGAGATATCCATTGTGCGCAGGAAGTTATCGCGCGACGTGTTCAGATATAACCCATCAAGTTCATTCTTGTCAGAAAATGCAATTGCATGAACGACAAAATCAACCTGCCCCCACTGTTTTTCAATTTCCGAAAATGCAGCATCAATGCTTGCCTCATCAGTAACATCGCAAGGCACCAGAATTTTTGAACCAACCCGTTCAGCGAGTGGCTTTACACGTTTTAACAGTGCATCCCCCTGATACGTAAAAGCCAATTCCGCACCATTTGCGGCAGCGGCCTCGGCCAGCCCCCATGCGATTGAACGATCATTCGCGACACCCATAACAAGGCCGCGTTTTCCTTTTAAAAAATCACTTGTCATCATTTTTTCTTACAGTCATATAAATATTGATTGGATGATATCCTACACATTTACACGCCCTCGTCCAGACAAAGGAACAATATTCATGAAAAATCGCTGTAAAAAACATGGAGATATACTTATAGCATACAGAAAATTCTGTTATAGTGCGGCGATGATGGTTCATCATTTAATGCCCTAACAGAATATCAAAAACACATGTCCGTCGATTACAAAAGCGCAAAACATCTCTGTAATGTTATAAGAAGACAAGTTGATAGCTGTTTCTCTGATTTGCATATGCATTTCACAATTCATAACGAAAATGAGCGTGCTAAAGCCTTTTCAGCAGATGCGCGAGAGATCGGAAACCACCCGGCAGGCAAATATGTGCTCCGCTATCCGAACGTGGATAATACGCAAAAAATAATGGAGAAGAACAGAACCCGTTTTGTTTCCATCGCACGATATAACAGCCCCGGCTTTCTTGGTTTTTTCCAAAGTAATGCCTATATGGCACTCTGTTTTGTGAATTACACACGCTTTGAAACACTGGATGACCTTAGAAACCACCTTCTGCATATTTCATGGCATGCTATTGCGCTCTACAAGGAATATGAAGAGTACAGAAAATCAAAAAACGGAAAAATACCTAAGACCTTTATTGACGATCACAATATTCTGATCCCGAATCTTACGGATCGGCAATTGCACCACAGAAACCTGATCGGTGATATATTTTCTGCCAGTGTTCAGACATTACAAGGACGCGACGAAGCATTTAAGGCGCTTTCAAAACAGCGAATCATCGCGACACTTAGCGCCAATGTCAGTTTCCGCGCAGAAGAATTTCCTTTTCCAATGTGTATCGATACATTGGAATATCTGTTCAATGACAACATCGTACAATATAAGAAAAGCAAGCGAACTCTTCTTACCGCCGTTCAGATTGCCGAGGATATTGGTGACACATACGAAGCGCCATCAATCGAGCAATGGCGTAGCTTTAGCTTCCCCGCGCAACAAATGGCATGGGCAGGATTTGACAAGGAAACCATTCTTGGCGCGGCGCTATATACGGGCGAAAGCACATACGCGCAATCCATTGCAGACATGATTTCAGAGAATATCGGCATTAAGCCAAAAATCATCACCAACATTCAAGATTACAATCCCTTCACCAATCAAGAGGCCAACACGCGGCTCCATAAAAAATTGTGTAAGGAATTGCTGAATAATTTGCAAAGGCGTATGGCGCGTAGAGAAGATTTTAAGCTTATTTTAGAAATCATCGACAAACAGAATCAGGCGTTTCAGGATGGCAAGCTTATGGGCTGGTGCGTCCCTGCCCTTGTGCCTGTGGCCGATATGATCAAAAAATGCAGTAACGACGATATCTTCGAAAATGTGTTACAAGATGCCATTACATTGTTTGAACGAGAAGTTGAAAATATTGAATGGGATACATTGAGCTATCTCTCTAAAAAATTATTCTATATCAAACGTGATTACGGTGACTTGCCTTGGAAGACTATCCTTCAGGTCACTTCGGGCGATGATGAATTTTCATCCATTCATTCCGGCCTTGTTATGGCACAACAACTCACAGAAGAACACAAAGCGGAACAAGCAAAACGCAATGCTGACAGTACCGAGAAAAAGACTGCGAATATATCGGACTTCATCAGCCCCCATGCCATAAAGCGATAAGCAAAAATTATCCCCCTCTGCCATACAAAAAGCCGCCTGAATATCAAGCGGCTTTTAAATTTTATGATTGGTCTTCAAATCGCCTTATTTATTGACGATTTCCCAGCTACCATCAGGTTTCTGACAGGCTGTACCAAATGCTGATTCTTCTTTACCGCCAATATACACGGTTTGTTGGAACTCACGGCAATAGCTTCCGCTTGCGCTGTAACCGTCTTTTGTGGCTACGATGTTCCCTGCGTTACCGCTTTCAGGATTATTCCATGAAATAGGTTCACCAACCGGCGCTGATTGCGCCTGATAAACGGCGTTAGACATATATTGTCTATCGGCATTATCCAAAGATTTACCAACCTCGTTTCCAAGATACGCACCTAAAAGTGCGCCCGCACCAGTCGCCCAGAGCTGGCCTGAACCACCGCCGACTTTTGAACCGAGAAGGCCACCAACAACCGCGCCTGCGCCTGTTCCGACCATTTCTTTTGTGCCTTTATTCTGGAACGTTGTCGTATCACACGCACCAAGTATCATCACCGATACCACCATCATCATCATTGTAATTTTTTTCATCCGACTAACCTTTTGCTGTTGGAATAACTTTAGCTAATTTGAGTTACGCAGTATATCCTCTTATAAATAGGATTCATAGGTATATACGCACAAATCAAAGAAAGCCTTCTAAAAAAATGGAACAAAATCTTTTGAATGACCCAATCGCCCAATTTAAACTGTGGTTCGCACAAGCTGAAGCCTCAGAAATCAATGATCCTGGCGCGATGGCGCTTGCTACTTGTTCAAAAGACGGCAAGCCTTCGGTGCGCATGGTCTTGTTAAAACAGGTGGATGAAAACGGTTTTAAATTTCACACCAACGTGAACAGCCAAAAAGGCAAAGCCTTAAAAGAAACGCCTTATGGCTCCGTATGCTTTTATTGGAAATCGTTGCGCAAACAGGTGCGTGTTGATGGCCAAGTCAAAATCATTGACGGTAAGGAAGCCGATGCCTATTTCGCCGAACGCCCCTATAAAAGACAGATCGGTGCATGGGCTTCGCAGCAATCATCCCCACTTGATTCGCGCGCGACCCTAGAAAATAAAATTAAAACATTCGAACAACAATACCCCGAAGGCTCTGTTGTGCCGCGCCCTGAAAGCTGGGTAGGGTTTCGCCTCCTCCCTGATACGATAGAGTTTTGGATGGATAACCCTGATCGGTTGCATGATCGCTTTCTATATACGCATCAAAGCAATGGCACATGGGATATAACGCGCCTGTACCCTTGATTTTTATATGAAACAAAGGCATAAATTGCACATCATTTTATGAGGAGTACGGACATTATGAGCGCGCAGAAAAAAGAGACCACTGAAAATACAGAAGCACAACAAAGTTTCAGTGCCGACGTATCGCGCCTGCTGGATATTGTGGCGCACGCACTTTATACAAACCACGATGTTTTCCTGCGGGAATTAATCTCAAACGCGGCGGATGCCTGTGATCGCTTGCGCTACGATGCCATCGCCGCCCCCGACCTTATCAAAGATAATCCGGATTTCCGCATCTGCACCTATAAAGACACAACCAACAGAACCATCAGCATCGTCGATAACGGTGTTGGCATGAACAAAGATGAACTGGCCGAAAACCTTGGAACGATTGCCAAATCAGGTACAGCATCCCTGATGGAGAAAATGGAAAAAATCAATGACGGCGCGGATAAGCTCAAATTAATTGGACAATTCGGCGTTGGGTTTTACGCAGGCTATATGATTGCCCATAAAATTCAGGTCGTGAGCCGCAAAGCCGGTAGCGATGAAACATGGCTTTGGGAATCTGATGGGAAATCAGGTTTTATTATCAGAGAGCCAAGCGCCATCGAAAAGGCGCGTTTGGACGGCGCACGCGGGACGGCTATTACCTTATCGGTTAAAGACGAAGCCTCTGAATTTTTGCTCGACCAAAAAATAGAAATGACTGTGAAGGAATATTCCGATCATATCAGCGTACCGATCTATCTGGGCGCACCTGGCGAAGTCACAAAAGACAAAGACGCCGAAGCCATCAACAGCGCATCGGCTTTATGGATGAAGTCCAAACAAGACATCACCCCAGACGAATACGAAGATTTCTATAAGCACCTTGCAGGCGGAGCCGATGAATCGCTGATGACATCACACTGGAAAGCCGAGGGAACCATAGAATTCACAGGCCTCCTTTATGTGCCAACTCTGCGCCCATGGGATTTATTCGACCCGAGCCGCCGTAATTTCGTGAAACTATATGTGCGCCGCGTATTTATTACCGATGAGCTTGAAAACTTAATGTATCCATGGCTGCGCTTTATGCGTGGTGTCATTGATAGCGAAGATCTGCCCCTCAATATCAGCCGCGAATCCCTGCAATATAATCCGACGATTGAGAAAATCAGAAGTGCGGTTGCGCGTAAAGTCTTGGGCGATCTTGATAAATTATCGCGTGATGATCTCTCCGCCTTCACATCATTCTGGGGACAGTTTGGCCCCGCCCTTAAAGAAGGGCTTTATGATGCGGTGGAGCACCGCCCCGCCCTTTTGAAAGTATGCCGTTTTTACTCAACGCATAATAACGCCACCGCGCTCACAAGCTTGTCCGATTACGTTGAACGTATGAAAGACGGGCAGGATAAAATCTATTATCTCAGCGGAGAATCATTGGAAAACATCAAAAACAGCCCCCAATTGGAAGGGTTCAAATCCAGAGGAATCGAAGTTCTGTTCTTCACAGATACAATTGATGATTTCTGGTTACAGAGCGTTCTTGATTATAAAGACATTCCGTTCCAATCCATCACCAAAGGCGATATCGACCTTGGTAAGTATGAAGAGGCCTCCTCACCTGAAAAGGATGAAGCGGACGCGGAAACTACGGATAAAGAGAAGCAGGACGCAAGTGGTCATATTTCCCTACTCATCACTGCGATGCAGGATATTCTGGTCGATAGCGTTCATAATGTGCGCATATCACAACGCCTGACCGATTCCCCTGTCTGTTTGGTTGCCCCTGATGGTGGTGTTGATATGTATATGGAACGTGTCTTGCGTTTGCATCAAAAATACGAAGGTGATAATAAGCCCGTCCTTGAAATAAATCCCAAACATGCGCTGATTAAAAAATTGGCACAAAGCTGCGAAAAGGGAGCGGATATTACTGACGCCGCGTTCTTGTTGCTTGATCAAGCCAAAATCATACAAGGCGAGCCGATTGATGATCCATCGGCCTTTACACGCCGCGTATCGGATTTCATGAAAAAGGCTATTTAAAAAAGCCGCATAACTCAACACATGCGACCTTTAAATACATTATTAGTTCTGTAAAGATTATTGATTATGAAGAAGGTCGCTCTGCCAGAACAGATGCCTAAACATCATAAGACTTACATTGCGCACGAACCGTTGCCGGCTATTGTTGATGGCGCAGTAAAGTGACACCCCGGGTTAGGACAAACAGCATCGATATAATGTCTTGTTCCGTTTGCTACGATATACCCGACTTTGATAGGCGGCGCACATGTCGTTCCCGATACCATACCCACAAAATTTGTGTAGACATCCATCGCACCAGCCGCACCTGGCAAAGGATTAGCCGCGGTGTTTGCCTGCGTCCAAGTCGGGCCACCACCTGGTGCACTAAAACCACCTGTAAGTGAAAAACCTGTAATAAAACCGGCCCATGCAGGCGGTGAAGGCATACCGTGAATTTGTGCATAACAAGCCATATCACCTAAACTAGGGAATCGAATTAACCTATCGTTTGGCGGTGGGCATTGGTTGGCCTCTGTTCTGTAGTCACCACCACCACTTGCATTCGCCTCATATTGCGCCAATGTATAAAATCCATCATGCTCCGGCCCTGCATGGCTTGTCTTATAAACCTCAGATTCCGTTGCGAAGTCATAACATTTCGTGCGTTGCCATACTTGGTTCATCCGCGCACAACCATTAAAATTGGATGTATCGACATCATTATCTAAACCTGATGAAATTGATGCGTACGCGGGCACTGCCGACTGATTTTTAGCGCGATTGCCTATCATAAGATTAGGGAAGTTATCGTCAATAAAACGTTCTTTGCTGCCGCCACATAATGCTAAGCCAGGTGCATCAGCTACTGTCCCTGTAATACTGTTCACATTTTCAAGCTGATCGAGGACTAATATCTCCAACAAAGCGAATAGCACGTAGCCTTCTGTCTGATTAGGGTCAATGCCTGAAATGATGTTATCAGGCAACACGATGGTCAAATCGGTCAAAAGACCATTAAGCAATCGACCATCCGATTCATCGGGATCACCGGGGAAGTTATCCTCTGCATAATTGGCCAAATGATCCAGCCATGAATCAAAGCACGTGAGCGATAAAACACTGTCGGGGCGCGGAATGATGTTCGCATTCTGGGTCATTTCCCGCTGCGCCTGTTCCCAAGCTCTGTTTTCAAGGACTTCCATGAAATCAGGATTACAGGTGTTACGTTGTGTACCCGGAACAAGTCCGCCAAGATTATCCTCAACCGTGACAGGAACACTCGCCGCAGCGTAAGCTGCGCTGATCCCCGAAAAGACCATCAACGTCACTAGAAAAAAACTATGAATCAAACGAAACAAATTACAATCCCAACCATCAAATTATAACCAATCAGTACTTTAGCATACTACAAAACCATCTGCATAGTTTTGAATAGCTGTATTTTAAACAAACATAAAGGCAAAGCCTTTACCACTCTCACAACATTCCCTGATAATGGCGTTCAGCCATATCTTCGATATCCTCATCGGAAAATTCGAAATGCCGTCCTAACTCTTCAATCATAACCTGCCTGATGAGACTCTGCAAATCCTCTTGTGTTTCACACCACATATCAAGCAAAGATCTACGGTAAAGTACCAAAGCATCGTCATCATTGGCCACTTTACGCTCAACCCCCGGTGATATTTCCTTGCCGCTTTTATATAGGGCGAGCAGTTCATAAGAATCATCCAGACCAAGATCATCTAACAATGTATCGTCTACCGTCTCTTCTATGACGATACTCAGATCATCGCACCGACTTAGAATTTCTTCCGGC
Source organism: uncultured Alphaproteobacteria bacterium (assembly GCA_963977495.1). Taxonomy (GTDB): domain Bacteria; phylum Pseudomonadota; class Alphaproteobacteria; order Micavibrionales; family Micavibrionaceae; genus UBA1672. The sequence goes on along the minus strand of CAXBOT010000001.1, from coordinate 330,921 downwards.
AGGTTTTCCCACACCGATGAGGCTAAATCCTCAATATCTTCCATACTTGGAGGTGCCGTGAAATTCATGATGATACGTTGGCATTGCATATAGACTCCCTCCTAAAGACCGTTAAGGCTCAAAAAATTCAACTAAATAATTTACGAAATATTGTACGACGAGTCGGGCATAAGAACAACGTTTGAATACAAACCGTCCTCAAAAAATACAAATGCTCATTTGGTGATAATTATTTAACGCGCTATTATTTTCATTAATTTTTCAAAAAACTATGATAGAATTGTCAGCAGTATAACAAGGTGGAATTATGAATATACCAGCATCTATCGCAGCGGAAACAGCTCTGACACGCCAAAATGTGACGTTGTCTGTCATAAAAAACAACGCCGAACAAGATCGGCAAATCGCCAATGTGATCGAACAATCCATAGAAACCGCCCCCACGAGAAGCACACGCGGAACAAATCTAAACATTCTTGTTTAGATAAAATCATTCAACATATTCATTATTTTATTATTAGAAGTCTGTGCCTGCGCGCTGACAATCTTAAGCAACGCGCCTTAGTGCATGGTGATTCTGCCACAAATCCTGCAACATATTCGCCATGTGTTTCACATCTTCCGTTGAATGCGCCGCCGTCGCCGTAAGGCGCAAACGCTCCGTTCCCTTTGGAACAGTCGGATAATTGATCGGCTGAACATAGATATTATATTCATTCAACAAAATATCCGTCACATCCTTACAACATGTCGGTTCACCAACAATCAGGGGGACGATATGGCTCTCTCCGCGTAGGAACGGCAGATCCGCAGCCTCTAGCATATCCTTAAACAACGTGACGTTTTCGCGTTGTTTGTTACGCTCAACATCAGACACTTTCAAATGTTCCACAGATGCATAAGCCGCAGCCAAAACCGCTGGTGGTAAACTGGTCGTGAAGATAAACCCGGGCGCATAGCACCGTATCGCATCAATAATGGAACGCGGCCCTGTAACAAAACCACCCATCGCACCATAAGCTTTACCGAACGTTCCTTCGATAATATCAATACGGTCAAGTAAACCGCGTTCTTCGGCAACACCGCCGCCGCGCGGACCATAAAGGCCGACACCGTGCACTTCGTCCAGATATGTCAGGGCGTTATATTTTTCCGCCAAATCTGCGATTTCTTTGATCGGGGCGATATCCCCCTCCATTGAATAGACAGATTCAAAGGCAATAATTTTAGGGCGGTTCGGATCAACCGATTTAAGCAAGCTTTCCAAATGCTCAACATCATTATGACGATAAATGAACTTTTCCTGCTTGCTGTCTTTAATCCCGTGGATCATCGATGCATGGTTTAAGTCATCAGAGAAAATCGCACATTCCGGCAGTAACTTACCCAGAACACTCAGCGCACCTTCATTAGCGACGTAGCCGGATGAAAAAACCAAGCCCGCATCTTTTTGGTGTAAGTCCGCGAGCGACTCTTCTAATTGAACGTGATAATGGGTCGTGCCTGAAATATTGCGCGTCCCGCCTGCCCCTGTGCCGCATTTATCAATGGCATCCTTCGCCGCGGCGATCACTTTGGGGTGTTGCCCCATGCCAAGATAATCATTACTGCACCAGATCGCGACTTCGCGCGTTTTCCCATCTTCATCATAATAATTCGCATAAGGGAATCGTCCCGCGATCCTCTCCATCGTTGCGAAAATCCTGTAACGTCCTTCTGATTTGACCGTTTCAACGCAACCGTGGAAATGCTTATTATAATTTATGGACATGGGCTTTTTCCTTCTTTGGCTCTCTTTTATTTTCTTTACAAGAAAATATCAAGTCCCCCGTCAGAATATTATATATTCACCACTCTTACATGATATAAATCTATTATGTCCTTTTTTATAGTCCCTTGGAGTGATTAAATTTCATATGATTCTTGTCTTTGGCCATATCAACACACACATTCATGCTGGTTTACAAACGCCACTGACGCCTGACAGCCTGAACATCACTGCATGCGATAGCCTGTTTGACATTAGCGGCAGCAGCACAATACAAGCCGTCAGCGCGGCGCGCGGCGGTGCAAAAGTTTCCCTGATCGGCACAGTGGGCAACGACATCTTCGGAACACATTGCATTGAAACATTACGCAAAGAAGGCATAAACACATCGGGCATTGGCAAAAGCGAAACCGACTCGGGGCTGGAAATTTCATTAAACCATCCCGACAACGCCGCCATGACCGTCACATCACTGGGTGCCAATAAACACACGCACGCCGGACAAATTCCGCAAATACACCTTAATGAGCGCAGCCTTCTTTTACTTTCCGGTGATATAGATCACGATATATTGCTGACATTATTAGAGCGTGCAAAAGCGCAAAATGCCCGCACCATGCTGTGCCTGCAAGACCAGACAGATATTGATATAAACACACTATCACGCGCCGATATTGTGGTCACAACAGAAAACTCCGCCCTGCTCCACCAAAAAACAAAATCTGAAAACACTATCGTTATTACAAGGAATTTAGGGGTTGGCGGCGCGGCGGTACATGGGGAAAACGGACAGGACGTTCATTACGAACAGGCCAATGACGCGCATTCCCTTGTCGATACTCATGGTTGTTTTGATGTGTTTTGTGGTTTTTTTGCTGCGTGCGTGCAGGCAGGCTTGCCGATTGAACGCTCCATCGCTTTTGCATCCAAGGCGGCCTTGGCGGCGGCGCAGAAATCAGGGATCTACACCTCTGTTCCGTATTTAGGATATGTCGAAGATATGTTAGCGCAAGATGCCAAAACTGCTACAGCCCAAAACTGTTAGCCATACGCTCCACACGTTCCAACGCCTTATCAAGCGCCGCCATGGTTTTTGGTAAATCGTCGCTCTCATCATCTTTCCAGACATGCAGAACCTTAATATAAAGGCCGCTTAACCCCGTCACCTTAACGGCGCCCTTTATCCCTGATGTTTCAATGCCCACAGCCTCTAACATCCAACTCATTGAACGGCATATATGCGGCATAGATATCACGACTTGTTTCGGGTCACACTTAAGGGACTCTAATATTGAGACAACCCCTTCACGATATTCATTCAAAATATCATAACGATCCATCAATACATCAAATATTCTGTCACGCGGGCTGGTGGTGCTGTCTTCTGAGAAATGCACATTCTCTAAAACGCGGCGGTCAATCATTCGCCCCAATAACATCAGGATATCGTCCTTGTGATCAATACACGCATACATGCCCGTCAACGGAACACCCGAATGCGCGGCAATATCATGCAAGGTCACATACTCCCACCCCTGCTCAACAGCAAGATGAAGCGCGGAGTGGACAATTTTATCTTTTACATCAATATCCGGCTTTTCTTTTTTCTTGTCGGATTTCTTTTTTTCGCTCATTGGGGCTTGGCCTTTTCACGTCTTTTCCTGTAGAAGATAAAACTACATTTTTTTGGAAACTACAAGGTTATGGATAGTCTATATGTCTGATACAAAATTTGGCGTTGTCGCCGTTGGAAATGCACTGGTTGATGTTCTCTCACAAGTGCCCGAAACATTTATCGAAGAACAAAAAGAACACGGCATGGAAAAAGGTGCAATGACACTGATTGATGAAGTGCGCGCTGTTGATCTCTATACACAAATGCCACAAGGCACCGAAACATCCGGTGGCTCTGCGGCTAACACGATGGCTGGTTTTGCATCATTCGGCGGACAAGGCGCGTTTATCGGCAAAGTGGCGGATGACAATCTTGGTAAGGTTTTCCAAAACGATATTAAATCTCTGGGTGTCAATTTTGCGACGCTTCCGCTTGTTATGGGCGCACACACCGGACGATGCATGATTTTGGTTACTCCCGACGCTGACCGCACCATGAACACCTTTTTAGGTGCAAGTGTGGAGCTTAGCCCCGTTGATATTGATGCCGACCTGATCGCCAGCGCGAAAATTACATATCTGGAAGGCTATTTATTCGACCGCGAACAAGCCAAAGCCGCTTTCATTGCCGCTGCGAACCTCGCACATGAAAATGGCCGTAAAATTGCCCTCACCCTTTCTGATCCGTTCTGTGTTGATCGCCACCGCGATGATTTCCTAAACCTTGTGGAAAACCATGTGGATATCCTGTTTGCGAATGAAGATGAAATCAAATCTCTGTTCTTGAAGGACAATTTTGATGATGCAGTAAGCGCGATTAGCAAGCATGTTGAAATCGCTGCCATCACACGCAGCGAAAAAGGCGCAATCATTATTGCCAATGGCGAAACAATCAAGATTGATGCCGTTCCTGTCGAAAAAGTTATCGATACGACGGGTGCTGGCGATCAATTCGCTGCTGGTTTCCTCTATGGTCATACCGAAGGCAAGCCTTTGGCAGAATGTGGAAAGCTCGGCGCGATTGCTGCTGCGGAAGTGATTTCACATATCGGGCCACGCCCCGCCGTGACACTGGCTGACTTAGCCGCCTAAATATTAAAATGGGATGCGCGGGTACGTTTTATCCGCCGTCCCATCCCAAAATTCTAAGCTTACGATCAAAAATCTCGATAGAGGCTTCGTCAGAACACACAATTCTGACGTCTTCAAAGGCATCTTGCATACGATCATTAATCCCCTGGCAAACCAGCCGCGCCGCTTTGGGCTTCGCAAAGCCCTTCTTACCGGAAAATAGCGGTGGAAAAGATATGCTCGTCAATAACATACACCGCGCCAGTTCCATAATACTGCGCACAGCCCCCGATAAATGCGAATCGTTTTGGTCAAACTCTGTCCTGTAATAGGGCATAATCCCCACCAGAATATGTTTGGCATTAAGATTGCCCGCAGGCAACGCATAGACTTCACCAACTCTGGGTTTATAAATATGCTCTAAAATAAACGCATCAATATCATAGCCCGCAGCCTGCATAATCGACTGATTGATCTGCCCCGCAAACTCCATGTCCTGCGGAATAAGCATAGCAATGGCGTCCGTATCCTGCTGCGTAATATCACCTTGTATAAGATGTATGCGCTCAATAAACGGTTTGGACACTTCGCCGGATTTTGATATCAATACTTTCATGATGAAATTTTACGTCCAGATTCTTACGATATTCTTTATATTCACGCTTTTTGTGACAAGTGCAATGGCGCAGGAGCAACAAAATCTGTTTGGCCTCGCGATGCATGGGCAAACAAAATACGATGCAAACAGTGCAAACCTCGATTACGTTAACCCCGATGCCCCCAAAGGCGGCGCGGTAAAGATGTCCGCGATCGGAACATTCGACACGCTCAACCCTTACGCCCTGAAGGGGCAAGCGCCGCAAAATATGAATCTGGTCTATGACCGTTTGATGCGCCGCGTATGGGATGAACCCTTTACCATGTATCCCTTGATCTCTGAGCATGTCGAGGTTGCCGAGGACAGATCATGGATTACCTTTCATATCAATCCAAAGGCACGCTTCCAAGACGGCGCGCCCATAACCGCAGATGATGTTTTATTTTCATACGAAACGCTCAAGGAACACGGGCGCCCGAATATGCGGCGCATTTACAAGCTCGTCAAAACGGCGGAGGTGACAGCCCCCCTCACCATTCATTTTACACTTGGTGATGGCTATGACCGCGAAACCATTATGATACTGGCTATGATGCCCGTGCTCTCAAAGCAGTGGTGGTCGGGGCGTAATTTTGATTCTACAGTGACCGAAACGCCCCTACTCAATGGCCCCTATCGTATCAAAGCGTTCGAAATGGGACGCAATATTACTTATGAGCGTGACGACAATTATTGGGCGAAGGATTTATTCGTCAATAAAGGTCAATATAATTTCGGCACCGTCACCTATGATTATTTCAGAGATGACACAATCGCGCTGGAGGCCTTTAAGAAAGGTGATCTTGATATACGCCGCGAATGGGATGTCACCAAATGGCAAACCGCCTATACGGACATGATCCCCGATATGGTGCAACATTCTGTTCATCACCAAAGACCTGAGCGCGCCCACGGATTTTATTTCAATATGCGTAAGCCGCCCTTTGACGACATCCGCGTGCGCAAAGCCCTAACCCTTGCCTTTGATGCTGATTGGGTTTTGAAAAACCTGTATCACAGTGAATTCAAACGTATAGACAGCTTTTTCCCTAACGCCCCTCTCGCCGCGCCGCGCCAACCGACAGATGCGGAAAAAGAACAACTCCTCCCATGGAAAGACAACCTACAGCCAGAGGTTTTTAATTCCATAGGATATGGCGTGTTTTCACCGACAATGCCGCCAGCAGGCAGCAAGGCAACCATCATGCGTTTCAAACTGAAACAGGCCGCTGCCTTATTAAAAGATGCCGGATGGATTGTGGTTAATGGCCGTCGCGTTCAAAAAGATACACACAAGCCCTTTGATTTTGAAATTCTGATCTCCACGCCGCAGGATGAGAAAATCGCCCTCACCTATCAACGTGCGCTTGAGCGATTAGGCATTCACATGACCATTCGTATGGCTGATAGCGCAACATTTCAAAAGCGTACGCAGATTTATGATTATGATGTACTGGCGTTCTTCAATGCCTTTACCCTGTCCCCCGGAAGCGAACAGACACTATACTGGACATGCCGCTCTGCCGATGAGGTCGCCCGATTTAACTATTCCGGTATATGTAATCCTGCGCTGGATTACTTCGCATCGAAAATTGCCAACGCAAAAACCTATGATGATTTGGTTCTGTATGCCCATATCATCGATAGAATTGCTCTATCAGAATATGTTTTCGTGCCCCTTTACTACAAAGGTGTCGATTATATTGCCTACAATAAAAACATCGTTTATCCACAAAATGTCCCCATTTACGGGGTGGTTCTTGAGAGTTGGTGGATGGCCCCAAAATAAACATTATGAAAAAAGACTATTATTTGTATTATTATATTGAGCTAAACCATTATTTTTGTTATCCTTCTAACTGATTTTGTAACCAAAACAGAAGTTTCTGATGATGATTATGCGTTCCTTTCTATTTCTAGGCCTTGCCCTGACATTCTCTCTTCCTTCATTTGCCGGTGGCATAAACGACGACATTGAACATAAAGGCCAGTACTGGCAAAGAATTCATGCGTCCTCTGCAATATATTTGCGCGGCCCAAAGGCTCAGCAAATGTTGAACCGTGACATTGCTCGCTGCGTTGTTGAATTGCGCGAACTAGAGCGTCTTGGCGCTGTCAGAAATGCTATTCCTGAATATGTGGATGGTGTTGTTCTTGAATCCACAGAGGCGCGCCTCGCTGGATGGGATGCCCCCGAACGCGATAAAGAATTATTTGCCGAACATTCGGACTATATTGATTTTGAAGGCTGTATGATTGCCAAAGGATGGGAACGCGTTAAGTATGTTCCGTTTGATGTTGCTGAACAAGCGCATGAAAATTACCTATACACGCACACAAAATACAGAGAAGGTGCGCGTAAGTATAAGCTTCTTGAAGAAGAACGAAGCGATTACGACAATCTAAATAACTAAAATTTCCTCGTTAAAAAAGACATTACGAACTGGTCGGTTTATCCGGCCAGTTTTTTTTGTATGCCCTCTTTCACCATATCAACCGTTAGGCTGCCCATAAGACTGGAGCATGTTTTGGAATTATAACCATCATGCGCTGTCAATTCGCCAACACCCTGCGGTGTGGAAACATAAGACGCATGATCGCCCCACGGCGCGTAAACATTAGGGTAGCTGGGCCCGAACAGGCCAACAGTAGGCACACCGACTGCCGCCGCACAATGCATAAGACCGGAATCATTGCCAATATAAAAATCACACAACGACAAAGCCGCCGCCGCCGTTCCGGGATCTGTCTTGGCAATCACATCAATTTGCTTTGCGGTGGGGATGGTGGCCAAAACGCGGCGCGCGACATCTTCTTCTCCCGGTGCGGCAAATACGGCGACACGCGCACCAGCCATATTCCCCGCCTCATCCGTCATCCATTGTATGATCTCTATAAAACGTTCTTCCGCCCATGTTTTACCAATCCAATTGGCTGTCGGCCCGACGGCAAGAACGGGTGCTCCCTCTGAAATCAAACTACGGGCGGCCTCTTTTTGGGAATCGGTAAACCACAGATGCGGCGCAGATGCTTGGGGTAATTTCATCACAGACGCATTTTGAATAACCTTATGCTGCTGCTTATCGACATATGATCCATAGATATAACGTTTTTGCGCCCGCACCAAACGCGATACGATGGAGTTCCGCAAATCAATCACCATATCAAAGCGCACCGCACCAATCTGGCGCCAGACATCATACCAATGCTTGTTATATTTTTGTTTTGTTATGGGGATGATGCGCTCTATCATCGGGTATCCTTCAAATAAAGATACCGCCAGAGGGCCACAACAAATAGTTACCCTTGCATTCGGGTATTCATCATGTACATATTTGAGCAAGCCAGATGACAAAACCGCATCCCCGATCCGGCTGGAAGTAATAAACAATATCGTCTTAACATCTGATTGGAAATGCATAACATATCATGACACAGCAACCGTTTTTCACAAACCTTAAGGGCCGTGCCTGCATCAAAATATCGGGGATAGAGCGTCAAACATTCCTGCAAGGGCTTATCACAAATGATCTTGAACTACTAAAACAACAAGACTGTGTGTATGCCTGCCTGCTCACCCCGCAAGGAAAATTCCTGTTCGATTTTTTTATTACGCAAGATCAGGACACACTCTGTCTTGATTGCGAGGGTGGCCAGCGTGCCTCTGACTTACTCAAATTACTGACCATGTATAAATTGCGCGCGCAAGCTGGTCTCACGCTTGAGGATAATATCACCGTTTATGCGATTATCGGCGCAGAGATTGGACATAAAGACCCGCGCCATCCTACTATGGGCTATCGAAGCTTTACGCCGCCCAAAGATATAGCGGAGCAACCCTTCGAGGATTGGGACAGCATCCGCATTTCCCTAACCATCCCTGATGGTAGTCGCGATTTGATTATAGGAAAGTCGACTATGGATGAAGCGCGTATGGATAAAATACACGGCATTTCATACGAAAAGGGCTGCTATGTCGGGCAAGAATTAACTGCGCGTATGCATTATCGTGGTTTGGGTAAAAAACATCTCTATACGGTGACTGCGCAACAATTAGAGCTAGAGGCCTTCCCCGCGCCGCAAACAGCTCTGGTGCATAACGACATAACTATTGGTGACATGCGCTCATCATGCGGGGATTTGGGTATCGCGCTTTTGAAAGATCAAAGCGCCGATCACATATTATGAACCGCCGCACATTTGTTGGCTTTTTGCCATCAATGCTCTGATATCAACAGTGCCTACTTGCTGCCCATTTCTTGCAAGAGCCTCTTTCTCCCACTCAATTTCCAAACCAAGACGACAAGTGCCGTTATTAAGATTTGAAAAACCGCCCAAAGCACCGCCGCGTTGGAATTCATGGTTCAAATCTTGGATTTTTTTGTTGAGTTCTGTACGCTTCAACGTCAAAAGCACACTGTTATCTGATGATAAATTCCGTAATCCGTTGGTTTTTTTCTTTTTACCGCCGCTTGTTTTGTAGTCTACGCCAATCCCGTCCAAAAACGCGTAATACTCATCCACAACATCACAAACTTGTTCAATTTGCATAGGGGTCAGGCCGCCTTTTGATATCTCAAGATCGTAAGATTCTTGATAACGTCGCTCAAGGTTTTGTAAAGCATATGTTTGGCTACTACTATTTTGCTGCGGAGATGAAAGCTCGTTGTAAGGGCGACCGATCGCACATTTGCAAAAAGAGGTATCCTGCTTATAGTCCATGCATTTGTCATACATTGCAGAACGATTATCCTGCGCCGTCGCATTCCAGCTCGGCATGACAATCAAATACGCAGATAAAAACATAACAACAAAACGCATCGCTTTTCTCCTTATGATAAAAGACCACGCAACGGTTAGTTACGCGCTCTTTTTATTGCTTAATGTCACAATCGTCTCTTTTACATTGCCCTCTTTGATTGCCGCCTGTGACGCAGCAAGGCGAGCAATCGGCACACGATAAGGCGAACAAGAGACATAGCTCAGCCCAACCTTTTCACAAAATGCAACTGAGGCAGGATCGCCGCCATGCTCACCACAAATACCAAGCTTGATATTCGCGTTTACACTGCGCCCTTTTTCCTGTGCGATATCAACAAGTGCGCCAACACCTTCGACATCAATCGACACAAACGGGTCACGCTCATAAATACCTTTTTCGGTGTAATATGGCAGGAAGCTGGATGCATCATCACGGCTCATCCCAAGAGCGGTTTGCGTCAGATCATTTGTACCGAAGCTAAAGAAGTCAGCAGCTTGCGCTATTTTATCCGCCGTCAGACATGCGCGTGGCAATTCGATCATTGTACCGACCAAATATTCAACGCTGCGGCCTTTTTCTGCGAACACAGCCTTCGCGGCGTTATCAACAACCGCACGCATCAGTTCAAGCTCTTTCACATCACCAACCAATGGGATCATCACTTCGGGGATAATACTGTCCCCTGTTTTGGCTTCGATATTAACAGCGGCCTCAAAAATAGCCTTGGCCTGCATTTCATAGATTTCAGGATAGGTAATGCCCAAGCGACAACCGCGATGCCCCAACATAGGGTTGGATTCCGTCAATTCAGATAAACGCAAGCGCACCTGATCTTCGGCAATACCCGCACCTTTTGAAAATACGGTGATATCTTCAGGTGAATGCGGCAAGAACTCATGCAAAGGCGGGTCAAGTAAGCGCACTGTGACAGGCAGACCATGCATAATTTCAAAAAGCTTTTCAAAATCTTCGCGTTGTTCAGGTAATAATTTTGCCAACGCGGCGCGACGTTCACCTTCGTTGGAGGCGAAAATCATCTCACGCACATTCTGGATACGCTGTGCATCAAAGAACATATGTTCTGTGCGGCATAGACCGATGCCTTCCGCGCCGAAATCACGCGCTGTTTGTGCATCAAGCGGGGTTTCCGCATTGGCGCGCACATCCATACGGCGGCGTTCATCTGCCCATTTCATAAGCACTTCAAAATCTTTGGATAATTCAGGCTTGATCGTCGGTACTTCACCAAGCATCACTTCGCCTGTTGCGCCATCAATCGTGACCATGTCACCTTCTTTAATTTCAATGTCACCTTTACGGATCAGTTTGGATTTATGATCAATATACAAATCACCTGCGCCTGCGACACAAGGCTTACCCATACCGCGAGCAACCACCGCCGCGTGCGATGTCATACCGCCACGTGATGTTAAAATACCCGTAGAGGCATGCATACCGTGAATGTCTTCCGGTGATGTTTCCTGACGACACAAAATAACGGCCTCACCTGCATGCGCCTTAATTTCTGCTTCGTCTGCTGTAAACACAACCTTACCCGAAGCCGCACCGGGAGATGCAGGCAAACCCTTTGAAATCACATTGCGCTTGGCTTTGGGATCAAGAGTCGGGTGCAATAATTGATCAAGAGATTGCGGATCAATACGAAGCAATGCTTCTTCTTGTGTGATGAGACCCTCTGCAACCATATCAACAGCAATTTTCAATGCAGCCGCCGCTGTGCGTTTCCCTGTACGGGTTTGCAGCATGAATAAATCACCTTGCTGCACTGTGAATTCGATATCCTGCACATCGCGGTAATGATTTTCCAATTTAGTACGAAGCGCATCCAATTCCTTGAACACGTCGGGCATTGTCTCTTCCATAGACGGCAAAGTACTGCCCTCTTTTTCGCGGCCTTGTTTTGTCAAGGATTGCGGCGTTCTGATACCGGCCACAACATCTTCACCTTGGGCGTTTACCAAATACTCACCATAGAAGAAGTTCTCGCCCGTTGACGGATCACGCGTGAACGCAACGCCTGTGGCACAATCATTGCCCATATTACCAAAGACCATCGATTGAACATTAACCGCAGTCCCCCAGTTTTCAGGTATTTCATTGATACGGCGATACGTGATCGCGCGCGGCACCATCCATGATTCGAACACAGCGCCAATCGCGCCCCATAATTGTTCTTTCGGATCATCTGGAAACGGCTTGCCCAATTCGCGCTCAACAAGCGCTTTATAATCGGCAACGATCTCTTTCCAACCTTGCGCGGATACATCTGTATCCTGCGAAATGTCTTCATCACGCTTATAAGTATCCAGAATATCTTCGAAATCGTGGTGATCTACACCCAAAACAACATCGCCATACATTTGAATAAAGCGGCGATAGGAATCCCAAGCAAAACGCTCGTCATTGGCCTTCTTCGCCAATCCCTCGACGGTCTTGTCATTCAAACCCAAATTCAAAACCGTATCCATCATCCCCGGCATCGAAACGCGCGCACCTGAACGAACAGAAACCAGCAGTGGATTTTCAGAGTTGCCAAATTCCATACCCATGGATTTTTCAACTTGCTTCAGCGCAACTTCGACTTGTGACTTTAGCTCAGACGGATATTCATTCTTGTGATCGTAATAATGCGTACAGACTTCTGTCGTGATCGTGAAACCCGGAGGCACAGGCAACCCCAGAGAAGCCATCTCTGCCAGATTGCAGCCTTTCCCCCCCAGAAGGTTCCGCATCGTAGCGTCGCCATCATTTTTTTCCTTGCCGAAAGAATATACCCATTTGGTCATGAACTCATGCTCCTGATAAAATTTCATCAAATCGGTTTCGGTTTAGCACATTTTGGCGCGGAATAGGAAGGTTTTAATCGAAAGAAAAACAGGAAAAACAAAGTTATTTGAGCTTTTTCGTCATCATAAGGCATAAATTATCGTCTATAGGACGAAATTCACCGACTGTGACTTGTTTGCGGTCATAACTTATTCCCTGTCCATCGGGGATATAACCCATTTTAGTATAAAGCCTTTGCGCCGCGCCGAACGATGAATCTAGCCCAACGCCGATGCCCATTTCGCCGCCGCCTTTTTGCAAAACAACCTGTTCACAAAACGTAATTAAGGCGCGCCCTACCCCTTGCCGCCTATGCATCGTAACAACATTCAAATCCTGAATTTCAGGCAAAGCCTGTTTTTTGAAATACGCATATTTCGGCTGCCAATTTAAAAGCCCGTACCCAATGGTTTTTTGATTGCGCACTGCCACAACGATATCCATTTCATGCGCATCTTGACGCTCCAGACAACGATCATAATATGTCCGATCATTACCAAAAAACTTATGTTGTTCGATCATATCTTGAAATGAAGCCAGCGTTTGTGTGTCCAACATTTCAATATTATGTGATGAATCTTGCATAAACCCGAATATGTCCTTAATCTCTTGAGCAATGGAATTATGTATTAAGGATACAGTGATGCGTTACAAACTCAAAGCATTATGCGTGGCTCTGGCCATTAGTGTTTTATCTTTTTCAGTTGTCGGCACAGCCTTGGCGGAAAATATTCCGGTGAACCCGCTGCTTGAACAGCTTGAGAAAAAGGCCGACAAACCGCCAGCAACGATGCAGACCAAACGCTGGAACACGCCGACATACGGTAAGGACGGCAAAGAGAAAGAAGCCGATCAAGAAATAGACAATGACGATCAGGCCACAATAGACGAAGATGATATCGATAGCATCGATGAAGCAGACCTGACAGAAGAACAAAAAATATGGAAAAAATATAGAGACCTTGCCAAAAGCAACAAACCGGCAGACACCGATAAAGACAAGGCAAGTAAAGACGAGCCAAAAGAAGCCGATGAGCAAACACAAGCAAGTGCAGATGATATACAACCGACCGACACCAATGATGAAGCCATTGAAGAAGAAGTCAAAAAAGAGTTAACAGGTATTGCCGCGATATTGGACCGCTATAAAAATTCGCAAAAAGGCAAAGGGAAAATGAACACTCGTTCTTTCGGATCTATTGAGTAGATTTCTTTCACTTCTGAAAAATGACTTTATGGCTTGCCCAAGCCTGAAAAAGCTGATTTAAAACCATTATGCAAACCCACAACGTAAAAAATTCTGTGCCCCATACAGATCAATCAAATCCGCTGGACATCTTGGCCGATCTGCTTGATCAGGACATGAGGGAAGTCAACGCCCTGATTATGCAGAACATGCAATCAGATGTCGCGCTGATCCCGCAACTGGCACAATATTTAATCGCGGCTGGTGGAAAACGCATACGCCCGCTCCTAACACTTGCCTCCACCGGTATCTTTAACGGCCCGATGGATAAATCCTATCACTTAGCGGCAGCCGTTGAGTTCATACACACGGCGACGCTTTTACATGACGACGTCGTCGACGAAAGCAATGAACGCCGGGGCCAACAAGCCGCCAATCTGGTTTTCGGTAATCAAGCCAGCGTCCTTGTCGGCGATTTCCTCTTTTCAAAATCTTTCCAGATGATGGTCGAAAGTGGTTCGCTGGAAATTTTGAGAATTTTATCCGGCGCGGCGGCTGTGATCGCACAAGGCGAAGTCCTTCAACTCTCCACCACCAATGATATTGAAACATCGCTACCCGCCTATCTTGAGGTGATTGAGTCAAAGACCGCCGCATTGTTTGCTGCATCCTGTGAAGTCGGTGCGGTTTTATCCAATCGCCCCACCGCAGAATGCGACGCCATGCGTTACTATGGCATGACACTGGGCACAGCCTTCCAAATTATCGACGATGCGTTGGACTACGCCGCCGATCAATCCAAGCTTGGCAAAGAAATCGGTGATGACTTTAGAGAAGGTAAAATGACCGCGCCTGTGATCTTCTCCCTACAACAGGCCACGCCAGATGAAAAAGCGTTTTGGCAACGCACTTTGGGTGATAAAGATCAAAAAGATGGTGACTTTGATATTGCCATGTCTTTTATCGAGAAACATAATGCCTTGGATAAAACCCTTGATTTGGCCAAAACCTATACAAGTAAAGCCAAAGAATCCTTAACCATCATTCCCGATCATCCATATAAAAATCTGCTCTCAGATTTAAGCGATTACGTCCTCTCACGCAGCTTCTAAAAGGTGCTCGATGAACAACGAAAAAAAACAAGGCTGTTGTAGCGCGCCCTCCGCCAATACATGCGGCACTGCGCCCGCACAAGGCAATCAAAAACGTTTTGATCTGATCTTAAGTGCAAGCATCTCTATTCTGGTGATTTCCATCGGCGGCAATGCGCTTCTGACTGCCTTGGGGCATACGCCGCCATCCTATTTACATCACTTTGCCCATGCCGCAATCCAATTGCTCCTGACTATGTGGTGGGGCGTAGCTTTGGGAATTATCATCATTGGCCTGATGAGTAAAATTTCACGTGATTATTTCACCGCGATGATGGGACGTAGCGACCGCTTTTCAGGGCTGGTTCGCGCTGTTTTCGGCGGGCTTTTCCTCGATCTGTGTTGTCATGGCATCTTGCTTATTGCCGCAAAACTATATGAACGCGGCGTCAGTCTGGCGCAAGTTGTCACCTTTCTTGTTGCCAGCCCGTGGAATTCCTTTTCCCTCACACTTGTCCTCGTCAGT
Organism: uncultured Alphaproteobacteria bacterium; assembly: GCA_963977495.1. Classification (GTDB taxonomy): domain Bacteria; phylum Pseudomonadota; class Alphaproteobacteria; order Micavibrionales; family Micavibrionaceae; genus UBA1672. The sequence continues at coordinate 315,419 of CAXBOT010000001.1, read as the reverse complement.
TTAATTGGTCTGAAGTGGACGTTGCTTTATATTTTCGGGTCAATGGTGATTGCCCTGAGCACCGGCTTTATCCTACAGAAATTAACCCGCGCCGGATATTTACCGGAAAACCCGAATGCACCGGATCAACAGCAAAATTTAAACCTTCGCCATGAAACGAAACTTTTATTTAAATCTATTCGCTTTTCGAAATCCGGCACACTGGACGTTCTAAAGACAGGGCTGAAGGAAGGGCAAATGGTCATTAAGTGGTTATTGTTTGGAACAATCATCGCCGCATCCCTGCGTACCTTTGTTTCCCCTGAAGTTTTTCAGGAATGGCTAGGGCCAAATGTTTTAGGGCTGTTCATAACCCTCATTATTGCAACCATTATAGAGGTTTGTTCCGAAGGGTCTGCACCAATTGCAAGTGAGATCGTGACAGGCGCGCATGCACCGGGCAATGGCTTCACATTTTTAATGGCAGGCGTTGCGACCGATTACACAGAGTTGTTGATTATCAAAGAACTGACTGGAAAATGGAGCGTGACTCTGGCCATTCCGCTTATCACAGTGCCGCAGGTTTTATTGATTGGATGGCTCATGAATATGGCTGGAAATTAACAGCGTCTATGTCTATATGACAGCATTCATAAATGCGCCCCATATCAACGCACAAAAACCCAATGCATTCAAAGGGTAAACGGCGGGCAAAGGCAGGTTGTCGCGTACGAAAACAAAGTAAATCAGAATAAAAATAGGTGTTGAAAGTACAAAATACTCCCTCACGCCGTATAACTCGGCTTCTGGAAAAAGGAAATAGCTCAAAGCTATGGTGACCACAAGCAACGCCGATAAAATTTTATACCACATATCAGCAACATGCAACAGCAGCGGGTTGCCGACCATCAATATCCAAACAATCGCAGGACCCGAAACCCACAGAACAAGAAATATCCCTTTTAGATAGGTCATTCTATCCATAAACATATGCTGTACGAAATCACCGCTACTAATTGATATACTGACAAGAGAAGCAAGATAGATCAGACTGATGACTGGGAAAAAGCGCCGCACGAGAACATCAAAGAAATTCTTCGGCAGAATATAATCTTTTGTATCGCGCTCTAGGCGGATCACATGCAAATACTTATCTTTTTCCGACATATTGGAATATCCCTAAACCTAACGTTCCTCTACAATATAAACAAAATATTACTATTTTATTTATGACAAGGATAGATTGAAAACAAAGCCATCGCCACACCCGGCGCAGCGATAAACTTTCGATGCAGTTTCGCCCGCTTATACATGTACTCCAAAACGCGTAATTGTATCTCGTTTAGAGTAACCTTTTTAGGTATGCAAAAATTCATATCCGACGTTAAGTCCATCGAACGCAGCATATTATGATAATCAATAACACCTGCAATGTAAGACTGACAGGCGATTTTCCCGCCTGTTATGATTTCTTTACCATATTTATCGACCGAGCATACCTTAATCAGATATTCGCCTGAAAACTGCGCGGCATAAACAGGGGATGCGCGCAAAGACAGGCACGATGCACCAAGGATAAGCGCAAATAGAACCATTCTGATATTTAAAAAACATTTATAAAAATAAAAATGGCACCGAATAGCCCTAAACATCTCGCCTCACTTCTTTAATTGCTGAAGGATCGCAAACGGCGAATCGTCCTCCGATTTTTTTGCTTCGGCAGAAATAACGCGTGGGCGCGTGTCTTTTGGTTTGCCCTTATCGCCTTTTTTCTTAAAGCTTTTCTTCGGAGCGTCGTTTTTCTGCTCCTTCTTATACTTCGTAAAAGGCTTCTTGCCGGAATCTTCCTTACCGGATTGGAACGCTTTTCCTTTTTTAAGCTTAAATGTCGCTAGCTCAGGTTTCTCAACTTCAGGCTTTTTCTCGGGCTTGCTTTCAGGTTTTTCGCCCTGCCCAGCTTCCGCACTCGGCATTTCAACAGCAGGTGCAACTTCGGCGGCAACTTCACTTTGTACGGCCTCGTCTTGTGCGCCTACCTTGGCTTCGTCTGTTTCTTTTGGTTCTTGCTCTGCGGGATCATAGATTTTTGTATGCCCCATAGATTCAAGCACTTTATATAAATCCTCGATAGAGCAGCCAAGCCATTCGGCCATTTCATGGCGCGCCTGAAACTTACCCTTATCCGCATGGTCATAAACGCATGAAATCACACGATCCAACATATCAATACGCACCGCACGACCGCCATATAGTGGATAGCCAATAGCTCTATAATATGCGGGGTCTGCCTGCGCATCCTCTATTTTAACCGACACAATACCATCTGATGGCACGTTAGCGGGCAAAGCATACCCATTAAAAACAGACAGCAGCAATGCACGTAAACGCACAGCCGCTGGCTTATTAAGATCCGGCATGAAAGCCAAAACAGGCCCTAATCTGATTTTTTTAGAACGCAATTCGGCGCGTGTTTCCGGCGTCAAGGCGGCGATCAAATCTTCCAGATCTTCACGCGGCACAATGCCCATGCCGTCATACATGCGCGCGGCAATTTTTGAAACGACATCATCTTTAGGCTCAACCCCACCGGGGATTTCCAGCAAAACTAAAGCTTCGATTATTTCGGTTAAGTGCCCTTTTAGCCACAATTTCACATGATTGAGCACGTCCTGCCCATCATGCTTTGAGGTGACATCACTTTCAATGACCGTCACAATCGGTTTCAAAGGGTGGTCACCCTTTTTCAAAACCGCCACAGGGACACCGGGAACAGGATTATTTATCTTTTCCTGCCACAGAATTTTTCCTTCCGCAGACAACGAAAACTGCGTATTTTTTGACTCTAGCATGGGCTCCAAACACATTGTTATTTTTTATGAGCGCTATTAATGCAGTTTATCCTTGGACTCGGCAAGCGTTTTTGTTTAGATTCCCACGAACTGAAACATTTTTGTCGCTTTTTTGAAGGAAACATTATGGCACGACTATATTTTTTACTCTTTATATTTGCATTGATGCCGCTAAATACCGCGCAAGCATTGGATATTAACCAACAAGGTGCGGATCAATTAAAGTCTGCATTCCAAAACCTGCTGGATTACCAAAAAACAACCAATGACGCGATGGGTTCTGTTTTATTGGAATATCAAGGCGACTTAACCGTGCAACAAGAGGCAACATATTATTCAGTGACGTTCCCGCATATTTTCGTCAAGGTACCGCCCATGAGCGGTGTCGACGAAGATGCCATCGGCACATTTGATGTCGGTGTTATTAAAGTCAATGCCATGCCGGATGAGAAAGCTGGCTATTGGAAAACAATCATTACCCTTCCCTCAACAATGACATTAAAAGGTAAAACCCCAGAAGAAGATTTCAGCGTATCATTTGCCGATCAGAAATCGATTGCCCTGTTCAATGAAGCATTGGGCTATTTCACAAAAATGGATTTGAATATTTCCGGCATTACATTCAAATCTGCCGGCGCAGATGTTGGTGTGAATGTTGGCGGTTTCCAAATTTACACAAAGCTTGAAGATCAAGGCAACAACACCTTTACCGGCCCCGGCCATGTGCTGCTCAGTAATTTAAACATTGCGCCGCCGGAAGAAAAAGGGAATGCCAATATCGGTGAATTGAAAGGGAGCTTCTCATTCACAGACATTCAAATGCCGACGCTCAAAGAATATCAAGAAAAGATCCTGAAACACTCAAAGACATTTAAGTCACTACAAAATATTGAACAAACTGATGAAGATGCTCCGGTAAACGGAACGGATATCATCGGCATGATTACAGATCTTTATGACTTCGATATGGGTGGTTTTACGTTTGAATATAGTGCGAAGGACATCAATATCAATTCCGACCTTGATAATGAATTCCGCCAATTCGACACATTGCGCATTGGTGCTGCCTCTTTGGGTATGGGTCTTGAAAATGTGCAGACCGAAGCAGGCTCTCTGGCGATCACTGGCGGCTATGACACAATCAGCGTAACACCTGCTGATCCTGAATATAGCGACGTGATGCCGCAAAGTATGAACGTCAACATCAAAGCCCTGAACCTGCCCTATGGTACTTTAAGCAAGGTCGCAACGAACACAGTCAATGCCATCGCCACAGACCCGCAAACGGCGCAAATGGCCGGCCTTGGCGTACTCATGCGTTTGCCTGCCATTTTAGCACAAGCCAATACGCAGATTGTCGTTGAGAAAAATGGTGCAAAGAACAGCATCTACGACTTTTCATTAAACGGCAAAGTATTGACGGATTTGAGCGCAATGACAGGCTTTACCGCACAATTCAATGCGGTGTTTGAAGGGCTGGATACACTCTATGCGATCACACAAAAGAACGCTGCGAACGAAGACAGTGACAACGCTTGGAAATTCGAAGAAATGTCACAAAAGCTGGAGCGTTTAAAAGCCGTTGGTAAGGCACAAAGCGGCCCGAACGGAAAACCTGCCTATGGGTATAAAATCGAGGCAACGCCTGATGGCAAATTCCTTGTCAACGGACAGGATGCCACGACGGTTTTCTCACCAGCGCCAGCGCCGCAGTAACCACATATCATATTCTAGAAAAGGGGCGCCGGATTTCGGTGCCCTTTTTTATTTCAGGATAAAGGGAATAAGGACATTCAGGCGCAGCATCCCTTCACGGGTTAAACGAATGGAATCCCCCTCTTGAATGATCCAGCCTTCGGCGCGCGCCGTGTCCATTTTGCTTTGCGCCACCATATCGAAAAAACTCAGCCCCGACTGCGTTTCACATTGCGCAATGGAGATCCCCTCACGCAGGCGCAGCCCCATCATTAGGGCTTCATGGAAGCGATCGTCTTGTGTTAAACCCTCCAACGCATGCGCGCCGTGTCCGTTCTTATGCACGCGCTCCAGCCATATTTCAGGCGCGGCGTGATCTCTGCTCGCATATTTATGATTATCCTGCACGAACCGCCCATGCGCGCCTGCGCCCACACCGATATAATCTGCCATGTGCCAGTAAATCAGATTATGGCGGCATTCATGCCCCGCTTTGGCATGGTTGGACACTTCATAGGACGGCAAACCTGCGCCCTCCAGAATATCTTGCGTCAAATGATAGAAATCCGCGCCCTTTACATCATCGGGAATTGTAAATTCACCGCGTGAATGACGCATATAAAATGGCGTGTTGCGCTCTATCGTTAATTGATACAGTGAAAGATGACCATTGGATAATGTTATGGCTTGCTCAAGCTCCCTGCCCCAATCATCAAGTGTCTGATCCGGCCTTGCGTAAATCAAATCAAAACTACTGCGCGCATAATGCGTTTTTGCAAGTTCAATCGCCCGCAGCGCATCATCCACGCTATGCCCGCGACCAAAAAACTTTAAATACGCATCATTTAATGCCTGAACGCCAAGGGATATTCTGTTCACCCCTGCCTCTTTAAAAGCAATCAGCTTGTCATTTTCAACGGATGTCGGGTTGGCTTCTAATGTGATTTCCAAATCATTCGCCACAGGCCACAACGACTGAACCGTATCAATAATGCGCGCAACCGTTTGAGGTTCCATCAAGGACGGCGTACCGCCACCAAAGAAAATTGAGACCACTTGCCGATCGGGTATGCGCTGCGCGTAATGTTGAAGCGCCTGTACATAAGCCTCCACCCATTGCGCCTGATCCAGCCCCTCACGGACATGCGCATTAAAATCACAATACGGACAGCGGGATTCACAAAAAGGCCAATGGATATACACGCCCATTTGATCGGGACGAAACATATCCTTATGCCCCTTTCAGGCAATGTTTTACGAGCAAGTCAAACGCGTTTGCGCGGTGTGATATGGCATGTTTCTCCGTAGGTTCCATCTGTGCGAATGTGATGTCATAGCCATCAGCCTGAAAAACAGGGTCATAACCGAACCCCTTATCCCCGCGCATTGGCCAAACGATTGTGCCATGTACGCGCCCTTCGAAGATCTCACTATGACCGTCAGGCCAACCAAGTGCCAGTGCGCAAACAAAAGACGCGCTGCGGTCTTCATGCCCGTCTAAGGCATCATGCACCTTTTTCATGGCCAGATTAAAGTCCTTAGACGCCCCGCCCCAACGCGCAGAGTAAATACCGGGATCACCGTTCAAAACATGAACCGCCAGGCCGCTATCATCGGCAAGGGATACGATGCCACTGGCCTGCGCCGCGGCCTGCGCCTTTAATATGGCATTCTCGGCAAAGCTTGAACCGGTTTCTTCCGGCTCCGGTAAATTCAACGCGCCTGCGGTGGTGAAGTTTTTGACATAGGGCGCGAGCAATTCTGAAATCTCTCGCGCCTTACCCGCATTATGCGTGGCTATCAATAATTCATCACCATCAAACTTACGCATGATTTATGCTTCCAATATTGCGTTTTGTTTGTCGGTCAACTCGCCGCAGCCCTTTTGTGCCAAGGCCAGTAATTTCAGGAATTCTGCTTCGCTAAACGGTTCTTTTTCCGCCGTACCTTGAATTTCACAGATACCGCCCTTGCCCGTAATCACAAAATTAGCATCCGTATCGGCGTCAGAATCTTCGTCATAATCCAGATCAAGTACAGCCTCGCCCTTATAAATACCGCATGAAATGGCCGAGACACTGTCCGTAAACGGGCTTTCATCCAACACGCCGATATTTTCAAGATGCTGAAATGCCAATGCAAGCGCAACATATCCGCCTGTAATAGACGCTGTACGCGTACCGCCATCGGCCTGAATAACATCACAATCAACGCGCACCTGACGCTCGCCCAATTTCTGCATATCAACCACTGCGCGCAAAGCACGCCCGATTAAACGCTGAATTTCCTGTGTACGTCCTGATTGCTTGCCGCGGGCTGCTTCACGATCCATCCGCGTATGGGTCGAACGTGGCAACATGCCATATTCCGCCGTCACCCATCCTTTACCACTATTTTTCATCCAGCCCGGGACTTTTTCCTCTACGCTGGCAGTACAAAGTACATGTGTATCGCCGCACTTAATAAGGCATGAGCCTTCGGCATGCTTCACATAATTTGGAATAATTTCTATCGTTCTTAGGTCTTCGGCATTACGGCCGGATGGGCGTGTCATAATATTTTCCTTTTTTCTTTCCCATGTTTTTTGGCGGTAAATGCGCAATAAATCAAGATAAGTTTTGCCTAATGGCGCATTCCGCGTTAAAGTTATGGTTAAATTAGATTATTTGGGTTTATCACTATGGTACAAAAATTACTTTTCTCACTTCTCTTCTTGGTTTTCACAGCACCTTTTCTTCTACATGGTCCTGCACATGCGAAAGATAATAAAAAGGACGATGAGGCCGACAAATACAGAATAAGCCTCTTCCCTGAGAATTGGTACGAAATGTCGTTTTTCAACAACCCACGTCAATCTGAATCCATATTCACGATTCGCTTATTCTACCACGGTGTTGCCGCAGGCTGTGGTCACATGAAAGACCTGACATCTGAAAAAGACCAAAAACGTTATGAATTCAAAAATGGCATTTCAACGGATATTGTTAACGGCACGCTGAAAGTTCTTATTTCACAACCGACATTGGTAGAGAGCGATGAAGATCCCCGCTACACCAATTACGATTGCGACATTCAGCACAATGAATCTTATGTTGACCTAAAGCTTAGCCGTGATGCCATGATCCGTAAGAAAATCAAAGCCATCGGCATTAAAAATGTAAAAACAGGTGACTTTGGTGACTTCGATATTGACATCAATAAGGAGCGCTTCATTTTCAAAGGGAAATCCCCACATGGTGAGAGCTGGCAGACATTATGGTTCTTCCCTAAGAACACTGTTATCTTAAGTGCGCCTAATGCCAGTGCCGGTATTGATGTAAAAGAACAAATTAAAACCTTTGCCGCAGCGCGTGGCTTGGTACCAATGGAAAATGTTCTGGATGGGTACAAACTCCCCGTAACGGCGCATAATTATATGTACTTCAATGATCCAAGGGGCGTTTATGCCAATAAACTCAACGAGGAACAGAATGATCTTGTTGCCGGTACAATCACAGCGACCAAAACATATTACGGTCCAAATGGCCCACAAGAAGAACCATACACGCTGGAACTTCATGCAAGATTACAATCACTGAACATGACAGGCCCTTCTGATTGATACGACATTTCAAAAAATAGGTTTTGAAATCAGGTTCAATCGTAATATAAAATCACTCATGTAAACATATCAAGATATGGGATGTGTACAAAACGCGCAGACAAGCGTGTCGTTTAACTGCACATTATGGAGATAGGATGTCTATAGAAGAGAATAATAGTAACAAAGATAACGTAGAAAATTTCGGTAGCGAATCACCTGCGCCGGAACGTAACGAATCTTTCCCCGACGACAACACACCAGTTGACAACACACTGGAGTATGTCCCCTTCTCAGATGAAATCGAAGATGAAGCCGTGCACGCACAAAAAAAATCAGAAAAGATAGAACCCACAGAAGAACAGGTTCGTATTCAATTACTCGAAGATCAGCTTGAGCGCGTTAAAGATCAAATGATTCGCGCCTTGGCCGAAGCGGAAAATACGCGCAAACGCGCCATGAAGGAACGCGAAGATGCTTCTAAATTCGCAGTATCATCCTTTTCCCGTGACCTACTGAGCGTTGCCGACAACCTTAGACGCGCACTGGACGCGGTTTCCGCAGATATCCTAGAAACCTCACCGCAAGTTAAAAACCTCAGCGATGGCGTTGAAGCGACAGAGCGTGAATTACTCCGCAGTTTTGAAAAGAACGGCATTGTCAAAATAGAACCTCTGGATGAAAAGTTTGATCCTAACTTCCATGAGGTCATGTTCGAAGCCCCCATGCCCGACAAAGAGGCCGGTACGATTATTCAGGTGATTGAGCCGGGGTACATGATTCATGAACGCATTTTAAGACCTGCGCGCGTCGGCATTGCAAAGGGCGCAGCACCCCCGCAACCACCACCGGAAAGCGGGCACGCTATCGATACGCAGGTATAGATCTGCACACACATCTGCGTATATTCATAAAAAGAACATATTTTTTTACTATTCTGCGTGTCCTTGTGCTGGATTTTATAATAATCACTTGTTATAGTCCTAGCCCAGTATAACCTTTGGGAATTAATGTGGTGCTGCCTAGGTGGGCCACTAGAAAATTCGCCGCAACAAAAGAAGGAAGAAAATGAGCAAAGTCATTGGAATCGATCTTGGTACGACCAACTCATGTGTAGCTGTTATGGATGGAAAGGAACCCCGCGTTATTGAAAACGCAGAAGGTTCGCGCACAACCCCATCAATGATTGCTTTTACAAAAGACGGAGAGCGTCTCGTCGGGCAACCGGCAAAAAGACAAGCCGTCACAAACCCAACAAACACCCTTTATGCGATTAAACGCCTGATTGGACGCCCTTATGAAGATAAGCAAGTTCAAGAGATGAAAGCCAACGCCCCATTTAATATTATCAAGGGCGATAACGGCGATGCATGGGTCGAAGTAGACGGCGAGAAATACGCTCCGTCACAAATTTCTGCAATGTTATTGCAAAAAATGAAAGAAACAGCGGAGGCCTTCCTTGGTGAAAAAGTGACCAAGGCCGTGATCACTGTTCCTGCCTATTTCAACGATTCACAACGCCAAGCCACAAAAGATGCCGGTAAAATTGCCGGACTTGAAGTTGAGCGTATCATTAACGAGCCAACAGCCGCCGCTTTGGCCTATGGCCTTGATAAAAGCGCGACAGGTACAATCGTTGTTTATGACCTTGGTGGTGGTACATTTGATGTGTCCATCCTTGAGGTTGGCGATGGCGTATTCGAAGTGAAAGCCACAAATGGTGACACATTCCTTGGTGGTGAAGACTTTGATGCACGTATTATTGATTACCTTGCTGACGAGTTTAAAAAAGAACAAGGCATTGACCTGCGTAGCGACAGTGTTGCTCTTCAACGTTTGAAAGAAGCCGCTGAGAAAGCCAAAATTGAACTCTCCAGCACGACACAAACTGAGGTAAACCTGCCGTTCATCACCGCTGATGCATCAGGCCCGCAACACCTTCAGATTTCATTGAGCCGTTCAAAACTGGAAAGCATCGTTTCGGATTTGGTTAAACGTACAATCGAGCCACTTAAAGCCGCATTGAAAGATGCTGGTCTGAAAGCCTCCGAACTGGACGATATCGTTTTGGTTGGTGGTATGACACGCATGCCCAAAATCATCGAAACCGTCAAAGAATTCTTTGGAAAAGAACCTCATAAAGGCGTTAACCCTGATGAAGTCGTTGCCGATGGCGCGGCTATTCAAGGGGGCGTTTTGCAAGGGGACGTGAAAGACGTTCTGTTGCTTGATGTCACACCGCTTTCTCTTGGTATTGAAACATTGGGCGGCGTGTTCACACGTTTAATTGAACGCAATACAACAATTCCAACGAAGAAGTCACAGGTTTTCTCAACAGCGGAAGACAATCAAAACGCTGTAACCATCCGCGTATTCCAAGGGGAACGCGAAATGGCTGCGGATAACAAAATGCTCGGTCAATTTGATCTTGTCGGCATTCCCCCTGCCCCGCGCGGTATTCCACAGGTCGAAGTGACCTTTGATATCGATGCGAACGGTATTGTGAATGTGTCTGCCAAAGACAAGGCCACGAATAAGGAACAGCAAATCCGTATTCAGGCCTCTGGCGGGTTATCTGATGACGATATTGATCAAATGGTCAAAGACGCAGAGTCCAACGCTGACAACGATAAGAAGAAGCGTGAAACAGTCGAGGCGCGTAACCAAGCCGAATCTGTCATGCATTCTGTTGAAACATCCCTTGATGAACTTGGTGATGATGTACCGGAAGATGAAAAATCAACCATCGAAACCGCTATGTCTGATTTAAAGACAGCGCTTGAAGGTGACGATGGCGATGACATCAAATCAAAAGTCGAGGCTCTATCTCAGGCGAGTATGAAACTCGGCGAAATTGCTTATCGCAAAGCACAGGAAGATTCTGCTGCGGAAGCTGATAATGAAGCGGCTGACGCGGACTCTGCTGAGGAATCATCTGATCATGACGACGACGACGCCATTGATGCTGATTTTACAGATCTTGAGGTCGAAGAAGAAGACGCAGATGACGATAAAAAATCGGCATAAACCTGAATAATATTCGGAAGATACCGATAAAAAACCGCGGTATCTTCCTATTCACACACATAATGGTAGCTGATGACGAAACAACATCATAACAACAAAACCTATTATGATATTTTAAAAATACTTCCCGACACGAATGATCAGGAGGTACGCGATGCATATCTGACCTTGGCGCGGATTTACCACCCCGATAAGAACAGAAACAAGCACAACATCGCGTCAACACGATTTAAGATGATCGGTGAAGCGTATAGCAACCTTCAAACCGAATCAAAAAGACAACATTACAACAGGATATTGCGTCTTAAAAATGCGCATAAAACGCATATTAAGGCAGAGAACGACAATCAAAAGCCGAGAAATAAAAATCGACTTTGGGATCAATTATTTGGTTTATTCACACCAGTGAAGCCAGCCCCTCATTCTCAGCAGCCATCCTCGAACAGATCATAAAGAGAGCAGGACATGGCAGGAAAAGATTACTATGAAATTCTGGAAGTAAAGCAAGATGCCAGTGCGGATGAAATAAAAAAATCATACCGCAAACTTGCCATGAAATTTCACCCAGACCAAAACAAAGGCAACTCGGAAGCCGAAGAAAAATTCAAAACCATAAGCGAAGCCTATGATATTTTGAAGGACGAGCAAAAACGCGCGGCCTATGACCGATACGGCAGTAGCGCCTTTGACGGCAGCATGGGCGGTGGCCCTGCAGGCGGTTTTGGCGGCGGCGGCGGTGGTGCATTTTCTGACATCTTCGAAGATATGTTTGGTGATTTCATGGGCGGCGGCGGACGCGGTGGGCGCTCCCCCGGCCCGATGCGCGGCTCAGACCTACAATACACATTAGAAATGTCCTTGGAAGAAGCCCATAAAGGCAAAGAATCTAAAATAAAAATCCCCGTTAATGATACATGCGAACAATGTAACGGATCAGGATCAGAAGACAAAACAACGTCACAAAGCTGCGTTACCTGTGATGGTGCGGGGCGTGTTCGGCAACAACAGGGCTTCTTTACAATTGAACGCGCCTGCCCGACCTGTCACGGCGAAGGCACAGTGATTAAAAACCCTTGTAAGGCATGTGGCGGCGCCGGACGCACACAGAAAAGTAAAACACTCAAAGTTAAAATCCCGCCAGGTGTAGAAACAGGCCGACGCATCCGATTAACCGGAGAAGGTGAAGCAGGAGTACGCGGCGGGCCACGCGGTGACTTATATGTCATGATTAACGTGAAACCGCACAAATTATTCCAGCGTGATGGCTCTAACCTATATTGCCGCGTGCCAATAACCGTTACGCGCGCCGCGCTTGGTGGTGAAATAGAAGTGCCCACAATCGAAGGAACACGCGCCAGTGTGAAAATTCCTGCAGGCACACAAACCGGTCAACAATTCAGATTGCGCGGAAAAGGTATTGCCAAAATACGCTCTGAATCGCGCGGTGATATGTATATCGAGATATTCGTAGAAACGCCGGTCAATCTGAATAAAAAACAGCAAGATCTATTACGCGACCTTGATAAATCCATGGATAATGGCTCTGCCGCGAATAAACACTCACCGGAATCAAGCGGATTTTTCCAGAAAATCCGTGAATTCTGGGATGATCTCAGCGAATAAATCCAAACGACCTAATAACAAAGAAAGTACGAAAACATGAATGTTGGCATAATGGGTTGTAACGGACGCGTTGGACAATTATTGATCGAGGAACTGCTTTCGGGTGACTGGAATGCGCAAGACCTAACCCTTGCTGGTGGCTGCGCACGAAGTGGAACGGATGTAGCGGGTGATTACTTTATCACTGAAGACAAGGAGGAATTATTCAAACGCTCCGACGTCATTATTGATTTCACCCTTCCCGAAGGCATCAAGGAGCACACAAAGCTGGCTGTTCTGCATAAAACAGCGTTGGTTGTTGGTACAACGGGGCTGGGCGAAGATGATGAAGATGATTTAAAGAATGCGTCTGAGCATGTTCCGATTGTCTATGCCGCCAATATGAGCATTGGCGTGAATATGCTTCTCGCGCTTGTTGAAAAAACTGCCGCGCGTCTTGAATCTGAATGGGATATCGAAATTTTTGAATCGCATCACAAATACAAAGTTGATGCGCCGTCCGGCACAGCTCTGGCTTTGGGCAAAGCCGCAGCAGCGGGACGCGGCAATAATCTCGAAAATCTGGCAGAATATTCGCGCCACGGTCAAATCGGCGCGCGTGAAAAAGGAAAAATCGGTTTCTCCGTAGCGCGCGGCGGCGACGTTGTTGGCGAGCATACAGTCTTTTTCTTTGGTGATGGTGAACGTTTGGAGTTAAGCCATAAAGCCACCAACCGTAGCTTATTTGCCAAGGGCGCACTGCGCGCGGCGTCATGGACGAAAGAAAAAGAAGCCGGACTTTACTCTATGCGTGATGTGCTTGATTTATAAGAACGCTCAAAAATGCGCATTATAAATCAACGCCCTCTTCTTTTAAGATTTTGCGTTTGATATCCGGCCCCCACATATAATTCCCCATTGCACCGCTTTTCTGGATAACGCGGTGGCATGGCACAACTAGTGACACAGGGTTTTGCCCAACGGCTGTTCCGACGGCTCTATGCGCATTCGGCTTTCCGATGGTTTTGGCAATATCCCCATAGGATTGCGTTTCGCCTTTTTTAATCTGCAACAAGACATTCCAGACTTTTTCCTGAAATTCCGTTCCCCGCAAATCAAGCGTCAGTGAGCTGATCATATCTGCGCGGTACGCATTGATAATCGTATCACCAAGGCTTTTCCCCACAGTATCACTGCGCATCAGCGTTGCATCAGCACAATATTTTTGCAGACAGGACAAGGCATCGCCCCTTTTATTGTCCTCAACCGCAAAACCCAGCCAGCATATGCCGACATCGCTTTTGGCGATTAACATTTTCCCGAACTCGGAATCATAAAATCCGTAAACTATTTTTTCCATCAATACAGTCTTCCCTGAAAGACATCACTTTGCTATGTCTTACTATGCCTATGAAAAAAGATGATATCCACGAATTTTTCAAACGATTGCAAACGCAAAACCCTGAGCCGAAAAGCGATCTGGAATATACCAACACATATACATTGTTGGTCGCCGTCACATTATCCGCGCAGGCCACCGATATCGGGGTGAATAAAGCCACAAAAGATTTGTTCAGCCATACCGACACACCGCAAAAAATGCTCGATCTTGGTATTGATCGTCTGAAGGATCATATCAAAACCATCGGCTTATATAACAACAAAGCCAAGAATGTCATCGCAATGGCAGAAATTTTAGTGCGAGAGCATAATGGCAACGTGCCAGATATGCGCGAAGCCCTCATGGCGTTGCCAGGTGTTGGACGTAAAACGGCCAATGTTGTTTTAAATATTGCCTTCCACCAACCGACGATGGCGGTGGACACACATATTTTCCGCGTTTCCAACCGCACAGGATTAGCCCCCGCAAAGAACCCCGACGCCGTAGAGCAAAAATTACTCAAAGCTGTCCCCGCCGAATTTGCCATGCATGCGCATCACTGGCTCATATTATTGGGGCGCTATACCTGCAAGGCACGAAAGCCTGAATGCGGGCAATGTCTTGTGGCTGATCTTTGCAGTTACAAGGACAAAACAATATAGCCTATAACGCTGCCCGCTTCCTTCCATAAACAGCATCATACAAAAAACCGAACACCCATAGGGTATTCGGCTAAAAATATTCATGAACAATCGGTCAATCTTACGAAAATCGCGCAGGGCCCGCGTTAAAGAGACCCTACACCTTATTCAGATCAGTAACTGGCATGTGCTTTTGAAAACAAGCCTGATTCTGTGTTGGCGGCGTCACTTCTGTCTTTTTTTTGCGCCGTATCCTTGGTTTTCGCCATCGCAGAGGCTTCTGTGCCCGCGCGGTACTTATCAACAGCCTTTGGGTCAACGTTTCCCTTAAGCGGTGTCATACGACCGTCAAGCATTGCGCCTGCTTCAACTTCCAATTCGCGGTAAGCGATAGAACCTGTAATCACGCCAGAAGATTTCAATGTCAAACGACCATTTACAGTGATGTCACCTTCGAAACGACCAGCGATGGTTGCTTCTTCGATTTCGACTGTACCGTAGAATGTACCGCTTTCAGCAATATCAAGAACTTTAGAACCTTTAAGTGCGGCTTCAACCGTACCTTCAACAAGCAAATGGTCACAAGCGTCAATTTCACCTGACAGATTGATACCACGACCAATTGTCAATGTGCGGTCACTTGCAGAGTACGCCGGAGTGCTTTCCGGTGCCTGAGGTGGTGTGTAAGTCGGCGCACCATATGATGACGATCCATAACCGGAACGTGCAACTGATGGCGTATAGCTTGTACGTGGGCTTTCAGTTTCGTGATCGCTCGTCTCTCTTGCGTACTTACCTTGCACCGTATCTTCTTCTTTAGTTCTCATAGCTGTTTTCTCTTCCTGTGTTTTTGTTTGGTTGTAACCGTATTTGCGTACTGGCTTGTCTTCCTTTTCAACCGGTTTACGCTCATCACGCGGTGAAGCCTGACTTGTTGTGTCGCTCCCCCTGCGGAATGTTTTTTCTGATTGATCCTGACTTTTTTGTTCAGAATCTCGAACCTCTGACTTCACTCGATGAAACATCTTTTTTTACACCTTTCCGTAAGAAATATTAACATTGAACGCACGCGAAACCGCAAACGTTTAGTTAGTAATGACCTGTCACTGAATGACTAAAATTTAGCATGAGGCTTTTTCTGCTGCAAGATATGAATCGGAGTTTTCCCCAGACAAAAACGCATCATTTTGATTCTGAACGATTTTAATTTTTTGTTCTTATTTTATGCAAACTATGCGCCAAGCCTGCCTTTTTGCTGCATCAACCATGATATTAAACCGCATTGAAAAAGTCATATATTTTTTGCGCCATCGCTCTGGAAACGCCTTCTACCCTCGATAATTCATCAATGCCTGCGCCCTCCACCGCTTTTGCAGAGCCAAAGTGAAGCAAAAGGCTTTTTTTACGCTTTGCACCGATGCCTGCAATATTATCGAGCGAAGATTTCACTATTTTCTTACGTCTTTTGCTGCGGTGTGTACCGATTGCGAATCGGTGAGCTTCATCACGTAAGCGTTGTAAATAGTGCAGCACAGGATCATTTTCAGGCAACTGAAACATCGGCTTATCAACCATGAAAAACTTTTCACGACCCGCGTCACGATCAGGCCCTTTGGCAATCGCGACCAGTACAACATCATCGATAATACCAAAATCTTCCAGAACGCTGCGGCAGGCACTCAATTGCCCTGCGCCGCCATCAATCAACAAAATATCCGGCCAGTTTTCTGCGCCCGCGCCTTGTCCGTCATTCAAACTGCGCTTAAAACGGCGCGTCAGAACTTCGCGCATCATCCCATAATCATCGGCGGCATCGGCCGTCTTAATATTGAATTTCCGATAAGCATTTTTAAGGAAGCCCTCTTCCCCCTCAACCACCATAACACCGACCATATCCGTGCCGGAAATATGGCTGTTATCGTAAATTTCAATGCGTTTGGGCATATCATCCAAGCCAAACAAATCGGCAACGCCCTGCCGTAACATAAGTTTGGTGGCAGATTGCGCCAAGTGTCGTTTAAAGGCTTGCTCCGCATTCTGCGCGACAAAATCAAGTGTCCGTTTAAGCTTTCCACGGCGCGGCACAATCACATGAACGCGGCGCGGTGATTTTTCGGAGAACGCCTCTTCAAAAAGCGCTTTATCCTCAATATCGCGATCAATGATAATCTGCGGCGGTACGGCTTTGGTTTGATAGAACTGCGCGATAAAGGCCGATAGAACCTCTTGCGGGGCA
This sequence comes from uncultured Alphaproteobacteria bacterium, assembly GCA_963977495.1. Classification (GTDB taxonomy): domain Bacteria; phylum Pseudomonadota; class Alphaproteobacteria; order Micavibrionales; family Micavibrionaceae; genus UBA1672. The sequence continues at coordinate 298,429 of CAXBOT010000001.1, read as the reverse complement.
TCGTCTTTGCTATGGCGCGGAAAGTAGGCACGATTGCCGAGGTTGCGCCCGCTGCGATAGAAAAAGACCTGAATACAGCTCGCCCCGTTATCACCTGCCAGTGCGATGACGTCTGCATCACCAACGTCACTATTAATATCATGTTTTGTTTGGATAGAGGTTAAAGCGCGGATACGATCCCGATAACGTCCGGCCTGCTCATATTGTTCATCGGCGCTGGCGTCCTCCATCGCGCGTACCAGCCGCTCTTGAACTGCGCGGCTTTTACCCTCCATAAAATCTTGTGCGCCGCGTACCTGTTCTGCATATTCGTCCTTACTCACATGATCAACACACGGCGCAGTGCAACGCTTAATATGATATTGCAAACATGGGCGGCTACGGTTTTCAAACACGTTATCCGTACAATTACGGAGCAGAAAAACACGCTGTAATATTGAAATCGTCCTGTTTACATCCCCCGCACTGGGGAACGGGCCAAAATATGTCCCCTTCACTTTCTTTGCCCCGCGATGTTTCAATATTTGCGGGAAGGCGTGGTCTTCTTTGATCACAATATAAGGAAATGATTTGTCATCACGCAGTAATATATTATAGCGCGGCTGGAACTTTTTAATGAGGTTGGCTTCGAGGATTAAAGCCTCGGCCTCTGTATGGGTGTTGATGAACTCCATGCGCGAGGTCAAGGAAACCATTCTTTGCAAGCGATGCGGTAATTTATCAAAATGAGTATAGGATGAGACGCGTTTCTTAAGCGCCTTTGCCTTACCGACATATAATACGTCACCGCCTTCGGAAATCATCCTGTAAACGCCCGGCGTATCAGGCAGTGACAGCGCAGCGGTCTTGATCACCTTTATGCCGTTTTTAATGGATGGGGATGCAGCCTTAATCACGTAAACAACGCTCCGTATTTCCTGTTATTTTTGCGATGAGAAGAGCGTACACCGCTTTTTATATAAGATAAACTGCATACAGATGTACCGCAGCACCATTAAAACCAATAAATTAGACTCATAGCAAGATTTTATCATAAACCACTGATATAAAAAACCAATGTGTTATGACAACAAATAGCCGACCATAGTCTGTCCACAAAAAGTTTGACAACACTTGCATACTGTCAACTATCCTAGAGGAAAATAAACAAAAAGGATCCTCTGCCATGCCTCATTTTTCCCTAAAAAAACACACCGATCATTCCATTATTTTCGAGGGGAATTATGCGTCCCTCAAGGACTGTCTTGAGCATGCAGTGGAGCGTAATATCTCGCTGTCTCATGTGAATTTAAAAAACCATAATCTAACAAATGCCAATATCGATAATGCCGATATGCCCTATGCCGATCTAAGCGGAACAAACCTGACAGGAGCTAATTTATCAGAAGCAGATATAAGCAATGCGCTTTTCCACAATTGCGGGCTTTATAATACATGCCTGTCTGAAAGTAATTTAAAGAACAGCGACTTTCGCGGCGCATCTTTCGGGGCAACCCTGATTAATGGCGCAAATTTACGTGGTTGTGTTTTCTCTACCCTTTCAGCCTGTGATCTGGATTTTCAACACGCGGCAGATATGTTTTTTTGCCAATACATCACAACCGAAGGTGATCACTATAACATGTCCAATCCCCCTATCGTGATTAAGGGTCTCTTGAATGTGCCAATCATCATCTTTGATGATATTATAAAGATTGGAAGCAAGACATTGTCAAAAACCAATATGCCGCAAATCTCTCATATATTGAGTTTTTATACGCATAAAATCATCACTTAATACGAACAAACCTCAAACACAAACAAGGAGAGGAGCAAGACTACCATCTCAAAAAATTGTAAGTCTCAACGTGTGTGTGATGTGTTTTCAAACCATCAAAGGGGGATTGTCAACAATGCCATTTATAACCTATGGTAGAATCTTTCAGATTGATATTGAGTTAAATTTAAATCTGGGAAGAACGCCATTATTTTTAATTGAAGGCTACAAGAATGAAACGCTCATTCATTTGCCCTATGTGCAAATTATATATACACCCAAATCTTCCTTACGGGCCGTAGAAGATGGAACAAGAAATCAACAGGTTTCTAACAATCTTGTACGGGTTACAGAAAATTAACCCCGAATTTCCATTGCAATATATTATATGCCTTGCAGAAATCGCACAAAATGAAGGACTGTCACTCACAGATTTAGCCGACAAAACCGGTATGCCCCTCTCAACTGTGTCCAGAATAACAGCGGCACTTTCGGCTCATAAAAAAAATGGTAAAGCCTATAATCTCATCACGGTCACCATCGCACCGCAGGAAAGACGCCGCAAACAGCTCTTCCTCAATAAGAACGGGAAAGATGTTGTTCGGCGGATCGCATATTTAATACAGTCATAAAGGCGCAATTCTCTAATTGCATATCGTTTTTATCTGGCTTATATAATGCTATAAGATTTTCAAAGGGCCCGTGGCGGAATGGTAGACGCTGCAGACTTAAAATCTGTTGTCCGTATGGACGTGCCGGTTCAAGTCCGGCCGGGCCCACCATTTCTTTCTTACTCCCCTTTAAACCCTCTAGAAACGAGAATGGCTGCGAGAAAACGGCGGTTCTAAAAACTCAGCCAAAAGGAAAAACGGGAGAGCCGAGGCATCTCCCGTTTCAAACATGTTGTAATACAGCGTAAGTGCAAAAACACGGCTATTTACAATATGTGACTGATGTTATTTGAGGCGATCCCCAATATTATTAAAACTCGAGATTATCCATTATTGCTTGTAGCGCAGGTTCTTCAGCAGTTGCCGAGACCTCAGCCCCTTGTCTGTCTTCCATCAATTGCAGCCATTGCATATGATTGTCAGAGCCATGATCATTGCCGCAAAAGCATTGTCCATCATCTCTGTTCATCGTCTCACCTATTTCATTGAGTTCTTTTTCCATGGTTTCCGGGTCATCCGCTTTCCATGCTTTCAACACGTCTTCATACTTTTCAAGGTCTGCAAGAACTTCCGCTTCTGTCATGTTTGCTTCCCCATCCGGTAGCAACCCTTCTAAATTCACTGTATTATTTTGTTGTTTTGGCCAAGCTCCATTCATATCTGGCATCGTATTTCTCCTGAATGTAAATTATATTTGATATAACATGGTAACAAAATAAATCATTTTATATCAATGACTTATATTTTTACTTTATATAATCAGGATTATATTTTGTATAATTATTGCATTAAGAGCGGGCTAGGAAAATTATATTTCGGTCTCTTTATCTGCAAGCCAGCGTAAATGGTCTACGCCCGTATGATTTGGCGTACCGCAAAAACATGCTGCTGCGTTCATGGTTAACCCGATATCATTTAATGATTTCTCTGCCGCGCTCAGACCACCAGATTTTAAAGCGTTTAGAACATCCGTATATTTTTCAAGTTCTGAGGCAATTTCTTCAGGAGCCATTTCTTCCGGCTTTTCCACCCAAGCGTTGTGCCTCTTTGTTGTGTGAGGGCCGGCGCATATCTGGCACTGTATTTTATGGGATTCCGGTTTGAGTGTTAAATGGTTTGTTTCGACGGCATTTTGTATAGCGGCTTTAAGCTGGTCAGGTATTTTCCCATCGCTATCAACCAGATTATATGACTGTAAAACTTTCGCTACAGAGGGTGGTATTAGAGCATCAGGACGTAATGCTGCCGCTATATAGCGGTTCATATCCCCACTTTGTTGCTCTGTCAGCAAAAAAATCAGGCGCATAGCCGCCGCCGTTTTGGGTTCTAAGGGGGCTGTTACTCTGGTTATTTTTTGTAATTCATCTAAAGTTGGCATGTTTTTTCTCTGCATGACTGCAGATTACCATAACTATGTTACTGTATTCAAATAACACATTTTTTAGTAATGTCTTCATTATTGGCCTTATGCGTACTGGATTTTTATAAAATTAGGAATTAGAAAATGGATTTGATTAGCTCTGCTCAATGTCGCGCCGCACGTGGTTTATTAAATTGGAGCCAGCTTGATCTGGCCAATCGTTCCAGCATGCACAAACAAACGATCAGCAATTTCGAAGCGGAACGCAGTATCCCGTCCAATACATCATTGGAAAAGTTGACCCGCATTCTTCAAAATGGCGGAGTTGAGTTTGGGCAAGATAATGCCGTCTCCTTACCACAAATCAAATATATCAAACTCGAACAAGCGGGCTGGTTTCTTGAATTGCTAGATGATGTAATTTTCACATTAAAGGATCAAAAACAAAAAGAGCTTCTGATATATGGAGGCGATAATAGAGTTACGCCACCTGCTGTTGTTGAAAAGTTTCGTGAGGTACGTGAAGCGGGCATTGAAATGCGTGAAATGGTTTGCGAAGGAAATACCTTCCTTATGGGCCCGGAAGAAGAATATCGCTGGATACCAAAACAGTTTTTTAAAAATTATAATACCGTCATATATGCCGATAGAGTTTGCGTGGATTTTAGAGGTCGAGCCGCTATTTTGATTATCAATAAAGGATGGGCAGAAACGGAGCGCAACAAATTTGAAATGTTGTGGAATGCAGGGCTTCTGGTTCAAGGTGAAACAACATCTGATATTCGTTATTAAGGGGTTCTGCCTTCAGACCAAAGCGGATGCATCGCCTGGTACCGTCACCATTTCACACGCAACCGGCGCATATCTTTTAAAATTAGAAAAGTGGCGAGAAAACAGTTGTTCTATGCGCCAATTTCCCTATAGTTTATAGTAAATTCTCAAGATATTTGAAGGCGCGATCAAATCGGTGATCAAAGCGCACAAAAGATCTGAAGACATAGATTTTTGTCTATAATTTTCTATGACTATTCATTATTCTTCATCTGATTTTTCAAAGGAGCACAGAGATAGATAACATTATTTTATTCGTTAGCGCGGCCATTTTTTTGGGTTTTATGCTCGTCCCGTTATCAAAACGGTTAGGCGCCCCTATTCTGCTGATTATTCTTATTGGCGGGATGCTGGCCGGAGAAGACGGCCCGGGCAATATTGAATTTGATAATTTTACATTTGCGTACTCTCTGGGCAGTATCGCATTGGCGATCATACTTTTTGCCGGTGGCCTTGAAACGAATCTAAAGGCCTTAAAAGGTGTGCGCACCGTTTCTATTTTTCTGGCGTCAGTTGGCGTTGTTATTACCACAGCAATCGTAGGCTTCGCCGCGTCTTATATTTTAGACATTCCTATTGAGCATGGCTTACTGTTGGGGGCTGTTGTAGCATCGACAGATGCCGCCGCCACCTTCATGCTGATACAGCAGAGCCAAATAAATCTGCCGCCGCGCCTTTCAAATACACTTGTCTTGGAATCAGGAATTAATGACCCGATGGCCATTTTCTTAACCATTGCCCTGACAACGATTGTGAATCAAGGCATCCCCCTTGGCGGCGAAGCAACGTTAATGTTCCTTCCGCTTTTCTTAAAACAAATTGGAATTGGTGTGGCTTTCGGTGTTTTGGGTGGGCTTGCTCTCACAAAAACACTTGATCACATTCAACTGTCTATCGGGCTTTACCCGCCAATGGCCATGGCAGGCGCGATGGTTATATTCGCAGCAACCTCCCTTTTAGGGGGGAGCGGATTTCTCGCCGTTTACTTGTGTGGACTTATCATTGCCGACCAACTCAAAAGAGACGCCGAGCGTATTTTAAACTTTAGCGAAGCGCTTCAATGGCTCAGCCAGATTGTTCTGTTTTCTATGCTGGGGCTGCTTGTAACGCCGAGTGATTTAGGTGCGACAGTTGTACCGGCGCTTATGATCGCCTTTGTCTTAATGTTTTTTGCGCGCCCCTTTGCTGTGTCCATCTGTGCAATACCTGCGCGCTTTTCTATCAAAGAAACATTCTATTTAAGCTGGGTTGGCCTGCGCGGGGCTGTGCCAATTTTCTTGGCTATCCTGCCCATCATTACCCCCGGGCCAATCCAAACAGACTTCTTCAATATTGTCTTTATCATCGTGGTTGCATCCCTTGTTTTGCAGGGATGGACAGTGTCATCGTCCGCAAAATGGCTCGGCCTTGTAGAGAAATAAGAGAAGGCTTCTCCTTGTACCCTTAAGAAATGGGTGGAAGTATCCTCGTGTGACGCCTCCACCACGTTATATTAAGCTTGGATTTTCTTCTTCTCTTGCTCAAGGAACGGATAATCAGTGTACCCTTCAGCCCCAGATGCATAGAAAGTCAAAGGGTCAGGTTCATTCAAAGCGGCCCCTGTTTTCAATCGGTATGGTAAGTCGGGATTGGCAATAAATAATTGACCAAAAGCAACGGCATCCACCGCTCCTGATTCAACCGCTTGTTCGGCTGTTTCCTTCGTGAATTGTTCATTCGCAATAAAAACGCCGCCAAATGCCGTCTTCAATTTCGGAGCAATCCAATCATCGCGCTGTCCGCCGCGTGCGCAAATAAATGCAAGCCCACGTTTTCCAAGCTGTTCCGCCACATACGTAAACGTGCCAAGCAAATCAGAATCACCCATATCATGCGCATCGGCATGCGGCGCAAGATGCATCCCCACACGATCCGCGCCCCATACAGAAACCACCGCATCGGTTACCTCCAGCATGAGCCGTGCACGATTTTCCAAACTACCACCATATTCATCGCTGCGCGTGTTGGTACTGTCTTGTAAAAACTGATCCAGCAAATAACCGTTTGCGCCATGTATCTCAACGCCGTCAAAGCCTGCCTCTTTTGCATTGACAGCCCCGATACGAAACGCCTCAACAACGCCGCTAATTTCATCTGCGTCAAGCGCGCGCGGGGTGACAAAAGGCTTTTTAGGGCGCACCAAGCTCACATGTCCTTCCGGCTGAATGGCACTTGGTGCAACGGGAAGTGCGCCGTCCAAGAATATAGGATCAGAAACACGCCCGACATGCCATAACTGTAACAATATCTGCCCGCCCTCTTTATGAACCGCGTCCGTTATTTTGCGCCAGCCCGCCACTTGTGCATCCGACCATATACCAGGAGTATCCGCATACCCAACGCCCATAGGCGTAACCGAGGTCGCTTCACTGATAATCAATCCCGCCGACGCACGTTGAACGTAATATTCCGCCATCAAATCATTGGGAATGCGCTCGCTGCCTGCACGGCTGCGCGTCAGAGGAGCCATAATAACGCGGTTCGGCAGTGTCCATGCGCCAACGGTGATGGGGTCATATAATTGTGTCATCGGGATCTCCTTGATAGATCAATCTAGTAATTCAATAGTTCGATAATAACGAACAATTGTACCTTGTCAAATATTATGTTATAGTTTTTTGCATGAGCCAATTTCTACACCCATCAAAAGAAGACATCACATTACACGGCATCTTAAATGCCTTGGGTGATCCCCTGCGCATGCGTATTGCGCAAAATCTTTTGCTCAAGCAAGGTGATATGTCCTGCTCGGAAGCTGCCCCCTGTCACACGATTGCCAAATCCACATTGTCGCATCACTTCCGCATTTTACGGGAATCCGGTCTTATCCGCACCACAAAGCAAGGGGTGGAGCACCGCAACGCCCTGCGTATAGAAGACATCGAAGAAAAATTCCCCGGATTGCTGGACACTGTTTTTAAATATGCTGGCGCTGAATAACCTTTACCCCGACTTAACGCGACGTTGTATCAGCATGCGCTTGCTTCATATAAGACGGGAATATCTCAACCTTACATTTCTCATTACGTGCCATCAAACTGCGGCAAACTGAATAAGCATGATCCATGGTCATATCCTGTTCCTTAAACCCGATGCGCAGCGTATGTTTTCCTGTTTTTGCATCAGCGTAACTTTCGGCGGGTGGTACGAATAAATGCCCCTGCCCGATCAATATATTAAAACGGCTTTTCAAACGATACCAAATGACGGACATCAAAAGACGAGAATTATAATCTCCCAGATTTAGAACCAAATCATAATCATCGCCCGCGAAATCAATATTCGGATGACGCGCTTTATAATCATCAAGATCAGGCAAGAAGGCACTCGGCACATCTTTACCGCCCGTATCAACGTACAGGTCATTTCCATAAATTACTGTGCCATCATAACCAATTTCAATTTGCTGTGGCTCCGGCCTGACGAAATGCCCCTGCTCCGCACTTTTCTCATCAATAATCAACAAATAACGCCCCGGAGGGATAAGCGTGAAATAATAAAATCCGCTGGGATCCGTTGTAACCGTTTGCTCAGCCTCACCGTCTTGATTATAGAGCGCAAGCGTTACGCCCCTCAACGATACCGGCTCCGACTTAACCGTCGCGTCAGAATCAACCCCTTCGGGTAAAGACACGGCGCGAATATATACGCTGCCGTCCAGCTCTCCTGCATAGTGAACAGGGAACTTTACTTCCGCAATGTACCCCTCACGCGGAATAACAGATATACCCTCAAAACCACTCACCCATGAAGGGTCTTCCAAAGACTCTTGATCCAGATAAACATCGGTCAGGCGCAAAGCTCCCATACGTGAAAATAACGCAATACCATGTTCATCCGTTGCTTCTAAACCACCATTTTGCGGCGCACGTACAACTGCGCCCTCAATCGGCTCATCTTCGCCGTTAAAGACACCGTCACCATCTTTATCGAGGAAAACAAACGCGCTTGCCCCCCCCAGATTAGTGATGTTGCGATCATACATTTTCACGCGTCCGTCAGACGGATCACGTAACAACCCAAAACGCGTATTAAGTCCTGCAAAGAAATCTTGTTGGGTATCATACGTAACCGTAGGCGAAAGACGTATAAAACCAGCTTGCCAGTCCAGCTTGGCCGAATATTCCGTAACCTTAAGCTGATGACGATTGGTCACACCAAGCTCAAAATCAAGTTTATTGGAAAAACGACGGTTATAGCGCGCCAAAACATTTCTCAATTCACTCTCAGGCTTGATCGCATATTCTGCCGACAAACGCAGCCTGTTAAGCCCGTAAGCGCCCGCCAAACCAGTGATCGATGAAATATCATCCGGCAAAGTATTACCTGCGCGATATAAAAGCTGCTCATTAAATGTAAAACGTTTGATCGATGTATTAAATCCGGCGCTCGCGTACAGGGCGTAATCATCGTTGGTATCAACAGAATAGCTTGTATTCAGATTATAGCGTGGACGACGCCCCAGATTGATCGGGATAGGCCCCGTCACACTCAAATTGTTTCGCAGCACCCCGATGTCTCCATCCCCACCCGATGATTGCGTATCAAAATGCGCAGCGCGCCATTCTGATGTATTACTGAATTGATGCTCTCCAAAATCACGACGCAGGGTAAGTTCTGCAGCAAGATCTCCCTCATCATCCGAAGCAATGCCAGCATTGACCAATGTCTGTAAAGCCGTTGTCGACATCCCCACATTACCAACTGTGTTGCGCTCACCCTGATGCTCGGAACTTCTCAACCCTGCCGAAACAGTTGTGCCCGGTGCTATTGGTTTTTCATAGATGGCAGACACATTGAGCGCCCCATCATCTTCCCTTTTAATACCGCGATCATCATTATAGGTATTCTCCCCATCCAAAGAGACAGACACATCATAGACACTTTCACCACGCGTCAGTCCGTTATTGACAGGAACAAAAACATTTTCCTCACGCACTTCCCCTTGCGGCCCATAGAAGATCAGTTTGAAGTTGTTGTTTTTCACGAATAAATTGACGTTTTCAAAATTATAAAACCCATCATCACCAATCGCACGAAAACCAATCAATTGATTATTTCTATACAATTCCACGTCCCATCCCGGAAACCCCGTACCGGAAATGCCGGTCGTGGGCGTTGTGAAGGTACGCAATTCATCTGTGTTGGTTACCCGTACGCCTAATTCCTGCCCGACAACGCCGCCCAACGGTACGCGCGCAGTCGTCACATCCCCCAACTCAAAACGACGGGCTTTTAAAGGGCCCAATAATTCAGGCTTTGTTGATTCCTGTTGGTAGTTCACGCGCAAACTGGACAAGTTGTCCGTTTCATTCAACTGCGCTTGAGTTGTCAACGTACCGTAACCGGCATCACCAACAGCTCTAATCGTTGCATTATGGCGACTATCTCCGCTGGCGTCCGTACCCCGCTTTTGATAGGATGAACGCGTCGCAACATCAATCGTCGGAACCCCTAATACCCGATATTCATCAGAGCTCAACGGCAATGACGGTTCGGGGACTTTTTCATATCTGTTTTGAGCTTTGCGCCTCATATAGCGCTCTTGAATTGGCAACCTGACGGCTGGTTCAATATTAAGGTCTTGCGTTGCGATACGCGGTGTCAATTTAAAATCAACCCACTGCCCGAATTCACGAACAGGAACAAGGATATCACCGTCCTCCGCAGTAACAGCATCAGAGGGCGTAAATACCCCAACATCCGTACGCACCGTATGTGCATTTAAATCGAGCTGAAAGGTTTTATCTTCTCTGATATACCACCCTTTTGCAGTTTTACCCTCTCCATCTATTATAATAGGCATCTGCAAAACCTCTGCAACATCGCGCAGGGATAACAAGATCTCCCCATCACGCATTAAGCCGTATATTGCACCATCAATACGAATATTGCCTTCCGTAAAAACAGGTTGAAGCAACAAGGACTCCCCGTCAGGCAGAATATTTCTCTGTTCTACTGCCTTTGCTTTTTGTGATGCCCCCCCTGAAAGGGATTGATCTGCACGCGCAAAACCAGTCTTCATTTTAGACACGAATGCTTTTAAAAGCTGACGTTTTTCAGGGGTAAATATTTGTGCGTCATCGCTCCCCGCTTGCGCACCAGTATCAAATTGCTGCGCAGATGCTCCACCTATGTAGGTAAAGGAGCACAATAACAGCGCATAAAATAAAACAAATCTGAAGTAATGCCGCATGGAATACAATTCATAAAACTGTGGATAAAAAGTGAATAACTCTATGGATAAGCAGCGAAATTTGATGTTGGTATTACACCACAACCGCTTGACAAAAACAAATCATTAATGATAAAAATGTGAAGTCTGGCAAACAATTCAAAAAGTTAGCCACATCTATTTTATCTAAAATCATTACATTAATAATGCGTTAATACTTTATGTGTGATACTGATTTTAGAGAAAGTATATCTTACCCGTCGTACTGAGTAACAGTAGTTTAATCTAGGGAATAAAAGGAGAAACCTAATGAGATTTAACCCCCTAAAGCTTATGGCATTTACAGGTGCGGTTGCACTTGGCCTAGCCGGAGCAAAAACAGTTATCGCACAGGACACTGTTGTCGCCACACTAATCACAACCAGCGCAATCACAACAACTGACGTTTCAGACATGGATTTTGGAACATGGCTTCTTAAGCTTGATGGCCCTCTTGCCGATGTTTTGACATTGACCATGAATACAAATGGTGCCGTGACTGTTGTCGTCGGCGGTACAGGATCAACGTCAGGTAACTCCCAGTTTGTTAACATTACACCGGCAACAACGCGCGGTGTCGTCAACGTACAGACACCAGCATCAGCTGTGTTACAAATGACACGAAGCAACGAAGTTCCTTTTGCTGATGGTGCATTGACACTCACAACAGTGACTGTAAACACAGCAACTCAAGGCGATCAGGTTTTAGCCGCAGCAGGTACAGTGCCCGTAACTGTTACAACAGCAGCGACTGATGAAACTGTAAACTTTGGTGCTGTCATCACTGTTGCAGGAGCACAGCCTGGCGATGCGACACACACCGCAAGCTTTGATGTGGCATTTGCCTACTAATCGAAAGAGTACACCTCTTCTCAACCTCTAATAATTCTCAAGGTCGCCATGATATGGCGGCTTTTCTTTTACTTAAAGACATATACGCACCCTGTCTTAAACCAAAATGCAGACCACAAAAAAAGGGGTGCGCCAAACACACCCCTTCCCGTTAAACTAAGAAACCATCATTCCAAAGGAAAGGTCTTTTCCGCGTACGGCGTCTTTCCAGATTGATCATCATAACGATCAAGAACAACACGCAGTGACCCGCCGCTTATCTCCTTAATCAAACTCACATCAAAAACACGGTTATTCGCCTCTGCAAAAATATGTGCATTACTGATTTCCCCAACCTTATCTTCATTCCCCTTATCATCCACATGATAAACATACATATGTCCCAAAATAGAATAAGGTTTACCAACACGCTCCACAGGAATAAGGGCGCTTAACCCGCCTGTATTTTCATTGCGCTTTAAACTGAGCGCACCAATACGCGCCTCAACATCCGGCTTACCAACAATGAGAATGACAGGAATACTGTAACTAACATTAACCCTGATTGCTGCGCCGGATCGTCCCTCGCCCTTTTGGATATCACGCCCTTGATGCTCAATAATATCTTCCGGCATTTCAGGGTCTACTGCAAATCTAAGGTGAACGTGATAATCCCCCTCAGGAATTTCATTTGGCCGGCGCAAGGCCAGTTTAACTTTTTGTGAAGCCCCGGGCGCCAAAGTCACGCGACGCGGCGAATAAACAAGATATTTCGATAAATCAAAATCTGTCGGCGGAGCATCCTCTACCTTATAGGTTCCATCCCCTTCGTTCATCTTGAAGTACACCCAATCAATATTATATGTACGTGCCTTATCACCATTATTAGCCAAGGTGACCGAAGCAAAACGCTCCCTGCCCTCAAAGACAACACGCGTCGGCGTAATCAGTATGTTTGCCTGCACGTCAGGCGCAACAACAAATCCTCCCGCGCAAATACTCAGACACAAACATAGTTTCAATAGCGTACGCTTCATTTCTTAATTCCTTCTTGTTTCTAAAACAAACAATTGATTGTTATTAAAAGTTAATTTGTATTTGAACAGTTCCCGTATAAGTCTGGTCGAAATAAGCAATTCCATTCCCCGTACTGCGCGCTGTCGCACCAATCACAATTCTGGCAACACCACCAACCGTGGCCGCAGGGTGCGTTTCTTGAAAATCAACCATCTGAAAGAGGTTACCGGCAGCAGACAACGGCCCGAACTGCGTTACATCAACACTGGAAATAGCCATAGCCAGCGGCAACCCATCAATGTCATAAATCCCCTGCTGTGGCGGTGATATCTGGATATACCCTGCAGAATCATAGGCCACACTGCCATCTGTGTTGATCGTAATATCATATTGCGCATCATTTCTTTTCACGACAAAATTCCCAAAAGACAGGGGCTGAATTGTCGTCACACCTGCGCGAAGGTTTGTTGGAAACAACAAACAAACGACAAACATTAAGATAAATGGCTTACACAACGGCATACATAAACTCCCGAGGTAACGTATCAGGAAAAGGATGGTACAGAAACAAAAGATACTCCGCAATGCATTATTCATCTGATAAATCCAATTAAATCAACACCTATTTTGCATTTATTTTCAAATATCCTATTGATAAAAATCACCTTTTTAAGCTAGAATCAAATCTGGTGTTTTCTGCTGCGTACCTTTTTTAAGTTCAAACGCCCCAATTCTGGGGATATCGGTTCACTATTTTATGACAAGAAAAATAGCTCTGAGTCTATGTTTTACGCTATTTATGGGTCTACTCTCTGCATGTAGTCCCGATGGTATCTTGCGCCTTACAAAAACCGAATCATCCGCACATAATTCAACGCAAAAATCAGACAAAACAGCAAATAACCAAGGGATTGGCGCACCTGTTGCCCTTCCCCCGCGCTTTGACAGCGATCAACCGCCCCTGCCCGGACAGCAACCGCGCTCACTTATGCTCCCCAATGGCCTTCCTGCGCTACAGCCTAAAGGCATTAACGTTGATACGCTGTTCGCCCAGAAACTAAGAGATTCCGATGAACGCTTTGACCGCGTTGAAAATGCCATTGTTGATTTCAGAAAAGAATTCGAAGTTTATAAACCCGCCATTGTCCGTCTGGCTGCCGTGGAGTCAGACATTCAGGACCTGATCAAAGAGCTTGAGGTCGTGCTGCAGGAAACACCAGCCCAACAGCCCCCAATCGATTTATCAGGACGTCCTGAACCAACGCTGGATGTAAAGCAGCTTAATCCACACCCCAGCCCTCCACCTGAAATGAAAGATGTGCCCTCCTTACGTCCGCCAGATGCTAAGGTAGCAAGCAAGCCGCTTGTGCCTCCGCCGAAAAGTGCAGCCAAACCACATTCGGAAACCGTAAAGCACGCCGCCATGAAATTCGATGGTAGCGTGGCTCTCAATTTCAGGATCGGTGAACAAAGCGATAAAGTCCGTGTGGCTTTTGATACGAATCAGAAGACCCCTTTTAATATCGACATTGATAATGACGAAAAGCTCATTGTTATTGAATTGCCAAAGGCTCGTTGGGAGGGCAAAAAGTCAATGACTTTCCCAGATTCCAAGCTGTTTGAGTCAATGACAGTCGAAGATATTAACGATCAAGGCAGCATGATTGTCTTGACGCTGAAAAAGCAGGCACAGATTTTGCAGGAAAAAAGACTTGATCCTGACAAAACAACGGCATATCACCGTGTATATTTTGATCTGAAGCCATAAAGAGCGCACTATATCACATGACCTTAATATACAGAAACCTTAAACAGGAAAATATTGCCCTGCAGCATTTTATTTGCAATTTTATTTTTATGCTGTCATCTTGTCATTCATGTATGCACAAATTAGAAACAATAATGCATTTAAAAGTCTTGAACAGGGACTGAAACAGGGGCGTAAGGTTATGGACAAAACACTACGTATGGCTCCTGCTGCCAATCGACGACGCCCACTGGTTAAGGAAAATATCAGTGCGACCCTATTCTTCGCTGACGTTATTGCAGTCAACCTCTCTTTCGTATGCGCTTTTCTTTCAGCCCCACTTCTCAAAGACTGGCTACAACCCGGTGTTTATAACAAATCCCTATATGAATATTCAGGCATCAATGATCTGTTTTTTATATGGCTGGCGCCGCTGATCCTGTTCTTGTTCTGGTCTAAAGGCCATTACACACAGCGCGTTCCATGGTGGAGTCAGGTGCAATCCGTACTGACCATTTGTATCCGCGCACTGATCATCGATATTTTCACGCGCTTTGCTCTTGATATGTCCTTCTCAAGATCCCTCATGGCCTTGAGCTGGGTTTATGTCTTTTTCTTTATTCTTGCCGGACGGCAGATTGTCTATATGGCGGCGCGTAACAAAGGAATATGGCGCATTCCAACGATTGTCATTGGTGATATCGATACCGTAACAAACATGCTCTATGCCTTCAGTACGGATCATTATACCGGCTATGACATCCAAACGGTCAGTTTGCGCGACAGAAAAGAAAATGAATTCGACATCAGCTCGATCCCGCAAAAATATGCCAATATTAAAGTTAACCGCGAAAAGATAAATTACAACGACTACATCGCCGAGCATATCGACCATTTCTTCGTCATATCCATGGAAACGTTCCGCGGCGAAGAACGTGACGAGCTTATAAAAACATTAACGGATATGAACGCGCTTTACGCCATCGTGCCCGCGACATCACGGATCAGTACGTTCGACATGGAACCGCGCTATTTCTTTGGCTACGATATTATGCTGCTCCATGCGAAGAAGCCAATTCTTTCGCCTATTGGGCGGTTTATCAAGCGCACGATGGACATTATCGTTGCCTCCATTGCCCTGCTTTTACTGCTGCCTATTCTTATCGGAGCAGCCATTATGTTGAAAGTTGAAGGACAAGGCGGCAGCATTTTCTATGGCGGCAAAAGAATTGGTCGCAACGGCAAGAAGTTCAGTTGCTGGAAATTCCGCTCTATGGAGCCTAATTCAGACCACCTTCTTGAAGAACTACTGGCAAACGATGCGCAAGCCAAAGCCGATTGGGACATCTACCGCAAACTAAAATGTGATGATCCACGCGTGACCACCAAAACCGCACGAATCATCCGCAAAACCAGCATTGATGAATTGCCGCAGCTTTGGAACGTTATCATCGGCGATATGAGCCTTGTCGGCCCACGCCCGATTTTAGAAGATGAAGTCCCGCTATTCGGTGATTCTATCGATCATTACATGCAAATTCGCCCGGGCATTACCGGCCTATGGCAGGTCAGCGGACGCAACGATACGAGCTTTCAACGCCGCATATATTGGGATAGTTGGTATGCACGCAACTGGTCAATGTGGAGTGATATCGTGATTATGATTAAGACACTGCGCGTGGTATCCGGCGGTTCGGGAGCATATTAAGAACACAGGGCGTTAGTCGCCTGCCCCTTGATCTTCCAACGCAGAAATCATAATTTCCACATCCATGACGGCCTGTGACAAAACCACCTCATCACTGAAGCGCAGCACGACATTCACGCCCAACTCTCCGTCTTTGAAATAGGGATAGCTTCCAATATCAACCATGGGGAATTTATTTTGGATCTCTTCCAACGCTTCTGCGATGCGGCTCTCCGCAAAACGGCTGGGGACAGTGCGTGAATGAATAACCGCCCCGCCCTTTAAATTCACAGCCACATCATCAACCATCGCCTGAAAAATAGCAGGAACCCCCGCCATAACATAGACATTCTCCATGATAAATCCGGGCGCGGCAGATACAGGGTTGGGAATAAGTTTTGCCCCGACAGGGGTCTTTGCCATTTTCTGGCGGGCGTGCGTAAACTCGTCTTCGCCATAATGATCCATCAATATTTGAAAGGCTTCGTCATTTGTTTCTAAGGCCACGCGAAAGACTTTGGACACGCTTTGCGCTGTAATATCATCATGGGTCGGGCCAATGCCGCCGCTGGTGAACACGTAATCCATCTTCTTTTTCAAATCACGGATGGTCTTAACAATGACTTTCTCTATATCAGGCACAACACGTACCTCGGCTAAAACAACTCCGCTTTCAACCATTTTTCGGGCAATATAACTGATATTTTGATCCTGCGTTCGACCGGATAAAATCTCATTTCCAATGACAACCATTGCGGCTTTATATGTCTTCCCCATAAAACACTCAATTCATTTTGACGACGTGCAAACTTTACAGATAGTTTCCAACGTTATATGTAACATGTGTGAAATAAATATAATATATCATAAGGGAATAAATATGACGCTTGGTATGAACATGCACGATAACAACCCCTATTCTATTGATGGGATAGAATTACACCCCCCCGAAGACTTTGAGGGGATGCGTAAGGCCGGAAAACTGGCGGCTGAAATTCTTGATATGATTACCGACCATGTCGTCCCTGGTGTCACAACCGAGGCACTGGACAAGCTCTGCCATGATATGTGTACCAAGGCTGGCGCTATTCCCGCGCCGCTCAATTATCAGGGCGCAGGGCCGTCCCCTTTCCCCAAATCAATTTGTACCTCGATCAATCATGTTGTGTGCCATGGCATTCCGAATGATAAAGTTTTGCGCGAAGGCGATATCATGAACATTGATGTCACCGTTATTCTTGATGGTTGGCATGGTGACACATCACGCATGTATTTTGTTGGTGATAAAATTCCCGTTAAGGCGCGCCGCCTATGTGATGTAACATATGATTCCATGATGGCAGGGATCGAAGCCGTAAAACCCGGCGCGACCCTTGGCGATATTGGACACGCCATTCAAAGCGTCGCCGAAGCGCAGCGTTTTTCCGTTGTTCGTGATTTTTGCGGTCACGGTTTAGGGCGTGTTTTTCACTCTATACCCTCTGTTATGCATTACGGCACACCTGACACAGGCTATGTTTTGGAACCGGGGATGTTTTTCACGATTGAACCCATGATCAACGCCGGTCATTACACAACAAAAGTATTGAAAAGCGATGGCTGGACAGCCGTCACGCGAGATCGTTCGCTCTCCGCTCAATATGAACATTCATTGGCTGTGACTGATGATGGATTTGAAATATTCACCCTCTCGCCAAAGGGCTATACAAAGGCACCATATGGCGTGTAATCTTTGCTTATGGATGCCGTGAATCAAAAAAAACAAACCCCTCATTATGCTGGTCACAGACAGCGCCTGCGTGAGCGTTTTATTTTTGGCGGTGAACAGGCTCTGCAAGATTACGAACTGCTTGAAATCCTTTTATTCATGGCCATCCCGCGCCGCGATGTTAAACCACTGGCCAAGACGCTGTTGAATCATTTTGGCTCTCTGCCTGAATTGATGAGCGCCCCTCACGCCACACTCACACAAATAGAAGGCGTCAGCGAGAACACCGCCACGGCGATTAAAACCGTATCCGCCCTGTCTGCGCGCATGATGAAACAAGAGCTGATGCAAAAACCCCTCTTGAATAACTGGACGCGCTTAATGGATTACTGCCACATGACGATGGCGCACGAAACGAAAGAGCATTTTCGCGTTTTATTCCTAAACAAAAAAAATGAAATGATCGCCGATGAAATTCAGGGCTCCGGCACAGTCGATCACACACCTGCATATCCACGTGAAATTATGAAGCGCGCATTGGAATTAGGCGCAACGGCGATGATTTTGATGCATAATCACCCAAGCGGCGATCCCAAACCATCACAGGCCGATATAGAGATGACGAATTTAATTATCGAAGCCGCAAAACCGTTTGATATCACCATACATGATCATGTTATTATCGCCCGCAACGGTCACATGTCATTTCGTAACGAAGGATTTATTTAATGCGCCATTACGCCCTCACCCGCATTATATGTATTGCTGCTTTGATCTTGATGACAGGCTGCGCATCGCAAGGTGAGCGCACACAGCCACCGCCGGAAGGTGCAAGCATCGTCAATGCTCAACTCGAAGAGATACGCGAAAAGAATTTCTCAGTTCTAAGAACGGAAATGGTCGTGCTGGGCATGAGTATGGACAATCCCATGCTGATCCGCGCTTTTAAAAATGAAATGCAATTAGAACTGTGGGTCAAAAGCTCCTACCATAATCAATACGAACTGTTCAAAACCTATAACATCTGTAATAAGTCAGGCGTATTAGGGCCTAAACTCAAGGAAGGTGATCTGCAAACCCCCGAAGGCTATTACAGTGTGACGCAGGATCGCCTAAACCCAAACAGCAACTATTTCCTGTCCTTTAACATCGGCTATCCCAACGCCTATGACCGCGCCCATAAGCGTACAGGATCGCTTCTGATGATCCACGGTTCATGCGTGTCCGAGGGCTGCCTCGCGATGACAGATAAAAGCATCGCGGAAATATATTTGATCGTGGAACAGAACTTTAAATACGGGCATAAATCTATTCCCATCGAAATTTTCCCCTTCCGCATGTCGAAGGAAAATATGAACCTGCGCCGTTTGTCGCGCTGGTATCCGTTCTGGAAAAATTTAAAACAGGGCTATGATTATTTCGAATATTATCACGTTCCGCCGGAGGTTTCCGTCCATAATCAACGCTATGTTTTCGGCAGAGATGTCGATTACGCCGCTATGCAATAATACTGCTCTTGATCCGTGCCACAAAATCGAATAGATTTTGCACGTCGTGCCGGATAATAAACAGGAAAGAATACAATGATCCCCCGCTATAGCCGCCCAGAAATGGCCAATATTTTCGAACAGGACAACAAATTCCGAATCTGGCTGGAGGTTGAGACACTTGCACTGGAAAAAATGGCAGAGCTAGGCATTGTTCCTGAAAGCGCCGCAAAAACCTTACGTGAAAAAGGCAACTTCGATGTTGATCGCATCAACGAAATCGAAGCCGAAGTCAAACATGACGTTATCGCCTTTCTGACATCCGTTGCCGAATATGTCGGCGAAGACAGCCGCTACGTCCATCAGGGTATGACATCATCCGATGTGATCGACACAAGCTTTGCTGTGATGCTGACACAGGCTGCTGATTTGATTATCGCGGATATTGAAAAGGTCATGGCCGCGCTGAAAAAACGCGCACTAGAACATAAAGACACACTGTGCATTGGGCGCTCTCATGGTATCCATGGCGAGCCGACAACATTCGGCCTGAAGCTTGCCGGACATTACGCCGCATTTAAACGCGCACGTGATCGTATGATTGCCGCCAAAGACGAAGTATCAACAATCACCATCTCTGGTGCGGTTGGCACGTACGCCACCGCAGACCCGTCTATTGAAGCGCACGTTGCAGAAAAACTGGGCTTGCGCGGTGAAATCGTCGCAACGCAAGTTATCCCGCGTGACCGCCATGCCATGTTCTTTGCAACGCTCGGTGTTGTGGCCAGCTCTATCGAGAACATCGCCGTAGAAATTCGCCACCTGCAACGTACAGAAGTACGCGAGGCCGAAGAATATTTCGATAAAAAACAAAAAGGCTCCTCCGCGATGCCGCACAAGCGTAACCCTATCGCCAGTGAGAACCTGACAGGTCAGGCACGTATTATCCGCGCCGCCGTTATTCCCGCGCTTGAGAATGTGGCTCTGTGGCATGAGCGCGACATTTCGCACTCCGCCGTGGAACGTACCATTCTGCCAGATGCGCTGATTTCTGCAGATTACTCACTTAATCGTCTTGCAGGAATGATCGATAAATTGCTCGTCTATCCTGATCGCATGAAACATAATCTGGAGATGACAGGCGGGCTTGTTTTCTCACAGCGTACGATGCTGGCGCTAACCCAAGCGGGTATTAGCCGCGAAGACGCATACCGCATTGTACAACGCTCCGCGATGGCCGTCTGGGAAGACCGCAGCAGCGGTAAAGGCCATATGCAACTGCGCGATGCGCTTGAGAGTGATTCACAAGTTACTGAAAAACTTGACAAAACCGCCCTAGACGCTATCTTCAGCTACGATGCCTACACAAAAAACATTGATGCGATCATTGAACGCGCATTAACCGATTAAAATCACCACCTTGTAAGGAGAAGCCCCATGAAAGGCGATAAAACCGTTATTAAATATTTGAATGAAGCTCTTAAAAAAGAGCTGACCGCCATCAATCAATATTTCCTACACTCACGGATGATGGATGATTGGGGCGTCACGAAGCTTGCCAAGCATGAATATAATGAATCAATCGAAGAAATGCAGCATGCTGATGAACTCATCAAACGCATTTTATTTTTGGAGGGTCTGCCGAACCTGCAGGAACTTGGTAAATTGTACATTGGACAAAATGTTAAAGAAATCATGGAATGCGATATGAAGCTGGAAGTTGACGGCGCAGCGCATTACCGTGATGCCGTGGCCCATGCAGAGGACGTGAAAGATTTCGTTTCACGCGATCTATTCGCTAAAATCCTTGCCGATGAAGAAGGCCATATTGATTATCTGGAAACGCAGCTCAAAATGATCGAAGATATGGGTCTGCAAAACTATATCCAGTTGAACTCACAAAGCCCGCTCGACGCAGAAGCTTAAATACGTTTCTCTCAGTTGTTCATATTACGCGACAAAAATATAGATATTTTGTCAGCACTGTGATTCCCCTGCCCGAATACACGATTATTTGCGTCAAGCAAGATCACGCGCGGCAGGGTTTTCCACGGACGAACACCATAGGGTCTAAGGGACTGCATCAAGGCATATTGTGAGCCACTGTTATAAACAACCTTAATCGGTATTTCGTTGAACGACCTTATATAGCGCTTAAAATCCAACACCTTCTCGCTATGGAATATCGGTATGATCACATGCCTCTTGCCTTGATCGAGGTGCAAAATATCCAAAAACTTGGCATGGCACTCCGCACAATCCGTCCCGAGTAAGACCAATACACGCTTCTTCCCCTTTGTTTTCTCAAGCATCTGCACAATATCATCAGGCGACATAAACAGAATTTTCTTATCCGCACTTTGTGCCTGTGCCATCGTCGGCCAGATAACCGCGAAAAAAGCGCAAAGCATTATAATTTTTTTCATCGCAAAACCTCTCTGTGCACACAATCTTACACGCTCGATCATGAATTCTAAAAAGGTTTATAAAAAAGCCGCTAAATAAAAATGAGAATAACTTGCAATTAGGTTCTTGACCTTAGTGCTGTAAATGATAATAATTATCATTATAAACAACCGAAACAGGATTCGCCTTATTATGTATGTTTGTATTTGCAACCCGTTCACAGATCAAGATGTCGATCAACATTTGCAATCGCAGTGTTGTAAAACAACGGTGAACGCGACCTATACGGCCTGCACCGATGGCGAATCAATGAATTGTTGTAGCTGCGCCCCTCTTCTCAAAAAGATGGTTGATACGCATAACAACGCGCTGACGATTGAGGCTATGACCGATCAAATGGAGCATGCACGTCAACAAACCAAAGAAACTGTGTAAGCCTTCTTTTTCGCCCCTTGCAATTCGCGGGCTGGTATGCCACCACTAGATTTGTACAAAACAACTCTTAAGAGGATATATTAAATGCTTAAGAAATTCATGCTTACATTAGTTGGAGGTCTGCTTATTATGACATCAGGACAAGCCCAAGCGGCGGATACAGGAAACATCGTTCATATGGACGTTTCATCAGGCGGAACAGTCGCCATAGAATTGCTCCCTGACATTGCCCCCAAACATGTAGAGCGCATCAAACAGCTTATGGGCGAAGGGTTCTATGACGGAATCATTTTCCACCGTGTTATCAAAGGCTTTATGGCACAAACTGGCGATCCGACAGGCACAGGCATGGGTGGTTCAAAATACCCTGATATCCCTGCGGAATTCAGCAAATATAAATATAAGCGCGGTACCGTTGGTATGGCACGTTCACAAAGCCCTGACAGTGCAAACTCACAATTCTTTATCTGTTTCACAGACACAGGCTGTAGTTTCCTAACCGGTCAATACACTGTTCTTGGTCAAGTAACAGAAGGTATGGAATTCATTGATAAAGTATCTGTTGGTGAGCCACCAAAAAATCCAGACAAGATCGTAAAGATGACTCTTGTTGCGGAAGATGCCCCTGCTGCTAAAGAAACAGCTGCGCCGAAAGAGGCTGCAGAGTAACGCAATCAACGCACAGGGATAATCCTCATGCAAATTGACCTGTATCAGGTTGATGCATTTACAGACAAAGTATTCGGCGGCAACCCAGCCGCCGTTTGCCCATTGAATGAATGGCTTCCCGATCACATCATGCAAAATATCGCAGCGGAGAATAACCTCTCTGAAACTGCGTTTTTTGTGCCTAAGGGTGATGGCTTTCATATCCGTTGGTTTACCCCCGCGGCCGAAGTTGATTTATGCGGACACGCGACACTCGCCGCCGCCTATGTCATTTTCAATCATTTGGATTATAGCCAAGAAATTGTTCGATTCGATTCGAAGTCCGGCGCCTTAACCGTTGAAAATTCATCGCACGGCTTAACCATGGACTTTCCGGCTTGGGACGTCACGGCGGTTAAAAATCATGATGCACTGGTCAAGGCGATGGGAGCAAAACCTAAAGCTCTTTATCAGGGGCAGTACTGGCTCGCAGAATTTGAAACCGAAGATGAGGTGCGCGCCCTCGCCCCCGATTTCAAAGCGCTGCAATCTATTGATGATGTTAATTTTTTGATCGTTACCGCGCCTGCGCAACAGGGCGGTGTTGATTTTGTTTCCCGATTTTTCTGCCCCAAATATGGCATTGATGAAGACCCCGTAACCGGATCGGCGCATTGCGCCCTCACGCCCTTTTGGTCGAATCGACTTCATAAACAAACGCTCATTGCGCATCAAATATCTGAGCGCAAAGGGCTTTTGACTTGCGAATCGGCCAATGACCGCGTCAGGATTACAGGTAAAGCCGTTTTATATATGCATGGCACGCTCCATATCCGCCAGCATGATTGGTGGCGCGGCGCAGCGATTTATCAGATCTACCCACGCAGCTTTTACGACACGAATAATGATGGCGTCGGTGATTTACCCGGCATCACGAAAAAGCTGAATTACATCGCGGATTTGGGGATGGACGCGATATGGATATCACCATTTTTCCCCTCCCCGATGAAAGATTTCGGCTATGACATCTCGGACTATCGAAATATCGACCCCGTTTTTGGCACGCTGGATGATTTCAAAACGCTGCTAAGCGGCGCTCATAAACACGGCTTGAAAATTATTATTGATCTCGCCCTGTCACACACATCAGATCAGCACCCATGGTTTTCCGATCCGAGCAAAAAAGATTGGTATGTCTGGGCTGATGCACGCCTAGACGAAGAAGGAAACCCCTTCCCCCCCAATAACTGGGCCTCCGTTTTTGGTGAAAGCGCATGGGAATGGGATGACAAGCATCAACAATATTACTTCCATAATTTCTTAAAGGAGCAACCGGATTTAAATTATCACAATCCAGAGGTTCAAGAAGAAGTCCTTGATATCTGCCGTTTTTGGTTGGATATGGGGGTTGATGGGTTCCGTCTGGATACGGTTAATTTCTATTTCCACGATGCGCAATTACGCGATAATCCGGGGCGCACCTATGGCATTGAGTTTGCCACGCAACTGGAAAAGCCCGTGGCCTACTCTCAACAACAACATATCTATGATAAATCAAGACCGGAAAATCTTGATTTTATTGCACGTATGCGCGCATTGAGTGATCGCTATGATAGCCGCGTTTTGATTGGTGAAATTGGCGATGATAATCCCTATGACTGCGCCCGCGAATATACACGCGGCACAAAACATTTACATACGACATACAACACACACATGATGTCCGGCACAGAAAAAGACTTCACCGAAGATCTTGTGCGCATTCCCCTTGAGACATATTTCAGATGTTTGGGACAGCAGACCGAAGAATCGGACGAATCGGGCAAACCTGCGTCTTACGACGATGTTGGCTGGCCGAGTTGGGCATTTTCAAATCATGATGTGGTGCGTGTTGCCAGTCGTTGGTACAAACTTTACGATCACAATCCTGACCTATCTAAACTATTGATGGTTTTGCTTGGCTGCTTACCCGGAACGCTGTTTATGTATCAAGGTGAAGAACTGGGATTACCCGAAGCTGAAATTCCCTTTGATGATATTCAAGACCCTTGGGCGAAACAAACATGGCCGGAGTGGCAAGGCCGCGACGGATGCCGTAGCCCTATGGTTTGGCATAGCAAAAAACCGAATCATGGATTTTCGGCTAAAAAACCTTGGCTACCTATTCCCAAAACACATGAAAATATGGATGCGTACACCCAGTGTGATAATTCTGCATCAACATTAAAACTGGTTAAAACATTTTATGCTTGGCGTAAAAACAAGGAAGAATTCTTTAATCTTAACTTTGAGTTTAAAGACACAGCCCATTCAAAAATAATACATATTGTACGTCGCCATCATCAAAACGAAACGCACTGCATATTTAATATATCAAGCCAAGAATTGTGTTATTTAGATCACACATTGCAGCCATACTCTTTCTCGACCACAGGCTTCACCTGCGAATCTTAATGGCTAAATATTAGTTGAAAGAAAAATTATTTTTTTGTTTTGGTTGTGCTCTTAGAAGGCTGTACGTCTTTAGATGCTGCCGCTGACTTCGCATCTGCTTTCGTGGCCTTCTTATCATCAAGCGCGCTAAGGTCTGCTTCTTCATCCTCAAGCTCAAAACCAATATCATCATTTAATAGGTCTTCATCAATTTCAAGAACACCGCCTGCCTTATCCTGATTTTGGGTTTGGCGAATAAGGTCTTTACCCTCGCCTTTTCCAAGCTCAAGCGCACGCGCTACGTTAATCATCTGTTTCACCAGAACATCAATTTCTTTTGGGTTATCAATCGGCATCGGTGTATCCAGACGTAAAACCCCTTGATCACCAAGGAATAAAAATATGATCCATGCCCGATCTGTTTTCATCAAATTGACAAGTTTTGACAAGCGCCCTTCATTAAGATAGCTCTGTGCTAAAGGTAAGTCACTCGTACGGAGCGCATAAGTATCATCCCACCCCTTAGTTGGCGGCTTGAATTCCTGTCTTAAGTCCAGCGCCTCAACGACATGCACCATTCCCCCACTGGCAGCGCCAACGGCAAATGGTAAGTTTGTTTGCAGCATAACTTCAATCGCGGTTAAACGCCTTTGTGAACGCGCATCCAGCTCTCCATGCTCACTGGCAAACATGGTCACGCTATATCCGTCAACGACCCCACTAATAGAGGGGGTTTCCAGCATAGCCGACGAGTGGTAGCGCATTTTTCTTTTGTCGGCATAGGTCTTCCAAGCCTGCTTTTGCTTTATCAGGACATACATTGTCCAGAACCAAAACCCCAACAAGAAACCGGATACAAGAACCCAAATGATAAAATATATGGACAATAACGCCTCCGTTAAAATAAGAAAAACACAAAAACACTGTGTTTACAGAGCTTTATAGTTTAACCAGCTTTTGGTCTGGTTTCCACCTTATAATATAGAAATACAATATTATAAATCAAAAAAAAGAGGCCGCCTCACGCGACCTCTGGTTAGTGTTAATGGATTAAAGTTAAAACTTAGTTATAACCGGCATGCCCTGCATCGGTTGCTGGCATGTGCGTATAATGGGCGAAACTTTCCATTGATGCGCTGTTATCAAGTATTTGTGCCGGCTGTGCCTGTTGGTCTGTTGATATTTTATCGGCCAAAGCACCCATCTGTAGAAGAAGTTTTTCTGCATGAGAAACTAAGGCTTCTGTTTTCCCGATGCTAATCACATCAGCATCCGCATGTTGTTCCAGTTTTTCTGAAACCACTTCTTCATGCGTACTGACCATATCGACCTTTTTCTCCAGCTTATAAATAGCATCACCGAAAAATCCAGTTTGTTTGTCCACAATATCGACCTTTTTCTCCAGACTTTGCACTGAATCTATGAAGGCATTGGCCTGATCACCCACATTATTCACCTTGGCTTCCATGACCGAAATTGATTGTGAGAATTTTCCCGTTTGCTCATCGACGACTTCCATCTTTTCTTCGAGCTTATGAATGGCATCACTGAAAAACCCTGTTTGTTTGCGAACCACCTCAAACCCTGTGCGAAGTCGTTCAAACCCTGCGCCAAGAACGATACTCGTCCCGACTGCTGCGACCGCCGAAAAGACGGCCATCATCACTGATACTGCTACTACTGTTTCCACTTCTATAGACATATCCCAAAACCTTTCATTAGAATGTGTGACAACCCGTATATGGAGTTAAAACGTCACCTGCGTGTTGATTGAGTTACAGCGTGTTTTGACATATTCTTTAAGAAGATTTCCGCCTGTGTGTATGACGACTTCTAAACAACGCTTACCTTATTATGGTAAACCCTTGCCGAAGATTTTGTCTATGTTTATCGTTTCGAAATTACATAAAATTTTAGACGTATGTGCTCTATACGCCACAAAAAAAGCCACCCTTTAATGAGTGGCTTTTATATTCGTAATCACAGATTTCAGTTTAGAAATCGTTATTATAGATTTCGTCCAGAGTTTCCTGACCGACAGATAAGAAGCCATTCGGATCTTTCTTCGGTGCAATAATTTCCTTTTGTGGCTGAATGACTTCGTTTTCGAAAATCTCAACCATCTCTTCACCATCAAAACCTGTATCGCTCGCGCTCACTGCGTTAATAGCATTGTCACTGCTTACGGCCACATTCGTTTTGATCACTTCCACTTTTCTTGCGATAATACGCTTAGGCGCTTGTGCTATATAATCTTCCGCAGTGATTTGTGCATGATCAGCAGGTGCGACAGACACAGTCGGAACTTCTTCCCATGAATCTAGGGCAGCATGCATTTCCACTTCAGGCACAGGCGTTCCTGCGCTCGGCTCTACGGTACTTGGTGCGATAAGACTGGAGTGCTTTTCTGCCGGTGCGGCGTGCTGCGTTGCTTTGGCAGGTGCGCCCTTTTTCTGTGCATCAGAGAAGATATCATCAGCCTCTAACACAGGCTCAACTGTCGCAGGTTTCGGCTCGACCTTTTCCATCACAGGTTCTAAAACCATTTTCTTTTCCGGCATCATTTTGGCGCGGACATAAACAACACCAGAACCAGCAGTTCTTTGATTACCGTAAGGGAAATATGTATCTGTTTTTTGAGCTTCCCAACCGTCACCACATGCCGTTAAAACAAACGGAGCACACAGTATAGCTAGGCGTAAAAAAGATTTTGACATGACATATTCCTTCTTTAAAAAATCTCATTATTTTTAATACTCAGAAATATGCCACAAGTGACGTAGCACATAATGCACACTACGATATACACATTAAAAAATCAATATAGGGAATTGTAAAAAAGGACTCTTTTGTCGGGCTATACCCTGCCAAATTGCATCAAAAGCTTATAATCAAAGGAAAAATATTTAAAATGCCTGATCCATATAATCGGCGACATCGCCGCGTATATCGCGCAATTCTTGCCATACAGTCGCATCTTCGCGTACAAACAGCTCGTGATAACCAGATCCGACCAAGCCCTGCCATTGTGAGCTATAGCGGCATTTCTGCTCGCGGTTCTTCTTGCGCTGCAGGTTCATTTTATATTCCAGCCTGATGCCTGCATCATCGCTGCCGCCTAATTCAACCCCGTCAACATCCAACCCGATGCGTTGATACCCCCACTCATAGGCCAGTACAGCCTTGTGGTCAAAACGATCTTGGATACGACACTTATCTTCACCCAGCGCGACAGCCGTTTTTACGGGCACGCCCTCGACCTGCCCTTGTCGCTGTGCAAAGCCGCTATCTTGAATATCCACACTCAACGCAATACTCAACGGATCAACAACAGGTGCATCTGCGAAATAATGCGGCGTAAAAACCGGTTCTTGCATGGTTGAGATATTTATATCCGGCGGATGTGGCGCCAGCGGGACAGATGGGTTGGATGTGATACACCCCGGTAAAGTCAGGACACTTAATATAATAACAATTAACGACTTATAGAAACTCTCCTGGTTTTTTACCAAACTAAACGGGCTAACACATAATGTATTCACCGTATCTTTTTTCATACCCCTATAATAGCACAAAACCAGCGCTCAGAGCGAGTTTTACGCAAATTTTCTGTGCTGCAACGCATGGAAAAACCGAAAATACAAACATTTACAACAAGATAGGGTTTTACAAAAACCGAGCGAAAAACCGCCTAATCGTAGAAATAAAACACGGCAGTCATAATCGGAACGCCCAGCGCACCAACAACCCCCGCCCAAACGAAATAAGGATTGGCGTAATACAGAGCCTTACTTCCGACCAAGATATAAAGTGCATCGGCGGCGTATGGTGCGAAAAAGGACAAGGCAACGAATGTTAAAATGCTCCCCAGCAGTAACTTATCGCGGAATTCTTTCCAGAAATAAGACATAACATACGCCACGCCAAACCCAAGAACCCCCAACATAATGGGTTTTACAGAGCCGGTATTGTTAGAAACGATAAAGGCGGACGCCCCCACAATCACACAAAACACCAGAATGTACCATTTTAACGCTTTTAAGAATGCCTCTGACATTAATGTTTCCCCTCGTAAAACCAGCATAGCGGAAACTATACCTGCCGAAATCATAACGGCAACCCACCAAGAAATCCAGTTAAACTATTGAAGTGTTTCTTTTGTTTGGTTGTTAGGGCGTGATTGTGAGAAATTGAAAGCGGTAATACGTCGACTTTTTTTTGTGCATGGTCGCAAAGACAGAGGTTTGTATTTCATTTGGCTTGTAATTATTATTTCGATATACTCAATTTAATGAACGCCTAATGGAAATACTCGCAATATGTCAAAAACAAGTCACAAAGAAACAGGACAAACAAAGGCTCCTCGCTTAGGGCGAGTGTCTGCAGAGGATAAAGAAAAGCTTCCACATACAATAAAAGATAGTTGGCAATCTTTTGACCCAGATTTTTTTATTGTTAAACGCTCAGATCTGCTTGCTCCTTCAGATCCTTCCGCTTATACAACTCTGCTTACTCTTTCAGATTCTGCCGCTTATGCAACATCAAGTATAGTCAAGCGAATTGCCGGATCAATTCAACAGCATGTAGAAAATTCAAGTGAAGCTAAAAATTTAGTTCAGAAACAAAGAGAATTCATTGATGAAGTTATTTTATCAGGGGCAAGTATACAATCGGAAGCTTTTCCTGGTATCAAAAGCCCCCATGAAGAATCTCAAATCGCTGAGGAACAGTTTGATTTACTCGACCAACTTCTGGATGCGACCTTAGAAAATTTAGAAAAAAAGACAAAAGAAATCGATAATATACGATCAGAAATATCTGATTTGCTTCATAATGGCAGTGAAGATAGTAACGTAGTGGGTATTAAATGAGTTGGTTTTTAAAAGCTTCAAATTTCCATGTTAAATTAGCGACATTATTTACCAAACTTGATGACTTATCAGGTAATGTTTCTGGCCTTGCTAATGATTTAAAAGAGACTATTTATAAGGTCGGCAGACTGGAAGGGCATATTACTAATAGCAATAACCCAGAAATTCTGAGGCAGGTATACGAAATCAATTCTCGTTTAACTGATATTGAAGTTCGTTTATCTAGGCTAGAAAATCAAAAAATTGAAAATCCGGAAAAAAAGCTAAAACAGATTTCAGGGTCTACTTCATAGTTTTGGTAAACATTTATCAAACCCCCAACTCCCTCTCTTCAAGCTGTTTAATCTCATCGCGTAATCTTGCGGCTTCTTCGAATTCAAGGTCGGCGGCGGCGGTGTGCATTTTCTTGCGTAGCCCTTCAATATGTTTCCGCATCTTCGCAGGGTTATGCATAAATTCAGCCAGCGCAGAGTCATGGAGCGCGCGCGCCTTCGCATCCCCGTCTTTCTGATCATACATATGTTCAAACGCGGTGGAGATATTCCGCACAATCGTCGTCGGGGTTATGCCGTGTTCCGTATTATGCGCGATTTGCTTTTCGCGTCTGCGGGCGGTTTCGTCAATGGCGTATTGCATACTGTCCGTAATACGATCGGCATATAAAATCGCCTTGCCCTCCACATTACGCGCGGCGCGGCCAATAGTCTGCACCATTGAGGTTTTGGAGCGCAAGAACCCCTCCTTATCCGCATCAAGGATACAAACGCGTGTACATTCAGGGATATCCAGCCCCTCCCGCAGGAGGTTAATCCCCACCAGCACATCAAACTTTCCGGCGCGTAAATCCTGCATGATCTCGATACGCTCTAACGTATCCACGTCCGAATGCAGATAGCGCACCGCGATACCGTTTTCATTGAGGTATTCGGTTAAGGCTTCTGCCATTTTCTTGGTCAGGGTGGTGACGAGCATTCTGCCGCCCTGCTTTATGATCTCCCGCGCTTCGTGCATCAAATCATCAACCTGATGTTCAGTCGGGCGGATTTCTACGGGCGGGTCGATCAACCCTGTCGGGCGCACCACTTGCTCTGCACTGATACCGCCTGATTGCTCAACCTCCCACACGCTTGGCGTTGCGGAAACATAGATCGTTTGCCCGCGCAGGCTGTTCCATTCCTCAAATTGCAGCGGACGGTTATCTGTCGCGGCGGGCAATCTGAACCCATGCTCGACCAGAACGCCTTTACGCGCCTTATCACCGTTATACATCGCGCGGAGCTGCGGGATCATCACGTGGCTTTCATCTAGGAACATCAGCGCGTCATCGGGTAGATATTCAATAAGGGTCGGCGGCGCTTCGCCTATGCCGCGCCCAGTCAGATAGCGTGAGTAATTCTCAATCCCCTTGCATGAGCCCGTCGCGCTCAACATTTCAAGATCGAACTTGGTGCGTTGCTCAAGGCGTTGCGCTTCCAACAATTTGCCTTCTTGGTTGTAATATTCAAGGCGGTCTTTCAGATCGATTTTGATTTGCGCGATGGCCTGTTGGATGGTTGGCCCCGGCGTGATGTAGTGCGAATTGGCAAAGACACGCACCCCCTCCAGATCTTCGAACTTCTCCCCCGTCAGCGGGTCAAACTCGGTGATTTTTTCAAGTTCGTCCCCGAACAGTGAAAACCGCCATGCGCGATCCTCAAAGTGGGCAGGGAATATTTCCACCGTATCCCCGCGCACGCGAAATGTGCCGCGCTCAAACGCGATGTCGTTGCGGGTATATTGCAACTCCACCAACTTGGCGATGATAGCCTCGCGCTCTATGGTTTGTCCGGTGATCATGGGAAAGGCCATCGCCATGTAATCTTCCTTTGACCCGATACCGTAGATACATGATACAGAGGCCACGATGATACAATCCTTGCGCTCGAACAAGGCGCGGGTGGCGGCGTGGCGCATGCGGTCGATTTGCTCATTGATAGAGCTGTCCTTCTCAATAAAGGTATCGGTGCGCGCGACGTAGGCTTCGGGCTGGTAATAATCGTAATAAGACACGAAATATTCCACCGCGTTATGCGGGAAAAATGTTTTGAACTCACCATAGAGCTGCGCTGCTAAGGTTTTGTTAGGAGCAAGGATCAATGCGGGGCGTTGTAGTTCTTGTATAATATGCGCCATGGTGAAGGTCTTCCCCGACCCCGTCACCCCCAGCAACGTTTGGTCACTCAACCCCTCACGAAGGCCTGCGCATAATGCCTTAATGGCTTCGGGCTGATCTCCTGCGGGGGTGTAATCAGACACAACCTGAAACGCTTCGGATCGGTCAAACTCCGCAGGGATGGCAAATGGTCGTTCATTATTCGGAATCATGGCTTTCATACTTATGGGTTATACGATGTTCATAAACAAAAGAAAATACGCATACGAGAATTGCACCCAATGCCGTTTTCAGCTAATATGGAAACAATGATAACAATAATGATAGAGCAGGTATGATAAAGCTAAGTTTTAGTCAAAAAGTACGCATTATTGACCATCTATCCCTCCCTGAAAATTGGAGCAATATATTTAACGCCGCGTTTTTCTCGGATGAAACGCGCAAATGGGCGCATAAAAACGTGGATGGCTTAGCCATTATGTCCAGCCCCGACAAAAGCAAATACAAAGTACTGGATGAAGAAAACGGGCGCAGCCTGATGATTTCCAACCAAGGCGGCCGCATTAAAGTTACGGATGAGCATAATCGTTCTTTCATATTATCGCAGGGCAAAGTTAAATCTCGCGGTGATACCGTCAAAGATGTCAGCCCCATTCAATCAACCGCCGAATTCGGATTTACCGATGACACCGCCAAGCCTGCTATTCTTGATAATTTAAACATTGTTGTGCGCTTTAACCAAAACGGATCAAAAGCGGTGTTCTTCGAAGATATTGGCCACCGCGTTGATATGACGGCGCATGGCGAGGGTATGACACCGGAAAGCCATCCGGGGCGCTTCTTCCATAAAATATCACTCACTGAAAATGCTATGAAAGAATGGGATATTCACCCAGCCTACGCGATGATGTTCGCGAAACTGGTGATTGCGAAGGATTTGAATATCGAACCCAGTCTTGATGCATTTAATGAACTTGATGAGGATATGGCGCAAAAGTTGCTGTTTAAATACCTTGAAGATAAATACGATGAAACATGGGACGGCCCCGAGGCATGGCGCCCAAAAGTAGAGAAGAAAAACATCGGCATTACCGAAGCAGAAAAACCATGGAACGACACAACTGAATTTGGCGGATATTATACGGCGATCCCCAATCGCTTTTTCATTCAAAAAGTCGATGACGGCTATGATTTGACAACATCCAGCGATGCCAAACACAGCATTTGGTCGCAAGGGGAATTGCTACGACAAGCCAGAAGCGAACAGGTTACATCCATTCAAACCATTAATGACCGCACCGCCACAAGCAGCGTGCTGCATATGTTGAATAACGGCAATACAACAACAGATCATCTTGGCCGTGATTGGAAATTTGTTGTTCTGCAATCTGCTGCGTCACAAAAGGTTGTTACCAATATGAACGATGTCGCGCATAATGCACTTGGGATCACGTCTCATGATTATGCCGCGATTAACTTTGATGACACCCATAGCCTCCTTGCGATTGAGGCGGAAACGTTGGAACGTGTCACGATATCACACAGCGCCAGCACCGAAGTCATGCGCATGATAGAGAAAAATGACACTGATCAAGATCGCTTATATGAACTGATCTCCATGGGTGCCGATTACAGATATATTGACCCCGATGCCGCAAGCAAAGGCAAAACATTTGCCAATTTCATGAAAGAGTCAGAACGTTATGAACTGCTCACTATGTTACGCGATACACAAGGCATAGCCCCTGATATGCCGGACATAGATGACCTGGGCGACGATAACACACTGCACCTTTGATAACTTTCACCAAATCCTAAAAAATATTTTGTAGCATCCTTTATTCACTGCTATTGCTCATATAGTTGTATGACATGGGAGGGAATGCACGTGATTGGAATACTCTATTCAACTGTTGGTGTGGTCGTTACGTTTGGATATTTGCCACAAGTTTACAAATTGCTCCGTTCACAAACCCCCTGCCGTGACATATCCTTAATCGCATGGTTGATATGGGATTACACATCCATCGTCAGCTTGCTCTATAGCGTTTTTGATGTTGAGGACTTAAAACTGTCCATCGTGAACAGTATCAATGTCTTTTTCATCACAACCATTATATTGGTAACACTCTATAAACGCAGGAAATATTCTGATGTTGTTATGATTAACGAAACAGAAGACAGCCTCTCACAGATACAGAGCACCGTCGAAAAAGTCGAAAACGCCATGGACTCGTAAAAACAGCGTAAAAACTCGTTTGAATACCGCGCTATTCTCTGCTATTTCTGTATGCTTCAAAATGAAGGATAAAAAGAATGACCGCCGCTATTACGCCAGATATTGCTATTAAAAACCGAACATGGGCTTTTGAAGAAGCCAAGGCAGTGGTCAAACGTTTACGCGCGATTGGTCGCGGACAGGTGCAAACACCCGAAAAGGGCTATGTTCTATTCGAAACAGGTTATGGCCCATCAGGTCTGCCGCATATCGGTACATTCGGCGAAGTTTGCCGTACAACAATGGTCATGCGCGCCTTTCAACAGCTACACCCTGACATCCCGACAAAACTGATCGCCTTTTCGGATGATCTTGACGGTCTGCGCAAAGTTCCGGGCAATGTGCCCAATCAGGACATGCTGGCCAATTACATCGGGCAGCCTTTAACCAAAGTGCCCAACCCGTTTGATACGGAATATGCAAGCTTTGGCCATCACAATAACGCACAACTGCGCGCATTTTTGGATGAATTCGGTTTTGATTACGAATTTATGAGTTCCACGGATGATTGCTATTCCACCGGAAAATTCGATGAAACATTGCTTCTTATGCTCAAGCATCATGAAGAAATCAAAGAAGCCGTTCTTCCGATATTAGGTGAAGAACGCGCCGCAACCTACTCACCTTTCTTGCCTATTTCGCCTTCGAGTGGCAATGTTTTGCAAGTCCCTATTCTGGAAACAGATGCGGAAAACGGCACAATCACCTTTGAAGATGAAGACGGCACGCGCATCACACAAAAAGTCGCAGGCGGCAAGGTCAAGGCACAATGGCGCGCCGACTGGGCATTACGCTGGCATGCGCTGGATGTTGATTACGAGATGAGCGGAAAAGACCTGAAAAGCTCTGCTGACATCTCAAAGCAAATCCTGAAAATTCTGGGGCGCCCTAATCCGGCGGGTTTCCATTACGAGCTTTTCCTTGATGAAAAAGGACAGAAGATTTCAAAATCCAAAGGCAATGGCCTGAGCATGGAAGAATGGCTGACTTATGCACCGCATGAAAGTCTGGCCTATTATATGTTCCAACGCCCGACCAGCGCGAAAAAACTCTATTTTGATATCATTCCAAAGGCCGTGGATGAATATATTACCTTCGTGGAAAAACTACCTACGCAAGAGCCTGCGAAACAACTTGATAACCCCGCATGGTATATCCATGGCGGTAAAGTCCCTGATTCACAGCATTCCCCGATTTCTTTCGGTTTGTTGCTGAACCTTGTGAACGCCGCAAACACCGATGATGCGGAAATACTTTGGGGATACATCAATCAATATGCCCCCGAAGCCACGCCTGAAAACGCGCCGTTTTTGGATCGCTTGGTTGGCTACGCCATTCAGTATTACAAAGACTTTGTCCTGCCCGAAAAATCATACCGCGCCCCTGATGAACGCGAGAGCAAAGCCCTATCCGCCCTTGCAGATAAGCTGGAAAGCCTTGATACGGGGCTGGGTGCTGAGGACTATATGACGGCGGTTTTCGATGCCGGTAAAGATAACGGCTATGATAAGGAGGAACTGCGCGATTGGTTCCAAGCGCTTTATCAGGTGCTTTTGGGGCAAGATCAAGGGCCGCGTTTTGGCTCATTCATCGCCCTATATGGTCCAAAAGAAACCGTAGCACTGATCCGTAATGCCTTAGATGGTAAGTTGGCGGCGGCGTAATTAGAGGTACGGCTCTATTCCGCCGTGGGGCTTCGCCATTGATTTTTGCTACAAATAAATAAAAAGTTCATCACAACACTTTCATTTAAAAACAAACACTTACCCCCACAACTCTCAACCCATATTTGTTTTACATAAAAAATGTATAAAATTTTAAGTAATTTTTAAACATCCCTATACTAAAGTTAGTATATGGCGTTATGCCATTGTTGTGTGGGGGCACACATCAAAACAAGTACAGAGAATAAGAGTTACTATTGATGATTAGTATAGAACAGGCACGACCAACAGTAAAAATGCTATTAAACCATATTGAGGCTTTCGAAGCTTTTTGTATGGGAGAGCAAAGTTTCTCGCCTGCAAAATTCAGAGAATTAAACGAAGAGCTCAGCGTAGGTGCGGTTCTTATGATCGGTAAATACCGTTATCAAAAAGCACCAGAGGGAAAGCACCTATTATGGCGTGGTCTGGATAATCGTGAATATGACCTGGGGCTGGTCAACGACGCAAATGTAATGCGTGATTATCCGGGTTTCCACGCCAAACGCTCTTTATCGCTTGGCAATGACATGGTCAAAGAAACAAAAATCATATCTGCGCCACATGGGAGAGGAAACCTTTCCATGGTTATTCTCGAAGATGGCAGCACAGGTATCGCCCCCAATTATCGCATGGCCTTACGCAATGCGACGATGAAGATGCACTTAACATCGAAATTCAATTATTTCTCATTATCCAATATCTGGAATAAGGTGTGGGGACACGCCTAGATTTCTGAGAAGTCAAAGCCCTGAAGCGGCATACCGAATTTATCGGCATTATATTGCTCTCCCTTATTGATCGCCTTCCCCTCTTCCCATTGTGTAACGATATGGGCAAGATCAGGACGCGGACGATCTTCCGGTGTTTCATCAACGCGCCCGATATGGATAAAGCCTGCAATCGTATCACGCGCATCCAACCCCAGAAACTCACGAAACCGCGTATCATAGGCATACCATTCTGTGAGCCACTGCGCGCCATAACCGCACGCATTTGCCGCCATCACCATATTCATACAAACAGCGCCGCTGGATAAGATCTGCTCCCACATGGGTGGTTTGCCGGTGCGTATGCGTGAAACCACCCCAACAACGAGCGGTGCGCGGGTAAAGCGACCCTCTTCTATCTCTCTATGCTCTGGCTTGGCATCAGGATTATCCTGCACGAATAAATCCCTGATCTTTTCCCCTAAGACAACGCGCTGCGTCCCTTCGAAGGTCAAAAAGTACCACGGTGACAACTTCCCATGGTCAGGAACACGCGCTGCGGCGCTTAATATCGTTTCTAATTCTTCGCGCGATGGCGCAGGCTCTTTTAGTAATTGCGCCATAACACTGCGGCGCGATAACATATACTCCAGCGTCTCATCGGAACGCACACCTGACATAATTTTCATAGATCCACCCTTGTTTAATCTTTGGCTTATGCTTATCTTGCGGACAAGACATTATCAAAATAATCAGGAGTACGCCACACCATGGCAGCAGAAACAGCAACAACAGAAACCGTCAATATTTTACCCGACCTGTCCGTGATAGACCCCGCGGTCGGCGATAAAAACATGACATCATTCTGGCAAGAAGTTGTAAGTGTCTGGCATGATGGCTTTATGGGTGTCGATATCGGGAAAATACTGATCGCCCTGATGATCTTTACCGCATTTTTAATTCTACGCGGCCTACTGAGCAAATATATTCTGCACACAATCCATCTTTGGACAAAAAAATCAGAAACAGATATTGATGACAAAATAATCATGGCGATCACACCGCCAATTCGTTTTATTCCAATCATTATGGGTGTTTTCTTCGCCACACAAACCCTGAACCTCGAAGGGTTTATGGCCATATTCATGTCGCGCATCATACGCTCGATGATTGCCTATGCCATTTTCTGGGCGCTCTACCGTACATTACAGCCCATCCAACGCCTTTCAAGAAAGTTTGAAAAAGTTCTGTCAAAAACCATGATTGATTGGATTTTCAAATTCTTAAAAGTCTTGGTCATGTTCATCGGTGCATCGGTTGTTCTTGAAGTATGGGGCATCGCGATTGGCCCGCTTTTGGCTGGCTTGGGTTTATTCGGTGCCGCCATCGCCTTGGGCGCGCAGGATTTGTTCAAAAACCTAATTGGCGGCATCACAGTGATTGCCGAAAAACGCTTTCACCCTGGTGACTGGATTAAGGTCGATGGCATTGTCGAGGGGACAGTCGAAGATATCGGCTTTCGCTCCACCCGTGTACGCCGTTTCGACAAAGCGCCTGTCTATGTTCCGAACTCTGATTTGTCAGACGCCGTCATTACAAATTTCAGCCGCATGACCAACCGCCGTATTTACTGGAAAATTGGGGTCGTCTACAAAACCAACCACGAACAACTCATGCTCATCCGCGATCAAATCAGCGAATATCTAGCCACCAATGATGATTTCGAAAAACCGCCGAAGGTTTCCACATTTGTGCGATTGGACAGCTTCAACAGTTCCTCTATTGATTTCATGATTTATTGTTTCACCAAAACCACCGACTGGGGAAAATGGCTGGAGATCAAGGAATCCTTTGCCCTGAAGATCAAGGAAATTGTCGAAGACAACGCCAAGACGGATTTTGCATTCCCATCACAATCCCTTTATGTCGAAAGCCTGCCTGATGGTGATAAACCTGAGCCATTCACACCGCCCGCAGGTGCAAAACAAGCCGCGAAAGTAACTGCAGCGAAAAAAGCGACGCCCAAGGCGAAAGCAGCAAAAGCCGCACAATCTTCAAAGTCCGCAAAAAAATAAGCACTGCCCCCTAAAATACAGGGCAGCGCTCCACATTATTGTTTATGATACGTCGTTGATTATGGGCTGTCAGGCTCGCCATAAACAACTTCCGGCTGACCGGATGAAAAGCTTGCTCCGGCTTCAATCTCGCCTTTAATCGTTTCTGCCGCTTCTGCGGAAACTTCAACAAAACTGCCATTGCCGCTTGGAATAAGTCCCTTATCCAGCATCATCAACATCATTTCGCGATCTGCATCAAATCCATCATCCATTTTTTATCTCCCTAAATCTTGTTTATTGCCTGAACAATATATCGTCATCGTATTCCTCTTGTCCAATAAAACATGCTATGCAGATAAGTATGAGCACACAGCCCGCGATTCTAATGCCAGAGCATATCAGTCTGCCTGATGTTCCTGCGATTTTCGCAAATGCTGAGCAATGCGCGCTGCTCACCACGGACGGTGAATTGCAAACGCTCCCCCATCAAGAAGCCGCGCCGCTTATCCGCAATGCTGCCGTTATGGTTTGCCACGCGCCCTACACCAAAAGCCGCTTAGGATTTGAGGAGTTTTTCACCTTTGATGTGCTGGAACTCTACGCCTTTGTACACCCTACGCGCTTTTGTGTTCCTACCCCCGTTGGCCTGTGCCGCGCCTTGGGATGCGCGCCGCCTAAGACCTTCGAAGATTATCCATTTGCCTTAATGGACGCAGCGCGTGCCTTATTAACCGACTTACAAAAAGATATGCTGAGCGAGAAGGCAGACCCGCTAAAAATTGCGGCGGTTATGGGACTAAAGGGAAAGGGTTGGGCTTGGACGCCATTTATCTTTACCGCCTTGGGGCAGGACTACCACGCCGAAGAGGATATCTCCTCGCGCGCGGCGTTGAATGTTTGGAAACATTTACCCGAATGGGCAGACGAAGCCCCGCAACCGCCAACCTCTCAGGAAGATGTCAGTGACGACGAAGCCTTTGCACGATTGGAAGAGCTTCTCAGTGTTGGCGATAAACCTGCCGAAATCAGGCCGCAGCAAAAATCATACACCGATGCGGTGCGCAAGATGTTTGCCCCCATGCGAGAGGATGAAAACCCGCATATCATTCTGGCCGAGGCCGGAACAGGTGTTGGAAAAACGCTTGGTTACCTCGCCCCTGCCAGCGTTTGGGCGGAAAAGAACGAGGGCTCTGTCTGGATTTCAACCTACACCAAGAACCTGCAACGCCAGATTGACAGCGAGCTTGACCGCCTTTATCCGCATCCTGTGGTAAAAGATGCCTATGTTTCCGTACGCAAGGGGCGGGAAAACTACCTGTGCCTTCTTAATCTGGAAGATGCCGCAGCGGGCGCAGCATTATCACATAACACGCGTCAGGTCGTGGCATCGGGTATCATGGCGCGCTGGACTGCCGCCACCAAGGATGGCGACCTCAGCGGCGCAGACTTCCCCGGCTGGCTGGCTGGCCTTCTGGGGTTTGCCAATACATACGGCCTTGCCGATCGGCGCGGGGAATGTATTTACTCGGCCTGCGATCACTATAACCGCTGCTTTATCGAACGATCTGTGCGCAAGGCCAAACGATCACGCCTTGTCATTGCCAATCACGCGTTGGTGATGATCCAATCGGCGATGTCGTCCTCCAGTGACGGCATGCCCACACGCTATATCTTTGATGAAGGACACCATTTATTCAGCGCGGCAGACAGTGCCTTCTCCGCGCACCTCACCGCCCGCGAAACTGCCGATTTAAGACGCTGGATCTTGGGCAATGAAGGCGGACGCAAGGGACGCGCCAGAGGGTTAAAACGCCGCGTCGAAGATTTGATAGAGGGCGATGAAACCGCGCAGCGCGCACTGGAAGATATTCTCCACCACGCCACGAATTTATGTGAACAGGGATGGAGCAGACGTTTCAAGGATAAATCCCCCAACGGGCCAACCGAAACATTCTTGATGGAAGTCTACCGCCTTGTCTTTGCCCGCGTCGAGGCGAGCGATACCCCCTACTCAATCGAAACACCGCTATTCCCGCTTGATGACGATATAATCGCCGCCTGCCGCGCCTTAAAGAAAGCGCTTTTGAATTTACTAACCCCCATGGATGCCTTGGCGAAATTGATGCATCAACGCCTTGTTGACGACCAAGGGGAAATGGATAGTGACACACGCAAACGCCTTGATGCGCTCTCAACTTCATTGGAGCGGCGCGGCAGTTTCACTCTCAAAAGCTGGATTGCCATGCTCGAAACCATGGAGACAGGTGAAGCGGTTGAAGGCTTTGTCGATTGGATGGAAATTGAGCGCGTTGACGGAAAGTCATTGGATGTTGGCATATACCGTCACTATATCGACCCGATGAAACCTTTCGCGACCAGTATCCGCCCGCACCTTCACGGTATGACGGTGACCTCTGCGACCTTGCAAGATCATAGCGGCGATGAGGAAATGGATTGGCAAACCGCCCTAGAGCGCACAGGCGCACATTATTTGAGCGCAGAACCGCACCAGAGCAGCTTTTCCTCGCCCTTTGATTACGCGCAAAATACCAAGGTTCTGATTATCAATGACGTCAACAAACATGATTTAGGGCAAGTATCCGCGGCGTATCAGGCTTTATTTGCAGCCAGCGGCGGCGGTGCGCTCGGTTTATTCACCGCTATTCAACGAT
Source organism: uncultured Alphaproteobacteria bacterium (assembly GCA_963977495.1). Taxonomy (GTDB): domain Bacteria; phylum Pseudomonadota; class Alphaproteobacteria; order Micavibrionales; family Micavibrionaceae; genus UBA1672. The sequence continues at coordinate 256,716 of CAXBOT010000001.1, read as the reverse complement.
TGCGCGCTGTGCATGATAAAATCGCCCTCCCCCTCGAAAAATCGGGAATCACCCTCTATGGGCAGCATATCGACAGGATTGATACCGGCACATTGATTGATATTTTCCGCGATGATGAGCATGCCTGTCTTTTGGGAACGGACGCTGTGCGCGATGGCGTGGATGTTCCGGGACAATCACTCCGATTACTGGTTTTTGATCGCGTACCATGGCCGCGCCCGACATTGCTGCATAAAGCGCGGCGCAACGCCTTTGGCAAACGCCGTTATGATGAAATGATGACGCGGCTTAAGCTCAAACAAGCCTTTGGGCGCTTGGTACGGCGTGGTGATGATAAGGGCATATTTGTTATGCTGGATTCTATGCTGCCGTCACGTTTACATGGCGCATTCCCCGCCGATACGGAAATCATCAAAACAGGCTTAAAGGATGCCGTATCAATCATTGCCCGGATGAATGAATGACATATCCAATACCGGCAAAGATTCAGAGAGATAATCACGCATCCATGTATGGTTGTGCGACACATTATCGTGTGACAAGTTCGCATTGGCTAACAGAACATCAACCTCTTCCAGACCAAATAATAATGTCTGCGCATCGGCGCCTTCTGCATCTTGGGAAATCGCCTTTTGCGCGGTGACATATAAACTCATCACATCTTGTTGAACCTGATCTCTGAACAATCCTTGTAATTCGGTTTTTGATCCTTCATCAAAAAAACCGATATAATCATGTTTCAATCGATCCAACTTTTCATTGAACTCACCCATTAAAAAACTCAAGTGATTTGGCATAACATCCCCTTTTATACTCTTTTTTGTAATTGTGGATAAAAACGACGGCAAAGTTTGTTATTTTCTTACAATCGCTTCTATACTCATATTTATTTATTAGCATTTTGTAACACCATTAGACTATATTTTTTTACATATGAAAAAACCTTTCGTGCATGACATTACTGGCATTGACCCGGTTCAGGCATTCCTTGCCGTGAAGCATATGCCCTATAGCCTGTTTCTGGATAGTGCCGACCGCAAGCACCCGAGCAGCCGCTATAGCTTCGTTATGTGCCAGCCCATCGAAACGATTGAGGCCAAAGACGGTAAAATAACCGTCACGAACTGGGAACAACGCCTATCCTTTGACGGGCAGCCCTTCGCGGTGTTGCAATCACGCATAAAAGCATGGGTCGAAAATGCCGAAACCGTTGCAAACATGCCACCGTTCCAAGGCGGCGCGGCAGGTCTGTTCGGTTATGATTTAGGGCGCTATGTCGAAGATTTACCCGACACAGCCCAAAGCGATAATAAAGTGCCTGATATGGCCGTTGGTATCTACGATCAGGTTTTGGCGCATGACTATTTGATGAAAAAAACATACATCTTCACCCATGCCCATAATGAAAACGAAGCCAACACAAAACGTGCCCATTTCATTGATCTGATAACCCGTGACGTTGAACCGCCGCCTTATCAATCCTGCGCGCTGGACTGGCAGTCCAATTTTGATAAGGGCGATTACATCGATACTGTTAAAAAGGTGATTGATTACATTTACGATGGCGATATTTTCCAAGCCAACCTATCGCAGCGTTTCACCGCACAAACGCCGAAAGACTTTGACCCGTTCATACATTACATGCATTTGCGCGCCGTTAACCCTGCCCCTTTTGCGACCTATATGAATTTGGGCGATGTTAAAATTTCATCGGCCTCACCGGAACGTTTTGTCACCGTGAAAAACAAAAAAGTCGAAACCAGCCCGATCAAGGGAACACGCCCGCGCGTCGCCGACATTATTCAAGATCGTGCCAATAAGAATGATCTGCTCAGCAATGAAAAAGACATGGCAGAAAATACCATGATCGTTGATTTGCTTCGTAATGATCTGTCAAAGGTATGCACGCCCGACTCTGTTGAGGTTGTTGATTTATGCAAGCTGGAAAGCTTTGTCAGCGTCCACCATCTTGTTTCTCACATCCGCGGACAGCTCACATATAATAAAGGCGCGATTGACCTTTTACGCGCCTGTTTCCCCGGTGGTTCCATCACGGGCGCGCCAAAAATACGGGCGATGGAAATTCTTGAGGAACTCGAAGGCATCCGCCGCGCTGCATATTGCGGCTCTATCGGTTATATCGGTTTTGACGATAACATGGATACGAACATCCTGATCCGCACATTGGTTTATGAAAGCCGGAAAATATCCCTGCAAGTTGGCGGCGGTATTGTGGCGGACTCTGATCCCCTCGCCGAATATCAAGAAACACTGGATAAAGCCGCAGCAATGTTTGGCTCTTTCAAAACTGACGATCAAGCCAACACCTCATCATTATCCAAGGCCGGATAAGCCGAGCGCGCACGCTTTGCCAAAAATATAAAAATTATCCGCATAACAGAATATTTCACATTCCCAATCCCCCGCGATGCTTTTATAGTTCTGCGTTATGATCTTAATCATCGATAATTATGATTCTTTCGTCTACACCCTCGCCGGCTACGTTCAGAAGATCGGCGCGAAGACGCTTGTGCTGCGCAATGATAAAGTCACAATCGAAGAAATCACCGCGCTTAATCCCGCCGCAATTATCATCTCACCAGGCCCTTGTAAGCCACAAGATGCGGGTATTTGCATTGATATCATCCGCACTTTCGGAAAAACCATCCCGATTTTAGGGGTCTGTCTGGGGCACCAAGCCATTGGTGAGGCCTATGGCGGGCAAACCATGCGCGCCCAAAAGCCCGTACACGGCAAAACAAGTGATATAGAGCATGATGGCTCTATCCTGTTTCACAATATGCCAAGCCCCATCACGGCGGGGCGTTATCACTCCCTGATTAGTGACCTGACGCATTGCGATTCTCTCAAAATCACCGCACTTAGTGATACGGATGAAATCATGGCGGTGCAACATCTGCGCGATCCGGTTTTCGGGGTTCAATTTCATCCTGAATCAACACTGACGCCGTACGGGCTTGATATCATCAAAAACTTTTTAACCTATGCACGCGATTGGCATACGGAACATAAAAACCAATAATAAAGCGTTGAATTTAAACCCTTTATCGGGGCATACTCATTAAAATATGAAATGCGGGTATACTATACTATGGACAATATTCAAAAACTCACCGTTTATCTGGGATCATCCGGACGATGCAAGCCGATTTTCAAAGAAACCGCCGAAACATTAGGGCAATGGATTGGCAAAGAAGGCAAGGCGCTCGTCTATGGCGGTATGGATGCGGGGCTGATGGGCATCGTGGCCAATAACGCCTTGCAATCAGGCGCATCCGTTACAGGCATTATCCCCAAAAGTTTGAAGGATAGCGAGCGCATTCATCCGGATTTAAGCCAAACCATTCTTGTTCCCGACCTGTGGGAGCGAAAGCTTAAAATGTTCAAACGCGCCGATGCGGTAATTGGTCTGGCTGGCGGTTTTGGCACGATTGATGAAATGCTGGAAGCACTGTACTGGGCGCATCTTGGCTCGCACGCGAAACCCGTTATTTTCGTTAATACGGCACATTACTGGGATGATTTTATCGCGTTTTTAGAAACGCTACCCGATTTATCGCGCTATCATTTCATGGTTGTCGATTCAATCGAGGACTTATTTACCCAACTGGATAAATGGCAACCACCCGAAGTCACCAACGATCCCGAAGACTTACCGCATTTTGAGGATTTCATTCTGCAAGATACGGATGAGCCGTTAATTTTTGACACACCAAGCGTCAAGGACGGTTATGTCCTCGCGACTGCCCTCGGGCTAAAGCAATTGGGGCGGCATGATCGCCATATTGGTATTTTAAATACAGATGGACAATTTGATCTGCTTTTAAACTGGATTGCGTCTGCGCAAACTGAAAAATTCATCACCGATCACTGCACTGAATTATTCAGTGTCGATAGCGACCGTCACGCACTCATGCAAAAACTTGACGCACAGAAAAAGATCAGCATAGACTTGCACCATGACAAATGGGGGCCGAGTGAGACCAAAACCCATATTGAAATCCGCGAAACAGAGTAACCATTATGAATGATGACTTTAAAAAAGCGATTGGCGATATTTCAAACGAGCTACGCAGCTTGATGCAAGGCGGTGTTTGGGAAGAAGATCTGGAAGCAGCGCTCAGTTCTATCGAACTTACTGACGCTCAGCATTCTGCCATCAAGCAAGCCGCCAGCCCGACATTCTTTCAAGATTTTACATTTGGCGAAACGAACGTAAAACCAACATTATCTTCTCAATTGGCGCATGCTTTTAGGGACCCTGTTGCGAAAAGCAGTCTGTCTATGGAATTAACCAGCCGCGCGAATTACGATGGGGCAACGACCCTTGAAATACTGACTCAAGCCAGAACCATTTTGGAAGATATCACCCATAATTACCCGCTCATTTTAGGTGAAGATATGCCAAGAGATGTTCAGGATATTTTAGATGGATACAAGACGCAGATTATTCCGAAACTAAGTGAGCATATTAACGCACTTTCTGCGGAAACAGGCATAGACGCCGCAAGCTTCGCGCCACCAACAATCGGCGTTGAACATCTCTCATCCTTGCCTGATGATGCCTTTACGAATGGTATGACAAACGAATAAAATGCCTTGCGTGGCTTATTTATATCTCAAACACAGGGCCTCTTGCGGCCTTTTCCTTCAGCAATTCAGTCGCATATTTTGCAATCTCTTGCGTTACAAGTGCTTGAAACTCACGCGCAAATGTTTGCGCCGATGTCCCCTCTAAATCGCCTTCTACATTCAAGAAATCGGCCATTTCAAGGCGGGCGACGCTCAAGGCTAGCCCATCATAATGATTCTCGACAAGGTCATCTATGCGTTTGCTTAGGACATCATCGACAAAAACGCCGTCCAGCTTGCCCAACATCTCGTGATTGGCGTTCACGACAAAATCTTTCCACTCCTGCGCGGCTTCCTGAAGATCTTCCAAGGGATATAACGCATGCACATCATCCATACGTTCTGTTGCCATATTGACCAGCAAAGCTCTGAACTTATCCGGATTGGCGGGGTCATACGGGTTGGTTGTGATCCCCTCGGCAAGATTGTGAAGCTCAGCGTTTTGATCACGGCAATCAAAGAACGTCGCCAGCTTTTCACTACGCTCTGTTTTATAGGTAAGGATACGTTCAGATAATGTCGCGCTGGATTCGGTTTGAGCTTTATTGATATCGCTAAAGTTATCACCCGCAACGATCCGCTCATAAATATCACGATTGATCAGTGTTTCCACCAACTTAGAATCACAGGCGCCATCATCCAATGTCACTGCGCTATCCTCAGGCGCCACAGCGTCATTCATTATCAAGCCTGTGTCGCTCCATTCTTGTAAGTACTGGGTTGTATCAGGATTATTGTGCCGCGTCTCAAAGGCCTCTTGCGCGCTATTCGCGCCGCCATTGCTGCTGCATGCTGATACCGTTAGCCACAATGCCGTCATTGCACCAAACGCTGTTGTCTTAAGTGTATTATTCATGGAAACCCGCCTGTTTTTATACTTTTTTTATAAATTCAGAAAAACAGATTTTCACAATTATGTCAAGAAACACAAAAAAAGCCGCGTTAACAAAACGCAGCCTTTAAATAATTACTTTAAAACTTATCTTTAGTGATTTGAAATCGCAGATATTTTAGCTTTTGTAATAGCGATTTTATCTTCGATATGTTTCTTATCACTTTTTTCTGCAGCCAAGCTGATATCATCATTTAAATCAGACAAAAGTTGCTCAAGACTTTCCTTGTTCAAATCTCTGACAGGGATTGCCTCCTCGGCCAGAACGGTGCAGTTATCAGCCGTAACATCGGCAAAACCACCGGCAATAAAGATTTTCTTTACATCCCCGCCCTGTGTTTTATGCAACGTCACAACGCCAGCTCTCAAGGATGATAGCAAAGAGCAATGCCCCTTCATCACACCAAAAGTCCCCTCATCGCTAGGGATTTCGATAAGATAAGCACTTTCTGAAATCAGACGCTCTTCCGGTGAAACGAGTTCAAATTGAATGACATTGCTCATAGATTATGCTGCCTCTTGCGCCATTTTAGTTGCTTTTTCAATAACTTGCTCAATCGTGCCTGTCATATAGAATGCTGATTCCGGCAAGTGATCATATTCACCTGCAACAATCGCCTTAAAGCCCTTAATCGTATCTTCAAGATCAACGAATACACCTGGTGACCCTGTAAAGACTTCGGCAACATGGAATGGCTGAGATAGGAAACGCTGAATTTTACGCGCGCGCGCAACAGTCAACTTATCTTCTTCTGACAGTTCATCCATACCAAGGATCGCAATAATATCCTGAAGGTTTTTATAGCTCTGCAATGTTTGCTGAACGGATGATGCAACGTCGTAATGCTCATCACCGATAACGCGCGGGTCAAGAATACGTGATGTTGAATCAAGTGGGTCAACCGCAGGGTAAATCCCCTGTTCCGCAATCTGACGTGACAAAACTGTCGTCGCATCAAGGTGTGAGAACGTTGTTGCAGGCGCAGGGTCAGTCAAGTCATCCGCAGGCACATAAACCGCCTGAACCGATGTAATCGACCCTTTATTTGTTGACGTAATACGTTCCTGCATCGCACCCATTTCTGTCGATAGTGTTGGCTGATAACCAACCGCAGAAGGGATACGCCCAAGAAGCGCTGACACCTCGGCGCCCGCCTGTGTGAAACGGAAGATGTTATCAAGGAAGAACAAAACGTCTTGCCCTTCTTCGTCACGGAAATATTCCGCCATCGTCAATGCAGACAAAGCCACACGCGCACGTGCACCCGGTGGTTCGTTCATCTGACCGTAAACGAGAGCCACTTTTGATTCTTTGTGATCGCCCGGCTTAATAACACCAGATTCAATCATCTCATGGTACAAGTCGTTCCCTTCACGCGTACGCTCACCAACACCACCGAAAACAGACACCCCACCGTGGCCTTTTGCAATGTTGTTGATCAATTCCATGATCGTAACGGTTTTACCAACACCGGCACCACCGAACAGGCCGATTTTACCACCTTTTGAATAGGGGCAAAGAAGGTCAACAACTTTGATCCCTGTTACAAGGATTTCACTGTCTGTTGCTTGCTCTGCAAATGTTGGAGCTTCGCGGTGAATTGGCCATCTTTGTTTTGTCTTAACGGGCTTGCCTTCGTCGATCGGCGCGCCGATAACATCAAAAATACGACCCAAAGTTTCTGCGCCGACTGGCACTGTAATTTGTTCTTCTGTGTTAATCACAGGCTGACCGCGTTTTAGACCATCTGTCATGTCCATCGCAATTGCGCGCACTGTATTTTCACCAAGGTGCTGCGCTACCTCAAGAACAAGCGTTTGCCCGTTATTATCAGTATGAAGCGCATTCAAGATTGGCGGTACACTGCCTTCTTCGAACTGTACATCGACGACCGCGCCTAGTACCTGTAAAATTTTGCCTTGTGCTTCTTTTGCCATTTTATTCTAGTCCTCTTGATTAGTATTTTTAATATGTTGATTTTTCTGGGGTTTCATCCGTTGTCATATCATCCGCTTTTTCTAAATTTTTCCCAGAAAGATCGGGTTTGATATAGGATAATTTTGCCGCCTGATATTTCTTTTCAAATATCGGAATAGTACGCAACCGTGCCAAAACATCTGCGGCAAGACCGCGCCCCGCTTCGCTATCGCTTGGGTAATGTACACCTGCAATTTCACGGCGATGGGCAACATCAATTGCGAATTGTTTATACACATCCGCATTTTCGGGGTCAAAGTCTGCAAGAACCAAGGCATTGATATAGGTTTGTGTCGCATGACCGGACGGATAAGCCGCATGCGGCGGATTATCAATCACTGTCTTCAATGTCGGATCTAACTCACTCGGACGGGGGCGTTCAAAGTATTTTTTGCGCTCAAGGATAAAAAACATATTGTCGTTATCAATGATCTCCATCAGGCTCAAAGTTTTGTAATTTTGCTCATCAATCAAGCCCTCATTAACAAACATGCTGTGTGCACTAATGCCTGAGTTTTCATATAAGATACGCTTAATTGCATCAGGCGTACGCTCTGTTTTTGCAATTTCATGAAGATAAACAATCTCGTCTTTTGTCTGCTGACTGGAATTCAAAGGCGGCGGCTTAATATAGAAAACCTCAGTACCTTCGGGTGTCTCACGATCCAATAAAACCGGCCCATTATCAATAATCAACAACAGCTTGGGCATCCAGTTCGTCTCAAGGAAACGGATATCATCAATGGCGTTGTGCTTTTCGGTATCTGTTGTCGGCGCTGTTTCTTGTGCAGCTTCCGGCACTTGCCCTTCAACAGCCGCACTCTTAGGCGCCGCGTTCTCTGCCTCTACGGACTGAAAGGAAACCAGCAAAAATGCACACGCAAAAAGGCTTGTGAAAATCGTCATATATCTAACCATTATCCTTCTCCTTTCATACAATCCATAAACAACATACTAGACCGCTTCCGCACCGGAAATAATCTCGATCAATTCCTTCGTGATATAGGCCTGACGTGCGCGGTTATACTGCAGTGTCAGATCGTTAATCATCTCACCAGCATTGCGCGTCGCATTATCCATCGCGGTCATACGCGCAGCTTGTTCGCCCGCGGCGCTGTCAAGCAACGCACGATAAATCTGCACACCCACATTACGGGGCAACAACTTCCCGAGTATCTCTTCTTCGGTCGGCTCAAAATCATAAGGGGATTTCAAAGCAGCCTCATCCGATGCTTTTTCATCATTTGCCGGCTTGCCGCTCTCTTCTTCCATTTGGAATGGAATCAATTGCGGTGCGCGTGGTGTTTGAACCAAGACAGATTGAAACGAATTATACATCATGATGCATTTATCAAACGCACCTTCTTCAAATTTATTGAGAACGAAATCAGCAACTTCATGTGCTTGTGCATATTCAATGCGGTTTTTACCGAACACTTCACGAAACGCATGCAAGATTTTGCTGCCATGTTCGCGTGAGAGCAGGTCATAACCCTTACGACCGACACATACAATTGACACATCTTTTCCCTGCGCCAGCAATGACCTAATTTTGGCGCGGGCATCTTTAACAATATTTGCATTAAAGCCACCACAAAGACCACGATCCGCCGTAACAACAATCAGCAAATATTTCTGATCTTCGCCACTTCCCGCCAAAAGCTTCGGACTGGACGTGCTGATCACGACATTTGCGGATAAACGCGCAAGCATCGCAGCCATTGCCTGTGCATAGGGCTGTGACTTCTCCGCCTGTTCCTGTGCTTTACGCAGCTTTGACGCCGCCACCATTTTCATGGCAGAGGTGATTTTCCGTGTTGATTTCACGGATTTAATACGATCACGATAATCTCTTAAACTTGGCATAGTTTGCTATTTCTTCCTTATCATTGTGCGGCGATATGATCCCCCGTTAAGCGGCCTCTTTCGCACCGGCAAACCCTTTTGTGAAGTCTTCAATAAAGGACTTCAGGCTGCCTTCGATATTTTCATCCAGTTTCTTTTCTGTACGGATTTTGTCCAGAATTTCAGACCCTGCTGAACGTAAACTTTCAAGCAAGCGCAACTCATATAGTTCAACATCATCCAACGCAATATTATCCAGATACCCTTTTGTACCTGCATAAATCACAGCGACCTGCTCTTCCACAGGAAGCGGGCTATATTGTGGTTGCTTCAACAATACTGTCAAACGCGCCCCACGTGCCAAAAGGCGTTGCGTGGCAGGATCAAGATCAGACGCGAACTGTGCGAACGCTTCCATTTCACGATACTGCGCAAGCTCTAGCTTCATCGAGCCGGAAACCTGTTTCATCGCCTTGATCTGCGCTGCAGAACCAACACGTGACACAGACGCACCAACATCAATCGCCGGACGGATACCTTTAAAGAACAAGCCTGTTTCCAAGAAAATCTGACCATCCGTAATCGAAATCACGTTTGTCGGAATATAAGCGGAAATATCACCGCCTTGCGTTTCAATAATCGGCAACGCCGTCATTGAGCCACCACCATGTTCTTCGGAAAGCTTACAGGCGCGTTCCAAAAGACGGGAGTGAATATAGAAAACATCACCAGGATACGCTTCTCGACCCGGCGGACGACGAAGCAACAAAGACATCTGACGATACGCCACAGCTTGTTTTGACAAGTCATCGTAAATCGCCAGAGCGTGCATACCGTTATCACGGAAAAACTCACCCATTGCCGCGCCACAATAGGGTGCAAGATACTGCAAAGGTGCAGGATCAGAAGCTGTCGCAGCCACAACGATAGAATATTCCATCGCGCCCTGCTCTTCTAATTCCTTAACCAACTGCGCTACGGTCGAGCGTTTCTGACCGATAGACACATAAATACAGTACAAATGTTCTTTTTCATTGTCTGATTCATTGATTGTTTTTTGGTTGATCATCGCATCAACAGCAACCGCAGTTTTACCTGTTTGACGGTCACCAATAATCAATTCACGCTGTCCGCGCCCAATCGGCACAAGAGCATCAATAGATTTCAAACCTGTTTGCATTGGCTCATAAACAGATTGACGTGGAATAATACCGGGGGCTTTGACTTCGATACGGCTGGTTGTTGTCGTCTTGATCGGGCCTTTGCCATCAATCGGGTTACCAAGCGCATCAACAACGCGACCTAGCAATTCACGTCCTGTTGGGACTTCAACGATTTGGCCTGTACGGCGAACAATATCACCTTCTTTAATTTCGCGGTCACTACCGAACAACACAACACCGACATTGTCAGCTTCGAGGTTAAGCGCCATACCCTTAACACCACTTGCGAATTCAACCATTTCACCGGCCTGAACTTCATCAAGGCCGTAAACACGTGCCACACCATCACCGATGGATAGAACCTGACCAATTTCCGCGACATCGGCAGATGCGCCGAAATCAGCGATTTGTTTTTTTAAGATATCCGAAATTTCTGCTGCACGAATTTCCATTTATACGACCTCTTTCAAGTTTTGAACTTTATTTTCATTTGCATTTGACTTCAGAGCCACACCAAGGCGCTCCAACTTACGACGAACGGAATCATCAATCATGTATGATCCGATTGTTACGATCACGCCGCCCATAATTTCCGGCGTTACCTTTTCTTCAACAGACACTGAACGACCCAGTGCCTTTTCAATTTTCTTTTGGAATTCTTTGGCCTGCGCCGCTGTTAACTTTACAGCCGTTTCCAAGCTCACCTCAACCTGACCGGATTTCTCCGCGACAATTCTTTTATAGGCCTTGATAGCGCCGGGCAATGCGCCCAATCGGCGGTTTTGAACCAACACACCTACGAAATTTTTAGTGAGTGGATCTAACTTCGCTTTCACAGCAAGTGCATCCATAGCGCTCGCTTGCTTTTCCCTGCTCACCAATGGTGACGTAATGACCTCAGCCAAATCGGCGGAATCATGAATCATATTCTCAAGGGCGGTTAAATCACTTTGAATCTTATCAACGGACTTGGACTTTTCTGCCAAATCGATGAGAGCACCCGCATAGCGCGTATGCACAATAGAAGAAATCGGCGTGGACGATGGCACGTTCTGGTTTCCTTAATCTACAATTTACACATGCAAAACAACCAGTATTTATACTGTAATTTTATTTTGCGTTGGGGAGAATTAGCATACCAAACCGCGGCTGACAAGTATCAAGGGCCTGCATTTTGTATATTATTTATGTTTTTTATGCCCCCGTTTCGATAACGTCGGCGAAAACAGCATCAGCCGTAGCATTATCAGGTAAACATCGCGATCAAAGATGGTGGTGCGATATGCCAATCCATAAAGACAAATTTATCAGGCATTAGATACATCGCCACAGCGCGGAAAATCAACAGATGGGCGACATAGATCTCCAGCGTTCTGCGGCCTGTGAACTGCAGAATTCTAATAATCGACGGCGCCATATATTTGTGAGCGTCCACATAAACCACAGGGCGAAAACGCCACAAAACAACCCCGATCGCAATGAAACCCACCATCATAAATAACGCCTGATCCGTTGACAGCGAAGGCATCTGCACACCCAGCATAATGTAAAGCGCCACATATGTTGCCACAACAAAGCCCATAACATATTTAGGGTCGATGTTTTTATATACGTCCTCTCGTCGCCTGGCGATAAAACCGACCAAAACCATCAGCATCGCCAACGCGCCATATTCACACAATATAGCCGTCGGAAAACCAAGGAAGAATAAAATCAGGAACATCCCGCGCAGAGCCTCAAAGCTTGGCAATGAATGGCGCACAACGCCTGCGCGATATAAACGCAAGGCCGCCATCGTGAATAAGATATTAAGCGGCAATAGATATTGACCCGCAACCATGGCAGAGATCACCAAAACCGTTCCACCAATCCAAAATGACTTTGGAACTGTTGTTGTATTGGCGTAGCCGATCAAGAAGAACCATATCGGTATACATAGTCGCCCCAGCGTGCGAAACCACATTTCTTCGGGATAGAAAAAATGCCCGACATGGTCAACGATCGTTAGAATAATCGCTAATGTCTTCAACAAATCATAAGACGTTAATGCCTTGGGGAGGCTCTTGCTCATATAAAAAACTCTTCGGGCTTTAATTCTTCAAACGAAACATACTATACTGCGCGCGGGATCATTTGGATATAATTTAATGAAATCAATAAAACGCACATTACTGTTATTTTTTATCATTGTTATTGAGGGATACATTGTCCTGTCAACGGAATTGTTGGCGATACGGCAATCCATCCCCTATATCGGCAGTGGCACTGACACCATATCCGTTATTATTGCAGCCGTGTTAATGCCACTCGCATTCGGGTATCAGAATGGCGGCGCATTCAAACCACACATGATGTTCGGAAAATTCATAACCATACGCAAAAAACTGATTCTTAATATTGCGGTAGCCGCGACCATTCTAATCATTGGCTTATCTTATAAATCCATGATGTGGTTTTTTACGTGGATGCCCAAGATCGGCATTGATGACCGCATTATGCAGACCTCTATATACTGTATTTTATTCTTGGTGGTTCCCGTCTACCTACTGGGGCAGACCGTTCCACTGGTCAGTAATTTCTTCTCAAAAGAATATTTACCAAAAGTCACAGGCCGCATTTTATTTTTCTCAACCGTTGGCTCATTCATCGGCGCGGTCTTCTCCACCCTTGTTTTAATGCCTATTCTGGGTGTGCATCATACGGTCAGCCTGAATTTCGTCCTCATGGCCATCCTCGTGATTGCATTGAGCAAGCGCACCGTGTCCCTGCCAGTTTTTTATCTGGTCGCCCTTGCGCTTGGGGCGATGGTCTTTAACTCCGATTGGATTATAGCCAAAGACCACGTCATTAAGAATAACCAGTACAACACCATTCAAGCCGGAGAAACCAGCAGCGGCGCGCGTGAAATGATCATCAACGGCAACCGCTCTTCCAGCTATAATGCTCAAGGCAAGAAGCATTCCTACGTCGAATTTGCAGAGCGCATCGCCATTCTGCCGATCATCAGTTCCATTCCGCCGCGTGATATTCTAGTCATCGGCGCAGGCGGCTTTACTTTTGGACATGAAGATAAAAACAACAATTACACTTATGTCGATATCGATCGGGATTTAAAAGAAGTTGCCGAGCAATATATCCTTAGAGAACCCATCGGTGATAACAAAACATTTGTTCCCAAATCTGCGCGGGCGTTCTTGCAAGGCACAGATAAGAAATATGACGTGATCTATCTGGATACATATCTTGGCGGCATCAGCGTGCCTGAACACCTCGTGACGCAGGAATATTTCACGCAAGTGAAAAACCACATGAAAGATGGCGGCGTTCTGGTTACGAATTTCATCGCCTCACCAAATTTCAATAGCCCCCTGTCGCGCAATCTGGATAATACATTCCGATCTGTTTTCCCGCATTTCTCGCGTCATGTCATCGGTGAGCAGTATAATTTATGGTCAGACAGCCCATCACAGATTGCGAATATGGCCTATATTTATCGCCATCACGATGACTATGATAAGGGTCATATTTATACGGATAATAAAAATTCTGTGTTCTATGACAAGCCGAAAAAGTTAAAACCGTAGCGCTTTATTCGAACAGTTCGGGCGGCAATAATTGCACCTGAAACAGACCAAAACCTTCAAACCCCATTGATATGGCGATAAGCTTGAATATGAGAAGATGCGCCACGTAGATCTCAAGAGAATAACGCCCGCATGCCTGCATAATAAACACGCCAACAGGCGTTATAGCGCGGCGAAGTGAGGGCATATCCATCGGACGGAAATACTTTAAAACATAGTAGACCGCCAACGTACCCCCTGCGACTACCGTGAATTGATTGACATCAAACCCAGATGATAATTGCTGACTTAGGATGTAACTCAACCAGCAGAACACCAGCATCCCAAGGGTGAATTGCTCGCTTTTTTTATGACGGACGTAATAACCGAACATCGCCATAATCAACCCGCTTGTTCCGTAATCCGTAATCAAGCTTGTCGGTAAAATCACCATGAACAACACAAAGGCAAAAGCAATCTGCGACGCTTTATTTTTCTCGAACAAGGTAATGGCTTTGTCCAGAATAAGCCGGACAATGATGATTGTCACCAAAATATTGACAGGAAATAACGGCATTCCCACAACGACATCCGCCGTAGTCAAAACAAGCGCACCAAACCATAATTCACGCGGTAAGTCACGGCTGCGCGCATACCCGATCAGGAAAAACCAAGCCGGCACACATAAGCGCCCGATAACACGTAACCATAAAATATCTGGGAAGAAATAGTGACCAATATGATCGACAACCATAATCAAAACCGCAAATGTCTTAAGCGCATCATACGATGTCAGGTTATCTGTTATAGGTTTGCGTATCATCTTTTAGTTTCCCTGTTGCTGAATCCGTCTTACAGGAAAATCAGCTATAAAGCCACTTACGCCTATAAGAATTTCAACCGTTTTTTACAAAAACCCCTGCGGGTCAATGTCGATATAAACGCGCACTGTAGAGGGCACTTTTACCCCATTCACCCATGTCGATACGGTTTTTTGCAGGTCAATCGCTTTATCAGCGCGCACAAGCAAGCGATAGCGGAACTTTCCCCGTAATCGCGCCATCGGTGCAGGCGCAGGGCCGAGTGTTTGAATACGGTATCCGGCCTCGGTCACGCCTTGTGGTGATGTTCTGCCCAAGGCTTTAGCAACATCCAACACTTGTGATTCTTCTCTGCCGGAAATGATAATCCCCGCCAAACGGCTGTAAGGGGGCATGTTCGCGGCCTCGCGCTCTGCGGCCTCTACGCCCAAAAATGCGTCGCGCCCCTCGCCCGCCATGGCCTTCATAATGCGATGCTCAGGCATCCAACTTTGCAATAAGACATGCCCTTTCTTTTCTTCTCGCCCTGCCCGCCCTGCAACTTGGTGCAGCATTTGATAGGTGCGCTCGGCGGCGCGTAAATCACCGCCCTTCAATCCCAGATCCGCATCAACCACCCCGACAAAGGTCAGGTTCGGAAAATGGTGTCCCTTGGCAATGATCTGCGTACCAATAATGATATCAACCTCGCCCTTAATAATTGTATCGAGCATGATCTTCAACTCTTCGTTGCTTTCTGCTGTATCACTGGCTAGCACCATAATGCGCGCATCAGGAAAGGCGATTTTTGCTTCCTCAAAGATACGCTCTACCCCCGGCCCGCACGCCGACAAACTGTCCATGTCATCACATTCAGGGCAATGTTTCGGTATCGCGCTATGAAAGCCGCAATGGTGACAATGCAAACGCCCGCTGCGTTTATGCTCAACAAGCCACGCGGTGCAGCGCGGACATTCCATACGATGCCCACATGTGCGGCATAGCGTCAGCGGCGCATAACCACGGCGATTGAGGAACAGCAATGCTTGTTCCTTCGCATCCAACGCTTTTTGCACCGCATCGATTGTTGCCTTAGCCAAAAAGCATTGGCGCTCGGGTTTATCAGCACGTAAATCCACCACCCCGATATCAGGGAGATGTGCACCGCCAAAGCGACTGGGCAGGATAAGGTGCTTATATTTTTCTTCCCACGCATTCATCATGGTTTCCAATGACGGGGTCGCCGATACCAAGACAACCGGCATTTTACCAATGCTCGCTCGTACAACGGCCATATCACGGGCATTGTAAATAACGCCGTCTTCTTGTTTATAGGCGGGGTCATGTTCTTCATCGACAATGATCAGCCCCAAATTCTTATAAGGCAGAAACAATGCCGAGCGCGCCCCAACCACCACACGCGTATCACCCTGCGCAACGCCGCGCCATGCGGTGCGTCTTTGTGCGGGCGTTAAATGCGAATGCCACAACGCGGGCGCACAGCCAAAACGCGTTTTAAACCGCTCCAAAAACGCATTAGACAGCGCAATTTCCGGCAGCATAATCACGACTTGTTTACCCGTCTTCAGGGCTTCGGCAACGGCCTCAAAATACACCTCTGTTTTACCCGCTCCCGTTACCCCATCCAGCAACGCCACGCTAAACTCGCCCGAACGCACATCATCGCAAAGCTCATCCGCAACCATTTGCTGATCTTCTGACAAGGCCGCTAAATGCCCCTTGGGATCAGGGTTTAAACATGGCGCGGGGTTATAAATGCTCACCTCCTCCAGCAAGCCTTTATCCGCCATGCCGCGCACCACCGCCGCCGAGCATCCGGCAAGGTCGGCAATTTCACTGGCTATGCGGGTGTGTCCACCCTCCATAACGTCCATAACCTTTTGCCGTTGCGGCGTGAGCCCCTTTGTCGGAATGGCTTGCTCGGTATTACGCCGAAACCCGCGCGCGGGTTTGGACGGGCTTAACCCCGCAGGCGCGCTTAAGGCCATCTTCAAAACCGAGCCCTTCATCGACACCGTATATTTTGCCACCCAATCAATAAATTTTCGGTGCGTTTCGGGCATCGCATCCAAATCATATTTAGAAATCACAGCCTTAAGCTTCTTCGGCTTTACATCGCCGCTGGCCTCGCCCCAAACAACCGCAGGGATTTCCCGGTTCCCCAATGGAACACAAACATAATCACCGACCTTCACCGTGATATCAGGCGGCACGATATAGTCATACGCCTTATCAACAGGATACGGAACAAGCACCGACACCACATGCCCATCAAGCACATGTGAAGCCTTTGATTTATTCTGTAATTCATTGTCGAAAAATGATGTCTGATCCATGTATTTTATGTATCATTAAGTCGTGAAAAATCATAGGCGCTTGCAAAAAACTTTACGTAAAATCTTGCCTGTCTGATTTATAAAATGGTATTAAAAACTATGAACCGTATTACGCAGTTTTTTAAAGATACACTCGCTACCCTGTTTGGTGAACACGCAGGCGTTGATGCTGAGGTTAATGATCAAGACAAAGTCTATAATCAAACACAGGTTAAGGCTGGTATTATTGACCTACGTAACCATCTGGTACGCAGTGACCGATCAAAAACAGTGGATGACTATAACGAAGCGTTTTGGTTGGTACGCCTGAAGCCGCAAATGTCAGGCGATGACCTCTATGATCAAATGGATTCATTACTGGATCAGCTAACCGAGCGTGGCCTGATCACAGAAGAAGAAAGCAGCCGCGTCAACCGCGACTTGCTGGTGGCATCTATGACCCAAACAGTCACCAAAGCCATTGAGAAAAATGATATGAACCAAAATCTTTTAAACGCTGTTCGGTTTGATCAGGAATTACGCAATCCGCACCTAAAGATTGTTCATAGCTCCACCTCTATGGATAATGAATAATCTGTAAAACCCCTCTTGCCCTTCCACGGGAAAGCCTTTACTTTTGGCGCATCATTTCAAATGCACAATAAGGGTAAGATAAACACATGAAATTTTTCGCAGACACTTCAGACCTTGATGAAATTAAAGACTTGGATAGCTACGGCCTTTTAGATGGCGTAACGACCAACCCGTCAATCATTGCAAAATCAGGACGGGAATTCATTCCCCTGATTAAAGAGATTTGCGATGTCGTCAAAGGCCCTGTTAGCGCCGAAGTTGCAGCAACAGATTACGAAACCATGCGTAAAGAAGCCGAAGTCTTGCGCAAAATTGCCGATCATATCGCGGTGAAAGTCCCCCTTACACCGGCTGGCCTAAAAGTTTGTAAAGAGCTGTCCGATGAGGGCACGATGGTCAATGTCACCCTTTGTTTTTCTGCGGGACAAGCCTTGCTTGCTGCAAAAGCGGGCGCGGCCTTTATCTCTCCGTTCGTTGGGCGTTTGGATGATATTTGTTACCAAGGCTTAGACCTGATTGCAGAAATCCTAACCATCTATGACAACTATCCGCAATATGACACCGAAGTTCTGGTCGCATCCGTACGCAATCCGATGCACATCATCGAATCTGCCAAAATGGGCGCGCATGTTATGACCGCACCACCAAGCGTTATCAAACAGCTTTATAACCACCCATTGACCGATAAAGGTCTGGCAGCGTTTGTTGCAGATTGGGCAAAAACCGGACAAAGCATCCTGTAAGGGAAAAAAAGTGAAAAATAAAAAACAAAATGCTTCTTCAGAATGCCCTGCGAAGGATTGTTCTGGAGGAACCGCTCAAAGACAAGGCGCGTTATCAGAGGGACAATATGAACAGCTTCCTGAAAAGGTAAAAGCAGAAGCAACTCAGAATCAAAGCCTAAAACGATGCAGTTACTGTGGTTGCGTTTATTCACGAAATCCAGATGAAAGAATATTTGGTTTTCTAGATAATGGCGTTACCTCAGAAAAGTGGATCAATGCCACTTCATAGATATTAATTTGCGAATATCTTCCATTATTTTAACAGGCTCTATTTGGCGGAAGCCTGCTTCTATGCTATGATTCAAGTATGAGCGACGTACTTTCAAAACCTGAACTGACAAAAAACGATATTCTGGCATTTCTGCAGGATAACCCATCATTCCTGCAAGATAATCCGGACGTTCTTGATGTTCTGATCCCGCCAAAAACGCGCCCACAACGCGGCGGCGTGGCTGATTTTCAATCCTATATGATTGAACGGTTAAAAGCCGATAAAGAAGAAGTCATCAGCAGCACACGCGAATTGGTCGAAAATGCGCGCTCTAACATGAACAACCAACAACGCATCCACAATGCAACGTTAAGCTTGTTGGAGGCCAGAACATTTGATGAATTTATTCAATGCATTACCATGGATTTATCCTCTCAATTAGATGTCGATATTTCGGTTTTGGTTGTTGAATCAAACGAACATGTTATTCCGCACATCCATCAAAACGGTATCCGCATTCTGCCGGAAGGTACGATTGACAAATGGATGGATGGAAAGAATGTCCTATTACAAGATGATATCAGCGGCATAGAGGCCATCTATGGCGGCGGCGCAACGCTTGTGCGCTCGCAAATCTTGCTGCGGGTTGATATATCAATGGGCACACCGCCCGCAATTCTCGCATTCGGCAGTCGTGATCCGGCCATGTTCAGTGACGGACAAGCCACCGACCAGATTCTCTTCCTTGCCCGTGTCATCGAAAGGTGTTTTCGTTCATGGCTCAGCCTACCTGCATAAATAATGATTAAACAAGAAACGCTGGCTTTATGTGCTGCCGATCTGGGTGACAAGCTCATCCAATGGGATACGTATCTGCGTGTAGAGAAAAACGTTTCTCCCCACACGCTGCGCGCCTACAGCGCGGATGTCGGGCATTTCGTCGATTTCTTATTCAATCACTTGGCCACAGCGCCCTGCCTGAATGACCTCTCCAATGTGACAATCCGCGACTTTCGAAGTTGGATGTCAAAAAAGGCGATGGAAAACACATCAAACGCCAGTCGCGCGCGCTCCCTTTCCGGTGTGAAGAACCTGCTAACGTGGCTGGATAAACAGGGCATTTTGCACAATGCCGCCATCAAAACAGTGCGCAGCCCGAAACTGCCGCATAAACTCCCCAGACCGCTGCACGAAACGCAAGCTCTGGAGGTCATCGAACAAGCGGGATTGCTAGAGGGGAAAGACTGGGTCGGCGCGCGCAATACGGCGCTGTTTATGCTGTTATATGGCTGCGGCTTGCGGATTAACGAGGCACTTTCCCTGAATATAAATCACCTACCCCATGATGGGTTTTTGCGTGTTATCGGAAAAGGCAATAAAGAACGGCAAGTCCCCATCATTTCCTTGATTGAAGTGTCCTTATCCAACTACATGGCCGCCTGTCCTTACCCATCCGACCCGCATCGCGCGGTATTCCTCGGCTCTCGTGGCGACCGCCTGAACCAAGGCGTGGCACAGCGCGCCATGCGGAACTTGCGCGGCGCGTTGGGCTTACCGGGCAACGCCACACCGCACGCCCTACGCCACAGCTTTGCGACCCATTTATTGCAAAATGGCGCAAATTTACGCGAAATTCAGGAACTCTTAGGACATAGCTCCCTCAGTACGACGCAGCGCTATACTGAAGTAAACGCTGAGGAAATGATGCGTATCTATATGGCTGCGCATCCTCGCGCCTAAAGCGCTGATGCACCATCTCCTGTTCTATATCATTCTCATACAAATCAAACGCCTGAGCAAACGATACGGCAACGCACAATTGCGCTATCGAATTTGATTTTTGATTAAATTTTATGATAGTTTATACACGAATAAAGCGGAGTGATTTACATGAAACCACAAAGTATTTTTGGCGTTTTAGATTCTATGCGCGCGGGAATGGGCTTCAACCAAGTCGCACATAGATTAAACGCGAGCCTTGATGATACAAACAAAATCACTTCCAAACTACATGAAATGGGTCAAACCCGCCTCATACCGCTAACAAACCGTTATAAGGACGCTCGCGTCGCTTTGGCTTTCTACAGTGGTGATGGCATTGTCACCAAAATAGTGCCTAGCGATTTTTATGACCAACAAGATACTATCTATAGCCTTCCACCGATCACATCAGAGCGCATTAGAGGGAACAACTGGGACTATATCGTTGATACATACCCTTTCGTTGCCAAAGGTAAAATAAAATCTGAAGAAGTAGAAGACATGCGTTCAAGAATGCAAGATGTCGGTTTAACCTTTAATAATCCTTGGGGCGAAGCACGTAATATCCATCGTATGCCTGACCAAAACCAAACACTAATTGGCATTGATTCGGGCATGTTTATTGATGCGGGAAACAGAAACCACATAAGCCTTGAACTTAAAGAATCTTGGAAATCCTATATTTCTACGGTGTTCCCCATTTATGAAAATGGGATAGTAAGCCCGCAGTCTGCCGACACAAACTTCGAATTTATTTCCCTGCATGCCCCTAATACAGATATCGTCGGTTTTGATCACACCAAGGACAATCCTATTATTAGGGAATCAGACATAGAACCGCCCCGAAAACTACGCGAAGGCTTTGTAGAGTCACTTTTATCCTCATTTTCCAGCGGCCCAAGGTAAATACACTATTTTCATATTTGCCTAATCAAAAAACCATATGCTAAAGTGAGAACGTGATAAAAATATAAAATATGCACGGGTAATGAAATCATGGGCGACTATTCATCAAAGCATGAAGTGAGAAATGCGCATGCAGCATTTGATAGAGCGCGTGCAGGGCTTGGCCTGAATGCAACAACATATGTCCTGAACCGCGATTGGAAAGCACAAAATCTAATTGTGTCACATTTACAAGAAATGGGACAAACACATCTTATTAATCTTACCCAAAAATATGCCGACGCGGCCATGTCTCTCGTTTTTTATGCTGGTGATGGTATCGTCACCAAGGTTATGTGTGATGCTGACTATGATAAGTCCTCACCAATATATCATTTACCAGCCATTACTTCAGAAAAAGTCGAGACGGAAAATGACAACCTCTTTGTTATCAATACGTATCCTTGGATTCCTGGTGGATACGTATCCAGAGCCGCCATCGAGGAAATGCGCGTAAAGATACAAGCTGTAGGTATGGACTTTACTACGAATGATGATGATCCGCGCAACATTCACACAATGCCGGATGAACATCATACCTTGGTGGGCATTGATGCCTCTATGTACACATCCGCGCATAATGGTAGACGTAATTCACCGGAATTAGAAGCGGCATGGAAAAAATACATAGAAACAGTATTTCCAATCTACAAAACCGGTAAAATACCCCATCAAACACCAGATACAGATTTTCAGTTCAGATCTCTTCACGACCGTGAGTCAGGTATTCTTGGTTTTGACTCAGAGCGTTTTCTTGAAGAGGGCAAAGATCCCATCATCAGAGCAACAAACAAATTAACGAACGAAACCCAATCAATATGGCAACGCCTGTTCGGTTGGAACGGGAATAACAATGAGCCAAACGCTCACGAGCCGACATAACCATGGCAAATATCGCTACAGGCGGACTGAATATATGAATTCCGAAAATACACGAAACACGGTGCGACCTGCGGCTCACGCCATTGATTATGCCTGCGCAAGCTTAGGTGCCAATGTCATTGCAACGCACCTCAACAGACATATTGACGATATTCCCCTCATCGTCGAGCGACTAAAAGAAATGGGGCAAACCCAATTTATAAATCTCACGCATCGTTATGATGAGGGGAAGATCGCACTGGCTTTATATGCTGGTGATGGCATCGTCACAAAAATCATTCCGTCCGACTATTTTGACAAATCCGAACCTGTGTTCAGCATACCTGCCATCACATCAGAAACGCTGAACACCGAAGAAAACCGCTATCTGATCAATACATATCCATGGCTCGAACCATCTCCCGAGAACAACGAAACAGTGAGAAGAATGCAAGCCATTATAGATGATGTGGGTATGCGCTTTCAATCCGGTGACGGACATCCCCGAAACATCCATATGATGCCTGATTTGCGCCAAACTTTGGCGGGTATTGATTCCGATATGTATCACGTCAATCCGGATGGAGACGCGGCAACGCCCGAACTTCAAAATATGTGGCGAGACTATATCGAAACCATGTTCCCTATTTATAAAACAGGTGAAATCCCGAAGCAAACGGATGAAACAGACTTCAGATTTCTATCCATTCATGACCCGGATACAGGTATTGCCAGCTTTGACGCCTCACAGAATGAAGCGATCATCATGGCCGATAATCGCAAACCACCCACGCGTTCAATATGGGATATGTTTAGCGGCCCGCAACTGGATTTATAAATACCCGAAACGCCCCCTTAAGGTGCAAAAAACACTCGTACACGCATAGCTCTTGAATTAGACTGCGCAGCATGAAAAATACAAAAATCAAGAAAACCAGTTTCAAAACACCCGATATTGCAGAAAAATACCTGCAACTTAAGGCACATGACAAACACGATATGCTTGAGGATATCGCCTATGTCTATCCAAAGGGTAATGAACCGATTTTTACGGTTAATGCCTATAAATACAACCACGGCAATCACAATATTGCCATTTTGGGGCTGACCCTTTCCTTTATTTTATTCTTCCCGCTCACGATACAGATCGGCGCAGCGCCTGCCTTTGCGCTTTTGCTGGTTATCATATCGTCCTATTGCGCGGTGAGTGTTCTGCGCGAAAAAAACAGAGATTTTCAAATCGAGCCAAACCATCCCGAAATTGCAGTTTTCAATCACGGTGTTTGGTTTTTCCGTTATCATACATTCGTGCCATATGACCGTTTTTTCAGGGTTTGGGTGGTCAAAGGCCGCGGCCTACAAATCGGCGGTCGGCAGCTCATGTTCGAAATTTATCTGAACAATGAGGATTTGGGTAAAGTGATCGAGCGGCGTGAAATTATCGGCTATGAAACTTTTTATATCGATAAGAACCTGCACCATAAAACAAAGCTCAACGATATCTTATCAATTCGCCTGCCTTATCGCGACGGCGGCATGGATCATACACATGATGAAATCGTAGAGAAAATATCTGCGCTCGTTAAGAATAACGCCTATGAAAACGCCCTTCCTGTTGATATCGGGATAGAAAAAAAGGTGCCCGTAAGCACCTGATTTCCGGATAAAAATAATCCAAAATATTTACATATGGATTTGGCGCTTATGTACCGCCAACGCCGCTTCCTTCACCACTTCAGTTAAGGTCGGGTGCGCGTGACAAGTGCGTGCAATATCTTCGGCTGTGCCTTCGAATTCCATGACACTGACAACTTCTTGAATGAGGTCACCAGCACCCGGCCCAATGATATGCGCGCCAAGTATGCGGTCTGTTTCCTTATCCGCCAGAATTTTCACAAATCCATCGGTCATATTCATTGCACGTGCGCGGCCATTGGCCATGAAGGGGAATTTCCCTGCGTTATAGGCAATACCAGCCTCTTTAAGTTGCTCTTCGGTTTTACCGACATTGGCAACTTCAGGCCATGTGTAGACAACGCCCGGAATGCAATCATAATCAATATGACCACTTTGTCCCGCCAACAGTTCAGCCAGAACAACGCCTTCATCTTCGGCTTTGTGCGCGAGCATCGGGCCGACGATCACATCACCAATGGCATAAATACCTTCAACCGATGTTTCAAAAAATTCATCCGTTTGAATACGTCCGCGCTCATCAAGGGCAACGCCAGCTTTTTCAAGGCCAAGCCCGTCTGTATATGGCTTACGTCCAATCGCCATCAAAACGACATCCGCTTTAATTTTCTCGACCTTACCGCCAGCAGCAGGTTCAACGCTAAGTTCAACGCCTTTGGCAGAGCTTTTAGCACCTACGACTTTACTTGAAAGCTTGAATTCAATACCTTGTTTTTCAAATATTTTCTTTGATTCCTTGCGCACTTCACCATCCATGCCCGGTAAAATGTTATCAAGGAATTCAACCACGGTCACTTGCGCGCCCAAACGACGCCATACTGTGCCAAGTTCCAACCCGATCACACCGCCACCAATGACAATCATGCTCTTTGGTACTTCGGAAAGCTCCAACGCGCCTGTAGAGGATACGATCTTCTTCTCATCAATTTCGATATTGGGCAAAGAGATAACGTCAGAGCCTGTCGCAATGATAATGCTGTCCGCCTCGTACGTGTCTTTGCCAACTTTAACTTTTCCGGCGGAAACGATTTCGCCCTTGCCTTCAATGCGTGTGATTTTGTTCTTTTTGAACAAAAATTCGATGCCCTTTGTATTGGCATCAACCACGTCGATTTTGTGCTTCATCATGCGTTTCAGGTTCAGCTTCGGCTTTACCTCAACGCCCATATCACCCATGTGATGTTCGGCATCTTCGAATTTTTCAGATGCATGCAACAACGCCTTAGACGGGATACACCCAACATTCAGGCATGTACCGCCCAAAGTTTTATCCTTTTCCACGACAGCCGTTTTCATTCCCAACTGCGCACAACGAATAGCCGCAACATAGCCACCCGGACCAGCACCAATAACAATGACATCAAATTGATTGGACATACCTTTAAAACCCTTTGTTTGAAACAAAATTTAGCCTCTCTGTGATAATCACTCACGCGCGCCATGGCAAGGCCAAAGTAAAAGATTTCTTTATCTTTCTGTTGTCTAATACTATATTAGGAGCACGCTATACAAGAATGGGTTGAGTATATAAATGTCTAGGTTTTCGAGATTACGCGACACTTTCCGCGATCAAACGGGATTTGGGGAATCCTTTTTATCCGACATTGGCATGGAATTGATCGAACGCAGCCGCTTTATATCTGCTCAAAGCGACCATCACAGATATCATGTTGGCTCATCCCTGCTCTCTATCTCGCCAAAGGGTAAACATACCTATTCTGATAACGCCAATAAAATCCCTGATCCTTTAAAAGACCAAGGCATGACCTCCCATGATGAAATCGGAAACGGCAGCCCGACGGTTCATGGTGAGTTTCCATTGCTCTATGATGCGCCGCCTTCTGCGCACTTGTTTCTAGGCTGCAATACACCGAACTGTGCATCTTGCCTGAAATCCGCGATTATGCGCGATGTTGATGCGCTGTTCATCGATTCAGAAAGCCTGCCGGGGTTCAAAAGCCCGAATGATGCAAAAAATCCATGGACACAAGATCGTGCCGATTTCTGGAACGACCTTTGTATTCCCATTGCCCGCGCGGCGCAGATTCCGATTTATGCCGTCAACGCACAAACAGGTACGTTAAGCATTTTGGTCAGTGGCAAGCCTCCCTCTCAACGCCCTGCGCCGGAAAACACTGCACGCATATTGAATGAAAACGAAGTCCATTCAATGCAAAACCACCCTGATTTATTTATGTCACAGGCACGCGGCACACGCAGCGTCATTGGGGTTGGAAAAAGCAAGTCAAACGGTGAAACCATGTTCATTTACGCCGAAGACAGTATGCCGCCCGGCTTTTCATCACAAAGAGATCACGCCATGACGGAGCGATTCAAAGATGCGCATTACCGTTTTCCGCTTGATCCGATTATCAACATGTTGATGACCGCATCGAAACATAATCTTGAGCTTCAAAACGGAAAAATCATGACGAATTTCGTGCCCAGTTCCGGCAGGCAATTAGACCTTGCCCATGTTGGCTTATCGGAAATGTACATGACCAGCCAGCACATTCCACCATCTGATGAAGCGCGCAAGGCCATGCGCGATTTATCAACGCGTGGCTTGATCGAATATTCGCAGATTAAACCTGAAAAAGGTGTCGCCCATATTATGGATTCAAAGACCAACACCAGTGGCGGGCATCAGTGTTATCAAATTGACGATTAAGACGCGCTTAGATCATCATGATCATAGTCACGACCCCTGTCATGCCCCCAACGCTTACGCGGGGCGTCAAGGTCAAACCCAAGCTCCGCCGCATATTCATTACGTGCTTCCAACGCCTCCTCTGGCGTATCATAAAAATGCACATTCAGAACATCCAGTTGTTCGGGTGTAAAGGAATCCTTCAACGCGTCATAATAGCCATATTCAACATTCCCGCCATTTTTCACGGGGGAGTTCACGAAATGAATACGTTTCTTTTCTTCGTTATCGAACCCCGGAAAAACACCATATCCGCGCATCTCGACCATCAAATTATGGTACATCGCCATGTCATATTCATAGTCCGTTCCGACACCGCCGATGAAGGAGGTCACAACATGTGCAGGCGCAAGAATGGCATGTTGCCGCTCGCCCATCTGGTCAAAGGTCAGAACGTGGAATTGCCCGTTACCAAACGCCATATAGCTGCTGTTGAAATCGCCATCCTCTACTTCAAGATCGTAACGACGTAATAATGGCTTTAAAGACCCCTCTTTTCGAGACGCCAAAGGCACACGCATTGCAATAGACAGGAAATTCTCATTGCCTTCTTCCATCGCTTCTACCGCACCTTCGAAAAACTTACCCATAATAAAACGACCACCGCCACCATGTATCATGGTTACGGTCTTCTTCGCTGTTTCATTCGTATATGTCATGGCATCTTCGTTGCCTGACTTCAAATGAGAACTGGCAGAGCCGAGTAACGCTTCTGTAAACCCTAACGAGCGACCGGCGATAACATCTGTTAGCTGATCTTCGTCAATCAGATCATATTTCTGCGGCGTTGGCATAGGCTTCATATGTTCCTTATCCCACTGCCCCTCTGCCATCACGGACATAAAGCTTGCTCTGTCGGAGAACCCTCTAAACACGTGGTCAGAGCGCGAGGTAATCGTGCGGAATTTCACAGCATTATGATAGGCAGGCATTTCATTCATGCGCACATTATGTTCAATCAACAAAGGGCGACCCAAGGCACTTGGCCCTGCCAATGGCTTGATTGTTGCTCGATTGGCAATCACCATACGCGCAATCAATTTCTGCTCTAGCTCGTATTGATCTTGATCCATGCCGTCGGGTGCTTTTTCCGGCCACTGCGTAACCACAGTACCATCCGCAGACAAAAATGCATTTTCCAAATCTTCGTGATTTTCTATTCTTCGGTTCTGATCGACGGCCTGATAGCCCGTTTCCCATACATAGTCATTCGAATATTTTAACCCCTCAACGGACGCACCAGAATCTTCAGGTTTTTTAACATACTGGTTTTTCAAGGTGTCATATGATGTTCCCCAACCGTGGCCTTCCATTTGGTATGCTGCTTCACCCAAATTCAGGTTGGTAATCAGCGTTGCGCCCTCAATATCTTCCATAGTATGTTCACGTGGCTTATCCAGTATCGGAATTTGCATCACATCAACAAAGGCTCGCATCGCGCGCGCACTTGCAAACTGGTGAGAAAAATAACGGCTATGCGGATCAGCGCGTAGCGTTTCAATCGTGATCGGCTTTTGCTCATCATCATAAAGACCGTGATAATCTGCGGGGACATCAAAATCATTCAAATCAAAATCAACACCTGATTTTTCCATACCATAATGCTTTTGAGTAACGGGCAAAAACTTTCTGTTACGCTCGGATGCGGTAATAAAGATGCCTTCCTCAGGGATAGGCTGGTTTTCATCAAACTCCAGAAACTTCATATAATAGCTAACATAACTGGTATGCGTATCGTCAACCTTATGACCTTTGCTAATCATTTCATCTCTGGCATCTTGCAATAATGTCAAAAGATTAAGCGCACCGCCCACAGCATTTTGAAGTTCATTCACGCGCTTTCCGGGAAAAGCTGCGCCCTTTTCAAAGCATTCCTTCACCAGCGGCATATCACGGTAAGAATCCCAAACCGATGCTTGTTTAAGGATTTTCGGCACCATCATTTCGCGGTCTTCACTCAAGACTATAATATGTTTAGCATCTTTCGCGCCGACGGCCTCGACGGCCTCCTGCAGCTCTCTGGTTGTGGCATCTTGTACAGGTTCCAACAAACCAACAATTGTCTTACCGCGCGCAATATCAATGGCGGTTGTCTCTGCCTCGATGGAATCAGGCCCTGCGATAAAGCTTTTCTTGGTTTCGAGCGAAAATGGCGTAAAGCGCAAAGGGTGATCATTTTCCCAATGTTTCAGATCATTTTCAGTTGAAATAATACCAATATAATCGGGATCCCAATCATTTTGACGTTCCGCCCAATCCTCTGTCAGGAAAACAGCACTCGTCACAGCCTTGGAGTTGACCTGCACAAAGGCCGTTTCCGGCGCATCATCGCCGTCATAATCCGCCCACGCCCCAGGGGACGCCGTAAATAAATTTTTAAGAGAAAGCCCATCGCGATAAGGGCCAATAACAACACGCGACATAATCACTCCCGATAGTTAAACCATCCATGCTGCGTTTATTTCTTATTATTTTTTGAATATAAACTCCATTAACAGCCCTTAATTCGTACCATAGAGTTTCAAAATATTGCAAACTTTTATTATACAAAATGAATATAGAGTTTTTTGTTCATTAACAACGCGTTATATAAATGATACCATCCGCGTTTATATTCCTGAAACTGGACGATCTCATGCATAAAAAATTCGAATATGTTACCTTTATTTCCGCTCCTGCCAGCGATGTCTGGGAGGCTCTGACCAAGCCGGAAATCGTACAAAATTATTACCTCGCGCCCCTACATGAAATAACATTGAAAAAAGGCGGACGCATTGCCTATGGTTTGCCTGACGATATTATGATTGAAGGCGAAATTGTTATGATAGAAGACGGCGCGCTACTCGCGCATACATTTTCATTTTGCGATGCGCCTGATGAAGCCCCGTCACGCGTTGAATATATTATCGCCAACATTGGTGAGGTTACGCAACTCACCCTCACCCATGACGGCTTAATCAAAGACAGCGCCTCATTCGAAGATGTAAAAGGCGGCTGGCCTATTATCCTCAGCCAGTTGAAAACATTCCTGGAAACAGGGAACAAACTGCCTTGGCCTGAGCCGCAAGATGATGATGACGATGACGATGACGATGACGACGACTACGAATAACCGATACCTATCTTTGAGTATGAAAAGCCCCTTATGAACACAAACCATTTTGACCGCATGGGCAGCGCACTGCGCGCTGAAGCACAAAGCCCACACCCTGACCATAAAGTCGGCGCATTAATTTGCGGCACTGATCAAAATGGGCAATATTTCGAACATGCGCACCATAATTTCTGGCCGGATCTGCTGAAGAAACATATCGGCACTGACCAAAAACTTGGCAATGCCAGCACCACAATCCACGCTGAAATGGCAACATTGTTTATGGTGCCCTCATCGCGCGATGCCGATATATACATCACAGATTTACCATGTCCGAATTGCGCCAAAACCATTGCACAAGCAGGCATAAGGAATGTTTATATTGACTCTCACACCCATAACACGCCGCTTGGCCTGAAAATAAAACCGTATTTTGATCAAATCTCTATGCTGATTTTTAGAAAAGCCGGTATTGGGGTGTTTGAAATGAATGCGCCAGAGAAAACCATTTCATGTTTACAGGAAAAAACCAGCCGCGCGCCGCAGGTCAGTGATGAAAACTCCTATCACATCAGACGAACAGATAATGCGTTATCGCAGGAAAAATTTGGGCAACTGATACAGGCCAACACGCAAACAGAGCCCTTTGCCGCGTGCATCGCCACAGATCATAACAGTAACGCCTTCTTTATTCATGCCAAAGCCGATATAGCCATCGGTTTAAATCAAGAAGACGCCCAAAACATTCGTGATAATCAGGATAAATATGTTCCCACCATGCAGCCTATTAACCGTTTACTGGTTTTATGCACCCGTCACAGCCTGACGATTAACCCCGCCTATATATTCTCCAGCCGCACACCAACATCGCGCGAGTTTGTTAATTTGATTGGCGCAGGCTATACCCACCTCACGATTGGCAATCAAGAAGAATGCCGCGATGAATGGGGATTAAAAGCACTTAAACAATTACAGGATAAAAACATTTTGGACTCTAACCTGTCGCTCTTGTATAAAAAATAGAACCCCTCTCAGCCAACAAGGATTTTTATGCGCTTTTTCTTACTTCTATGCTTTTTCTTTCTACTCACCGCACCTGCCTACGCCGAAGGATCAGTAAATGATTGCTTTAAAACTGGAGAATCAGACGGTGGAATATCTATGTGCCTGACACTACTCAACACAGAGATAGAGGTCACCAGAATTACAATAGAAGATGACATGCTCAAAATGGTGAAAGATGATTTCTATGTTTCCCCGCCTAAATACGACATTGACGAAACTATTCTGGCCTACACGCCCTCTACGGTAAAACCGAAAACGCCAGATGATATCAGAGCGCAAGCTAACCTTGAAAAAGCGATGGCAAAATTACGAGAAGATAAAATTAAAGAACAAAAACTAAAGTTTTTAATGCAACAACGTGTTTATGAATCAAAAAAACGTGATCTAATAGACCAACTTAATAAAAGCAGAATGTTATTCGAGGAATACAGAACAACAGAATGTGAACGCCACAAAGCGCAAACAGAAAACAAAGACAATATGTTTGAATCAATCTATGTGCAGAAGATATGCATCTACGAAATGACCATGCAAAGAATAAAAACCCTTCAAAAATCAATTAAGTAATAAATTTTCGTCTCTAATCAATATGGTGTATAATTTGAATTCTGCTGAATTCATTTAAAAGGAGGATAGAATGCGCTCAGCTCTTATTTTGATATGTGTATTATGCACATATCTGCCTACTAACGCACAGGCGAGATCGGCCATCAACCGTTGTTTTGAGGATTATGCAACGAACGAAGCGCGTCTTTTTGCCTGCATGAGCGACGAATACGATCAGCGTGAAAAAACCAGAAAATTCATAGAAGATGACATCGTTAGTATCGTAAACAAACACGAATCTGCCGCCTATAATTCTGTGCGCCGAGAAAAAGATACGCAGAGCCTTATCGAAGGACGCGAGATGTTTGAAGCTTACAGAAAGCACGAATGTAGCAGACAGAAATCATTTCTTGAGCGCAAAGGCCCGCAAGCAACATATGAATACATGGTATGCCTTTATGATATGACCACGCAGCGTATCCGTACCTTACAAAACTCTCTTAAAGAATGACACATCGCGGGCGCAAATTACGGCGCTTAATTGCCTTCACCCTATGCGGCCTGTGCTTTGCGACTTTAGGTGCCTTTGCGGATGACAACACTGTAACTGATGTCATTCAATCAAATCCAAAAGATTGCCTAAGCGATGCACAAAGCAATGAATCCATGTCGATCTGTCTGGATGAAATATTTTCGATGCTCGAAGGCAAACGGCTCATTCTTGAAAACACGGTGAAAAAGAAAAATTTCGACACGGAAAGCACGATTGATTGGGACACATTTTATACAGAAACCCTGACCAATAGCCGTCATTTTTTCGAAGAATACCGCAAGGCAGAATGCGAACGCAAAGAGATACTCTCCAGCACAGGCATGGAGTCCAAATATGCTAAACTAACCTGCCAAATCCGCATGACTAAAAACAGGATTGATGCCCTACAATAACGCGTCATAGCTGTAAAAAACCCCGCCTTAGATCAGGCAGGGTTCGATAATTTTTATATGTCATTGACGCGCCTAGACATCCAATAGCAAACGCTGTGGGTCTTCTAAGGTTTGTTTGATACGCACGAGTGAACTCACCGCTTCACGACCATCAACAATACGGTGATCGTAAGACTGCGCCAGATACATCATTGGGCGTGCCTCGATTGAACCATCCTTCATCACCATTGGGCGTTTTTGAATGGTGTGCATTCCCAAAATACCGGATTGCGGCGTATTCAAAATCGGTGTGGACATCAACGAACCAAACACACCGCCATTGGTAATGGTGTATGTACCGCCGCTCATTTCATCCATGGACAACTTGCCATCGCGGGCGCGCTTACCAAAATCAACAATCGTTGCTTCAATTTCGGCCATGCTCTTTTGATCACAATCACGAATAACAGGAACAACAAGACCTTGCGGTGTGGAAACAGCAACGCCGATATTATAGTAATTCTTGTAAACCATTTCATCGCCCTGAACTTCTGCATTGATCGCAGGAAATTCTTTAAGCGCCTGAATAGTGGCCTTAATGAAGAAAGACATAAAACCAAGCTTAATGCCGTGTTTCTTCTCAAACACATCTTTATATTCATTGCGCAGAGCCATCACGGGGCCCATATCAACCTCGTTAAACGTGGTCAGCATCGCCGCAGTGTTTTGTGCTTCTTTCAAACGACGGGCAATCACCTGACGGAGTTTTGACATTTTAACGCGCTCCTCGCGTGCACCTTGGCTTACAGCCGGAGCAGCAGGGGCTGACTTCGCGCCGCCTTTAGCAAGGAAATTTTGAACATCTTCCTTTGAAATACGCCCATCTTTTCCGCTTGCGGGAATGGCACTTGCATCCAGATTATTATCATTGATCAACTTACGCACGGCAGGTGATGTTTTTGGTGCATCACTTGGCGCAGCAACTTTTTCTGCGCTTGCAGCTTTCGCGGCTGGCGCGGGTGCTGCTTCTTTTTTAGCAGGCGCAGAGTCATTCGCAACACCGCCCTCTTCCATTTCACCCAAGATCGCGCCGACTTCAACGCTATCACCTTCACCAACGACAATTTTCACAATCACACCATCAGCGGGTGCATTGACTTCCAACGTCACCTTGTCTGTTTCCAGTTCAACAATAGGCTCATCGGCCTTAACTGCTTCACCCTCTTTTTTCAGCCATTGCGCTACAGTCGCTTCGGCCACAGATTCACCAAGTGTTGGAACAAGGATTTGAGTCATAATCTCGTCTCTCTTTATTTTTTACTGTTATATCGACAAAAACTTGCGCGTATCTTCGAAAACGCGCCCCTTGTTATTACTCTGAACTGTCGGCAATGGCAAGGGCTAGCACCACGGAAAAAGGCCAAAACATCACTCTTTTTCGAAATTTTTAAATTGGCGATGCGGATTTGTATGCGCGTTAGAAGTGCGTCCAGCCGAATGCGCTCTGATCCATCTGCAGACCGTCACTATTCAGCATCTCCAGACTTAAATCAGAATCTTTAAAATGCCCGATAACCAGTGGTTTTAAATTGATTTTTTGTAATTCAGAAAGGGCCAGCGCTACATTTTGATCCGGCACAGCCAAAACCAATTCATAATCATCGCCGCCCTTAATGGCTTGTTCCAATGTTATGATCTTCTGATCTATCGCGCGCTCCACTGCTTGCGAAAACTTTATTTTCTCAATATCAATCTCCGCACATAGGTTTGAAGCTTTCGCAATATGCAGACAATCTGCAATCAAACCATCTGAAATATCAGCCGCCGCATGTGCATATTTCCGCAAGATATCAACCGTTTGGGTGCGTGGCCTCGGAACGCGGTAACGTTCTATGGCTGTTGAAAAACCAGCCTTATCCAGCCCCCCTTGCAGCAGCTTCAGCCCCAAAACCGCATCGCCGACACTTTCCGTCAGGATAATTGCATCCCCCGCTTTCGCGCCGCCGCGCCGCACAGCCGTCCCCTTTGGCACAGTGCCCATCGCGGTCATGGAAATGGAGAGCGCACCGCCCTTAATGCTCGTCGTATCCCCGCCAGAGCAAAAGATATGAAAGCTTTCATTATCCTCATATAAGGCATCCGTAAAGGCGCGCAGCCATGCTTCGGTGGGTTTTTCAGGGAAGGCCAGATTGAGTTGATAACATAAGGGCGTTGCCGCCATCGCCGCCAAATCCGATAAGTTCACCCGCAAAGCCTTACGCGCAATATTTTCCGGCGCTTCGCCTTCTAAAAAATGGATGCCTTCATTCAGCGTATCACTGGTCACCACCAATTCATGCCCCTCAGGAATTTCAAGAACAGCGGCATCATCGCAAAGCCCCGCCGAACCTTCATATCCCATGGTCAGTGGTGCAAAGTATTTTTCAATGGTTTCGAATTCATTCATGCGCGCTTAAATCCATCCATGCGTATGATGGACGGGGCCATGACCTTTACCGACCATCAATTCATCGGCATGGTTTAGTGCATTGGTCAAATATGTTTTGGCCTTATCGCATGCCTCTTCCAATTCATGTCCCTTGGCAAGGAACGCCGCAATCGCAGACGATAAAGTGCATCCTGTCCCATGCGTGTTTTGCGTATCTACGCGCGCCGCCTGATAGGTTCTTACCCCGCCATGATATGCAAGTACGTCTGTTGCCATAGCCCCCTTTAAATGACCGCCTTTAAGGAACACCGCCTTCGCGCCAAGTGACAGAAGCCCTTGCGCCGCGCCGTCCATATCTAAAACGGCCTTACGTGATAATTTTTCGGCCTCTGGTATATTGGGGGTGATGACATCAACCAAGGGGATGAGCCGCGCCTTCATGGCCGCAATCGCATCACTGTTAATCAGGCTGTCGCCACTGGTCGCAACCATCACGGGATCAAGGACAATATGGTCGGGCTGATAACGCTCCAGCGCATCGGCGACGGCTTCGATAATTTCTGCATTCGCCAGCATACCAATTTTCACTGCGGCAACCTCTATGTCATCAAAAATAGAGGCCAGTTGATCGGTCACAAAGGCCGGAGGCACTGCGACAAAGCCGCTCACCCCTTGTGTGTTTTGCGCCGTTAACGCGGTAACGGCCGCCATTCCGTAAACGCCCGTGGCGCAAAAGGTTTTTAAATCTGCCTGAATCCCCGCCCCGCCGGAAGGATCAGAGCCTGCAATACTCAGTACATTAGGAATGCTCACGGCGCGCTCCTTCTATTATCTTCACATAGGCACGCACTGCGCTCTCCACATCTTCGGCTTCGGTTACGCCGCGCATCATCGCAACGCCGCTTGCCCCTGCAGCGATCACCGCGCCGGCATTCTCCGGCGTGATGCCGCCAATACCAACAACAGGTACAGGTGCATGGCTTATCAAATTTGAAAACCCATCCGCGCCGAGCACAGCCTTATCCGGTTTGGTCAATGTCGCATAAAACGGCCCCGTCCCGACATAATCAACAATTGTGGGGTCCAGCGCATCATAATGCGCGCGGGTAAAGGCCGTAAGCCCAATGATTTTTTCATGCCCAAGGATGGCGCGCGCATGCGCTGCGAGCATATCACCCTGCCCGATATGCACACCATCAGCATCAATATCGGCGGCAAGATCAACATAATCATTGAGTATGAATCTCACAGAAGAATCGGCCAAGGCTTTTTGAATATCCAGCGCCTGATCCTTAATCACATCCAAAGAATCGGCTTTGTTACGCAACTGAACCATTGTCGCGCCGCCCCGCACCGCCGCCACGGCAACATCACACACTGCGCGCCCGCCACATACAGACGGATCGATAACCACATAAACCGATAAATCGAAGGCTTTTTTCATAGATCGCAGAGTGCAGAGCAAAACTAAGCAAGTCAAGATAAAGAACAGGTTGCACCGCAGCCGATTATTTTCTTGCATTAAAACAGCGTTTTTCATTACTATCCTCTCATAATAAAAAAGATAAGGGGTTTGGCCATGGACACAGAAAGTGTGAACCGTGACTTTACGGGAACAACGATCAAGACACCGATGGACAAAATGCGCGCCATGTCGATCATTCGCGCGAAAGATGACCCGTCGGGTTTAAGCATCATTAATTTCAACATCACTGCTTTTTTGACAACGGCAAAGCACCCTGACGCGTTTTTCATTTTAGGACTTTGGGCGACCGAGCCTGTGAGACGCTCCCCCGGGAAATTTATTCGTTTTCCTCATGCCGGCAGACAAGCACTGGCAACCCGCAGTGATGCCCTGATGGTGCGTTTATCACAGCGCCCCGACATCAATCAGAACTTTATTGATGGTGCAAAGCTACATATTGCTGAAATGATCGGGCAAGAAGTTACGCATCTATTGGGTAACGCCAGAGTGGCTGAAAGCGCATAATTATCGCGCAAAACGCTTCACCGCACTCCCTTTACATCCGCATTAAACACGCTTATTTCAATGCTAAATGATAAAATTTGAGATAAATTTTATCTTGTTAACCTTTTTTTTAGTCCTTTCGCTGTAAAACGGAGAGGTAACTTCTCCACTGCGTATTTTTCTTTACGTTTTTCAGATTTAAAAATAGAGGCTAAAATGAATATGGCATTATATGTCCGCGATTATGCAGGCACAGGCATCAAAACTCCGTTCGACAAAATGCGTGCAAACGCAATGATCAATGCGCGCCATGACACACGGGGTATGAGCATTATCGAATTCAACATCAATGCCTTCTTACAACAGGCGCGGCACGAAGATGTCTATCATATATTGCGTCTTTGGGCGGTTGAGCCGCTTAAACGCTCCCCTTCTAAATTTCAGAAATATCCTGAAGCCGGAGAAAAAGCGCTCTATAAACGTGCACAAGCGCTAAAAGATAACCTTCTAAGAGCACCACATATTGGTGACTGGCTTGCCGAAAGCGCGTCAGAGCATATGTCGCGTGCGATAGAACAAGAATTAAATGTCCTGCATTCAAATATCAAACACTCTCATATAAATATTGCGTAGCTTGAAACAGGCATAAAAGAAAAAAGCACTTTTCTGTGGGGGGAAGGTGCTTTTTTTATGCCTATACCCCTCTCCCAAAGAATTAAAAAGGACTTTCACTTCAAAAAACTTTATTCTGATTTGAACGGACTGCATCAAAAAAGAATCAAGAAAACATATGAACTTACGAAAATTAACACTCCTTGTACCGGATGAAGATAACGAGATATTGAAATCGTTGAAAGACGAAGATGACATCATTCAATATTGGACAGGTGCGAAAATCAAAGGCCAACCCAGAGAAATCAAGATTCTGGCCTCCTCTGAAAAAATGCAGCCTTTGGTCGATAAACTACAACGCCAATGTAATAAGGAAAAAGATTGGCGCATAATTATTACGCCTGTGGAAACCACCATCCCCCGCCACAAGGACAAGGATAAAAACGAGGACGATACCAAAGCCAAGGCTAAAACCTATGGCAACATGACCCGTGAAGCCCTCTATGACCAAATTTTAAAGGGTACGGAAACCAGTTTGGACTTCGTTGTTCTGGTGTTTCTATCAACCATCGTGACGGCCATCGGCCTTGTGACCAATAATATTGCCGTCATTATCGGCGCGATGGTTATTGCCCCCCTATTAGGATCAAGTTTAGCGCTCAGTTTAGGTGTCACTCTGGGGGATCGTGACCTTATCAGGGAATCGTTACGCTCTAATGCTGTCGGCTTTGGCCTGACCATGCTGATCAGTATTATTGCCGGATTGCTTATTCCCTACGATCATTTTGCGACCAGCCAAGAATATCTTTCGCGCACAACGGTCGGCTATGGCGGTGTCGTTTTGGCACTGGCATCAGGGGCAGCCGCCGCGCTCTCCCTGACGGCAGGTATATCGAGCGCTATGGTCGGGGTTATGGTTGCGGTGGCCTTAATGCCACCCGCCGTTGTTCTGGGGCTGGGCTTGGGCTCAGGGGCGTTCGATCAGGCGTATGGCGCGGCATTACTTCTCGCGATCAATATCATTTGCGTGAATATTTCAACAACCTCTGTATTTTTGCTCAAAGGTATTCGCCCACGCACATGGTATCAACGCAAGAAATCCAAGCAATCTTTGAAAATAAGCGCGTTTTTCTGGGGAGTTCTACTCCTCATCCTGATGGTGCTGATCTATTTTGGACAGCACAGAATAAGTTAGAAAACCCAACGCTTATTTTTTCAATGTCAAAGCCTGATCAACCAATGCGGCTTGTTCTGCATGGTGACGAGAATTTGATCCTGTCGCCGGAGAAGCAGACCCAACGCGCCCGACATATTTAGGACGCCCTGCCTTATGCTTGGCAATAGACAATGATTCCTCAATACGGCGATCAACAAAATTCCACGCGCCCTGATTTTCAGGTTCTTCCTGACACCAAACAATGTCCGCGTTCTTGAACGGCTTAATTTCGTTTGCAAGTGCATTGGTCGGGAATGGGTAGATCTGCTCCAGACGAATAATGGTAATGTCATCAATATTGCGATCACGGCGTTCCTGCAACAGGTCATAATAAACCTTACCCGTACATAGAATAACACGCTTGATCTTATCGTCCTTAACCAATTTATCCTTATCATCATCCCACAAAACGCGGTGGAACGTGCTGTCGCCTGTGAACATTTCAATTTCAGAAACGGCCAATTTGTGACGCAACAAAGATTTCGGTGTCATCATCACAAGCGGCTTACGGAAATCACGATGCATCTGGCGACGCAAAGCATGGAAATAGTTCGCGGGCGTTGTACAGTTACAAACCTGCCAGTTATCATCACCTGACAATTGCAAGAAACGCTCAAAACGTGCTGAGGAGTGCTCCGGCCCCTGCCCTTCATAACCATGTGGCAACAACATCACAAGTCCAGACATACGCAGCCATTTACTCTCACCAGAGGAAATAAACTGATCAATCATAACCTGCGCGCCATTGGCAAAATCACCAAATTGTGCTTCCCATATTGTCAATGTTTTAGGATCGGCAAGCGTAAAGCCATATTCAAACCCCAGAACCGCCATTTCTGAAAGCGGGCTGTCATGTGCCTCAAATTTAGGTTGGTCTTTTTTGATATGCTGCAAGGCGATGTGCTTGTTTTCATTTTCTTGGTCATACCAAATGGCGTGACGGTGCGAGAACGTTCCGCGCCCGACATCTTGCCCTGACAAACGCACAGCATAACCATCATCCAAAAGCGTCCCAAACGCCAGAGCCTCGCCCATAGCCCAGTCATAGCCTTTGCCGGTTTTGAGCATCTTGGTTTTATTATCAAGAACACGTTGAAGCTTTTTATTGATCGTAAAGCCTTCCGGAACATCCGTCAGAACCTTACCAATACGCTGCACTTCTTTTTCTGCAACGCCGGTCTCGCCGCGGCGATCATCGCCATAGGCAACTTTCAGGCCAGACCATGCACCTTCAAGGAAATCAGCGGAATTCGCTTTGAAACTTTCAACGGCGTCAAAAGCCACGTCCAAAACCTTATTGAAATCATCATATATTTTCTTTGTTTCGGCTTCGTCCATCGCGCCTTCTGCCACCAATTGTGCGGCATATTTGGTGCGTGTCGTTTCCTGTTTTGCGATCTTTTTATACATCAAAGGCTGCGTGAAGGCAGGCTCATCGCCTTCGTTATGCCCGTAACGGCGATAGCAGAAGATATCAATCACAACATCTTTTTTGAATTGCTGGCGGAATTCCATAGCCACGCGTGACACATGAACAACCGCTTCCGGATCATCACCATTCACATGGAAAATCGGCGCGTCCAGCATCTTCGCAACATCCGTACAATAAGGACCGGAGCGCGAGAATTTCGGCATCGTTGTAAAGCCGATCTGGTTGTTAATAACGATATGCACCGTACCGCCAACGCGATAACCGGGCAATTCTGAAATCATAAAGGTTTCGGCAATAATGCCCTGACCTGCGAATGCGGCATCACCATGCAACAACAACGGAAGCACTTGCTCTGCATCGAAATCATCGCGCTGCACCTGCTTGGCGCGCACCTTTCCGATCACAACGGGGTTCACAAACTCAAGATGCGATGGGTTGGCTGTTAATGACAGGTGAATGTTATTACCGTCAAAGTCACGATCACTGGATGTTCCAAGGTGGTATTTAACATCACCCGAACCGAGCACATCACTACGGATAGAGGACTGCCCCTGAAATTCGGCAAACATCGTTGTGAACGGCTTGCCCATGATATTGGCCAGAACATTCAAACGTCCACGGTGCGCCATACCGATAACAATTTCTTTCAAACCCAATTGACCACCGCGCTTCATGATTTGCTCAATCGCCGGTATAAGGGCTTCGCCGCCATCAATCCCGAAACGTTTTGTTCCGGTGTGTTTCTTATTCAAATATTGTTCAAAACCTTCGGCAGCCGTCAGACGTTCAAGAATGGCGCGCTTACCTTCCGGTGTAAATTCGGTTTTATTGCGCTGCTCTTCAATACGCTTTTGTATCCAACTGCGCTCATCAGGGTGACTAAGGTGCATATATTCCACACCGATTGTGCCTGTATAAATTTCCTTCAACGCCGCCGCGATTTCGCGCAACGAAGCATATTCCATGCCCAACATGCCGTTAATGAAAATCTTGCGATCATAATCAGCATCGGTAAAACCATAATATTCAGGATATAGCTCTGGGTGGTCGCCTGTTTGCTTCATGCCGAGCGGATCAAGGTTCGCAAGGAAATGACCGCGAAAACGATAGGAACGAATAAGCATCAAAGCGCGGATAGAATCCATCGCGGCCTGCTTGGCATCAGCAGTATTCACAACACCTTTTTTATTTTTGCCCGGATCATTTGCAGCCTCAGCATCGGCCAACACACCATCTGCGGGCGCGATTGCTGCACTACCAAAACTACGTTTATCCTTAGCATTTTCATCCGGCGTCCAGCTTGCACCGCTAAGCTCCCTTAAAAATGCGGCCTCAGGATCGTTCAAATCACTGAAAAAGGATTTCCAGCTTTCATCTACATTGGCAGGATTTTTCAAATATTGTGTATATAAGTGCGCAATATATTCCGCGTTCACACCGCTAAGAAACGTTTGGTCTTGGTTGTTTTGAGCCATGATATTTACAGCCTTCTTTGTTTTTAAATCTTGATATTAAATTTGCTCTGAACATTTACACAGAAAACATCGGCCTGTGAAGACCGTTATTCTCCGGCATTTTTCTATGCTGCCTTTTTCAAAGCTGCCGCAATGTTTGCAATCGCCGTATCTTCGGCGGCACTCACATTCATCGGATGTTTTGCATCATCTGCCGAAACACTCGTAACGGACGATACAATACCACCAATAATCTTGCCAAAAATGCCCTTTTCAGCTTCCGGCTCTTCGCCAAATTCGCCATAGGCTTGCGCAACAGATGTGGCAATATCCAAGGTCATCTTGATGTAGTCTTTGACTTCTTCTTTTCCGGCTTGCGTTTTCAAAGCTGTAATCGCCTTTTCACACAATGGCTCAATATTAAACACACCTTCCGACCAAGAGGCCCAGTTATCTCTGGCATTCAAAATCTCGGCTGCAATTTCCTTGGTTAGCTCTTCGCCTTCATGAACACGGGCAATCTCGCGTATACAGACCTCAAGTGCGCGCATCTCGCGCTCGTCATCTTCTTCGCCATCTTCATCTTCGGCATAACTGACATGCATACCAACACGATAAGGCAAGCTTATGATTGATAGAACATCTTCCTCGGTAAAAAATGATAACTTCGCCATGAAAACCCCTATTCTATATTCGTTAAACGGGCTTAAATATAAGTCGTATTCAAAGCATTTGCAATGGTTTGAAGGGCTTTACGTTCATCCAGTGATATATTTATGAACTGATCCCACTCCATCGCAACGATTCCTTGTTTTGCGGCTTCTTTCCGGCTCTTCGTATAGAACATGTAAATTTTTATTTTATCGATCATCGGCGTTGATTCACCATACTCACGAAACGCCAAAGCTACGGATTCGCCAATCTCAAGCATACTGCGCTTAAATGCACTGACTTCTTTTTCATCAACAGCGTCCGATAAAATATCAATGGCCTTGTGGCATTCACCAACGACCATCTCAACATCTTTCGACCATTCTTTCCATTCGCCCTTACGCAATACCGTTTCGCCAACGATATATTGCACAGTTTCCGCGCCAAAAATTTCTTGCGAATATGCGGTGATGATGCTGGTTAATGCCAGCAACTCAGCATCTTGCGAACCTGTGCCACCGGACTGATCGCTCTGACTGACATAAAGACCCACGCGATAAGGAAGACTTACAAGTAAGTTTCGCTGATCCGGCAGAAGATTGTCGAGAAAACTCATATTGGAAAAATCCTTTTAAATGAATACTTAGGCAACATACACCGAAACATCAAACTTCTCAAATGCGTTTTACAAAATGCGCGCTTATACCAAAATTGAAACACCCTGCGCCTGCGCGTTAAGCATCACCATCCAAATTCAAGGCATCCTCCACAATGTCTTTTTCAAGAATAGCGCTCATATCCAGTCGTTTGAATTTTCTCTCCGGCGTCACTTGTGCGAAAAATGCACGCACATCATCAGGCACACGGTCATAGGACAAGACATAGGCTGCGCCCTCTATATGGGCGTATGCCTTTACAAAGCCTTCGATAGCTTCATACGCCACCGCCCCATAAACAGTTTGTCCATCCTGTTCTTTTTGCTTCACAACCACAAAATCAACGTTGGGCATTGCGATCGGCGCGCCATCATTCCACATCACACCCGTCCTGACATATTCGCCATCAAACAAAGCCATAATAACAGGCACCTGCACATCATCCCCGACGATTCCCTGCATATTGACCTTGGCGTAATTCCACTCCCACACCAACTGCAGCAAGTCATAAGGAACCAACGGATAGTCCTTTTCCTCCAGCGTATTGCTCAACACCAGTTGCCGCAGTGCCTCTTCATTATGTGTCATCCAGCAATCAAACATCACCTCACCGTTAAATGCTTTATTGCCAACCCCGCCAGACTGCGAATCATAAAGAACGACCCGCGTTTCATCTATGAGTTTTTCAACCTCGTACAAAGCCTCCATCGCAAAAAATGCAGGGACGCAGTAACTAAGGTTTAACGCAATTCTATATGTTCCTTCCGGCCTGACATTTTTACTGCCCTCACCGTCTGTATGCAGATAAACAAACGAAAAACGCGCCCCTGTATCCGCGTGCCTGTAAAAAGCTTGCGGTCCCTCAACATGATAATGCGGATGATTGTTAAAATAATTTTGGAACATCTTCAGGCTGATTTCGCCGTCTGTGGCTCTAAAATAAAGGGTATAGATCATCTTGAAAGCTCCTATAAGGAAAACGCCCTCAAAATATATTCGAGGACGTTTTGAATTTCTAGAATAAAATATAGTTTTACGCAGCCATCGCTTCGACAACTGCTTGCCCAAGACCGCCCGGGCTTTGTGACACGACAAACCCTGCAGCGCGCATAGCATCCATTTTTGCAGGCGCAGTATCATCCGCACCAGAGATAATCGCACCGGCATGGCCCATACGTTTACCCGGAGGGGCTGTCGCACCAGCGATAAATCCGGCAATTGGCTTTTTGTTCTTCAAAGACTTGTAGAATTCACAAGCTTCAAGTTCAGCAGTACCACCAATTTCACCGATCATTAGGATCGCTTCGGTTTCAGGGTCATCCATGAACAATTCAATACAATCAATGAAGTTTGTACCGTTCACAGGGTCACCACCGATACCGATACATGTCGTCTGACCAAGGCCAACCGCACCTGTTTGTGCAACCGCCTCATACGTCAATGTACCTGAACGTGACACAATACCGACCTTACCGCGCTTATGAATATGCCCCGGCATAATACCGATTTTACATTCACCCGGTGTAATAACACCCGGACAGTTCGGCCCGATCAGGCGTGTTTTAGAACCTGTCAAAGCGCGTTTTACACGCACCATATCCAAAACCGGAATACCTTCGGTAATACAAATGGCCAATTCGATTTCGGCATCAATCGCCTCAAGAATTGCATCGGCGGCGAATGGTGGCGGCACGTAAATCACACTGGCATTTGCGCCTGTGCGTTCTTTTGCCTCACCAACAGTATCAAACACCGGTAAACCAAGGTGATCAACACCGCCCTTACCAGGTGTAACACCACCAACCATTTTTGTACCATAAGCAATCGCTTGCTCGCTGTGGAATGTGC
The DNA here is from genome assembly GCA_963977495.1 of uncultured Alphaproteobacteria bacterium. Classification (GTDB taxonomy): domain Bacteria; phylum Pseudomonadota; class Alphaproteobacteria; order Micavibrionales; family Micavibrionaceae; genus UBA1672. Next base: position 212,029 of record CAXBOT010000001.1, on the reverse strand, counting down.
CTTGTGAACCTGTAAAGCCCTGACAAATCACTTTTGTATCTTTATTGATTAAAACTGACATATTTCTACGCTGCCTCCTGCGCTTTTTGTGTGGCTTCTACAACTTTAGCAGCTGCATCTTCAAGGTTATCAGCGGAGATAATCGGAAGTCCCGAATTCGCCATCAATTCCTTACCTTTTTCAACGTTTGTACCTTCAAGTCGTACAACCAACGGCACTTTGAGGTCGACCTCTTTCGCCGCGGCGATAACGCCTTGTGCAATCACATCACACTTCATAATGCCGCCAAAAATATTCACCAGAATACCCTTAACATTTGCATCAGAAAGAATGATTTTGAACGCTGTTGTTACGCGCTCTGCTGTTGCACCGCCCCCGACATCCAAGAAGTTCGCAGGCTCACCGCCCTTAAGCTTGATAATGTCCATCGTTGCCATCGCAAGACCAGCACCATTGACCATACAGCCAATATTGCCGTCCAAACGCACATAAGAAAGCTCATTATCTGCTGCAACTTTTTCGTTTGCATCTTCTTCTGTTTCATCGCGCATGTCATAGATCGCTTTTTGACGATAAAGAGCATTTGGATCAAAATTCATTTTAGCATCCAACGCCATCACTTCATCCCCGACCAAGATCATAGGGTTGATTTCAACGATCGACGCATCCAATTCGATGAATGCCTTATAGAGATTTGCGAAAAACTTCGTCGCGCTTTTAATTTGTGCGCCCTTAAGCCCAAGGCCAAAGGCAAGCTTACGACAATGAAAACCGGAAATACCTGACGCCGGATCAATCGATGTTTTGATGATTTTCTCCGGTGAATGCTCGGCCACTTCTTCAATATCCATACCGCCTTCGGTGGATACCATAAAGGTCACACGACTTGTCCCGCGATCTAAAACCACAGAACAGTAATATTCTTTTTCAATGTCCACACCGTCCGTCACGTACAAACGCTGTACTTCCTTACCTTCCGGTCCGGTTTGTTTGGTCACGAGTGTTTTACCGTACATAGCCTGCGCAGCGTCGCGCACCTCTGCCACGGTTTTACACAAGCGCACACCGCCCTTACCTTCAGGGTTGTCCGTGAAGTGTCCGGCGCCACGTCCACCGGCATGGATTTGCGCTTTGACCACATATAAATTCGTGTCAAACGATTCGGCGGCTTTGACCGCTTCCTCTACGTTCATGGCGGGGATTCCTTTGGGAACCGTCACACCATATTTTTCTAATAATTCTTTAGCTTGATATTCATGAATATTCATTGCGAGTAGAACTCCGTTATGAAATTGGGCATTTTACTGGTAAAAACGGACAAATTCATATGCCCGTTGATGCACTGAAACTGTGTTTAACATCCTTGATTCCATTTGAAAACCGTAAAATTCATATTATCGCGATAAAAAAGTACATTTTTCCAAAAACTTTTATAACGGTTCTTTTTGACAAACCCCGCCTGTTTGCCTTAGAATATGTGCTATATGGGAATAAGTGGGTTTTGTCCCGAATGTACAAAGAGTGATAACAAAAAACAAAAAACAAAAAACATCTCATTATAATACATTCTACATACGGCATAATCCTATAATGATATAAACAGAGGGAATACAAATATGTCTGGTCCTACAAATACGGGTGTTACGGGTAAAGACCAAAACGAAGATGAGAGAAATTTAAACCTCGAGGAACCGAAGAAAGCCGAGACTGCCGGCCTTTCTATGGATGATATCGGTTTGAATGCCAAATCTACCGCCGCATTATCAGATCCGACGCGTCCTGAAAACCATACAGGCGCACCTGATTCCCAAACGATCACAAATGAACAAGATGCCGCTGATCTCGGATATGCATCAGGGCACGATTCTAGTGTTGCTCAAAAAGATCAGTATGATACCGCCCTTTCCGGTGCAGGCGACGGTCGCCATTCAGGTACGATTTTCGACACTATAGAAGAGCGCCGCAGAATCCTACAAGATCAAAAGAATGAGGATTTCCGTAAACGTGTCGCCATGTACGCGGCGCAGTTAAATTACCAGCAATTCAAAGACTCTCTTGATAATATTGCCGAAGCACAACAAGAGCGTGAAGCAGAGGCCGCTGCCGCTATGGCAGCAGGTGATGAATCTCACGATGCCCTCAAAAGCCGCATTTCAGACCTCGAAACCGACTTACAACGAGAGCGCCAGCGCTTAGTGGTCGAAGAAAACAAACTTGAAGCCATGCAAGCGCATGGCGCAAGCGACGCCGACATTCAGGCACAGCAAGAAAAAATCGCGGGGATGCAAGATACACTTGAAAGAGGACAAGGACAACTTGATGCTTTCAAGACTTTGGAAACTGACCTTGCTCAGAAACGTCAGGTTTATGTTGATAAAGCGGCAAGTGCCCGTGAAAAACTAAATGAGTTGAATAAAGAAGTTGAGGCCGCCGGTGGCAAAATCACACCTGAAATGGAAGGTCGAAGACAAGAACTCATCCAAGCGGAAGAGCAAGCAAAAGCCGCTTTAGAAGGTTATACAAACGGTACTAAATTCACTGTTAACTTCATCGACATGATGGACAGAAACAAGCTTGCAGGGCGCCCCACTCCTCCGGGAATGGACCAAATGGCGGCCATGATGATGAAGGCGGCGGAAGATGGCTTCGTAAGCACAGAAGAGCAAGATGAAATGCAGGCCGTTATGGAAGGAAACATGGCGGAACGCATGGCTAACATGCCAAAACCGGGTGATCCTGGTTATGACCCTGAAAAAATGGCCGCAATGAGAGCTGAAATGAAAGCCGGCCGCGAAGAGTTTATGGGTATTGTCAAAGATTCAGGCGTTGCTTTTCAAAATGCGGATGGTGACTTTGTCAGTGGCGAAGACGCGACGGAATATCTCCAATCCAAAATGAAGCAACTTCGTGAAGATATGCGCGAAACGAGAGAAGAGATCGCAGATGTCTCCTCCGATAAGACTGATTTACAACAACGCATTGCGGATCTACAGGCACAACGCGGCACACAACAAGCCACATTAGATTCCGCGCAGGCCGCTCTGGATACAGAATCTGCCGAAACTGCAGAAATTCACGCTGATGCCGCCGGCGCACAGGCAGGTATGATGGAGTACAACTCCGTATATGACTATATGTCCAAAAATTACGGCTATATGGGTATGGGCGCAGGCGAAGATGTCGGGAAGCTCGCAACCCAAATGGATCGCATGCTTACAGATGACAACGGGAAGCTCGTTTATGTCGACCCTGATACACAGACAATGTATACATTAGGTGACACAACAAACAGCGATGGTAACCCTGTTAAAGTTGCCGTATCGCCTGAAGATACAGCCGATTTATACCGCAAAATGTTTGAAGAAAAATTACTACCCAGAAACTTTGTGCCAGACGGTGACGGTATCATGGGTGTGGGGGCCGTCGAAGGTGCCATAAAAGAATATAGCCCGTACGATGGCTTTGGCGAAAGTATCTCAAAATCACTAATCCCTGGCTCTATGGGGAAAGATCAGTTCTCGCAAGTTATTGAAAGCTCTGTAGCCGCGCAAGAAGCAGAAGAAGCTGTCGCTAGGGCAGCACAAGCAGAGGCGCAAGGCAAGGTAGCCGCCGCGCGCACAGACGTTACCAACGCACAACAAGCACTCGACGCGACAAACGGCGAACTTGCTAAATTACAGAGAGAGCTCTCTGATCTGGAAACAGAAGAACAAAATCTGATTGCAGAAGGTGAAAAACAAAACATTGACCTCTCCGAAAATGCAGCGGCACTGGCCGCAACGGAAACAGATGTTGGCAGTGGTGATGCTAATCAAGGGACAGAAGATCTGGCTGACCCTGCCCTTAAAACCAGCAACGAAATGCAAGTCGGCCTACAAGATGTCTATCGCAAAGTCGACAGGACATCAGGGACAGGCATGATATCCCGTGACGAACTGGAACAAGCATTAGGCGCAGACGCCTCACCGGAACTTAAGGCACAAATCGAAGCTGCGCTTGAGCGTGACGGTATTGAAATTAAAGAACCTGACGAACTGCAAAATGATGATAACAGCCCAGACATTGCTGGTGTTGACCTTGGTATTGATGACAATATCCAATTGGCGTCAACAGGTATGTATTCGGCATTCTTCCCATTTTTGGGCATTGGACCGTTTCAAGTTGCTCCAATTCAAACGCCAACATTCCAACCCGATCCAAATGGTGTTTACCCTGCTCCCTCTTATGAAAGCTTTGCAGACAGTATGGAATTTGCATCGACAAACCCGAAAGGCGGGCCGGAGCCAACATATCTTGATCCAATTAATAATGGCACAAAATCCGCCCCTGCCGCTGGTGAAACATTCGGCCTTGCTATGACGAACCAGTTGAACAGAGATACAGCGGCTCAAGGTGGCATGACACCTGCCGATGCTCTTCGCCTACGCGAGGATGAACTACGCATGGCAGAAAATAGCGGCATGTCTAATCAAGGTGGCGGCGGCGGGTTTGTATAAACCCCGCCCTTTCATACACTTAATTTGACGTAACCGCTTTAAATGGGTAAAATGTGAATTGTATTAATTATGGAGAGGTGAACAACACCTCCCGCGGATACAAAGGGTGAAACAGGATGAATATTCCTACAAGTGGCAACACGCATATTGATAACGATAACATCGATACAGTCGATGTTCTTGGTGTTGACGGCTTGGGTTTAGAAGATCGGCGTGCAGATCGCGATCGTAAAACACGCCAGCTCTTACGCACAACAGATGACATCAACAACCTGAACCTGTTCGGCTTTCTTATCGCCTTGTTTATGGGCATAAAGGACGATGAGGGATTAAGCAGCAACCCTGCAATCTCAGAACTCGCCAGCGCACTAGCCATTGATGAAACCACATTAAGAACAACCGTTAACAACTACCGCTCTGGCGAAATAACGGCATATCAAGCCGCAAGCCAAACCAGACAACGTATGGATATTCCACGGATGGATATGTCCCGCGCGGAAGCCGCCGTTGCACAATATGCAGAAACCGGTAACCCCCTACTCGAACTCATCGCAGACAAAGAATCAGGCGGTGATTATAACCGTGTCTATGGACGCGGCGTTAAGCGTGAAAACCTTACCAGTATGACGATTAACGAAGTTCAAGCATGGCAACGCCAATATGTTAATAATGGCTCGCCCTCTTCCGCCGCAGGAAAATACCAAATCATCCAGAAAACTCTTGCTGGCTTAGAAGAAGAAATGGGCTTAACCGGTAACGAGCTTTTTGATGAAGAAATGCAAGACCGCATGGCAACACATCTTTTGAACAGTCGCGGATATCAAAGATATCTGGCGGGTGATCCAAAAATGGATGAGGGCACATTCATGCGTAACATTTCTAAAGAATGGGCCTCAATGCCCAAAGATGAAGGTGGGCGGAGCTATTACGCCGGTGATGGCCTGAACAAAGCCCACGCAACTCCCGCAACACTTTTATTGGCCATGCGCTACAGCAAGGATGGTCCACCAGAAGACAATCTGTCTACTGCATTTGCACAAGGCGGCGTGGAAGAAAATGATCCGGAACAACCTGATCCACTCGTGGACTCATTTGACGGCAAAGGACGCGACGAAACACTTGTCGCAGCGAACGAAACACCGCCAAACAATCATGACATTAGCGTCACAACAACCGCCGCCGCTCCTGTTGTATAGCGCTGCACCCCCTGTAAACATGCTAAAAATTTGACGAATCGTAATAAAATCTATAAACTCTGTTAATAGGTGAGTTGAATAAAGTACCTTCAATGTAAGGGTGCTATAAAATGTTGAAAAAACAATAATTTACGGGTGTTAAATTGAGCGACGAAGAAACCACAACAGAACAGAAGCGTCAAGAAAACGACAGAGTCATACGTGATGTCGTTAACAATCAGAATCTGCAAGATAATAATTTCCGTACAAATCTACAAGGCATCATGAACATGCAAAACGGGCAGGACATGAACCCGCTCCTTGCTTTGATTTTGGTTTTATTTCTTGGTCCGGACTTCAAGGACGCGCTGCTTGAAAACACAGAAAGTCGCGCACGCGATTATTCCGACAATTCATCCACATACGGATCAATCACACGCCGCACACCGGCAGCAGACGGATCATCCACTGCAACATTTTCACCGGTTGATAAATTCCCCGCTGAGGTCACATTCACCCGCGCCTATCAGGAAGAAGGCGGTCTGAACCGCATTTTCGAAGGCAAAGACGCGGATGGTAACGATGTGACAATCGTCAAGGCACGCGACAATTCACGCGAAGGCACACGATCATGGGCGAATAACAACCCTGGTAACTTGCGCTATAGCGAGTGGGAAAGAGAATACGGCGCCATCGGGAGCGACAAAGACGGCTTCGCCATTTTTGAAAGCGTTGACGCTGGTCTGGAAGCGCAAAAGCACCTCCTCCAATCCGACAATTATGCGAACCTGACATTACGTGAGGCCGTCTACAGATACGCGCCGCAGCACGAAAATGACTCAGAAAGCTATGTCAGACAAGTATCGCAAGCCACAGGCATCGCCTCTAACCGCACATTAAACACACTGAACGAAGACGAACAAAACCGCCTTGTTCGCGCTATGGTCAATCACGAAGGCTGGAAAGAAGCGCGCGTCCTGACACAGAACAGCGACGGCACAACAACGCCGACCACAACACCAAACAGCAATACAGCAGTAGCCTCCGCTTACACGTCGAACGGCGCGGGACTTATGGTCGCGAAACCTTTGGGTGATGGCCAACTCATCACGTCCGATTTTGGGCCACGCAATCTGTCAATGTCATCCATGCATCGCGGCATTGACCTTAAAACAAAACATCTCGACCCCAATGGAAATGTAGAGCTTTACGCTCGCCAGCCCATGGTTATTACAGATATCAGTGAAAATCGCGGCGGGTACGGATATCGCGTTTCTGCCGCCATCGGTAAAGACGATTCAGGGCGCGCTATTACGGTTCAGTACTCACATTTAGACAGCTTGCCACAACATATCAAGATCGGTGATACCTTAAAAGCTGGTGATTACATCGCAACAACCGGACATTCAGGCCGCGGTACAGGCGCACATTTGGACTTTGAGGTGAGAATCGGCGATCAGGTCGTTGACCCTGAAAAGGCCTTTACAACAGATTTAGCCAATTCCAGAAACGGTGATACTCTGGTTGCGCAGGCGCAATCAACACTTGGAAGCAAGGCACACTCCGGCACATACGCCTCGCGGATTGCACCATCATTGCAAAAAAGCAGTGTCATGTCCGCTGTCAACGCACTCGATGCGACGCGCGAAGCCAATCCACGCATTTTAGCTTTCAATTCTGGCGGCGTTGTCGAAAATGACCCCCAGCAGCCAGAGCCGCTAACATCATCATTTGATGGAAAAGGTGTGGATCAGGTTGCTCTTGCAGAGAGTCTGAAAGTGCCGGATCTTACAGTGGATGACCCAACACTCACCAGAAGCTTAACGGCATAATCTCCGAATTTTAGAGATTTCTTTACCAAATCTGCCATACTATAACAGAACTGCGTTCTTCCCCTTTGGCATTCTGCCACCCTATGCACGCATATTATTCTGTTGGGTATCATGACATCGACCAAACACATTCATATTTTCTCCATTGCCTTGATCGCAGCAGCCATAGGCGCTTCGCCAGTATCACACGCGCAAGACACCACGCATGTTGCCCCGCTTCATATAAAGATGTCACCGTCAAATCAGGCAACACCCAAAAAAGTTAAGGTCACGACAGCAAAACCACCCAGCCAATCAAAGCAAAAAATTAAGGCAAGCCCTACCCCTGCGCTCATCATAAATGAAAAAGACAAAATGGGTGATCAGGCAACAAATGTGACTGCGCAGGTCAAACGCCCCATAAAAATAAAACAAGCTGCGACAACACCGCCCAGACATATTGATGTTGATGCAATACTGGGGACAATATCCTGCCGTAATACGATTTCATCGCCGCTGGATGTCTCAGATGATACGAATCATACTAAAAAGTTAGCTGATTCTTTGAAGGCCTACCTAACGGATCATAAACAAAGTCCGGCAATTATCGACACCTTATATGACGTTAGTCAAAAAACCGGTGTTGATTTCGAATTACTGGTCATTACTGCCATGATCGAAAGCGATTTAGGACGAATCACAATATCCTCCTCCAGCAGTGCGCGAGGCATTTACCAATATATCGAGCCGACCTGGTTAATTCTGATGAAGCGATACGGCTATCGAATCGGCTATCCGTCTTATGCGGATGCGATTGAAATCAACACCGAAACACGGCGCGCGGATATTCATGATAACGATATGTTGTTACGTCAAAAAATCCTTGATTTGCGCTATAACCAAACGGTTGCAGCACAGGTAAAAGCGCTTCAAATCAAAGATGAAAAAAACGTTTTACGGAACTTTAAAAATGGCCAAACCATAAGCATCACAGATCATTATATCGTGCATATGCTCGGACTATCCTTGGCGCGCACATTCTACGAATTGAAACATTCCGATTCGGATATTATTTTAGCCAATTTAAAAAGCAGCATGTTTCAAGAAGCCATACGCCTAAATCGTACCTTCTTCTATGACAGAAACGGTACGGCGCTCAATGCGGATGCTGCTTATCATCAATTCGAAAAGAAAATTGCAGGTAAGTTTTCAGTTATACGAAAAATTGACGCCGACTACGGGCAAGGCAACAACGTGTCAGGCGACACATGCCCCGCAGATCGCCCCAATATACGCACTGTTTCATCACAAGATGTCCTCGCACATAAAATCGCGCCCCTGCCCGTTTCATCCCCTGAAACCAGCACGGAAACTGACAAAGTGCATAACATCCTTTCAAAAGTCGGGGCATACGCTAAAACCATTAAAGTCCCTCTGGAAAAGCAATAACACCTTATAATTCCCTCGCTACCCCCCCCTTTTCACTGCGCCCTCGCGTGAACATGATTTACACAACGCCCAAGATTTCATACTATGTGCAGCGTTTATAACAATCCGGCGTTATCAAGCGCATCTTAAACAACAATATAAAGCAGCAGGTATGGACTATAAAATAGTGGGTTTTGCGCTTGGTGTTCTGCTCACCATTCTGGGGGTGGCTGAGCTTATTCCCGCAGCATTAGAGTGGAGCATGTCATCCGCAGAGGCCGGTAACTTCTTTATGAATTCCATGCTGTGCCTGTTTTTCGGCGTCTGCCTGATATTAGCAAACAAATCCTTTAATAGAGAACCCAATATTCGTCAGGCTTTTATGCTGACCTCAATCAGTTGGATATTTGTCAGCGCTTTTGCCGCTCTACCGCTTTACATGTCCAACCTAGGCATCAGCTACACCGATGCCTTTTTTGAATCCATGTCCGCCATCACAACAACTGGATCAACGGTACTGTCACGCTTGGACAGCCTGCCTTATGGCATTCTTCTTTGGCGTTCTATCATTCAATGGATCGGTGGTATTGGTCTGGTTGCCTTTGCAATTCTACTACTTCCGGCGTTGCGGGTTGGTGGTATGCAGCTCTTCCAAACAGAATCCTCGGATAAGTCTGAAAAACTGATTCCACGCAGCGCCGACATCATGCGGCATTTGCTCGTCGTCTATACAGGGCTGACCGTTCTATGTGCACTCTCCTTTTATCTCGAAGGCATGACACTGTTTGATGCCATCAATCATGCCATGACCACCATCCCAACGGGTGGCTTTTCCACTCATGATGCGTCTTTTGGCTATTTTGACAGTATTTCAATGCGACTGACTGCAACCGTCTTTATGTTTATCAGCGGTATTCCATTTATTCTGTACATCCAGTTTTTTTACCAAAAGAAAATGACATTTTTGCAAGATGAACAGGTCATCGTTTATTGCTCAATTGTTTTTGGGTTAACCGTTATTATGACCGCATGGATTTGGAATAATGAGCCGTATGACTTCATGCATAGTTTTAGCCATGCGATATTCAGCATTGTGTCGATCATGACCACCACGGGCTACGCCACCGTTGATTATACCGTGTTCGGCACATTCGCCACGATGTTTTTCTTCTTCCTGACCTATGTCGGAGCATGCGCCGGATCAACGGCAGGCGGTATGAAAATTATGCGCTTATCCATCGTTTCCAAAGCCGTCAGTCACCAGATTAACACAATGATATATTCGCGTGGCCTGTTCCCGATACGCTATCAAGGTAAAGCCATCAGCCGCCCTCTCGTAAATGTTGTATTAGGGTTTTCGGGGTTATACGTTCTGTTCAACGTGTTGCTAACGCTTGCGCTGTCCTTGATCGGCCTTGATTTTGCCACCGCCATCAGCGGCGCAGCAACCGCCATTGCCAATGTCGGCCCGGGTATCGGTGACATCATCGGCCCTGCGGGTAACTTTTCATCCTTGCCCGATTCGGCCAAATGGCTGTTATCGCTTGGCATGCTCATCGGACGTCTTGAAATTCTAACTGTACTGGTTCTGTTTACGCCTGCCTATTGGCGGTTTTGATCGCAGCCAAACCTATGTTAGTATCACCCTCACCCATCAGGCGATGAAGGAGCCTTCCATGACCACGAAATATCAGGAATTCCCAGATTTACAAACAGTTGAAATCACCGTTAACGGCCGCGTTACGAAAAAAGATTTCGATAAAATTGCCCCCAAAATGGCAAAGTTTATAGAGGAACACGGCACCATCAAAATTCTGGAAGTTATTGATGATTTTAGTGGCTTTGACCTTTCTGTTATCACCGACGGTATTCGTTTTGATTTGAAACATCTGAAGAATTTTTCACACTGCGCGCTTGTGTGTAACGACGGCTGGATGGGACCATTCACCAGAACGCTTGCACCATTTTTCAGCATTGATATCCGTACATTCAAAATGGATCAATTGGATGAGGCCAGAGCATGGCTCGCGACGGTATAACCCTCAAACACCCCCCGCCAGAACCGCATTAAAAAACGCCCCGACACATAATGAAGGGGCGCTTTGTTATTCTGTAGTGGGAAATCGGCCTTACGCCGCGGCGGATTTTCCACCAAATAATTTCTCAACAGCAGCGCGCTCACCGCGTAATTCTGTATTTGTTGCATCAATGCGCGCTTGTGAAAATGCATTGATCTCCAGCCCCTGCACAATCTCATAGCGACCGTCTTTGCACGTGACCGGATACCCGAAAATAACGCCTTCTGCAACGCCGTATGATCCGTCAGATGGAATCGCCATAGACACCCAGTCACCCGCTTCTGTGCCAAGTGCCCAACTGCGCATGTGATCGATCGCCGCGCTGGCTGCGCTGGCTGCGGAAGACGCGCCGCGTGCCTTAATAATCGCGCCGCCGCGTCCCTGTACTTCAGGAATAAATGTGCCCTCGTACCAGCTTTGATCAACTTGATCCAATGCCGACGCGCCCTTTACGGTTGCATGGTGCAAATCAGGATACTGTGTAGAGCTATGGTTCCCCCAGATGGTCACCTTTTTAACATCAGTTGAATGTGCGCCTGTTTTCTCTGCCAACTGGCTCTTAGCGCGGTTATGGTCAAGACGCACCATTGCCGTAAAGCATTTAGGATCAAGATCCGGTGCATTTTGCTGAGCAATCAACGCATTCGTATTAGCAGGGTTTCCGACGACCAGAACCTTCACGTCACGTTTTGCATGATCGTTAATGGCCTTACCTTGTGGCCCGAAAATACCGCCATTCGCCTCCAGCAGATCCTTGCGCTCCATGCCATCTTTACGGGGCATCGCGCCAACCAGGTAGGCAAAGTCGACATCCTTAAACGCAACATTCGCATCATCGGTGGCCACAATATCGTGAAGCAGTGGGAATGCACAGTCATTCAACTCCATCACAACCCCGTTAAGCGCGCCCAGCGCGGGTGTGATTTCCAGCAAATGCAAAATAACCGGCTGATCCGGCCCCAACATGTCACCCGCAGCGAGGCGGAATAAAAGAGCATAACCGATTTGTCCGGCTGCGCCTGTAATTGCAATTCTTACTGGATCTTTCATAATGTACGTCCTTTAAGTGAGATCAAAATTCTTCCCTAAAGACATAGCGTTTTTGCAAGATCGGGGCAAGGGGAAGATCGCCGCACTATTCATGTGTGCAGCTCAAAATATGCAAACTATCGGAAAAGCTACGGAATGATTCCAGATTGCCAACACCGTTATATGTCACGCCCTCTGAAAAGAAGTCATATTCCAAAGTTTTACCCATCCAATCAGGATGGCTTTCCGCGAGATCATTCACAATGCCATCATATTCATCATATAAATATTTATTGTCACAGCGACATTCCGTTTTATCTTTTTTAATTCTATAACAATTCTCTTCCGCTGCCGGAATTTCCTCCTGCAGTTTCAACATGCCTGCAAGGCGCGTATAATCATCTTCTGTGAATGTATCAATCGTGTTTGGTTCGAATGACCCTGCCGCATATCCCTGAACAGGAGAAAACAAAACAAACAAGGCTATAAGAAAAAATAGTGGCATATTTTTATTCCTTAAAAAGATCAAGTGTAACGTTTTGTGAAAGAGAATACTAATATGTATCACGCATTGGTTCAAGGGTATCCTTCGCTTTGCATCTCAATCAGGCGTGAAACAGTGCGCTCAAACTCAAAAGCATGGTCTTTCCCGTGATAGAGTCTTTCCGGCACAGTTGCCGCCGATATGATAACGCGCACGCGCGCCTCATAAAGGGCATCAATGAGATTCATCAGACGTTTGGCCTCATTGCGGCGGTCATAGGATAACTTGGGTACGTCCTCTAAAAACACCGTGTGATATTGCTGCGCAATCGCAAGATAATCTTCTGCCCCATGGGGACGTTCGCACAATTGGGCAAATGTAAAACGGGCAACCCCTTGTGCGGCGATCTCAACGGTAATGTCGCGCGCCTTCACTGTTATGGTTTCTGTTTTAAGGACTGCCCCCTGCGTCAGAGCCGCAAATATATCGTCAAGTTTAGCGCGTATCTTACGATTGGCCGGTGTGAAATACGTTCCCTCAAGATGCACGCCAACGGTGCGGTAATCTTTCGGACTGTCCAGATGCACCTCAACGACTTTGGATTTCAACAAATCAATAAACGGTAGAAATCGGTCACGTTGCAGCCCGTCCTTATACAAATCATCGGGCGCCCAATTACTTGTCGCCACCACGATCACATCATGTTCGAATAAAATCTTGAACAACCGCCCCAAAATCATCGCATCCGTAATATCAACGACATGAAATTCATCAAAACATAAAATGCGGGATTTACGCGCAATCAGCTCTGCCAAGGATGGCAAAGCCTGATCCACGATGCCCGTAATGCTGTCATCGCTGCTGCGGCTATTGATATAATCATGAACCTCGATCATAAATTCATGGAAATGCACGCGGCGTTTTGACACATCATCGGGCAGGCAATCATAAAATAAATCCATCAACATCGATTTACCGCGCCCTACGCCGCCATGCATATATATGCCTTTAGGCAAAGAATCGTTGCTATGGTTGCCCGTAATACGCTGGAAAAAACTTACTTTTGGTTTGGCATTCTCTGCCAGCAATTCGTCATATAAACGTTGCAGTTCCTGCGTCGCAGCCTCCTGCACCTGATCTTCATGCAGCGTACCGTCCTTAACATATTGATGGTATTGTTCAAGCGGCGTTTGGTTCATTTTTAGGCTTAGACCTTCTGATAAGAATGATAGACAGTTCATAAAGTGCAAGGATAGGCATTGCTAACAAAATTTGTGAAATCATATCCGGCGGCGTTAGGAATGCTGCGACAATAAAGGTCAGGATAACCGCATATTTACGCTGCGCTGCTAAAAAATCCGCCGTAATCAAACCTGCACGACCAAGGAGCGTGAGGAATACAGGTAATTGGAAGCACAAACCAAACGCAAAAATCAATGTCATAATCAGATCAAGATACTCGCTCACCCGCGCTTCCAGCTGTATTGGTAAGGCCATATCCGACCCTGTTGATTGAAAGCTAAGGAAAAACGGCCAAGCCATTGGCAAGACGATGTAATACACACACGCACCGCCCAAGAAGAATAAAACAGGGGTCGCGAGCAAAAACGGCAAAAACGCATTTTTCTCATTTTTATACAGCCCCGGCGCAATGAAAATCCACAGTTGAAGTAAAAGCACAGGAAATGTAATGAAAATACCTGAAAAGAAAGCAACTTTCATGTATGTGAAGAAAGCTTCGGTTAATCCTGTATATATCAATCGATTTGTATCGTTTTCATTCATAGCATTCGCAAGTGGTTGCACAAGGAAGCTATAAATACCATCAACAAAAATGAAGCTGACTGTTGTTCCCAGCATCATTATCCCAATCACCCATAACAGTCTGGTGCGTAGCTCAACGAGGTGCGAAACGATTGGTTTTGCTTCATTGTCAATTTCATCATTTTTATTGGTTTCAGAGGTTTCTTTTGACTTACTCATCCTTTTTACCCTCCTGCTCATCCGAAGGTTCAGGGATTATAGTGTGATCATCATCAGAGGCCCCCTCATCAAACACCAACTCTTTGCCATCGGCGTCGCGCGCTTCGAAATTCACACTGTTACGGATACCATCCAGATCGGCATCACGCATCACATCATCAAATTGCTGGGATATCGCAAACTTTATATAGTGCAATCGGCGCATGATACGGCCAAGCGTCACCATGACCACAGGAATTTCATCCGGCCCGATTACTAAAACAGCAACAGCAACAATTAAGAATAATTCAGGCCAACCAAAATCAAGCATCGACGTACAATCTCTTTTGAAATCTAAATGTCAGAGCCACCGCCCTAAATAACACCAAGAATATTTAAGCACAGAATAAGCCCCATAACATAGCCAGGCAATACCACACACGCATTAAAACCAATTGCCGTGTTTAAAAGGAAATCCCGTTCACCATCCGTTAGCTCAGGGTCGCCATCCAACATAACGTGCGCAATTTCGCTTTCCTGCACCGCGCGCGTAAACTCCCAATACACACCCACAGCCACCATCGGTACAATCATGATGCCAAATACAGAGAGTATATGGCTGTTAAAAAAGCCAACCACACACACGCAGATTGTAAACAGGGACAAAGAAGATGACACAACATTATGGCGTGAACGCGCCGCATCAACCGACCAGCTAAACACGTATGTCACAAGGACAAAAAGAAGATATACCCACGCCCACCATGGTAAAAAAACTGTTGGAAACATATTACTTACACGACTTTACTTATACGTCTTTGGATTTATCTTTGCTTTTGCTTTCGCTGACAATATCAATGTCTTGCGTTTTATCTTCCAAAGACTGGGCAACATCTTCGTCTTTCAGCCCCTTTTTAAAACTATTTACACCTTTGGCGAGATTTTCCATGATATGCGGAATGCGCCCCGCACCGAACAGAACCATCACGATCAGAACAATAATAAGAATTTGTACTATACTGGGTGCCATATCTATTGATCCTTGTTGTTATCTTCTTCTTTTTCATTACCACTACAGCCATGCGCCGCACAATCATCATCGTCAGAACAACCCGACTTGCCTTTCGGCGTACTTACCATCGCAAACAAAACCATCACACATAAAAATACGACCAAAATCACAACGGCAATTATACTCATATCCTACGCATCCTCAGCATATTGTGTTACGTCATCCTGTTCTACGCTTTCATCTTCCTCTTGTCCAGAGTCCGATGGCGCAAACAAATCATCCTGATGGATCGTATCTATGGCCGGGCGACGATCCAATAAACCCGAAGCCTTCATTTCATCCATACCCGGCAAATCAATCAAGCTTTCCAGCGAGAAGTGATCGAGGAAATCTGTCGTCGTAACCCATGTTAAAGGCCGCCCTAAGGTTTCGCGCCTGCGACCGGGTTTCACCCAACCAACCTCTATCAAGGCATCCAGCGTGCCCTTATGTGTGCTCACTCCGCGGATGTTTTCAATCTCCGCGCGTGTCACAGGTTGGTGATATGCAATAATTGACAGCGTTTCCATGGCGGCGCGGGATAGTTTTCTATGTACCTGCTTTTCAACATTCAAATGCTCTGCCAGATCGGGGGCAGTACGAAAAGCCCACTTCCCATCGATATTAACCAGATGAACACCGCGCCCCTCATAATGTTTTTGAAGATCATCCAGCAACAGCTTCAAATCAACCTGATCGCTCATACGATCATAAAGCTGCGCTGCGCTCAGCGGTTCACTCGATGCAAACAACAACGCTTCTAACAACCTCATTTGATTTTCTTTCTTATCCATACGCCAGTTCCATAGAAATCGTTATTGCCAGAAAAATCACCAAAACAGGCAAGATAAACCCCTTAAACGCCACAGCGAAAAAGCTCGGCCTTTTGTCGGTCTTATACATTTTATGCATATTACTCATATCACTATACTGGTATGTGGACACGCCAGAGCCATCCTTTTTCTTCTTCATAACCTGCGCAGGACTCTGCCCGACATAGGCACGAAAAAACCGTACCGAACCCCATATCAAAACAGAAAGGAAAAACACGAATAAATGCTCGCTAAAAATCACAGCAAGCAAAACGACCGCAGGATCAGCAAAGTCGTAGGTTCCCTCAGGCACACCAAAAAGCCCCAGCACGACTTTCAGGAATTCACTATCCTTAAACATCCTCGCCTACCCCGTCTTGCGCACAGGCGCGCATATAAACAGGCCTGAACAAACCATCTTGCCTGAATTCTAATTGCCCTTGCTTGGCAAGCTCCAGCCCTGCGGTAAAGGTAGAGGCCAGCGTTGAGCGCGCATAAAGCGTGTCTTCTGTCTCATCAGGTATAAAGCTATGCAAGGTTGCCCATACACTATGCAGTCCCTTTTTCGGCAAAGCCCCCAACATCTGCGTCAAGCGCGACATCGCCTTATCCGTAGACATCAACTGAAATACCGGCAAGTCATACTGATTGCCTTCCTTACGTTTTTCTATCGCGCCATAAGCCTGCAACAAATCATAAAGCGAAACGCGCCATTGCGTTACAGTCTTTGTATCCAAGCCCTCCGGCTGTCCGCGGGTAAAAATATCCGTACCCAGTTGCGGGCGATCCAACAACATTTGCGCTGCATTTTGCATGGCCTCAAGACGGCGCAGTTGAAACTGCAACGCCTCGGCCATATCTTCGGCGCTTGGTTCATCATCTGTTTCATCTTTGGGCAGGAACAAGCGCGATTTCAAATACGCCATCCACGCCGCCATCACCAGATATTCGGCGGCTAATTCAAGATTGCGCTGCTTGGCGCGTTCGATAAAATTCAGATATTGGCGCACCAACTGCAAAATAGAGATCGTCGCAAGATCAACTTTTTGATTACGCGACATCTCAAGAAGAACATCAATCGGCCCCTCATACCCATCCAGATTTAGTAACAACTGATCCATGTTATCATCGGGCAGCGTTTCAGGCACGGGCGGCGCGGCGCCCTTAGTGTTATCCTGCGTGATGGTGGTGCTCTTGCTCATTATGCTGCCATATTCTGGAAACTCGACGCATTTTTCAATCTTTTTAACGTTTTATCGCTCATTTTCGGCAGGTTTTCGGCCAATTCTTCCATTTTATCGAATTCTCCTGCGCAATAGAGCCCCAAATCGCAGCCCGCTTCCAATGCGCTATTGGCTTTTTCCGATACACTGCCATAGGCATCCAACGCCTTCATATCCAGATCATCGCAAATCAAAACACCATCAAAACCGATATCCTGACGGATTGTTTTTTCAATCGCATGTCCCGACAAAGAAATCGGCCTGTTCGCGCCCAAGGCTTGATAGGTGATATGCGCCGTCATCGCCCAGACCGCCTGCCCGACATCCGACGCGGCAATATCGCGGAATGGTGCAAAATCCATTTGTGAGAGCGCATCTATCTCCACATCAACATCGGGAAGCTCCAGATGACTATCGGCATAGGCTCTGCCATGTCCGGGGATGTGTTTAATAATCGGGGTAATGCCGCTATTTAAAAAATGACGACAGACTGATAACCCAAGGCGCGCAACAATGGCGGGGTCATCCGAAAATGCACGATCACCGATAATATCGTGCGCCCCTTCGAAGAACAGATCTAAGACAGGCGCGCAATTCACATTAATGCCAAGCTCAACCAACTCCTCAGCCAAGCGCAGTGTTTCAAAACGAAGCGTTTCCAGACCCGCTTCAGCATCTTCGCGGTATGCATCCCCAAAGAAGCGCATCGGCTTATGTGCGCGCCAATGCGGCGGCTTTAAACGCTGCACGCGCCCGCCTTCCTGATCAATCAGGATGGGACAATCGCGCCCGACCAATGTTTTCAGGTCACGCACAAGCCCCTCAACTTGTTTGGGGGTATCACAATTACGCTGGAATAAAATAAATCCGAAGGGATTGGACTCTTTAAACAAGGACGCTTCCGCATCACTCAACGTTTGTCCTGAAACAGAGAAAATGCATGCTAATGCCCGCTCTGCTTCGTGTCCGAAATCCTTATTTGACGACAATACATCCTCCGGGTTTTTTAGCCCGCGTCAATGCATCACAAATTCTGTTTGCGCTGTCTTTGCTCATGGGGCCGGCCTGAATACGGTAAAACTTACCGTTGCTGAGAGAAGCTTCCTGAATACGGAAATTTGACTGGCCGAGCACATTATACTGCCCCTGCATTTTCATCCATTCGCTTTTTGCGCGCGCAGGATCGGTAATACTCGCGAGTTGTACGAAATAAACACCCGCCGTAATTTCCGCCGCATGTGAGGATACACCAGCAGCAGGTTCTATATTTTGTGGTTGTTGTGTACCTTGTTTTTCACCCAAGACACTGCGGACAAATTCAATGGTTTCAGGCGATTTTCCGGCCTGATGAATTGTTTTTGGCGCACCGGCGCGCGCAGGTTTACCCACCAAAGCCGCCGAAGCGACCTGCATCGCAAACTTATCGGCATGTTCCTGTGTACCATCTGTGCCATCATTTTGAGACGAGCCAATCTTCTGCAAGATATCATCGGCCTTTGGCTCTTTCACATCGAACGCAGGCTTTGCACTGGCAAACACCTTATCCCCAACGGCGTGGGATGATGCCGAAGCGTCCCCTGCCTCATTGCTGTCTGCACTGATATCTGCAGACAAGATATTCACCGCGCCTTCTTCTCCACTGCGTGGTAAGACCAGACCATGTTCAGAAGCCACATCCGCAGCAACTTGATTTTGAACAGCCGCCGTTTCCATCGACTGATTGATCGCCTGCCCCTTACTCATGACACTTTGTTCTTTATGACGCTGTAATAGATTTTCGATCTTATCGCGCTCATCCTTGATGGATGGCTGATCGGCGCGCGCCAGTATCGTGCTCTTCATATTGGGAATTTCCATCCCGCCCGCATCAACGGGGCGTTCCTTAACGGGGCGAAGATCCGCCTTCACAATCGGAATGGGGTTCGATTGACGATCATCCGAGGGATAGGTCATCACGATCACACCAACAAACAAAACAGCCGCGCCCAATAAAGCCATGCTGGCTAAAGGCGGCTTTTGCAAATTACGCAACAAAGCTAAACGCCCGCCGCTATATTGCGGTTGCGGTGTTTTTGGCTTCTTAGGTGCCTTTAGATAATGGTCATATCCATATTGGTGGAACTGATCGCCTTGGCTCATCGTCTGAATTCCCTAACGTTTACGCGAATAAATTAACTCAACAATACGGCAAAAAGATGCCGATAAAAAAAGAATCGTATGTAAAATAACTAACGTAAATCCCAGTAAAGGTCAAAGAGCCTTTCATGCTCCCTTATGGCATAACGGTCAGTCATTCCGGCAATATAATCAGCCACAATACGCGCTCTTTTGTGCTCATCCTCTACCGCTCCGCTTTCTTCGATGCGGCGCTGCCAATTGTCAGGAAGCAGTTGATAATTCTTGTGGAAAGCTTTGAACAGGTCACCAATGATGCGTTCGACCTTAAGCCATATACGGTTGATTGTGTAATGCCTATACATACGATTATATAGAAAAGTCCGCAGTTTCTGTACGTCTTCGTACATCTCCGAAGAGAATGCTACGACTTGCAGCCCTGCCGTTCTGATGTCTTCCGGTGATTCGGGGGTTAGCGCAGACAGGCGTTTCCGTGTTTCCGCCATCACATCATCCACCATCACGCCGATCATATCGCGCTTGGTTTCCTGTATAAGATAACGATCTTCAATGGATGGATATTCATCACGCACACTTTTCAAAACCCTTGATAACAAAGGTACTTCTTCCAAATCATCAATAGAAAACAATCCGGCGCGTATACCATCTTCGATATCATGATTGTTATAGGCAATATCATCGGACAATGCCGCGACTTGTGCCTCCATCGAGGCATAGGTGTCAAAACGCATATCCATACGCGCCTGTAATTCACGCGCAGCGATATGCGGCTCTCCCGTTACGGGGCCATTATGCTTAATCACCCCTTCCAATGTTTCCCATGTCAGGTTTAATCCGTTCCATTGCGGGTACTTACGCTCCAACGTTGTCAAAACACGTAAGGATTGGTCGTTATGCTCAAACCGCCCGTATGGCTCCATCGCCTCTTTCAGATGGTCTTCGCCGATATGCGCAAACGGCGTATGCCCCAAATCATGGGCAAGCGCGATTGTTTCCGCCAAATCTTCGTTCACCATCAACGCGCGTGCCAATGTGCGGGTGATCTGTGCGACCTCCAACGTGTGCGTCAGGCGCGTGCGGTAATGATCGCCCTCATGATAGACGAACACTTGGGTTTTATATTTCAAACGGCGAAAGGCACTGGAATGGATGATACGATCACGATCACGTTGAAACGGCGTGCGGTGGCGGCTTTCCGGCTCTGCATGGACACGCCCCAGCGTATCTTCGGGTTTGCAGGCGTAAGATGCGAGCGGCAAAGCACAATAATTATAAGAGGATTGTTCCATAAGAGTTGATTACCCGTGTGTTGAAGCGATATACTATTTCTATGAGCTTAAATGTAGATGACAGCGCGGTAAAGCGTATAAATGAACTTCGTGAGGCACAGGGCAAAGATGCGCTGATGCTACGCGTGCGTGTTGAGGGCGGCGGATGTTCCGGTTTTCAATACAAACTTGAACTGACCGACAACAAGGATTCCAAGGACTTACTTTTCGAAGACAGTGTCGTCACGGACGATATCTCCATGGGGTTTTTGGACGGCGCGACGGTTATATTCGAAAAAGGACTGATTGGCTCCGAGTTTAAAATCAGCAACCCAAACGCCACCGCGGGCTGCGGCTGTGGCACATCATTTTCGATTATGTGATGTTTCTAGCCGTGATCAACACCATCTAAGGCGCCATCTGCGTCATTCTGTGCGTCTTGTGCGCTATCAAAATTTGCAGGTTTTGCTGCGACATAATCAAACAAATCAGGTTGAACCCGCGCCGTTCCCGTTTTCAATTCATCCAGATCATCCGCAAATAACGGGTTTTCTGCCACATGCTCGTAAATATGTGACTCCCACTCATTATCAGGATACTGGATACGGATGGTTGCCATTTCCGTTGCTTTAGCCACAGCTGTTTCCATCTGCTCTCCGCGAGAGAGGTAGAACATCAACGCGCCGTCGCGTGTATCGCCCGCGCCGCTGACATTAATTGGGTTCGCCGCAGGCGTGACAGGAATTTCCGTCACCTGACCGTTATGCGACAGGCGCACAGGGTCTGTACCATCAGACATAATGATCGTGCGCGCTTTATAATCCTTACCATGCAGCAACTCAAACAATTTATCAGGATCTTTAACACCGTCTTCCATACCGGGCACAACCGCGTCGGCAGGCACAATAATGATGTCGGCTTTTTTCAGGATATTATCCAACAATGCCGCCTTTTGCTCATCCTCCGGCCAGTTCTTTAAGCCATGATCAACGATAGAGGGCACGCATTCCTCCTCGCACACATCGGCTGCGATGCTTGCCAAGGGGGGGCGCGCGGGGTCAATAAAAACATACGATGCACCCCTTACCTCTTTGCGAACAATCGGCTTCACACTGGATACCAGACCATCACTCGACGCTTGAAACGCACCGGTTAAGGGGGACTGCTTATATATATGGCGTCCGCCCCGAAACCCTGAAACGATGCTTTTTGCGATCCCCGGTCCATCTTGTCCCGCCGCAACATCTGTATATTGCACGCCTTCGCGCTGTAACAAACGAAAGGTCATTTCCGAGGCGTGCGTTGCCAAAAGATGTTCGCCGAAACTTTTATAGCCTTGCTGCTCAGGTGGTTCGCCGATCCGTGTGACGATATTTGTTGAGCCATGATCGTCATAGGCGCGTGATAACGTATTGATGGAGCGCGCCACATTCGCCGAGGCGCCGCCCAAAGAAACCCCCATACCGGCGGTTGCAAAATCCTTTGTGTCTTTGAGGCCACTCACCTCATGCGCACCGGCATATATATCGAGGTTTATCTTCCCTACCAAAACGAGGTTTCTGTTATTTTCCATGGTTCCCGCTGCTTTTTTATCATTTTTTCTTTTACGCTTATAAAATAGCAAAATATCGCACAAAAAAACAAATGAAAAATCTTGATGCATCCCGCTCTTGCGCCGATCAGCTAAAGTGCTATCCTCGCGCCATGAAAATTGTTTCGTGGAATGTCAACTCAATCAAGGCGCGCTTAGAGCACGTCAAACGCTACCTTAGCGAAGAAACGCCTGATGTTCTGATGCTTCAGGAGCTTAAGGGCGTTGAGTTTCCTGCCGCAGAGATCGAAGCTCTGGGCTATCACACGCACGCCGTGGGACAAAAAGCCTATAACGGCGTTGCGGTTATAGCCAAGCATCCAATCCATATGGTTCTGGATCATCTGCCCGGCGACGAATCAGATGAACAGGCGCGCTATATCGAGGCTGATATCAACGGCGTTCGCCTCATCAACATTTACTTACCCAACGGCAACCCGACGCCGGGCGATAAATATGACTATAAGCTGCAATGGATGAAACGGCTGCTAGCGCGGCTAAAACATCTGCGCGGTAATGATGTTTCCTTTATTATAGGTGGTGATTTTAACGTCATTCCAGAGGATAAAGACTGCCACGCGCCAAAAGACTGGGTTGGGGATGCCCTCTTTCGCCCTGAAACACACGCGGCGTTTCGCAGTTTGCTCCACCTTGGGTTAACCGATGCCTTCCGCACACTGGACACACGCGCAGAGCAATATACTTTCTGGGATTATCAGGCCGGCGCATGGCAGAAAAACAACGGCATACGCATTGATCACTTTCTACTCTCCCCCGTGATGGCAGACCGATTAACCGCGTGCACCATCAACAAAACGCCGCGCGGATGGGACAGACCATCCGACCACACCCCGATAGAAATCATTATTGATTAAACACCACCTTCAAAATCAAAATACAGCACTTGGATAACGCGAAAAAAAGCACTTTCCACAGTATTTTAGAAAAAAGGGTGGAAACATATGAAAAACTTCGCTTCGGGTAGTGATTCGCCTGTAAAGAAGTGTTAGCGTCATAGGGATTATAATCTAACATCACACATATATATGGTTCTTAACGCATGAAAATTAGCAGATTTTTTGACTCCCTTTCCATCAAAGCTGGCGTCCTTGCCATGCTCGCCCTCGGTGGTTGTATCGCGACAACTTACCCGTATATGCGCACCGAAACGGCGCAACGCATTGCCGCACCGGCATGGATGATCAAACGTGATATATCCGCTGATCCTTTCATTTTGCGCGCATATGAACGCATTCATGATCGCGGCGGCTACGCTAATATCTATATCGAAGGCGAAAGCACTGCCGCGGGCAGCGCAACACCGTTTAATCCTGTTGCCCTACATTTGGCGTCAAAAGACGATGCCGAGAATGTGATTTATATTGCCCGCCCATGCCAATATACAGGCATGCTCACCGTTACTGCGGATTGCAGCACTGACTACAACGCAGCGTCCAGTTTTTCTGATGGGGTAATTGATTCATACAATATTGCACTGGATGATATTGCAAATCGCTATAACATCCATACGTTCAACCTTATTGGTTATTCTGGTGGCGCGGCCATCGCCTCATTACTAGCATCACAGCGTAAAGATGTTGTTTCCTTGCGCACTGTTGCCGGTATTTTAGACCATGATGCCTACACGACATTATCGGGCATTCCCCCGTTCAGCGAATCACGTAACCCCGTGAACGAAGCCAGCACACTGACAAAAATGCCGCAATACCATTTTATCGGCGGACGTGACGGTGTTGTTCCCCCAACCGTTTTACACAGCTTCCTTCAATCCATGCCACCAACAAATTGCGTGCAAACCATGCTGATCCAAGAAGCAGAGCATGATGTGGGCTGGGTTGATAAATGGCCGGAACTTCTTGAGCTTTCTGTGAATTGCAACAATAGCGACACCGCTTTCGCACCGGAAACACTCATGCCCCCAACAATGCCGCAGGATTTACCACGCACAGTCCGCGAAAAACCTGTGAAACCATAAAAATAACGGGGCTTTTATTGGAAAACTGCAACGCCTGACAATATCGGCGTTGCTTTTAATTGTTGCATTTTTTACCGCAAATGCCGACAATAGAAATCAATGCAGCCAAAATATAAGAGGGTTAACATGAAAAAACATTTGATCATCGCGTGCGCTATCGCCTCATTTATGATGCCTTCCGCTTCTCAAGCGTCCGGCACATCGTCGGAAGACACCATAACGAATGTAAAAGCTTTCTATATGGAATTGCAGGATAAGATGAATACATCAGATTACGATACCGCACTGTCCATCATTGACAAACGCTTTGCTGATGACTTCCTCCATTATGATGATGGTGAAGTGTCCTATGGCAAAGATGGCATGATCCTGTTTGTTGAAAATCACAAAAACACAAGTGTACGCACAAGCATGGATATTGATTTCACGAGCGCGCAATTTGACGCTGAAAAAAATGAGGTTACGACCCATTTTAAAATATCTCAAAAATTCTTCAAACACTCGGATGAAGACGGCACTGAATACGAAGATAAAGACTCAAGAATCCAACTCACTTGCGAAGATTCCTTGCGCGTTCAGGATGCGGAAAACTTTCAACTCTATAAATGTAATTGCGTGACAAGCGAAAACGAGACAACAAAACCAGCACAAACACAGAGCGAGTAACGCCTGAACAGTGACCTTATGGACAACGAAAACAACAAACCTAAAGACGACGCAGATGATGCATCGCGCCGCGATTTCATAAAAAAAGCAGGTTTGGTTACCGCAAGCGGTGTTGCGCTTGCCTCTTTACCGGGCGTTGTACGCGCCGCGGAAGGTTCCGAAGGCGACACAACCGATAAACCATTAAAAGGACGCACCGCCCTCATCACGGGCGCGGCGCGTGGTATCGGCTTGGCAATGGCCATGAAACTCGCACAACAAGGGGCAAATATCGCCCTGTTGGATATTGCAAGCCCGAACGCGCTTCAGGGCATTATCTCCTACCCGCTCTCCTCAAGACAAGATCTGGAGCAAGCCACAGCCCTCGTTAAAAAACAAGGGGTTGGCGCTATACCGCTCATTGCTGACGTAAGAAACCGCGCACAAATGCTTGAATCTATTAACAATGCTGTCCAAACTTTTGGCGGATTAGATATCGTCATTGCAAATGCAGGCATATCCAATGGCGCGGGCTTTGAAAATGAAAACGAAACCATCTTCAAAGAAATCATGAATGTGAATGTCGCGGGTGTTGCCAATACGGTGCATCCTGCAATCGCGCATTTAAAGAAAAGCAAATATGGCGGGCGCGTCATTGCCATCAGTTCGGTTGCGGGGCGTCGCGGCGTCGCGGAATTGGCATCTTACAGCGCAAGCAAGTGGGCGGTAATCGGTTTAATGAAATCCCTCTCCCTTGATTTGGGGCGCTATAAAATCACCGCCAATGCGATTGCCCCGACCGCCGTTAAAACGGTTATGTGGCAAGGCGAAGACACCGACAACCCCATAAAAAACATCAGCAATACCGCTATGGATTTACTTGTCAAAAGCTATCACAGCCTGCCCACCGGCTCTATCCATCCCGAAGAAATCGCGAATGCTGCTGCGTTTTTGGCGTCTGATAACGCGCATTATATTTCCGGCATCACCCTTGATGTTAATGCCGGATGGTCAGGGCAAATGACAGGATAATCCCATGGGCATATACAAAACCATCAAAAGTCGCGGCCCGTGGTTTACGTTCTTCTTCACCTTATTTTTCGGCCCAATGTTCGGCATGATGTATGTCAATCGCGGCTGGTGGACGCTTTTCTATATCGCCTTCACCATCACCCTTGCATTGGCGCTTATGGGCATAGAGTCTGCCTTTGATGCTGCCACATTTACAATGATCGATATAGGTTCAACACTGACATTCTATGTCATCGGCGCGCTGCATGCGACTTATCTGGCTTATCACTTCAACAAGTACGAAGACTTAAAATGGTTTTCAAAAATCATACCGCCGATCACTGTGGGGCTTACGTTATTCATAAGCACAGCCCTCATCGGACGGACTTTTTTCTACGAACCTTTTTATATCCCATCAGGCTCTATGGAACCGACCTTCTCGCCTAACGATTTCATATTCATGAAAAAATCAGCCTACGGTTATAGCCAATATGCTGTTTTATTCGAGATCAAATTGTGGGACGGCCGTATCTGGAACAAAGCCCCTGAACGCGGCGATGCCGTTGTCTTTGCCCTGCCGAGCGACCCATCCATTGATTATTTCAAACGCGTTATCGGGTTGCCCGGTGATGTCATAGAGATGAAACAAGGCGAGCTCTATATCAACAATCAAAAAGTTGAACGCACGAAGGCAGAACCCTACCAGCTAACAGATAAAATTGTTTTAGATCAATATATTGAAACACTTCCCAATGGTAAAACACACAGCATCTTGAACAAAACAGATCATGAACGCCTTGATAACACCCCGCCCTTTACCGTACCCGATCAGCATTATTTTATGATGGGCGATAACCGCGATTACTCACACGACAGCCGCGTATTCGGGGCGGTGCATGAAAAGTACCTGATCGGCCGCGCCTCCATCCAAACAAGGGATGGCAGAACCGGCGCATACACATTTCGAAACGTCGAAGGCTATTAGAGAGGCAGCATATTATGACGCTATATAAATGTCTTAAACTCATTACGTGCATATTCGTTTTGTTTTTTGCGGGGCAGACTTACGCACAAGAACCTCCCGCAGATAACAACAGCGGCGAGGCACAAGCCGCCGATTGCACACAACAATGCATTGAATTATGCCGCGCCCCGATAGATGGTGAATCCATTAAATCCCTAAGCCTTTGGGTATGCCAGCAATGCTTAACCCTGTGCCAACAACAAGGCGAACCACCCGAAGAGAAGACGCTGAAGGGTTGTCATTCAAAGCCCTATATTATGCTGTGATTTTCCCCGCCGATTAAAGAGCGCGGGGAATTAAACATAGACACAAAACAAATAATCTGGTTAAACCTCAAGCACAGCTGGGGAGAGTATGATGAGCAACACAGTGAATAAAAAACAAATTATAAAACGCGGGTTTTTTAACACATGCCCAAAATGCGGCGTGGGTAAAATCCTGCATGGCTATATCACCCCCTATGATGCCTGCAGCCATTGCGCGCAGGATTTTAACGTCTTGCGGGCTGATGATGGCCCCGCATGGTTAACCGTTCTGATCACAGGCCATTTAACCATGCCGTTCGTGTTTTTCATGCTGGAATGGAATTTGGATAAGCTCTGGCTGGAAATCTTACTGCCTTGCTTGCTTATCGTGGGGTTGAGCGCAATTATTTTGCCGCGCGCTAAGGGCGTCTTTATGGCAATTATCTGGATGATGATAATCAAAAAAGATACTGATCAGGATATTGCCGAGCCTGCATGCGACGCAGCGTCTTGATCTTTTACTGATGCCAAGACCAACTTCACCGCGGCATCGCATTGCACATGCACAGGATTGATAATCGGCATATCTGTTTCAGCTTCACCAATAGCAAGTGGTAGCTCCGTACAGCCCAAAATCACCGCATCATAACCACGATAACGGCTCAACATCGCCTTGAATTGGTCGCGGAAACGTTCGTCCATGCGCCCTGCGGCGATTTGCGTTTGTATTTCCTGAATTTCTTCGCGATCCTGCGCGTTAGGGACATCAACGTCCAAGCCGAAAAACTGTAAACGATCCTTAAAAAACCCGTCTTCCATGGTGAATTTCGTTCCCATGAGTAAAACACGCTTGCAGCCCATCTCCATCGCATGTTTTGCCGTTGCGACAACAATGTGAATCACCTGCCCCATCAACGCGATTTCCTGCTGTTCTACCAGCAAGTCATATCCTTTATGCAACGTATTGTTACATATCAATATGCAGTCAGGCCCCATACCGTCCAAGGCTTTTAGCTCCTCACCCAATAATTTAGGGATATCATCCCACCCATCAGGATATAAGGATTTGATCGGGTGATAATCAATAGAATACAGAATTATCCGTGCACTACGATGCCCACCCAAGGCGTTCGAGATTCGCGTGTTCAAATATTCATAATATTGCGGCGTCGATGGCCAGCTTGTTCCGCCTAAAAGGCCGATGATTTTCATGCTCATAAGGTTATTGAACCGTTGGGTTCTCCCCCAAATCATCGAAAGGATCAGAATCCCCCAAATGTTCGGGATCATCCGCAGACACAAAGGCAAGCTCCAGATCTGTCACAGCACCTTCTTCATCTATTAAATCTTCAAAGGTCTCAGGTTTTGTGTTTTTCTGCCACATAGGGCCGATTGCTGTTGATGCCTCGGAAGAATCCAAAACGCCCTCAAGCCCCTTACGTTGCGAAAGCGCCGGATTGATTGTGACGGGGCCACGCGGGAATGATGCCAAATCCATATTTGGAATAATCGCACTATCAACACCCATTCTTTTCGCAAATGTGTTGATATAGCCCGTCGCCTTACGCGCAACATGGCGATCACAGCCATCATCCTTCAAACATGCTTCCATGAATTGAACATCTGCGGCAATGGTTGCCTCTAAATGTTTGGCGCGCTCATCTTGTCCGTTCACACCATCATAAAAGCCTTCGCGCAGTTTTGTAAGCTCCACAGCATCGTAAACAATCTTGAACATTGTCGGGGCAACTTCATAGAGTGGTCCGCCCTCTTGCTGCGCGCGGAGTAAATAACGCGGGTTTTGCGGTGCCTTTTGCCCCAGAACAAGTTTCTCACCATCCGCGCCGGAACTTGCCACGATTGCAACCTGATCGTCAGTTGGGTTTGCAATACCTTTTTCAATCAACTTGGCTTTGGCCTTAGGCAATGCCGGCTCAAGCTCCTCAATCGGCTTCAGTGGACGCACAGCATCAAGCTTAAAGAAATCAAGCGCACGCTTTTGCAACGCCGGATCAACCGTGTCCGACACCTTACCCAAATCCCCCACCAAATAAGCCAGTGTGGTTGGGGAAAATGTTTTAAATTGCTGCCCCGTCATAACATCTGCCGCAGCCTGCACATCTTGCATCATTTCATGCGGTGTGACATTCGTTGGAAAACCGAGTGCTTCTCTGTTTTTTGCTTTTTGCTCATAAATCGCGCGCTGTAACGTGTCCCAGTCTTCTGTTCCAAGAGATTGCGCGACGCCCTGAATAATTTCCATGCCCTTTAAGGCGCTGATCGCACCGCCGGCAGAGCCAGCGGCTTCTGCTATTCTGATGCGTTCGATATCAAACGGCATCTCAGTTTGGGAATATGTCGCGCGCATCACCAGCATCGCATCACGATCTTGCGCGATTGCATCCATATCAATACCGGCTGGAAGCCGTGCGATAACGGAATCATTGCCGGACTTTTGCATCGCATAAACCAACATACCCAATGTTGGCTGCGCTGTGCCCTCACCCAATGCATCAGGCAAGACATCAACGCCTGTTATGCCAGCCTCAATAGCGGCCAAGTAATTGGCATAGGCATGGCCATACGTATTATGCATGTGCAGGTGTGTGTCTTCATCAAAACGTTGATTTAATCCCTCAACCAAAGCGGCTGTGAAATCCGGTCTTAGAATACCGTTGGCATTCTTGATATAAAATCCCTTATGTCCCGTTTCAACCAACTGATTTGCGAAGGTATAAATATCATCCAAGATACGTTGCTGTTGAGCCTGCGTATTCGGGTTTTCCTGAACAGTGATTGCGCCTTGCGTCACAACATTCAGCCCCTTTTCGCTTTGCAAGCGATTGGTGATCAGCGGCACACCGCGCAACATGTTAATGTCGTTCATCGCGTGAAAATTCTGCCAACGGTTAATACCCATTTCGGAATATCGCGTCACGAGATAGTCCAACGTATCCAATGATTGACGCCCGTAATTCAATCCACACTCACCACGGATCAATGCGGTCTGCGTCATGCCCTTAAAATGGTCGGTAATCACACCGTTATAATCAAACGGGTTCCAGCCCTTTTTAACAGGCAAATCGTGGAATGTTCCGCCCGCCGTTTGGACAGAAGACACACCATAATCATGCGCATGCGCATAGGCCTGAACAACATGCTCCGCAGGGATATTCGTGCCATGGTTCGATTGAATACCATCTCTGGCGGTCATATTTATTTCTACTGGTTTGGACTGACTCAAGTGACCCTCTTTTTTGTTTATATGTTGTTGTTACTTAAAGACACTCCGTTTTAATGGAATTATGATCGTACTGTCAAGAATTGTGCTTGCCCGTGAATTACATATGAATTTGTAGTTCTCGTAACCTTTTGCTATAAAACGACACGAACAAAAATAAGGGATGATATTTATGGAACATACAGATAACAACGACACCCGAACAACAGGTCAGAAAATCATGTCCGGTTCTTTGTGGGCAGGGATTGCTTTGGCCGCGACACTTGGCCTTGGCTATGCATGGGAAAAGGGCAACGACAAAGCCGATGAAGGATTACGAGAGCGCATAACACCAGAACAACAAAGTATGGTTGATTTCGCAATCAAGACCGATAATTGCGGTATGCTGCGATCCTCTGCAAGTACAGATTACAGTGGTTTTTGTTTTAGAGAACAGCGCAAATCGGAAGCAGAAGACCTGATGCACGATGATCTTGACGATACGCTGGCTGTGCCTGAGCTTTAATCAAGTCCCAAAGCAACCCTCTTTAAAAACGCTCAGTTTGTTGGGCTGCTTAAGATTCAAGTTTTTGTGAACAATTTTATAATTGGTTCTGTGGGGCGCGCATCAGGATTAGTTCTGACGAGAGTTTCTTCCCGTGCAATATATAAAAACAATGCGTCCATAATGCCTTTTACCATGTGATCCTCGACATCCCCGCGGACATTAGGCACAAACGGAATACGGCGATATTGATCCATCATGTAATTGTAAGCACCATATGTTCCCGAAGCCATCATTTCTTTCTTCACGTGTGGGCGCACGACTTTTGCAAGCCCTGCTTCCATCTTCTTGCGCAAATACTCCGTGGCGGCATCATTTTGTCCATCCAATATTTTTTCTGCATCTTTGAACTTCAATTGATTGATGCCCATTATGAAATAACCGGCCACCAAGGGGGTAACGCCCTCTGCTGAACGGTTCATACGCAACTCAAGCGTTTCTACGGGCTCAACATTCCCCAATTCATTGAGAGAAATTCTAACGCGCTTCAAAGATTGCGGCAATGCAATGCGCACATCAAAATTCTTATTAAAACCATCCTTCACCGCTAATTTCGCAACGGCTTTTTCCGTGCCTATGCGTAATATCTCTTTTAGACCTGTAATAATTTCCTCTTGCGTCAGCACAACATCATTCGGCGGGGCATCTACCGATTCATTATTTGCAACCTGCTCGACACCCTCAGAGACGTTAGAATCCACAGCACCAGTGTCTGCAGAAACACTTAACGGAAGTATAGAAAGCGCAAATATACCAAATATTGTAAACAAAACCGAACGCATACGTTCATTCTCCTAACTAAAAAACAGTGAGTGTCAGTATAAATACTATTGGTAAATAATATATTAGTAAAAACACGAAGTACAGAGCTCACCCTAATGCTTACTATCTTTATATAATACAGCCCAACGCAAAAAACATCTATCCCCATGTGAAGGGCAATGTCACAGCCCCGCTCACCATCCATTGTGTTCCTTACAACCATGGAAAGCAGCCTTTGACAAAAAAATACTTCTGCACTAATGTGTGGTACACATCCATAAAATTAAAAAATGTGATTTTTGATTTCAATATTTTTTTTGTGACAGGGCAAAAGAATGACAGAAGAAACAAAAAGTTCAAACATCGCCGAAGAGCAGCCCCCTGCCTCGGAACAACAAAACACGCCTCCGGAATTACATCTGTCTGAATCCTTTGAGTTGGCTCTGGATCAATTAAAACGTTCCAAAAATACACAAAAGAAAATCGACATTATTATTCCCGAAGCCCTCAACAAAATTGAAAGTGGCGACCCACAAGAACATGCAGAAGGCAATGCCATACTCACGACCTTGGCAGGCGACGCTGACAAAGATGTTAAGCGCGCGCTGGCACGGCAATTGCCAAAATGGACCGATCTGTCGCCAGAAAGCGCCGCACAAGGCGCATTAAAAATGATCGAAAAAGATGATCGGGTTGTTAATATCGCCCTCGCAAAAGGGTTGGCAGACTGGATCGACAAAAACCCCGATGCGGCGGAACAAGTCGCACAAAGACTGGCAGAGCATAAAGGCATGGGTGTCAATTTGGTTTTGGCCGAAAGCCTGCCCGATTGGGCGGAACACCACGCCCACATCACAGGCTCAATCGCGAAAAAACTCGCCAAAGATTATAACCACCTGAATGCTGTCACTAATCTTCTGACAAAAGAGTACGGGGAACATTGGCGCGAAGCCATGGAGGCAGAAGAAAAATCCGGCGATAAAAATCAGGATAACTCTCGCGTTGCCAACCTGTTTTTACAAGCTGGCAGAGATGTTGAAAGAATAAAGATTTCTCTCGCTGCCGGACTTGCCGCTTGGGCGGGGCACAACCCTGATGATGCGGAAGCGGTCTGCCAAGCTCTCGTCGATGAAATAAAACTAGGCAGAAACAAAGATGTCGATAGCAATATAAATGCCTCACTTATCATGAGTTTGTCATTACTTTCCGAAAAACACCCGAAAACCACTGCGCGCTTGGCGGCGGTCATTATCACCAACCCCGATGAAGATGTCATTTCCGATGTTCTGGAAATTCTGCGTGATAACCCGGATGTTGATCCCAACCCCGCCTATGATGCAATCAAAGATATTGATAATTACCACGGCAAAGAAACATTAGAGCGTTTAACCCAATGCCATGATAGCAAAGGCGAAGCCAATCTTTTGGATAATCTCGGACTATAATCCTTTTCAAGATAAAGAGATGAAAAACACATCGCCGCCACATCCACCAAACGCTATCTGATGTTTTTTCGAAGGATTAAAGCCCACCATGCGTCTAACTCTATATAGAATTCACACATAAAGGATTAAGCATGTTCCATCAGGCTCAAATGCGCGGCGTACTGCACGTAGCACTGCTCTTATCATTTATCTCCCTGCCACATCTTTCCCATGCACGCGAAGGCGGCGGGATAAAAGGAAAGATCATGGAAAACATCATTCAGAAAAAAATAAAGGCCAAAAAGGACGAAGAAAAAGATCATGGCTCCGCAGAAGGGCTATACACAAAGGGGCATGGGCATTCCGCAACACAATCAATCGGTGATCGTACCTTCATCGTATATACGCCCGCCTCTTATAAAACACAAAAGAACCTCCCCCTTCTTATCGTCTTGCATGGCGGTTTTGGAAACGCCGCGCAAATCAAAAACTATATCGGCCTTGATCCGCTTGCTGATAAACATAATTTTATCGTGGCTTATCTTGACGGCACGCAGGTTGCGCGAAAACTATCCGATAAATTCAAAGGTTGGAACGTGGGCGATTGCTGTGGCCAGCCCCAAACCAACGACATTGATGATGTCGGATTTATCGGTCATGTGATTGATGTCATGAACGAAAAATACGGTATTGATAAAAGTAACGTCTACGGCACGGGGCATTCCAACGGCGCTATGATGACCCAGCGCGTTATTTGCGAAACCAATTTATACAAAGACGCTATTACGCTGTCTGGTACGCTGCAGATGAATTTGGAAACATGCCCGCATGCAAAAGGCAGCCGGATCATGAATATTCACGGCGCGCAGGATGCCAACCTCCCCGTCGCTGGCGGACACACAACAGCCGGCATTAACAAAAAGACTGATTATAAATCACAAGAGCACACAAAAGAGGTTTTCCAAAAATCCGGCGTCAATTATGAGCTTTTACTTCTGGACGGCGCCGATCACTCCCCCAAAACTCTAAACGAAGTGCTCATCAATAAATACGGCATGACCTTGCCTGAAAAGATTGTTGATTATCTGGGATTGGATAAAAACTAGCAGGCGTCGTGTTAAGGATAAAAACAGTGTGCTTAACAACTATAGCCTGGCGCCCACCCGTAAGCATACGCATCTTTCCATTGTGCCCATTCTTGACATGCACTCTCAGAGGAAACATTCTTACACCCTATTTTATCTTTACTGG
The DNA here is from genome assembly GCA_963977495.1 of uncultured Alphaproteobacteria bacterium. GTDB lineage: Bacteria > Pseudomonadota > Alphaproteobacteria > Micavibrionales > Micavibrionaceae > UBA1672. The sequence continues at coordinate 177,342 of CAXBOT010000001.1, read as the reverse complement.
AATTGTAAATACGGCAACGTCCACTAGCATTAGGATCATTCTCATCATCCAAATTCAGATGCTCAATATTAAGCGCCTCGATCTTACTCAAAACCACTAACGTTTCATCTTCCATAGTAAATCCTTTCAATAAAATTGTTGCGCAGTTTAACACCAATACAACCATTATTAAATAAGCTTCGCTAACTATGTCCAAAAATCTGGAGAACCCACACTGTAATAGCCAGCAAGGGGTAATGGCGACCTGTAGATTTCTATGAAGAGAAAGATGGTGCAGCTAGATAGAGAAACATCGAACGCATTATTTAATATTTTTGAGGATTGGATAAGATGTTAAAATTAATCACGCAAAATAAATAATAAGAACAAACCACTTGTAAACAGTTTGCGTATAGTAAAAGCTTCGAAAGTGACACCCTTCACATTTTCAACTTCGGACACAACATTCAGCATATTAAAAAATATTCGCAAACTTGTCGCTATTTTGAGTTTTAGAAAACGCTTAATATAGGGGATGTTTTCCTGTTTTACAGCCAACCAGCGCACGTGGATAGGAGCGCTCTATGCTTCTATACGCGACATTGAGCTTCGCAGACAGGTTTTTTGTCGCACAATCACAAGCTTCTACTGATTGAGTATCTAAACATCTTTTATGATGACGATCCATTTTGTCTTGGTAGTCTAAAGCCGTTAATCCCAAGCGCACAGAAGGTGAAACACCCTGCGTCTTTGCAACGATTTCCATGACTTCTTTATGCGATGCATTGCATGCCTCAACAGTGCGCTTAACTTCTTCTTTTGATGGCGGAGTGCCGTTCATAGAGCGCTGAAAATAAGTATCTGATGCGGAGCAAGAATGTATGCATGTTTTAAAAGCCGGCACCTCAAGGTCTTCGATGATATACCGCTTAGCACGACACTCATCACTCTTACGCTTCATCTCATTCACTGTTGTTTCACCACCGTTTGATTGCGCCTGTGCAGACGCACCAAACAAGACCAGACCTGTCATTAAAACACTGAATAAAACGCGCATAGCTTAGCCCCCCTATAAATGAAAACATATATTAGCGAGATTATCCAAAGTTTCAAGATTATGCTGGTACAAAAAAAATGCAGCATGCACTCTATACTAGTGCATCAAACTTCCATTCATGCACCCGTTTGGATTGCCTGGTGATGTTAAAATAAAAAAATTTGTAAATGGTGCCACGAGACAGAATTGAACTGTCGACCTCGTCATTACCAATGACGCGCTCTACCACTGAGCTACCGCGGCATCTTTTAAAGATGTGCGGAAAAATACAATAAAAAAAATTTAATGTCACGCGGTTTTGAAAATTAGCGTACATTACCCCTTTCTGGCAATCGCCTTGGTTGTAACTTTTTAACATAACCTGACGAAAGTCTGTATATAACAGCAAAGATCAGGATAAGCATTCCATGTATGACCTTCCACCACCCTCCCCCGTGCTATCACACGTCATGCCGATTGCAGACACAGCAACACATGACGCGCTTATCATCGCGATAGACAAAGCCAGCTATGATAAAGAAAAGAAACTGGCGCGTATCGATATGTCCGAAGCCTTCAAGAAATCCGGCATCATCCAAAATTACAGCGGCGCGACCATCACATTGGTTTACAAAGATTCGGATATTGATTTTAAATCCTGCCCGCAGGTGCATGTTCCGCTTAAAGATATCGACCGCAATATTCACGTCATGGATGATACGGTCAGCATCTATATTTCCAACATAGAACCTGAATTAGCAGAGAAAATCCGCACAACACTGTGCCTTTTGGTCAATTCAGATACCGTAAAAGCCGTCAGCGCGCCCGTTTTTCCGCCGCCTGAAATTGATGATGATCCATACAACCACCTGAACAAGTAATCTCTATCCCCAAAGAAATCACCCTGTAGAACACTTTTTTCTCTTACACAGCGGTGATTTTTTAGTACTGTGTCATCATGACAAAAACGCCCAAAGATCAGAAGCTCGATAAGCGCGCCGCCGCGTTGCGTGACAATTTGAAACGCCGCAAAACCAAGGCGAAGAGCGAAAAACAACAGAGTAAAGAGAGTAAAGATGGCACTCCCCCAAGCAAATAACGAAAATAACAACATCATGCAGCCCGGTATTCTTGCCGATCACCAAATCAGACATTTGGCGCAAAATGAAGGGATGATCGAACCTTTTGTTGAAAAGCAAAAACGTGATGGCGCTATTTCATACGGGCTTTCTTCTTATGGATATGATGCGCGCTGCTCCGAAGATTTCAAGATTTTCACCAATGTCGATAATGCGTTGGTTGATCCCAAAAACTTCTCAGATCAGAGTTTTGTTGACAGGAAGAGCGATATTTGTGTAATACCGCCCAACAGTTTTGTACTGACCCATACAATTGAGTATTTCCGCATCCCGAAAGATGTGCTGGTGATATGTCTGGGGAAAAGTACCTATGCGCGGTGTGGATTAATTGTTAATGTGACACCATTAGAGCCGGGTTGGGAAGGCCATGTCACGTTGGAGATATCCAACACAACCCCCCTTCCGGCACGTGTTTACGCCAATGAGGGCATTGCACAATTTTTGTTTTTTAAAGGGAGTGATGCGTGTGAAACAAGCTACGCCGACCGCAGCGGGAAATACATGGGACAACGTGGAGTCACTCTTCCCCGACTTTAAGAACGGGAAAAAAGTGTTTCAATCGGCAAATCCTGTCAAATCCTCTTCACTGGATAAAATCAAGGTTATCGGCGGCGCACAGCTTAATGGTATCATACCGATCAGTGGCGCAAAGAACTGTGCGCTTAAATTGATGTGCGCATCTTTGTTAACCGCAGAATCCATGTATTTTCAAAACAGCCCGAACACATTGCGTGACATGAAGTCACAAGTTGAGTTACTGGAATATCTGGGCTGCGCGATCAAACGCGATGGCGATGCGATGGCGATCAATGCCAGCGCGATTGAAACCTATACCGCGCCCTATGACATTGTGCGTAAAATGCGTGGCTCTATCCTTGTGCTTGGCCCATTGCTCGCACGTTTTGGAGAGGCCAAAGTATCCCTGCCCGGTGGTTGTGCGATTGGCACGCGTCCCGTTGATTTGCATATCAAGGGATTAGAGGAAATGGGCGCCGACATCCGTCTGGAAGAAGGCTATATTCATGCAAAAGCCCCCAAAGGCGGGCTACAAGGTGCAAAAATTCTCTTCCCGAAAGTGTCCGTCGGGGCGACCGAAAATCTCTTGATGGCAGCCACGCTGGCGAACGGAACAACCACCCTTGTGAACGCTGCAAAAGAACCTGAAATCAAAGACTTGGGCGAATGTTTGATTAAGATGGGTGCGAAGATCGAAGGATTAGGAACCGATACAATTCGTATCGAAGGCGTAAAAGCACTTAAAGGCACACATCACAGCATTATCCCCGACCGCATCGAAACCGGAACGTACATTATTGCCGCAGGCATGGCTGGTGGAACGGTCACCCTTGAAAATGCACGTATTGACGATTTAAGCGCGGTTTTAGGACACCTATCGCAAGCCGGCATAGAAGTGGCACAATCAGGACAAGACATTATCGTCCACCGCGAGATTGAGCGCATTCAAGGCGTTGATATCATGACAGAGCCCTACCCCGGCTTCCCCACTGATCTGCAAGCGCAATTCATGGCGATGCTGACCATTGCGCAAGGTGCGGGTATGGTCACCGAAACCATTTTCGAAAACCGCTTTATGCATGTACCGGAACTCAGCCGTATGGGTGCAGACATCACCGCGCAAGGAAACTCCGCCATTGTTCGCGGCGTTGAAACCCTGACAGGCGCGGAAGTAATGGCCACAGATTTACGTGCCTCCGTTGCCCTCGTCCTTGCCGGACTGGTCGCCGAAGGTGAAACCACCGTCAACCGTATCTATCACCTTGAACGCGGTTACGAAGATATCGTGGGCAAACTCGGCGGCGTCGGCGCAAAAATCTCACGGGTAAGTGGTGAATAGCACTTAAGATATGCGCAGAAAACATATCGCTCCACGATCCATTTCTTGAACAAAGATAAACAATATTCTACCATCACCCCAAGTAAACGTAATAAAGTTACAAACATGTCGGGGGTGATATGGCGCTCAAAGAAGCATTTGTCGACAACAAACAGCGTGAAGCCGAAACAAAGGCGTTTACCTCTATCAAGGCGCATGGGCTTATGACTTTCGCCGAAAGCGCCCATCAGGATTTTATGAACGCACAGGGCATTGAACCAACCCGCGAAACGCGCAACGCCTACTTGCTGCAATTTCGTTTTATTCTGGATGAATTTGGCCCCCTCGACCCCGATGATATTGAGGGCGTTATTGAGCAAGAACGCATGCGCGCAACCAAAATTTTACATGAACATGGCGCAGAATATTTGAATGCAACGGCAGGAATTAACGCCGCACCAAGCGCGCTTTACGCCGCATCCATGGGCGCATCCATTATCAGGCGCGCCCCCGACGAAGATTTGCACGGCGCGTTAATCGGTAAAAATGCCATGGATATGATTTCAACAACGGAACGTTTTTACGAAGAACACGGACGCTTGTTCCAAAAATCATATACCAGCCCGGAATGCAAAACCCTGCACATGGTGCATATCGCGGAACAAATCGAACAGGTTCTCACCAATGCCGATCTGCAGATGAAGGAAAACGGCGCAATATCAAATGGCACCGCCGCCTTAGGCCTAAGCCTGATTGATCACATCGGCGCACTTGCCTTGCGTACCAATCGATCCGCACTGGAAGAAAAGGTTGCGACACAAATCAGAGCCATACAAGAACACATCAATAATGATCCGGTCGCCGGTTCCAATGTGCTCTTCAATTTCCCTTATCATTCGGCGCCCGAAGACCCGTCGCAAGATGACAGCCCGCATGATTTTGATCCTGATCACGACCCGTCAAACGGTTAAACACTCATACATTAGATGCCGAAGATGACGTCTTCGCCGCCGCTACCGTTTCAATTGCGCGTATCTGCTCTTTCATGTTCTTCGCCGCCATCGTGTAACCGCCCGCCATACCATCAACAAAATGCAAATGGTTTTCCGTACGTTCAAAAATCAGGCACGTCATCATCACAGATGACGAAATACTCACACCGTAAAATAAATCATCGGCTTTACATTGGTCATCCAAATAAGCAAGCAACGCTTCGGTTTGCGCGTTCCGGCTATCCAAAATAATACGCAGCGTGTCATCGAATTTCTGAAAATCCGTATTAGTCACAACATCATCAATATATTTCTTACCCTCAATCCCAGCGGCATGAAGATCAAATTTAAACAAAGTCATGCCCATAATGCTCTCAATCCCCAATTTCATCATATATAAAAATCTCGTCAAACGCCCCTTACCGTGTGTTTGGACGCCAAATTCTTGCTTCAGGTTTTGGGGTTTCGGTGACAGTGACATTCCCTGACTTGTCACGGGAGAATACTCCTCTTTTCCGCCATAAATATCGGCAATTTTTTCAATCACCCTTTCATAGACATCATTACCCGCGCGCGATGTCACCATCAAGGTAACAATCTGATCTTTGGTTGCGGCAACCGGATTCCATCGGCACTGAAGCCCGCTAAAATCCGCTTTTTGAGTACGATTATTCTCCGCCCATTGATCCAAGGCATATTCAGATGTGCCATCCCGTGACTTTATAACCCCTTCTGCATAGGCAAGGCCGCCACCATGAAACATCGCAATATTAATCACATCCGATACGGCATATTTCGCCACAGCAAGGCGTTGTCCGGCATTTTGAACCTCCGCAACAGAAATCGCGCCAATACGAAGCGACAAGCCAAACACATCACGCGCCATTTGTTGTGTATCAATTAACGCGCCCGCAACCGCCGCCATTAAAGATTCCGGGATTAGGAAACTCGCGCCGTCACCACCGAAAACATAAGGGATATCGACCCGACCCACAGCATTCAACACGGCAATAATACACGATGCCCCCACGACATTAACGTCTTTATATTGCCCCTTGGCCACCGCTTGCGTTGATCCCTTCACATCGGCGAGAACGATGAACCACCCGCGCGGAACATCGCATTGAAGCCCCTCGTCAAAGACGTTGGAGAACCCTGAAAAAGGCGTGATATTTTTATAAAAATCCAGATCTGTCACAATTATATTATCCCCGCTTAATCATTCCGTTTGTTTCCGCTACGCCATCAACGCGCGTTTTAACGCAGTAAGTCCTTCATAACACCCGAGCTATTAAGATATCTGAAATATGGCACCTCTGTTTGACCATCAAGCCCCATGACAATGCGGTCTTGCCCGCGTGAATCTTTCATTATCAACGTTGGTGAATCCTTTGATCCATGCAGACGAAACAAGAACCGCAAGTGATCTGAACGGTCATTCATGCCGATCAATGTCTGTCCTTTTTCCGCGCCAGAAGCGTAAGCCCCCATTTGAATTTCGGTCTGGCCCTTTTCATTGAACAAGAACATAAACCCGCCGCCTTGGTTATACGGACCGAAAAAACCGACTCGTTTTCCCTGATCATTGTAAACTGTTACGTTTCTGTAATTACCATCACGGGACGCGGCATACAGCGCCGTACTACTTACAAGAAGAGAGCCGAAAACGCCCCCCAGAAAACCAAAAAGTGCCATAAAGATATATGTTTTTTTCATGCTTAATCCTCTGCCTATCATAAAACCTGTCAAAATATAACGCATCCAAAGGCGGCATAATATGATAAATGATAGTTTCGCAATAAAGACTCTTGGATTTTAAGGCTATTCACGTTACATAAGGCCTATGACATACGCGGACAAAAAGAAATTGATACTCGCCGTTCCCAAAGGACGCATCCTCGAAGAGCTTATGCCGCTTCTGAAGGCCTGCGACATCATTCCTGAAGATGACTTCACAAATGATAAAAGCCGTAAGTTGCAATTTACGACCAATCACCCCAACCTCGATATTATTCGGGTGCGCGCCTTTGATGTGGCGACATTTGTTGCCTATGGCGGGGCGCATTTAGGGGTTGTAGGCAGCGACGCCATTGAGGAATTTTCCTATTCCGAAATCTATGCCCCGCTTGATTTGAATATCGGGCATTGCCGCCTGTCTGTCGCGATGCCCGAAGAAGAAGCCAAAAACGAAGACCCGCGGCAGTGGAGCCATATCCGCGTTGCGACGAAATACCCATCCCTGACGGCGCGCCACTTTGCACAGCGCGGCGTGCAAACAGAATGCATCAAATTAAACGGCGCGATGGAAATTGCCCCTGCCCTTGGCTTGGCGCGCAGAATTGTTGATCTTGTATCCACAGGAAGCACGCTCAAAGCCAATAACATGATTGAAGTTGAAAAGATACTGGACGTATCGTCGCGATTAATCGTTAACCGCAGCATTCAAAAAACAATGCCCACCGAGATCGCACGATGGGTAGAAGCGTTTCGTGCGGCCGTTAAAACCCAATAAAAAGCCCCCAGCACATGAGCAACCAGCCAAAAACAAAAATCAAAACCATCCGCCTGATCAGACAAGATACACCGGATGAAGGCGCGCTTGTGCAACGTGATTGTAATATTGCGCTCGAAGACCTTAAACATAACAGCCACTTCCACCCTATCGGCGATACAAACGGCCCCTATCATCTGGAATTATATATCGAGGAAAACAAACTCGTCTTCCATATGCAAAATGACAATGGGACAGACCTGCCCTATCTGGTTTTGTCACTGACGCCCTACCGCCGGTTAATCAAAGATTATTTCATGATCGTCCATAGTTATAACGAAGCCTTGCGCGATGGAAAGCCCTCACGCATTGAAGCCATCGATATGGGCAGACGCGGCCTGCATAACGAAGGCGCGGAATTACTCATGGAACGGTTGAGCGATAAAATCACGCTGGATATGAATACCTCAAGGCGGCTTTTCACCCTGATTTGCGTTTTACATACCGGAAAAGCACATATCATGAGATAAATAACGTCTTTCACGTTATTTTCCCTAAAAGGTGTTTGCATTCTCCCGCGCAAGCAGTATACAAACAATACTGAATTATTTGATAAATAAGGAAAAAGAATAAAAGCCCATGGCAAAAGAAGATCTCATTGAATTTAAAGGTGTAGTCACCGAAGTCCTGCCGAACGCAATGTTCCGCGTTACGCTTGAAAATGAACACGTTATTTTGGCGCACACCGCCGGAAAAATGCGTAAAAACCGTATTCGCGTTTTACAAGGCGACTCGGTGGTTGTTGAAATGACACCCTACGATCTGACCAAGGGCCGCATTATTTTCCGCGAAAAATAAGCCTGACAGCAAAAGAAGGCCAACATGACGGCCAAAACTGAACATTCTTCATTGATATTAGCTTCCGCATCACCGCGCAGACTCGATTTGCTCGCGCAGATTGGCGTAACGCCCAATGATGTTCTTGCCGCGGACATTGATGAAACCCCGCATAAAGATGAACGCCCACGCGATTTAGCACAACGCTTAGCGCAAGAAAAAGCGCAAGCGATTGCGCGCGATCACAAAGACCAGTTCATCATTGCCGCGGATACCGTTGTAGCCTGCGGACGCCGCATCCTTCCCAAAGCAGAAAACGAAGCGCAGGCACGCCAATGTCTCACCCTGCTCTCAGGGCGACGTCATCATGTTTATGGCGGCATCTGCGTTATCACCGCCGATGGCCAAATCCGCACGCGGCTATGCGATACCGTTGTTAAATTCAAACGTCTTTCCACTGTGGATATAGAAGATTACATCCAATCAGGCGAATGGGACGGAAAAGCAGGCGGTTACGCCATTCAGGGACGCGCCGCCGGATTTATATCATTTATCCAAGGATCATATTCTAATGTGGTCGGATTATCTCTTTATGATATAATGCAAATCTTGCGCGGGAACGGTTTTTTTCACTCGACAACGCCGCAAGAATAAACAGCTGTTTTACACAACGATCTGAAGGTTCATGTTAGATATACTCATCGAAGAATATGAAGAAAAAATCTGGGCTGTTGCGTTGAATCATGGCCGTCTGGATGGGTTAGAGATTGATCCCGTTAACGAAACTGTCCGTTATGGTTCTATATATTACGCCAAGGTCGAGCGCGTTGACACCTCCCTTGATGCTGTTTTTGTTGATCTGGATGGCGACAACACCGGTATGCTGTATAACAAAGATGTGCGCTATCAGGATAAAGAGGGCAACACCTGCAAGGGCGGCAGCGAGCCAATCGGGAAAATCCTCCACCCCGGTGATATGATTGCCGTTCAGGCCAAAATCGCCCACATCGCCAACGAAGATGACCTTTGGTATGACGAAAACAAACACGCACAAGTCAGCATGGATATCACCATCGCGGGGCGATACTTAATCTATTGCCCGACATTGCAGAAAAACCGCATTTCCCAGCGCATCAGAGGCAAAGAGCTGCGTAAACGATTAGAAGATATGATCGGCAACCTCGAAAAGATGAAGGGGTTTATCCTGCGCTCCTCCGCCGCTGACTTACAAACCGACATTCTGGAACGCGAAGCCCGCATCTTAAAAGAAATGTGGAGCGGCATATCACAATATTTCGAAGGCAAAGAGCCAGCCCTAATCGCTATGGGGCCGGATTCAATCCAGCGAATCCTAGGCGATAAAGCCATCAACCCGATTGAACGCATCGAAGTCGTCACGATGGATCACTTTACACAAATCGAAGAATGGTGCTCTATCTTTGCGCCTGATCTGGTGACAAAAATCACGCCCGTTGAGCTTGAGAACGCGGCGCGCGATCTGGCTCTGCTGGAATATCGTGATGTTTTGGCGCAGATCGAATCTCTGTTTCAGGGCTATGTCATGCTTGCGGGCGGCGGCAGCCTTATCATCCAAGAAACAGCAGCTCTCACCGCTATTGATGTGAATAAAGGCAGCGACAAGCGCTCGCGTTTGGCTGTCAATATTGACGCAGCCAAGGAAATTGGCCGCCAAATGCGGCTCAGAAATATTGGCGGGATTATCATTATTGATTTCCTGAAAACCAATAAAAAAGACGAAGCCCTACTCCTGAAAACTTTGGATAATGAAACCTACAGTGATCCTTGCACCGTACAAATCCATGGTTTTACCAAACTCGGCCTCATCGAAATGACCCGCAAACGCCGCACACCTTCACTAAACAAGCGTTTTGACGGCATTACATTCTAGGCATTATCCCCATCCAAAACCGAAACTAAAATTTGCATAAAGCCACCAAAAAATGCTAGTCTAGTGTAATCAAAAAATATGGGTTGAATATAATGAGCATTCCAAAAGAAAGATTATTGTCAGGCACGGCTGCTGCACTTGCATTCAGCTTTCTGACGGCGTGCACATCTCCCCATAGTGGCCAAGGCGTAAATCATGCTAATGGCAATCAAGAAATCACAGAACCAGCCATCACAATCGATAGCTCAGAGACAGAACATGGTTTTGCAAGCACCATAAGGGACGCACAAATAGAGGCTAATAATACGGCTATCCCGCAAAATGGTAAAAAGACATCTGCTTCACCACCCTTCTTTCCGACAATGGAACAGTCGCTTGATACTATAATTGAGGGTGATACAGTTCCTTCACAAGCTGATCCTGACAGCACAAAAATCAGCAGTCCTTTTTCAGAAGCTCTGGATAAAGCATTGAAAAATGCACAAAAACCTCAGAAGAGCACTGATGGAGGAACGCCGCCATTTATGCCGAAACATGACAATAACGATCCCGAGGTGCCATAGATGGGGTTTCTCGGGTTAGAAAATATATTCCGCGATCGCTTTGAAACGTCTTACGAACGTGCCGTAAATGACGCCGCAACCGCGCCTGTCGTCTTTATTGATCCTGATATTTTCGAAGATGCCCTTGCCTCTGTTGGCATTGACTATAACAAACTGGACAGTCCGGATGACGTCATTGATGCCATGAATGGTTTGACAGCGAGAGAGAAAAAAACATTAGAAGCAAACATGGGGGATGCCCTAGAGCGCGATCTAGAAAAAAACCTCCCCGGCTCAATGGAAGCCATCCTCGATAAAAATGAAGCCGAAATGGGTGCTCGCTCGAGCACCGGCGAAATGGCGATGAGTATATTTTATGCCGGCCCTGCCACATTGGATAATATCCACGTAAACGGGGAGCAATATGCCTTTGCCATTCTTCCCGTTGAGTTCTTTGACTCAAAAGAAAAAATTATAAATACCTTCTTAGGTAACAGCGGCTACAGCGAAGATGAAATCAAAACCATTCGTGAAAGCATGCCCGGAACTGATAAAGATTGGGCAAAAATTATTGGTTACCACGAAGGCGCACACATAGACGGCAAGGATATCGGCGACACCCTTGCTGAAAAATTAGGTGAAGAGGTACACTCAGACCGCATCGCCATGGCAAGAGCAACAGAAGATGGCCTCGGTGATGTCGCCTTGGCATTAAAAGATTTGCGCGCATTATCAAACCCGATTTCTGACACGGTTCACGCAACAAGCGGTTTGCTGAATACTGACGACTCGGTATCCAGCCTGCATTTTGAAGTCGCAAGAACCTATCGACAAGGCATGCTCAGCGAAGTTAACGAAAAATTTGACTTTGAGTCATATGCCGGAACAGCAAGGACAGCAAGAGATCTACTCAGAGAGAACCCTGAAGCTTTTTTTGAAGCCGTCCATAAAGGGATTGATGAGCTCAAAGCTAACGCATTAGAAGAATATAACAAAGACCCGTCATCCTATGATGCCAGAGGCCACGTTGTCGGCACGCAAATCATGGCGGACTACATCAACAGCTTCGAAGGTGCACATAGACGCCGCGCGCTTGGACAAACAGACTTTCCTGACAATGCTCCAGTCCAGCTTATCCCGCAGGCAGTCGAAGATGAATATTATGTCGCCCTCAAACATGAAAATGCACTAGAAGCCATCGAGGATGAAGATGCCAGTGCCGCTATGAGAAATTATAGCCCCAACGATGCCTTTGAAAACTTTGATTGGGATGCCTATCCGGGAAAAGCAAAAAGCCCCGTTGGTTATGATGATGTTGGAACAGACCTTCAAACAGAAGATCCTGCACTCTTCTATAATACGCAAAAAGAATATCTGGAAGACATGAGGGATGATTCGATCTTACAATACGCTGCGGATCCATCACAAGAAAACCTCGAAAATATGCTGAACGCACAGCACATTATTCAAAAAGTAGCATTGAGCTTAAATAGAGATCTTGTGTATGAAATGGGTGAGGACGCGCCCCAGCTATCGACTGAAGGCTTTGTTCCTGAGGACGCGCGGCGCGCTTATTACGAAAACAAGCTCGCCGAGCAAGAAGCACAAGCCGCCGCTGCTGCTGCCGAAGCAAAAGAAGCAGCGCCTGCCCCTGACGATCATCCCGCCGCACAACCGCCCGAAGACAAACAAAAGCCGGAACCCTCTCACCATGAAATCAGAAAAGGCGGTGCAGACCGATTTATTGATATCGATCCATCTGGCGCGGAACAAACCACTCCGGCAACAGAAGCCGATAAAGGTTATGAACAAGGGGTTGATGGCACAGCCTACACAACACATGTTTCAGGGCTAGACACTGGCGGTGAGCCGGATGTTGACTTTGAAAACGGCGTAACCATTGGCGGCGTTTCTGTTGGAAACTTCTTCGCACAATCAGCCGACCCTGCCCCCGAATCTGTGTCTGTCGTCAACGCAATGGCACCGGAACCAGAGGTCACGTCACCATCATTTATTCCGCCCGCTGTAGAGGTTGAACAAAATGTGCAGGCGCTTCGCTAGCACCCTATCTACAAATTTCTCTTATTTTTCACCAATCCCAAAAGTTAAGACTGGACAGTTCTGCCCCAGTCTTTTATAAGCTTTATACCCTTTTATGAGGTCACCCCTAGCCCGGGTAGCTCAGGGGTAGAGCAAGGGACTGAAAATCCCTGTGTCGGCAGTTCGATTCTGCCCCCGGGCACCATCTTATACTCACCATCCTGAATCTGCTCTATAAGTGAGAATGGAAGCGCCTTTGCGGGAGTTCGAAAACCTTCATTTCGCACGTATGGCAATCTCTCTGAAAATGCCAATTTTAGCACTAATCTTTGATAATCAAGCCTACCTGTTTCCCAGAGCCTCTGCGGGTTTCCAAGGAAATTAATGGCAGTTCGAAATGTGTCGTCGAAGGTCGCAAGCGGACGACCGCAATTTTTGATCTTTTCGTTCAATAAAAGCTTATCCTCTTCCAGTTTTTCCACCTTGCCCTCATAGGCCACAATCAAGTTAATACTCTGCGTTTCGGCGATACGGTTTATGAAATGCTCGCTTTGTTTTTCGATGCGTAGCAGCTCACGCTTCATAAAGGTGACTTCATCCTTGCCATTATCGCGGCGATGATCCCACAGGGTGCTAAATATCTCGGCAGCTGTATAGAATAAGTCAGGTGAAGGTGTAAGCTCGGCGAGCATCTTTTCAAACTCATCCTCAATGACTTTCTTCGGGATAGACTTTCCGCCATCAGGACATTCTTTTTGTTGGCAGAGATAATAAGCGTATTTACCACCAACGCCCTTTGACCAGCAAGATGTATAAGGTTTGCCACAACTGCCGCATGTCACGTATCCGCGCAAGGGGAAATCCTCATGAATATCTTTACGCCGTGGTGCCATGCTCTGATTTTCAAGGCGATTTTGTATTCTCTTCCATGTCTCAAAAGTTATGAGTGCTTCATGCTTGGCGGGGTGGAGCTTAATGTCCCAGTTTGGTACATCGATGTAGCCTGCATATAAGGGGCGCTTCAAAATGTCATTCACGGTCTTAAAATGCACTTCGCCCTTTTTGTTTTTGTTGGGGAATGCGGGTTTGCTTTCTAAGAAGGTTTTAAACTCGCCTTGTGTAGCAAAGCGGCCAGATGCAAAGCCCTCAAGCGCTTCTTTAACGATGGATGCGACTGGCTCATTAGGAACAATGATTTTGCCGTGCGCGGGTTTGTTTTCGAATTTATAGCCAACAGGCGCATGGAATACCCAATAACCGTTTAACAGTCTTGCGCGCATTCTGTTTTTGACTTGTTCTGTGTTCTTCTCGCGTTGGTGGGCGGCGACACTGGCCAGAAGATGTTCAACAAGGCGACTGTCTGAATCATCACCAAATTCAATGGACGGGCTTTCGAGCTTTCCACCTGCTTCGGAGATGGATGATCTGAGTTTGATATGGGTTTCAATGTTTCTGGCAAGGCGGCTAATATCATCGATGATGACAACGAGGTTTTCTTTTTTGTAAGCCTTGAGGAAGGTCAGCATTTTTTGAATGTTGGGGCGGTCTAGTAATTTTCCTGTTATACCTTCATCCATGAATACGTCTATGACTTCATAGCCCTTATGCTTTGCGTATTCGCGGCAACGTGTTTCTTGGGATTGCAGGCCGTGGCCTTCTGTGACTTGTTTGGGGCTGGAGACGCGGCAATAAATGACGGCTTTTCTAAGTTGTGTCATGATTTCGGACTCCTTCTGCTGGCGGCGGCAATAATGGCGTGTTTTGGTGATTATTGGATTTTATGCTTTTAGCGGAATCCTGTAAATCAGAAACGCGATTTTTCTTTGTGGTTTGCTGATCTGGATGAATCCCATAGGCACGATCCACAAAGCTTTCCATGATGTTCCAAAGATCGTGGATAAGCTCAATTTTCTGTTCGCGGGATAAATCCATGTTTTCGAGCATGGGTAAATATTTGTTGATGTCTGGTTGCATGATGCTTCTCCTTGGCGTTGATGTGACAAGTTAAATTTACCAGTTAGCGCAGCGCAGCATGGGCGGCCTCAATTGCTCAGGATGAGTAAAGGTTTCGTTTAATGCCTTGATGGTTGATATTTACGTGAAATTTGCAGTTTCTACTGAACGCAAGCTGTGTGTTGTACTACAACACGCTTGGAAAGGGAGACGCTGCGCTCTCCCGTTTCATCCCTCTCGCGGATGGTTTTGGGCATGGGAACACAATCCGTTCCACCCTTCAAAACCATCAAAACGTATCGCCGTTTTACCACTTGCAGGGCTTGGAGAATTGCATTTCCCTTCGTTTATTCCTGAAAGTTAATATCAAAGGTAAAAAAGCACATAGAATGTGCTGTCGTTCCATAGTGAATCATATACTATCAGCATAGATAGTGTGCTCTGATGATGAATTAAGGATTATAACTAGATGTGCGAGGTAAGGGATAGGCCGCCAATAGTCATTTTAGACACTTGTGCTTTGAGAAATATTGGTGATAGCACAAATAACATAAACTATGCCAAGTTACTGCAATGCGCGATTAACGGACACATCGATTTACGAATGCCACAAGTGGTAATAAGCGAACGTGCAGCTCAGATACATGAGGCTAAATATTATAATACATTGCGTGGCGTGGGTAATGAGGATACACAAATTCCTATAAATGAAGCTCTGCATATAGAGGAAACAAGGATAAGACTGACCTTAATAAAAAATGGCGCAAAAATTATTGAACGAGAGCAATCGCATGATCGCTATGCCCGTGCAGAAACGGGTGTTTCTCCACCATTCGATAGCGGTACTAAAAAAAATGATTACCGCGACGCCATGATATGTAAAGCTATCTTTGAGGTTGCCGAGGAAAATACAGACAGAAAGATATATGCTGTTTCGACAGATAAAGGCGCAAGAGATAGACTTACGACATATAATGATACAAATCCTAAACCAGCAAACCAAATCAACGTATTTGAGCATGGTCATAAATTTATTGCCAAGATTATCGATACATATACAGATTGCCCCATTTCTGTTGTTCAGATTACAGGTGAGGACTTACGACCTGTAGAGGCTCCACATTTCCGTGATCGTCAAGATGTTGAGCGGGAAGAGCAATTAAGTGGCTTTGACATGGAAGACAGCTTGCGTGAAATGGCGGAGAGATTGCAAATTTCACAAAAATGCCTCATGGCAACGACACATCTAATGTTTCCAGCGACTGACAAACAAAGCGTTTCAGATAAAATGCAAAGTGCATGGGGATTCGATCTTCCCGAAACAGAAGGAGCGGCGCAGTTCCTAATTCGAAATGGGTTTTTAGAGGATTTGTCTGGTACGTATATCGTGCGACATGACGATTTTGCTATGCAAGCAATAGAAAGTATTGGCGAAGATGTTAACCGACTGTTAGAGGTGTTAGATTGATATGAATACCAAAGCAAAAGAAAACGTATTAAAAAATCTGGCGCGTATGGATACAGATGCAGCCAAAAAGACAATCGAGCAACATGCTGAAAAGGTTTATGATGTCCTGCTGACAAGTGATAGCTACGACGATCTCATAGCCAATCTTGAACTGTTAGATGTGTTCGTTTACAGGGTATGGGAAAAGTCGATTGAGGTTCTAAAAACTTTTTTAGACAGGATGACATCAATAGATTTGAAATACTCAAATGATTATCATGTTAGCTACGCTAAAGACTTAACATGTAAAGCCATGGATGTACTCTATGTTTTGAGGTTTATTGATCCTGCTTCTGTGTATCCCATTATCTTTTCTTACCTTGATGATGAAAATCAGACTGTATTAGAACATAGTACCAAGCTATCTCAACAAATTTCCGAATATGATTTACGTGCTATTAATAAAATCGGTTACTACGCACAAGAAAAGATACTTGAGATTCTGCAGTCTTGGGATGACGAAACGCTTGCAAAACGCAGAGAAATAGTAAGCACAATGTGCCGTGAGCTTCTCGATGCAACATCTGAGGCCAATACATCAGATTACCAAACAATAACGATCAATTTTGCAACGCTTGTAATAAACGACACACTTAAAAAAATAAGAAATGACACTATTGAGCTTCTTATTAGTATGCATAAAGCGCAGGGTGATGTAGTTGAGCGCATTAAAATCATGCAAACACTCCGTGAAGCCACAAGATTGCCAACGCAAACGCAGTATAATGATGATTGGGTTGAGCTTGTAAAAAGTGACTTTGGAAAAGTATCTGATTTCTACCTGTCTATCTTTGAGCAGTCTTCTTTCCTTGAATATCAGGAAATGGAACATCAGCTTTATTGGTTTGGAAAGCGCGGCCTTGGTTTCGATCTTCATGCTGAAAGCGCTGCAACACTTCGCAAGCTTATTAAAGATCATGAAGAGTATCAAATATTCAAAGTCATATTAGGTGGTGATTTAAGCTACTCAGAACATTGGGAAGAAGACGATTGGGACTATAAGAAGGTTCGTGAGCATCGCCATGAGAGAATAGATGTATTTTTGAAAGATATTCCAAACG
This sequence comes from uncultured Alphaproteobacteria bacterium, assembly GCA_963977495.1. GTDB lineage: Bacteria > Pseudomonadota > Alphaproteobacteria > Micavibrionales > Micavibrionaceae > UBA1672. Next base: position 160,022 of record CAXBOT010000001.1, on the reverse strand, counting down.
ATTTCAAGAAATGGCATAAACGACTTCATTTGTATGCAACGGATTACAAAGCGGGCAACGGAACATCTTTTGAGTTTATGTCCGATTTGCTTAATAAACTTGGCAAAGAGTACCCTGATTTAGCATTACGGCTTTTAGAAGATGCTAAAAGCTTTGAGTTCTACATTCCACCTTTGATTATTGGAATTGCGGCTAGCGATCTTAAAGATAAAATCATAGAACTCTGTGAAGCATGGCTTGAGAAAGGTCTATTTATTGAAGCTATGCTACGTAGCAGCAACAAGCTCTTTTTTGAGAATAAAGAAGAGTTCCTTGAGCGTTTGCTAGATAAATCCATTGAACTAAAAAATGCGAGCATGATTTCAGAAGCTCTATCGATATTCTCAAGAAACTACGAAGAAAACCCTGCATTTTATGGGCGTGTTTTTGTTAAATCTGCATCAAGTATTCGTGCGCTAGGACATGACTGGTCAAATATTTTTTTGTTCAAGCCCTTTAGGATTATCTCTGACTTACCAGATGAAGAGCAAGAGCTTTTGATCGAAATGTTAGTGGATAAAGATAGGCTCGATTATCATGAGGAAGACATGCTGGCTCCTATCGCAAAAGAGCGGCCAGAACTTATCGTTTCTCTTTTCGAGAAGAGAATAGAAAAACAGATAAGTAAGCGCAATGATGATGAGCGCGGTCGATATGATGCCTTGCCTTATGAATTTTATAGGCTTTCAGAACCACTTGCTCAAAATGGCAATAAAATACTGCCGATGATTTTTGATTGGTATAAGCAAGATGATTGGCTGTATCGATGGGATGGCGCGCGCTTCATTGGTAATGTTTTTGTTCACGTTGAAGACGTGTTAAGAACATTCTTAATAGATAAAATCCAAAACGGTACTAAAGATGATGCTATTCATGCCGTTCATATACTTAGAGAGTTTGATGGTAATGATAGGATACTTCCTGTGTGTATAGAGGCTATCAAAAAGTATATTGAGGACGATGAGATGAAGTCTGAAATATATTGCTCCCTTGACTCAACTGGTGTTGTCTGTGGTGAGTATGGCATGAGAGATGCGTATAAAGAAAAAATGCTGTTTGCAGATGAAATGCTAAAAATTGAAGATGATGCAGTGAAAGAATTTGCAAATGAGTATAAACAACAGCTCAATAGAATGATTGAAGCCGAACACAACCGCGCGACAAAAGACTTGGAAGTACGAAAAAAAGTGTGGGGTGTAAATGAAGATAAAGATAATGAAGAATAGACAGAAGAGATAAATAATGGGCGATAGCGTTACTGTAAATAGCATGAATATAGCGGAGATAACGAATAAGCAGGTTTGGTTAAAATCTCTTCTTGGCATATATGAGTTGGGTTTTAATTTCTCATTGCGTGGCCCTTCTGAGCGGGATGGCAAATCTCGCTGGGCTAAAATCCATTCTGCAAGAGTACAGGTTAATACAAAACATAATGGTCAACTTGATCTTGGTTTAGCACGATTAGAAACTCCACTTGCACTAAAAACGCATGCCGAACACTCAATAACTGCGCAGATGACGGCTTTCCTTACGCTTACTAATATTCAGCTTTCTAAGTTAGAGGAAGTCCGAGATGGGCATGACCTTGAGTTTAAATTAATAATTAAAGGGGTTGGTGGAGATGGCCAGCATGAGAATCCTGTATATGACGAATGGCGGGTTGAAATTCCTCGTTCAAAATGGATCGAAATCTTAAGGCAGTCTGGCTATATGGACATCATGCTTCTTGAAGTACCTATGCTTCCCAAGGGGGAGGTTTCTGATGATTGGCTGGATGTAAAAGCGGAGTTAGAAGAAGCACAAGATAGTTTTCTTAATCGCAAGTATGCCTCATGTGTTGCGCAGTGTAGAAAAGTGTTGGAGGATTCTGGGTATATAAAGTTTGGTGAACATAACTGGTATAACCCTTCCCTTAACCTGATAGGCAAGGACAAACGATCGACCGAGAAAGGGAAGCCGAACAGAGAAAGTATGAGCAAAGAATCTCGTGAAAATGCTATATGGGCTTCTTTGTTTCATTACACACATCAGGCTAATCATGGAAGAAGCAAAGGTGGGGAAAGCGGCTATAGTCGTGAGGAAGCAAAAACTATACTAACGTTGACGGCAATATTTGTTGGAAGATAGTTTGATAAGATATAAAATCTCTTTTTTAATATTTTAAACGAGGGGAAGAAAATGATAAAATTTGAATTCATTATTCCTACTAAAAATAATAATCACCAAGTTGCACGAGAAGAGTTTGAAAATGACCCATTAGTATTATTTCATACAACTCCAATGAAGAATTTTGGATCTATTGTTGAACAGGGGTTTCGGTTTGGAGAAATTGTAAAATCCGTAAGTTATGCTTATAAAAGTACAAGTTGCCTAATGCACCGTGGAGAGTTTGTAGCAGAAGATTACGCAGTCTTTATTGTTAAATTTGAAACGTTGGATCAGGATTTTATAACAAAAAATATTTTAGATATTCATGTTCACAATGAAGATTTGCAGCCAGAGATAATCGGTTATAGCATTATACCTAAAGAATTTGTGTATAGATAAACTAGATAAAGTATTCTGAATTACTTGTTAGTGTCATTCTTGCGCATATCCACTGTACTGTTGTTCTGGCCTCAACTGAACGGGTTCAAGGTTGTTTTTCTCTTTCATATCCATATACGTGCCGATGTCTTTACGCATTTGTAACATCGTTTCATTGTGCTTGTTGCGAAGGTTTTGAACGTGATTTTGCAGGCGGCCACGCTCCTGTAATTGTTTGGTGATGAGTTCCTGCTTTTCCCTCTGATCACGCGCTTGGCATTCTAGCGCATCTTGTCTGTTCTCTTCCTGAATGCGGTGATGCTTGCCAGTTATACGGGCAAGCACGCCTTTAAACCATCTCGGCATATGTTCTTGGCGCCGTATTTCTTCCTGTCTCTGGCGGACATTGTGAGCCTGTTCCAATGTTGAACGTTCTGAACGGTGACGCTCCCGAAGATTTAAAAGCGCACTTTTAAGAGGCTGATACTTTTTACTGCGCTCTTGCCTGACATCATTGATATGTTTTTGAAGAACATCGGTCATGATCTCAGCAATCTTGGTTTTTGCCTGCTGCACGGATGGTAAATCTTCCTGTTTCAAACGCGCATTCAGGGCACGGGTTTTTAATCCTGTCCACCGACTAAGGGAATAGACTTCGCCCTTATAATCGACGGCAACAAATCCGCGCCGATCTCCTTTTGCGAGCGTGAAGCCATGATTTTGCAGAGCGTGCGCGAATGATTTAGCATCATCGGAAGCGCCCCAAGCTTGCTTGAAGATATGCTTTATCATGCGCGGATCATCGTCTTGGCGCTTGGCCTGTTGCCACTCGTCACGTGTGAAATTGAGCGGGTTTGTATATTGTTTATCAATAAAGCCCTTGGGCATGTTCCAGCCCTGTTCAAGATAGATGTCTTTTGAAATTTCATTCAGTTTCTTTTTATAAAATGGCAGGTTTATGGCCGTCATGCTTTGCGCGTCAATGCGTGACCAGACGCAATGCGCGTGACGCCGTCCTTCTTTTTCATGGAAGACGACAACGCGCGGCTGTCCCTCAAGACCCATTTTTTGTTCAATATCAGAAAGGGCTTTTTCAAATGTTTCATTGGTTGCGAGTTCATTGTGCGGAGGGTTGAGGGAGACCGAAAACAGAAATTGCGTGCAGCGTGTTGCGCGGCTTGTGGCCTGAATTTCTTGAAACGCGCCATGCACGGTTTCGGATGAAAATCCTGTGATTTGATGAACGGTCACATGGTCATTATCTCGATCATTCAGCAAGTGATTGGCGAGCTGTTTTGCATGACCTCTTTGATTGCCCTCGATAATCATGGGCATTCATCTCTCAGGCCGAGGACTTTAATCAGGGTTTCTTTGATAAAAGCGATGTTTTGAACGGCTTCATTAAGGTCATGCTGCACGTCATCAGTGACAAGCAGGCTGCCCGTGTTTGCGGCTCTTGCCAGTTGATTGATGTTGTTGGGAATACGGGACGCGCCGAGCTGCGCTAAAATCTGCGCAAGAATGATGTTATCTTCCTTTGGGCGAGACGTGCGGCCTCTGCGTGGTTTGGCATTACTTAGAAGAGTTTCACGAATATATGCGCCGATTGGCTTCGTGCCTGCAAGCTCTTCCAATAGTTGGCGTTCCTCAACGCTCAGGCGCAAGGAAAACGGTGTTGGCTTTTTTGTCTTGGTGGCATCGATCATGCCTAAATGATAGGCCTGATTGTGCAAGAATCTGGGCGCTCTTATAGATTGACAAAATGCTGTGACTCTCTGTCTACATACTTCTAGCGTATCTCAAGATATGAATTTATGTGGTCGAATAATTAAAGAAGTGTATGTTATGCAAGTAATGTTTGTTGAGATGGTGATAAAAAATGAATTTATATGATTACATATACGTAGATTTAGAAAAAGCAATGTCATTGTATAGCCAATTAACTGGCGGGGTTGTTGAGCTAAAAGAAACACAGTCAGAGCGAGGATCTACTTCTGATAATAAAAGAAATTATGATTTTAAAGTTTTTAAGCACGATGCTGGTGGGACTAAGCAAGAAAAGGAGCAAAACAACTCCGTTATAAAGCCCCATCACTCCTTGTTGCAAGAATTAGAGGTTGAGCTTCTTTCTTCTGGTCATCTATTAGATCTTAATGAGATAACTGGTAACCGTACGCTAAAAGATAACAACACAAGAAAAATCCTGAAAAAAGTTTTATGTGTTAAATGCACGGGACGGATAGTAATTGAGGATTATGAACGCATTAAAAAAGTAGGACAAGATTTTCCTGAGATTGTTAAATTTATTAACAGAAGCAATGAGGATTCTTTTAAGGAGACCCCTGAGTACAAGCAAATAGAAGAAGAAATTGAAAAACTCAAAAATACTACTCATAAAGATAAGGGGGTTAGACACTCAAACAACAAGAAAGCAAAGGCGCTTAAAGAGCAATTAAATAATTTGGTAACATCCAGCTCGGCCATAGAAATTGTTCCACAGTGGATACTTGATGGGTTTAAGACATGGATTGATGCTTTTTTACCCAATATCACAAACATTAGAGTTTACCCATTTCAGGAACAGAATGATGAACATGTTTTTGGACATTTAGAAGCATCTAATTTTATGCTTTCTGATCCGACAGCACTTCATTTCACCTATGGCTCGTTCCCTACAGAAGAGTTTACACTTCTTGGAATAGTTACATCTGTTCCCTCTAATCAAGATGAAAACTTTGTGCCTTTACAAGAGTTTGAACAAGGCGATTTAAACGATGAGGAGTCTGTAGAAAGGGGGTTTCGAGGAGTTTTTAGGGGGTTCGATGGTATAGAATCTATGGTTAGGACGTGTAGATACCCCCGAGTCATGGTTCACCCAGTGCTTGTCTATAGGCAAACATCTCCTCATAAAAGCTAATTATTAGAGAGGGAGCGCGCTTTTTTGTTTTTGAACATAGATTATCAGAATTATTAAGGCGCTATCAAAATCCTGTTCCAATCCTCAAAAGTCTTAAATAATGCGTTCGATGTCTCTCTATCTAGCTGCACCATTTTAAAATCTTTTATTTTATCACTAGCGGATTGATACCTTGGGCGCCTAGTTTGTTCTAGTCTTTATTTCTCATCAGTGGTGTCAGATACTCTATAATCATATCCAATCGTTCTACAGACTTAATACTTGTTTCGTTATTCATTCGAGCCAAATTTTTTCTAGAATCCTTGGCTAGTTTCATAAGATCAAGGCCATTGGGATTCAAATCTGCACCCAATTCTACCAAGCGCTTTACAACCAAATAATTACTTTTTAATACCGCCAATGCTAACGGAGTATATATTCTTTCGCCGCTATAGAACTTCGCGGGCGACTCAATTTTTGCGCCATGTTTGAGCAAAAACTCCACAAGATCAGGGTTGAATGCATCTGTTCTTGTCTTAAAATCAAAGCCCTTTTTAACAGCTCTATGAATAGGTTGATCATCGGACATATCACGAGCATTTATATCGGCACCGTGATCCAATAAATATTTTACAATACGAAACTCTATTACAGTTGGTTCTGATGCCAAATGAATTGGCATATTGCCATCTTTATTTGGTTTAGTAATATTTCCACCCTTTTCAGCCAGTAATAAAAATAGTTCATAATTATTGGATAATATCGCTTTTTCAAACGGTGTCGATGCGCCGCCAATAACCTTGGTTCTGGGCTCGTTGACATCTGCGCCTGCAGCTAACAACTCTTTAACCCTTTCGATATTTTGTTCCTCAACCGCTATATACAATTGCGTTTCACCATAAGCATTGGCACGATCAACGCCTGTTCTCCAAAAAAGTACATTATTGTATTTTGTAAGCCCCAATGTGCTTGGCTGACCTTCTAAAATAACAACAAACAAAAACAAAACACCAATCCACGATGCTATAGACTGTTTTTTATTCTTTAAGAAAAATATTGTCGCCCCTGATAACGCCAAGAAAATTCCCCATGCGATATAACCACTAAAATACAACCTAAAAGGCTGATTAATGTAATGCATACGATGAAAAGGTATAAATTTGAGAATTTCAAAGAACCATAAACCAAAGGCAAGCAAGACGAACCATGATGCAAAAACATATTTCAATTTTGAAACGGAAATAAACCGTGTGACAGAAAAGAAGATTCCAATTAGTGAAAACAGGCCATATAGAACTGCAAAATGTTTAAAATCGTCACCCCAAACTCTAAGAGCAAAAACGCTCAGCGCTAGAGATGCGATGAATAGAGTGCAACGAATAAAGCGCTCTGACTGTTGCCATGATAACCAAACCAATAATAAAAGGCCTAAAATCAATATTGGCTCAAAGGGCGTCGCTGGTGTATAAGATCCAAATTCTATAAGTTTCATTTTATATCTGCTGCTGTAAAATACTAATTTAATTTAGATACAGACATATTATTTATTGGATGTCAAAGCCGCATTCCAATCCTCAAAAATCTTGAATAATGCGTTCGAGGTTTCTCTATCGGGCTGCACCATTTATCTCAAAACATTTATAACTAACTCAATCGTCGTCCAATAATGTGCGGCGCAGAGCATCGCCCTTGGTTTATGGCGATTACGTCACAACCAATGCTGGTTTATTGTCCCGTCCCAAATAGCTTTCGACGCGCCTTGAAAAATCGCGCCAGCGCAAAGAGGAAATTTCGTTGCGCAAAACAGACACGCCCTTATCCAGCGTTAAATCTATTTGATCAGTGGTTAAGCTGTTAAACGCGCGCACATGTTCGGTCATACCCTCCGGCAATTCACGATCAGCAGGCTTTGCCGCCGCTTTAAGCCCATCAGCAAAATTTTCAGGAAAGTTCTCTGCCGCACTCCCCTCCGTTGCATAAGCAATAAGAGATGACATCATCCATATACGCGATTTTTCCTCAGACGCACGAAGCAGATCATTCAAGGCCGTATGGCCGTCAACATCATAATCAGGGACAAATTGACGAACATAAGATTCTTCAACGCGCGCCATATTGTCACAGGCTTCATCAAACATTTGCTCGATATCTACCGCAATATCCCTGATGTGCTCCGGCGCATCTTCAATGGCCTTCATCATCTCTTCCAATTCAGATATCACATCACGCGTCATCGCTTCAAAACCCCTTATGATTTAAACCCAGTTTATAGAGATATAACATAAACACAAAAACACCGCCAAAATATAGAGATTTCACTGCGATCACTTGAAAGATCGCCGATAGCGCGTATAAAAGAGCTATGGCATCAGGATCAAAAAAAGTTATCATTGCGGCATTAATTGGAAATGCCCTTATCTCCATTACAAAATTCGCCGCAGCGAGTATCACAGGCAGCGCGGCCATGATGTCGGAGGGGATTCACTCCGTCGTTGATACCGGCAATCAGATCTTATTGCTTTACGGGCTCAAGCGTGCGCAAAAGCCACCCAGCGAGGCATTCCCCTTTGGTCATGGTAAAGAAATATATTTCTGGAGCTTCGTTGTCGCGATTTTGATTTTCGCGGTTGGCGCAGGTATTTCGGTCTATGAAGGCATCAATCACATTATGGATCCCTCTGAATTACATGACCCCACGATTAACTACATTGTTTTGGTGCTGGCCATGTTGTTCGAAGGCGGCGCCCTGTTCTTTGCCGTCACAGAATTCAACAAAGTACGCGGGCCATTAGGTTATATAGAGGCCGTTAAGCGCGGAAAAGACCCCTCTATGTTTGTGGTGCTGTTCGAAGACAGCGCGGCAATGCTCGGCCTGTTCATTGCCTTCCTCGGCATTATGATGGCGCAAATCACCCAAAACCCTGTATGGGACGGCGCGGCGTCTATCCTGATTGGTGGTATTTTGGCATGTACGGCGGCTTGGCTTGCCTACGAGACCAAAAGCTTGCTGATCGGCGAAGGCGCAAACCCCAAAATCGTCGCAAGCATAAAAGCCTACGCCATCGGGTATGATGAAATTGAAAATGTAAACGAAGTGCTGACTTTATATATGGGGCCGGACTTTTTACTCGTCACGATGAGTATTGAATTTAAGGATGGTTTACCGACCGGACAGATCGAAAACACCATTAATGCCCTAACAAAAGACATTAAGAAAGAGCACAACTTCATCAAGAAAGTCTTCATAGAAGCAGAAGATAACTCACAATAAAAACAATAACTAACATGCATATGTTACATATAAAACGATGCAAATCGAATTTATACATTACCCCTTAATATCTAAAATTTATTTCAAATTTTATGCAATTCTTACGAGATATTAATATTTCTCATAATATTATATAGGGTGACCCGAATTTTGGGTTTTACCGTGTGTGCATACAATAAATAAGATATCGCACAAAATACATGAATTTACTTTTTTAGTGTGGGGACACAAATGGCATATAAAGTATTCGATAATTATTCAGACAGCCTGACGAACAACACAAGTTCATCAGGACAGCATGAGATAATCCTTGATAGCGAAAGCGGGAAGCGGGTTGAGCTTCCTGATACGTCCTATGTTACAGACGCGGATATGTTGCGCGATGGCATGGATTTGGCCTTACAAACCCCCGACGGCACCATTATCGTCAAGGGATATTTCGCAGCAGAGCCTACACCACACCTCGTCGCACCCGATGGAACAGCCCTAACCCCCACCCTGGTTGAATCCTTCGTTCATGATGCACACCAATATGCCGACGCCGGACAAAGCACAAATGATGTTACGCCCGTTGGCGCCGTGCAAGAAATTGCAGGCGAAGCCACAGTGACCCGCCTTGACGGCACTGTCGAAGTTGTGGGCATTGGCACACCAATCTATCAAGGCGACGTCATCGAAACCGATGAAAAAGGCGCCGTTAACATTATGTTCGTTGATGAAACCACCTTTGCGGTATCCGAAGATGCGCGCCTTGCCATTGATGAATATGTATTTGATCCCGCCACACAATCGGGCACAACGAATTTTTCCGTCCTTAAGGGCGTATTCGTCTTTACCTCTGGCCTTATCGGACGCGAAGACCCTGACGATGTTTCAATCGACACACCATCGGGATCTATTGGTATTCGCGGCACAATCATTGCCGGAGACGTCGATAGTGGTGAAATTACCGTGATCGAAGGCGCTATCGTGCTTTACGACTTCGCCGGAAACACCATAACGCTGTCCAATCAATATGAAACAGCAAAATTCAACCCTTCAGGGCACACAATTGACCATGTCGGTGAATTATCTGCCGATGATGTGGCCTCAAAATTCATGAGCGTTTCAACGGTTGCCGCCGATTTATTCTCCTCTATTCAGGATTCAGCGGCAGAAACACAGGATAACAGCCCGCAAACACAAACAGACACCGATGATAAGGGCGCAAGCGCAACCGACGGCAATGATAGCAATACACAAACAGCCGATGCCTCAGCATCTCCCGATAACATTATCACAAGTGACGACATCACCGGATCTGATTTGAACACACAAAATAGTGATGAAACCGAGCTCTCCGACAATACATCAAATGACAGTGATGATAGCAATGAGGCTGCCAATGTCGGCTCCGATTCTGGCGGAGAAGATGCCTATGAAGTGGTTTCAGAAAACACACCTGACACACCGTTTTCTATCAGTGTCACAAAATTAAGCTTCTCAGAAAATGTGAACGGTCAAGATGTCGCACGCATAACAGGTAATGCGACAGACCTAACAAACCTCACACTTATGGGAACATCGAAAAATTATTACGACATTATCCGCGAAGATGATAATAGCTTCCTGATTAGCCTAAAAGCTGGTGTATCCATCGATGCAGAAGACCCATTTGCCCTCTTTATCAATGCCTCCAATGAAAGTGGCTCGGCAACGATTTCTCAAGGGGTCGGTCTGAATGTTTTAAATATTGATGAGCCAATCACCTATACGGCGCTCGCACCAAATGTAAGCGGGCTGGATAATAACTTCAGCGGCTCTCAAGACAGCGTTCTAACCTATGACATGTCACTTGAGTTTTCTGATCCCGAAGATCAAATCACCTCATACAGCTTTGTCGGCGGCGCGCCAACACACGCGGATATCGCATCCGTTAATCTTGACGCAAACGGCCAACTCACGCTCACTTTGGACAATAACGTAACAGCGGACAGCAGCTTTACCTTTACGGTGCGCGCCGATACGGGCGGCGGTGAGATTTTAGATCACACCTTCACCTATGATATTTTTGGGCAAACAACAAGTTCGGCGGTTATCGTAAGCAACAGCCAAACCTACTCCGGTAACGATGCCTCAATCACCATCGCGGCCAACAATGCCAATGTTTTTTCTGATATCGACAACAGCAGTAACATCATAAATTTGGCGGGTAACAATGCGTACATCAAAACCGGCGGCGGCGATGACACCGTTACAATCAATACAGGATCTAGCAATTATCACGTATATGGCGATTCAGGGAACGACACCTTCGTAATCTCTGAAATGCAGGGCAAGTCCTACGGCGGAGAAGGCAATGATCGCTTTGAAATTATTACAAATACCGCGATGGGCGATTTGGAATCACTCAGTGTCAACGTCGTCATAGAAGGTGGCGACGGCAGCGATACTCTAGAGTTTGGCATCCTTACGTCGGGGAATATCAATTTCTCAAACATCACAACCGGATTTATTGAGAATATCGAAGTTCTCGACTTTGATGGCGGCATAGGTCACACCATTGACTTGCACTATAACAATGTCATCAGCATGACAGATAGTGACAACCGCTTGATCATCGACATGGACGCCGGCGACACATTGAACTTCAACAACACATCATCAAATGATTTTGTTCAGGCACAAAATACGATTGATGTGAATGGTGATACTTACAATGTCTTTACAGACGGAACGATCACATTGCTCGTCGATGTTGACGGAAGTGCCAACGGAATTATCGCGTAAAAACCATCCGTTATTCAAAAATAAGTACGTGTGGGTAAGGCTGTGGATTAAAATCTAATATGATTTTTCCACAGCCCCTTGCCATGCCTTATATTTTTTATCCATAGCCTCTTTCGGAGCACTCGGGCGATATGTTTTATCTGATCGCCACACGGATGCGCTGTCCTCAAGGTTTTCAAACACGCCCGACTGCACCCCCGCCAGACACGCTGCGCCCCACGCCGTACTTTCCAAAACCTTAGGGATTTCAATGGTTGCGCCCAGTATATCAGACAGGAATGAGCACATAAAATCATTGGCCACCAACCCGCCATCAACCCGCAAAACATCAATCGGTTGGCCGCTGTCTTTTTGCATGGCGGAAAGCAGATCCCGCGTTTGATATCCTTGTGCCTCCAGCGCGGCGCGTACGATGTGCGCCTTGCTTGTATCCCTTGTCAGCCCACAGATTACACCGCGTGCATCAGGGTTCCAATATGGCGCGCCAAGCCCCGTGAATGCAGGCACGAAATACACCCCGCCCGTATCCTCAACCGTCACCGCCATATCTTGCGTGGTTTTTGCATCATCGAAGAAGTTCAAATTATCACGCAAAAACTGAATCGCTGTTCCCGCATTGAAGATTGAACCCTCCAACGCGTAGTGAAGATGATCCCCTATTTTATAACCAATGGTTGTCAGAAGGCGCTGTTCGGAAATGGTGGGTGTACTTCCCATATTGACCAGAGCAAAGCACCCTGTGCCATATGTAGACTTCACCATACCCGGCTTTATGCACCCCTGCCCGATCAAGGCCGCCTGCTGGTCGCCAGCCATACCGCCGATGGTTAAGCCACCACCAATTATGTCCGAATCGATTCGGCCATAATCAAATGCATTATCACAAACAATGGGCAGCATGCTTTCAGGTATAGAAAACAGTTTTAGAAGATCTTTATCCCAATTTTGACCAATTATATTATAGAGCATCGTGCGCGAGGCGTTGGTGATGTCCGTTGCATGCACTGCCCCTTTTGTTAAGTGCCATAACAAATAGCTATCCACCGTCCCGAATAATAAGTCACCGTTTTCGGCACGCGTACGCGCACCATCGACATGGTCGAGTATCCATTTTACCTTTGTCGCAGAAAAATACGGATCAAGAAGCAATCCTGTTTTTTGTCGAATAGTGTCTTCGAGGTTTTCTCTTTTTAAAGTTGCACAATATTCTGCCGTCCGGCGGTCTTGCCATACGATGGCATCATAGACAGTTTGACCCGTTTTTCGATCCCATACAATTGTCGTTTCGCGTTGATTACTGATTCCAACGCCTGCAATATCAGAGGCATCAATGCCCGCTTTCGCAATAACATTTTGCACAGCCCATACCGTGTTATCCACAAGTGCCTGTGGATTTTGCTCAACCCACCCATCATGTGGATAAGTGAGTTTTAGCTCCTTTTGCGCCAGCGCGTGTACGTCCCCGTCGCGGGTAAATAAAATCGCGCGCGAACTGCTCGTTCCCTGATCAATGGATAAAAGATATGTGCTCATAAAGCCCCTCTTTTTTTTATTTATGAAATGCTGCGTTTATTCAGATGGTGAAAAGGCAGCTTCTATATTGGCGAGTGTTTCATCGGAAAAATGCAGCGCGAATTTTGAACGCCGCCAAATAACATCCTGTGCACTAAGCGCCCATTCATAGGTGCGCAAATAATCAATTTCCGCCTTATAGACATGATCACCATAATGCGCGCCCAGCCCGTCCAAAGCCTCAACACCATGTAAAAAATAATCCATACGCGTGCCGTAAGAGTGTGCATAACGATGCAGCAAATCATCAGGAAGCCATGGATATTGCTGTTTCTGCCGCGCGATAAACCCTGAAAAACCCGCATCGCCGATATCGCCGCCAACCAGTGGTTCGCGCTCCGTCCAACCTTTATTCATCCGCCCCGATAACCGCATAAGTTGGTCAACAATTTCCTCGGACACCGAGCGATAGGCCGTCAGTTTTCCGCCATATAGTGATAGAAACGGTGCCTCATAACGCTTATGGTGATAAATAAAATGTTCCCGCGTGACGCGCGACGCACTGGCATTACCATCATCCAGTAAGGGGCGCACGCCGCTATACGTAAAAATAACGTCAGAGCGCGCCACAGATTGTTTAAACCCTGCGTTATACGCATCACAAAGATAAGCCATCTCCGCATCCGAAATACGGGCATCGCGAGGGTCTCCCTCATATTCCTCTTCGGTTGTGCCAACCAAAGTATATTGCCCTTCATAGGGCGCAACAAAGACAATGCGCCCATCCGGTTGCTGCAGCACATAGGCGTGATCGCCTTCATATTGGCGCGGCAGAATGATATGACTGCCCTTCACCAAACGCACAGTTGGCAAATCGGGGTCTGTTCCCTCCAACCCGATAGAGTCAAGGAACGAGCCAACCCAAGGCCCTGTGGCATTCACAACCATTGAGGCGCTGATATTGATACTATCATCACCGCCGCGCGTATCTTTAAGCCCCACGCGCCAGCGTCCTTCGTGAATTTCCAGTTTATCGCATTGCGTATATGTCAAAATCTTAGCACCGCGCGCCGCCGCATCCACCGCATTCATAATCACAAGGCGTGTATCATCGGTTTGACAATCCGCGTATTTAAACCCGTTTTTGATGCTCTCCTGCAAAACGCGACCTGTCGGATCATCGGCAAAATTGACGATTGTTGAATTTGGCAACGTTTTTGCGCCGCCCAAATGATCATAGAGCCACAAGCCCATACGCAACAACCACTTAGGCCGCCTTTGCGCGTCAAAGGGCAACACGCATTCTATCGGCCAGATGAGGTGCTGCGCGTTTCTATAAAGAATTTCGCGCTCTTTCAATGATTTACGAACCAATGAAAATTCTCGATTTTCCAGATATCTTAGGCCGCCATGGATAAGCTTGGTGCTTGCGGACGACGTTGCGCCGGCCAAATCCTGTGCCTCAACCAAAAGGACAGATAAACCGCGCCCTGCGGCATCTCTTGCAATGCCCGCGCCGTTGATCCCACCACCAATAATACATAAATCATAATGAATGTCTTCCATCGTACCAACAAGGATACAGCAAGTTATGCACAATGAAAAGCCATGAGGGCGTTATGTTTGATAAAAAAATCCACAGTCAACACGCCCCATCACAAGCCATATTAACATAACAAAAAGCAGCCCCCATCAAGACCGATAATCGTAGGCGCCCTTTGCGCTTTGCTGATGAGGGGGTGATGCTAAAAGACCTGACATGCCCTCCCTCTCCTGTAGTTTTTGATAGAAGACATGCGCCAGATTTTTAAAGTCCACGGGCTTGGAAATAAAGGATGCATCCTCAGGCAAATCAACAGGCGCCATATGCCCATGCGCCGGATAACCGCTCATAAAGACCACTTTTGTTTCAGGCCGCTTTGTGGCCAATAGCTCTGCCAGCATCACACCATCTATTTCCGGCATCACAACATCGGTTAAAAGAATATCAATCTCACCTGCATGCTCCTCTTGCACCTGCATGGCTTCATCACCATTGGCTGCCGTTAGGACGCGCACACCCAGATCCTCCAGCATTATTTTAACGAGCGACAGAAGATCAGGCTCATCCTCTGCAATCAGAGCCGTACAGCCATTCAAACCGTGGCTATCAATATCCATGGTATTTGCGTCCTGCGCGACTTCCTCAAAGCTACGGGGCAGGTAAACGGACATCTTCGTGCCCTGCCCGATATCGGTAATAACATCAAGGACGCCGCCAAGCTCCTTAACCAGACCATAAACAACTGACAGCCCTAAGCCTGTTCCTTTGCCCTGCTCTTTGGTTGAAAAAAACGGATCAAAAATACGCTCGAGCGTTTTATCATCCATCCCCACCCCCGTATCGGACACCGTCAGACAAACGCAATCCCTTACCTTCATTGCCATTGCAATCGCCACATTCACGGGAATTTTATTGCCCTTTAGGCAGGTCAATGTAACGCCCAACCGCCCCCCATCAGGCATGGCATCGCGGGCATTTATGACCAAATTCATCAGGATTTGACCAATAGATGGGACGCTACCGATCACATTGGTATTGTGGTCGGGCAAATCCACCTTCAAATCAATCGACACCCCAAGCAATGGCAGAATAAGGTCGAGTTGATCCTGCACAATAGAGCGCACATCAACACAACTTTTTTCAATCGCTTTATGCCGACTAAATGTGAGCATCTTACGCGTTAACTCCGCTCCACGACGGGACGCCGCTTCTATTTTACCCAAGTAATCCAGCGCAGTGCCTTGTTCCAAATCCAGTATTTTAGATGTCATCCCCGCATATCCGCCGATAATGGAAAGAATATTGTTAAAATCATGTGCAATACCCGCCGAGAGCTGCCCCAGAGATTCCAGCTTTTGCGCCTGAAAGAATTCAGCCTCACGTTGTTTCAGTAATGTGATATCGGACAACAAACCAATAAACAGATCAAGCGTGCGCCCATTATATACGGGCGATAATGTCATTGTATAATATTGCGTTTTATCATCATAATTATGCGCAAACTCAATTTCTACATTTTCAGCGCGCTCCAAGGCGCCTGAGATTTTAGCCCGCGCCTCTTTATCAATAAACATCGTCATCAGACTGTTGAAATCATCGCCGATCAAATCCTCTGCCTTGCAGTGCATTACCTTACAAAATGCTTCATTCACAAAAAGGACAGGGTTATTACCCTCCTTAGGATTACTGATGATCATACCTGTGGCTGTCGATTGGATCGCCTGCATCAATTGATAATTCATAATATTCAATTGCTTAAAGTTTTCCTCCCTCTTTTTCCCCATACTGATATCAATGAGTGTGAATAACGTCAGCCCCGCATTGGTTGTACGGGCATGAACAAGACATAAGCGCGTACGGTCTAAATAGATAACCTCTCTGAAATCCGGTGCATTCTCCGGCTCGAACTGGTTCATGATTGTGTTTTTAATATTTTCATCAAAATCAACAGCATGATCATACAGATAGTTTAAAAACTTGGATTGCGTGATCTTTTTTAAATTACTATCCATGATGGTAAAAAGCCTTGATGAAGCCAATTCATTACATTTTAAAAACTTTTCATTTTCGTCAAAAATAATCTGGCCGTGATCAGACGCATTAATAATGTCATAAACCATGGTAGAGTCAGGAATCCCCCCCTTAACGCGTGGCATCGCAATGCAAAAAACCCCACTAAAAATATCAAACTAGATAGCAATATTACGATTGAAACGCCCAGCACGCACAGCTCCACAAAAACAAAAACATGTATTACCTTATTTTTCTAATATATTATCCTATGGTTGTGCAATGATTACCGCCCTTTGACACACGGTTGTATTTAAGTGACAATACAGGTGTGTGTCGCCTCTGACACAAGCCCCATATCCCAACCGTCTGCACGCATGATATCAGGCAAAACACGTCTTATTTTTCTTATATCGGGGAGCCTGCTCTCATCCCCTTTTTTTGCGTATGGACATCAGGATAATATTTACACTCCCGCGGCCACGGGTTTTTTGGGGTTGAACACCGTCCCAAGCGCCCGCATGAGCCAAACAGGCACAATCCAAATCGGCGCCTCTACCCTTGATCCCTTTGTGCACGGATTTATTGGCGTGCAAATCGCTGATCCGCTCTCCATCACCTTCAGGCAAACTGCCGAAACATCAAACATCTTGAAAAAGGCCAACCGCTTGCTTCCGGGGGTTGATTTCAAATTACGGATACTTAAGGAAAGCGCGCACCGCCCCGCACTGGCTATTGGCGTGCAATCCGCGCTTGGGCACAAAAGAATGGCGGGTGAATATCTCGCCCTCACAAAGCGTTATCAGGATTTTGATTTTACCGCAGGGGTAGGATGGGGACGCTTTGGCACCTCCGCGCAATTCGACAACCCGCTCAAGATCTTCGGCAAGCATTTTTCCCAAACCAGAGATTTATCCAGCGAAACGCCGAACCTCCCGTCAGATTGGTTTTCAGGCGATAAGGTCGGTTTCTTTGGCGGCGTTGAATATTTCCTACCCTATAACGGCCTGTCTCTCAAGCTGGATTATGGTTCAGACCGATATACAGCAGAAAGCAGCCAATCAGGATTTGATGCGCCCGCACCATGGGGCATCGGACTATCCTATAACCACAATCAATGGCTCAGCGCAGGCGTTGGCATGCAGGGCACTGAGCGCGTCATGGGCAGGATCTCAATACAAACGAACCCCTCACAATGGCCGCTGCGCCACAAGAGCTATCAAGCACCGGAACTGCTGCCCGCGCGTCCAAACACCACCGACATTGACGGCATGTACATAACCGCACAGGACAATGACATCGCCCTAACAGGCATCACAGTGGATAAACAGCATCTTTATGCAGAGCTGGACATCCCCGAACACAGCCCCGCGCCGCAATATATCGGACGCGCCGCGCGCCACATCACCGCCCACAGCGCAAACGACATCAACGAAATCACCCTAATTCTGAAAGAGAAAGGTTTGCGCGGCTCTTCGGTTACATTACTGCGCGAGGATATCGACAATGCCTTTCGCAACAAGAACCGCAGCCCTAATGAAATTTGGAACAACGCGCAGATCAACGCGCAAAACATCACAATACCCGCCCCCGCAGAAACCGAACCCACGGCGTCAAAACCCGACGCAGAAGAGCCAGACACACGAAAGAGCGTCAAAGCATCCATTACACTGGAAAATCAACTCAGCCTTTCAGAAGAAGATACAGGCATACTCTATCGCTCCTCGGCTCTGGCCACCGTCGAAACATCGCCCTTCCTTGGGTTTCACTCCACCATCACGCTGCGCGCTAATCTGGCTGACAACCTCCATAAGCTCGACAAAATAAGGGCGCCCGCCCTGCTTCCTGTGCGCAGCGACGTGAGCGCGTTCAGCAATCGCTTCTTTGGCGTTGATCGCGCCTATCTCGGCTATACCCACAGCATCACGCCCGAACTGCACACCGCCCTGAGCGCTGGCTATCTGGAAGAATTTTATGCGGGGTTTGGCGGCGAAATCCTATACCGCCCCATAAGTTCACGCTTTGCCATCGGCGCGGAGCTCTGGCAAGCTTTCAGGCGTGATCCGCACACATCGCTTAACACAGGGCTTAACGGCCTTCAGGTGACAAGCGGGCAAGCGCATCTTTGGTACGATATTCCCCGCCAAGACATCACGGCAAAACTCAGCGCGGGACGTTTCCTTGCGGGCGATACAGGGGTTTCGTTTGGTCTTGAGAAACAATTCCTCAATGGCGCGACATTAAACGGAGAAGTCGCGATCAGTAACGCGAGCGACCCCGACCCGTTCGGCGGCACAATACATGCCTATCACAGATTATCGCTGACCCTTCCCATCGGCAGCACCCTCTATATCCCCGAAGGCAGCATCATCACAACAAAAATTGCGCCCTTCGGACGGGATATTGCGCAAACAATCGATAAACCAATCGACCTTTATACCCTCAGCGATCATTTCACACTCAATCACATGGCGCGGCATTGGCAGGATATTCTGGATTAAAACCCGTCAAAATAACGCGCCTATACCAACAAAATATACCACGTTATAATTGCGTGCAATACACACAAAAAAAGAACCGCCCGTGAAGGCGGTTGAATTTATTACTTATGGTTTTTTAAACTTCATTTTCTTATTGTCGCGCCTATCTGGGATAGTATTCGGCGCGTTTCGTTTTTAACTCAACACTTTTAACAATCATGTCCAAAAAGGATTAAAACACACACATCGCTTAAATTCTTTTCTATACCCTTTCATAATACATACAATTTTATGTAAATACAAATTATGTTTCTTTTTCCAATAATTTCAGTATGTTAGCAAAATCGTCCGGCAATTCAGAGCTAAAACTCATACGCTCTTCGGTGACAGGATGAATAAAGCTGATTTCCTTGGCATGCAGAGTTTGATGAGTGTGGGATAATATATGTTTAATGGTATCAGTGGGATACCCCTCAATTCTAAGTTTTGACATTAGCAAGGTTGGCTGCGCGCCATAAAGCTTATCGCCAATCAACTGATGCCCGAAAGCCTCCATATGCACACGAATTTGATGCGTGCGCCCCGTTTCCAAGCGACACTCAACCAAAGAGCACGCCTCACCAAAGCGCTCTAACACCACATAATGCGTGCGCGCGTCTTTCAATGCATTGCTCATCACGCTTATCTTTAGGCGATCATGCTTGTGACGCCCTATCGGTCTATCCAACACGCCCTTGGGGGGCATGGGCACACCAACAACAAGTGCATGATACACACGACTTAAACTACGATCTGCAAGTTGCTCACTAAGATACTGATGTGCATGGTCATTTTTCGCCACAAGCATAAGGCCGCTCGTGTCCTTATCCAACCGATGCACAATCCCCGGCCTGATCTCTCCGCCTATCCCTGAAAGGCTGTCCCCACAATGGAATTTCAAGGCATTGACCAGCGTACCACTCCAATGACCGGCAGCGGGATGAACAACCATCCCTACGGCTTTATTCACCACAAGAAGATCATCATCTTCATATACAATATTCAGCGGAATATCCTCTGCCGCAGCGGTAGTCGGCGTTGGCGGCGGTATCGTGAGCACGAAACAATCTCCCTCCTGCACCTTAAGTGACGGGGCTTTCAAAACATCGCCATTAACCCGAACCTGCTTGGCGTCGATCAAGCTCCTGATGCGCGAACGCGATAGCGTCTCCCCACATAAAGTGCTCAACGCCTTATCCGCACGCAAGCCCTCACACGCCTCCGACACAACAACAGTCAATTCATTACCTTCAGAACTCATAACAACCCTTTGTTTTTTAAGTATTATATATTACTCGCATGGATCAACGTACGGGTCTGGCATATCACCAACAACCACCCAGCCTTTTTGCACAAGACCGCCCATTCCCTTTGCTGTGTTAGCCGATTCTTCTGCGCCTTGTACGTCTTCATTTTGGCTAATCACTGTTTGGGCATCAATTTTCTTCTGTAACAATGCCAATCCCGTTTTTGCCTTATCCGACAATTCGACATCCGGCAGGTTAACAACACCATCTTCCTGCAAAGGTGTGTTTTTAGGCTGTAATGCTTCCCTTTGCAATTGTTCTGTTTTATCAGGCTCCACAAAGCTGTACCCAACCATCACACGGCGACCTGACAGATCCTCCAATAACTGTGACAAGAAGACACCCTGCCCATAATAAAAGGCATCACCCGATAGCGTTATCCCGCGCGGGGAAAGCGTTAGCAGGTGCGCGTAATCGCTTTGACTGGTGATTCCAAAGCCTGACATTTTATCCTGAGCAGATGGGTCGCTCTGCTGTTGCGCGGAATCCTTTTCATCAAATTTTGCCATCATCAATAAAGCAATCAAACCATCTTTATTAACGCTTACCCCGCGCACACTATATGTATGCTCTTCTGTTTCACCCATATAATAACGTTGCCAGCGCATGCTGCCGTCTGCATCTTCGAGCTTCGCAAGCCAAACACCGCCAGCCTTTGAATCGGCTGCTTTAATATTCCCTGCAACAAGTACACCCCCATGCCCATCATTCACAGAGGACACGACATTGGCCGAAATACCGCGACTAAACTCCCTTTGCCAAACAATCGACAAATCAGGATTAAGGCGCAAAGCCCACCCGATATTCTTCCCTTCGTTGTTTTCGAAATACCCCGTTGCGATATAACCATAGCGATCATCACTAAATTTCGATACACCGAGGTTTGAAACCTGTGTTTTCTTCCCTAAAATATAAGAACGGTTGCCAACCTGTTTTCCTTCACGGTCGAGTATTAAAACGGTCGCATTTTTTTGTAATTCTGCCTCGCCTTTTACCACGCCATGGATAGATGACATTGTAACAACCCACCCATCGCCACCAACCCTTGGTTGTATATCGTTGGCATGCAGATTTTGTGATGGGTTCTTGATTATTTTTTGTGATTTTAATTGCCCTGCCCCATCGAAGAACCCCATCCAGATATTGCCGTCTTTTTCATTTGGCTTTTGATTTGCCAAAATTACAGAACCACCCCCATCCTGTAAAATTTTCACCACGCCATCCAGATATGGGATGCCATGAATTTTTTCCCAAGCCTTACGTCCGCGCTTATCAAACGCGACCAACAATAATGACGGGCGGACACCTGCGGTCATAACAACCTGACCCGCGGCGATCACACCGCCATCATCTTGCGCAATCGCAGACGCGAACTTTTCCTGTCGCCCTTCCTCGCCATAAATTGTATTCCACACCATAAACGCCCCCGGATCAGGATGGTGGAGGCGCGTTATCGTTTCATATGGCGCATTGCATTGTTGCGCATACGCGTACGTTGATGTCATACCCACGGCAGAAACAGACAGCCCGAAAATAAGCATATACGCAGCGGGTGCTTTAAAAAATCTATTGAGCATGATTACAATCGCGATTAGGGTGAATATAATTTTCAGGGGTTTCGCCCTGCACCCAATTGTAAAGCCGAATACGAAAAATGTCTATGAAAGTTCTAATCATCAGTGACGCATGGCATCCGCAGGTTAACGGCGTTGTACGTACATACGAATATTTACGCAAAGAACTGCTGGTGCTGAACCACAAAGCAGAGGTCATTGGCCCCGCCGACTTCGCCGCCAGCATCCCCATGCCGTTTTACCCTGAAATTAAACTGGTTATCCGCCCTTATCGCCGTATGAAGCGCATGATAAGGGATTTCAAGCCCGACAAAATTCATATTGCCACCGAAGGGCCACTTGGCTGGGCGGCGCGCAAATATTGTATCAAAAACAATCTACCGTTCACGACATCATTCCATACGCAATTCCCTGATTACGTTGCCAAACGCTTTGCTTGGCTGATCCCGCCGCTCTATAAGGCCGTGCACAAACAGGCCATTCGCATTGTGCGGCATTTCCACGCTCCGTCCTCAACACTATTCGTCTCCACGCAAAGCCTTGAAGATCAATTGAAGCAGTGGCAATTCGACACCCCCATGAAGCACCTGACGCGCGGCGTTGATTTTACGGTGTTTCATCCGGGCAAAAAAACCATCTTAACCGACATAAAAGCACCAATTGCCCTTTATGTCGGGCGCATTGCTCTGGAAAAAAATCTGGAAGCGTTCCTCGATATGGAATGGGCGGGAAGCAAAGTGATGGTTGGCGATGGGCCTGTCCGTCACGAATTAGAAAGAAAATACCCCGATGCGCTCTTTGTCGGTAAAAAGGCAGGGAAAGAACTCGCGGATTATTATCGCGCCTCCGATGTTTTTGTGTTCCCCTCTAAAACCGATACATTCGGCATTGTTTTAATCGAAGCACTCGCCTGTGGTTTGCCTATCGTTGCCTATGATGTGATGGGGCCAAGGGACATTATCATCAATGACACCTTGGGTTTGCTCGGCGATGATCTGGCCGCCCTGGCCAAAGAAATCATACAAAATACCGATGAGACCGCCCGCGTACGCTATGTTCAAGATAATTTCAGTTGGCATACCGCCGGAAAACAATTTATGGCATTCGTATAAAATATTTGCCTAACCATGTGTTTTTTATCTACACTCGCGCATTGCACTCTCATTGACGATTGAATGGAACACACATGGCGCGCATATTGTTGGCCGAAGACGACAAATCAATGCTGAACTTTCTGGTTATCGCCCTTGGGCGCGCCGGACACGACGTTGTTTCCAGAACAAACGGCAGTGAAGCGCTCAGCGTTCTAAAAGAAGATGCGACCTTCGACCTTCTGCTCACTGATATTGTAATCCCCGGCATTGACGGGATTGAATTGGCGCAAAAAGCGACAGATCTGCACCCCGAAATGAAAATCATGTTTATTACCGGATTTGCCGCAATGATCATGGAGCGCCACAAAGACATGAAAGAACAAGAGCAGCCACAAGTGCTCTCTAAGCCTTTTCACCTCAATGATCTGGTGCAACAGGTTGAAGACGTATTAGCGTCTTAGCATTGCATCGCTTTATTTATTTTTACGCTTGAAATTTTCTGCGAATGCCAGTACGACTATCCCCCTATCGCAAATATAAGAGTGGGCGGTTAGCTCAGCGGTAGAGCACTTGCTCGACACGCAAGGGGTCACAGGTTCAATCCCTGTACCGCCCACCACTCAAGACCTTTCCAAGCACTGCAAAATCATACATACAATAGAAGACACGCGGAAATGACAGTGCCTTACGACATAGAGCGCATCCCACCGCCCTGTTTGTTTTTAGCGCAAACTGGCATCATGCGTAATCACCTCAAGAAACCGAAGCCGCTGCGCCGCCAAATAAATCAGACATTCCTGTTCACCGACTTCCGGAACATAGGTGTTAAATACGGTTCCGCCCGCAACGGCGCAATCGGCAACGCGGCTGGTTTCCCATATTTTCTGTGCCTGTATCATCTTTGCGGTAAAGTCAGCATCATTGTAATGGGCAACGACTTTGGCCAGTGCCTCAGCCATTAGACCATTCCATACATCAAGCTCGCTCTCTTCACAGGGCTGCCCCGTACTTGCAAAGATCAATCGGCAGGCTTTTTGTATCCGCCCAAGGCAAGCCGCAGGATTTTCCCTATATTCCGCGCTTTTGCGGCAAGCCGCTAGCCTGCTTTGACCATCGGACAATATGGGGATCAACTGCCCGATACCTTGCTTTGGATCTTGCGGCGTGATGCTTGCGGGTGCGCACGTATAGTCGCGGCGTTCCTTTGTGTTCGAAATAATCGACAGGGTCGTACTGGTTGCTATGGTTGGTGCAAAAACAAAATGATGAACGCCCGCCTTCGCATAAAAAGCCAGTTCGTGCGCTTTTGATCCATCAGGCGCGCCGGCGGTATAACTGATACTGTCAACGCCTTGGCTCAACTGAACAATGGACTCTTCCCCGACAATGCCCAGAGCATAACGAACCGCATCATTGTCAAGACAAATTGTCACCTGTTGCGTCGCGTTTTCAAAAACACATTGAAACAGCGTCCGCCCGTCAGAGCCGCAGACTTGGGCGTGTGACAGGGATGGCACCAACGCGGTAATGACCAACACACTCAATAATAGTAAATGATTTTGCATGATTCCCCCTTAGCGCCGTCACGATAGGATCGACAATATATTCGCCGGTGGTTGCGCTAAAATACTGAATTGGATTTGTTGACGGGTTTGTAGGGCGAGCATGTTTGCGCCCTCCTCATTTTGATCGGCAAGAGTTAAATCATCCGCCCCTGACTTTGCCGTACTGATTTGATTACGGATAAAATCATAACGCATCTTTATTACATCAAAATTATTCGCAAGCGTTGCACTGTAACGACGCAAGGTCTGCCTTGCCTTGCGCACTTGATCTATTTTCTTTTGCACCGCCTCGATAGAATCGAAATCATCAACATCCAAACCCAGGCCGTTATAGGTTGCATCCACGCCCTTACTGGTCAGGGACGTTGTGCGATTCCGATTGAAATCTGTTACAAGATCTTCGCCGCCTAACAGATTAATACCGCGATAATTGGCATCCTCGGCAATAGCATCAATTTGGCTAACGATTTTAATATACTCCGAAGCCAGATCTCTGGTCGCCTGCTCAACTGTTGGCCCGACTTGTTTTGCGCCCTCACGCAGCGTGATGTTTCGGTAGCTTGCATTACCGTAAGGCAAAGCATCATCGTCATGCACAAATGTTATGTTGGCGAAATTACCCGTAAAGAATGTCCCAACCGGTATCTCCACCTCTACCCAATTGCCTGATCCGTCATAATCATAGGTCGCAACGGGCGCGTCATAGGTTATGCCGCTGGTTTGTGTGCCGTGCAGAAAGAAAAAGTGCGAATTGCCGTTACTGAAATTTGTATCATTATCAAAACCAATCGCGGCAATTTCCGGCTCGAGGCTACTTCTGAATTCAAACGTTAGAACACTATCGGGTGTAATCGAATAATTGAAAGCCTTCCGCCGCCAGTAATTTCCATCAAACGTAACCTGATTATCATCAATAACCGTAATTGATCCTGAGCTCGGTGAGTCCTGACTTCCGACATAGACGGCCAAGTCCCCCACGCCTGCGAACGTCACATCTGTTTCATTGGTGGGTTGAAAGCCCCCCTGTACAGCCTGTGTTTCAATTTCGCCTGATCGATATTTTTGCTCGAGATCCAGTAAATAGCTTTCGGCCTGATCCAGAATTTTCAAATCAGCCTGCAGCCCGTCTTCGGCCAACTCCACAGTGCGGATGCTCTGGGTAATGCCATCCAATAATCGGGTGAGGTCTGCCGCCTTATTACGCAAGGCAAAAGCGGCAAAGTAATTCTGCGGATCATCCAGCGCACTGTTCACATCCAGCCCAGTTGCAAGGCGCACAGATGTTTCGTCCAGTTTCCTGGCCGTTTGCTTTATTGCTGTGAGCCGCGAAGACTGCGCGGCATCGAGTATGTTTCCTGCACTCAAAGTCATAAAAACTTTTCTGTACGCGCCGTTCCTCCCTCCTTCTTACAGAGAAACGCATCGCACTTTTTACAAAACACCCAAGATATCAAAAGGATAATGAGCGCTTTTAATTTAACATCCCTATGTAATCATTATCGCACAAAGCCGCCCCGGATGGTTATTATTATTTTCCTTCTCTCCACACCCGAATATTTTATAGCGCTTACCCCTTGAAAACTGCGGTTTTAAACACAGCTATTGCGCAAGGAATTAGCAAGTGCTAAACTTTGAAGTACCTACTAACTAATCATAGGCTGTATCGTGTCTAAAAATATCATTTTAAGTCTGTTCATTATCGCGGCTTCAGGATTGTTTGCTCCCCCTGCATTTGCGAAAAAAAAGATAAAAGCCGTCACAACCTTTACCGTTATCGCCGATATTGCACGCAATGTCGCGGGCGACGCCGCAAGCGTAGAATCGATTACAAAAGCGGGGGCGGAAATTCACGACTATCAACCAACCCCGCAAGATATTGTCCGCACACAAGGGGCAGATATTATTTTCTGGAACGGCCTTAATCTGGAGCGCTGGTTCACGCGGTTTTTGCGCGACGTAAAGGATGTGCCCAATATTGTGGTATCTGATGGCATCATCCCCCAATCCATTTATGAAGGCACGTACAGCGGCAAGCCCAACCCCCATGCGTGGATGTCGACAGAAAATGCCCTGATTTATGTTGAAAATATCCGCAAGGCCTTTGTTGATATTGACCCTGATAATACCGAAACTTACAATCGCAACGCCCATGATTATGTTATCAAAATACAGGCCTTGCGCGCCGACATGGATCGCGCCCTTGCCGACATACCCGAAAACAAACGCTACCTAGTGACCAGCGAAGGCGCATTTAGCTATCTCGCAAAAGATATGGGGATGAAGGAAATGTACCTTTGGCCGATCAACGCCGAACAGCAAGGCACGCCCCAACAGGTGCGCAAAGTTATTGACGCTGTACGTGCCCATAATATCCCCGTTGTTTTTAGCGAAAGCACCATATCCCCGCGCCCTGCTGTGCAGGTTGCCGCCGAAACGGGCGCGCTTTACGGCGGTGTTTTATATGTTGATTCACTCAGCACAGCAGACGGCGTCGTGCCGACATATCTTGATTTATTACGGGTTACAACCAACACCATCGCCGCAGGATTTAAAACCGCGTTAGAAAACCAGAAAAGCCAGAACCATGAATGACGATATCATCAAACTGAATCAGGTCAGTGTCACCTACCCCAACGGGTTAACCGCGCTGCACGATGTTACCATCACGTTTCGCAAGGGGATCATTTGCGGACTTGTTGGCGTTAACGGCGCAGGGAAATCAACCCTGTTCAATGCCATAATGGGGTTTTTAAAACCCACAACGGGCACGATCACCATTGCCGGACAAAGCGTACGCGATGCCCTGAAGAAGAATATCGTTTCCTACGTGCCACAAACCGAGAATGTCGATTGGGATTTTCCCGTCCTTGTCGAAGATGTCGTGATGATGGGGCGTTATGGGCATATGGGCTTTATGCGCATCCCCTCTGCCGATGACAGATTGGCGGTTGATAAGGCACTGGAACGCGTGAATATGAACGCATATCGAAAACGCCAAATCGGTGAGCTTAGCGGCGGACAGAAAAAGCGCATCTTTGTGGCGCGCGCCCTCGCGCAAGGAGGCGAGATTATCTTGCTTGATGAACCCTTCACCGGCGTTGATATCAAAACCGAAGACTCGCTGATTGAATTATTTCACACCCTTGCCGATGACGGGCACCTGATTATCGTCTCAACGCACAACCTCGGAAGTGTTCCGCATTTTTGTGACGACGTGGCACTCATAAATCGGACAATATTGGCTCACGGCTCCGTGGAAAGCACCTTCACACAAGACAATCTGTCAAAAGTGTTCGGTGGCATGCTCCGTCATCATCGCCTCTTCGGCAGCGACCTTCATGACGATAGCGACGAACGCGGCGTGACCGTTTTGACCGATGATGAACGCCCCCTCGTCCTGTATGGCGCGCAAGGTGGTCAGCAAATTGTCAAAACCAAGAAAGGCCGCAGTAAGAAGGTTGAAACAGATGATTGATTACCTGTTGGAGCCCTTTACCTACGGCTATATGACCCGCGCCATATGGATATGTGCACTTGTTGGCGGCACATGCGCCTTTTTATCCTCCTACTTGATGTTAAAGGGCTGGTCATTGATGGGCGATGCGCTCTCTCACGCTATTGTACCGGGGGTTGCCTTGGCATATTTACTGGCCATCCCTTACGCAATCGGTGCGTTTTTTGCCGGATTACTGGCCGCGCTGTCCATGACTCTGGTTAAAAAATCCACAAAACTGCGCGAAGATGCCGTTATTGGCTTGGTTTTCACCACATTCTTTGCCATTGGCCTGCTCTTGGTTTCGATCAACCCCACCGCCGTTAATATCCAAGCCATAATACTGGGAAACATTTTGTCCATTTCCGACTATGATGTACAGCAGGTGGTGATTATATCGGTCACATGCCTTGTCGCACTCAGCCTAAAATGGCGCGATCTGGTTGCTATATTTTTTGATGAGCGCCATGCGCAAAGCGTCGGGTTGCCCGTCACGGGGCTAAAAATTATGTTCTTCACCCTCCTCAGCGCAGCCACGGTTGCCGCATTACAGACCGTAGGGGCGTGTTTGGTCATTGCGATGGTCGTCACCCCCGGCGCAACCGCTTACCTGCTCACGGATCGTTTTGGGCGGCTTATCATCATATCCATTGCCTTGGGAACAATAACAAGCGCACTGGGCGCCTATATCAGCTATTTCCTAAACGCCAATACAGGCGGCCTTATCGTGAGTTTACAGACGCTCATCTTTCTCGCAGCGTTCATATTTGCGCCGAAATACGGTGTTCTAGGGCGTAAAATCAGGGGACGTACACAAGCATGATGACGCTCTACACCCTTATTGCCGAACCGCTAAGCTATGATTTCATGCAGCGCGCCTTGATGATCTCCCTGTTCATTGGCGTGGTGTGCTCGATTTTCTCATGCTTCCTAATTTTGAAGGGTTGGTCACTGATGGGCGATGCGGTGTCGCATGCCATCTTGCCCGGCCTCGCCCTCGCCTATATTGCAGGGATACCACTTGGGATTGGCGCATTTATCGCGGGGTTGTCCTGCGCCCTTACGACAGGGTATTTGCGAGAGAACAGCCGCGTTAAGGAAGACGCCGTTATGGGTATTGTTTTTTCAGGCATGTTCGCCTTTGGGCTTGTTCTGCTCACCCATATTCAAACCGATATTCACCTTATGCATGTGCTGTTCGGGAATGTGCTGGGCATCTCACAACAAGATTTGATCGAAACAGGCACAACCGCCCTGCTATGCAGCGCCGTTATGTTGATTAAGCGCCGTGACTTTATGCTCTATTGCTTTGACCCTGCCCATGCCCACGTTATTGGCTTGCCTGTACGTGTTTTACATTTCGGGCTTTTGGTGTTGCTATCCCTGACGGTTGTATCCTCCCTGAAGGCCGCAGGTATTATACTGGTCATTGCCATGCTGATTGCACCAGGCGCGATAGGGTTTTTACTCTCCCGATCATTTGACCGTATGCTCATCATCGCAATTTGTGTTTCCGTCTTTTCCTGCCTTGCCGGAACCATTATCAGCTTTCACATGAATGTTGACACTGCGCCGCTTATTGTTGTGATCCAAGCCGCCATATTCATCATTGCCCTGACATATACCCACATGTCAAAACCCACATCACACACGGAAGGATTATCATGACCGCCCCGAGCTCCAAATTGGTTGACGCCAAAACCCAAGCACAATGGTTTTCACGTGTCCGTGAAGCGCACCAAACAGAAACAAAAGAAGATTATGTTGAACTGATTGCCGACCTGATCGAGGCTCACCAAGAAGCCCGCCTAAGTGATCTGGCAAAACGCCTTGGTGTATCCAACCCAACCGCCAGTAAGGTGCTTAATCGACTTAGAGATGAGGGATATATAGAAAGCAAACCCTACAGGTCTATTTTCCTGACCGATAAAGGGCTTAAATTGGCTAAAAAATGCAAGGAGCGCCACCAGATTGTTTTAGATTTCTTAATAAGGCTGGGCGTTCCGGCAGATGTTGCGGAATTTGACGCAGAAGGCATAGAACACCATATCAGCAAAAAAACATTGGCTATATTCGATCAATTCGGGCGTTAATCACGCACATAATACGTTTAAAATATCACGACAAGATGATCTTAAAACATATCCAAACTTGGTCGCTCATCAGGACCATAATCTTCCGATTCCAAACGATCAAGAGCGCCATTGTCTTTTAGTTTTTGTGCCAGAACAAAGATGCCGGCACTCTCCTTATTAACAACAGCCAAGGACGCAACGCGCGGCGTTGTTACACTGGGCGGGCCGAAGATATTACGCTCATGGGTGGCGGCATAATCATCACTATGCAGGATTTCATTATTCCTTGCTCCCTGTACGTCTTTTCGCCCGGGGCGCGCATGATTTTCCAACGCACTGATAAAGCGCGCATGCTCAACATGCGTCGTGGGCTTGGACGTAAATTTCTCAGGCTCACGCTGAATCTTTACAATCATGGTGTCGAGCGCACGGCGTACAGACCCGCCAGAGCGATCATTATCAAGCGTTTGATAGAGGTGGCGAGAATGCTCAAAAGGCAGCCCCTCGGCTGCATCTTGCATGTCAAAATAATCAGAGCGGCTATCATGGTATCTGTATATAGAGCCATAATCATGCTCTCCATCATTTTGATTAAAGTGCATCAAAACATTATCGCCTGTATTATATAATGTGACAGAACCATTGCGCGGATTAACAAACCCGATGGTTTGCGGATCATCAATCAAATGATTGATGTAATGTTTCAAATCCAGCGGAGTTTCGATTTTCAAGTCCACGCCAAGAGAAACGCCATTATTATCATATGTCGATGTAAAGGCATTGATACCTTGCATACTGGGCGCTTTATCCTCGCCCTGTACGTGTTTGTGATAAGCGTGACCGCGCGCAATATGCTCGATCATCACATCTAACGTTAGGTTTTTCAGAACATCTTTCGGCATTTTAACCCCGATCTCTTTTAGAAGAGAAAACAGCGCTTGCCCCTTGCTCTAAGGCATTGAAGACAGCAGAGAACGCAGCAAAGGAAAAATCATCATACTCCTCTATCCGGCGTTTATGCATATTATACAGTGTATGAATCGTCCAGAATTCGAGATAAGACAAGTTCAAGACACCATCACTGATTGTCTTACCTTCCAAGTCACCAATCAGATCTGACAAAGCATCCTGATCAACCAGCGCTTCGTAATAAACGATTTTTTCATCGTGTGCATATTGTAAAAATTCGGTGATTAGATTTTTATCTGTTTCAGAAGCAAAGAAATCGACGTGCTCCTGATTTCCATCTTTGAACTTCAATGTGATATTTTCAACACTCATTAATAATGGCACCCTATTCTTATTTTTATAAAAAATAACAGATATCACACACAAAAAGAAACAAAAAAGCCCCGAAGATCGGGACTTTAAAGAAAATAAAACGCTGCGCTATGAAAATGCTCCGCCTATACAGGCCCCGGAGTGTCACCAGTGCGCTGCTCGTGATCGTCTTCATCCATATGTGGAATAACTTCATCTTCATGCAAATCATCATGCTCTGCGTCATGCACATCACCATTCAGATGTGCCTTGTTTTTGTCCACACCGTTAGCGCTCCGTGCCATATCACCCTTTTGGGAATCATGGTTCATGATCGAAACCTTGTCATTCTTCAACAAGAACTGTTGCGTCAGAATATCCGAAGGAATAAACGCCGCCGTCGCTCGCATATAACCGCCCATGTCGCCGCAATCATAGAACGTGACATCTTCAAGTTCAGCAACGCCAACGCCGCCATTTTGAGCATAGTGACGCACAACCGCGCTCATCGACACCTCTTTCAAACCTTCCGTATCAATATCATTGACCGTATCGACATAATCAGACGTAAAGATATAGCGCCCTGCTGTACCGTTTCTGGATACAGGATCATCTTTACCGGGTTTAATTTGTATCGTTGTAGTAATCGAAGCACCGTCGTCGCGTTCTTCCATCTTTACGAATGTCACATTACTGTTCTTTTCGTTGTCTTCCACACGCCTTGCACCGATTGTCGGCATGCCTGTGCCCTTAAACTTCTCAACCATCTGCTTCATCGCGCCTTGCTCACCTACGATTAAATCATCGGGTAGAATAACGCCAAAGTTTCCGATTTTTCTTTCTTTAACAAGCTGCGCGATTGTTGATGCGGGGCCTTCTTTTGCATAAATAGGCACGACCTCAACAACGTCTTTGAACGCATTCCCTTCATCCAATAATTCATCTCTTTTATTTTGCTGAATGACCGATCTGCGCCCTTCGCTACCAAAGAATTGTTTCTCGAACAAATCAACATCTTCGGGGCGGCATGGGATTATGATGCGGCTTGCGCCCGCTTCTAATGCCTCGTCAACGGCATGCATAATCAATGGCTTCGTTCCCACAGGCAGCATAGCCTTTGGTATGGCCTTTGTGATTTCGCCCATACGCGTGCCGTATCCACCGACAGGAATAACAACCGTATCAAAGCTAACATCGCCTTTATTCTCTATACCAATCTTGGGCTTTGTATCCTTTACGCCCAATAAGATTTCAGGCTCATCAGAGGTAAAACGCTCCGCGCCCGCAGCAATAGCGGCTCGCGCATCGGCAACAGTATTCACCTTAAATGCGTTGAGTTTATATCCGGCTGCCCTAACATCATCACCAAACTTAGCAGGAAGCCTTATGCTCTCTTCAAACGCACCGCCATAAAAATGGATATAGGTCGGGTTTGTATCTTGCGCGGTTTCTTTCCATTGGCCATTTTCATGCGTATGGATCAACAGCCCTGTATCAATTTGGCTACCCGATGCCGCGTTCACCGCTCTCAAAGATTCCGGCTCAAAACTTGTAATCAACGGCCCCTTCCCTTCGGGGAAGGCATATTGGGGTTGGCTCAATGTTGCGACAACAGCGCTCGCCAATGTCTTTGCATCATCACCATTGGCCTTTAATTCGATTTGTGTTCTGAGATCGTGTTCCAAACAAAACTCAAGAACCTCTTCAAAGCGGGGCATGTGCTCTTCGCCGCGTGCGCCCTTAAAATCTCTGGCGAGATCGACATCGTATAAATCTTCGAATGTTCGCTCGGAAACGATAACGTTTTCACCAAGCAAATTAGACAGATCTTTTTCATGAGCGACGACCAACTGGTCATCGGATGTCAAATGGACATCAAACTCAACCCACTCTAACCCCAACTCTACTGCTTTTTTCAATGCTGCCATTGTATTGGGCGGCGCCGCGTTACCAGCACCCCTATGTCCTACAATGTGACTCTTATCTACACTTTCAACCATTCTCACTCTTCTCCTAGGCTAATGATTATTTCTAAATCCGTTTTGTTTAGTATTTCAAATTTTAATCTCCGCAAAAACATCCGGCACATCACAGGTGAATTTCTCACAACCGCGCGCTATGGCCTGCCGCGCTAATTCCGGATGGTTTAAATGGAACCCGTTAATTCTGCGCCCTGATGTTTTTACATCCTCTGCGATTGCATCCGTGAGGTACAATGCGTGTAGATGCATAAAATCACAGCCAGACTCTTCGGCGTACTTCTTCCAAAGTGATGTTTCTTCGACTTTAACCAGCATGCCGGTCTTATAATCCAGCTTTGACTTCACCTTAAAGTCCGCCAAACACTCAGCGAAAAAGCTCGTCACAAGGGGTTTCTCGTCTTCGCTCGCGTCTTTATAAAAATCGTCCAGAATATCTGTCACCAACGAAACCAGAACGTCCTTATCATCCGCGTTCGGCTTAAATTCGACCTGACAATGCAAACCCAAACGTTTGGATTCTGTCAGATATTCCTGCAATGTCGGGATGGTTTCATTGAGATCGTCAAGCGCATAATGCGCGGCGAGGTTTATGTCTTTAATATCAGCGTACAGTGAATCGGATATCAAAATATCCTTATGCGCGCATCGGATAAGGCTATTATCATGGGAAATTACGGGAACAAGATCCCGTGTCAGGCGCACATCAAACTCAACATGCTCTAACTCCAAATCGTGTGCGACCTTAAGCGCATAGAGGGTATTTTCAGGCGCACAAACGCCAGCCCCTCTGTGGCCTATGATACGTTTTTTCATCCTCTCGTTCTCCATCAAGATGTATGCAAACGTTCTAATGTGCTGTTTAAAGGGTCATCGAAAAAAATGCAACAAAATAAACCCCATCCCTTGCGAAACGCCTTTAATACGCGCCAACGCCCGCACTCACTATACACTATGACAAAACAACACTAAGATACCTTTAATACCTTATATTCTCCCACATTCTTCTCTACCGACATAAAGTCAAGCAACCGATTCGCTTGGTAAAACACCTAAAAGAGATGTTTTAGAAAAAATGCATGATTTTTTAACTTTTTCACGATATAGTTATAGACTGTAAACGCATTAGTCTTTTTATCCCGATTTAAGGGGTTTCCTTATGAAACATATATATCCACTGAGTTCATTCATGAAGTCTTGCCTTGTTTTGCCCGCTTTCGCGGCTGCCCTGTTATTCTGCGCACCTCATACTGCCAGTGCCGACAGCAACCAAGGCAAAGTCATGGACATACTACCTGTCATCACTGCGCAAGAAGGTGAACAAGCCATCGCCGATGCAGACATGACGCATCCTATTCTCAGGCTTACCCCTGATAAATCAGAACTGGTTCGCCTTGATAAGCCCGCGGGCAGTATCATCATTGGCAACCCGCTACACATCAACATTATCGCGGATTCATCCAAGACACTTGTGATTGTTCCAAGAGCACCAGGCGCCGGTTATTTCACAGTTTTGAGCAAAACGGGTGAAATCCTTATGCAGCGTCATGTAATTGTGGCCAGCCCCAAGGATGGTTATCTCCGCATCAAGAAAACATGCACAGAAGATTCAGAAGGGTGTCAAAAAACCAGCGTTTTCTATTGCCCTGACATGTGCCATGAAATAGGATTAGCGCAAGATGATGCCAAACAATCATCATCAGGACAGGCTGATAAAAAAGAGGATAACGCAGGCGGTCGTCCACAAAAGAACGCAGCCTCCTCTGAAACACCAGCCGATGAATAAGTCGTTCCAAACGACAGACATAGAGCAAGACCAAGGTACATACTTAATTTAAGAGCATGAGAATACTATGAAAAAAATACACACCTATCCATTGATGCTATTGGCAACTGTTTCTTTGGCAGCATGTCAAACAACAGGCAGCAGCAAGATGGATAATTCAGACGCCCCCATGAGCAAGCAAGATCGCCTCGATTCCGCCATTGAAAAGGCTGCGATCACCGCATCTCAAAACGGCTCGGCCTCTGCTACACTTCTGGCTCTTGAAAAACAATATAAACGTAACAGCACCGATCCGGCTTATGCGCTCTCTTACGCCAAGGGGCTACGCCATGCTGGCTACCTGAACCGCGCAGCCTTGGTTCTAGAGCCATTTGCGAAACCTGATGATGCCATGGCAGGCACGAAAACAGAAATGTCGATGATTGCCTTAGGTGTTGGTGATTACGATAAAGCTGAGAAATATGCACAACAGGCGGTGATACAAAACCCGTCAGATCATTTCGCCTTTCAAAATCTGGGGATAGCCCTTGATGCCAAAGAAATGCACCCCGAAGCCGAGCGCGCCTTTCGTAAGGGGCTTGAACATTGGCAAGGTGATCCAACAACGATCATGAATAATCTGGCACTTAATCTGGCCACACAGGGCTTCATTGACGAAGCCATCGAAGTGTTGGAAAAGGCAAAGGCACTCTCCCCCGACCGTGTGGAAATTGAGCGCAACCTTCGTATTATCCGCACATTGAATGAGCGCTAATTCATAAAACCACTCCATAAATAAATATCTATTGATAAAAGCTGCGGCAAGCCCTTCGTTGGCAGTGCTACGCATTGTACGTACACATACAAAAAGGGCGGCACGTCATAACGCCCGCCCTCTTAAATGTTCTTTTAATAAATCGCTTAGCCACCGCCGCGCATTGTCGATACTTCGATCCCCGCAGGCCCAAGAATAATAATGAACAACGCGGGTAGAAAGAAGACGATCATCGGCACAGTCAATTTTGGCGGCAAGGACGCGGCCTTACGCTCTGCCTCTGCCATACGCATGTCGCGCAATTCATCAGACATCACACGCAGCGCATTCGATATAGACGTACCATATTGCTCCGCCTGAATAAGTGCAGTGGCAAAGGTTTTCCCTGCCCCGCTACCCACGCGTCTTGCAAAATCCTGCAAGGCTTGCTTACGGTCATTCAACATCGCCATCTCGGCGCTCAAAATTCCAAGCTCCTCGGCCAAGACTTCCGACCCTTCCGCAACTTCGGCGGCAACGCGTTCGACCGTTTGCTCCAGACCGATACCACCCTGCACACAGATCAGCATCATATCCAAAGAGTCGGGAAAGCTTAGATTAAACTCTTCCTGACGCTTCAAGATCTTATTTTTAATTATAATGTCGGGCAACTTAAAGCCAAACAGCGCAACGCCCACAACAATCAAAATATTCTGATATGTTTCATATTGTTTCTCATCCGGCAGAGCCGTTAAATACAGCACAGCGAGAATAGCGAATACAATCGGCAAAATCACACGCAGTAACATAAATTTAATGTGCGCCTTGGGGTTACGAATACCAGCCTGAAGCATCTTATCGCGTGCCTTTTCACCCATATTCCCCGCAAGCCTTTGAAAGCGGTAAAACATCGCCATATTATCGCGCGCCGAAACATTATCGTCCTTAATAATCCTTTGTTGGCCTTCGCGCGTGGCCTGAAACAAATCCTTACGGCGTTTTTCGATGATGGATTTATATTTTTCCTTCTTCTCGGTTTTTTGTAAGTACGGGAAGGCAAAGGCGGCGAATGAAACGCCGGCCGCCAGTGCTGCAAATATTGTAATAATAAATTCGTTATCCATTTGGATATTCCCGTTTCTTTAAATCTTAAAGTTAATCATGTGTTTCATCACAAATATGCCGCAACTCATCCAGAACACAGCGCCCATAATCATGTGTTGTCCGGTGGGGGTGTTGAACAATGGATCCAGATAGCCCGGATTCGCAAAATAAAGCCCGAACGCCACCAACGGCGGCAAAGAACCAATAATACTAGCCGATGCAATTGCCTCTGCCGATAAAGCCATCACTTTCCGTTTCAGCCTAAATCTTGCCCGAATCACACCTGAAAGGTTGGTGAGCACCTCTGACAGTGAAGACCCTGTCTGTGCCTGAATGGCCAAACCTGCGGCAAACATTTGCATTTCCGGTAAGGGCATACGGCGACACCCTTCCAACGCGGCTTCATGTAATGGCACGCCAATTTTCTGCTTATCGTAAATAATCGACATTTCTTCGCCCACGGGGCCGTCATATTCACGCGTAATCATGGCGATTGCCTCTGATACAGGCATACCCGCCTTTAACAGGCGCACAACCGCATCCAGCGCATCTGAAAATTCTTCCAAAAATTTCTTTTGTCTGCGTTGAATGACTTTCTTAAGAACAAAACGCGGAATACCGAGCAAACCAATAATAAAGCCCAACCCCATCAAAAGCGGCGAAAGTGCCATATATTTTGCTATACCCACACATAAAATGCCCGATACAATAGATATGAGCCAAAATTGCTTGGCCGACATCGTCAATCCGCCCTGTTGAAGCTTCATGGCGACAGAAACTTTACTTTTTTCGTCTTTTTGTTCTTCTTCTTTACTGGATTTCAGCTTTTTAGCGATTTCTGCGCGCCGTTTATTCTGAACATCTTTTTCATTCACGCGGCTGTCCGATCCACTACCGCCGCGGATCATCTCGACATTTTTCTTTTGCTGGCTCGATCCTGTGTTCATGACAAGAAACAACACCATACCCACCAAAAGGAATACAATCGCCGCGATTAAAATAATTTGAAGTGTTGTCATGTGCAGATCCGTACGTGTTTAACCGTACGCCTCCTCCATTGCGTCCAAAACCATATCCTCAACGCCGTATTGACGGGCAAGGTCATAGAATTTCGGGCGTAACCCAGATGATTTTTGAGTGGTAATCAACTTACCATCTTCATCTTCACCAAGTATCTCAAGCGAAAATAAATCCTGCATGGTGACAACGTCACCTTCCATACCGGTCACTTCGGTAATATGTGTTGTCTTACGTGACCCGTCACGCAGGCGTTGTACCTGAATAATCACTTGCACCGCAGAGGCGATCTGCTCGCGCACGGCAACCGTGGGCAGGTTCAAGCCCCCCATCGCAATCATATTTTCCATACGTGATATGGCTTCGCGTGGGTTGTTCGCGTGAACGGTTCCCATTGATCCATCGTGACCTGTGTTCATGGCCTGCAATAAATCGAATGCTTCGGGGCCACGCACCTCACCAACGATAATACGTTCAGGGCGCATACGCAGACAGTTTTTAACCAAATCACGCATTGTAATTTCACCGACACCCTCAAGGTTTGGTGGGCGCGTTTCTAGGCGCACAACGTGCGGCTGTTGCAATTGTAATTCACAGGCATCTTCGCATGTCACGATCCGCTCACCCGCCTCAATATAGCGCGTCAAACAGTTCAACATTGTTGTTTTACCCGAACCCGTACCGCCGGAAACCAGAACATTCACGCGGCAACGGCCAATCGCCATAATCAATTTGGCACAAGACGGACTCATAGAGCCAAAGCCAAGAAGATCTTCCAGCGTTAATTTATCTTTCTTAAATTTACGAATGGTCATACACGCACCATCCACGGCCAAAGGCGGGATAATCACGTTCACACGCGAGCCATCGGCCAAACGCGCATCACAAATCGGTGAGGATTCATCAACGCGGCGTCCGATTGCGCCCACGATACGTTGACAAATCGTTGTTAAATGTTGGTTATCGCGAAAATTAACGTGGGTGCGTTCAATTTTACCATCAACCTCGATATAGGTAATATCAGGCCCGTTAATCATAATATCGGCGATATCATCGCGCTCTAAAAGCTCTTCCAACGGCCCGAATCCCAGCATATCATCGGCACATTCTTTACCGATTTGCTGTAATTCAACGGGGGTTAAATCAAGATTACGGAAACGCGAAATTTCCTCAACCGCGGAGTACACTTCCTCACGCGCGGCCTGTGAATCCATACGTGCCAAGGCTTTCAAATCAATACCGTCACGTAAATCCAGCCAGATACGATTCCGGCAGCGTTGCAAACGCAATGATGTTACCGTATCGCCCTGCGTTTTTATTTCTTCATCATCGCCCTCTGTCGCGGTGGCCATCAATGGGTCGGCGTCCATTTTCTTCAATGGTTTGTCGGCCTTATCCTTTTTAGAATCGCCTTGTGCGACAGCCGCGTCAGCTGATGCCAACGCATCTTGGACATCGCCGATACTGACAGGCGCGGCTTCCACCTGATTGGATATGTCTTCGATTTTATTAAGTTCCAGATCTACGCTTATTTCGGGAGGTTTCTTTTCTTCCACTTTCGGCTCGACCTTCGCCGCCGCGTCAACGCATTTTTCCTTCGGCTTATCAGCCGATGTTTTGGGTGTCGATTTTAACTGCTTTTTTCCGAACATAGTCTCTTCCCGTTAAAAAATCTTCTGATCTATTTTGACGATAGTTTACTTAAGAAACCGCCAAGAATGCCGGCATTTTGATCTGTTTTCTCTGTGCTTTCTTCTTTACCGCCTGCGATAATTTTTCTGAGCATCGGTAAAAAGGCATTCGCCATCACCGCGCCCTCTTTATCGGCAAGCATTTGTGCGATTTCACTTTCATGCTTTAAAAATAAGGCTGGCATATAGGCAATGGATAATGCGGGCTTGATGTCTAAGGCCTCGACAATGGCGGCTTGATCCACTTCATTGGCTTTGGATACACCCTCCATATTCACAACAAGTGATACATCATCGCTATCACCGCCGCGCACTTCTGATACTTCTTTAATCAAACTACGGCTAAAGCGTAAAGATGTGACCGTTGGCGTTGTCACCACAATGGTTTTATGCGCCCGTGAGATCACGGTTTTTTTCAATGCCGGATCTGCGCCTGATAAATCAACGAACACAACCGGATATTTAACCATTAAATTGTCTAAGATCGCCTCATACTGCGTGCTGGCGATTGATGGATCGAGCATCGCATCCGCGCCACTGGCCAATAACATCAACTTATCCGAATATTCGAACAGCATCCGCTTGAGGGCGTCTTCGTTATCTGTTTCAACGGCGCGTGCAACTTCGTGCAATGTTGCGGACGGGTCAAAGCCCAGCCCCACGCTCAAAGATGACCAGCCACCTGCGCCGTCCATCAATAATGTTTTATGTTCAAGTGTTTTGGCCGCGGTCAAAGCCGCAATCTGAACCAAGGAAGATGTCCCGACACCGCCCTTTGCACCGATAAATGCAATCAATCGACTGTCCGACACGCCTAATTGTGAAATGAGTGCCTTGGCAACGACTTCTTTTAAAACGTTAGGTTTAATCGGGCGTACCAGATAATCGCTCACGCCCATATTTATCAGTTCGCGGTATAAATACACGTCATTGACGGGGCCGATAATAATGGCCGATGTACCCTCTTCGCAATAATTGGATAGCTCGCCAAGATCATCTGTGAATTGATCGTTGATCTCATCTGTTTGTATAATCAATAGATCGGGGGATGGCTGCGTCTTGAATGTTTCGATAGCCGCTTTGACATCACCGGCCTCGGCCTTGATATCAACACGAGCAAAACGCCAATCTTTTTGCAATTCGGACGTCGATACCAAAGTGTCTTTGTCTTTTGAAAAGACGAAAAGACGCGCTTCCGGAAGAAGGGTATCTGTTGCCTGCTGCTCTGCCTCGCTCATCTGTTTTTACCTGTATCTGCCCTGGTACGGACGGGGAGTTGTTATTAAGACTAAATCATCACGCTCACGATAACATTCAGCCCTTAACATTCTCCTAACAGAACAGTGTTTTCGTAAATATAATTGCGCCCTTTGGCGATTAAATATAACTACTCGTC
The DNA here is from genome assembly GCA_963977495.1 of uncultured Alphaproteobacteria bacterium. GTDB lineage: Bacteria > Pseudomonadota > Alphaproteobacteria > Micavibrionales > Micavibrionaceae > UBA1672. The sequence goes on along the minus strand of CAXBOT010000001.1, from coordinate 118,863 downwards.
CGATGCTTTTTCACCATCAAGTGACGTATTCGGCGTTCCCACGCGATATAAGTCGATAATGTTGGATATTGGACGTCCGTCGCTCTTGGTTTCTGTTTTGCCGCGGCCCAGTAAATCAGACGGCTTAGACACCTGACGCGCCACCAACGTATCGATAGAGCACCCAAGTTTATATCTCTTGTCATGTTCCAACGGTGATTTGTTCATCCCCGGCATATTATTGTCGCAGCCCTCAGGCGGACGTGCGTTATAGGAATCATAGGTCACCAATAATCTGGCTTCATCGCCCTGAGATTTAATCGGCATCACACCGGCATTAACCTTGGACACGCCATAACCACGCAAAGAGCCTGCAATGCTTGCCGCCATATCCGTGGCCTTCATCGCCGTGTTGCGGTAAGAGCGCGGATCATAGGTAATAATCAAATCCATAGGGCTGCCGCCATGTTTGGTATAATGGCGGGCAAGCATACCGAGATACGCATCATCGACATCATCCACCGCAACATCTTGGAAAAACGTTTCTTCCTCAACCTGAATACGGCTCTCATTGATGGTTGGGGGCTCGTATAAATCTACGCCCATACAACCACCAACAGACAAAGACATAAATGCCAGTCCGGCATTTAGAAAATATCTTAAGGGATTTTTATGCTTGGTTTTGTGTGAAGTCGCCATAACTGCTTTCTTTCACTCCTGATAAAATGGGTGATTCCTATTAATCAACAATATACCCGAAAGTGCCAGCCTTTGCGAACAAGTTATCGTCTTTTAATGCATAGTGGCGGGTGATATTTTTCGAAAAGATTTTAGCCAATTCACTGCGTCTTTCTTTAGGAATATGATCGGCCTTTTGGTTGTTCGCAAACGGCTCAACCAGATAGCCCGTTACAATGACAACCAACTCGGTTTCATCGCGTCTGAAGCTGTCAGATGAGATCAAATCCCCCAACACAGGTGTATCTTTAATGCCCGGCAAGCCTGACAAACCCTTTGCGGTTTGCGATTGTAGCAATCCGGCAATCATCAAACTGCCGCCGCTTGGTAATTCTATTGTCGTTTCAGCGCGGCGAATATCAAGACCCGGCACAACCAGATCAGCCAAGACAACCGCATTTGTGGTGTCCAAAGACGACACTTCGGTGTTTAACTGCAAATTGATACGATCATCGGAAAGCACGATAGGCTTGAAATTCAAAGACACACCAAATTCACGGAATTCAATGGTGATATTACCGAACTGGTCACGCCCTGTTGGCACGGGAAATTCACCACCCGCAAGGAAACCGGCCTGCTGCCCTGAAACCGCTGTTAAATTCGGCTCAGCAAGAACGTTAATCAGATTTTCTTCTTCCAATGCTGACAAGAACAGCCCCAACGTTCCGATACCGTTAATACCGGAATCCAGAAACGCACTCGCCGTTCCAACCGCATCTTGTGATAAGCCCAAACCAGGCCCGCCGCCAAAACCAATAGCGTTCGGAACGCCTGCTGTACTGCTCAACGGTGCATTTCCAAACAAGGTTGTGACAGCCAGTTCATTCGGGTCATTGGCTTTAAAATCAATGCCAAGCTCTTTAATTACGCTACGCTCTGCTTCGATAATTTTTACTTGCAACATAACTTGCTGCTCGCCGCGCACCTCAAGAAGATTCGAAATCAACGTATCAACATCACCTTGCACATCCTGTAAATCGCCAACATAATGTGCGACAAGGTTTGTTACCTTACTCGCGACTTCCGCATTTGATATGGTTCCTGTCAAAATAATCTGATCATGGATTGCGCCGACCTTAACATTTTCGTTAGGAAACAGGCTTTCGACAAGGCTTTGGATAGCCTGCAAGTCATAGGTTACGTGGATATCGATGCGTTTTACAACATTTCCGCTTGAATCCAGTACAATGATATTCGTGTCACCAATATTAAGGCCAACGGCATATAATCTGTTTGATTTAACCGCCTGAACATCAACGATGGTCGGGTTTGCAACCAACACATCAGAAACGCCATCAGGCAGGTGAATAATATCGGCCTTACCCAGCGTTAATTCCAACGGTGGCTTTGTCTTTGATATATCTTTCAAGGAAACCAAGTCGCCCTTTGATGCAAAAGATGCACTATTCCCAGACACAAGCCCAGCCGCACAGAATACTGCCAATAGCATAAGAGCCTTTAATGAATATCTTCGTAAACCTGTCATGGTTCCTTCTTTCACCTTAAATCTTTAAACACAGAGAAAAATTTTAAACACAGTCTTGATCCGATCCGTTAACTAACGAACCGGCATTTTTTGAACATTCGACCCGCTGTAGATTCTGACGGTATTCGCGGCAACACCTGATTCTTTTTTGTACTTTTTATATTCTTCGTAAATTTCATCATCGATGGTGGTTAAGCGCGCATCTGTAATGGTCGGTGCCTTGGCATTCGGAGCGTCGTCACCAACACCGCGCATCGCCAAAGTGATATCCCCCATTTGAGAGGCCAAAGCCAGCTTTTCCGCGGCGCGGATAGGAACCGCAAGTGTTACGGTTTTACCGACTTTAATTTTATCGTCTTCCTCACGTTCGGCTTTCTGGTCAATCGCCAAGACCCGAACACGCTCTAAAATCGTTTCCGTTGCAACACCATCAAGATTCATTTCCACCATCGTCTTAACGGCAGGATTATCATCATCAATCGTGATTCGGTTTTTATAGGTTAGGATAACGTCAACAAAAGACCCAGGTGCGATAAAGCCCGCAACCATGCCCTCTGCCTTCACCTTAATTGACATCGCGCGTTCGCCCGGATTCAGGCGCGCAGCAACATAATTACCGGTTGTGTCTTTAAGTATAGCGTTGCGCACAACAGCCTCACCACGCACAAAACTTCTCTCTATGCGCCCTGTAAGCGCGTCATGCGGCTCTTGGTCTTCCTTGCGTGTAATGGCGCCCTTAAACAAGGAATCTTCCGACCATTCTTTCCAGCGTAAATCGCCTTCGCCCAATTCTATGCCTTTTTTGAGATCTTTCGCAGCGACAAGTACTTCTACTCCGTCTGAAACCGGTGAAGACTTTTTACCACCCAATGTTACCTGTACCAAAACGGCAACAAGAACGGCGGCTAAAACAGCTCCCCCCAGCACTATGAGTATATTTTTATTCATTTTCTTTGACCCCGAGTCAGGACTAATAATATTCATGATAAAAACTCAGACGTTGAAGTTAAGAGAAATAATTGTACGAAAACTGTACACAGAAATACTTATATGTATCCCATCATACAGGCTGTTTCTTAACAATTAGTGAACTCAACTTCGCGACCAAATGACTAAAGAAATGATGTCAAAACATTGGTCGTCAGATACCCAGTGTGCATAAAAGACACAATCAATCCAAAAGCAATGGCGATGCCGTACGGCACCTTGCTTGCGCCGTTTTGCACTTGTGCAATCCAGCTTCCCTCAATGGGGGATTTAAATGGCTTCTTATTTTTCAAATATAACGCAACGATCCCTAACACGCTACCAAAAAGAGTCATAAAAAACAAATAAATCGGAAGATACTTTAAACCCACCCAAATCGAACATGCCGTCGCAAATTTTGAATCCCCTGCCCCCAGTAACTTCAAACCGAACAGAATAAACGTCACAAGGAATGTCACCAACGCGGATAAGATATGCATCGGCAGCGCACTAAAAACGTGCTCTTGTCCGCCGATATAAAGCGCGAAAAAGGCAATGAAAAAAGAGACCATGACATAGACGCTGTACATGTTGGGAATTTTCAAAGTACGAAAATCTGACACCCCCGCCATAACAGAAACAGCCAGAGCCACAAACATGCATATAAGAAATATAATAAGAAGGATCATGAGTTAAACGCTACACTAAAATCGTTTGAAAATCGAGAGGCTTGCACCAATCATTATATGTAGAAAATAAGAAAGTCCGCCGGAGATAGCTGGCGGACTTCCTATTGTTTTAAACTGTATTTAAATTAGATAGCGGCTTGAATGTCACCGAACAGAGTATTCAAATCTGTACCGACCAGACCAACAGTAACCGCGATAGCAACCGCAATACCTGCCGCAATCAGACCATATTCAATCGCTGTTGCGCCGTCTTCGTCTCTTACATAAGCTGTGATCAATTTAGTAAACATGTTTATCTCCTTTACAAGATTGTTAAATTTATTTCCGGTGTTCCCATACTTCAAAATTATTTGTGAAGCTCCTTAACCGATAATCTAAGAATAACACCCAACTACTTAAAAAAACCTTAACAAATAAAGTAATATGCATTTTTTTAAAGTAAATAATTTACATATATTTATATAAAATTTTATATAAATTCAAAATAGAATAAAAACAAAGTAATCATAGCAATCAATACTTGCCGCATCCAAAAATAGAAAAGAAAAACTCCGAGCACAGAAGCCAAAAGGCGACTATTACTCGGAGGCAAGGAAATAACTGTTTAATATTTCTTGATCAATCAACAATATGTAGGTTGCTAAGCTCGCGACTAATCGTTTCGAATACTTCCACAAGGTCTTCTTGATTAGGAGCATCATAGTAATAGTCTTCGGACGTCGCACATTGACGATAATAATTTTTTGTTGATTCAGGTACACCGGAATAGAATGTCACCGTATAAATAATGGCTCCCTTCTCTTTCAGGTCGTTACAAACCTCCACAAAACGTGTATTCAGATTATTTGCAGAGATGTTGTGATCCTGCGTCGGACCGTAGGCTGAATAATATGGGTGCATCGTATTTTGACCATCTGTCATCATCACGATCGCTTTTCTCCAATATTGGTTCTCCCATGGATGCCCCTCTTCAAAGGGGAAGTCGGATGAAAGCACGCGTCCGCCCCAAACCATACCGTAGTTACCATAGGTGTGACCATTGGCCTGCATCGTATCAATTGATTGTTTCAACATCGTTGGGCTGGTGGTCAAAGGCACGATAGGTGTTCTTGGACATATTTCATTGGGTTTCTTATACGGATAATAGTTGCCCTTATTCCAGTATCCATGACAATACGGGTCATCGTCACTGTCGCGGCAATAACGGTACATTTCCCATGGGCCTTCATGATCTTGTGTATCCAGCGGATAATCCGCAGCAAGCACACAGCCCAACCATTCATAGTTATTTGTATATGTGGTGTAATTTAAACCATGAGGGTTATTAACAAAGGGTGTGCCGTAATAATCGCCGTTCGTATCTTTCCCCAAACCGTAAGGCCCAACATTCACAGAGGTACTATAAGGCACGATACCGATCTTGATATAATCCCGATCACGCGTTGCCATACTATCCAACGCCGTTGGATCTGCAGATTTACCCGCATCCGTATCTATACCATAGAGAATATAAACAAAGTTAGAGGCCGCATTGCGTAATGCACTTATATTATTGTTCGTAGACATTGAGCCGGTGTTATCCAAAACCATCACAACCTCAATACCCTGCACTTCGCGCAGCACTGTTGTGGAGGCATCAACATCAATCGTATCAATACCTATAATTCTTAAGAACAATGTATGGTATTCCGCTGTTCCCGACACAATCACCTCATCGCCGACCAATTGTACGGTGGGGTCAAACGTCACCCCTAGCTTTTCTTCCGGGTAATTCGCCTCAAAGAAGTCTTTCACTTTTTGTTCAATGGTTGCCTGATCCGTTGCCGACGCCGTCGCCGCCAAGGCCGCCGCATCCAAGGCCTGCGCCAAACGCTGCTTCACCAGATAAGCTTGGGAAAAGTCCAATGACATGCCCGCAACACCAATCAATATCGGCGCCATGATCCCGAACAATATCGCGATAGTCCCTGATGAATCAGGGATATAACTTTTAACAATGCTCCATAGATTCCGTGCGTGTTCCATGGTGTATTCCTTTCATTGGCTGTCGCTTTTTAAGGCACCTTTGTTATAACCGGTGTACTACGCCCGCGACTAAAGGCGACTTCCTGCATTTGAAATGCAGTCATTACAAATCCTACAAATAATGGCTCATAATCATAAACGACTGAAACCATAACCACGCCCTCATCAGCCTCTTCCAAGGCAGAAACCGCGCCCAATGGATCGGGCACAGGTGGCATATTAACAGTATCGCGCCAAACAATCTCGCTGTTGGCGTCTTCATCAAATCTAATACTCACAATATCAACGCCGTAACTTGAGCTGTTCAATGGCTCAAAGGCGAGACGTCCGGCCTCAATAGCCTCATCAATATCAGCCTGCGTTACAACATTCTGGCGCGACACTAAGTCCGCAACGACCTGAGACGCTCTGATTGTTTTCTGATCGGCGAGAATGGCATTGCCCGCATCAAAAACACCCACGAGCAAAACCAGCATAATCGGGAAAATCATCGCAGCTTCAATCGCGGCCAGCGCGTCATCTTCGCGCTTCCACCGTGATAATAATGTACGTAAACCTGAAAATATATTCAATTTAAGCCCCCTGAAATTCATAAGGTTCGCTTTGCATTACAATCGTCGATACGAATAACGTCGATCCCCCGGGGCCATTCAAAAGCGGGCCGACAATGGGTGTAATCATCTGGTAACGATATGCAACGCGGATAACGACTTTACTGTTTGATGCACCGGGATCAAATGGCTGCGGCACGAGATTGCCATCAGAATCATATGTTGGCGGTGCGTAATCATTATAACTATTGATCGTTGTGACCTCTATAACCATGTCTTCGCAATCAACCAAAACCGTTGCAAACTGACAAAGTGCATCTCTGAACATTTGTTCCGGATCACCGTTGGTTTGCTGAACTTTCCCTGTCTTGATCAGGCGTGCGGCAGAATCCGTTGCTCCCTCAACCAGACTGGCAGAGAGAAACATAAGTGATAATTCAATAATACCAAGACTAATCAGTAAATACGGCATAAACAACATGCTAAACTCAATGGCTGTTGCGCCATCTTTTCGTCTGATCCACTTATTGAATAATGTTATCATACGCGTTGAACCCTTAAGTTTTCATCCATTTACATGGTATTTAAATCAAATTCGTTCTTGTTTTTCGGCACAAAAAAAGCGGCCTCACCGCTTTTGTTACCGTGGCACATCTTACAAGAAAGACAGCCCTGCCATTCCACCATTGTATCGGCCAAATCCTAAATAAATCGTTAAGTTATGACGAAGCACCCTACCCTAACGTGCCTTTTTTTCATCTTTGCTGCGCTCTGATGGGTCTCGCAAATCCTTACCCGCTACACTATCGCCCCACTGCTCTATCAAAACCTCTTGCCGTTTTTTAATAAGCTTCATGCGATTAACGCCCTTTTGGTACAAAAACGAAGACACAAGCCCCGTCATAACCCAGTCAATCATATAGCCAAAGGCCGCAGACATATAGATTATAGACATATAATTCATATTGGTTACGGTCTCGACGGCGGTATCGAAATCATTGCCCGTTGACCAGAGTTTAAACACAAAGGGAATACAGCCCGCCAAATTCATCGCGGTTATCGTCGATGCGCGCGCACCGATGCCACGACCGCTGGCGAAGAACGCCGCCATGCTTGGAAGCATACCAAAAAACAATAATATAGATGTCGGCAAGAAAATCAGCGCCATAGCAACAAAAAGGATTAAGAACAGCAGCCCCTTAGCGCCCATCTTCCCTGATGCCTTCTTAACCTTCTTTTCTTTTTCTTTTTTCTCTTTTTTTGCCATATCTCACGTTTTTTTCAAAAAACCCTGTAGCCGGATAAGAAAGCCAATACGCTCATCAATGTAATACCTGTTGCAATAACCCATGAAACCAGCGCCGCCGCGTCGCGTCCATTGGTGACACCATATGTTTTTTTATGCGCCAGCCTTGCATTATATTGATTATATTCATTCTGAAGCATTTTATACTCGCGCCGCGCATATTCGAACGCCTTACGATCCTTACGCATCACCTTATCATTATCAATGAAGGACGACATGCCTGCAAGGTTCCCCTCTTTGGCTTCGAATTTCACCCCGTCTTCTATTTTCTGGCGCAGCTTTATATTGTTATACGTCTTATACACATCGGATAACGCGCTCAAAAACACATTGGCAATGGCCGGTGTTGATAATTTTGATCGATGTTGCACAATCGCCAAAAACCTTAGATTCCCAGCAATCTGCTTACTTTTACTTTCTGAATTCAAATCATAGATCACACGCTCCATCAGGCGCGCATTATGCGTGGCAAAAAATGCAATGCAGTGTGCATCAAGAAACAAACCGATTTGCCCGCCCTTTTTTGATAAACTTTCGAACGTCAGTAAGGCCGACACATCATTATATACAAAGAAATCTTTGAATTGAGGGCTTAAGCATGGCGCGTTCCTGCACATCAGATAAATACATCTTTCAATCCCGCCGCCCTTTTTCTTTTGACGTAAAACTGCGCGGCATACATCAAAGTTTTTGATCTGCACCATAATTTCATTATGTGATAAGGATTTCGCGACAACAGCATGATCGAGGATATTCAGTAACAAAATATCCTTAAAAACCGACAAGTCACCATCATCATAGGCCGCTCTGGCCATGCCTGCGCCGATTCCCTCATGGGTAAAGTTTACGCCCTTGTAATGTATTGGAAGCATCGCATTAAACGCGATACTGATTTGCGTCACAACCAAGTCTTTGTTGTCGTGGATGCTGCCGACAGATGCGACCCGCTCCAACGCTTTCCTATAGCGATCTTCTATATCCTTATCCGTAAAGGATTTTTCGATCCACTGTGTTAATTCCTGATTTTCAACAATCTTCGCAACGGCGTCAGGATGAGCCTGTAAATCCAAGGCCAAAACATCAGGATACAAATATTTCTTACCCTGAAAAACCAATGGTCTGTTGGCTTTTATACGGCGAGAGAGCGCAGGCGGCGACATACGCGAGCCATCCAGCCATGAAAAAATATCCTCCAGCCCCCAACGCAGCGCAGGGTCATCGTGCAATAACCCGCGTAACAATTCTAAAAAAGAAGCATGAAAGCGCTCCACCCCCACGATAGTCGCGAAACTACCGACCTCTATTTTCTTCCGCACGATATCGCGATCAGTAAGCCCAGCCATTTCATCGTTTTTCCGTAGAAACAGCGCAAGCGTCACCCCAAAGGCATAAATGTCATCCGCCAAAGACCCGTTACCACGCGCCATCGGCACGGCGAGCGCTTTATCAATGGGCAAACATACGGCAGGTTGGGTGCTGTGTGAGTGAACGGACAGGCTATCCCCCAGAATAATAGGTTTATTCCTATCCCCGCCGGCATAGAAAATATTACTGGGGCGGATCGAGCCATGATTAAAGCCTTTTTCCGACATCTCCTTCAGAAGGTTGATCATCGGCGTAATAAAAAAGCTCATCACATCATGGTGATTCCATGAATGTTTACTAAATTCGCCTTGCCTCACAAGGCATTCACCAAGTCCGCCTTGATAAAGGAATATATATTGTTGTTTGTTTTTCAGCGGCCAATGCAACACACCAGAGCCAACCAAATGCAAAAATGACGTTTCCGCAAGCCCGTCATAGCTATCGATAAACGGCCAGCGCGGCAATTGCGCAGGATCAGAAACAATGGCGATGAATTTCTTTGATTTGTCGCGGTTATCCGTCGCCTCATAGGCAAAGGAACGCCCGTTATCATAGGCTGGTAAGCGTTTTCCGGAATCAATGGACATGAATTTGCCGAACGCGACCATATTGCCCCTCGGGGGCGTTTTGTTGTTCTCAGGATCAGCCATCGTCGCCCCCCTTCATCCAGACATCAAAGGAGAAGCCCTTTGATAAAATCCGCGCTTTATTGTTTTCTACAAGCATCATTCTTCGCAACATCCTGTTACATGAGGGTTACGAGTCTAAAACGGATCACCACAAAAGTAAAACGGCATGTACGCTCCATGCCGTTTTATTCAGAATCATAATGTTTGAGATGTGGCTCTATCGTTGGTTAATCAACGAACGGGTCACGCATCAAAATGGTGTCTTCACGCTCCGGACTGGTGGAGAGCATACTCACCGGCGCGCCGATCAACTCCTCGATATGGCGGGCATATTTAACAGCGGCGGCGGGTAAATCCCCCCAAGAGCGCGCGCCATAGGTGCTTTCGCTCCACCCATCCATCGTTTCATAGATCGGCTCAACCGCGTCCTGATCAGCCTGCGATGCGGGGAAATAATTAATCTCCTCACCATTCAGTTTATAACCAACGCAAATTTTAATCTCTTCAAGACCATCAAGAACATCCAGCTTGGTCAATGCGATGCCATGAATACCGTTCACACGCACAGCCTGACGCACCAAAACAGCATCAAACCAGCCACAACGACGCTTGCGCCCCGTTACTGTGCCGAATTCCTTGCCTTTTTCGCCCAAGAATTGCCCGATTTCATCATCAAGCTCTGTCGGGAACGGCCCTGTACCAACGCGCGTTGTATAGGCTTTGGTAATGCCGAGCACGTAATGCAGCGCATCCACGCCCACGCCCGAACCAATTGCCGCCTGCGCCGCAACCGTATTTGATGACGTCACATACGGATATGTTCCGTGATCAATATCCAGCATCGTACCTTGCGCGCCTTCGAATAGAATCTTTTTACCCGCAGTCCGCGCGCGATCAAGATCACGCCACACCACGCCTGCATATTTCAAAATATCATCCGCTATTTCGAGCAATTTTTCATACATTTCATTGGAATCAAGCGTATCCGCGCCCATCCCTTTGAGCAGAATATTATGATGCATCATCATTTTTGAAATTTTGTCTTTCAACAATTCAGGGTGACGCAAGTCACAAACGCGAATGCCGCGGCGTGCCACTTTATCTTCATAACATGGGCCGATACCGCGCTTGGTCGTTCCCAGCTTTGAATCCCCGCGTGTCAATTCCAACGCCTGATCCAACGCCTGATGCACAGGCAGAATAAGGTTCGCATTTTCCGCGATCACAAAATTTTCAGGTGTTACTTTTACACCCTTTTCCTTGATCATCGTGATTTCCTTAAGCAACGCCCAAGGGCTGATCACAACGCCATTACCAATCATGGAAATTTTACCCTCGCGGACAATACCCGATGGCAAAAGGTTCAATTTATATTCCGTGCCGTCAATGACAAGCGTATGACCGGCATTATGACCGCCCTGAAAACGCACAACAACATCCGCACGCGAAGACAACCAGTCAACGATCTTCCCTTTTCCTTCATCACCCCATTGTGAGCCGACAACAACAACATTACTCATGCTAAACCTCTCTTTTAAGACCAAAATCTATGATCGTTTTTCAATTTTTCCATTATGATAGATGTGACTACAAGTCGATGCGGATTGATTATGCTCTGTGCCGCGCACGGTAACATAACCCTCTTCCTGTAATTTCGTAATATCGCGCCACGGCGTATCAGCAGGCACAAAAACGGCCTCTATCGCCGCCGGAGCGCGTGTAAATTTTGATATTGTATCCATATAAAGCGTAAAGCCGCGCGCTGTTTCAGCAACGCCCTTTTGCCCGAAATGAATATCGTACGCGCCGCCGCGCCCAAGCTCGCCGCGCGATCCTGCAGAAAACAAAGTGAAGCCGTAATTTTTATGATATTCAAAGCCATGCTGCTCAACCAGATCAATGGTTAAGTTCACATCCTCAATGCCCAAATCATCCAGCGCCGCCTGAATAGAATCACACAGCGTCTTCAATCCTGCGATATTACGCTTAATGGTCGCATCAAACGCCCCGCCCTCCAGCGCGCTGAGTGCCTCTTGCGCATGACCTGAGGCTTGCATCGCCTGCGCGATCAACTGCGCCGCCTGTGACGGCATCGCGCGCAAAACATCGACATCGCGCTGCTCAACAGCTTTTTTTGCTTTATCCTGATCGCCCTTCGGCACATCGTTCATTAAATGATCAACAAAGCCCGGAATGTTCAGATCAAGCGTAATATCCTTCAGCCCAAGTGCCTTAAGCCCCAGCAGCGACAAAACGCAAATTTCAACATCGGCAAAGGATTCGTCCGTATCATCCACCAACTCGCACCCGACTTGCGTAAATTGGCGCTCTGTGCGCATTTGGCTGCCGCGTGTGCGCAAAGCATCATTCGCATAGGTCAAACGCAGTGGGCGTGGCTCATTCCCCAAACGAGAGGATACAATGCGCGCCACCTGCGCGGTAATATCGGAACGCACGCCAAGCATGCGGTGTGATACAGGGTCCATCAGGCGAAATGTTTCTGATGCCAGTCTTTCCCCCGGCCCCGGCGCCAAAAGGCTATCTTCAAATTCCAGTAATGGGGGTTTAATACGGCGATAACCGAAAGAACGGAATTTTTGCATAAGTACAGTAATCGAGTTTGCCTCCCCTTCCGCATCAGGAGGCAAAATGTCAACAAATCCATTCGGCAGCAAAGCCAGGCTCTCGTCCGTATCGCTCATTGGCATTAAACTCATTTCATTAATCAGGCCAACTATACAGTGGCACAATATTAAAAAGTCGTTGGGACACTATCCCACACGCGCGGCTTTTTCAATGACTTCACACAAATCATTTACGATTGTGTCAACCATTTCGAAATCATCCCCTTCGGCCATCACGCGGATCAGCGGTTCCGTACCGGATTCGCGTACCAAGACGCGGCCAGAGCCATTAAATTTCTGTTGCGCGCCCTCTATTTCCTTACGAACCGTGTCGTTACTTAGTGGGTTATCGCCGGAATACTTAACGTTTTTAAGGATTTGCGGCAACGGTTCAAACAACCGTAGTGCCTTACTCGCCGGTAATTCTTGGTGTTTAATAATATGCAATACCTGTAAGGCCGCCAACAAACCATCGCCTGTCGGGGCAAAATCTTTTAAAATTAAATGCCCTGATTGCTCCCCGCCCAGATTAAAGCCATGCTTACGCATATGCTCAACCACGTAGCGATCGCCCACGGCTGTGCGCACCATGGTTAAGTCATTCGCCAGCATTAAACGTTCCAAGCCCAGATTCGACATCACCGTCGCCACCAGCCCGCCACCCTTAAGCGTGCCGCGCGCCTTCATTGATAAGGCGAGCGCCGCCATGATCTGATCGCCGTCAATCTTATCGCCCTTTTCATCAACCATAATCAAACGGTCGGCATCACCATCAAGCGCAACACCAAGATGCGCGCCATTATCAACCACGGCCTCTTGCAGGCGGCCTGTCGCCGTTGCGCCGTAACCATCATTGATATTGCGCCCATCAGGCGTATTTCCAATGGCGATAACGTCCACTTCGAGTTCCCACAACACTTGCGGGGCAACCTTATAGGCCGCGCCATTGGCACAATCGACAACAACTTTCAGCCCGTCTAAAGAACCACGACGCGGGATAGAACGTTTTAACGATTCGATATAGCGCCCCAGCGCATCTTCCAAGCGGCTGGCCTTCCCCAAATTTTCGGGAGCCGCCAATTCAGAACTTAAATCCTGATCTATTTTATATTCAATACTGTTCTCAACATCGTCCGCAAGCTTATATCCGTCGCAGCCAAATAATTTTATACCGTTATCTTGATATGGGTTATGCGAGGCGGAAATCATAACGCCGACATCCGCGCGCAGTGAACGCGTCAATTTTGCAATGCCGGGGGTCGGAATGGGCCCAACCAAAATAACATCCATCCCCATCGCCACAAAACCCGCGCTCATAGCCTGTTCCAGCATATAACCTGACAGGCGCGTGTCTTTTCCAATAACCACGCGATCCATATGTTTGCCGCCGCGCGCCTTTCTTAAAACGCTTGCCGTTGCCATTGCAACCTTCAGTGCCATGTCAGGAGTCATCGGATATGTATTGGCTTTTCCGCGAATCCCATCGGTTCCGAAATATTTTTTCTTGCTTTTAGACGCGTTTTCCAATTTCATAGGGCGACTCTATGCACCGAACTATGGTTTTACAATAGGGAAAATGAAATTTTGTAACTGTGTCATCTGTATAAAATGGCAATGCTATAAAAATAAAAGAGTAAACGTACAATCATGATAAAACGACCGCACTTTTTTAAGTTCCGAACATTAGCACTCATCATTTTGATGATTGTCGCGCTTCCGCTTATATCGGGTTGTCAGGAAAAGAAAAAAGCCGTAGACCCAACCGCCGGACGCCCCGTGATGCGTATTTTATTCGTTGGGAATGATTTCACCTTCATGAATAACATGTATTACATGGTTCAGGCTTTTGCAGACAGCGATCCCAACGCCCATTTTAAAATTGAAGTTGGCCTGCACGCCATGCAGGACGCTTCCCTTTCACAGATCTGGAACAATCCCGCGACAAAAGATGTTCTTGTGTCCAAAAAATGGGACTATGTCATCGTCCAACCACATTATATGTGGGCATCTTCTGACGGTAGTGTCTACTTAACGCGCAAAGCCCTTTCCGTTTGGACCAGCCAGATCACAGCGATAGGCGCACAGCCTGTTTTATTCATGACATGGCCGATGGAAGCATCGCACTCCGCCTACAGCGATCCGAAATACACCAACCTTAAAAACTATAAAAACACACACCGACTGATCCGCGGCTACTCAAAAGCACTGGCAGATAAATACGGCATGTTGCTCGTTCCCATCGGTGATTACTGGATGTATGCGATAAACGAAGAACCGGGCATTAACCTATATAATCCTGACAGAGTAACGCCGACACTCGATGCATCATACCTCACCGCTTTGGTGATTTATAAGCAGCTTGTCGATAATACATTGGATGACATCGGCTATATTCCCGAAGGTATGACACCGGAAACAAAGGCCACCTTGATTTCCATTGCATCGAAAAAAATACAAAATTAAGAAATTGGGTATATAATACGACACAGCGTAAATGTTGATTATAAGAATAGTAGTAAGAGCATGACCACTTTACATCTGACAGAGCATGATCCTGAACCGGTAACGGTGATTGATAATGACAGTATGCTGATTTTTGCAGGCCCACATAACGGGCACGCGGTTCCCTCATGTTTGCCGCAGTGTTTAGGCACGGAACCGACATGGTTCGACAAGGCACACGAGGCCGTTGACCTGAACATGGATAAACTCTTTGCCGCGCTTCAAAACGCTAATAACGCTGATACGGATGCCAGCTATATTTACGGCAATTATTCGCGCTTGGTTTGTGATTTGAATGCCACGCCGGATCATGCCATCACGCAACGCTCTTCTGAATTCGATGATTTCAAAATTCCGAATAACCAGCCTGATCAATGCTGTGAACAGCAATATGAAGATCGTTTAAATACGTTTTATCACCCTTATCATGATGCAAAGAAAAGCTTAGTCGATAAAACAAGAGCGCAACATGGCGGCGTAATCCTTCTTGATCTGCATAGCTTTGCCCCGACATGGCATCAAACACAGCGCGAAGTTGAAATTGGCACATTGCGCCATGAAAAAACACACCTATCCTACGCATTAGAGGATTACTTAAAATCACAATCGGCTTTTAATTTTGTTTCCGGCGAGCCGTACCGCGTTGCCGAGCGTCCGCATAATGCCGCCGCCATGATTGCCGAAAATAACGATTTGCAGTATTTGGGTTTGGAAATTCGCAATGATCTGATTGATACGCCCGAAGGTGTGGAACGGATGACCGCCTTTATCAGGGGCTGTGTTGATTATCTTATGTCACACCCTGATATCGATAACATCGCCGCCCCGTTATCGCACACGACAAGTGCCCATAACGCGCATATTTACGCCGCGGAAGACGATACCGATATGGACAGCATATCCCCCGCTTAATAATACGAAATCAATACGACACAGACAGGATTAGAGCACGCGCCCCCTACTTACGCGGGAACGCTGCTACCACCACCTTTAGGCACAGAACCACCACCGGATGGCACAGATGAGCGCGGTGGCTTATTGGCCGTGTCATCATCAGAGTGATCGCGAATAATGGCTTCACCACGTAACAGCGCCTTAATTTCATCGCCTGAAAGCAATTCATATTCCAACAATGCCTTGGCAATAATGTGCAAATCATCAATATTTTCAGTAATGACTTTCATCGCTTTGTTATATCCCTCATCGATAAAACGACGCACTTCTGAGTCAATTTTATTCTCCATTTCATCAGAGATACGGCGCTTTTCATAGCTTGAAGAATCATCGCCAAAATTGACCATGCCAATTTCATCACTCAAGCCCCACTCCATAACCATAGCGCGCGCCATCGCGCTAACCTGTTGAATATCACCGGACGCCCCGTTTGTGACATATTCCTTACCAAAGATCACTTCTTCGGCAACACGCCCGCCCATGCCCACGGAAAGGTTCGCACGCATTTTTGCCAAGGAATAACTATAGCGATCCCCCTCAGGCAAACGCATCACCATACCAAGAGCGCGCCCACGCGGCACAATCGTTGCCTTGTGAATAGGGTCGGACTCAGGCTCATGCAACGTAACCAACGCGTGGCCAGCTTCATGATAGGCCGTAAGCTTCTTCTCGTCCTCACTCATCGCCATAGAGCGCCGCTCTGCACCCATCATAACCTTATCCTTGGCCTCTTCCAGATCATCCATGCCGATCACACGTTTATTCTTACGCGCCGCCATCAATGCCGCTTCGTTAACCAAATTGGCAAGCTCCGCACCTGAAAATCCCGGTGTACCGCGCGCAATAATCGACGCATCAACGTTATTCGCCAAGGGCACTTTACGCATATGCACGTCCAAAATTTTCTCGCGACCCTTCACATCAGGCAACGGCACTGTAATTTGTCTATCAAAACGACCCGGGCGAAGCAACGCAGGATCAAGAACATCCGGTCTGTTCGTCGCGGCGATAATAATCACGCCTTCCGTCGCGTCAAAACCATCCATCTCAACCAACATCTGGTTCAAGGTTTGCTCGCGCTCATCATTTCCGCCGCCATATCCGGCGCCGCGATGACGTCCAACCGCATCAATCTCATCAATGAAAATAATACATGGCGCATTCTTACGGCCTTGTTCGAACATATCACGCACACGACTGGCACCGACACCGACAAACATCTCAACGAAGTCTGAACCGGAAATCGTGAAAAACGGAACACCAGCTTCACCCGCAACAGCGCGCGCGACCAGCGTTTTACCAGTACCCGGCGCACCAACAAGCAACGCCCCTTTGGGAATATTACCGCCCAAACGCTGGAACTTCTGCGGGTCTTTCAAAAACTCGACCACTTCTTCCAATTCCCGTTTGGCTTCTTCAATACCCGCAACATCATCAAATGTGACCTTGCCCTGTTTTTCAGTCAACATTTTAGCGCGTGACTTACCAAAGCCCATCGCGCCGCCGCCGCCTTTGCCATTCATCTGGCGCATAATAAACAACCAGAATCCAATCAACAAAACAACAGGCGCAAAGCTTAAGAGTACGCTGCCCAATGGGATTTCCGGCGGGTCAGGCTCTTGCGCCTTAATAATGACAGATGTCCCTGTCATGCGATCGACCACATTTTCGTAAGGTGGTATTTTTGTTATGAACGTGCCGTTCTCTCCGGCATAGGTGCCGTGAATTTCATCACCCTTGATGATGATTTCAGAAACATGGTTTCCCTTCGCTTGCGTCATAAATTCGCTATAGCTCAACTCCTGCCCTTTTACCAAGGCGCTTTGCTGTGCTTCCTTCGCAAGGCTCAGCAACAAAAGAAGCCCCAAGCCAATAGCGAGCCAGAAAACCAGATTTTTATTCGTTTTGTTCATAACGTGTCCTGTTTGTTTAAACCGATTGACATACCGAAGTGCGATTTTATCAAATCCGAGTATATTCTATATCCGTTAATAATACCCAAACCTAGCACTTAACGGATAAAAATAAAGCGTTTTTATCTAATCACAATGCTCACGAGACAGCAATATTTCACGGGTCTGTGTGTTGCAATCAAATATGATCTTATTAAGGGTTCGCTTGCGAAAGGCTTCGGGTTTCATTAAATCTTCGCACAAATGCTCAACCCGCTCCAACCTTGCGCCGTAATCTTGATCAGGCGATAACGCCGCTATCGCCCTGAGCATAACGCGCAGTACAATATCAAAGGGCTGGATCAGCAATAAATCCACATCCAATACGATACGATTACTATCTTTTGCTTTTGTGCATTTTTTATATTCATTTTCAGATACATAATCCAGTGCATCGCGCCCCCTGTACAGTCGTTTCGCTGTCACACTAAGACGCTTTGGCGTTAAGCCCTCCACTGCAAGGACGTCCATTGATTTACGCAAACGCACCCGCGCATAATCATCGCATTGGTTGGATGGGTCGTCGATATACGCAATTCCCTCTGCCTTACAAAAATATACAATCTCCGCCTTACCCATCTCAAGCAATGGACGGCATAACACTGTCCGTGCGTTCAATTCTTGTATAAACGGCATTCCGCCCAGCCCGTCCAGTCCACTGCCCTTTGCCAATCGAAACAAAAAGGTTTCCGCTTGATCATCCATGTGATGCCCAACAAAAAGACACGACAGATCATGCGCCGCCATATAATCATGCATCAAATCATAACGTGCGCGGCGGGCGCGTTCTTGAATGCGTGAGGTTGGCTTGTCGGTGTGATCCCACGTCAAAATACTATGCCGCACATTGGGCAACTCTTGCAGGAGTGTCTGCACATGCTGTGCCTCCTGCTGCGCTTCTTCGCGCAGGCCGTGATCGACACTCAAAGCGTGAATGGTTCTGTTTGTATCATGTGCGAAAAATTTAGACAGCGCATAACACAGCGCCACACTGTCCGCCCCGCCGGAAACGCCAACCGCAATATCAGCCTGATCGGCAAGTACATCCGTAAAATGCCGATCCATCATTTCGGAAAAATGCGTCATAAAGTCACGCATTTTATCCGCATTATCCGTGCGTTTTTCTGTCATAAGAATAATCTATTGAAAATAAAGCCCAGCGACAAGCGGCAGTTCCGATCTTATCCGATCATCAAGAACAGCCGATCTTTTCCATCTCCGAATCTGCACGTTTCAAAACAGGGATAGAGGACTTGGAATAGTCCTTTTTAAGCTGCTTGAACGCGATGCAGGCATCGTCCTTTTTGCCCATACCAACCAACGACATACCCAGCTTCAGAAGGTTGCTCGCGGCTTTCGCGCCATCAGGATATTTTTGATACCCTTCGGCGAATACGCGCGCGGCCTGATTATAGTCACCGCGTACATAGAATGTTTCGCCATACCAATATTTGGCATTCGACACCAAATCATGATCTGGATAATTTTTAATGAAATTCGCAAATTCAGCTTCTGCGCGGTCAAAATCCCGTGACTTAATATAGGAATATGCCGTGTCATAAGCGCGCGCTGCACCGCCCTCTACGTTCGCAACCGTTCCGGTTTGCGGTGATGTATTGAGCGTCCCCAATGTCTGGGTCGCCGCAGGATCGGATGGTGGATTATATTTGAAAGATCCTGTGTTGTTTTGTTGATTGCCTGTCGGCGCGCCGGCCTTATCGGCATCACTCAATGTTGCTGCAGATTCAATCGTGGGGGCATTACGATCCCCAATCGCCGCGCCAGATGATTGCGCCGTATCCAATAGCCCCTGAACCTTATCCAGCTCTTCGCGCAGACGGCGGATTTCATATTGCTGTTCTTCCATCTGTCCGGTCAGGCGGCGGATTTCCTTTTCCATTTGCTGGAAACGAATTTCAGCTGCGGCGGCTGATGTTTGCTGTGCTTGCGCGGGCATTATCGCGCCGCCAAGCAGGCAAAGTACGAAGACACCTAATAAAGGTGTCTTGTAAAATTTTATTGGTTTCAATGTCATAGCCATGATCTTGACGCCCTATGGTTTTATTGAACGTTACTACTGTACTTTTGTGACGGAGCGACGGTTCTGCGACCAAGCAGAATCATTTGCACCTGGGACAGCCGGGCGCTCTTTTCCGTAGCTTACAGTTGTCACGCGTGAGGCACTAACCCCCAATGCAACAAGGTAATTTTTCACCGAATTCGCACGACGCTCGCCTAAAGCAAGGTTATATTCGCGTGTTCCGCGTTCATCCGCGTGGCCTTCAACAACCACACTCACACTTTGGTACTGACCAAGCCATGCGGCCTGATTTTCCAATGTTGTGCGTGCAGAAAGTGTCAGATCAGTACTGTCTGTATCAAAGAAAACACGATCACCGACATTCACAACCAAATCGGCCTGTGTGCCCGGTGTCGGTCCGTCATCAGAATAAAGACCGCCATCGTTATCAACGACGACACCATTATTCATACCAGTCATATCAACATTGCCTTTATCGGCTCCGCCTGTACATGCTGACAACATAAATACAGCAGAAAAAATCATAAAATAACGAGCAAGCATTACATCTTCCCTTCATAAAACTCAAAAAACAAAACCCTGATTCTTCTATAGAATCTTCACAGGTCATTAATAATAGAGTCTTAGAACCTTCTGAAGGGGCTTGCAAGGATTTCAATAACAGAAGATAAAAACTCCGGTAGTATATAGTGGATAAAACTACTCCGGCAATTCAGAGAGCAGCATCCTGGCATCTTCCCGATCATAATGATTGGGTGCTTTTTCAATATATTCATTCAGGCATAGCCGCGCCTGCTCAGCATCATCGGTGCGCGCAAACAAAACCCCCGCATCCAAAAGCAACCGATACTCTTCGGGGATCAACATCCGCATGCGTTTAACCATTGAGAGTGCCTGCGCATACTCCCCCATTTCAATGCGTCTATGCTTGATATGGTTGCATAAATGAACAATGGTTTGGCGCGTGCCCAGCCCTTTTAAATATTCTGTGGATAGTTCAGCTTCATCGCCCAATGTTTGCTTCACCAATGCCCTAAGGTTGTGTGCTTCCATCATGCGGCAGGCGGATGACGGATCAAAGATCAAGCGCTCGCCCTGATGCTCTATGCGGCACAAAAACCGTGAGGGGAAATTCAATCCTTCAACATCCCAACCCTGCCTGTGCGCGGCATCCATATAAAGAACGCCCAGCGCAGTAGAGCACCCAAGCCCGCGATCAATGATACGAATCATGTCCGCACCTTCTAATATTTCATGATGTTCGGAATCGGGCTGGTAATTATGTGTGTCGGATATCACATGCTTTAATGCAGCAAGGCGCGTGGCGGCGTCATCGTCGCTGCCTGCCTTAATCAACGCCTTGTAACGGCGCTCAACTTCACTGGACATTTTTTCGAGGTGATTGATATAACGATCAATCGATATCCCCTCATGATCTTCATAGACCATCGCCACGGCCAGCTTTGCAATTTTGATCTCACGATCAGACTTCAAGGCACAGGACGAAATATAATCCAGAGCATTAAAATCATTCCGCAGCATTACTGGTAAACGCTTTCTGTATCCCATGTAATGGGATCGCCTTGCGCATCGCCCGCAGCAGCACCACCTACCGCGCCGTTACCTGCTGTGCTGTCAAAAGCCGGTTGGTAATTTTGTGCGCCTTCGCGTGTTTCCGGTGTGCCGACAAGCTTAACGTAGCTCACAACGCGCTTCACGCCACCAACTGTGCGGGCGATGCCAACCACATGGTTCAACTCCCCCTGATCCTGCGCAAAGCCCATCAGATAAACGGAGCCCTGAACCGTATCAATCGAATAATTAATCGATTCTACATCTCTATCGAGAATTAGTGCGGCTCGAATGCGGCCTGATATCCATGCATCCTTCGCATAGCCAACAATACCTTCGCTATCGGCGACTTTAATTTCATTGATAACCTGTACGACGCCTGCAGGCTGCCATGCCAAACGCACCGCCTCTACCCTGTGTTGCGGGTCTTGAACAACACCCGTCAAAAGCACGCGCCCCTGATTAACGGTCATATCAAGCTTTGTGAACATATCAACATTATATGAGAACCAACGTTGATTGATTTCCGCCTGAATACGCGCATCACTGGCCGCACGTGAAAGCCCGCCCTCTTGCACCGAAGCTGTTCCCAGAAAAACGCCTGTTCCCAATGCCAGACTTGTGCACGATGAAAGAGCAAACAAAGCAACCGGCATCATAAGAATGCGTGCATCGGGCTTCTTAATCGTGTTTAAAATAGTTTTTATCATAACGAATATCCTATATTTGCGCGTGATTCGACATTTGTCATTATGTACGCGCTTGCCACGCATTGTCCAGATGCGAGATTTTTGCATCCCCTGATATTGCAATCACATCAAAGCGCAGGTCGCACTGTGCGCACTCAGGATTTTCGGACAAAAAGAAGAGCGCTGCATTTTCGATACGCCGCTGTATTTTTGGTGTGACAGATTCAAGGGCATCCGCCTGATTTTTGCGGATTTTCACCTCTACGAAACAAATTAAATCGCTCTGCTTTGCAATGATATCAATCTCACCGAATTTGGTTTTATAGCGTGTTTTCAGAATGGAAAAGCCCTTTTCCCGCAGATAATCCTCCGCTATTTTTTCGCCATGCACACCCTTGGAATAACTTGTTTCCGTCGTGTCTTTCTTTGAAAATAAGGGCAAAGGCTTACTCCTTATGGATTTTCAAGGCCATATTATAGAGGTCGGATTTCTTATGGCCTGTTTTTTCCGCCACATGATGCGCGGCATCTTTCACCTTCATGGATTTTAACGCTTCAAAGAGCATCGCCTGAAGGTCATCTTCACCAATCACCTGATCTTCGGGCGGGGCAATGACCAAAACAATCTCACCCTTCGGCGCGCCATTTTCGCGATAGTGATGTATCAAAACATCCACCGTATCCTTACGCACCTCCTCATAAAGCTTTGTAATCTCACGCACAACGGCGACCTCGCGCGTACCGAAACTCTTGCTGATATCTTCCAGACACGCGATTAAACGCGGCGCGGTTTCAAACGCAATCAAGGTGGCCTTTACACCAGCCCACTCCGATAAAACCTTACAGCGCGCAGAGCTTTTGGCAGGCATGAACCCAAGGAAGCAAAATTTATCTGACGGCAGACCTGAAAGTTGCAGCGCGCAAAGCGGCGCATTCGCCCCCGGAATGGTGGTGACATAAAGCCCGTCATTCTGGCAATTGCGCGCAAGCTTATACCCCGGATCAGAGACAAGCGGCATCCCCGCATCACTCAATAAGGCCACGGCCTTGCCCTCTTTAATCAAATCCATCACATGATCGCGCTTATCATCGCTGCTGTGATCGTTATACACCTGCACCCGCGCCGATATCTGATAGGCGTTCAACAATTTGCGCGTCACGCGTGTATCTTCACAAATCACAAGATCAACCGACTTTAAAACCGCTAATGCCCGCAAACTAATATCACGCAGATTTCCAATTGGTGTTGCGACAAGGTACAAACCATTGCGCAAAGGTTCTGGATTTTCTGTTTCTTTTTCTCTATTGTCTGTACTCATAACCGACATCATACATCTATTTTTAAAAGAGAATAGCAAATCATGCGCGCATTAAAAAACAGATCACGCCTACCCTCGTTTTGTGTTTCCATTTTCCTGTTTGCAGCCACCATATTTTTACATGGATGCGGCGGCGGCTCTTATAACACAACCCCTTGGCTAGACAGTAGCAACAGTTCTGTGCGTCCTGCACAACAACAACCGAATGATATTTCCGTTGCCGCCGTGGATGAACAAGCCCTTGATGCGCCGATGTTTGGTGACAATGCAAACGGCGAATCACTTGCCCCCGTTAAGGTTGCAATATTACTGCCCTTAACCGGTCAACATGCGAAGCTTGGTCAATCCATGCTCAATGCGGCGCAAATGGCTTTGTTCGATATCGGCTATAACAATTTTGAGCTCATGCCCAAAGATACCAAAGGCACGCCCGATGGCGCACGCGCCGCCGCACGCTCTGCGCTCCAAGATGGTGCGAAGCTTGTGCTCGGCCCTGTATTCTCAACATCGGTCAAGGCCGCGCGTCAAGTCACACAAAGCGCGAATGTTAACATGATCGCCTTTTCAACAGACTGGACATTAGCCAACAGCCAAACATTTTTGATTGGCCTGCTCCCCTTTGATCAAATAGAGCGCGTTGTACGCTATGCCTCTGCGAACGGTTATAAACGTATCGGCGTTATCAGCCCGACGAATACCTACGGCAACGGCGTTGTGTCTGCCTATCGCGCCATCTCACAACAAGCCGGCGTTGAAACGGCGCGGATTGAGCGCTTCTCAACACAAGATAAAAACATGGCCTCTATCATGCGCCTCTTCTCTGACTATGATGCGCGGAAGTCTGCAAATAATGCTTATGGCCCGCCATTTGACGCTGTTCTTATGCCCGTGGGCGGACCAACGGCGCGTGAGCTTGGCAGCTTCTTAAACCACTATGATCTGCGCCCCAATCAGGTTAAGCGTCTGGGAACAGGCTTAATGGATGATAAATCACTGGCGCAGGATAAGACACTGGACGGTGCGTGGTATGCTGCGCCTGATCCGCAATCCAGAAAAAAGTTTGAACGACGCTATCTATCGGCCTATCGCTCATCACCGCCGCGCATTGCGTCTTTGGCGTATGATGCCACGGCGCTGTCTGCTATTTTGGCGCGTATCGGTTTGAAGAACACAGGTCGCCCTGCTTATGACCACCGCTCCATTACAAACCCGAATGGTTTTTCCGGTGTTGATGGCATATTCCGTTTCAGACCCGATGGTATCGCCGAGCGCGGCCTTGCCATCATGGAATATAAAAATGGCCGCATTGTCGTTATTGACAACGCCCCCAAAACATTCCAGAACAGAGCATTCTAAAAATCAACACTATGTAAACGATGTACCCAATACGACAGACATCTTTGAAAAATAAATATTGCGTCATGCTCGGTTTGCTGGCGATGGCGTTGTCCTTTTTGTCGCATATAGCACCGCTATGGGCATCACAGCCCGATGGTACCTCTATCGTTATCTGTAGTACGTTGGGTACGAAAACCATCACCATCGATGATGATGGTAACAAAATCCCCGACGCCCCCGATTATAAGCCCAAACATTGTGTGATGTGTGTAAACGCATCCATGCATGCGGTATCCGCGCAAGATTACGCGCACGTCCTTACCCCCTTCCTGACGCCGACATCACGGGGCAGCCTTCCCGAAGGTGCCCTTTTCAAAACCTGTTTAAGCAAGCATGCCCACGGTATCCGCGCACCGCCGCTTACCGCCTGAAACACCAAAATAATCTTTTAAATTTTAATTCTTATTTTTCAGGAGTTCGTCATGAACACACTTAAACAAGCCTGCCTAATGGGCAGCACAATCCTTGGTCTATCCACTTTCTCAATTGCGGTACAAGCGCAAGACATGGATATAGGTAACACAAACATAGATCATTCCACCATGCACCACCAACATAGTGGCACGAGCGCACCGATTGGCATCATGGGCGATCACAACCACGAAAAAGGTGACTGGATGGTATCGTATCGTTTCAAACATATGAGCATGAACGGTAACCGCCAAGGGACAAACGGCATATCACCGGAAAGCATCGTCACCACGGTTTCAAACCCGAATGCACCACCGGCAAACTTGCGCGTTGTTCCGACATCAATGGATATGAACATGCACATGCTTGGTGCCATGTACGGCGTGACAGATAAATTCACCCTTATGGCGATGACCATGTATATGACCAAATCAATGGATCACATCACCTTTGCAGGCGGCGCAGGAACAACGCGCCTTGGTACATTCAGCGCCCGATCAAGTGGATGGGGGGATACCTCATTGAGCGGGCTGTACAAACTCTACGAGGACGATACAAACACTGTTAATATCAGCCTAGGTATCAGCGTGCCAACAGGATCAATCAAGGAAAAGGACGATGTCCTAGCCCCTACGAACGCGACGCCGACTTTGCGTCTGCCTTATGCCATGCAATTAGGTTCGGGCACGTGGGATGCCCTGCCCTCCATAACCTACGCAGGGCATGATGGTAAATGGGGATGGGGCGCGCAATATAACGCAACCATCCGCATGGAAGGTGAAAACAGCCAAGGGTATCGATGGGGTAACAAACATGAACTCAACCTATGGGGCAGTTACAAGATCTCTGACAAGCTGAGTGTAAACGGTCTTGCTCATGGGGAAACCATGGGCAAAATCAAGGGCTCTGATGCGGCGATTGCCGCGCCTGTGCAAACGGCTGATCCTGATAATTACGGCGGGGAAACCCTTGAAATCGGCGCGGGTTTTGTCTACACACCGAACATTACCGCGTTGAAGGGATTAGAGTTCGGCGCCAATGTGAATGTGCCCGTATATCAAGACCTCAACGGCGTACAAATGGAGCGTGACTGGAGCGTAATGACAGGCGTCACATACCGCTTCTAAGCCCCCTGCACCGATTCGCAAAAAAGAGCGTGCTCCTTAACGAAGGGGCGCGTTTCTATTATCAAAAGGATCGCCCAATTAAACAGGAAAAATACCTATACCATTCAAACAAAACAGATTTTTTATTGTGATACGGATTATATTAAAAAAAGACTTTATGCGCTCTTGTCAAAAACCTGAAAATGAGTCATATCTTAAATATCCAAATACGACACGATAAGTTTTCATACTGTTCTTGAACCGAAGTCATCGGTGTTTACTTAAGGAGGAAAACAATGGCAGAAGCAGCCGCTAAAAAAGGACGCCCGAGAAGCGAGAAATCGCGTAAGGCCATCCTGAACGCAACCAACAAATTATTGCTCCAGACATCGGTGCAAGAGCTCAGTATTGAGTCCATCGCTAAAAAAGCGAAGGTTGGGAAAACAACAATTTACAGATGGTGGCCGAACAAAACAGCCGTCGTCATGGATGCTTTGGCCAACCAGCCGGGTATGCAAACCCCTCTTCCTACGGCGAGCAGCCATAAAGAAGCCATCACAATGCAGTTGGATAAATTGATCCGCCTGATTGACAGCAATAACGGCCAAACCATCGCGCAGTTATTCAGTGAGGCACAGGCCAGCGAAATATCGCTGAAGATCTTTAAGGATAACCTTCTGGAGCCTTTGATGGATGCCATTCGTTACAGTATCGAAGAAGGCCAGAAAAATGGTGAGTTTCGCCGTGATATCTCCGCGACTTTGGCGATTGATATCCTGTGTGGGCCGATCTTCTTCCGCTTGATGGCGCATCCGAACGATCTGGATGATCCTTTCCGCGAAGCTTATCCTGATGAAGCGATTAAAATCCTATCGCGTCAGAATGCCAATAACTGATATTTCGATATCACGATAAACAAAAATACGGGCGTTTTCGAACGCCCTTTATTTTGGGCGACATCCTTGCAATTGACGCGACGAAGAAAGCCCCTACCACGTTCCGGTATTCCCCATACTCGCCCACGGCTCTTGCTGTGGCAAGGGATCGCCGCGCTGGAGCAACTCAACAGAAATATGATCGGGCGAGCGAATAAAAGCCATGTAGCCATCACGCGGCGGGCGGTTGATTGTCACCCCTGCATCCATTAAATCCTGACAGGTTTTATAAATATCATCCACACGAAACGCCAAGTGGCCAAAATTCCGCCCCTCATAATACTCTTCCACCGCGCCTGTCTCATCCGGCCAGTTATAGGTGAGTTCTAACAAAGGTGCATGACTGGATTTTGCCTGCTGCTCATCCCCCGCCGCCGCCAGAAAAACCAACGTATAGCGCCCGGATTCAACATCCTTACGCCTTACCTCAACCATGCCCAATTTTGCACAGTAAAAATCAAGAGATTCGTCAAGATCGTTGACACGAACCATTGTGTGTAGATATTCCATAGGCATATTGTGAAGTGCTCCCGTTTCTATTGTTTCATTATACAACAAACAGTAGAAAAAGATTTACCCCAAATCAACAGAAGATGAGGAAGGATCTATGCGGTCATCATGTATATCGGTTTTATCCCATAAATCATCGCAAAGCATATTTGCACTACGTCGGGAATATTCACCCGCCGCAACCCAGTCCGCCAAGGGTGACACAACATCGGGATAAATAATTTGCATCGCATGATCGTCATGTAGGAATGCATCAAGAGCCTTTGGATCGAGATCGCACATCACATGGGCTGCGCCCATTTCCTCAAGCGCCATCGCATTCGATAATTGCTCGGGATGCCCGTCCATTGGTTTTAGCAACAGCTTTTTACCCATATAAAGGGCTTCGGATGGTGTCATAAACCCTGCGCCTGTAATCACACCTTCACAATCGGCAAAATCCTTGCGGAACGCTTCGCGATTAATTGGATTGATCGTTATATGCCCTTCAACCGTCTGCTCAGACGCTTGCTTGGAATAAACGTGAAAATTGTAGCCCTCATAGGGTTTCAGGAGTGTTTTAATATCGTCTACATTATCAAAGCCGAGATAGACGAGGATTTTCCCCTCCTCCGGCTCACTTGCGGGCGGCATATCTGCGATAAAGGGCGGCAAAATCCCCTCTTTTCCGAAATGGTGGAAATGCATTCCCAAACGCGTTTTGGCGAGCGCCAGATTATGTGCATTACCCATCAATAATCCCGGTGCTCTGGGCACGCCCTTTTCATAGGCATACTGATTGGCGATACCAATAGAAGGCTTATGCTGTCCGCTGATTAAATTTCTGAAACGTCGACTAAAGGCTGATACAGGCTCAAAATCGGAAATCACAACATCATAAGGGCGTAAATCCATCGTCAATACTTCATGCGCAAGCTTCGGTAATTGCATCAGATTCGCCGCAACCGTTTTGAACATATTGACATGCGCGCCCTCAACAGAGCGCGTGAAGCCACCACGATTTATTACATTCTTAAAAACGCTGGCATCAATCGCAATCGGACTGGTCGAGCCTGAAAACAGTGTCGTCACCTTCGCACCGCGTTTTTCCAACTCAGGGATCAATGCACGCGCACGCGCGACGTGCCCGTTTCCATCGGCAGACACGCCATATAAAATATGCATTGAATGATCGTCTGACATTCCCGTATTCATCCCTTAATTATCTACGTTTTCACGTTTTTTTTCGATAATACTATAATACGCCAAAATAATACAAACACAAAATTATCGCCGCACAGCCCTTCTGCGCGGCGACAACACAACCAATATGCGGTGCGGTCACACGCCTCCAAGACATGCTCAGCCCATCATAAGGTTAAAATTCGAAACCATTCAAATCAGATAATTTAGTGCGAAGGGTAACAGGGTTACCGTTTTTATCTTCGAAACGCGGCAATTCGACAGGCTTTTCAGCCATACCCGGCACATCGGAAATCTTTGTTTGCAATGTTAAAGGCTCGCCATTGATATCCCTAAAATCGGGCATCATAGAATGAATTCTCTCAAGCCACGCATCATTATCTAACACTTCATACTCAGACATTTTTTATTCCTTACTGGTTCTCACTTGTTTGACAAATGATATTATATATTCGTTTACATTCATTTAATGGCGCAGTTTCTAAGGCATGCGCCATTAAAAATCAACAAAAAACGCGGCAAGGCTTTCACCTTGCCGCGCATCGAGAAATTCTATGGGTAGTTTTACGCCGCTTTCGCGATATCACCGCTCAGCGCATTCTCACCCGCCAAAACAGCCGCCACCGCGCTGACAACCGAGGCCACGCGCACAGATGTTTGGATTTCAGTTGTTGAAAGCCCCGCCTTGCGCAACTCTGCCTCGTGTGAATCAATACACATACCGCATCCGTTAATCGCAGACACCGCCAACGACCATAATTCGAAATCAACCTTATCAACGCCAGGATTTGCGATCACATTCATACGCAATTTCGCCTGCAATGTTTGGTATTCCTTATTTTTCGCCAAATGGACAAAACGGTAATACACATTATTCATCGCCATAATCGCCGCCGCGGCTTTTGCCGCAGTTTGTGCTTCATCAGACAAATGGTTTGCTGCTTCGGCTTCGATTGCGGCAATCACTTGCGCATTTCCGGTCGCCAGAGCAGACGCCAGAAACGTCCCCCATAATTTTTGCGCATCCAATGTTTCGTCCGTGGATAGTGATGATAAATTCAGCTTTATATCCTTGGCATAATCAGGGATTTTGTTTTTTAATTCTGCAATAGACATCGTAATCTCCTTGTGTGTCTGTTTGTTTTAAAACGCGTTGTCAATAACGGCTTCACTATATTCAATTGATCCACCGCGAGGGTTTGGCGCTTTGACTTGCTTGCCGATTGTGACCATCATGCCAATCGCATGATCGGCGGGCAGGTTAACGATCTTCGCTGCCGCATCCTGATCAAAACCAATCATAGGACATGAATCATAGCCCATAGATTTCGCCGTCAGCATCAGGCTTTGCGCTGCCATTCCCACAGAGCGCATCGCTTCGTCGCGTTGTATCCATTCACGGCCTTCGTAAAAAGAGCCAATCATCGGCACCATACGCGCTGCCACTTCGTCAGGGGCGTTGCGCCAATATCGCGCAGGGTCTTTATCCCACGCCTTCAAATCGGCGCATAATAATAAAACAACGGACGCGTCAGTTACTTGCGCCTGATCCCACGCAGCGGCGCGGAGTTCTGCGCGTTTGGCCTTATCCGTGATACGCACAAACCGCCAGTTTTGGATATTAAATGACGTCGGCGATTGCAAAACCAGTTCCATCAATGATTTAAATTCATCTTCCGGCATTTCATGGGCGGGATCGAAATGTTTGACGGCGCGGCGTTGCTGAATAGCATCGGCAATATTCATGGTACAAACCTTTAATTTTTTAAAAATGTAATAAGGGTAAGTTCACGGCAAAATCATCGCCCTGCCGTGAACCTAAATATAACTTAAGCGGCTTTTTGAAGATTATTCGCAGCAGCAGATGCATCAATCGTGTCACCACCAACCGGACGGTTACATGGGCACAATTCATCAGATTGCAACGCATCCAAAATACGCAATGTTTCCTTCGGGTTACGGCCAACATTCAATCCGTTTACCGATACGTGCTGTATTACATTGTGCGGATCAACGATGAAGGTCGCACGCAATGCAACGCCTGCCGTTTGTTCACGCACACCCAGCGCATCAATCAATGAACCGTTTGTGTCTGCGAATGACCACTGACCAAGTTTATTCAAATCAGGGTGCTCACGGCGCCATGCAAGCTTACAGAATTCGTTATCTGTTGAACCACCAAGAACAACGGCATCACGATCTTCAAATTCTTCGTTCAATTTTGCAAATTCCGCAATTTCAGTCGGGCAAACAAATGTGAAGTCTTTCGGATAGAAAAAGAAAACCTTCCACTTTCCTTCAAAACTTTTTTCTGTGATTGCTTCAAACGCGCTCTCGCCGTTTTCTTCGTGAACGTTAAACCCGGGTTTTACGCCAGTAATTTCAAACTCAGGAAGTTGATCTCCAATACCAAGCATTTTAAATCTCCATTATGTTGTTGGTCGTTTATAAATCTTATGCGTTGCACAATGGACGGATTCGGGCGGGAATTCCAACAAGTAATTCCTCTTTAATGTATCGGAAAAATCAATATATAATTAATAAATGTTAATGTAGTATCGATAATATGATAAGACCAAAACTCAGACAACTCGAATATCTGATCACGCTGGATGATGACAAATCCTTCAGCAAAGCTGCGGAAAATTGCAATGTCACGCAATCAACCTTAAGCGCGGGGATCAAGGATCTTGAAAACACATTGGGGCAACAACTGGTCAACCGCGCAGGCCGCAGCGTCATAACGCTAACCGCCTTTGGAAACGAAGTCGCCGCCCAAGCGCGCCATATTTTAAATGATGTCGACCATATCGTCGCCAATGCGCGCAGGATGCAATCCCCATTAAGCGGCATTATACGTTTGGGCGTCATCCCGACCATCGCGCCCTATTTCTTGCCGCATATACTCGGCCCGTTGCAACGCGCCTTCCCGCAATTACAATTGCAACTCTACGAAGATCTCAGCGAACGGTTGATTGAAAAACTCAATAAACGCCAATTAGATACCGCCATCATTGCCTTCCCCTATGACACAGAGGGCATGGAGTGCCATGATTTATTCAAGGAAGATTTCTATCTCGCCGCACCAAAGAATAAAAACATCCCCGATCATTTATCAATCAAGGATATCAAGCCCGAAGAGTTACTGTTGCTCGAAGACGGCCATTGTTTACGCGACCACGCGCTGAGCGCATGCGATCTGCAACTGCCGACCAGACAAAAAACATTCAGCGCAACCAGCCTCGCCACCCTGATTCAGATGGTTGGGCACGGTTATGGTGTAACGCTGTTACCTGAAATGGTGATCAAGCATGCGCCCATGCCCGACAACATCGAAATCATTCCATTCAAATCCCCCGCCCCCTCGCGGCAAATTGGTATGGTGTGGTCATCCAACAGCCCGCAAAAGCGCGATTTACAAGTTCTGCTGGACTCTTTATCCGGCCTGACGATGTGATGTTTGAAAAAACGATGCTTCCCCTATATAATAACTGAATAATATCAATATGGGTGATAAGACATGACAATCGATCTTGGAAAACGCATTAGCGGCGGCGGAACAGGCGCAGTGCACGAAGGCCCTGATGGCTCCGTTTATAAAATCACCAATGGCAGTGAAATGGCAAATATTGACCTGCTCAAAGAATTCGGCATGCTGGGCAGAGTCAACAGCATTACAGACTTCCCTACGCAAGATGTTATTGATGCCGGACGGCACGAAGGGCGTTGCTTTATTCAAATGAAGAAAATTGACGGCGTGCCTCTGGATGAATTGCTACATGCCAAACAATATACGGCGCAAGATATCGACGATATGCGCGCACAGATTTCAGACATGCATGAACAGCTTGCGGATGCCGGCCTGTATCACGGTGATGCGGGCGGCCTTGGCAATTATATGGTCAGCAAAAATGCCGAAGGTCTGAAAGTCCGCATTATTGATTTTGCAGAAGGCGGCATTGATGCCAGCGGCGAAACAGCAAGACAAGAAGCCCTTAAAATCGATCAAACGCTGGAGCGCATCACACCACCAACACATGACAGCACGCTGGCACTATAGATAATTGCATTTTTTTAAATAGTAAGGTAAAAATGCGCGCATGAATAAGAACAGTTATAAAGTCGCCGCGATGTATCGCTTTGTCCCCGTTGAAGACATCGAGTCTTTGCGCCGTGAGATTTATGCTTTTGCGGATGAGAATGTGCCCAGTATTTGCGGTACGCTCCTGCTTGCGCCCGAAGGTGTAAACGGCACGATTGCCGCGCATCCCGATGAAATGGATGCTATGATTGATTTCCTCAATCAAAAACTCGGCATTATCACAGCAGAAACCGCGTGTGAGCTTAAATTCTCCGAAGCGGCGCTGCAGCCTTTTAATCGTTTTAAAGTGCGCCCGAAAAAAGAGCTGATTACGCTGCGCAAACCCGAAGCAAATCCGCATCAGCGCGTCGGCGAATATGTTAACCCGCAAGATTGGAACGATCTGATCAATGATCCTGATGTTTTGCTGATCGATACGCGCAATGATTACGAAACAAAAGTCGGAATTTTTGAAGGCGCGGTTGATCCGCAAATGAAAATATTCACCGAATTTCCTGATTGGGTCGAAAAAAATCTGGATGTTGAAAAGCATAAAAAAGTGGCGATGTTCTGCACAGGCGGTATCCGCTGTGAAAAGGCCAGTTCCTACATGCTCGCGCATGGTTTTGAAAATGTTTATCACCTTAAGGGTGGTATTCTGGATTATTTGGAAACCATCCCTGCCGATGAAAGCAAATGGAAAGGCGAATGTTTTGTCTTTGATCAACGCGTTGCCGTTGGCCATGGTTTGGCAGAAGCCGATTGGAGTGTGTGCCATGCATGCCGCGAGCCCCTCTCCGCGCAAGACACCGAACACGAATCTTACGAAAAGGGTGTATCCTGCCATCATTGCATCGATACCTTAACGCCCGACCGTGTAAAAGCACTACGCGAGCGTCAGCAATATTATAATGCCAAATATGCAGAGCAATAATATCACCAAACATTTACGCATTTTAGGGCGCGTTCAAGGTGTATATTACCGCGCATGGAGCGTTGAAACCGCCACAAATTTCGGCTTAACAGGATGGGTATGCAACCGCAAAGACGGCAGCGTCGAAGCCCTTATCACCGGCGCGCAAGATGCCGTCGAACGTTTCATCACCGCATGCTATCAAGGGCCTGATAACGCCAATGTAGAGACCATTCAAATCGACGATGGCAGCGATGAAGGCTTAAACACCTTCGAGTTCAGAGATACACAGTAATTACAAAACGGCTAGATTTGGCCAATATTAAATTCGCACAATAACCAATTGTTTAAATTAAGAAAATGACAGGAAACATACACCCCATATTATACTCATTTCGACGCTGCCCCTACGCTATGCGGGCGCGGATGGCGTTGGTTTACGCAGGGATTACATGGGAACATCGGGAAATCGCCCTGCGTGATAAGCCCGCACATATGCTGGACATATCTCCCAAGGGCAGCGTGCCTGTATTACAACTTACATCAGGGCGCGTTATCGATGAAAGTCTGGATATCATGCTCTGGGCGTTAGAACATAACGATCCTGAGCGCTGGCTCCCCGATCAACACAGACACGATGCCTTCGCACTGATAGAGCGCAATGATGCCGCCTTCAAACAGGCGCTGGATCGCTATAAATATCCCAACAGATACCCTGATGAGGATTGCTCCGGCGCGCGCGATGTGGGGGTAAAGATTCTAAACGACCTCGATCAACGTATTGCACAAAATGGCGCCCTATCAGGCACAGAAACCACCATCGCCGATATCGCCATATTCCCGTTTATCAGACAATTCGCTCACGTTGAAAAAGACTGGTTTTACGCCCTGCCCATGCCCCACCTTCAGGCGTGTCTACAGAAACATCTGGAAAGCGCTCTATTTAAAGCCATTATGAAGAAATATCCAATTTGGACACCCGAATCAGCAAAAACGTACATTGAACAATAATTAAAATTCAATAGCTTACAATGTATTTCATATTTTGATACTGAAAGTTTTATTAAGATCAATATTAGCCAATTAAGCGAGTTACTCGGGAGTCTCTTCGCGCTCCGCCGCTTGCTGATCGGTATCTGGCTTTTTCACCCCATGGCCTTTTCCATGCTTGCCCTTTTTATGCCGACCATATTCAGGGCGACCGAACAATTTATCCACGGTATGATCCGCAAGCTTCGCGCGTTCTGCCTGTGGTAATTGGGATAAAATATCTCTCAACGCTTCCAGACGATGTTCAGAAAATTGCACATTTAAATCCTGCAATGCTTTGGCCTGTGCATCGAACGCGGCCAGGTCAAACGACTCGGCTGTTATGATGCTTTTCATTTGCTGTTTTATGTTTCTCGCCTCTTTGAAGAGCGGGAAAATATCTTTGCGCTTATCTTTGAACGTTGTCTTTAAGACGCCCAACGTTTCGGGGGCGAGAGCGGCCTTCATTTCATCCCAAGGGCGTGGCTCCCCTCTCATACGCATGGCATGTCCGCCCATTAGCCCCAAAAGAAGCAAGTTCAAAATAATTGAAAGCGTAAAGATAATTTTCACTGATTTTTTCATAGAAAGTCCCCGTATTCTAATTCCACTGTCGTCATAACAAATGTTTCGACGTCATCGCCATAACCCTGCACCGCCGTGTAACTCTCTGTCGAATACGCCCCCAAAGCCGCCCCAATGACTAAGACCATGGCCATCGACAAAACGGGTTGCGGTAAAACAAGACAATCCATGAAATCGCGCACAGTCTTAAATAACGTGCCGACTTTGTGCGTTGTCTGTATTTTTTTATCTTGCTGCAGCGATGCCTGAAGAATGCGGTGCTCTAAATGAGAGTGCATCTCAGGAACGGCGCGCCTGTTTAATAATCTGTCTAATTCTTTTTCATGATCCATAGTAATGCCTCCCTGTTTGCCCTTCATCCTTCAATAGCCCTTGCCGCATCAATTCATCCTTTAATCCCGCCTTCGCCCGCATCAAAAGTGATTCCAGCGCCTTCACGCCAACCTCCATAATTTCTGCGGCCTCTTTATTGCTCAACCCCTCATAAAAACATAAGTTCAAAGCAAGTTTCTGGCGCTCCGGCAGTTCTTGGATAGCGCGCTCCACCATCAACTGTTCTTCGTCCTGCTCCATCACGTCTTGTTGGCTTGCAGTCTTATCTTTAATACGCCCCAACACATCGGAACCCTTCGTATTTTTCTTCTTACGGGCAAAATCAATCGCCTGATTGGTCACCACGCGGTAAAACCATGTCGTAAATTTAGCCCCTTTGCCCGCGCTCCATATTTCGGGGCGCTGCCACAATTTAAGAAAAGCTTCCTGCACGATATCCTCGGCTTCATATTGATGCGGATACATGCGATAAGCGGCTGCATAAAACATGGTGGTATGGCGTTTCACCAGAACAGAAAAAGCCTCATGGTCCGCATTTTGAACGCGAACCATGAGCTCTTCATCAGATAGTGTATCGTGATCTGTTTTCAAGATCATACGCTCTCCCGAGGTTTTTAAGATTTAGTCAGTGGATTCTGTGTCTTTATCAGAATCTTTATTGGCGTCTCTATTCGCCTTCTTTTCTTTCCACTTTTCAATCATTTTTTCTCTGGCTTGCTTGGCTTCTTCTTTGGTCACTTCACCATTGCCATCAAGATCCATTTTGTTAAAACGCTCTTCGGCGCCCTTCAAAAATTCATCCTTAGAGATAACGCCATCGCCATTTGTATCACCGCGTTCAAACATTTTCTCACCGTTATGATGTCCTTTTTTGCCGCCATGATCCTTTGCCATCGCAACGAAAGAAGGTGCTACTACGGCGAATGCCAACGCTGATACCATCAATATTTTTTTCATGATTTGTTTCCTTTTAATAATCATTAGATAACCGTTATACGCCGCCCAAATATGAAACCTTCGAAAAGAGTACAAAAAAGGAATAGCACATTGCGCGCCTTTTCGATAACGCATAGAACAAGCGGGAAACAACCGCCCGCGCCTAATCCTTCAAATCAATCACAACGCGGTGCTTCGCCGATACGTTCGGCCGCAAAATCATCGTATCAAGGATTTTGGTTTTCTTTTTCATCCGTACTTCAAGAATAACACTGCCATCCTTCTGCGGGCGCGCAACGTACGTGCCGAGCAAGTCACTCTTGGTAAAGTTTTCCTGCGGGCTGAGATTCCATTGCGTATCATAAAGCTTTATACGCAACACATTACGCAAATGATCAATCACAACCTTGTATTTTGTCGTACGCGTGACCTCAATCACCAAGCGCGTTTTACCCGGATGCTTACCACTGCGTAAGCGCACAACTGATGAATGCGGCTCCCCGCCGCTTCCAGCAGCAGAGCTTTTATTCTGCGCGGACGCTGATTTTGACGCGACTTTAACAGGTGGACGCACCACAGCATTTTTAGCGCGCGCAGGTTTTCTATCAGGAATAACCAAACCATTATCCAGCACCTGCGTAGTCTTGTCGACCTGCTCTATGGCGACCTTCTCTGCCGCAGCAGGCACATTGGCACTCGCTATCTTCACAGCACTATATTTACGCGCCGGAACATTCGGCGGGATAATAACGCCGCCAACCATACGCTCTTCCGAGTTGGTTGGTTTATGAGACAGCAACGCAATGTGCGTGCCTTCACTTTTGGCCGCCTTCGAAATCGCAGTCTCAGGTTTACGCTTGGGCGTTATAAATCTCTGACTATCTTCGTCGTTTTCGCCGAACATCTGCTTTATTTTATTCAGCAAATCTTTTTCAGCAACCGTGTGCGTGGGCTTCGCGATCGAGCTTTCAGCGATTTCATAATCTTCAAACGCCGCGCCGTCTTCTGGCTCCAACCGCAAGACACGCATTCTGCCATCCTCACCGCTTTTGGCATCAGGTTTGAAATGCGGGCTAAGTTCTTTCATATATTTACGGCGCCTAATATCTACATTTTTACGCGCTTGCATATGCGCCAGCGTCGGATCCATTGGCCCGTCCTGCTCAATCAAATTCCAATTACCGCCCACGGCAAGTAAGGTTTCTGTTTTTATTTTTTTAACCGGTGCAAAAACAAAATCGTCATTATTTTTTGAGTCTTGAGATGATTGCGCTGAGGAAGATTGATTGCTGTGTTGGAAATCAGGCAATGACAGCCCGTCAATATCCACGCAAGATGCGACCAATAATGTCATCAATAAACATGCAGACCCGCGAACCGTTTGCTTGCGAAAACAGACGCGCAGGCGAGCCTCAATTGTTTTTAATACTCTCATAGCATGCTATCTTTGTGATGATCTCTATTTTAGAAGGCGTTATGACACAGGTCAATCTCACGACTTTGCCTTCTTAACCCTTATCCACACAGCCGTCAATCTTAGCCGTTTGTATAGGGGGCATCCTCGCGCGATGGTGCAATAAATGCCGAGAAGCAGGTGCGTATAATGCGAACATAACGCGCTGGTTTTTGGGATAAGACCATATGCACAAACAGCAACATAATCCAACCAACCGACAAAATCACAGGCGGACACCCTGCAATAACACCGACATACCCAACCCCCCCCATAACGGCGACCAAACCGATAATCAGGACACTGGCATAGCGCACAGGAATACCGGAATCAATAAAATGGTGGTGAAAATGGCCGCGATCAGGTGAGAACGGATGCTTGCCCTCTCTCACGCGGCGATAGAACTGCGCGCAGGTGTCAAAAATCGGAAAGCCTATAATCCATGCAACAGCAATCGGCTCCAGCGGCGTGTCGGGGCCACGCGCCAACAACACAGCAAACCACGCAATCGTCAAACCAATCGACATACTGCCCGCATCCCCTAAAAACAAACTCGCCCTGCGGCGCCATGGGTTGCGCATATTAAAAACCAGAAATCCGGCGATACAGGCCAGCAACAACGCCAGAACATGCGCATAACCAAACCACCCCGCCGACAGAGCAGCAACCATAAACCATCCAAAAATAACGCAGGACACCCCACCAACCAGACCGTCCATACCATCCATCAAATTCATCGCGTTAATCAAAAGAACCGTTGCGATAATTGTGAACGGATACGACATAAAGCCCGTCCATATAACGCCATATCCAAATAAATCACCAAGATACGCGGCCTGAACATTGCCCCAAAAAGCAATCAGAACCGCCGCAATGATGTGGAACACCATTTTTATTTTGGCCGGAATATGAAACTGATCATCCAATGCGCCTGACACCAATAAAATGATAAGCCCGGAATAAAGCGCCCAATATTTTTCAAGATTCACACTGCCGAAAGCCAGTCCCAAAACCATAAATGTTGAAAAAATTATAATACCGCCGACGGGGGGGATTTCTTTATCGTGCTGTTTGCGTCCGCCAGGCTTATCAACCACCCCTGTTAGGCGGGCAAGTTTTCTGAACGGCATAATCAACAAAATGACCAACAAAAAAGCAATTGTCGGCGGAATAAATACGGACATGGTAACGTGCTCGAACATGGTTTTAGTGATGGCTTAAATCTATGATTTTCCTAACCATTTAAAACTAGCACACGCAGTTTAAAAAACCAGACACTTTATATTGATATCTGTTACTTAAGGCATATCCAGATATAAAACGCCCTCCGCCTGCCTTGAAAATAAAAACGCCGAAAGCCACACCTTCATCAAAGGTGCGGAACTTTACTGTAAATACAGCGACGTTAATTGTTTAAATTATATGTATGTTTGAATGGATGTGAACGTCGTATTCAGCTCTCCACCGATCAAACCAATGGTCACAGCAATCGCAATCGCTATGCCCGCAACAATAAGGCCATACTCAATCGCAGTTGCCCCATCGTCTTCGCACCAATATTTTGACAATAATTTTATCATTGTGTCTTCCTCGTTATGCACCTACCAGTATCGCCCGAAAACAATAAGATTTTCTAAAGATTATACCGCATACAATCTATTCAAACCGCGCGGGAGATAACGCCTTCATAACACCTTCAGAAACAAGGGGTTGCCCCTGAAATATAGTATTGGTTATAATTTTAGCCGATAACAGGCTACTCAAAATACCATGCGAACCATGCGCCGTTGAAATATACACCCCCTCACCTAATTGGCCAACAACAGGAAAATGGTCACGCGCCGCTGTACGGATGGATGCACGGCTATTCTTTGTATTACAGACAGTTGATAGTGACGGAACAGACTCTGATAACTTACTTAAATTGGACAAGTCATCCCCCGACATCAGGTCACTATGATCCATCCAGCGTTGAAATGTCGAACCAACACAATGAACACCACCAAAAGACGGCGCGACGTAGCCACCATAGCCAATCATCGTTTTCAAAGCCTGAGATTCCGCCGTTTCTTCGGCATAGGTAATTTGGCCACGCACCGGCCTTAAGGGTAAATGCGCGCCCTCCTTGAATTTTGCGCACCCCATACCACATGCCAGAATAGTCACCCCCCCCTCTAACACCCCCGCGTCAGGAACGGAGGTATTCAGATGAACATCAACATCACGCGCATAAGCATGGCACAATTTTTTGGGTGAAATTATGCCCGATTTAGCCAAGAACAAAGCGTCACAATCAATTTCAACACCTGATAGGGTCGTGGCTTCGGCTGGTGAGACGATGCGCATATCATCCGCGCCCCATTGCCAATTCTTCACAGTTTTCGGAAAACGGCGCGCTTTTTTTTCATCGGTTATCAAATGCAGCGCCCCGCAGGGTTTCCAATCAATAACATCACCAAACAGCGTAAACAGTGCTAAGGCCTCAAAAAAGGCGATAGAATAAAACGCACCCGCCGCGTCATATTCCGCTGTAAATCTGGGATTATACAGCCCGACATCATTCCCCGATGCCCCGCTCGCCAGAGAGTTTCCAGCCTCGTAAATAACAGGTTCAGCGCCCGCTTGCCTTAATGTATAAGCCAGCGCGCAGCCGGCCAATCCGCCGCCGATAATATTTACGCGCATGGCACAGCCCCTATATATGTGCCCACACACATTTCGCGTTTATACCCGAAACCGCGCACCCTGCGCACCTCAAACCCTTGCGCTGCCAGAGCGCGTCGAACAAAGCCAGCCGCGGTAAATGTCGCATAACTGGCACGATCAGCCGAAAGACGCGCCATATTTTCAAAGACGATATCGCTCCACATGTCAGGGTTGCTTGATGGTTTAAACCCATCTAAAAACCAGCAATCAACAGATATATCGGCCAACGTCGGTATAACCAAATTCACATCCCCGAAAAACAACGTCAAAGTGACACCATCACAAATGTCCAATACATATTTTTCACCTGTTAAATCAGACGGGTATTTGGACAATAGCATATGCAAAACATCATGCAGCTCACCCCAATGCGCCAGATGATCCGCAATATAATCCTGCGTTAATGGGTATCTCTCAAAAGAGATAAAATGCAATGCTTCAGGGCGCTTATCGGGCGGCGTATCCAGCCATAATTTTAAGGTCGCCAGAAAGTTCAACCCTGTGCCAAACCCTGTTTCACAAATCGTAAAATGCGCTTGTTTCGTCCAGACATCAGGCAAGTTATTGCCAGCAAGAAACACATGGCGCGTTTCCGCTAATCCATCTTGTACAGAAAAATAAACATCATCAAACTGTTCTGATCTTGGCACATTCGTCATTTTATCATTATATAGTGTTATTGTTTTGAATAGTACAGCGAACACCGAAGGTTTATAATGAGCGACAACCCCCTACTCCAGATTTCCAGTCTTCCTAATCAAGCCCCACCATTTGATAAAATAAAGACAGAACATTTTCTGCCTGCCATCAAAGAAGGCATTGAACAGGCACGCGCCAATATTGATGAAATCAAATCAAACGCCATTCCGCCGACATTTGAGAATACGGTTGTTGCGTTAGAGCATGCCTCGGAAAATCTTGGGCAAGCGGCATCGGTGTTTTACAATCAACTGGCGGCGATGGGCGGTGATGACCTGCATACGCTCGCCACAGAAATTGGCCCGATCAATGCGAACTTTTCAAATGATGTCATGCTGGATGCGATGTTATTCGCCCGCGTGAAAGTTATTTATGATGCGCGTGATACGCTTGAGCTGAGCACGGAAGAATACACCCTTTTAGATGACACCTATCGCGGCTTTGTACGCAGCGGTGCCTTACTGGATGACACCAAAAAAGCGCGTTTACGTGAAATTTCTCAAGAACTTTCCACGCTGACCCCCGCCTTCATGCAAAACACAATCAAATCTGCTGAGGCTTTTGAATTGGTGGTTAAGGATGAAGACGAGCTTGCAGGCTTGCCGGACAGCGCAAAAGAATCCGCCGCGCACGCCGCCGCCGAAAAAGGCTATGACGGGCAATGGTTGTTCACATTAGATTACCCAAGCTTTGGGCCGTTTTTGCAATATGCCGACAATCGGGATTTGCGCGAAAAAATATGGCGCGCCTTTTCATCACGCGCATGGAATGATGAATATGATAATTCTGAAAACATCAAACGTATCATCACTTTGCGTAAGGAACGTGCAAACCTGCTCGGTCATGACACCCACGCCAATTATGTGCTCGAAGAGCGCATGGCGAAATCACCGCAAACGGTTTTTGCCTTTTTGGATAAATTAAAGGCCGCCTATAAACCTGCCGCACAAAGTGATCTGGAACAACTCACTTCTTTTGCGAAAGACGAACACGGCGTTGATGACCTGAAACCTTGGGACATCGGATATTATGCGGAAAAGCTGAAACATAAATTGTTCGATTTCACCTCCGAAGATTTCCGCCCCTACTACCAGCTTGATAAAGTGCTCGATGGGTGTTTCAACCATTTCAGTAAATTATTCGGATTAAAATTTGTGACATCGGATAAATATCCGGCATGGCATAAAGATGTGAAAGTCTTTGATGTTTATAATAAAGACGATGATAGCTTCGTCGGCACACTCTACGGTGACTTCCACCCGCGCACAGGTAAAAATCAAGGCGCATGGAAAACCAGTTACCGCGACCAAGGTATTTTCCGCGGCAAAATAGAACGTCCGATTATCGCCATTGTCTGCAATTTTACCAAACCAACCAAGGAACGCCCCTCTTTGCTGACCCATGGCGAGGTTACAACGCTCTACCATGAAATGGGGCACGCGGTGCATGCGTTGCTCTCTGATGTGACATACAGATCACATGCGGGAACGTCCGTATTATGGGACTTTGTGGAGTTGCCCTCACAGTTACAAGAAAACTGGTGCTACGAAAAAGAAATGCTCGACACCTTTGCGCAGCATTACGAAACGGGCGAAAAAATACCCGCTGCGCTTGTTGAAAAACTTCGAAGCTCCATGCACTTCATGGTTGGCTGGGGTGGATTACGTCAAGTCGGCTTGGCGACGCTCGACATGGCATGGCACACCAGCGATCCATCAAAAATCGATGATATTGCCGCCTTCGAAGACGATGCGACAAAAGACACGTCCCTGTTCCCGCGTTTGGCGGGGCCAAGCTCTACCGCATTTGGGCATATTTTCTCAGGCGGCTACAGCGCAGGCTATTACAGTTATAAATGGGCGGAAGTTCTCGACGCCGATACGTTTGAACTGTTCCTTGAAAAAGGCCTCTATAATCAAGACGTCGCGCAAAGTTATAAAGACAACATCCTCTCACGCGGCGGCAGTGAAAAACCTGATATCCTATATAAGCGTTTCCGCGGACGCGACGCCGACCCCGATGCCTTGCTACGACGCGAAGGTTTATTGGATAAAAAAGTGGCGTAATTGTAATGAACCCTTTTAAGAAAAATAATGACAGACGACGCTGTTAAAAAAACGCAACCCAAACCATCCCAAAAGGATAAAAAAGGCAAAAAGCCTAAGATTAAGCGCGTCCGTCAATTGGGGGTTTTTTCGTATATATTCCTATTCTTAATTACAATGTTTTTACTTATTCTTACACCGCTCTATGGGTTTGTTTTGTCCCTTGTGCCCGAATATTTCAAAGAACTGATCATTGAGGATTATTATAAAAGCGCCACATTATCCGCAGATGGCAAAACATTATCCGCCCCCTTGAAATACCAACCGGATGTGTCATTACCTGTGTTGGGCAATGAGACAGGCGTTTGCTTTATGTTTCACTCTACAATGGCCAATGCAGACAATAATTCTATCGATGCAAAAAGATTGGATAAAGCCAAGCGCGGAAAAAGAATTGCAGAAATCATAGTGATTGGTGAAGATACATATGAATATAACCTGTCGATCACCACATTAAATGAAACAGCAGATAAAGACGGGAAC
Organism: uncultured Alphaproteobacteria bacterium; assembly: GCA_963977495.1. Classification (GTDB taxonomy): domain Bacteria; phylum Pseudomonadota; class Alphaproteobacteria; order Micavibrionales; family Micavibrionaceae; genus UBA1672. The sequence continues at coordinate 74,611 of CAXBOT010000001.1, read as the reverse complement.
GCCATTTCATCCATTTGTCAAAAATTCGGCAACAGCTACCCTACTTTCCCCGAAGAAATAGACACCGTTTATATTCGTCCGTTACAGCCCTTCACGCCCATTAAAGTAACGTGGGAAAGCGTGCGAACCGTTCACGTGGATTAGAATAGCTCCATCAACATACAACGCGCAGAACCGCCGCCATATTTTTCCAATGTCGTCAGATCGGGACAAATCAATGTGTCGTAATGTTTTTCGATAATTTGGAATTGCTTATCATCCAGCGCATGCTCTGCCGCCTTTGACATGGTCAGCATCCTTTTATCTTGCCGCCCGATCACTTCCAACGCGTTACAACAATTGGCTTGTAACTGCTCCATCGTAAATTCGATCACCTCATGGGTCTGCCTTAAGCGATCAAGAACCGTTTTACGCATGTCATCATCCACCAAACAATCAGAACATATCGCCGCCATTTCAGTGCCGATATACATCAGAAAATCGGTATGGTAGACGGGCAAGCCCGCGTGGCTCACCGTTTCAAACATCAATGTTTCATAGCCCATGAAATCCGCCCATTTTTCAACCAATTCGGGCGATGTACGTTTAGATAACCCTGAATAGGCGCGTTTATTGACATGATCGGCCACGATGCTGGCGGTGCTTTCAAGGGCAAGCCCTTCGGCCTCGTACCCGCTCCAATCCTCAACCTTTGGATAAAGGCGCTTGAGGCGATCCATAATACGCGGGCGGCGTTCAAAACTCCGATTTTCCGCCAGCATAGGGTAGATGATCAACTGCCCGTTATCATAAGTGGATGCCCAATTGGGAAACACCATATCGGGGCATTCCTCATGCCCGATAACTGTGGTGACCATCACCCCTTTTTCGACCAGCATATCGCGATATTTCTGAAACTCGATTTTCGCCTTGCTCAGCGTAACATCGTAATTTTCATGATGTTCTTCGGTTTGATATACGTTCGTTTCAAGCGTTTGCGGGTTCGCATAAAAAACGGATGGCTCGACCATCAAAAGATGATTGGTTGATTGCTTCATGGATAGATCCTGTCGTGATTGCCCAGACCTGATTAGCCTAGTGTAATAATCTTAAAAATATCACAATAAATAAAAAGGAGCTCGTCAATTCTATAAAATTAACGAGCCCTTGTGCCCCGGTTGAAATGTTTTAGAGTATCTTACCCCTGAGGCAGATGCCGTAGCCTTTTCTGATCTATCAGATTGATGGCCTTCTTGGTCATTGGCGCATCAAAGCCCGCACGGCGGAGCTTATCCAGACGGTTTTTTAAATAAGAAGCCCCGATGGAATAACGATCCTCATCACGGCCATATACATGCATAGGGTCTTTATAGAACACAACGCGAAAGCCGAGCGGATCTTCGTCTTGTTCGCAACTTTCTAAAACCACATCATCAATGTCTTCTTCCCAATTCGCCATAGCAACAGACGACCGAATAGACCTTTCAGATGAATATTGATGTGAATACATCATGATATCCTCCCACACATACAAATTTCGAATACTTAGATTCTTTCAAATAATCGGAAAAATTACAACAAATATATGGCGCGGATATTAGAGGTTACTAAAGCAAACAGCCCGAATACATGATTGCTGACATTCAGGGTATAAAGAATGCACTTTTACATATTATTTCCTATAAATTATTTTTCAAATAATCGGCATAGGCGCGCCTGATTCCACGCTCCAGATACGAAAAGTAGCCATCAGCCGATTCGCAAAGGTCATCAGCAGACCATCCCAAGGCCTTCATGCGGGTGTTATCCATCAGTTTTCGGGGCGTTCCATCCGGTTTGGATGCATCAAATATAACCCGCCCGTTAAAACCAACTTGCTCACAAATAATGCGCGCCAAGGCATCGATGGAAACCTCCTGCCCTGCGCCGACATTCACATGCAGCGCATCACTATAATTTTGCAGCAAGAAGACCAAACCATCGGCGAGATCATCCACCTCCAAAAACTCACGTAGCGGCGCGCCCGTCCCCCACAACTCCAGCGTATCCACGCCCTGAACTTTCGCCTTATGCGCCTTCATAATCATCGCGGGAATAACATGAGAATTTTGCGCGTCATAGGTATCGCCCGCGCCAAACAAATTACACGGCATTGCCGAGATGAAATCGCAGCCAAATTGCGCGCGGTAATATTGCGCCATTTTCAAGCCGCTGATTTTCGCCAGCGCATAGGCTTCGTTGGTTGGCTCTAATGCTGATGACAGCAGCATTTCCTCGCTCATGGGCTGCGGGCAATCACGCGGATAAATACAAGAGGAGCCAAGGAACAGCAGTTTTTGCACGCCCGTTTCATACGCGCCATTAATAATGTTCGCCGCGATCATCATATTGTCATAGAAAAAATCAGCAGGCCGTTGCGCATTTGCCATGATTCCGCCCACGCGCGCCGCGGCGATAATCACCGCGTCCGGCTTATGCGTGTGCATCCAATCATGTACCTGCGTCTGATTACGGCAATCCAGTTGTTCATGCGGCGTGGTTAGAATGTCGCATTGTTCATCCGCCAAACGCCGACAAAGCGCCTGCCCGACCATGCCGCTATGCCCTGCAATCCATATTTTTTTCTGGTGGAGAGAAAACATTGTGCCTATGCCGTTTGTGATAACGAACCGAAGGCTTGCGCAGATTCCATATATAAAATCTCACGATCTGTATTGATCATCTCACTGACAAGATCATCGAAATATATATTGGGTTTCCACCCCAGAACATCCTGCGCTTTGCGCGCATCGCACAATAAATAATTCACATCCTTTGGACGGAATAATGCGGGATCAACCCGTACCAAAATCTTGCCGGTCTTTTTATCAATGCCCACTTCATCAATGCCTACGCCCCGCCATTGAACGGTTTTTCCGATCTGCGCAAAGGCACGCGCCGCAAATTCGCGCACTGTTTTTGCCTGCCCCGTGGCCAGCACATAATCATCGGGCATATCTTGTTGCAGCATCCGCCACATACCATCAATATAATCGCGCGCATGGCCCCAATCACGGACAGAGTCCAAATTGCCAAGCGTCAATGGCGCATTGTGCCCTGCTTCGATTTCAACCACGGCCTTGGTGATTTTGCGGGTGACGAAGTCCTCCCCACGTGCAGGGCTTTCGTGGTTGAATAAAATACCGTTGGAAATATGCATGCCGTATGAATCGCGATATGTCCGCCCCAACCAATAGGCTGCGAGCTTGGCAATACCGTAGGGACTGCAAGGATGCATGGGTGTGTTTTCATTTTGCGGCGCGGGGCTGCTGCCAAACATTTCGGATGATGAGGCTTGATATATCCGCACGCGGCGTTCCATATCTAACAGGCGCACAGCCTCAAAAACGGCGAGTGTTCCCTTCGTATTGATATCCAATGTGGATGCAGGCGTATCGAAACTAACACCCACTTGTGATAAGGCCGCAAGGTTGTAAATTTCGGTTGGTTGAATGGATTTTATCAGTGATGTCACATATTGCGCATCGGTTAGATCCCCATTATGCAAGGTGACTTTCCCGTCCGCCAAGCCCAGAGCACTTAAACGGCCAAACCCTTGCGCAGGGTCGGCGTAACTGTCCCAACGCACAAGGCCGTGAACAACATACCCCTTATCCAGCAAGTATTCCGCCAGATAAGAACCATCTTGCCCTGCTATACCTGTAATAAACGCAATCTTATTCGGACTATCGACCATCTCTTATCCCCAGTCACACACACACGGTAGTGTGCCTTATTTTCAGGAAAAGGCAAAACGGTTTTTATAGATATTTAAAGAGGTTGTGCAGCTTTGCTAACTTTTATGATTACTCAGCGGCCTGCAAGGGATCACCTTTACCCACAGAAATACGCACAGACTCCTTATGTGCAGCGCCGATGGCTTTGCGCCTTTCTTCCTTTAAAAACGGCCAGACAAGTTGCTGCGTAAATTTGACAGGCATATGCTCTGTAATGCCGATATTCACTGGCGGGCGGCGGTCTTCATGGAAAAAGGTGCGGAAGACATGATCCCATAACATAATGTTTTCACCGTAATTTGTGTTGCCCTCACGTAAGACCTTACTGTGATGCCAACGATGCAATTCAGGGGTATTAAACACCCACGATAAAATGCCAAAACGCATCTCTACATTACAGTGGGTCAACATCCCGATAAAGGCTGTTACCACGCCCAGCCACATCACAACTTCCATAGAAGCGCCCAAGGCCAAAAGCGGCAAGATACCCAAAACGATGCTGTATAAACTGTCGATAAAGTGGAAACGCCCCGTATTCACAATCCATAGCTTCTCTACGCTATGGTGAATGGCATGAAAGCGCCAAAGCGGCATAAATTCATGCGCTGTGCGGTGCGCCCAATAGAGCATAAATTCCGACACAATCACGGCCAAAACGACCTGCGCCGTCAGTGACCATTCTGATGGCCATATCTGAATGCCCAACAGCCCCGAAGAACCGCCCGTCAACATATTCGCACCAATATAGGTATTCACCATAAGCAAAATCTGCGATGTGCCTTTACTGGTCAGAGTATGCGCAATATTCGCCCATGTCTGACCGTCGGCTTTATACCAGTTGCGCTCATGGGGCATAAAACGCTCCAGCCATAACAAGCTCACAATCAAAAACAGATAAGACAGATTGAAACATAAATACGGCATATAAGCAGGGTCTTTAATCGAAAAGCCATAGGCCGTTGCGCCAAGGCAAGTCATAAATAAAAACGGCCACGCAATCCATGACATGGCATATTTCAAAGCGTTATATTCGCCTGTTCCGGTGTTTTGAGGATTTCTTGCTATCGCGGCTTTTAAGGTCACGTTTATAACTCCTGCCCTATTAATGAAGGATCGCTTTTTGGTGGCAATAACGCCTTAATATCCGGCATATCCAGTTGCGGCAATGTTGAGGGATCAACCCCATTGAGCAAATAGGATACGTCTTTTAAATCCCGCATCACCTCAAGGCGCTGCATCATAAATTCCAAATCCTTGCACTGCGCGTTTTTGCTTTTAAGGGCTTCTGCGGTTTCTTTTGCACTCTTGGCCTGTAAATTACGCAACGTGGTTACTTTGCCTTTGCCCAACCCTTTTGCTTCTTCAAATTTTTCAATAAAATCATCGGCAAAAGAGCTGCTCTTATTACAATAGGCATTATAAACATCCGCCTTTGCCGATAATTCCACAGCCTGCTTCATCAGGCCAAATTCATCCGCATGAACATCCACCTTCGCATGCGCCGCAGCGGGCAAAAACAAGGCCACCAAATATAACAATGTCAGTATCTTTTTCATGGGCACATCATATTCATTTTTAAACAATTTGAAAAGTAAGCTTTGAATATTATGACTGCGCGGCGCGGCGCAGGCGGTCATTGATTGCTACGCCTATTCCGGTTTCAGGGATATTCATCACCGCAATGGCTGTATGTTCGGGCTTATCCAATGCGCGCATCATGGCAAATAAATTGGCTGCGGCTTCGTATAAATCGCCGTCTTTGCTCAAATGGCTCAAACGTCCTTCAGGCAAATCCACTGCCGCGCCGCCCTCTTTCAACGCCATAAATTTAATTGAGCCAAATGATAATAACGCTTCACCCGCGGCGACATCCACCGCGTTTAAACGTACAGGCACAGACGGTGCATAATGTTTCAGCAATTGCCCCGGCGATTTAACGGCGTCGGCGTCATCCCCGCCAGCGCCCAGATCATAGGGAACATCCATACCCAGTGCGCCGGATAGATCCTCGGCTGTGATCCCGCCCGGACGCAAAATACAGGGCGCATCCCCTGTGCAATCAACCACTGTTGATTCCAGCCCAACGGCGCACGCCCCATCTGCCAAAATAACATCCACGGCATCGCCAAGGCTCTGCACAACATGGGCGGGCGTTGTCGGGCTGAGCGAGCCTGATTTATTCGCACTGGGCGCAGCCAAGGGAAAACCGCAAGCCTGAATAAGCGCACGCGCGGTTTTATGGGATGGTATGCGCACCGCCACGGTCGGCAATCCCGCACTGACCAGATCAGACAGACCGCAATCATCCTTGCGCCTTAAAATCATCGTCAAAGGCCCGGGCCAAAAATTCTGCGCTAATGTGATGTCATGCGCGGTTAACTCGGCAATCTGCGCAACGTTATCAAGCGTATTCACATGTACGATCAACGGATTAAATTGCGGGCGGCCTTTGGCCTCAAATATACGTGCAACGGCCTTCCCGTCACACGCATTCGCCGCAAGGCCATATACCGTTTCGGTTGGCATGCCAACCAACCCACCGCCCCTTAAAACAGAAGCGGCCTCCTCAATAGATTTCGAATGCGCGGCCAAAATACGTGTCATATCGCCATAACTAAAGCCACTTGATTCATCAAAATGCAAGTGGTTTGTATGTATTCAATATGTTAGACATAGCTATTCAATAAAAATGGAATTTTAGATATGCGCTTCTTTGTTATCATTTTTCTGTGTATTTTCCCGTTCCACGCCCACGCCTGCAGTTGCGGATCAAGCAATGATACCGCTGCGCTTTTTAAGCGTGCCTCTGCCGTTATTCTGGCAGAGATCACCAACACCAAAGCTGTCAAAAGCGAATATAACGATCACGATGTCGAATATATCATCGCAGATATCAACATTCTGGACACCTTCAAACAACCCAAGCATCCCATCACACAGGTTCTTGATCTCGTCCCTGACGGAGGCAATTGCAGTATCGGCTTAGTTGCCGGTATGGAGTATTTGTTCTTTATAGATAACAATGATGAAGAAGACCCAGAACTGGAAACCAATAATTATGTTGGTGCGTGCACCGGCTCACATCACGTGAACATATACCATAAGGATTTTCAGACAGAATCGGATAAATTACGCGCCTTAGGACAATGAAGACTTAAGCAATATCTGCCGTTTCGATCATTCCGCCATCTAATTCGGCCTTATACTTGTCCGCAAAAATACGCTCATAACCCGTCGGCACAAGCCCGTCTTTCATACGCCCCATCGTATTGGCAATAATACTGTGCGCACCGTGGTCATTGTCACCGCCATAGCCCGCATTCTCTAATTGGCTGATAACATCATCAAAACGCAAGTTCAGACTTTCAGGATCAGATATTCGAGATGTGAGTGTTGCAAACTCTGCCACCCAATCCAGCGTTGCCACAACATCGCCTTGCTGTAACACAATGGATAAATCATCCACTTGTGCGTTGATGGCCTCTTGTGCCTGCTCTTGATTAACAGCAGCCTGAAAAAACTTTGGTGACGTATTCATGTCCGTACTCTCCGTTTACTTTATAAGGTGGGCAGAGCTTTACACACTTGGGGGGAATATGACAATGTCTTATCGTTTTAAAAACTCGGTGTGTCAAAATCAGGGCGCTGATCATCTGAATTCTTCAGCGCGTAATATTCGCTATATAATATCATGACATCCGCTGCGTCCTGACCTGCGCGGTGCGGCGCTTCGCGGGATAAACCTGTATTATCATAAGCGCGCCCCATATCAGGATCTTGTAAATCGATATAGTCGTATAAATATTGTATATCGAATGTCCGCTCAACCTGCGCCGCCTGAAATAATCGATCTATCCAAAACGTGTCGGCCTTGGCTTCGGGGCTATCGCACATCACGACTTTTCCTGTCAGTTCATCATTAAGCCAACCCGCGACATCGCGCACATCGCGCCCCTCTTCGAATAATTGACGTCTTGAAATACCGTGAATACGCCCCTTATCCTCATTACTGTGCTCACCGTTCCAATCTTTCCATGACGCTTCGGGCTTTATCAAATGCGCTGCCGTTCTACCATCCGCATGGGCTATCCCTATCTCCACGGGATAGCTTGTTGAATCCGTGTCATATACGGTTTTAGACGTACCGCGCAAGGATGATGCCTCTATATCCATCACCACCACATCTTCGGGGCGCGGCAACTCAATTTCTATATTCTTATCCATAAGAAGACACTACGGTCAGGATTAAATGCTGTCAAAATATATGCATGTTGGAGCGCAGCAAAAGCGGCTCCGCTATTTCTTCCCAGCCTCATGCAACACGCCGCCCGTCAGCGCTTCGGGCGCGCCTGTCGTGTTCGGTAATGTCAGTGGCAGCCCAAGCACCGAGCGCACAGCAAGATACGCAAAACCTTCTGCCTCTGTCGCATCCCCATTCCATCCCAAATCATCAATGGAGGTCACAGGAACATTCAAACCCTCGGCAAGGGTATCAATCAAAAATGTGTTCCTGCGCCCCCCGCCTGCGGCGTAAATATGCACAGGGCGTTGCGGCAGATGCTTCATCGCCTGCGCCACACCACTCACCGTCATGTCCAATAAGGTCGCCATACCGTCTTCATCATCAGCATAACGCACACAATCCACCGACCATGCATTACGGTCCAGTGATTTTGGTGGTGCTTTTTTGAAATAAGGATGCTGCAGGAATGTTTTGACCAAATGATCTTGCACCACTCCTTTGGATGCAAGCTCTCCATTCTTGTCGAAATCCACGCCCAAACGCGCTCTCATAAAATCATCCATCAACGCGTTCGCAGGCCCGCAATCAAAGGCAACCAACCCGCCATCCTGCCCGATATAGGTGATATTCGCGACGCCGCCTAAATTCAAAATGACAACGGGTTTATCATGCTCTGAAAATAATGCCTGATGGTATAGGGGCAATAAGGGCGCGCCCTGACCGCCTGATTTGATATCATTTTGCCGCATATCCGACACGACGGAAACGCCTGTTGCCTGCGCCAGTTTCTGACCATCGCCAAGTTGCCATGTGAATTGATTATCAGGATCATGCGTAATGGTTTGCCCGTGAAACCCGATAATATCCGCATCCTCGCCCAAGGCCCTCACCGCCGCAATGTGCAAATCGGTCACGCATTTTTCCGCTTCATCAATACTCGGGTCACGCTCAAGCTTTCCGAAACAACCGCGCACCTTATCGCGCACCGCAAGATCATAGGGATACGCCATATAGCGCAGCGGACGAACGAAGCTGCATCCATCCGTTTCGATCAGCGCAACATCAATCTCACCATCAAGTGACGTTCCCGACATTAAGCCAATTGCCCTATAGACTTTATCTTTTTCCATGCGTATAAATTTCTTATGAGTACATATCAATCAGAATTTTTAAACATCTTAAACGAGCGCGGCTTTATTAACCAGTGCTCTGATTTGGAATCTTTAGACGACAAACTGATGGAGGGGCCACAAAGCGCCTATATCGGTTTTGATGCAACGGCAAAGTCCCTGCATATCGGGAATTTGACCGGCATTATGATGCTCTATTGGTTCCAACAATCCGGCCACAAACCCATCACTCTTATGGGCGGCGGAACATCAAAAATCGGTGATCCCTCCTTTAAGGATGAGCAACGTGTTTTGCTTGATGATGATACGATCAACGATAATATCAAAAACATTCAGGCCACGTGTTTTAAACAATTTCTGAATTATGGCGAGGATAAAACCGACGCGCAGATGGTCAATAATAATGACTGGCTGGACGCCTTATCATATCTGTCATTCTTGCGTGATTATGGGCGTTACTTCACCATTAACCGCATGATCGGCTTCGAAAGCGTAAAACAACGCCTTGACCGTGAAAGCCCGCTGACATTGCTTGAATTTAATTATATGGTCATGCAGGGCTACGACTTTCTGGAGCTTAACCGCCGTTACGGCACGATTTTGCAAATGGGCGGATCGGATCAATGGGGCAACATTATCAATGGTGTTGATTTGGGGCATAAGGCCGACAAAGTGCAGCTCTTCGCGCTGACTGCGCCCCTGCTCACAACGCCTGATGGTCGCAAGATGGGCAAGACCCTGAATGGCGCGGTATGGCTGAATGCGGATATGCTCTCGCCTTATGATTATTACCAATATTGGCGCAATGTTGATGATGTTATGGTTGGCACATTGCTGCGCCGTTTCACCATTTTGCCGATCATGGAAATTCGCAAATTAGAAGGTTTGCAAGGGGCGGACATCAACGAAGCGAAAAAGATACTCGCCTTTGAAGCCACCAAAATATGCCACGGCGAAGCCGCCGCAACCGACGCCGCACAAACCGCACAAAAAGTATTCGAAGATGGCGGCGTGGGCGAAGATTTACCCAGCATCAATATCAGTAAAGATTACCTTGAAAACGGCATAGAAGTGATCGAGCTTTTGATCGAAACAGGACTTTGCGCTTCTAAAGGCGAAGCAAAACGCCTGATCCAAGGCGGCGGTGCGCGCATCAATGACGAACCCGTTTCCGCGCTCGACCAAACCGTGAGCCTCGCCGACATGAAAGACGACCACATTAAGGTCTCCTCAGGCAAAAAACGCCACGCCCTTGTGAAACTTTAAATCCCTCACGATGCCCCTTATCTATCACTCCCACAAGATGCGGCGGAGGATTCCGGGGGTTAGGACAGAGAGCGGGTTCGCGGAAATCACAGGATTTTCAGAGGGGCCTTTTACGCTGTAGGTTGCTGCGAAAACACCGCCGGAGCCGCCCGTCAAAATATCGCCCACCAACGGAATTTTACCGATAATCCTGTTCAAGCCATCCATCGGCACAACCGTACCCGACACATCGACATAGCGCTTTTCATTATCGAACGTTCCTTCAAACAACAGCCCCAAAGAGTTTCCTGATGTTCTGCCGTTTTTCAAAACGAGCAAGCTGCCGTTTTTTCGGAACAGCCAGCTAAAATCGACTTCCATTTTTTTGAACTTCAAGCCGTTATCGGACAAAGCATCGCCAATACCGGTCAGGGACAGGATGCTTAGGATCTTTGTCAAAGACGGTGCCTTCACAACCCGAACATCTGTGATCTCGGCCTTGCCGCGTAAATTCCTGTCATGCACGCCGCGGATCGGCTCTCCGTATATGACCATCGTTCCGCCGCGCATATCGTTATGAATTTGAAACGCCTTGAGCAACGCCCCCGCATCCTCTGTTTTCAAACGGAATGTCCGCTTGCCGTCTGCACCTTCGTTAAAACGCACAAACACATCGGATTGTCCCGCATGTGCGTCCATTTCCATTTCATTGAAACGCCCCTTGGAATCAATATCCACATATGTTCTGACATGCGTCACTGTTTCATTGGGGGCGGTGCGCATAACATCCGCTGTGCTTGTGATACGCATACGCGGCTCATTATATTCACCAACATTTTCCTCGGCATCCATAAAAGGTTGTGCATCCAAGAATGATGCCTTCATATTGATATCGACAGTGCGCTCCTTATCGAAAGAGAAGTTCAACGCGCCCTTCGTTTCCAGTAATCTGAATTTTGGGAAAGTGCCGCTTTTCAACCATGTATCACCGTCACTTTGAACAAAATCTATATGCGATTCTGCCAGGGAGAAATCATCCCCCTGCGCCGTTAATTTTGTGATTTTTTGAATTTTGCGGTTTTTAAAAAACGCTTTGAATTTTGCTTGTGCCTTTTGCCCGGGCGGTTTTTCGTAATCAAACGGCGCTACAAAGAACAAAGCGGGCGTGGCATCAACATTGATATCAGCCTGCGCAGTGCCATCGCGAAACAAAGTATAAGACACATCAATAGGCAAAGACCCTTCGATAAAATCGCTTAAATCCACACCAAGTTGCGATCTGAGGTTCGGATCAGCCGTAATTTTCGCACTGATTTTTTCCTTATAGGGCTTGCCCTCACTGTCCAAGAATGTTTCCCATGCAAAGTCCATCGGACGGTTATCGAGTTGCGCCTTGCCCTTCATGCTAACCTTGCCGTCCTGCACTGCAAAATTCAGGGAGCCACCGCTCAAATCAAGCTCTTCAATAACAGAGGGCAACAAAAGTTTATCCAAAGCGCCGGAAACACCGATTTTAAAATCTTCTATTTTCACAGTATTACGCGCAGGAAACAGTAAGTTGATTTTTAAATTCGCATTGCCCTTAACCTTATTAACATCCAAGCCAATTTTATCGCCCAAATCGATAGGCTCAACCGAAACGTAGCGAATGACATCGGCGACATCGCCCTTCAAATTAACGCGTATATCGGCATCACCGACCCCTTCCGCAATAATTTGATCGAAGAACAGCGTTGAATCACTGATGCGCATATCACCGATACTGCCTTTTTGAACTTTGATATCAAGACTGTCTTGCGCCAAATCAAAACGCCCGTTGCCATAAACATGGCTGGCTTTTTGTAAGGGCGCGCGGTAATCCACGCTCATATCCTCGGCGGCGAACTCCGCAACCAAATCCTGCGCATCAAAAGACCATTCGCCTGCGCTCCCCTCTGTTGCCAGTTGTTTTGTGCCCAAAACATTCAACTGCGCCCGCACGTTTTTGAATGTCCCATCCGACATTTTATCGACGATCCATTCCTGCGCACCCTCACCATCCAGAAATTTTGGCCAAATGGCTGCAATCTTCTCCTGCGTCACTTCATCAATCCATATATTCACAGGGCCTTTAATTGTATCTTGTGTATGCGTAATTTTTGCACCGGCAGATACCGTGATGTCATTCAGGGTCACCGTCGTATCTTTGACCAACAACGTTTTCCCCGCATAATTATATGTCGCATTCAGCGCAAGATTCTTATAAGCGATCGGCGTATCAGAAAGCGCAGGGTGCAGAATATCGCCGCTGTCAGAGGTAATATTCACACGCACATCAGAGGGAGAAAATGTTTCATCCAAGATGGTTTCCACATGGGCATCAATCACCATATTTTGCGTGCCGGGGATCTTTAATTTCGGGATTTTGCCGATGATATCTTTCAGATTAATTGATTTTACATCGGCTGATAGCTCAACATTCCTTTGATCCCAAAGATAATTCATATTGATATCCAGCTTCGACTGCACCAAACCGGTTTGGGGCAGTTCAACACTGATTTTCCCATCCATACCGCTTTGCGTGCTCACCATTTTCAAATCAAAATCAGGCAACGCCCATGTTTGTTTGGCAATACGATCATCCACCAGTAAATTGGCATCCTCAATCGTAAAGGCGCGCAAACGCCCGATCAGGGAATCATGCGCACTTTCATATCCTGGGCGCGCGATATAGCCAAAGACACGCGTTGTCAAAGCCACTTGAGAATCCTTATCCGCATCGGCATCATCCCCGATATCGAAATTGATCTCCCCTTGCTCGTTACGAGTCATGCGCAAGGTCGGTTCTTTTAAAATGATTGCTTTGGGCATAATGCGCCCCTTGAGCAAGCCACGGCGTGAGAAACTGACATCGACCTGCTCCACCGACAAGATCATCACATCATCTTTGTTGAATAATTGACCATCATATAGCTGTAGATATAACGGCCCCCTCAGATTAGGCCAGAACAAGACGGCCTTACCCATCTTGGCGTAATTTCCTGTGGCATTATCGCGCATCGCCGTTTCAATATAATCTTTGACGAAACTCACATCATATGGCTCTTTCGAGACGCGCCAGATGAAAATCAAACACAGAAAAAACACGACCAAACAGGATAAAGCCAACAGCTTTGCGCCCATTTTTCCTGTTATCCAACAAATGCGTTTGATTGTCTTTGCCACGGAGGCTCCGGTATTCTATTGCATGAAAACTTAGTATCTCTATTACTATAACTGTAAAAACGCGATGACTATAGTCTGTTACGCTTTTTTCAAGAATAACCACGGCTAATTTACACCCGCGACGCAAACCACATAAAGGATACAACCATGACAGACCTGCAGATTGGCGACAGCGCCCCTGATTTTACACTACCGACAGATGGCGGCGGAGAAGTAGCCCTCTCCAAACTGCTGGGACAGCGCGTTGTCATTTATTTCTACCCCAAAGACGACACCCCCGGATGCACGAAGGAATCTTGCGGTTTTCGTGATGCGCTGCCCGATTTTGAAAGCCTGAATACGCAAATCATCGGCATTTCAAAATGCAGCGTCGCCAAACATGACAAGTTCAAAACAAAATATGATTTAAACTTCCCCCTCGCCTCTGATGAACATGGCGCAGTGTGCGAAAGCTACGGTGTTTGGAAAGAAAAAAATATGTACGGCAAAAAATATATGGGCATTGAGCGCTCAACCTTCCTGATTGATGAGCACGGTAAAATCGCAGCCATCTGGAGAAAAGTAAAAGTCGAAAACCACATCGAAGAAGTGCGCGGCGCGATACAATAACGCGCATGATGGTGATAAGAAAAGAGGGCTACGAAACGCGCCCTCTTTTTAAAATCTGAAATTTTAGAAATCTTTATGCCGCCAATTTAACGGGCACTTCCTGACCGCCCTTGGCTTTGTTCATGTGGTCATGAACGTGATCAACCAAGATATCGATATGATTGTGGAAGAAGTGGTTCGCCTCAGGCAACACGCGGAAATCAATATCGATGCCCTTTTGCATGTACAAACGTTGAACCAATTCAGCAACACATTCCTGCGGAATAATGTCATCACGACCACCATGCAACATCAAACCTGATGTCGGGCACGGTGCCAAGAATGAGAAATCATCTGTATGCGCAGGTGGCGCAATAGAAATGAAGCCTTCAATTTCCGGACGACGCATCAAAAGTTGCATACCGATCCACGCACCGAAAGAAAAACCTGCAACCCATACATAAGGGGCGTTCGGGTTTATTTCCTGCATCCAATCCAACGCTGAGGCTGCATCACTTAGCTCGCCTTCGCCTTCATCATATGTGCCTTGAGAACGCCCTACACCGCGAAAGTTAAACCGTAAAACGGAAAAACCGCGTGCGACATAAGCCTGATACAACGCATATGTAATTTTATTATTCATCGTGCCGCCATGTTGAGGATTTGGGTGTAAAACCAAAGCCAAAGGCGCATCTTTTATTTTTGAGTGATGATAACGACCTTCTAAGCGTCCGGCCGGACCGTTCAGGATAACTTCGGGCATTGAAAACCTCTTTTATTATTGTTATGAACTTAAAAAAACCAAATCGCTTTGATAGCGCATTATTCATAATGCTTTTCGCCACAATTGCCCTTGTTATATTAGACAATGGAAAATAAGTCCATAAAAATCGTATAAACCCTTGAAAAACAATGTGGATAATACGATAGTGGGGAATGATGAGCACAAAAATATATCTCGATTACAACGCAACTGCACCATTACATCCTGATGCGTGGACTGTAATGAATCCGCTGCTTTGCGCGCCGAATGCTGCTTATAACGCCTCCGCCGTCCATGGATTCGGTCGTGAGGGGCGTAGAATCGTTGAACAGGCCAGAACGCAGATCTCTCAATTGGTTGGCGCGGAGCGTAACCAGATCATCTTCAATAGCGGCGCAACCGAAGGTAATAACACGGTTTTAAGGCATTTTGCAGACCGCTTCCCTGATGATATTATTCTGGTTTCTGCAATCGAGCACCCCTCAATCCTTGAACTTCAAAATGTCTTGCCCAACATACGCATTATTCCTGTTGATAATCAGGGGCTTATTGACATATCTGCCCTTGAAATCTTGCTCAAAGAACACAGCGTATCCCTTGTATCATGCATGATCGCCAATAATGAAAGTGGTGTGATACAGGACGTTTCGGAAATATCAAAAATCGCACATCAAAACAACGCCCTCTTCCATTGTGACGCCACGCAGGCCGTCGGACGCATTCCTGTTAACATGCAAGCAAGCGGCATAGATTTCCTGACTCTATCCTCACATAAAATCGGTGGCCCGCAAGGCGTTGGCGCGCTCGCCCTTGGTTTATGCGGACAAACGCCAACATTACTGCATGGCGGTGGGCAGGAAAAATCCGCGCGCGCAGGCACAGAGAACGTCGCGGGGGTTGCAGGCTTTGGCGCAGCGGCACAAGCCGCCCTGCACAATCTGGATCACTATCAAAATTTATTGGCGTTAAGAGATGAATTTGAGCGTGAAATCAAAGAGATATCCCCCGAAGTTATTATTCATTCCAAAGACGTCACACGCCTGCCCAACACCAGCTTCTTCAGTCTGCCCGATACCGATTCACAGACCTTATTGATGGCACTGGATTTAGAAGGTGTTGCCGTCAGCAACGGATCGGCCTGCTCCAGCGGTACAGTCAAAGCCAGCACCGTCCTGCGCGCGATGGGGCTTGATGAAAAAACAGCATCCAGTGCCTTGCGTATTTCGATGGGCTGGGCTACGAAAGAGAATGATATTAATGCTATGCTCGACGCTTGGCAAAAAATATATGCGCGTATAAAAGAAAAACGATAAGGATGCCACAAATGGCCACAATCACCGTCATTCAAAAAGATGGTTCTGAAAAAGACATTGAGGCAGAAGATGGCTGGTCTTTGATGGAAATATTACGCGACGCCGGATTTTCGGAAATAGAAGGCGCCTGTGGCGGCTCAATGGCTTGTGCAACATGCCATATGTATGTGCACCCTGATTGGGAAGACCGCGTTGCCGCCGAAGATAACGAAAAGACCGAAGAAGAAGAAGACATGCTCGATTTGGCCTTTGATATTCGCAACACATCGCGCCTTGGCTGCCAGATTCGCATGAGTGACACACTCGACGGATTAATTGTCGCCATCCCCGGCGCCAAAATCAAATGGTAGAGCTGTTATGATCAGGCATATTGTCATGTTTACCGCCAAAAACCCCGACGAGATAGACGCTGTCTATAACGGGTTAAAGATGCTGGAAACAATCGAGGGCGACTGGCATTTAAGCGTCACGAAAAACAAAAAAGTCGATCAAATTGGCAATGACATTGATGTGGTTGTCTATGGTGAGTTTCCCGACGAACAAGCACTCGCACGTTATAAGGCCGACCCTATTTATACGGAATGCATTGGCGTTGTGCGCCCGATACGTGACAAACGCATTGCGGTCGATATTGCCGCTTAAAAATTCTTAAAATCACCTTATTCAGGATCAAAGACAGGGTCTAAATTCACGCGCAGCCTTAACGCAACAACGGCGGGCGTTATATTCTCAATGGCTGGAATCCCGCCGACTTGCGCATTTATAACCTGATCCTCGCGCCCCAAGCGCATATACGGAAACGCAGAAGGCACAACGTCCTTCATATAGCCCGTCACCGCGCCAACATCGATTCCTGCGCCCAAGAACTTATCGCGGTTTGTTTCCGCCCCTGCCCCAAGGTAAACGGAAATGCCGCTGATGCTGTTTTTATAAATGCCGGCCGCCGCATGGAAATTGTTATTCAAACGATATTCCGCACCAACGCCCGGATTAAATTCATTATACGGCTCTTGCGTGACGGTTTTTATATTCACTTCCATATCATTAAGCTGTGGGAATTGCGCACTCAAATCACCAAACAAGTCACCTAAGTCTATCGTTTCAATGCTTTCAACCGCGTAGGTATGCGCACCGATATGTCGGGAGCCTGATGTTAAAACAACGTTCCAACGCTCCCACCCTTCTAATTTATCATCATCTTGCGCGTGAGTTTGGGCTTGAGGCTTAACAATATCCCCCCATGAAATCGGCGCATTTTGTACATCATCAACCATTGTAGGCCGATTTAAGATCGAAATTTCTGTCGGGGTTTGTGTATTTAGGGTGTCTTTCGGTTGCGCTTCCGCAGGCTCTTGCGCCATCGCGCCAAACGACATAAGCCCCGCAAAACCCGTCAATAAAAATTGGCGACTCAGGCGCGTATGCATCGTGCTGATAAGGCTACTACCTAGAAAGCTTTCGCTGCTGGTGCGTTTGTCTATTTCAGATTGAATCCCCTGATCGCTGCTCATCTCAACAACAACCTACAACCCGTGCTCAGTTGCTATTTCGGGTTCGCCCTGTATATCGGGATACTCAGATGTATCGCCAAGCACCGTGACATTGGAAAGCACGTTATTGTTCTCCGCGCCCTCATCCAGATAATTCTGAAATTGCGCAACAAGCCCATCGTAATAGCCTGTGCTGTTATCAATTTCCATCGGCACATTTGAATCGTCAAGCAACCCTCTGGCTGTTTGTTCAAGCGCCATAATGCCCGCTTCGGTTGATAGGGTGAATTTTTTATCGCGATAGGTGAACCCCGGCGCATGCCCTTCGCGCTCTCCACGAACGGCGCGATCTTCTGCTTTGCCGCGTGACCATAACTGCGCGTAATCATATTCAGGTGTGCCTGCACCGTTATATTTTTCAACAATCGGTGAAACTTCTTCAACATCTGCCACCACATGCACATGATCCAACGTGCCCCCCGGGAACTGATGATTTAGACGGCTTTCCTTGATGGTTTCAATCTGCTCTGCCAGACCCGCATAGAACCCTGCGGTATTGACGATAATTAACGGTGTACCGCGGCGTGCAAGATGCATGGCCTGATCCAACTCCTCCAACCCACCGGGTAACAAAACAGCCATATCAGCGCGCGTATCCAGTGACTTCTTAAGCCCTGCGCGCCCCTCAACCATTGTTTTTTCTTTTAAGAGATCATCATTCAGATTTGGCGGATGTACGGCAAAGGGTGACGCACCGGGATCGGTGTACACATTCACGACATTCCCGCTTTCGTTCAACGCCCCGATCATCACATCGCCTTTGATGCTATCGAGGTCACCGGGTAAAATAACCGTATAACCACCATGTGCCAGAGAAGCCCCAAGCGCACGGCCGTCATCACAGAAATCATCATTCGACATGGTCGAACTGCCTAAGACTGCAACTTTTTGAACATTATCACTCATATTCACCCCCTTGGATGGTCTTTTTTTCTTATACATAAGTCATACCGCGTTTTGAACAAATGAGCAAATTTTTACGCAGCATGAACCCCAAACATTAGCCGTCACGACCATCGTTAAGCGCGCTCAGTTAAAATTATGCAAAAGTTATTTGACAAAAAAACCAGTTTTACGGCAAATTAAATACAAGATAAAAACAAGATATCATGGGTGATATGAAGCGATCTGCGTTTATTACGTCTGACAATTTACCGGATTTGGCGAAGGCGTTTTCCTCTGCCGCGCAATCTGCTGGTTTACACGATCGCGAAAACGATCTGAAAGTATCCATCATTGGCGAGCCGGGCGTCGGAAAATCGTATATTGCGACAAAGCTTGCCGAAGGTCTTTTGGGCGCGCATATGCTGACCCACCAACAATCCGTACCACGCGACAATATGCACGATTTAATTTTGTGGTCTGTCCATTCAAATAAAGACATGGAAGTCATTCAATATGACGAGGCCTCCTTGCGCTTTGTTGATGATGATTATCACAATTTTGTCATGCAACAGCGTAAAAACCACCCGATCCCTGAACGCATCTTCCCCGGCATGACCTTTATTGAGCACCCCGATCAGAAGACAGAAGATGATTCCGACATCGTTGTGCGCATTCGTTTTTCAGAGATGCAACAACAAGAATTAAGCCGTATCAGAGCCGAGATGGAGGGCGGTGCCATAGACATCGCCGCCAAAAAACAAGAGCTAGCCGATATCGCGGCGCAGGGCTGTGTCTTGGAAATAGAAACACAAGGGTTTCGCGTTGATGAAACACCATTGATCAAATTTTTCGACTTCGAAGATGATGATGGCGGCGCAGATCATGAGCGGCACTATGCCTATAATAGCGGAGATGATTTTGACGACGAAGACTTCGAGGATCACAGACCGCAAGCCCAATAACCCTTATGCTGCGCGACGCTTCCTTTAAGCGCGGCGACACCAAAATTGGTACATACCCTTAAACGCATCGGGGTTTTCTTCCTCATAACGCTGCCATTCCTCCAACGTTTCAAAACGCACAGGCTGATGATCGAACGTGTCGAATTTCAAACCCAGTTCATCAAGCGCAGCTTTAATTTTAAGGATAGTGAAGCGGTGCTCTTGCTGGTGGAAAATCAGATCACGGCAATCAGAAAGGCTATAGAAATCGCGGCGGGTCTCTACCGGCTTTGCGGGGTGATCGCTGGACAAGGCGGTAATATGCGCGCGCGCGGCCTTAATCCCCGCATGATCGGGCGCAAATCTCTGCTCTTTGACGATGGCACGCGCGGCAACAACATCGCGCCGCCCGATTTCGCTATACAGGCCGATATGCATACGCCCATCGGGTTTTAATTTATGCAGCAAACACCGCCAGCCCTGCACCGGATCATCCATGTGATGCAAAACGCCCGAACTTTCAATCACATCAAACGTTCCCTCAAGCGCGTCAAGATTTAGAATATCCGCCTGATAAAACGTAATGTTTTTAAGCCCTAGCGCTCTGGCCTTGCCCTTCGCATAGCTCAAACTCGCGCGACTAAGATCAAGCGCCGTAATCGCCGCCTTCGGATAACGCAGCGCCGTCGCGCACAGACCAAACCCCGTTCCGCATCCCGCCACCAAATGGCGGTGCGTTTTACCTAAATTAGCCGTGGGCGCGGATTGAACGTGAATACTGCTCCAGCGCGGATATGGGTTCGCCTCATAATGCCCGCGCACCATTTGGGAAACATCGTCTTGCAACAAGCCCAGCGTTTGGATGCCCGCGTCAATTTCAGGGGGCGGCATGTCTTTCGGCTTATCACTGAAAACATGCTCCACCCGCGCGCAATAATCATCAAAGGCATTGTTGAAATCTTTGTTATCACTCGCCGCCCTCAAGCGCAGCAACGTTTTTTCAAAGCCCGTATCATAAACCGTGAGCTTTGATATCCCCTGCAGAAAAAACGGATCGCTCAAACATTCCGCTGGCCAATTTTTAAATGCCGGATCACATAAAATGAGCGAGTACCACGCGCGCGATAAATCCTGATAATCCACGCCTTTTTCATTCAGGCATAGCAACACCAGTTCCTTAAGCTTCGGGTTAAAGCTCTTAATACTGATATTTTTCAAGATATGGGCAAGGCGGACTTTATGATCGTGGTTTTTCGGCTCTGCCGTGACCGCCTGCGCAAAACATTCTAACGCGCGTGGCACATCGCCCCTTTGATAAGCCGCCGTCCCCAGCGCCGCATAATCAAGCTGAGCGGAACGCCCCGCTCCGCCCTCTGTTTTTTGCGCTCGTCTTTGTTTGCGGTTCATGCGCTATTCTTTACTTACCAAGTTCCTGCGCGCAAGCGCACCAAGAAAATCAAAACTCACGCGAAGAAATCCATAATAAATTAACAATGTCATCCCCCCTGAAACTAAAATAAATAAAACCCCATAAATCCCGCTAGAAATTAAATCTGTTTTCTCCTGATCAAAAACAATGAGTGGGATTTGAGCCAACACAATTAAGAGTGCGCATAATCTGGCAAGCTTTAGTTGATCCTTTTTCGTTGGTGCTTTTCCTAAAGCCCACACAAATGTGCCTATAGAGACACAAGAACCCACAAGACTTGACGCTAAAAAGAGTAGTAATAAATTTCTAACAAAATAAATTAAAACCGTCGCTGACACAAAAAACGCAGCAAAAAACACCAAACAAATGAATATAAGAATTTTTATATCGGTATTTTCTTTCTCTTCTTCCATATCTACCCCACCGCTTTATCCAAATTCTCACGGAGTTTATTGAGGAATTCTTGGGTGGTTAGGAACTTCTGATCTGCGCCTACCAATAGCGCCAAATCCTTCGTCATGAAGCCCTGCTCCACGGTTTCCACGCACACGCGCTCCAGCGTTTCACAGAAACCTACGAGGGCATCGTTATTATCGAACGTACCGCGGTATTTCAGGCCGCTTGTCCATGCAAAGATAGAGGCAATCGGGTTGGTTGAGGTTGGCTTACCTTCCTGATGCAAGCGGTAATGGCGTGTGACTGTGCCGTGCGCGGCCTCGGCCTCTACCGTTTTTCCATCGGGGGTGAGCAATACGGAAGTCATTAAACCCAGCGAGCCGAACCCTTGCGCCACGATATCAGACTGCACATCGCCGTCATAATTCTTACACGCCCAGACGAAACCGCCCTTGGACTTGATCGCTTGCGCCACCATGTCATCAATCAGGCGGTGCTCATACCATAGCGCGCGCTTGTCAAACTCTGCCTTGAACTCTGCATCAAAGACGCGTTGGAAAATCTCGATAAACCGTCCGTCATATTGTTTCAGGATGGTGTTTTTGGTCGACATATAAACGGGGTAATTTTGGAGCAAACCGTAATTAAAGCTGGAACGGGCAAAGCCCTCGATACTCTCATCCAGATTATACATGCCCATCGCCACGCCTGATGATGGAAAGTCGAACACTTCCCATTCCTGCACATCGCCGCCGTCTTTTGGCGTGAATACCATTTTCAGGACGCCTTGCTCCTTAATCTTCATGTCGGTGGCTTTGTATTGATCACCAAAAGCATGACGCCCGACAATGATCGGGTTTTCCCAGCCCGGCACATAGCGCGGCACGTTAGAGCATATAATCGGCGCGCGGAAAATCGTTCCGCCAAGAATATTACGGATCGTGCCGTTCGGCGATTTCCACATTTTTTTAAGGCCGAATTCCTCCACCCGCGCTTCATCAGGGGTGATGGTCGCGCACTTAATCCCTACGCCGTATTTCTTGATGGCTTCGGCGGAATCAATCGTCACCTGATCGTCCGTCGCGTCGCGGTTCTGGATGGACAGATCATAATATTTCAGATCAATATCCAGATAGGGCAAAATCAAGCTTTCCTTAATGAAAGCC
Source organism: uncultured Alphaproteobacteria bacterium (assembly GCA_963977495.1). Lineage (GTDB taxonomy): Bacteria > Pseudomonadota > Alphaproteobacteria > Micavibrionales > Micavibrionaceae > UBA1672. The sequence continues at coordinate 52,003 of CAXBOT010000001.1, read as the reverse complement.
CAGATGATGCGGGTCATTTCATCCCCGTCAATTTCAACGACTGGTGTATCGACTTTGATTTTTGCCATGATATGCGAATCCTCTTTGGTGTGATTGGTGCAAGCAATCTAGCACAAGGGAATTACAGGAAAAACAGGTTTTATAGCAGAATTAGCGCAGGACGTGATTATAAAGTTCCATCACGTTTTTCTTGAACACCTCACGGGTGAAGCCCTCTTGATAGGCTTTCAGGCCGTTCTCTATCACGTGTTTTTGTAAATCGCTGTCTTTAATCATGCGGTTGATGGCATCGGACAACGCCTTCACATCATCAATCTCCACGATCAGGCCGTTTTCTTCGTTCTTCACATAGGCTTTCGGCCCTGCGGCCTTAGCGGTTACGAGGGGTTTTCCTGTGCCCCATGCCTCAATCACCACCGCGCCGAACGGCTCATAACGGGAGGGGAAGGCCACAATATCGCACGTTGCCAGCAGGTTTTCACGATCATTACGCCAACCGAGAAAACGCACGCGATCCTCCAGCTTTAAATCTTTCATTTGTTGTTTGAGCTGCTGCTCTATCGGCCCTGATCCGGCAATCCACAGATAAGCATCGGGCACGCTCTTCAGGGATTCCAGCAGAACATCCAGCCCCTTTTTCTCATGCAGCCTTGCAAGCGCAAGGAGGAGCGGCGCATCGTCCGGCGTATCAAACTGCGCGCGGTCAATCGGTGTGCCCTTGGGAAACTCGGCATAGATATGGAGCAAGAACGCCTTATCCGCAGGCACGCCGCTGCGCACGATATGGTCAACAATATCTTGCGTAACGGCGACATGATATTCACAATGTTTAAACCGTTCAGGCCTGTAATACCCGCCATACCAACCGATATTCACGTGATCGCCTGCCTGCGAAAACATCCCTGCGCGCCCCATCCAGTGATGAACGATATCGGGCTGAAATTCCCTAATCTGTTTTTTCATTTTCGCGGCGGTCGTGAATTTAAAATTCTTATTGAAAGACGCTGTTTCCAAAGGAATGCCACGCCCCTTAATCACGTCCAACTTATGGGCGTTATTCGCCCGCGTGATGACGCGTTGCTGCACACCTGCTTCATCAAGTGCCTCAACCGCATCAACAAAGAAAGTCTCTGCCCCGCCTACGGAATCGCCTGCCATCGCATGTAATATTTTCATCACTGCCTCTCAATTTTTAGACAGCATATCAGTAGCATAAAAATATGAAATGTAAAAAGCGCAGCAATATTTATGAACATTAAATCTTTTTGCACTAACATACCCTACGGAAAACAAGGGATGTTCCGTAGGTTTGGGGGAAATGATAATTTCAGTTGGCTTTGCTAAACTTTGTGACACCTCTGGAGAAATCACACAAAACGCATATAAGCCCTCTTGGCAAAGTTTGCTTTTCTACTTAAATTGAATTGACTGTTTGGGGATATTGTCATGAATCATGATTTTCGTAAATTAAAGGCACTGGTCATTAATGATTACAGGCCAACACAAAACATGCTTGTGACATGTCTGAAACTTTTGGGGTTTCAATCCGTCACGGCATCTAATGATGCCAGCAACGCCTATGCCAGCTTTATGCAAGAAAAGCACGATGTTATTATTTCGGAAATTATAGATGGGCGAACCGATGGCATTGGGTTCGCAAGAAAGGCGCGGGAAAGCACCAATTCTCCCAATGAAAAAGTGCCTGTGATTTGCATCGCCGGCCCACGTGCAGCACAATTTTCAGATCGAGCGCGCGCCGTTGGGTTAATAGAATTTCTATCCGTACCCTACAGTATCGAAGATATCGCGGCGCGCCTTGCCTTTGTTCTGCGCAGTGAGTTTTATGAAGGCTTCGTCAGTGCCAAGCCAAAACCTGTTACGGCAGCTAAAGAAGCAATCCCCCAAGCGGCGCCTTCTGCTTCTGCTCCACCTCCTCCTGCGCCCCCGCCAGAAACACAGGAAGAGAAAGAATCCAAGGATTTAACCGCGTTGTTGCTTGACCATTATCTAAAGCATCATGAAGTTGTGTTGAAAAAGCTGCATTTTGCAAAAGATGCAACAAACATCTGTGTTGAACAGCTCAGAGAGACAACAGACAAACTCAAAGCCGAAGATAAAAAAGACTTATCACTCAAAAACGAATTTGAAAAAATGTGGGCGGAAATTCTTGAACAATTTGTTGAAGGTGGTATCGCAGAAGAAGATCTGGCAAAAATTGAAACTGTCATAGAAACAATCCCAAGTGATATCAAAGCGCACTATAACGATTTGACCAGCAAGGATCAGGAATTTCTGGATCTGGTGGAGAGCATGAACGTCTCCGCCTATAAGGCGGCCAAGGCAATGGCCAATAAAGCACAAAGCAAGCCGAACATCTTGTCCGGCATGACTGCGCAAGATTACCAAGCAGCCATAAAAAAAACAGCGGCAGAAGCGCCACAAGTTGAAGCTGTAAAAGAAAAAACCGTTATTGAAAAACCCGCTGAGAAATCAGATTGGCGATTTATTAAGAAATAGCGCCCTCATGTCGCGCTTTTCATCATCCCTTAACCGCAATCATCAAAGTGATTTTTGCCAAGAGGTTTGATACTTTTCTTCCCCTTGGTATTTGTTTATTACCGCGTCATTCCCAAAGAAGCGGACGCTCTATCACCCCGCTTTGCACAAAAACTTGTTTTTACCCCAGAAAATCCGTATATTCCGCGCCATGACTACAGAGCTTAACACTATGGGCATTGCGAAGCCTACGCGAAGCAATGCACATGCATTGTTCGCCATTAAAAGAAAAAGGTATCTTAAATGAGTGCTCCATTAAACTCATTAGGGCTCAATAAAAAGCCGGAAGAAACCCGCGTGGTAGTTGCCATGTCGGGCGGGGTCGACTCATCCGTGTGTGCGGCGTTGCTGCATGAGGAAGGCTATGGCGTAGTTGGCGTGACGTTACAGCTCTATGATTATGGCGATGCCACAGGCGCACAAGTCAAAAGCAAAACCTGCTGCGCGGGGCAAGATATTTACGATGCGCGCCGCGTTGCCGAAGGGCTGGGCTTTGCGCATTATGTTTTGAATTATGAAAGCAACTTCCGCGAAAGTGTGATTGATAATTTCGCCGACAGCTACCTGAAGGGTGAGACCCCTATCCCGTGTGTGCGCTGTAACCAGACTGTCAAATTCCGTGATCTGTTAAAGGTCGCGCATGATCTTGGCGCAGATTGCATGGCCACCGGACATTACATCCAACGCATTGTTGATGAAAACGGGTATGCACATTTGAAACGCGCCCATGATGACGGCAAAGACCAGAGCTATTTCCTATTCGCCACCACGCAAGAACAATTGAACTTCCTGCGCTTCCCCCTTGGTGGGTGGAGCAAGGATGTTACCCGCAAAGAAGCGGAGCGCCTTGGACTGATGAACGCGGATAAACCTGACTCGCAAGATATTTGTTTTGTGCCGGATGGTGATTACGCCAAGGTGGTCAAAAAGATCAGACCCGAAGCAGAAAAGCCGGGCAAAATCGTTCATATTGACGGGCGCATTGTCGGCGATCATGACGGCATCATTCACTATACAATTGGCCAGCGCAGAGGGCTTGGTATTGGCGGCGGAGTCAGTGAAAATAACGACCCGCATTATGTGATTGAATTACGTCCGCAAGATAACGAAGTGATTATCGGCCCGAAAGAAGCCTTAGCGCGCAATGTCTTGCACATTGATGATTGTAACTGGCTGTTCGATCACAATACGCGCGCACCGATCAAAATTGATTTGAAATTCCGATCTGTTATGAAACCGACATCCGCCACACTGCACATAAGTGATAAGGGCACGGAAATCCATCTGGATAAGCCCCATTTCGGCATCGCCGCAGGGCAAGCCGCAGTTTGTTACATTGATGATCGCGTCATTGGCGGCGGGTGGATTACCGCCACATCAAACTCAGCCTTGGCCGCGGCATAAAAAAAGGCGCGCTGTAACACGCACCTCGTTTAATTCTTATATCAACGCCCGTATTACAGTTTCATTGTACTGCCACCGCTGACCGCGCCATTAACAGCATCATCTATTTGCTGCTGTCGGTTCAGCAATGCATCAGCAGCGCGCCCCGTCATACCTTCGTTCGTGACTTGCTGCACTGTGGCGTCAACGCCGCTATGCACACCATCACTAATGGCTTCATCAGCGGACTTGAACAATCCTGCAATCGAGCCGCCTAATTCCTCATACCATGCAGGCCCATGATCATCCAGCATCTGTTGATTGGTTACATCCGGTGCGCGGCCATATTCCTGAGCGGCTTGCTCAGAAAACAACGCACGGCGAATCTGGCTTGTTGAGGGGTCATAATCATCCACCCCTTGCGATACCATCTGCGCCTTCATTTCCTCAACCAGACTCTCAACCTGAGCCTCACCAACGGGCGATGCCATAAATTTATCAAGGTTTTCAGGCTCAACAAAACTGCCCCATTTATCCTGATTCACATCTACAAACGTTAGATTATCCGCATCAATACTAGCCATAGCACCCTCTTTGGTCTTTGATAGATTACCTATTTTATTCTATTTTACGTATATGAAGCAACTTTTCATTTACCCTGAATATACGATTTTCAATTAGTGCATATCATACACTTGACAAAAAACATAAAAATTGGCCATATACGCCATCGAGTTTTCTCGACCCTATTTATTCGCGTGGCGGTGTAGCTCAGGGGTTAGAGCAGTGGAATCATAATCCATGTGTCGGGTGTTCAAATCACCCCACCGCTACCATTTAAAAACAAGCACTTATACCTACTTTACCTCTAAGAAATCCATGGTTCGGTTGTTCATATTGAACACGAGCAGGTGTTAACACAAAAATTATCCCCAAACAATATTGTAACCCCTTGTCCTAGAGTCATTTTTTTCTTCAATTTATGGTAGATTCTGCTTGGTGATTCTCATGAAAAATCAGAGGCTTTGCAGAGCCCCTGATTATAAATGTTTTTCACGACCTGAAACTTTTTTGACAACGTCCACAGGTCACGGAGAAAGTATTAGTAATCTGATTGATTCCCACATTTCCGTCAAGGCCGTCGTCGTTAACCTCTAAACAAAGGAGTGGATAATGATCCAACCCAACAAACGACCTCGAGTAAAAGTAACACCTGAAATGGCTGCAGTCATTAAAAAACAGCTTAATGACAATAATTTATTTCAACATGAAATAGCAGCCGAGCACGGTATCAACCAAGGCAGAATATCGGAAATAGCGAATGGTATACGCTTCGCAGAGATAAAGCCCGCAAACTAGCAACTCCCCCCCCCTGTTTTCAGGGGGGGGGGGACTTTTTATACAATCTAAGGAAATAACAAATGGCAATTTATGCAATCACATACGATTTAAACAAAGATAAAAACTATCAAAAATTATGGGATGAATTTAAGAAGCTGGATGCCTGTAAAGCAGCACGGTCATTCTATCTAGTAAATTTGAACAATAGCACCTCCGATGTTATCGCACATTTTCAGGGCTTCATTGATAAAGATGACATATTGATTGTTGTTAAAACCACGATCCATGACATAAAAACCTACAGGCCACTTAAAGGAACAGGCGCGTGGATTAAAGAAAATTCCTAATAGTCTTCATACTCACTAAGGTCGACGGGGTAACCATACGCAATCCCGTCGATCCTAAATGTTATCTTCATCATATTAGCCACTAATGATAAAAATTTTAATTTCATACAAACCTCCGTTTTAGATTAAAGATATTGCCCTGCAGACGTTCCTGTGAATAAGTCCATTTTTTGAAACAGAAAGTGGACAAACGGGTACAAAGGAACAATACTCGCACAAACGAGAACGCTCTGGGGTATCACTGGGGTGGCAGCGGCACTTAAAAAATTAAAAAATGTGACGTTTATACATATTGGCTATATATACTCTTGATATGACTGTCATTAGAGATGCTAACAAATCAGACGCCAACGCTCTATCCGAGTTTGCAAAGCTATGCTTCATTGATACCTTCGCGCATCTCTACTCAAAAGAGAACCTTTTAAAGCATTTGCAAAAAACATGCTCACCGGCGTATTTCAGCGAAGCCCTTTTGCATGATAAAATATTGCTGGCAGAGGATAATGCGCTTATTGGTTATATAAAGTTTGGCGAGATCAGTTTACCAATAGATTCTATTCCTTGTGGATCTAAAGAAATACACCGCCTTTATGTTCACCCTGAATTTAAAGGACAAGGTATCGGGCGTGATTTAATGCGGCAGGCCTTTGATCATTCGGTACTGAAAGCATCAAAACACGTCTATTTGAGCGTCTATGAAGACAATACACACGCCCAGAAATTTTATCAAAATCATGGATTTTCTATTATTGGCGAATATGACTATTATGTAGGTTCGCATATAGATCGAGAATTTATTATGCATAAAAAAAATCCCGACTAGGAAGTATATTACCCCATGAATGATACTATGATATTGAATGAATTCCCCTCTACTGATGATTTTTATAAAACATACTGGGGCAAAAAACCATTTATTGTCCGAGGGGCGATCGATCAAGATCTTTTTGACGACCTCATTGATGGTGATAGCTTGGCAGGGCTTTCCCTTGAGGAAGATATTAAATCTCGCTTGGTGATAACCGAGCCAGAGAACAATAAATGGATCTGTCATCATGGGCCATTCCCGGAAGATAAATTTTCTACTCTTGGCGATTCAAATTGGAACTTGCTCGTGCAAAATGTAGAGCAATATCATCCTGAGACAGCACAGCTACTCAGCGCGTTCAATTTCTCCCCTCGCTGGTTGATGGATGACATAATGGTTAGCTATTCTGCTACCGGTGGCAGCGTTGGCCCTCATACGGACAGTTATCATGTCTTTCTTGTACAAGGGATGGGGAAACGCAAATGGAAGATCGGTCACAGCCCTATAGAAAACCAAGAATATATAGACGATACCGATCTGTTGGTTTTAAAACACGGTTTTGAAGGCTATGAAACCGAAGTTTCCATCGGGGATGTTATTTATATTCCACCACATTTTGGTCACCAAGGGATAACAACGCAAGAAGCCATGACATTTTCTGTTGGGTTCTTAGGACCACAACGATCCGAATTATTTGCAGAATACAGCCATTATTTAGAACAGCATCCACATATAAACAAGCGTTACACAGGCCAAGGACTCGATGCAAATAGTGCAGCATTTTCCATTGCCCCGAGTACAACGAATATAATTCAGAATGATTTAATTGAGGCCATCAAGGATGAACGCTTTTCCACTTGGATGGCGGAGTATTTTTCAATCCCAACACATGATAGCTTTCAAAACGCAACCGCAGAGACAAATCACATATCCAGCGCAAACCTATTAGAAACGTTACAAAGCGGAGAGGTTCTCTGCCGTCCCGAACACATAAAACTAGCCATAACCAGATCTGTCGATGGATCAACAAATATCGCTGGTTATAGCGGAACTCTTATGGTTCCGGCAAAGCATGAAAAGCTCATACACTGGCTCAATAACAACCACAAAATATCCATCGATGATCTGGACAATAAAGAATTAATAACACTCGTCACGCACCTCTATAACAACGGCATATTATCTTTCAACGACATTTGATTGTTTATGACGTTGTTGCCAATAGTAATGGATAAGGTGAGACATCCTTTACATGATATTGATGTTACCATCTTCCACAAGTTGCTGGATATCCAGACTGTGAAGACCTTGCAATGCTACCAAGTCAACGGCCTGCGCTGTATCGCCTGAACCGTTAACATCAACGGACAGAACAACCCCGCCGCCAACATCACGGGCAAAGACAAAATCATCAATCGCTTGCTGCGTTGGATCATAATTATGAAGCATACTGGAGAGGTCAAGGACATCGCCCTCGCTGGAGCTAAAGTCCGTGATCACGTCAATGCCCTGCCCCACAGCCTCCATGACAAAGGTATCTGCGCCGGAGCCGCCGGACAAAATATCATCGCCGCTGCCGCCATACAGAACATCGTTGCCTTCTTGGCCGTAGATGATGTCATTACCATCACCGCCATAAAGCGTGTCATCGCCGCCATGGCGCCCATCGCCAGACCCTTCAACGCTTTCTTGAGAAAGCGCCTCATGGTTATTTTTCACATAATCGACAGTATCTTCGCGTGACCATTGTGTATCATGATCGCTTTCGCCATTTTCAAGGCGGTCAAAAACATCCCACCCTGCGCCATCTTGCGTGCTCAAGCCATGGTCATCGGCCAATGCATCTGTATGCACACTATCGCCAAAGATCACATCATCGCCGCCGCCGCCTTCAATAACATCGTCGCCAACATCACTCAAAGTATGGATTGGGCTTGTGTCTTTAATCACAGCACCAAGATCGGACGGATCATGGATATTCAACGCATTACCATCCGTATCAATCACACCAAGGCGCGCCAGTGTAGAGCTGTTCACGTTCACACCAACGGCGATCACGTCATTGCTCAACGAATGCAGTAACGCCACTTCATTAGACCCATCAGAGCCTGTAATTTCATTGATGACCGTACTTGCACTGCCGCCTTTGGAAGCGCCTGTCGCATCGTTCACATAGGTGTTCGGCTGACCATCAGAAATAAAGTATGTGGTTGTAATCGCAGTCCCGCCAAGCGCTTCACCGCTTTGCAACCATGCATTCACTTCTTGCAACGGCGATTCATAATTTGTGTTTCCGCTGCCTGTCAGGCTATCCAGATAATTAATAGCTGCCGTCAGATCATCCGCATTTGTCACGGTAAATGTCCCACTGGGCATAACACTGGTTGCGAACGGGGTGATATGAACCATCACTTCGCCGCTGTTATAATTACTGAAATCATCCAAAGCATTCTCAACAGCCGCTTTCAATAACGAAATACGAGAAGACGCGTTGCTTGCACTGCCCATAGAGCCTGAAACATCGACAACAAAGACAAAGTTATAATCTTGTGTTTGATTGACCGTGTTCTCGCCGCCAACATCGCCGATCAGAACGTCGCCTGCCGCGCTGCCGATAATCGCGCCTTCTTCGCCGCCAATATGGTGTTCAACAACAGATTTTGCTGCATCACTCACATTTTCACCAACGATCAATTCAGGCGTTAAACCTTTGAACAATAATGTCGCGCTAGAGCTATCGCCATCACCATCGGTCAACACATATTCAAATTCATCGCATACCGCCGAAGAATGTTCATAGGTGGCCTCAACATTATTAAGCAAGAACGACGCGCCCTTATAAGCGCCCGCATTTGTAGAGTTTAAATCTATCGACGCGATGCCCGTTCCGCCAAAGGCAGAAGCATCAAGTACGAAGGTAAACTCGCCATCCACAATTTGCCCCGGTACGAATTGTTGCTCGCCCGATACTGTCGTTCCGTCATCCAGCGTAATCACATAATCCACGCCATGCTGACCATAATTATTGTTACTGCCGATTTCCGCGATTGTGATGGACACACTCTGTGCATTTTGGTCGAAGGCAATATCAAAGCCCTCACCTTGTGGCCAGACTTTCGGGCTATCGCCTGTATTGAGGTTATCAATACCGATCCCGCTGCCGTCCGAAGTGTTAACCCAGCTCAAATCATAATTACCGCTATTGGCAACAGAGACAGTGATACCGTCTTGAGTAAGGGAGGTTTGCGTGCCAATAACATCCGCCGCGACAGGATCAAACGATGCTGTGGTGGAAGAACTGCCTGCGCCGCTATTTAAGGTATAGGTGTAAAATCCATTGGAGGACAATTCCAGTGTACCGAAATCTCCGTCAACTTTGATCGTCCCTGTCTCCGGCACATCAAGCGAAGCGCCGTGGAATAATATTTGTGTGACAGTATTATCCTGATCTTGGGACAGATCGTCATTCGCCATCACATTGCCATCGACACTGTTGAGTGACACATCGAAGCTGACCATATCATCGTGGGCAACAGGGCCATCATCCAAAACCTTAATCTTTAACGTACCGTCAACGGCATCACCGTCAAAATCTTTGGCTGTAACACCGAAATTCAGGATAAGCGCATCATTTGGATCGCTCGTATCCGGATGATCCAGCGTGCCTTCCAGAACAAAGTTATAATGACCGTTAGAATCAATGCTCAAGGTAAAGACGGTTTGCGCACCGGCCATGCCTGTATATGTATTGCTGGCGCTGTCATAAGAAACGGTAACAGGCGCACCATTTGATGTTAAAGGCTGGCTTGGCCCAACGCCGTTTCCGGCAAAACCCCCTGCGCCATCTTGCCCGAAATGTGCGTCCAATTGCCCTGAAACCGAAACATCAGGCGCCATATCACTTTCATCAAGCGTCGCCGTTTGAGGCACGACACAGATCGGCCCATCATCCAGAACATCGACCTGAACCATCGTTTGAATTGAATCGCCATCACCATCCGTCGCGATAACACCAAAATTCAGGCTGATCGCGTCATTTGGATTGCTGCCATCTGGATGGTCAATCACGCCCTTAAGCGTGAAATCATAATTTCCGTTATTATGCACCGTCATTGTAAAGACGGTCACGCCGTTTGCGGTTCCCGTATATGTCCCGCTCGGCGCGTCATAGCCTACACTCACAGGATGTCCGCCCGATGTAATGCCATTGATCGCCGATGCGCCGTTACCCGTCACACCGCCTGCACCGTCACTACCAAAATCAACGCTCACCGATCCCGATGCCGTTTGATCGCCTGCGGTTAAATTCGTTTCATCTACACTTAGATCTGTCGCATCAATTGAAATCGGCGCGTCATCCTTAACCGTTATGCTTACCGTTGTTTCAACGATATCACCGTCTGAATCTGATATTTGAACGCCGAAATCCAATTTAATAGCATCATCGGGGTTGCTGCCATCGGCATGATCGAACGGCAGAACCTGATCGTAATTATACGCGCCCGTCTGCGGATCAATCGTAAATGTGAAGACCGTTTGACCGTTTGCTGTCCCGACATAACCTGAAGACGTTGCACTCACGATAACGTCATAACCACCAGAATGCAGGTCGCCGCCTGTCATTGACCCTGACGACATAAAATCATCATTCGCCGTAATTTCTCCGCCGCCATTCCCCCCAAAATCAAAAGCCAGAACGCCACTATCACTTAACGTAAAGCCACTGGTTTCATCCAGCGTTTTTGCTGCGCCAAAAATCTCGGGCACATCATCAACAAACTCAGGTGAATTATCATCTTGTATAAACACCTCTTCGCGATCATTACTGATGCCATATTCTAATTGTGTCGGGTCAATCGGCCCCACATCTTCTAGCGATATAACGCCTTGTGCCTCAAAACTACTGCCAAAGCCATAGCCACCAGCGGATGAAGCGCTTGAACTGCTACCGGACGCGCCCTCGCCCGCCGCAGGTTCTACCGACGCAAGTTGCGCGGACGCATCTGCCATTTCTTGATCTGCTTGTGTTGTGTCTTCGGGTTCCGGCACAACGCCATTCTCTTCAAGCTCTGACACCGCAGAAAAAGGCGCGTTGTCATGCTCAGAAACCGCTACGGTAACGGCTTCATTACTATCTTCACTTACAACAGGAGATTCATTCTCTTTCACATCGTCTTCTTTTGAGGCGTCTTGCGTATCAAAAGTTTCCGCTCCGATACCGGGGGAAATAGATGCTAATTTTATTGCGATGTCATCCATACTCATACCATCGGTATAGCCATCAATTGTCGATGACAGGCCGTTAATACTCAACATCGACGTGTTCATAATTTGAACGCCGGACAAGCCATCTGCGGACTCTGTTGTTGGTTTATCGGGGCCGTTACCATCTAATTGAAAATCAAGCATCTTAAAATTATCTCCATATTCACATAACAATAGGGAAAATCATTCAACGCATTGAAATCACGCAAACCCTATCTGATTTGCTCAAAATATAGATAAACATTTAACAAAGACTTACTTTTTGGATTTTTTATGAAAAATAGAATGTTTGTTAACGATTATTTTATGATTGCGTCGTTAAGATGAGAAACCAAACAAGTGTAATTAGGTAGGAATATAAGATGGGACGGACATTTCAAATCGGCGCAAGCGGTATAGAAGCCTTTATGACGCAAGATGGCGGCATCATGGATACCCGCACAGAAATGGGTGCAAACACTGTCATTGACGGCAACACTGCAACAACCGTTGAAAACCCTAACTTCACAGCGGACATTACGCCCGAAGCCAGCAATCCTGATTTTCCCAAAATGGATATCTAACCCCTCCTCTTCTCGAATAAGAACCACAGATATAATATGCGCCTCAGGCCATATTCCCTTATCAACGCTATAATTCCCTTTAAATTTCAGACGTAACCCCTCAACTTTACCACCATAAGTTTGAGCTAAGAATCTGCATGCATGATGTAAGCATAAGATTTAACACGGTCTTAGACACATCAAAAAAGGAACGATTATGGTTATAAAAGATCACACATTTTTAGCATTAGCGGTACTGGCCACAGCGTCATTTGTAATACCGTTCGGCGTCTATGCAGAAACGCCCGATGATACCGCGACAGAAGCAACCGCGGAACAAATCGCACAAATCAAAGTCGATATCACCGAGGCGATTAAGATCGCGCGCGCCCAAAACCCCGGAACGGTGATCGGCGTAAAACTGGAATATGAAGATGGTCATTTGGTTTATGATGTTGAATACCGCAGTAACGGAGAAGAAGAAGTAGAAGTTATCGTCAACGCCGTCACAGGCGCAGTGATAAACGAGGAGCATGACGAAGAAGATGACTAGCCCCCACCACATCTTTTAGTCCTCCCTCTTGCTTTACAGCCCGCATAAGATAAACCTTATCGTCGGGCTGTATTGCTGTATATTTTTAAAAAGGGCATGCGAAGAATAAAGGCATATCATGAGAATTTTACTCGTTGAAGATGACACCATGATTGGCGAAAGCCTGCAAAATGCATTGGGAAAATCGGGTTATAGTGTTGATTGGCTGCAAGACGGTGCAGACGTTGAGCCGTGCCTGAATGATAGTGAATATGCACTGGTTATTCTTGATCTGGGGCTGCCCGGCAAAGATGGCATCCAAATTGTAAAAGACCTGCGCGCCCACAAACAACAAACAACTATTTTGGTTTTAACCGCCAGAGACAGCATCGAAGATCGGGTGTTGGGGCTGGATTCAGGGGCGGATGATTATATGCTCAAGCCTTTTGCGTTAGAAGAGCTGGAAGCGCGCATCAGGCTGCTTTTACGGCGTAAAGAGGGGCAGAAAACCAACACATTAAGCGTCGGCGCGCTAACCTTGAACACCAATACGAACGAAGTTCTTTATAACGGCGAAAACTGCCCTCTGTCAGCGAAGGAATTTGCGCTTATGCGGTTGCTCATGGAAAAACCAAAACAAATATTTTCCAGAGCGCAGTTAGAAGAAAGCCTGTATGGCTGGAACGAAGAAATAGAAAGTAATTCTGTCGAGGTTCACATCCATCAGATCAGAAAAAAACTTGGTAAAGACGTCATAAAAAATACCCGCGGGGTCGGTTACAGCATAGGGATATCATCATGATTTCAATTCGCAATCGTCTATTGATCGCCATTTTTGGTGTCTTGATGTTTTTCACTGTGGTGGTGTCTATCTTGACCTATATCAGTGCGCACGAAGAAGTAACGGAAATCTTTGATAAAAACATGCAGCAAGTGGCCATGGCCATTTCGGCGCACACAAGTCAAAATGATGTTTATGAGAAAACGGACACTTCAAACCTGAAGGGGGAAGAAGAATTTCTGATACAAATATGGGACAATAATCATTTAATTTATACATCCCACCATCTTATCGATTTCCCCCTGCAAGAAAAAATCGGTTACATGAATGTCGATTTTCAAAAGGAAGTCTGGCGTTATTATCAATATAAAACAGACAATAAAATCATTCAGGTTTCTCAATCTCTGGAAGAGCGTAACGAAACCATTCTGGAAATAATATACCAGTTTGTCATTCCGATTTTCCTACAACTCCCCATTATGCTGGCACTTGTTTATTTCTTTATCGGGCGCGGATTACAGCCCCTTGCGACCATTTCACAAAACGTCAAAGAACGCGGCGAACATAACCTTAGCCCCATTGATGCGGAAGATGCACCGCAAGAGATCTTCCCCCTTATCAATTCCTTAAACCAGCTTTTACGGCGGTTGGAAAATTCCCTTAAAATCCAGCGACAATTCACCGCCGATGCCGCGCATGAACTGCGCACGCCCTTAACCGCCGTTAAGCTGCAACTGGATATTTTAGAGCGCTCCGCAGAAGGGGCAGAACGCGCCGATGCGCAAAACAAATTAAGGTCGGGCGTTGAGCGCTGTATTAAGCTGGTTACCAATTTACTCGCGCTCGCCCGCCACGAGCCCGAAGCCTTTACTCTCAAGCAAGAAGCAATTAATCTCGGCGCAGCCACATCGGAAATATTTGAGAATTTGCGCCCGATCGCAAAGGAAAAAAACTTAACCTTCGCCTGCGAAAACAACGCACAAAACGCAGCAATTAATGGGCAACCCGATCAAATCCATACCTTGATCGAAAGCCTTATTCAAAATGCTCTGTTATACACGCAGGATCATGGAACAGTGCAGGTTTCACTTCAGCCTGAGAATAAGCACATCGCCCTGACCATATCCGATAATGGGCCGGGCATTCCCGAAGATGAACGCAGCCGCGTTTTCGATCGCTTTTACCGTGTATTGGGCACAAAGAAAGGCGGCTCCGGCCTTGGGCTTTCTATCGTCAAAAGCATTGCCGATCAACATGGTGCAACCATCACAATTCAAGATGGCCTTGAAAACCAAGGCTGCGCGTTTGTTGTGCGTTTCCCCCTCCCTTAAGCCCTGCTTAAGTTTAACAACACATCCTGTCCCTTAAGATATTTAAATCATATAGGGATTTGCCATGACCAATCTAATCACCAACCGCGTTCCAATCATTGTTCTGTCATATTGGATCATCAAAATCGCCGCCACCACCTTGGGCGAAACAGGCGCAGATCTATTTTCCATGACCTTGCATTTGGGCTATGCCACGGCCTCGGTAATCTTTATGGCCATTTTCCTTGTTTTATTGCTGATTAAATTATCAATGAAACGATATGACCCTATCGTTTACTGGTTGGTCTTCACCGCGACAAGCATCGTGGGAACCGCCATGTCTGATTATATGGATCGCACCCTCAGCTTGGGCTATGCCATGGGCTCTATGATTTTAATAACCGGATTACTCGCAACGCTTGGCGTCTGGTACTACAAAGAAAAATCCATCTCTGTTGAAAACATCACAACGTCGCGCGCAGAGATCTTCTATTGGACGGCCTTTTTATTCGCCAACACATTAGGAACCGCCGCCGGAGACTTCCTTGCCGATGACGCCGGATTAGGCTTTGCCGGCGGAGCGGCGCTTATTGGTGGGTTGCTGGTTTTAACAACACTGCTGCACTACTACACCAAAGTATCAACGATCTTTTTATTCTGGGTTGCCTTTGTTCTGACCAGACCATTTGGCGCAACTTTTGGTGACTACCTCACCAAGCCAATAGAACAAGCAGGGCTTGATCTTGGGACATTAGGATCATCCGCAGTCTTCGCCGCCTTGCTCATTGTCTTTGTCTTTTTCGAGCACAAAAGCCACCACGCGAAGAAGAACGCTTTGATCTCATAAGTTTCTCTTAAGTTTCAAGGTCAACATTATCCCTACGATGAATAAATGGAAAGATTCGTTATGATTACAGTTGTTGTTCCAATATTTAACGAGCAGGATAATATCAAGCCGCTGTTAGATGAAATCACACAGGCCGCTAAATTGGTGCCGATCAGTGAAATAATCTATGTGGATGATGCCAGCACCGATAATACTTATGACACGCTTACGGCGTTAAGGGACGACTTCCCCGCCCTTCGGATACTGAAACACCAAAAAAACGCAGGCCAGTCTGCCGCCTTGTGGACAGGGGTGAAAAATGCGGGGAATGATATCGTCGTAACATTGGACGGGGACGGGCAAAACAACCCCGCTGACATCCCGCTGCTCTACGCGAAATACGAAAATGAAAAAGCGGCAACGCCCCAAATTATGGTCATGGGCGAGCGCACAAAACGCAACGATTCATGGATAAAACGCAAATCCTCCAAATTCGCAAATCGTATTCGCGCGGCTCTTTTAAAAGACAACACACGCGACACCGGATGTTCCCTCAAATTATTTAAACGCCGCGATTACCTTAATCTCCCATATTTCAATCACATGCACCGCTTTTTGCCCGCACTTATGATGCGCGACGGCATTAAGACAATCCATGTCGGCGTATCCCACAGACCACGCGTCAGCGGCGTTTCCAAATATGGAACGCTTGATCGCTTGACTGCCGGTATTGTCGATTTATGGGGCGTGTTTTGGCTCATGAAACGCGGCCGCCGCACATTTGAAACAACAGAAATAATAGACGCAGAGGAATTCGATAATGTTCACATCGCAAATTTCACTTGAAACCATTTGGGTTGGTGTTGGTTTACTGGGACAATCTCTGTTTTTTATGCGGTTTTTGTTTCAATGGATCGCGTCTGAAAAAGCAGGAAAAAGCGTCATCCCCGACGTGTTCTGGTATTTCAGTATCGGCGGCAGTTTGATTTTATTGTCCTACGCCGTTTGGCGCAATGACCCTGTCTTCATATTGGGGCAATCGACCGGCTTATTCATCTATTTCAGAAACATTGCCCTGATCCGTCGTAATGCCGACACCCAAGAATTGGAAACAGCCTCAACATGAAATGGATTGAGCAAAACCCGCTCTTATTCCTTGGGATACTCTGGGGGATATTCATCACCATCAGTGCCAGCATCATGCCGTTGCTGCCTGTCGATGAAACGCGCTATATGACTGTGGCGTGGGAAATGCATTTCAGTAAAAACTGGCTTTTACCAACCCTGAATTTTGAGCCCTACTCGCATAAGCCGCCGCTCCTCTTTTGGTTGATCAATCTGGTTTGGTCTATCGCAGGGCTGAACGTCTGGAGCGTCCGCATCCTCGGCGGCCTTATCGCCTTTACCAGCATCCCCCTAACCTATCTTCTCGCGAAAACCTTATGTCCCGACAAAGAGGATATCAGAACATTCGCGCCCGTCATCCTGATGAGCAGCCCGATATTCTTTGTATTCGGCGCGTTGATTATGTTTGATTTTCTACAAACCGTCTTTGTTTTGCTCGCGCTTATATTCGTGTTTAAGGCCGCAAAAACCAACGCGCTTAAATTTTGGCTTTTATTTGGATTGATGGTCGGACTGGGGATTTTGGCAAAAGGGCCGGTCATGCTTGTCCATGTGATGTTCCCTGTCTTACTCGCACCGTTATGGGCGGATAAACGCAGCGCCGCGCAATGGGGGCTATGGTATGGAAAGCTCCTCCTCGCACTTCTCATTGCAGCAGGGCTCGCCCTAAGCTGGGCTTTGCCCGCAGCGCACCTTGGCGGCGAAACATTCACCAATCAAATATTCTGGTCACAATCCGCAGGGCGAATCAGCCATTCTTTTGCCCATAAGAAACCCTTCTGGTTTTATGTGCCGATCCTCCTTCTCGCCTTTTTGCCTTTGGTGTTGTGGCCTCATGCATGGAAATCCTTGTGCCGTAGAAACGCTGGTGGCGCGCATCAAGGATTGCGGTTTTTATTAAGTTGGGTGATCCCTGCATTTTTGACCTTTTCCTTAATCAGCGGAAAACAGATTCACTATCTCCTTCCCGAATTTGCGGGTCTGTCTATCATCTTCGCATCCTGCATATTCTCAAAACCCTATAACAAGGCAGAATGGATGCTGCCGTTTTGGGGGTTTCTTGCGCTGTTTATGGCGATTAATCTCTCTCCGTTTTTCTTCGGTATCGCAGGTTTAGCAGACAAACCGTTCTACCTCTCCATCATCGAAGCCAGAAGCAATGTGATCTCTATGCTCTTTGTCGGGCTGTTTATCATCTCGACCATGTATTTTAATGACAAGGCAAAAAACCGCGTGAAGGGGCAGCTCATATCCTTTGCCATGATGGTCTTTTTGCTGATGTCTTTGTTTTCGCTGCAAATGGCGCGCAAAGGTTTTGATTACTATGACCTCTCCCCTTTGGCCGAAAATTTAGCCGAATATAAAGACAGCCCCATCGCTGTTAATCGACGATATCAGGGGGAGTACGGATTTTTGGCACGCATCGAACATAAGATCGATGATGTTAGCTCGGATCAACTCGATCAGTGGTTCGAAGACAATCCCGATGGCGTGGCAATTTACCGATACAACAAACAAAACCAAGAACCACATTACAAAATCATCTTCGAAGCGCCCTATAAAACCAGAAGCCATATCGCGCTTGTCGAAAAGAACCCCTCATAGAAAAAGGAAAAAACACCATGAAAAAATTGATCGTTTTAACCCTGTTTACAGCTGGTTTAAGTTTGAGTAGCGCCCACGCAGATGCGCCCCATTATACCCCTGAACAAATTCAAGCCATGCCGCATTTTACCAGTATAGAGCATCAACGCTGCCCTTCGGCGCGCTATCCTTCTGTGTCTGACCGCTTGGCATGCAAGCACGAGGTGCGCGTTAAACTGTTTGAACAGATGCAACAACAAAAGACAGACACGCCATCACAATAACAGCGCGCTCTATCCGTTATATTTTGTCTTCGATTAAAATATTATGGAGGAACGTATAATAATGCTCAATGGCTTTGTCACTCGTGGTTTCGTTGCTGGTATGATACATCAGCGTCGGTATCTGAATGGTCGCACCATTCCATCGGCCTTCACTGCCCTGCACTAAGCGGCCAAGCTCTGTTGAGCCTAAATCGCTGATCTCTTTGCCCTCAGAGAGCAGCATTTCATCCTTGACCTGATACTCAATATTAAGGGATTCACAACGCGCCTTTAACGCCGCGACGAATTCCTGATTGAACATTTCGCTTTTATCGCGATTACGAAAAACGATTGGCCCTTCATTGATAATACCTTGATGCGCATACGGGCTTGTATCCAAAACCATCAGCCTGTCAGTTTCGATATGCATCCCCTCCAGATATTCGGCAATATGTATCCAGCTTTTGCCGATTTCCTCTTCGCAGGTGAATAATGCTGTCCCTTGGTATCCGGCCTTGAATAACGCATAGACCATTGCAATCGAAATCACGTTATCAATTTGCCCTTTCAGCAAGCCCTTCTCATGGCTGGCCTGACGTGAATACGCCAAGGGAATATTTTGATCGAGTTGCGCGATGCCTTCCACATAAAACAAAGCATCATTATTCATCATGTGCGGATAGCATGCCTCAATCACGCCCTCTGCCAGTTCCTCGCCACTATCGGGGTGATACGCGTAAACCTTTTCGCCTTCGAAACGGCGCGCAATGGATTCAACTTGAACGCGCGAAGAAAGGTTATTCTCACCATATTTAATTTCTTTCATATACTGCGCGGCATAGACATATTCATCATCGCCCAAGCTAATCAAACCATGGCGATCAATATGCGCGCATATAATGGCCTCTTTCGGCTTTTTGCCCTGCACCTCGAGAACGCCGTCATTCCTGAAAACCGAAAGCCCGAGCTTCTCAAAATCATTGCGCAGAAACTTCATGAAAACTTGTTCATGTCCGACAACAGACGGCACAGCGAGATATTCAGCCGTTTTTTGAATAATCAGATCAATCAACTTCAGTTTCCTTCAAATAATGCTGCAGCAATGCGGCAGAGCCACCAATATATACCCGTTTTGTAATACGCTTTTTTTATAAAAAGGGAAGAAAAAAGATTTGACGGTAAACATGTTTTAGCAAACTGTTCTATATGACTTTTAATGACACGAAACAAAAACATCGCCGCGATGATAATATGCTTCTCTTCAAGTCGATTCCGCTTTTTGCCGAATTGCCAGAGGACGATATTGAATGGTTCCTAAAACGCGCCCGTTTCGTTGAATATTTCAAAAACAACTTCCTGTTTCAACATGGTGATCCGGCGAACACCGTCTATATCATTGCAGAAGGCTGGATCAAAATTTATCACGATAACCTCGAAGGCGAACAAGCGGTTCAGGCCATTTTAACCCGCGGCGATACGTTCGGCGAAGAATCCGTTGTTACGGGGCGCACCTACCCCTCCAGCGCACAAGTCATAGGGCGCAACGCCAAATGTTTTGCGCTTCCCGGTGATATCATGCGCGACAGGTTTGCGGATCAGCCCAATGTCGCCCTCAAGATCATCTCCGCGCTTGCCGACCAACTCAATAAAACAAGTTACTTTTGGGAATTGAGCAATAAACTAACCGCAGCGCAACGCTTGGCGGCTTTCTTGCTCAAACTCTCTATGGATAGAGGGGGCGTGCAAACGATTTTACTGCCCTATAATAAATTACTTGTCGCCGCGCGGCTAAATATGCAGCCCGAAACGCTTTCCCGCGCCATGCGCCGCTTGAAAACAGATTTGGATATGCACTTTAAGGGGCGCGAAGTGAAAATCCGCGATTTGGAAAAGCTGCGAGATTATTGCGAGATTTATTGCTGCCAAGATACGGAATGCACCTTGAAACAAAAGCTACTCTGCACCAACGCGCAATGCGACGTGTCACGGATGCTCAAAATGATGTAGGCAATATTGCCGAAAATATTCAGATATTGCGCGCAACTGCGCCATCATTCATTGAAGTCAATTTCATCCCCATCCTCTTCATCATCATCGTCATAGCCCCCATTCGACATTTCTATTTCTATTTCATCGATTAAGTCATTGATAAGGCCGTGAATGGTTCGGCTGTCGGTAGAGCGATGCGCGTCATATTTTAAATCCTTTACCTGTTGCAAAAGCTGATCCAAAGCATCTGACATCGTGAAATCTCCTTGTTTTTGGTTCTTATTTAATCATGAAAGGAATCACTTTTTCAAAACTTGATCATCGTCAAGTTTTTGAATAACGAAAGGGCTATATTTCTTGTCATGACTCAGTATTTGAGTCGTCCGCCTGCAGCACGCGATAAGGGCTGTAACATAAGATGGAGGTCATAATCATGGCTGCAACCAAATCTAAATCTGCAAAGAAACCTGTGAGTAAAGCCGTTCAAGGGCCAAGTGAAAAATCAGCATCAAAAAAAGATGCTAACGCGAAAAAAGACAGCGGCAAAAAAGGCGGCTGTTGCTAACCCTAACAAACCAAAAGGTCAAATGTTGTGCAGGCTTGGATTTTCCAGCCTGCACACTGCCTTTAAGAAACAATAAAATCAAAAAAGGACCCCCCTAATGAATAAAACAACCTTAATTGCGACCGCGATCCTGTTTATGATGGTAACGACATCCACAGCGATTGCACAAACAGAAGATAGCGCCTCTTCTGCGCAAGAAATCGCCTATGAATATTGCGAAGCATTGGCCAATGACCATCATGACGAAAACAGCTGGAACGCCATGTTCAATAATTGTATGCAGGAACAAGGATTCGGAGAACATGAAGAAGACACATCCGATATAACAGCGGATGATGATACGTCTGATGACGTTGACACCGATGAAGACGGTTCATCCGACCAATAAAAATAAAGGGCTGATGCCGCGCTGGATAACGGTGTTCGGAATCAGTCCAAAAAAAATATGATGCGACGTAAAAAAATATTGCATTTTTTTTATTTTTACATCATAACGAAGCTACGCACGTGCCTATGGCCCAAGGTTGGTTATGCAACGACGTACATCTTGTAGTTAACTTGGGGCATTGCCCCTTTAGCATGGGGTATACCGTTGATGACCGACGATCTTCCATTGGGAGGCCAAGAGGCTTCCATATGTTCATTCTCACTTTCAGATGACCAGCTTTCTTTTCAGAAATCTGCACCGCTTTGTCTTGCCAAAGATATTGATGATGCTTATGTGAGAAAGCTTAATCCGGCTATTCCTGTTCCTGTTTTAAAACCAGACAATCTGGTCGAAAAGGCAAAAGAATTTAAAAAAGCTTTCACAGGCCATGTGCTCTATGCCGTGAAATGCAATCCTGATAAAATCCTTTTACAAGCCATGTATAAGGGCGGCGTACGCCGTTTTGATGTTGCTTCAATCAGTGAAGTGCGTTTGGTTAAAGGATTGTTTCCACAGGCAAAAACATATTTCATGCATCCGATCAAAGCACCCGAAGCCATCCGCGAGGCCTATGTTAATCATGGTGTGCGCGCTTTTGTGCTCGATTACGCAGATGAGCTTGATAAAATTCTGCACGAAACAAATGCAGCCCCCGATCTGGAGCTTTTTGTACGCTTGGCCATACCGAAAGACAATGCAGGCGGTGATGTTGCCACAGATTTTTCCAGCAAGTTCGGCGCAAAGCCTGATCACGCGGCGGAACTGCTCCGCCTATGTCGCCCCTATTGTAAGAAACTGGGCTTGAGCTTCCATGTCGGCACACAATGCCATGACCCTGCTGTCTATTCAAAAGCCGTAGCGCACGCCGCGAAAGTTATCGAAGAGAGCGGTGTATCTGTTGATGTTCTTGATGTCGGTGGTGGTTTCCCTGCGGAGCTTGAAACTGCGCATCCAGTGCCGCCTGTGACGCAATTCACACAAGCCATCGCGCACGCCGTCCAGACACATAAACTCGACAAGCTTGAGCTTCTATGTGAAGTCGGACGCGGGCTTGTGGCCTGTGCAGGATCATTGATTGTACGCGTTGAAGGACGCAAAGATGATTTGCTTTATCTAAATGACGGTACATATGGCGGTCTGTTTGAGGCTGGCGGCTCTATCGGCTTGCCCTACCCTACACATTTAATCCGCCGTGAAGAGCGTACATTTGAAGGCTCTATCAAGCCTTTCCGCTTCGCCGGCCCGACATGCGATTCCGTTGATATGATGAAAGGCCCGTTCATGCTGCCCGCTGATGTGCAGGTTGGTGACTGGATTAGAATTGATCAACTCGGCGCATATGGCGAAGTGTCACGCACCGATTTTAATGGTTTTGGATCTGTTCAAAAAATCATCATCCAGAAGGATTCTATATCCCGTAAGGAGCGTCAAGCCGCAGAGGCATAAGCCAAATCTATAGGACAAGAAAAGTATGAGCACACTCAGTATTTTTGTATTGATATATATGATTGTTTCTATCGGGGTGGGTATATTTGCCGCACTGCGTGTTCGCACCTCAACCGATTATATCCTCGCCGGACGCTCCCTACCTATTTACGTGACCATCGCAACGGTCTTTGCCACATGGTTTGGCTCTGAAGCCGTTCTGGGCATGCCTGCAACTTTTATGGAAGAAGGGCTCGGCGGCATTGTCGCAGACCCCTTTGGCGCAGGTCTGTGCTTGGTTTTCGTTGGTATGTTTTTTGCGGCGCGCCTATACCGTATGAAGCTTTTGACCATTGGTGATTTTTATCGGCAGCGCTACGGCAAAACTGTTGAAATCCTTGTATCCCTTGCAATTTGTATCAGTTATCTTGGCTGGGTTTCTGCGCAGATTGTTGCGCTCGGCCTGACGATCAGCCTTATTTCAGGCAGTGTCATATCATTCGAACTGGGCATGGTCATCGGCCTTAGTGTTGTGATGATTTACACCATCTTCGGGGGTATGTGGTCTGTGGCCATCATGGATTTCATACAGATGATGATTATTCTGGCGGGGCTTTTCATGGTTGCCTATCTTGTTGCCGGTCGCTTAGATGGCGGTTTCATGGAGGTGGTCGATCACGCCGCCGCCAATAATAAATTTGATTTCTGGCCTGAATTAAACGCAGCGGCCATTCTGGCATTTATCGGAACCTTTGTAACGCTGGCGCTTGGCTCTATCCCCCAACAGGACGTTTTCCAGCGCGTCATGTCTGCGAAAAATGAAAAAACGGCGGTCTATGGCACGATTACTGGCGGATTATTTTATATCGCCTTTTGTTTCGTACCGATTTTCATCGCTTATGGCGCAACCATGCTCGACCCGAGCCTTATAGACATTCACATGGCAGAAGGCGGCGACCCGCAGAAAATCTTGCCTGAATTTATTTTAAATGAAGTCCCGATTCCAATTCAGGTCATGTTCTTTGGTGCACTACTGTCCGCCATCATGTCCACCGCCTCGGGCACACTTTTGGCGCCCTCTGCCATCTTGGCGGAGAACATCTTCAAAGAAGCTTTCAAGCTTAATGACAAACAGTTGCTCATGACGCTAAGGCTCTGCGTTTTTGTCTTCGGGCTTGTGGTTTTGGCTTATGCCTATTTGAGCACGTCGGCTGGTTTGAGCATCTTCGAAATGGTGGAAAATGCCTATCTTGTTACATTATGCGGCGCGTTCGTGCCATTGGCCTTTGGTGTCTATTGGACCAAAGCAACCAACACAGGCGCGCTGGTTTCCATTGCTCTGGGTGTTATGACATGGTCAAGCCTTGAATTCCTGAACATCAGAATGGCGGCGCAAGATACCGCCCTACTGGTTCCGCCGCAACTGGCCGGATTATTCATGGCCATCGTGGGTATGTTGCTCGGGAGTCTTATCCCTCAAATCAACCCAAAGAAAACAAATCAAGCCGTAGCGGATCAATAATATTTCATTGGGTTTTTGTTATAAAGTCCGTGCGATCAAAATATGCGCTAACCCTTGATGAAGTCAGAAATTTGTCCGTTCATGCGCCCGGCTTTTTCCGACAATTGTTCAGCCAGCGTCAAAAGCTGCATCGACGCCGTACCTATTTCACTGGAGGCTTGTTGAATGCCTGATGTGTTGTATGAAACATCCGCCGTCGCCTTGGAAACCTCCACAACATTGCGGGAAATTTCTTCTGTGGTTAAAGATTGTTTTTCCATCGCCTCGGCAATCTCAGTACTGGATTGAGAAATTTCAGTAATGGTGGTTTGAATGACTTGTATTGCCTCAACTGCTTTTGCGGTAATCTCCTGCATGCTTGCAATCCACGCTTGAATATCTTCCGTTGCCTTGGTTGTTTCTGCGGCGAGGGATTTAACTTCGTTGGCAACCACGGCGAACCCCCTACCCGCATCCCCTGCGCGCGCGGCTTCTATCGTTGCATTTAATGCCAGTAAATTTGTTTGCTCCGCAATGTCATTAATCATATTAACGACACCACCAATTTCCTGAGAGGCCACACTCAGTTTTTGAATAACCTGCCCTGTTTGTGTGACCTTATCCACGGCCTCTTGCGAAATCTCGTTCGATCGCGAAACCTGTGCGGAAATATTCCGAATAGAGGCCGTCATCTCTTCTGTCGCAGAGGCAACCGTTTGCACATTAACCGATGTTTCCTCAGCCGCCACCGCCACGGCTGTTGCCTGCACCGACGTTTCCTCTGCCGCCGCCAATAACGATTGCGATGTCACCTCAACTTCCGAGGCAGAATCAGATACAATATTCGATATCTCCAACACACTTTTTGCCAGATTTTCCTGCGTTGTAATCACAGACCAACTGGCCATCGCGCCCATATAATAACCACCTTTATCCAGAATCGCCGCAACATCCAAATCCAGAATTTCTTCACCTACTTTAATTTTGGATCGATAGGGCAAATTATTCGGATCTGCTAAAGCACGGCGCTGAACAGACGGGTCCTTATGAAAGACGTCAATACACGTCCCCATAACATCATCGGCATTCACCGGCAAAAGATGTTCAATCGTGCGCAATGTTTCAACGCTGGTTTTGTTGATATAGTTAATTTTCAACGTTTGCGGGTTACACATCATTATGTTGATCGGCATATTATCAACCATAATTTTCAAACGCTCACGCTCCGTACACACCGACCAGCTCAACACCAGTTTTTTAACCTTGGTTCCTGAATAAATAGCATCCGTATAGAGATCCAGCATGTGCTCCCCAAGGCGAATGATCGCGTTATACGGGAACAAAGAAGAATCCGCCAATATCCCTCTTTGATGTGCAGGCTTCTTGTGAAAGATATCAATACATTGACCAACAATGTTTTCACCGCTCACCCCTTCCGGCAAAAGGTCGGCGAGCGCGTTCAGTGTTTCAATGCTCGACTTATTGGCATAATCAATGACAAGTGTTTCAGGGTCACATGTGAGGATGTTTAAAGACAGAGCATCCAAAAGCTTTTTGGACTCATGCTTTTTTGTAAATTCGGACATATTTTTTAACACTATTGTTCCCCTTAAAGGCCTTTTACGGATAGGAACATTAGACAACAGGCCATTAGATTATTCAATAAATTGCGCGAAAACGAGCCATTAAAGACAATCGTATTCAAGTACTTACGCCCTTTGCATAGGCAAGGCGTGTCAGACTAAGGCCATAAGATTATTTATCGGCAATTTCCGGCAGATCAATATGCTTTAAATCACCGCCTCTGGAGCGTAAAAAGAGCCCCGGTATCGCGGCGCTGGTGACGACCACCAACATGATCACAGCAAACATATCCTCGGATATAATACCGCTTTCCAGACCGACGCCTGCGGTAATAATTCCAAAACTCAAACGATAATTAAACAATATCCCGCTGAACCATGCGCGGTCCTTGATAAATTTACGCGCGGGGATATATGTTCCGGCATATTTCAACAATGTTGCCGCCAAAAACAGCACAATAGCCACCGCCATGTAATCCAACGAAAGGCTGCTTAAATCTATGCGCGTGCCTGAATATAGAAAAAAGATCGGTGCGAAAAAGCCAAGAACCATGCCCATCAACTTATCTTTGACCACCTTGTTATCTTCAACAATTCTGGACATGAAAATACCGATGGTAAAGGCCACAAGCGCGGGGTGAATGTTCCCGATATTCTCTGCCATAGAGCCCATCCCCACGATCACCACCATCAGAAACCTTAACTCAGGCTCTGCAATAGAATCGGGATAGCGTTCAAACACCCATAACCCAAAGCGCGGCAAGGCAACGACAGAAAACAATAGAATAATACCAAAAATGGCCGTTCCCATGCCCACTTCACCCAACAAAATCGCAAGGAAAACCATGCTGAGAATATCAACGACAGAGGCCGCGCCAAACATGATTTGCCCATCACGCGTCCCGAGCAGGGATTGCTCCTTCAAAAGGTGATACACCAGCGCCAAAGATGTGGTCGAAAGACCGACGCCAATCAACGCCGATGCCTTAAAATCAAGGCCGAGCCAATAATATACGATGAAGAAAATACCAGCCAGCGGTATGAAAAACGATGACAACCCAATCGACACACTGGAAACCCAATTTTTCTTAAGCTCACGAAGTTGCAGCTCAAACCCTGCGACAAACATCAAAGCCAGCATGCCCAAATTCGCCAAAAAATGAAGCCACATCGTGGAATCAATATCAACAATCACAACAGCAAGAGCCATACCGGCAAATATCTCCAGAACGGCGCTTGATATTTTAAGCTCATATGAAAGTACGGCGGCAAGAATAAGTGCTAATGCGACGGCCAGTGAGATTTCCATGAATAATACCCTAAAGAACAACAATTGAAGCGCCTTTTACAATAGGCTCGGCGTTTCCAATGTACCTTAGTAAAGCAATCACTGGCGGATTGCACGTGCTTATAAGTAAGGACAAACGCAGGATATTCAATGCTGCTGCTCTATTTTTACAACGTTTTACCACAACATAAAAAACTTACCGTTAAAGTGCTTGCTTTTTAATCTGTAGTTGGGTAATTTTCCGTTCATCCATTTTGGTAATGGGGTATAGCCAAGCGGTAAGGCACCGGTTTTTGGTATCGGCATCCCTGGTTCGAATCCAGGTACCCCAGCCATTTTTTCTTCCTTCCTACACATTTTAAGAATTCGTGTGAACCTCTATAAAGCAATCTATGCTGGTTTGAGCGTGATATATTAGCACACTGACCGTTTTCGAAAATAGTTAGCATTGCCTGACATCACATTTCGCATCGTAATATTGACCGAAAAAGCGCAGGTTCACGGTTACTGAGCCCGTTGGTGTGCCTACGCCGAACGCATTTTTCCCACGCCCAGACTTGGCTGCCGCCCACCTAATGCGGTTTTTCTGCAAAATTTAAGCACAAAAAAAGAACAAGAGCCCCGCAGTTAAGCGGGACCCTTGGGTGATTATTTCCAATCTCGAATAGCTTCAGTAAAATCGGTGAATTTGTTTTTACCGACAACACTCTTCTCAACTTCCTTAATAGAAAAGATACCTTGCGTACTTTCACATAACCCATCAAGATTTGAAACATTTTCTTCCCAGTCTTCTGTATTATCAAAATACTGTATTAGGTGCAGCGTGTCTTCTCCCAAGTGCGAAATTGACACTATACTATCTTGAATTAATAAAAAATTTACCTTGTGCTTATTTAACAATTGATTTGATAGCAAGGTATAACACAGTTCCTTTAATTATATTAAACTGTGATTTTCATGCACAATGCATTCCAATTTTGAGAATATATCTTAAGGAAAACTGTTCTCACAGCATCGAAAAAACAAGAATTTCAACTGGTTTCGTTCAAACTTGCGCATCGGCCAATCTTTTACCAAAATCCTGAGCTGGTTTTTCAATGGTTCTATACGTAATTTCAGACATAATTAAAATTATAACGAATGATATAATGATGATGTGTACAACTGGCAGTAACCCACCTAAAGCATAAAAAAGCCCCCAAAGTATGGGTACATGAATTAAATATAAGCTATATGAAACTCTACCCAGCCATTTCATTGGTTTTATCAAAAGTATGTTTTCGAAATGTTTATAGTTTATAGCCAATAAAATTATATAAGACGCAAAAAGGCCATATCCTAGCTCTAAAAGTAAAAAATCATTTTTTACTAACCCATTGGGTATCATCAATAAAAAAATGATAATTAGGCAATGAATTATTCCATGAATTCTATTAATACCCCCCAGAATAATGTCTTTTTTTACAGCAATAAAAATGCCCATCGCAAAGAACTGGATATAGTATAGCGTCATTAAAAGTGAACTTATAAGAGAACTGGCGGCATAAAAATTATCGTATTCGTCTATGGTAACAAATAAGATCGCGCAGACATAACTTAACATGAGTGAGATAACTAAAGTTACCGTTGGCCTCTTTATTAAAAGATAGGCTAATAAAGGAAATATTATAACAACCTTCATTTCTATCATAAGCGTCCATAAAGGCGGATTCAGCATTACTGCTCTATTGGTCATAAAAATATGATGAGCAACGATGTTTGCTGTTAATTCTTGGTTCCAAAGCATCCACTCCAAATCAGGATCATAAAACGTATTTGTGATCCCAAACCAAAGCAAAATCGTTGTTAAAGTAATAATTATGAAGGGGACATAAATTCTAAAAAAACGTCTAATGATATAGGTTTTATATTTTATATTTTTTCCTGTGATATAGGAAAGGCTCAGAACGAATCCGCTTAGAATAAAGAAAAACAACACGGCCAACCTTGCATTGAATAAATGAAATATTGGACTATTTTGAAATTCCTCGTTGCTAATAAAATAATGAAATGCCACAGAAATAAACATGTGATTAAAGACCACTATTAATGCTGCAATACCACGCAATGAATTTAAACTGTCATATCTCATTATTATAATTTTCCAAAATGCTAATATTTGCTATAAATCATAATATTATAAGGGATAAAGTATATGTTTGATAATGTTATAGTCGGTTTTTTAGAAATACTGTTTGTCGGCTGTGTATTTATTTTTGTTGAAAAATTCAGACCAGTAGCGACAAGCACTACTGATATAAAGCATGAGAAGCTGCAGGAGTTTATCCTCAGTCTTTTTAATCTGGTTTTTTCTACTTATATCATTCTATACATTCTTGATTTATGGCTCGAATATGTTTTAACGCCCTATTTTTGGCATCACGTTTCTGATCCTTTTGTCCAAGTATTGCCTTTTTTTATTCAGGTTTTTTTAGGTGCTCTGATACTGGATTTATCAAAATATTGGCAACATAGAATGTCTCATCGTTATATGTGGAAATTCCATGCTATTCATCACAGCGCTAAAGAGCTCACTTGGATCACAGGGCTTCGCCTCCATCCGGTAGAGATTGTTGTTGCGAGTATTTTTGATACAACGTTCTTGTTTATCCTTGGATTTAGTGGCAACTCTATTGTCATCGCGATCTTGTTATTGAGAATATTGAACTTTGTAATTCATGCAAATTTAAATTTAAAATACGATAAGCCTCTCAGATATATATTAGCCTCACCGCATTATCATAGATGGCATCACGCAAATCAAAAGTCGGCTTATGATAAAAATTTTGCAGGAGCTTTTCCTTTTTGGGATATGTTATTTGGCACATATTATCATCCAGAAGAATTGCCGAAAGCATATGGCCTTTCTTCCAATGAAACGAAGTTTTACCCAAAATATGCAACAGGTTGGCTCTTATATCCGTTCAAAAAACTTAAGAAAAAAGATGGCATATAAAATACAAACATTTGTAGTTTTTTTGTCCGGTATTTTTATCGGTATGTTCCTGATATCAAATGAACATAGCAATAAAAGTTTGACGCACGCCTATAAACAATATGAGAATTTTAAGAAAAATAAAAAATTTAATGAATGGCCGGATGGTTTCCAAGTTGTAAACATAGCCTCTGACGTTGATAATACAGTCCAACCCGCATATTACTACATGCCTAATATAGCATCCGCCGTCCCTCTTGTTATAAGTTTACATACTTGGCGCGGTGATTATCGCGAATACGACCCTGTTTCTGAGTTTATAAAAGATGCTCAATATGCATACATTCATCCCAACTTTAGAGGTCGAATGAATTCGCCTAAATCTTGTTGCAGTGATTTAGTAATTGCGGACATAGATATGGCAATAGATTTTGCTATCAGTAATGGAAATGTTGACCCTGATCGTATTTATCTTATCGGCGTAAGTGGCGGCGCTTACACCGCGCTTTGCTCTTATTTTCGTTCCAAACATGTTTTTAAGAAAATTATTTCTTGGCTTCCGATTACAGATTTAGAAGCATGGTATAAAGAGAATTTGATCAGAAAAGAGTTGAACTTTGCAAATGATATTCTTGCGTGTACAAACTCAACTGAAGGCCATCTAAACACTCCAGAAGCGCACGCTAGATCACCTTTATATTTTGATTTGCCTAAACATCGTTTTAATAACATAGACCTTGATATATACGCTGGCGTATATGACGGCACATTCGGTAACGGTACAGTTCCGGTTACCCATGCCGCTTTTTTTTACAACAATATTTTAAGGAATATGGGCATTCATGACGCTAATGCCTTAATTAGTGATCGAGAATTGCTAGATTTGTTTGAGATAAAGCCTCCTAATAAAAATCTTGAAACAATTAACGGCAATTATGTTTTCTTAAAAAAATCTATTGATAATATAAGTGTTACTTTTATAGGGAATGGTCATGACATACTCCCTGAATATATTTTTCAGCAAATTAAATCCGAGTGATCTCTTGTCAGATTAAAATGATGTTTTAGGAAATTTCTTATATTTTAGATGCCTTTAAGGACTATAAAACCAGCCCCAAAACCATCAAATTAGCGCGACGCTTGCGCTTAAAATTAATAATTTTGGAGGGCAATTAATGTTTGTCTGGCAGCACTTAGTTTTTAATGAGACACCACTTCAAAACGTTTAAATTCATCGAAGCTGATTTGGTTTTTGCGTTTAACCATGAGCTGTGCTTCGGCGAAGGTGGCAACTTGTGGGCCACCAGCAACGGATGCTTCACCAACAGACACATCAAGATCCGTGAAATTACGATCATTCATCTCATATGGGTTTACCCCTCTTATAATGCCGTCCCCCTCTACGATCGTGAATTTGTGTAACGTGTCAGGCTTCAACTGACTTTTTATGCTGCTATATTTGCGACGGTGATTGAGGCTCATATCAAGCGATATTTCCTCATATTGCTGGTCGAGATCAATACCATTACCAAAATCGACGCCCTCACGGCTCAATCTCAGCCCCGCATCCATTTTTTCAAATGACGGTGCTTTGATTTTTTCATTATCCCCCATGGTAAAGTAATTACCCGGCGCGAACCACTCCTTCAGGACGCTCTCCCCTTCAGGTATATATTCCCCGTCGCCAATGAATATTTTTTCGATCTCGAATTTTTTATCGCCCTCAATGATACCGTGCCCAAATTCTTCAATCTCTACATTCAACGGCACAATGCGTTGCACAACCTCAATCGTACTAAATGGTGAGATTGGCTGCTCCTGAACGTCAGGTCTTTCCCTCAATATGGTGTAAGAGGTTGTTTTTTCCTCCGGTGTGCCCCAGCTCTTTCTGTCTGCAAGCGCGAGTAAACCAACTCCCCGACATTAAAGACTTCCGGTGGTTTCTTGGGCTTGAGGGAAATATGTCCCCTTTGTGGTCTTTCCTATTTTATTCTCTGTTAAAAACCCCGCCGTTAAGCGGAACCCTTGGGAGATTATTATTCACACATCTCAAGAAATTCATTCATGATATCATCGGGTATGACATAAGGGGCAGCCCAGCCTTTAATGCACTGAACTTTCTGATCTAAGTCATAGTTAGACATATCTTTATTAGCTTGAATTCTTTCTTTAATCCGGCTGTATCCTATTGCAACCTTAGAAAGAACATACCAATCTCTATACTCTTTGGCTTCTTCAAGTTTTCCGTCCCCCTCGAGATGAGCAACTATTGCATCACCAATTTCATTAACAATATCAGCAATTAAGCCACTACCATCGCCCACAGGATTGTCCATTGAACCTAAAAATTTAGTTTCAAAAATAAAACGGTGCAAAGCGTTCAGTTTATAATAATCATTAATAACAAACATATTTTTTCTTTCCTTTGACACATTCCTGAGAATTTCGACCACAAAGCTCGCTCAATATAGAAATCACCACGACTATTGCGCAGCAGTGATGTCACAACCATAAAGTACCGCGATACGTTTTATTAAATTGTCATGCTCTTCCACAAATAATTGCTGTGCTTCTTCTGAAAAAGTTTTCCATACCCTTAGAAAATCGGAAATATTAATTTCTTTGCGTGAACGCCGTGTTGGTGCGCGGTGCCTTGAAAAGAAATCGCGTAAATCTTGTGTGGATGTCAGCGCTATACCTGTTTCTTTTATTTCATACATAAACATTACGGCCAGACGAGCAAAAACTTCCGACACATTTTCTTGCAGGCTTGTACCGTCACGCAGGTATTTTATATATGACCTTCCTTTTGAATCACTGGGTAGGTCTGGCTCATGTTCATTTCCTGCATCGATAGAAAGCATTGTTTGTTGTAATTTATAAGACCATGGCATGTGCCGTTTATAGACCCCGTCATTATTTATCTCTATGCCCTCAATGCCGTGAACCGTTTCATGCCAAGCGACTTCTTCGAATAATTCTCCTGACGGATCGCGGGCTGTCATAAAATGGTCATGCAAAAAAATTTCGACGGGCATCCCACGGCCACTTGTGCAGAGCCCTAACAAGCTCTTATTTGTGAATTTTTTTCTATTTTCTGATTGTTCAATTTGCTTCGTAATATGCGCCGGTAATTTTTCTGTTGTTGAAAGCAGAAAATCAATTGGGATATCCGGAACAAGAGTGATGTCCCTTTTTACATTCTGGGGCGATGGCAATTTTGAAATAAGGTCTCGCGCATTTGCTGTCTTAAGAACATAACCCGGCTGCGTATCCTTCGTCTCAAGGTCATGAACATATTCGTAGGTTCTGGATATGGGCGGCAATAATCTCTTCCTTCGCATTCCTAAGTATTCGTGCGTATTTTGGAGTTAGGAGCATGTAATTTTCTTCATAATATGTCAACAAAGTTACAAGCCTATCGGCCTGTTAGGGCTGTTTTTTCAATTGAGGGTATCCAATAACCCTCTGGATCACCACGTGCTGCAAAACAACATTATATTTGCGTCAAAATTGGGGAGTTGCTACATTTTACGAAATATAAAAATTGATTAGTGATGCAGGGTATCAATGGAGCAACAATCTCAATCTTTAAAAACCTATTTTCAAGATGGTCGGATGTTTATTCCCCTTTCGGACAATGACAGTGTTTCTTTTACGTGGGACACAATCAAACAAAAATTATTCGCCCGCGAGCCTTTGGAAAATGATGATCAATGCACGTTGTTGCTTGACCGCCTTGTGCAACATGCCTGTGACTCCTTCACGCTCGCACAAGATATAGTCGACCCGTTCACCAAAAGACCCGCAAAAATGTCTGAAGACCCCTGTGGTTTAGTTCAATCAGCCACGTTGAGCGCGTCACATAAGCTGCGCCTGCAAGCCCATGCTTACGATACGGAAACAATGCTTTACAAACCCACATACGGGCATGTCGGCGTTACGATTACACTTCAGACCAACGATGGTGAAAAACCCTTTTTATTCGACCCGACATTTTCCCAGTTCTGTGCAGACCAACAAAATGGCGAGGTCTATGATTCCAATAACCCACGCCCCGGGTTTTACTTACAAGAAAGTCCGCAGGTCTATAACGCCCTTTTGCAAAAAGGCTATGTTGAGTTGGATGAAACCGCGGCTGATATCTATTTAAGATCATTCAACGGCGGCGAACCACCACATGATAATGCCCTGAAAATACTGACGAACCCGCCCTATAGTAAGTATAATAATATTTACGGCGCACATTTAGATGATTTTGATATCCAGCCACAGCTTTAAATTGAACAACGCCAAAACAATGCCAATCACCCCCATATAATATTTAACGGATGGTAATGCACTGTCCCAAATATTCCTGAACCTTCTGTTTGGCCGGCGGTTTGGTCAAAAATCCTGCTGCGCCCTTTTCTAAAGCAATCAGAACATTTTCCCGCATACTATCCGCGCTCAATACAAGGATAAAGGCATCAGAATCATATTCAATAATTTCAGGGATCAATTCCAATCCTGTTTTTTCAGGCATGTGAATATCTAAAAGAAGAATATCAGGATTATGCTGTATATAGGCAGCCACCACCTCATCCCCGCTCTTGGCTTCAAAAACCGTGCCGCAAGGCGTCAAAATCGTTGCCATTGACTTCCTGACAAACGGATCATCATCCGCGATCAGTATGACATTCTCTCGACGCTCCACTCGATGCGCAAACAAATTATCCTGCAAGCCAACAGAATTGTCCTTATTCATAAGACCAATTTGCATCTGCCGCAGGCCTATAGCACTCATTTTACGCAGTAAAACACGGCAACAATGCTCCGGGATTTTTTGCTCAATCTCAGCTTTCATAATGGCATAATTTTCAATCAAGCCCAAACGGACAAGCATCACAATTTTTTTATCTGACACAGGATAAATCATCCCCTCATATCGGCGATACTGATCCAATAACCGCTCTAGAATAGATCGTTGCGACAGGCGGCTATTATCAATCACATTTACATTTACGATTTGCCACTCATTCATGTAATTTTTGATCGACAAAACAAGTGTCATTAATTCTGTGTCATTCTTTTTGTTTGCAAGGATCACGCCGATCTCTCCTCTAAAAAATGACGTACCGCGTTATAGCTTTGTTCGATTTTTTCATATGTGCGCGTACGTTCCTCCGTATTGGCCGCTTCCATATTTTGTGCATGGGCGCATAATGTTTTCATTTGCTCCGCCCCGACATAGCCTGCAGCGCCCTTTAATTTATGCGCCGCGGCCTTCCATTGATCCGTTGGATCTTCGGCAATTAACATTGATACAAGGGTCATCCAGAGGTTATAGCGATGCGCCTTCTCCATATCATAGGCCAGCATACCGATAAAATGCGTTGACCAGATCCCCGCACCAAAAGCGATTGCACCGCATAGATGAAGAAACGTTTTCATTTTTTCAGTGGGGGCTTTGTAAATATCCGTCGCCAACCGTAATGCGACAAATGAGCCTAAGGTGGCAATAACGAAAGATAAGACGACAAGCGAGATAATATATTCGCCGTGCTCCGCATTCACAGGAGCATCTCCCCCAAACCAGAAAAAATGACCAAGAAAGGATTGTAATTCAGATAACATACGCTTATTCAACCTCCATCATTCCACGTCCTACAAACGCAGGTTTCATCCTACGAAATAAGCCGCTTCAGAATGATTTTCTTAATAACCAAAAGCACTTAATTGTGCCACCATAGATTGCATCATAATAGTTAAATTTAAGGGCGCACTTCGTGTTTATAAAATACGGCTGTATGCAGAGCGATATCGTTTGCAATCAAACAACACAAAATCGATGTGCTCATTTTTCTTCAAGGCAGGGCAAAAAATAGACTTTTAAAATATATAATACGCATTACTATGCCTGATTATGACTGATAAAAACCGCTATGATCGCCAAATTGTCCTTCCCGAGATTGGACAGAACGGACAACAACGCCTTGCCGATTCTTCTGTGTTATGTGTTGGTGCGGGGGGCTTGGGCTGCCCTGCATTGCTGTATCTTGCTGCGGCTGGTATCGGGCGTATCGGCATTATTGATTTTGATAACGTCGATGAAACAAATCTACAGCGTCAGGTTTTGTTTACTATTCATGATATCGGCAAAAACAAAGCTGAAGCGGCGAAGGAACACCTACAACACCTAAACCCTGAGATTAGCATTCAGGTCTATGCACATGAATTAACTGATAAAAATGCGCAGGGCTTATTTCATAATTACGACATTATCATCGATGGCACAGATAACTTTGCGACCAAATTTCTGATTAACGATACGGCGATAAAAACTGACACGCCTTTTATTTACGGCTCCATACTCGGCTTTGACGGGCAGATATCTGTTTTTAATCATCAAAATGGCCCCTGTTATCGCTGCCTGTTTCCCGAGCCGCCGCAAGGTTACATCCCCAATTGCGCCGAAGCCGGTGTGATTGGCGCGGTTGCAGGCATGATTGGCACGACCCAAGCCATGGAAGCCATCAAGATCATCACAAACCACGAAAGCTTCACCCCCCTGTCGGGCAAGCTTTGGACAATCGACACAAAATCAATGGAAAGCCGCACGCTGTCTTTACCGAAAAATCCGGAGTGCCCGACATGCTCAAAACCCAAAGAGGCTATTTTCCTGCAATACACTTCCCCCGTTTGCGGCTATGTGAGCGAAACCACCCCCGATCAAGCGCGCGACAATAACGCGGCGCTTTTAATTGATGTGCGCGAACGCGACGAATGGGACGCAGGGCATATTGCGGGCGCGCAGCATCTTGCCCTCTCGCTATTGATGCGCGGCGATAAGCCAGATTTAGATCTGAATACTGAAATCATTTTATATTGCCAAAAAGGACCACGCGGCGTTCGGGCGGCGCAGATCCTCAAACAACATGGTTATTTAAATATCAGTAATATGGCTGGCGGTTACCACGCTTGGCTGGAGCAAAGCAAAGCGCCCTAACCACCCCGCCCTGACAAGGGGGCTATACTCTGCAGCTTTACAGGCATAGGATTATCATGGATTTGTGCCTTATTTTGTCCTATAACCAAGCGGAAAATTAGGTTCGCCCTTTCAATTTGACAATATAAAGCCATTAACGCGCATGACGATAACACGCAAAATTTCGAACACTTTATCCAAGCCCGTCATTCTACATTATGTGCTGCCTGTCTTGATGCTGTATTTAACCGCCGGAACTGTGGCGCAAAAATATATCGGCCTGTTCGAAGCCACGAAAATGTTCTTCTCTTCTCCCATATTATGGGTCGGTTTCGTGCCTTTGCCCGGCTTACCATTATTGATCGCACTCATTTTCTTAAACCTCTCATTCAAGCTCATATTCAAAAGCCCGTGGACGCTGCGTAATGCCGGTATTATCCTCACCCATATCGGGGCAATGCTTTTATTGATCGGGGGGCTGTTCACCGCCCTGTTCAGCAGTGAGGGCTATATTGATTTAAGCCCCACCCAACAAAAGATGTTCGTCACCGATTATCACGAGCGCGCCTTTGCCATGCTTGATGAACAGGGTAAGGAAATACAGATATTCGATCATAATGATCTAAGCGTAGGGCAAACGATTTTAATCAAAAACACGCCAATAAAAATCACCATTTTGGAAACATGCCGCAACTGTAAAATTGAAAACCGCACCAATGCAAACGACCAATATTCGGGCATGGCGCAACATATGACCCTCACCAATGATGCGTTAAAAACACAAGATGAAGACAACATGGCCGGCCTGACCTTCCGTATCAAAGGCAGCGACCATGACGGTGTCTTTCTGGTTCTGGAGAACATCCCCCAATTACCTGAAATATCAATCGGCGATAAAAGCTATCAGTTCGCCTTGCGCAAGAAACAACGCAAACTGCCCTTTAGCATTGAGTTGATTGAATTCAAACGCGATATGCATCCGGGCACAACCATGGCCAAATCATATCAATCCCGTGTGCGCATTCATGACGGACAAGCACAATGGGAAAGCCTGATCAAAATGAACGAACCTTTGCGTTACAAAGGCTACACATTCTTTCAATCCTCCTTCATAGAAACACCGCAGGGTGATATTTCGGTTTTGGCAGTTGTGTGGAACGCAGGGCGCTCCTTCCCCTACATATCGGGCATTGCCATGTGTTTGGGCATTATCGTGCATTTATTCGCGCGCAGAAGAACAAAGCGCGTAAAGAAACGGGAGGATGCCCATGTTTCGTAAAACCTTCCGCACGATATTGCTTTGCATGTTCTGCCTGCCGCTTTTTTCTGCTGCCCCCGCGCATGCCAAGTCATTTGATCTGGACGCTTTTTCAAAAATTCCGGTCATGCATGAGGGGCGCATCAAACCAATGGATAGCGTTGCCCGCTCCCTACACAAGAAGCTCTCAGGCAATGACAAGCAAGCCATATTGTGGTTGGCAGAGGCTCTGTTTAACCCTGCCTTGGCGGAAAATACGCCTGTCTTAAAAATAATCAACCCCAACCTTCTCAATATGCTGGAGCTGGAGCATCACGAAACAAAGCTCTATGCCTATAATGAAACATCGAGCGCACTTGCTAAGAAGCAAGATATTCTGCGCTCCATTCTCGAAACCCCCGAAGATAAATGGACACCCGCCCAGCGTGATTTTGTGGCGTTACAGCAAAACACCGTTTTGCTCGCCAATATCCTCAGCAGCCTGACCCTCTTCCTGCCCCTTTCCGTGCAACTGCCCGATGATGTGCCCGCCCCACTACAACCCTATGCGGGCAAACAGCTAAGCTATCTGGATGTATCAAGCTTTCAGGGTGCCCTGCAAACGCAGGTCAAGGCCATTCTTGCCACCAAGGGCAATACCATCGAAGATTACACCCCCGCAGAACAGGCGATTATCTACCTTTCCTTCACGGCGGCAAACTTAAAAAACGCAGGGCAAAACAGTAAGTTGCTCAAAGTTTTTCCTTCGAGTGCGGATAATATCTGGCAAACACCTTGGCAAAACGCCCTTAAGGCAGGCGCAGAAACAAACGCGCAGCCCCCCGCGACCTTTGCCGATTGGCAAGCATTGGCCTTTGCCTTTCACAACAACGATGCGCCGCTATGGCAATCGAGCATTACCCATATTGAGCAAGAGATACGCGCGCAGGCTGGCGGCGCGATAAGGGAAAATGCCCTTGAAACAGAATATCTTTATAACCACGTTAATCCATTTTATATCAGCATGTTGCTCTATGCATTCTCACTTCTTATCGTAGCTGTAGGGCTATATTGGAAAAAAGAGACAATCACGCGCATCGCCCTTCTTCCCCTATGGGGCGGCGCAATTTTGCATCTGGCGGGGATTGCGGCGCGTATCTACATTCTTGAGCGCCCGCCTGTCAGCACGCTGTATGAATCCATCATTTTTGTCGGGATCGTCACCGTTCTGTACGGGCTTCTCGCCTTTATGCGTGATAAATCATCGTTTTGGCTGCTGATCGCTGCGGGGGGCGGCTTTATACTCCACCTTCTCGGCGTCACCTTTGATGAGAGCGGCGACAACCTGATGGTCTTAACCGCTGTGCTCAATACCAACTTTTGGCTCGCCACGCATGTTATCTGCATTACGATGGGATATGCATTTTGTTTAATCACCAGTATTCTGGCGCATTACGCCCTCATTCGCGCCGCTATGGGCAAATATAACGATGCCCTGTTCAAACATATTCATAATGTCGCCCTGCTCGCCTTGCTGTTTTCTGCCGTCGGCACTGTGCTTGGTGGTATTTGGGCAGACCAAAGCTGGGGGCGCTTCTGGGGTTGGGATCCGAAAGAAAACGGTGCGTTGCTTATCGTTTTATGGCTGATCTGGATATTGCACGGACGCATCAGCGGGCAATTACAAAAACCGATGGTGATTGCGGGGCTCGCCTATCTCTCTGTGATTGTCAGCCTCTCATGGTTTGGCGTTAATTTACTCAGCGTTGGCTTGCACGCCTATGGTTTCACCGATTCCGCAGCGTGGATGCTCGCGTC
Source organism: uncultured Alphaproteobacteria bacterium (assembly GCA_963977495.1). Taxonomy (GTDB): domain Bacteria; phylum Pseudomonadota; class Alphaproteobacteria; order Micavibrionales; family Micavibrionaceae; genus UBA1672. Next base: position 11,566 of record CAXBOT010000001.1, on the reverse strand, counting down.
ATTTATCGGCGGGGAAACAGCGCTCATTATCGGGTTATGTTGGTTTATACAAAAACAAAGCCCAAAGACCGCATAAGCGATTGATATTGGATACATATCCAAAGACAGGAAAATACATGACAAAGCGCGTCCTTATCATTGGCGGTTATGGCAATTTCGGCAGCTTCATAACCAAAACCCTTGCAGAAGATGAGCGCATACAAATCATTATTGCCGGACGCTCGCCCGATAAAGCGCAAAATTTAGCGCAGGAGGTCGATGCGGCGCACCAACTTGAATATGCCCGAATAGACATCAACGAAGACATCACGGATGCTCTGGCAGCGATAAAACCGGATATTGTCGTACATACCTCCGGCCCGTTTCAAAAACAAAGCTATGATGTTGCCCAAGCCTGCATCGCCGCAGGCGCGCATTATATTGATCTCGCCGATGGTCGTGATTTTGTTGCAGGCATCGCGGCGCTGGACGCAACGGCCAAAGCGCATAATGTTCTGCTGATAAGCGGCGCAAGCTCGGTGCCTTGTCTGACCTCTGCGCTGATCGCGCATTACCAGCCCACGTTTGGCGCGCTGGAAACCATAGATTACGGTATCACCACCGCGCAGAAAACGGCCCGCGGTTTAGCCACCACAGCCGCGATTTTAGGCTATACAGGCAAGCCATTCAAAACCTTAATCGATGGTCGCTTTCGCGATGTGTATGGGTGGCAGAACCTTCATTTGCGGCGCTATCAGGGCTTAGGTCTACGGTTATTGGGGAATTGCGACGTGCCTGATTTAGCCCTTTTCCCAAAATATTACCCCACCTTAAAAACCATCCGGTTTTATGCAGGGTTAGAGCTCCCCTTCATCCATAGCGCACTCTGGCTTTTATCTTGGCTGGTGCGCATTGGTTTGATTAAAAATCTTGAGAACGCCGCGCCGTTCTTGTTGAAAACATCTTATCTTTTTGATTGGTTTGGCACAGATAAAAGCGGGTTTCACATGGTTTTATCTGGAACAGATCAATCTGGCGCGCCCAAAAGCACGACATTCAATCTCATTGCAAAATCAGGCCACGGGCCTTATATTCCCTGCATGCCTGCTATTTTATTGGTGAAAAAGTTGGTGCATGGCGACATCAAAACCACAGGCGCACATCCATGTATTGGGTTCATCACGAAAGATGAATATTTGAATGCGCTAGGCCATCTTGATATTCAATGGAATGAAACCACAACTATGCCGCACAAATAACCTAAGACAGATCAAGATCGCGCTGTGATCCCATCGGATCATTATGCTTACGGGCAAAATCAATGACCACAGCCATATCAAGATCAGGATCTGTACGGTTTTCCATGCCATAGGTTTCCTTACCCGTCCATTTTGCCTTATGCGGCAATGTTCCCGCGCGTAAGGCCGCGCCATATTGCCTAAATCTGGCATCGGCCGCCTGCGGATCACCATCGCCATATCCGGCCATAATTTCATCTTTGGCGACGCCCGCTTCTATTTTGCTCTGGATATCGTTTTCCACCATATAATACAGCGCATAGGCCGGAGCGTTTTTGCGGTGGTCACGTAATGTTTCGCTTTCAACCGATGGCCATTTTTCCTTAGTACGCTCACCCAAGCCAAATTCCAAACTGTTATCCGCAGGGCGCATGCTTTTCAAAATATCCTCAACGCTGTCTTCCAGACTCACTCCTTCGCCTTTGGGCGTAAACGCTGCCTCTGTCATGGCGAGGAACATTGTGCGCTCATAATAGACCTTGGATAAATAGAGTTGCTCCTGAGATACGTTTTCATCGCCCTTATATTGCAACACCATTTTGTCGGTTTTCGTATCACGTTGCCATACGACCTGATGGCCGATCTCCATGGCCCGATCAAACGTCCAATCGCTGGCATCGCCGTTCGAGCATTTTTCAAATAAGTGCGTCGCATTAAAACGACCCGCATCAACCAAATTACGCGAGAATATTGCTTCGTTCCAATCCGGATCATTCATCAAATCATCAATATCATTTTTTGTGATGCCGTTTTTATGATCGTGCAGCGCATCATAAAAACGCTCCATCGCACCGCCTGATGCCATAATACCGGCAAGGAATGACTGCGACGTATAGGATGTTTGATCTTTCCCGATCGCGCGAAGCGAAGAGGTTTTCTTTGATCCTCCCTTTGCCTTACCCGCTTCGGGGCGCGCGCCATTATTCTGCGTAGAAATCAAGTTCGGCGCACCGACCATTTCAGTAAACCGATCAATCAACAACGTATCAGAAGGCTTGCCGTTTTCATCCTTTAAGACAATCTTGTTAAAGGTCTCATACTCAGTGATACCTCGATCTGCGATAATCCGTTGTAACCTGTTCATTTCAGGTGAAAACTTATGTTTGTCATCAATAAATGTATGGTCAGGAACGCACTCTTTCAAATCAAGATAGTCCTGAACAATATTCGTCACCTTACCGGCAAAATCATCCATAACCTGATCCGCCGTCGCACTTGCATAGCGTTTTGTACGGCCTTGCTCCGTATATAGCGTGCTGGTCGCCATCATAATCATTTTATCATCATACTCATCCAACGCCTCGCCGCGGTCTTTCTTCTCAAGGAAGATTTCCTTCAATTCTTGCGCCAAGATACGGCGTACCATATCAACATCACCGCCAAAACGGTTCAGTGATTGTCCGCCGCCAATCATCACCTCGACGGGCACTTTCATGTCATAGGCTTCACGGACGATACCGCGATATTGGTCAATCGCCTGAAGGCGTGTGAACGAGCCACCCACTTTTTCGGCATCACTGGCCGGACGCATAATATGCAGCGCCTGATGCAAACGACGGAACAAATCAGGCATTTTATTGAGCCTGTTTTCCATATTTTGCGCACCACCATGATCATTAAACTGGCGCACCAATGTCGGCTGTTTTGCCAAATTGGTTGGGTCTTCGTTCAGGGACATATGCTTCATATGCACCATACCGTATAAGTCAGCGATAAATTTTTGACGCGGCGAGCCGATTTCCTGCGCGTCGGAAATAATGCCTTCTTCAAATTTAAACGGAAATAATGCACGCAATTTCATGCGATCAGCATAAGCTTTTTCCTGATCTGGATAGCCATTACCACCATCGGATAACGCCTTGAATGTCAAAGGGTTTGTGCTTTCCAATATACGGATCAATTGGTCACGATTACCATTCTCTTTGGCATGTTCTAAAATACGTTCCCAATGTAAATATTGAACATCTGTCGATAAATTGGAAAACTTCCCTGCCATCAGGATTTCATCGCGATCTTTATTACTTAAAATGCCTGTCCCCCAAAAAGCGTCGGAATCAAACATGTTATCCAGCATATCGATATAGACATAGTCATTATGGCGCGTTTGCCCCTTCTCTAGCGCAAAGCCATTGCGCCTTACCGTTCTGAAGGCATCATCTACGGCTTCTGTGCTGTCCCTGTCATGTTTCGACAGATCTTTCCTCAAACGATCAAGATCCTTCACCGTCTGTTCATAGAAATCCAGCCCACGATGCCCCCCTAAACTATCGTAAGCATGTGAGAGCTTGGCGAACAAACCCTCATATTCTGTTTCGTATAGCTGACGGTAAAGTGTTTCTCTTTGATCCGGTTTTGCTGTCGCCAAATCCGCTGTAATTTTGCGCGAGCGATCATAAACCGGATGTAATTTTTGCATAACGCCATCAACTTTAAATTTCAGCGTTGTTAATTCTTCCCTCAAATTCTCAGGAATACTGCCCCTGCTGGCCTTGGCAAGGTTTTCTGACAAATCCGACATCGCATCCATTGTTGTGGTTGCCATTTTCATCATCATGGAGAAGCCTTCGGCATTATTCTTGCCGTCCGCATCATAATCCCAACTGCGTGCGCCGGTGTTTAAATTGACATCCACCTGCTCGCCTGTGGTTTCGAAAAGGATTTTCTCAATCTGACGATCCAGTTCATTCACACCCTGATTATGAATACGCGCACACTTGCTGCTGTAATCTGTTTCATCAAGCATATTTGATTTTTTAGACGCGCCGAAATCATCACTAACAGCAATTTCCCGAACAGCTTCTTGCAATGCCAATTCACGTTTATCCGCCGGTACCTCTGCCGCCTTCACCAAGTTACGTGACAACCGAATACCGTTAGGGCTGAGCCCTTCGGTCGGGTGCGGCGTAAATGATTTGGAAATTTTAACATAGGTGGAAAGTGTATCGGCGATCCTCTGCCCTGAAAAACCAGAAGCATGCATTAACTCTATCGCTGCGCGTAAATGCTCCAGCTTCGTTTCATGATCGTAATTTTGTGCGCGATCTTCCAACACAGGCAAATATGAATCCAGCGTCATCTTTGTATTCTGAATATGCATAAATGCATCAATTTTATGAACATCCACCGCTCCGTTCTCATCACGGAAATGGCGTTGAAACACGCGCATGTCATCGGGCAACATGCCCAGGCTATCGGCTTCGGATAAAACCACTTTGGCTTCTTCTTCCGAAAAGCCGGATTTCTGCAACTGTTCGATAAAAAGACTTTGATCCGTTAACTGATTTGGATCAATCGTTAAACCCGTCCCCATAGCGCACTCCCGAATATTTTTTTATCACATTTACTTAATTATTATTTTTCCTTAACCACAATTTTATAGCAAATATTTAATTATCCTCGCAAGTAATAGTTGAAACACCCCACAATGCATAAAGGCGGGATTAACCCGCCCTTATTGAAACCTAAACATCATTTATATGGATTTATGACTTTTCTACTTGGGCATATTCCAATTCCACTGGCGTAGAACGCCCGAAAATTGATACAGACACTTTCAACTTGGCCTTTTCCTCATCAATTTCCTCAACAATACCGTTAAATGATGCGAACGGACCGTCAGTAACCTTAACTTCTTCACCGATATCATACACAACAGACGGACGTGGGCGATCCACACCTTCTTGAACCTGTGTCAAAATACGCTGTGCTTCTCTCTCGCTAATCGCAACGGGGCGGTTACCGCCTGCACCCAAAAATCCACTGACTTTCGGTGTATCTTTGATCAAGTGCCATACCGTGTCATTCATATCCAGTTTGGCCAAAACATAGCCCGGGAAAAACTTGCGCTCCGCATTGACGCGCTGACCACGTTTAACTTCTACAACCTCTTCGGTCGGAACAAGGATTTCATCGACATAATCTTCAAGACCCTGCTTAAGTGCCTTTTCTTTGATCGACTCAGCAACCTTATTTTCAAAACCTGAATAGACATGCAACACATACCAACGTTTTGCCATCTTAAATTCTCCTTTTCACTTCACCCTAACAATTAAAATCCCATGATATAACGAATCGCAAACGCAATGATTTGATCCGCGAAATACAGGAAAATAGATGATATTAGCACCATAACAAAAACAGCAATCATACTGACTGTCGTTTCTTGACGTGAAGGCCACGTAACCTTTTTCGTTTCGCTTTTGACTTGGCGAACAAATTCTATTGGTCCCGTCTTCGACATATCATTTACCTTCCGTCTTTACATTCTTTGACCCAAGGTTCGTGTCGTGAGCGCTCGCCACTTTAAAAAAACATAACCATTTAGGGATTTACGAAAAATAATTACACCAAAAATAAAGCCATGACCAGAGAAAAATGCACCATGCGCCAATTTGTTCTGATGATTATGCCGCCGCCTTGTATTTCAACACAGGGTTACGCGCGGCTTTCACCTCATTAAGACGCTTACGCGGTGTTGATTGAGGAAAGCTGTGGAATTCTTCACTTTTTCCGGCGCGCGCATCTTCTGCAATCTTTTTCATCGTCGTGATAAAGCGATCCATAGAATCTTTGCTTTCGGTTTCTGTCGGTTCAATCAACATTGTTCCGGGCAAAACCAACGGGAAATAAACAGTCATCGGATGATATCCGTATTCAACCAGCGCCTTTGCAATATCAAGCGTCGATACGCCATGCTCTTTTTGTCGTTTATCCGTCAACAAACATTCATGCATACAAGGCCCCTCGTAAGGCACATGATAATCCTCAGATAACTGACTAAGGATATAGTTTGCATTCAAAACCGCATCTTCAGAAACCTGCAGCAAACCATCACTGCCATGGGATTTCATGTAAGATAAGGCACGAACATGCATACCGAACTGCCCCTGAAACGCCTTTAGCGTCCCCAAAGTATCAGGGCGGCCTTCTTCGGTTTCAAGTGCATATGAGCCATCATCCCCTTTAATCACGGTGGGCACAGGCATATATTGCGCCAATTCATCCGTGCAGCAAATCGGGCCTGAACCCGGACCACCGCCACCATGGGGCGTTGAGAATGTTTTGTGTAAATTGATATGCATCACATCAACACCAAAATCCGCAGGTCTGACTTTGCCGACCAGCGCATTGAAATTCGCGCCATCGCAATAAAAATAGCCACCAGCCTCATGCAACAAATCAGCAATTTCAATAATATCTTTTTCAAACAAGCCGCACGTATTCGGGTTTGTAACCATCATACCGGCAATATCTGCGCCGTTTTCATCTGTTTCATAAAGCGCGGCCTTAAAAGCCTCAACACTCAAACAGCCCGTTTCCTGCGTTGAGATAGAGCGCACCTCAAAACCACACATAACCGCCGTTGCAGGGTTTGTACCATGCGCCGAGTCAGGGGTAAGAACGATTTTTCTATTGGTATTGCCCTGCTGCTCATGTGCGCGGCGAATCGTCATCATACCGGCAAGCTCACCATGTGCGCCTGCTGCGGGTGTTAAGCACACACCGCGCAAGCCTGTTAACTCCCCAAGCCAGTGCTGTAGTTCATAGGTTAATTCCAAGGCGCCCTGCACTGTGCTTTGTGGTTGCATCGGGTGAATTTGCGCAAACCCAGGAAGACGCGCCAGCTTTTCATTCAGGCGCGGATTATGTTTCATTGTACAAGAGCCAAGCGGAAAGAACCCATGATCAATGGAATAGTTCCATGTGCTCATACGCACAAAATGGCGCACGATTTGTGGTTCACTTAACTGTGGCAAACCAACATTCTCGCGCGGCGCGCAACCCGTTCTTAGGGGCGTGTTTTGAACGTCTGGAAAATCGACACCAGCGGTATCGCTAAACTCTTTTTCCCACAATAAATTCTCTTCATAGTGCAAACCACGATCTTGATTCATGCTGATGTCATCCTGATATAAATTATTTTAAACTAAACTTCTTTTCAAACGAGAGATCAGAAACGTTTTTGTGAGAAGTTACACTCAAACTTGTTCTTATCCCACTCCAGAGAATCTTCCGTCGTTTCAACCTCTAAAGCGCCCGCAATCCGATCAAGGAAAAACTTGGTTGTTGCACCAGCGTGCTTCCACTGTGCTGATATTGCGGTACTGTTGAAAATTTTGATACTTTCCGGTGCGACAAGCTCACCGTTCATAATCAGTATATTTTCCTCTTCATTGATCAGAAAACTGATCGTTGACCATTCATTTTTGCATGTCACTGTTTTTTCTTTAGGAGGTTGGAACTGCGTAAAGAAAAGCGCAAATCCTCCAACAACCACAACAATAATCATGAATAAAAAAACGACTAAACCGCCATTATTTCCCATATCTAATATCCTTTCAAAACCTATCGCATCATACGTTATAAAATCTCAGATAACGTGTTTACGAATTCTTCAATCTGTTCTTCTGTCGTCATCTCGGTCGCAGCAACAAGCAAACGATTATCATCCAACGCATACCCGCCAATGATACCGCATGTCGCCAAATCTTCAACAACACCAGCAGCCGACTTAGGTAGTTCTACAACAAATTCATTAAAAAAGCTTTGATTTACAACGGAAACACCGTCAATTGCAGATAATGCATCTGCCAAACGACAAGCTGCTTCATGATTGAGACGTGCCAATTTTTTAAATCCGCCCTCCCCCAGTAAGCTCATATGCACTGTAAAGGCCAGTGCGCATAACCCCTGATTCGTACAGATATTGGATGTTGCCTTTTCGCGGCGAATATGTTGCTCACGCGTTGACAGTGTTAGAACAAATCCACGGCGACCATCTGCATCCTCTGTCATACCGCACAAACGCCCGGGCATCTGACGGAGGTATTTCTCACGGCATGCAAAGAACCCAAGGTGCGGGCCGCCATAACTCATGGGCAGGCCAACAGACTGCGCCTCACCACAGACAATATCCGCAACATCAGGCGCGGGTAAAAGGCCAAGCGACACAATTTCGGTCACAACAACGATTAGTAATGCGCCGACTTCGTCACATTTTTTGCGCCATGCTTCGTATTTATGCGGATTACCATGAAAATCAGGCGATTGAACAATAACGCAGGCCGTTTCATCATCCGGCTCACCTTCGAACACAACACGTCCTTTATGATTAGACATATAGCTGTCCAGAACCTTGCGATATTCAGGATGCAATGTTGTGCCAATCGCAATCTTGTCACGCTTGGTTATACGCAGCGCCATAAGCACCGCTTCGGTTGCCGCAGTTGATCCGTCATACATAGACGCGTTGGCGATTTCCTGCCCTGTTAATTGAGAGATAAACGTCTGATATTCAAAGATAACTTGCAATGTGCCTTGCGCAATTTCCGGCTGATACGGGGTATAGGCTGTTAAATATTCGCTACGTTGAATAATATGATCAACACTGGCAGGAATATGGTGATTATAAACGCCAGCGCCCAGAAAAAACGGTGCGTCAGACGCGTTCATATTCTTTGAAGCCATCGCGACCAAATCACGCTCTACGCTGATCTCACCCTGATGCTTTGGCAGGTCAACCAGACCATCCACAAAAGCCTCTTGAGGTATATTGCGAAATAAAGCATCAACACTGGTCACGCCGACAGATTTCAGCATTTCTTTCCGCGCATTCGCAGTCTGTGGTAAATATCTCATCTATTATTTCATCCTGTTTACTGTGCTGCGGCCATACGCGCACGTCATCAATGACAGTTTAGTCAATTTCTTTTAAATACTGAGCATAGGCGGATTCATCCATCAAATCAGCCAACGCAGACGCATCAGATACCTTGATTTTCACGATCCAACCATTGTCATTAACGGGCTTCGCGATCAATTCAAAATCATCAGCCATCGGCTCGTTCACTTCGACAACTTCACCATCAACCGGAGAGTACACTTCTGCCGCTGTTTTCACAGATTCAACAACCGCAATATCACCGCCCTTGGTCACCTTTTTACCAATTTCCGGCAATTCAACAAAAACGAGATCGCCCAAAGCATCGCGTGCGTGCTCTGAAATACCGACATAAGCAATATCACCATCCACAAAAATGCATTCATGATCTTTTGTATATTTTAATTCAGACATTCATAACTCCTGATTTATCTATTGAGTGTGTTCTTTTGATTGTTGGTTAATTCCTACGCTGCCTTTGAGGCTTTCATAGACTTTGTTTTTGCTGGTAAGAACGGCATTTTGGCAATCTCTGCCTCAATATTGCGCCCACGGACATTGACGAATAAAGATGTTCCTACTGCCGCATGATCCATGGGCACATAGCCCTGCCCGATCGACTGCCCCAATGTTGGTGAAAAGCCACCACTGCTTAGGGTGCTGATCACTGTGTCATCAAGCGTTCTGATTTCCGAACCTTCGCGGGCGATCCCTTTGCCTGTAAGGCGAATACCAACACGCTTGCGCGTTGGCGCCGTTACATTTTCTGCGCCGATATACCCGTTATTATCCTTGCCCATAACCCAGCCAAGATCAGCCTCTAGCGGCGTGGTGGTTGCATCAATATCATGTCCATACAGGCAATATCCCATTTCCAGACGCAAAGAATCACGCGCCGCCAAGCCAATCGGCTCTACCGCATCATGGGCTAGTAATGTGTTCCAGATATCAACCGCGGCATCATTAGGGACGCTGATCTCAAAACCATCTTCCCCCGTATAACCAAGGCGGCTGACGAACATTTTGTAATCATCACGCGCCCACAGTCCCATATAAGGCAGGTCAGATAAATCAATACCAAGCGCATCGCGCATAACATTTTCGGCTTGCACACCCTGCAAGGCGATCAATGCCCAATCATCAAAATATGTGAATTCAAGAGAGTCCGGCATTTGACTTTTAATCCAGTCAATGTCCTTTTCCTTACAGCCTGCATTGATAACGCAATGAAAAGCATTCGGACCTGTGCGCGTGATCATCAGATCATCAATAATACCGCCCTGCTCATTCGTCAGAACTGTATATTTCGTGCGGTCAATGCCCAGCTTCGAAACACTGGACGGTGTTATTTTTTCAAAAAACTCGACGGCATCACTGCCATCATTACGTCCCTTTATCATGATTTGCCCCATGTGGGACACATCGAACAATCCGGCAGAAGAGCGCACCCATTCATGCTCCCCCTTCACACCTAAATCATAATATAACGGCATATCATAGCCCGCAAACTCACCCATTTTAGCACCAAGGGCAACATGCGCACCATGCAAGGCAGTGCTCCGCGACATAAATCTTCCTCATTTTAAATTTGTTGATACAAAGCAATAGCAAAAATATTGGTACTATTTAAGAGGAAAAATCAAATTGACCCCAGAAAATATAGTCAACATGCCTTATTGCAAAGGGATCGTTATCTTATTTTCTTTTTCACGCAATGCCTGCCTGACCTGAACCGTTCTGATGGGGGTCGTCAAATCAAAAAATAATTGCAGACTTTCATCGTCTTCCGTCACGATTTCGCGCACATCATAGAATTGTTTATCCACATTAAAGATCTCGCCTTCATTCGCCTTAGCGCCATGTGTGCTTAATATATAGGTTTGTTCGGCATAGGTAATGACCTTATAGGCATCATCAGGTGATGTTCCGACATATATCATGCCGTCCCAACTGTTTCTGATCGAGTCTCGCACTTTTCTAAAAAAGAACTCATCACCAAAGCGTACATCCACCCGACTTAGTGTTAACGCATAAGACACAACATCAAGATGCGCCAGATTGTTATAGACAAGCTCGCGATACTTATCCAATGCATCATTCACCGCAGCGCGATCTTCTGATGTATCCACCGTATAGGCATAGCGCGTCATTTGATCTAATAAATTTTTTGAGAAGGGGTCATAATAAGGGGTGTAAGGATAATATGCGCGCAGAGACCGCATGCGTTCATTCACATCGGCACGTCCGAGACGTATGTCATTCACGAGTATATCGTACTCACGGGTAAGTTTATGAGAAATAGACGCCCATCGCTGAATCTCGCCCAACGTAACTTTCGCCTTGCCTTTAGGCGCATTTGTAGACGCTGCAAAAACAAAGTTTCCTTGAGTAAAGACGAAGAAAACAACCAACAAAAGTGAAACACGCATACGCATTATGATTTTCCTTTTTTTCCACTATATCACCCCCATAAACAAAGGAAAATAAAAACATTATATTACATACACATAATCAAAAAAAAGCCCCACCAAAATGGTGGAGCCTTTAAAGAATTATAATGTCAAAATTGCGATCTTACTCGACAATTTTAGAGACAACGCCGGCGCCGACTGTGCGGCCACCTTCACGG